>CAVQMF010000013.1:0-32948 GCA_963713565.1 uncultured Actinomycetota bacterium | reverse complement strand
CTATGCGCGGGGATGCCGCGATCGCTTTGCGGACGATATGCGGGATGCCTTTCGGGCATACACCACGCTCGCAGGCTCGAGCAGGACGGGCCGGTATAGCCGGCCAGCGCAGCTCGCTCACGGTCGGTGAACAGCGGCTCAGCGACTGGAGCGAACCCGACGGTCGAGCTGCGTTGCTGGGTGGTGGTCATAGGGACCTCCCGAGGATCAGGCCGGAGCCCGACTCCAGGGATCCGCGCGCCGACAGCCAATGATCATCAACGGTAGGACCGCCAATCCACCCGATCGCAAGGACCGCACCGGTACGCCGATTCTGGTACACGTTCGGCGACGGTTCCGAGGTGATGCGTCCTGCAATATGCGCGGGCTGAGCGGGCTCAGGATCCGTTCACCGCGAGCGGGCCTCCAGCCAGCGGGCATCGAGCCTGGCGATGCCGTCCGGGTCCGGCTTGGCGTGTGCGGCGAGCCGGCGGCGTAGGTCGGCATAGGTGTCCGCGCGCAAGGTCTTTGGCGCGGCGCTTGCTGGGCAGGCGATCCAACACGTGCCGGAGATCGCAGATCGCCACCTGGATGCCGGCGATGGTCATCGTCTGCGCAGTGGTCACAGTTTCCTAGTAGGTTCCGGTGAGCCTGGGCGGGATATCCAGCATCCCGAGTGCGGTCACGAACAGATGGTCGAGCTGCGTGACGGTTGCCGGGTCTGGGCGCCAGGCTTGACACTGCTCCAGGGTCGGGCCCTTGTACGGCGGGGGAATGAACGCCGGGCCGGCTTGCAACTCCTGCAGTAGTCGGGCGAGCCGCGAGAGGTTCGCCCGGTCCAGAGCAGGCACTACGTCGAGGTCATTGGGCGCAAGCGCCGCACCGAACAGGGCGGGCACCGTGGACCCGCTCATCACCCACGGCACGTGGTGACGCTCACGTGCTGCGACCAGGGGCGCGATCCGTGGAATCGGTCGATCAGTCGGAGACAACACGATCACACCGTAACTACGGGATCGGCGAACTTAGCCTGGAATCAACGATCGGCCCGACTCCGACAGGCGTGGTGTGGGATCGGCGCGGAGGCCATCGAGGTGAGGGGTGCTGAAGCTTACTCGCTCGACCGGAACCCGACGGCCGCGACGAGGGCAGCGATCACTAGGCAGACCACGCCCGCTCCGACTGCGAGATGGTAGCCGGCGAGGAAGGACTGGGTCGCCGGGTGACGATAGGTGCCGCCCAGCGTTCGGGTAACCGCCGCGATGCGGGCTCCGCCGACGTTCTGGGCCTGATGTTGTGCAGCGTCGCGGATTGACGGCGGGAAGCCGGTGATCCTGGTGTTCCATGCCGAGACGGCGGTGCGGACGCCGAGCGTCGCGAGTATTGCGAGGCCGACGGAAGTGCCGAGTTGGCGAGCGGCATTGAGTACGCCGGAGGCGACGCCCGAGCTACCGGGCGTGACGTCGCGCATAGCCAGGTGCGCGACGCCAGGGGTCAGCGCGCCGAATCCGATCCCGGACAGCACGAATCCGGCCGCGGCGAGGACGAACGACGTTGAGGGTCTGGCGAGGCTCAGGGCGAGAAGTCCGGCAGCGGCGGTCAGACAGCCCAGGCAGATCACGGTGGTCGACGAGAGTCGCCGGTGGAGTCGGCTCGTGAGCTGGGCCAGGCAGAGGAACGGGATGTTCATGAACAGCCAGGACAGCCCGGTACGCAACACCGACCAGCCGGCTGCGTCCTGGTACATCAGGGTCACGTAGAACAACGCCCCGCTGAAGGCTGCGTAGCTGACCAGGTAGATTCCCGCGGCGCTGACGAAGCTCCGCGCGCGTATTAGGCTGGGGGGCACCATCGGATGAGACGTGTGCTGTTGCCAGAGGCCGAAACCGGCGAGGCAGGCCACGCCGACCACCAGCAACGCGATGACGGGCCAGGATCGCCACGGGTGTGAGGCCGATTCCACGAAGCCGAGCGTGACGGCGAACAGTCCGGCCGCGCTGAGCGCGACGCCAACGTGGTCGAGCCGACGGGACTGTTCATTGCGGGACTCGGCAACGGCCACCACGGTGAGCCCGATCCCGATGATCGCGACGGGGACGTTCACCCAGAACACGGACGCCCAGCCGAAGGAGCGCAGCAGAACGGCGCCCGCGACCGGCCCCACCCCGAAGCCGGTTCCGCCGACTGCTGCCCAGGTGCCGATGGCGCCGGCCCGACGTGGCGTCGGAAAGGACTCCGTGATGATCGACAACGTCAGTGCGAGCATGCCCGCACCACCGATCCCTTGGACCGCACGCGATGCGATCAGGGCGGTGCCGGTCGTGGACACTGCGCAGGCTGTCGAGCCGACAGCAAAGATGGCCAGTCCGACAAGAAATATCCGTTTGCGGCCGTAGCGATCGCCGAGCGCACCTCCGACCGGGATGAGCGCAGCCAGGCTGAGCGCGTAGGCGCTGATCACCCACTCCAGGGCACCGGGGCCGACGCCCAGATCAGCCTGGATACGGGGCAGCGCCACGTTCACCACGGTCACGTCGAGCTGGATCATGAACGTCGCAACGCACATGGCCAACAACGTCAACCGCTGCCGCGCGGGCGCGACGACAGGCTCCTGGACATCCGTGGACACGATCATGCGGTACCTCGCTGAGTGGGGGCACCGAGCATCGCTTGGGTTTGTCGATCTTGGCGCCGCAGCGTTCTGGTTCTCTACTGTGTTGACGGATGGCGAGCGGCAGAGGTGACCGATGACCGAAGGGGACGAGCTGGCGGGCCAATTCGAGGCCCATCGCGGCCGGCTGCGAGCGGTCGCATTCCGGATGCTCGGCTCAGTGAACGAGTCCGACGACGCAGTGCAGGAGGCCTGGTTCCGCCTTGCCCGCACCGATGCCGACGACGTGCACAACCTCGGTGGGTGGCTGACCACGGTGGTCTCGCGAATCTGTCTCGACCTACTTCGCTCGCGCACAGCGCGGCGCGAGGAGTTGGTAGGGCAGCACAGCCCCGACGATCATCCTGAGATCGGTCGGTCTGACGGGCCCGAGCAGGAAGCGGTGCTCGTCGACGAGGTCGGCCGGGCCGTGCTGGTCGTCCTGGACATGCTGTCCCCGCCCGAGCGCATTGCCTTCGTCCTGCATGACATGTTCGCGGTGCCGTTCGACGAGATCGCGACCGTGCTCGATCGCTCCACCGCGACGACGAAGAAGCTGGCCAGCCGGGCGCGGCTTCGCATGCGGGGACGGCCCGTGGCTTCGACGGCGGACCTCGATCGCCATCGCCGCACCGTCGAGGCATTTCTCGCCGCGTCTCGTGCCGGCGACGTCGACGCGATCATCGCGGTGCTCGCTCCTGATGTCGTGCGCGCAGCCGATCACGGTGCGCTGCCGGCCGGTCGCGCTCGCGTCGTGCGTGGGGCCAAGGAGGTCGCGGGAGAGATCGTGATGTTCGGACGGCAAGCACGGTTCGCGGCGCCTGCATTGGTCGGCGGGGACGTTGGGATCGTGGTCGCGCCGCACGCTCGCCTGCGCCTGGTGCTGGCTGCTCGCTTCTCCGGAGACGAGATCGCCGGTTACGAGCTGATCACTGATCCGGCTCGGCTGGCGCGACTGGACGTGAGCGTGCTGCCCGGCTGATCGAGCGCCGTTTACGGTTGCGCCGCGCGAGTATGTTCGCGGCCGTGAGTGCTCGAAGTACGTTCCCCGGTGGGCGAGAAGTCTGGCTGAATCGGATCGACCGGGTCCGCAACGTGGTCCGGCAGGAACTGATCTCACGCCAGCTGGACCGTCACCTCCCGCCACCACCAGCGCGGATCCTGGACGTCGGCGCGGGGCAGGGAACGCAGTCGATCCGGTTGGCCCGGATGGGTTACGAGGTGCTCGCCGTCGAACCGGATCCCGAGATGCGGGCCAGCCTGGGTGCGGCGTTGAACGACGAGCGCAGCGAGATGCGGGGCCGTCTGAGCGTCGCCGAGGGCGGGCTCGGCGAACTCGCCGCTGTCACGGGCAACGAGGGGTATGACGCGGTCCTGCTCCTCGGCGTTCTCATGTACCTGCCCTCCAGCGACCCTGGCATCGCCGAGCTCGGATCCCGTGTCGCACCGGGCGGGTTCCTCGCCATCGCCACACGCACGACGACCTCGGCGCTGTGGCGCCCGGCAGCGCGGCAGGACTGGGGAGCAGCACTCGCCGCATTCACCGAATACGACGCCGCACGCAGGGATGAACGCGACATGCGCTATCTCAACGAGCTCGGCACTCCCGCCCGCGCCGATGACTTGGATGCCCTGATCGCCGTCGCCGCCGAAGCGGGTCTGCACGTCGAGAACTGGTACGGCGTGCGGATCGCCGTCGACATGGACGAACTCGATCCGGCACCGCCGACCGACCCCGACCAACTCAGCGCGCTCCTCGACGTCGAGGAGCGACTCGGCGCCGCTGACCCCTATCGCCAACTGGCGCAGCTCGCGCACTTGATCCTTCGAAAGTCGCCGTCCAGCGGAGGTCAGACCGGCCAGCCCGGACTTTTCGCATGAGCTCGTCGGTCGTTGCCAGAAAGAGGTTGTCGTGTCTGTCGGCTATCTGATCTCAGTGGTTGTTCCAGGGGTGCCGACTGCAGCAGCGCTCGCCCGCCCGCCCCGTGGCTGGACCGCCGGGCAGCTGTGCTGGCGGCTCGCGTTCCAGATCAATGAGGTGCCGGCACTGGCCGCCGCGTGGGTCCTTGCCGCCACGGTGCTCGCTGCCGTCCAAGGGGATCTGGGCACTCCGGTCGGTATGGTCGGCGCCGGTCTCGCTGCGCTGACACTCGCCGGTCTCGCCGTCGTGGTGGAACGTGCCTTACGCGCTGGGCCGGCCGCCGCGCGGGCGCTGGTCGACGGGCTGGGCGAAGACGCCTGGGCAGAGTCGACGAAGGACGCGAGTAGCCGACGCCGCCCGTGGTTGCGCCTGCTGTTCGCCCCGTTGGCCGTACGCCGGCACGACGTCGTGCGGCGAGCCGGCCTGGCCTACGGCCCGGCGGGTCGGCGGAACCTGCTCGATGTCTATCTGCCACGATCCGGCGTCGCGGCCGGGCCGTGCCTGGTCTACTTCCACGGCGGCGGCTACCGCAGCGGCCGAAAGAACCGGGAGGCCCGTGCCCTGATCTACCGTCTGGCCAGCCAGGGTTGGTTGTGCATCAGCGCGAACTATCGCCTCGCCGATGACGCGCCCTATCCGGCGCCTCTGGTCGACGCCAAGCGGGTGATTGCGTGGGTGCGCGAACACGCTGCGAGTTACGGCGTCGAACCCTCGACCCTCGTCGTCTCAGGTAGCTCGGCCGGAGCACACCTCGCGGCGATGACCGCCCTCACCGCGAACGACGCCAGGCTGCAACCCGGCTTCGAAACAGCCGACACCAGCGTCTCGGCGGGGATCTTCCTCTACGGCTTCTATGACAGCCCGACGTGGATCGAGCGCGAGGCCGACGTCCCGTCGGCTCCCATGGAGCACGTTCACGACGGCGTGCCACCAGCGCTCGTCGTCCACGGCACCAGCGACTCGTTCGTACGTGTCTCCGTGGCCCGCCAGTTCGTCGAACGGTTCCGGATCGCTGCTCCGACCAGCCCGCTGGTGTACCTCGAGCTGCCCGGCGCCCAGCACACCTTCGACCTGTACCGGTCGCTCCGCTTCGACACCGTCGCCTGCGCTGCGGAGCTGTTCACCACACATGTCCTCTCCCACAGGAGATCCGATGAGCGCCCGATTACGCCAACCTCGTGACCGACGAGTGCCTCTCGTCGTCGCCGATCTCGCGCCGACCGGAGTCCTGCGCGCCTCGATCAACCTCGGCAACCCGGTACTGGCCTCCGGCACGCCGGACGCGCCCGCAGGCGTGACGGTCGACATCGCCCGCGAGGTTGCGGCTCGGCTGGGCGTCCCCGTCCAGTTCGCTTGCTTCGACGCGGCCCGCAAGTCCTTCGAGGCGGTGCGCGTGGGCCAGGCTGACATCTGTTTCCTCGCCATCGAGGCGGCGCGCTTGAACGACATCGCGTTCACCGCGCCTTACGCGCTCATCGAAGGGGTCTTCGTCGTCCCCGACGGTTCCGACATCACCACACCGAGCGAGGTCGACCGGAACGACGTCCGCATCGGTGTGAAGGAGGGTTCGGCATACGATCTGTTCCTGACCCGCTCGCTGCAGCGCGCGCAGGTGGTAGGCGGGCCCGAGGGTTTCGATGTCTTCCGCGAGTTGGGTCTTGAGGTCGGTGCTGGCATTCGTCAGCCGATGGTCGACGCCGTGGCGCGCCACCCAGGTCTGCGTGTCGTCGAAGACCGATTCATGGAGATCCGGCAGGCGGTCGGGACGGCCCGGACCCGCGCCGACGAATCGCTCCGGTTCCTCTCGGCGACGATCGAAGAGCTCAAGGCCACCGGCTTCGTACATGACGCGCTGCGCGCCTCGGGACGCAACGACGCGACCGTCGCCCCGCCCTCAAGTGGTGCCTGGTCATGACCGCCATCGCCGGGCCGACGGCGTGGTCGGCCAACGGCATCCCTTCGCGGGGTGGCGGTCGCTGGCTACGGCATGAGCAGTAGGTCCAGCTCCTTCTCGTAGCGCGGTGAGACTCCCAGCCCGCGTCCCTTGGTACGCGTGAGCCATCCCAGGTCGAGGAAGGCGAGTGTGATCGCTGCCGGCAGGGCCCCCGCGAGATGCGGGCGGCGCTGGGTCCAGTCCAGACACGACCGAGCAAACATCCGGCGAGTCGTTCGGAGCCGGTCGACGTCGATGTGCAGATCGGCCAGGACACGCGCGCCACCGTCAGTCAGGCGATGGTCGCGATCATCGACACATTCCAGGACGCCGGCGGTCAGTAACCGCTCTCGCAGCTCGACGCCGCGCCGTCCAGCGAGGTGGTCGTAGCACGTGCGCGCTTCGGCGAGCGCGTGCGCGTCACGGTGTTGGCGCAGCGACCGGACAGGCACGGTGGGGGCAATCCGGGCGAGCGTCTCCAGCACCGCAGCGACGTCCGGCCCGCTCAGCTCGTGGTAGCGGTGGCGCCCCTGTTGCATGACCCTGACGAGACCGGCATCGACCAGCCGACGCAAGTGTGCCGTCGCCGTCGCAGCGGACACCCGGCCCGCCGACGCCAGTTCGCCGGCCGGCAGCGCTCGCCCATCGGCAAGCGCAATCAGCATCGCCACTCGGGCCGGATCGCCGAACAGCGCACCAGCGGCGGCCAGATCGAGGTGTCGGGCAGGGTCATCCACACTCACCAGCATGCCGCACGGACGTTTCGATCCACGACGTAACGTCCACTCGTTAGCGTGGCGTCCATGACCACTGCGAACCAACCCGGCTGCACCGCCACGCCCGAGGATGCTGCCTTCATCCACCACGAATGGGACCGGCGCACCCGTGCACGCGACATCGACGGGCTGCTCGAGTTGTACCTGCCTGATGCCGTTCTCGAGACTCCGCTGATCCCTCGCGTGCTCGACCAGCGCAGCGGCGTGCTCACCGGGCGCGAGCAGATGCGTCCCTTCTTCCAGCGCGGCACCGACAACCGCCCGAACGAACTCGTCCGCTGGCACCGCACCGGCCGGTACCAGTTCAACGGACACACCCTGATCTGGGAATACCCGCGCGCGACGCCCGACGGCGACCAGGTCGATCTCGTCGAGGTCATGGACCTCGTCGGCCCCAAGATCGCCCACCACCGCATCTACTGGGGCTGGTTCGGCACCCCCCTTCTCCAGCGCACGACCGCGATCAGGGCGTGAGTCGCGGACTACGCCTCACGAGGGGCAGGAACAGGGTGTCGATGTTCTTGATCCGCTTCGGCTGTAGTGGGTTGAGGTCATGAGGAGGTCGTGGCGGACCGTCGACAAATCTGGGCGCTGTCGGCGGTACGTCAGTGTGTTCGCCGCGACGGTGATGAGGCCCAGTCGGCCAGGGATGGCGGACGGTTTGCGAGAGGAGGCTGGCGATGTGGTTTCACGCTGCGCGTCCTAGGCGACGGTTGGCGATTACCGTGCCGCCTCGTTGCATGCGCATGCCACCGGGGTGCACCGGTTCGCCCGGCAAGATGGTTCGGTGTCCGGCAGCGGGGTCGGCGATGAGCACGGTCTGCAGGCCGTGCTCGCGCCGCCGCGGCGTAATGGCGTGCACCATCGGCAACGCAGGCCAGACCTGATCGTCACCGCCGGCAACGAGAACGAGGCGATCGATCCGCTCGACCGGGATCGCGGCTGCACGCAGCCGGTCGGCGAACCGCAGCCGACTCGCCTCGTACAGCCTCACGAACGCGGGCCGGTCCGCCTCGGGTTGCCAGTCATCAATCAAGGGCACGTACGGCATCGCAACGCCGTCGATGGTCCAATGCGAGGCCATCACTCCGTAGGCACGGACCCCGGCCCAGACGACATCTGACGGAGCGAATGCGACGGCTGCGGCCACGTCAGCACTGTATGCGCAGTGAGCAGCGCTGCTTCAGCGCCGAACGAACTGCCCAACACCACGACCCGGCCACAGTCTCGGGCCAGGTCCGCGACCCGCTCGATGAAGACTTCGATCGCGATCTTCCAGGGACCCGCGTGTTGCCGCGGTCCGCCGAACCAGCGGATCGATTCGGCAAGCACACCGCGACGAGCCAACAACTCGGCACGCACCGAATCCACCCGGCCGCTGGAGCCGGCGAGAACCAACGCCCCCACCCCAGACGGGATGTCCGGAATCCAACGAACACCCTCGATGTTCGACAACTCCACGCGATCCACCGACGCACTGTGTCACGACCTCCTCGCCAAGCCCTGATGCAAGGCGCGCTCATCGGCCGATCCGGTCGTATCCGGCAGATCCATATGCGCGCTTGGACGACGACGTCAACGGCGCGCGTATCGACGGCAGTGTGTGCGAGCAGCGGCATTGCAGTCGTCTAACGTGGCGAAGGGGGAATGCGAGCTTCCTGTGTTGCCGTCGACTATGGCGCCGGCAGATGCCAATGCTTTACGAAGTATCTGGCCATCGGCATGGCCGCTGCTCCAGCACCGATCATCGGCGAACCGATATACGACGACTGGGCGACGTCTATGATCAACCCAGCGATGAAGATGACGAAGCCAAGGGTGAACAGCCCGGTCGCACTGACACGCCGACGCTGGTCGTTCACTCGGTGATTGTGCAACACGTCGCGATGTTACGCAGAGCGATCCCTCACCGGTACGCGTGGCCCGATCGATATCAAGCGGCTGGCATCGAGTGCATCATCACCCGAGAAGTCGGCACTGCTCGGATAGCACGCCCGCGCCGATGCTGGCTGCGCGCCCTTCTCCCGGCAGGCGGCGAGTTCGGTAACCGGCGAAGGCTGCGAAGCGGACCTCGAAGATACAGACCGGCACAGCACGGTACCGGCTGGACAATTCTGGCCTGCTACGCGAGCGCGTCATTGGAACGAGTTGACCGCTGCGTGATGCCGCCCGATTCGAAACCGCCGCATGAACTCAAGATCAACGTCACGAGTTGGAATGAGGAGCCCAGCGTCGATTGCCCCTTGAGGCAGGCTTGTTGTGCCCCAACGGGACGGCCGCGGCGCGTGCCGTTCCCGGTGGCACCGCCGGCTTCTACGCTGGCCGTAAATGACTATTCGCGATGGGCCTGAGCGGGCCCGCCAGCCGAGATCCGGGTCGCGTCGCTCAGCCGACCGCCCGGCGGATGCGGTGCGGCGGGCGCGGCACGGCGCCGGACACGCTCTTCTGCGCCTGCAACGCAGCGTGGGCAACCGGACGGTCGCCGCGGTTCTGCAACGGCAATCCGGCGTCGGCGCTCAGCCCGCCGCCAATCCGGCGTCGCTCACCTTCGGTCTGTTCCAGGCCGCCTACCCGGGCATCATCGCCGCGATGTCCTTCGACCAGATGAAGGTCTGGAAAGACATCATCGACGGCTGGGAGTTCAACCGCGGGCTGGACGCGAAGGAGCGCGCCTACGACCGGGCCGCGCGGGCCGAGTCGATGTCTCCTGAGTACGACAGCTACCGGGAGACCGTGGAGTACCGCAACCGCATGCAGACGATGGATGTGCACCGCCGTTTCATCGACGAGAAGACCAGCCGGGTCAAGCTCGACCCGGCGCGGATCCTGCAAACTGCAGAGATCAGCGCGGCGCAGCCGTGGAACGTGGATGCCGAGCAGCGTTTCCGCACGTGGGTTGTGGAGTACTTCTCGGCCAAGCCGTTGGAAGCGGAGCTTTCGACCGAGCACGAACTGGCGTCGCAGTACGAACGGAGTGAACACCCCGAGATCGATGGCGGGTTCCATGCCAACCTGGTCTGGAACGGCGCCCGGATGTGGAGCACCAGTGGCCGGGTCGGATGGGACGACCTCATGCGCCTCACCGAGTTCAAGGCGCGTTACGAGAACGACGTCAGCAACGGACCGCACATCAGAGCGCTGCGCGACGGTCTCACTGAGCTCACCGGCCACATCAATCTGATGATGATGCAGCACCAGGCGCTCAGCGACGCCAACGCCGAGCACGGGGTGGTGCGCCACGTCGGCGAGGCGCTCGGCGGCCCGAGCGGCATGGAGCTGGCCGTCCTGCGGATGCGGGCGCAGATGAATCCGGATGACACCGACGCGCAGGCCAAGCTGGCCGAGAAGGAGGCCGAGACCGGCAACTATCCGCGGATGAAGGGGCCGGATGGCATCTGGGCGGCACCGCAGCAACAGCTGAACGCTGCGCGCAGCTTCCTGCAGCAAGGTGAGATCGAACTCGCGGTCGCGGCGATGCAGCAGTGCCAGAACTCGGCGGCCGTCGCCACGGCGCGGCTGGCCGGCTACCAGCGGCGGGTGTTCGGCGGGGTCGGCACGGCGATCGCATGGCTCGAGACGGCCAAGAAGCTCGGCAAGATCGCCTCGATGTTCACCGGCACCGGCGGTGTGGTCCGGGCGGCCTTGACGGCGGCCGGCTACACGTTCGCGCAGGAGGGCGCGGAGCAGGTCGTCGCGCACTGGATCGATCCGGAGAACAAGGTCGACCTGAGGGGCATTGCCGAACAGTCGGCCGTCGACGGGCTTGCGGCGCTGTTCGGTGGCCTCACGCAGGGCGCCTTCGTCGAGGCACTGGCCGTCCGGTTCGAGGCCCGGATGATCGCAACGGGACTGAGCCGGTCGACGGCCAGGCTAGCGCTTAACGCTGCCGGCGGAACCGTCGCCGGGTTCTACAACGCGCCGGCGAAGGCCGTCCTCGATCATGTCATCGCCGGGAAGGCAATGCCCAAGAGCCTTTCCGATCTGTGCGACATGGTGGTCACCGAGTCGATCAAGAGCGGCGGCATGACCGTGGTCGGCCACTACGTCCACGCGTCGGCGCCCGGTGCGGTCGAACCCGTGCCGGACGCCACGGCGAAGGGGCCGGGCACGCCCGCGGCGGAGGTCGATGCGCTCGCCGGTGCCGAGGGCGCCGGACGCCGCCGCGGCGCGGAGCCGGACGCCGCTGATTACCGGGGCTCGCCGATCCCGTCCAAGGCGGTGAGCGCCGAGTCGCGCGCTGCTGGTGTTCGCCTCGAGCCGGTGCGCGCCGAGTGGGCGAAGCTGAGCGACCAGGCCCGGATGGACCGGGTGGTGCTCGAGACGTGGCAGTCGGTCGCCGACAGTCTCATGCCGTTGCCAAAGGTCACGATCAAGAACGGGGCCGGCGGCAGCTTCGTGAAGGAGTCCTGGACGGTCCGGCTCGAGGCGAAGCTCGTCGGCAAGGCTAATCTGAGCGCCGACGAGTTCGCCGACCTATGCCTCAGCGCACGACACGAGATCGAGCACGGGGCTCAGTACTTCCGCATGGCCAGGCAGCAACTCGCGCAGACCGGCGAGACGCCGCTCGAACTGTCAACGAGGCTCGACCTGCCGCTCGAGATCTGCAGGGCCGCCGCCGAGGCGAACAAGCCAGGCAGCGGCGCCGAGGACATGTCGCCGGGCAGCCGGGTGGACATCGCGACCAAGACCCACTACGAGTCGCGTTATGGGCCCAACGCCACCCGCGATGCGGTCTACGCGGAGAGGTCGGCGGCCAAGGCCGAGGTCACGCGGGCCAGCGCGAACCTCAAGAGCGTGAAGGGTCTGCCGAAGGACGCCCCGATGCGCATCGTTGCCGAGGCCGAGTACGCCAAGGCCCTGGTGCGTCGGCACGCCGCGGGCCAGGCCTACCTCGCGCTGCCGATGGAGATTGCTGCGCGGGCAGCCGGCGACGACACCGGCCAGGCCGTCCGCGAGGCGGCTCTCGAAACGGAGATCGGCAAGGCCCGCGCGGCTGAGGACGCGGCGTGGCAGACGATAGATCCCCTTCTCGCGACGATCGCGGGCAACGAGGGTTCGCCTACGAGCGTCGTCGACCCGGCCCTTCAGCAGACCCTCGACAGCGCCCTCGCGCAGTGGCGCGTACGGAGCGACCGGACCGAGCGGTTGCGCGATCGTCTCGACAAGCTGCGCACCCCTGGGCCGAGGAAATGAGGACTCGATGACCAGCCCAGCGGACGTGCTGGCCTTAGCGCACCGGCTCGCCGGCCTCCCGGGCCCGGTCGAGGCAGGACTGGCGGGCTTCCGGCTGGTCCGCGAAGTGCAGCGTACCGACTGTGGCTTCGGGCTGTTCGAGTACGAGGCCGCGGGGCCGGCCGGCCCGCAACAGTTCGCCGTGCTGGGCGAGCTCACGGAGGTCGGACCGGACGACGACGACGACACGTCCGGCCGTCGGTTGCGGGTGGTTTATGACGACCCAAGCCGGCCTGCGCGCGCCGCCGTGTACCTCGATCTGGACGACACCGGCGCGGTGCGCCGCGTCCTGATCCGGGTGGAGGACCGCTGATACGAACCAACGCGGCCCCCACGGACGCGCACCAGATTCTGTCCGGCGTCCTTCTCGAGCACGAGCACCGCAAGCAGCATGATCTCGTTCACGCGCAGCGGTCGAGCCCGATCCATCCCGTCGGCGCGCGTCGGATTGGACTCAACCACCAGAGGGTTGCAGCGTCCCCGGGTCCGCCACCACCCAGCGCACACCGGGTCAGCGCCGGCCTCACCACGGCGACCGGCCATTCGCGGCTGTTCGGAGCGGGGCATGGTTGACCGGCTGCCGCGGCGCGGTCCGTCGTGTGCGTCGCCACGACGACGGCATGGTGGTCGGCCGCCTGCGACCCATCGCCATCCTCGGTTGACGATCTCCGGCGCGACGCCACGAGCGGCATCCCGCGAGAGAAACCGCGTGGGACGCCAGCGAGACCGGTGAGGTGATCGATCGGCCAGTTGATCAAGCAGTCTGTCAGCTCCGGTCGCCCGGGCGGCCGCTCACCACTCATGATCGACGGCTGGCGGCCACGAGTGATCGGATGTTGATGTGGCGGCCCAGTAGAAGGGGTTGAGTTCAACCAGGCGCCTGCTGAGCCACCCGTTTGTGCGCTGCGGATCAGCAACCCCGACTTCGACGTCAGGACCCCACAAATGCGAGCCGTTCCTGGCACGCCCCGCAAGGCACGAGCACCGTGAAAGCGCCTGAAGGAGCATCACGGCTTACGCAGGCTGACGCCACAACCTTTCCCGCACGCGAGTACGCAGTACAGATCGGACCGGTCTCGGCGCACAGCGTCATCGCCGCGTTGAAATTGACAGAATCGCCGCTCACGACTCCGGCTCCGGTCCGTTGCAGCCCATGCCCGAGGGCGCGGTCGACGGTCCGTGAGATGGACAGTCCTCATGCACGAAGTCGCGGTCGACGCATGACCTTCATCCCGGGAACACGCGACCATCGCCAAACCCGGTAAACAAGTCAGTGTGCTCGCTATCGATCCATCTGCTCGCGGGCAGATCGCAACAAGGGTGCGCGATATCGGGTCGTGCGCGTGGTCCGCCGCGGTAGGGCGCGGCGCGGGACGGAGGCGCTGTGGATTCGCACCCGAGTTCGTCCTTAACCACTTTTCGGCCACGCCCCGTTCCCTTGGCTCCACGTCGTCGTCAAGCCGGGGCCGGGCATCTTGGGGACCGTAGGTATTGGTTGCGGGCGGTGGGAGCAGCTGGCCGGGCTTGGTGAGGGTCGGCACGTTGCCGAGCAGCTCGTCGATCAATTGGCGAGCGTCCTGCTGGGTGGTAGCCAGTCCAGCGCGTCGCCGTTTGGGACCGGTCGAGAGTGCTTTCAACTCGGTGAATGAGACGCCCTGTGCTATGGGAAGCGCGGGGCGGGCTGCCTATCTTTGCCGCGCCCTGACGGCCCGCCACAGAGACGATGTGAGCAGCAGCGCGACGGCGATCGGCATCAGCCACCACGTCGGCACGGTGGTCGTTGCCAGCGCCGCCGTCAGACCGAGGGCGGCGATGACTCCGGCCGCGATGCTCACCTGCCTGTGTCACGCGATCCAGCACAACGAGTACACCGGCGTGTGGGGCGGCCACATCATCGAGCGCGGTCGGATCACCCCGTAGAAGCGCCCGCGCGGGCGACCCCGAAAACCCGTGCACAACAGCGGTGCCACCTCGCATACCGCGGCCACGCCGGAGCCCGATCCCATCCCGCTCGATCCTCGACGGTGCGGGCGGGACGGACGTGGTGCCGCTGCCCTGCGCCTGTCTGACGCCGAACGAGCGCTGTAGCTCGCTCAGCACGGCGCTTCCCGGATCCCGATCGACGTCGCACACCGGATGCTGGAATGTGCGGCTGTCCGGTACCTCGCCGCGACCTCGGTGGGCCGTCGCCACAGGCGCGCATCGCGGCGGACCGAGAGCTCATGAGTGCGCTCAGCCAGTCGATCACGATGGTCGCTTCGGAGATCAGCACGGTCGGCTACGGCGCGCGTGGCGTTGTCGCGAGGCAGCGACCTAGTCGCCCTGCGCAGTCCCGTCCCGGGCTGCGTTCCAATGCGCGGAAGCGGGTGTTTTCGCGTTCACCTCTACAGGGAGGCATTAGATGCTCTACATCCACGCTGCCGATGGCACCCAGTTGAGTTACGAGTCCTACGGTGCGGGCACCCCGGTGCTCTTCTGCAATAGCGTCATGCTCAGCACCGGCATGTGGGACCACCAGATCCCGTTGCTCGTCGATCACGGGTACCGATGCGTCCTGCTCGACTGGCGCGGGCACGGACGGTCAGATCGTCCGTCCACGGGGTATGACATCCAGACGCTGGCCGGGGACGTGTCGATGCTGGTCGAGCTGCTGGACCTGCGGGACATCCGACTGGTCGGCCACTCGATGGGAGCCGCCGTGGCCTCACGATATCTGCATCAGCACCGTCGATCGCGCGTGCACAGCCTCACACTGATCTCGCCGTTCCTGAAGCAGACGCCGGACAACGCCGAGGGACTGCCTGAGGCCCTCTTCGACGCGAGCATGGCAGCGTTCCGGACGGACCGGTCGCGGTGGTTGGCTGACCAGCAGCAGGTCTTCTTCGCCTCTCACCTCACGCCGGTGTCGCCGGATCTCATCGACCGGACGCGCCGCGATTGCGAGTCGGCAGCGATGTGCGCCGTCATCGCCTTGCAGCACCAGGTGTTCCACGAGGACAACCGGTCTTTCGTCGAGGCCATCGAGGTTCCCACACTGATCCTGCACGGTGCCGCAGACTTCTCCGCCCCCGTCGAGATCACCGGGCGACGCACCGCGAAGGCGATACCGCGCGCGACCTACCTGGAGTACGCGGACGCCGGCCACGGCATCTACGCGAGCCATCACGCGGCGATCAACGACGAGCTGGTCAAGTTCTTCGGCTGACCGCTGCCCTTGCGACGTAGGTGCGGTCGATGATCGACCATCCGGCGGCGAACGCGGTCGAGCCGCTCGACGATGTCCGGACTGCTGCGTATCTCGCGCGCGTCGGAGTGTCCCGGCGGTCGGCGCCGGGCGGAGTGGAGCTTCGGGACCTGCAGCGCCGCCATTTGCAGTCCGTGCCGTTCGAGAACCTGGCCATCCATCTCAACGGACCGCTGTCGCTGTCGGTGGACGATCTGTTCGACAAGGTCGTCACCCGGCGGCGCGGCGGGCTGTGTTACGAGCTCAACGGCTTGTTCGCAGCACTGCTCACCTCGCTCGGCTACGAGGTGACGCTGCTCGGTGGCCGGGTGTACGGACCACGCGGTCTAGGACCACCGTTCGACCACCTGGCTCTCCTGGGCAACGGGTGGCTTGTAGACGTGGGATTCGGCCGCCACAGTGCCTACCCGCCGCGGTGCGAGCCAGGCGCCACGCAGCGCGTTCCACGCGGCGTGTTCACCGTGTCCGAGACGCCCGACGGCGACCTGCGTGCGTCGCGCGGCGGTGTTGCGCAGTACCTGCTCGAGGCACGCCCGCGAACACTGTCGGACTTCGGGCCGACGTTCTGGTGGCAGCAGACCCGGCCCGGATCGCACTTCCGTAAGGCGCCGGTCTGCTCGATGCTGACGCGACCTTCGGCCTGATCACGCTGGCCGACCACGTCCTGATCATCACCGAGGGCGCAGACCGGAAGGAGACCGCGCTGGACAGTGACCAGGATGCCACCGGAATACGTTGACGCTTTCCGCGCGGCCGCCTCGGTCAGGGAGAAGCGGGCGAGCAGGTCGTCGGCGACCGCGCCTGGGTCGTCGAGGTGCCGCAGCTTGGCGACCAGCACGAGGTTTCCCGTCCGCTGAGCACCTCGTCGACGGCCGCGAACTGTCCGGTGAGGCTGATCGACTCCCGCACCTGCGCGGCGTGCATGCTGACGTCGAAACCGTTGACGCTGGCAGCCCCCGAGCCGACCTTCAGCAGCGTCGAGAGGATCTTCACGATCGTGGTCTTGCCCGCACCGTTCGAGCCGAGCAGGGCGAAGATGGTGCCCCGCGCTACGTCGAAGTCCAGGCCGCGCAGCACGTCCAGCTCCTTGTACGACTTTTCCGGGCCCTGCACGCGGATCGCCGGTCCCTCCAGCTGAGCGGCGGTCATCGGGCACCCCGCGCGGCGTCGTCGGAGTCGCTGTCGGAGCCCCCGCCGGCGGCGCGGTCGATCGCGGTTGTCAGCCGTTCCCGTTCGCGGGTGATCCACCCGCCGTCCGGGTAGTTCCGCACGAACGTGTCGACGAACTCCACCGGGTCTTCCCCGACGATCTCTCGGATCGGGGTGCCGGTCTCCGCGCTCTGCTCGAACAGATCGGCGAGATCGTCCAGCATCGCGTGAATGCTGTCGCCCTTCCCCGGCCCGAAGACGAACAGGTACCGTTCCAGCGCGTCGATTGCCGTCCGGTAGTTCTGGGGCAGGCGTGCGGTGCGGGCCTTGTACTGGCGATAGCGGCGCTTGTCGCCGATCACCTTTGAGATTCCGTGCCACTTCGTGGCGCCCGCGGATGGATGAAACTTCGGGGTGTGCCACCCGCTGACGTCGTTTCCCCTTGGCGCTGCGTGCCTGTCTTTGAGATTGACGCTGGAGCCTGCCCGGTAGGGACCCCGGATTGCTGCTACGAGCGCGTGTTACAGGATCTTGATCTTGTTGCGGGCTCCGCGGGTGGCGCGCCCTGTCCCATCATCGCCGAAGCGGGGTGAGGTTGTCATGGAGATTGTCCATCCACGGGTGGCCGGCCTGGATGTGCACAAGAAGCAGGTCACGGTCGCGGTGATTGTGCCCGGTGCGTCGCCGGGCGAGCGCATCGTTCAGGTCAAGCAGTTCCGGACGTTCTGGCGGTCGTTGCAGCAGATGGCCGGGTGGCTGGTGGAGCGGGGTGTCACCGATGCGGCGTTGGAGTCGACCGGGGTGTACTGGTGGCCGGTCTATCACGCGTTGGCTCAGACCGCGACGATCGAGGTGTGCGTGTGCAATGCCGCGCACATGCGCAACGTCCCTGGCCGCAAAACGGATGTCCGTGATTCCCAGTGGATCGCCGAGTTGCACATGCACGGCCTGCTGCGGCCGAGCTTCATCCCGACGCAGGCGACGGCGGCGCTGCGTGCTCGGACGCGTTACCGCAAGAAGCTGATCGAGGCCCGCACCTCGGAAGGCCAGCGCCTGGCCAAGGTCCTCGAGGACGCCGGTGTGAAGATCGACTCGGTGGCGTCGAAGCTGCTGTGCGTGTCCGGCCGACAGATGATCGAGGCGTTGATCGCCGGCGAACGCGACCCGCAAGTGCTGGCCGGCCTGGCCAAGGGGGTGCTGCGCCGCAAGCACGAGGAGCTGGCCATGGCCTGCGATGGAAGGTTCACCGACGACCACGCCCGCATGTGCCGGCTGCACCTGGACGCCTACGACTGGCTCACCGGGCAGATCGCCGAACTGGACCAGCTGGTCAGCGCGGCGGCCGAGCCGTTACAGGCGGTGATCGCTCGGTTGATGACGATCCCCGGCATCGGCGTGCGGACCGCGCAGGTCATCGTGGCCGAGACCGGCGGCGACATGTCGCGTTTCCGCACCGCCGGTCACCTGGCCGCGTGGGCGGGCTTGGCGCCGGGCAACCGAGAATCGGCTGGCAAGCGGATGCGCGCCGGCACCCGCAAGGGCAACACTCATCTGGCCGCGGTCATGACAGAAGCGGCCTGGGCCACCGCCCGCACCGCCACCCGTCCCGGCGCGCGGATGCGACGGCTGCTGCACCGCTTCGGCAAGGGCAATGAGCGCAAGGCGGCGGTCGCGGTGGCCCACACGCTGCTGTCCATCGCGTGGGCGGTGATGGCGCACGACCGCGATTACGTCGACGCTGGCGCCGACTACTACGACCAGCGCGCCCGCCGCAACCGCGAGCATCTCGCCAAACGCTACGAACAGGCCCTGACTCGACTCGGCTATCAGGTAATGATCGAACCAGTCGACGAGCCGCCTCCCACATCGCCACCATCCCCGAAACAAACGGCTGCCTGACCCGCCCAGATTCCGTGGCCACTCGAGCGCTGCAATCCGTGCTCGTCGTCAGGTCACCGAGTTTCGTTACAGGTGAACTTCGAGATGGACATGGTCATCTTTCTCCTTCGCGGAGCTGTTCGAGTCGTTCTGTGAGGAAGCTCCAGGTCCTCCAGAACTCCTCGAGGTAGGCATGGCCTTGCGCGTTGAGGGAGTACACCTTGCGCGGCGGTGCCTTCTCGGAAGGAACCTTCTCGACTTCGACGAGGCCACGCTGCTCGATCCGGACCAGCAACGCGTAGACGGTGCCCTCGGCGATGTCGGAGAAGCCCTGCCCGCGCAGCCACGCCGTGATCTCGTAGCCGTAGGCGGTGCGGCCGGACAGGATTGCGATGACGGTGCCCTCGAGCATCTCCGTCATCTGCTTGCCCACGGCCGCCTCCTCCAGCTACTTGGCAACACTGACTACTGGTACATAGTAGCGCTGACTAGTGGCGGCGCAAGATACTTTTCGACGGTGGAGGCTTGCATCGACTGAGGCCTCGAACGGCGGCAGAATCGCCCGGTTGTGAGCAGCGGCCCAAGGGGGCGACATCATCTGCCACACCCCGGTTCGCCGAACCGCTCCGTCGCGCACACCGCGGCTCGTCCCACCGTCGACCCGTCGTTCCCGGGCGCCGCCGGCTATCTCGCGATCGGACATCGTCCCTGAATCGCGCCAGCCGAACCCGCGATATCAGAGACCGGCAGATTTCTGTCGCAAGATGGCAGAGCTGGCTTACCGGTGCCTGGCCGCGGCGTGGGCCGATGAGCGCGAACCGGCGGCCACGATCGCCTCGACGCTGTCAATGCCATAGAAGGTTGCGCAGGCACACGCGGCGATCATCGTGGTGGTCACATGGACGAGGGCGCTCACGATGCCGACTGCCGGCGGTGCAACTCGGCGGGATTGTCGGCGGCTGCGGCCAGGTACTCGGTGACGGCTTCGTGCAGCCTTTGGTTGGCGGCATTGATCCAGGTGTCGACGCGGGTCTGGTGTGCCACGTGCAGCGCGCATTCGGCGTCGTAGAGGCGCAGGGCGGCCGCGTGCATGGGGTCCAGGTCGTGGCCGGGAACTGAGGCGATACTGGTGATCATGTCGTGCTCCTGGTTGGGTCTTGCCTGCGTGGTACCGGCAACGTGATTGCTGTCGTGTTTTCTGGGCCGGCCGCGGGGCCGTTTGCGTGGCACGATCCGGCCGCGGTCGAAGATGTGGCCACCCCACACGCCGGTGTACTCGGCGCGGTCGACCGCGACGGCCAGGCAGGCCATCCGGATTGGGCATTCAGCGCACAGTTCTTTGGCCCGCTCGAGGTCGGCGGGCGCTTCGGCGAACCACAACTCTGGGTCGTGGCGCCGACACGGTAGCTCCAATGCGCCGCGCCGGCCGCGTCGTCGCGGCTGATCAACCGGACGGGTGGTCGAGCGCAGGCGACCCGGACCGTCCGCCGCGCCCATGCCGTCGACGACGAAGGCACGGCAGGCGGCCGCATCGCCGCATCGGCCGGCATCCGACCCGCTCGGCCGTGATCGCGTCGCCGGTCCGCTCATGTGCCGAACGCCGTCAGTCATCGAAGCTCGCCGCCCTTGGCCGGTCTGGGCGGCGGGCTCGCCGCTTGCCGGGTGGGGCGGAGTGGCCGGTTCGCGCTGCTCGCGCAGGTCGCGCGCGGGAGGCTTCGGCGAGAAGTTCGTCTCGGCGTAAGGCGGCGAGTTGTTGGCCTGTGTAGAAGTTGTTCATGTCGACCTCGTCTTCGTTGACGCTGACAGGGTGTGGCAGTGAGGTAGGTCGTCACATCCGGAATTCCCCCTATCTCCGCGGTTCGGCGGCGGCTAAGGAGCCGGGCGTTCCAACCGGATGAGGAGTCATGTCGGTCGCCCACCCGCGGCGTCCAGGTAGGTCACCGACATCAGAAACAGATCGAGGTCACGGATCTTGTTCAGAACACCGTGCAGCGCAGCCTGATCAGGCAGGCGACCGACGATGACGGTGTCCCGGCCATGGGTCTCGACCTGCAGACCGTCGAACCATTCCGACCAGCGGTGGTCGAGGATCCCCTTGACCCGGATCTCGTACCGGCCACGCGGTGCTGGGTCGGTCATGCTCGGTCCTCCCGTTGCTCGTGCGGGTCTTGTCTGGTCTGCACGCTAGGAGGGCAGGCAGCGGGGCGCGTCACCCGACGGTGCGGTTCGGGGTGGAATCTTTCGGTGCCGGGCGCCGGCACGAACGTGCGGCCCGGCCCGGTCGGAGCGCCCGGATCTAGGATGGGTGGTATCCAGCACGACGAACGGCGATCGCTGGGGGCGTGAAGCGTGCAGGTTCGCCATGGTTGACCACACAGCGGTGAGACCAGGACGGCCCGTTGCGGGCGAGCAGGACATTCTGCTGGCGACCAAGTTGCATGTTCCCAGCCCGAGACCGGATCGTGTGCCGCGGCCGCGGCTGATGGAGCTGCTCAACGAGCAGCCTCTGCGCGGGCTGGTGCTGGTGTGCGCGCCGGCTGGGTACGGCAAGACGGTTCTGTTGGCCGAGTGGGCCCGGCGAGGCCGGCGGCGGCCGGCGTGGTTGTCCCTCGACGTCGGCGACAACGATCCGGCGCGCTTCTGGCGGCACATGCTGGCCGCCATCGACCAGGTACGCCCCGGCACCGACTTGCGGTTCGGCGCATCGTCGCCGCAGACATCGAGATCGCTCGAGGTGCCCGCGACGGCGTTGATCAACGAGCTCGCCGCCGAGGCCGGTGACGTCGATGTGCTACTGGTACTCGACGATTACCACGTCATCGATGCCCCCGCCGTACACGAACTGATCGACTTCCTGCTCGAACATCGACCACCGAACCTGCATCTCGTGCTGGCCAGCCGCGCCGACCCGCCGCTGGCGCTGGCCCGGCTGCGCGCCCGCGACGAGCTGACCGAGTTGCGGGTCGCCGAACTGCGGTTCACCGCGGAGGAGGCCGCGGCACTGCTACAGCGGCCCGCGACCAGTCTGGACGCCGGCCTGCCCGATGACGCCGTGGCCACGCTGGCCGCTCGCACCGAGGGATGGGCCGCCGGGCTGCAGCTCGCGGCGCTCTCGCTGCGTGGACACCCGGATGCTGCCGGGTTCATCACGGCGTTCACCGGCAGCCACCGGCACATCCTCGACTATCTGAGCGAAGAGGTGCTCGAGCGCCAGAGCGAGGACGTGCGCAGCTTCCTCGGGCAGACCTCCGTCCTCGAGCGGCTCAGCAGTTCGCTGTGCGACGCGATCACCGGCCGCAGCGACAGTCAAGCGATGCTCGAACAGATCGAACGGGCCGGCTTGTTCCTGGTCCCGCTCGACGAGGTCCGCGGCTGGTGGCGCTACCACCACCTGTTCGCCGATCTGCTGCGCGCCCGCATGGAACAAGACGCCGACCGGACGGTAGCGTTACACCGCGCCGCGGCGGCCTGGTACGAGCAGGTCGGGCTTGCCGACGAGTCGATACATCACACCTTGGCCGCCGGCGACAAGCTCTCGGCCGCCCGGCTGATCGAAGCGCACTTCGACACCGTCTTCAATCTGCGCGGCGAAGAAGCGACGATCCAACGGTGGCTGCCGGCTCTGCCGGCCCATCTGGTGCGCTCCCGGCCTCGCCTACTGCTCGCCCAGGCGCAGATGGCGGCGATGCGCGGAGACGTCGACACGATGGCGCCGTTGATCGACGCGGCTGAGCAGGCGTACGAGCGCGCCGGCGATGAGCCGTTCGAGCCGACCGCCGGCAAGGCGGCCAGTCTGCTGGTCAATATCCCTGCCGTCATCGCGCTGCAGCGCAGTTACCTGGCGCAGCTGCGCGACGACCCCGACGGCACCGCCACGTACACGGCACGAGCCCGAGCTCTGGTCAGCGACGACGAGCCGACGCTCAGTACGGCCGTGCAGGGGTTCCTGGGTATGGACGCATGGTTGAGGGGGCACCTAAGCGAAGCTGAACACGCGTTCGCCTCTCGCAGCGCTGGGTGGCACAGCGCCGGCGTTGCGCTCACGAACACGGCGTGGCGGTACTACTCACTCGCCCGGATCCAGCGCGCCCAGGGCAACCTTGACGCGAGCGACCAGACCTGCCGCAAGGCGCTGGACTACACGGGCGGTCCGGGCCGTCGATTGCTCCCCGCCGCCGGACCCGCGTTCATCGGCCTGGCCGCGGTGGCCTACCAGTGCAATGACCTCGGTTCGGCGATCGGTTATTTAGATGACGGCATCCCGCTGTGCCGACAGTTCGTCCACAGCCCGCCGCTGGCCGCCGGACTGGTCACGCTGGCCTGGGTCCGTAGCGCCACCGGGGACGCGTACGGTGCCCGCGAGGTCGTCGCCGAGGCCGAAGCGCTCGCACCCGGTCCCCTCGGGCTGCTCAACCCTGTCCCCGCAGAAGCCGCCCGATTGCGGCTCGCACATGGCGACCTGGTGGCCGCCGCGCGCTGGGTCGAACGCAGCGGCTTGCGCGTTGAGGGGGACCTGGCCTACCCCGACGAGCTGGGACATCTCGTCCTGGCTCGCGTCCTGCTGGCCCACGGACGCCGCCGCGAGGCAGTCGCGCTGTTGGACCGACTGCACGCCGCAGCACTCGACCAACATCGCACCGGCAGCCTGCTCGAGATCTGCGCCCTGCAGGCGCTGGCTCTCGACGCCGAGGGTGAGGAACAGGCCGCGCTCGACGCGCTGGCCCAAGCGCTGCGCCTCGCCGCCCCGCAGGGCCAGATCCGTGTCTTCACCGACGAGGGCACGTCGATGGCGACGTTGCTGACCCGGCTGATCGCGGCCGAGCGCAGCGGCCGGGCCGCAACCTCGATCCCGTTCGGGTACCTGGCGCGAGTGCAGCGCTCGTTCACCGGCCCGCAACCAAGCGAGGCGGCCGGTGCGCGCGCCGCGCCGCCGGCGGATCCGCTGACCGCCCGGGAACGCGAGGTCTTGGAACTCATGACTGCGGGGATGTCGAACCCCGCGATCGCCGCACAACTCGTGGTCAGCATCGACACCGTGAAAAAACACGTCAGCCACATCCTCGACAAACTCGGCGCCAGCAACCGCACCGAGGCCGTCACGCGAGGACGAGACATGGGCATCAGCCACTTAGCCCGAACGCGTCCTTGATCTTCTCCTCGGCCGGTGCCTGACACGGATAGTGGGTGCGCCGAGGCGAGGTGGTGACTCGTGCGGCGATACCGATCAGCTGATGCGGATCGTTAGGGGGCTCGCTCGGGCGCGAAACAGCGGCGCTGGGCGCGCCAGGGGGAGGCTCTCTGTCGTTTCCTGGGCGTGATGGAAACCGCAGCCGCCCCGCCCACGCGCGGAACCCGGGCTTGTGTACCCGGGCCGGCACCGGCACGGACAAGGACTTCGTCGGCGCACGCGAAACGGCGAACAAGGCCGCTAGCACCCAGACCGACTTCTACGACCGCATCTGGCTGTTGGGGGTACGCGCGCATCAGCGACCTCCTGCCGAGGGCGGCATGTCCTTGACCGGGAGCGGGCGACATCGTGGAGGCCGATCACGGCCGGTTCAAGCCACGCTGCGGCGATGCGCGGGATGGTATCGATCAGCTCGCTGCGGGTCGTAGCGGCCGGTCATTGCCGTCGTGCAGAACCTGCGCCGCGGCCACTACGAAATGATCGTCGGGCTGCCCGCACACGATGGAATCGGTGGCGGGTTGACCGAGCTCGCCCATTGCCTCTGATCGCAGGCCGCTGCTGGCGCTCCGTTGCCGTCCTATCGATCAACGCAACGGCGCCCGCAGGGATCAGTGTGAGACGCCGCCCCGGATCAATTCACGAGCAATCCGAGTGGGAACCGCACCCTGCGCGTTGGCTGGTCTTGATTCCTCTTAGAGTCACGATTGGGCGTCGAGCCATTCCTCAAATGTGGGACCGGCGAGGATCGCGTCCCGGCCTGGGAGTAGGCCGCCGTTCTCGTTGAGTTCGCGGTCTGGATCGGCGGGGTTGCTGACGCCTTCGATCTTGGCTGGGTATCCGCGCCGTGAGGCGAGCAGGGTTGCCATCTCGACCAGGTTCTCCTGCCGCGGGCCGGCGACCTCCGAGATCGGTGCGTCGTCGGTGTGCGGCGTAGTGGCTAGGTCGGCGAGTGCCTCGGCGACGGTTCTGGCCGCGACGAGTTGGGTCCTGAGTTTCGGCACGTAGCTCACTTGACCTTGGGTGCCCCAGTCGACGAGCTGGGCGACTAACTCGTGGAATTGCGCGGCGCGTAGCACAGTTGCGGGAATCGGGCCGGAGAGCATGGCGCGTTCGTGCGCGAGCTTGGCGGCGCCGTAGCCGGCGGTGTAGCGGTCGGTTCCTATGATCGATACGACGACGATGCGTCCGACGCCGGCGCGCTGGCCCGCGTCCTGGAGGTTTCGGGTGGCGGTGGTGAAGAATTCCGTGGCCGGTTGCTGTTCCGGCGATGGGCCGGTGGTTGCGTCGACGATGACGTCCACGCCCTCCAGTGCCGCGGCGAGCCCTTCGCCGGTGATCACGTCCACGTCGTGTGAGCGTGATATCGGTACGACGTCGTGTCCTCGTTCGGTGAGGACGTCGACGAGGTGGCGACCGGCCCGGCCGGTCGCGCCTGCTACTGCAATCTTCATCGTTCACTCCTTGTTGAATCGGCTTGTTGAGCGTGGTGCATCGTCTGTTTGATCGGGGCTTGGAGCGGCCCGGCAGGATCGCCGAGTGTGAGATCCGGGGGAGCGCGGCCCGACGTTCGGCACGAATCGCGGTGGCTCACGTGGTCAGCACGATCTTTCCGTTGGCACGGCCGGACTCGAGGAGTTCGTGCGCCTTCGCCGCGCCAGCAAGCGGGAGCGTGTGCGCCACGTTCACCTGCAAGAGCTGGGAGTCGACCAGGTCGGCCAGGGCCTCGAGACCTCGGTAGTCGGGCTCAACGGTGACGCCGGCGAACCGCATTCCGGCCGCCTCGGTCTTGGCCTGCAGCGCGGTGTTGGTCCGATCCACCACGGTGATCAGGAGGCCACCGGGAACGAGGGAGCGCAGCGACCGTGCTCCGTAATCCCCGCCGACGGTGTCCAGGACGACATCGACGCCGCGCACGACGTCGGTGAAATCGACGCCGCGATAGTCGATGACCTGGTCTGCGCCCAGGGCACGCACGAATTCGTGTCTCGGCGCGCTCGCCGTCGCGATGACGTGCGCGCCTCGGGCCTTGGCGATCTGGGTGGCGAGGTGGCCGACTCCGCCGCCACCGCCGTGGATCAGTACCCGATGGTCGCTGGTGATGTGCGCAATGTCGACGAGGCTGTGCCACGCGGTGAGGCCGACCAGCGGCAGTGCCGCCGCGTGTTCGTGGTCGATGCTGGCGGGTTTGCGGGCGAGTTGCCGAGACGGCACCGCAACGTAGTCGGCGTAGCCGCCGGCGGCGCGGGGGAAGAACGGCATCCCATAGACCTCGTCTCCCACCCGGAAGCGGGAGACACCGGCCACGACCTCATCGACCACCCCGGCGATGTCCCAGCCGAGCACGAAGGGCGGGTTGCCCAGCAGTGGCAGCGCACCCGATCGCGCCAATGCGTCGACGTGGTTCACCGCACTGGCGCGAACCCGCACAAGCACCTCAGACGGTATCGGAACCGGTCGGTCGGTCTCGGTGATCTCGAGGACCTCCGGACCGCCGAACGATCGCTGGCTGACTGCCCACACGGCACTGCCTCCAACCATTTGTGTAGCGATGACTATGGAATGCAGAGTAGCAGCTTTCGTAGCGATCGCTATACAATTACGGCATGACGCCGTCACCAGGACGTCCCCGAGGCTTCGACCGTTCTGTGGCCCTCGATCGGGCGCTGACGGAGTTCTGGCGGCACGGCTACGAAGCGACCTCGATCGCTGGGCTGATCCAGGCGATGGGGATTACCCCGCCGAGTCTCTACGCGGCCTTCGGGGACAAGCGCAGGTTGTTCAGTGAGGCCGTCGAGCGGTATGCGCAGACCTACGGCCAGTACGGGTCACGCTCACTCACCGAAGCCACCGCTCACGCCGCTGTGCAGCGAATGCTCCGCGAGGCCGCCGCCGAGTACACCGATCCACGCCATCCACCCGGATGCCTTGTCATCAACGGGGCCGTCAACATCACCTCGGCCGGCGAGGACGTGCGAGCCGAACTCCGCAGCTTCCGCGACGCCACCAAGCACGCGATCGCCGAAAAGATCGACACCGACGTCCGCGCCGGACTGCTCCCGAAGAACACCGACCCCAACGTCCTTGCCACCTTCTACGCGACAGTCATGCAGGGCATGTCCACACAAGCATGCGACGGCGCCAGCCACCACGATCTGACAGCTGTTGTCGACCTAGCGATGAAGGTATGGCCCACCTGACGACCCCGCTGCAGTTAACGGCGCGCTGACAGGGCAGTCGGCACGCCAGCATCCAGGTGCGACTGCGACTACCCAACACCTAAACGAGCGCTGTAGCTCCAGTAGGCCCGTGTGCTTCGCAGTCGAGTCCCGTATTTGCGGGGCTCCACCGTATCTCCAGGGTGGTAGGGGTGGGTTTCGGTGATCGTATCGGCGCGGGCCGGTATGCGGGTGATCGCCACGGGGTGTGTCAGTGATGGTCGGCCGACGGGCGTCGAAGCGATCCCGATGTTGTTGCTGATGGGTCGGTTGGTGGGGGGACGGTTCGTTACGGTCGAGGCTCATCCGTAACGAACCGTATTGCTGACGTTGCTGTAGGTGGGGCCTGGCCGCGGCGCCCGGTTCACGATTGGCCAGGCGGCTCCTCGATGTTGGTGGCCGGTCCTCGTGACGCGAGCGGGACCACGGCCCACAGGACGCTCAGCAACAGGAAGACGATGACGGTGGCGAGGATTGCGGCGCGGCGTCCGACGACGACGTCGAAAATCAGCGCGGCCACGCCAGTCATTGCGATCGACAGCAACGCCATGCCCACGATGGCCATGCGGTGAGCGAGCTTGACGGTCTCGCTGCGCTGGTGTCGACGGAACAGCGCTCGGTGGACGCTTACTGGCGCTTGCAAGAATCCCGTTGCGCCGATCGACGCGGAAACTGTCGCCAGGTACAGGCCCGTCTGCCCGTCATCGAGCTGCGAGAACTTCTGCTGGAACGGCAGCGTAAGCAGGAAACCGGTGAGGAACTGCACCCCAGTCTGGATCACCCGCAGTTCTTGGAGCAGATCGGCCCAGTTGCGGTCGAGGCGTTCGGTGGGGGTCTCGTCGCGCTCACGCGCGTCGTGGCCACCGTCCTCGCTGGCTGGGCTCGCCTGAGCGCTCATGATCTGCCCGCCCGGTCTGTTCGGTAGACCGTCACGAATTGCGCAGGGCCTCGATGAGCTGCTTCTTCTTCATCGCCGACCGGCCCTTGACGCCGACCTTCTTCGCCTGCTTCTCCAGGTCCGACCGTTTCCAGTCCTCGTAGGCAGGTGAGGATCCGCCCCGCTTACCCACTGTCGACCGCGAGGTGTTGGCGCTGGCATTGGCGATCCGCGCCGCCTTCTGCTTCGACGCGCCCGATGAGCGGACCTTTTCATAGGTCGCCGTGTCTTTCACCGACGGGCCCGGTGACTTCTTTCCTGGCATCG
This sequence comes from uncultured Actinomycetota bacterium, assembly GCA_963713565.1. Lineage (GTDB taxonomy): Bacteria > Actinomycetota > Actinomycetes > Mycobacteriales > Jatrophihabitantaceae > Jatrophihabitans. Next base: position 4,579 of record CAVQMF010000013.1, on the reverse strand, counting down.
CTGCCTCCAATTGGACCTGGGCTGCTCTGACCGGTTACTTCCCAGAACTCGGCCGGTTGTCTCAGCTGCGCCCGGCACATCGAGTGCCCGCAGTTGAGGGTTACGGTGGTTTCGTGCCGGACATCACCGCTCTCATCCTGGATGAGCACACCTGGTTTCGCGAGCAGTTCGCGGCACTGGACGACCTGCAGGCAGCCGACCCGCTCGACACCGACGCCGTCCGCGCCGTGTGGGAACCGCTCGCGGCGCGGCTGGACGTGCACGCGATCGCCGAGGAACAGATCTTTTACCCGCAACTGCTGACCAAGGGTGAAGACCCCGAGGCCGAGACCCTGGACGCGATCGGCGATCACAACGACATCCGCGACGGCGTCCACGCCGCAGCCCGCCATCCGATCGGCACACGCCCGTGGTGGGACGCGGTCGGGCATGCGCGCGCCGCCAACGACGAGCACATGGCAGAGGAGGAACGCGAAGGCCTCGCTGACTTCCGGCTGCACGCCCCGACCGGGCTGCGTGCAGCCTTGGGGGCGCGGTTCGCCGAATTTGTCGCCGCCCACCCAAGCACGGCCGGGTTGGACACCTCCGACAAGAACCCCGCCGGGTACGTCCACGACATCGAGAGCGCGCGAGCCGCAGCGGACGTGTCACGCGGCGACTGGGACAACGAGGACGCTCGCCGTGACGTGTCCCTCGGTATCGGCAAGCCTGAAAGGACGATGACCACCATGACCGCATCCGACCATCTGCTTCGCGATCTTGCCCCGATTCCGGGCAGGGCCTGGAAGGTCATCGACGACGAGGCCCGCGAACGGCTCACTCCGCTGCTCGCAGCCCGCCGACTCGCGGACTGGAGCGGGGCCCGGCGGATGGCAGCACGACGCCACGCCACTGGGGCGCACCACCGACCTCGACCCACCCACTCAGGGGTCCGACCGCGACAACAACCCCGCCGCGGCCTCGGGCATGGCTGGGGCCACGGTGCGGGTGCGGCAACGGCGAGTGCTGCCGCTAGCGGGAGTTTCCGGGCTTTCTTGATCGTTTAGGGCTTTCCCCTTATGTGGCAGGCGTTTTGGCCTGGGTGGCTGTATTACCTAAGTCGGGTGTTCGGCACGGTCAGCGGGTGGGTGCGTAGCGGTCGATGCCGAACAGGTCGCCGAGGCGCTGTTGGGTGGTGTCGGTGTTGGTGAGGATGCGTTGGGCGCGGGGGCGGCCTTTGCTGCTGTGGTGGTAGAGCAGGACGGTTTCTTGGATGCCGGCCAGGCTGGTGAGCAGTTCGTGGACGGGCAGGTGGAGGCCGGCGTGCTCGGCCTCACGGCGCATCAGGTGGGCGATGGTGAGGGCCAGGACGCAGTAGAAGACGTGGACGCGGATTTTGGAGTCGGTCCAGTGGTGCATCGGTCCGAAGGAGACGACGTGCGGGTTCTTCATCTGCCGGAACCCGGCTTCGACCTCGTTTTGGGAGCGGTAGGCCGCGACGACGTCGGCCACCGGCCAGTCGTTGCGGTTGGTGAATTGGATCCGTTTCCCGAACAGGGTGTCTTCCAGCTTCTTGCGGGCCCGGGTGTCGGTGCGGAAGGTGAGGCGCAACTCGGCCGGGGTGTCGCCGGTCAGCGTCGTGGAGAGGACTTGGTTGACCCAGCGGGGTTTGCAGATCGTGGTGATCTCGGCCTGCACGGCGGCGCGGTCGCGACGGGTTTTGCCGCGGGCCAGGGTGGCTTGCAGCACCGCGAGGCGGCGGCGGGTCTTGGCCAGGGTCTGGTCGAACCCGCGGGACTGTTTGTTGAGCGGCATTCGTAACGCCGACGATCGTGGTGCCGGACGTCAGCGATGTTGACGATGATCTGTTGATCTTCTCGGTGTTGTCGGTGCTGGTGGTCGGCACCGTCAGCGTGTCGAGCACGTGAACAATCGCGCCGACGAAGACGACAACGGCCCTCCCGCCCATGTGTCGTGGAGGACCTCGGCGGGAGGGCCGTGCTGATGCACGGAGGCACCGTTGGTGACGGTAGAGGCTGACCCGGTTCTGGTCGAGATGAGGTTGGCCGACGGCCAACTCGCTTGTCCCGGGTGCGAGGAATCGCTGCGGCCGTGGGGCTGGGCGCGTGCGCGCGAGGTCCACGGTATCGATGAGACGTTGCGGCCGCGCCGGGCGCGCTGCGGTTCGTGTCTGGTGACGCATGTGCTGCTGCCCGTCACGGTGCTGCTGCGCCGGGCGTATGCCGCCGACGTGATCGGTGCGGCAGTGACGGCTCGCGCCGGCGGGGCTGGCCACCGGCCGGTTGGGCAGCGGTTGCGGGTGCCGGCGGCGACGGTCCGTGGCTGGCTGCGCCGACTGGCGACGCGGCTGGGACCGTTGCGGGTGTTCCTGCTGCAGGTCGCTGTCCGCGCCGGCGTCGACATCACGGTGCCGGAGGCCCTCGGCTGCCCGTGGCGGGACCTGCTCGCGGCGCTCGGCGCGGCGACGACGGCGGTGACGGGCCGGTTCGGTGCGGTGGGTGTGCTCGGCCCGGTGACGGCGTGGCAGGTCGCGGTGGGGTGTTCGGCTGGTCGGCTCCTTGCCCCGGGCTGGCCGGCGGCTGACTGAGCCGAGGCGGCAACACGAGTCGCCCCTGACGGGCGCGGCCGATGGCCGGAATCCTCGCGATGGTCATGCCCGGCGCGTCGTTGTGCCGGGCTTCCCCTTTGCGGATCGAGGATTTCGGTGAGTTCTGAGCACGATGACGACGCCACCCGGCGGGCGCGGGCGCAGCAGGTGGCGTTGTTCCGCTACCAGTTGATCTGCCCTGCCCTGGATCCTGGGTTGTCGATGAAGGCCCGAGGCCGGGTGGTCCGGGCGATCGCCGCCCGCGGCCATGCCGGCCCGTTCGGCGGCCAGCACCGCTACTCCCGCGACACCCTGGACCGGTGGATCCGCCGTTACCGACGCGGCGGGTTCGACGCCCTCGCACCGTCGGTCCGCCGGCCCGGCAGCCGGATCGACATGCCGGTGCTGGAGTTGGCGGTGGCGTTGAAGAAGGAGAACCCGGACCGGACCGCCGCGCAGGTCGCCCGCATCCTGAAGGCCTCGGCCGGGTGGGCGCCTTCGGAATCGACGCTGCTGCGTCTGTTCCACCGCAACGATCTGATCCGGCCACCGGTCGAGGGCGGCACGGCAGTATTCGGCCGCTTCGAGGCCGACGTCCCGAACGAACGCTGGGTCGGCGACGCCCTGCACGGCCCGCGCGTCGGTGGCCGGAAAACGTATTTGTTCGCGTTCCTGGACGACCGATCCCGGCTGGCCGTCGGATACCGGTTCGGGTTCGCCGAGGACACCATCCGGCTGGCCGCGGCGCTGCGACCGGCGCTGGCAGCGCGGGGTGTCCCGGCCAGTGTCTATGTCGACAACGGCAGCGCGTTCGTCGACGCGTGGCTGCTTCGCGCCTGCGGCAAGCTCGGCATCCGGCTGGTCCACTCGAGTCCGCACCGGCCCCAAGGCAGAGGAAAGATCGAGAGATGGTTCCGCACCGTGCGGGACCAGTTCCTTGTCGAGGTCGCTGATTCGACCGCGGCCGAGATCGCCGAACGCGGGCTCACCCACGCCGCGGCGCTGCTCGAGCTGAACGGGCTGTTCACCGCCTGGGTCGAGTCGCAGTACCACCACCGGGTGCATTCCGAAACCGGGCAGACACCACTGCAGCGGTGGGACGACGGCTGGCAATCGGCCGGGCACGGCCCGCTCATGCCCAGCAGCGACGCGCTGGCGCAGGCATTTCAGTGGTCCGAGCAGCGGACGGTCACCAAGACCTCGACCGTGTCGCTGCACGGCAACACCTACGGGGTCGAAGCGATCCTCGTCGGCTGCAAGGTCGAGCTCGTGTTCTCCCCGTTCGACCTCGAGACGATCGAGGTGCACTACCGCGGCGCCCACTACGGCCGCGCGGTGCCGTTCCGCATCACCCGGCACGCGCACCCGAAAGCACGACCCGAAACGACCGAATCGGAGTCGGCCGTGAACACCGGGATCACCTACCTGCAGCTGGTCGCCGACACCCACCAGCAGCAACTCCAGGACGAGGAACGCATCGGCTTCCACGCCCTCTACTCCACGCCACCTGACGACGGTCAGCTGCCGGGGCAGCTGAGCATCGACGACGCCCTCGCCAGCGCCGTCATGAGCATCGACGGCAACGACGACACGGCGCTGAGGTCATGAGCACGCGCCTGCAATCGCACTGGGGATTCACCCGCATGCCGTTCGGCAGAAGCCTCGCCCCGTCGATGCTGCACCAACACGGCGGGCACGCCGAAGCGGTCGCCCGGATCGGCTGGTGCGTCGAGCAACACGCCCTCGGCGTGATCACCGGCGAGGTCGGCGCCGGCAAGACCGTCGCCGTCCGGGCCGCCACCGCAGCCCTCGACAGCTCACGGCATGTGGTGATCTACCTGCCGAACCCCTCGGTCGGGGTGCGCGGCATGCTGCACCACGTCGTCTCCGCCCTCGGGCAGGTGCCGAGCTTCTATACCGCCACGCTCGTCCCGCAAGCCGCAGCAGCGTTGGCGGCCGAGCACGCCGAACGGGGCCGCACCCCGATCGTGA
>CAVQMF010000012.1:0-53003 GCA_963713565.1 uncultured Actinomycetota bacterium | reverse complement strand
TGACGCCGAGGTCGGCGTGCCGAAGGACGCGCATGATCACCCGCGGGTGCACGTCGAGGTCGACCAGCAGCATCGCGCAGGTCTTGCGCACGTCGTGTACGCCGATGTGCCGCACGCCGCTCGCCTCGCACCGGGCGCTCAAGCGCCGGTTGAGCGTGCGCGGGTCCATCGGGGTGCCGTATCGGCCGGCGAACACCAGACCTTCGCCGGGCTCGTGGCCGCCCCACGCGTCGCCTACTCCGGTCGGTTCTGATAGATCGAGGTGGTCGCGACCGACGAGTGTCCAAGCAGCCTGTGGATCACACTCGAGTCGACAACCGAGGCCGTCAGGATCGTCGCCGCTGTGGGTCCGGCATCGTGCAGGCGTGCATCGGGCACGCCGCCGGCGGCCAGCAGCCTTCCCGTCCTCGCCGAGGGATCTCCGAACGGACCTAGCCGTAAGAGCCGACGTTCGGGGCCGGAGCGGCGTGGCACGAGCGGGGCACCGTGGAGTGCGTTGCGTTACCCGAGAGGGAATCGACGCGCGGCACCGGCGCTGGTTGGCTCAGATGCATGTCTGGCGGTGCGGTACGCAGACGCCACGAGCGTGTGCTTCGGACGATTGTGTGGATGGATCTATCCCTGTCAGTCGTGTTCGTGGCCTTGTGCTTGGTCGGCGGTCCCGTGCTCGCGCTGTTCGGCGATTCACAAGCGGTCGAGAGGGGTCTCGCGGTTGGGCTGCTGGGGCTCGCTGTGTTGCTCGGCGGGTTCGGCGGCGTTGCGGCGTTGCTGATCATGCGGCGAGCCGCGGCCGGCGACTACCACATGCCTGCGGGCCAACGCTATCCGTTGCCCCGGGGAATGCGACCGCGGCCCCTGGTCGCCCTGTCGTCGATCGGGTGGCGCAGCTGTCATCGCAGAGGCCAGGTTGAACATCGACAGTTCCTCGTCGCCGTGGCGTAGCCGCATGGGCACGACGACGTCCTGTGGCGACGGGTGGTGGCGGTACCGCGTGTCGGCCAGATCCCAGCCGGGGTAGGCGTGCAGTTCGCGTTCAAGATCGGTGAGCCGGTCGTCGCCGCTGAACTCACGGCGGTGTCGCAACTGTGTCATCAGGTGGGCGCGCTACTGCCCCAGGTTGACTATCCGGGGTGCGAGCCCGTCGGGATGCAGCGTAAGGCGCAGCACGTTCACGGGCGGGTCGAGCAGCTGCGGTGCGCAGCCGGCGGTGAGTGCTGCGACGGCAGCCCACGACAGTTCTACTATTACAGTTTCGCGGTTTTCGCCTAGTTGTACGTTCCAGCGCTTCACGGGTAGGCTGAAGCACGTGACCGAGATGAGCCTGACCGACGCCCGCGCCCGGCTCGCCGACGTCGTCGACAGCGCCCGCGTCGATCACGACCCGGTATTCATCACCCGCCGCGGACGCCGGATCGCTGCCGTCATCGCAGCCGAGGACCTGGACCGGCTCATCGAGGCCGCCGAAGACCTGGCCGATATTCGCGCTGCCAGGGATGCCCGCGCCGAAATGGCCGCCGGCGAGCGGCCAATCCCCTGGGACCAAGTCAAGGCCGACCTCGGCCTGGCGTGAGCCACCGCATCGAGGTCGAGGTCGCGCCGGCGGCCCTGCGCCAGCTGCGCAAACTCGACCCGCCAGCGCGCCGCCGAGTGCAGGCCGCGATCGAGCTACTCGCCGACCAACCCCGGCCCCCGGGGGCCACCAAGCTCGCCGGCGGCGATGGCGAGTGGCGAGTCCGCACCGGCGACTACCGCATCATCTACGAGATCCACGACCAGGCCCTGCTCGTGCTCGTCGTCGCCGTCGGGCACCGCCGCGACATCTACCGGTAAGTCCCGCCTTGCCAACGCAGGACCAGCCCGCCATCCACGAACAGCGGAGCACGGTCGGCGCGCCCAAACCGAGTGCTTCTCCAAGGCAACGCGCCAACGACCACCGCGGCCATGAAGGAGCGGAGCTGAATCGAAAGCCCGCACGACAGGCTCGGCACCTGACCGACCCGCAAACCGTGGCCGGTCGTACCCCTCGACGCCGGCTCAGCAAGGACGCGCGCAGCGGCCGGCACCGGACCGCGGTGCTTGACTATCTGCTTGACAATCGGTCCGGACGTGAACGGACGCCAGCACACGCCGTCGCCCGAATTTCTGGGGCCTAGACCCGGGCGGCCCGCGAACTGGGGTACCCGGAATGCTTCGGGACGAAGAGGCCGCAGGTTCAAATCCTGTCACCCCGACCAGCAAATCCGGGCCCCGGAGCACATCGGGCGGTCGCGAGGGCGGCCCTGCTTTTCTAACTGCTTGACTACCGGCCTGGGTCAATGTTCGAAGATCTCGTCCATAGCCGTGGCGCCAGCCTGGAGTACGGGCCGGAACTGTTTTCGGTAGACGGCCTCGGTGACTGCGGTGCCGCAGTGGCCAACGAGCCGTGAGATGTCCTCGAGCGGCATCCCATGGTCAGACAGAAGCGTCACGAAGCTGTGCCGTTGTGCGCCGAGAGCGCCCAAACCACCGAGGAGATCGCCACCCCGGCCACCGCCGCGATCAACCCGAACGTCAACAACGCCCCGACGATCTTGCGGGCCAACGACACCCCCGGCAGCCCGTCCTCATTCGGATGCACCGCCGGATCGGCCCACACCCGCCCCGCGGCACGAACCGCGAGACAAACAACAGCAGCCGCCGGCGAGCTGATCGGCGTAGGTGACGGTGTGGACATGGCGACCTCCAGATGTGGCGTCCTGCGGCAGCGCCCTCGCAATGGCGCCTCACCTACCCCATATGACACCCGGGTGCACGGACGGCAGCGCGTCGCCGCCGAGGCCCGATGAGGCCTCGCGAGGCAACCCTGATCTTCTTGCTGGGTCGCGGGTGATCAGGCCGTAGCCTTTCGAAGAAACGCACGTTTGGTTGCTGCGCTGCCGACGTTGGACCAGTTGGTTGGGCCTCGCACCATCATCGAGTTGCCGCAGCGGTCCAATTTGATGTGGCGGGCTCTAGCTACTGGAGGTGTGCGCGCGGTAAAGTTGCGCTATTGGTCACCAATTCTTCAACTCATATCGGCGCTGGGGAAGTGATTGGTCTGTCAGGCTCGGTCGGTCCGGACGTGCCCGCCCTCCAGTTTCGGCACGAAGTACAGGTTGCCCATGGTCAGCGAGTCAAGGAGTAGCAATGACATCCTCAGGAGATCCTGGGCGAGCGGATGCGCGGGCGAGATACGACCAGTTTTGGGCCGCGCGGGTCGTCAGCCGTCGCGACATGCTGTTCGGCGCGGGCACGCTAGCAGCTGGGTTCGCGCTCGCGGCCTGTACAGGTTCCGGACCGACGAAGTCCTCTTCTGCCGTCAAGGGCAGTTCCCCCGCGAGCGCTACAAACACCACCGGGGCGAGCGGAAGCCCCAGGCGTGGCGGGAAGCTCACTGTCGCAGTGCAGGGCAACGGCCTGAAGGACATCATGGACGCGCAGAATGACCTGGCCAAGATCGATCAGGCCCGCGCGGTCACCGGTTGGGAGCCATTGCTGGAGTTCGACCGCCAGTTCAAACTGACGACGACCGGTCTGGCCGAGTCAGTGGAGCCCGATGGCCGGCTCGGATATGTCATCAAGCTCCGGCAAGGGATCGAGTTCCACAATGGCAAGACTCTCACCGCCGATGACGCGATCTACTCCGTGCAGCGACTGACTGACCCGAAGCTCGCCCTCGATGGTGGGACCGGGCTGCTTTCGGTGGACCGGAAAAACATTAAGAAGCTGGATGCCTACACGGTTCGGCTGGGCCTGAGCCGGCCTGATGTGACGATCCCGTTCGGGCTCGCGTCGTACACGGCCACGATGGTTCCCGCCGGCTACACGAACAAGGGGAAATCGTGGAAGGAGGGGCAGATCGGTACCGGGCCGTTCCGATTGGCCTCGTTCAGCCCCGGCCAGCGCTCTGAGCATGAGCGTTTCGCCAACTACCGTCTCGAAGGCAAGCCTTATCTCGATCACGTAACGATCGTTGACATCGACGACGCGAACGCTCGAATGAACGCTCTCATCTCCGGTCAGGTCGAAGCGATCGCCGACGTTCCCTATACACAGACGAACGTGATCACGCAGCACTCGTCGCTGGTGCTGTTCAACAACGAGGGCGGTGGATGGCTGACGTTGTGCATGCGCGTCGACCGCGAGCCGTTCACCGACGTCCGGGTACGCCAGGCGTTCCGGCTCATTGTCGACCGCAAGCAGATGTTGGAGAATGCCCTCGGCGGGTACGGTCGCGTCGCGAACGACCTGTACGCGCCGTTCGACCCGGCGTACCTGCAGGTGGCGCAGCGTGAACAGGATCTGGAAAAGGCAAAGTCGCTGCTCAAAGCGGCCGGTCACGAGGGGCTGACCATCGACTTGCCGACAAGCGAGGTGGCAGCCGGCCTTAATGCCATGTGTCAGGTGTTCGCCCAACAGGCCAAAGGTGCCGGCGTGACGGTCAACGTCAAAGTGATGGATTCAACGACCTTCAACAATGGCTTCCAGAAGTGGACGTTCTCGCCCGACTTCTGGGGAACCCGGAACTATCTTCCGCAGGTCGCGCAGGGATCGCTGCATGGCGCGCCCTACAACGAGACCGGCTGGCCACCGCAGGGGTCCGATTTCGCGTCGCTCTATGCGCAGGCGCTCGCCGAGCAGGACTCCGACAAGCAGGCTGACATCATCCACAAGATGATGACCGAGGAATTCGAGACCGGCGCGTACATCATCCCGTTCTTCGACAACCTCGTCGACGCGTACTCCAGTAAGGTCGGTGGGTTCGAGAAGAATCGCGGCACCCTCAACCTCGACTATTACGGAAGGCACTTCGCTGACGTGTATCTCGTCTGACCGAACGTGGTGACCAACTCCGCCACCCGCCGCCGGGTAACCGGTTGGTTGCGGCCCCGCGGCCTCGCTGGGTTCGTGGCCGTTCGGGTCATCCTTGCGGCGATGACGCTGGTCGCGGTTTCGGTGATCGTGTTCGCGGCGACCCAGCTGCTTCCCGGCAACGCCGCGAAAGCGAAGTTGGGCAAGCAGGCTACCGCGGAGTCGCTGGCCGCACTCGAGAAGCAACTGGGCCTCGATCAGTCCGCGCTCACGCAGTACGGTCACTTCGTCGGCGGCCTGCTGCGCGGTGATCCGGGCAATTCGCTGACCTCGGGTCAGCCGATCATGAACGATCTCGCGCCGCGACTGGTGAACTCGGCGTTTCTCGTAGTCGTGGCTGCGGCCATCTCAATACCGCTGTCGCTCCTGATCGGTTCGATCGCGGCACTGCGCCGCGATGGAATCCTCGATGAGGTCTCGTCGTTCCTGCAGCGGGTTCTCGCGTCCATCCCCGAGTTCGTCATCGGGTTGGCCATGATCGCGTTGTTCGCGACCAGCGTGTTCCACTTCTTTCCCGCAGTGTCGATCATTCCCCCGGGATCACGGCCATGGTCCGATCTGGACGCGATCTGGCTGCCAGCGCTCACGTTGGTGCTGGTCGTCACACCAAATATAGCGCTGATCATGCGAGCGGCGATGATCGAAGTGCTCGAATCCGACTATGTCGAGGCAGCCCGGCTGACCGGTGTGCCCGAGCGCCGCATCGTGGTGCGTCACGCACTGCCCAACGCACTGGCCCCGGCCTTCCAGGTGATCGCGCTCAACCTCGCGTACCTCGCCGGTGGCGTCATCGTCGTTGAAGCCGTGTTCTCCTACACCGGCGTTGGGATTGCGCTGCGTGATGCTGTTCTCAATCGCGACTTCCCGACCGCCCAGGTGGTCACGATGATCATTACGGCCGTCTACGTTGTCACGAACCTCGCAGCCGATGTCGCGACGATCCTCGTCACACCCCGGCTACGGACTGGACTCGGGTGAGGGCGCGATGAGCACACTTACCGTGTCGGGACTCGCCGAGGAGGCGCCGCTAAAGGTCCTGCGGGCGCGAGGCGTCTTTCGCCGCGCGTTGCGACTGTGGCGCACGCGGATCGGTTTGTTGGCGACGATTTGCCTCGCGATTGTGGCGATCGTAGGGCCCTGGTTCGCTCCGCACGATCCCACTGCGCTTGTGGCCAAGCCGTACCAGATTCCGGGTCCGGGCCTTCCGTTGGGAGCCGACTATCTCGGCCAGGACGTGCTATCGCGCTTTCTCGAGGGTGGCCGCGCGATCCTTGTGATATCGGTAATCTCGACGGTGCTGGGTGTCGGTGCAGGGCTGGTTATCGGATTGTGGGCAGCGTTGTCGAAAGGATGGGTCGACAACACGTTGTTGCGTGTCACCGACATCCTCCTGGCGTTCCCGCAGATCTTGCTGGCTCTCATCGTGATGGCTACGGCTGGCCCGCAGACGTGGCTGATCGTGCTCACGGTGGCGCTGACGACGATGCCGCGCACAGTGCGCGTCATGCGCGGAGCGGCGGCGGGTGTGGTCGACCGCGAATTCGTCGACTCGGCGCGAGCCAACGGCGACGGGCACCTGCGGATCGCGCTGGTCGAGGTGCTGCCGAACGTCGTGGGCAGTCTCGGCGTGGAGACGACTTTCCGGCTGACCTACGCCGTGCAGCTGATCGCAGCGCTGGCTTTCCTTGGTTTCGCGGCGGATCCGAATGCGCCAAACTGGGGGACAATGGTCTCGCAGAACGCCAGTGCGTTGACCCTGCAACCGAACGCACCCCTTGTGCCCGCGGCCGCCATCGCGCTGCTCACCGTTGGCGTCGGGCTCGTCGGCGACGGTGTCGCCCGCGCCGCCGCAGGGATAGACCGAGGAGGCTCATGACACGCCGGGCCGGTGCGGACGTGGCCGTTTCCGTGCTCGGGCTACGCGTCGATCTGGCTCGAACCGGGCAAGAGATCGTTTCCGACGTGTCCTTCGATATTGCTCGCGGCGAGGTGCTGGCTTTGGTAGGGGAGTCTGGGTCGGGCAAGACCACCGCGGCGCTTGCGCTGCTTGCGCATGAACGCCGCGGTGTGCGTATCGCCGACGGTCGCGCGGTGGTCGACGGTGTCGACATGTTTGCGCTAAGCAAGCACGACCGCCGCGATACCCGCGGACGGGTGGTGTCATATGTACCGCAAGATCCTGGCACGGCCCTCAATCCTGCGAGGCGCATTGGCGCCCATCTCATCGAGGCCCTCGAGGTGCACGACTGGGGCCGCGACAGCGATCACCGCCGAGAACGCATCGCCGAGGTGATGCGAGAGGTGTCGCTCCCGGACGATCCGGAGTTTCTTCGCCGCTACCCACACCAACTGTCCGGCGGCCAACAGCAGCGGGTGAGCATCGCGATGGCCTTCGCATGCAAGCCCGCCGTTGTTGTGTTGGACGAGCCTACAACCGGGTTGGACGTCACCACCCAAGCGCACGTGCTTGCGACGGTGCGCCGGATCACCGAGCATCAGGGCGCCGCGGCGCTGTATGTCTCACATGACCTGTCGGTGGTGGGCAACTTCGCCGATCGCGTCGCCGTAATGTACGCCGGACGCGTTGTCGAGGAGGGTCCAGCAGCAAGCATATTCAGCACCGCAGCGCACCCATATACCCGTCAATTGCTCGCAGCCGTTCCGCGCATCGACGCCGCTCGCGTGCTCACCGCAATCCCCGGGCGCGCTCCGTCCCCCGGATTTCGCCCAACCGGCTGCCCGTTCGCGCCTCGCTGCGCTCTGCGCGTAGCCGAGTGCGACGAGCGGCTACCCGAATCAGTCGAAGTCGGCGTCGGCCACAGTGTGCGCTGCATCCGCATCGACGACTCCCGCAAGCGGCTCGGCTCACTCGGCGTCACAAAATCCCAGCCCCCCGGCAATGTCCGCGACTCGTTGCTTTGCATCGAGGATCTGCATGCTCGTTACGGCGACGTCGAGGTCGTACACGGCCTCGAGCTCAGCGTCGCAGAACGCGAGTGTCTGGCGTTGGTGGGTGAGTCCGGAAGCGGCAAGACGACGGTCTCTCGAGCCGTCGCAGGACTGCACGACAGGTGGACCGGGCGGGTTGCGCTCGACGGCATCGCGCTCGCTTCCTCGGTCCGGCGCCGCCCCCGAGCGTTGAAACGCGATATCCAGTACATCTTTCAAAACCCGTACGGTTCGTTGAACCCAAGGAGGACCGTCGGCCAATCGGTCGCCCGGCCGCTGGCCCTGCTCGACAACGGTCGCCGCCGTGACACGCGCACACGGGTCGCGGAGATGCTCGAACGGGTCTCGCTATCGCCGCACTACGCAACGAAGTATCCCGATGAACTATCGGGAGGAGAACGTCAGCGGGTAGCGATCGCGCGTGCTCTAATCTGCCGGCCAAGGGTGTTGTTGTGTGACGAAATCACCAGCGCTCTCGACGTTTCGGTGCAGGCCGCAATCGTGACCTTGCTCCGGAGCTTGCAGCAGGATCTAGGGCTCAGTTTGTTGTTCGTCACCCACAACCTGCCGTTGGTGCGATCCGTCGCCCAACGCGTCGCGGTCATGCAACACGGGCGCATCGTCGAGTCCGGCCCGGTCGAGCAGGTCCTCGACCTTCCCAAGCACCCTTACACCCAGCGTCTATTGCACGACGCCCCGCGGCTGAGCCCCGCCGCCTCGACATGAGCAACGGCCTGGTCTGTGCGCACCGCGGCGCAAGCTACGACCTGCCCGACAACTCGATGGCCGCCTTCGTCGCCGCGATCGCCGCCGGCAGCGACCTCATCGAGACCGACGTGCGCATGACACACGACGGCGTGCTCGTGCTCGCCCACGACACCTGGGACCTCGAGCGTGAGGATCTGGTCACCCTGGAGGCGCTGCTTGACCTTACGTCCGGGAGTGTCGGGCTCGATCTGGAGGTAGTTGAACTCGGCCTGGAACGCGCATTGCTCGACGTCGTCTCCGGATTCCCGCAGCCGCTGATCATCACTTCGATCTACCCGCAGGTGCTGCGCACGGTCGGCTATCTCACCGACTCCATCCAGACTGGGCTTGTCATCGAAGCGCCATCCGATGGTGCCCCGTTCAACGGCGATCCGTTCGCGCTCGCCGATGCATGTGGCGCGTCGGTGACGCTGGTGGAAGACGCGCTCGATCCCGACGGGGCACTCGCAACACGGGCCCGGGATGAGAGTCGCGCTTACTGGGTCTGGACGGTCAACGACAGGCAGCGGCTGGCGGAGCTGTTCGCGGACGGCGGTGTGACCGGTGTAATCACCGACGTTCCGGCGCGCGCCGTTGAGGTACGTGCTCGGCACGCTCGGTCAATACGGCACGTAGTGCCGTGACGAAATACTCCGCGGATTCGAGATCGAGACACATCGGAGGCTTGACCTTGAGGACGTTGAATGAGTCCCCAGTGGGCTGCACGACGACCCCGAGGGACCGCAGGCGCTCGCTGACCGCGACCGCTTCATAGCGCGCCGGCGTGCGGGTCTCGCGATCGAGGACCAAGTCGACCCCCTGGTACAGACCGCGGCCGTGGACCGCCCCTATCAGTGGCTGCGACTGTGCGAGGTCGAGTAACTCCCGTTTGAGGTACGCGCCGACAACGCGGGCGTTCTCCTGCAGACCCTCATCCCGTATTGCATCCAGCACAGCCAGTCCGATCTCGCACGACACCGGGCCGCCACCGGTAGAGGAGAAGTAGGAGATCTCGCGATCGAATCGGTCGGCGATCGCGCGCCGGCACACAACGACCCCCAGTGGATGGCCGTTTCCGGCGGCCTTGGCCGTGAACACGATGTCAGGCACCACATCCTCATATTCGAAGGCCCAGAATGTCGCACCGGTCCGCGCCATCCCAACCTGGACCTCATCCGCGATGCACAAGCCGCCAGCCGCGCGGACGTCGGCGTACACACCGCGCAGATAGTCTCTCGGCAGTTCGAGTGCACCTTGGTTGCCGAGCAACGGTTCGCTCAAGAACGCGGCCGGCCCCCCGCGGCTGCCGGCGCATAGCTCGCGGACTGACGCGCGGTAGGCCTCGGCGTCGTTTCCGTGCGCGCCGCGATAGGTATCGGGCTGATCGGCAACATGCACCCAACTCGGCAGTTCGGCCTGCCAGTTCGGATGGTCCATCGGCGAAGTGGACAGTTCCATAACAGAGCCGGTCCAGCCGTGGTACGCACCGGCAAGGACCACCACATCGCGTCGGGCGGTGAACCGCCGAGCGAGTTGCACGGCCAGATCCGCCGCCTCGCTACCGGAGTTCACCAAGAAAACGGTGTCCAGTTCCGGCGGCAGCAGAGCGCTGATGCGCTCGGCATAGCGAGTCATCGAGTCGTACAGAAACCGCGAGTTCGTGTTGAGTCGGCGCAACTGACGCGCCGCCGCAGCGGCCACGCGCGGATGGGAATGACCGACGGCGGCGATGTTGTTGATCATATCGAGATGGCAGCGGCCCGCCGAGTCGTACAGATGTTGCCGCCAACCGCGGATAATCTGCGGTGGTTGTTCGTAATACAGATGTTGCGGGCGCCCCACAACGTCCTCACGTCGGGCACGTTGGGTGGACGGGTCGCTCGGCATCGGTGCCGCGCCGGCGATCCCGAGCACGCCCGACGGATCAGGTGAAAGCGCTAGCCAGGCCCGGGCGTGCACCGCGTCGCCGTGGGTTGGAAGTCCGCGCGCGTGCAGCAACTGCACGTGCAGGTGTGCCGGCATCGAGGCGGTGGCTGGTGCCGGTGCCACAACTCCGAGCACCGATCCGGCGCCGACCTTCTCGTCGACTGTCACGCCGGGTCGCAGACCGGCTATCCGCAGGCCGGTCCCGGTAGCGACGTCGAGCTCTACACCGTCGAAGCTCACGTCCGTGATCCGGCCCGCAACCGGCGATACGACGCATGTGCCTGGTGGGACGAATACATCGACGCCCAAGTGCAGCGTTG
This sequence comes from uncultured Actinomycetota bacterium, assembly GCA_963713565.1. Taxonomy (GTDB): domain Bacteria; phylum Actinomycetota; class Actinomycetes; order Mycobacteriales; family Jatrophihabitantaceae; genus Jatrophihabitans. The sequence goes on along the minus strand of CAVQMF010000012.1, from coordinate 42,171 downwards.
CCGCGGCAATGGGTTGCGGACGGTCTTCGCTGCGCAACCTCACCTCGCCCCAACGACCGATCCTGATTTCCTCACCGATCAGGTCGGACAAGTGTTTCGGGTCCGACCATTCTCCGAAAGCAAGTTCGTCCGAGGTCACGGACATGTCCAGCCGTGTCGCATCGGCCAGGCCGGGGACCAGTTCCACCCCTGGCTTGGCACGCAGTTGGGCCGCAGCCTTCATCGCCTGCGGCACCATGGTCAACCCGGCGCAGGCGCGGGCAGCCGCGGCGGCAACAGCGGGATCGACCTGCGCTACCCGGCGCATCGCGCGCGTTCCCGATTCGACGCTTTGTCGCGCGTACTCGTTCTTCGCGTTGCCAGCCCATTGGCGGTAGCTGATCGCGACCGTGACAGCCGTGCGCGCCAGAACCAGCGGCCAGAACGCGTCGATCTCTGATTCGGTCAACGACACAACTCCGTGGTAACCGGCGAGGACGGCGAGCGCGGCACCGAGCGGGTCATCCACTCCGGGGTGTTCGAGCGCACCGACAACAGCGGCGACAGTGTCGCCGATGCGCCAGCTTCGCATAATGTCACCGAAGTCGATCACGCCGACCGGACAAGACTGTAGCTCGGGACTGCCCACGCAAACTGTGTTCACAGGCGTCACGTCACCGTGGACAACCGCGCTCGGCAGCCCGGGCCCGACCTCGGCCAATCGTTGCAACGCTTGCTCGACGAAGCCACGCCAATCCCTCGGAATGTACGGCAGGGATTCAGCGAGGACGTTACCCGCCAGCCGAACATCCCAGCCATTGCCATGGTCGAGTCCGGCATGTTCGAAGTGAGTCAGGGCCTGGGCAACCTGCCCAGCAAGTGCGCCGAGCTTTCGTAGATCCCTCGACCCGAGGAACATCCGCTCCGATAGCGGAACCCCAACGACCCAGGTGAGCACACGAAGCTGCTGTCCGTGGAGCTCGACGATCTCCCTTCCGTCCAGCGCAGGAACCGGTTCGGGACAGCCGAAGCCCAAGTCTTGTCCTGCCAGACAGTGCAGCGCGGCGTTCTGCAGCATGAGAAGAGTCGGGCTCGTGTGTGCGCCCGCGATCTTGACGACGACCCCAGCGCCCACGTCAGACCGCACCCGAAAGTTCTGGTCCTGCATGCTGCCGAGTTCGGTAGGCACGCCGTCGATGCCCCACACGTCCCTCAACAGCGCACGAACCTGCGGCGCTGCGAAGTTAGGATTGGTCGGCTCAGCCGGGAACAGGTCGGTCATGCCCATTACCAATCTCCGGAGAGCACGTGGTCCAGCACCTCGACGAACAGCTCAGCGTGATCACGGCCAAAGGTCATCGGGGGCTTGATCTTCAGGACGTTGTCAAAGGTGCCAGTCGAGTACGTGAGTACGCCCTCGTCCTTCATCCGTTCGGCGACATATCGCGCTACACGTCCTGCCGGGTGCCGCGTATCGGGGTCGGTGACGAATTCAATCCCGGCGTACAGCCCGACGCCGCGTACGTCGCCGATGACGGGATGGCGCTGCGCCAGCGTGACAAGTCGGCGCATCAAGTGGCCGCCAACCTGTGCGGCATTTTCCTGAAGAGCACGCTCTTCTATCTGGTCGAGGACGGCCGTACCGACCGCGCATGCGACCGGGTTTCCGCCATAGGTGTTGAAGTATTTCATCCCACTGTCGAAGGCATCCGCGATTGCTCGCGTCGTCACGACCGCTCCGAGCGGATATCCGTTGCCCATAGGCTTGCCCATCGTCACGATGTCCGGGACCACCCCGTGGGTCTGGAAACCCCAGAAGTGCGAGCCGACACGGCCGAATCCGACCTGGACCTCGTCGCTGATGCACAGCCCCCCCGCGCCGCGGACCGCGTCGAATGCAGCCGACAGGTATCCGGGTGGGTGCACGATCACTCCGGCAGTGCCCATCAGTGACTCGGCGATGTACGCAGCAGGTCGTCGCTCCGACTCGCTGAGCTGGTCAAGTGCGCGTGTTACATCTGCGGCGTACTTCGGCCCTGAGTCGGGGTCGTCACGCCCGAACGGGCCACGGAAGCGGTTCGGTTGGATAACCTCGTGTGTGGTCGCTGGCCGGCCAGCCCCACCAGGACCGTCGTATCGGTTAGGACTGATCGCAGTCACCGCGCACGTGTTGCCGTGATAGGCGCCCTCAATCACCAGGACGTCCTCCCGTCCGGTGACCTGGCGTGCGATCCGCAGCGCCAGATCGTTTGCCTCACTGCCGGTACAGACCAAAAAGACGACCTCGAGCGGGTCGGGAAGCGACGCAGCAAGTCGGGCCGCATACCCGGCGATGCCGTCGTACACAAACCTGCTGTTGGTGTTCAGTGTCGCCGCCTGGCGGTGCGCAGCAGCTACGACGACCGGATTTGTGTGACCGACGTGGCTCACGTTGTTCATCACGTCGAGATAGGCGAGGCCATGCTCGTCGTACAGCCACACATCTGCACTTGACAGGAGGCGAGGCGGCCGATCGTAATAGTGGCGCTGGGACCGGGCGAAGTGCCGGCGTCGCGCCGCCACCGGATCACTGCGCTCGGGCGCCGCGAAGCAGGCACCCCACAAGAGCCCCGGATCCGCGCCTACCCGTCGCCAGGCGGACAGGCTTGACCAGGTCACCGGACCTCGTGGGGCACGCGCCGCGGCATCGGCGGCACGAAACAGCGAGACACCGACCTGGTCGCCGACAGTGGGCAACATGGTGCCGGCCGCTAGTAGGTCGCCCAACGAGAGGTCGACGGTTACCAGCCGGTCCCACCGTGACCAGCACACGGGGTCACCGCGGTGTTTCAGGACAACCGAGTCGCCGTCACGCCATTCGACAATCGCTGCCCGTGGCAGACGCAACCCCGCAGTGCTGCGCAATTCGGCAGCGAGGCTCACCGTCGCCGGCACTCCGGAATCTGAACGGCGCCGTACGGGCACACCGTGGGGCGTGAACGCGGCCTGGACCAGCTCAGGGGGGCGCGGCGAGCGGGCAGCGGCGGCCGGCGGCCGGTGCCGGGTTGGCATTCCGGCCGCCTCCCGCAACGCTTCCTCGGCCAATGACGGCGGTAGCGCAGCAAGGCGCTTCAACGCCGGCCAGGTGTGCTGCGTCCGCGCGTGGGCATACTCGGTGTTCTCCTGTGCCCGCGCCGCCCAGGTCGTGGCGTTGACGCATAACCGGGCGGCTGCGGTCGGGAACAGCACGGCAAGCTCGGCGTCGTTGAGCGGGACGAGCGCCGCGTATCCGCGCACTACCTCGGCTGCGGCGTTAAGCGGATCGGCCTTGCGCAGCATCGCGTAGGCCACTGCGACTGCGAGTTCGGCGATTCGCACCGTGTGGAGCGCATCCCCGAAGTCCAAGACACCGCTCACCCGATAGTGGCCGTCGAGATCGGACGCGGCGAGGATGTTGAAATCATTCAAATCCTGGTGCACCACCTGCCGAGGCAGCTGATGCACCTGGGCGGTGACGTGCTCGTCGAATTGCGTGACCAGGGTATCGACGATTCCCTGCTGCGCTTGGTCGGCGATCGCCCACCGAGTGCCCTCGATCGCTTCCGGCGCGCGGAGGGCATCCCAATGATGAGTCCACAATTGGCTCGGCGTCGGCGATCCCGCAAGCGCGCGAGTCATTTGCGCCGCAACGCGACCCCAATCGTAGAGCAGTGTTGACGACTGTCGGCTCAGCTCTGAGACCATGCGACCTGGGACCCACGTTTGAACTCGCACTGGATGGCGGGCGCCGCCGTATTCGAGCAGGACGATCTCGCGACCATCGCGAGTGTGGATGATGTGCGGAACCTCAGGTAGCTCCCCTTGCTCGGCGAGATCACGCATCAACTGGTGCTGCCACTCAAGCCGCACGAGATCAGTGTCGGGTTGGCCGAGCTTGACAACTACCCGCTGGCCGTCGGTCGAAGCCACCGCAACGTTGAGATCGACTTCGCCACCGAGGCACGTGGCGGAATCCGGCACCAGGCCGTACTCGACAGCCAGTAACTCCAGAACCCTTGGAATTGCCCAATCGGCGGACGGAGGCGCACCCGCTCCCACGACAGCCACGTCACCCCACTGATGAATTGATGACCAATATAGCAATGCTACCAGCTTGGCGACAAAGTAGCATCGAACCGTGCGCCCGATGCCCACGCCGACTCTCCACCGCGGGTCGACCGCTGAGGAACTCGCGGCCGTCCTCCGAGAAATGATCTTCCGGGGCGAGCTGATCGCTGACGAACCCATGCGCGAGGCTGCGCTTTCGGAACGCTTCGAGGTGTCACGCCGCACCGTGCGGGAGGCGCTGAGCATCCTCGAACATGCCGGTCTCGTCCACCATCACCGGCACAAGGGTTCACGCGTGGCCAAACTCGATGTCAGCGACATCCGCGACCTCTACCGCGTGCGACGTACTCTCGAGTTGGCGGCGGCCGAATCAGCACCTCACGCCCCCTCACATCGCCATGCGGCATTGGCTGCTGCCTACCAACAGCTCAGTGACGCTACCCAGATCGGCAACGCGGAATCGATCGTCGCTAGCGACGTCGAATTCCATCGGGCTGTTGTCGGGCTTATCGGAAGCGACCGCGTCGACGGCTTCTACGCCGCCATTGCGCTCGAGATGCGCTTCGCCCTAACTGTTCTCGAAGCTCGCTATCGTGAGTCGAAACGGAGACCGAAAGCCGCTCTCGCCGAGCACCGCCAAATTTTCGAAGCTCTACGCGACGGCAACGTCTCCGTCGCTCGACGGCTGATCGGCGAACATATCGACGTCAACGAGCATCTGCTTACTACGTCTGTGGAAAACCGTACCGACTGAAATAACCTGAGGCTGACCTCGATCGGTCGGCGCGTGGCGCTGGTCACGGTCCTCGGCAACGCCACCGGCCAGTACCTGCAGGTTATCGCGGTCGCTTTCGGTGTCGGAGAAATCGTCGAACACTCGATCGCCATGTATACCGTCGTCAAGCTCGCCGGCGTACCTACCTGACGTACCTGACCTATCTGGGTATCCAGGCGATCCGGCACAGGCACGCGCTTGCACACGCGATGACAGCCCAGCGGGCCTCGATGCAGTCGACCTGGCAAGTGTGGTGCGACGGATTCGTTGTCGGCGTCACCAACCCGAAGAGCATCGTCTTCTTCGTTGCTGCGCTACCGCCATTCATAGAACCCTCGACAGGTCACCGGACTCTTCAGCTGCTTCTGCTCGGCGCGTTATTCCCGTGCATCGCACTGGCCTCCGACAGTCTTTGGGCGTTGATCGCCGGCAGCGCCAGGTCCCGGTTTTCTAGTGTCGCGTGTTTGAAGTCTTTGGGCGGGGCTTTGCCTTGGTCAGGATGTGGTCGGCGGTCTTGGTCCAGGTGAAGGGCTGGCAGCGTTCGTTCCAGCCGTCGATGAACGTCTCGATTGCGGCGATGAGATCCTTGACCGAGGTGAAGGTGCCGCGGCGGATCGCTTGGCGGGTGATGATCCCGAAGAAGATCTCCACCATGTTCAGCCACGAGCCGGAGGTCGGCGTGAAGTGCATCGTGATCCGCGGGTTCTTCGCCAACCACCTTTGCACGGACGGGTGTTTGTGCGTGGCGTAGTTGTCGGCCACGATGTGCAGTTGCACACGCGGGTAGGCCTTGGCGACCTGTTTGAGGAACTTCAAGAATTCCTCGTGGCGGTGGCGCGGGTAGCACGCGTCGGTCACCTTGCCGGTCGCGATCTCCAACGCCGCGAACAGGGTCGTGGTGCCGTGACGCACGTAGTCGTGCGTGGCTTTCTCCGGCAGACCCGGTCGCAGCGGCAGGATCGGCGCGGTGCGATCCAAAGCTTGCACCTGCGACTTCTCGTCGATCGAGAGCACGACGGCCTTGTCCGGCGGGTTCAGGTACAGCCCGACCACGTCACGGATCTTGGCCTCCAGTTGGGGATCGGTGGAGAACTTGAACGTCTCGCGCCGCCACGGCTGCAGCTTCCACTCCCGCCAGATCCGCGCCACCGAGGCGAAGGAGATCCCCAGATGATCGGCCAGCAACCGCGAAGACCAGTGCGTCACCCCGAGCTTGGCCGGTGGTGGCTGCAACGTCTCGACCACCACCGCAGCATCATCGATCACCCGCGGACGGCCCGGCCGGTCCAGGTCGTTCAGACCGGCGATGCCCTCAACCCGATAGCGCTCACGCCAGTCGATCACCGTCTGCCGCGCACATCCAACCCGCCGGGCGATCTCGGCGTTCGCGACACCCTCACTGGCCAGCACCACGATCCGCGCCCGCTGCGCGAGGCCGGCCCGCACCGACGACGACCGGATCAACGAATCCAGACGAGCGCGATCACCATCACGAAGTACCAAAGCCGCAGCGACCATGCCCAATTGTCCCGAATACAGACAGCCTAACTATTTACGACACGCGGCACTAGATTGCCGCGGCGGATGGCCGCGATCGGCGGCGCTGGCGGGCTTGCGGTGATCGGCCTCGGCGCGGCCCTCGCGGTTAACGGCCGAAGGGATTGATGGTTCGAGGGGTTCAAGACCATATCCGGGCGCGTGCGGGTACTTCCCGTGCGAGAAGGACGGTAACGAGTCCGAGCATGGTGCCGGTCATACGACGTTGCCATGCGGCCCAACTTGGCCGGGTGGCCAGGAAGCGGGCGATCGATCCGGCTCCGATGATGATGCAAGCGTTGACGCTCATGCTGACCAAAATTTGCACGGTGCCGAGCGTGAAGCCTTGGGCGGTGGTCTTTCCAGAGGTGGGATTGATGAACTGCGGGATTAGCGCGAGGTACATGACGGCGGCCTTGGGGTTGAGCAGGTTTGTCAGTAGCCCCATCCGGAACAGTGTGAGCGCGGAGTCGCGGCGCAGTGGCCGGACTTCAAACACACCGCGACCGCCCCGCCTGACGGATTGCCAAGCGAGATAGCCGAGGTAGGCCACCCCAGCAGCTTTGAAGCCGATGTAGAGCCAGGGTACGGCGACGAAGACAACGGCCAGGCCCAGGTTTGCCATTGTCATGTAGACCACGAAGCCGACGCCGGTGCCGGCGAGAGAGATGATTCCGGCTCGACGGCCCTGGCTGACACTTCGGGAAACGAGATAGATCATGTTGGGGCCTGGGGTGAGGACCATCCCGAGCGCGGTTAGGGCCATACCCCCGACAGCCGAGGCTGATACGCCGGTGTTCAGCAGGCTCATCCTGCGACCTTGCGCGTAGGCCCATCCTCGTCGCCGAGATGCTGCCAGGTGCGGCCGTCGGCAAGGTACAACTGCTCGCCGGCCCGGCAATCGCGAGCGTGTAGGACGTGAAACATCTGGCTGTTCGCCCAATTGAGCTCAACGAGAGTGGCCGCCGCGCCGCGCACCGCTCGCTCGGTGCCGCCCGGCGCAGTGAGGTCGATGCCGGCAGGAACGCCGGGCGTCACCCAGACTGGGATGCCGGCGAGCAGGCCGGTTATCCCCGCGTGTACGTGCGCGGACAAAACCGTGCGAACGTCCGAGCCGCACAATAGGTCGGCCAGAGCAATGGGTTCCTGGAGGCTGGTGGCCGCCCACTCCGTCGACACGCTGATCGGCGGGTAATGGAAGGCCAAGACTGTTCCGGCTGGTGCTGGGTTGGCGAGAACGTCATGCAACCACCTCAGTTGGTCGGATTCGATCCGGCCCGCGACCTGGCCGTGGTTCACTCTGTCCAGAATGATGACGCGCAGACCGTTGACCTGGCTGGTGGCTGCGCAGCTCCGAGTGGTTGCAGGCGCGGGCTGACCGATATCGTGGCCGTCGGCGTCGAGATGTGCTGTTGCCAAGGCCGCGGTGAATGCGTCCCGGGTGTCGTGGTTGCTGACGCACCAAACTTGGGCGGCCCCGCGGTTGTGAGCGAAGGTCTCGACCAGGGCCCGAGCGTCGGCGTAGCCCTCTGGCGAGCCGTCGTCGGTGATGTTTCCGCTGACGACGATCAAGTCGAGTTGGGTCATGCGCTGGTCGTAACTGCGGCAATATGACTCGTGCGTCGATGCCGCAGACGTTCGGCCCTGTTTGTTCGGGAATGTGGAGATCCGACAAGTGCAATACGCGCATGCCTTCTCTTTCACGTCGGTGCGGGTGAGTCGGGCTCCGGTGACCCACCGGTCAGGCGCGCGGTCGCGAACAGCAGCGAGGATTCCGATCCGGCGTTGGCCACTGATGAGATCAGGCAGACGTGGGTCGAAACCGCGCACCCGACGCCGGCCGATGTTCGGCCGCTTTGAAAAGCGCTCCGGCGGCGGTTTCACCTCACGGCGGCCGGGCGGGGAATCACCTGCGGCGGCAGTTGCGGTGACGTTCTACGCAGGGCAAGGATCGATGTAATGTGCACGGCGAGGAGCAGCGGGACCTCCGCGGAAGGGATCAGCGCGAGAGGGAGTTCGCTGATCGGCGCGCCGGAGGGCCTGACGCTGATCAGCCGGTAGCCGACGATCGCGCCAAGCATCATCGCAACTAGCAGATCCGTGACGCCGAAGGCGTTGAACCAAAGGGCTGCGCGGCGGCCCGTTCCCTCGGCCAAGCGACGCGCAACGCGAGGAGCACCGATGCCGACGGCGATATCGCCAAGACCTGCCGGTAGCGCGAACAGGGCGGGCAGGTGACCTTGGGCCATGAGGATCAAGAACACCACCCCGGTGACTCGGAAGAAGTGTGGGTGAATCAGGCGGCTCTCGAACCCTGGTGCAGCGAGGACGCGTGCCACGGTCGGCATCCGGCTCAGAAGTAGCAGCACGGCCACGAAGCCGACTACCACGACCGGCAGCCACGGAATACCGTGCCCGAGCCGGGCGCGGTACCCACCGTGGCCGGCTACCACCCCACTGGCGATGAACCAGCCGCCGAGGAGGACGAAGGAGGTGACGCCGACCAGCGCCGCACGTCGACCGAGGAGTCCTACGCGTTGCGCCCCGTGGTGGATCGCGGCGCTGGTGGCGAGCGGGACCGCAGCGACACCTGCGAGGGTGAGCGCCCAGATGTAGGCGGGTGCGTCATACATGAGTAACTCCAGTTGATTCCGGATGCCGGTCGGGCGCGATCTCCGTCGGCCTGTTGGGCTCAGAGGTCGTCGGTTCGTCGGCCGCGGACGCAACCGGCTGGGAGGGAAGCGTGATCGACGTCGCGATGGCGCCGAGGGCGGCGACGCTGGCGGCGACGATGCAGCCGGCGTGCAGCCCGTGGAGGAAGGCGTTGGTGGTGGCGTTATGCACGACCTGGCCGAGCGGTGATCCGCTGATGCTGAGCTGTCGGGCAACGGCGAGACCGCCCTGGACGGATTGCGATGCTGCGTCGACGGCGGGGTGAGGGAGTGCGGTTCGGCCGAGTTGGTCCGCGATCCGGTTCCGGTCCATGGAGCTGAAGACGCTTCCGATGACCGCAACGCCGAGGGTGCCGCCGACGAGTCGGGTGGTGTCGTTCACCGCGGAGCCCACACCGGACGTCTTGGAGCTGACGGCACCCATGATCGATTCGGTAGCCGGAGCGCTGGTGAGGCCCATGCCGAGACCGCCGAGCACCATCTGCATGCTGATGATCCCGTAGGACAGGTGCACGCTTGTCGAGATGTCCCAGGCGTAGAAGGCGGCCGAGAGCAGGAGCCCGGCGGTCACGATCTGCTTGGTGCCGAATCGGACGGCGAGGTTCGTGCCGACGACGGACCCGATGGCTACCGACACGGCAAAGGGGAGCAGTCGTATGCCGGTGCCGAGCGCGGTGTAGCCGCGGATGAACTGGAAGTACTGGGTGGAGAGAAAGATGAACCCGAACAGGCTGAAGAACACGACCGTTACGGCCAGGCTGGCGGCGCTGAACCGCGCGTTGCGGAAGATCCGCAGGTCCATCATCGGCACGGCTGACCGCTGTTCGCCGTTGACGAAGACGCCGAGCAGGAACGCGGCGGCGGCGAACCCGAGCAGGGTGCGGGCGCTGAACCAGCCGTGAGTCGGGGCCTCGATGACCGTGAAGACGAGGGCAGCCATAGCGAGCGCTGACGTCACCAAGCCGCGGACATCGAGGGGGGCGCCGACGTCACCCGACTTCCCGGGGATGAACGCGAGGGCGCACCCGATCGCGAGGTAGGCGACCGGCGTCATGGCGAGGAAGATGCTCGGCCAGCTGAACTGCGACAGCAGCCAGCCGCCGACGATCGGGCCGATCGCGATCGCGACACCGGCGACCGCGCCCCACAACCCGATAGCCCTGGCCCGCTCGTTGCGCTCGGGAAAAGCGTCCAGAATCAGCGACAAGGTGGCCGGGAAGGCCAATGCTGCGCCCAGGCCCATCACGGCGCGGACACCGATCAGCTGCCCGCTGCTGGTGGCCGCGGCTCCGACCAGGCTCGCGGTTCCGAACACCGCGAGACCGACGATCAGCATCCTGCGGCGACCGAGCCGGTCACTGAGACTTCCGGCGCCGAGCAGGAACGCCGCGAAGACCAGGTTGAACGCATCGACCACCCACTGCAGCCGTTCGGTTGAGGCACCCAACTGTCGCGACAACTCAGGCAGCGCGACGTTGACCAGCGTCGTGTCCAGCCCGACGACGAACGCCGCGAGCAACAGGGTGAGCAGAATGGGAGTTCGATGCGCCATAGTTGATAAAGTAAAGTTACTGATTGTCACAGTCAAGTTATTAGTTGAGATTATCTAGTTGCACGTCTAAGGTGATCGAATGAAGAGCTATCAGCAGTACTGCTCCGTCGCGCGTGCGCTGGACCTCGTCGGAGACCGCTGGGTGATCTTGATCATCCGAGAGTTGCTGACCTTCGGGCCGAGTCGCTACAGCGACCTGAAGCGTGGGCTCCCGGGCATCGCGAGCAATCTGCTCGCCGAGCGGCTGCGGGTCATGGAGGCCGACGGGCTGATCGAGCGCTACGACGCCCCGGCGCCGGTCGGGACAAATCTGTATCAGCTCACCCAGCGCGGCCGAGAGGTGCAAGACATTGTGCACGCGCTGGCGCGTTGGGGGCTCGCCCTCATGCCCGCCGGTACTCGCGACGCAGATGCGGTGCAGGCGCAGTGGCTCGCGCTCTACGCGGGCATGGAGCTGTCCCCCGCCGTCGACCAAGACGCGCAGATCGTCATCGGTGTCGAAACAGGCGAGGAAGCGGTGCGGGCCATCTTGCGGCATAACACGTTCGAGATACGCCGCGGAACAAGCCCGGAAGCCGATATCACAGTGTCCGGCCGCCCAGCCGTCGTGGGCGGCGTACTGACCGGGTTATTGAACCCGAAGCAGGGCAACGAGCGCGGTGCTGAGGTCAGCGGCGCCGTGCCCGCCCTCACTGACCTTCTCGACCGTGCTGCCGCCCTCGGAGACAAAGCCGGAGCCCGGTGATGACTCACGCCGAAACCGACCTCGTCGCGACAAACGAACGACTCTGCCGCAAGCGACCTCGCTGCTCTAACGCAACCGCAGCGAGACTAACTCGACCAGTTCCACAGCGGCGGTACCGAAGCCGTCGATAGGTGCTGTCCGGCCTGCGACTCGAGCCCGGGATGGCTGTGCTCGAAGTCGGCTCCGGGCTGGGTGGCCCCGCACGGCAGGTCGCACCGGCCTGGAATACCGGCCGGGTCTGTTTTCGGTAGACGGCCTCGGTGACCGCGGTGCTGCTGTGGCCGGCGAGCCGTGAGATGTCCTCGAGCGGCATCCCATGGTCGGACAGAAGCGACACGAAGTTGTGTCGCAACTCCCGCGGTGTCCATTCCGTTGGGTCGATGCCGGGTGCGTTCTTGATCGCCAGCCGGAAGTCGCGGCGTACGTGTGAGGCGTCGAGCGGCGTGCCCACTCTCGACGCGCACACGAGGCCGTGCTCGTGCCATCGATCGCCGGCCAGCTCTCGGTCCTTGTGTTGCTGCACGGCTTGCCACTGCAACGCCACGACGCAGCGCTGCGGTAGCGCGAGGGTCCGCCTGGACTTCTTGGTCTTCGTGTCGCCGCCCACGCGAACCGAACGCCATACCGCCACGTGTGGCGGGATCTCGAGATCACCCATATTCTCGCGTTGCAAGTGGACATCGTCCCGGAGCAAGGCCCGTAGCTCTTCGGTCCGACGGCCGGTGAGTAGCGACAGCACGATGTCAGCGCCTTTGAGGGGCGCCCGCTCCGCCAGCGCGGCACCGTGCATAACGCGACGACGTTCCGTTTACCTTGTCCCGCGTTATTGCCCGGCGGATCGACCGGCTCAGGCACGAGCGCAAAGCCTGGAGAGTGCGAGTACTGAGCGACTTCGCCTTGGCTGCCAACCACCGGTCGACATCCTCGGCGCTGAGCTCACGCAGCCGGCATCGGCCGAGATCCGGGATGATGTGCGCGCGGCACAGGTGCATGCACGTCTCGATGGTCATCTCGTCTCGCCGGATCAAGCCGAATTCGAGCCAGTTCTCGACCGCGTCCTTGACCGTGTAGTCAGCGGGCGCGATGGCGAGGCCGTCCTCGTAGTCGCGCAGGACCAGCTCTAGTTTGTCTCGCGCCTCGGTCTTGGTACGTCCGGAGGCGACCTTGACATGGCGTGTCCCGTCCGGCCGGTAGCCGAGGCTGGCGGTCGCGATCCACCGTTGCCGCCGCCTGTCCCAGTGCAGGCCACCGTCGCCGCGGCCGGAATCAGACGTGCCCGCCCTTCATGAACAGAGCGGAGCCGCCCGCGGCGCATCTGGTCATAGATCACCGATCGGCTCATGTTCAAAACGCGCATCGCATCGGTGACCGTGAACAGGAGAATGTCCGGTTGCGATTCAACTTCTACCGTCAAGCCATAGACAACGCGCGCCGCCATGTCCCGACACTGGCGTACTCGCCGTCGGTGACGAAGGCCGCCGACTGCCGGTAGGGAATCCCATTCTGGGCACTCGGTGGCGGAGCACCGAGGTAAAGACCTGCGACCTTCTCGGCGTGCTGGTAGGTCGACGCACGAGAGTCAGGTGCGATGAACGATACGGCGCCGAGGCCGGGGCGGCGCCTGATGTCCAGGGTCGGTGGAGGTACACCGATCCTGGCTTGAGAGTTCGCCAAGCCCGCTCTCTGCTTCGCGGCATCGGAAACGACAGCGCAACACTATTCTGCGCGCGGTAACACAAGCGAGACGTCGACACGCAAGAATTCTGTCGCGGCTTGCGGGTTCGGCTGGACTGCCTTGGCCTCGGCCGCAGTTCTAGTGCGGGGCCCGTTGGCCCGCGAATGGGGGAGGGGACAATCGGGGGAATCGCGTATCAGGCGCTCATGTCTTGCGTTCGTCGCAAGGGCGGACCGGTAGCGGCCTGAAATATTCTGGTGTCGGCGCGCCGGTGACGCGTCGTCGGCTTTGAAGGTCAAGTCGACGCCAGCGGCGCTGATCGACGCGGAATGGGGATCGCGCGTTTGGCGTCGCGATGGATTCACATTGCGCTGACGCGTGTGTGAATGGCGGCATGTTGCGTCGTCGCATGTGCGAGCGAATCTGTTCGTAACCGGGGGTTGAATCATGTGCGTATTAGTCGCTGGCCACAATCGTGGTCGAGGCTTGGCAGGGTCTGGGCCGTATTCGACCAGCTGTATCGTCATTCCGACGTTGAATGAGCCGGCGCCGCTGGTCATCGATTTAGTGACAGAAATAGGCGGCCTGGCCCCTGGGGTCGAGGTCATCGTTGTCGATGACAGCCCGCCGGAGCACGCGGGTGCGTTTGCCGCCGCAGTCGAGGCCGCATTGCCCGCGGTGTCGGTGATCGCGCGGCGCGGCAGTTCGATGACCGGTGGTGGATTGGGCGGCGCCGTATTGGTCGGACTCCGCCGGGCGGCCGAGAGCGGCTGCCAGTACGCGATCGTCATGGACGCCGATGGGCAGCATCCGCCGCAAATGCTTCCCGCGATGTTCGCTGGGCTGAACGCGGGTGCCGGGCATGATGTCGTGGTCGCCAGCCGGTATTGCGCGGGAGGCAGCGCCGGCGCGGGCCTGGGGGCCGGGCGGGCGCTGGTTTCTCGGGGATCATGCGTGTTGGCGCGCGCGGTTTTCCCGATCGCTGTTGGCTCGTGCTCGGACCCGATGAGCGGCTTCTTCGGGGTCCGGCTGTCCACGCTGGATCTGGATTGCTGGGCTGACGGGTTCAAGGTGCTGCTGCAATTGCTGGCGCAGCACCCAGGTTTGCGTCGGATCGAGATCGGCTTCGAGTTCCTGCCGCGACGTGATGGCGTGAGCAAGGCGAATGTCTCGGAGGGGGCGCGTTACCTGCGCGGTTTAGCCGCCCTGCGGACGATCACCGCGCGGCGGCGTGGTCGGCGTCGGGGGGCGGCCGGCGGCAGGCTTGCTCGAGCGCGGTTCGAACCGTCCGCGAGCGAGGGTCCCCAGTGAGACGGGACCGGGCCGGGACTCGGGATACGAGGGCCTACCCCGAACGCGTGCTGCGTAGCGCCGCACAGGTGCCGCGGTGGGTTCAGTTCCTGATGACGGGGGGGTTGGGCTACCTGCTTGGCGCCGGCCTGCTGTACGTGTTCATCGACGTGGCCGGCGCGCCGATGCAGCCGGCCTACGTCGCGCAGGTCGTCATCACGTGTGCGTTCGTGTGGTCGGTGAATCGCTACGTGACCTGGCGTGAGTACACCGGCTCGGTCGCGGCCACGCTGCCTGCCTTCGCGGCGAGCCGCGGCGTATCGCTGCTGCTGGCGTGGGCGATCTACACGATTCTGATCGGCCGCACGGTCCATCTCGGCATGCTCGGCGGAGCCCCCGTGACAGTGCACTACCAGGTCGCGAACGCCCTCGGCGTGGCTGCGGCGACGGCGTGCAACTATCTGGCCTGCCGACACGTGGTATTCGTCGACGCACAACAGCAGCCGGCGCTGACCGCGGCGACGCGGGTGCGACGTTTCACCGCGCTGGCCGCGGGCATCGTCGGTGCGCTGATCGCGCTGGCCTGTCTGGTGGCTGATCCATTCGCATTGTTGTTGGCGATATGGGCGCTCAACGCGCTGCTAATGCTTGTGGTCGCCGTCGCGACCAGCAGCAGGATGCTCTACACCTGGCAGTTACCCGAACGCGTCGGCATAGCCGGACACGCTGCACCGATCGCGCGCTCGCGTCTGCGCTTTAGCGTCGTCGTGCCCGCGCGCAAGGAACCGATCCTCGAGCAGACGCTGCTCGGCCTGTTGCGCAGCGACTATCCGCACGACCACTACCAAGTGGTGGTCGTCATTGGCCACGACGATCCGGAGACCTTCGCCCTGGCTCAGGGGGTGGCCGATGACTTCGCGAACGTTACGGTCGTCGTCGACACCAACGAGACCAAGAGCAAGCCGTTGGCGCTCGAAGCCGCCCGGCCGATGTGCACCGGGGACCTGGTCGGTATCCTGGACGCCGAGTCGATCATCGCGCCGGCCTTGCTGAAGCACGTCAATGCGCTGGCCGTGGCGCACCCAGAGGTCGGCATCTTCCAGGGCCCGGTGCAACTGATGAATCATCGCGCCGGGCCATGGCGGCCACCGGTCGACGCGGGACCGATGCGCAGGCTCGGGGCGTGGCTCAATGGTGGCACGTCCTGGTGGCGCGCGCGCAACTGCGTCGAGTACTACGGCTGGTTCATGTCCCGGCTGCGCTTCCAGGCGCAGGCCGGTGTGGTGCCGCTGGGCGGCAACACCGTGTTCGTCCGCCGACCCGCGCTCGAGCAGCTCGGTGGCTGGGACCCGGCCTGCTTGACCGAGGATTGCGATCTCGGTATGCGCGCCGCGGCGCTGGGCCTGCGGACGCTGGTGTTCCTGAGGCCGGATCTTGCCACCCGGGAGGAGACGCCGGACACGCTTAGTGGGCTAGTCGTCCAGCGGACTCGCTGGATGAGCGGGTTCATCCAGGTGCTGCGGAAGCGAGACTGGACCGCGCTGCCGCCGAAAAAGCGACTCCTCGCGGTTGAGGCGCTCACCATGCCGCTGTTCCAGGCCTATGCAGGACTGGCCGCGATCGTGTCTATCCTGCTCGCCATCTGGTTGCGTGCGCCGGTGATCCTGGTGTTGTGGGCCTGCGTGCCTTTGCTGATCACACTGGTCAATCTCGCGCTCGAGCATGCCCTGTTTTGCGATTTCACCCGCACCTTCGACCTCGCCCGCACGCCGGTTGATTCCGTCCGTTTCATCCTTGCCGGCCCGGTCTACCAACTAGTCCTTTCGGTCTCTGCGGTCCGGGCGGTATACCGGCTCGCGCGCGGCGACACCCGCTGGGAGAAGACAGCGCACAGCGGTCAACACCTCGCCGCGTCAGCCGGGGCGGAACTCGCCCGCACCGCCGCATAGGGGTACCGGTGACCCAAACCCCAACTCTGCCCGTCCGGCCGCGCCCCGGCCCGCGCGCGCAGTGTCGACCGCGCCCAAAGACCCGACCGCTTCCGCAATCCCGACCGCGCGAACAGTCCCGACCGCGCGAACATTTCCGACCGCGCCCGCAGCGCCGACCGCGGCCTCTGACTCGACCGCGCCGGCCGTGCCCACCGCGCCCACAGCGCCCACAGCGCCTCGGCCTCACACGTGGCGCGCCACGAAGCGCTCGGCTCGCGCGCCTTCGTATCGACATCGCCGCCCGACCCGCGACGTACCTGATCCCGCTCGGCATCTTGGTCGTGTGCGGCCTAGTCCACGGGATCGGCTTCGACGGGTACCCCGGCCGGATCAACGACGACGAGGGCACCTACGTCGCGCAGGCGTTCGCCATGGACACCCGCCACTCGGTCGCGCATTACACCTACACCTACGACCACCCGTTCGGTGGCTGGCTGCTCATGGCCATCGGGTTCAAGATCACCGACGCGTTCGCCTGGGCCAGCACGGCAGTGACGGCCGGGCGGCTCGAGATGCTGATCATCCACTTGGTCAGCTGCTTGCTGATCTACGGCGTCGCTCGCCGCCTCGACCTGCGCCGCACCACCGCGGTCATCGCCGTCGCCTTCTTCTCCCTGTCCCCGCTCGCGGTGTTCTACCAACGCATGGCGTTCCTGGATAACATCGCTGTGATGTGGCTGCTGGCCGCATTGTGGTGCGCCGCGTCCCCGCGCCGCAGCATTCCCGGCGCACTGGCCACCGGGACCTGCCTGGCGGCGGCGATCTGGTCGAAGGAGACCGTGGCGTTCCTGGTCCCAGTGGTCTACTGGGTGTTGCGCCAGCGCAGCGACGACCGCAATCGGCGGCTGGTCATGCCGGTGTTCTGGGGCAGCCTGTTCGGCGTCGTCAGCCTCTACATCCTGTATGCATTGATCAAGGGTGAGCTGTTTCCCGGCAGCGGGCACGTCAGCTTGTTGTCCTCGCTGAACTGGCAGCTGTTCGGCCGCGCGTCCAGCGGCAGTGTGTTCGAGGCTGGGACCGGCGCGCACGGGTTGGCGATGCAATGGCTGCACACGGATCCGGTGTTGTTCGCGCTCGGCCCGATGACCGCCGTTGCGATGCTCGCGGTACCCACGCTGCGACCGATCGCGGTCGGGCTGTTACTGCAGGTCGCCATGTTGTTGCGCGGCGGGTACCTGCCCTACGCGTATGTGACCGCGATGCTGCCCTTCTCGGCGCTCATGCTGGCCGGCGCGGCCGACACCGCGTGCACCGTCTGGCGCCCGTACGCCGCGGTGACACCGCGGGCGGTGTCGCACCGCGGCTCGGCGGTGGGCCGCTCGGCGGCGCGCATGGTCGCCGCGGTGCTGGGCACGGGACTGGCGCTGCTAGCTCTCGTTGGTGCCGGCGTGCAGTGGCCGGCGAAACTTGGCCACGCGATGCGCACTGATGACAGCGTCGGCAGCGACACCGCAACCCGCTGGTTCCTCGCCCACGAGCCGCGCCACGCCGTGGTGCTCACCGACGACAACATCTGGACCGATCTGGTTCTCGCCGGCCAGCGGCCCGACCCGGTCTGGCTGTTCAAACTCGATCTCGATCCCGCCGTCAAGTCCAGAATCGGCGGATGGCAAGGGATCGACTACACGATCATGGGCCGGCTGATCCCGTCGGACATGAGCACCATGCCGACCGTCGTCCAGGTGCTCAAACACTCCGTCATCGTCAAGACCTTCAGTGACGGCTATTCCGTCCGCAAAGTCGTCAAGTAACTCGCCGGTCCGCACCACGGAGGTGCCCGTTGAAGCGAACCGTCCGATTCCTCATCGCCCCCGTGGCGGTTTCGGTCGTGGCCGCATTGCTCGTGGTGGCAGGCACCCGGGTCCGCGCCGACGCGCCCAATCTGGTGATCAACCCGAGCGTGGAGGATTCGACGAACGGCCAGCCGAACTGTTTCACCTTCTACGGCTGGGGAACGAACACATTGGCCACCGGCTACCTCACCGACGCTGCGCAGAGTCACACCGGCACCCACGCTTTGCTGGAGACCATCTCCGGCTACCAGTCCGGCGACTACAAGGCGATGCAGACGCAAAGCCCGTCGTGCGCACCGAACGTCATCCCCGGCCACGTCTACGCCGCGAGCGTCTACTACCAGACGGCGTTCATCGGAGCGGCGCTCACCGCGTTCAGCTATTCGGCTGCCAGCGGCTGGCAGTACTGGACCGAGCTCAAACCCGGTCTGCCGGCGGCGCCGAGCTATGCGCAGGCCGCGGCCAACACGCCGCCGATCCCCGCCGGCGTCACGCAGATCACCTTCGGGGTGTCGCTGCCCGGTAACGGCACCCTGACCACCGACGACTATTCGCTGAACGACATGACGCCGTCCTCGCCCACCAGCGCACCCGCCACGACGACGCCATCAGGTAGCGGCACCTGCACCGGGACGGCCACGCAGTGCGCGAAAGGCCAATGGACGGTGCTGACCTTCCCGAACCATGTGCGCTCGATCCACACCGTGGTGCTCTCCAACGGCAAGATCCTGTTCATGGCCGGCTCCGGCAACGACCCCACCGTGATGACCAATTTCAAGAGCACCGTATGGGACCCGCGCACCAACGTCTGGACCGACATCGACACACCCGACGACGTGTTCTGCTCGGGGCACGTGCAACTGCCCGACGGCAACGTGCTGATCCTCGGTGGCAACAAGGCGTACCCGGTCCCCGGCGGACACGGCTACGAGGGGCTCAAGGCCAGCTACATCTTCAACATCACCACCATGACCTATCAGCAAGTCAACGACCTCAACACCGGGCACTGGTACCCGTCAGCGACCGAACTGGGCAACGGCAACATCTTCTCGATGGGCGGACTCGACGAGAATGGCGACGGAACGGTCACCAACGAAGAGTGGAACAACGCGACCCAGCAATGGCTGCCCTACTGGCAGGTGCCGCAACAATGGAACTACTTCGGCCTCTACCCCGCGAACATCCTGACCGCCGACGGCAAACTCTTCTACTCCGGCAGCCACGTCTTCGGCAACCAGGGCAACCCCAACGGTCCCGGCGCCTACCTCATCGACCTGGCCGCCAACACACTCACCGAGGTCACCGGCCTACAGGACATCAACGAACGCGACCAATCTGCAGCGGTGCTGCTACCACCCGCGCAGAACCAGACGGTCATGGTCATGGGCGGCGGCAACGTCGACACCAACGCCGATGCCAACCGCGACACCGACCTCATCGACCTCGACATCAGCGACCCGACCTACCACGCCGGCCCCCTGCTGCCGCAGGGCCTCGTCGAGATGGGCGACTCCGCGAACATGCAGATGACCGACCCGTCGGTGACACCCGAGACCGGGACCAAGGGCAAAATGTACGTCAGCGCGGTCATCCTCCCGGACCGAACCGTCCTCGAAACCGGCGGCGGTCTGAACAACCGGGCCAACCCGGTCTACGAGGCATCCAACTACGACCCCCAGTCGAATGTCTTCACTCCGATGGCCGCGGACCCCGTCGAGCGGATGTACCACAGCGAATCGGTCCTCTACCAAGACGGCACGGTAATCTCCGCCGGGTCTAACCCGGGCGACGGCTCGTTCGACATGCGGATCAGCATCTACCAGCCGCCCTACCTGTTCCGCAGTGGCCGACCCGACCCTCAATGCGCCGGCGACTAGCCAGTGGGACTACGGCACCACCCAGACGGTCACCGGATCGACCGACATCACATCCGCGGAACTCATCAAGCCGGCCGCCGTGACCCATTCCTCCGACCCCAACCAGCGCCTCCTCGACCTCCCACTCACCGACAACGGAGCCGGCTCCTACTCCGTCGCGGTTACCGCCAATCCGAACCTCGCGCCACCCGGCTGGTACATGCTGTTCACCCAGAATGCCGTCGGCCCGTCCAGCGCCCAATGGATCCACCTCGGAGGCAACTGATGCGACACCCTCCTCGCTATCGCACCATGCTGCCAGCGACGCTCCTGGTGGCCCTCCTCGCGTGGATCGCGACCCTCGCCTACGCCTCCCGACCGACATCGGTAGCACACCCGCAGGCCACCCGTGGATCATCAACAGCAAACGCCCGAACCAGTACTTCCCCGCCGGCCAACTCGCCGGTCCCGGCCGGCACAACCGTGACCGGAGGACCCCGCCCGGCTCCGCACATCCAGCCGCACGGGTCCGGCCCGTCGGCGGTCGCGCACGTCGGCGTCACCGCCGACGGCTGCAACCACAACTACGGGACAGGCAGCCAGTGCATCCCGATCGCAGCGCCCGGAGGAGGCCCGGAATCCTGCGCCGCGCTGCGCTCACAGGGCTGGTTCCGGACGCCGCTCGTGGTACGGGTCGATTCCTCCGGGCTGCTCCGGAAGAAGAACGTATTGACCGGCCGCACCCCTGACGGCCGATACGTCACCATCCGCGCCTGCACGGACTGACCAGCGGACCGAGCGCCAGCCACTCATACACCGCCACCTTGACGCGCCTTGCCGGCCGGCTGGCACCGACAAACCCGAGGCGCCTTCGATCAGCGCTGACAACTGGCGATGGTGACGGGTCTCTGCGAAGCCAATCGGTTCACGACCAAGGCAAGCTCGCTTCCGGCGGCGCATATACATTTCGATCTGGGCGCCACAAATCAAGATCAACTAACCGTGCCGGGCTATGCATATCGGGGATCATGCGCGCCGGTCGGCCCCTCCGGTCACAGATGATCTTCGTTCGTGCATACTTTGTCGTAGGTTGCGGGTTCGCGCCCCGAAGGGCCCACCCATGGTGACGAAGCAGATAACGGTCCTCGGCAGGGTGGGTTGTCGATCTTGAACAGCCCGCACATGGTGCGTTCTGTGGGGGCGAGGCCGTTCCGCAGCGACCACGATCAAGGCGCACAGTGGTGTCACTCCCATGCGTGGTGGACATCGCGGCGGAGGGCCGACGGTCATTCGCGTGCGAACATGGCTACGGCTTCGCGTTCGACGTCGATGAACGGGTCTCCGCTGACGTCGACAGTGACGCGGTGCACGGTGGCGCCGGTGAAGGGCCAGGGCGCGTCGCCGGGGTAGTCGGAGGTGACGGGGGCGCCGCCGTCACGTCCGACGTTGAGTCCTTCGCCGCCGATGGCGAACTTGCCCGGCTGGGTTTGGATGGTTCCTACGCCGACTTTGTGTTCGCCGTAGTAGAGCGACAGCGTTCCTTGCGCGACGCCTTTGGGTTGCTCGCCGGTTTTGTCGAAGCTGGCGGACAGGAGGAGATTCGTGCCGGTGGGCAGGTCCTCGGTGGCGACGATGCGTTGTTCGGTTATGCCGACGAAGCTGTAGACGTAGACGAGTCGGTTGTCCTTGACGTACAGGGCGTGGCCGCCGAACCGGCTGCCGTGGGCGAACAGCACACCTTTGGGGGTGCTGCCTTCGGCGATGTCGACCTGAGCGGCGATCGTGTATGACCGGTTGCGGATGTTGACCGCGACCGATTCGGGGACCTCTGCCCCGCCGGGCCGGTAGATGTAGCGGTCGCGCGGGGGGACGAGCTGCGGGCGTGGGGTCAGGAAGATCTCCAGCGCAGTCCGGTCGTCGAGCGGGAAGGCGTGGTTGATCCCGGCCTCGTAGTACCAGAGTCCGATCAGCTCGGTCAGTTTGGCCGGGTTCTCGGCAGCGACATCGTGAATCTCGGCCCGGTCGACCTCGGAGTGGTAGAGCTCCCAGGTGTCTTGCTCGAAGTGACCCCAGCCGCTGATCGCGGGGTGGGTGGTGACTGCTTTCCAGCCGTCGTGATAGATCGCCCTGGTGCCCAGCATCGAATAGAACTGGGTGTGCCGCGTCGAGGGCTCGTCCGCGGCGTCGAAGCTGTACCGCATGCTGACGCCCTGGATCGGGATCTGGGTGACCCCTCGGACTGCCTGCGGTTCCGCGACGTTGAGGCAGTCCAGGATCGTGGGCACGATGTCGATCGCGTGGTGGTACTGCTCGCGCACCTCGCCTCGGGCGGTGATGCCGGCGGGCCAGGAGAAGATGCACGGGTCCGCGGTGCCGCCCTCGAAGGAGGCGTAACGCTTCCACATCTTGAACGGGGTGTTGAAGGCCATCGCCCAGCCGGTGGAGTAGTGGTTGTAGGTCTTGAGGCCGCCGAGCTCGTCCAGCGCGGTCATGTTGTTGGCCATGGTGTCCGGGATGCCGTTCATGAACAGCATCTCGTTGACCGAGCCGTTGGGGCCGCCTTCGCCGCTGGCGCCGTTGTCGGACACCACGATGATGATCGTGTTGTCCAGCTGGCCGATGTCCTCCAGGTGGTCGACGAGGCGACCGATCTGCGCGTCGCCGTGGGACAGGAATCCCGCGTAGACCTCCGCCATCCGCGCCGACAGCACCTGCTCGTCGGTGCTCATGGTGTCCCACCGGGTGGTCTCGTCCAACGCCGGGAAAGGTTCCCCGTTTGGTCCGACGCGGGTCTCTGGTGTGCCGAGAGGGTTGATTGGCGGCAGTTCGGTCGCTGCTGAGACGATGCCGAGTTCCTTCTGCTTGGCCAGCATCGTCTCGCGCGCCTGCTCGTAGCCGGCGTCGAAGCGGCCCTTGTACTTCTCGATCCACTCCTTCGGAACGTGATGCGGGGCATGCGCGCAGCCCGGCGCGTAGTACAGGAAGACCGGCCGATCCGGGGCGATCGACTTCACGTCATCGATGAACGCGATCGCCCGGTCGGTGATGTCGACACCGAGGTGATAGCCGTCCTCGGGCGAGTAGGGCTGCTCCACCGGGTGATTGTCGTGGACCAGATCCGGGTACCACTGGTTGGTCTCGGCACCCAGGAATCCGTAGAAACGTTCGAACCCGCGCCCGAGCGGCCAGTTCGACTTGGTCGAGGCCATGTTCATCTCATCCTCAGCGGTCAAATGCCACTTGCCGACCGCCGCCGTGCTGTAACCCCGCTCCACCAGCATCTCGGCCAGCGTCGCGCACTCCGGCGGGATATGGCCGTTTCCGTTCGGGAAGCCGGCCGCACCCTCGGTGATGCACGCCATCCCGTTGGTGGTGTGATTACGCCCGGTCAGCAGGCACGAACGAGTCGGCGAACACAAGGCTGTCGTGTGCCACTCGTTGTAACGCACCCCACGCGCAGCGATCCGATCGATGTTCGGAGTCTCAATCATCCCGCCATAACAACTCAGCCCCGCAAACCCCACATCGTCGAGAACGATATACACCACATTCGGGGCGCCGTCGGGAGCCTTCGTCTGCTCAAACGGCGCCCAATCCGGCACCGAATCACGCACATCCAGGCTCACGGAACCACGAAACGGTGTGCTCATGGCAGGGCTCGCTCTCAGTCGACTGGCCCGAACCCTATACGCGCCTCCTCGGGATACCTCACCCGCTGCGGATGACCCGCCGACTTCCGTGCCGGATCAGGCCGCGCGACAGCAGCGGAATCCGATGTGACTGGTCGTACTGCGCACCGCGTGGCCCTGTCGTGCCGCGGGCCGGTACCGGTGGCAGTACGAGGGCGCACACAGGTGCGAGCCACCCTTGATGACTCTCCGGTCCTGCTCGGTCAGCGCAACCGTTGTCGTCGGCCCGCAACACGACGGCGCCGGTAGATCCGTCATCGCTCCGGCGTGGTTCGGCGTCCAAGGCGAGCTCGTCCACTCCCACACGTTTCCGACGACGTCGAAGAGCCCGAACCCGTTGGGAGCGAAGCGTTTCACCGGTGTCGTACGGTCTGCGCCAGGCGCGTCTAGATTCTCAAAGGGGAACCGGCCGTGCCACGTATTGGCCTTGGGCTTCCCGCGCGGCATGAAGTCATCTCCCCACGGATATGTGGCCCCTGCCAGGCCGCCCCGCGCCGCATGCTCCCACTCGGCTTCCGACGGCAGCGCCTTCCCGGCCCACTTCGCGTAGGCCAGCGCGTCCTCGAAGCCGACGTGCACAACCGGGTGCAGCTCGCGACCGTGCAGGGTGCTTTTCGGACCTTGTGGATGGCGCCAATCGGCCCCCGGTGCCCACGTCCACCACCGAGTCCAGTCATCGAGCGGCACCGGGGTCGGCGTCGGCGTGAACACCTGGGAACCGGCCACCAAAACGTAGGGATCTGCACCGGGAAAGTCCCTCGGATCCGGCGCGAGTTCGGCGAGGGTGATGTGACCGCTGTCTTTGACAAACCGGCGGAACTGGGCATTGGTGACCGGATGCTCATCGACCCACAGATCAACGACCTCCACCTCGCGCAGTGGTCGCTCCTCCGGGTAGAAATCCACTCCGCCCATCAGGAATGACCCGCCCGGCACCAAGCACATACCCTTGACCTCGGACACCTGAAATCAACTCCATCTATCCGGTCGAGCGCAAGGATTTTCGCGTGTTTGGCTCCGCGACACCCGTGCGCTCGTGGTACGGGTACCCATGCGAGGCGCGGGTCAGAACACGGTGGACCAGTCGTCTCTCATGCTGACGGTCGTCCAGCCACGCTTTTCGGCCAGCTCGAGCGACTCCTGCGCGCCGGTGGTGTAAGCGAACTCGCGATCACCGTCGTCATGGTTCACCAAGAGCCGGAGACTGGGCTTGTCCTCATGCTGGGCGAACTCGAGCATCGGGATGTCGCCGTTCGAGTTCCCTGCGGCAAGAAGCGGTCGACGCCCGATTCGGCTCCAGATGCGGACGGGCTTCTGCGGGCCGTCGTCGAGGTAGTCGGCCTCGGCGTTGTGAGTGATGGTCCCACCGCCGAGGTTGCTCGTGTAGGTGAGTGTGGTCGCACTGCCGATCACGCGGTCGCGCGAGATGCCATACACCTCGTCGCTGATCGGGCGCATGAAGTCTCGGCCGCCGCCGGAGACGATGTAGTTGGTGAACCCGTTCGCGGTCAGGTAGCCGAGTAGCTCGACCATCGGCGAGTAGGCGCAATCGACATAGGAACGTCCGAGGGACGGGTGCTGCACGGTGCGCAGGAACGTCTCCGATTTTGCTTCGAAATCCTCGACGCTGATGCCGTCGTAGGCGACCAGCACTCCGCCGAGCAGGGTCCGCACGTTTGTGTCATCGCCGGCGTAGTGCTCGGCGAGCACTCTCCCGAGCCATCCGTAGTCGCTCGCATAGGCAGCCTTCCATGGTTGGCGATCACGCAACGCTTCGTCGGCCTTCGCCATCTCGGCCAGTCGACGCACGATGAAGTCAGCCTGGATCGGCATCGGCTTCTCACACCACAACGTGCCGTCGTTGTCGAAGACCGCGACCCGCTCGTCGTCGGGCACCTTGTCGGCGACCGTCCGGTCCACGAACTCCAAGATCGCACGACTCGCAGCTCCGTCATTCCAACTGGCCAGGATGTCCATCGCCACTCCTACTGTCTCTACGGCAGTTGCGTAAACCAACATTGCGCCGGTCGTCGGACTCGTGATACCCGACACCGGCGCGCGGGTCCTGAGGCCGACACCGCGTACCGGCGAGCCGGACCAGTCTGACCCATCTACGGATCGAAGTGCATCACTCGTATCGGATGACGACATCCATGAGCCGCGACTGTCGCCGCGAAGGAACCCGAGCACCATTCTCCCAAAGAGATGACGCGGTCTCAGTGCGCCCGGTACCGCTATTGCACCCGGGGGAAACGGCATCTTGGTCTGGCGCGCTGCCGCGGCGCCAGATGGTGTACCCGATGAGGCTACCGCCAAGCATGACAAGGCTGAAAATCGTCGTCCAGATCATCAGCACGAACACCACCCCGAGCGGTCCGGACCGATCGTAGTTGTAGGTGAAGACCCGGACGTGCAGGGCGCTGTGCAGCGATGATCGCAGCTTCCGACACCCCCGGGCGATGGCGCCGGAGGCAGCCACTGCGGCGAAAATGCAGAACAGCGACGGTATCCACAGCACCGGGCGCCAGAGATCCCTCGCCGCACGGATCGCGACCCTCCCAGATCGTGACATAGGCGTTCTCTATCGCGGCCCGCCAAGGGTAGGCCGACGCCAAGGTGAACAGTGAGCTGACCGCTGTGTCGACGTGCACCGCCTTGTCGTAGCGAACACGTGATTTGACGTCGGCGCGTGCACCTCGGGTGAGGGCGAGCGGAATCTATTGAGACCAGCAGAGCGAGTTTGAGAGGCTCTGTTGCAACAGCGGCCGGCGGGACAGCACTCCCGGAAGCGGGCCCCCTTGTGGAGGCCTACTGACAGACCGTGCGCCCGCCGGTTCGCCGGAGACCGGACTGCTAATGGGGTGTCGTGCCCGCTTCGGCGTGAGCACTTGTTCATTAGGTCGCAGGGGTCCCCGAAACGCTGTTGCTGGATCGGATCGGATGCGAGGGAGAAGGTACGGGTGCTGTTCGTCGGCGATGACTGGGCTGAAGACCATCACGACATCGAGATTGAAGATGAGGAGGGCTGCCGGCTCGCTCGCGCCCGGTTGCCGGAGGGCCTGGACGGCATCTCGCGGCTGCACGCGATGGTGGCTGAACATGCACCGGCCGAGTGGGCTGATCTTCCGGCAGAGCTGCTCGCCGCGCGAGTGGTCGTCGGTATCGAGACCGACCGCGGCCCGTGGGTCGCCGCCGCGGGCTATCAGGTGTATGCGATCAATCCTCAGTCGGCAGCGCAGTATCGGCAGCGACACTCGACGTCCGGGGCAAAGAGCGACGCGAACGACGCACACATGCTGGCCGAGATCGTGCGGCTCGACCGGAACCACCACCGGCCGATCGCTGGCGACAGCGACTTGGCCGAGGCGATCAAGCTCCTGGCGCGGGCGCACCAGACCGCGATCTGGGAACGGACGCGGCAGGTGCTGCGGATGCGGGCCGTGCTCCGGGAGTTCTTCCCTGCAGCTATCGAGGCGTTCGAGGATCTGGCCGCTACCGATGCGCTGGCGTTGCTCGGACGCGCACCCGACCCGACACGCGCGGCCAAGCTGACCCGAGCGCAGCTTGTCGCGATCCTGCGGGCCGCTCGTCGCCACCATGTCGAGGCGAAGGCTGACGCGCTGCTCGCTGTCCTGCGAGCGCCGTCGCTTCGCCAACCCGAGGTGCTTCAGGGCGCGTATGCCGCTGTTGTGGCCGGCCAGGTCGGCCTCATCGCAGCGCTGAACAAGCAGATCAAGGATCTGCAGTTGGTGGTGGCCGAGCATTTTGGTCGCCACCCGGCCGCTGAGATCTACCTCAGCCAGCCGGGACTCGGTGAGGTGCTCGGCGCTCGTGTGCTCGGCGAATTCGGCGACGATCCGAGCCGGTTCAGCGACGCTCGCGGACGGAAGAACTACTCCGGTCAGAGCCCGATCACCCGCGCGTCCGGGAAGAAGACCGTCGTGCTCGCCCGCTACGCCACCAACCACCGGCTCGGCGACGCGTTGCACAAGCAGGCCTACGCGGCCCTCAGTGGCTCACCGGGCGCCCGTGCCTACTACGACGCGATGCGAGCTCGAAACATTGGCCATCACGCCGCGCTGCGGCAGCTCGCGAACCGCCTCGTCGGCATCCTGCACGGCTGCCTCAGGAACGGCACCCTCTACGACGAAGCAACGGCCTGGCAGCACCACATCAAATCAACCGAAAGTGCGACGGCGGCTTGACACGAAACGCCATGGGGTGTCTGTCAACCTGAATGAGGCACCGTCGTGCGGCATTTACTGAGCTGCCTCCTCGGTGTCGCTGGGCGGGTTGATCCACGAGCCGGTGGGCAGTTTCGGCGGTTCGGGTGGCTTGCGGACGAACCGTTCGGGATGGGCGGCGTAGGCGGCGTCAAGCACGCCTGCCCGCTTCTCGCGGCTGATGGCGGCGGTGCCGTAGTGGACGTCGGCGGCAGTGTGCAGGCCGAGCCCGGTGTGGCGATGCTCGTCGTTGTACCAGGGGAAGAAGATCTGGCAGTGCCGGCGTGCGGCTTCGATCGCGGCAAACCGGTCGGGGAAGTCGGGCCGGTATTTCAGCGTCTTGAACTGGGCCTCGCTGAACGGGTTGTCATCGGAGACGTGCGGTCGCGAGTGCGACTGGGTGATGCCGAGGTCGGCGAGCAGGAACGCCACCGGTTTGGAGGTCATCGAGCTGCCGCGGTCGGCGTGGATGGTCAGCTGGTCGCGGCCGATGTGCTGCTTGGCGCAGCTGTGGCGGATCAGCACTTCGGCCAGCGCGGCCGATTCCCGGCTGGCGACCATCCAGCCGACCACGTAGCGCGAGTAGATATCCATGATCACATACAGGTAGTAGTAGGTCCACTTGGCCGGGCCACGCAGCTTGGTGATGTCCCAGCTCCAAACCTGGTTCGGTTCGGTGGCGATCAGCTCCGGCTTGACCGTGGCCGGGTGGGTGGCCTGCCGGCGTCGTTCGCGGCTCTCCCCAGCGGTGCGCAGCAGCCGGTAGAAGGTGGACAGCGAGCCCAGGTAGCGGCCCTCGTCGAGCAAGGTCGCCCACACCTCAGTCGGCGACATGTCGGCGAACCGGTCGCTGTGCAGTTCGTCGAGGATCGCCTGCTGCTCGGCTGCGCTCAGCGCGCGCGGCTGGTGCCGGTCACGATGCAACACCGGCGCCGGCCGCTCGGGTGCCGGGCTGTGTCGGTGCCGGCGGTAGTAGCCGGCCTGGGCGATGCCCACCGCGTCGCAGGCGGCGCGGACACCGATCGTGGGGGCGAGCTCGGCGACGGCGGCGTCGGTCACTTCGTCGACCCGTCCTCGCGCTCCGCGCTCTCGGAGATCGTCTCCAAGAGCGCGTGCAGTTTTGCTTGGACATCGACCACGAAGCGGGCCTTGGCCAGCTCCTGCTCCAGCTGCTGTTTCTCGGCCTGCAACCGGGCGATCCGCTCGGCCTGCGGGTCGCGGCGACGCCGACCACGCGGCGCGGCCAGCGCCGCGAGCGCGCCGGCGTCACGGGCCCGCCGCCAGTCCACGATGTGGCTGGAGTACAGCC
This sequence comes from uncultured Actinomycetota bacterium, assembly GCA_963713565.1. GTDB lineage: Bacteria > Actinomycetota > Actinomycetes > Mycobacteriales > Jatrophihabitantaceae > Jatrophihabitans. Next base: position 13,000 of record CAVQMF010000012.1, on the reverse strand, counting down.
CTTCCCGGCGCAGCAGCGCACCCTTCTCACCATCCGGTGCAGCGTCGTACACGGCCAAGATCTCCAACTTGTACTTCGCCGTGAACGTGCGCCGCCGGGCCCGCTCGGGCACCTCCGGATCAGGCCGGTGCGTTGCAGCGTCATCCACCCGACCAGGATCTTCGATCCCGGTCGCTCGAACCACAGTGGTTCCGTTGATCGTCATGTCGGGGAAGCTCTCCATCCCGCCCTCGGGTCACTGATTGTTAGGGGGCGGCTGCCTCAACCCAGGTTGACAGAGAGGGGAGGTGGTGTTCGAGCTGCGGCCGGCCAACGTCACTGCCGAGTGGCGGGATCGCGGCCAGACTCACCAAATGCCGCACGGCGAGCACCATTGCCGGCGCCGACGGAATGACGGCCTGGTTGAGCATGTCGAGTTCGCTGACCCGGCGTTGCGCCTGACCGCGGTGGTTGCGTCGACCCGGGTCGCAACCTGTTGATCCCTGCCGTCGCTGCCGCCAAGGGGCCGGGTTCGGCTTGGCCGGCGACGCGATCGATCCCTGCTCATCAGGCTCGTCGTCGGGTCGTGCCCTTGCCACTGTGCTGTCCACCGAGACGAGGGGCGAGGCGGAGCGATTCGAATCAACCATCTCCGTCCACCTCTCACCGAACGCCCAACCCATCTTTCACCGGGTTGTGTGTTTGGCGGTGCGCTTACCGGTGGCGGTGGGCTTATTGAGTGTTTGCGCTGCCCGAATGCCCTCTGCGCCGCGGTCGTCTTCGTGGGCGCTGAGTTGTCCGTCCGCGATGGCGGCGGTGAAGGCGGCGAAGTCTTGCTCTGTCTGGTCGGCGTAGGACTCGGCGAACACGGTGATCGCCTTGTCGAAGGCTCTCCCCGTCCCCAGATAGGCGGAGATCGCGATCGCATCACCCGAGCGGGCGTGTGCCCGGGCCAGGGTGTGGCCGCACAGCACTGCGTACCGGCCGATCCGTTTCTTGTTGAGCGTGGCAGGATCCGGTGACCACTTCATGTCGCGGAGCTGACGCACGTAGTAGCTGCGACCCAAGGGTCCATCGATCCAGCCCAGGAACGAGTCACTGGCCGCCTGCATCAACCGCTGCCCAGTGACGACCCGATGACCGTGCTTGGTGAACGCCGACTTGCGGGTGTAGGGCTCCAGCACCGAGGCCTGCGCCTGCTTGACCTGCAGCACCATCAGGTCGTCCTCGTCGCGTCCGCGCAGCAGCAGCACGAACGCAAGCAGACCGACGCTACCGACCCCGACCACCTTGTGGCCCATGTCAATGATTTCGTAGCGCTTCAGCAGAGCCTGCCGGTCGTCCTGCAGCGTCGCGCGGTATTCCCGGAACAGGGCGTTGATCCGGCCGGCGGCGTCCGGGGCGATGTCCAATCGGGTCAGTAGCGGCGGTTGGTCGCGGAAACGCCGCTTGCCGTCGACGACTTCGGTGATCTTTTCAATGGCCGACCAGGCGTCACGCAGGCGCGCCTTGGCCGCGTCTCCGTGGATGGTCGCTTCAGCTTTGGCCTCGCTTTTGGTAGCGGACTTTCCCTTGTCGGTGGGCAGGTTCCGCACCGCCGTGACCAGCCGGTCGACATCGATGCGGTCGTACCAGATCTCGATCTCGCGCATCTCGGCGAAGGCTGCCATGGATTGGCGGTAGGACGTGGCAGCGGCCTCGGCGGCGGCGCGACCAACCTTGCCCGACAGCCCGTTGTCGCGTGCGGCCAGGATGAAGGAGGTGGCCAGGCGCTTCACGTCCCACTCGAAGGGACCGGGATTGGTCTCGTCGAAGTCGTTCACGTCGAAGATCACCGAGCGGTCCGGGGCGGCGAACAGGCCGAAGTTGGACAGGTGCGCATCGCCGCACAACTGCACCTCCAGGCTGCTGCGGGGCTGGCTCGCAAGATCCGCGGCCATCACCAACGCGGCCCCCCGGTAGAACGTGAACGCCGACACCGCCATTCGCGCATGCCGCACCGGAACGAGTTCCTGCACCCGGGTGGTGTCTTGACTCGTCAGCAGCGCCACTGGGTCAGCGCGGTCCGCGGCCGGCTTCCAGATCGACAGGTCTACACGCGGGTTCTCGACCCGCGCCATCTGCCCTTTCGCTTTCCGCTGCACCACGCCCGGGTGCGCAACCGGCTGGTGCGCGGCGGTCGTGGCCGCACGCCGACGCGCGGCCTTCTGCCGCGACGTGAGGCCGCTCTCGAACACCTCCGTCACCGATTTTGCGCTGTCCGAACCAGCGGCCGGCGTCGCAGCCTGGGTCGGGACCGTCTCGGGAGTCGCTACCTCGGGGCCCATACGGCGTAGGTTACCGCGCACCTACTGAGCCCCCTGGTGACCAAATTGGACGCCGCCTTGGGTGCGGAACCCGGTATGTGTCGGTGGGTTCACGTGAGGGGTCGGAGATCGCCGGGCTTCCGGGTTGGTTGAAGAAGCCCTGCCGCGGACGGTGCGCGGAATCCTCGTTTGCCGGACGGGGGCGATCTGCGATGTCAGGTCCGCAGGTTGTTCGATCGCGGCGCTGGCGGCGGCTCTCCCGCCGTGTGCGCAGTGGATTCGCCCGTCGGTGTTTGCTCACGTGTGGGTTCCGTTGAGGTGGCCGTGCGTTCAGTCGTGGGTCGGGTTCTGTCTCCTGAAGGATGGCCGGTGGGTCGCGGGGCGATCTTGCGAGCGGCCCGACGGGAGAGCCGCAGCAGATGCTGTGGTCGGCCCGGTCGATGGTGTGGGAATGGTGGCGGCACGGTCAGTACGGCGACATCGCCCATGCGGGTTTGGTGGTCTGCTCTCGCCGGAGATCCTGGCGACAGGGGTGCCATCACTCGACGGTGGCGTGACAGCGCGCCTCGCCCTGGCAGTCGACGCGGACCTGGAGACGGGGCGTGCTCGGGCACGCGAGCGGGTGACACGACGCGAGTTCGACTCACCCCTTGACGGTGCCGGTGCGCGATGCGTAACGGTCCGGTCACCTGGCATGCTGGAGGCCGTTCGTAGCGGTGTGGGTGGCGAGGAGCGCTGTGTTCGTTGTACATGCGTGCTTGCTGCGCGGCGCGAGCCCGCTGGATCCGGGCAGGCTGGGGGTGTGGGGCGAGGATTCGTCAGCGCCGTCGCCGCCGCGCAGGCCGGGGCGCCGCCCGCGGGTACAGATGCACGGGTTCGCTGCAACGCACGAGGACCTGATTGTCCCCTTCGCCGAGTCTGGCCGGAAGGCGATCACGTCGACCGTGAAGCTGGCGTTGCCGAGCCGAGGTGGCGCGCCGGTCGCCTCGCCGGAACTGGTGCGTGACGAATTCGAGGCGAGCAAGGCCGCGCTGACCGTTGGTCAGTGGCAGGCTCCGGCACTCGAGTTCGACGCCGACCTGGCGTTCGCAGTGTTGGGCGGACTGGGCGAGCAGGCCGCGGAGGCGGCGGTCTGGGGCTCGTCGATCGCGCACCTGTCGGACATGCGCGCGTTCGCCTCGGATCTGGTCGCGCGTGGCCGGCTGTTGCCCGGTGTGGTGGCCGAGGGCCCGCGCGCGGCGTGGCGGCCGGTGCTGACTGGATCGGACGCGGTGTGGGCGCGCGAGTTGGCGCTGTCGTCGCCAGCGGCTCTGTTCGCGACGGATCCGGCGACGGCCTTCGACTTGTGGGCCGAGGCGCTCGACTGGCTGGTCGATGCGGCCGCGCGCGCCGCGCTCGGCTCGACGCGATTGGCCCTCGGTCGTGCGGGTGATGCGACCACCCGGTCCTGGCTGGGCGCGCTGACCGGCAGCGTTCGCGCCTTTTCCGGCGACTCGACCGCGGTGGCGCGACTGGCGGCGGCGCTGGGCGAGTGGCAGCGCGATGCTGTTGCCGGGCCGGTGCGGGCCTGCTTTCGGCTGGTCGAGCCGGCAGGCGAGGACGAGGACTGGCAGGTGCGGTTCGGGCTGCAGGCGGCCGAGGAGCCGAGCCTGATCGTGGACGCGAAGACGGTATGGCGTTCTCGGGGCACGCTGCCGGCGCTGGCCCGTTATGTTGATGCGCCGCAGGAGACGTTGCTGACCGAACTGGGCAAGGCGGCTCGTCTGTATCCCGATCTGGAGGACGCGCTGCGGACCGCCCGGCCCGGGCAGCTGCTGCTGGACACCGAGGGCGCGCACCGGTTCCTGAGCGCGGTCGCGCCGATGCTTTCGACAGCGGGCTTCGGAGTTCAGGTGCCCGGTTGGTGGTCCAAGCCGTCGAGCCGGCTCGGGCTGCGGTTGACCGCGTCCACGCCCGGACAGCCGGGGCGGGTCGAGACAGGGGGTTCCGGACTCGGTTTCGACGCTCTCGCCGAGTTCCGTTACGACCTCGCGGTCGGTGGCCAGGTGCTGAGCGCGGACGAGCTGGCAGCGCTGGCTGAGCTGAACGCGCCGCTCGTGCGGCTGCGCGGCCAGTGGATCGAATTGGACGCACGGCGCCTTGCGGTCGGGCTCAAGCTGGTCGGTCGCACGGATGAGGCGACCCTGGGTGAGCTGCTGCGCGTCGGACTCGGGGTCGATCGTGTCGCGGAAAGCTTGCCGGTGGAGGGCATCGTCGCGGACGGCTGGCTGGGCGAGCTGCTGTCCGGGCGTGCTGAACAGCTCCTCGCGCCCATCGAGGCGCCCCCGTCGTTTACGGGGACGCTGCGCCCGTACCAGTCACGTGGCCTGGCGTGGCTGGACTTCTTGCACCGGGCCGGCCTCGGCGGTGTTCTGGCCGACGACATGGGGTTGGGCAAGACGGTGCAACTGCTCGCCCTGCTGGCACACGACGCCGGGGGCGGCCCGAGCCTGCTGGTGTGCCCGATGTCGCTGGTCGGCAATTGGCAACGCGAGGCCGAGCGGTTCACCCCGCAACTTCGGCTGCACGTCCATCACGGGAAGGAGCGCGCCCGCGGCAAGCACTTCCTGCACGCCGTGGCCACGTCGGATCTGGTCGTCACCACCTACGCGCTGGCCGCCCGTGACGCCACCGACCTGCGCAAGATCACCTGGCGCCGGATCGTGGTCGACGAGGCACAAGCGATCAAGAACGCCGCCACGAAACAGGCCACCGCGATTCGCTCACTGCCGGCGAGAACCCGCATCGCGGTAACCGGTACGCCGGTGGAGAACCGGCTCGCCGACCTGTGGTCGATCCTGGAGTTCACCAACCCGGGGCAGCTCGGCACCGCGGCAACGTTCAAGAAGCGCTACGCCGAGCCGATCGAGCGGCACGGCGCCGAAGACGCCGCCGAGCGGCTGCGCCGGTTCACCGGCCCGTTCATCCTGCGCCGTGTCAAGACCGACAAGTCGATCATCGCCGACCTGCCCGACAAACTCGAGATGGACGTGGTGTGCAACCTCACCGCCGAACAGGCCGCGTTGTATCAGGCGGTGGTCAAGGACATGCTGGCGCGGATCGAGGAAACCGAGGGCATAGAGCGGCGCGGGTTGGTGCTGGCGACGATGACCAAGCTCAAGCAGGTTTGCAACCATCCGGCGCAGTTCCTGCGCGACGGCAGCCGGCTCGCCGGACGCTCGGGCAAGCTCGACCGCCTCGACGAGATTCTCGACGAGCTGCTCTCGGTCGGCGAGAAGGCGCTGCTGTTCACCCAGTACGCCGAGTTCGGAACGATGCTGCGTGCCCACCTCACCGCGCGATTCGGCCGCGAGGTGCTGTTCCTGTATGGCGGCGTCCCGAAGGCTGACCGCGACGCGATGGTGGCCCGGTTCCAGGCCGCGGAGCCCGGTGGCCCGTCGCTGTTCGTGCTCTCACTCAAGGCCGGCGGCACCGGGTTGACGTTGACCGCCGCCAACCATGTGGTGCATGTCGACCGATGGTGGAACCCGGCCGTGGAGGATCAGGCCACCGACCGGGCATTCCGGATCGGGCAACGCCGCTCGGTGCAGGTCCGCAAGTTCGTCTGCGCCGGAACGATCGAGGAGAAGATCGCGGACATGATCCGCGACAAGCGCGGGCTCGCGGCCCGCGTCGTCGGCACCGGAGAACAGTGGCTCGCCGAGCTGTCCACCACCGAACTGGCCGAACTGTTCCGCCTCGAAGCCGGCGCGGTGGTCGAATGACCCGCTGGTACCCGCCGTCGCGGCCGAGGGCCGTGGAGCACGGGCTGCGGGCGCGCAGCAGCCGCGGGGCGATCGGCTCGTCGTGGTGGTCACGCAGGTTCATCGACGTGCTGGAGTCCTTCGCGATGGGCAACCGACTCACCCGCGGTCGGACCTACGCCCGCAAGGGTCAGGTCATCTCCCTCGACGTCATCCCGGGCGAGGTCCGGTCGATCGTGCAGGGCTCGCGGGTGCGCCCGTATCAGGTCAGGATCGGCCTCGCGCCGTTCACCGAGCTGGTCTGGGCCAAAGCCGAGATCGCGCTGTCCGAGCAGGCCCTGCCCAGCGCCAAGCTGCTCGCCGGTGAGGTCCCGCCTGAACTCGAAGAGATCTTCACCGATGCGGGCGCGCCGCTGTTCCCAGGCACGGTCAACGAGCTGGACCAGCGCTGCAGCTGTCCCGACCGGGAGGTGCCGTGTAAACACCTGGCGGCGACCTTCTACCTCCTCGCCGAAGCGTTCGACGCCGACCCGTTCCTCATCCTGCGCTGGCGGGGTCGCGACCGGGAACCGTTGCTGCACCGGCTGCGCGAACTGCGCGCAGACGGGCCTGGTGATGCTGGCGTCGAGACCGCGGCGGCTGTGCCTGGCGCGACCGGTGCGGCGCTCGCGGTGGCCGATCTGCCTACGCCCCCTGCGCAACCAGATCACTTCTGGCTGCCACCGGCGCCGCTGCCCGCGCGGCCCGCGGCCCTCGTCGTCGAATCCGACCTGCTCCTGCGCCAGCTCCCGACACCCAGTCCCGAGCTCGGCGGCGCGGCTCTGGCGGACAAGCTCCGCTCTGCCTACCAACGCTTCGGGATGACCGAATAGCGAACGCCCGCGCGGACATCGAGGCGGATGCGGCGCCGCGAGCAGCCCGGCGAACGCCCTTACCGCCACCCAGTCGGGGACTACAAACCCTGGACCGACCACCCTGCGGCAGCTGCGCCAACTCGACCCGCCAGCCCGCCGCCGAGTGCAGGCCGCGGGCGGCGCGCCCAAGGACCACCGCGGCGACGAAGGATCGAAGCCGAATCGAGCGCCCGGACGACAAGCTCGGCACCTGACCGACCCGCAGACCGTGGCCGGTAGTACCCCTCGATGGGACGATCCAATAGGCGGCGCACGGCGACCGGCACCGCGGTGCTTGACTCACTGCTTGGCAATCGGTCTGGACGTGAACCGACGGCAGCACACGTCATCACCCGAAATCGCTGGGCCGCAGACGCGGGCCGACTGCGCGGTCTGCCGGCACCGCTCCCCCGACGCGAACTGGGGGTACCCGGACGAAGCGGCCGCAGGTTCAAATCCTGTCACCCCCACCAGTGTGCTCAGAGCCCGCCAGGCGTCGCGACCAACGCGGCGAGGTCGCCGCGCACCATGATCGTCTTTGGGTCGTCGGGACCGAAGGCGGCGGATACGTCGACAAGCGCGGCGCGGTAGGCGCCGATGGCGTCAGCGGTGCGCCCGACCCGCGCGTAGAGTCCCGCCAGCCGCACGCTGGGCCCGAGCGTCGCCTCATCGAGGTCACCGTAGAGCGCGCGTCGATCGGCGACCACCTGTTCCAGCTCGGTGATCGCGTCGTCGTCGCGGCCGAGTTCGTCGAGCCAGGTCACCAGCAGATGCCGGCTGCCCACCGACGCCGGATGACGCGCCCCGAGCGACCGTGTTTGGACAGATATCGCGCGGCGCACCATGACGATGGCCTCCTCGTGGCGTCCAGCGCGGTACATGCAGTCGGCCAGGACGTGCTCGCTGTCCCCGACGTGCGGATGGTCTGGCCCGAGCACCCGCACGCGAACCTCCATTACCTGCCGCAGCAGCTCCTCGGCACGGACGAGCTCGGCCAGTTCCATCAGGCTGCTGGCCTCGAAATGCCGCGCGGACAATGTCTGTGGATGTTCCGGGCCGAGCTCGTGCTCCAGGTCGTCGGCCAATTGCCGATAGCAGACCGCGGACTCGACGCGATATCCGTCCTCCGCGTAGCTCGCGGCCAGTCGATCCCGATACGTCACCAGACTCGGGTGGCACACGTCGTACGCCAGCGTCGCCGTGGCGACGACGTCGCGAAGCAACACGATCGCCTGGTGTCGAGCCGACTCGATCGGTAACGCGTGCAGCGCTTCGGCGCGCGCGCAACGCACGTCCAATGCCAACGCACCCGGCAGGCTCGACCCGACCTGTGACTCGAACTGATCCAACGCCGCCAGCGCCTCATCGGGTCGCCCGGCGCGCGTGCGGCCATGGCAGTGCTGATACAAGGCATCGACCGCGCGCGAGGACGACGTGCCGTCGGAGTCGAGCGCCGCAGCCAGCCGGGCAGCAGTCGCCGCGCGGAGTCGATCCCACTCGCGCAGTCGATACAGCACTTCGACCAGTTCGTCCTGGATCGCCTGCCGCGAAGGACTGTCCGGCTCCAGCGCAGCGCCGACGTCGTCGAGCACCGCCAGCGCGTCGACGTAGTGGCCCAAGCCGGCATGCGTTCTGGCCAACTGAAGACCGGTTTCGACGGCCTCGTGGCCGTGCGCCGCGGCGTGACGCGACCGGAGCAGGTCGATCGCGCGCTGACTGTCGGCGAGGTCGAGCAGCCCACCGGCCGCCGCGATCGTGGTGATCAGCGGGGCTCCGTCGCGAGCCGCGGCGGACACGAGGTAGTCGAGCACGCGCCGACGTTGGCCGGCCGGCCGCAGTGCCGCGACTTGCAATTCTGCGAGTTCGACGGCCCGCTCGGCGTCGACGTCATGGCCCGACACCCCGGTGAGCAGGTCGAAACGCACGTCGGTCGGCAGCATCTTCCAGCTGTCGTCCGCATGCGCGGCCCGGACGCGGTCGGTGGCGTAGTGACGCACCGCGTCGATCTCGGTCCCGGTGAGCTCGTCAGCGGCCGCTGCCCGGGCGAACGCGCCCGATGCCGCATTCGCGAAGGAGACCGTCGTGGCATCGATGTGCTCGACGCGGACCAGCCAGTCCGTGCCGTCGAGCAACGCGGCCGTGCCCGGCGCGTCCGTGACGAGCGACAGGGCCCCTGCGAGCCAGTCGTCCGGGGTTTGCTGGCCGACAGTGGCTGCTATCGACAAGCCGGCTCGCATCGCGGCGGGAAGGGCACGCCACTCATCGCGCAACTGCCGGTCGTGAGCGGCGACCCGATCAGACGCGAGCTGGACCTCCTGGGGGTCACCCCGCCTCAGCGCACGCCGCACGGCCGCGGAGTCGAGCAACTCGTGCAGGCGCAGCAGGCTGCCTGCCGCGTGCCGGACCACGACCTCGGTCCCGCACGGATCGAGGTCCGCAGCGCCGACGTCACCGTCGTCTTCCGCGAGGCGGTCGCCGACCACGCCGGACAACTCGTCGGTCGTGGGCGCGGCCAGTTCGATGCGATCGAGGAGTTTGCTCTTCAACATCCATCCCGGCCCGAGCACCCGGCGAGCCGAAAGCTCAGTCAGCCAGCGCGCCAGAGTGTCGTCGGTCAGGGTGCGATCGGTCGCGATCGTGAGAACGATCAACCCGCGCGCCGACCCGCCGTTCGCCAGCGAACGCAGCAGTTGAAGGGAGTGCGCGTCGAGCAGCTGTGCGTCTTCCACGGCAACGACCAGCGGAATGACGCGTGATACCTGGCGCAGCATCCGGGCCGTGGTCTCGAGCTGTTGGACCGCGCGCTGAGTGCGGAACCGGGCGAGCGGGTCTGCGGAGTCGACCGCGGTGAGCGCGCGATCCACCTCCTGATGTCCGGAGGTCACTGCCCCGGTGACAACCTCGAGCAGGTCGCGGGCCTGCTCCACCTGTCCTTTCGCCTGCTCGATCTGCTCCTTGATCCGTAGGAGCCTCTCGGACACATCGAGCACTCGAGTCAGGCCGGGCAGCGCCAGCCCACCGACGGCACGCAGGGCGCGAACGCGTCGTCCCCACCGTGCGTCGTAGAAGTCCAGCGCCTCAGCGATCGGCGCCGCGATAGCGCCGAGCTGCTGGTCGGCATCGAAGAGCGCGGGGCGCGGATCGTCGCCGTCGAGCTGGCCGCGTAGCCCCCACCACAGCAGGTCGACCCGCGCGCCGGGTTCGGGGGCGAGGGTCCGCGGGTACAGCCGCTTGCGGGCGTCCCGCTCGGTGGACCAGCCCAGCTCCCGCGGCCAGTACCTCGGTCGATCCAGCTCTTCGACCAGAGACTCGTAGAAGCTCTCCACGACCGTGCTCTTGCCCCAACCGGTCGGGCTCTCCACTGTGGCGACCGTCAGTCGGTTCTCGGACAGGTTCTCGTCGTAGAGCGCCACCAGGTGATCAAGGGCCTGCTCGGCCGCGCAGGCCCGCAGTGGTTCGATCATCGCAACGCCGCCCCGCTCGCACGATCTGCGTTCGGACCATCATCGCAGTACCGACGCGGTCGGGCACGTCATCGGGTCCGCGTCGCACGACGGCTGGGATCGGCCCGTCGGTTGAGCGCGCGCAGCGCGGTGTCGAGAACGAGCTCGGTGAGCGCGATCAGGATGATGCCGGAGAACACCAGGGCGGTGTCGAGGTAGTTGCCGGCCTGGGAGATGACGAACCCGAGTCCGCTGGTCGCGGCGAGCATCTCGGCCGCGACGATGCTGCCCCACGAACCGCCCATCGCGATGCGCATGCCGGTGATGATGCCGGGCAATGCCGCGCGGACCTGGACGTGCCAGAGCGCGTAGAGCCCGGACGCACCCAGAGTGCGAGCCGCGAGCTGCAGGTCCTCGGGCACGTCGTCGAGCGCCGCCACCGTGGCGACGATCATGATCGGGATGACTCCGAAGGTGATCAGCACGTATTTCGGCAGTTCGCCGATGCCGAACCAGACGATGAACAGCGGGATGAAGGCGAGCGGCGGGAGCGGGCGGATTACCTCGACAACCGGATCGATGAGGTGACGCAGCGTGCGGCTGGAGAACATCGCGGCACCGAGGCCTACCCCCACGACCGTTCCGACGCCGAAGCCGAGCAGGATGCGCCGCAGGCTGATCAGCAGATCCTGCCAGAGGGGTGGGCTCTGGCTCGGGTAGTTGTGCGTGAAGTAGTGCGCCAAGGTGCGCGACGTCTGTGCCACCGACGGCAGGATGACCGGATCGCCGAGGAGCAGCGCGGCGACCTGCCAGGCGAGCACGAGCCCGGCCAGGCCGGCGAGACCGATGAGCAGCCGCCGGCGACTCGCGCGACGCCGGGCGCGTCGCTCGGTGGCGAGGTCGAGGGACTCGGTTCGCCACTCCTGGGGCTCGGTGGCCGCGATCGCTCGCGAATCGTCGGTGGGGATGCGGGTTGCGGTCAACGCCGTACTCCTCGGGCTAGTGGGCGAGCACCGCGCGGATCTGGCGCTTCGTGGCGACGACGGACGCATCGTCGACCGCGTCGATGTCCCTCGGCCGGGACAGGGGTACGTCGAGGATGCGGGTGACGGTGGGCGGCTCGCCACCCATCAGCGCAATGCGATCGCCGAGCAGGATGGCTTCCTCGATGTCGTGGGTGACGAACAGGATCGTCAGCCGGTAGCGGTGCCACATCTGCAGCAGGAACTGCTGCATCCGATGCCGGGTGATGGCGTCGAGGGCGCCGAACGGTTCGTCCATCAGCAGCACCGACGGCCGGGTCATGACCGCGCGCGCGAACGCCGCGCGGTGCTGCATGCCTCCGGACAGCTCGTGCGGGTACGCGTCCGCGAACTCGAGAAGCCCGACGGTGCCGAGGATCGCATTCGCCTCGGCGGCCAGCTCGGCATCGTCGCGGTCGTCGATGCCACGCGAACGCTGCGCACGCGGCGATCGGCCAGGTTGTAATATAGCGCCTGATGCTGCTCGGATCATCGCCCGCCGTGTTAGCGTCATAAGGCGCTGTCAGGTTGGCGGCCAGTACCTCGTCGAGTGTCTTGCCCTGATCCACCAGATTTTTTACCTTTGCCAGGATGTCGATCAGCATGGCGCGATAGGGCAGGAGATCTTTCTTGTGGATCAGGGTGCCATGGCCGGGAACCAGCACGGTATTGTCGTCAGAAAGTGATCCCATCATGTCGACGGCTTCCACCATGCCGTTGATCGAGCCGCCGTTAGCCTGGTCGGCAAAGGGATAACCGAAGTTCCGATAGAAATCCTCGATATAGATGACGTTCGCTTTTTCAAACTTAATGATGGTGTCAGCGCCCAGATGCGAGGGCATCATCGGAATAAAGTCCACCGTTTCGCCATTCATGTGGATGGTAACGGCGGGCCTGCCCTTGTTGGCCGGGTCGTACTTGTAGGTGACCATCGGCAACGCCATGGGACCGGAGGTCGGCTCGGCCGGGCTCCCGGCCGGCATCATTTCCCGGCGCAGATCTTCCTGGCCGAACAGAACCGCGCCCTGCTTCTGGACGAGAGCCATGCCGCCGCTGTGATCGGGATGGGCGTGGCTGGTGACCAGAATCCTGATCGGCTCCCTCGACAGAGTGCGAACGGTATCTATCGTCTTCTGGGTCAGCTCTTCGTCCTGAGAATCGACCATCAGGACGCCATCCGGTCCATAGAGCGCCATGACGCGGCCGCCGGCGGCATCGGGGTGAGTGGTGTCCAGCTTGGGTGAGCCATGCAGGATCGCGAGATTGTTGCCGTATTTGGTTTCAACGGTGATCTCGATCTTGTCCCATTGCGCGAAACTGCGGGGGCCGGCGGCGCGGGCTGGACCGTTAGCCTGCGCGAGAGCCATCGCGGGTATCAGCGTCACCGCGGCGATCCCTCTGATTAACAATGACTGAATCTTCATCTGTCTCTCCTTCCCGATTGAACCATTGGCGCGCTTACCACTACCTTCCAGTCGCACGAATGTTCCGGTTGCGTCCGCCACTCATCAGATCCTATCCCAACCGACCGAGGCCTCTTTCCGGGTGGCGCGTGATCCGCCCATATAGTCCCGCCTTGCTCAACTTCACAGAACCAGTTTGGTGACATTTGAT
>CAVQMF010000011.1:0-3430 GCA_963713565.1 uncultured Actinomycetota bacterium | reverse complement strand
CTCGTCGAACTATGCCGATGTCCGCATAGTTCGACCTATGCCGCACCGGCAACTATGCCGATACCGGTGATCGGGGCGACGGAATCGCTTGTGGGGTAGGCGATTCAAGCGTGCGACCGCTGGCGCTGTCGGCATAGTTATAGGTCTTCGAGGAAGGCGAGGACGGCGTCGGGTGGCTTGTAGCGGCCGGGTTGGACGGAGATCGGGGCGGTTAGGGCGAGGGCACGTTCCTTGATGGTCAGGTCGGCGTGCAGGTACGGGTTCGTCGACCGCACGTCGGCGTGTCCGAGCCAGAGCGCGATGACGGAGGTGTCGACGCCTGCCTGCAGCAGAGCGAGGGCGCAGCTGTGTCTGAGGACGTGTGGGTGCAGGTGCTTGACGCGAAGCGACGGGCATCGCTGAGCCGCTGCGTCGGCGTGTATGGCGACGCGCTGTTCGATCGCGTCGCGGCTGAGCCGGCGCCCTGTGCGGGTCGGGAACAGCGGATCGGTGGCGCTGCCTGCGCGTTCGGCCAGCCAGACCCTCAGGACGGCTTGGGTGGTGCTGGTCAGCGGAACCGTCCGGTGTTTGCGTCCCTTGCCCTCGCAGCGCACGTGGGCGCCGACACCCAGGACGATGTCGGCGCAGTTCAGGCTGATCAGTTCCGAGACACGCAGCCCGGTCTGCAGGCCCAGTGTGAGCACGACACGGTCTCGGCGGCCTTCCCAACGTCCTCGGTCGGGGGCGGCGGTAAGCGCGGTCGCTTCCTCGGCGGTGAGAAAGTTGACGATGCGTTTCTCGTATCGCTTGGCTGGGATGGCGAGCACGCGTTGGATGAGCGCGGCGTGTTCGGGGTGGCGGAACGCGGCGTAGCGAAACAGGGCACGGATCGCGGTCAGGCGCAGGTTGCGGGTGCGCACGCTGTTGCCCCGGACGGCTTGCAGATGGTCCAGGAACGCGGAGATCATCGGCTCGTCCAGATCGTCCCAGTCCAGCGTAGACGGCTGTTTGCCGGTGCGCTCGTGGACGAAGCGCAGCAGTAGTTGCACCGAGTCGCGGTAGGAGGCGACGGTGCGCGGGCTGGCTTGCCGCTGGCGGGTGAGCCGGTCGGTGAAGAACGCTTGCAGGGTCGGCGCGACCGTGGTCATGAGCTGATCACGGCTTGCGTCGCTTCGAGTCGGGCGGCGGCCTGATCGAGCAGTTCGGGGGTGGCCGTCAGATAGGTGTAGGTGAACCGCGGCTCGCGGTGCCCGAGGTAGGTGGACAGGCGCGGCAGCAATGCCTCGACGTCGAGACCGGCCCGATACCAGCCGAGCACGGTCCGGACCGCAAAGCCATGGCGGAGATCATGAATCCGGGGCCGGGTCGGCGCGTCGACGCCGATCGCGGCGGCGGCGACCGCGTTGCGGAAGGTGATACCGAAGTAGTTGTAGGACACCTGAGTGCCGGTCATGGAGATGAACAACCGGGTCGTGTGTCGCGCTTGCTGCTGACGGTTGCGGCGGCGATGGTAGGTGGCCAGCGCGGCGATCGTGGACGCCGAGACCGGCACGTCACGGCCCTTGTGGAACTTGCTGTCCCGTATCCGCAGAACCGCTGCGTCCCAGTCGACGTCGCCGCGATCGAGGGTGAGCGCTTCGTCGACGCGCATGCCGGTGACCGCGAGCAGCCCGATCAAAGCTTCCAGCATGTCCGCCCGGAACGGGAACGGCGTCGTTGCCCGCGCGGATCTGATCAACGCGGTGACGTCCTCCTCGGTGAACAGATACGGCACGCGGCGACGCGCCCGGTAGGACACCAGACCGGCGGGCGGGACTTCGGTGCGCGGGTCGCTCGCGGCCAGATGACGGGCGAAGCCGCGCACCGCAGTCAGCCGGCGCAACGGGACGGTGGAAGCCGGATCGAGGTCGGGATCAAGCACAAACGCCGCCGCTGCAGGCATGGTGACCGTCTCGGCGCCGATAGCGTCGAGGTAGGCCACGAACCGCACCAGATGCCGTTCATCGCTGGCGAGTTTGTGACCCAACGAGCGGCGTAACCGAAGGTAGTCGCGCATCGCCGTCTCTAGCGGGCTCACTGCTGGGCCCCCGGCCAGGGCAGCGCCAGCGCACGCAGCACGGCGTAGTCGATCTTTGCGTAGCCGGCCGTCGTCGCAAGATCGGACTGGCGTAGTAGTTGTCCGATCTCGGGCAGCCGCACGCCGTGCTCGAGCAGATCGCTCGCCAGCGCGTGGCGCAGGCAGTGAGCCCGCATCGGCGTCAGCCCGGCGCGCCGGGACTGCCGCCATACCGTCTGGCTGACCGCGGTAGGCCGTAGCGGCCGGTGTGGGGCAACGACGGTCACGAACACGATGCGCAACTCGAGATCAGGGCGGACCTCTCGCAGGTAACGCGCCACCGCCTCGCCGACGTCGCTCGGCAGTGGGATGTGGTCCTCGCGTCGCGCTTTGCCGCGCACCAGAAGGTCACCGGCGCGCCAGTGGAGATCGTCCAATCGCAACGCGGCGACCTCGGCTGCCCGCAGTCCCAGACGTGCCATCAGGCTCAGCATCGCCAGATCCCGTACTCCGGTCGGGGTGTCGCGGTCACAGCTGGCCAACAGTGCGCTCACCTGCGCCGGCGATAGCCGCGGCGGCACCGCGATGCCCTTCCACCCCGGCACCGGCGGTACCGCCTGCGCCAGCGGGGTGTCGATGATCCCCTTCACAAACAAGAACCGCAGCAGCGAACGCAGCTCGGCCACCCGGCCGTGCAGCGACCCAGCCGCCAGTCCGCGTGAGGCCTCAGCCAGCAGAAACCCGCTCACCGCCTGCCCAGTAAGCCCTTCGGTCCCGTCGCCGCCAGCGACCATCGCGCGCTCGCGCAGAAATCGCCGCGCGGTCTTCTCATATCGATCGATCGTCCGATCGGACAAGCCGCGTTGGGTGAGCATCCACCGGCGGTAGTCCTCCATCAGCTCATCGATCGGCCCCGGCTCCGCCGCGCCCGTCGGCACCGGCACGCCCCGAGACCGCAAGAACCCCAGCAGCGGCTCAAAGGCCGACCTCGTCGGCGGTCGACGACGCGAGGTCGCCATCGTCGCCAAGAACGCGGCCAGCCGTGCATCGTCAAGATCACCCGGCGCGAGGCGTCGGTCCGCAAGCCACCGACTCAGCCGACTCGCCTGATTGACCTTGTACTCCCTCGACCATGCCGTATAGCCCAACCGGTCCAACTCGGCGCGGTACCCCTCGCCATACTCCGCGAGCACACCGCGAATCCGGCAGTGCGGCAGCTTCTGCATCTCGCCGTCCTCCTCAATCCGGACGCCCTGTCCGACTCGCAGAGGATGAGGCAGACCCCGCAACTATGCCGACAGCGCCAGCGGTCGCACGCTTGAATCGCCTACCCCACAAGCGATTCCGTCGCCCCGATCACCGGTATCGGCATAGTTGCCGGTGCGGCATAGGTCG
>CAVQMF010000010.1:215000-358864 GCA_963713565.1 uncultured Actinomycetota bacterium | reverse complement strand
GATGCCCAGGCTGACCGGGTCGTAGGTGTAGGAGGTGGTCGCGGCGGCGGAGGTGCCGTACCCCTTCGTTTCGGCGGTGAGCAGTCCGCCGGTGTAGGTGTCGAGGGTTTTGTGCCCGGCCGGGTCGGTGACCAGGGTCTGCCCGGCGGTCAGCGACGGTGAGGACGACGGCCCGCAGGTGAATGTGGTGGTCTTGGCGTCGGCGTTGGCCTGGGTGAGGACCCGTTCGGAGGAGTCGTAGGTCATCGCGGTGACCGCGTTGGCGGCGCCGCCCTGGTTCTTCGGGTTCCGGATCGAGGTCATTAGGTGGGTAGTGGTGTTGTACCCGTAGCTGGTCAGGTCGTTGGTCAGCAGCGAGGGCGTGCGGGTGGACCCGACGCCGTAGACGCCGGTCAGGTCGTTGCTGGTGTCGTAGGTGTAGGTGACGGTGCGGCCGGCGGAGTCGACGAGTTTGGTGATGTGTCCGGAGGTCCAGGTCAGGGTGTAGGTGCGCCCGTCGGGGTCGGTGATGGTGGACAGTTGCGCGGAGGCGTTGTACGCGAGGGTGGTCTTGTAGGGCGTGGTGGCGTTCTTGCCGGCGAGGTCCTGCTCGGCGGTCAAGTGGCCGGTGCTGACGTCGAAGGTGAAGATGTCACGGCCGCGGCGGGTGTAGATGTAGCTCGAGCCCGATTTGGTGAGGGTGGCGTCATCGCGGGGCTCGACCGGTGTGTAGGTGCCTGAAGAGCTGGTGAAGGCGACTTGGGAGCCGTCTTCTTGGGTGATGGTGACGGCGCCGGTGGTGCCGTTGGTGGTGGCCTTGAGGTTGTAGGAGTCGGTCCAACCGTAGCCGAATGGGCCGTTGACGGCGCTGGCCTTGTTGGGTCCGGCGGGGTCGGCGGTGGCTTCGGTGTAGGTGCGGGTGAAGTCCAGCGGTTCGCCGCGGCCTGGGGTGGACAGGTCGGTCCAGGTGTCGCCGTAGTAGCCGGTCGCGGTGTTTACCGGGTCGCCGGCGGTGCGTTGCGCGCAGCCGCACTGCACCCATGCCGGGTTAGAGCCCTTGGGTTCGTCCTGCACGGTGGGCGGCCCACCGATGGGTGTGCCGGGGGTGCCGCCTTCGGGGATGAAGGCGATGGCGTCGAAGGCGACGTCGTAGTTGATCAGGGACTCGTTGCCGGAGCCGGCGATGCTGGACTTGTTGTTGAGTACGACGTTGCCGCCGTTTTGCATGGCGAAGGTGCCGATGGTGGCCCAGGTGTCGGTCTGCCAGCCCTGGTTGACGCGGATCTTCCATGGTGTGGCGCTGCCGCCGGGGTTGATGGTGTAGATCACGTTCGAGGCGTTCGCGCCGAGCGCGGGCAGGTGGATCTTGACCTTGTAGTACTGCAGCGACGGGCCGGTTGCGGGTCCAGGTGCCGGTGTTGATCAGGTCCGGGTTCGTGCCGGTCTCGGTGTGGGTGAACAGGTCATGGCCGCCGAGTCCGGTGCCCAGTTGGTGGGTGTCGATCGCGCCGATCGGGTCACCGGCAGCGTTGGTGCCGAACTTGTACGCGAAGGTGCCGTTGGTGGACCAGTTCTCGCCGCTGCAAGCCCATCAGGTTCAGATACGGCGAGGTTTCGTCGTCGACGATGACCGCTGAGGATGGCACCACGCTGCGGTCCACGTTGCAGGCGAACGGGTTGGAATTCGTGTCGACCGGTTCGCTGCCAGAGGAGTACTGGTAGTCACTGGTGGCACAGCTGCTGGCGCAGTCGGAGACCCAGGTCGCGGGGGCGTGCCACCAGCACTCGTAGTCATCGAGCATGCAGTGCCCGGCGTCGCTGACGTCGGGGTTGGTCGCGCTCGGGTTGCAGTGGTTGGCCGACAGCGAGCAGAACGTGTCGAATGGCGGCAGCTGCAGCCAGCTGTTGCCGCTGTGGTAGCTCGGGGTGGTGTAGGCCGGCGAACCGTCCTTGAGGATCGGGGAGGCCATCCAGCCCATCACCCGTTCCTCATACGGCCAACTGGCCGGGTGCGCCGCGTCGGCGTAGGTGTCTTGCAGGTACGGGTCACGGTTGGGCGGGTAGTCCGGGTTCTCCGGGTTGTTCGCCCAGCCCATGCCCCCGGTCCCGTCCGGGCCGGTGCAGCTCGGGCCGGGAGTGCGGCCCTGGTCGTACTTGCCGGTGGGCTGGATACAGGGAGTTGTACGCCCAGGCCGCGAAGAACCAGTTCTTGCCCACTCCTTTCGGATCGCCGTTGTTGGCGATGATGCCGTCGTCATAAAGCTGGTTCCAGGTCGTCTCCAGGATCTCTTGCAGGCCGGCGGCGATGTTCTCCTGGTAGTCGACCGCGACCTTGACCTGGCCGCGCGCGGACAGGCTGCTGTCACCGACATGCATGCCATCGGTGACCTGCCCGATGCCGTCCCCGCAGTCAGCGTTGGCGTAGTTGATCGAACACGATGTCGTAGTCGGCGCCGTAATAGTCCGCGATCAGCGGGTCGCCGGCGGTGCCTTCCGGGGCGTGCCAGGACGCCTGGTCGTAGTTCGACTCCTTCGCCATGATCGCCTCATACACCGAGGCCGGCACCGTGGTCTGGCTGCTGCCCGACGGATGCTCCAGTGGAATGAGCGGGAATACATTCACTAGGGGAGTACGAGGCGAACCCCATGTTGTCGAAGTTCGCCGGCCGAGCGTAGCTGCTGCCGGTCAAACTTCCCCTGCTCGATCATCTGCGATGCCCAGTCCACCTGGTTCGGCGAGGGCTGCATCACCTGATTCGACTCATTCAACGGCGCCACCGCGCACGTCGGTGACTGGTTCGCGTCCGTCGGTGGCGCGATGTCCTCGACCGCAAGCGGCCGGGTCACATCGGTCAGCGTTGCTCTGTGCGTGACGCCCGCGCCGTTCGTCGCGGCGGTTCGTGCGGATTTCAGCGTTGCGCGGGGCAACGTGCGCGCGTTCATTGACTGCGGCGCGCGTGATGACCGGCCCGACGGGGCAGGGTGGGCGGTCGTCGTGGCTCCGCTGGGGGCGGCGGCCGATCCGGTCTTGCTGCCGGGCCGGGCGGTGCTGGTTCCGGGTGCCGTCGAGGCCTTTGGGTCTGGCGAGCCGGATTGCTGTTTGCGTGCCCCCGGGCCGGCCGCGTCACCGCGAGGCCGCAGCCGCGATAGGCCGACCTGATCCTCGGACAAGGCCGACTTCTCGACGGCGCCCGGTGGTACAAACCGCGCCCCGCGGGTCGTCGCCGGCGCGGTTGAGCGTGCCCGCGGATCAGCGGCGGTCTGCCGTGTGCCGGTGGCCAGCAAGACCGGATCGGTCTGCTTCCCAGCCGGGTCGCCGAGCAGCGCGCCGCCATCCAACGATGCCGCGACGGCACCGGAGCGCAACGCTCCACATCCACGGCTCGGATCCCGACGTTGCCCAGCTTGGAGGACGACACGTCCGTCATACCCGAGAGCAACGCTGCGCCGCTGCGACCCTGGAACAGGCTCGCCTTCGTCAAGCTGCCCGACCCGAGCAAGACCGCTTTGCCGCGGCGTTCCGCGAAGGCGTGCGTCGTCCGCGATCCGGGCGATGCGGCCCCCAGCCGTCAGAGCCCCAGCACAGCGGGCGAACGTCGTAGGCGTCGCCCGGAACTTTCGCGATGCTGCGTGCCGCACCTTTCGCGCTGACACTGACCAGGCGCGAACCCATCACGCCCACCAGGCCGCCGGCCGCCGGCACGGTCGAGGTGATCTGTCCCGACACCTTCACCGTGCGAACGATCTTGCCCGAAGCCAAATTCGCATCGACCAACTCGCTGTCGCGATCGTCTTGGCCCAGATCGAGTGTGAACACCGCCTCGTCACCGCTCCCGCAACCGGGCGAGAAATACTTCAGACCGACCCCGGCCGCAAGCGCCCGAACGCTGCCCGACCGCAGGTCGACCGAATAGGCAAACGCGCCGCGATCACGCGCGCTCTCGAGGTTCACGACGGACGTCGGCTCCACGGCGACCGCGACGTAACGCCCGTCGCCGGACACGCACTGGTAACCGGTCCACGACTGCACATCCAGCCCCGCGGGCCGAAGCAACGCAACCTCCCGCCACGCGTATCCGTCGACACCGCGCCCGGCTTCGACGTGCCAGCCACGCTCATCGCCCCAACCATTCACAACAACGTCATCCGCTGGACCCCGAGTGGTCTTGCTTGATGCCCGCACTGCTGCCGACACCGTCGGTGTCTTGGGATGATGCGAGCGGACAGGGGCCGCAGTCGCCGGTGACTGGTCAATGCCAAGAGTGAGGGCGACCACCACAAGTCCGGCCAGACCGATCCGGCCGAACGAGTTACGGGCGCGCGAAACTAGACGGTGTCGCATGGGGCCTTTCCCAAAGTCAGGACGCTGTGGCGCGCCGCTCAACCGACTTGAGCAGCGGACTTCACAGCAGCGAAACATTGATAGCACTCGCCCCAGACGCGCCAAGCCGCGCCTTCAGCCAATTCTGATCTTGCGTCTGGCTCGTTGGACTGACCAGCTGATCAAGGCGCATCGAAGCGACACCCACGCGATCCGCAGCCGGGGCTCATGCTGACCGGTCGGGCGCAACGCGCAAGTCCTCGCTCCGCGTAAAGCGACTAGCAAGATCGTTTGCAAGTACCGGATCTCGGCATGACCGCGGTCGACTGCCAGCCGCGATCAAGATCATCTATCGCATCCGCACATCGGCAAAGCCGGTTACTTGATCAAGGGTCCGGCACTGGACTGCGTCGTGCTTCAGGTCGACCGTCGATCTATGTTGACATCCACGAGTTTCGAGATCCTCCCGCCCGCACGCATCGACCGGTCAGGTTGGCCGCTGCGGCCTATCTGGCGCGGTTCAAGGGCCGCACCCGCGTCCACACCGACTCCGACCTGCGTTGCTTTCTTTACTGGTGCGCCGAACGCGGGCTTGACCCGCTGACAACCACCCGGCCACACATCGAGCTTTACGTGCGCTGGATGCAGGAACAACGAGGCTTCGCCGCAAGCACCGTCTCGCGTCGGCTGACAGTTGTCGTCGGGTTCTACCGGACCTGCGTGATCGACGGGTCCTCGAACACTCGCCCGCCGACTACGTACGTCGACCTACAGTCTCTCCACAGTCACCGACTCTGGGGCTGACGCACCTGCAGTTCGAGGCGATGCTGAGCGCCGGTCGGGACTCGATCAACCCCAACGACTTCGCGCTCGTGTGTCTGCTGGGTCTGCTCGGACTGCGGATCTTCGAGACCACCAGCCTGGACATCAGCGACCTGGGCGAGGAGCACGGCCACCGCGTCGTGCGTGTCGTCGGCAAAGGCCACAAGATCGTTCTTGTGCCGATGCCCCCGGCAGTGGCACGCGCTGTCGACCGGGCCGTCGCCGGTCGTGATGTCGGCCCGATTCTGCTCAACCGCAACGGCGCCCGGATGGACCGACACGCAGCAACTCGCAGGCTGCACCGGCTTCAGGATGCCGCGGGAGTCAAGATCGCCGGGATGCACCCGCACATGCTCAGGCACACCTTCGTCACGACCATGCTCGACGCCGGCGTCGACCTACGCGACACCCTGATCGCGGCCCGTCACGCTGACCCACGCACGACTATGAGATACGACCGTGCCCGCACCAACCTCGACCGGCATCCTAACTACATCCTCGCCGCCTACATGTCCTCTGGCACCTAGCGAAGCACACGCCGCCGCCGCCACGATTGTCGATATCGAGATCCGACCGTTCACGGCTGGATCAGCGCGGGGCGGCGCTACCGTGCTCTCGTGGCGACCGGCAAGGCCGAACGACGTACCGCGCGCGATCTCGTGGCCACCTACCACGAGTCGAGTCTCACCGAGCTCGTCGACCGCCTCGCCACGGCGTTGGACGACTACCGCGCCGCGTCCATCGACGTCCACCACGCCGATGAGGCGATTCATCACTACCACCGAGCCGCGCGCGAACTCTGGAAGTTCTGCTTCGGCGCAGGCCTCGACGTCGAGATCGTCGCCCGACTCATCGACGACCAACCACACAGCATCGACTGGTGGGCCCGGGGGCCGTCCGCGACCGCCACTGACCAACAGCGAACGGCCACGCGGCCAGCACCGACAGGTCGTCCCTACCCACGCATCGCACTCCGTCTGGGACAAACGTGGACGAGAACCCACTTACAGCTGCGCCCGCAGCAGTGGTGCCTGTTCAAGATCAAGTAACCGGCTCTGCCGAATTGAGTGTGTCGCATCGGAGCCATTGCTCGGATTCAGGGTGAATCGCCCCGAACGCCGAGAATCTGCGGGTGGAGCCCCGACCATCCCGTCCGCTGGGGGTGCGGCGCACGGTGATTGTCGGCCCCGAGGCTCTACGGCGGAAGGAATAGGGTTGCCACATGGCTCGCACGGGAACCATCACGAACGTTGAACCTCGGCAGCCGGCCAGGCGTCGCGCGTCGAGACCGCGCATCGAGAAGCGTTCGTGGAACGGCGTGCCGACGGCAAGCGGGCACGCGATCGAGGTGGCGCTGCCCGATCACGCTGTGTTCGGGCCGACCCGTTGCGGGCCGATCCAGTGGAGTTGCTGCAGTGTCAAGCGCCGTCGCGGGTTGTCGAGTTGCTGCCGCTGCGGTACGGGCGGATGGTCGCTTCGCCGTTCACGTTCTATCGAGGTGCGGCGCTGGTGATGGCTGCGGACCTGGCGTCAACGACTCATTCGGGGCTGCAGGTGCAGTTGTGCGGCGATGCGCACCTGAGCAATTTCGGGTTCTTCGCCTCTCCGGAGCGGCATCTGTTGTTCGATCTGAACGACTTCGATGAGACCCTGCCGGGACCGTTCGAGTGGGACGTCAAGCGGTTGGCGGCGAGCCTGGAGATCGCCGCCCGCAGCCGGTCGTTTCGGGACAAGGAGCGGCGAGCGATCGTGTTGGCCGCGGCGCGTTCCTACCGGGAGACGATGCGGCAGTTCGCGCGCAGGGCGAACCTGGATGTCTGGTACGCGCGAGCCGACGCCGACCAGATCTTCGCCGAATTGCGCGCCACCCTGTCTGCTAAGCAACTGCGCCGGATGGAGGCGGTCCTCACCAAGGCCCGCAGCAGAGACAGTTTGCAGGCTTTCGCCAAGCTCACCGAGGTCGTAGATGGGCAGGTCGGCATTGTGGCCGATCCGCCGTTGATCGTGCCGGTGGAGATCTGTTCCCCGGCGAGGACGTCGATTCGTTCTACGAGCAGATGGGGGGGCTGCTGCGGGCCTACCGTGACAGCCTTGGCTCTGACCGTCAGCACCTGTTCGACGAGTATCGGTTGGTGCACATGGCACGCAAGGTGGTCGGTGTGGGCAGTGTCGGAACCCGCGCCTGGATCCTGTTGTTCGAGGGCCTGAACTGCGGTGATCCGTTGTTCCTGCAGGCGAAGGAGGCCCAGTCCTCGGTCCTGGAGCAGTACCTTGGCGTCAGCGAGTACAGCAACCACGGGCAACGCGTGGTCGCCGGTCAGCGGCTGATGCAGGCCGCCAGCGACATCTTTCTGGGCTGGCAGCGCACCAATGGTTTGGACGGCGTGGACCGCGACTACTACCTGCGACAACTGCGCGATTGGAAAGGCTCCTTCGAGGTCGAAGGATCGATCCCCGCCGGGATGGTCATCTACGCGCGGGTGTGCGGCTGGACGCTCGCCCGCGCCCACGCCCGATCCGGCGACCGGGTCGCGATCGCCGTCCTACCTCGGCCGCCAGGAAACCTTCGACCAAGCCATCGCCGACTTCTCCGCCACCTACGCCGACCAGAACGACCGCGACCACGCGGCGCTACGCACCGCCGTCGACACCGGCCGCATCCAGGCACTCGAGGGAGAATGACTCCGCCGAACTGACCGCATCCCCCGGTAAGGACGGACCGATGGAGCAGCGAGGCGCCCGATCAGCGAGCCCCGCGCGTACGGTCCACGATAGTGAGCGTGACCGCTCATGCCGCTGGTCGGGCGCGGGGACGGGGCAGGATTTGAACCCGCGAACTCTGGGTTATGAGGACTTCGGGGCGTCATCGTCAACTCGGTTGCCCTCGGCATCCCAATGCGCGACGACCTTTTTGGAAGGCTGGACGCGGGGCGGCTCGCCTTGTTGCTTGGGGTAATTCGGCGGGTACGGGGCGTCGCCGAGCTTGCGGTCGACCTCGTCGCGGTCGGCCCACTCCAGGAGCGGCTCAATGTCCCAGACCGCGTCGTCCATGCCAGCGTGCAGATCCCCGAGCTGCGCGAAACGGGCGGGCATCGTCGCTATGGTGAAGTCGCGCATCTCCACGTCAGGAAGCTCGTCCCAGGTCACTGGAGCGCTCACCGGGCCCCACGGGAAGCCACGGACACTATAACCAGAAGCGATCGTGCGGTCGCGCGCGTTCTGGTTGTAGTCGAGGAAGACCTGCTCGCCGCGTTCCTCCTTCCACCAGGCCGTCGTGACGAGATGCGGAACGCGGCGCTCGACCTCGCGGGCAAAGGCCAGCGCGCCGCGGCGCACCTCGCGAAAGCCGAAGCGCGGCTCGATCCGGATGTAGATGTGGATGCCCTTCGATCCCGAGGTCTTGGGCCAGCCGACCGCACCCAGCTCGGTGAGCACCTCGTGCACTGTCTCGGCTGCGCGTTTGCAGTCCTCGAGGTCGGTGCCGGGCTGCGGGTCGAGGTCTATGCGCCACTCGTCCGGATGCTCGGTGTCCGCACGACGGGAGTGCCACGGGTGGAACTCCACCGTCGACATCTGTACCGCCCACACCACCGCAGCGAGTTCGGTCACGCACAGCTCGTCGGCGGTGCGCCCGGACGGGAACCGGACCTCGACGGCCTCCACCCACTCGGGCGCGCCCTTCGGCAGCCGCTTCTGGTAGATCTTCTCGCCGTCCACGCCGCCGGGATAGCGGTGCAGCATGCAGGGTCGTTCGCGCAGCGCGCGCACGATGCCGTCCCCGACGGACAGGTAGTAATGGACGAGGTCGAGCTTCGTCTCGCCCCGCTCGGAAAAGTAGACGCGGTCGGGGTTGCTGATCCGCACGATGCGGTCGCCCACCTCGACGTCCGTGCTCGGCGACGCCATAGCTGCGACGCTACTGGGCACCCGGCGCCGAGCGCGCTAGGCCAGCTCAGCCGACCTCATGGGCCGCAGCCGGACCGGCTGTCAGCCCTGCTCGCGCAGCGCGCGCAGGCCCTCCTTCAACGAACCCATCGTCGCGAGCACGGCCGTCGGCTCGTAGCCGCAGTGCGCCATGCAGTTGTTGCACCGCTCGTCCCGGCCGCGGCCGTAGGAATCCCAGTCGGTCGTCTCGATCAGTTCGCGGTACGTCTTCACGTACCCATCGGCCATCAGGTAGCACGGTTTCTGCCAGCCGAGCAGTGAGTACGACGGGATGCCCCACGCGGTGCAACCGAAGTCGGTCTTGCCCTCGAGGAAATCGAGGAACAGCGGTGAGTGGTTGAGCCGCCACCGCTTGCGGTTACCGTCGCCGAACGCCTTCTTGAACAGCTCCCGGGTCTCGGTGACACCGAGGAAGTGATCCTGATCCGGCGCCTTCTCGTAGGCGTACGCCGGCGAGATCATCATGTTGTCGACCTGTACTTCGTCGTTGAGGAAGTTGAGCACGTCGATCACGGTCTGCGGCGTGTCGGTGTTGAAGAACGTCGAGTTCGTCGTGACCCTGAACCCCTTGTCCTTGAGGAACTTGATCGCGGCGATGGCCTCGTCGAAGACGCCTTCCTTCGCGACCGACTCGTCGTGCCGTTCGCGCAGGCCGTCGATGTGGATCGCGAAGGAGAAGTACGGCGACGGCCGGAAGTCGAACTTGTCCCAGCGCTTGCGCACGAGTTCGGCGTTCGTGCACAGGTAGACGTATTTCTTGCGCTTGACCAGCTCGCGCACCATGACGTCGATCTGCGGGTGCATCAGTGGCTCACCACCGGCGATGGACACCATCGGCGCGCGGCACTCCTCCAGCGCGGCGACCGCCTGCTCGACCGGCATGCGCTGGCGCAGGACCTCGTGCGGTTGCTGGATCTTGCCGCAGCCGTTGCATTTGAGGTTGCACGCGAACAGCGGCTCGAGTTCGACGATCAGCGGGAACTTCGTGCGCCGCCTGATCTTCTGCTTGAACAGGTAGAAACCGATTCGCATGCCTTGACGGATGGGACTGCCATCAGCCTGCAACCTCCTTCGGGAGCGTGAACGTGATCTGCTCGGTGGCCACACGCTGCTCGGTCACGTCGACGGAACCCAGTGCCCGTAGCGTGCCGATGACCTCGTCGACGAGGTGGGGCGGTGCCGACGCGCCTGCAGTGAGTCCGACGGTACGCGCCGCCACCAGCCAGTGCGGCTGTAGCGCGGTCGCGTCGTCGATCAGGTAGGCCGGGGTCCCGCAGCGCTGCGCGACCTCGACCAGCCGCAGCGAGTTCGACGAGTTCACCGAGCCCAGGACGATCACCACGTCGGACTCGGCAGCGATCGCCCGGACTGCCCGTTGCCGGTTCGTCGTCGCGTAGCAGATGTCGTCGGTCGCCGAGGACTCGATGTGCGGGAAACGCCGGCGCAGTACGTCGATCGTCGCGGCCGCGTCGTCCGCCGCGAGCGTCGTCTGCATCAGGTACGAGACGTGTCGGGGGTCGGCAGCCACGATCTGTTCGGCCTCGGCCGGATCCTGTACCAACGTGATCCTGCCGGGGACCTCGCCCAACGTGCCCTCGGTCTCGTCATGGCCGTCGTGACCGATCAGCAGTACGGTGTCGCCCCGGGCCACGAACCGGCGAGCCTCGGCGTGCACCTTCGCCACCAGCGGGCAGGTGGCGTCGATGACGGTCAGGCCGCGTCGATCGGCCTCGGCGCGGACGGCGGGCGCGACGCCGTGGGCGGAGAAGATCAGCGTCGTGCCGTCGGGCACTTCGTCGAGCTCGTCGACGAACACCGCGCCGCGCTGCTCGAGGTCGCGAACGACATGCGCGTTGTGCACGATCTGGCGTCGCACGTAGACCGGACGCGGGTAGCGCTGCAGTGCCGCCTCGACGATGTCGATGGCACGTTCGACACCGGCGCAGAACGACCGCGGGGCAGCCAGCACGACGTGCCGCGGCCCGGCCAGTGCGGCCCAGCGCTCCAGCGCCGGCGCAGTTCGGCGCAGCACGCGCAGTGCCTTGATGCCGGCGGTGACCGTCTGCGGCCGCAGCAGCGGCGAGGTCGCGGTGTCGACGATGACCCGCACCACCGCCACCGGTGGCCGGTGCGGCTGGGCGCGTGCCGCTCGGGCGATCGCCGCCGACTCCATGTCGACGGCCAGCGCGCCGGTTGCGGCGAGCTTCTCGCGTTCGTCTGCGTCGCCGGCGATACGGTCGAGGGACAGCACCGGCCCGGTGCGCACCCGCAGGCCGGCGCGGCGCAGCTCGGCGACCAGCGGCGCGGCTTCGCGCAGCGTGATCCGGCCGGTGGCGTCGCGGACCTCGCTGGCGACCACGATGTCCCCGGCGCGCAGCGACGGGTCCAATCCCCCGGCGACCCCGGCGACCGCGACTACGGCCGGCCGCGCCTCCAGCAGTCGCGGCAGCGACCGCTGCACACGCTCGAGACCCATGCCGCAACGCTGCAGGGCGGCGTGCGTCAACTGCCCGCGCAGCGCTGCGTACTCGCTGCGCAAGGCGGTCACCACGACCAGCCCGCTCAACCGGCACCTCGTTGCAGGCCGAGGTAGCGCCCGAGCGCACTGACCGGGAACAGCAGCCGGTACAACTCGTAGTTGAT
The DNA here is from genome assembly GCA_963713565.1 of uncultured Actinomycetota bacterium. Lineage (GTDB taxonomy): Bacteria > Actinomycetota > Actinomycetes > Mycobacteriales > Jatrophihabitantaceae > Jatrophihabitans. The sequence goes on along the minus strand of CAVQMF010000010.1, from coordinate 347,154 downwards.
GTAGAAGTCGCCTGGGAATCCGGTGCCGGTGTAGAGCTCCTCGTCCCACCCGCCGTCGGCGCGCTGCGTCTCGAGCAGCCAGCCGATGCCCCGCTCGACGGCGTCGGTGCGCTGCTCGACGGCAAGCAGCGCGAGCAGCGCCCACGCGGTCTGCGAGGCGGTCGACGCACCGCGACCGCGCCACGAGTCGTCGCCATAGGAGCGCAGGTCCTCGCCCCAGCCGCCGTCGTCGTTCTGGTGGGCCTCGAGCCAATTCACGGCCCGCCGGACCGGCTCCGCGCTTGCATCCATGCCGGCCGCGACGAGCGCGGGCACCGCAGCACCGGTGCCGTAGACGTAGTTGGCGCCCCAACGGCCGAACCACGACCCGTCGGGCTCCTGGGCCTGCAGCAGCCAGCGGACCCCGCGCCGGGCCGGCTCGGTGTCCGCCTTCCCGCAGTGGGCGAGCATCTCCACGACGTGGGCGGTGACGTCGGCCGTGGGCGGGTCGATCACCGCCCCGAAGTCGCAGAACGGCAGCTTCTCGACGAGGCGCTGGGTGTTGTCCGCGTCGAACGCACCCCAGCCTCCGTCGCGTGACTGCATACCGACGGTCCAGGCCAGCCCGCGTTCGACCGCGGCACGCACCTGCGGGCGGCCGTCCTGCACGCGGTGCAGCGCCAGCACGACCTCCGCGGTGTCGTCGATGTCGGGGTATCCGTCGTTGGCGAATTCGAAGGCCCACCCGGCGGGTTGCACCTCGGGGCGACGCACGGACCAGTCGCCGTCGACGCGTACCTCCTCGCCGAGCAACCAGTCGGCCGCTCGCGTGACAGCCGGATCGTCGGGCGCGGTGCCGGCGTCCAGCAGGGCCGTGACGGCGAGGCAGGTGTCCCACACCGGCGACTGGCATGCCTCGAGGCGCCGGATCGGTCCGTCCGGGGTCTGCTTGCGGACGAGAAAGCCTTCCAGGCCGTCGATCGCGGCAATCAAGACCGGGTGCTCGAGCGGGTATCCGAGCAGGTGCAGCGCGAGGATCGAATACACCCACGGGGGTTGGATGCCTCCCCACCCGCCGTCGCTCTCCTGCCGCGCGATGATCCATTCGGCGGCGCGGCGCAGGGCGACCCGGCGGCCCGGCTTGACCGGCGCATGCCGGTACAGCTTCAGGACCCTGTCGAGAACGGCGAAACCGGTCGCGGCCCGGCCGCCCGATTCCGCCTGGGCGACCGCGGGGTGCCCGGTACGCAGTTCGGTGAGCCTGAAGGGCAAGGGTCGGACCGGACGCAGCGTGCCGACGACGGTGATCGGCACGACCGTCTGCCGAGCCCAGCAGGCCCAGTCGTAGACGTTCAGCGGCACCCAGGAGGGCAGGAGCACCAGCTCGGGAGGCATGGCCGGCAGGTGGTCCCACGACCACTCGCCGAACAGCGCGAGCCAGATGCGGGTGAACACCCGGCTGGCTTCGATGCCACCCGCGGCGCGCATGTACTCGCAGGCGGCCACCATGTGCGCATCGGCCGGGAGGTCTCCGGCCAGGCGCAGCGCTGCGTACGCCTCGATGGTCGTGGAGAGGTTGGGTGGGCCGCCCTCGAAGTTGGCCCACGTTCCGTCGGCGCGCTGCTGCGAGCGGATCCAGCGAGCAGCCTCGATCCAGTTCGCGAGCGCGCAGGATGCCGAGGAACTGACGCAGCAGCAGGTCTTCGGCGTCCATGGTGACGTTCGTGCGCAGCTCGCCCTTCCACCAACCCGCCGAGGACTGGCGACCGAGCAGGTGGTCACGTGCTCGGTCGAGGGAGCCGGCGGCCTGCTGCGAGAGGTCTGGGGCGCCGGCCCGGCCAACCTTGCGCGCTGTGGTCACCCGTCTCCCCGCCTCGTAGAACATTTCCTGTCAACAAAACTACTCAACTCGGCCGACGAGATACGCAGACATGCGGGCAAAGTCATGTCGAATGTGTTCCGGCATGTCGATCTCCGCTAGCGCGGCAGCCGCAGCGACCTGCAAGCGGTGCGCCTCTGTCTTGGCCCACCCGATGCCGCCGGCGGCCGCGACCAGAGCCGCGGCGCGGGCAACCTGCTCGTCGCTGTCGAGCGGCCCTGCCGCCAGCATGCCGGCGAGTTGCCGTCCCTCCCTCGTCCCGGACGTGAGCGCAGCGACGACGGGAACGCTGCGCTTACCGGCCCGCAGGTCGGAGGACGCTGATTTCCCGGTGCGGTCAGGGTCGCCGACGATGCCCAGGATGTCGTCGACGATCTGGAAGGCGAGCCCGATGAGCCGCCCATACTCTCCCAGCGCACCGACGACCGTTCGCTCCGCCCCGGCGGTGAGGGCACCGATCGCTGCCGCACAGGAGATGAGCACTGCGGTCTTGGCCTGCGCCATGGCCAGGACGTCGTCTAGCTGTGCATCGTGGCGGCCCTCGAGCGCGAGATCGTTCGACTGCCCGCTGATCAGCTCCTGCACGGTCGCGGTGAGCAGCGCGAGCGCCGGCTGCGAGCGCGGGCCGTCGCACAGCAGCACGTCGACGGCGGCCATCAGCATCGCGTTGCCGGCCAGAATCGCGGGCCCTTCGCCGTACACGACCCAACCGGTCGGTCGATGCCGGCGCTGGACGTCGCGGTCCATGACGTCGTCGTGCAGCAGGGAGAAGTTGTGCACCAGCTCCACCGCCACCGCGCCGGCAACACCTGCCTCGGGGCGGCCGGCAACGGACGCGGACAGCAGCGCCAGCGCCGGTCGCACCGACTTGCCGGGTCGACTGTCGGCGGTATCGCCCGCTGCGTTCCAGAGCCCGAGCTGATAGCCGGCGATCAAGCGCATCTGCGGGTCGGCGATCCGTTCGACCGCGGCGACCAGCGCCGGCTCGACCAGCTCGCGCGCGCGGGTGACCGCGGCCGGCATGGGCACGGTGGTCACCGGGTCGCCGCCGTGGTGCACGTCACGCCGCGAACCGTAGGACGTCGCGCGGGGTGACCCCGAGCACACCTTCGGCGGCCGCGACGCCGCTGCGTACGGCACTTTCCATCGTGTCCGGCCAACCGGTGTCCGTCCACGCCCCGGCGAGCCAGACTCCGTCGAGCGTGGTGGCGTTCGCGGGGCGTAGCGCGGCGGAGCCAGCGGCCTGTCGAAACGTGGCGTGCCGCTCCCGGGTTACGAACGCGTCGATCACCTCGGCGCCCCTCACGCCGGGCAGCAGCTGCGCGAGTGCCCCGATGAACCGGGCCTGCAGCGACGGCGCCGGTTCGTCGATGATCGCGGTGGCGGCGGACACGGTGATTGCCAGGTACTGCCCGCCCGGATGCTGCTCACGCAGGCCGGATGTGCCCGTGCGGTCGAACAGCCACTGCACCGGCGAGCCCACCGCCGCCGCGAACGGCAGGTCGGTCACCTGCCGGTCGTAGACGACGTGCACGTTGACGATGGGTGCGGTCCCGAGCTGTTCAGCGCGCCCGGCCGGCGTGCCGCGCAAGGCCGGCGCGAGGCCGAACACTTCCCGTGGCGGCACGGCGAGCACGATAGCGTCGGCGGTCAGGTCCCGGGCGCCGGTGCGGCCGCGCACCCGCACGGTCGGCGCCGTCACTGTCTCGACGCGATGCCCGCTCAGCACGTCGACGCCGGCATCTCGCAGCGAACGCAGCGCCGCGACCGAGTGCAGTTCACCCAACGGCGCCGCGGCGTAGCCGACGTCGGCGGCGGGCGCGTGGTCGAGCAGGCCGGTCCGGAACACCTTGGCTGCCAGCGCCAGCGATGCCTCGTCCGGGGACAGGTTCAGCGTCGCCGTGGCCACAATGCCCCACAGGGCGTCGACGATCGCGTCGTTCTGTCCGTGCGCATGCAGGAACTCACCGAGCGTGCGCTGATCGAGCGCCGGATCGTCCGGGTCGAGCAGGCGCAGCGCAGCGGCCCCACGCACGGCGCGCAGCCGGTCGGCCGGGGTCAGCAGCCGATACCTCGCGAGTGCGGCCGTGAGATGAACCGGCGCCGGCACGCCGGGCGTGCGGCTCAGGTGCGCGCTGCGACCGTCCGGAGAGAGGACCGCGATGTCGAGACGTTGCTGCAAAACGGTGTGCTCCGTGACCCCGAGCCGGTCGAGCAGCCAGCGATACGCCTGGCAGCAGCGCAGGAACACGTGCTGGCCGTTGTCGACAGACAGCTCGCCGCGGCGGAACGAGAACGCCGCACCGCCGAGCCGGGGCCGGCCCTCGACGAGGGTGACCGCTCGGCCGGCGTCGGCCAGGCGCAGCGCCGCCGAGATGCCGGCGAGCCCGCCGCCGACGACGATCGCCGAGGGCGTCTCAGCCATGGACACGCCCGGTCGTCAACGCCCGTACCGCGACGCGCAGCTTGTCCCCGGTGGTCAGCGACAGCCGACCGACCATGACCTGCCGCGGATCCGCGGCGATGCGCGTCAGCAGCTGCCGATAGATGCCGGCCATCGCCGCGCAGCACGCCGCACTGCGGCGATCGAGCAGGTCGATCAGCTGCAACCCGCTGTCATAGCGGCCCCAGGCCCGGGCCGCCTCGAACCGCACGACCTCCGCGAGCGCGCCGCCCATCGGGTCCAGCGTGCCGTCCGGCAGGGTGCGCAACTCACAGCCGAACATCGCCAGATCCCGTGCCGGCAAGTAGCTGCGCCCGTTGCCCAGATCCTCCCTGATGTCGCGCAGGATATTCGTCAGCTGCAGCGCGATGCCTAGTTCGTCGGCCAGATCCGCGGCGCGCTGCGCGTCCTCGGCGGCCAGCGACGGCGCGAAAACACCGAGTGAGAGTCGCCCGATCGAGCCGGCGACGCAGCGGCAGTACCGGACGAGGTCGTCGAGCGTCTCGTAGTGCTGCCCGCGTACGTCCATCTCGCAGCCGTCGACGAGTTCGCCGAACGCGGCGAGCGGGATGGGCAGCCGACGCGCGGCATGCACCAGCGCGACGAGCACCGGGTCGTCCGGATGGGCCGCAGGATCGGCAACCGCCTTGCGGGCCTCGGCCAGCAGCAGTTGCTTGTCCACGACCGGCAGGTCACCGTCGCCGATGTCGTCGATTCGCCGGGCCATGGCGTAGACGGCCGACAGCGCCTGCCGCTTCACGTGCGGCAGCAACCGGATGCCCCACGCGAAGTTGCGCGCCTGCTCACCGGTGATGCGCTCGCATTCGCGGTAGGCCTGCTCGACGCTGATCATCGGCCCGCGCTCACGAGCAGCGCAGCATGCCGCACGACGCGGGACCGGGACGGCTTGATCGATGCGCCGAGCACGTCGAAATCGGCCTCGGCGAGTGCGTCGGCGGTGGCCAGACCACCCGCGACGTATCCGCTGACCGCGATCCGCGCCCAGCCGGACAACCGCCGGACCAACGGTGGACCCGCCGCGAGCAACATGCGACTGCGGCGGACCTGACGAGCCACGACCTCCCGCAGCGCCTGCGACGTCACGCCGTTGCGCAGATCGCTGTCCGCGACGCCGGCAACAGCGAGCTCGGTCGACGGCAAGTAGACCCGACCCTTCCCGACGTCCTCCCCCACGTCCTGGCAGTGCTCGAGCACCTGCAGACCCGCGCAGACGGCGTCCGAGTCGGCCACGTTCACGGCCGTCGCAGCGCCGGCCAGATGCAGCACGATCCGCCCCACGGGCGCGGCGGACAGGTCGCAGTACCCGAGCAGGTCCTCGAAGGTCGGGTACCGGTTCGTGGACTGATCGGCGACATTGGCAGCCACGAGATCGAGCAGGGGCTGCACAGGAACGCCGGCGGCGACGACAGGTTGCAGCCCGGCAACCGGAGTCAGGACCGGCGTGCCGACACCACCGAGCCGCATGACATCCCCCCGCACTGCGACGAGCAGCGCATGCCGGTCACCGGGCGCCTCGTCGCCCACATCATCGACGAAGCGTGCGAACGCGTACACCGCGCGCAGCTGACGCCCGACTCGCGGCGGCAGGAACCGCAGCGCCACCGGGAAGTTCTCGCCGCCACGCTGCGCGGCGGCGCCGGCGGCCACTGCTTCGAGCAACCGCATCTCGGCCACGGTCATGTCGCCCGCCATCGCCGCAGCGTCTCGCACCGACACAGCTGACAAGCTAGCGAACGCAGGTCACAACGGTGCGCAACCGACCCGGCGCGGATACCTGTGGCCATCGCGACATCCATTAGCGTCGACCGCAAAAGGTGGTGACGGCATGGGCGATCAGTTCGACCTCGGCGAAGTCCTCCGCACGAGAGGCCCGCAGCGCTACGAGCTGCACCGGCGCTACCTGAACCCTCAGCTGCCGCGGATGCTGCACGCGATCGGCTTCGACAAGATCTACACCCGCGCGCAGGGCGCCTACCTCTACGACGACGACGGCCACGACTACCTCGACATGCTCGCCGGCTTCGGCGTGTTCGCGCTCGGCCGGCACCACCCCGACGTCCGGCAGGCGATGCACGACGTGCTCGACGCAGGTCTCGCCGACCTGACCCAGTTCGACGCGCCGCCGCTGGCCGGCCTGCTCGCCGAGAAGCTGCTCGACACGCGCCGCACCTCGATCGTGTCTACTTCGGCAACAGCGGCACCGAGGCGGTCGAGGCGGCGCTGAAGTTCGCTCGCTACGCCACCGGCCGCCCGCGGGTCCTCTACTGCGACCACGCGTTCCACGGGCTCACCGCCGGATCGCTGTCGGTCAACGGCGCCGAGGAGTTCCGCAAGGGCTTCGGCCCGCTGCTGCCCGACACCTTGGTCCCGTTCGGCGACCTCGACGCGCTGCGAGCGCGAGCTGCGCAGAGGCGACGTCGCGGCGCTCCTGGTCGAGCCGATCCAGGGCAAGGGCGTCGCCGTCGCACCGCCCGGGTTCCTGGCCGCCGCGCAGGAGTTGCTCCACCAGCACAAGGCGCTGCTCATCGCCGACGAGGTGCAGAGCGGCATCGGGCCGCACCGGCGACTTCTTCGCCTACGAGCACGACGGCGTCGAGCCCGACCTCGTCGCGGTCGCCAAGGCGCTGTCCGGCGGCTACGTCCCGGTCGGCGCGACGATCGGCACCGGGACGATCTTCGAGAAGGTCTACTCCTCGATGGACCGGGTGCTCGTCCACGACTCGACGTTCGGCTCGAACGCGCAGGCGATGGCGGCCGGCCTGGCGACGCTGCACGTCATCGAGCAGGACGACGTGGTCGGCAACGCCCGCCGGATCGGCGACGAGCTGCGCTCCCGGCTCGCCGCGCTGGTCGACAAGTACGAGATGCTCGGCGACGTCCGCGGCCGCGGCCTGATGATCGGCATCGAGTTCGGCCGGCCGTCTTCGTGGAAGCTGCGCCCGGCGCTGGACGGCGCTGCAGGTCGGCGCGCAAGGGCCTGTTCGCGCAGACCGTCGTGCACGCGCTGTTCCACAAGCACCGGATCCTCACCCAGGTCTCCGGCGACCACCTCGAGGTCATCAAGCTGATCCCGCCGCTGATCATCGGCGAGCGCGAGGTCGACCGCTTCGTCGACGCGTTCTCGACGTCATGGACGAGGCGCACCTGGGCGGGCGGCTCATCTGGGACTTCGGCCGCTCGCTCATCCAGCAGGCACGCGCACGTTGAACGGTGCGACGTTTCTGAGCTACCTGCTCGCGGCGCTGTCCGCCATGGGTGTGGCGCTCGCCAACGTCATGCAGCGCAGGGCGGGTCTGGAGGAGGGCACCGACCGCCCGTTCGGACTGCGGTTGCTCCTCGACCTCGTGCGCAGCCCCACCTGGCTGATCGGCTTCCTCGGGCTCGTCTCGTCGTTCCTGCTGCAGGCGGTGGCCCTCGGCATCGGCGAGTTGTCGGCCGTCGAGACCATCGTCACGCTCGAGGTGCCGCTGACGCTGCTCGTCGCCTCGCACGTGTTCGGTACGGCGCTCGGACGGCCGGAGTGGAGCGGGATTCTGGTCATGACCGCAGGCATGGCGGTGCTGCTGGGCAGTCTGGCGCCGCAGCCCGGGGACGAGATCGACGTCACCCGCGGGACCTACCTGGCGGCCGGCCTGGGCACGGTGGCGACGATCGCGGCCCTCGTGCTCGCCGGTCAGCGCGGTGGCGCGATCTGGCGCACGGCGTGCCTCGGCGCAGCTGCCGGCACCAGCTTCGGTCTCACCGCGACCCTCATCAAGGCGACGATCGAGCATGGCGGGGTCGACGGTCTGCACGGCGTGCTGACGACCTGGCAGACCTATTGCGCGGTCGCGTCCGGCTTGCTCGGGATCGTGCTCGTGCAGTGGGCGCTGCACACCGGCCCGTTGCTGGCTGCCCAGCCCGGATTCACCCTGATGGACCCAGTCGTGTCGATCATGTGGGGCGTCCTCGTGTTCAACGAGACGACGCGGGAGGGCGCGTGGCTGGTCCCGGCGACCTTGGGTGCGTTGGCCATCGGCGCCGGGGTCATCGTGCTGGCCCGCTCACCGCTGCTCGCCAGCGTGGCCGACGACGAATCGGTGCTGCAGCGCGGTTGACCCCTCGAACCCGGCGCGTGGTTACCCTGGATCGCGTGCGGACCGAGGAGCGTGACGACGACGCGGACGAGCCGCCGCAGCGATCCGCGCCCTACGTCGACGGCGCATGGGGACGCACCGCGAACCCCAACACCGCCGATGGCGAGCTGCAGAACCTGGCCGCGTTCGGCGCCGGCCTGACCCGGCTCAGCGGCCCTCGCCGTACCGCGGCGAAGGTCGTCGTGCTGCTGATACTCATCGGCACGGCGCTCGCGATCGGGTACGGCGTGGTGGGCATCGTCCAAGCCTGGTGAGACCGTTCGTGATCGGTAAGGCCGGCGCGGCGCGCAGTCGGTACCGTCAGTGGCATGCAAAGGACGAAGGAATTGCCACCGGCGCCCGTCACCAAGTCCGAGCAGGAGTGGCGCGCCCAGCTCTCGCCCCAGGAGTATGACGTGCTGCGCAAGGCGAGTACCGAACGGGCCTTCACCGGCGAGTACACCGACAACCATCGCGTCGGCGTGTACCGGTGCCGCGCGTGCGGCAGCGAGCTGTTCCGCAGCGAGCACAAGTTCGACTCCCACTGCGGCTGGCCGAGCTTTTTCACCCCGCTCGCCGGCGAGCGCGTGATCGAGCGCACCGACCGCGGTCTCGGAATGTCGCGTACGGAGGTGTTGTGCGCGAACTGCCACAGCCACCTGGGTCACGTGTTCAGCGGTGAGGGCTACAACACGCCCACCGACCAGCGCTACTGCATCAACTCGATTTCGCTCACCTTCGACGACGAAGCGCCCGGCACCTGAGCCGACGCCGGGCCCGGCGCGGCCGGCTGCCGACACGGGAGGCTCCCTCGCGATAGGTTTCCGAGGTGCTGTATCGCGTCCTCGAGTTGACCCTCGCGCCAGCGTTGCGCGTCGGCTACCGGCCGCACATCACCGGCGCGCAGCATGTACCGGCCGAGGGACCCGCCATCCTCGCCGCCAATCACGTGTCCTTCGCCGACGAGTTCTTCACGCCGCTCGCCGCCGAACGCCGCGTCGTCTATTTCGCCAAGGCCGAGTACTTCACCACTCCGGGCCTCAAGGGGCGCGCAATGGCGGCGTTCTTCGAGGGGTGTGGCCACGTCCCGGTGGAGCGCGCGGACACCCGTTCGGCGGCGAGCGTGATCGACATCGGCGTCGAGGTGCTCGGCGAGGGACGCGTACTCGGCATCTTCCCGGAAGGCACCAGGTCGCCGGACGGACGGCTGTACAAGTTCCGCACCGGCGTCGCGCGTCTCGCGCTGCGCAGCGGTGCGCCCGTGGTGCCCGTCGGCCTCGTCGGCACCCGGGAGGTGCAACCGCCCGGAACCAAGCGCTGGCGCCGCGGGCTGGTCGAGGTGCACTTCGGCGAGCCGCTCGACTTCTCGGAGCTGGCCGAGCAGGAACGCAGTGCCCGTGTGCTGCGCGAGATCACCGAAACGGTGCGCGAACGGATCCAGAAACTGTCCGGCCAGGACTACGTCGGCGAGTACGCGGCGGCAGCGAAGCAGGCGGAGTGACCCTGCGTCGCTCGCCCACCTGAGCCGGCCGGGCACCGGCTCGCCGCGAACCTAGACTGACGGCGTGTCCGTCGCGCCCGCCGTCGAGGTCATCGACCTCGTCAAGAGCTACGGCCCGCACACCGCGGTCGACGGCCTGTCACTGAGCGCGGCCCGCGGCACGGTCCTCGCGCTGCTCGGTCCCAACGGAGCCGGCAAGACGACGATCGTCGAGATCTGCGAAGGATTCCGCCGCGCGGACGCCGGCACGGTTCGCGTCCTGGGCCTCGACCCGGTTCGTGACGCAGCGACCCTGCGGCCGCGCGTCGGCGTGATGCTGCAGGACGGCGTCGGTGGCTACACCGGCGCCAGCGCTCTCGAACTCGTCCGGCTCTTCGCCGCCTACGCCGCCCATCCCCAGGATCCGGCGGCCATGCTGGACTTCGTCGGGTTGTCGGACAGCGCCGCGACAGCGGTCAAACGGCTCTCCGGCGGTCAGCGGCAGCGTCTGTCACTGGCCCTCGCGCTGGTGGCGCGACCGGAACTGGTCTTCCTGGACGAGCCGACATCGGGGATGGACCCGCAGTCGCGCAGGCGCACCTGGGAGCTGATCCGATCGTTGCGCAGCGACGGGGTCAGCATCGTGCTCACCACCCATTTCCTCGACGAGGCCGAGCAACTGGCCGACACGGTGGTGGTGATCGACAGTGGCCGGGTCGTCGCGCAGGGTAGTCCGGCCGAGCTGACCCGAGCCGGCGCCGAGGGGCAGATCCGTTTCCGTGCGGTGCCGAAGTTGCGCCTCGACCTGCTGATGACCGCGTTGCCGCCGGGCTCGCAGGCGCTCGAGGAGGAGCCGGGGCGCTACGTGGTCACCGGCGAGGTCACACCGCAGCTGCTCGCCACGCTCACCGCCTGGTGCGCCGGGCAGCAGGTGATGGCCGAGGGCCTGGCCGTCGAACGGCGCACCTTGGAGGACGTCTTCCTCGAGCTCACCGGCCGCGAGCTACGGGCATGATCCCCCCCGGCACGAGGGTCGGGTTCGTGCCGCGGCCGGCCGCAGCGCCGCGCAGGGACATGCTGCGGGCGCAGGCGGCGATGGAATTCAGGTTGCAGCTGCGCAACGGCGAGCAGGTCGGTCTCACCCTGCTCATCCCGCTCCTGCTGCTGTTCTTCTTCAACCTGCCGTTGCTGTATTCGGTCGGGACGCCGCGCCGCGTCGACTTCGTGGTGCCCAGCATCATCACCCTGGCGGTGATGTCGGCGGCGTTCACCGGCCTGGCGATCGGGACCGGCTTCGAGCGCAAGTACGCCGTGCTCAAGCGGCTCGGCGCCACCGCGCTGCCGCGCTCGGTGCTGATCGGCGGCAAGACGATCGCCGTCCTGCTGCTCGAGTTCGTCCAACTGATTCTGGTGAGCGCTCTCGGGCTCGCGCTGGGCTGGCACCCGCACGGCAACCCGTTCGCCGCGCTGCTGCTCGTCGTGCTCGCGACGTTCGCCTTCGGCGGTGTGGCGCTGCTGCTCGCGGGCACCCTGCGTGCCGAGGTCACGCTCGCGGCCGCGAACCTGATCTGGTTGATCCTGCTGTTCGCCGGCGGCATCGCCATCCCACTGGATCGCTTCGGCAGCGCCGCACGTGACGTGCTGCAGTATCTGCCCTCGGCCGCCCTGTCGCACGGTCTGCACGAGATCCTGCAACACGGCCAGGCGCTGCCGGTGCGCGACGCGGTCACCTTGCTCGTGTGGGCGGCGCTCGCCTTGCCCGCAGCAGCGCGGTGGTTCCGATGGGAGTGATGACCCGCCCCCGGACACGCGGCTCGGCTGCTGGGTCGCGGCTGGTCCGTTGGCTGCCGTCCGGGTTGCAGACGCCGACCGCGCTGGGCCGCCTCGCGCTCGCCTCCGTCGTCGCGAACGTCGCCATCGTGGTCACCGGCGGCGCGGTGCGGCTCACCGACTCCGGCCTGGGCTGCCCGACCTGGCCGTCGTGCACCGACGACTCGTTAACGCCGACGCGAGCCAACTCGATCCACGGCATCATCGAGTTCACCAACCGGCAGTTGACGTTCGTGCTCGCGATCATCGCCGTCGCGACCTGGGCCGTGGCCATGGTGCTGCGCCGGGAACGAGGACTGGCCACGGCGGCGGCGCTGGGAATTCCGGCACAGGCCGTCCTCGGCGGCCTCACCGTGCTGACCCACCTGAACCCCTGGCTCGTCGCCGCCCATCTCCTGCTGTCCATGGCGATCCTCGCCGTGACGTTCCTGCTGTGGTGGCGGGTCCGCGACGCGCCGGACGTGCCCGCGCAATCGGCCGTGCCCGCCGCCGCGGTCTGGCTGAGCTGGGCCGTCGTGGCCGTGGCCGCGGCCACGCTGGTGATCGGCACCGTCGTCACCGGGGCCGGCCCGCACGCAGGCGCTCAGGCCGACGACGGCACGGTGCGCCGGATCGGTCTGCAGGTGTCGTCGATGGCGCAACTGCATGCCGACGCGGTGATGGTGCTGGTCGGGCTCACCACCGGCCTGCTCGCGCTGCTCTACGCGGTCCGCGCGAGCGCGGCGGCCCGTCGGGCCGCGGCGCTGCTGCTTGGCGTCGAGCTGGCCCAGGGCGTGATCGGCTACACCCAGTACTTCCTGCACGTCCCACCCGTGCTCGTCGGCCTGCACATGCTCGGCGCCTGCCTGGTGTGGCTCGCCGCGGTGCAGGTGCTGTTGCGCGTGCTCGACGCTGCGCGGGTCAGAACAGCTGGCTGATCGAGTAGATCGCCAGGCCCGCGAGCGCGCCGATCGACCGTGCCGTTGATCCGGATGAACTGAAGGTCACGGCCGACCTGAAGTTCGAGGCGGCGGCTCGTCTCCTCGGCGTCCCACCTGGACACGGTCGTCGAGATGACCGCGGTCAGATCGTCGGCGTAGTGCGTGACGATGTGCGCGGTGAGCCGCTGCAGAACCTCCTCTACCTTCGCGCCGGCGCCAGGGTCGTCGCGCAGCACCTCGCCGGCGCGCACCGTCAGGGACTCGACGGAGCGGCGCAGCTCGGAGTCGGGGTCGTTGGCGCCGTCGAGCACGAGCCGCTTCAAGCCGCTCCACAGCTCCGCGAGGTACTCTCGCACGCTCGGATGTTCGAGCAGCTCCAGCTTGGCCACCTCCACCTTGGCCCGCTGCACCGGGTCCTCGCGAAGCCGCCGGGCGAGATCGCGCAGCTGGGCGTCATAGCCGCGCCGCAACGCATGGTCGTCGGTGTCGACCACGTCGCCGAGGAAGGACTGCAACATCGCAAAGCCCTTGTTGAACACGCGGTCGTCGACCCACACCGGCACCCAGTCCGGCGACTCCTCCGCGACGCGCTGCCGGAACACGTCCTTGTTCTGATCGAGAAACCTTCGGGTGCCACGCAGCGCGGTGGACAGCACTGCCTGATGCTGGCCCGCGTCGCACATCGCGTCGATGAGCCGGGCCAGGATGGGTGCGACATCGGTCTGACGAAGTCGCTTGTCCGCGAACGAGGCCACCGAATCGCGCAGCTCGTCGTCGCGCAGCACCATGGCCATCCCGCTGACCGCAGCACTCACCTCCTCGGCCAGCAGCCGGGCGTGCCCGGAGTCGGCCAGCCACTCACCGATGCGCTGGGGCACGTTCGCTGCCGCGAGTCGCTCGCTGATGATCTCGGTGGTGAGGAAGTACTGCCGGACGAACTCGGCCAGCCCTTCGCCGATCTGGTCCTTCTTCGTCGGGATGATCGCGGTGTGCGGGATGGGCAGGCCCAGCGGGCGGCGGAACAGGGCGGTCACCGCGAACCAGTCCGCCAGGCCGCCGACCATCGACGCTTCGGCGGCAGCCTGCAGGTAGCCCCATCCCCCCTCGCCGTGGCCGACGAGGTGGCATACGAGGAAGACGGCGGCAGCGAACAGCAGCAAGCCTCCGGCGGTCAGTTTCATCCGCCGCAGTGCCCGCATCCGCTCGGCACCGATCTCCGGGAGCATGACGCCCGCGGTGGTCACAGGCGCGTCGCGATCGCGGCCGCGAAGGCGGCCGCGGCCCCGTCGCCGAAGGCGAGGAACAGCGACGGTTCAGTCAGCTCGACCTCGACGACCTGCGGGCCCGAAATGGACGGCAGCAGGTCGATGCGGGCGTAGAGCGGGCCGTCGGCGAAGCGTTCGCCCACCGTCCGCACCACCTGGGTGCCGACGTCGAGTTCGGCCGCGCTGGGCGTGCGGGCGGTGATGTTCTCCTGGATGTACAGGGCGTCGCCGTCGACCGGGTGCGGGTGGTCGTGCGGCAGCATCGCGCCCTTGCGGATGGCGTGGCTGAACCGGCCGCCCAGGAAGATCAGCGACGTCTCCCCGCTCGTCTCCACCTCGTCCAGGTAGGGCTGGACGAGCACCGTGCGTCCCGCCGTGTGCAGCCGCGCGGCGTGCGCCCGGGCCTGATCGGCCCGCTCGCGGGTGAAGCGGCCGGCCCCGCGGGATCCGGCGCCGACGGACGGCTTCACCACGAACTCGCCGGCGGCCAGGGGCAGCTCGATGCGCTCGCCCGGGTCGGCGAACGTCGTCGGCACGGTTGCGACGCCGGCCGCGGCGAGGTCGCGCAGGTAGGTCTTGTCGGTGTTCCACCGCACGATGTCGACGTCGTTCTCGACCCGGTCCAGGGCGCCGACCCACCGCAGGAACCCGGCACGGTCGCCGGTGTAGTCCCAGGTGGAACGCAGCACGACCAGCGCCGCGTCCCAACTCTCCTGCGGGTCCGTCCAGACAGCCCATCGGGCCTGGATGTCCTGCCGGGCCAGGGCATCGAGCAGCGCGCTCGCGTCCTCGTCGCCGACGGGCAGGTCCGCGCAGGTCGCGAGCAGGACGTCGGCCATGCGCCGATCCTACGGACGCCGACCCGCCCGCCGCCGCCTGCGCGCCGCCGGTCAGTGGACGAAGGTGTCGACCGCAACCGCGACGAACACGAACGCGAGGTAGCTGTTCGACAGGTGGAACAACTGCATCGCCGCCTTGCTGTTGGCGCCGCGCCTGGTACGCAGCAGCAGCCGATACGCGGCGGCCAGCAGCACGAGTCCGGCGGCCGCGGCGAGCGCACCGTAGAGCCACCCGGTCGCGACCGGCCACAGCACGAGTGAGGCCGCGACGGTCAGCCAGGCGTAGCCGACGATCTCCCGCGCGACCCGCTGCGGCGACGCGATGACCGGCAGCATCGGCACACCGGCGCGCGCATAGTCCTCGCGGTAGCGGATGGCCAGCGCCCAGAAGTGCGGCGGCGTCCAGAAGAAGACGACGGCGAACAGGACCAGCGGCGCCCAGGCCAGCGAACCGGTGACCGCCGCCCAGCCGATCAGCACCGGCATACAGCCGGCGGCGCCACCCCAGACGATGTTCTGGGCGGTGCGCCGCTTGAGCAGCATCGTGTACACGACGACGTAGAACGCGATCGCGACGGCGGTCAGGCCGGCAGCGAGCAGGTTCGTCGCCAGCGCCATGAGCGCGATCGCCACGACGCCGAGCGCCAGGCCGAACACCAGCGCGCCGCGGGGCGACACGTCGTGCCGCGCGAGCGGACGGTGGCCGGTGCGCCGCATGACGGCATCGATGTCGCGATCGACGTAACAGTTCAGCGCGTTGGCGCTCCCGGCGGCCAGCGTGCCGCCGATCATCGTCGCGGCGACGACCCACCACTGCGGCAGCCCACCCGCCGCGAGGATCATCGACGGCAGCGTGGTGACCAGGAGCAGCTCGATGATCCGCGGCTTCGTGAGCGCGACGTAGGAGGCGAGACGACCCCGTCGCGCACGCTCTCGCGGCGCCGCCACGGTGACGGACAGGTCGGCCGCCCCACGCGAGCGCAGCCCGACCCGCTGAGGCGCAGGACCCGACCTGCTGGGTCGGCCCTGTTCACCGGCGGCGACGGGCGCGACGGGGGTCTGCGTCACCGGATCAGGGTAACCGCCGGGCGCCCGTGTCCCGAACGCAGGCTCAACCGCCGAATCGGGTCGGAAGTGGCAGGCAGGGGACGGCTCTCGGTGCCGCCCCGATGTGGCTACGCTGACCCTGGGTAATACGCGTACGAGGCCGGCTCGACCCACTTTCGACCCGAAGGGACCCGATCGTCCGTGACCGACACAGCAAGTAGCCCTGCGGACGGCGTCAAGACCACGCATCCGACCTGGTGGACCGACCTCGACACGAAGGCTGTCGACACCGCCCGTCTGCTCGCTGCCGACGCCGTGCAGAAGGTGGGCAACGGCCACCCCGGAACTGCGATGAGTCTGGCCCCGCTGGCGTACCTGTTGTACCAGCGCGTGATGCGACACGACCCGACCGACCCGACCTGGATCGGTCGTGACCGGTTCATCCTGTCCAACGGTCACTCGTCGCTGACGCAGTACTGCCAGCTGTTCCTGTCCGGGTACGGGCTCGAACTCGCCGACCTCGAGTCCCTGCGTACCTGGGGCTCCCGGACCCCGGGCCACCCCGAGTTCGGGCACACGCTCGGCATCGAGGTGACCACCGGCCCGCTGGGACAGGGCGTCGCGAACGGTGTCGGGATGGCGATGGCCGCGCGGCGCGAGCGGGGCCTGTTCGATCCGGACGCCGCGTGGGGCGAGTCGCCGTTCGACCACTACATCTACGTCATCGCCGGTGATGGGTGCATGGAGGAGGGCGTCGCGTCCGAGGCGTCGTCGCTTGCCGGGCACCAGCAGCTCGGCAACCTGATCCTGTTCTACGACGACAACCACATCTCCATCGAGGACGACACCGCCGTCGCGTTCAGCGAGGACGTGCTCAAACGCTACGAGGCATACGGCTGGCACACCCAGTTCGTCGAGTCCGGTGAAGACGTCGTCGCTCTCGAGGAGGCGATCGAGAACGCGAGAGCGGTCACCGACAAGCCGTCCTTCATCGCCGTGCAGACGATCATCGGCTGGCCCGCACCTACGAAGCAGAACACCGGCAAGGCGCACGGCAGCGCGTTGGGCGAGGACGAGATCCGCAACACCAAAGAGATCCTCGGCTTCGATCCGGACATCCACTTCGCGGCTGCCTCGGACACCCTTGCGCACTCCCGTCGGGTCGTGCAGCGCGGCCGGGACGCCCACGAGAAGTGGCAGACCGAGTTCGAGGTGTGGGCTGCGGAGAACCCCGAGCGGGCCGAATTGCAGCAGCGCATCGCTGCACGTCGGCTGCCCGACGGGTGGGCCGATGCCCTGCCGACCTGGCCGACGACCAAGGACGGCAAGGCCAACTCGGTGTCCACCCGTGCCGCGTCGGGCAAGGTCCTCACTGCGCTGGCCGACGTGCTGCCGGAGCTGTGGGGTGGTTCGGCCGATCTCGCCGAGAGCAACAACACGACGATGGAGGGGCAGCCGAGTTTCATCCCCGCCGAGCACCAGACGAAGACGTGGAGCGGCGGCCCGTACGGCCGCACGCTGCACTTCGGTATCCGCGAGCACGCGATGGGTGCGATCATCAACGGCGCGACGCTGCACGGCGGTCTGCGCACCTACGGCGGCACGTTCCTCGTCTTCAGCGACTACATGCGGCCACCCGTCCGGTTGGCCGCGTTGATGCAGATCCCGTCGATCTTCGTGTGGACGCACGACTCGATCGGCCTCGGTGGTGACGGCCCCACGCACCAGCCGATCGAGCACCTGGCCGCGCTGCGCGCGATCCCTGGTCTCGACGTCGTCCGGCCGGCTGACGCCAACGAGACGGCTGTCTGCTGGCGCGCCGCCTTGGAGAAGACCGACGGTCCCGTCGGTCTCGCGCTGTCGCGGCAGAACCTGCCGGTGCTCGACGCGACCAAGACCGTCGACGCCGCCAAAGGCGGCTACGTGCTCGAAGAGGGCTCGACCGGCCGGGCCGAGGTCATCATCGTCGCGACCGGCTCCGAGGTCGGTCTCGCCCTGCTGGCACGGCAGCGGCTGGAGGCCGCCGGCACGTCGACCCGGGTGGTGTCGATGCCGTGCGTCGAGTGGTTCCACGCCCAGCCACTGTCCTACCAGCAGACCGTCCTGCCGCCGGACATCAAGGCGCGGGTCAGTGTCGAGGCTGCGGTCCCGCAGGGTTGGCGCGACGTCATCGGTGACGGCGAGGTCGTCGCGATAGATCACTTCGGCGCGAGCGCCGAGGGAGACGTGCTTTTCGAGCAGTTCGGCTTCACTCCCGACCGGGTCGTCGCCGCCGCACACGCGGCGATGGAACGCGTGGGCCTCATTCGCGGCGCCACGACCGGCAACTGAGCACTGATCACTTCAAGGAGATGCATCATGGGTGACGCACTGGCCAAGCTTGCTGACGCAGGCGTGTCCATCTGGCTCGACGACATCAGCCGCGAGCGGTTGCGCTCGGGCAACCTGCAGGAACTCATCGACACCAAGCATGTCGTCGGTGTGACCAGCAACCCGACGATCTTCCAGAAGGCGTTGGAGAAGGGCGACGCCTACGACGAGCAGGTCGGTGACCTCAACACCCGCGAGATCGCGCTCGACGGTGCGATCCGCTATCTGATGTCCTACGACATCCGCTGGGCCTGCGACGTGCTGCGCCCGATCTTCGACGCGACGAACGGCGAGGACGGCCGGGTATCGATCGAGGTCGACCCGCGGCTGGCGCACGAGACGGAACGCACCACCGCCGAGGCCAAGGGCCTGTGGTGGCTGGTAGACCGGCCCAATGTGCTGATCAAGATCCCGGCGAGCCTTGCCGGGCTGCCGTCGATCACCGCGGCCACCGCCGCCGGCATCAGCGTGAACGTCACGCTGATCTTCGGCCTCGACCGCTACGACGCGGTCATGGACGCCTACCTCACCGGACTCGAGCAGGCCAGGGACAACGGCGTGGACCTGTCGACCATCCGCTCGGTCGCCTCGTTCTTCGTGTCCCGGGTGGACACCGAGATCGACAAGCGCCTCGACAAGCTCGGCACGGACGCAGCCAAGGCGCTGCGCGGCAAGGCCGGGATCGCGAACGCCCGGCTGGCCTATGAGCGGTACGAGAAGGTGGTCGCCTCCGCCCGGTGGAAGGCGCTGGCCGACGCGGGCGCCAACGTCCAGCGGCCACTGTGGGCCTCGACGGGCGTCAAGGACCCGGCCTACGACGACACGATGTACGTCGTCGACCTGGTCGCGCCCGACACCGTCAACACCATGCCCGAGGCGACGCTGGATGCGGTCGACGACCACGGCGTGGTGCGAGGCAACACCATTGCGGGCACCTACGGCGACGCCCGCAAGGTGATCGACGAGCTGAACGCGCTCGGCATCGAGTACGACGACGTCATCGAGGTGCTCGAGGCCGAGGGCGTGCAGAAGTTCGAGGATTCCTACGGTCAGCTGGCCGAGAGCGTGCAGGGTCAGCTCGACGCGGTCAAGAGCTAACGGTCGGCGGATGCCGGTGAGGCGGTCGGGATGAGCGATACGCAGGTACCCGAAGCCGCATCGCCGGCATCCGCGGCGGCAGCCGCATCGCCGGCATCCGCGGCGGCAGCCGCATCGCCGGCATCCGCGGCGGCAGCAAGCGCCGACGCCGGCAGCGGTGAGCGTCGCGATCGACGAACTCGGCGCGGCCGCCAGCAACCCGCTGCGCGATCGCGCCGACCGTCGTCTGCCGCGCGTGCCGGAGCCCTGCGCGTTGGTGATCTTCGGCATCGGCGGCGACCTGTCGCGCAAGAAGCTGATCCCCGCGGTCTACGATCTCGCCAACCGCGGCCTGCTGCCGACCGACTTCGTCCTGGTCGGCTTCTCCCGCGCCGACTGGCCGGGCGGCGGCAGCTTCGAGTCCCTGACCCGCAAGTGCGCCAAGGAGAACGCGCGAACCGGCTGGAACGAGGAGGTCTGGCATCGGCTGACCGACAACACCCGCTTCGTCGAGGGGTCCTTCGACGATGACGCGGCCATCGACCAGCTGGTCGAGGTGATGGCCGGTTTGCGCGAGTCGCACGGCATCCAAGGCAACGCCGCGTTCTACCTCTCCATCCCGCCGGTGCTCTTCCCGAGCGTGCTCAAGCAGATGCAGCGCACCGGCCTGTCCGACGCCGCGCAGGCGCACGGCTGGCGCCGCGTCGTCGTCGAGAAGCCGTTCGGCCACGACCTGCCGTCGGCGCTGGCCCTCAACCAGCTCGTCGACTCGGTCTTCCCGCCGCGCGACGTCTACCGAATCGATCACTACCTGGGCAAGGAGACGGTGCAGAACCTGCTGGCGCTGCGCTTCGCCAACCTCTGGTTCGAGCCCTTGTGGAACGCCAACTACGTCGACTCCGTCCAGATCACGATGGCCGAGGACGTCGGCATCGGGGGCCGGGCCGCCTTCTATCAGGCCACCGGTGCCGCGCGCGACGTACTGCAGAATCACCTGCTGCAGCTGCTCGCGCTCACCGCCATGGAGGAGCCGGTCGAGTTCTCGCCGGAGGCGGTGCGCATCGAGAAGCTGAAGGCGCTGCGGGCGATCTCGCTGCCGATCGACATGGAGACCCATGCCATCCGTGGTCAGTACGACCAGGGCTGGCTGGCCGGTGAACGCGCGGTCGCGTTCCGTGACGAGGACGGCATCCCGGGGGACTCGAACACCGAGACCTATGCGTCCGTGCGGCTCGGCGTGGAGACGCGCCGCTGGGCCGGCGTGCCGTTCTACCTGCGCACCGGCAAGCGACTGCCCAAGCGGGTCACCGAGATCGGCATCCTGTTCAAGAAGGCGCCGCATCTGCCGTTCAGCAAGACCGACACGCAGGAACTCGGCCACAACCAGCTCGTCATCCGGGTCCAGCCCGACGAAGGCGTCACCTTGAAGTTCGGCTCCAAGGTGCCGGGCAGCGCGATGGAGGTCCGCGACGTCGCGATGGACTTCCTCTACGGCGAGGCGTTCACCGAGTCCTCTCCCGAGGCGTACGAACGGCTGATCCTCGACGTCCTGGTAGGGGACGCGACGCTGTTCCCGCGCAGCGAGGAGGTCGAGGCGTCCTGGCGCGTCATCGATCCGCTCGAACAGTTCTGGGCCGACAAGGCGCCGCACCTGTACCGCGCGGGCGAATGGGGCCCGAAGGCGGCCGACGAGATGCTGCTGCGCGACGGCCGGCAATGGAGGCGTCCGTAACCATGACCACGCTCTGGGACACCACCGGCACAGCGGTCGTCAAGGCACTCGCCGCCGAGCGGCGCACCGGGGGTGCGGTGACCAGCGGCAATGCGCTGACCCTCGTCGTGGTCGTCGACCACACCGAGGCCGAGGAAGCCGAGGAAGCCGCCACGATCGCGGCGAGCAAGCACCCGCTGCGGATGCTCGTCGTGATCCGCCGGCACATCGACGCGCCCGTCCCCCGCCTGGACGCGGAAGTGACGATCGGCGGCCGGCTGGGACCCGGTGAATCGGTGGTGCTGCGCATGTACGGCCGGCTCGCCCTGCACGCCGAGTCGGTCACGTTGCCGCTGCTCGCACCCGACGCGCCGGTCGTCACCTGGTGGCACAGCGAGACTCCCGAGCGCATCGCCTACGACCCCCTGGGTGTGTTCGCCGAGCGGCGCATCACCGACGTCGCGCGCATGCCCGATGCGAATCTGGCGCTGCAGCAGCGAGCCGTCGACTTCGCGCCCGGCGACACCGATCTGTCCTGGACCCGGCTCACGCCGTGGCGCGCTGCGCTGGCCTCGGCATTCGACAGCTCCCGCTACGAGGCCCGGTCGGCCTCGGTCGACGGCGGCGCGGACGAGCCGTCGGCTCGGCTGCTCGCCGGCTGGCTGTCCGCACGATTGTCTTTGGACGTGGCGGTGACCGGGGTCGATGACGCACCGATCCGCGGCGTGCAGATCGGCTTCGCGGACGGCAAGACGACCCGGGCGACGATCGAGGGAGCCAACCTGGTCCTGCACCGCGAGGGTCAGCAGGACTCGTTCATGCCGTTCGGCGAGCGCTCGCTGGGCGCGCTGCTCGCCGAGGAGTTGCGCCGCCTCGACCACGATCACGTGTACGCGGAGGCGCTGTCGAACGTCACCGGCGTCGAGGGCATCGAGGAGCACTCGGCGGCTCGCACGCATGTGTGGCATGACCCGGCGATGGCTGCGGCCGCGGGGCAGGCCCAGACGGGGCAGGCCCAGACGGGACAGGCCCAGACGGGACAGGCCCAGACGGGACAGGCCGGCTCGTGAGGCCCGAACCCGAGGTTGTCGTCGAGGCGTCCGCGGGACAGCTGGCGCACCATACCGCCGGCCGGGTGGTGGCGGTGCTCGGTACGGCGCTGGGCAGGCGCGACGCGGCCCACCTCGCCGTCACCGGTGGCGGCATTCTGGAAGCGGTGCTCCACGAGCTCGGGTCGGCCCCGGCACGCGACGCGATCGACTGGGGGCGGGTCCACGTCTGGTGGGGCGACGAGCGCTACGTCGCGGCCGAGTCCGACGATCGCAACGACAAGGCCGCGTTCGCGACCGGCTTCGGCTCACTCCCGCTGGATCCGGGCAAGATCCATCGGATGCCCGCGGCCGACGCCGGATTCGGTGCGGACGTGCAGGCAGCGGCAGACTCCTACGCCGCCGAGCTGGCGGGGGCGGTCGCCGATGAGCACGACGGCGACGTCCCGCGCTTCGACGTGATGCTGCTGGGCATCGGCCCGGACGGGCACTGCTGCTCCCTGTTCCCGGGGCATGCCGGCGTCTACGAACTCGACGCCTCGGTGATCGCGGTGCACGACTCCCCCAAACCGCCGCCGATCCGGCTGTCGCTGACATTTCCCACCCTGGACGCGGCCGACGAGGTCTGGCTCGTCGCGTCGGGTGAAGGCAAGGCGCAGGCGGTGGCACTCGCCCTCGGCGGCGCCCAGCGGGTGCAGATCCCGTCGGCGGGCCCGCGTGGCCGGCATCGCACGTTGTGGTTGATCGACCGCGAGGCGGCGAGCACCCTGCCGCAGTCGGTGCTCCGCCTACCCAGCACCTGACGACGCCGGCGCACGCCGGGACGACCGTCCTCGCAGCTGCTCAGTTCGCGCGCACGTGCGATGCGTGGGATAGAGTGAAGTCGGCGTTACCCCCCGGACCGCCGCACAGCCGGCTGTTGATGAGCCGCTGCGTAGGTGAGACCGCCACTCGTCGCGAGTGGTGCGGGCATTTCGGGGGAAGACATGAGGGGAATTCGCTCGCGGTTGTTCGTGAGCGGCGTTGCGGTGCTCGCCTGCTCGGCAGCTTGGCCGAGCGCGGTGAGCTCTGCGACCGCCTCACCGACGATCACGACACAGGGAACGACCCTGGCGCAGGTGCAGGCGCAGGCGGCCGCCGAGTCGATGCGCGGCGGGCAGATGAAATCGATGATGATGTCAGGACCCGCGACGACGGCGGCGGTCACGACGGTTCAAGGCCCCACCAACCTCGCGAAGAGCGTCGGCGGGTCATGGAACAACTACGCTTTCACGCTCCCGAGCGCGCCACATGCAGCGGGGGCGAACGGGTCCGCGGGTGCCGTTCATGCCGTGCAGCTCTACAACGGCAAGGTGCTGATCATGGCCGGGTCGGGCAATCAGTGGCAGAACCTGCAGGCAGGGTATTTCACCACCTGGCTGTGGACGCCGACAGCGACCGATCAGACCAAGGCATGGAAGTTCATTCCCACGCCGAGCGACATGTTCTGCGCCGGTCACACGATCCTGCCGAACGGGAACGTGCTGGTCGCCGGCGGCACCACCGCGTACCCGGAATACGACGCCGACGGGGCGATGGTCCGCGACTTCAGCGGTTCGAAGCAGGCCTACGTCTTCGACGTCGCCGGTGAGCGCTACGTCCAGACCGGTTCGATGGCCAACGCGCGCTGGTATCCGACGGCGTTGACGCTGGGCAGCGGCGCGACGCTCGTGACCTCTGGCCTCGACGACCAGGCCAAGAAGCTGGGCGTCACCATGCACTACACGGACACCACTGAGGTGTTCCTGCCGAGCAGCGGCAGGTGGATCACCGAGCCGACGCTCGACTTCTCGCTCACCAACCCGTCCAACGTCGTGGCCCCGGCCGGGCCCAACAAGACTCGGACCCTGCCCACCTACGCCGGGCTGACCCTGCTCGCGAACGGATCGATCTTCTATTCCGGTGCCAGCTCGGGCAACAACGGTGTGTCTCCGGGTATCTGGAACTACAAGACGGGAACCTTCACGCGGGTCGGCGAACTGCCCTACAAGTACCAGCGCAACGGTGCCGCGACGGTGCTGCTGCCGCCGGCGCAGAGCCAGAAGATCATGGTGATGGGCGGCGGCGACTACTCGCAGACGACCACGAGCGACACCGAGATCATGAACCTGTCCAACGTCTCCTCGCCGGCCACGCTGAAATGGACCAAGGGTCCGGCGATGTCGGCCGCGAAGATGTACGTCGGCGCGGTCACCCTGCCGGATGCCACCGTGTTCGAGACGAACGGCGCCGGGCGATACCGCCAAGGCGGCGTCCACACGGCCGAGATCTACTCGCCGACGACCAACAAGTTCACCGTGATGAACTCGCCGACCGAGGACCGGCTCTACCACTCCAACGCGTTCCTGGAGCCGAACGGCCAAGTGGCGATCATGGGCAGTCAAGCGCTCAGCGGTGCGTTCAACATGCACATCGCGATCTACAGCCCGCCGTACCTGTACAAGGGCACCCGGCCGGCCGTCTCCGGGACCGCGGCATTCACGTACACGGGCAAGCCGCAGGGCAGCTTCCGCATCACGCTCGCCAAAGGCACCACGCTCGGCAAGGTCAGCCTGATCCGGCCGTCGGCGACGACGCATTCCACCGACCCCGACCAGCGTCTCGTGCAGCTGCGCGCCACCCGGCTCAGCAACGGACTGTATGCGCTGACGCCGCCCGCGAATCCCAGCATCGCCCCGCCCGGGCAGTACATGCTGTTCGTCACCGACAGCCGCGGCGTGCCCTCCGTCGCCGACTGGGTGTCGATCGGCGCGCCGAAGGCGCGTTGAGCTGGCCGTGCATGGCCGCCGGCGCCCGTTCGCCGACGAGTTCGGCCGGATCGCACGTGGACGCGCCGGGAGCTACTGCCAGCGGGCGTCACTTCGATGCCATGCTGCGAGCACACCGCGTCCTGGAGGTTGGTGCCGATGAGCCCCCGCGCACTCGATGTGCTCGATCGAACGGAGCGGCGGCGCGCGGTCACCGCGTCGGTGCTGCGGTGCGCGATCAGCGCTGCCGCGATCATGACGCTGTACTTCCTGCTCCCGCTCGACCGGGGCCCCTTCGATTCGGGGGCGCTGCTCAGCCTGGTGGCGGGCGGGATCCTGTTCGCCGCGTCGTTGGGGTGGCAGCTGCGGCGCATCGCCAAGGCCGACCTGCCACAGTTGCGGGCGATGGAGGCGATGGCGGTGGTCGCCCCGCTGTTCATCTTCATGTTCTCGGTGACTTACCTGGTGCTGTCCAACATCCACCCGGGCAGCTTCAACCAAAGACTCGATCACGTCAGCAGCCTGTACTTCACGGTCGTCACCCTGGGCACGGTGGGCTACGGCGACATCACGCCGAAGACGGACATCGCCGAGCTCGTGGTCGCGGGCCAGATCGTGCTCGATCTGGTGCTCATCGCGTTTCTCGCCCGCGTGATCTTCGGGATGTCCAAACGCAGCCTGCAACGCAGCGAGGACGCCCCCGGCGAGACACCGTCCTGACCCGCGCGAACTCGGCGGGCTCAGGGCTGCGCGCTCAGTTCTCCCCGCGGCGGGCGCGCAGGCGAGCCAGTGCCTCTTCCAGGATCGCTGCGCCGTCCTCGTCGGAGCGCCGCTCCTTCACGTAGGCGAGGTGCGTCTTGTACGGCTCGTTGCGCGGCGCGTTCGGCGGGGTGTCCGACTGCCGGCCGGCCGGGTAGCCGCAGCGCGGGCAGTCCCAGGTGTCGGGCAGCGCGGCGTCGATCGCGAACGCCGGGCGTACCTCGTGACCGTTGGCGCAGAAGAACGACACAACCTGGCGCGGCGCGGTCTCACCGCGCTCGTTCTCGCCCATCGGCCCTGCGCCGACACGACTCCCCCGGATGGCACTGCCGCCAGCCATGTGTGATCCCCTCTGATCGAACCGGCCGAAACGGCGGCGTCAGGCCGCGTTCTTGTACAGCAGGTTGAGCCCGATGATGCTGATCGCCCACACGCAGCCGGCCAGCACGGTCAACCGGTCGAGGTTGCGTTCCACCACGGACGAGCCGGACAGGCTGGAGTAGAACGAGCCGCCGAGCATCGATGACAGGCCGCCGCCCTTGCCGCGGTGCAACAGCACCAGCACGATGAGCAGCAGGCTCGTCAGGATCAGCACGATCTGCAGGGTCAGGATCATCGTCTCGGTAGCCTCGAAATCGAAAGTCGTCGTCGGCGGTGCGCTATCAGGTTACCTGGCCGGGCGGGCGCGGGCGCACCCGCTCATGCGACCCGGACCGCGTCCCCCGCGGCCACGCAGATCGCAGTGAACTCGACCGGATCCAGACTTGCCCCGCCGACGAGCGCGCCGTCGACGTCCGGCTGCGCAAGGATGTCCGCGGCATTGGCCGCCTTCACCGATCCGCCGTACAGCACTCGCACGCCGGCGGCGAGTTCGGCGGAATACAGCTCGCCGAGCTTGTCGCGGATCGTCGCGCACACGTCCTGCGCGTCCTGCGGTGTGGCGACCTTGCCGGTGCCGATGGCCCAGATCGGCTCGTACGCCACGACGATCGATGCGACGTCGTCGCCGGCGATCCCGGCCAACGCAGCGTCGACCTGCGCCGCGCAGTGGACGTGGTGGTCGCCCGCCTCGCGCACGTCGTCGGGCTCGCCCACACACAGGATCGGCGTGAGGTTGTTGCGGAACGCGGCGACGAGCTTGGCGTTGACCAGCGCGTCGTCCTCGCGGTGGTATTCGCGCCGCTCCGAGTGGCCGACGACGACGTAGCTGCAGCCGAGCTTGGCCAGCATCGGGCCGGCCACGTCGCCGGTGTATGCGCCCGAGTCGTGCGGTGAGAGGTCCTGCGCGCCGTACTTGATCGGCACTCCGTCACCGTCGATCAGCGTCTGCACGCTGCGGATGCTGATGAACGGCGGCAGAATCACCACCTCGGCAGCCGCGGCCTGCTCGGGCGTCAGGCTGAACGCCAACTTCTGCGTCAGCCCGATCGCCTCGAGATGCGAGTAGTTCATCTTCCAGTTGCCGGCGATCAACGGGCGTCGGCCCGAGGGAGGCAGCGGCAGGTGGGGCACGTCGGCCACGTCAGACCTCTTCCAGAACAGCAACGCCCGGCAACTCCTTGCCCTCGAGGTACTCCAGCGAGGCGCCGCCGCCCGTGGAGATGTGGCCGAACGCGTTCTCGTCGATACCGAGCTTACGAACCGCGGCGGCCGAATCGCCCCCTCCGACCACTGACAGTCCCTTCACCGCGGCGACCGCCTGCGCAACGCCCTTCGTGCCAGCCGCGAACGGAGCGACCTCGAACACCCCCATCGGACCGTTCCAGAAGACGGTCGCGGCGCCGTCCAGCGCCGCGGCGAATTCCCGAACCGAATCCGGGCCGATGTCGAGACCCTTGCTGGCGGCGGGGATCTCGCGCGCCGGCACGACCTGCGGCTCGGCGTCGTCGCTGATCTCGGTGGCGACCACGACGTCGCTGGGCAGCACGATCTTGTCCCCCGACTCGTCGAGGAACTGCTTGCAGCGCTCGATCTGGTCGTCCTCGAGCAGCGAATCGCCCACCTGGTGGCCCTGCGCGGCAAGGAACGTGAAGCACATGCCGCCGCCGACCAGCAGCCGGTCGACCTTCGGCAGCAACGACTCGATCACCGCCAGCTTGTCGCTGACCTTCGACCCGCCCAGCACCACGATGTACGGACGGGCTGGGTCACGGGTCAACCGGGTGAGCACATCCAGCTCGTCGCGCACCAGGTCGCCGCAGTAGTGCGGCAGCAGCTTCGCGACGTCGTACACCGAGGCATGCGCGCGGTGCACCGCACCGAATGCGTCCTGGACAAAGGCGCCACCGTCGTCCTCATCGCCGGTCAGGAAAGCGAGGCGGCGGGCGAAAACGCGCCGCGTGGCGTCATCCTTGCTCGTCTCACCCGCGTTGAACCGGACGTTCTCGAGCAGCAGGAGCTCACCGTCGTGCAGCTCGCCGGACAGCATGCGCGCGCTCTCACCGACCGTGTCGAGCGCGAACTCGACGGGGCGGCCCAACAGCTGGGCGAGCCGGTCGGCGACCGGACCGAGCGAGTATTTGGGGTCCGGTTCGCCCTTCGGTCGGCCCAGGTGCGCGGTGACGATCACTCGCGCACCGTGGTCGAGCAGCTTGCACAACACCGGCAGCGACGCGCGGATGCGGCCGTCGTCGGCGACCTTCCCGTCGTTGACGGGAACGTTGAGATCGCAGCGGACGAGCACCCGCCGTCCGTTCAGTTTGCCGCCGTTGGGACGCAGCAGGTCGTCAAGAGTCCGCATCGCCGCTAGAGAGTCCCACCGACGAGAGTGGCCAGGTCCACGAGCCGGTTCGAGTAGCCCCACTCGTTGTCGTACCAACCGATGACCTTCACCTGGTCGCCGATGACCTTGGTCAGGCCGGCGTCGAAAATGCAGGAGGCCGGGTCGGTGACGATGTCGGAGCTGACGATCGGCGCCTCGGTGTAGGTGAGGATGCCCTTGAGCGGCCCGTCTGCGGCGGCCTGGTACGCGGCCTTCACCTCCGCGACCGAGGCTTGTTTGCCGATCGTGACCGTCAGGTCGGTGGCGCTGCCCGTCGGGATCGGAACGCGTAGCGCGTAACCGTCCAGCTTGCCCTTGAGCTCGGGCAGCACGAGCCCGATCGCCTTGGCGGCGCCGGTGCTCGTCGGAACGATGTTCAGCGCCGCGGCCCGCGCCCGACGCAGATCCTTGTGCGGGCCGTCCTGCAGGTTCTGATCCTGCGTGTAGGCGTGGATCGTCGTCATCAGGCCCCGTTCGATGCCGAACGCGTCGTTGAGGACCTTGGCCAGCGGACCGAGGCAGTTGGTGGTGCAGCTGGCGTTGGAGATGATCGTGTGCGTCGCCGGGTCGTAGTCGCCGTCGTTGACGCCCATCACGACGGTCACGTCCTCGTTCGTCGCGGGCGCCGAGATGATCACTTTCTTGGCGCCGCGGTCGACATGCACCCTGGCCTTCTCGGCGTTGGTGAAGATGCCCGTCGATTCGATGACCACGTCGGCGCCGATGTCGCCCCACGGAAGCTGGGTGGGATCGCGGTGCTCGAAAGCCTTGAACGCCTTGCCATCGACAGCGATCTCGTCCTCGGTCGAGGTCACGTCGCCGGGCAGCCGTCCGAGGATCGAGTCGTACTTGAGCAGGTGCGCAAGGGTCGCGTTGTCGGTGAGGTCGTTGACGGCGACGATCTCGACGTCTGCACCCGACGCTGCGACCGCGCGGAAGAAGTTGCGGCCGATCCGGCCGAAGCCGTTGATGCCCACACGTACGGTCACTGGTCTGGCTCCCTGAGTTGCACAGTCGTATTTCGCTCTTGGATGTCGCTGCCGGATGTCTCGGTGACGCAGGAAACCTTATCGGGTCATTGCCCGGGCGCGGACCAGTCGCCCTCAGCGCGCGGACCCGGACCAGGTTTCGGGCGGCGCCGCGGCACCTGGGCCGAAGCGTCGGCGCTGCTCGCCGGGTCGACTGCCGGCGCAGTCGCGTCGCGCGGCTCGTCCGGGTCTTCACCATAGGCATCGGCGAACGTCTTCGCCGTCTCACGTGCACGCTCGCGCAGGAGCCCCAGCAGTTTTCCGGCCGAGCTCGCCGCCTGCTCCACCTTCGGCCCGGCGGCCGCCATCGCCTTGTGCACCGTGGGTGCCACCGCGTCCCGGGCCTTCGAGGGGGGCTGGCTCTCATCCGTCGGCATGGTGTCCAGCGTAGATCGGCGTGGCGGTCCCCATCAGTGCACCGTTTGCGCGACGACACGCCGGGCAATCACCGGTAGACGGTGCAGCGTCTACGGGCGGAAAGGGCGGCGAGCGTGTCCGTGCGGCAGCCGGCGACGTCGAAGTGCAGCCGTTGCCAGGAGAAGCGCAGCGTCAGCCAGTCGATCGACGCGCAGGCCGCATCACGTCGCCGGTCGCGCTCGCGCTGTTCGCGAGAGGAGTGGTAGCGGTCGCCGTCCATCTCGATCGCCACTCTTTCCTCGACGTAAGCCAGATCGAAGCGGTAGCTGCCGCGTGGAGTACTCACCCAGTGCTGCCGCCTACCGTGACGAAGGCCGGGAACGTCGAACACGCCCAGACAGCCCCAGATCTCGAGCTCGCTCTCGCAGCCGTCGGAGAGCAGCCCGATCAGCTCGCTCAGTTCGGCGCGGCCGGCCAGGCGGGGGTGGGCGGCAACTTCGGTGCGCAACTGGTCCGGAGTGACCAACCGCTGCCGTACTGCGGTGATCGCCGGGCCGCGGCGCTCGGCGGCGGGGAGCATGGGCCAGGAGGTGATGATCCCCGGTGCAGGAGCGACCGTGGGCAGCCCGTGCAGCCGCACAACCTGCGGCAGTGCGCCGACCCGATGCACGAGGGTGTGCGGTCGCGGCCGAGCGCGCCGGCTGATCGGCACGCTCAGGTGCACCTGCGGCGGCCGCGGCGCGAGGTCCCAGCGCCGCACCGCGGTGAGGTGACTCAGCGCTGC
Source organism: uncultured Actinomycetota bacterium (assembly GCA_963713565.1). Lineage (GTDB taxonomy): Bacteria > Actinomycetota > Actinomycetes > Mycobacteriales > Jatrophihabitantaceae > Jatrophihabitans. Next base: position 316,654 of record CAVQMF010000010.1, on the reverse strand, counting down.
CGGCGCGCCGACACTCGTCAACGCCGCACGCTCACGAATCTGCGGCTCATCGGCCTCCCACGGACGGCAGTACGCACGCGGCGACGGACTCACGAGCCGGCCTCGCCGTACCTCGTCGTCGAACTCGCTGCGGCTGACCACGGTGAGCAGACGTGCGCGAGTCGCCACGCCGCCGCCCCGGCGCAGCACGTCGTCGATCGCCGTGCGCATCCGGACAATGGTGCCGACCGCGCGGCGGCGGTGTGGCGGGCTGTGGACAACCCGTCAGTGCACCGGCTGCGCGACGACACGCCGGGCAATCACCGGCAGCCGGTGCAACGTCGGCGCGCGGCCCTCAGGGCGCGAGCATGTCCGGGGTGACGGCGGACTCGGTGTCGGGGATGCCCAGATCGCTCGCTCGCTTGTCCGCCATCGCGAGCAGCCGGCGGATCCGCCCGGCGACCGCGTCCTTGGTCATCACCGGTTCGGACAGCGCCCCCAGCTCCTCGAGCGAGGCCTGCTTGTGCTCGAGCCGCAACCGGCCTGCCTGTAGCAGGTGATCGGGCGCGTCATCGGCCAGAATCTCGAGCGCCCGCTCCACCCGCGCGCCGGCCGCCACCGCGGCGCGGGCCGAGCGGCGCAGGTTCGCATCGTCGAAGTTGGCCAGCCGGTTGGCGGTGGCCCGCACCTCCCGGCGCATCCGCCGTTCCTCCCACGCGAGCACCGACTCGTGCGCGCCGATGCGGGTGAGCAGCGCGCCGATGGCATCGCCGTCGCGCACGATCACCCGATCGCTGTTGCGCACCTCGCGGGCCTTGGACGAGATGCCGAGCCGCCGACCCACCCCGACCAGCGCCAGCGCCGCCTCCGCGGACGGGCAGCCGATCTCCAGCGAGCAGGCCCGGCCGGGTTCGGTGAGGGAGCCGTGGGCGAGGAACGCGCCGCGCCACGCCGCCTCGGCATCGGCGACGCCGCCGGCGACGACGAGGTGGGGCAGGCCCTTCACCGGACGTCCACGCAGGTCGACCAGACCGGCCTGCCGAGCGAGCCGCTCGCCGTCCTTGGCGACCCGGACGAGGTAGCGGCTGCCTTTGCGCAGGCCGCCGGCAGCGACGATCTGCACCTCCGACCCATGGCCGAAGATCTCCGCGATCTCCTTGCGCAGTCTGCGGGCCACCGAGCCGGTATCCAGTTCGGCCTCGATGACGATCCGGCCGCCGACCAGGTGCAGTGCTCCGGCGAAGCGCAGCATGGTGGCGAGTTCGGCCTTGCGGGCGGACATCCGGGTGACCGGGACGCGGCTGAGTTCGTCCTTCACCGCTGCCGTCATCGCCATGGGCCCGAACCTCCAACAGCATGATCGTCGAGCACCCCGCGTATCGCGCGGCTGAGCCTCGACGCATCATGTCGCTCAGCGCTGTCGTCTGCAGCGAGCCCACACATTACGAGACCGGCGCCGATCTCGTCTGCATAGCGCTCCAGTTCGCGACGATCCAGCACCGCATCGTCGTCGGCCAGCACGGTGTGGATCGGCAGGCCGCCGCACGGCTCGGCATGCTTGCGCAGCAACCGCAACAGGTCGTGCGGCTCGTAGTCGTCTGTCTCGCCCGCTTGGGGCACCAGGTTGAGCACAACAACGATCTTGGCCTGGGTGCTGGCGAGCGCGGTACCCAGCTCCCTCAGCAGCAGGTGCGGGATGACGCTGGTGAACCACGACCCGGGCCCCAGGACGACGAGATCCGCGTCCCGGACAGCGTCCACCGCTGCGGCGCAGGCAGGTGCACCGGGCGGCAGCAGCTTCACCGACAGCACCCGGCCGGGTGTGCTCGCGATCGACACCTGCCCACGGATCCGCCTCGTCCGCGACGGGTCGTCCGGATCGAAACGATCCGCCTCGCCGATCAGGTCGAGCGGCACCGGGCTCATCGGCAACACCTGCCCGACCGCGCCGACCAGTCCGCCGAGCGCGGCCAGCGCGGCGACCGGGTCACCGGTGCGCTCGATGAGGCCGGTGAGGATCAGGTTGCCGACGGGATGCCCGGCCAGGCCGCCACTGCCCCCGAGCCGGTGCGAGATCAGCTCGGCCCAGCTGCGCTGACCGGGCTCGCTGCCGGCGAGCGCGGTGAGTGCCATCCGCAGGTCGCCGGGCGGCAGTATGTTCAGTTCGCGCCGGATGCGACCGGACGAGCCGCCGTCGTCGGCGACGGTGACGATCGCGGTGAGGTCGGTGCTCAGCAGCCGCAGCGCCGACAGGGACGCGTGCAGGCCGTGCCCGCCGCCCAACGCGACAGCGCGAACCGGCCGAGCCTCACTCACGTCCCAGGTCCCGGTGGATGACGGTGGTCTGCACACCGGTCGCGGCGAGCCGCAGCGCGAGTTCCTGCGACATGGCCACGGATCGGTGCTTGCCGCCGGTGCAGCCCACCGCGAGCGTCAGATAGCGCTTGCGCTCGCGGCGATAGCCGGCGCCGATGATCTGCAAGAGGTCGCTGTACCGGTCGAGGAATTCGGCGGCGCCTTCCTGGCTGAGGACGTAGTCGCGCACGGCGTCGTCCTGGCCGGTCTGATCGCGCAGCTCCGGGATCCAGTGCGGATTGGGGAGGAAGCGCACGTCGACGACGAGGTCGGCATCGACCGGGATCCCGTACTTGTAGCCGAAGGAGAGCACGGTCGCGCGCAGCTCCGGCGGCGTGTCCGAGCCGTCCCCGACGAACGACTCGATCACGCTGCGCAGCTGGTGCACCGACCGGTCGCTGGTGTCGATCACCAGGTCCGCCTCGTCGCGCAGCCCGGCGAGCAGTGACCGTTCCGCCCTGATGCCGTCCACGAGCCGACCGGTGCCCTGCAGCGGATGCTCGCGCCGAACGTTCTCGAAGCGGCGAACGAGGATGTCGTCCCGCGCTTCGAGGAACAGCACCCGCGGGCGCATCTGCCGGTCGGCGAGGTCGCGGATCACCGCGCGCAGGTCCGTCGAGAACGCCCGGCTGCGCACGTCCATCACGACGGCGAGCTGCGTGACGGCGCCCTGGCTGCGGCTGCCCAGATCGACTAGCGTGCCGATCAGCTCCGGCGGGAGGTTGTCCACGACGAAGAAGTCGAGATCCTCGAAACACTTCGCCGCCGCGCTGCGTCCGGCGCCGGACAGGCCCGTGATGATGACGGTCTCGAGGGCGCCGTGCCCGCTCTCCTCCTTCTCGATCATCGAGCCTCCCTCGGCTCCGCGAGCGCCACTACAGCACCTCGCCCGTCGTCACGTTCACTGCCGCTCGTGCCGGCCCGGTGTGGGCCAGCGCCGTGATGATCGCTTCGGCAGTCTGCCTGCCGATCCCCGGCACCTCCATGATCTCGTCGATCGTGGCAGCGCGCAGACGCTTCAGCGACGCGAAGCGGTGCATGAGTGCCTTGCGCCTCGTCTCCCCGAGGCCGGGAATGTCGTCGAGGGCGGACGTCGTCATCGCCTTCGAGCGCTTCTGCCGGTGAAAGGTGATCGCGAACCGGTGCGCCTCGTCCCGGACGCGCTGTAGCAGGTAGAGGCCCTCCGACGTGCGCGGCAGGATCGCCGGGTGGGGCTGGCCGGGCAGCCACACCTCTTCGAGCCGTTTGGCGAGGCCGACGAGCGAGACGCCGTCGATGCCGAGTTCGTCGAGCACTGCCTTCGCTGCGGCGACCTGCGGTGCACCGCCGTCGACGACCAGCAGGTTCGGCGGGTACGCGAACCTGCGCGGCCGACCGGTGCTCGGATCGATCCGCGGCAGTGCAGCCGTCTCTGCGGCTTCGGCCGCGGGGTCGGTGTCGGCGTCGGCGCCTGCGGCGACCTGCTCGTCGAGGTAGCGGGCGAACCTGCGGCGGACGACCTCGGCGATCCAGTCGGTGTCGCCGGTGCCGTCCCGCATCGCGAAGCGCCGGTACTCGCTCTTGCGGGCCAGGCCGTCCTCGAACACCACCATGCTGGCAACCACGTTGGTGCCCTGGACGTGGCTGACGTCGAAGCACTCGATGCGCAGCGGCGACGACGGCAGGCCGAGCATCTCCTGCAATTCGCCGAGAGCCCGCGAGCGCGCCGTGAGATCCGAGGCCCGCTTGAGCTTGTGCTGGTTCAGCGACTGCGCCGCGTTGCGGGCGACCGTCTGCGCGAGCGCGCGCTTGTCGCCGCGCTGCGGAACGCGCAGCTGCACCCGGGTGCCACGTCGTTCGCTGAGCCACTGGCCCAGCGCCTGCGCGTCGTCGGGTAGCACCGGGACGAGTACCTCGCGGGGGATCCCGGAGGGTTCTTCGGCCTCATCGCCGTAGAACTGGGTGACGAACTGCTCGACCAGATCGCCGGTGGACATGTCGTCGAGGCGGTCGACCACCCAGCCGCGCTGGCCGCGCACCCGGCCGCCGCGGACGTGGAACACCTGCACCGCGGCTTCCAGGTCGTCCTCGGCGAACGCGACGACGTCTGCATCGGTGCCGTCGCCGAACACCACGGCCTGCTTCTCCATCGCCCGGCGCAGGGCTTCGAGGTCGTCGCGCAGGCGCGCGGCGAGCTCGAACTCGAGGTTCTCGCTGGATTCGGCCATCCGTCGTTCGAGACGCCGCATCATCAGGTCGGTCCGGCCGGCCATGAAGTCGCAGAAGTCCTCGACGATCTGTCGGTGCTCGCCCGCCGTGACGCGGCCGACGCACGGGGCGCTGCACTTGTCGATGTAGCCGAGCAGGCAGGGCCGGCCGACCTGACCCGCGCGCTTGAACACGCCGGCCGAGCAGGTGCGGGCGGGGAACACCCGCAGCAGCAGGTCGAGCGTCTCGCGGATCGCCCACGCATGCGAGTAGGGCCCGAAGTAACGCACGCCCTTGCGCTTTGCGCCGCGCATGACCTGCAGCCGCGGGTACTCCTCGAACAGCGTCACGGCGAGCCACGGGTACGACTTGTCGTCGCGGTAGCGGACGTTGAAACGCGGATCGAACTCCTTGATCCACGTGTACTCCAGCTGCAGCGCCTCGACCTCGGTGCGCACCACCGTCCAGTCGACGCGGGCGGCCGAGGTGACCATCTGCCGAGTGCGCTCATGCAGTCCGCTCACGTCGGCGAAGTACGAATTCAGCCGCTGCCGGAGGCTCTTGGCCTTGCCGACGTAGATCACCCGACCGCGCTCGTCACGGAACATGTACACGCCTGGCTCGACCGGAATCGTGCCCGGAGCCGGGCGATAAGTCGACGGGTCGGGCACGTCGTCGAGGTTAGTCACCGAGGCGACAGTCCCCGCCCACCCCGGTGTCTTAGGCTGCCCACGTCCGCCCGTCGCCGACCCCCCGTCGAAGGCGATACTCGCAATGCCCAGCGATTCCGAAGATCCGGTGCGCCGGCGCGCCGTCGCGCGGCTGCGCGAGGCCGTGGCGGGGCCGGTGGTGGTGCCCGGCGAGGACGGATACGACACCGCGCGCCGGGCCTGGAATCTCGATCGCCTCGCGCGACCCGCGGTGATCATCGGCGCGACCACCGTCGACGACGTCACGACCGCCGTGCGCTTCGCCCGCGGCCTGGACCTGCCCCTGGCCGTGCGCGGCGGCGGCTACTCGCCCGACGGACTGTCCGCGCGCACCGGCGGCGTCATGATCGACCTGCGGCGGATGAACGCCGTCCGGGTGGATGCCGGGGCGCAACGGATCACCGTCGGGGCCGGGGCGCGCTGGGGCGACGTGGACCACGCCACGCAGCGCTTCGGCTTCGCCGTGCCCGGCGCCGCGGTGGCCTCGATCGGAGTCGCCGGCTCGACGCTGACCGGCGGCTTCGGCCATCTGCGCCGGGCTTACGGCCTGGCCTGCGACAACCTGGTGAGTGCTCGGCTCGTGTCCGCGGACGCGCGGAGCATCGACGCAGGCGGCGACCTACATCCCGAACTGCTGTGGGGCCTACGCGGTGGCGGCGGCAACTTCGGCGTCGCGACGTCGATGACGTTCCGGCTGCGATCGCTGCCGCAACCGGTGCTGTGCGGCGCGTTGTTCTTCGCCGCCGACTCGGCGCCGCAGATCCTGCGCTTCTACCGGGACTGGACGCACCGGATGCGCGAGGACGTCACCACCGGCGTGATGCTCTACGGCTCGTTACCCGCGCCACTCGCCCGGCGCCTCGGTGGTGAGCGACCCGCCGGTCCGATCCTGGGCGTATCGGTGGTGAGCCTCGGACATCCGGCGGACGCCGAAGCGATCGTCCGGCCGCTGCGCGCAGCCGGCCCGGTGCTCGCCGATCTGCTCGCGCCGCGCCCGTACGCCACGCTGCAGACCATGCCCGACTCAGTGCATCCGCCCGGCACTCGGGCGGTGATGGATTCCGGCTACCTGGACGCACTCGACGACGACCTGATCGACACCGTCGTGACCCTGCTCGATGACATGCCGAGCGACTCGTGCGAGATGCACCTTCAGCACATGGGCGGGGCGGTCGGCCGCGTCGCCCGGATGTCGACCGCGGTACCCAACCGGGGCGCGCCGTACCTGTTCTCCACGATGGCCCGCTGGCTGGCCCAGAACGAACGCGATCGGCACGAGCAGTGGCATGCGCAGGCGATCGCGGATCTGGCGAAGCACAGCGTCGGGGGTCCGCACGTCGGCATGCACACCGCGGCAGTATCGAGCGTCGAGACCTACGGCGCCGAGCGGTATCTGCGGCTGGCCGCCCTCAAACGTAGCTTCGACCCCGACAACGTCTTCGCCGGCAACCAGAACGTCACTCCGCTCGTCTGAGCCGGCGGCGAGCGGGTAGTCGCGCGCTCAGTGCCGGACGACGAGCCCGGGTGTCTGCTGCGAGCCCGGCACGATCAGCAGCGACGCCACGGCAGAGATGCTCGGGTCGGCGCCGTTGGTGCTGGCCGTGATAGTGCGCGGACCCATCGGCGTATTCGGCAGCACGACGAAACCGGCCGTGACGACGCCCTTGGCGTTGGCCTTCGCCGTCATCTGTGCCGTGGTTGCGTCCAGGACGAGATTCACCACGCGGTTCGGGGCGAAGCCCACGCCGCCGATGTTGATGGCTCGACCGCTCGGGCTGACGGCGGGGTTGAGGGTGATCTTCGGCTTCGCGATGGTCGCCGTCAGCCCGATGAGGTTGATCCCACCGGCGGCGTTGTCGTGGATCTGGAGCACCGCGGGCCGGGTTCCGACGGCGTGCCCGACGAACGTCACGGTCACGGTGCACGAACCGCCAGGAGCCACCCCTGCCGCGCAGCCGGACGAGTTGACGGTGTAATCCGCGCGAGCGCCGGGCACTGACTGGTCGATCACCGTGAACGAACTGAACCCGAGGCGGCCGGTGCCCGGATTGCTGATCGTGATCGTCTTTTTGGCCCCGGGGGAGGCCAGTGGCAGTTGCGCACCGAAGTTGACGACCGTCGGGTTTGCTGCGAACAGCGGCTTGGTCACGGGCGGCGGAGGCGGCGTCGACGTTGGCGGCGGCGTGGTCTGCTGCGGGTTGCCCGAGCCGCGGACCGGGACCTGCAGCACCGGCACCGTGACAGTGGGATCGGAACTCGCCACGGTCACTGTTCCGGTACGGGTGCCACTGCCCCCCGGTTTGAACGTGACGGCCACCGCGCACGTCGCCGGCGCGCGCAGTTCGACCCCGGTGCAGGTGTTCGCGCCGATCGTGAAGTCGCCCTTGTTGGTGCCGGTCACGGTGACCGTGCCCGGCGTCAGCGGGCCGAAACCGGTCAGCGTGACGGTGATCGTGCGGTCGACGGTGGTCCCGACGTCGACCGGCCCGAAGTCGATCGACGTGCCGGTCAACACCGGCTTCCAGGTGCGCACGAAGACGTCCTCGGCCGAACCGCCCCTCTCCCCGCCTGAGTTGGTGTCGTCGGGCACGAGGTCGCTCGCGAAGCTGGTGAAGGCGACGCTGGCACCGTCCTGCGTCACCGACGGTCCGTCGGTGACGTCGTCGTCGCTGGCCGCACCGGCAGTGTTCGTGGACGCCAGCGCCGATCCTCGCGGCGTCCGCTGATTGTCGCCGGCATCGGGCACGAGCTGGCGCATGACCACCTGGCACGGAATGCGTTCGGCCACCGCGGGTGTGCTCGAACCGGAACCGGACGGGCTCGCCGAATCCGAGGGTCCAGAGTCGGAGTCGCGTCCGAGACAGGAGAAGAAGCGGGCCGGCGGGTCCGTGCCGTCACTCATCCGGGTGATGTCCGTGACAAAGGCGATGTAGTTCGCGTCCGCGGACAGCACGGGGAACGCGCCGTCGCCGGTACTCGGGCCGGCTATCGGATCGCCTAGGCGGCCAGAAACGATGGACGCCGGGATGTTCGGGTCGTCGGCGTGGTTGACGAAGTAGATCTGCGGTCGCGTGCCGCCGGACCAGTTGGACCTCGAACGCGATCTCGTGCCCGTTGCGCGCTCGGCGCCGGATGCGAGACCTGCACGACCTGGCCGTCACCGGCGAACGTGTCGGGCGTCGTCGCGAAATCGACACGGCTCGGTGCGACGTCCGGCCGGTCGATGCTGTATTCGACGATCATCTGCGTGGGCAGCTGGCCGGTGATCGGTCGTTGCGTGATCGCGCGGGCGGCGACTATGCCGCCGGACAACACGATCTTGGGCTGAGTGGCGTCGATGCGATCGGACCTTCGCCCCTCGCCGATGAATCGACGACAGGACAGGGCTGCGGGAGCGTCGGAGGTCGGGCGGCACAAGAGTTCCGTCGGCGCTGTTCTGCGGGAAGTCGCGGTACGCGATCCGGTCGGTGCTCGCGCCTTCGTCGTCGAAGTTGCGTACCCCACGCCAGCTGGGTGCCGTCGCCGGAGATGCTGGGCCAGCCGTCGAGCGCGGAGCTTCGGGTCGAAGTTCCCGGCGTCGAAGCAACTGAAGTCGGGAACACCGTCGGTCGGCTGAAGGAAGATCCCATTATTGGGCTGGCTGTCGTCGTCGAGGTCGCACACAACGACGTGCCTTGCCTGATTCGTCCCGGAGATGTTCGTGGCGTTCGTCGTGAAGGCGACATAGCGCCCGGTCGCCGAGATGGTTGGGTAATCGCTCGGACCGTCGGGGTTCTGGTCGTCGTCGGCGGTGACCCGATTGATCGGCTGGTACCGACCGCTTTCGCCGATCTCGCGCATGCCGACACTCACCTGATAGGTCTTCTTAGCGACCCGGTCGCGCAGGTAGATGTCCTGCGTCTGTGCCTGGCCCGGTAGCGGGGCATAGAAGTCGTGCAGGCTGGCGTTGGCCGGCAGTGCCGAGTTCAGGTTGTTGAATGAGGAGAAGACGACAAACCGCCCATTCGCCGATATCTGCGCGTGTTGCGAATCCAGCGCTCCCTCGGTGTTCGCGTCCGCAACCGAGGCACGTTCGGTGGTACCGGGAGCGACGGCAGCGCTCACCGAGGAACTCGGCGCGAACAACGCGAACCAGGTGACGGTCGCGGCAGCGATCGCCCCCAGGGTTGCCAGCCGACGCTTCCCGAGCACGTCAAAACCTCCGAGTGAGTACGGATGCGCTTCACGGTATGCCGCTTAGGTCACAAGCAGGTAAGTCCCACGGCGCGGACGAGGTGCAGCCGAAACTGCCCTTAGGGGCAGTTTTGGCTGCACCGCACCGCTCCCCCGATTTGCTGCGGGCGCAACTGTTCATTCGCCACACTCCGTTGCCATGGGTGCAGCGACTGCGCTGCCGGTTCGTGACGTCCGCGTCGATCCGGGAGCTACGACGACGGCCAAGCTGCTCGTGCGCAACACGGGCCAGGTCGTCGACCAGTACACGCTCGACGTCGTCGGGCAGTGTGCTGAGTGGACGACCGTCGAACCGAAGATCGTCAATCTGCTCCCGGGCGCCGACGTCGAGGTGACCATCACCTTCGCGCCGGAGAAGTCGTCGAAGGTGGCGGCCGGCGTCGTGCCGTTCGGTGTACGGGTGATGTCGCGGGAGGACCCGCCGGGATCCGCGGTGGCCGAGGGCACGGTCGACGTCGCGCCGTTCGACGACATCCAGGTCGAGCTGGTCCCGCGGGTCTCCCGCGGGCGGCGCAAGGGGAAGCACCAGGTCGCGGTCGACAACAACGGCAACCTGCCGTCCACGGTCGAGGTCGACGCAACCGACGAGGACGAGGCGCTCGACTTCAAGTTCGATCACCGCGTCGCCACGATAGAGCCGGGCGCGGCCGCGTTCGTCCGGCTGACGGCCAAGCCGGAGAAGCGCTTCTTCAGGGGTCCGGACAAGCAACTGCCGTTCGTCGTGACCGTCACGCCGTCCGGTGCCACGCCGATCGCCTCCCGCGGCACGATGACGCAGCGCCAGCTGTTGCCGGCGTGGCTCCTGCCCGCCGCAGCGCTGCTCGCGGCCCTCACGATCGCTGCGATAGTGCTCTACTACACGCTGCTCAAGCCGGCGATCCAGTCCACCGCTGCGGATGCGGCGCAGTCGGCGGTCGCCTCGCAGAACTCGTCGTTGGCGAAGGCGGCCAGCTCGGCCAGCAGCCAGGCAGCGGCGGCGCAGACCGCCGCGAGCAAGGCCCAGGCGCAGGCGTCCAGTGCACAGAAGCAGGCCGTCGCCGCAAAGGTGGGCGTGGCGAGTGTCGCGAAGTCGGGCAATCAGACTGGCGCGAAGGGTCCGGGCGGCGCGCCGCTCGACACCGGGACCGCGACGTCGTTCACCATCCAGACCGACACCCCCGTGACGCTGAACAACTTCACGTCGTTCACCACGACGAATGGCCCCCCGATCCCGAAGACCAAGGTCCTCGTGATCACGGCGATGTTCCTGCAGAACCCCAACGGCGACACCGGCACGATGTTGATCCAGCGCGGCCCGACCACGCTGCTCACCGAGGGCCTGGCCAACTTCCGCGACCTCGACCAGCACTTCGACGACGAACCGTTGCTGTTCACCACGGCTGCGCCCTTAAGGGTTGCAGTGAACTGCCAGGTGACGACGACGACGAACTGCCACCCGTCGGTGCTGTTCACCGGGCGAATCGTGGCCAAGGCCACCCAGCCGTAACGGCCGGCCCGGCAAGGTGGCGCGATCGCTCAGATGAGCCCTTCGCGCATGGCGAAGGCGACCGCGTGCGACCGGTTGCGCAGCTGGAAGCGGTTCGTCACGTCGTGCACGATGCTCTTGATCGTGCGCTGCGAATAGGACAGCTGACGAGCGATCTCGCTCGTGGACAACCCGGCCGCCAGCAGTCGCAGTACCTCGGTCTCCCGGTCGGTGAACCCGGCGATGTGCAGGCCGCGCGGTTCGAGTACCTGGCGCTGCAGACGCGACACGCGGCCGAGCAGGCGACCCAGCAGATCGGGCGGCAGGACACCTTCCCCGGACACGGCGGCCGTGGCGAGCCGCACCAGGATGTCGGCGTCGACCTCCGAACGCCGGGCGACCGCGCAGACGCCGTTCTCGACTGCGGCGAGCACATCGGCGTCGTCGAGTTCGCCGGCGATCAGCACGACCTTGGTCATGCGGCGGCACTGCAGGCTGCGCAGCGTCTGCTTGGCGTGCTCGTCGATGCGATCCGTCGCGACGATGACGACGGTGTCGGGCGAGGAATCGTCCTCGTCGACCAAGCGCATCTCCGGACGCGTGTACAGCGTGGTGCGCAACCCATTGCGCAGGATCGGATCGGCGGCGATCAACAGCACCGGGATCCGCGTGGCAAGCGTGGTCATCAGGCCCCCCTGATTCGTCCGCCGGACCGGACGACCGGCGGTGAACGTGTTGTGCGAGGTTAAGATCCCGCACGAGGTGACCCGAGCGCATGGGACCGGTGTCCCGACTCTGCCCGCTTGGGCGGCAAATTGGCCGCCGACAAAGCGGAATCAAGATCGGATACCGACCGAAACGGACAGTCAGCCGACGGTGTTGTGGCCGAGCCCGGCCTCGCGGGCGCGGACGATGGCCTGCGCGCGATCGGCGACCCGCAGCTTGCCGAAGATGATCGACACGTGGTTGCGGACGGTCTTGCCGGACAGCGAGAGCACCTGGGCGATCTCAGTGTTGTTCCGCCCCGCCGCGATCAGCTCGAGCACCTCGCGTTCGCGTGCGGTGAGTTCCGGGAAGGACGTCGCCGCGCTCATCGGCAGGCCGTTGAAATAGCGCAGTACCTGCGCCGCGATGGACTGCCCGAAGATCGCCTCGCCGCGCGCGACGGCCTGCACCGCGCGGACGAGCTCGTCCGGCTCGGCGCCCTTGAGCAGGTAGCCGCGGGCGCCGGCCCGCATCGCGTTGAAAACCGACTCACTGTCGTCGAACATCGTCAACACCAGGACGCCGATCCGCGGGCTGGCGTTCATGATCGCCCGCGTGGCCTCGACTCCGCCGAGGTCGGGCAGGTGCAGATCCATCACGACGACGTCGGGGCGGACCGCGGCCGCCGCGGCGATGGCCGCCAACCCGCCGGCCGCCTCGCCCACGACTTCGATGTCGCTGCGCTGCGCGAGCGCGGCACACAGCCCGAAGCGGAACAGCGGATGGTCGTCGACGACAAGCACCCTGAGCGCCTGCGTGCCGTCGCTGTCGATGTCATTGTCGCTGTCGGTCGTCATCGCAGGAGCGCATCGGTCGCGATCGCGGGTGCCGGGCGCGGGGCCGCATCGGGCTGGATCGGCAGCGTCGCGGTGACCCGCGTCCCGCCGTTCGGCACCGAGTCGACCACGAACGTCCCGCCGAGTTCGCCGGCCCGCTCGCGCATCGACCCGAGACCGACGCCGCGTCGGGGCCCGCTGGCCAACCCGACGCCGTCGTCGACGACCTCGAGACACAGGCCGGTGCCGCGGCGCAGCGACACCGTGCAGGTGCGCGCGTGCGAATGTCGCGCGACGTTCGTGAGCGCTTCACAGACGATCCGATAGGCGGCGATCTCGACGATCGCCGGCAGGGTGCCGAATTCGCCGCTCGGGTCGAGGGTGAAGGCGACGTCCTTCGGAGATTCCTCGTCAGTGCGCAGCCGGGTCGCGAGAATCTCGATGTGCTCCCGGATTGCGGCGACGAGACCGAGTTGGTCGAGCACGGGCGGGCGCAGCGTCTCGAACAGCCGCCGCACCTCGGCGATCGCCGACTGCAACTCGCCCTCGAGGTGGCCCACAAGTTGCTCGGCCTGATCAGGATCGCGGCGCATGACCCGACGCGCGGCATGCAGTCCCAGCGAGATCCCGGCGAGGATCGGGCCCAGGCTGTCGTGCAGCTCGTGGCGCAGGCGACGCCGTTCCTCCTCCCGCGCGTACAGCGCGGCATCCATGCTGGTGCGCAGCTCACCGAGCAGCCGTACGGTGTGCAGCACCCCGCCGGCGTGGCGCGCGAACTCGAGCAACGCGCGGCGTTCGCGCCGGCCGACCCGCCGGTCCTCGTGATGACCACTGGCCACCAGCGCACCCGCCGGGAAACCTTGGTACGTCAGCGGCAGGCTGAGCAACGGACCGACCGGGCTGCCGTATCTGCCGACCGCGCGGCCGAGTGCCACGTGCTCGATCTCGAACGCGACATAGGGCAGGCGCAGCTGTGCACCGAGCAGCTCGGCCGTCGCGGTCAGCAACTCGTCGGCGCTCTGCGCGAACTCGATGCGGAACGCGAGCGCGGACGCGATGGGTTGCAGGTCCGCCTGTGACGATCGGCTCCACCTGGCTTGCCCGGCGTTTCGCCGACTGGGAAGGAGCACGTCACTGATCGTGGCCTACACCGACCTCACAGTGAAGGCGCACGGAGAAATTCATGGCATACCCGTCGTGTGACGGTGAGCGCATTCCGCACTCGAATCTGCACCTTCGGGCGCCGGTGCAGGACCTGCGGGCCCCTACCGTGAGACCCGGCACAAGGTGCAGATCGTGGCGCTGACCCGCATGAGGTGGTGCATTGTCCGAGCAGCTCGGCGCACGCGACGTCGTCCTCGCGGTCCCGCGCCCGGACGCGCAGCCCGAGTGCCTCGTGTACCGCTACGTGCCGCCGGCGCAGATCATCGCGCACGCCGTCACGTTCATCGAGGACGTGCTGATCGAGTTCTCGCTGCGGTTCACCGGGTCGTTGACCGTCATCTGCCCCGCTGACGAAGCGGACCAGCCGATGGGTGATCGGCCGACACCTCAGCTTGCCGGGACGGTCCTGCATCGGATCGCCGACGGATTGATCATCAGCTCGATCCGCGTCGACGCCCCGGTCATCGAGAGCAACGGCGGTCACCGCTTCACCCAGACGTCGGCGGTGCTGAGCGGGCCGCGGACCCGCCGCTTCGTCGGCGACTGCGAGATCAACTTGCCCGGCCGGCTGCGCGACGGGCAGCCGACGGTGTCCGGCACGCTGGGCTACACCCTCGATGTGCGCGCGGTTGCCCCGAGCGATCCGCCGATCCAGACGAGCCCGAACTGGCTGGCGCGGCACGAGAACCTCCTGGCATCGATCGGTGCAGTCGTCCTCGCTCCGGTGCCCGTCGCCGTCGGCCAGGCGGCCCGGCTGTTCACCAGCTGATCGACGGGCGATCGATCAGGTGGGCTGCCAGCTGTACCCGTCCCAACGCCACTGGCCGTCGTCGGACACGAGGCCGACGTGGGCGTCGGGTGCCCCGGCCGGCTGCCACTCCTGGCCGTCCCAGCGCCACTGCCCGTCGGCGGAGAGCACCTGCTCGGTGCCGCTGCCACCCGCTCCCCCGCTGGCCGGGGCGTCCGCGGCCGTCCGGGTCGCCGGTTGCCAGTCGTAGCCGTCCCAGCGCCACTGACCGTCGCCGGACAGCTGACCGACGCCGTTCTCGACCGCCGCAGCGGCACCGGCTGGTTGCCAGCCGCTACCATCCCAGCGCCACTGGCCGTCGTCGGAGAGCTGTCCGGCCTGCTGCTCGGCCTGCTGCCGGTCGTAGACCAGCTGAGTGAGGGCGTCGTAGGGCGACTGGTACTGGTAGTTGATCCCGACGTTCTGTTCCTGGCGGAGGATCGCCTCCCAGACCACGCGGGTGACCGTGCCGTCGTTGTCCAGGCCGAACATCGACTGAAGTTGGCGGACCGCGGTCTCCGTCGGCGTCGAGTACGTGCCGTCGGGGGTATCGGGGAACAGACCCAACCCGTACAGGCGGACCTGCAACAACATGACGCCTTCACCGGTGTCGCCCAGCTGCAGGTCCGGTTCTTCGCCGGTGAGGGACACGCCGCTCAGCCGCTCACTGCGCGGACTGCGTTCTCGACTGCCACTGGTTGCCGTCCCAGGTCCACAGGCCGTCGGGCGAGACGGACCCGACCGGATCCGTGAGGTCCGCCGCGGTTTCCTGCGTCGCCCAGTCCGACGCGCCGCCGGCCGGGTGCGGCTGCCAGGCGCTGCCGTCCCAGAAGTACGCACCGTCGTCCGAGACGAGATGCTGCGACGGGTCGAACGTGCTCTGCTCCGCAGAAGCGCCCGCCGAGCCCTCACCTGCCGCCGCCCGCTCCACGTCCCAGTGCTGCGCACCGGCGCCGGCGTAGTGGTTGTAGTGCAGCCCGTTGTTGACCATGTAAGCGTCGAGCGACTGCCAGGTCTCGGTGGTGACGCGGCCGTCCGTGTCGAGCCCCAGGGTGCCCTGCAGCTGGCGCACGGCGGTCTCGGTGGCGTCGTCGTACGTTCCGTCGGGGTGCTTGGCGAGTAGGCCCAGGCCGCGCAGCCGATCCTGCAGCTCGGTCACGTGCTCGCCGCTGTCACCTAGCTGCAGCTCGGGCTCGTTACCGGCAAGGGTCACGATCGGTCGCCGGCGTGGACGCGCGTCCAGCGCTTCTCCGCGTGCGCGCGGTCGGCGCCGGCGGTGTCGGACGCGTCGCCAGCGTCGCCGGGCGGCAGGCCGGTGCCGCGCGGCAGGTTGTCGGCGCGCAGGTCGATCTGCTCGGCCGGCGCGGCGATGTCGGTGTCCGGGGCGGGGCGATGCGGTGCGCTCACGGTGAGGACGAACGCGGCGCGTGCCGGCATGCCGAGACTCGACCAGAGCTGACCGGGGCCCGCCGGATCCAGCTCGACGAGCACCGGCATGCCGATCTCGACGAGCGCGTCCGGCAGGCACGACTGCGGCAGGGCCTCGCCGTCGGTCAACGCGCGCAGAGCGGTGTCGAGCAGCTCGTGCTCCTCGGAGATCTTCGGCGCCCGCGCGGTCACCAGGTAGGACAGCTGGTAGCGCCGGGGGGGCTCGGCGCGCGACACCACCATGCCGCGCTCGTTGCGGACGTCCTCCCACCCCGACGCTGCGCCGCGGTTGTCGCCGGCCAGCGCGAACAGGAACAGGTCGATGGCCTGCGACGGCTTCTCCGTCTGCCAGGTCGGCTTCGGCGGGTCGAGGCGAACGACCGCACCCTTCGGCAGCACGCGCGCGAGTACGCGGCACAATGCCTCGTCGACCTCCGCGATCATCCGGGCACGGCCGTCGTCGGGTCCGCCCGGCGCCCGCCCGGCCGACGGAAGCGCGCTGTGCGGGCGAAGCGATCCCGTCGGGAGGTCACTCCCGCAGCGTCGCGACCCCCGGGGTGCGGAGAAAGGTCGGAGGCGCGGACCAAGCGGCGGCCCGTTTCAGCCCCTAGGGGCAGGTCTGACTGCCCATCGCCCCACCCTGCGTAACGGTGTGCGGCCGGGTTGGGGCTGCGAGATTCGCGAACACCTCATGCGAACGGGAGATCGCCCATGCCAAGCAGTTATCTGTCCCCCGGTGTGTACATGGAAGAAGTCTCGTCGGGCTCGCGTCCGATCGAAGCTGTCGGCACGGCGGTCGCCGCGTTCGTGGGGTTCGCCGAGACGGGGCCGCTCAACGAACCCGTCCTGGTGACGAACTGGACGCAGTTCAAGACGGCATTCGGTGATTTCGTCGACGGCTACTACCTCGCCCACGCCGTGTACGGCTACTTCCTCAACGGCGGCGGCATCGCCTACGTCGTCCGAGTGGGTGGGTCCTCCGCCTCCAGCAACGGCCATGCGCCGCCGGTCGCCGAACTCCTCGCCGCGGGCGAGGAGGACAAACCGGCCCTGACGATCTCGGCGAAGGACCCCGAGCAGGCCGGGCTGTCCGTCGAGGTCCAGCCGGCCAGCGAGGGCGGCGACGACGTGTTCAAGTTGGTGGTCAAGCGCGGCGGCGAGGTCGTCGAGACGTTCGACAACGTCACCACCCGCCGTGGCGCGCAGAACGTCGCGACCGTGGTCCGCCAGCAGTCGCAATTGATCAATATCGAGGACGTGCGTGGCCGGGCGCTGGCCGTGCCGCGGCATGGCGAGGTGGCGATGCAGACGCCGCCCGCGGTGCCGGAGAAGGTCGCGGCCGGTGCCTACGTCGGCAATTCGGCGGACCGCACCGGGTTCGGTGGTCTCGAAGCCATCGACAACGTCACGATGCTGTGCGTGCCGGACCTGATGGCCGCGCTGCAGACCGGCAACCTGTCGGCCGAAGACGTCAAGGCCGTGCAGTTGGCGATGATCGCGCACTGCGAGCTGATGGCCGACCGGGTCGCGATCCTCGACACGCCGCCCGGGATGAATGCGCAGCAGATCAAGGACTGGCGCATGGACGTCACCGGCTACGACAGCAAGTACGCGACGATGTACTGGCCGTGGATCAAGGTCGCCGATCCGGTCGCCGGTAAGCAGGTGTTCATCCCGCCGTCGGGCCACGTGGCGGGCATCTGGGCGCGCAACGACTCCACTCGCGGGGTCCACAAGGCGCCGGCGAACGAGGTCATCCGTGGTGCCGTCACCCTCGAGATCAACATCACGAAGGGTGAGCACGACACGTTGAACCCGATCGCGGTGAACTGCATCCGCTCCTTCCCCGGCCAGGGCATCCGGGTATGGGGCGCGCGCACCCTCTCCAGCGATCCCGAGTGGCGCTACCTCAACGTGCGACGACTGTTCAACTATGTCGAGAAGTCGATCCTGAACGGCACCAACTGGGTGGTCTTCGAACCGAACGACCCCAAGCTGTGGGACTCGGTCAAGCGCACGATCAACATGTTCCTGCGCCGCGTGTGGCGTGACGGCGCGCTGTTCGGACGCACCCCAGCGCAGGCGTTCTTCGTCAAGTGCGACGAGGAGAACAACCCGGCCGAGAACCGCGATGCCGGCATCCTCACGGTCGAGATCGGCATTGCGCCGGTAAAGCCCGCCGAATTCGTGGTCTTCCGCATCTCCCAGTTCTCTGACGGCGCCGGACTTGAGGAGTAGCGCCGTGACCACCACATCCCGACGTGAGAAAGGTTCATCATGGGCGGCCTAGGGCCCGGCGACGCGATCACCGCATCGCGGTTCGCCATCGTGATCGATGGCTACCAGATCGCGTCGTTCGCCGAACTCATCGGTATCACCACCGAGGTCGAGCCGGTGGAGCTGCTCGAGTCGACGGAGAAGGAGGTCACGCTCAAGAAGCTGCCCGGCAAGAAGAAGCCGCCCACGCTGACGCTCAAGCGCGGCAAGAACCAGAGCATGGAGCTCTGGCTCTGGCACGAAGCCGTCCTGATGGGTGACATCCAGGCAGCCCGCAAGAGCTGTTCGCTGGTCATGTACGCGACCGATGGCACGGCGGTGGCCCGCTACCACCTCGAGATGGCGTGGCCGTCCAAGCTGGAGATCGGCGGTCTGAAAGCGGGCGCCAGTGAGGTGCTCATGGAGACTGTCACGCTGGTGTGCGAGCACATCCAGAGAGTGGCTCCGTGACTCTGGTGGCTGAGCTTTCCGACACCGCGCTGCGGACCGAATACCCGTTCACCCTGCCCCGCGGTTACGTCGACCAGCACGGGCGGCGGCACCGCGACGGGGTGATGCGGCTGGCCACCGCACGCGACGAGCTCACCACGCAGAACGACCCGCGGGCCAGGCAGAACCCGGCCTACCTGACCGTCCTGCTCCTCGAGCGCACCGTGACCCGGATCGGCGACGTGCGCGACGTGGACACGTTCGTGATCGAGAACCTGTTCGCCTCGGATCTGGCGTTCCTGCAGGACCTGTACCGCCGGATCAATCAGGACGGCCATGCCGAGGTTGCCGTGGGCTGCCCCCACTGCGGCCAGGAGTTCGCGGTGGACATCGCCGGTGATGCACCGGGGGGATCGTGACGTACGCGGCCGATCGGTTGTGGAAAGAGGTCGCGTACGTCGGTTACTACCTGCACTGGGGATTCGCCGAGATCCTCGACATGGACCACAGGACGAGACAGCGGGTGATCGCCGAGATCGGCGAGATCAATGCCGGCCTCGACGACGAGTAGCACGCGGACACGAGCATCTTGGGAGAGGGACGCGTCATGCGGTGGCCGTTTCGCCGCACTGGGAAGGGGCTTGGCGCGCCGCAGGCGGCACCAGCCCCCTCGTCACCCGCGTCCGAGCAGCCGGCCGAGCGTGCCTGGTCCGCGTTACCGACACTGACCTCGAGCTGGGCAGCGCGCCCGCCACTGACGACCAGCCTGCAGCCGGTCCGAGCGCCGTTGACCGAACGACCCGCGCGCGCCGCTGCGCACGCCAGGGCCGCCCCCCGCGAAGAGGGGACCCCCGACGCCGGTCGGGTGGTCGGTCTGGCGGCGGTCGTGGCGCCGCCGAGCGCACGGATTCCGCAGCCCCCTGTTGAGCTGCCGTCCTACTTCCAGCGCCAGCCGCCGCTGCGGCACGTGACGGCCCGACCGATCACCGCACACGCCCCGCTGACCGAGGCCACTTCGGACTACGTCGGCGAGCCGACCGTCGCGCCGGCGCCCGCTCCGCCGCCGCCCGTGCCGGTCTCGCCGTTCGCCGCGCCCCAAGGTCCGATCCGTACCGATCCGCCGGTCGAGGCCATGACGGACGCCGGAACACGATTCCGCGAGGCGCTGGCCAACCTGCACAAGCGCGGCGCACCGGACGGCTTGCCCGGCATGCCGAGCCCGGAGACAGCACCGCAGCCGTCTCCGCAGCCGTCGGTCGCCGCGACTCGGGAACCGCCGGCCGCGAAGCCGGCCGTGCCCGGATTGGCTCCCCGGGACCCGGGTGAAGCCGGACCGCCACCACCGCCGCTCACGCACCGACGCAACACGCTGGCCGAGAGCCGTCGCCTCGGCCTCGGAGCGCCCGTGCGACGCGACGAGGCGGCCGAGCCACCCCTCGACGACGCCGGGCCGTCCACCGCCGAGTCACTCGCCGACGCGCTGCACGCGGCCCGCGCGGCCACCCCATCGGCTGCGCCCCCGTCGCTCGCCGACGCGCTCGAGGCCACCCGCGCGGCGACCGAGGCGGCAGCCGCAGCCGCAGCCGCCGACGCTGCGGCCGCAGCTGCAGTCGTCGCCGCCCCGCCGCCCCAGGCTCGACCGGTGCCCGCGCCGCCGGCGCACGACACCGCCTCCGAGGCCACTGGCGCCGCCCCCGAGGCCACCGGCGCCGCCCCCGAGCCGCCGGCACCGACTGCGCCGCCTGCCGCGCGGCCCGCCGCAACAACGGGGCTCGGCAGCACGTACGACGGCGGCCCGTCGGACGATGGCCCGTCCGACGGCGCTTGGGCCGGCGGTGGGCCGCGCGACCGCGGGTCTTACGGCACGCCACCGCAGACGCGGGCACCACTTCGCCCGATACCAACGGTCCGCCCGATCACCGACGGCGCGTCCCGGCCGCGCGCGAGCGCCACACCGTTGCGTTTCCGGGCCGCGCCTCGCCCGCTCGAGGCACCGCTCGTCCGGCCCACCGCGCCGCAGCCGGTCGAGCACGCGGTCGTGACCCGTCCACCCGCCGACCTGGCCGAGGCGCTGCGGTCGACGCACCGGGTGGACGTGGCCGACGTCGAGATTCGGCGCGACTCCGCGGTCGCCGCCGAGGCTTCTCGACGACGTGCCCGGGCATTCACCCGGGACGCCACCGTGCACCTCCCGGAGTCCGCCGGGCCGATCTCCTCGCAGCGGGCCCGCGGTCTGCTGGCCCACGAACTCGTGCACGCGGCGCAGCAGCGACACCTCGGTGGTGCGCTGCCCGCCGAGCACACCGCCGAAGGGCAGGCCCTGGAGCAGGAGGCTGTTCGCGCCGAGCGCGAGCACGGCGGGTTGTCGCCCGACCTCACCTCGTCCGAGCCGCTGCGGCACGCACCCGCGCCGGTCACGTCCTCCTGGGTGGAGGACCGGCTCACGCAACACGCGCTCGACCTGTCCTCACCCCCACAGCCGTGGTCACTGCCGGACCGCTCGATCGACGAGGTCAAATACACCGCG
Source organism: uncultured Actinomycetota bacterium (assembly GCA_963713565.1). Lineage (GTDB taxonomy): Bacteria > Actinomycetota > Actinomycetes > Mycobacteriales > Jatrophihabitantaceae > Jatrophihabitans. Next base: position 295,572 of record CAVQMF010000010.1, on the reverse strand, counting down.
CAGGAAGTGATCCGCACGGCGATTTCCGAGGGGGCCTTCGGCGAGGGCGCAGCGGCGGCGGTCGCGGCCGGCGGTGGCGGCGCCCTGGGCGGGGGCCTCGGTGCCGGCCTGGGTGGCGGCAGCGGTCAGACCGCCGAGCAGTTGAACAGCCCGACGATCGGCGCCCTGCAGGCGCGCAGCGAGGAGGAACTGCGGCAACAGATCCTCGGCGTCATGAACCTGCAACGCAGGGCACAGCACCTGCCACCCGTCACCAGCCTGACCGATGCCCAGAACGCCGAGGTCGCCGAGCAGTGGAACGACGCGCGGCTGGCGCAGGCGCTGGCCGGCCCGGGACGTACCCGCGGGACGATGATCTGGACTCCCGAGCGGGGTTTCCACTCGCCGGACGCGCCGGAGGGAACCCCGGCGACCACGCCGACAACCACGCCGACAACCACGCCGACAACCACGCCGACGACACCGGGCCCGTCGGCGGCTGCGGCGGCAGTCGCCGTCACGGCTGCCGCGGCGACGCCAACCACCACGACGCCGACCACCACGCCGACCACCACGCCGACGACCACGACCCCGACCACCACGACGCCGACGGCAGCGACGACGGGCACCGCCGCCGCCCCGGCCCCTGCTGCAGCCGCAGGCACGACCCCGACCGTCGAGGACCCCGGCGTCGGTGCACTGCACGCGCAGAACGAAACCGAGTTCGGCCAGCAGATGCTCGGCGTCATGAACATGCAGCGTCGGGCGCAGGGCCTGCCTGAGCTGCGCGAACTCACACCGCAGCAACAGGCGCTGGTTCACGAGCAGTGGCTCGTCGCCGAACAGGACCACGCCCAGGCAATGATCGGCCTGACCATCCAGGCGCAGGGCCGGGCCCGTGCCGCGGCCGCGAAACGCGCCAGTTCGTCCACCACGGCGGCGACCGGCGGTAGTACGGCCGCAGCGACTGCGGATGCGCAGGTGGCCGTGGCAACCGCCGCCGTGGCAGGCACGGACGGGCACCCGGCAGCGGCGGCGAGTGACCGTGCGCATCCACAGAATCCCGACCACGTCGACGTCGACCGCATCGACGTCGAGGAACTCGTCACTCGCATCTACGACCGGATGCGCAGTCGGCTGCGCACGGAATTTCTCATCGATCGCGAGCGGGCCGGCCTGCTCACCGACTTCCGCTAAGGAGATGTGATGGCAGCACTGAATGATCAGACCAAAGTCGGCTTGGCCAACCGGTTCCTGGTCACCATCGAACCTGGGAAATACAGCCTCGGCAGCTTCCAGAAGGCCGAAGGTCTCGACGTCACCTGGGACATGCCCGACTACCGGGCCGGCGACGGCGGAAACCAGCGTTGGTTCTTCCCGGCGAACACGAAATACACGTCCGTCAAACTCATCCGGGCGGTATCTGACGATTCGATGTCCGTTCGCGACTGGCTCAACGCCAACTCGTTCACCTTCGCGTCCAGCCGGTGCTCGGTGACGATCGAGCTGTTCGACTCGACCGGTAAGGCACCGCCGCTGCTGACGTGGGAGCTGCGCAATGCGCAACCCAAGAAGTGGAGCATCAACAACATGGACGCGGGCGCGAGTTCGATCTCGGTGGAGACGCTCGAGTTCGAGCACGAAGGCTTCCTCGACGACCACACCACGATCGGCTGACCATGTCCGTCCCCACCCTGAGCGTCGCCGCCATCCTCGGCCTGCAGAACCGGTTCCTCGTCACGATCGACGGGATCAACCTGGGCGGCTGGGGCCGGTGCACCGGGCTGAAGGTGGACTTCAATCCCGTGAAGATCCTGGAGGGCGGCAACTACAACAACGAGAACATCCTGCCCGGACAGGTGAAGTACGCAGACATCACGCTGGAACGGGCGATGGTGCCCGGCGAATCTGCGACGGTGCAGAGGTGGCTGTCGAGCCGGGTCAGCGGGTGGGTCAACGCGCCGGGCAGCGCGCACGGCCTGGTCGCCCAGGCTATGAACGCCGTCGGCAGCCTCGTGGGGGCCGGGGGCATCGGCGGTGCCGCCGGCGGCACCGGTCAGATCACCCTGTGCACGGCGGAGGGGCATCCGTTGATCTCCTGGTCACTGCGCAACGTCTACCCGTTCTCGTGGTCCGGACCCGACCTCGACGCGTCGACGATGGGGATCGCCAAGGAAAAGCTGGTCCTGTGTCACGAGGGCTTCCTGTGAACGGCGTTGTCGCCGTCTGGTGCGGCGCGGGGAGCCGGCGATGACGTTCAGCGCGGGCGTCAGTGCCGGCGGCGGTGCGGTCGGCGCGGTCGGCGGTGCCGTCAGCGGTGCCGCCGGAGCTGTCGGTGGTGCTGTCGGGGCCGTCGGCGGCGCGGTCGGTGCGGTGGCCGGCGTGGCGGTCGGTGTCGCGAGCGCGCTCGGCGCGCTGATCCCGGCGTCGATCTTCTGTACCGATCCCGCCGCCATCGGCGTCGTGCCGTTCGACTTCAACCCGGAGAAGATTTCCGTGACCCGTACGGCGGAGATCACCGTGCGCCCATCGGCCGGTGCCGGCGGCGGTTCGCCGTCCGGCTCATCGGGCTCGATCCCGAAGAAGACCCCCCCTCCGACGATCACGATCAACGGGCTGATCTTCGAGGGACTGACCACGAAGCTGCGCTGCGACACGTTGCTCAAATGGCTCAGCAACCCCGAACTCGACCCCGTCGCCATGGTCGCCGCGACGCTCGGCCTGCCGCAGAACTCGCAACCACCGCAGGTCACGTTCATGTGGGGGCCGCCGCTGGTCGGGTTCTTCTACGACGTGCGGATCAAGCAGTGCACCGTGGATTACGAGCGGTTCAACCCGATGGGCATCCCGGTGCGCGCGAAGGTCAACCTGACCATGATGCAGGTGCCGAGCCTGCTCGCCGACCTGCCGACCAACCCGACATCGGGCGGCGTCGCCGGCCGGCGCACGCACGTGCTGACCTCGGGTGACACGCTGCAGTCGATCGCGACGACCTATTACGGCAGGCCCGGAATGTGGCGCCAGATCGCCGACGTCAACCGGATCAACAACCCCGCTCGGGTGCCGCCCGGCACCACGATCTACCTTCCCGGCGCCGGCGACGAGACCGAGGAGCGATCATGACCGGTGCGCTCACCGGCGGGCCCGCGACCGCCATCGTCACGCCCGGCATCAAGGTGGGCCTCGTCGGCCTGCCGATGTCGCCGACCAACTCCTCGAAGCTGATCCGCGCGGTGGTCGACACGCATCTCCTGCTGCCGGACATGTTCGAGCTGACGTTCAACGACGTAGCCGGAACCGTGGTCAGCGACGCCAACCTCTCGATCGGCACGCCACTGCAGATCAGCGGCGCGAAGTCCGGCGACACCTCGCCCACCACGCTGATCAAGGGTGAGATCACCTCGATCGAGGCGATCTGCGTCGACGGAACGATTCTGTCCGTGGTGCGTGGCTACGAGCGGGCGCACCGGTTGCAACGGGCCCGCCGCACGAAGACCTACGTCAACATGAAGGACTCCGACATCGCCCGGCAGGTCGCGAGCAACGCCGGTCTGACCATCGGCACGATCGACGCCTCGAAGACGACCCACGATCACATCTCGCAGTTCGCCCAGACCGACTGGGAGTTCCTCACCCAGCGCGCGCGGGAGATCGGCTTCGAGACGGGGGTCAGTCAGGGCAAGTTCTTCTTCCGCAAGGCCTCGGGTGAGCCGGCCGGCGGTCTGGGCGGAGCGCTCGCGTCAGCGGCCTCGGCGGTGGCGAGCGCGCTCGGCATGGGCGGCGGCCTGGTGTTCAAACAGAACCTGCTGACCTTCCTGCCCCGGATCTCGGCGGCGAACATCACCCCGGATGTCGAGGTCCGGCTCTGGGACAGCAAGTCGGCCGGGGTGGTCGTCGGCAAGGCGCCCGCCGCGAGCGGGACAGCGAAGATCACTGGCCAGGACCCGGCAGCCCTGGCGAAGTCGTTCACCGACGGCCTGCTCCCCCCGTTGCCGTCACTGCCCGCGTTGCCGCCGATCCCGGGTCTGCCGAAGCTCGACTTCGGTTCGGCTCCGAGCAACACCGCCTTCGTGGTCGTGAACCGCCCGCTCGCCAATGGCAGTGCGGCCTCCGGCGCGGCGGACGAGATGGCGCAGGGCCTGGCCAACCATGTCTCCAGCACCTTCGCCGAGGCCGAAGGCGATGCGGTCGGAGATCCGGCGATCCAGGCCGGCTCGCAGGTGGACATCAAGGGCGTGCCGAAGATGTTCGTCGGCAAGTGGACGGTCACCAATGCCCGGCACGTCTTCGATCCGCTCGAGGGCGGCTACCACACCCGGTTCTGGGTGAGTGGCCGATCCGACCGCTCGCTGCTCGCCCTCGCGTCCGGCGCCTCGACCCGAAACCACCAGCCCGAACTCGGTGGCCTGGTCTGCGGCGTCGTCACCAACGTGAAGGACCCGGACAAGGCCGGCAAGGTGAAAGTCTCACTGCCCTGGCTGTCGCCGAGTTACGAGTCAGACTGGGCACGCGTGGTGCAGATGACGGCCGGCCCACGGACCGGGGTGATGTTCCTGCCCGAGGTCGGCGACGAGGTGCTGGTGGGTTTCGAGTTCGGTGACCCGCGACGGCCGTACGTCCTCGGCGGCCTGATAAACGACAAGTCGTCCTACGAGCCGATGAGCTCAGCGGTCAACGGCAGCGGGGTCGTCACCAAGCGCGGCTTCGGCACCCCGGCCGGGAACCAACTGCTGTTCACCGACGAGTTGCCGCCCGGGCCGCCCGGGCCGCCGCCGACGACGTCGTCGATCACCCTCGGCACCGGCGACAGCAACCTTTCTCTCGCCATCGACCAGGTGGCGGGCACGGTGACGTTGACCTGCAAGCCCGCCCCGCCGAAGAGCAAGACGCCGGCCGGCACGATCACGATCGATTGCTCAGGCGCCGGAAAGGTCGAGATCAATGCCGGCTCCGGCGGAATGAAGCTGCACACGACCGGCCGCCTCGAACTGGGCGGTGACCTCGGCATCGACATGAAGAGCAACGCGATGGTCCAGGTACAGGGCCAGATGATCAAGCTGAACTGAGGACGGGATGTCAAACGACTTCGTTGGCGCCGGCTGGGCGTTCCCCCTCGGGGTGGACGCGCGCGGTGGCATCGCGCTCGCCCGGCGCGAGCAGGAACTCGAGCAGGCCATGCGCCTCATTCTCGCGACTTATCCGGGCGAGCGGCCGATGCGCCCGGAGTTCGGCTCCAGGCTGCGCGACTTCGTCTTCCGCTCGGCCACCGTCGACACCGCCGCCGAACTCTCGCACGAGGTGCACAAGGCACTGCTGCGCTGGGAGCCGCGCGTGGACATCGAGTTCGTCGATGTGACCGTCGATCCGTGGGAGCGCAACAAGCTCTACATCGACGTCAACTACAAGATCAAGGACGCGAACGACAAGCGCAACCTGGTGTTCCCGTTCTACACGATCCCCGACGACGGAAGTGACTACTGATGGCGCTGCCCGTCCCGAATCTCGACGACCGCCGGTTCCAGGATCTTGTCGACGATGCCAAGCGGCTCGTCCAGCGCCGGTGCCCGGAGTGGACCGATCACAACGTCTCGGACCCCGGCGTCACGCTGATCGAGACGTTCGCCTTCATGACCGATCAACTGCTCTACCGGCTGAACCAGGTGCCGGACCGGATGTACATCAAGTTCCTCGAAATGATCGGCCTGCGCATGCTGCCCGCGACGCCGGCCAAGGCGCCGGTGACCTTCTGGCTCTCAGCACCTGCCGTGGCCAGCGTCGGCATCCCGATGAACACCACCGTGGCAAGCGTCCGCACCGAGTTCGACGAGTCGATCATCTTCAACACCCGGTACGACCTGCAGATCATCCCGTGCGCGCTGCAGGACGTCGCGACCCTCGGCGACGGCCAGGCGCGCATCGAACTGCACACCGAGGGCCTCACGATGGCCACCGCGTTCCGGTCCTTCTCCGAGGTTCCGGTCGTGGGCGAGGCGATGCTGGTCGGGCTCACCGAAGCGGTCCCGCGGTGCGTGGTGCGCCTCGACGTAGACGCGCACGTGGAGGGCGTCGGCGTGCATCCGGAGTACCCGCCTCTGGTCTGGGAGGCGTGGACGGGCGACGGCTGGACCGAGTGCCGCGTGTCGTCGGACTCGACGCTCGCGTTGAACACGTCCGGTCGCATCCTCGTCCATCTCCCGCCCAAGCACGAGGCCTCGGTCATCGACGGGACGCGAGCCGGCTGGCTACGGGCCAGGGTGATCGACGTACCGGAGAACGTGCCGCGCTACAGCGCATCGCCCATCATCAACGCGCTGTCCGCGTGCACAGTCGGGGGAACCGTCGAGGCGATCCACGCCGAGATCGTCGAGGCCGAACACCTCGGCGAGTCCGACGGCGTGCCCGGGCAGGTCTTCCCCATCGAACGCAGCCCGATCCTCGCCGGCGCCGGCCAACCGGTGCTCGAGACCTCCTCCGAGCAGGGCTGGGTCGCTTGGCAACCGGTCGAGCACTTCGCCCACAGCGGGCCTGAGGACCGGCACTTCGTGTTGGACGGGGTCGGCGGCTCGGTGCGCTTCGGCCCGGCGGTCCGCGAGCAAGCCGGCGGGCTGCGGCAGTACGGCGCCGTGCCGGCACGCGGCGAGTCGATCCGGCTGCGGGGGCACGCCATCGGTGGTGGCCGGCAGGGCAACGTGGCAAAAGGTGTCATCAGCACGCTCAAGTCCTCGATCCCCTTCGTGTCCGAGGTCGAGAATCTCGACCCGGCGCAGGGCGGCGTCGAAGGTGAGAGCGTCGAGCAGGCGAAGGCGCGCGGGCCGATCCTGCTGCGGACCCGCAGCCGGGCCGTCACCGCCGAGGACTACGAGGCGATCGCCATGGAGACCGCACCCGAGGTAGCCCGGGTGCGCTGCGTGACCGCCGGCGAGGACGACGTCGCGGCCGGCTCGCTTCGAGTGCTGATCGTCCCGGCGGCCGCGCAGGCGGACAGCCGCATCGAGTTCGCCGATCTCGTCCCGTCCGACGAGACGCTGGAGCGGATCACCACCCGGCTCGACGAGGTGCGCCTGATCGGCACCCGGGTGTCGGTCGAACCTCCGTCCTACCGCGGGATCACCGTGGTCGCTCGTCTGGTGGCGCGGCCGAAGGCCGACGCAGTGCGGATCCGCACCGAGGCGCTGTCTGCGCTGTACGGCTACCTCAACCCGATCACCGGCGGTCCGGACGGCGCTGGATGGCCGTTCGGACGTCCGGTACAGGCCGGCGAGGTGTACGGCCTGCTGCAACGCATCCGTGGCGTCGACATGGTCGAGGATGCGCGGCTGTTCGGCGCCAATCCGGTCACCGGCGAGCGCGGCAAGGAGACCCAGAAGCTCGAGGTCGACCCGTACAGCCTCATCTTCTCCTACGAGCACCATGTACGTGTGGAGGAGCACTGATGCGCGGCACCATCGCCGACCTGGAGACCCCGATCGCGTTCGGGCCGTTGCTGCCTGGGGTGTACCAGGAAGACGACTTCACGATGCGCTTCGTCGCCGGGCTCGACGATGTGCTGTCCAGCGTCCTGATCACGCTCGACTGCATCATCGAGTACTTCGATCCCGCGCTGACGCCGACCGACTTCCTCGAATGGCTCGCCAGCTGGGTCGGCATCGAGGTGGACGAGAGCTGGGCGACCGAGCGACGCCGCGCCGCGGTGGCCACCGCAGTGGAGATGTACCGCATGCGGGGCACGATCAACGGGTTGCGGGCCAACCTCGAGGTACTCAGCGGAGGCCAGGTCGACATCTCCGACAGTGGCGGCGTTGCCTGGTCCTCGAGCCCTATGGGACCGTTACCGGGGCAGGACAGCCCGCGACTCGCGGTACGCGTCACCCTGCCTGAAGTCACTGACCGGATCACCGGCGCCGTCGACTCCATCGTCGCCGCCGCCAAGCCCGCACACGTCCTGCATCGAGTCGAAGTGGTGGCGCAATGATCGTCTGCAAGACCTGCGGTGCGTACAACAAGGAGACCGACGCGTTCTGCGGCTCCTGCGGCAGCTTCCTCGAGTGGACCGGCGAGAAGATGAAGGCGCCGGAACCGGCGCCGATCCCGGAGGAGGAGCTGGCGCCCGCGCCGAAGCGCGGCCTGCTCGAGCGGGTGAGTTCGGCGTTCTACACCGACGTGTGGGACAAGCGGCAGATTCCGCACTCCGGTGCGCCGGCCGGCGCGGGTGCCCGCCCGGGGATGCCCGGCGCACCCGGCGCACCCGGCGCCCGTCCGCCCGGCGGACCGGGCGGTCCGCCCGGTGCGCGTCCACCGGGGCCTCCCGGACCGCCGCCGCCGCCCGGTGCGCGTCCACCGGGGCCACCGGGGCCGCCCGGACCGCCGCCGCCACCCGGCGCGCGTCCGCCCGGGCCGCCCGGACCGCCGCCGCCACCCCCGCCGCCGGGGGCGCGTCCACCGGGGCCTCCACCGCCGCCGCCGCCACCGGGCGCGGGCGGACCACCACCCCCGCCTCCGCCGCCGGGGGCGCGTCCACCGGGACCACCACCACCCCCGCCGCCGCCACCGGGCGCGGGCGGACCACCACCCCCGCCGCCGCCACCGGGCGCGCGTCCACCCGGGCCACCGCCCCCGCCGCCGCCACCGGGCGCGGGCGGGCCGCCGCCGCCACCACCGGGCGCGGGCGGGCCGCCGCCGCCACCACCGGGCGCGGGCGGGGCGGGAGCTGGTGCGCCCTCCGGTCCCCCGCCACCGCCGCCTTCCCTGCCGCCAGTCCCACCGCCACCACCGCCGGCCGCGGCTGCGCCGCCACCTCCCACGCTGCCGCCGGTCCCACCTCCCCCGGTGGGGCGGCGCGGCGACGCCGCGGCACTGGTTGCGGCGTCGCGTCCGGTCGACCTACCCGACGCGACACCGGGCACGCGAGCTCAGGCGGGATCCACACCGGACACCGCTGAGCAACCGTCCGCGCAGCGGCCGCAGGCGCCGAATCGGCCTGCGCCGACCGTCCAACGCCGACCGCCGACTCGACGGCTGGAGCCCGGCGACCTCATCTGCCCCGACTGCGGGGAGGGCAACCCGGAGACCCGCAAGTTCTGCAGCAGATGCGGCGCGTCGCTCGTCACCGCGGAGGTCGTCAAGGCCAAGTGGTGGCACCGGTTCAAGCCGCGCAAGGGCCCCAAGCGCCGGCAAGCCGGCGACCGCCCGTCTGCCCGGCGCACGCGCAAGTCCTTCATGAGTCGGATCATGGGTGTCGTCTTCGGCGGCGTCGGCCGAATCGTGGGCGTGATCCTGCTGATCTTCGGGATCGTCTACGGAATCCTGCCCAACGTCCGCAACGACGTGAACGAGAGAGTCAGCTCGATCACCCACACGATCAAGAACTGGATCAGCCCCGATCTCAAGCAGGCGCGCCCCGTCACCACCACTGCGAACACTGCGGTCAAGGGACACCCCGCCAGCTTCGCCACCGACGGGATCAAGAACAACTTCTGGCTCGCCAACACGACGAAGGGACAGGCACGGCTGCACGTCGTGTTCGGCTCGAAGATCAATCTCAAGGAGGTGATCGTGCACAACGGCGCGTCGGGCGACAACGTGAAATACACGGCGTACGCGCGACCGCAGAAACTTCACTTCGTCTTCGACACGCAGAAGACCGCGGATGTCAATCTCGACGACAAGCCCGATTCGCAAACGCACAATGTGTCCAACGGCGGCGGCATCACCAGCATCGACATCTTCATTCCGCAGGTCTACAAGTCGCCGGTGTCCAATGCGGTGGCACTGACCGAGATCGAGTTCTTCCGAGAGGCGTAGTCGTCGATCTCGCCCAGCAGGATCGCCTTGCCCCGCTCGTCCTGGAAGGACGCGTGGACCGCAGCGCGGGCGAGATCGGCGACACCCCGGGTCCCCAGGCCGAGGAGATGTGCGGCGACCGAGTACTCGTGGTTCAGCGTCGTGGAGAACATCGGCGGATCGTCGGAGTTGATGGTGACCGGAATGCCGGCCGCGACCAGGGCGGGCAGCGGGTGCTCGGCCAATGACGGCACCGACCTCGTGCACACGTTGGACGTCGGACAGATCTCCAACGGGATCTGCCGCTCGCAGAGGTAGTCGAGCAGGCGTGGGTCCTGCGCAGCGCTGATCCCGTGGCCGATGCGCTCTGCCCCGAGACTGGTGAGCGCAGCCCAGACGGTCTGCGGTCCGGTGGACTCGCCGGCGTGCGGCACGCTGTGCAGGCCCAGCGCGATCGCCTGCTCGAAATGCGGCGCGAACTGTTCGCGTGGCACGCCGAGCTCAGGCCCACCCAGCCCGAAGCTGACCAACCCGTCCGGCCGCAGTCTCGACGCGACGTCGAGGGTGAGATCCGCAGCGGGCAATCCCGCCTCGCCAGGGATGTCGAAGCACCACGCCAGCTCGACACGATGATCGACGGCGGCCCGCCTGCGGGCGTCCTCGACCGCCTCGCAGTACGCCTCGGCCGCGATGCCCCGCACGACCGACGAGTACGGAGTGAGCGTCAGCTCTGCGTAGCGCACCTGCTGCCCGGCGAGTTCGCGGGCGACCTCGTAGGTGAGCGTCCAGACGTCCGCAGCGTCGCGGATCAGATCGACAACGCTCAGGTAGATCGTCACGAAGTGCGCGAAGTCGGTGAACGTGAAGTACTCGGCCAGCAGCTGCTCGTCGGCGGGCACTGGCGTGCTGCCCTCATGGCGTGCAGCGAGCTCTGCCACGATCCGTGGCGACGCGGATCCGACGTGATGCACGTGCAACTCGGCTTTGGGCAGCCCTGCGATGAACCGGGCCAGGTCGCTCGGCTCGTTCATCTCAGCTGCCCGACAACCGCGGGATCAGCAGCTGACCGGCCACAGGCACCGACCGGACCGGCGCGCATCGTCGCCGCCCCGCCTATCGCCGCCGCGGCACCGACTGCGCCGGACAGCAGGAACCCGCCCTGCCAGCCGAGCCGGTCGATCGCCAATCCGGCGGCCGGCGACCCGACCGCAATGCCGGCGGTCATTGCCGCCGCATGCCAACCGAGGGCCTCACCGCGGACGTGCTCGGACACGAGGCGCGACAGAGTGTCGACCGTCGCCGTCAACGTCGGCGCGCAGAACGCGCCAGCCACGAACAGCAGGATCGCGAGCAACACCGGCTCGCGGGCGAGTGCGACCGGCAGCGTCGCAGCCGCCAACAGGCCGAGCAGGACCGGGACCGGGACCGTCCGGTGCAGCGCACCGTACGTGAGACCACCGACGGCCGATCCGAGGCCCCACACCGCGAGTTCCCAGCCGATCCAGGACTGATGGTCCATCTCGCGCAGCGCCGCGACGATGCTGACATCGGTGGCACCAAGGACGAGGACCGCGGCGGCACTCATCAGCAGGACGGCGGCGACCGGCGGCGTCAGCCAGCTGCGCATGCCCGTCCGTTCGCCCGCCGCCTCGGCCGCGGCACCCCGCTCGGCGCGCAGCGGCGGATTGGCGAGCCAGATGGCGGCGCCACCGAGGATTGCCGCGAACTGGGTGGCCAACAACGCCCAGGTCGTCGGGTACGCCGTGGCCAGTAGCACCCCGATCGGAGGGCCGATCATGAACGAGACCTCGACGAGCACCGCGTCGAGGGACAGCGCGGCGGTGCGGTGTTCGTCCGGTACGGCGTGCATGACCGCCTGCCGCACGACCGAGAACGTCGGCACGGCGAACAGCCCCGCGATCGTCACGAACGCGAGCAACGGCCAATACGACAGGAACGGGGCGACGCTCCAGCAGATTGTCAGCACGACGAGCGACGGCGCGAGCGTGCGGCGCAGACCGATGCGATCGAGCAACCGTCCACGCCACGGATTGCTCACGCTCAAGGCCACCGCCTCCACACCGGCAAGTGCCCCCGCCGCGCCGTAGGACCGACCGAGCGTGGTGACGGCGTGCAGGGTCAGGACAACCGCCCCGGCCCACAGCGGCACCCGGACGAATACGCCCAGCAGCAGGATGCGCCGCGCATCGCGCTGGCCGAGCACCGCGCGATAGCCGTCCAGCCGCATGGCCCAAGCCTCTCACCGACCACCGACAGGTTTGGGCGCATCGAGACCTCGGCTACGCCGCTCAGGCGGACTTGGCGGCGGCGCGCCTGCGGGCGGCCCGTTTGGCCGGCACGCTGGTCGGCGGCGCGAGATCGAGCAGCGGACGCAGGAACCGGCCGGTGTGTGACGCCTCGGTGCCCGCGACGTCCTCGGGCGTGCCGGTGGCCACGATCGCGCCGCCGCCCGAGCCGCCTTCGGGACCCATGTCGACGATCCAGTCGGCGGTCTTGATGACGTCCAGGTTGTGCTCGATGACAATCACCGAATTGCCTTTGTCGACGAGCGAGTGCAGCACACCCAGCAGCTTGGACACGTCCTCGAAGTGCAGGCCGGTGGTCGGCTCGTCGAGGACGTAGATCGTCCGGCCGGTCGAGCGCTTCTGCAGCTCGGCGGCGAGTTTGACCCGTTGCGCCTCGCCACCGGACAGCGTCGGAGCCGGCTGGCCGAGGCGCACGTAACCGAGCCCGACGTCGACCAGCGTGTCCAGGTGCCGGGCGATCCGCGAGATCGGCTGGAAGAACTCCGCGGCCTGCTCGATCGGCATCTCGAGGACCTCGCTGATCGTCTTGCCCTTGTAGTGCACCTCGAGGGTCTCCCGGTTGTACCGGGCGCCCTTGCACACCTCACACGGCACGTAGACGTCGGGCAGGAAGTTCATCTCGATCTTGATCGTGCCGTCGCCGGCGCAGTTCTCGCAGCGCCCGCCCTTGACGTTGAACGAGAAGCGGCCTTGCTGGTAGCCGCGGACCTTGGCCTCGGTCGTCTCGCTGAACAGCTTGCGGATGTGGTCGAACACGCCGGTGTAGGTGGCCGGGTTGGACCTGCGGCGTGCGGCCAATCGGCGACTGGTCGACGCCGACGACCTTGTCGAGTTGCTCGACGCCGCGGACTCGCTTGTGCCGACCAGGAGCGAGTTTCGCGCCGTTGATCCGATTCGCGAGGGAGGTGTACAGGATGTCGTTGACCAGGCTGGACTTTCCCGAGCCGCTCACGCCGGTGACCGCCACGAAGCAGCCCAGGGGGAACGCGACGTCGACGTTGCGCAGATTGTGCTCACGCGCGCCCTCGACGAGCAGTTCGCGCCCGCGCTGTGGCGGGCGGCGGATCGCTGGGACCGGGATGGCTCGCCGGCCGGACAGGTAGGCGCCGGTGATCGACTCCGGCGAGGCGCGCAAGTCCTCGACCGTGCCGCTGACCACGATCCGGCCGCCGTGCTCACCGGCATGCGGGCCGATGTCGACGACCCAGTCGGCGGTGCGAATGGTGTCCTCGTCGTGCTCGACCACGATGAGCGTGTTGCCCAGCTTCTTCAGCCGGACGAGCGTCTCGATCAGCCGGCGATTGTCGCGCTGGTGCAGCCCGATCGACGGCTCGTCCAGCACGTAGAGGACACCGACGAGCCCTGAGCCGATCTGCGTGGCGAGCCGGATGCGCTGCGCCTCGCCGCCGGCCAGGGTGGCGGCCGCTCGGTCGAGCGAGAGGTAGTGCAGCCCGACGTCGACGAGGAAGCCCAAGCGCGCGTTGATCTCCTTGAGCACCCGTTCGCCGATCAATCGATCGCGATCGGACAGCGTCAGCTCCCGAAGCCACAGCGCCGCGTCGCCGATGGACAGGCTCGCGACCTCGGCGATCGAACGGCCCGCGACGGTGACCGCCAGGATCTCGGGCTTGAGCCTCGTTCCGGCACATGTCGGGCACGGGCACCTCGCGCATGAATCCCTCGTACTTCTCGCGGGACCACTCGCTGTCGGTGTCGGTGTAGCGGCGCTCGATCCACGGCACGACGCCTTCGAAATTGGCGTAATAGGAGCGGTCGCGGCCGTACCGGTTGCGATAGCTGACGTGCACCTGCTCGGCCAGGCCGTGCAGCACCGCCTTCTGCGCCCGCGCGGCCAGCTGCTCCCACGGGCTGTCGAGAGTGAATCCGATCGCCTCGGCGACACCCTGCAGCAGCCGCAGGAAATACTCGCTCGTCTGGCCGGTCGGCCCACGGTGCGATCGCCCCGCCGCGCAGGCTCTGCTCCGGGTCCGGGACGACGAGCTCCGGGTCCACCTCCTTGCGGGTGCCGAGACCCGTGCATGCCGGGCACGCACCGAACGGCGAGTTGAACGAGAACGAGCGGGGCTCCAGCTCATCGATGGCCAGTGGATGGTCGTTCGGGCAGGCCAGCCGTTCGGAATAGCGACGCTCGCGGTGCGCATCCTCCTCCGGCAGGTCGACGAAGTCGAGGATGATCAGGCCACCGGCCAGGCCGAGCGCGGTTTCCACCGAGTCGGTGATCCGCTGCTTGCTCGACGGCTTGGCGGCCAGTCGGTCGACGACCGCCTCGATGGTGTGCTTCTCCTGCTTCTTGAGCTTCGGCGGGTCCGTCAGCGGATAGACGACCCCGTCGATCCGCACCCTTGCATAACCCTTCACCTGAAGGTCGGTGAAGAGATCGACGTACTCGCCCTTACGCTCGCGGATCACCGGCGCGAGCACCTGGAACCGGGTGCCCTCGGGCATCTCGAGGATTCGGTCGACGATCTGCTGCGGAGTCTGCTTCGCGATCGGCTCGCCGCAGGTCGGGCAGTGCGGCCGACCGATGCGCGCCCACAGCAGCCGCAGGTAGTCGTAGACCTCGGTGATCGTGCCGACGGTGGACCGCGGGTTCTTCGACGTCGACTTCTGATCGATCGACACCGCCGGCGACAGACCCTCGATGAAGTCGACGTCCGGCTTGTCCATCTGGCCGAGGAACTGGCGCGCGTAGGCAGACAGCGACTCGACGTAGCGCCGCTGACCCTCCGCGAAGATCGTGTCGAAGGCCAGGCTCGACTTCCCCGACCCGGACAGCCCGGTGAACACGATCAGGGCGTCGCGGGGCAGGTCGAGATTGACGTCCTTGAGGTTGTGCTCGCGGGCGCCACGGATGATCAGACGGTCGTTCAAGGACAGATCTCTCGAGTCGAGAACAGGTCGGCCTCCGAGCCTAATGACCGGATCCGACATGATGGGTCCGAGGGCGCCCACAATCGCCAAGAACACCACCGCGGGCCCCGGCGCGCTGCCCGAGTTCGCGCGGCCCGTGCTCGGTGAACGAGGCGCCTCAGCGTACTGACACGAAGATGAGCCGCACCCAAGCCGTAGAAGCGAGTGAGGTTTCGGTGTTGTTATGCGCCGATCGGGTCGAATCGGATGGTCAGGCCGAGGCTGTTGGCTTCTTTGGTCATCCGTCGGATGGCTCGTTGTGGATCGCGTTTGGTGAAGTAGTCGGCGCCGAGGTCGTGGAACGGGACGTGGTTGTGCAGGACGTGCCAGATCGCGATGACGATCTTGTGCATGACGGCGACCAAGGCCCGTTGTGCGCCACGGCGGGCGGCGACGCGACGGTAGTAGACGGCGTAGTAGGAGTCCTTGCCTCTGATCGCGGACATGGCCGCGGTGCCGAGGACTCGTTTGAGGTTGGCGTTGCCGTGGCGGGTGTGGCCGGACTTGTTGACGCCGGCCGATTCGTTCATGCCCGGGCACACCCCGATCCAGGAGGCCAAGTGCCCGGCGCTGGCGAAGAAGTCCATGTCACCACCGGTCTCGGCGATCACGATCTCGGCGGCCGATCGGCCGATGCCGGGGATGGTGTCGAGGTGGTCCAGGTCCTGATCGCTGGCCAGCTCGGTGACGATGCCGGCGACCCTGGCGTCCAGCACGATGACGAGTTGGGCCAGGTGGTCGATCTGGTCCAGCAGGTGCCGGCACATCCAACTGTGATGTGCGGTGAACTCGCCGTCCAGAGCGGTGACCAGTTCGGAGATCTTTCGGCGGGCACCGGCGACGGTGAGTTCAGCCAACACGTGCGGGTCGCGTTCACCGGCGATCAGCGCCTCCAGGATCCGGCGGGAGCTGACGCCGGTCACGTCGGACAGCACGCTGGTCAGCTTCAGGCCGGTGTCTTCGAGTTCCTTCTCCAGCCGTTGGATCTCTCGGCCCCGGTCGGCAGCGAGTTCGGTGCGGCGGCGGGTCACGTCGCGCAGTTCCCGGATCTCGCGGGGCGGCACGAACGAGCCCATGACCATGCCCGAGGAGCCCGCGCGGGCCAGGAACGCCGCGTCGGACGGGTCGGTCTTGCGGCCCCGGATGCCGCGCAGATGCGAAGGATTGACCAGCATCATGTTCAGCCGCGGCTGCAGCAGGTAGTACACCGAGCGCCAGTAATCCGAGGTCGCCTCGAGCACCACTACCTCGACGCGGGCCTCAAGCAGCCAGTCCAGCAGCCTGCGCAGCTCAGGCATCGTCGTGTCGAACCGTTCCGTCTGCAGCGACCACGTGCCGGCGCGTTTCGGGTTCGGCGTCCGGATGCAGGCCACCAGGAACCGCTTGCCCAGGTCCAACCCGGCCGATCGCACGTAGAGGACCTCGTCATGCACCACGCGTTTGCTCATTCCGTCCGCCCTTTCCCTCAAACCGACAACGACCACGGGCCGTCCGGAGGGATCAGGGAAGGAAAAGAAACTGACACACGCGCTCTGGCGGCGACCATCGGTCACCTGGACGCAAACCGTAGTCCCCGAACAGACCCCCGTCGCCAAGCTGACATTCGAGCTCACACGGCATCACAGGCCTACCGGCTTACCGGACGCCCCGCACCCACATCTTCCCGCCCCCGTGGCGACCGCGCAGCTGCCGGAGGTTGCTGACATGTCTCGACGTCGACGTCGAGCCGTTCTCAGACCGACATTCCGTGGCGGCACGGTTGCGTCGCTCGACATCCGATGGCACGCTTCGACGCGCTCGAAGGGAGCAGCGCATGGCTGACGAACCCCAACTGAGCCAAGGCGACAGCGGCGATTGGGTCACCTATCTCCAACAGATGCTGGGATACGCGGGCTACAGCCCCGGAGCGGTCGACGGCAACTTCGGTCAGTCGACCGAGGACGCGGTGAAGTCCTACCAGCAAGCATCAGGGCTCGGCGTCACCGGCGTCGTCGACGCCCAGACGTGGGCGGCGCTGGGCGCGACAAGCAGCACCGCGACGTCCGGCGCCGGAACCGGCGACGCCGCAACGTCCGGGACGGGAACGCCCGACGCCGGCACGCCCGACGCAGGCACGCCCGACGCAGGCACGCCCGACGCAGGAACAGGTGGGACCGGTGCAGCCGACGCCGGGGCGGCCGGCGGTGACGTCCCTGCCGATCTCGTCCAAGCCGGTGCGCCGAGCGATTTCGCGCAGTGGACCGACGAGCAGAAGAACGCGTTCTTCGCCAACACGATGACCGACAACGTCACCGGCGACCCACCGCAGACTCTCGCGGTGGCTGACATCCCGAGCGAGGGAGACGGGGGGGTCGTCGCGTGAGCGCCATCGACGTCTGGAATGCGGCGAAAGACGCGTGGAAGATCATCGAGGACGGCAAGCCCAGCGCGGACATCAATTCCTCGACCGCCAATGTCGTACCCAACGTGAGCGACTGGCAGAGCATCTCGGGCGCGCAGGGCCCACTGTCGATCTCGATGAACCGGGACAACCGGGTCGGCTGGCCGTTCGACGACTACGTCAACGTGGACATCACCATCGTGCTCAAGTTCGAGTACGGCGCCACATACCGTGGCGGGGGGCTGTTCATCCCGAACATCTACGTGGAAGTACCGACGTGCTTCCTCGGTTGGCATTACCACGCCGACATCGACATCCACGTGCGCAATCCGAGCAAGACCGGCAGCGACACGGCGCCGGTGGCGCGCGTTCCGATATCGATCAGCGGCACGATCAGCTGCCCGTTCTGGACCGATCGCGTCGAGTGGGGCTATCTTCTGCACGGCGACGGAAACTGGGAACGGACCTGACGGTAGTGGGCGACTCGCTCCAGACGTCGGCCCTCAGGCCAGCCGCCAATCGACCGGCCCGGCGCCCTGCTCCACGAGTAGCGCGTTCGAGCGGCTGAACGGTCGCGAGCCGAAGAATCCGTTCGACGCCGACAACGGACTCGGATGCGCCGACCTGATCGCCGGGACCGACCCGAGCATCGGCTGCAACGTCTGGGCATCGCGTCCCCAGAGAATCGCGACGAGCGGGGTCGCCCGATCGACCAGCGCGCGGATCGCCTGCTCCGTCACGGCTTCCCAACCCTTGCCGCGATGCGATCCGGACGCGTTGGGCGCAACGGTCAGCACCCTGTTGAGCAGCAGCACGCCGTGCTCGGTCCACGAGGTGAGGTCGCCGTGCTCGGGGGTCTCGATCCCCAGATCGCCGCGCAACTCCTGATAGATGTTGGCGAGACTGCGCGGGATCGGCCGCACGTGCCGCTCGACGGCGAAGGCGAAACCGATGGGATGACCCGGCGTCGGATACGGATCCTGCCCGACGACG
This sequence comes from uncultured Actinomycetota bacterium, assembly GCA_963713565.1. Lineage (GTDB taxonomy): Bacteria > Actinomycetota > Actinomycetes > Mycobacteriales > Jatrophihabitantaceae > Jatrophihabitans. The sequence goes on along the minus strand of CAVQMF010000010.1, from coordinate 277,182 downwards.
AGCACCCGCACGTCCGCGAAGGGCTGGGTGAACGCGCGCAGTACGCGCTCGCCCGCCGGGAGGTAGCGACGCCCTGCGGCGACCTCGGCGCGCAGGAAGTCGCCCATCGCCGCAACTCGATCCGCGACCGGCGCCAACGCGTCCGCCCAGCCGCTGTCGACGATCTCGGTCAGTGGACGTCGCGGCACCCCGCGAACCTAACGTGCAGCGCGACTGCTCGACGGGTGCGGTGATTCTCTGCCAACTCCTCTGCTCGGTACCTTGACTCGACGGGCACGGGTTCGGATAGCTGTGCGGTGAGCCCAATCGACTCGTCGGCAAGTGGCAGGAGAACGGCATGCCCGCTCGACCACGCGCACCGCGCCCCACTGCGGCCAAGCTCGCGCCGACGAAGACCGCGCTCGCGAATACCGCGCATCAGCTGCCGCTGTGACCGCGGCGGCTGTCCCCCACCGAATTCACTCCGAACGCTGATGATCGATCGCGGACAGCGGCGAATAGTGCTGCTGCCGCGTCACCGACGGGCACGTCCTGCCGCAGGTCGGTACGCCGGTCGCGCACCTCGACCGTGCCGTCGGCCAGCCCCCTACCGACGATGACGATCGTCGGGACACCGAGCAGCTCCGCGTCCTTGAACTTCACGCCGGGTGATACCGCCCGCCGGTCGTCGTACATCACCTGCACACCGCCGGCCTCGAGCTCGGCGGCCAACGCCTCGGCGGCGGTGAAGACCGAATCGTCCTTGCCGGTGGCGACCAGATGCACGTCGGCCGGGGCAACCGTCCGCGGCCAGCACAGACCCTTCTCGTCGCAGGTCTGCTCGGCGAGGGCGGCCACCGCTCGGGTCACGCCGACGCCGTAGGAGCCCATCGTGACGGTGACCGGCTTGCCGTCCTGACCCAGCGCCGTCAGCCCGAAGGTCTCGGCGTACTTCGTGCCGAGCTGGAACACGTGGCCCAGCTCGATGCCGCGGGCAATCTGCAGCCGGCCGCCGCAGCGCGCGCACCTGTCGCCGTCGCGGATCTCCACAGAGCCGATCTCGCCGTCAGGAACGAAGTCGCGCCCGCGCACTACGTACGCCGCGTGCTTGCCAACCCGGTTCGCGCCGGTGATCCAGGCGCTGCCGTCGACGACGAGCGGGTCGACGAGGTAGCGCACCTTGAGCTCGGCCAACAGCTGCGGTCCGATATAGCCCTTCACGAGTCCCGGCTGCGCGGCGAGATCCGCAGGGCTTGCCTGCTCGACGAGCACCGGTTCGAGCTGCCCGCCGAGCCGTTTCAGATCGACCTCCCGGTCTCCTGGGACACCGACGACGAGCAGCTCCCACGCGTTCGCACCGGGCGCACGCGTACGCAGCACGACGTTCTTCAACGTGTCTGCCGCCGTGGTGTTCTCGAACTCCGGCGCGTAGGTCCGCATCCGCTCGACAAGCGTGTCGATCGTCGGGGTGTCGGGGGTGTCCAGCACCTGCAGCGGTGGGTGGTCGGCTGGATCCGTGGGCTGCGGCGCGGCGATGTCGACCGCCTCGGTGTTCGCGGCGTAGTCGCAGTTGGTGCACTGGACGAAGGTGTCCTCGCCGGCCGGCGCCGGCGCCAGGAACTCCTCCGACGCCGAACCGCCCATGGCACCGGATACCGCGAACACGATCTTGTAGCTGAAGCCGAGTCGGCGAAAGATCCGTTCGTAGGCGTCTCGGTGCGCGCGGTAGGCCCGCTCGAGGCCGTCGTGCGACAGATCGAACGAGTACGAGTCCTTCATGACAAATTCGCGTCCGCGCAGGATCCCGGCCCGCGGGCGGGCCTCGTCGCGGTACTTGGTCTGGATCTGGTACAGCGCGAGCGGATAGTCCTTGTAGGACGAGTACTCGCCCTTCACGAGCAGGGTGAACAGCTCCTCGTGGGTGGGGCCGAGCAGATAGTCGGCGTCCTTGCGGTCCTTGAGCCGGAACAGGCCATCGCCGTAGTCCTCCCATCGGCCGCTCGCCTCGAACAGTTCGCGCGGGATGAGCGCCGGGAAATGCACCTCCTGCGACCCGATGGAGTCCATCTCCTCCCGCACGACGCGCTCCACGTTCGCGAGTACCCGCATGCCGAGCGGCAGCCAGGAGTAGATGCCGGGTGCGACCCGGCGGATGTAGCCGGCCGCGCACGAGCAGCTTGTGGCTCGGCACCTCAGCGTCGGCGGGATCGTCGCGCAAGGTGCGCAGGAACAGGGTGGACAGTCGCAGCACCCGCCCAGGTTAGTGGTCACGCTCCGACCGGCCTCTCGAGATCAGGCTGCGTTCACGATCGCGTAGATCGCGTTCAGCTTCCCCTGCGTGAACCGGACGCCGCTGTTGTTGGTGCCGTTCGAACCGTTGGTGTGCACGCCCATCCCGCAGGCCCCGTTGCAGAAGGATTGGCCCGAGCGGTACTGCCACACCGGGGATCCGCTCTCGCCGCCGACCGTGTCGTTCTGGTAGTAGAGCCGGTCCGCCGAGCTGGCGCGGACAGAGTCGAACGACTGCCACTGGGTTGACGGCTTGTCGCCCGGGTAGCCCTGGACACGGGTGAACAGGCCGTTCGGTGAGGCTGACTGCCACCAGGTGCCGAACCAGCCGGTCGAGTAGCCGACGGTGCAGTTCAGCTTGACGATCGAGGTGTCGTAGTTGGAGTCCGCACCGCTGGCCCAGGCGCTGAACGCATAGATCCCCCGCGCCGTGCAGGTGCCGAACGGGGCGTTGCCGCCGTTGCTGCCGGGCCGGAACGTCAACCCGGAGTACCACGTGCCCGCGCCGTTGGTCACGCAGTGTCCCGCCGAGAGCAGGGTGTCCTTGCCCACCATCCACCCGGTGCACCAGAGGCCACCGTTGCGGTTGATCAGCACGATCGCGCTGTTCGGATACGTGGTCGTCGCGGTGACCCGCGTGCGGCTGTCCGTGCCGATGACGCTCTCCGGTGCCATGGCGCGCCGCACGCCGTCGCGCTTGTGAGCGACCGGTTTGGGCGCGTAGCCGTTATGGCCGGCCGCACTGGCGCCAGCCAGCTTCGCAGCCGCACTCGGGGTGATGACCTTGCCGGAGCGCGCGACGAGCGCGAGCTTGCTGCCGCCCGGCAGGGCCGACGTGCCGGCGGGCGTGGCGCGTGCCGCCGACGCAGCTTCCGCAGCGGCGCCGGCCGGCACGGACGAGAGTGCGGCGAGGCCGCCGACGAGCGCGGTACCTGCGGTGAGCGCAAGAAGCGTCCTGCGGAGCTGCATGAGTGTCTCCCAAGGTGGCGTGCCTGGTCAGGTGACCAGGTGCTGTCGCCGACTCAGGAGCGGCGCGGCGCCCGGCTGATACGGCGCAGCGCGAAAAGCAGTGGCGAGCCCGCAGCACAATGGCCAGAACAACGCAGTGTCAGGTCTGCGGCCGAGTTCAGGAGGTGCCCGGATGTCGATCGCCGTTGCCGGGGTGACTTCCGTTCTCGCCCTCGTTCGTTTCGCGCGTACTCGGCCCGCCTGAACCCCTTGGCGGCGACCCGTGCGCCTTGCCAAGGAGTTCCTGCGTTGCGTCTTCTCGACGATCCGTACGACGAACCCAGCTACTCGAGCTGGGACACCGCACAACACGGTCCCGATCCGCGTCCAGAGTGGGTCGTGACCGAACTGTCAGCCATCGACCTCGACCTCGGCGTGCTCAAGACCGGCAAGGAGGCCGACGTCCACCTGGTCAACCGCTACGTGCCGGACGGGCGCGAGTCGCTGCTCGCGGCCAAGCGCTACCGCACCAGCGAGCATCGCATGTTCCACCGGGACGCCGGCTACCAGGAGGGCCGGCGCACGCGCAAGTCCCGCGACTCGCGGGCGATGGCCCGCCGCACCGAGTACGGCCGGGAACTCGCGGCCGGCAAGTGGGCGCAGGCTGAGTTCGAGGCGCTCACCGTCCTGTGGGGCGCCGGCGCGCCGGTGCCGTATCCCGTCCAGTTGTCCGGCACCGAGCTGATGCTCGAGTTCATCGGCGACGACGACGGCACGGCGGCCCCGCGCTTGGCCCAATGCCGGCCGGACCCCGTCGAACTCGATGATCTGTTCGTCCAGTGCGTAGAGGCGATGCGGGTGCTGGCCAGTGCCGGGTATGCCCACGGCGACCTCTCGGCTTACAACATGCTCGTGCATCGCGGCCGGTTGTTCGTCATCGACGTGCCGCAGATCGTCGACGTGTGCGCGAACCCGCGCGGGCCCGAGTACCTCGAGCGCGACTGCGTCAAGGTGTGCCGATGGTTCGCGGCGCGCGGGCTGCGCACCCCGGAGTTCGACGAGCTGCTCGGCGACCTGATGGCCGAGGCCGTCTCCCGCTGGTGACAGGGCGGAGCGGACGGGTATCGGTCACCGTAGGGTCCGTTCAGGGAAGGAGACTCCGGTGCCGCATTACGACCTCGTCATCGTCGGTTCCGGTTCGGGCAACTCGCTCGTCACGCCGGAGCTCGGCGATCGCCGAATCGCGATCGTCGAGGATGGCGTCTTCGGCGGCACCTGCCTCAACGTGGGTTGCATCCCGACGAAGATGTTCGTCTACCCGGCCGACCTCTCGAGCGACGCCCGTGAGTGGGGCCGGCTCGGACTGCACGGACCGGCGCCGCGAGCCGACTGGCCGGCTATCCGCGACCGCATCTTCGACCGGATAGACCCGATCTCGGCCGACGGTCGCGACTATCGCGCCCGGCGCACGCCGAATGTGACCCTCTACGAGGCGCATGCCGAGTTCACCGCCCCCAAGACGCTTCGGCTGTCGAGCGGCGAGACGCTCACCGCGGACTCGATCGTGCTGGCGATCGGCTCCCGCGTGGTCGTGCCCGACGTCGTCGCGACAAGTGGCGTCCCGTTCGTCACCTCCGACACGATCATGCGGATCGAGACGTTCCCGGAACGGCTCGTCGTGCTCGGTGGCGGCTACGTCGCGGCGGAGTTCGCGCACGTGTTCGCGTCGTTCGGCGCCGAGGTGACAGTCGTCGCGCGCAGCGGTCTGCTGCGTTCGCAGGATCGCGAGATCGCGACGCGCTTCACTCGTCTCGTCGCCGAGCGCTGGCACCTGCACACCCACGCCCGGGTCGAGTCCCTGGCCGACGGTCCGGGCGGCGTCTGCCTTGCTCTGGACGACGGTCACGCGGTGTCCGGGGACCTGCTGCTCGTCGCGACCGGCCGGACCCCTAACGGCGACCGGATGAATCTCGCCGCCGCCGGGGTCGAGTCCCACCCGGACGGACGGATCCAGGTCGATGACTATCAGCGCACGTCCGCAGACGGAGTGTGGGCCCTCGGCGACGCCTCCAGCAAGTACCAGCTCAAGCACGTGGCCAACCACGAAGCACTGGTCGTCGCGCACAATCTCGCGCACCCCGACGAGCTCATCGCCGCGGATCACCGGTACGTCCCGTCGGCGGTATTCACCCACCCGCAACTCGCCTCGGTCGGCCTGACCGAGCAGGCGGCGCAGGACGAGGGACGGCCCTACGTCGCCGCCGTGCAGGACTACGCCGGCACCGCCTACGGTTGGGCGATGGAGGACGCCACCGGCGTCTGCAAGGTGCTCGCCGATCCAGCGAACGGGCGGCTGCTGGGCGCGCACCTGATGGGCGAGCAGGCCGCCACACTGATCCAGCCGCTGATCCAGGCGATGAGCTTCGAGCTGTCGGCCCGCGACCTGGCGCGCGGGCAATACTGGATCCACCCGGCACTCACCGAAGTTGTCGAGAACGCCCTGTTGGCGCTCAAGCTCGACTGACATTCCCTCTAGGCTCCTCGCGTGGGGAACTTCCGGGCCACGACACTCGGCGCCAACACCGAACTGCTCACGCTGCCGTTCACGCTGCCCCTCGAGCAGTGGGCCGATCAACGCATCGTGCACGTGCCGCGCGGCATCTCGCGACACGTCGTCCGGTTCGTCGAAGTGGGCGGCGAAGTGTTCGCGATCAAGGAGGCCACCGACCGGTTCGTGCTGCGCGAACACGGCCTGCTTCGTCAACTCGCCGAGCATTCCGTGCCGGTCGTCGAGGCCTACGGCACGGTCATCGATCGGGTGACCGACGACGGTGAGGGGCTGGGCGGATTGCTGATCACGCGGCACCTCGCGTTCTCCCAGCCGTATCGCTCGCTGTTCACCGGTCGCGGCCTGCCGCAACTGCGGCTTCGCCTGCTCGACGCTCTCGCCGGGTTGTTCGTCCGCCTGCATCTCGCCGGCTTCTACTGGGGCGACTGCTCACTGTCGAACACGCTGTTCCGCCGCGACGCCGGGTCGCTCGCCGCGTATCTCGTCGACGCGGAGACCGGCGAGCTACATCCGCGCCTGACGAAGGGTCAACGCGAGTACGACCTCGAGATCGCCGCCGACAACATCGCCGGCGAGATGATGGACCTGCAGGCCGCCGGGCTGCTCGGCGAGGACGTGGACGTCGTCGAGCTGGCCGAGATCGCGCGCTCGCGTTACGAGTCGCTGTGGCAGGAAGTCACTCATGACGTGCTCATCCCGGCGGGTGAGAACTACCTCATCAACCAGCGCCTGCGTCGGCTCAACGACCTCGGCTTCGACGTCGGCGAGATGACGATCAACACCGAGCCGGGTGGGATGCGGCTGCGGTTCGACCCGCAGGTCGTCGACGCCGGCCATCATCAGCGGCGGCTGTTCGAGCTCACCGGATTGCGGGTGCAGGCCAACCAGGCCCGAGCCTTGTTGACCGATCTGTGGCGGTACAAAGCAAAGTGGGAGAACGGTATCGGCGCCGCCGTGCCCGACGATCTCGCAGCCCGCCGGTGGCTGGACGAGAAGTTCTACGCCACTGTGGGTCTCGTCCCGTTCCAGCTACGCTCGAAGCTGCCGGACGCCGAGCTGTTCCACGAGATCAACGAGCACCGCTGGCTGCTGTCCGAGGCGCTGGGACACGACGTCGGTCGCGCCGCCGCGGTCGAGTCCTACATCAACGCGGTTCTGCAGGATCTGCCGGACACCCGCGTGGACCTGTCCGGTCCGCCCACGGAAGAGTTCGCACCGATCTTCGATTGAAGCGAGGCGAGGGACATGAGTGACGATTACACCGGCGCCGTGCGGGTCGGCGGCGCAATGGATGTTCGCCGGCTCCCGGGGATGACGATCGCCAAGTTGGCGGTCGGCCCAATGTCGAACAACGCCTACCTGTTGCGCTGCACCCAGACCGACGAGGGGCTGCTCGTCGATGCGGCGAACGAGGCGTCGCGCCTGCGCGAGCTCGTGGATTTCGAAGGACCGCCGGTGTCGGCCATCCTGACCACCCACCGACACCCCGACCACTGGCAGGCGCTCGCCGAGACGGCCGAGTATGCCGGTGCGGCGGTCTTCGCGGGCGCCGCGGACGCCGACGAGCTGCCGGTCGCCGTCGACGAGCGGCTCGACCACGGCGACGAGATCAGTGTGGGCGCCCTCTCGCTCGAGGTCATCGCGCTGCGAGGTCACACGCCGGGCTCGGTCGCAGTTCTCTATCACGACCCGGAGGGCGTCGCGCACCTGTTCACCGGAGATTCGCTCTTCCCGGGCGGTGTCGGGAAGACGTGGTCGCCCGAGGATTTCACCTCGCTCATCGACGACGTCGAGCGCCGGGTGTTCGACCGGTTGCCCGACGACACGTGGTTCTACCCGGGCCACGGCGACGACTCGACGATCGGCACCGAGCGTCCCCACGTGCCGGAGTGGCGGGCTCGCCGATGGTGAGGCCACACCCGGACGACGACGAGCGGCTGTCTGCCGAGCTCCCGGGATGCGCGGTACTGACGCAGAATCGTGTTACAGCCGTAACACAGAACGGGAGGGCGACAACATGATCCAGCGCGCGGCGAACGCGCACTCGACCCGACACGCGTAACTGGCCTCGCCCGGAGGCTTCACCGCAGTGACCGGTGTGCCGGTCGACCGGCACGGCAGCTTGCTTGTCAGCCAGTTGTTCGCACCCGAGGCGAACCCGCCAGCGAACAGATCACCGGCGTACTGACCAAGATCGAACGCGACGGCGATCGCATCGATGTCGACGTGCCGTTCCATCCGGCCTTGCGGTCACCGGCGAGCACACCGTGTACGTGTCCGCGTTCTCGATCTCGCCGGAGGGTGGCTTGGGCGCGCCCGGTACGTCCGGACAGGTGTGGCGGCTGCACCTCTAGCCAGCCCTCGCGCGCCACGGCCGGCGGGCAACGATGCCGCGGGCCCGATCTATCGACCTGCCTGAGCGCGCACCGTGACAAGATCATGCCCTCGATCTGAACGCAGACCGCGCAGCCGAGTGAGAGGCATGACAGTGAGCGATCAAGGCCAGGGCGGGCCGTGGGCGAGCGAGCCTCCGTACGGGCAGCAACCCCCGTACGGGCAGCAACCCCCGTACGGAAGTCCGCAGTACGACCAGCCGTACCCCACGACGCCTTATGCGCCGGGGCAGTTCGACCAGCCGCCCTACGGCGGCCCGCCGCCGCATGACGGGCAGCCGCCGAGCAAGGGACCGAACAAGGGTCTGATCTGGGCAATCGTGGCAGCGGTGGTCGTCGCGGGTCTCGCGATCGGTGCCTTCTTCGTCTTCTCCGGCGACGACAGCACGAGCGGCAATACGCCAGCTGATGCCGTGCGCACCCTGTTGGACGCGGGCAAGTCCGGCGATCTGGCTGCGGCGAAGGAGACGTTGTGCAAGAACGACATCGCCGTGGGGGTCGCCGACGAACTCGACAGTTCCAACCGCGTGCAGTCGTACACGCTGGGCAGCACCACTACGAAGGACGACACCCATGCCACCGTGCGGGCAACCGTCACGACAACCGACGGCGATACCGACACCTCGGCGGTGCCGGTCGTCAAGGAGGATGGCAGCTGGAAGGTGTGCTTCAGTTCCCGGGGGTTGAGTTCGCTCGGGCCGGCCAGCGGCGCCGCGTCCGTGCCGGCGCCGACCGTCTCGCTGCCGTCTATCCCCGCGCCGCCGATATCTGCACCCTCGACCAATCTCCCGGCGGGGCTCAATCCCTGTGCCCTGGCAGGCTCGGCCTCGACCGCCGCACAGACCTACGTCTCCGCCGCGGAACTGGGCCAGGTCGACCTGGCGCAGGGCTGTGTCTCCGGGAGCTCGGTGCCACGTTCGGTTACCGAGTCGATCCATTCCGGTAACGAGCTGTTCGCGCCGGACGGCCAGCAGGGCGACTCCACGTTCCTGTTCCGTAGCGTCTCGGGTTCGACGAACGTGGCTGTGACCGTCGAGCGGAAGGCCGACGGCAACTTCTACATCACCCGCGTCGCGGTGTCCTGATCGCGGCATGCCGCGCGGACTGGTCAGGCGCGGCGCAGCCTAATCGCGGTGACACCGCCGAGCACGGCAAGCGCGGCCGCGCCGCCGGTCGACAGCGCTGGCATCGGGCCGCCCAGCCGGGCTTGGCGCTGGGCGTCGGCGATCACGACCGCGTCCACCGCATCGGACACCGCACCGGCGACGAGATAGAACGTCGGATCAACGCCCCGCCGCTGCGCAAGCAGGCCGCCGACGCCGATCGCACCGTCGCGCACGGCCATCATCCGGGTCAGCCAGCTCACCCGCCGCGCCGTCGCAATGTCGAATCCCAGCAGGCGCCCGGTGGCGACTGGGGCGATCAGGAACTGCGTGGCGAGCGCACAGCGACCGATGAGCAGGGTCCGGCTGACGGCGTGCGGTGCCGCTGCGAACGGGTTCGGAGCGACGATCGGCATGGGCGCGTCCTGACGTCGAAGCCTGGCACGTGACTGAGCCGGCACAGGTGTCGTGGGTTACGGACCCCATGAATACGGGAATCCTCAAGCGATATCGATCGTTGAACCCGAGAACGCCGAAGTCCAACGAATCCGCACGTCGATGTCCGGGGAGTGCCCACTATGTCAGATCGCACACTACGCGGCAGTCGCTTGGGCGCAATCAGTTACGAGACCGAGTACGGCGCCGAGCCGGCGAGGCGCACCGTGGCGGCCTACCGCTGCGATCGGGGTCACGAGTACAGCGTGCCGTTCTCGGAGGAGGCCGAAGTCCCGACCACCTGGGAGTGTCGCCTCGACGGCAGCCTCGGCCGGTTGATCGACGGTCCGGCACCGGAGACCAAGAAGGTCAAGGCGCCGCGCACGCACTGGGACATGCTGATGGAACGGCGCACGATCGCGGACCTCGAAGAGGTGCTGGCCGAGCGCCTTGACGTGCTGCGTGCCCGTCGGGGAGCGAAGTCCGCCTGACCGCCCGCCACCACGAAGTGCCGTCCGGGTGCGCCCGGGCGGCGCTTCTCGTCTGTGGCCCGACCCTCGCCCACACGGCGTCAGCGCCGGCGAACGAGTTGGCGCAGCCACGTGTACACCTGGCCGAGGCGGTAGGCGATGCCCCACCCGGTCACCCGCCACAGCGCCTCGCGCACGATGGCGGGGCTCATCTTCGACTGCCCGCGTTCCCGCTCGACAAAGGTGATCGGCACCTCGACGACGCGGTAGCCCGCTGCGACAGCCCGCCTGCCGAGATCGATCTGGAAGCAGTACCCCTGCGAGGCGACGCCGGCGTAGTCGATGCCCTCGAGGACATCACGCCGAAATGCGCGGTAGCCCGCCGTCGCGTCGCGCAGCTGCACACCCAGCATCAGGCGGGTGTACAGGCTGCCACCACGCGAGAGCCACGCGCGGTGCCTCGGCCAGTTCACGACCGCACCGCCGGGCACCCATCGCGAACCGAGGACGAGGTCGGCGGGCCCGAGCGCGCCGAGCAGTCGCGGCAACTGTTCCGGGGCATGTGACCCGTCGGCGTCCATCTCGACGAGGACGTCATAGCCGGCCGACAAGCCCCAGCCGAACCCGGCGAGGTAGGCCGCGCCGAGACCGGCCTTTGCGCCGCGGTGCAGGACGTGCACCCGAGGATCGGTGCCGGCAAGCGCGTCGGCGATCCGGCCCGTGCCGTCCGGGCTGTTGTCGTCGACGACGAGGACGTGAACTGTCGGCGTCGCGGTGAGCACCCGACCCACGATGTCCTCGATGTTGTCGCACTCCTGGTAGGTCGGGATGACCACGAGAACAGTGGCGTGGTCGGGCGCGGTCACCGGCCCACCATCTCACCCTCCGTCGGGGTCGCCGGAACCGGCGCATCGGCCGGCCGCGAACGCTCTCGCCGCCGTGCTGCCCGCGACGCCAGCGCGCAGCCGACCGCGCCGATCACGGCCAGCGCCGCCAGCGCGTACTCGGGCCACGCGCCCAGGCGGGTTGCCACCGTGAGCGACGTGCGCACCGGCACCCGCGCGACGAGGATCGCCGGGTCGAACAGCCGCCCTGACTCCATCCGCACCGCGCCGTCCGGTCCGATCACCGCGGACTCGCCGGTCGTGGCCACCTGAAGCACAGTGCGGCCGGACTCCACAGCTCGCAGCCGGCTCATCGCGAGCTGCTGGTAGGTCTCGGCGGAGTGCCCGAACGTCGCGTTGTTGGTCTGCACGACCAATAGTTGTGCGCCGGCCGACACCGACGAGCGCACGAGGTCGTCGTAGGCGACTTCGAAGCAGATTACGTCGCCGATGGGCACGGGGCCGCCGCGCAGCACCCCGTTCCCGTGTCCAGCGACCATGTCCGACGTGACGCTCTTCGCGGCTGAGCTGACCCATTCGGCGACCGTGCGCAGCGGGATGTACTCGGCGAACGGCACGGGATGCCGCTTCACGTACTCGGCGCCCGGCCCGGAGGTCGGCGACCACAGGATGCCGACGTTGCGGCGCTGCGCCGGACCCGGGCCCTGCAGGATCGCTCCCACGAGCACCGGCGCGCCGATGGCCCGCACCGCGCGGTCGATCTTCGTGTACGCGCCGGCGTCGTGAAACGGGTCGACATCCGATGCGTTCTCCGGCCAGAGCACGAGATCCGGGCGCGACACTCGTCCGGCATCGACCTGCGCGGCCAACTTCAGCGTCTGCCGAACGTGATTGTCGAGGACCTGCTCGGCCCGGCTCTCGAACCGCAGCGCCAGATCGGGTAGCCCGCCCTGGATCAGGGCCACCGTCTCGGTGTGCCCGGCCCGGTCTGCCGGCGGCGCCAGCGGCCATGCCAGGACGGCGCCGAGTACCGCGAGCGCGACCGCGACGGTGAGGCCCGGCAACGCAGGGCGTAGCCGGGCCGCAAGTCCCCCACCGGTGGCGGGGGCAGCCGACCCGGCCGGAGCGATCAGCGCCAGCAACGAGCTCGCCAACCCGGCACCTGCGGCGGCCACCACGAACGTCACCAGCGGCGCACCGCCGAGCGCGGCGAACCATCGCAGCGGCGAGTCGGCCTGGCTGAAGGCGAGCCGGCCCCACGGGAATCCCCCGAACGGCACCCGGTCACGCAACGCCTCCTGCAACACCCACGCCGCCCCCACCCACATCGCCGCACCGGGCAACCGAGCGAGGACCGGCACGAGCGCACCCAGCAGGGCGAAGAATCCGGCGAAGGACAGCGCCAGGATCAGCCACGGCGCGGGGCCGACGTAGATCCCCGTCCAGCTCAGCAGCGGCACCAGGAATGCGGCGCCGTACAGGTAGCCCAGCCAGGCGCCGGTACGGGCCCGGCGCCCGTCGACAGCAACCGACAGCAACGCGACGCTGACGATGGCCGCAGGCCAGATCCCGTATCGCGGAAAGGCGAGCACGCCGACCAGGCCACCGCTCGCGGCGAGCAGCGCGGCCCAGCGCCGGCGAAAGGCGGGCTGTCGGGGTGGGCGCACCCGATCAGTATCGCCGAGCACCGCCCGTCGGTGATCGAGCTCTCAGCGCGCGAGGCTGGCAACCTGCGGCGAGCAGTGCCTCGGCCTGCGGGCAGGCGGCGGCGGGTAGCGTTGTGGCAAGCGCAGCCGAGTGCTCACTGGGGGTGCCAATGGTCGCGAGCATCGAGGACGTCGCCCGGCGGGCCGGTGTCTCGATCGCGACGGTGTCCCGTGCCCTTCGGGGGCTGCCCGACGTCGCGGCGACTACCCGCGATCGCGTGGTGGCCGCTGCCAGCGAGCTGGACTACGTCGCATCGCCGTTCGCGGCGCGGCTGGCAAGCGGGCGCACCACGACGGTCGGGCTCGTCGTGCCCTTCGTGAACCGGTGGTTCTTCGCCGAGGTGATCTCGACGGTCGAGATGACCCTGCGCGCCGCCGGGTTCGACCTGCTGTTGTACAACCTCGGCGACGAGGTCGGTCGGTCCCGATTCTTCGAGCTGATGCCCATGCGCAAGCGGGTGGACGGGATCCTGGTGGCCAGCCTGGTGCTCGACGACGCGGAGTTCGCAGCGCTCGTGGATCTCGATCACCCGGTCGGGCTGCTCGGCATCGAACGGGAAGGGTTCCTCTCGGCCAGCATCGACGATGTCGCGGCGGCGCGGATGGCTGCCGATCATCTGGTCGGCCTCGGTCACCGACGGGTCGGGCTGATCGGCGGCGACACCGACGACCCGATGGCGTTCACGCCGCCGCTGCACCGCCGCGACGGCTACCGCGACGCGCTGCGCTCGGTGGGCATCCAACCGGACCCGGCGTTGGAGCGGCTCGGCTACTTCACCGTCGACGGCGGCAGCCAGGCGACGCGGCACCTGCTCTCGCTGGCAGACCGGCCGACCGCGATCTTCGCCGAGAGCGACGAGATGGCCTGCGGCGCCGTTCGCGAGATCCGGCACGCCGGGCTGCGGGTCCCGCAGGACATCTCGGTCGTCGGCTTCGACGACCAGCCGCTGTCGGAGCTGATGGATCTCTCGACGATCCGCCAGCCGGTGAACGCCCAGGCCCACGATGTCACGACCCGGCTCGTCGCCCTGATCTCCGGCGACAGCAGCGAGCCCAACGGGAACCCCGCGGTGATCATGCGGACCGAGCTCGTCGTGCGCGGCAGCACGGCGCCACGGCGATAACGCCCCCACGAGCGCGCCGCCTTAGAGTGTCGGCGTGGCGCTCATGCTGGTCGACGCGGCCAATCTCTACTTCCGGGCGTTCTACGCGATCCCCGAGTCGGTGACCGCGCCGGACGGGCGGCCGGTGAACGCGATCCGCGGCTTTCTCGACATGTCCGCGGTGCTCATCACTCGACGGCGGCCGACACGGTGGGTCGCCTGTCTGGATCTCGATTGGCGCCCGGCCTTCCGCGTCGAGCTCGTCCCGTCCTACAAGGCGCACCGGGTGGCACCGGACGGTGGGGAGGAGGTCCCGGACCTGCTCAGCCCACAGGTGCCGTTGCTGCTCGACATCCTGACCGCCTTCGGGCTCGCCTGCGCGGGGGCAGACGGCTTCGAGGCCGACGATGTGATGGCGACGCTCGCGCACCGCGACGCCGACCATGTGGAGATCGTCAGCGGTGACCGGGACATGCTGGCCCTGGCCAGCGACCGGGTCACCGTGCTGTACACGGGCCGGGGCCTGGCCAAGATGGAGGCGATGGGGCCTACGCAGGTGCAGGCCAAGTACGGTGTACCCGCCGAGCACTATCCGGATTTCGCGGTGCTGCGCGGCGACCCGAGCGACGGGTTGCCGGGCGTGGCCGGCGTCGGAGAAAAGACCGCCGCCTCGCTCGTCAGCCGCTTCGGCGCGATCGAGGACATCGTGGCCGCAGCCTTGGCCGGCGACGACGGCTTTCCGGCCGGCGCCGCTGCCAAGATCCGGGCCGCGCAGAGCTACCTCGCGGTGGCGCCGGCGGCCGTGCGCGGACGCGTCGACGTCCCTCTCGAGGTCATCGACGACCGGTTGTATGCCCAGCCGCGCGATCCCGGCCGGCTGGCCGAACTCGCCGCGGAACTCGGCGTCGAGAACTCGGTCGACCGCCTGGCAACGGCGGTGGCCGGCGTGGCCACCACCTGAGCCGGGCCTACCGGACGACGTACCTGCCGTTGTCCTTGTCGAGGATCGTGACCGTGAACGTCCGGCCGCCGTCCGCGGTGCAGGTGAACGTCGCGCCGTTCTTCGTCATCTCGAAGTTCTTGCCGTCGTTGCACGTCACGTTCGAGACGTCGAGCTTGTCCTCGATATAGCTCTCGACTGCGCTATGGCTCAGGCTCTTGTTCCCGCCGAAGATCGATGCCGGGGTCTTGGTGAGGAGACCGATCAGCACCAGTGCGGCGAGGACGACCAGCACCGCGATCAACGAGATGATCAGGCCCTTCTTGCTCTTGGTGCGCTTCGCGGGCGGGCTCTGCTCGCCGTAGGCCCCTGGGTAGGCGCCGTAGGCCGAAGGGACGTAGTCGGCGTGCCCGACCTCCTGCTGGCCGTACTCCTGCGGCCCGTAGCCAGATTGCTGACCGGTGGCGGGTTGGCCGTACCCGACGTGCTGGCCATACGGCTGGCCGTAGCCGGGCTGGGGGGCGTAGGGCTGATGTTGCCCGTAACCGGGCTGGGGGGCGTAAGGCTGTTGCCCGTAACCGGGTTGTTGCCCGTACGGCTGGCCGTAGCCGGGCTGGGGGGCGTAGGGCTGTTGCCCGTAACCGGACTGCTGCCCGGACGGCTGGCCGTAGGCGCCCGGCTGCGGGTACGGGACCTGTTGGCCGTAGCCGGGCTGTTGGTCGTCACCGGGGTGCTGCCGGTAGCCACCCGGCTGCCCGTAGACCGGCTGGCCGGACGGGCTGCCTGGGCTCCGCTGGGCATCCGGCGCCGGTGGGCCGGGCAGACCGGCCTGACCGGGCGGTGCGTCCGGCCCGGTGATCGGCAGGATCGCGGTCGTGCCGGCGTCGGGGTCGCCGTCCTCGGCGGGACGCTGCGGAGCGGGTGGCGGCGGCGGTGTCCACGACGCCTGGGTGGGGATGTAGCGCGGCGACTGCTCCGCACCGCCCTGATTGTCGCCGGAGTCCAAGGGCGAGCCGCCGCTCGGATTGCCGCTCTCGCTCATGACCTGCGCCCCTCACCGTCGTCTGATACCGATTCGTGGCGATCGTCGCGAAACCGGGCTCGCAACACGCTACTGCCTGATCACCACCCACCCGTAGCAGGTGGGCAGGTCACGGGCGCATGCTCTGCGCCACTACCCCGCGTCGCACGGCGGCCGCCGCGGCCCGCGCCGCCTGGCCGATCGCCCGACTCCGGTGGCTCGGTCCGGCCCCGGCTCCGTCGGCAGCAAGCTGATCAAGCAGGTCGAGCACCTGCTTGCACCAGCGGATGAAGTCGCCGGCCGAAAGTTCGACACCCTGGCGGGAGACGCTTGCCAGCACCGCGTCCAGGCGTTCCTGTCTGGCCCAACGGTAGATCGCCCACACGAAGCCGAGTTGCGGTTCCCGGCTCGGCGGCAGGCCGAGTTCGGCCTCCTCCACGCTCAGCTCGGCCCAGATGCGGACCGTCGCCGCGAGCGCATCGCGCACCGCGGGAGTGGGCATCCGATCCGCGGACGGCTCGTCCCGGCGCGCCTCGTACACCAGCGTCGACACCACCGCCGCGAGTTCAGCGGGGTCGAGACCGGTCCACGCCCGGGCACGCAGGGATTCGGCGGCGACGAGGTCGGACTCGGACCAGATGCGGGCCAACCGGCGACCATCCTCGGTCGCCGAGTCGCCGGCTCCGTCCGCGTCCAGATATCCGCGCCGATCGAGCAGCACGCAGATCCGGTCGAAGGTCCGGCCGAGCGATCCCGTGCGGCCGTCGATGCGCCGCCGCAGCCCCTCGTTCTCCCGTTCGAGGCGCGCATGCCGCTCGCCCCACCGCGCATGCTGCTCCCGGTCGGCGCACTGGTGACAGGGGTGCGCGCGCAGCTCACGACGCATCCGCAGCACCTCGTGATCGTCGCCCTCCCCGACCGCACCGCGCTTCGGCCGCCGCTGCGGGGCGATGTCCAGTGCCCGCAGACTGGCTGCGATGTCGCGGCGCTCCTGGGCGGAGCGGTGGTTGACCGTCCTGCCCAGACGAACCGTGCCCAGGACATCGACGGCGGCCGAGAAGTCGACGAGGGATAGTCGCCCGGACCATCGAGCCTCGGTGACGACCAGCGGCCGCGGGTCGTCGTCCGGCGTCACGCCGGGATCGACCACGACCGCGAGACCCGCCCGGCGCCCCCGCGGTACCCGGATGACATCGCCGCGGTGCAGCGCCTCGAGCGACGTCGCGACCGCGCCGCGGCGCGCCCTTGCCCCGTCGCGCGCGAGCTCGGCCTCACGTTCGGACAGGCGGCGGCGCAACTGTGCGTACTGCGCGAAATCGCCGAGGTGGCAGCGCATCTGTGTCTCGTACTGGCGCAAGGTGTCGGTGTTGCGCCGGATCTGCGCAAGCAGGCCGGCGACCGCGCGATCGGCCTGGAACTGCGCGAACGACGCCTCCAGCAGACCACGCGCCGCGCTGCGCCCCATCTGATCGACCAGGTTCACAGCCATGTTGTACGACGGCCGGAACGAGGAACGCAGCGGGTAGGTGCGCGTCGACGCCAGCCCGGCCACTCGTTGCGGGTCTACCCCGGGCGACCAGATCACCACCGCGTGCCCCTCGACGTCGATACCGCGGCGCCCGGCCCGGCCGGTGAGCTGCGTGTATTCCGCGGGAGTCACGTCGGCATGCGACTCGCCGTTGTACTTCGTCAGCCGCTCCAGGACCACGCTGCGCGCGGGCATGTTGATGCCCAGGGCCAGGGTCTCGGTCGCGAAGACCGCACGCACCAGGCCACGGACGAAAAGTTCCTCGACCACCTGCTTGAACGCCGGGATCAGGCCGGCGTGGTGCGCGGCGACGCCGCGGCGCAGGGCGTCACGCCACTCCCAGAACCCGAGCACGTCGAGGTCCTCCGGCGGCACGTCGGCCGTCATCGAATCCACGACCTCGTCGATCTCGGCGCGCTCGTCCTCGGTGGTGAGCCACATGCCCGCGTGGACGCACTGGCGGGCCGCGGCGTCGCAACCGGCCCGGCTGAAGATGAAGGTGATCGCCGGCAACAGCCCGTCCCGGTCGAGGCGAGCGATCACGTCCGGACGGTGCGGCGCGCGCCAGCTCCGCGTCGGGCGCCCGCTGCGCCGCCCCGGTACCGGTTCGAGGGACCGGGTGCGATCGCCGACGTGCCGCAGCAGCTCACCGTCGACGCTCGTCCCGTCCGCGCCGAACAGGTCGAACATCCGCGGCCCGACGAGCACGTGCTGCCACAGCGGCACCGGCCGCTCCTCGTGCACGATGACTCGCGTCTCGCCGCGCACGGACTGCAACCACTCGCCGAACTCTTCGGCATTGGACACGGTCGCCGACAGCGACACGAGCCGCACCGCCGCGGACAGGTGGATGATCACTTCCTCCCATACCGCGCCGCGGAACCGATCGCCGAGGTAGTGCACCTCATCCATGACGACGTAGCCGAGCCCGGCGAGCCCGGTGCTGCCGACGTAGAGCATGTTGCGCAACACCTCGGTGGTCATGACGACCACCGGCGCGTCCGGATTCACCGCGTTGTCGCCGGTGAGCAGGCCCACCTGCCGGACCCCGTACCGATCCACGAGGTCGTGGTACTTCTGGTTCGACAGGGCCTTGATCGGCGTCGTGTAGAAGCATCGTTGACCGGCGGAACCGGCGAGGTGAACGGCGAACTCGCCGACGATCGTCTTGCCGGCGCCGGTCGGAGCGCAGACGAGGACCGAGTAGCCGGCCTCGAGCTCCGCGCAGGCCTCGACCTGGAAGTCGTCGAGCTCGAACGAATACTGCGAGCGGAAGTCGGTGAGGACGGGCTGTCCCGACCGCTGCCGGGCGGCGGCGTACCGCTCACTCGGCGAGGACATGCCTCAACCTTAAGTGGCGCGGGTGACGGCGCTGCTCAGGTCGTGTCGGCCCAGTCCCGATGTTGCGCGTCCGGCTCGAGCTGTTCCGGGATCGGGTCGACGGCGGACGCGACATCGTCGGCGAGGTGTTCCGGCGCGTGCGCGGCGGCCTTGCGCCGCGCCTTGCGACGATCGTGGATCACCGCGACGAGAACGGCGCCTTCGAACAGCGCCACCATCGGGATTGCCATTGCGCACATCGTGAACGGGTCGGTGCTCGGCGTCGCCACGGCGGCGAACAGGAAGATGAGGAAGATCGCCAGGCGCTGCGACTTCTTCAGGATCCGCGCCGGCAACGCACCCGCCAGGTTCGCCATCACGACGAGCAGCGGCAACTCGAACGCGGCGCCGAAAATCACCAGCATCAGCGTGACGAACGAGACGTAGTCGTTGACAGTCAGCAACGCCTGCGTGCCGTAGCCGGCTTGGGACAGCAGGACGCGAAGTCCCTTGGACAGCACGACGTAGGCCAGGCTCACCCCCGCGACGAACAGCACGGTGGACAGTGCGACGAAGATGATCGTGTACTTGCGCTCCTTGCGTCGCAGCCCCGGCGTCACGAAGGCCCAGATCTGGTAGAGCCACAGCGGCGCCGTCAGTACTGCGCCGGAGATCACCGACACCTTCAGTCGCGTGGTGAACCCGTCGAGCACCCCGTGATAGATGAGCACGCACTTGTCGGGTCCGGTGGGCGTGAATCGGTAGCGCTGCGGCACGCTGCAGTACGGCTCGCGCAGGATGTCCAGGATCGGGCCGTACAGGACCCAGCCAGCCACCGCCCCCACCAGGACGATCACCAGTATCTTGATCACCCTGCTGCGCAGCTCGCGCAGGTGATCCATGACGGGCATCCGACCGTCCGGGTTCTTCTTGCCGCGCCGCCGGCGGCTGATCCTCGCCACGACGGCGCCTCAGCGCTGCCCCGCGGCCGCGATCCGCTCCTGGGCCTGCTGCAACCCGGCCTGCAGCTGCTGCAGCCGGGCGACGTCGGTCTTTGCCTCGGCGAGGTCGCCCCGGAGCCGCTTGGTCTTCCAGGTGATTTCGTAAGCACAGAATCCGAGGACGACGAGCGCGATCGCGGCGGCGGCGATCCACGCCGCGATCGGAACCCAGGCCACAACGGCACTCTACTTCGCCGCGTACGTCTCGAGCGCTCGTTCCGCCTCCGCGTGGATCGCTTCGGCCAGCCAGTCCGGCGAGATCACCCCGACCTGCCCGGCCGAGCCGAGGACCAGCGCGCGGACCCATGCCGGGTCGGCGACCCGCAGCTGGACGTGCAGCGCAGCACCTTCGGCGTTGACGCTCTCGGCCGGGTAATAGTCGGCCACCCACGCATAGGCCGGGCCGATCCGCAGCCCGACGAGCAGATGCTCGGACGCCGGCTGGAACACGCCCTCAGACAGATCGCGCAGCTGCACGCCGTCGGGAACCGCGGCCGGCTCGTCGAGCTGCACGACGTCCTCGATGCGGTCTGCGCGGAACACCCGCAGGCCCTCGGCCTGCCGGCACCAGGCTTCGACGTAGGTCCGGCCGTCGGCTTCGAAGACCCGCAACGGGTCGATCACCCGCTCGCTGGTGTCGACGCGGGAGGCGCTGTAATACCGCAGTCGCAGCGCCTTGCGCTCGTCCACGGCGCGCTGCAGCAGCGGGGCCAGTCGCTCGGTGTGATCGAGCGCGACCGTGACGGTCGACTCGGCCAAGTCGCCGCCGGCGACCGATTCGACCTTCGCCAACGCCCGCTGCACGGCGTCGGTGTCCGCCAGACCCGGGGTCTCGGCGAGCGTACGGAGCGCGACGACGAGCGCCAGCGCCTCCTCGGCAGTCAGCCGCAGCGGTCGCGACATGCCGGCGTCGAAGATCACCGACACGGTATCGCCCTCGAAGGACAGATCGATCAGATCCCCCGGGCCGTGCCCGGGTAGCCCGCACATCCACAGCAGCGTGAGGTCGCGGCGCAGCTGGGCCTCAGTCACCCCGAAGTCGGCGGCGGCCTGTGCGACGGCGATGTTGGGCCGGGCCTGCAGGTAGGGCACGAGGGCGAGCAGCCGCGGCAACCGTTCCTCGTTAGCCGTGCGCGCCGTCACGAGCGACCCGCCGCGGCTCGCAGCCGCCCGATGACCTCGTCGACAAGGTCGGCCGGTTCGAGTACCTGGGCGCTCGAGCCGGCGCTGGCGATCACCCGCGCGATCCGGTGGGTGTCGCTGAAGCCGATGCTCAGTACGCCGTCCTGCTCGGATCGGGCGTAGCGGCGCAGCTGGCCCGCACCGGATCCCGACACCCGGACCCGGGCGATGCGGGTGTCTTCCGGACGCCGACCGGCCACCATACCCAGCAGATCGACCTCACCCGGCCGCTGGAACGTGCCGGGCGCCCCGACCGCCTCGACCGGGCCGGTGATGCGGGACAGCCGAAAGCTGCGTGGCTCGCCGCGTCCGCGGTCGAGGCCGGCAACGTACCAGCGGCGCCGCCACGACAGCACGCCCCACGGCTCGAGCGTGCGACGTTCGGGCCCATCCGCCCCGGCCTTGACGTAGTCGAATGCGACGATCGTCGCAGTGCGGGCGGCTTCGAGCAGCGGGGGCAGGCTGGGATCGCTCGCGTCCAGGTGGGGCACGGCGCCCGGCGCGTCGGCCACGCGCACCTCGGTGCCTGCGGCACGCAGCTTGATCAGCGCCTGGCGGGCCGGCTCACCCAGGGTGGCCGACTGCCACAGGCGCGCGGCCAGGCCGACGGCGGCCGCTTCCGCAGCGTCGAACTCGATCGGTGGCAGTTCGTAGTCGCCGCGCCGGATGCGGTAGCCGTCCTCAGCGTCGAAGGAGCTGTTCCGGCCGGTCTCCAGCGGGACTCCGAGCTCGCGCAGCTCGGCCTTGTCCCGCTCGAACATGCGCTTGAATGCTTCGTCGGTGGCCCGCCTGCCGTCGCTTGCCTCGTAGCCGGGGACGGCGTCGCGGATGCGTTCGGCCGTCAGGAACCCTCGGGTCGACAACAGGCAGATCACCAGATTGACGAGTCGCTCCGCGCGCCGGGCTGCCATGTCCTCAAAGTTAATGCCACCGCGCTTGCGGTTCGTCGCGGCACGCTCGACAGTCTTCGTCGCCACCCTCCGATCATTGTGCACGGTGCGGCCGCCGGCGACGCCGACGACCAGGCGAGAATCGCCGCGGCGTCACATCGAGGCGATCAGTTTCTCCACTCGCTCGTCGACGCTGCGG
Source organism: uncultured Actinomycetota bacterium (assembly GCA_963713565.1). Classification (GTDB taxonomy): domain Bacteria; phylum Actinomycetota; class Actinomycetes; order Mycobacteriales; family Jatrophihabitantaceae; genus Jatrophihabitans. Next base: position 255,261 of record CAVQMF010000010.1, on the reverse strand, counting down.
AACGGGTCCTTGCACAGGACCGTGCGCTGCGCCTGGTCGTTGAGCTTGAGGTGTACCCAGTCGACGGTGAAATCGCGGCGGCGCTCCTGGGCTCGGCGGATGAAGTCACCACGCAGCTTGGCGCGCGTCGTCTGCGGCGGCACGCTCTTCGCCTCGAAGATCGTCAGATCGGTGATGACCCGCTCGACGGCGCCGCGCTTTTGCAGCAGGTAGTAGAGGCCACGGTTGCGCGAGATGTCGTGGTAGGCCAGGTCGAGTTGCGCCACACGCGGTGAGGACAACGGCAGGTCGTGCTTGGCGCGGTAGCGCTCGATCAGCTGGAACTTCGTGGCCCAGTCGATCTCCCGGTCGATCAGCGACAGGTCCTGCTTGTCCACGGCATCGAGGGTGCGGCCCCACAGTTCGAGCACGCGCTTGTCGGCGGGATCCTCGGCCGCGCGGGCGACGAAGTCCACCGCCCGGCTGTAGTACTCACGCTGGATCTCCAACGCCGACGCACTGCGCCCGGCGGCGAGCCGCACCGGCCGGGTGCCGGTCAGGTCGTGACTGATCTCCCGGATCGCGCGGATCGGATTCTCGAGCGTGAGGTCACGGAAGGTGACGCCGTGTTCGATCATCCGCAGCACGAGGTCGGCCGAGCCAACCTTGAGCAGGGTGGTCGCCTCGTTCATGTTCGAGTCGCCGACGATCACGTGCAAGCGGCGGTACCGCTCGGCGTCGGCGTGCGGTTCGTCGCGGGTGTTGATGATCGGCCGGCTGCGGGTCGTGGCCGAGGAAACGCCTTCCCAGATGTGCTCGGCCCGCTGGCTGACGCAGTAGACGGCGCCGCGCGGGGTCTGCAGCACCTTGCCGGCGCCACAGATCAGCTGGCGGGTGACGAGGAACGGGATCAGGACGTCGGCGAGCCGGGTGAACTCGCCGTGCCGGCCGACGAGGTAGTTCTCGTGACAGCCGTAGGAGTTGCCCGCTGAGTCGGTGTTGTTCTTGAACAGGTAGATGTCGCCGGCGATGCCCTCGTCGTGCAGGCGCTTCTCGGCGTCGACCACGAGGCCTTCGAGCACCCGCTCGCCCGCCTTGTCGTGCGCGACGAGACTTTCCAACGAGTCACATTCCGGGGTCGCGTACTCCGGGTGGCTGCCGACGTCCAGATACAGGCGTGCCCCGTTCTTCAGGAACACGTTGGACGAGCGACCCCACGACACCACCCGGCGGAACAGGTAGCGCGCCACCTCGTCCGGCGACAGCCGCCGCTGGCCGTGGAACGTGCACGTCACGCCGTACTCGTTCTCGATGCCGACGATGCGCTTGTGCACCCAGCCAGCCTATCCGCGTCGTCGCGGCAGCGCCGGTGGCGGCCGCACCGATCCGGGTGAGCCGAGGGTCAGAGGTCCAGCAGCAGGATGGGGGTGCCGTCCGGCCGCGTGATCTGCAGCTCGGCGATCTGACTGCGCCGGACCGCGGTGCCGCCGGTGAATTCGATCGTCTGTCCCGGAACGAGCGTCCAGCTCCCGGCACCGTGCGCGGCACCGTTCACGTCGATCACCCGCAAGCCGTACGGATGCGCTTCGTCGACGTCTTGCGCGTACTTGCAGTGCAGATCGATCTCCGTACCCCAAGCTTTCGACGTCAGCACGGCGGTCGCCGCCACTGGGCTCGGTCCGACCGCGGTGAACGCCTTCTCCGGTGCCCTGCTGGCCGGGTCCGCGCTCGGCCACACGGCGACGGCCAGCGCCACCAGGCAGGCGGCGGCGAGAGCGGCGATGCCGGCCGTGAGGACGCTCCGGCGGCGCCGTTCGGTGCGGGCGCGGTGCAGCACGGCCGGCAGGAGGGTGTCGGGTACCGATGGTTCGGGCTCGCCGGTCGCCGTGAAGTCCGCCGCCGACAGCCCGCCCAGCAGGGCGACGGTCTCGCTCACCTCGTCGACCCTGGCCCGGCACTCGGTGCAGGTTCGCAGGTGCGCCTCGAATTCGGTCGCCTCACCCGGGTCGAGTGCGCCCATGACGTAGGCCGCGTCAGCGTGTTCGAACGGATCACCCATCGCCCTCGATCGAGTGTCCATCACCGCCCATCCCCCCTCTCGCCGATCTCGTCCAGCGCAAGCCGCAGCGCCCGCAGCGCGTAGTGCGTGCGGGATTTCACCGTGCCGGCGGGGATGCCCAACGCGGCCGCCGCCTCGGCGATCGTGGATCCGCGGAAGTAGCACTCGTATAGCACCGCCCGATGCTCGACGGACAGCATCCGCAGTGCCGCGCTCATCAGCTGCCGATCGACGCTGTGATCGGTCGCGTCCGCCACCGAACGCTCGGGTACCTCGGCGCTGACCCGTTCGCGTCGCGATCGTGCCGTGCGCCAGTCGTCGATCACGATCCGTCGGGCGACGGTGAACAGCCACCCACGTGCCGAACCCGACGCCTGCTCGAGTACTTGCGGATTGCGCCACGCACGCAGCATCGTCTCCTGGACGACGTCCTGTGCGCGCGCGTGATCGCCGTTGGTGAGACCCATCACGTAGGACCACAGCGCCGTGCTGTGCTCGTGGTACATCACCCGCAGCAGCTCGTCGCCTCGGGCGCTGTCACCGGTCCGCACGTCACCCCCACGGTGCGTCATCGGCGCATCCGCCATCAGCACCCGGGTCACGTCTGCGACTACGGAAACGGCCCGGGCCAGGTTCAATCCCGCTGAGAATCGAACCATATGTCCGACCCCCGCGTTCTTGCCTACATGAGCCTTGATCCCGACGTCACCCGACGCGCCGTGCTCGGAGCCGGCGCCGCAACGCTGGGCGTCGCGGCATTGGCGGCCTGCGCATCCAGCTCGTCGGCAGCCGGCTCCGGGAAGCACAGCGGCGCTTCGAGCGGGGATGTGCTCGTCAGTCTGGCCGACGTCACCGTCGGCAGGGCCGTGTCGGTCACGCTGGCCGACGGCTCGGACGGCATCGTCTCGCGTCCGACGCCGACCACCGCGGTGTGCTTCAGCGCGATCTGCCCGCACCAGGGCTGCACGGTCAAACCCGCGCCGTCCTCGCTGGACTGCCCGTGCCACGGGTCGAGGTTCGCCATCGACACCGGCACGGTGCTCAACGGGCCGGCGACGACCGGCCTCGAGCAGATCAAGGTCACGATCGCCGCCGGCAAGGTCGTCGAGGGCTGACCCTGCGGCTCGCGCGCCTCAGCTCTCGGCGTCGGGCTCGGCCGACTCGGTCTCGGAGGTCGCCGCCGGCTCGTCCGGCGCCGCGGCAGCGCTGCTCGACAGATCGGCCGGCAGCAGGTCGGTCAAGGCGGCTCCGGCGATCCGCTTGAACTTGCGCTTGCCGCGGTTGCGGTCCAGCACAGCCACCTCGAGCTGGCTCGCGGGAAGCGCACGGGGTGCGCCGTTCGTCCCTCCGGTGGAGCCCAGCGCGCCGACTGCGACCCCGAGCGCGTCGCGCAGCGGCAGATTCGGCGCGAACCGCGTGCGCATCTCGTTCGTCAGCGCGTCGGCCTGGCCACCCATGGCGAGGAACTCCCGTTCGTCGACGATCGTGCCGTCGTAACTGAGCCGGTAGATCTGGTCGGCCTCGGCGCTCTCGCCGACCTCAGCGACACAGATCTCCACCTCGTACGGCTTCTGCTGCTCGGTGAAGATCGTGCCCAGCACCTGCGCGTAGGCATTGGCCAGCGCGCGGGCCGTGACGTCGCGACGATCGTAGGAGTACCCGCGCAGGTCCGCGAGCCTGATCCCGGACACCCGCAACGTCTCGTACTCGTTGTACTTGCCGACCCCGGCGAAGCCGATGCGGTCATAGATCTCGCTCACCTTGTGCAGTGCCGAGCTGGCGTTCTCGGCGACGAACAGCACCCCGTCGACGTAGGTCAGCACGACCACCCCGCGGCCGCGAGCGATGCCTTTGCGCGCGAGCTCCGAGCGATCACGCATGATCTGCTCGGCGGACGCGTAGTACGGCATGGTCATGATGTCGTCCCCCTACGAGCCCGGGCGGGCTTCACGATCGGCGAGGATCGCCCGCACGACCTGGACCAGCTCGGCGTCGTCGACGCGGTCGATGCCCGAGGCGGTTGCGGCCATGACGACCGGGAAGATACCGCGGGTGATGTCCGGGCCGCCGGTGGCCGAGTCGTCGTCGGCGGCGTCGTAGAGCGCCTCGACCACCACCCGGACAGCGTCGGCGCGTTGCATGTTCTGCCGCCAGAGCTTCTTCAGCGCCCCGCGCGCGAACAGCGAACCCGAGCCGACGCAGTGGTGATATTGCTCGGGGTAGCGACCGCCGGTGACGTCGTAGCTGAAGATCTTCCCGGCGCTGGCGGCGTCGGGCGCGTCCACGTCGAAGCCGGCGAACAGCGGGACGACGGCCAGGCCCTGCATCGCGGCGCCGAGATTGCCGCGGATCATCGTGGCCAGCCGATTGGCCTTGCCCTCGAGGGTGAGTTGGGTGCCCTCGATCTTCTCGTAGTGCTCGAGCTCGACCTGATACAGGCGCACGATCTCGACGGCCAGCCCGGCTGCACCTGCGATGCCGACGAGGGAGAAGTCGTCAGCCGCGAACACCTTCTCGATGTCGCGTTGCGCGATCAGGTTGCCGGCCGTGGCACGGCGGTCGCCGGCCATCACGACGCCTTCGGCGAACACCGCTGCGACGATCGTCGTGCCGTGCGGAACGCCGCTGAGGTCGCCGGACGCCGAAGGCAGCAGCTGGGGGGCAGCCGCGCTGAGGAACTCGGTGAACGAGGACGAGCCGAGGGATGTCGCGTGCGCCATGATTCCGTGGACGCCGACAGACCGCTCGATGCTCAAGGTCGCTCCTCGCTCGGTGGGGGTTCTCCGTTGCGACCCTACCGACGGGGCTGACGTCGCCGCATCGCGGTTGCGCGGCCCCGCAGCCGCAGGGGTGGTGGCGGCGCGAACAGCACCGCGGGGTGGTGGTCGGTCGACCCGCTCGGCCGGCGACCAGCCGGGACAATATCTTCGCCTCCCGCCGGTGAACTCCGGTCACTCACCACCTTTCTGGACGAAGGCCCTGACGAAGTCCTCGGCGTTCGACTCGAGCACATCGTCGATCTCGTCCAGGATCGCGTCGACGTCCTCGGTGAGCTTCTCGTGGCGCTCGGCGACGTCGCTGCTCGCCTCGGCCTGCTCCTCGACCTGCTCGTCGGGCTGGCGCTGCGGCCGGTTCTGACCACTGTCGTGGGTAGGCATCGCGGCCCCCTCTCTCACGTCGAACTTCACCCTAACCCGCGCGTGCCGGCAAAATCGGCGGTCCCGGCGATGTGCGCGACGGCACGGCCGTCCTGGTGCCCTGTCGTCATTGCGCGAGGCTGTGCACGAATTCGGCCAACTGGGCCAGGTTGCGGCACTCGAGCATCGGCAGCAGCGCCCCGAACTCCGCGGCGCGGGAATCGCCGGTGTCCCAGCTCGCCCTACGTTCCGGATTGAGCCAGTACGCGTGCTTCGTGCGTTCGACGAGCCGGTTCAGCGTGGGCAGCGCGAGTTGGCCGTAGTTCGACCGGGCGTCACCGAGGATCAACAGCGACGTGCGGCTGTCTACCGAGTCGGCGTGCCTGGCCTCGAACAGCTCGAACGCCCGGCCGTAGTCGGTGCGCCCGAGCAGCGCGACGACGTCGGCCTCCGCGGCCAGGCGGGTCACCGCGTCGAGCACGTCGCCGCCGGGCCGGAAGAATCGCGTCACCTCGTCCACCTCGTCGACGAACGCGAACGCCCGCACCCGGGTGAACTGCTCGCGCAGCGCGTAGACGAGCAGCAGCGTGAAGTGCGCGAACGAGCTGACCGAATCGCTGATGTCGCACAGCACCACCAGATCGGTCTTGAGCGGACGACGCGGTCGATGCACCGTGGTCACCGGCACCCCGCCGGTGGACAGCGATTCGCGGATCGTGCGCCGGAAATCCAGCGGGCCACGTGTGCCGCCCCGATGGTCGTGGGCCAGCCGGGCCGCGAGCCGCCGCGCCAGCGGAGCGATCTCGCGCCGCAGCTCGACGAGCTCCGCGCGGGTGGCGCCCATGAAGTTGACCCGCTCGATGGTTGGTCGCGCAGCGCCGCGCACCGCCACGTCGACGCCGGCATCTTCGGCGATCCGTCGCCGTACGTCGGCCTCGACCGCCTGCTCGAAGCGCGCGATCCTGGAGGTGATCATGTTACGGGTGCGCCGCTCGACCACGCCGCCCCGCTCGTCGCCGTCGAGGAGGTTCGCGAGGAGCCCGGCAATCAGCGTCTGCGCCGAAACCCGCTCCAGAACGTTGAGCCGGGACCACGACGCCTGTCCTGGCACCCGCGCCGCGACGCCGCCGAATGCCGCCACCGCCTCGCGAGCGACCGGCAGCAGCCGGTGCTCGTCCCCGGCGCGCAGGTAGTCGGCGACCCCGGCCCGGATCCGGTCGCGGATCGGATCCTCGAGCGGGCCGCGCGGGGCCGCGCCCAGATCGCGCGGCGGCGGTTCGGCGTAGCCGGCAGTCGCGGCAGACGCGCCGGTGACCGCCGGGTAGTAGACGTCGAAGAGCCGGTCGAATGCGCCTCGGTGGATCTGCCGCTTGACCAGCGTGGCCGCGAGCGCCGCCCGCAGCTGCGACCGATCGGACACTTCGATGGCCGTCGTGGTGCGCACCGCGTCGAGCCCCTCCGCGACGGACACCGTGAGCCCGGCTTCGCGCAGCGCCGCCACAAAGGCCAGCTGCCGATCCAGCAAGCCGCTCACGGCAGGCCGAGCTCCTTGCTCGCCCTGACGTGGTCGGAGTTGTACTTCAGCACGACGCCCAGCGTGCGGGCGATCGCCGCCTCGTCGAGGTCGTCGATGCCGAGGGCGAGGAGGGTCCGCGCCCAGTCGATCGACTCGGCCACCGACGGCGCCTTCTTCAGCTCGAGCGCCCGCAGTGTCGCGGCGGTGCGGACGAGCTGTTCGGCGAGTGCGACGTCGATTCCTGGTACCTGAGCCAGGACGATCGCACGTTCGCGTTCCGGGCTCGGGTAGTCCAGGTAGAGGTACAGGCAACGACGCTTGAGCGCCTCCGAGAGCTCGCGTGTCGCGTTGGAAGTGATCACGACGAACGGCCGTCGGACTGCCACGATCGTGCCGAGTTCGGGGATCGTCACCTGGTAGTCGGACAAGACCTCGAGCAGCAGCGCTTCGACCTCGACGTCGGTCTTGTCCACCTCGTCGATGAGCAGGACGGTCGGCTCGGTGCGGCGGATCGCGGTCAACAGCGGTCGGGTGAGCAGGAACTCGTCGGTGAAGATGTCGTCGTGCGTCTGTTGCCAGGCGAGCTCGCCGGCCTCGGCCGCCGCCGCGGCCTGGATGCGCAGCAGCTGCTTGCGGTAGTTCCACTCGTAGAGGGCACGAGCTTCGTCGAGTCCCTCGTAGCACTGCAACCGGATCAGCTCAGCGCCGCTGGCCGCCGCAACAGCCTTGGCCAGTTGGGTCTTGCCGACGCCGGCGGGACCCTCGACGAGAAGTGGCTTCTCGATCGCGCCGGCGAGGTACACGGTCGTGGCGGTCGCGGTGTCCGCGAGGTACTGCACGTCGGCCAGCTCGAGCGCGGTCGTCGATGGTGAGGAGAACACGCACCCCATCCTGTCAGCTGATCCACTCCACGCCGACGTGGCCGGTGACCCGCCACATCTCGCCGACCCGCTTCAGCACGAACGGGCGTCGGCCCGCTGCCGCGCAGCGCCCCGCAGAAGTAGCCGATGCCGAGGGTGGCCCGGCCCTCGGTGCCGTGCAGGGTGGCGACCGGCGCACGCGGCGAACCTCAGCCAAGCCACGGCCGGTTACCAGCCGAGTTCGTGCAGGCGATGGTCATCGATGCCGAAATGATGACCCACCTCGTGCACGACGGTCGCGCGCACTTCGTCGACGACCTCGTCCTCGGACGCGCAGATCGCGCAGATCGACAGCCGGTAGATCGTGATGCGGTCGGGCAGCACAGCCGAGTAGTTCGAGAGCCGTTCGGTCAGCGGGATGCCCTCGTACAGTCCGAGCAGGTGCGGGTCGTGCCCGTCCTCGACGACGACCACGACGTTGCGCATCATCCGGGCGAGCGTGGCCGGCAGCGTGTCGAGCGCGTCCCCGACCATCTCCTCGAAGCGCTTCGGTTCGACGGCGATCATCGCGTCACGACGCCGGGGCGCAGGACGGGCACAGGCCGAACAGTTCGACGGTGTGATCAACCTCGGTGTAGCCGTGCCGCTGGGCCACCTCGCCCGCCCAGCGCTCCACGACGCGACCCTCGATCTCCTCCGTCCGGCCGCAGCCACGGCAGACCAGGTGGTGGTGGTGGCCCTCGGTGGCCTCGCCGCAGAACCGGTAGGTGGCCTCGCCGTCCGGTGTGTGGATGACGTCGACGACGCTTTCGTCGACGAGCGACTGCAGGTGCCGGTACACGGTGGACAGCCCGACCGCCTCCCCGTTGAGCCGCAGCACGGCGTAGACGTCCTGGGCGCTACGGAACCCTCCGGCGTTGCGCAGCGCATCGCGCACGGCCTCGCCCTGCCGCGTCGCGCGCTGTCGGGCGGGGCTCATCCCCCCAACTTAGCGGTAATCATTACCACCGAACCTGTGCGTTGCCGGGTTCAGGCGTACTCGGCCACCGGCGGGCACGCACACACCAGGTTGCGGTCGCCGTACGCGCCGTCGATGCGCCGCACCGGCGGCCAGTACTTCGAGCGCGGGTCAACCCCCGGCGGGAACGCCGCGATCGCCCGCGAGTACGGGTGCGCCCATTCGCCGGCGAGCGCGGCCGCGGTGTGCGGCGCGTTTCCCAATGGATTGTCCCCGGCCGGCCACTCCCCCGCCGCGACCCGGTCGATCTCGGCCTTGATCGCGATCATCGCATCGACGAAGCGGTCCAGCTCGCGCAGATCCTCCGACTCGGTGGGCTCGACCATCAGCGTGCCGGCCACCGGAAAGGACATGGTCGGCGCGTGGAAGCCGTAGTCGATCAGCCGTTTCGCGACGTCGTCGACCGTGACGCCGGTCGCCCTGGTGATGCCCCGCAGGTCGAGGATGCACTCGTGTGCCACCAGGCCATGGCCGCCCGCGTACAACACCGGATAGTGTTCGCCGAGCCGCTTGGCCACGTAGTTGGCCGCCAGGATCGCTGCCCCGGTGGCGGCGGTGAGGCCGTCGCCACCCATCATCCGGATGTAGGCCCAGGTGATCGGCAGGATCGAGGCCGACCCCCACGGTGCGGCGGCGATCGCACCCGATCCGGTGTCCGGCCCGGCCAACGGTTGCAGCGGGTGGTTGGGCAGGTAGGGAGCGAGGTGCGCACGGACGGCGACCGGTCCGACGCCCGGACCGCCGCCGCCGTGCGGGATGCAGAAGGTCTTGTGCAGGTTCAGGTGCGAGACGTCCGCGCCGAAGCGGCCGGGCCGCGCCAGGCCGACCATCGCGTTGAGGTTGGCGCCGTCGAGGTAGACCTGCCCGCCGGCGTCGTGGACGAGCGCACAGACCTCCCCGATGTGCTCCTCGAAGACCCCGTGGGTCGACGGATAGGTGAGCATGATGGCCGCGAGCGTGTCTGCGTACTGCGCGATCTTCGCCTTCAGGTCATCGAGGTCGATCTCGCCCTGCTCGCCGCCGGTCCTGACGACGACGACGCGCAGGCCCGCCATCACCGCCGACGCTGCGTTCGTGCCGTGCGCGCTCGCCGGGATGAGGCAGACGTCGCGGTCGTGAGCGCCTCGGCCGCGGTGGTATTCGTGGATCGCGAGCAGCCCGGCGAACTCGCCCTGCGAACCGGCGTTGGGCTGCAGGGACACCGCGTCGTAGCCGGTGATCTCGCACAACCAGTCCTGCAGCTCGGCGAACAACTGTGCGTACCCGTCGAACTGACCGTCGGGCGCGAACGGGTGGAGATTCGCGAAGCCGGGATTGGTGACGGGCTCCATCTCGGTCGTGGCGTTGAGCTTCATCGTGCAGGAACCCAGCGGGATCATCCCGCGGTCGAGCGCGAAGTCGCGGTCGGCCAGACGCCGCAGGTAGCGCAGCATCGCCGTCTCGGAGCGGTGCGCGTGGAACACCGGGTGGGTCAGGTACTCGGACGTGCGCCTGAACGGCGACGACGTGTCCACGATGTCGTCCAGTCGTGCGACGTCGCCTTCCTCCAGTGATAGCCCGAATGCCGCCCACACCGTCGCGAGATGAGCGCGGCTGGTGACCTCGTCGCAACTTGCGCTGACCGTGTCCGCGTCGACGAGGCGCAGGTTCACGCCGGCCCGCCGCGCGGCGTCGACGATCTGCGCCGCGCGTCCCGGTACCCGGACGCTGACGGTGTCGAAGAAGTCCGCGTGGACGACGTCGTGACCACCATCGCGCAAGCCGGCTGCGAGGATCGCCGCCAACCGATGCACCCGTTCGGCGATGCCGCGCAGCCCGTCCGGACCGTGATACACGGCGTACATCGACGCGATCACGGCAAGCAGTACCTGCGCAGTGCAGATGTTCGACGTCGCCTTTTCCCGACGGATGTGCTGCTCGCGGGTCTGCAGGGCGAGCCGGTAGGCCGGTGCACCGTCGGCGTCCAACGACACGCCCACTAGGCGCCCGGGTAGCTGCCGCTCCAGACCGGAACGAAGCGCCAGGTAACCCGCGTGTGGACCGCCGAAGCCGAGCGGCACCCCGAATCGCTGGGTGGTGCCGACCGTGATGTCGGCGCCGGCCTCGCCGGGCGAGGTGAGCAGCGTCAAGGCCAGCAGGTCGGCCGCCACCACGAGCAGCGCACCGCGCGCGTGAGCGGCGCCTGCCAGCGGCGCAAGATCGCGGATGGCGCCGGACGCGGCCGGGTACTGCACCAGCACGCCGAACACCTCACCGTCGGGCAGCGGCTCGTCCACATCGTGCACGACGATCTCGAGGCCGAGCGGCTGCGCCCGGGTCCGAACGACGTCCAAGGTCTGCGGCAACACGTCGGCGTCGACGACGAAGACGCTGCCCTTGCGCGCGGCGCGGTGGGCCAGCGCCATCGCCTCCGCGGCCGCCGTAGCCTCGTCGAGGACCGAGGCGCCGGCTACCGGCAGGCCGGTCAGGTCCTCCACGACCGTCTGGAAGTTGAGCAGCGCCTCGAGGCGACCCTGGCTGATCTCGGGTTGGTACGGGGTGTAGGCGGTGTACCAGGCAGGGTTCTCGAGCACGTTGCGACGGATCACTGCCGGGGTGATCGTGTCGTAGTAACCGAGCCCGATCATCGACGTCAGCACCTGGTTGCGGTCCGCGAGTGCCCGCAGCTCCGCGCCAATCTGCGCCTCGCTCGCGGCCGGCGGCAGGGCGAGCGCCAGCTTCTCGCGAATGGCGGCGGGCACGGCGTCGGCGAGCAGATCGTCGAGCGTGGCGTACCCCAGCGCGTCGAGCATCGCCTGGTCTGCGCCGACGGTGCCGATGTGCCGGGCGGCGAACGGCACGCCCTGTTCGAGTGCGGATAGCGAAGTCATCGGATGCTCCGTTGTTGCGGGTCGACACCGCCGCCCGTGCCAGGGTGGCAGCGTCCCCGTCTGTCGGGAGCATCCCTCCAGAGTGGCCTCGACCGCGCGGTCCTGGTGCCTGAGAGGTTCCGGGGAGGTTGCCCCTTCGGCGCCATCTGCAACGGTGCGGGATGGCTCTCCCGCGCGGTGTCGTCAGCTGCTGCTCACGGTAGCAGCGCGGGGGCAAGTGAGCCGCTCGAGATCAGGAGACTGCGGGGGTGATGGGCAACAACGGGCGGCAATCAGGCACTGCCGGGAGGCCGGCAATCAGGCACTGGCGGTGCGCTGTTGGCGACGCCGGGCGAGCTCGTCGCTCGCGGGTGACCCGGTGACCGAACTCTCGTCGACCCCGTCGGCGCGCTCGGCGGGCAGCTGGGACAGCGAGCCGCGCAGCTCGCGCAGCGCACCACTCACCGCGATGCCGAACACGCCTTGGCCGCCGCGCAGCAGGTCGACGACCTCCTCCGTCGAGGTGCATTCGTACACCGTCGTGCCGTCGGAGAGCAGGGTCAGTTGGGCGAGGTCGTCAACACCTCTCGTACGCAGCGCGTCGACCGCGAGGCGGATGTTGTGCAGCGAGACGCCGGCATCGAGCAGCCGCTTGACGACTTTGAGGACGAGGATGTCCTTGAACGAGTACAGCCGCTGGCTGCCGGAGCCGCTCGCGGTGCGGATCGAGGGCAGCACCAGGTCGGTCCGCGCCCAGTAGTCCAGCTGCCGGTAGGTGATACCGGCCGCCGAACACGCGGTGGGTCCGCGGTAGCCGAGGACCTCACTGTCGCCGTGGGGCGTCGGATCGGCGAACAACGCACCCTGTTCGGGCCGCTCGTCATTGCTCGGCACGCGAACGCCACCTTCCTGCGACGGTCCTGCTCGTAACCTGCCTGTGGCCGGGGGTGAAAATTGCACGGCCGTGATTCGCTGTCACGACGGTAGGTGCGACGGTGCCGATGGGTCAACGCGACGCGCCGAGAAGACTTAACTCTCAAGTCGAGGTTGATAGTCTGGCACGGGCCGGTCATCCACCCGAGGCGAAGTCCTCCGGCGAGATCGTGTCGAGGAACTCGCGGAACTTCTCGACCTCGTCCTCCTGCTCATCCGGGATCTCGATCCCGGCCGCATCCAGCACCGCATCCGAGCCGAGGATCTCCACCTCGGCGCGCAGCGCGAGCGCGATGGCGTCCGAGGGCCGCGCGCTCACCGTCACCCCGCCGGCGAAGCGCAACTCGGCGTAGTAGACGTCGTCGCGCAGTTCGGTGATGTGCACGGCCTCCAGGCGCACGCCCAGCGCACTGATGACGTCGCGCAGCAGGTCGTGCGTGAGCGGGCGCACCGTGTGCACGCCCTGTTGCTGGAACGCGATGGCGGACGCTTCGACGGCGCCGATCCAGATCGGCAGGTAGCGCACGCCGTCCTCTTCGCGGAGCAGGACGACGGGCTGGTTTGCCGGAAGCTCGACCCGAACGCCGACGACCCGCATCGGATGCACGCCCCGACCTCCTCGATCTAGCCGGACCCTCGCCACACCTCGACCACCCGCGACTGCCGCTAGCCTGCCCCGACGCTACACGTTTCGCGCTTCACCGGGTGCCTCGTCCGGGCGATTCGGCCCGGGCTGCGTGCGATCGCCCGACGTACCGATCCCGCGCTCAGGTAGTTCCGATGACCTCGCGCAAACCGATCTGCACGAGCGCCGCGTGCAACCGCACGGACAGCGCGGCGAGCTCGCGGACGGTCTCCTCGGCGCGCGCCTTGGCCTCGCCGCCACGCTGGCGCGACATGGGCCCGACGACCTGCGAGAACAGCCCAACCTCGCGCTCAGCGGCAGTGCGGAAGGCGCGCAGGTGCCGACCTTCGAGTCCGAACCGAGCAAGGTCGGCGACGATCTTCGCGACGGCAAGGGCATCGTCGTCGTACCGACCGCCGGGACGGGCGGTGATCAGGTTGAACTGCTCCAGCTCCCGCAGCTGGTCGGCACGTAGCCCGGCGGCGTTGAGCAATTCTTCCTTCGAGAGCCGCATCGCGGCCGGCGCGGGTCGGAAGTGCTCTGCCGTCGGTGCGTTGTTCTCGATCGACTGCACCGCGAGGTGCGCCACCCGGGGGCTGTCCGTCGACGTACCGGGCGGGACGAGACCACGGTCGATCGCGTCGAGCTGATCCTTGATCACCCGCAGGGGCAGGTAGTGATCACGCTGCTGGGCGAGGACGTACCTCAGTCGCGAGACGTCACCGGTGGCGAACTTGCGGTAGCCCGAAGGAGTGCGCTGGGGCCGGACGAGGCCCTGGTCTTCCAGGAAGCGGATCTTGCTGATCGTCAGGTCGGGAAAGTCGACCTTCAAATGGGCAAGGACGTCGCCGATGGTGAGGGTCGCCCGCTGCTCGCCGGACGCGGCGCCGAGCGCAGTCATGCCCTCACGCCGGTACGAACGGCAGCGGTCAGGTAGACGAGCCGGAACTTCCCGATCTGCACCTCGTCCCCGCCGGACAGCGGCACCGCGTCGATCCGTTCGCGGTTGACGTAGGTGCCGTTCAGCGAGCCGACATCGTGCACGGTGTAGCCGCTGCCTTCGCGACGGAACTCAGCATGCCGGCGGGACACGGTCACATCGTCCAGGAAGATGTCGCTGTCCGGGTGGCGACCCGCCGACGTCACGTCCTGGTCGAGCAGGAAACGGCTGCCCGCGTTCGGGCCACGCTTGACCACGAGCAGTGCCGATCCAGGTGTCAGGGCATCGACCGCGCCCTGGTGCGCCTCGGCGGAGAAGTCGGTATCGGAGTCGGGCAACGATCCGCTGCTGGGGACGCTGATCGTCGTGGTGGAGTCCGGCCCGGACCCCACGGGCAGCGCCGCGCCGCAATTCGCGCAGAAGCGACTGCCCTGCAAGTTCTCGGTGCCACAAGCGGTGCAGAACACGCGCGCCATCCTTCTGGTCAGGTAACGGCCGATCGCGGGAACGCCGGCGCACTGGGTGGGGTTCGGTGGGTGCGGTTCGACGGTCGTGCGCTCCGGACGGTGCGACGAGCCTAGGACGGCCTCGGCGCGAGGGTCAATCGAGGGTTGAGCTTGCGACAGATCCTCTCGGTCAGCCCGGCGTCACCGCGACGGCGTGGCCGCCCCGGGCAACGGGTCAACCGGCCAACGCACCGTATGCCCCCGCGTCCAGAAGATCGTCGGACTCGGTGTCGTCGGAGACCTCGATCTCCAGTATCCAGCCGGCTCCGTACGGGTCTGAATTGATCAACTCAGGTTCGGAGTCGAGGTTCTCGTTGCGGGCCGTGACCGTGCCGGTGAGCGGCGCGAAGATGTCGGACACGCTCTTCGTGGACTCGATCTCGCCCACAGCGGCGCCCTTCTCGACCGCGGCCCCGACCTCAGGCAGGGAGACGTACACGACGTCGCCGAGCGCCTCCTGGGCGTAGTCGGTGATCCCGACCCGAGCTGTTGTCGAAGCGTGCCCGCGACGCACCCACTCATGATCGGCGGTGTACTTGAGATCGTCTGGAACGTCGGACATGCGGTCCGGCCTCTCTGCTCGATGCCTCGGACGCTCCGACCCTACCCAGTACAGATCGCCGGTTCGCAGGGGTCAGCCCGACCCTTTCGCATATTTGTTCTTCGGCAGTTCTCGCACCGCGGTGATCGACACGACAGGCTTCTCGACGACGGTCAGCTCGCCGCCCGCCGCGCGCACTGTCGCGGCCACTCCACCGGGGATGTTCAGTGCCGTGTCGAGCGTCTTCGGGTCACCGATCGCGAGAAACCGGTACGGCGGGTGCAGCACCGTGCCGTCGACGGCGACCGTCCCGTCGGTGGTGCTGAACGAGCTGGTCGCGGCCAGACGCCGCGGGCCGACCTGCATCGCCTCGGCTCCGGCGCCGCGCAGCTCCTGTACGACGGCCAGCAGCGCCTCGCCGTCGAGCTTGCGGCCCGGATCGGTCACCTTGACGTCAACCCCGGGTCCGGTGGCCGGCACGGTGCCGAGCAGCACGCCCAGGGCCTGGGCCTGCTCCAGCGCCTGCCGTCGTGCGGCGTCCGACGAGCTGCCGCTGTTCTGCAGCTGACGCAGGTTCGCCTGCACCTGCGCCAACTGCTGGCGCAATCGGTCGGCGCGCGCGTTCTGGTTGTCGAGAATGCCGATCAGGTCGTCGTCACGCAGGCTGGACAGCGCGTCCGACGACGAGTTCGCGCGGACCTGGATGGCGATCGCGAAGCCGAGCAGCAAGGTGAGGACGCCGATCAGCGCGGCCGACGCGTGTAGACCGGTCATCCGCGCCCGGCGCGGATGAGCCTGCGACCCGTTCTCGCTCATGCGCGGAACAGGTGCCGGCGGATTGCCGCGGCGTTGCCGAAGATCCGGATACCGAGCACGACGACGACGGCCGTCGACAGCTGTCCACCGACCCCGAGCTTGTCGCCGAGGAACACGATCAGCGCGGCGACCAGCACGTTCGACACGAAGGACACCACGAACACCTTGGCGTCGAAGATCCCGTCCAGACGGGCTCGCAGTCCGCCGAAGACGGCGTCCAATGCCGCGACGACCGCGATCGGCAGGTACGGCTCGATCCAGTCCGGCACCGTCGGGCGCAGCACGAGACCCAGCACGATGCCGACGGCGAGGGCGAACGCGGCGATCATTTTGGCTTCTTCGGCGTGCTTGGCGAAGCACTGGCGTAGCGGGGTGTGACCGGAACCGCCGCCGGCAACCGCAGATCGCCCTTCTCGGTGAACGAGAAACCGATGCCCTCGACACTGACCAGCGTCTGGTATCGACTCGCCACCGCGCTCTGGGCGAACCTGGTCGACAGGTCATTGGCGGCGCCGATCGCCCTGATCCGGTACGGCGAGGTGATCGGTTGGAAATCGACGAGCACGACCTCCCCCGCGAACCGGATAGCGCTCGTGGGCGTCAGCCGGACGTCATTCACCGAGATCGCCTCCGCACCGTCGTGCCACAGCTCGTTGACGACGCTGCGGACATCACGGTCGGTGAGGATATTGGTCGCCGCGATCGGCACGGTACCGCCGCGCCCGGCGCTCGCGCTGGGGTTCGCCGGCGTCGGCGAGCGGAGCGTGACGGTCAGTCCTTCTCCGTGGACTGCGACCTGGCCGGCGGCGAGCTGCTCCTGCCGCAGTTGCTCGGCGAGCCCGCCGGTCTGTGGCAGGGATTGCGCCCGACGCGCAGCAACTTGCGCCTGCACGGCCGCCAGCCGGGATTGCAGGCCGTCAGCACCCTTCTCGGCCGCGCGCACCCGGCCGACGAGACCGTCGTGCACCTTGGCGGTCTCGGGCGCACTGCGGTTGGTGCGGACATACCCGACGACGACGATGAAGCCGATCAGCAGGCAGCCGAGCGCGACGAGCGGCTGCTCATACCACCGCCGCGGGGCGCCCGGTGCGCGGCGGTCGGCGGCGGCCTGATACCCAGGATCGAGAGTGGCGTCGACGAGATCGGTCAGTAGCTGGACGGACACCAGCCGCTTCTCGTCGACCTCGCGCTGTGTCACGACGCGGCTTGCCGAACGGGCGTGCGGATGAGGTGCACCGCCTGGATCAGGTACACCACACCCGACCACAGGTAGAGGGCGGTTCCCCAGATGGTGAATGCCCACGCGATCGGCCGCGAGATGTCCGCCAGCGTGCCGTGGTACGTGCCGATCAGCAGCAGTGGGAACGCGTAGAGCAGGCAGAACGTGGCAGCCTTGCCCAGGTAGTGCACCTCAGGCGGCCCGTAGCCGGCGCGGCGCAGCAGCGGCAGAGTGCACAGCAGCACCGCATCCCGACCGACGATGAGCAGGGCCAACCACAGTGGGATCACGTGCCGCAGCACGAGCCCGAGCAGCGTGGCGAGGATGTACAGGCGGTCGGCGAACGGGTCGAGCAAGGCCCCCAGCCTGCTCGTCTGGTTGAGCTTGCGGGCGAGCGCGCCGTCGGCCCAGTCGGTGACTCCCGACACCATCAGCACGACGAGGGCCCAGGCGTCGGCGTGCGGGCCGAGCAGCAGCCACAGGAACAGCGGCACGCCGAGCAGCCGCAGCACGCTGAGCGCATTGGGAATGGTGAGCAGCCGGTCCGTGCCGGCGACCGTCGGTGCCGCCAACGAGTCCTCCGCAACCGGCTTCGCGAGACATGATGCTGTCGGGACGACAGGATTTGAACCTGCGACCCCCTGACCCCCAGTCAGGTGCGCTACCAAGCTGCGCCACGTCCCGGTCGTAGCGATTACCCTATCGCTTCCGTTTCTCCCGCACCCGCACCGAGATCTCGATCGGCGTCCCGGTGAACTCGAAATCCTCGCGCAGGCGGCGTTCGAGGAAGCGGCGGTAGCCAGCCTCGAGGAAGCCGGTGGTGAATAGCACGAAGCGCGGTGGACGGGTGTCAGCCTGCGTCGCGAACAGCACCCGCGGCGCCCTGCCGCCACGCGGGGGTGGCGGAGTCTGCGCGACGACGTCGGTGAGCCAGGCGTTCAACCGGCCGGTCGGCACCCGGGTGTCCCACGAGTCCAGCGCCGTGCGCAACGCGACGGCTAGCTTGTCGACGGCACGCCCGGTACGTGCGGACACGTTCACCCGCGGTGCCCAAGCGACCCGCGCGAGGTCACGGGCGGTCTCCCTCGTCAACTGCTCGCGCCGGTCCTCGTCGACGAGATCCCACTTGTTGAACGCCAGCACGAGCGCCCGACCGGCATCGGTGACGTCCGCGATGACCCGCTGGTCCTGCTCACTGAGCCGCTCGGACGCGTCGATGAGCACGATGGCCACCTCGGCCGCCTCGATCGCCGCGGCGGTACGCAGGCTCGCGTAGTACTCCATGCCGCTGGCCTGGTGGACCCGGCGCCGCAGGCCTGCGGTGTCCACGAACCGCCAGATCTCGCCGCCCAACCCGACCAGGCTGTCGACCGGATCGATGGTCGTCCCCGCGACCGCGTCGACCACCGAGCGGTCCTCACCGGTGAGCCGGTTCAGCAGGCTGGACTTGCCCACGTTCGGCCGACCGACTAGGGCCACCCGACGCGGGCCGGTCTCGTCGTCGGTGTCCGGAGGCGCGTCGGGCAGCTGTTCGAGCACCGCGTCCAGCAGGTCGCCGCTACCGCGTCCGTGTAGGCCGCTGACCGGGTACGGCTCCCCCAGCCCGAGCGACCACAGCGCCGCCGCATCCGGTTCGAACCGCTCGTCGTCAATCTTGGTGACGGCGAGTACCACCGGCGGTTTCGCGCGGCGCAGGGTTCGTGCCACCACCAGGTCGGTATCGGTCGCGCCGGTACGCCCGTCGACGACGAACACCACGAGGTCAGCGGTCGCGACGGCGCGCTCAGCCTGCGCGGACACCATGGCCGGCAGGCCGCGCGCGTCCGGCTCCCAGCCACCGGTGTCGACGAGGGTGAACCGGCGGCCGTTCCACAGCGCGTCGTACGCGACCCGGTCGCGGGTCACCCCGGGGACGTCCTGCACGACCGCTTCGCGCCGCCCGAGGATGCGGTTCACGAGCGTCGACTTGCCCACGTTCGGCCGGCCGACGACAGCGACGACCGGGGCCGCGGGTACGGCGACGCCTTCCTCCGACATCAGCGGGTTGTCGACTCGGCGAGATCGACGAGTCGTTGGACGACCTGATCGACGTCGAGATCGGTCGTGTCTAGGACGGTCGCGTCGGCGGCCTGCGCGAGCGGGCTGGCCGCGCGGCTGCTGTCCAGGCCGTCGCGGCGCGCGATGTCGGCCGCGATCGCCTCGACGTCGCCGCCCACCTCCGCGGCCCGGCGCTGCGCCCGCGCCTGTGGTGTGGCCGTGAGGAATACCTTCGGGCGGGCAGGAGGCCACACCACCGAGCCGATGTCACGGCCTTCGACGACGATCGACCCCTCGTCGATGATCTCGCGCTGCACCGCGACCATGATCGCCCGCACCGCCGGCACGGCCGATACCGCGCTCACCGCCGCAGTCGTCCGGGGCGAGCGGATCTCGAGGTCTGCCGGCTCGCCGTCGAGCACGATCGACGGGCGTGCGGGATCGGTGGAGATCTGAATCTTCGCCGCCTCGACGACGGCCGTGATCGCGACCGCGTCGCCGAGGTCTGCTCCCTCCCGCAGCACTGCCACGGTCGCCGCGCGGTACATCGCGCCGGTGTCGAGGTAACGAACTCCCAAGCGCGCCGCAAGCCGCCGGGCCACCGTCGACTTTCCCGTGCCAGCCGGACCGTCGAGCGCGATGACGCCGTCGAAACGCTGAACCGGTTGCACCAAACGAGGATACGGACGCGCCGCGGGTGCGCGTGCGGCGGATGCGGCGCTACTGCGGCAGGTCGGTACGCAGCGCTGCCGCGCCACGCAGGTATACGTGCCGGATCTGCGTACGGGTGAGATCGGACTCGACGTGGGCCATCAGCCGCAGCACCCGCGGCATCGAGCCAGGCACCGCGATCTCGGTAGTGCACAGCAGCGGGACATCGGTCAGCCCGAGCTGGCGCGCCGCGTAGGCGGGGAACTCGGCGGTGAGATCGGGCGTCGCGGTGAACACGATGCTGATCAGATCGGCCGGATCGATGCGGTTGCGCCGCAGCACCTCGGTGACCAGTTCGCTCGTACCTTGCAGGATCTCGTCCCGGTCGTCGGCCTCGACCTGGATCGCCCCGCGTACCGCTCGCACCGCCACGCCGTCCACCCTAGGGCGGTGCTGAGTCCGCCTCGCGGTGCAGGTCGGCCAGCTCGCTGCGGGTCAACGGCCGTAACGTCGCGGGCCGTTGCCCACCGAGGCCGACCGGGCCGATCCGGGTGCGGACGAGGCGCGACACCGGGTGGCCGACCTCGGCCAGCAGCCGCCGCACGATGTGCTTTCGGCCCTCGTGCAGAACCACCTCGACGATGGCGTGCCCGCCCTGCGTCTGTACGACACGAAACGCGTCGACCCGAGCCGGGCCGTCGTCGAGTCGGACGCCGGCCCGCAGTCGGCGGCCCACGTCGCGCGCCACCGGCGCGGGCACGGTGGCGAGGTAGGTCTTGCTGACGCCGAAGGACGGATGCATCAGCCGGTGCGCCAACTCGCCGTCGTTGGTCAGCAGCAGCAGCCCCTCGCTGTCCGCGTCGAGCCGGCCGACGTGGAACAGCCGCTCCGCACGGTCCCCGACGAGATCACCGACCGTGCTGCGGCCGCGGTCGTCGCTCATCGAGCTGAGCATCCCGCGGGGCTTGTTGAGCGCGAGGTAGACGAGGTCCTCACGCACCACCACACGGTCGCCGTCGACGTGAATCACGGCGGACTGCGGGTCGACCCGGGCGCCCAGCTCGGCGACCCGACCGTCCACCGTCACCCGGCCGGCGGCGACCAGGTCGTCGCACACCCGGCGCGAGCCCAAGCCGGCGGCGGCCAGCACCTTCTGCAACCGCACACCGGTGCCCTGCCCGGCGGGCATCAGTACTCGTCGACCCCGACCGCGTCGAGGCCGTCGATGTCCGGTAGCAGCGGCGCCAGAGACGGCAGCTCGACCAGCGACTGCAGGCCCATCCGCTCGAGGAACAGCTCAGTGGTGCCGAACAACCCACCGCCGGTCTCCGCGTCGGTGCCGACCTCAGCGATCAGGCCACGCGCGAGCAACGTGCGCACGACGCCGTCCACGTTCACCCCGCGGACCGCCGAGACCCGCGCTCGGGTGACAGGCTGCCGGTAGGCGATCACCGCGAGGGTCTCCAGGGCGGCCTGGCTGAGTTTGCTGCGCTGGCCGTCGAGCAGGAACTGCTCGACGAGTGCTGCGTGGTCGGGCCGGGTATAGATGCGCACGCCGCCCGCGACGTCGCGCAGCTCGATGCCGGCGCGCCGCTCGTCGTAACCCGCGGCTAACAGGTCAAGTGCCGCCCGCACCGCAGCCAGCGGTTGCTGCACGCCGGCGGCGAGGGCCGCTACCGGGACCGGCGTCTCGACCACGAACAGGATCGCTTCGAGTGCGGCGGCCAGTCCGGCCGGCTCCATCGGCGCGACCGCAACCGGTTCCACGACCGCGAGCTGCTCGCGGTCTGCGTGGCGGTATTCGGCCTCGCTCACTCGTACTCCTCGGCATCGGCATTCTGCCGCTGCGGCTCGGTGCCTGCCCCACCGATCCAGCGCACCCGAAGCTCGGCGAGGGCAGCAGCCTGGTCGAAGGCCACTGATCCGTCACGGTAGAGATCGAGCAGCGCGAGGAATCGGGCGACGACCTCGAGCGTGCTCGCGCAGTCGCCGACCAGCGCACGGAATGTCACCGAGCCCAACCGACGCAACCGCTCGCGCACGATCACGGTGTGCTCGCGGACGCTGACCTGCGGCGCGTGCACATGGTCGGTCATCACCAGCGGCACCGGCTTGGGTACCAGCGCGGCCGCCGCGATCGCGGCGAATCGGGGCGGGCTGACCCCGATGACCAGCTCAGGCAACAGCGCCGCGAAGTGCGGCTCCAGATCGACGGCCCGACCGAAGCGCCGCGACTGGGTGCGGTGCAGCTCGGCCAGGTAGGCCGAAGCCAACTTGTACGCGCGGTACTGCAGCAGCCGGGCGAAGAGCAGATCGCGCGCCTCGAGCAGGGCGAGATCCTCCTCGTCCTCCACTTCCGCCGCGGGTAACAGCCGCGCCGCCTTGAGATCGAGCAGGGTCGCCGCGACGACGAGGAACTCCGTCGCCTTGCCGAGATCCCACTCCCGCCTCCCGGCCAGGTAGCTGATGAACTCGTCGGTGACCTGCGACAGCGCCACCTCGGTGAGGTCGAGCTGGCGGCGGCTGATGAGGTTGAGCAGCAGGTCGAAGGGGCCCTCGAAGTTGTCCAGTCGCACCCGGAACGCGCCGTCGTCGGCCGAGGCGGCGGTCGGGGGCTCGTCGGGAAGGCCGCCGACGTCGACGGCGCCGGCGACCGGCACCGCCGTGACCCCGGCCGGCGCACCCGTCGTCACGCGGGTTCCCCGCACGCTTGCGCGACGTGATGTCCACAGCGATTCGGTGGGCAGCTCATGAGCGGGCGATGACCTCCCGCGCGAGATCGCGGTATGCCTTCGCCCCGGCCGACGACGGCGCCCACGAGGTGATCGGCTCGCCGGCCACGTTCGTCTCGGGGAACCGGACGGTGCGCGAGATCACCGAGTCGAACACCTTGTCACCGAACGCCTCGAGTACCCGGGAGTAGACCTGCCGACCGTGCAGCGTGCGGCCGTCGTACATGGTCGCCAGAATGCCGTCCAGCTGCAGGGACGGATTGAGCCGCTGCTGCACCTTCTCGATGGTGTCGATGAGCAGCGCGACGCCGCGCAGGCTGAAGTACTCGCACTCCAGCGGGATGATCACTCCGTGCGCCGCCGTCAGGGCGTTCACGGTCAGCAGGCCGAGCGATGGCTGGCAGTCGATGAGGACGAAGTCGTACTCGCCGAGCACCGGTGCGATCGCCCGCGCGAGCGATTGCTCACGGGCGACCTCACTGACCAGCTGGATCTCCGCGGCGGACAGGTCGATGTTGCTCGGCAGCAGGTCCAGTCCGGGGACCGAGGTCTTGAGCAGCGTCTCGTCGATCGTGACGCCGCGCTCCATCAGCAGGTTGTAGGTGGTGCGGTCCAGCTGGTGCGGCGCCACCCCGAGCCCGACGGACAGCGCGCCCTGCGGATCGAAGTCGACGAGCAGCACCCGGCGGCCGACCTCGGCGAGTGCGGCACCCAGGTTGATCGCCGACGTGGTCTTGCCGACCCCGCCCTTCTGGTTGCACAACGCGATGACGCGTGCCGGACCGTGGCGCAGCAGCGGGGCCGGCTCGGGCAGATCTCGCTTTCGCCGCGCCTGCGCCGGGTCCGCCGACTTGCTCGGCTCCGCCGCGAACAACCCGTCCGGACGGCCGTCGAGGGCGGCCTCGGTCCGGGGGTCGGGCACGATCTGCGGCTGCGCACCCGGTTCTGCGCCGGTCTCGGCGGTGGTGTCCCAGCCGGGCTGTCCGCCGGTCGAGCTCGTCATGTACCGCGCTGCCCTCCTGCGACGGACCGCATGTGCTGCTGCCCGAGGCTACCTCAGCGCACCGGCCCCGAGCCGGACGCCGCTGTGCTGTCCACCCGCCGAACCTGCCCGCGGCGCTGCTGCCCTACCCGCCCGCGGGTGGGCACTCGCGTACACCTCCCGCAACGCGTCGACGGTGACCAGGGTGTAGATCTGCGTCGTCGCGACCGACGCGTGCCCGAGCAACTCCTGCACGACCCGGACGTCCGCGCCACCCTCCATGAGATGGGTGGCGAACGAATGGCGCAGTGTGTGCGGCGAGATCGCGGCGCCGCGTTCGCTCGCGAGCCCAGCCCGCTCGGCGGCACTGCGCAACACCACCCACGCCGACTGCCGCGACAGCGGACCGCCGCGGGCGTTCAGGAAGAGTTTCGCGGTTCCGCTGCCCGCCGCGGCCAGTTCCGGTCGTGCCTGGACGAGGTAGGCGGCCACCGCACGGGCCGCATAGGAGCCGACCGGCACCCGTCGCTGCTTGCCGCCCTTGCCGGACAGCAACACTGTGTTCTCCGTCAGATCGAGGTCGTCGACATCGAGCCCGACCGTCTCGGAGATGCGCGCGCCGGTGCCGTACAGCACCTCGAGAAGTGCGCGGTCCCGAAGCGCGAGCGAGGTCCCCGCGTAACTGGCCGCGTCCAGCAACCGCTCGACGTCCTGCACCGTGATGGCCTTCGGCAATCGTCGCGGCGGTGCGGCGGGACGCACCTGCGCCGACACGTCGGCTGCGACGACGCCCTCCTGCAGGGCGAATCGGTGCAGGCCACGGACCGCCACGATCGCTCGCGCCGCCGACGAGGAGGACAGCGGCGGATGCTCGTCGTCACCCTCGCGTAGCCCGGCCAGGAAGCTCCCGATAGCCGGCGCGTCGACGTCAGCGAGCAAGTCGACACCCCGCGCGCCGAGGTAGAGCGCGTACCGCTGCAGATCTCGCCGGTACGAGCTCAGCGTGTTGGCCGCAACGCCACGTTCGACCGCGAGGTGATCGAGATAGCCGCGCACCACGGCGAGCACCGTCGACCGAGGAGTTGCGGGCATCGGCATCAGGTGCGCCGGTTCGCAGCCTGCGGACGTCCGGGCCAGGGGTCATCGACCGAGCGCAGGTCGCGCCAGCCGCTCGCCTGGCCGTACGCCGCAGCGAGGATGCCCGCCACGGCCGGCGCGTTCGTGATCTCGCCGGCCAGCGCCCGACGGGCGGCGTCGACCAGCGGCTCGCGGGAGACCGTGAGGGTGAGCTCCTCGTGTTCGGCGGTGAATCCCTCTTCGTTGGGCCGCAGGTCGCGCGCGAGGAAGATCCGGATGGCCTCGTCGGTCATTCCCGGCGACGTGTGCAGGTCGACCAGCACCGCCCAGTCGTCGGCCGCCAGCGAAGCCTCCTCGGCCAGCTCGCGCTGGGCGGCGCCCAGCGCCGACTCCCCGTCGACGTCGAGCAACCCGGCCGGCAGCTCGTCCAGCCGTGCCCGGATCGGCGTGCGGTACTGGTTGACGAGCACCACCTGTCCGTCGTCGTCGAGGGCGACGATGCCGACCGCGCCCGGGTGCGCGACGATCTCCCGCGCGGCGATCGAGCCGTCACTCATCCGGATGTCGTCGACGCGTACGGTGATCACCTTGCCGGTGAACTTGACCTCGCTGTCGACGATCTCGTATCCCTCACCTGCACCGGCAGCAGGTTCGGCCGGCGTCACCGCGTGCCCGCGACGATCGGCAGCACACCGTTGCGCGATGCTGCGGCGGCGGCCGGGGCGACCGCGTGCGGTGCGTCGGCGATCTCCACCGGCAACCGCTCGGCGTCGTTGTAGTCGAGCGCCGCGCCGACAAACGCGCGGAACAACGGGTGCGCCCGCGTCGGACGCGACTTCAGCTCCGGGTGCGCCTGGGTCGCGACGTAGTACGGGTGGACGTCGCGGGGCAGTTCGATGAACTCCACGAGCCGTCCGTCTGGCGATTCGCCCGACACGACCAACCCCGCCCGCTCGAGCTGCGCGCGGTAGTCGTTGTTCACCTCGTAGCGGTGCCGGTGCCGTTCGGACACCGCGGTCTCGCCGTAGGCGAGGGCGGCCGTCGACCCGGGAACGAGATTGGCCGGGTAGGCGCCGAGTCGCATGGTGCCGCCGAGATCAGCCTCCCCGGCGACCGCGGCACGCTGGCTGGCCATCGTCGCGATCACCGGATGCGGCGTGTCCGGTGCGAACTCGGCAGAGTTGGCGTCCAGGATCCCAGCCAGGTTGCGCGCGGCCTCGATGACCATGCACTGCAAGCCGAGGCACAGGCCGAGCGCCGGAATCCCGCGCTCGCGGACGTGCCGGAGCGCGCCGACCTTGCCTTCGATGCCGCGGATGCCGAACCCGCCGGGGATCACGATGCCGTCCACGCCGGCCAGCGCAGCAGCAGCGCCGGCGGGCGTCTCGCAGCTGTCCGAGGCCACCCACCGGATGTGCACCCGCGTGCGGTGCGCGAAGCCGCCGGCGCGCAGTGCCTCGGCGACGGACAGGTACGCATCCGGCAGGTCGATGTACTTTCCCACCAGCGCGACCGTGATCTCCGATCTCGGGTGGTGCACCCGGTCGAGCAGGTCACCCCACACCGTCCAGTCGACGTCGCGGAACGCCAGCCCGAGACGGCGCACCACATACGCGTCCAGCCCCTCGCGGTGCAGGACCTTCGGGATGTCGTAGATGCTCGGTGCGTCCACGGCCGCGACCACCGCCTCGGCATCGACGTCACACATCAGCGAGATCTTGCGCTTGACGCCGTCGGGCAGTTCGCGGTCCGAGCGGCACACGATTGCGTCCGGACTGATGCCGATGCTGCGCAGCGCCGCAACCGAATGCTGCGTGGGCTTGGTCTTCAGCTCGCCGGACGGCGCGAGGTAGGGCACGAGGGACACGTGCAGGAAAAAGCAGTTGTCCCGGCCGACGTCGTGACGGATCTGGCGTGCCGCCTCCAGGAACGGCAGCGACTCGATGTCGCCGACCGTGCCACCGATCTCGGTGATGACCACATGGGGCGGCCGACCGTCCGTGCCGGTGCCGGGCGCGGCCATCGCCCGGATCCGATCCTTGATCTCGTTCGTGATGTGCGGAATGACCTGCACCGTGTCGCCGAGGTACTCGCCCCGGCGTTCCTTCGCGATGACCGTCGAGTACACCTGGCCGGTCGTGACGTTCGCCGAACCGACCAGATCGGTGTCCAGAAACCGCTCGTAGTGCCCGACGTCCAGGTCGGTCTCGGCGCCGTCCTCGGTGACGAACACCTCGCCGTGCTGGAACGGGTTCATCGTCCCTGGATCGACGTTGAGGTAGGGGTCGAGCTTCTGCATCGTCACGCGCAGCCCGCGGGCCTTGAGCAGTGAGCCGAGGCTGGACGCCGTCAGGCCCTTGCCCAGCGAGGAGGCGACCCCTCCGGTGACGAACAGGTGTTTCGGAAACCAGTTACCGCCGGCGGGCACGCGATCCACGGAAGTTCACGCTAACACGGGAATCGGTCGAGACGGTTTCGGTGCGACCGGGCGCGCCGTCGAGCAGCGCAGCTGGTCAGCGCTCACCGGGTCGGGGTCGGGAACAGCGCATCCGCGCCGTTCTCGGTGCCGTAGTGCCCGTTCTGTCCCTTAGCCGCGGCGGCGAGTGCGAGCACCGTGGAGACCTGTCCGAAGGCGCTGTCGGCGTTGTCGACCGTGGCCGACGCGCTGCGCTCGGCCGGGCGGTCCCGAACCGCGGCCACCAACCCTCCCCCGGATGCCGAAGCTGCGTCGCCAGCCACGACGACGTGTGCGCCGGCCTTGACGAGCGCCGCCACGAGGGCCACCTCGGCGAGGGATCCGTAGCTCTTGGACGACATCGTGCCGTGGCCCAGCACGATGATCAGGGTCGACGGCGTGATCGTGCGGGCGTCGACGGTGATCATGTGCTGCGCGGACAGGCTGGCCAACACCTGCGTGAGGTCGGTCTTCTCACCCTTGCCGAGCAGCACGTAGGCGAGCAGCGCACCGCCGAGCTGCCCCGAGTCGCTCGTCTCCGGCAAGGTGAGCCCGATCGGGCGCGACGGGCCGGTCGCGAGCGTGTTGATGCCGTCTCCGAGCCGGGGGTCGAGGTAGTTCTTGGTCACCGTGACCGTGCCGCTGACCTTGCCGCCGGCGGCGGTGATCTGCTGGGACACGCCGGTTCGCTCCTCGCTCGGGGTGCCCGGCAGCGCGATGATCAGCACCTTCTTGCCCTTGAGAGTGCCGGCCACGACCTGCGCGCCGTACGTCGAGGCGAACTCGCCGGCGTTGTCGACGCGGCCCTGCAGCGTCTTGACCTGCGCCGCCAGGTCGTTGCGCTGCTGCTTGGTGTCGTTGAGCTGGCTGCGCAGGTCCTTGGTGATCGGCCCGCTCAGCGCCGTGGTGCCGACGACGATGCCGAGGGCCAGTGCCAGGAAGATCGCGACGAGGGAGACGACGTGGTAGCGAAACGAGATCACGAGAACTTGTCCTGTAGCCAGTTGACGAAACGATTCCAGTCGGAATGCACCGTGTCGAGGTACGCCCGCCCTGTGTCGGAAATGGCCAACACGGCGACAACCGCGACCAGAGCAGCGATCACGAGCAGCAACAGTGCCGCGGCCGAGATGCGGTTGCGGTAGAGCCGCTGCACGCTGTGCGCGTCCACCACCTTAGCGCCGAGCCGTAATCGGGTCAGGAACGTCGAGGCCATGCCGGAGCGGCCGCGGTCCAGGAATTCGGTCATCGTGGCGTGACTGCCTACGGCGACGATGAGATCGGCGCCGTTCTCGTCGGCCAGCAACATGGCCGCATCCTCGCTCGTGCCCGACGTCGGAAACGTGACGGCCTCGATGCCGAGATCCTGCACGCGGGCGAGCCCGGGAGCGCGCCCGTCGGAGTAGGTGTGCACGACGACCTCCGCGCCAGTCGCCAGCGCGGCGTCGGACACCGCGTCCATGTCCCCCACGATCACGTTGGGCTTGAGGCCGGCTTCGAGGACCGCGTCCGCGCCGCCGTCGACGCCGACGAGGACGGGCCGGTACTCGCGGATGTAGTGCTTGAGCGACTTGAGGTCCCGCTCGTGCCCGTGGCCGCGAACGACGATCACCGCATGCTTGCCCTTGAACGAGGTTCGCAGGTCCGGGATGCCGACGCCGTCGAGCAGCAGGGCGCGCTCGTGGCCCATGAACTCGACGGTGTTGGCCGCGAACGCCTCGAGCTGCGCGGACAGACCGGCCTTGGCCTCGTGCATGGATGCCTCGACGGTCTCGATGTCCTGCGGGCAACCGCTGACGATCGCGGTCTCGCCGACGTAGACCGTGTCCTCGTGAACCCGGATCTTCGTGCCTTCCTTCACCGCGGCGAAGATCTCGGCGCCGACGTTGTCCAGCAGCACGATGCCGTGCGCGACGATCAGCTGCGGGCCGAGGTTGGGATAGCGCCCGGATATGCTCGGCGCCGCGTTGACCACCGCCGCCGGCTTTGCCGCCAGCAGGTTCTGCGCCGACACCCGATCGAGGTCGACATGTTCGATGATCGCGATGTCGCCGACGTTGAGCCGCCCGGTCAGCCGCGCGGTGCGTCGATCGAGGCGCGCAACACCGATTACGCCGGGTAGCACGTCGTTGCGGCGGCGCAGGGTTGCCAATTTCATGGCTGCCTATGCTGCCACCAGGGTTGCGATCATGTGGGCTACGCCACGCAGGGGCACGCAACCCGGTTTGCGACTCTCAGCGGACGGCTGTGTCGACGCTGTCCCGCCGCTCGGCGGCGCTTCGCGCGAGAAGCTCCGCCGCATGCTCGCGCGCCGTCTCGGTGTTCGAGCCCGCCAGCATCCGGGCCAGCTCTGCCACCCGGTGATCGCCGCCCACCTCGCGTACGTCGCTCGCGGTGACCGCCGGCACGCTGTGCAGCTCGGTCGGCCGCAACGCGTCGGGCACCGCGCCACCGGTCGGCTTGTCGACGATGATGTGCCGGTCCGCATAGGCCGCCACCTGCGCAAGGTGCGTGACGACGATCACCTGCCGTTCGCGGGCGAGCCGAGCGAGGCGCCGCCCGACCTCCGCGGCAGCTCGCCCACCCACGCCGGCGTCCACCTCGTCGAAGATCAGGGTCGGCACTGTGCCGGTGCCCGCCAGGCTCACTTCGAGCGCCAACATGACGCGTGACAGCTCACCGCCCGAGGCGCCGCGGCCGAGGGGCAAGGCCGGCGCACCCGAGTGTGGCTGCAGGAGGATCGCGACCTCGTCGAAGCCGTCCCCGGACACGCCGACCGGTGTGCCGCCGACGTCGATCGACGGGACGGATCCGCCTGGGGGCCGGAGCGTGACCTCCACCTGAACGCGCGCGCCCGGCATGGCCAGACCGCTCAGCTCGGCGGTCACCGCGCGGGCGAGTGCGGAAGCGGCATCGCGGCGGCACAAGGACAACTGCTCGCCAAGCGTGACGACCCGGGCCTGCGCGACGCCACATCGACGCCGTAGTTCGGCGATCGCTTCGTCCGACACGTCGATCT
Organism: uncultured Actinomycetota bacterium; assembly: GCA_963713565.1. Taxonomy (GTDB): domain Bacteria; phylum Actinomycetota; class Actinomycetes; order Mycobacteriales; family Jatrophihabitantaceae; genus Jatrophihabitans. The sequence continues at coordinate 225,310 of CAVQMF010000010.1, read as the reverse complement.
CGACGAGCCGTGCGCGTGCCGTGTCGGCCCAGCGGAGCACACCTGCCACGGTCGGCTCGGGTTCGTCGCAATAGCGCCGGACGAGGCCGGCGAGCGTGGCGCGACGCTGCTCGACGTGCTCCAATCGCTCGGGATCGGCGTCGAGGTTCGCGACATACCCGCCGAAGTCGGCACCGAGGTCCGCTGCGAGCGCGGCCACTTCCAGCAGCCTGGTTGCCAGCGCGTCGAGCTCGGGATCGGTACTTCGCTGTTGGGCGACCACACGGGCCGCCGAGGCGAGCAGCCCGCTCACATCAGGTGCCGCACCGATCGGATCGTCTGGGTCGCCGACCAGCGCGTCATGGGCAACACGCGCTGCGCAGGTCAGCGTGTCGGCATGACCGAGCCGGGCCGCCAGTGCCGTGAGCTCCTCCGCTTCGCCCGCCTGGGGAGCCGCAGCGGCGATCTCGGCGAGGCCACGGGTGAGCACATCGGCCTCGCGCATCAGCTGCGCCGCGCGAGCTGTCCGTTCGGCGAGGGCGGCGCAGGCGCTGCGCCATTCGTCGTAGGCGGCCGTGAACTGCGCGCGGTCGACCCCCGCGTACCTGTCGAGCGCGTCGCGTTGTGCGCCGGGGCGGGCCAGCCGGAGCTGGTCTGCCTGTCCGTGTACCGCCACCAACTCCGCCGCGAGGTCACCGAGCACCGCAACCGGCGCGGCCGCCCCGCCGACGTAGGCCCGCGAGCGGCCGGCCGCGCTGACGACCCGTCGCAGGATGAGATCCGTGCCGTCATCCAGCGCACCCCCGGCAGCACGTACCCGCAACGCTGCCGCCGAATCCGGCGCGACGGTCAACCGACCGTCGACGCTCGCCTGCTCCGCGCCGCCGCGTACGCGGGCGGCATCGGCTCGGCTGCCGAACAGGAGCAGCAGGCCCGTGACCACCATCGTCTTCCCGGCGCCGGTCTCACCCGTGACGACGGTGAGACCAGGTCCCAGCGGGAGGACCGCGTTGTCGATCACGCCGAGCCCGCGGATGCGCAGCTCGTCCAGCACTCTGGCAGGTTATCCGGCCGCGGGGCCTCTTGTCGGACGCGACGCCCTCAACGGCCGAGCCAATCGTCGGGATCCTCAGGCGGCTTGGAAGCCTCGCGGAGGCTGACCACCGGCAGTTGGAACTTCGACACCAGGCGGTCGGCGAAGCTGCCCATGGCCGGCCTGATGACCTTGACCGGCAGCGCGCCGCGACGCAGCCGTACCCGGGCGCCCGCCGGGACCACCACCGACCGTCGCCCGTCGCAGCTGAGCACCGCCTCATGCTCTGCGCTCAGCAGGTCGACGTCCACCACGCAGGTGGGCGCCACCACGATCGGTCGGGCGAACAATGCGTGAGCCGCGTTGGGCACCACCAGCAGCGCGTCGACGTCCGGCCACATGATCGGGCCACCGGTCGAGAACGCATATGCGGTGGAGCCGGTCGGCGTGGCACACAGCAGGCCGTCGCAGCCGAATCGCAGGAGCGGCCGGGAGTCGACGGCAACGGCGATCTCGAGCATTCGCGCCCGATTAGTGCGCTCGAGCGACGCCTCGTTCAGCGCCCAGGCGCGGCTGACCACCTCGTTGTCCAGCACGACGGCGGCATCGACGGTCACTCGTTCCTCGACGCTGTACCGGCCGCTGAGAACGCCCTGCACAACCTCGTCCAGAGCGTTCGGTTCGGCCTGGGCGAGAAAGCCGACGTGGCCGAGATTGACGCCGAGCATGGGCGTTCCGGCCGGGCGTGAAAGTTCGGCGGCGCGCAGGAATGTGCCGTCGCCGCCCAGGGTGAGCACGAGTTCGCACCCCCGCGCCGCGTCCTCGACCGGCACGATCCGTACCCCGTCCGGCACGCATGCACGTGCCTCCTGCGCCAACATCCGTACCTCGAACCCCGCGGCCCGGAACTGCCTGATCAGCTGATCGGCGAGCGACACGATCTGGCGACGCGATATGTGCGCGATCAGCAGGATCGCTCTCACCGCCCCACCCCCTGATCCGAGCATCGGTCCACGCTGCTCACACCGGCCCGCCGCCGAACGCAACTGTTTCGATGTCCTCGTCACTGACGCCCGGCGCAGGCGTCCGGCGCAGCCACAAGAAGAATTCCACGTTGCCGGCTGGACCTGGCAGCGGGCTGCGCACAACTCCGTGCGGGGGCCACCCGAGCGCGGTCGCCACTCGAGCCACATTGATCACCGCCTGCGCCCGGTGGTGCGGATTGCGCACCACCCCCCCGGCACCGAGCCGATCCCGTCCCACCTCGAACTGGGGCTTGACCATCGGTAGCAGGTCGCCACTCGACGACGTGCACGCGGTGAGCGCGGGCAGCACGATCGGCAGGGAAATGAACGACAGATCGGCCACCGTCAGATCGACCTGTCCGCCGAGCGTCCGCGAATCCAGCGTCCGCACGTTCGTGCGGTCGAAGACTGTGACCCGTTCGTCGGAGCGCAGCGACCACGCCAGCTGCCCGTAGCCGACGTCGACAGCGAGAACTCTGGATGCGCCCGCACGCAGCAGCACATCGGTAAATCCACCGGTCGATGCTCCGGCGTCGAGGCAGCATCGTCCGCTCACCTGCACCCCCGGGAACGCCGCGAGGGCGCCCGCGAGCTTGTGACCGCCCCGCGATGCATAGTTCGGCGCGGTTTCGGCCTCGGTGACGCGCACCGACGTGTCGTGATCGACTCCGGTGGCAGCCTTCGTCGCGACCACCCCACGCACTTCGACCCGCCCCGCTGCGATGAAGGCCGCCGCCTGCTCGCGTGATCGAGCCAACCCGCGGCGGACGAGTTCGGCGTCAAGCCGAGACACCCGCCGTGGCATGGGTCCGCCCCTTGACCTGAGTCGTCAGTCGGTGTCGATGGCCGCAAGCGCCTCCTGTAGTTGTTCGTGAATCCTCCGATACCTGGCCGCGTGCTCAGCGAGAGGGACGTGAGCCAGGTCGTCAAGTTCGGCGGTGACCGGAGTGCCGGTATTGCCGTTCGACCGATCGGCCGGGGACGCGCTCGCAGTCATCGACCCTCCAGTCTGGACGCCTCTCGCGGCGCTCGATCGCCGAAAATGGGTGAGGACGGCCGCCCGCGTGGGGAAACCCTACCCAACCGTCGTCTGCGGTAGCGTCGATTCGCCGGCGCGCCCCGACCACTGCTGCAGCCGACGTCGACGTCAAGGGAGACCACTACGTGGCAACCGCCGAGGAGTGCGAGAAGGCTCTGCACGCGCTCGCCGACAGGATGGCGGTAGGCACCAACGCACATCGTCGGCGCAACTTCGACCGCAGCCTGACGTGCACACTGCGCGATCTCGATGTGACGTTCGGCGGCCGGCTGCACGAGGGTGAGCTCGAGGACATCAAGCAAGTCGAGGGGCCGGCGGGTCAAATTCGGCTCAACCTGACCAGTGACGACCTGCTGTCGCTCGTCGACGGCCAACTACGGGTGGCTACGGCATGGGCGACCGGACGCATCAAGGTCGACGCAGGGATCCGCGACATCCTGCGGCTGCGTTCCATGTTCTGACGACGCCGAGGAGTTCAGGCCAGGCCCACCCGCGCAAGCAGTTCGTGCGCGGCATCGTCGTCCTGACCCGAACGTACGGCAACCGTTGCGCGACCGCCCGGGACGTCCGCGTTGCCCGATTCGCTCGGCCCGCTCGACCGGGCCGCAGCTGGACCTCTGACGCGGCCAGGGTCTGCCCAGTACGCGACACACAAGGCCCGGATCGCATCCAACGTGTCGAGGTCGAACGGTTCTGGCTGACCGGTATCGGGCTGCGCGCCGGAGTCGCGGTCCGCAGCTGAGGGCAAGCCCGGTTTCTCTCGCCACAGCGTCACCCGATCGACCGCTCGCTCGGCGTGCCAGGCGCCGCACTGCGTCACCGCGCCCTCGCTGCGCGGCTCGGGATGGCTGGTCAGCAACGCTGACAGGTCGGAGCCTAGATAGGTCGGACGCAGGTTGGGTGGCGCGTCGAGGAGATCGCGCACGGTCGTCACACCGGTGAATACCAACAAGCTGGGACAGCCAACTGCGTTGGCACCCTCGATATCGGTGTCCAACCGGTCGCCGACCACGATGGGGCGCTCGGATTCGGACCTGAGCAACGACTCGCGGTGCATGGTCGGGTCCGGTTTGCCAGTGACGACCGGAATCGCGCGGGTCGCATGCCGCAACGCCGCGACCAGCGAACCGTTCCCCGGCAACGGACCACGTGGCGAGGGCACTGTCGGATCCACGTTCGTCGCGACCCACGGCACGCCACGGTTGATGGCGACCGCCCCCTCGGCGAGCAACTGCCAGGTCATGTCCGGCGAATAGCCCTGCACGACCGCATCGACCTGGCCCTGCGCGTCCCCGACCGGCTTCAAGCCACGTTCGCGAAGAGCGTCGTACAAACCTGTCGTGCCTACCACGAGCACCCGCGCGCCGCCCGGGAGCCGCTGTGCGAGATAGCGTGCAGCGGCCTGTGCGGAAGTGACGACCTCGCTCGCCCTTGCCGCGATGCCAAGCTCGGTCAAGTGGTCGGCGACTGCGTGTGGTGGGCGCGCCGCGTTGTTCGTGACGAACGCGAGACGCATTCCGCGCTGGCGCGCAGTGGCCAATGATCGCGCCGCCCCCGGGACCGCATCGGGGCCGATATAGACGACGCCGTCCAGATCGAGCAGCGCGACATCGTGGTCCTCGGTCAGCGGATGTGCTGAGCCGCGCAAGAAGGAGCGCACAGGTCGCATGATTGCACGTGCCCTGGGCTGCGTACGATCGCCACCCGTGAGTCTCACCTCGTCGCACACCGGGTCGGACGGCCTGTCGCTCGCACCGCTTCGCGCGCTGCGTCCGGCAGCGACCGACGAACCACTCGGCCTGATGCTGTGCCCGCCCTACGACGTCATCGACGCAACGACGCGCGAGGCCCTGTTGGCCGGCGACCCGGACAACGCTGTTGCGGTAATCCTTCCCGAACCGACACCCTCGGGCTACGCCGACGCCGCTCGCCGGCTCGCCAGGTGGGTGGACGATGGCCGCTATGCGGTCGACGAAGCGCCTGCATTGTTCGTGTATGAGATGCGCGACGCATTGGGGCACTCGACGCGCGGTTTGCTCGGCGCGCTGGAACTGCGTGCGCCGGAGGACGGAATCGTCCTGCCGCACGAGAACACGATGGCTGGCCCGGTTGCCGATCGGCTGAAGGTGATGACAAGCACCGATGCGGACCTCGAACCCATCTATCTGGTGTACGACGGAGGTGGGGCGGCATCGCAGATCGTCCGCTCGGTCAGCGACAGGAACCCAGTCGCCCACGCCGAAACGGCCGACGGCATCACACACACGCTCTGGTCGCTGACTGACCCGAGCGAGCATGCTTCGATCGCACAGGATCTGCACGCCCGTCGCGCACTGATCGCTGACGGGCACCACCGATACGCCACCTATCGGGAGCGGCAGCGTGTGCGGCGCACAGCAGCGGGTCCGGGGCCGTGGGACCGAGGCTTGACGCTGCTCGTCGATTCCTCGGACTACGGCCCGCAGGTGCACGCGATCCATCGCGTCGTGGTGGGCCTCGACCTGGACGGTGCAGTAGGGCTCGTGTCCGGCATCGGGACGACCGAGGCGACGGAGGCCGATCCAGCCGATGCGGTGGCCCAGATCGAGGCCACAATCGGTTTCGCAGTCGTGTTGACGGACGGCGAACGCAGCGTCGTCGTAACCGATCCGGTCGGCAGATTGGCCGAGGCGAGCCGACGAGCCGGGGAGCCGGCGGAGTTGGGTGCACTGGATGTCACGATTGTTCACCGCGGGTTGGTCGAGGCTGTGTGGCAACTTGACGACCACGTGCAGACGGTTCATTACGCCCACACCATTCGCGATGCCCTCGCCGATGCCCGGCGAAGCCTCGGCGTTGCGATCTTGCTGCGACCGACACCTGTGACCGCGGTGGCCGCCGTTGCCGCGGCGGGGGCGCGAATGCCGCGCAAATCCACCTTGTTCACGCCGAAACCCGCGTCCGGCCTCGTGATGCGCCGCCTCGCCGACCAAGCCGGATTACCTTGATGGTGGCGACTTCCACGGCATAGCGGCTCGCCGGACCGCTCGGGGTCCGCCAGAACCTGCGCCGAAGACTGCCGCACACCTGGATCTGCACGCCCGCCTCGGCCCGGTGGAGCGCTTTGTGCACCTTGGGCACTCCGCTGAGGCATTCCAAGGTGTCAACTCGCACCCGGTCGGTCGGCGGCCGCGGAACAACAAGCCTGAAGACCGCCAGGACATCACCGCTCGGCAGTTCACGGAAACTCGGCGATCCGGCGAGCCGGCCACGCAACACCACATGGTTCTCGAACTCAGGCTCTGCAGCCGCTGCGGTGATCGTCATGCGTCGATCGTGGCCGACGCCGTGGGGGTATGCACACGCCCGACTGGCTGCTGTGGATAACCGCGTGCCTGTGGACGATGAACCGTGAAATTGTCGCCGGGGGCTGACGATCGGCGGGCCTAGAGCAGTAGGGCGGCCCGATCCGCCGCGTCAAGTTCGTCGTCGGCATCGACCGCGGCCGACGCGGCAAACCAGGACGCTGCTTCCTCGGAGCGCCCGGCTGCTTCAAGCGCGTCGGCGTAGGCATACCACAGGCGCGCCGATCCCGGCCGTGGGCGACTGCGATCCAGGCCGCCACGCGAGAGCAGCGACAATGCGGCGTCCAGCTGACCGAGATCCCGACGGGCGCCTGCGACGACGATCAGCAGCTCGATCCGCGTTCTCGGGTCCAGCCTGGCGACGTCTGGATCCGTCAATACCCTTAGCGCACTGGCCGCGCGTCCCAACGCGCGTTCGCAGTCCGCGATCAGCGGCAGGTTTCGGGGATCACCGGAGATGCGGCGGGCCGCGCGCAGTTCGGTCAAGGCCACGCCCCACTCCTGGGCGTGGTAAGCAGCGACGCCGACGGCCTCACGAACCGCGCCGATTCGTGCCGCTCGAGCTCTCGCAGCGTAGGCATGTGCGAGGGCGCGCTTTGGGTCGAGATCGAGAGCCAATCCCGCCGCGACAAGATGCTGGCCGACGGCCTCGGCATTCGGCTTACTCAGCGAACGCAGCTCAGCGCGAGTATCACGGTCGAGCATCGAGACATCGAGGTCCACCGGGACTGGCGGCAGCGAAAGGCCGACGGGCAGCCGAGCGACAGACCTGTCCCTCGCCGAATCCCAGGACGAGGCCTGAACCGGCCGCCCACTCGACCTGCGGTCGCCAGTTCGCTCGTGTCCACGAGGATCTCCTCGCCGATCCGGCTTGCTGCGTGCTCGGTCACCTGGCGCGGCGCGCCGCGTCGCTCCCGACACCTGGCGCGGGGATCCAGCCTCGCCCACGCGCAAGCTGGCTTGGCCACGTCGGGCGGTCGCCGCGTCGCGTCCCGGTCGAGCGCCTCGAGCTGCAGGGACATCGCGTTCCGTACCGCCAGCACCGCGCTCGGGACCGGCCTGCGGAGTGTCGCGCTGTCTGCCTGCGTGTCGGCCACGCCGACCGCCGTCCGGCCGCTCGCCTGGCTGCCGATCCGATGTACTGCTGCCGGCCTCGCCCTGCCGCCGAAGCGTGCCACCCGCGCGGGTCTGGGCACCCCGCCGCGAATCCGTGCGGACACCCGAGCGCGCCGCCGTAGTGCGACCTGCGGGATCGACCTCCCGGCCAGACCCGCTGGAGTGCCGAGGTAGTTGCTTGTTCGACATCATAAGTCCCTAGCAAACGAAGACGAGGCTCGTTCGGCGAACCGAACGAGCCTCGTCTGTCAAAGTATGTCCGGCGACGTCCTACTCTCCCACGCAGTGGCCCGCGCAGTACCATCGGCGCTGAGAGGCTTAGCTTCCGGGTTCGGGATGGGACCGGGCGTTTCCCTCTCGCTATGGTCGCCGAAACTCTATGGAGATGTGGTCCCACCGCGGTGAACAGAGCGGGGACCGCACCTCGGGAACCGCACAGTGGACGCATTAGTGAGCGCAGAGCGCTCGATAGTGTTTGTGGCAAGTCCTCGGCCTATTAGTACCGGTCAGCTGCACGTGTTACCACGCTTCCACTTCCGGCCTATCAACCCGGTGGTCTAGCCGGGGGCCTTACTCCATAAAGGATGGGAGATCTCATCTTGAAGCGAGCTTCCCGCTTAGATGCTTTCAGCGGTTATCCCTTCCGAACGTAGCCAACCAGCAGTGCTCCTGGCGGAACAACTGGCACACCAGAGGTTCGTCCATCCCGGTCCTCTCGTACTAGGGACAGGCCTTCTCAAATCTCCTGCGCGCGCGGCGGATAGGGACCGAACTGTCTCACGACGTTCTAAACCCAGCTCGCGTACCGCTTTAATGGGCGAACAGCCCAACCCTTGGGACCTACTCCAGCCCCAGGATGCGACGAGCCGACATCGAGGTGCCAAACCATCCCGTCGATATGGACTCTTGGGGAAGATCAGCCTGTTATCCCCGGGGTACCTTTTATCCGTTGAGCGACACCGCTTCCACAAGCCGGTGCCGGATCACTAGTCCCAGCTTTCGCTCCTGCTCGACATGTCTGTCTCACAGTCAAGCTCCCTTGTGCACTTGCACTCGACACCTGATTGCCAACCAGGCTGAGGGAACCTTTGGGCGCCTCCGTTACATTTTGGGAGGCGACCGCCCCAGTCAAACTACCCACCTGACACTGTCCCTGATCCGGATTACGGACCGAGGTTAGACACCCAATTCGACCAGAGTGGTATTTCAACGTTGACTCCACCGACACTAGCGTGCCGACTTCACTGTCTCCCACCTATCCTACACAAGCCGAACCGAGCACCAATATCAAGCTATAGTAAAGGTCCCGGGGTCTTTCCGTCCTGCCGCGCGTAACGAGCATCTTTACTCGTAGTGCAATTTCGCCGAGTCTGTGGTTGAGACAGTCGAGAAGTCGTTACGCCATTCGTGCAGGTCGGAACTTACCCGACAAGGAATTTCGCTACCTTAGGATGGTTATAGTTACCACCGCCGTTTACTGGCGCTTAAGTTCTGAGCTTCGCTCCAAAGAGCTAACCCGTCCCCTTAACGTTCCAGCACCGGGCAGGCGTCAGTCCGTATACATCGTTTTGCAACTTCGCACGGACCTGTGTTTTTAGTAAACAGTCGCTTCTCGCTGGTCTCTGCGGCCTGCCAACGCTTCCGGGAGTAAATCCCGTCACGCCAGCTGGCCCCCCTTCTCCCGAAGTTACGGGGGTATTTTGCCGAGTTCCTTAACCACAGTTCTCTCGATCGCCTTGGTATTCTCTACCTGACCACCTGTGTCGGTTTGGGGTACGGGCCGCTCAGAGCTCGCTAGAGGCTTTTCTCGGCAGCATAGGATCATCGAATTCGCCGCAATCGGCTATGCATCACGTCTCGGGCACATGTTGTGCGGATTTACCTACACAACGCCCTACCTGCTTGCCCCAGTGTTTCCACTTACTGGTACGACTACCTTCCTGCGTCACCCCATCGCTTGTCTACTACTAGTCCGGTTCGCGCGATCCGCCAAATCGACCCGAAGGTCTCCTCGACTTCTGGCGCTTAGCATCGCTAGGTTCGACATGGGCGCTCTTTCGCGGGTACGGGAATATCAACCCGTTGTCCATCGACTACGCCTGTCGGCCTCGCCTTAGGTCCCGACTTACCCTGGGCGGATTAGCCTGGCCCAGGAACCCTTGGTCATTCGGCGGGGGAGTTTCTCACTCCCCTTTCGCTACTCATGCCTGCATTCTCACTCGTGTGCCGTCCACGGCTGGGTTCCCCCGCCGCTTCTTCCGGCACACGACGCTCCCCTACCCATCCATACGCCTGGCCGGACGTCCGTAGACGGCCGGCGGGCTAGTGCATGAATGACACAGCTTCGGTGGTGTGCTTGAGCCCCGTTACATTGTCGGCGCAGAATCACTTGACCAGTGAGCTATTACGCACTCTTTAAAGGGTGGCTGCTTCTAAGCCAACCTCCTGGTTGTCTGTGCGACTCCACATCCTTTCCCACTTAGCACACGCTTGGGGACCTTAGCTGGTGTTCTGGGTTGTTTCCCTCTCGACTACGAACCTTATCGCCCGCAGTCTCACTGCCGCGCTCTCACTTACCGGCATTCGGAGTTTGGCTGATTTCGGTAAGCTTGTGGGCCCCCTAGACCATCCAGTAGCTCTACCTCCGGCAAGAAACACGCGACGCTGCACCTAAATGCATTTCGGGGAGAACCAGCTATCACGAAGTTTGATTGGCCTTTCACCCCTACCCACAGCTCATCCCCCAGGTTTTCAACCCTGGTGGGTTCGGTCCT
>CAVQMF010000010.1:0-212500 GCA_963713565.1 uncultured Actinomycetota bacterium | reverse complement strand
CTAGCCAGTAACCCTTTCCACCTCAGGAGATGCCTCTCGAGGTCGTATCCGGTATTAGCCCCGGTTTCCCGGGGTTATCCCAGTGCTAGGGGCAGGTTGCCCACGTGTTACTCACCCGTTCGCCGCTAGGGCACCCTCCCGAAGGAGGGGCCTCGCTCGACTTGCATGTGTTAAGCACGCCGCCAGCGTTCGTCCTGAGCCAGGATCAAACTCTCCGTGAAGGTTTATAGACTCGCCAACCGCGCAATACTGCGGCCGGATTGTCGACACAGAAAGTCACCGTCCTGCGACGGCTTCAATCACTGGTTCATACGAGCTGGGCCCCCTGTCGAAACAGAGGATTCATTTGCTCGATGTACCAAAGGAATCTCTTCACGATTCCGGCGCACCGAAATCGTGGACGAGAGTTAATAAATGGCACTAACTTTCGGCACGCTGTTGAGTTCTCAAGGAGCGGACGCACACCGTCACGACCCTTTCGGACCGGTCTGGGGCAACCCGAGTTACATTACTCGGTCAGCTTCGCGCGGTCAAACACGGCCGGCACTGCCCGAACTCCCACTTGGTCGCGGCGTTCGAAGACTCTTCGTGCCTCGTGCTTGGGGGAACATCCGCCCGGCGCCGCCTCGTCCCGACCTTGCGGTCGTGGCTGTGGCCGACTCCGTCGCGCGAACAGTTGCCAGCCTACCTACCCCGCTCGGACGAGGCAAACCCCCTGCGAGGCGGCGTGTCGCCCAAGTCTGCGAGGTTCACAATGGCTGATCGAGCCCATGAATCGCGCCCGACGTCCGCGTGCCTCGGCTCAGTGCGTCGGGTCGACGAGGTGCCTGACCCGGCGCTTTCCGACGGCCAAGACCTGCCCGGCCAACCGGGCCCTGGGCAGGTCATACCCGCCGGTCGCAACGGGACTGCCCGACAACCGCACCGCCCCGGCGTCGATGTCGCGTCGCGCCTTGCTCGTGCTGTCGGCGAGGCCGCTGGCAACCAGCAACGCCGGAAGGTGGATCGGGTCGCCGGGTGGAAGGTCGTACCGTGGCGCGTCTCGGGGCGTCTCGCCGCGTTTGAAGATCGCGTCGAAACGCTCCTCCGCCCGGCGCGCACCGTCGGCACCGTGATACAGGGCGACGACGGCTCGCGCCATTGTGCGCTTCGCCCGGTTCGCAGCCGAGCCACCGGACGCCATGTCAGCCTCCAACGCCTCGAGTTCGCGCGGATGCAGCGCTGTGCACAGCCGGGCATACGACCCGACCACGGAATCGGGCACACTCATCAACTTGCCGAACTGGTCATTCGCGGGCTCGGTGATCGCAATGTAATTGCCGAGTGATTTGCCCATCTTGTCCACACCGTCCGTACCGACGAGCAGCGGAACCGTGAGCACGGCCTGCGGTGCCTGACCCCGGGCGCGCTGCAGTTCCCGGCCAACGAGGTTGTTGAAGGTCTGGTCCGTGCCGCCAAGCTCGATATCGGCGTGAATCTCGACTGAGTCGATACCCTGGAGAAGGGGGTAGACGAATTCGGACAGACTGATCGGTTGGCGGGCGGCGAACCGGCGCGCAAAATCATCGCGTTCGAGGAGCTGGGCCACCGTGATGAGGCGCGTGTAGCCGAGGATGTCGGCCAGGCTCATCGGCCCGAGCCAATCGGCATTGTTGACCACCTCGGTGCGATCGGGGTCGAGGATGCGCCGGAGCTGGTCGAAATAGCCCTGCGCATTGGCGACGACGTCCTCGGCGCTCTGCGCGGCGCGCGTACTGGTGCGCCCTGACGGGTCCCCGACCTGTCCGGTGAACCCTCCCACAACCAGGACGGCAAGGTGTCCGAGATCCTGGAACTGCCGCAGCTTGCGCAGCACGACGGCGTGCCCGAGCGTCAGGTGACTGCCCGAGGGGTCGATGCCGAGTTTCACGCGCAGCGGGCGCTGCTCGCGTCGAGCGGCTACCAGCCGCTCCGCGAGGCCGTCGGCGGGCAGTATCTGCGCGGCACCCGAGGCCAGGATCTCGTGCGCGTCGCGCAGCTCTGCCGGCAGTCGCTCCGGCGTCAGATGCTCACTCACGGGACATCAGTCTGCCGCGACGGGCAGCCGGCGCGTGCGCCCACCTGCCTTGAACGCCGACACCGAGGGCTGCCCGTCCAGCCAGAACCGCCATGGCCGGTCGACGGCCACGCTGATGCCCACCCGAGGTCCCGCAACGACGCCACGCGGACGCCGGGCCCGCACCGACTCGATCCGCACCGGCGCATCGGGATCGATCAGGTCCACGCCGTTGTGCACCGAGCCGATGCCGAGACATGTGGCGAGCCGGGCCGGGCCGCGCGCCAGATCCACGTCGCGCCGTGCGGCCGCGCGCCTGTCCCGTGCTGTCTCCACACCCGCGATGACCTCCCCCGCGCGCAACAGCACGGCGGCGGCGATGCCGTCGCGGCCACAGACGACGTTCGCGCACCAGTGCATGCCATAGGTGAAATAGCAGTACAGATGACCGGGAGGGCCGAACATGACGACCGTGCGGGCAGTCGGCCCGCGGAACGCGTGCGATGCCGGGTCCGCGGTGCCCTCGTACGCCTCCACCTCGGTCAACCGGACGGCGACGCGCTGATCTGCGACGTACGACTCGATGACCGCTCCGAGCAGTCGCGGCGCGATCGCCGGGGCGGGCCCGGTCAGCGTCGATCTCATCGGTATCATCGCCGATTGAGGTTGACGTTGGCGACGCGCATCGCGGCGTAGGCCTCGTCCATGGCCTTGTCGAGGGCTTCCGAGTATCCGGGCTCGGAATTGTTGAGCCGACAGAGCACCCGTCGCTCGCGGATCACGCCGGACTTCGTCTCCACCCGGACGATGCACACCTCGGTGTAGCCGTCCTCGGTGGTGCGCGAATCGGTGAACCAGCTCGACGGGGTTCGCGAGACGTCCAGCTCCGGGGAAAGGGCCGGACTGTCCGCGACAATCCGACCGCCGACCGCGAGGCGATAGAAGCCGACCAGGATCGCCACGATGATCGCGATGCCGAGCAGCAACTCGACGAGCACCCGGGCCATACCGACATCCTGCTACGTGCGCGTCCAAATTTTCTGCGCGATGACCGACGTGTGCAGCTCGGCAAGCTGGTCGGCCACTCGGACGGGAGCGGTGCCGCCGACCGCAGAGCGCGCGTGCAGCGCCCCCCGCACCGACAGGACGGAGCGGACATCCGGGGTGAGCCGCGGGTCGACGTCGGCAAGTTGGCGGTCGGTCAGATCAGGCAGATCAACGTTGCGCTCTTCGCAGTAGGCAACGAACGCGCCGCTGATCTCGTGCGCCTCGCGAAACGCCACACCCTGGCGTACCAGCCACTCCGCCACATCGGTCGCCAAGGCAAAACCGGCAGGCGCCGCGGCGCCGAGACGAGTCTCGTCGAACTCGAGAGTGGCGATCAATCCGGTCACCGCCGGAAGCAGGATCAGCAGCTGGTCGACGGTGTCGAAGACGGGTTCCTTGTCCTCCTGCAGATCCCGGTCGTAGGCGAGTGGAAGCGCCTTGAGGGTGGCGAGCAGGCCGGTGAGATTGCCGATGAATCGGCCGGCCTTGCCGCGCGCGAGTTCCGCGATGTCCGGATTCTTCTTCTGCGGCATGATCGACGACCCGGTCGACCAGGCGTCGTCGAGACGGACCCAGCCGAACTCCGAGGTCGCCCAGAGAATGACCTCCTCCCCGATTCGCGACAGGTGGATCCCGAGCAGCGCCATGACGAACAGGAATTCGGCCGCGAAATCGCGATCGCTCACCGCGTCGATCGAGTTCGCGGCCGGCGCGGCGAAGCCGAGTTCCTCGGCCACGGCCTGCGGATCGAGCGGCAAGGACGAGCCGGCGAGCGCACCCGAGCCGAGCGGTGAGATCGCGGCGCGCCTGTCCCAGTCGTGCAGCCGGTCGACGTCTCGGGTCAGCGCCTGAACGTGGGCGAGGAGGTGATGGGCCAGCAGCACCGGCTGCGCGTGCTGCAAGTGCGTCATGCCGGGCATGGCGACGTCCGGGTGCTGCTCCGCCTGCTGCAGCAGCGCGGACTCGAGATCGACGATCGCCTGCCCGATCCTGCGGGCGTGATCGCGCAGGTACATCCGCAGGTCGGTGGCGACCTGGTCGTTGCGGCTGCGGCCGGCCCGCAGCCTGCCCCCGAGCGCACCGAGGCGTTCCAGCAGCCCGCGTTCGAGTGCGGTGTGCACGTCCTCGTCGGCGACGGTCGGTCGGAACTCACCGCTGCGCACCGCGTCGTCGAGCGAGTCCAGCCCCGTGAGCAGGCTCTCGATCTCGTCGTCGCTAAGCAGGCCGGCGCGGTGCAGGACGCGTGCGTGTGCCCTGGACGCACGCAGGTCGTACGGCGCGAGTCGCCAGTCGAAATGGATCGAGACCGACAGTTTTGCCAGGGCCTCCGACGGGCCGCCGGCGAAGCGTCCCCCCCATAGCCGAGTGCCCGAGTCGCTCATGATGTCGCGCCCCCGCGTCGGCTCATGCACGTAAGTCGCGCCGGGCCGCAATCCGGCTCGGCAGCCCCCAGAGCTGGACGAACCCCTTGGCGAGGGATTGGTCGAACGTGTCGCCGGTGTCGTAGGTCGCGAGGTCCAGGTCATACAGTGAACCGCTGCCACGGCGACCGGTCGGCACGGCCGACCCCGCAGCGAGTCGGAGCCGGATCTCGCCCGTCACGTGCCGTTGGGACGAGTTGACGAACTCGTCGAGGGCCCGCTTGAGCGGGCTGAACCAGAGGCCGTCGTAGACAAGTTCGGTCCAGCGCTGCTCGACGCCGAACTTGAACCGGCGAAGATCGCGCTCGATCGTGAGGTCCTCGAGTTCCTGATGCGCCGTGATCAACGCGATCGCGCCCGGGGACTCGTACACCTCGCGGCTCTTGATGCCCACGAGGCGGTCTTCGACCATGTCCAGGCGACCGACGCCCTGCGCACCGGCGCGCTCGTTCAGCGCGAGGATCGCCTCGAGCATCGTCACCGGCGTGCCGTCGATCGCGGTGGGAATGCCGTGCTCGAAGGCGATGACGACCTCGTCGCTCGTAACGCCCGGCGGCGTGGTGTAGGCGTAGACGTCCTCGATCGGGGCGTTCCACGGATCCTCGAGAAATCCGGTCTCGACTGCCCGGCCCCAGACATTCTGATCGATCGAGTAGGGCGAGCGCTTCGATTGGTCGATCGGCAGGCCCTTGTCCTCGGCGAACGCGATGGCCTTGTCACGCGTCATACCGGAGTCGCGGACGGGAGCAAGGACCTCGAGATCCGGGGCCAGCGCGCCGATGCCGACCTCGAAGCGGACCTGGTCGTTGCCCTTGCCGGTGCACCCGTGTGCGACGGTGTCCGCGCCGTGCTTGCGTGCGGCTGCGACGAGATGCTTGGCGATCAGCGGCCGGGACAGCGCGGAAACCAGCGGATACCGCTCGAGGTACAGCGCATTCGTGCGCAGGGCAGGCAGGCAGTATTCGTCGGCGAATTCCTCCCGCAGATCGAGCACCTCGGATTCGACCGCGCCACAGTCGATGGCGCGCTGCCGGACCTCGTCGAGGTTCTCGCCACCCTGGCCGACATCAGCTGCGACGCAAATGACCTCCGCGCCGGTCTCGTCGGCGATCCAGCCGATGGCGACGGACGTGTCGAGTCCGCCCGAATAGGCGAGGACTACGCGCTTGCTCATGGGTTCGAGGTCTCCGATCAGATCGTGTGTGGCAGCGTGAGCAGGTGGTCGGCCAGCGCGCGACCGCCGGACGGATTGCGAGCGACGACGAGGATCGTGTCATCTCCGGCGATGGTGCCGAGGACCTCGGGCAGCCCGGCGCGGTCGACCGCGGAGGCGAGGAACTGCGCGGCCCCAGGCGGGGTGTGCAGCACGACCAGGTTGGCACTGGACTCCGCCGAGGTAAGCAGCTCACCCACGAGTCGGGCCAGGCGCAGTGGCGGCGCATCGTCGGTGCGTCGCGCGGTCAGCGGCGAACCGTCCTCGGGGATGACGTAGGCCGGCTGGCCGCCGTCGGGTGTGCGCAGCTTCACGGCGCCCAACTCATCGAGATCGCGCGACAGCGTCGCCTGGGTGACGTGCAGTCCGTCTGCGTCGAGCCGGGCGGCGAGCTCGGCGTGCGAGCGTACGGCGTACTCCGCCAGCACCGCGACGATGCGGGCGTGACGCGCGGCCTTGCCGGTCGGCTCGTGGCGCAGCGACTCGCCCGTGCCCGGATGGCCGGCGGTGCGCATCAGGAGTGCTCCAGCAGGAAGGTGAGCAGCGCTTTCTGCGCATGCAGCCGGTTCTCGGCTTCGTCCCACACGACGCTGCACGGACCGTCGATGACGTCTGCGGCGATCTCCTTGCCTCGGTATGCCGGCAGGCAGTGCAAGACGATCGCGTCGCTGGCCGCGCGCTGCAGGGCTTGCATGGTCACCGCATACGGCAGGAAGGGCGCTTCCCGGTCTGCCTTCTGCGCCTCCTGACCCATCGACACCCAGGTGTCCGTGGCCACGACGTCCGCGCTGTCGAGCGCGGCGTGCGGGTCGGTCGTCACTGTGATCGAGCCGCCGGTGCCGGCGGCGATCCGCTCCGCATCGACGACTATCGCGGGATCGGGCTGGTAGCCGTCAGGGCCGGCGATCCGGACGTGCATGCCCGCGGAGGCACCGCCGAGCAGGTAGGAGTGGGCCATGTTGTTCGCCGCATCGCCGAGGTAGGCGAACCTCAGGCCGGTGAGGCGCTTCTTGTGCTCCCGGACGGTCTGCAGGTCGGCGAGGATCTGGCATGGGTGGAACTGGTCGGTCAAGGCGTTGACCACGGGCACCGAGCTCGCCTGAGCCATCTGTTCGATGCGCTCCTGGCCGTAGGTGCGCCAGACGATCGCCGCGACCTGTCGGCAAAGCACCCGAGTCGTGTCGGCGATCGATTCGCGCACGCCGATGCCGGCCAACCGCCCGTCGACGACGACGCCCTGCCCGCCGAGTTCTGCGACACCCACGCAGAAGGACAACTGAGTGCGCAACGTCTGCTTGTCGAAGATGAGTGCGACAGTTCGCGGGCCGGCCAGCGGCTGGCGGGCGTGTCGGTCGGCCTTCACCGCGTCGGCGAGGTCGAGTACTTTGACCAGCTCATCGGGGTTCAACGCATCGTCGCGCAGGAAGTGCCTAGGCATCGGCGGCCTCGCGCACCGCGGCATCGAGCAGCGGGATCGCCTCGTCAACCTCGGATTCGGTGACGATGAGCGGCGGGGCAAGCCTGATCACGTCCGGCCTGACGGCGTTGACGAGCAGGCCGCGGTTGCGGGCGTTCGCCTCGACGGCACCGGCCGCGGGCGCGTTCAGCGCCACCGCGCGCCACAGACCGGTGCCGCGAACCTCACGGACCAGCGGGCTGTCAATGGAGGCCACACCGTCGGCGAGGTGTTCCCCGACGCGCTTGGCGCTGTCCAGCAGGTGGTCTTCGGTGATCGTCGTCAGGACAGCGAGCGCCGCCGCGCACGACACCGGGTTGCCACCGAACGTACTGCCGTGATCGCCCGCGGCAAACAGGCTGCCGACCGCGCCGACGCCCAGGCAGGCCCCGATCGGCAGGCCGCCGCCGAGCCCTTTGGCCAGCGTGATCACGTCTGGGCGGACACCCTCGGCCTGGCTGGCGAACCAATTCCCGGTGCGGCCGATCCCGCTTTGCACCTCATCGACGATCAGCAGCGCCCCGGTGGTGTCGCAGACTTCGCGCACCGCAGCGAGGAAGCCGACCGGTGGCGCGACGATTCCACCCTCGCCGAGGGTGGGCTCCACGATCACTGCTGCGGTCCGGGTGCTCACAGCCGCTCGCAGCGCCGCGATGTCGCCGTAGTCCACGAAGGTGACCGGCCCCGGCAACGGCGCGAACGGCTCCCGCTTGGCGGGGTTACCGGTGACGGCGAGCGCACCGATCGTGCGTCCGTGGAAGCTGTTGTGGCACGAGACGATCTCCGTGCGACTGTCGGTCCTGCCGTGCAGCCGGGCCAGTTTCAGCGCGCATTCGTTGGCCTCGGCGCCGCTGTTCGCGAAGAACACCCGCGCGGGAAGCGAGAGGAGGTCGACGAGCCTCTCCGCGAGCTGGACGCCCGGTTCGTGCATCGCCAGATTCGACGTGTGGGCGAGCCTGGCCACCTGCCGGCTCACCGCGTCGACGATCGCGGGGTGCGCGTGGCCGAGGGACGACACGGCGATGCCGGCGACGAAGTCGAGATACCCGCGACCGTCGGTGTCCCAGACCCGTACGCCTCGCCCGTGGTCGAGTGCGATCGGCGGAGTGCCGTAGTTCGGCATCATCACCGCGTCCCAGCGTTCGCTGATCGTGCTCATCGCGCCGTCCCTCTCGAGATCGGTGTGTCGGTGTCGGGTGTCGCGGGGACGACCATGGTTCCGATGCCCTCCGTCGTGAAGATCTCGAGCAGCAGCGCGTGCGGCACCCGCCCGTCGAGTACGTGGGCGCGCGGCACTCCGCCATCGACCGCGCGCAGGCATGCTTCCATCTTCGGGACCATCCCGCTCGAGAGTGCGGGGAGCAGTTCGGCGAGGTCATCGGCAGTGATCTGGCTCACCACCTCGGTGCTGTTCGGCCAGTCGGCGTAGAGCCCCTCGACATCGGTGAGCACGATGAGCTTCTCCGCATTCAGCCCGACCGCCACCGCAGCCGCCGCCGTATCGGCGTTCACGTTGTAGGTCAGCCCGTCGAGACCGCGGGCGACGCTCGCGATCACCGGGATGCGCCCGGCGTCCATCAGCGCGAACACCGCCGACGGCTCGACGGCCACGACGTCACCCACCTGCCCGATGTCTACCGGGGCTCCGTCGACGATGGCCGGGCGGCGCTCGGCGGTCAGCAGGCTGGCGTCCTCGCCGGACAGACCGATCGCGAACGAGCCGTGGTCGTTGAGCAGGTTCACGATGTCCGCGTTCACGTGGCCGGTCAGCACCATGCGCACGATGGCCATTGCCTCCGGCGTAGTGACCCGCAGTCCCCCACGGAACTCCGATGGGATGCCGAGGCGATCGAGGTGCTCGGTGATCTGCGGGCCGCCGCCGTGCACGATCACCGGCCGAAGTCCCGCATAGCGCAGGAACATGACGTCCTCTGCGAATGCGGCCTGTAACTCCGGGCTCGTCATTGCGTTGCCGCCGTACTTGACCACGATGATCTTGCCGTGAAAGCGGGCGAGCCACGGCAGCGCGTCGACGAGGGTGGCAGCCTTGTCCAGGGCCTGTTCGAGATCCCGGCTCACGGTGTGCTGCTCATGTCGAGTAGGCCGAGTTCTCTTCGACGTAGGCGTGGGACAGGTCGTTGGTCCAGACGGTGGCTGCCTGCTCGCCCGCGTTGAGGTCGACCAGGATGTGTACGTCGCGTCCGCCGAGGTCGACCCCGTCGCGCGGCTCGCCCGCCGCGCCCGCGCGGCAGATCTGGACCCCGTTGATACTCACGTCGAGGTGGTCGGGGTCGAACGCCGCCTGTGTCGTGCCGACCGCCGCCAGCACCCGACCCCAGTTGGGGTCGTTGCCGAACAGCGCGCATTTGAGCAGGTTGTTCCGGGCGATCGCGCGACCGACCTCGACCGCATCGTCCTCACTCGCGGCGTGTACGACCTCGACGGCAACCTCCTTCGTCGCGCCTTCGGCATCGGCGAGCAGCTGCGCCGCGAGGTCGGCGCACACCCTGTGCAGGGCGCCGACCAGGTCGGCTGCGCTCGGCGTGATGCCGGAGGCACCGCTTGCCATCACCAGCACGGTGTCGTTCGTCGACATGCAGCCGTCGGCATCGATGCGGTCGAAGGTGACGCGCGAGGCATCGCGCAGCGCCTTGTCGAGTGTCGCCGCGTCGGTCGCGACGTCGGTCGTGAGCACGCACAGCATCGTCGCCAGACCGGGCGCGAGCATTCCTGCTCCCTTGGCCATGCCGCCGACCGACCATCCGTCGGCCTGGTGCGTTGCCTGCTTGGCGCGGGTGTCGGTGGTGCGGATGGCCTGCGCCGCCGCACCACCGCCGCTGTTCGTGAGGGCCGCGACCGCGGCGTCGACGCCGGCGAGCAACTTGCCCATGGGCAGCCGCTCGCCGATCAGCCCGGTCGAGCACACGGCCACCTCGCCGGGACCGATGTTCAGCACGCCCGCGGCATGCTCTGCGGTGCGGTGTGTGTCGGCGAAGCCCGCGGGTCCCGTGCAGGCGTTGGCGCCACCGGAGTTCAGGACCACCGCGCGGAGCCGGCCGTCGGCGATCACCTGCTGCGACCAGAGCACCGGCGCGGCCTTGACCCGGTTGCTGGTGAACACGGCCGCGGCGATGTCGGCCGGTCCGTCGTTGACGACGACCGCGACGTCGGGGCTGCCTGATTGCTTCAGGCCCGCGGCGACCCCGGCGGCGCGGAATCCGGCCGGGGCGGTGACGCTCACGGCGCCACTCCGTCGATCGCCAGACCGGCGGTTTCGGGCAGCCCGAGCATGATGTTCGCGTTCTGCACCGCCTGACCGGCTGCGCCCTTGCCGAGGTTGTCGATCGCGCTGGTCACGACGATCCGGCCGGAGTCGGCGTCGACGGTGCCCTGCAGATGGGCGCTGTTCGATCCGGCGGTGGCCGCCACGCGGGGCTGCTGACCGACCGGCAGGACATGGACGAACGGCTCGTCCGCGTAGGCGTCGATCAGGGTGTCGCGCACGTGCTTCGCCGTGACGGCACGAGTTGCTCGCAACGCCACCGAGGCGAGGATGCCCCGCGGCATCGGGGCGAGCACCGGCACCATCGTCAGGCCACGGGCGCCGCTGGCCTGCTTGATCTCAGGCACGTGTCGGTGGACCCCCACTTTGTAGCCGGTGAGGTCACCCATCACCTCGCTGCCGAGCAGGTGGGGCTGCGCGGCCTTGCCCGCGCCGGAGGTGCCGCTGGCCGACGTGATCACGATGTCGCCAGGGTGCGCGAGACCGGCCGCGACCAACGGCGCGATCGCCAGGATCGCCGCCACCGCGTGGCAGCCGGTGTTCGCGACATGGTTCGAGGCGGCGATGACGGCGCGCTGCCCGGGCAGTTCGGGCAGACCGTAGGTCCATGCGGGATGGTGCGGGCCACCGTAGTAGCGCTCGTGCTCCGCGGCATCGACCAGACGGTGATCCGAACCGAGATCGACGACCTTGACCGCGGCCGGCAGTTGGGTTGCGAGCGCGGCGGAGGCGCCGTGCGGCAGAGCAAGGAACACCAGGTCGGCATGGACGAGAACGTCGGCCGACGTCGGCTCGAACACCAGTCCGGCCGCGGAACGCAGGTTCGGGTGTACCTCGCCTACGGACTGCCCGACGTTGGCATGCGCGGTGACGGCAACGACATCGAGGTCGGGGTGGGCGAGCACCAGGCGCAACAGCTCACCGCCGGCATAGCCGCTCGCGCCGGCAACCGCTACCCGCACACCCACGTGCACTATTATGCACTACTACGCAAGTTCATACAGGAGCGCCGGCGACTACGCGCGCAGCCGGGCGCCGTGCCTGACGGCTGCGGCCTCGATCGCCCGATCTCTGGCACGGGTCGCTTCCTCGAGGGTCATGGTGCGATCGGAGGCGCGGAAACGCATCGCGAACGCGAGTGAGCGCGCACCTGGCCCGAGCCGTTCGGCGTCGCGGTAGACGTCGAACAGGCGCAGTGATTCGAGCAGCGGGCCGGCCGCACTACGCAGCGTCGCTGCGACGTCGCCCGCGTGGACGCCCGCATCGACGACGAGCGCGACGTCGATCAACACCGGTGGGTACGCAGAGATCGACGGCGCGCTCGGCGGATCGGGCAGGGCAAGCGCGTCGAGGTCGAGTTCCATCGCGCAGCTGCGGCTGGGCAGGCCGAGCGTTGCCACGACTCGCGGATGAAGCTCGCCGGCGTGCCCGACGATCACATCCCCTACCAGCAGCTCGGCACATCGTCCCGGGTGCCAGGGCGCGGTGGCCGAAGGCCGCACGTCGAGTTCGACGCGCGCCGTGCGCGCGGCGAGGCGAGCCGCCTCGACCGCGTCGGCCCAGTCCGCCGGCCGCGCAGGACCCCACCAGCCGACCGGCTCGGCATCGCCGCACAGCACTGCAGCGAGGCGCTGCGGCTGATGCGGTAACGCCGCATCAACTGCCACCAGCTGCTCGGCGCTCGGTCGCGAGTGAACCGGTGGCACCGGCATCGGGGCCGCATCCGGGCGTGGCAGGAACACCTGGCCTGCCTCGAACAACAGGAGGTCGTGCAGGCCGCGTCCGACATTGCGAACCGCGGTCGTCAGCAGGCCCGGCAACAGTGAGGTCCGCAACTCCGGTTCACCCTCGGAGAGGGGGTTGACCAGCCACACCCCGCGGGGGCTGAGGCCGAGAAGCTCACGCATCGCGGGTGCGACGAATGGAAAGCAGATCACTTCGACGAACCCCGCGTCGGCCATTGCGCGGAACACCGACCGGTTCCGGCGCTGCCGTGCCGTGAGACCACTGCCCGTGGGAGCAAGCGGAAGCACTGAGGGCAACCGGTCGTATCCAGCCAGTCGGACGACTTCCTCGACGAGGTCGGCTGCGATCAATAGGTCCGGCCGCCAGGTCGGTGGTTGGACGCGCAGCGGGCGCTCACCGGCCAGGGCGCAGCCGACGACCTCGAGATGTGCGATCACGTCGGTCAGCGGGATCGGCATCCCGGCGATCGCGGCCGGAAGGTGCGGATCGAGCTCGATCGTCGACCGCTCGACCGCCTGACCCACGACCGTGTACCCGTCGACTGCCACCGCCCCGCCGTGGGCGACCAGCAGTTCGACACACCGCGCGAGGGCGACCCCCGCGATGTCGGGGTCGACATCGACGTTCGAAGCGGCGGGCTGCCTCGCTCGGCAGCCGGTGCCGGCGCACGGTGCGTGAGACGAGGGCCGGTATCCAGTGCGCGGCCTCGAGCACTACTTCCGTCGTTGCCGCACCGATCTCGGTGCTCGCCCCGCCCATCACTCCCGCCAAGGCGATCGCGCCGGTCTCGTCGGCGACCACCATGTCCTCCGGATGGAGTTCTCGGGTGACGTCGTCGAGCGTGGTCAGCCGCTCACCCGGGCGTGCGCGCCGGACGCCGATCCCTCCGGTCAGCTTGGCCCGGTCGAAAGCGTGCAGGGGCTGCCCGGACTCCAACATCACGTAGTTGGTGACGTCCACGGCAAGCGAGATGGAGCGCATTCCGCATTGCCGCAGCCGATGCACCATCCAGTCCGGTGTCGGGGCGCTCGGATCGAGCCCCGATACCGCTCGTACCGAGAATCGGTCGCAGCCGGACGGGTCGTCGACATGGACCTCGTATGCGCCGCCGTCGGGCAGCGGCACCGCCGCGGCGATGTCGCTGAACGCGACGCCGAGCGCGGCCGCTGCCTCCCGGGCCAGTCCTCGGATCGACAGGCAGTACCCGCGATCGGTCGTCACCGCGACGTCGAAAACGACGTCGCGCAGGCCCAGCAGGTCAAGCGGATCATCGCCGGGCTGCACCGAATCCGCTGGCAGCACGAGGATCCCGGCGTGGTCGTCGCCGATGCCCAGCTCGCGCTCCGAGCAGATCATGCCGTCCGAAACGTGGCCGTACGTCCTGCGCGCGGAGATCGTGAAATCGCCGGGCAACACCGACCCAGGCAGCGCCGCGACAATCAGGTCGCCCACGGCGAAGTTGTGCGCACCGCAGACGATGCCACGCAGGTCCGGCGTGCCGACGTCGATCTGGCACCAGCGGATGATCTTGCCGTTCTTCTGTGGCTCGTCCTCGAACGACACCACGCGGCCGGCGACGATCGGACCGGACAATCCCTCGGCCCCGAAGTCGACGTGCTCGATCTCCATCCCGATGCGCAGCAGAGCATCGGCGAGCCGGCGCGGCGTGAGACCCGCCGGTAGGGCGACGTGTTCGGCGAGCCAGCTGACCGGCGCCTTCACCGGTTGCCCCTTCGCGTGCGGCCCGCTCTCATGCGTCCACTCCGAACGCGAGGCTGAATCGGATGTCGCCCTCGAACATGTCGCGCATGTCGGCCGCGCCGCTGCGGAACATCAGAGCGCGGTCGATGCCCATGCCGAAGGCGAACCCGGTGTAGCGGACCGGGTCGATGCCGCATGCGGTGAGTACCCGCGGATCGACCATCCCGCAGCCACCCCACTCGATCCAGCCTTCGCTGCCACAGGTGCGGCACGGACGGTCGGGATGGGCGACCGACTCGCCGCGGCACACGAAGCACACGAGATCCATCTCGGCACTGGGCTCGGTGAACGGGAAGTAATGCGGCCGCAACCTGGTGACAATCCCCTCGCCGAACAGGCGGCGGGCCATGTGATCGAGGGTGCCCTTGAGGTGCGCCATCGTCAGGCCCTCGTCGACCGCCAGACCTTCGAGTTGGTGAAACACCGGCGAGTGCGTGGCATCGACCTCGTCTCGTCTGTACACGCGTCCAGGGCACACGACGTGGATCGGCGGAGCCTGTTCGAGCATCGTCCGAATCTGCACCGGCGACGTCTGGGTGCGCAGGACGACGCCGGCGTCGGGAGAACCGACGTAGAAGGTGTCGGTGAGTTCGCGGGACGGATGCTCCGCCGGCGTGTTCAACGCGTCGAAGTTGTACCAGCCGGCCTCGGCCTCCGGCCCCTCGGCGACCCGCCAGCCCATGTCCAGGAAGATGTCGCAGAGCAGGTCCTGGACCGTGTTCACCGGGTGCCGCGCCCCGCCGCTGCGCCGATCGGTCGGCAGGGTGACGTCAACGACCTCGTCCACCAGCACCCGCGCGTCGCGTTCGGCTTCCAGCTCGGCGCTGCGGTGCGCCAGCGCCCGCCCGATTTGCGCCTTAGCGGTGCCGACTCGCCGGCCGGCGGCGGCACGGGCGGCCGGCGGCAGCGCACCGATCTCTCGATTGGCGAGCGCGAGCGCGGATCGGTCGCCGGTGTGCGCGATCCTGGCGAGTTTCAGCTCGCCGAGCGTGCGGGCGGCGGCGAACGCGGCGAGCGCCTCGGCAACCGCGTCGCCGAGAGCGTGCGGTTGGAGGGCTGCGACCTCCACTGGGTCGAAGGATTCCGTGGGCATGCGACTGGGTGTCCTAGATCCGGGGCGACATGATCGCCCACAGTCGACGAGGGGACGCGGCCGGGCCGGCGGGAGGCCGGCGAGCTCAGGCGCGCGCGGGGACTGCGGCCGCCAGCCGCGCGGCAAACCTCGCAACGAGCGATGGCAACCGGCCGGCAGGCATGCGTCGAGTCTAGCGTCGCTGGCTCAGCGGCTTGCGCGGTCCGGTCGTTGCGCTGTGCGCGCGATCCCGCCGCGCCGGGACACTAGCCGCGTCGCTGCGACCGCGCGCTGGCGTATAGGCAGACGGCCGCGGCAGCGGCGAGGTTGAGGCTGTCGGCGTGGCCGTGAATAGGTACCCGAACGGCGTGGTCGGCCGCGGTGATGACTGAGCGGGACAAACCGTGGGCCTCGGCGCCGAAGAGCCAGACCGTTCGATTGCGCAGCGTCCCGTCATCTGCGAGGTCGTCGAGATCGACGTCGCCGCCGCCGGTGGCGGCGAGGGCGATCATGCCGATGCGGTGGGTGCCGGCGAGCAGATCCTCGACCGCGTACCGAACGAGCGGCAGGTGGAAGATGCTGCCCATACTCGCCCGCACGGCCTTGCCGTTGTACGGATCGACACCGCCGTCGAGCACGACGGCGTCGGCACCCACGGCGTCCGCCGTCCGGATTATCGTGCCGACGTTGCCGGGATCGTTGGGTTCAACGAGCGCTACGAGCAGCCTCGGCGAGCGACCCAACACTTCGGGTGCCGTGACGTGCGGAAGTTGGCAGACGGCGATGAGCCCCTGCGGTGTCACGGTCTGGGAGAGCGCGGCCGCGTCCTTCGCGGAGATCTCCGACGCGTCGCCTGCCAGTTCCGGGTGCTTGGCGATCGCCGCCGTCGTGGCGAACAGTTCGAGCACGGCATCGGCGGCGAGCGCCTCACGGACTGTCTGCGCACCCTCGGCGAGGAAACGCCCGGTCTCGCGCCGCGCCGACCGCCTCGTGAGGCGGCGCGCGGCGGCGAGCCGGGCGTTCGTGGAGCTGAGCATGGCGAGTCGGGCGCCTGCCGACGCCGGCGAATGGTGTCAGGCAGCCGGCGACTGAGCAGGAGCACCCCCGATACCCTCGGCGACGACAGCCGCCCGAGCGACCTCAACCAGCGCGGCGAACGCGGCCGGATCGGTGACGGCCAGGTCGGCGAGCACCTTGCGGTCGACCTCGACGCCGGACAGGCGCAGGCCCTGGACGAACCGGTTGTAGGTCATGTCGTTGGCGCGGGCCGCGGCATTGATCCGGGTGATCCACAGCTTGCGGAAATCGCCCTTGCGGTCCTTGCGGTCGCGGTACTGATAGGTCGCGGAATGCAGCAGCTGCTCTTTGGCCTTGCGGTACAGGCGCGAGCGTTGGCCGCGGTATCCGCTGGCTGCTTCGAGAGTGCTACGGCGCTTCTTCTGGGCATTGACTGCCCGCTTGACGCGTGCCACGGTCTGGTCCTTGCAGTCGGGCCGCCCGGGTGGTGAGGGCGGCGGTTTGGCTGATGGATGCGCTCAGCGGCCGAGCAGGCGCTTGAGGCGCGGCGTGTTGGCTGCGGACACGACGGTCGTGCCGGACAGGCGGCGCGTGAGGCGTGAGGACTTGTGCTCGAAGTTGTGGCGCAGACCGGAGCGCTGGGCGAGCAGCTTTCCGGTGCCGGTGACTTTCACGCGCTTCTTCGCGCCGCTGTGTGTCTTGTTCTTGGGCATTGACTCGTCCTTCGGGTTGGTGCGTTCGGCTGGTGCTGTCACCGGCGGCGTGCCGTCGCCGGCATGGTGGTGTCGCGCTCTACTCGGCTGCGCCGGCCTGCTGGTCGGCCACCCGAGCGACGCGGGTGGGGCGGGCATTGCGATGCGGTGCCACGACCATGATCATGTTGCGGCCATCCTGCTTCGGCGCGGATTCGACGTAGCCGAGTTCGGTGACGTCCTCGGCGAGACGCTGTAGCAGGCGGAACCCCAGCTCGGGCCGGGACTGCTCGCGTCCCCGGAACATGATCGTGACCTTGACCTTGTCGCCCTGCTTGAGAAATCGCTCGACGTGACCCTTCTTGGTCTCGTAGTCGTGTGAATCGATCTTCGGGCGGAGCTTCATCTCCTTGATGACGGTCAGCGCCTGGTTACGCCGGGCTTCGCGCGCTTTCTGAGCACTCTCGTACTTGAACTTGCCGTAGTCCATGAGCTTGCAGACAGGCGGCCGGGCCATCGGCGCCACCTCGACGAGGTCCAGGTCTGCCTCGGCGGCAAGTTCGAGTGCCTTGCCGATCGGCACGATGCCGACCTGCTCGCCTTCGGGCCCCACGAGGCGTACCTCGGGAACGCGGATCCGGTCGTTGATCCTCGGTTCGGAACTGATGGGACCTCCTACGGTCGCTGTCGGTTGCGGTGTCGGGCCGGCCTCGGCACGAGAACGGCCCCGCTGCGCGAGCGCGCACGGGGCCGTGGCCGACCGGTCGGCGCCGCACTGGGACGGCGACACCCAGCGCCCGGCTGGGCCGGCGCCGAGGACCGGAACCCGCCGCGCCGAGTAGTTCCGGCGGTCGGGTGGGAGGCTTGACGGCTTCCGCTTGCACACCCCCGCTGCACGCAGAGGCTGGTCGCAATGACAGGGTATCAGCGTGGCTGTGGACACCCCAACTCCCGCCCGGCCGTCAGACGGGTCGGGCGCCGAGCCTGCCGAGTCCGGCCCGGCTGAGTCCGACGGGTCCTCCAACCGCGGCGGCCGTCCCGGCAGCGCCTCATCGGATCATCCCCTGGACGGCATCCCGCTACCTGCACACGGGTTCGACATCCTCGACGACCAGGTGCGCGAATTCGCCAGCGTCTCCGCCGGCGAGGCGATCAGCCGCGCTGCCGTCTTGCTGGTGAGCGTCGCCGCGAACAAGCTCGGCCTCGAAACCGGCGAGGAACCGGACATCGATCTGGACGAGGCACGGCAACTGATCACCGCGCTGGCCGGCCTGCTCGCGGCCGCGCTGGACCAGCTCCAGGACCACCGGCAGCCGTTGCTCGACGCCCTGGGCACGCTTCAGCACGCCTTCCGCGAGGCCTCCGTGCACCCGGATCCACCGGGCGAGGGTCCGGGCGAACGCCTGCTCTGACGGGTCCTGTCGGACGTCGGAGGCAGACTGAGACCGTGCCCCGCTTCTCCGCTGCGACGCAGGCCTGGCTCGACGGCGCCTTCGTCGCGCCCACGGCCGCCCAGGCCGGCGCGTGGGACGCGATCGCGCGGGGTGAGCACACGCTCGTGGTCGCGCCGACGGGCTCCGGCAAGACGCTTGCCGCCTTCCTCTCCGCCCTCGACCGATTGGCCGGTGACCCGGTACCAGCTCAGCCGGGCCGCCGGTGCCGAGTGCTCTACGTCAGCCCGCTGAAGGCCTTGGCCGTCGACGTCGAACGAAACCTGCGGGCACCGCTGGCGGGCATCAGGCAGGCAGCGGCGCGGCTCTGCCTCCCGCTTCCCGACATCACGGTGGCAATGCGTTCGGGCGACACGCCGGCAGATGAGCGGCGACAGTTCGCACGCCGTCCGGCCGACATCCTGATCACCACGCCCGAATCGCTGTTCCTGCTGCTGACCTCGGCGGCACGCGAATCGCTTCGCGGCGTGAACACGGTGATCCTCGACGAAGTGCACGCCGTGTGCGCTACCAAGCGCGGCGCCCACCTGGCCGTGTCGTTGGAGCGCCTCGACGCCCTGCTCGACGAGCCGGCCCAGCGAATCGGGCTCTCGGCGACGGTGCGGCCGGTGGACGAAGTGGCCACCTTCCTCGCCGGCGGCCGCCCGGTAACGGTGGTGCAACCGCCGGCCGACAAGCAGGTCGAGCTCCGCGTCGTCGTCCCGGTCGAGGACATGTCCGCGATCGGTCAGCCGGTCGAGGATCTCACGGGCCCGGCCGCCGGCGCGCAACGGCGCGCGTCGATCTGGCCGCACGTGGAGGAACGTGTCCTCGATCTCGTCCAGGAGCATCGGTCGACGATCGTGTTCGCCAATTCCCGGCGGCTGGCGGAGCGGTTGACGGCCCGGCTCAACGAGCTCGCGAGCGAGCGGGCGGGCCTCGTCTTCGATGAAACCGGCGCACCGCCGGCTCAGGTGATGGCGCAGAGCGGTTCCGCGCACCCGGTGGGTGAGGTCGTCGTCGCCCGTGCCCACCACGGATCGGTGTCGCGAGAACAGCGCTCCCGGGTCGAGGAGGACCTCAAGGCCGGCCTGCTGCCCGCCGTGGTGGCGACATCGTCGCTCGAACTGGGCATCGACATGGGCGCGGTCGACCTCGTCATCCAGATCGAGTCGCCGCCGTCGGTGGCCGCCGGGTTACAACGGGTGGGCCGCGCCGGTCACCAGGTCGGCGCCGTATCCCGTGGCGTCATCTTTCCCAAGTTCCGCGGCGACCTGCTCGAATGCGCGGTCGTAGCCGAGCGGATGCGGGCAGGCGCGATCGAGTCGATGCGCTATCCGCGCAATCCGCTCGACGTTCTCGCTCAGCAGATCGTCGCAATCGTCGCGCTCGACACCGTGACCGTCGACGAGGTCGAGGCGCTCGTGCGCCGGGCCGCGCCGTTTGCCGGGTTGCCGCACGCCGCGCTCGAGGCGGTGTTGGACATGCTCGCCGGCCGCTACCCGTCCGACGCGTTCGCCGAGTTGCGGCCGAGGCTGATCTGGGACCGGGTCACCGGCGAATTGTCGGCGCGGCGCGGCGCGCAGCGGCTCGCCGTCACCAGCGGTGGCACGATACCCGACCGCGGGCTGTTCGGCGTGTTCCTGGCCTCGGGGGAGGGTCCGGGGCGGCGCGTCGGCGAGCTCGACGAGGAGATGGTGTACGAGTCACGAGTGGGGGACGTCTTCCTGCTCGGCTCCTCGTCATGGCGCATCGAGGACATCACCCACGACCGCGTCCTCGTCACGCCTGCGCCCGGGGAAGTCGGCCGGATGCCGTTCTGGAAGGGGGACTCACCAGGCCGACCGGTGGAACTCGGGCGCGCACTGGGCGCGTTCCTGCGCGAGGTCGCGAATGCGTCTCCGGAGGCGGCCGCCGCGCGGGCTGCGGCGGCCGGTCTGGACGAGTGGGGTACCGACAACCTGCTCGCCTACTTGCGCGAGCAGCGCGAGGCCACGCACCACCTGCCCGACGATCGCACGATCCTGGTCGAACGATTCCGCGACGAGCTCGGTGACTGGCGGTTGGTGGTGCACTCGCCGTTCGGCGCACCGGTCAATGCCCCCTGGGCGCTGGCAATCGCGGCTCGATTGCGCCAGCGATACGGGCTCGACGTGTCCTCGCTGCACTCCGACGACGGCATCGTGTTGCGGTTGCCGGACACCGACGCCGATCCGCCGGGCGCAGACCTCGCGGTGTTCGAACCCGAGGAGATCGAGTCGCTGGTCACCGAGGAGGTCGGCAGCTCGGCATTGTTCGCATCGCGATTTCGCGAGTGTGCAGCGCGCTCGCTGCTGCTGCCGCGCCGCGATCCGCGACGGCGAACCCCGTTGTGGCAGCAGCGCCAACGTGCGAACCAGTTGTTGCAGGTCGCCAGCGAGTACGCGGACTTTCCCGTTGTGCTCGAGGCGATGCGCGAATGCCTGCAGGATGTCTTCGACGTGCCCGGCCTGGTCCGGCTGATGCGTGACCTCGCCGCGCGTACCGTCCGGCTCGTCGAGGTGGAGACGCCGGCCGCGTCGCCGTTCGCCCGGTCGCTGCTGTTCGGCTATGTGGGCGTCTTCCTGTACGAGGGCGACGCGCCCCTGGCCGAGCGCCGCGCCCAGGCGCTGTCGCTGGACACCGCGTTGCTGGCTGAGCTGCTCGGCGCCGCCGATCTGCGCGAGTTGCTCGACCCGGACGCGATCGCCGAAGTGGAACAGGAGATCTCCCGGCTCGTCCCGACGCGGCACGCGCGGGGACTCGACGGCGTACACGATCTGCTGCGCGCGGTCGGCGATCTGCGCACGGACGAGGCACTCGCGCGCGGCGCCACCCCGCAGGACCTGGCCGAGCTCGATGGCGCGCGGCGGGCGATCCGGGTGCGCATCTGCGGCGAGCAGCGGTGGCTCGCCATCGAGGATGCCGGGCGCGTGCGTGACGCGTTGGGTGCTGCGCTGCCAGTCGGGGTACCCGTGGCCTTCACCGAGCCGGTTCGCGATCCGCTCGGCGATCTCGTGTCGCGTTACGCACGCACCCACGGGCCGTTCGTCGCGCAGGACGTCGCCACCCGGCTCGGACTGGGCATAGCGGTGGTCGGCACCGCCCTGGCGCGGCTCGCGGCAACCGGCCGAGTGGTACACGGTGACTTCCGGCCGGGTGGAGCCGGCACGGAATGGTGCGACGCGGAGGTTCTGCGAGCCATCCGGCGCCGATCGCTCGCGGCACTGCGCAAGGACGTCGAGCCGGTACCTCCCGAAGCGCTCGCCCGATTCACCCCGGCGTGGCAAGGACTCGGCGCGCGGTCCGCACGCGGCGCCGACGGGCTGCTGCGCGCGGTCGAGCAGCTGGCCGGGGTGGCACTCCCGGCGAGCGCGCTGGAGTCACTCGTGCTCCCGAGCCGGGTGGCTGGCTACTCCCCCGCGCTGCTCGACGAGCTGACCCTGTCCGGCGAAGTGATCTGGGCAGGGGCCGGCGCCCTGCCCGGCAACGATGGGTGGGTGATGCTCGCACCTGCCGAGATCGCGCGCTACGTCCTGCCGCCGCCGGAGGTCCTTGACGACCCGCTCGCACTCGCCCTGCGGGATTCGCTGGCACGAGACGAAGCGGTCTTCTTCCGCGTGCTCGCCGCGCGGATGACGGGGGCCCGCCCAGACGTGTCAGACACCCACGCTCCGCCAGATAGCCACGTGCGGCCGGACGCCCACAGCGATGACGTCATCGCGCGCGCCGTGTGGGACCTCGTGTGGGC
This sequence comes from uncultured Actinomycetota bacterium, assembly GCA_963713565.1. Classification (GTDB taxonomy): domain Bacteria; phylum Actinomycetota; class Actinomycetes; order Mycobacteriales; family Jatrophihabitantaceae; genus Jatrophihabitans. The sequence continues at coordinate 190,558 of CAVQMF010000010.1, read as the reverse complement.
CGGCGCGCTCACGAACGACACGTTCGCACCGGTCCGGGCGCTGCTCGGCTCCGCAACCAGGACCGCGCACGCACGCAAGCCGCGCGCACCCCGCGGACGGTATGCCCGCTATGCGCGTCCACCGGGACCCGGGTCGATTGCTGCGGCGATCGCCGCGGGCCGGCAGCTGCCGCTCGGCATGCCCGGCCGCTGGTCCGCCACCCCGGTTCGGGAGGCGGACGTCACACAGCGCGCCGTGATCGCCGCGGACGTGCTGCTGGACCGGTACGGCCTGGTCACCCGCGGGTCGGTCGGCGCCGAGCGGGTCAGCGGCGGGTTCGCGGCGGTGTACCCCGTGTTGAAGGCGGCCGAGGAGGCAGGGCGCGCGCGGCGGGGCTACTTCGTCGAGGGACTGGGTGCGGCGCAGTTCGCGCTGCCGGGCGCGGTCGACCGGCTGCGCGCCGAGGCCCGCCCACTCGACGCGCGGTCGGTGGCCGGGTCGGCGGCGCTCGTCCTCGCCACGACCGATCCGGCCAACCCGTACGGCGCCGCCCTGGCGTGGCCGCAGGCGCCCAACCCGACCGGCAGCGGCCGCGGACATCAACCTGCCCGGAAGGCCGGCGCACTGGTGGTGCTGGTCGACGGCCGGTGCGTGCTCTACGTCGAGCGTGGCGGGCGGACGTTGCTCTCATTCAGCGACGATCCGGCCGAACTGCAACCCGCCGCCGACGCACTGGCGCTCGCGGTACGTGACGGCGCGCTCGGGCGCCTGCAGGTCGAGCGCGCCGATGGCGCGCCGGTCGCCGCGTCCACCCTGGGCGACGCACTGGAGGCCGCCGGATTCCGCCCGACGCCGCGCGGCTTGCGGCTGCGCGGCTGACCAGAGCGATGCCCGAAGGCGACACCGTCTGGCTGACCGCCCACCGACTCGATCAGGCGTTGCGCGACAGGCAGCTGACCGTGTCGGACTTTCGCGTGCCAGCCTTGGCGACGACGGATCTGTGCGGCCGGTGCGTCACCGAGGTGCTCGCCCGCGGCAAGCACGTGCTCACCCGCATCGACGACGATCTGACGTTGCACAGCCACCTGCGGATGGACGGTTCGTGGTACCTCTCGCCAGCGGACAGTGCGCCGCCCCGACGCCACCCCGATCATCTGGTCCGCGTGCGACTGGCCAACGCGGACTGGCTGGCAACCGGATACCGGGTGCATGACCTACGCCTGCTGCGGCGTAGTGCCGAGAATGAGGTCGTCGGACATCTGGGCCCGGATCTGCTGGGTCCGGACTGGGACGCGGCGCGCGCGGTGGCGAACCTGGCGAGCAAACCGGACATCGCGATCGGTGCGGCGTTGCTCGATCAGCGCCGGCTGGCCGGGATCGGCAACCTGTACAAATGCGAGGTGTTGTTCGTCGAGCGCGTCCACCCCTGGACGCCGACCGGCGAGGTACGCGACCTCGACCGACTTGTCGACACGGCGCAGCGACTGCTGCGGGCCAACCGCGACCACCCGGCGCAGTCGAGCACCGGATACACCGAACGTGGCAGGGAGCATTGGGTGTACGAGCGTGGCGGGCAACCGTGTCTACGCTGCCGCACGCCGATCCGGCGGGCTGCGCAAGGCGCGTCCGGCCGCGGCCGGAGCACGTACTGGTGCCCGAGTTGTCAGGCCGCCCGCTGAGCGGGTGCCTCGTCTGCCGCTACGCCGTCAGCGGCCGTCGGTCGGTCCCGGACGAGGTCGCAGCCACGACTGGCAGCCCGGCGATGAGGACCGCGACATCTGCGGCGATCACCGCGGGACCGGCCGGCGTCATCACGAACGACGCCAGCCAGCGCAACACGACGTCGATGCCGCCACGCGACGCGACGGCGAGGGCCGCCGCGACCCCCGCCCGGGCTAGCTGCCAGGCCTCGGCTCGGTCGTCGATGCGGCCGAGCGCGGCGAGCGTTGCGGGTTCGACACGGGCCAGTCCGCGCCGGACCGGGTGCACGGAGATCGCCAGTGCCGCGTCGGCAAGGACTACCTCGAGCGGCTTGCCGTGCTGTTCGTCCACGATGCGCCGCACTTGGTCCACCACGAGCGCCGCGAGCACCGCGTCTCGGGTTCGGAAGTGGTTGTACAGCGTGGCCTTCGCGACCCCGGCCGCGGCGGCCACCTGAGCCATCGCGATCTTCGTACCGCTCACCTCGACGGCGCGCGCCGCCCCGTCGAGCAACGCGATCCGCGTGCGGCTCATCGCGTTCCCCGCCCGGGTGTGCGTACCCTTCGCGCGCACCGGCGCCGCCGAAGCGGCCACGGCCGGGCTGGATATGTGCCTGCCCACGGTGGCCGACAGTGGGGACGAATTGGGCCCCGCGTCCGTCGTCGGCCGGAACAACGTGTCGATCAGCGGATTGCTCACCCGGCAGTCCCCCTTGCGGTGGGCAGTGGCGCTCGCGGCATCCCACTGATGTGCGGTCCGCGCCTGGAGCGCAAGCTACCCACGCCGCGCCCGGATGAGGGGAGGCACAACGGCGGGTCGGCGAAGCTGTGGCTGGTGTTACTGAAGTGACAGGTGGGTGTCAGGCGGCCACGGTGGGCAGCGTCCGAACCTGTGCCGTGGCACCCTGCTCGGCCGTCAACGGCCGTTCGGTCATTGAGGCCGGCGAGATCCGCGCGGAACCGGCGCCGACGAGCGCGACCCGACCTGCCGCAACCAGTTTCTCCTCGCGTCGCAAGGCCTGGCTCACCTGGGCGAACAGCTCCGACAGCTCGATGTCCAGCGCGCGGCAGATGGCTGCCAGCAGTTCCGAAGAAGGTTCCTTCTGGCCCCGCTCGACCTCGGACAGGTAGCCCAGACTCACGCGGGCAGTTGAGGAAACCTCGCGCAGGGTGCGTCGCTGACGCATTCGCAATGTGCGCAGGGTGTCCCCCACGACCTGGCGTAGCACGGGCATCGGGACCCCCTTCTCACCTTGCTCCAGAACCGGCTGCGCTCAACCGTACCGGCCGTCCCCGTACCGTGCGGCGGGTACACGAAACGTCCGCTCACAGCGAACGACTGTTGAGTCAACCTTGATACAGCTCACCCGATTCCCCTTGGGCCGCTGGGTGCGGCACCTGTGCACGCAACGACTCGCGGCGTAGCCGCATCGCGCGCGCGACGTAGTCGACGCCGGTCGCGAGCGCTACGGCAACAGCGAGGTACATGATCACGGTGGCCAGGCCGTGCAGCCAGCCGCTCAGCGGCAGCACGTAAAGACCGATCGCGACACCCTGCAGCAGGGTCTTCAGCTTGCCGCCGCGGCTGGCCGGGATAACGCCGTGCCGCAGCACCCAGAAGCGCAGCAGCGTGACACCGATCTCGCGGGTGAGCATGACGACGGTGATCCACCACGGAAGATCACCGAGCACCGACAGCCCGATCAGCGCGGCCCCGGCGAGGGCTTTGTCGGCAATCGGATCCGCGAGCTTGCCGAATTCGGTGACGATGTTGCGCTTGCGCGCGATGTGACCGTCAATCTGATCGGTGATCGAGGCCACTGCGAAGACCGCCCACGCGATAACACGCCACGTGTCGTTGTGGCCGCCGTCGGCGAACAGGGTGACCACGAAGACCGGAACAAGGAGCAGGCGCAGCACCGTCAGCGCGTTCGCGACGTTCCATGCCGAGACCGAACTCACCGGATCACCGATCGGGTCGTCGGTCAGCCTAGGTAGCGCTAGGTGGGTGCCCGGCTCGCGCCCGGGTTCGGTCGGCTTCACCACGGCGTACCTGCCGCCTCCGCCACCAGATCGACACCCACGGTGTCCACGACGAACGCGGAGACGAACCGACCGGGCGGGACGGGAGTCGATCCGCGAAGCTGCACGACGCCGTCGACGTCCGGGCCCTGGTGAGCCGCTCGGCCGATCGGGCCGCCGTCCTCCACGTCCTCGACAAGCACCTCGACCCGCGTGCCGATGCGCTCCTCGGCCCGTTGCGCCACCAGTTCGTCGGCGAGCGCACTGATCCGTGCCACTCGCTGCGCGATGACCTCGGCCGGCACCTTCGCGTCGAAGGCCGCCGCGGCCGTGCCGTCCTCGTCGGAGTAGCCGAACACCCCGATCGCGTCCAGGCCGGCCGCGCCGAGGAAGTTCTCGAGCTCGGCGAAGTCGGCCTCGGTCTCACCCGGGAAACCGACGATCACGTTGCTGCGCGCGCCGAGGTCGGGGGCAACGGCACGCGCACGAGCCAACAGGTCGAGAAACGCGTCGGTGCCGCCGAAGCGTTTCATCCGCCGCAGCACGGTCGGGCTCGCGTGCTGGAACGACAGGTCGAAGTACGGCGCCACGCCGGGTGTGGAGGCAATCGCGGCCAGCAGCGACGGCCGCAACTCGGCCGGCTGCAAGTAGGACACCCGCACGCGTTCGACACCGTCCACCGCGACCAACTGGCCAAGCAGCGTCTCCAGCGCCCTGAGGTCGCCGAGATCCTTGCCGTAGGACGTCGAGTTCTCGCTGACCAGGACCAGCTCGCGAACGCCAGTCGATGCGAGCCAGATTGCCTCGTCCAGCACGTCTGCCGGTGGTCTCGAGACGAACGAACCGCGAAACGACGGGATCGCGCAGAAGCTGCACCGCCGGTCACAGCCGGAGGCCAGCTTGAGATAGGCAACCGGTCCGGAATCGAGCCGGGTGCGTACGGCGGCGCTCGGCAGCCAGGCGTGACCCGGCAAGCTCACGTCGGTGCTGGCGCGCGGCCGGTCGGCCGGGGTCAACGGCAGCAGCGAGCGCCGGTCGCGCGGGGTGTGCGCCGAGATCGGCCGCCCGGCGGCGACATCGTCGAGTCGCGCGGCGATGTCGGCGTAGGAGTCGAAGCCGAGCACGGCGTCGGCCTCGGGCAGCGCGGCTGCCAGTTGGTCGCCGTATCGCTCGGCCAGGCAACCGACCGCCACGACCCGCTTGCCGGTGTCGGCGGCCGCGAGCAGGGTGTCGATCGAGTCCTTCTTCGCCGAGTCGACGAATCCGCAGGTGTTGACCACGACCACGGACGCGTCGTCCGGCTCGGCGCGCAAGATCCAACCGGCGGCGTCCAGCCGCCCGGCGAGCTCCTCGGAATCGACCTCGTTACGCGCGCAGCCGAGCGTCACGAGAGCGACGCTGCGAACGGGCTGAGGCACGCAGAGGAGGTTACCCGCGCGGGCCGGCCTGGACCGGGCGACGAGCGCCGGATCCGACTGCCGTAACTCGGCCCATCGGCTGCGCCGCCGCCCGGGCGGCAGGCTAGCGTCGTCTTCCGTGTCCGCCGTCATCCGCCGCGCGCGCACGGCCGATGTGCCGGCGATCAAGTCCATCGTCGACGTCTACGCCGGTTCGGGCCGCAAGCTGCTCGCAAAGGAACTCGTCACGTTGTACGAGGACGTGCAGGATTTCCTGGTCGCCGATTCCGACGGTGACGTGATCGGCTGCGGTGCGCTGCATGTGCTGTGGGCCGACCTGGGTGAGATTCGCACGCTGGCTGTGCGACCCGATCGAGTCGATGCCCGGATCGGGCGGCGGCTCCTCGATGTGTTGATCACTACGGCACGCGAGCTCGGTCTGTCCCGCCTGTTCGCATTGACCTTCCACACCGACTTCTTCGCACGGGCCGGCTTCGTCGAGATCGATGGCGCGCCCGTCGATCACGACACCTACGACGCGCTGCGCCGCTCCTTCGACCCCGGCGTGGCCGAGTTCCTGAATCTCGAGTACGTCAAGCCGAATACCCTGGGCAACACCCGGATGCTCCTCGAGTTGGGCTGATCGGCGCGCGGGCGTGTCGCGCGACAGTGCGCGGCACAGCGGATAGCGTCCGCGGCACGGAGGTGATCGACGTGACCACGCTCGACCGGATCGAACCGGCGTACACGCCGTGGACGCCGTCCGCGTCCGGTATCGGCATGGACGTCGACGTCCGCTACGCCGGTAGGCACCGCGCCCAGGGTCGCCGGGTCTTCTCACTGCGCCGGTTGTTCTACCTCGCGCGCCACCGCCGCCTCTGACCGACCCACGCGTGGAACTACGGGGAATCGGAGCCGGTGGGTAGCGCCGCGTCATCCGCGGCAGCCGTCATGAGGTCAGCCGCGGTACCACCGTTGCGCAGGGTGTAGAGCAGCCCGGCCACCTCGTCCGGCACGATCAACACCTCGCGTGCCTTCGAGCCTTCCGAGGGGCCGACGATGCCGCGCGACTCCATCAGATCCATCAGTCGTCCGGCCTTCGCGAAACCGACGCGCAGCTTGCGTTGCAGCATGGACGTCGACCCGAATTGGGTCGACACGACGAGCTCGACGGCCGACAGGAACAGCTCAAGGTCATCTCCGATGTCCTCGTCGATCTCCTTTCGCGCGGCCTGCTGCGGCGCGGTGACATCCTCACGGTAGGTGGGCTGCAGCTGTTTCTTGCAGTGCTCGACGATCGTGTGGATCTCCGCGTCGGTGACGAACGCGCCCTGCATCCGGGCGGGCTTGGACGCGCCCATCGGCAGGAACAGTGCGTCTCCCTTGCCGAGCAGCTTCTCCGCTCCCGGCTGGTCGAGGATGACTCGGGAGTCAGCCAGCGAGGACGTCTTGAAGCCGAGCCGGGAAGGCACGTTGGCCTTGATCAGCCCCGTGACGACGTCGACCGACGGGCGCTGTGTCGCGATCACCAGATGAATACCGGCTGCCCGTGCGAGTTGGGTGATGCGCACGATCGAATCCTCGACATCACGCGGGGCGACCATCATCAGGTCGGCGAGCTCGTCGACGATCACCAGCAGATACGGGTATGCCGTGTACGCCCGCTCCGAACCGGGCGGCGCCACGAGCTTCCCACTGCGCACGTTGGCATTGAAGTCGTCGATGTGCCGCACCCCCGAGGTCTCCATGTCCTCGTAGCGCATGTCCATCTCCCGAACGACCCACTGCAGCGCGTCCGCGGCCTTCTTCGCGTTGGTGATCACCGGCGTGACAAGGTGCGGAATGCCTTGGTAGCCGGCGAACTCCACCCGCTTCGGGTCGATGAGCACCATGCGCACCTGATCGGGCGTCGCGCGCGCAAGCACGGACAGGATCAACGTGTTGATGCACGACGACTTGCCCGCACCCGTGGCACCGGCCACGAGCAGGTGCGGCATCCGGGTCAGGTTCGCGACGACGAAGCCGCCCTCGACGTCCTTGCCGAGCGCGACGAGCATCGGGTGCGGGTCGCGCTGCGCGACGGACGAGCGGAGCGCGTCACCGAGCATGACGACCTCCGGATCGGCGTTCGGGATCTCGACACCAACGGCGCTCTTGCCCGGTATGGGTGACAGGATGCGCACTTCGGCGCTCTTCACCGCATAGGCGATGTTGCGGGTCAGGTTCGTGATCCGCTCCACCTTGACGCCCGGCCCCAGCGAGACCTCGTACCGAGTGACGGTCGGGCCACGGTTGAAGCCGGTCACCGCGCAGTCGACGTCGAACTCCGCGAACACCCTCTGTAGTGCGGCGATCACCTCGTCGTTGGCCTTGGTGTGCGCGAGATGGGGGCTGCCGTGCGCGAGCGTCGCGAGGTCGGGCAACGTGTACATGCCGGCGCCGTCGGCAAGCTCGAGTTGTGTCGGACGGTCGATCGGCGCACGATCCGGACCGCCCGCGGGCCTCGGCACACGTGCCTTACGCGCCCTCGGGGTGGGAGTCGCGGCCTCGGCGCTCGCCGGCTCGAGGTCGCCAAGCGGTGCGATTTCCGTCGTGACGGCGTCGGTCTCGGGGTCCTCGACCGCGACGGTGGGCCTGCGACGGGCGCGGACATCGGCTGCCGCGGCGTCCGGCGCTGCGCTCGGCTGCCGCGGCGCCCGGTGCCGCAGTCCGCCGAGCCGCACCACGTACTCCACCAGGGCACTGATCGGCGTGGCGGTGACGACGAGAACGCCGAACACCCCTACTACGGCGAGTAGCGGCACGGCGAGCGCCGCCGACACCCCGGCCGAGAGCGGCGCGCCGACACCGGTGCCGATGATCCCTCCGGCGTGCGCGCGACCTGTCGCGGTCGTGGGACTACCGCCCCAGATGTCGAGCAGGCCGAGGACGCTGATCATCAGCGCCAGCCAGCCGACCAGCAGCCTGCCGCGGGCGCTGGGTTCGGGCGCCTGGCGCAACATGTGGGCACCGGCGCCGAACAGGATCACCGGCACGGCGAGCGCGGCATTGCCGATCATGGTCCGCAGCGCGCTGTCGGTCGCCGTGCCGACCGGACCCGCGGCAGCGAACCAGCACCCCATCATCGTGATCAGGCCGAGGGCCAGCACGCCGAGAGCAGCGCCGTCGCGACGATGCTCGGGGGGGAGGTCGCGGGCGGTCGACGCATTGCGGCCGGCGGTGCGGGCGAGGCCACCGACCGTCATCGCGAGGGCGTGCCACAACGCAGCCAACCCTCGGCCGATGCCGACGATCGTGGCGAGCACTGCAGCGGTAACGGGCGAGCGACGGCTTGCGACGCCCGGCTTTCGGGCGCTTTTGGACCGTGCCGCCGATGACCGGCTGGTGGACGAGCGGGCACTGCCTTTTCGTCCCGGCGGACGGGTGCGGGTTCCGGTACTCACCCTGCAACGCTAACTGTGAAGTCGAGGGTTGCCGGGAGGCGCGACGACGGCACGGAATTCGCGGACCCAGCGGCCGGTGAACCGGGTGGCTCAGCCCAGCCCCGCGGCGGCCAGATCGGCACGCAGATGGTTGATCTCGTGCTCGGTCGCGTCGACCAGCGGCAGCCGCACAGGGCCGACGTCGAGACCGCGCAGGCGTAACCCGGCCTTGACGAGAATCGTGCCCTGCGTGCGGAAGATGCCGGTGTAGATCGGGAGCAGCTGCTGGTGCAGGCGCAACGCGGTGCTCGGGTCCCCGGCCCGGAAGGCAGTGATCATCGCCTGAGTTCCGACGCCGGAGAAGTGCGTGGACGTGCCGATCACGCCGACCGCCCCCACGGACAGCAGCGGCAAGGTCAACGCGTCGTCGCCGCTGTAATACGCGAGACCGGTCTGGGCGATCACGTGGGCCGACGAGGCGAGCTCGCCCTTGGCATCCTTGACCCCCACGATGCGCTCGTGCGCGGCAAGCTCCAGCAGCGTCTCCGCAGCGATCGGCACACCGGCGCGATGCGGAATGTCGTAGAGCAGCACCGGTAGGTCGGTGGCGTCGGCAACCGCCCGGAAGTGGCAATTGAGCCCGGCCTGCGGGGGTTTGGAGTAGTAGGGGGTGACGCACAGCAAGCCGTGTGCACCGGCCTTTGCGGCTTGCTCGGCAAGGTGGATGGTGTGCACCGTGTCGAACGTGCCCACTCCGGCGACGACGTGCGCGCGATCGCCGACCGCATCGATCACCGCGCGGACGAGGTCGGACTTCTCCGCGTCGCTCGTGGTGGGCGACTCACCGGTCGTCCCGTTGACCACCACACCGTCATTGGCCTGCTCGTCGACGAGGTACCCGGCCAGCTCGGCCGCTCGGGCGAGATCGACGGATCCGGCGCGGTCGAACGGCGTCACCATCGCAGTCAGCAGCTGACCGAACGGCGGTTGCTGCGGCCCGGGCTGCACGTGCTCAGCCTACCCGCGACGGGTGCGACACCTGCGGGTCAGCCCTCGGCGACGAACGGGCTCGATGCCACCTCGGTGCCGTCGGGCAGCGCGGTGATCTCGAAGTCGGCGAACGCGTTGGCAGCGATGCGCTGCAGCTCGCGCAGGCACGCCACGGCCAGCTGACGGATCTCGATGTCGGCGTGCTCGGAGGCGCGCATCGCGACGAAATGCCGCCAGGCACGGTAGTTACCGGTGACGACGATGCGCGTCTCGGTGGCGTTGGGCAGCATCGCGCGTGCCGCCTGCCGCGCCTGCTTCCTGATCAGCGTGGCGTGTGCGCCCTGCAACCCGGTGTCGGCGAACTTCTTCTCCAACCCCTCGAGCAGCTCGGTGTAGGCGTGTACCGCGGCATCGGATGCGGCGACGAACTTCGCGTGCAGCCGCGGATCCTCGGCGATGACGTCAGGCTCGACCATCGCCGCGTCACGCTCGGGTACGTAGCGCTGGGACAGCTGCGAGTAGCTGAAGTGCCGGTGCCGGATCAGTTCGTGCGTCAACGACCGGGAGATGCCGGACAGGTAGAAGGTGACCGACCCGTGTTCGAGTACCGACAGGTGCCCGACTTCAAGGATGTGCCGCAGGTAGCCGGCATTCGTCGCCGTGGCCGGGTTCGGCTTCTTCCACGACTGGTAACAGGCCCGGCCGGCGAACTCCGCGAGCGCCTCGCCGCCGCCGGCGTCGGTCTCCCACGGCACGTCGGCGGGCGGCTCGAAGTGGGTCCAAGCGATGGCTTGGACTTTCAGCGCGACGATGTCGGGCACGCGGTGCTCCCTACTGTTCACCGCTCGTCCAGCGGCTGTGGGGTGTGCGGTCGAGCCTAGCCGCCGACCCGCACGCGACACCGCCCGACGCACGGCGAGCCGTCCCGATCACCGCGCCGCGGCCGCCTGCACGGCCCGCGCCAGGGGCGGGGCGAGATCACCGCGCGGCCTGACGGCGACACCGTCGAGACCAAGCCACGCCGCGGTCGAGGCGAGCTCCGCGGCGAGTTCTGCGGCGACGCGCTCTGGGTCGCGGCCCGGTTCGCACCATGCGCTCTGCACCAACAGCAGCCCGGCATGCCGGTCGGCCTTCAGGTCTACCCGGCCGACGAGCGCATCGTCGAGCAGGAAGGGCAGCACGTAGTAGCCGAAGCGCCGCTGATGCTCCGGCACGTAGATCTCGATCCGGTAGCGCAGCTCGAACAGCCGCTCCGTGCGATCGCGGGACCAGATCAGCGAGTCGAACGGTGACAGCAGTGCGCGGGCGGTGACCGCGCGGGGGCGGCGCGCTGCGTGCCACAGGAACGCCGGAGCGGTCCAGCCCGGCACGTCGACCGGGATCAGCTCGCCGGTCGCGACCAATTCGGCAACGGCGGTCGCGGCCGACGCGGGTGGCAACCGGAAGTAGTCGCGCAGATCCGCAACGGTCGCCACGCCCAGGGCACGTGCCGAGATCCGCAGCAGCTCACGCTTCGCGTCCGGCTCGCTGGGTGTCGGCGCGGCCAGCACGTCGGCGGGCAGCACGCGTTCGGTGAGGTCGTAGTAGCGCTCGAAGTTGACCCGTTTCGCGGTGCTCACCCGGCCGGCGAAGAACAGGTACTCGAGTGCGATCTTGCCTTCGTGCCAGTTCCACATGTGCCCGGGCCGCGGCGGCGGACGCGGGATTCCGGTATCACCCGCGCGGATCGGCCCGTTCTCGGTGACCAGCCGCACGACGTCGTCGACAAGCTCCGGATTCTCGGCGGCGATCCGTTGGATGGACCGCCAGGAATCGAGGTGCACCCGCGCCATCCGCCAGCGCAGCAGCGGCTGGTAGTCGATCGGGAGCAGCGACGCGGCGTGGGCCCAGTACTCGAACAACGCCGGCCCGGCCGCGCTGCGCGGCAGTCGGCCCGGGGGGCCTGCAGTGGACGCGTATCCGGTCATCTGGTCCAGCAGGGCGCGCGGATAGGGCCCGAGCCGGGCGAACACCGGTAGGTAGTGAGAGCGGCTGAAGACGTTCACCGAATCGATCTGCAGCACGGCCACCCGCTCGATCACCCGCCGGATGTGCCGGGCCGTGACGGCTGCGGTCGGGCGGGGGTCGGCGAAACCCTGGGCAGCGAGCGCGATCCGGCGCGCGGCCGCCGGCGAGAGCCGGCGCGTGTTGCTCATAGCCCGACCACCGCTTGCACGTGGCGACCCTACGGTGCCCCACCGACCACGCTCAGGCGCCCGGCGCGGTGCCGGTCATGGGACCATGCAGTGGTGTTCGAGCACCTCTTCGAGAGCATCGGCAACGCCGTGGGGGCGTGGCTGTACGCGATCGCGGGCGGGTTGTGCTTCGCGGAAGCCGCACTGTTGGTCGGCATGGTGCTGCCCGGCGAGACGGCGCTGCTCGTCGCGGGGGTCTTCTGCCAACGCGGCGTGCTCGACCTGCGCATCATGATCCCGGTCGCCGTCGTGTGCGCCATCGTTGGCGACTCCGTGGGCTACGAGTTCGGGAAGACGTTCGGACCGGGACTGCGCCGATCCCGGCTCGGCGGGTGGGTGGGTGAGCCCCGCTGGGCCATGGTCGACGGGTTCTTGCACCGGCATGGCGGCAAGGCGGTGCTGTTCGGACGGCTGACCGCACTGTTCCGCGCGCTCGTGCCGTCGATGGCCGGGATGAGCGGCATGCGCTACCGCACTTTTTTCGTCTGGAACGCGCTTGGTGGACTCATCTGGGCGCCTGGCTGCGTGCTGCTCGGCTACGCCTTCGCGTCGTCGCTGGACGTGGTCGGCCAGACCCTCACCTGGGCGCCGCTCGCGATTCTCGCGATCGTGGTGATCGTCTACGTCGCACTGCACCTGCGCAAGCGCAAGCGCGAACGGCTCGAGGCGGACTCGTTCGCCCGAGCAACGCCACGCTGAGTCAGCAGGCGGTCGACCTCCAGGACAACGCGGCCGGATAACCGAGATGTCGTATCCCGCAAATGCAGACCACCTGCCCGGCGAGGGCTCGATTCGATCTACGCTCGGCAAGTGACCGAGCCACCCCAGCCACCCGACCCGCCATCAGGTGGCCCACCCGAGCCGCCGCCCTACCAGTCACCACCGGCCTACCAGTCACCACCGCCCTACCAGTCACCGGGTCCGTGGGGATCGCCCGGCGCGCCGACCGCGGGCGGGGACGGAGTACCGCCGCCCTTCCCGGGCGGCAACCCGCAGCAGCCGTACCAGGCAGGTGGGCCCCGCCCGGATGCCGGCGGTCCGGCCGGCTACGGCGCACCAGCGGGCGGCCAGCGCGCGGACCGCCCGGGCCTGGGCGCTCGGCTCGGCATCCGGACGGTGCGCCGTCCCGAGCCGCGGCTGTGCATCTCCCTGGCCGGCGCCGGGATGGCACTCGTGCTGATCGGCGTCCTCATCTGGGCCGGTGGCTACTTCGCCGACGGACTGCAGCGCGGGTTCGACTCCGACGGCGGTTCCGATCGGTACAGCGAAAGTCGCCGCTTCCTCGGCGCCGGCCTGTCGTTTGTCGTCGTCGTCGTCGGCTACGCCCTGATGATCCGATTCCGGCGAGGACCGGCGGCGACGGCGGGCGCGTTGGCCGGCGCGATCGGCGTTCCCCTCGCACTCGGGTTCCTGACCCTGAATGTGCGCAACGTGCTGGTGAGCGGCGATTTCCTGTTCGACGTCGACGTGGTGTTCCTGCTGTCGATCGCGGTCTGGCTGATCAGTTACCTGTTCGTGCCGGGCGCCCAGGGTCGGGCGTTCTACCTGGGTCTCGCGGCGGTCGGCCTCGCGTCGTATCTGAGCTATAAGGCAGCCGGCAATTCCGGTATCGCCTCGGCCGCCAGTTCGCTCGGCGTGTCCACCGGCGGCGGTGGCAGCCTGGGCGGCGTCGCGGCCGTCGGCCTCATCTGCGGCTTGGCCTACTACGGCATCGCCGCCCTGCTGGACCGCGTCGGTCGCTCGGGGGTGGCGGTCGCACTCGCGTTCGCCGGCTTCGTCGCGACGATCGGCGGCATCTCGAGTGGCATCCCCACGTTTCACCAGGTCGGCACGGGAGTGGTGCTGATCGTCGTGGGCGCACTGCTGGCCTGGTACGGCGGCCGATTCGGCCGACGTTTCACCACGTGGGTGTGGACTGTCGCCGTCGTGGTCGGCATCGTCGTCCTGGTCGCCGACGCGATCTCCGACAACGCCACCGCGGCGGGCATCGTGCTCATCGTCATCGGAGCCGGCGTGGCAGTTGCCGCCCAATTCCTCGTCGGGGTACTGCGCGAGGCACCGGAGTTCGGAGCGCAAACCCAGCCAGGATCCCAGGTGCGAGGGCGGCTGACCGGACCCGAGCGTTAAAGTCGACGGATGGCCGACGTCAGCGTGCGGCCCGCGCTCGCGGGTGATGCGAGTGAGCTCGGCCGGATCCAGGTCGAGACGTGGCGGACGGCCTACGCCGACATCCTGCCGCAACCCGTCCTCGACCGGCTGTCCGCGGAGCAGGCCTCGGCCGCCTGGTCGGCGGCCATCACCGCACCGCCGTCGCGACGGCATCGCGTCCTGGTTGCCATGGAAGCGCAGTGGCTCGTGGGCTTCGTGGCGCTCGGGCCGGCCGATGACTTGGAGGACGGCGATCCCGACCCGGACAGTACGGTCGCGGTGGAGCCGATTCTCGTCGAACCACGCTGGGGCCGCCGCGGGCACGGCTCCCGTTTGCTTGCGGCCGCCGTCGACCATGCCCGGCGCTTCGGCATGACGCGGGCAATCGCCTGGGTCCCGGAGTCTGACACGCCCACGCGAGAGTTCCTGGTGTCCGCGGGTTGGGCTCCGGACGGCTTGGCGCGCGCGCTCGACACCGGCGCGGGTGAATTGCGCGAGGTGCGCCTGCACGCGTCGATCCTCGAGGACGAGCAGTGACCTGCGTCGGCATCCCGCTCGCCGCGCTTGATTTCTACGAGGACCTCGAAGCCGACAACTCCAAGTCCTTCTGGACGGCCAACAAGCACGTGTACACCGAGCAGGTCAAGGCGCCCCTCGAAGCGCTCACCGCTGACCTCGCGCGTGAATTCGGGTCGCCGAAGTTGTTCCGGCCCTATCGCGATGTCCGCTTCTCCAAGGACAAGACGCCCTACAAGACCCATCAAGGCGTGTGGTTCGGCGAAACGTCGCGCTATTTCCACATCTCCGCCGAGGGACTGATGGTCGCCGCAGGCTACTGGGAGACGTCCTCGTCCCAGGTTGAGCGGCTGCGCCGGGCGGTCGCGGACGACGTGTCGGGTCCGGCGCTACAGCGCGCCGTCGCGGCCGTCACGAAGGCCAGGTTCGACGTCGGCGGCCAGCAGCTGACCCGAGTGCCGCCCGGCTACCCCAAGGACCATCCGCGAGCGGACCTGCTGCGGCACAAGACGCTGACCGCCCACCGCCAGCTCGGCTGCCCGGCCTGGCTCTCGACACCGAAGGCCGGCAGCGAGATCGGCAAGGCGTTGCGTTCTCTCGCACCGCTGGTGAGCTGGCTCGACACGCACGTCGGACGCGATTAGGCGACGCTCTGACTCACAGATCGAGCAGCGATTCCAGGCCGACCGTGAGGCCGGGGCGCGAGATGACCTCGCGGACCGCGAGCAGCACGCCCGGCATGAACGACGCCCGGTCGAGGGAGTCGTGCCGCAACGTCAGCGTCTCGCCCTCGGCTCCGAACACGATCTCCTGGTGCGCGACCATGCCAGTCACCCGCAGCGCGTGCACGTGCACCCCGTCGATGTCCGCGCCCCGTGCGCCGTCGCGCGCCTGGGTGGTCGCGTCGGGGGAATCACCGAGGCCGGCAGCTTTGCGTGCCTGCGCGATGAGTTCGGCCGTGCGCACTGCCGTGCCACTCGGCGCGTCGGCCTTGCCGGGGTGGTGCAGCTCGATGACCTCGACGGAATCGTAGAACGGCGCGGCGAGCTGGGCGAACCTCATCGACAGCACCGCGCCGATGCCGAAGTTCGGCGCGATGAGGACACCGGTCTGTGGTGAGTCGGCGAGCCAGCCGCGCACGGTGTCGATCCGCTCCTGGGTGAACCCGGTGGTGCCCACGACGGCGTGGATGCCCTGATCGACGGCGAAGCGGATGTTGTCCATGACGACGTCGGGATGGGTGAAGTCGACGACGACCTGCGTGTCGGCGTCGGCCACGCTGAACAACCAGTCACCAGCGTCGACCATCGCCACGAGTTCCAGGTCGTCGGCGGCGTCGACCGCTCGGCACACCTGCTGGCCCATGCGCCCACGCGCCCCCAGCACCCCGACCCGGATTGCCTCGGTCATCGTGTCGTCGCTCCTCAGTTCCTTCAGCTCCAGTGTCATACCGCACCGTCGAAGTCGTGAGCGCCGAAGGGTCCGACGACGGTCAGACAGCGCGGTCGCCCCAGCACGTCAGCGGCCACCTCGGCCACGTCACGGGGCTGCACCGCGTCGATTCGGGCAAGCACCTCGTCCACGCCGAGGATGTCACCGTAGGCGAGCTCGCTCTTGCCGATTCTGGTCATCCGCGACCCGGCGTCCTCGAGGCCGAGGACGATCCCGCCCCGCATCTGGCCCTTGCCACGCTCGATCTCGGCAGTGCTGAGTTCACCGCGGGCGATGGCGTCGATTTCGGCGACCATCAGCGCGAGGACTTCGTCCGCCTTGCCCGGTTGGCAGCCGGCATAGACGCCGAACTGGCCGGTGTCGGCGAAGCCGCTGCTGAAGGCGTACACCGAGTAGGCGAGTCCGCGTTCCTCACGTACCCGCTGGAACAATCGCGAGCTCATCCCGCCGCCCAACGCGCAGGACAGCACGCCGAGCGCGTAGCGACGCGGGTCGTGGCGCGACATCCCCCGACAGCCGAGTACCAGGTTCGCCTGCTCGGTGTCGTCCGGGCGCACCGCGACGGGGCTGGCTGGCACGAGCGTGTCGCGAGTCGTCCCGACCCGGGGTTCACGGGCACTGTCGGCCGGATCCAGTGAGGCCTCGAACGCGCGGCGCACGAGCCTGACGACCGCCGAGTGTTCGACGTTGCCGGCGACGGACACCACCATCGCATCCGGGGTGTAGCGGCGCCGGTAATAGCCGTTGATCTGGCGCCGCGAGAGGGCACGGATGGAGTCCTCCGTACCGAGGATGGGACGACCCAGCGGCGCCTCGCCGAACAGTGCCGTCGAGAAGATGTCGTGCACGAGATCGCTCGGATCGTCGTCGCGCATCGCGATCTCCTCGAGCACCACGCCTCGCTCGATGTCGACGTCGGTCGCGGCGAGGGTGGCATTGAGCACCACGTCGGTGACCATGTCCATCGCCAGTGGCAGATCGCGGTCGAGCACGGTCGCGTAGAAGCAGGTGTGCTCCTTCTCCGTGAAGGCGTTGCACTCGCCGCCGACGGCGTCCATGGCGTTGGCGATGTCCACCGCCGTGCGGGTCACCGTTCCCTTGAACAGCAGGTGTTCGAGGAAATGACTCGTCCCGGCGAGTGACGGCGACTCGTCGCGCGAGCCTACCGACACCCACACACCGACGCTCGCGCTGCGCACGCCGGGCATCGCTTCAGTGACGATCCGTAGACCGCCCGGCAGCGTCGTCCGGGTGATCACCCCGCCGCCGGTCGCGCCGGTGAGGCGAGTCGTGCTCGCGCGCGTGTGCAGTGCACGCGAATCGGCCATCCCGCGATCCTACGGATCGCGCAGCGGCCCCGCGTTCTCGGGCAGTGCCGCAGCAGTAGCGGCGCCGGGCAAGCCGCACCGGCTCAGCGCGGTAACCAGGCGTCGGGCGCCTCATTGAGACGCAGCACATGCGCGGGCAGATCCCCGGACAGCACCTGCGCGAGCGACGTCTCGTCCAACACGCTACGCAGGCTGGCTCGCACCGCCACCCAGACCGCGGGCAGGTGCGCGGCCACGCCCGCGTAGGTGGTCTCGTGCGGGCGCAACCCCCGAACCTCGGCGAGCGGACCGTCGACCGCCCGCAACACCGACCCGAGCATGATCTCCGCGGCCGGGCGGGCGAGCGCATAGCCGCCGTCGGCGCCACGCTGGCTGCGCACCATGCCCGCGCGGCGTAGCTCGCCGAGGATCGCCTCGACGAACTTGCGCGGCAATCCCTGCTCCGACACCACCGTGTCGATCTTGACGAGATCCGGCTCGCGGGCCGCGAGACTCAGCAACGCCCGCACCGCGTAATCCGTCTTCGCCGAGATCTGCACGTCAGCATCCTCGCAAAGCCGGACCGCAGTCCGGCGCGCGACGCACCGTCAGGCCGGGACCGGCAGGCTCACGCTGTTGCGCGCTGCCCTCACCCAGACCTGGCTGCCGGGCACCAACTCGATCGCCTCGCCCTGTCCCCGCGTGAGTTGGGCGTTGGTCGGCGCATCGAAGCCTTCGACCGCCAACACCGCACGCATCTCGAAACCCACCCGCTGCAGGCGGATCACCGAAGCGCTGACCGTGCCGGCATCCGGCGAGGCGAGGACCTCGATGTCGTGCGGACGCACGAGCCGGCCGTCGAACGTGGTGACCGGACCGAGGAACGACATGACGAAGTCGTTGCGCGGCTTGTCGTACAACTCGTCAGGGCTGCCGACCTGCTCCACCCGCCCGTTGTTGATCACCACGATCTCGTCGGAGACCTCGAGGGCCTCCTCCTGGTCATGGGTGACAAAGACTGTGGTGACGTGCACTTCGTCGTGCAGCCGGCGCAGCCAGTCGCGCAGTTCCTTACGGACCTTCGCATCCAGCGCGCCGAACGGCTCGTCGAGCAGCAGCACCTTCGGCTCCACCGCAAGCGCCCGGGCCAGCGCCATGCGCTGTCGCTGCCCGCCCGACAGTTGCGCTGGGGTGCGATCGGCGAACTGGTCGAGGTGGACGAGTTCGAGCAGTTCGCGCACCCGCTTGGTGATCTCCGCCTTGGGTCGCTTGCGGATCTCGAGTCCAAACGCGACGTTGCGGAACACACTCAGATGGGTGAACGCGGCGTAGTGCTGGAACACGAATCCGACGTCGCGATGTCGCGGCGGCTTCCTCGTCGCGTCCTCACCGTCGATCTCGACCGTGCCGGTGTCCGGGCGCTCCAGGCCGGCGATGATGCGCAGCAAGGTGGACTTGCCGCCGCCGCTCGGCCCGAGCAATGCCGTCAACGCGCCGGAGCGCACCGACAGGTCGACGTCCTCGAGTGCGACGAAATCGCCGAATCGCTTACCGATGCCTCGTACCTCGATGCCCATCAGGTTGTCTCCCGCCGGCGGCTGATGTATGCCGATATTGCGATCGCGGCAAGCGCCACGAGCACCAATACGAACGCGATCGCGTACGCAGAGTTTGGGTCCTGTTCACTGTCGACGAGGTTGCCGATCCGCAACGTCGCTGTTTCTGTGTCACCTTCGATGTTGCCCGACACGACGAGCACGGCGCCATACTCCCCGATGCAGCGCGCGATGCACAGCACGACGCCGTAGGCGAGCGCGACCCGGATCGTCGGCAGGGTGATCCGCAAGAACCGGGTGACCGCGTGGGCACCGAGCGACGCCGCGGCCTGCTCTTGTTCGGTGCCGGCCTGTTCCAGCACCGGGACGATCGCCCGGACCACCAGCGGCAAGGACACGAAGACGGTGGCCAGCACCATCCCCGGCTTGGCATTGATGACCTGCAGCGGAGTGTCTTCGAGCGACGCGCCGAACCAGCCGCTCGGCCCGTACACGAGAATGAGCGCGAGTCCGACGACGATCGGCGACACCGCGACCGGCAGGTCGATGAACGCGCTGAGCAGGCGCCGGCCCGGGAACTGGTATCGCGCCAGGAGGATCGCGGCCGTGATGCCGAACACGGTGTTGATCACAACCGCGATGCCGGCGACGACCGCGGTTACCTCGAACGCGTGCACGGCGGACTCGTCGGTGAGCGCGGCGAAGAAGGCACTGAGGCCCGGCTCGAAGGTGCGCCAACACACCACCAGCAGCGGGACGAGCACCAGGATTCCGATGTACAGGGCCGCGACGACGCGCAGGATTCGGGCGGTGTTCGTCGCCGGCGGGCGGAACTTCGGCGCGGGTCGTGAGGCCATCGGCGGCGGCCCGATGACGATTTCAGCCACGACGCACCGTCCGTCGCTGGATCAGTTCGAGCAGCATCAAGACCAGCGCACTCGCCACGAGCAGGACCGTCGAGATCGCCGCCGCCTGCTGGGTCGCCCGCTCGGCGTTCTCGGCGTCCTGCAGCCTGCCGTAGATGAGCGAGGACGCGATCTCGGTCTTGAACGGGATATTGCTCGAGATGAGGATGAGCGAGCCGTATTCACCGAGCGAGCGGGCGAAGGCCAACGCGGCACCGGAGGCCACCGCAGGGAATATCTGCGGCAACACGATGCGGCGAAACACGACGGTCGGCGCGGCTCCGAGCGACGCTGCCGCCTGCTCGGCCTCGCGATCCAGTTCGACCAGGACCGGCTGCACGGTGCGCACGCTGAACGGCAGCGTCACGAACAACAGCGTGACGAACAGACCCGCGCGGGTGCCGAACAGGTTGGGGGCGAAGGCGGTGTCACCGCCGTACACGGCGAGCATGACCAGGCCGGCGACGATCGTCGGCAGCGCGAACGGGATGTCGATGACCATCTCGAGGATCCGTGAGCCGCGGAACGGCTCACGGACGAGGACCCAGGCCACGAGCGTGCCCATCACCGCACCGACCAACGCGACGCCCACCGACAACCCGACGGTCAGCCGCAGGGCAGCGACCGCCTCCGGGTCGGTCACCGCGGACCAGAAGGCGTCCCATCCGCCGCCGAACGCCTTGCCGACCACGGCGGCGAGCGGCAGGAGGACGAGCAGGCTGAGCCAGAGCACGATGACCCCGAGGCTCACCCCGGAGATGGGACCCAGCGACGAGCCACCGCGGTCGCGACGGCGCGACCGGCGGCCGCGCTGGGCGCGGCTCGCCGGCTGCGTTGCGAGGTCGAGCGTCATCCGGACGTCGACGACTCGATCTTCGTCACGATGCCGTTGTCACCGAAGAACTTGTCGTTGACGGCCTTCCAACCGCCGAGGTCGGCGATGGTCGTGAGCTGCTTGACCTTGGGGAACGGGTTGCTCGGGTCGTTGGCCCCCTTGACGGTGCCGATCGTCGTACCGGCCACCACGGGCCGAAAGCCGCGGCTCGCGAAGATCTCCTGGCCCTTCGGGCTGAGCACGAATTTCAGGAAGTCCTTCGCTGCCGACGAGGCCGACTTGGTGACCGCCGCGGGATTCTCGATGAGGAAGCTCTGATCGGGAATGATGTAGTCGATTGCGGCGCCCTTGGCCCGGGTGGCGATTGCCTCGTTCTCGTACGAGATCAGGACGTTGCCGGTGCCGGACGTGAACTGGGTGGTCGCGATCGCGCCGCTGGCCGCTCGACTGGTGATGTGCTGGTAGAACTTGGTCAGATATTGCCTGGCCTGCTCGGCGGTGCCGCCCTTCGACAGCACCTGCGAGTACGCGGCCAGGATGTTCCACTTGGCCGAACCGGACGACGCGGGGCTCGGCGTGACGATCTTGACGCCCGGCTTGATCAGGTCGTCCCAGCCGGTGATGTGCAGGGGGTTGCCCTTGCGGACGACGATGGCGACG
The DNA here is from genome assembly GCA_963713565.1 of uncultured Actinomycetota bacterium. Lineage (GTDB taxonomy): Bacteria > Actinomycetota > Actinomycetes > Mycobacteriales > Jatrophihabitantaceae > Jatrophihabitans. The sequence goes on along the minus strand of CAVQMF010000010.1, from coordinate 169,434 downwards.
ACCGAGTCGGAGACCATGCCCTTCGTCGGACCGGAGTTCCAGCTCGCGTCGACCTTCGACGGCACCAGCTTGGTCATGTCCGGTTCGAGGGAGAAAGCGACGTAGTCGGCCTTCTGCCCGCCGAGCACCGCTTTGCTCTGCGCGCCACTGGCGCCGTAGGAACCCTTGAGTTGGGTGTTCTTGCCGGCGGAGGTCTTCGCGAACGCCGCCCCCAGCGCGTCATAGGCGGGTTTGGGCACGGAGTAGGCGACCAGCTTGATCGCGGTGGTGTCCGAGCTGCATGCGCTCAACCCCGCCACGGCTGCAACCGCGGCAATCGATACCGCGGCGAGTCTGCGAATACGCGGGACGGACGTAGCCATTCGGATCCTGCTTTCTAGTAATCACATCGACTCGGTTATGTCGATCGAACCAGTAGAGATTAGCAACGATTCCGGACCTTGCTCACCCGGCCGGCGTTGAGACGGTCGTCTCACCCGCAAATGGGGCAAAACGAGTGGGTGCCTATCAGTCGGTCGCGATCGGACCGTCCACGCTGCGCAGCGGCGGCGGGTCGGCGCGCTGGCCGCGGCGCCCGATCGCGTCGCGGTGCAATGTCTCGGGGGCGGCCACGACGGCCAGCACGGGAAGGGCGCACACCACCGCGCTGAGCAGGAATGCGGGACCGTACCCGGCGCCGTCGGCCACCCAACCGGTGACGAGCGGTCCGAGCGCGGCGCCGAGGTCGCCCGACATCTGGAACACCGCGACCACCGTCCCCCCACGCGACCCCACGACATCGCCCATGATCGCGCCGGGCGCGACCGAGTCGGCCGCGCCGGCGACACCGAGCAGGATCGCGGCCACGATCAGGCCCGCGGCCACCGGAGCGGCGGGAAGCAGCACGAAAGCCAGGGCACCGATGAGCAGCCCGACGATGATGACCGGACGGCGACCGACCGAGTCGGCGACCCGTCCGCTCGGCAACAGCAGCGCACCACTGACGAGGCTGACGACCAGGAATGCCGCATAGGCCCAACCCTGGTCGAGGTCGAGCCGATCCCGCACGAACTGCGGCAGAATCGCCGACCGCGCGCCGACGAGCGCGAAATCGCCGGCGAACGAGGCGGCCAACGCTGCCAGATAGGCACGATCGCGCAACGCGCGGCCGAGTCGGACCGGTTCGGTGCGTGTCGACTGGGGCGCGGCGAGTTCGCTGTGCCGCAGCGCGCCGAGGCCGAGCAACCCGGCGATGACCAGAGTGCCGGCGTAGAGAAAGAACGGCGCGCGCAGGGAGAAGCTGGCAACCGTCCCGACTGCCGGTCCGGCGATCAGGCCGAGCAGAAAGGCACCTGCCCAGACTCCCTGGGCGCGGCCGCGCAGATGGTTCGGCGTCACCCGGACGAGCAGGCTCGCGGCACTGACGCTGAACATGATCGAGCCGAGCCCACCGGCACCGCGCAGGACGAGCAGTTGCCAGTACGTCTGCGAAAGACCCGCGAATGCGCTGGACACGGCGACCACGCCGATGCCGGTCGCCAGCAGGACCCGCTCCCCCACCGCATTGACCAGACGCCCGACGAACGGCGCCATCAGCAGTCGCATGACGGCGAATGCGCTGACGACGGCCCCTGCGGCCGCGTTGCCGACGCCGAACTCGCGGGCGAACAGCGGCAATGCCGGTGCGACCAACCCGAATCCGAGCGCAACCATGAATGCCACGCCTGCCAGGGCGCGGACCTCTGCCGGCAGCTCGCGCAACGTCGAGCCGACTCCGCGCTGCGATCGCACGCGGACCTCCTCGACCGGGCCGATGCCGGGAACGCTGTGCAGCGTATGCGCGCCGCCAACGAGGACGCCGGCGCCGGCGGGGGCTGGGCGTGGATCCTCAGCGACCTGAAGACGCTGCTCGAAACCGGCTCGCGCCTGGTCGGCTGATCGCCTCGTCGTGATCATGCACGGTTCGTCGCCCCGACGCGGGCTCGTGCATGATCACGATCGGCGGCAATCGGCTCAATCGCTGGCTGCGGCCGACTCGGCGTTCGCCGCCTCATCGTCGACGAGCACGAGGCTGATCTTGCCGCGTTGGTCGATGTCAGCGATCTCGACCTGCAGCTTGTCGCCGACGTTCACCACGTCTTCGACCTTGCCGATCCGCTTGCCGCGGCCGAGCTTGCTGATGTGTACCAGGCCGTCCTTGCCGGGCAGCAGCGAGACGAAGGCACCGAACGCGGCCGTCTTGACGACCGTGCCGAGGAAGCGCTCCCCGACCTTCGGCATCTGCGGGTTGGCGATCGCGTTGATGCGATCCACCGCAGCCGCTGCGGACGCGCCGTCCGCGGCACCGACGTAGATCGTGCCGTCGTCCTCGATGGTGATGTCCGCGCCGGTTTCGTCCTGGATCGAGTTGATCATCTGGCCCTTGGGCCCGATGACCGCGCCGATCTTGTCGACCGGAATCTTCACGACGGTGACCCGCGGCGCGTAGGGGCTCATCTCATCCGGACCGTCGATGGCTTCGGCCATCACGTCGAGGATGTGCAGCCGCGCGTCGCGCGCCTGCTGCAGCGCCTGCACGAGCACGTCGGACGGGATGCCGTCGAGCTTCGTATCCAGCTGCAGCGCGGTGACGAAATCCTTGGTACCTGCGACCTTGAAGTCCATGTCGCCGAAGGCGTCCTCGGCGCCGAGGATGTCGGTCAACGCGACGTACTGAGTCGCGCCGTCGACGGTGTCCGACACGAGGCCCATGGCGATGCCCGCGACCGGCGCCTTCAGCGGCACGCCGGCGTTCAGCAGCGCGAGCGTCGACGCGCACACCGAGCCCATGGACGTCGAGCCGTTGGAGCTCAGCGCCTCGGACACCTGGCGGATCGCGTAAGGGAATTCGTCGCGCGACGGCAACACGGGCACCAGCGCGCGCTCGGCGAGCGCGCCGTGGCCGATCTCGCGGCGCTTGGGCGAACCCACCCGGCCGGTCTCACCGGTCGAGTACGGCGGGAAGTTGTAGTTGTGCATGTAGCGCTTCGTGCGGCTCGGGCTCAAGGTGTCGAGCTTCTGCTCGAGACCGAGCATGTTGAGCGTTGTGACGCCGAGAATCTGCGTCTCACCGCGCTGGAACAGCGCCGAACCGTGCACCCGCGGCACGATCTCGACACCCGCGGACAACGGCCGGATGTCGGCCAGCCCGCGGCCGTCGATGCGCACCTTGTCGCGCAGGATCCGCTGACGCACCAGCTTCTTGGTCAGGCCCCGGAAGGCGGGGCTGATCTCGTGAAATCGGTCGTCGAACTTCTCGGCGAGCGCGGACTTGACGTCGTCCTTGATCTCGTCGAGGCGCTGCTCACGCTGCTGCTTGTCAGCGATCGTCAGCGCCTCGGCGAGCGACGCCGATACCTCGGCGGAGACGGCCTCGAACACCTCGGCGGAGTAGTCGAGGAAGACCGGGAAGTCGGCGACCGGCTTCGCGGCGCTCTTGGCCAGCTCGGCCTGCGCGCGGCACAGCTGCGCAATGAACGGCTTGGCCGCCTCCAGGCCGGCGGCGACGACGTCCTCGGTGGGCATCGTGGCGCCGCCTGCGATCAGCTCGATCGTGGCCTCGGTGGCCTCGGCCTCGACCATCATGATCGCGACATCGCCGGCAGAGTCGCCGGAGTCCAGCACCCGGCCGGCGACCACCATGTCGAAGGTTGCGCGCTCCAGTTCGGTCTGCGTCGGGAAGCCGACCCACTGTCCGTCGATGAGCGCTACCCGGGTGCCGCCGACCGGGCCGCTGAACGGCAGGCCGGAGATCTGCGTCGAGGCCGACGCGGCGTTGATCGCAAGCACGTCGTACGCGTGATCCGGATTCAGTGCCATGACGGTGATGACCACCTGGACCTCGTTGCGCAGGCCCTTCACGAACGTCGGGCGCAACGGCCGGTCGATGAGCCGGCAGGTGAGGATCGCGTCCTCGCTGGGCCGTCCCTCGCGGCGGAAGAACGAGCCCGGGATGCGGCCCGCGGCGTACATGCGCTCTTCGACGTCGACCGTCAGCGGGAAGAAGTCAAACCCCTCGCGGGGGTGCTTACCGGCGGTGGTGGCCGACAGCAGCATGGTGTCGTCGTCGAGGTAGGCGACGACGGAGCCGGCGGCCTGCCTGGCCAACCGGCCCGTTTCGAAGCGGATGGTGCGCTTGCCGAAGATGCCGTTGTCGATGACTGCTTCGGTCTCGTACACGCCGTCCTCGGCGTAGGTGTTGCTCACGCCGTCCTCGGCGTCGATCTTGGTGGCCTCCGTCACGGAGTACCCCTCTCGTACGTGCCGGCGCACAGGCGACGTACGAGCGGTGAACCCCAACTGGGGCCGGTCTTCGATCGAAGCGGACGGACAGTGGTGTCCGGCCGCCACTACCGAGGACCGGCGACGCTGGCTCGGTTGTCGCATGGACGCGGATGTGCGTCCGGCAGGCGGATATTCGGTTGTTCCTCGCACCCTCGGCACGAAGAAAGGGAGCGACTGGTGCAGTCGCTCCCCGGTGGCCTAGCGGCGCAGGCCCAGACGCTCGACGATCGACCGGTACCGGCTGATGTCGGTCTTGGCCAGGTAGTTCAGCAGTCGACGGCGTTGACCGACGAGCAGCAGCAGCCCACGGCGGCTGTGGTGGTCGTGCTTGTGGGTCTTGAGATGCTCGGTGAGGTCGCGGATGCGCTGGCTCAGCAGGGCGACCTGCACCTCCGGCGAGCCGGTGTCGCCCTCGGCGGAGCCGTACTCGGAGATGATCTGCTTCTTGACGTCCTGGGCCAGCGGCACTGACGAACTCCTCGAGTGCTAGTGCAGGCGCGTCCTGCCGGTACTTCTCACGGCGGGAGACGAAACACGCGCTGCATCGCGCCGCACACGGTGCGGGCACACTCCATGTTAGCAGCGCGAACGGCTGTTCCTAGACTCCGTGTGCATGGCGGCCTTCGAGATCCGACGCGACACCCGGCTGTCGCCCGCACAAGCCTGGGCGCGGATCACCGATTGGCCGTCGCACGGGCGCTACGTCCCGCTGACGCGCATCACCGTCGAGCCGCCCCCGCCGAGCGGCGTCGGTACCGTGGTCACCGCGCGCACGGGACGTGGCCGGATCGGGTTCGACGATCCGATGCACGTCGTGGAGTGGGATCCGCCGCGCCGGTGTCGGCTGGAAAAGCGCGGCGCGACGGTGCTCGGCTGGGCCGAGATCTGCGTCGAGGCGACCGACTCGGGCTCGCGCGTGACCTGGCGCGAGGACGCCACGCCAGCTCGACTGCCGGCCTTCACTGCCGGCCTTGTCGCCGCCTGCGGCCGGCTGTTGTTCGGCCGGGTGATGCGCAAGGTGCTAGCCGGCTGAGGCCGACCTGACGTCGCGCGCGCGCTCAGCCCGCCAGCACGCTGCGCGTCTGCCTGATGTCGTCGGCCATCTGCGCGACGAGTGCGTCGACCGAGTCGAACTTCTCCATGCCGCGCAGCCGCTCGACGAACTCGATGCCGAGCGTCGTGCCGTAGAGATCTCCGGAGAAGTCGAGGACGTACGCCTCGACACGTCGCTGCCGCACTTCGAACGTCGGATTGGTTCCGATGGAGATCGCGGCAAGCCCCAACGGCGGCGCGTCGACCGTGCGCCCCCACTCGTCCAGACGCACGACCCGACCCGCATACACGCCGTCGGCCGGGATGGCGCCCCGCTCGTCCGTGCGCAGGTTCGCCGTCGGGTAGCCCAGCTCGCGGCCGCGCTGGTCACCGCGTTCGACGACGCCGTCGACCCGGTGCGGGCGCCCCAGGACCGCGCTCGCGGCCGTCACGTCGCCCGCGCTGACGCAGGACCGGACGTAGGTCGCACTCAGCGGCGTGTCCCCGTCCTGCAGCAGCGGCACGCCGTGCGTCGAGTAGCCGAACGTGCGGCCCAGCTTCGCGAGCAGGTCGACGTCGCCGGCTGCCTTGTGCCCGAACCGGAAGTTGTCACCGATGACCACCGCCGACGCGTGCAGCCGCTCGACGAGTGCATGGTGGACGAACTCGTCCGGCGCCATCCGGGAGAACTCCAAGGTGAACGGCAGCGCGCAGAACACGTCGATGCCGAGCTGCTCGACGAGCTCTGCGCGACGCACCATGCTCGTCAGCACCGGCGGGTGCGATCCCGGACGGACCACCTCGGAAGGATGGGGGACGAAGGTGATCAACACGCTGGGCACGTCGCGCTCGGCGCCGATTCGCACCGCCTGCGCGATGATCGACTGGTGGCCGCGGTGCACCCCGTCGAACACCCCGATCGTGGCGATGCTGTGCCCCCACCCGGTGGGCACTGCGTCAAGTCCATGCCAACGCTGCACGTCCTGACTGTATCGACGTGGAACTCGGCACAGTGCACCCGACGGCCCGACAGCAGCCGGCCTGCGTCGGCCGGCGCGTCGCCCATCAGCCAGTTCTACCCCGCGGGCGCGAAGACCAGGACCGGACGCGCCCGCCCGCTGTCCTCCTTCAGCAGCGCGATGGCGCGGCCGTCGCGGCTCAGCGCGCCGTAGGTGCCTGCGAGGCCCTGAGGGGCGAGGCTGCGACCGAAGGACAGCTCGCGCTCCTCGACCTCGTCGACGGCGCGCACCGGCAGCGCCGCGCGGACGGCCTCGGCGAGCGGCACGACCACCGGGTCGTCGAGTGCCGCCAGATCGAGCAGGGACCGAGCGGCGGCGAGCGTGAACGGGCCGACCCGGGTGCGGCGCAGCGCGATCACGTGGCCACCGACGCCGAGCACGGCGCCGAGGTCGCGGGCCAACGCCCGGACGTAGGTCCCGGACGAGGATTCGACGTGTACCTCGATGTCGAGCAGCTCCGCGGCGGGGCGGCGAAAGGACCTCGGCGTGAACTCGTGCACCGTGATCGGCCGCGCGGCCAGCTGCACGGCCGTGCCCGCGCGCACGTGTTGGTGAGCCCGACGACCGTCGATCTTGATGGCTGAGACGGCGCTGGGTACCTGCTCGATCTGCCCGGTGAACAGCATCATCGCGGCGCGGACGGCGTCCTCGGTGACGGCCGCCGCCGACGCAGCCGTCAACACGGCACCCTCGGCGTCGTCGGTGACCGTTGCCTGCCCAAGGCGGATGCTCGCGTCGTAGGCCTTGTCGGTGAGCACGAGGTGGTGCAGCAGACGGGTGGCGGCATCGACCCCGACCACGAGCACCCCCGTCGCCATCGGGTCGAGCGTGCCGGCGTGCCCGACGCGCCGGGTCCGCGCGAGCTTGCGCAGCCGGGCGACGACGTCGTGCGACGTCAACCCCGCCGGCTTGTCGACGATGACGAGCCCGCTGGTCACCGGTCCAGCCTACGAATGTCCTGCCGGTGACTTGAGCACTCCGGTAGGTGGTCATTTTGGCGGTGAGTGGTCGGTTGCAACTGACCACTCACCGCACAACTGACCACTCGATGCAGCGCCGGGCAGCGGTGGGCGGTCGGCTCGGGATCACGACGCCGCTTCGTCCTCGACCTCGCGCGGCTTGCGGTACGGATCCGCCTCACCGGCGGGCTTCGCGTCGCGGCGCACCGCCTCGACGTGCGCGTCCGCAGCCGCGGCGACCGCGAGCAGGTCGTCGATGTGCTTGGCGCTGTCAGGCAGCGCGTCGAGGGTGAAGGTGAGCGTCGGTGTGAAACGCAGACCGGTCTGCCGACCGACCTCGCTGCGCAACACGCCCTTCGCCGACTCCAGGGCAGTCGCCGACGCGGTGCGTTCCTGCTCCGAACCGAACACGGTGTAGAAGATCGTCGCGTCGTGCAGATCGCCGGTCACCCGGACATCGGTGATCGTCACCATGCCGAGCCGCGGATCCTTGACCTGCATCTCGATGCCTGTGGCGACGATGTGCTTGATCCGCTCGGCGAGCCGCCGAGCTCGTCCCGCGTCCACCATGAACTTCTCCTCATCATTTCGATCGCGTCAGTCCAGATCGTCGTCGTCGAGCACGCGTCTGCGCGTCGACAGCAATTCGATCTCCGGCCGACCGGCGATCAGCCGCTCACACCCGTCGAGGACTTCGACCACATGGGCCCGCTCCCCCGCAACGACTGCCACCGACACCTCGGCCCGGCGATGGAGCTCCTGGCGCCCGGTCTCCGCGGCGGACACCGAGAACCGCCGCGCCAGTTCGGCGACGATCGGCCGAACCACAGCGCGCTTGTCCTTCAGCGAACGCACATCCCCGAGGAGCAGATCGGCGGATAGGCAACCCACCACACACCCCATGCCCGCCCCTTCCAACCGGGTGCGATGAGCCGACAACGGTGGCCGAACGAGGAGGTTGCCCCTCGGCCGGATCGGAAGCCGGTAGGACAGGAAGGGCTACGTCCTCGTGCAGCCGGGCATCAGGTACGCGGCCTCTCCCGCAGCTCGTACGTCTCGATGACATCGTCGACCTTGATGTCGTTGAACGAGCCCAAGCCGATGCCGCACTCGAAGCCCTCGCGCACCTCGGTCGCGTCGTCCTTGAACCGCCGCAGCGACTCGACGGAGAGGCTGTCGGCGACAACGACGCCGTCGCGGACGAGTCGGGCCTTGGCGTTACGGCGGATCGTGCCGCTGCGCACGAGCGAGCCGGCGACGTTGCCGATCCGCGGCACCCGGAACACCTCGCGTACTTCGGCGGTGCCGAGCTGCACCTCCTCGAACTCGGGCTTGAGCATGCCCTTGAGCGCGGCCTCGATCTCGTCGATGGCCTGATAGATGACGGTGTAGTACCGGACGTCCACGCCCTCGCGCTCCGCCGCCTCGCGGGCCTTGCCCTCCGGGCGGACGTTGAACCCGATCACCACCGCGTCCGAGGCGACCGCGAGGTTGACGTCGTTCTCCGTGATCGCGCCGACACCACGGCCGATGACCCGCAGGGACACCTCGTCCTTGTCCTCACCCATGTCGATGTTGACCAGGGCATCTTCGAGCGCCTCGACAGAACCCGACACGTCACCCTTGATGATCAGGTTCAGCTGGTCGACCTCGCCGGCGGCGAGAGCCTTGTCGAGATCATCCAGCGACACCCGCCGACGGCCTGCGGCCAGCTGCGCGTTGCGCTCGCGCGCCTCGCGGCGGTCCGCGATCTGCCGAGCGATGCGATCCTCCTCGACGACGAGGAATGAGTCACCGGCGCCGGGAACCGACGTCAGGCCGAGCACCTGCACCGGACGCGACGGCCCGGCCAGCTCGAGGTTGTCGCCGTTCTCGTCGAGCATCGCGCGAACCCGCCCGTAGGCGTCACTCGCCACGACCGAGTCGCCGATCCGCAGCGTCCCGCGCTGCACCAACAGCGTGGCCACCGGACCACGACCGCGGTCGAGCCGGGCCTCGATGACGATGCCCTGCGCGTCCTGGTCGGGGTTCGCCCGCAGGTCGAGCGCGGCGTCGGCGGTCAGCAGAATCCCTTCGAGCAGGTCGTCGATGTGCAGGTTCGCCCGCGCGGACACGTCGACGAACAGGGTGTCGCCGCCGTACTCCTCGGCGACCAGTCCGTACTCGGTGAGCTGCTGGCGCACCTTGGCCGGGTTGGCGTCCTCCTTGTCGATCTTGTTGACCGCGACGACAATCGGGACGTCGGCAGCCTGGGCGTGGTTCAACGCCTCGATCGTCTGCGGCATCACGCCGTCATCGGCGGCAACGACCAGTACGACGATGTCGGTGGTGGCCGCACCACGGGCCCGCATGGCGGTGAACGCCTCGTGACCAGGGGTGTCGATGAAGGTGATCGGCCGGTCGACCCCCTCGTGCTCGACGTGGACCTGGTAGGCACCGATGTGCTGGGTGATGCCGCCTGCCTCGTCGCGCATGACGTTCGTCTTGCGGATCGCGTCGAGCAGCCGGGTCTTGCCGTGATCGACGTGACCCATGACGGTGACCACCGGCGGCCGGGCGATGAGGTTCTCCTCGCCGCCCTCGTCCTCGCCGAACACCAGGTCGAAGGAGTCGAGCAGTTCGCGGTCCTCGTCTTCCGGGCTGACAACCTGGATGGTGTAGTTCAGCTCGGCGCCGAGCAGCTGCAGGGTGTCCTCGTTCACCGATTGCGTCGCGGTGACCATCTCGCCGAGGTGGAACATCACCTGGACGAGCGAGGCCGGATTGGCGTTGATCTTGTCGGCGAAGTCGGACAGGGACGCACCACGCGGTAGCCGCAGGACGTCGCCGTTGCCGCGCGGCACCTGCACGCCGCCGATCGACGGTGCCGACATGTTGTCGAACTCGGCCCTGCGCTGCTTCTTGCTCTTGCGGCCACGGGTGGACGGGCCACCGCGGCGGCCGAAGGCACCGGGCGTGGTGGCGCCGCGGCCGCGACCGCCGCCACCGGCGCGGCCACCACCCGGTCCGGAGCGATAGGGCCCACCGCTCGGCGGGCCACCTGGCCCACTCGGGCCGCCTGCGCCACCGCCGCCGGGTCCTCCGCGGAAGCCTCCCCCGCCCGTGCGCCCGGGGGCGCCGGTGCGCGCACCCGGCCCGCCGGGCCCTCCGGGACGAGCGCTCGGGCCGCCCGGACCACCACGGGAGCCGCCGCTACCGGGCCGGGACGCCATCATGCCGGGGTTCGGCCGCGGCGGCATCATGCCGGGGTTCGGTCGCGGGCCACCGGGTCGTGCGGACGGTCCGCCCGGCGCACCGGGCTGCTGCCGAGGCGCTGCCGGCCGCGGCGCCGGAGCGGCGGTGCCGCCGGGCTGCAGGAACGGGTTGTTTCCCACGCGCGGGCCGGGTCGAGGGGCGGGAACCGCCGGCCGCGGCGCGGCGGGCGCCGCCGGCACGTCGACAACCGGGCTCGCGACGGACGGTAGGGCCGGTGGCTCGACGATCGGCGAGCTGACCGGAGTGATGAGCGGCGCTGCCGGCACGGCAGGCGGCGGTGCGCTCTGCGCTGGTGCGGCTGGCGCGGCGCTGCGTGCCGCGGGCCGCTTGGCTGCAGCCCCCGAAGCGGCTGCGGCATCCGGGTATGCCTCTCGCAGACGGCGGGCGACCGGGGCCTCGACGGTGGAGGAAGCGGACTTCACGTACTCACCGATGGCGGTGAGCTTCTCGATCGCTTCCTTGCTACTGATTCCGAGCTCTTTGGCGAGAGCGGATACGCGGGTCTTGCCTGGCACGTGTCTCCTTAGCAGGACCGTGCGGCAACCCGCCGGCCCGTTAGACGGTGGACGTTCTCATCGCTGGCGCTTCATTTAGTGCCCATTGACTCTTCATCTCCTGCGGGGTTCCGCTGGCGGTCTGGCTTTCATGGTGCGCCGACTGCGTCGGCGACGAAGTCGAGCACCGGACCCGGGTCGATCGCGGCGGACACCCGCAGTGCCCGCCCGAAGGCCCGACGCCGCTGCGCGAGTTCGACGCATCCACGATCGCAGTGCACCCAGGCGCCGCGTCCGTGGATCCGCCGCCGGGGATCCGGCACGACCAGCGTGAGCGCATCTGCCCCGTGGGACAGGCTTGCGGTCTCACCGATCGCATCCGGCGCCACGACGACGCGGAGCAGTTCGGAAGCCGAGGCTCGCCGTCGACAGCCGATGCACGTTCGGATGGGGCTCTGGGTGGTCACCGTCGCCCGGATCGTTCGGTGTCGGATGCCGTCGACTCGCGCACGGCCGCCCGTCAGCCTACTCCCCGCTGCGCGGAACGGCGGACGCACCCGCATCGGCGCCCGGCGTTGCGCCGCTGTCGGGGTCGGTCGCACCGCCGGCCGAGAGGTCGGGTTCGGCGTCGCTGTGGATGTCGATGCGGTGTCCGGTGAGCCGGGCGGCCAGCCGGGCATTCTGGCCCTCCCGGCCGATGGCCAGCGACAGCTGGAAATCCGGCACGACGACGCGCACGGCGTGCGCCGCGGAGTCGACGACGACGCTGGACAGCGCGTGCGCCGGCGACAACGCATTGCCCACGAAGGTCGCCGAATCCGCCGCCCAGTCGATGATGTCGATCTTCTCGCCGTGCAGTTCGGCGACGACGTTGCGTACCCGCTGGCCCATCGGGCCGATGCACGCGCCCTTGGCGTTGAGGCCGTCGATCGTGCTGCGGACTGCGATCTTGGAGCGGTGGCCCGCCTCTCGTGCGACGGCGACGATCTCGACGCTGCCGTCGGCGATCTCGGGCACCTCGAGCGCGAACAGCTTCTTGACCAGATTCGGATGGGTACGGCTGACCGTCACCTGAGGGCCGCGCGGGGTGCGCGAGACGGCGACGACATAGCACTTGACCCGCGTGCCATGGGTGTACTGCTCGCCGGGCACCTGCTCGGACTGCGGCATGATCGCCTCGATCTTGCCGATATCGATGACGACTACGCCGCGCGTAGCGGCAGCCGCGTCGGCTTGGACGAGACCGGTGACGATGTCGCCCTCGCGACCGGAGTACTCGCCGAAGGTCACGTCGTGCTCGGCGTCGCGCAGTCGTTGCAGAATCACCTGCCGGGCCGTCATCGCCGCCACCCTGCCGAAATCGGTGGGCGTGTCGTCGTACTCCTCTACGACCTGTCCCGCCTCGTCGAGATCCTGGGCCCACACGACGACGTCGCCACTGCGCCGATCGATCGCGACGCGGGCGTGCGGCATCGAGTGCGGCGTGTGCTTGTAGGCGCTGAGCAGCGCAGTTTCCAGCGCGTCGATGAGCTGGTCGAAGGGGATCTCCTTCTCCCGTTCGATGCTGCGCAGGGCGGCGAGATCGACCGTGACCATGGCTATCCCTCTCTTTCCACGTCGGGATCTTCGGCACGGTTGAACTCGACCTGCACCCGGCCGTGGCCGAGTTCGGCCCAAGCCAGACGCCGGTGCACGCCTGCGAGGTCGAGCGTCACGCACTCGTCATCGACGTCGATCACCCGACCGGTGAGCGGCGCGTCGACGACACGCACCCTGACCAACCGCCCTGCCGCGCGGCGCCAGTGCCGCGGCTCGGTCAACGGCCGGTCGACCCCCGGGGAACTGACCTCCAGGACGTAGGCGCCCGACAGCACCCGGTCGGTGCCCGCATCGGCGTCCAGCGCATCGGACACGATCCTGCTCACGGCGGCCACCGCGTCGAGGTCGATGCCGCCGTCGCGGTCGACGGTGACGCGCACCACGCTCCGGCGACCGGCGGGCGAGACGCTGACGTCTTCGAGGTCGTAGCCAGCCGCGGCCACGAGCGGGCCGAGCAACCGAAGCAGCTGGTCTCGGGCCTTCGCCGCGAACGCATTCGACACGCCAGGGCTCGCGGGCGGCATGTCTGCTCCTGTCGGCGCGGCGGATTGAGTTGGGACGAAATAGCGTATCGGCACGAGTCGCTCTGCCAAACTGGCGCGGCGATGGACGAATCGGGACGGCGCGGCACGACCAGGCGTACCTTCCTGATCGGTGGCGCCGCGGTCGGCGGCGCCGCGGTCGGCGGCGCCGCCCTCGGAGTGGGGCTCGAATTCGGGACCCACTCGCAGCCCGTGCGCCCGAAGCGGCCATCGGCCCCGCCTGCGTTGGTCGCGGCCGCCGACGCCGAGCGCGCCCTGCTGGCCGATCTGGACGCCACGACCGGTGGGGCGCCCGCCGTGCGGGACGTGATCCGGCAGATCCGCGCCGATCACGCGGCACACCTGCAGGCCCTCGCCGGCCTGGCCGCGACCTACCCCGGCTTCGCGCCAGCGCGGGCATCCGGGACAACGAACTCGGCAGCGGGACAAGCACGCACGAAGGCTCAGCTGCGCGACGCGGAACAGGCGGCCTCCGATGAGGCGGCGCGGCGGGCCGGCGTCCTCGTCGGCGCTGCGGCCGCGCTGTTGGCCAGCATCGCCGCCTGCGAGGCGACACATGCGGAACTGTTGGCGTGAGCACGCCCGCGCCGCTCGTCGACCCGGCCTGGCAGGCGGCACTTGCCGCCGAGTACCAGGCGATTTTCGGCTACGGACTGCTCGGCCCACAACTGCCCGCTGCACAACAACCGATGGCCCGCGAATGCCAGGCCGCGCACGAGGCGCTGCGCGACCGCACCAGCGCCGCCCTCGTTGCTGCCCGGCTCGTCCCGGGTGCTCCGCTCGCGGACTATCCGGACCTCTACCCGGTGCCTGACGCCGCGGCTGCGGCGCGGCTCGCGATCCGGATCGAGGACGAGTGCTGCACGGCGTGGCGGGTGCTGTACCTGCGCGCCGCCGAGACGACCGGCACACGATCGGCGCTGCTGCGCAACGAGGCGCAGTCCGCGCTGAGCGCCGGTGCGATCCGGGCCACCCGGTGGCGTGCCCGGACATCGCCCACGCGGGCGACCGACCCGTTCCCCGGCATCTGAGGCCAGGTTTCGAGTACCCGCTTCACCGATGCCCGGGCACGATCTGGACCGGCCGGTGGGCCAGCTCGTTCACACCGCAGACGGCTCGGGCTCTTGGCTGAACTGCGCCCGGTACAGAGCTTCGTAAGCACCGTGCCGCTTGAGCAGCTGCTCGTGCGTGCCCTGCTCGACGATCCGACCGTCCGTCATGACAAGGATCAGGTCGGCGTCGCGGATCGTCGAGAGCCGGTGCGCGATGACGAAACTGGTCCGGTGCGCCCGCAACGCCGCCATCGCGTGTTGCACCAACAGCTCGGTGCGGGTGTCGACGGCGCTGGTCGCCTCGTCGAGGATGAGTAGCGAAGGCTGGGCGATGAACGCCCGTGCGATGGTGATCAGCTGCTTCTGCCCCGCGCTGAGATTGCTGGAATCGTCGTCGAGCACCGTGTCGTAGCCGTCGGGCAATGACTGGACGAAGCGGTCGACGTAACTCGCGCGGGCCGCGTCGAGCACCTCCGCCTCCGTCGCGCCCGGCCGGCCGTAGGCGATGTTGTCGCGGATCGTGCCCGCGAACAGCCACGTGTCCTGCAGCACCATGCCGATCTCGCGCCGCAGCTCGTCGCGGCGCATGGTTGCGATGTCGACCCCGTCGAGGGTGATGCGACCGGAGTCGAGTTCGTAGAACCGCATCACCAGGTTGACCAGCGTCGTCTTGCCGGCACCCGTCGGACCGACGATCGCGACCGTGTGCCCCGGGTCCGCAACGAGCGAGACGTGGTCGATGAGCGGCACGTCGGGTTGGTAGCGGAACGAGACGTCCTCGAACGCGACCAGGCCGTGGCGCTCGGTCGATCGCTCGGGCGCGGCCGGGTCGGGGCTCTGCTCGTCCGCATCGAGCAGGTCGAACACGCGCTCGGCAGAGGCGACGCCGGACTGCAGCAGGTTCGCCATGGACGCCACCTGGGTCAACGGCTGGGTGAACTGCCGTGAGTACTGGATGAACGCCTGGACGTCGCCGAGGCTGATCGCCCCGGTCGCCACCTGCAGGCCGCCGACGACCGCCACCGTGACGTAGTTCAGGTTCCCGATGAACATCATCGACGGCATGATCACCCCCGAGATGAACTGCGCCCGGTAGCTGGCCTGGTACAGCGCGTCGTTGTGCTCGGCGAACGCCCGCTCGGCCTGCTCCTGATGGCCGAAAACCCGAACGAGTTCGTGCCCGGTGAACGACTCCTCGACGTGCGCGTTCAGCCGTCCGGTCGTCTTCCACTGCGCGATGAAGTGGCCCTGGGATCTCTTGGCGATCGTCTTGGTCATCAGGATCGAGATCGGAATGGTGACCAGCGCGATCAGCGCGAGCATCGGCGAGATGACGAACATCATCGCGACCACGCCGATGACGGTGAGCAGCGAGGTCAGCAGTTGGCTCATCGTCTGCGTCAAGGTCTGGGAGACGTTGTCGATGTCGTTGGTGACCCGGCTCAGGACCTCTCCGCGTGGCTGCCGGTCGAAGTACGGCAGCGGCAATCGGTTCAGCTTGTCCTCCACGTCGGCGCGCAGCCGCAGTGTCGTGCGCTGCACCACGCCGTTGATCACGAAGCCCTGTAGCCACGACAACACTGCGCCGCCGACGTACACGGCGAGGGCCAGCAGCAGAACGTGCGCGAGCGCGGCGAAGTCGATGCCCTGTCCGGGTACGACGTTCATCTGCCGCAACAGGTTGGCGAAGTTGTCGTCGCCGTCGTCACGGGCCGCGGCGACCGCTTGATCGAGCGAGAGACCGGCCGGCAGCCGGTCGCCCAGCACGCCGGCGAAGATGATGTTGGTGGCATGCCCGAGCAACCTGGGGCCGATCACCAACAGCGTCACGCTGCTGACCGCCAGCACCAAAGCGGCACCGACGAACCAGCGTTCCGGCCCCAGCCAGCCGACCAGCCGCTTCGCAGACCTTCGGAAGTTCATCGACTTCTCGGCCGGCATGGCCGCGCTCATCCACGGCGGACCGCCGCCGCGGCGCGCCTCGGTACCCGCGGGCGGCAACCGACCAGGCACGGTGGCAATCGCGGCGGGCGTCGGCCCCTGCCTGGCGTGGCCGTTCGGGCCGCTCACGATGCCGCCGTCAGGCTCAGCTGGCTGGTCACGATTTCGGCATACGCGGCACTACTGCCCAGGAGTTGCTCGTGTGTGCCGATGCCGACGATCTCGCCGGCGTCGAGCACAACGATCTGGTCGGCGTCCATGATGCTCGACACCCGCTGGGCGACAACGAGCACGGCGGCGTGCCGGGTCTCCGGACGCAGTGCGGCACGCAGCCGCGCATCGGTGCCGGGGTCAAGCGCGGAGAACGCGTCGTCGAACAGGTATATGCCCGGACGCCGCACGATTGCGCGTGCGATCGCGAGCCGCTGCCGCTGCCCACCGCTGAGGTTGGTCCCGCCCTGCGCGACCCGGGCGTCGATCCCACCGGGCAGCCGTTCGACGAATTCGCGCGCCTGCGCGATCTCGAGTGCCCTCCACAGCTGCTCGTCGGTAGCCTCGGCAGCCCCGTAACGCAGGTTGGTCGCGACCGTCCCGGAGAACAGGTAGGCGCGCTGCGGCACGTAGCCGAGGCGACCCAGAGCTCGTCCATCGCCTGCGCGCGGACATCCACGCCGTCGACGAACACGGCCCCGCCAGTGACGTCGACCAGCCGCGGCACCAGGGTCAGCAAGGTGGTCTTACCGGCGCCGGTGCTTCCGATGATGGCAGTGGTCTTGCCGGTCCGGGCGGCGAAGCTGATGCCGCGCAGCACAGGTGCATTCGCCCCCGGATAGGCGAAGCTGACATCTCGGAACTCGACGCCTCCTCCAGCTGTCTTGGTCAGTCGCGGCAGCACCCGTGTGGGCGGGACGACCGAGGACTGGGTGTCCAGGACGTCGGTGAGCCGTTCGGCGCACACCGCGGCGCGCGGGATCATCATCAGCATGAAGGTGCCCATGAGCATCGACATCAGGATCTGCGCCAGGTAGTTCAGGAACGCGGTGAGCGAGCCCACCTGCATCTGTCCGGCCGCCACCCGGTGCCCGCCGAACCACAGCACCGCGACGCTGGACACGTTGAGCACGAGCATCACGGTCGGGAAGATCAGCGCCATCAGTCGACCGGCCCGCAGCCCCGTGTCCGTGAGCCGCCGGTTGGCCTCGCCGAATCGCTGTGTCTCGACCGGCTCGCGGACGAACGCGCGCACGACCCGCACCCCCATGATCTGCTCGCGCAGCACCCGGTTCACCGTGTCGAGGCGCTCTTGCATCAACCGGAACTGCGGCACCATCCGGCTCACGATCAGCGCGATGAGCCCGGTCAGTACCGGCACGCTCACGACGAGTAGCCACGACAGTCCGGCGTCCTCCCGGATCGCCATGATCACGCCGCCGACGGCCATGATCGGCGCGGCGATCATCATCGTGCTCGTCATCACGACCAGCATCTGTACCTGCTGCACGTCGTTCGTCGTGCGGGTGATCAGCGACGGTGCGCCGAAGTGCGCGACCTCGCGGGCCGAGAACGTCCCGACGCGGGCGAACAGCGCGCCGCGCACGTCGCGCCCGAAACTCATGGCGGTGCGCGCGCCGAAATACACGGCGATCACCGAGCACACGATCTGCAGCACGCTCACCGCGAGCATCCATGCGCCGATGCGCAGGATGTAGCCCGTATCGCCCGTCGCGACGCCGCCGTCGATGATGTCGGCGTTCAGGGTGGGCAGGTACAGCGCGGCGATCGTGCCCGCGAGCTGGAAGACGACGATGATCAGCAGCCAGCGCCGGTAGGGACGCAGCCGTTGGGTCAGGAGGCGGACGAGCACCCCTCCCTGTTTACTCCCCGCCCTGTCGTGCGCCAGGGAGGGCATCCCGGGTCAGCGCCACGCGTCGACCACGACGAGCAGGTCACTCAGGCGCTGGATGACCGCGTCGGCCGCACCGTCGACGTGCCCGCGTTGCGCGGGCGGGATGTCGCTGTGCGGCACGAGCACCGCCCGCATGCCCGCCGACTTCGCGCCGTGGATGTCGTCGAAGGGCCGGTCGCCGACGAATACGGCCTGCGCGGGATCGTCCACCGACACCGCCCGCAGCGCAGCCCGAAACGCCTCCGGGTGCGGCTTCGTCCAGGGAATCTCCGACGTGTACACCGCGCCGTCGATGCGATGCAGCACCTCGTCGCGAGCGAAGATCCGCTCGTGCTCAGCGCGCGACCACAGGGTGTTCGACAACACGCCAACGGCAATTCCCCGATCGCGTAGCGCATCGAAGAGCAGCGGCGCGTCCGGGTCGAGGAACGTGTGCGGCTCCCACCACTCGTGGAACGCGGACCGCATCGCGGCGGTGGGTGACACCCCGACCGCGGCGAAGGCGTCCTCCAGCGTCGCGCTTCGGTGCTCGTCACGGGAACGGCGCCACAGCTCCTGCTCGGCGGCGAGCAACCGATCGGCCAGTTCGCCGTCGGCCACCGCGGCGATCCATGCGGCGCGCGGCTCGACGGTGTGCCACGGCGTGAGCGTGCCGCCCCAGTCGAAGATCACCGCCCGGACACCCACGCCGCGCAGCCTCTCAGAACAATACGGTGGACAGATCGGCGGCGTGCCGCATCCCGAGCCGCAGGTACATGCGGCAGGCCGGGCTGTTGAAATCGTTCACGTAGAGGCTGACGGTCGGCGCCAGGGTGAGCGCATGCCGCAGCACACTCGCCATGGCCGCCGTGCCGAATCCGCGCCCGCGCAGGTCCGGCCGCACCCATACGCCCACCACCTGACAGGTGTCCGCGGAGACCGCGCCGATGTCGGCCTTGAACAGCACCTGCCCGGCACCGTCGACCACACCGAGTGCGCGCCCCTCGCGCAACAGTCCTGCGACGCGGCGTCGGTAGCCGGCCGCGCCGGTCGCGGCCAGCGGCGAGACGCCCAGCTCTGCGGTGAACATCGCGATCGCCGCCGGCAGGTACGCCTCGACCTCGTCGACGTCGAGCTGCCGCACCCGCGGGTCCCCGGTCGGCGGGGACGCGGCGCGCTCGATCACCAGCAGCAGCTGCCGGTCCCGGATGGCCCGGGCCGGGCCCCAGTACGACTTGAGCACCTGCCAGTAGGAGCGCACGGCGTCGGCGCGGCCGACGAGGGACGAACACGTCCGCCGATGGGCAGCGACGGACGCGGCCAGCGCGCTCCACTGCGCGTCGCCGCCGCCGATCGGCATCAGATTTCCGCCGCAGAAGGCGGCCCCGCTCAACCGTCCGCCACGGTCCCACACCCCGAGCACCGACCCCCCGAACGCGCGCGTCTCGACACTCGCGAACGAGCGCACCCGCGATGCCACCACGGCATTGACCAACGGGTCACCGTTGATCAACCGGATAAGATCCGGCCGGTCCGCATCGCGCACCTGCAGGACGCGCAGCCCTGAGCGCGCATGGTCGGCACGCGGCAGCGTACTCACTGCGCCGAGGCTAGCCCACACCCGATGCTGCTCCACCGACCGCTCGGTGGCCGACCTCCGCACCGTGCTCGCCGCACATGTCGAGCCGTAGCGCGATCCGGTCATCACACAGCGTCACGCTCACGCCGTCGAGAGCGTGGGACTCCGGGTGCCGGTCGCCGAAGTCGCGGCGGGCGGGGCGTCGGATCTGGTGACCGGCTTCAGCTCACCGAGACCGTCGGCGCGCCGGACGAGACACCGGGATCGCCCATCTCCTCGGCCATCCGCAGCGCTTCCTCGATCAGCGTCTCGACGATCCGCGACTCGGGCACGGTCTTGATCACCTTGCCGCGCACGAAGATCTGCCCCTTGCCGTTACCCGACGCCACTCCGAGGTCGGCCTCGCGCGCCTCCCCCGGCCCGTTCACGACACATCCCATGACCGCCACCCGCAGCGGGACCTCGATGCCCTCTAGCCCGGCGGTGACGCGGTCGGCGAGGGTATAGACGTCCACCTGTGCGCGCCCGCACGACGGGCAGGACACGATCTCCAGGCGACGCTGCCGAAGGTTGAGCGACTCGAGAATTGCCAGGCCGACCTTGACCTCCTCGACCGGCGGCGCGGACAGCGAGACGCGGATCGTGTCGCCGATCCCGCGAGCCAGCAGCGCGCCGAAGGCCACCGAAGACTTGATCGTGCCCTGGAAAGCGGGCCCTGCTTCGGTGACGCCGAGGTGCAGTGGGTAGTCGCACGCCTCGGCGAGGAGCTCGTACGCGCGCACCATGACCACCGGGTCGTTGTGCTTGACGGAGATCTTGAAGTCGCGGAAGCCGTGCTCCTCGAACAGCGAGGCCTCCCACATCGCCGACTCGACGAGCGCCTCGGGCGTCGCCTTGCCGTACTTCGCGAGCAGGCGCTTGTCCAGCGAGCCCGCGTTCACGCCGATCCGCAGCGACACGCCCGCATCGGACGCGGCACGGGCGATCTCGCCGACGCGGTCGTCGAAGGCCTTGATGTTGCCCGGATTGACGCGCACCGCAGCGCAGCCGGCGTCGATCGCGGCGAACACGTACTTGGGCTGGAAGTGAATATCTGCGATGACGGGGATCTGGCTGTGTTGCGCGATCGCCGGTAATGCCTCGGCATCGTCCTGCGACGGGCACGCGACCCGGACGATGTCACACCCTGCCGCGGTCAGCTCGGCGATCTGCTGCAGCGTGGCGTTCACGTCGGCCGTCAGGGTCGTCGCCATCGACTGCACCGAGATCCGCGCGTCACCGCCGACGGCGACCGAGCCGACGCGGATCTGCCGGGACTTGCGGCGCGGTGCCAGGACGGGCGGTGGAGAGGCGGGCATACCGAGACTGACTGTCATGGTCTCGATTATCCGCCGCTCAGGCTGATCGGCTTGACGATGTCGGCGTACAACGTCAGCAGCGTCACCACGATGAGCACGGATGCCACCGCGTACATCACCGGCAGCATCGACGCGGTGTCGACGAAGATCTGCTTGCTCGGTGGCGCCGCCTCGACGCCGTCCACGCCGGGCGCGCCGACCAGTGCCGGCTCGCGACGTGCGCGCAGTCTGGCCCGACCCCGCTTGGCCGCCTCGACCAGGGCGCCGGCGACGTGACCGCCGTCGAGCGGCAGCAACGGCAGCAGGTTGAAGAAGAACAGCAGCAGGTTGACGCTGGCGAGCAGGGCGATGAGCGCGTAGACCTTGTCCTGGACGGTCAGGGCGGTGCTGCGCGCGAAGTCCCCGGAGATGCGCCCGATCCCGACGACTCCGACGGCACCCTGCGGGTCTCGCTTCTGACCCTCGAACACGGTGCGGTACAGGTTGGTCAGCTTCTCCGGGTAGGCGCCGAGCGCGTGCACGCCCTGGGAAAGCTGCGTGCCGATCTGACCGGGGATCTCCGTGACCGACAGCGGCGCGTAGTAGTGATGCACGACCGGCGAGATGCCGAGGAAACCCGCGACCTTGGTCTTGGTGTCGCTGCCGGTGACGTACTTGACGTTGCGTACCGGCGTGATTGCGAGGGTCTGGTCGACGCCGGCGCGCTGTACCACGACGGACAGTTGGCGGCCCGCGGATTTCTCGACGATGCCGACGAGCTGGGTCCAGCTGGTGATCGGCACCCCGTCGACTGCGACGATCCGATCGCCGGGCAGCAGCTTGCCGTGCGCCGGCGCGTCGATCGGATTCGCGGGGCACGCGTCCCGGTCGGCCCGGGACGGATCCGCGCAGACGACCTTCGTCTCGACGCTCTTGACACTGGTCGTCAGGCTGTCATGCGGCGCCCCGAGGCTCAGGAACAGCCCCAGCGTCAGCACGAGATAGATGAGCAGGTTCATGCACGGCCCGCCGAGCATGACGATCATCTTCTTGCCGGGGGTGAGCCGGTAGAACTGGCGCTCCTCGTCACCGGGCGCGACCTCGGCGCGGCTGACCTGACGGAAGTCTTCGATGGCCGTGGCCACGCGGCGCGGCCAGCGCGAGACCTTGCCGTCCTGGCCCGGCGGCACCATCCCGATCATCCGGATGTAGCCGCCCAGGGGGATTGCCTTCACGCCGTATTCGGTGCCGCCACGCCGGCGCGACCAGATCGTGGGGCCGAACCCCACCATGTACTGCGTCACCTTGACGCCGAACTTCTTCGCTGGCACGAGGTGGCCGATCTCGTGCAGCCCGATCGAGGCGAGCAGCCCCAGGCCGAAGATGATGATGCCGAGGGTGTACAGCAGCGCAGGTGGCACGCCACACCCTCCACTCCTTGTGAAGCCTGATTAGCCCACGGTCAGGGCGCCGGCGCGCGCGCGGGCCCAACCCTCTGCCTGTTCGACGTCTTCGACGGTACGCGGGTTCCCGGCCGCGTCGTGACGTTCCCTCAGCCATTCATCGAGGACACCGCGCATCGTGTCCACGATCTGCAGGAAACCGACCTCACCGTCGTGGAACGCCGCGACCAGGGACTCGTTGGCGGCGTTGTAGACCGCTGGTGCGCAGCCGCCCGCCCGCCCCGCGCGCTTGGCCAGCTCGACGGCCGGAAAGGCGTCGTCGTCCAACGGCTCGAACGTCCAGGTCTGGCGACCCGTCCAGTCGACCGGACGTGCCGCGCCGGCGATGCGAGCGGGCCAGCCGAGGGCCAGCGAGATCGGCAGCCGCATGTCCGGGGGTGATGCCTGGGCGATCGTCGACCCGTCGGTGAACTCGACCATCGAATGGACCACCGACTGCGGGTGGACGACGACGCCGATGCGCTCGTACGGCACGTCGAAGAGCAGATGTGCCTCGATGATCTCCAGGCCCTTGTTGACCAGAGTCGCGGAATTGGTCGTGACGAGCCGTCCCATGTCCCAGGTCGGGTGGGCCAGCGCCTCGCGCGGCGTCACGTCGACGAGATCGGCGCGGCTGCGGCCGCGGAACGGGCCGCCGCTGGCCGTCAGCAGCAGCCGCCCGACCTCGCGCGCGGTCCCGGCGCGCAGGCACTGTGCCAGCGCGGAGTGCTCCGAGTCGAGCGGCACCAACTGCCCCTCGCCGGCGAGCTCGGTGACGATCGGGCCGCCGGCGATCAACGACTCCTTGTTCGCCAGGGCCACCACCCGGCCGGCCCGCAGCGCGGCGACCGTCGCGCGCAGACCCTGGGAGCCGGCCACGGCGTTGAGCACCGTGTCGCAGCCCACGGTGGCCAACTCGGACATCGCCGTCTCTCCGACGTGCACCCTTGGTGATCGGACGTCTGCCGGCCATGCGCGGGCCAGGCGCTGGCGCAGGTCGTCGGCCACCGCGCTGTTGCGCACGCCGACCGAGCGGACCCGGTGCCTGGCCGCCTGGTCGACGAGCAAGGCGACATTGCCGCCGCCGGCGCCGACCGCGGTGATCCGCACCCGTTCGGGGGCGGCGTCGGCGACGTCGATGGCTTGCGTCCCGATCGACCCGGTCGATCCGAGCAACACGACCTCGCGCGGCACAGCCATGGTCGGCATTGTGTCAGGCGAACAGTGACTTGCCCCACCAGTCGCCGGCGGCGGACAGACCCGGCGGGACGGCGAATACCGCGCTCCCGTTGTGCCGGATGTACTCGTTCAGTGCGTCGTGGCTGCCGAGCCGGCGCTGGATGGGGACGAACTGTTTGCGCGGGTCCTTTTGGAACGCGATGAAGAACAGCCCTGCGTCCAGCAGGCCGGTGGTGCGGGTCGATGCCGTCGGTGTAGGAGTAGCCGCGACGCAGGATCTTCTGGCCACCGTTCGTGTGGTGCGACGCGAGCCGGATGTGCGCGTCCTGCGCGATGACGTACTCGCCGTCCTTCTTGGCGGCGAGATCCACCTCGTCGAACTCGCCGGTGCCCGTCAACGGCGCCCCGGAGGTCTTGAACCGGCCGAACACCGCTTCCTGATCGGCCAGATAGTCGGTGTCCCAGGATTCGATGAGCATCCGGATGCGTCGCGCGACGAGGTAACTGCCGCCCTTCATCCAGGGCTGATCGGTCTCTGCGCCGACCCAGACGAACTCGTCCAGTTCGCCCTGGTTCTCGTTCTTGATGTTGTTCGTACCGTCCTTGAAGCCCATCAGGTTGCGTTCGGTCTCCTGCTTGGTCGACGTGGACGACGTACGGCCGAAGCCGAGCTGCGACCACCGCATGACGGCCGTGCCGCGGGCGAGCCGGGCGAAGTTGCGGATCGCATGGAAGGCCACCGTCGGGTCGTTGGCGCACGCCTGGACGCACAGGTCGCCGCCGGTGCGGTTCGGGTCGAGGTAGTCCTGCGGCAGGACCGGAAGGGGTGCCAGCGCGGCGGGCCGCTTGTCCGCCAGGCCGAACCGGTCGTCGAACAGGGAGGGGCCGAAGCCGACGGTGATGGTCAGCTTGCTGGCGCCGAGGCCGACCGCCTCGCCGGTGTCGATCGGCGGGCGCTCGGGCTGGTTCTCGACCTCGCCGACCGGCAGCCCGTTCGTCAGCTGGGCGGCCGCGGCCGCCCAGAGACCGAGCAGCTGCGCGAGCGACGCCGCATCGGTGGCCGTGACGTCGAAGGTGGCGAACGCCAGGCGGTCCTGGGCCGGCGTCGCGATGCCCGCCTGGTGCGCACCGTAGAGCGCGACGACGTCGGCTGAGGAGTCGACGGAGGAGTCGACGGGTGAGTCGGGTCCGGACGCCTCGGAACTTGCCGGCTCGATGGCCTTGGCGACGCCGAAGCCGACACCACCGGCCGCGACCACGCCGGCCGCGCCGAGCGCACCGCCGAGGAACCGTCTGCGGTCAACAGTCATCCGAGCCTCCGCTCGATCACGCGTTGGCGACCTTGCTCGCCACCTTCGACAGCGGCTCCTGGACCGCCGTGACCGCGGCGGCGAGCGCGCGCTTGTCCTGCGCGGTCAGCTCGGTGTAGAGCCGGAAACCGGAGGGGTTGCTCGTGGTGCG
Organism: uncultured Actinomycetota bacterium; assembly: GCA_963713565.1. Taxonomy (GTDB): domain Bacteria; phylum Actinomycetota; class Actinomycetes; order Mycobacteriales; family Jatrophihabitantaceae; genus Jatrophihabitans. The sequence continues at coordinate 144,356 of CAVQMF010000010.1, read as the reverse complement.
GTAGGTGTCCACCAGCTTCTCGAGAGCCGCGAACCGGGTGGCGATCGTCATCGACAGCGTTGCGTCGATCTTGTCCAGCGCCGGCTGCAGCTGCGCGAAGGCCTGCTGCGAGCCCTCGACGTTGTTGTCGACATCGAGCAGGTCGATGTGCGAGTACCGTTCCTCCTCGCCGGTGATCTTCCCACTCGCGACCTCGTCGAGCAGCGCCTGCGCGCCGTTGGCAAGCTCGGTCGGCTTGTAGGTCAGGCCGGTCGTGAGCGTATGCAGCCGGCCGACATCGGCGACGAGTTTCTCGCCGTATGCGGCCATGCCGGCCAGCGTCTTCTGCTGGAACAACGCCTTCTCGATGCGGTGGAAGCCACGCCACTGCGAGGCGGGCACATCGCCCTCACGGATGTCGATGTCGGTGTCGATCGAGTCCTTGCCGATGACGAACGACTCGGCGACCGGCTCGATCTTCTCGTAGAACGGCCGAGCGGCGATGTAGGCCTTTTGCGCGGCGGCGAGGTCGGTGCCGTGCAGCGTGCTGTTGAGGGCGGCCACCGACGTCACCAGCGCGGCCACCTGGGTGTTCACGTACTTCGCGTAGCCCTGTGTGGCTTGTCCGAGCAGTGCCGCCACCGTCGTGTCGCCGGTCGCCGCTGCCTGCCCGGTGACCTTGATCTTGGTTCGCTCGGTCGACGCGCCCGGGCAGTACAGCGTGTACGTCCCTGCTCCCACGCTGACCGCGAATTCCCCGGAGAACCCCGGCGGGATGTTCTCCTTCTCGGCCAGGATGCGCGCTCCGCTGAGCAGTTCGACCTCACTCACCGCAGTGGCATCCTTGTTGGCGATCTTGAACGTGATCGCACCGGCCGGGAACTCGACCTTGTCCGCGGCGCAACCCTTGGCCGCACTCACGGTGACGGATGCGATCCGCGGGTCGCCGCCGGCCTGCTGCCTCGCGGTCCCGGTGGACGCGGTCGACGCGTCGTCACCTCCGGCCCCCGAACCCGAGCAGGCGGCCAGCGACAGGGCTGCCCCGCTGAGCAAGGCGCAGGCCGTGATACGGATGTGAGGGGGCATGGACGTCTCCGACGATTCCGGGATCAATAGTTAGGGCACCCTAACCTAACTATTCACCAGCGCACTATGCGGTTCGGCGGCGAGTGACGCAGGTCGCTCCCGGCGCCGGGCGGCGACTGCGAAGCCGACCGCGCAGACCAGGGCAAGTGCCCATATCGCGACGCACCACGCCGCCGCCGTGCGCACGAGGGAGCGCTCGTCCAATGCGGCGTGGTCCTCGCGCGCGGCAGCCGCAGCGGCGCGCACCGTCTCGGCGGGCCAGCTCGCGTGGGCACTCGCCACCGGCGCGTCGAGGGTGACCGCGGTGCCCGTCGCGGAGCGGACGGTCATCATCACGCGCTCGGACCACACCAGGTCGAGGACCCGGTCGGTGCGTGAATCCAGCCAGACAGTCAGGCTCGCAAGATCGGAGTAGGTGGCCGCGAGCGTCGTGGCACCGTCGCCGGCGATGCCAATCGGCAGCCGGCCGCCATTACGTCTGGCCACCGCGGCGAGGTCGACCCGCGCCGGACGAGCGATGGCGCCGCTACCGACGAGGGCTGTCCGGAAGACGTCGGCCGAGACGCCGCCGCGATCGGCGCGGCCACTCGCCCTGAGCCGATAGTCGCTCGCGGCGCCGATCGTGCCGTTCACGGGTTCGCGCTGCTGCGTCCGCACGATCGCCGCGTCCGCGGATCGAATCACGACCTGAGCGCTGACCGTGCCGCTCGTGGTCACCGGACGCGCCACCGGTTCGTCCGGCGCGACCCAGACGAGGACGATCGCCGCGACGGCCGCCACGGCGGCAATCCCGGCGCCGACCCGCGACAGCTTGCGCATCGGCACCGCCTTGCCGGGCGGCGACGCGACGTAGAGCCCGACCGGGACGAGGTACAGGAGCCAGCCGATCACCTCGATGGTCACCGGCTTGCTCTGGATGCCGAGCATGCCAGTGAGCAGGGACGCCTGTACGGTTCCGGGTTCGGCCAACCAGGTGAGGTCCACCGTCGATCCCTGGCCGAAGTTGATCCATCCCGCCTCGTGCGCGGTATGCAGCGCATTCACGACCAGCCCCGCCGCGACCAGCACCAGCACGACGCCGGTGAACCGGAAGAACTTCGACAGGTTCAGGTGAACGCCGCCGCGGTAGATGCCGTAGCCCAGGCCCACCGCGACGGCGATGCCGAGCACGGCGCCCAGACCGGCGGCCGGGCCGCTGCCCGACTCGTTGAACGCGGCGAGCAGGAAGACCACGGTTTCCAGGCCCTCCCGGATCACCGCCAGGAAGGCCATGAGGACCATCGCCCGGCCGGCGGTGAACCCCGCGGACCCGGCGGCGATCGCACCGGCTGCCATGCCCTCCAGCTGGCCCTTCAGATGCCGCGAATTGCGCCGCATCCACACGACCATGTACGTGACCATGCAGACCGCGAGGACACCGACGACGGTCTCCAGCGCCTCCTGCTCACGCTGTGGCAGGTTCTCCGAGTACAGCTCGAGCGCGACGCCGGCGCCCACGCACAGCGCGACGGCCACCCCGACGCCCACGAGCACCCAGCGCACGAGATCGCGCCGACCCTGTTTGCGCAGGAACGCCGCGATGATGCCGACGATCAACGCCGCCTCTAGTCCCTCTCGCAGCCCGATGACGAACGTGGGAAGCATCAGCAGTGAAACCTCTCCGGTCGCCGGCGCGTGCTTTAGGTAAGGCTTGCCTACCCCGCATGCTAACCGACCGCCGACCCAGCAGATAGCGTGGTGCCGTGGAGATCGATCTGAACGCCGATCTCGGCGAAGGCTTCGGCGTGTGGCGGCTCGGCGACGACGACGCGCTGCTCGACGTCATCACCAGCGCGAACGTGGCGTGCGGCTTCCACGCCGGCGACCCGAGCACGATGCGCCGGGTGTGCGTGGCGGCCGAGGCCCGCGGGATCGCCATCGGCGCTCAGGTCGGTTACCGCGACCTCGCCGGATTCGGTCGCCGCCGCATCGACGTCGCACCGGCCGACCTCGCCGCGGACGTCCTGTACCAGATCGGTGCACTCGACGCGTGCGCCCGGGCGGCCGGGACGGCCGTGCGTTATGTCAAACCGCACGGCGCGCTGTACAACACCGCAGCCGACGACCGCGGACCGGCGGACGCGATCGCCCAGGCGGTCGCCGCGTTCGACTGCGACCTGCCGCTGCTGGCGCTGCCCGATTCGGCACTGTCCGCTGCCGCTGCCGCGACTGGGCTGCCGTTCGTGGCGGAGGCGTTCGCCGACCGCGCCTACACGGCGACCGGCCGCCTGGTCCCGCGGACCGAGCGCGGTGCGGTCATCGACAGCCACGAGGACGTCGTCACTCGCGCCCTGGACATCGCGGTGCACCACCGGCTCAGTGCTGCGGACGGCACGGTCGTGCCGATCACCGCCCGCTCGCTGTGCGTGCACGGCGACACCCCTGACGCGGTGGGCCTCGCGAGCGCGGTTCGGCGCCGGCTCCTCGAGGCCGGTATCGCCGTGCGGCCGTTCGCGTGGTGAAGATCCGGCCGTACGGCGACACGGCGCTGCTCGTGCAGCCGCGCGAACGCACCGACTTGCTCGCGCTTGCCGCCGCCCTGCGCGCAGACCCGGGCGTGGCCGAGGTCGTGCCGGCCGCGCGCACGGTGCTCGTCCGTGCGCGCCTGCCGCGCGACCTGCCGCAGCTCACGCGGCGGGTGCGCGAGGCGGCCGCGCAGCTGAACGCGGACCCGAACGCGACCAGCCACGACGCGTCCGCGGGTGCGGAGGTCATGCTCGACGTGCACTACGACGGTGCCGACCTCGCCGCTACCGCGGCCGAGGTCGGCCTCGACCCGGACGGCCTGGTGCGTGTGCACACCGCGGCCCGCTACGTCGTCGCGTTCTGCGGTTTCGCGCCCGGCTTCGCCTACCTCAGCGGCCTGCCCAGGCGCCTGCACGTCCCCCGGCTGCCCCGGCCGCGCACGAATGTTGCGGCGGGGTCGGTCGCGATCGCCGGCGAGTTCACGGGCGTGTACCCGCGCCCGTCGCCGGGGGGCTGGCGGCTGCTCGGACGGACCGACGCGCCGCTGTGGGATCTCGCGCGCACCCCCCCGGCGCTGTTGTCGCCTGGTACCCGCGTCAGGTTCCGGTCGGCATGATCGAGATCATCGAGGCTGGCCCGCTGGCCACGATCCAGGACCTCGGCCGGCCGGGGTATGCGGCATTGGGCGTGCCTGGCTCCGGGGCGTTCGACCGTGCAGCGCTGCGGCTGGCGAATCGGTTGGTCGGCAACGCGGACACCGACGCCGGGGTGGAGATCACTCTCGGCGGCTTCGCCGCGCGCTTCGCGCAGGCGAGCACGATCGCACTGACCGGCGCGGTCTGTCCCGGCGCGCCGGATCGCGGCGCCGCGGTCACCGTGCCGGCCGGCGCACGGCTTCGGCTCGGCACTCCCGCGACCGGTCTGCGCACCTATCTGGCCGTACGTGGCGGGATTGCGGTGGACCTGACGCTCGGCTCGCGTAGCACGGACACGCTCAGCGGCCTGGGACCCGCGCCCCTGCGCGCTGGCGATCGGCTCCCGGTGGGCACCGCGGGCGCGGACGAGGTGAGCGGCGTGCCCGCGGCGGAGGCGCCTGCCGAGGCGACGTTCCCGATCGTGTACGGGCCGCGTGAGCGCTGGTTCACCCGTGCGGCCCGCACCGCACTGGTCGAGGCGGAGTGGACGGTGGGCGCCGACTCGAACCGCGTCGGGCTGCGGCTGAGCGGTCCGGTGCTCCACCGGCGCACGCGCAAGCGCGGCGAGCTGTCCAGCGAGCCCGTGCTGCCCGGCGCGCTCCAGGTGCCGGGCGACGGCCGGCCCATCCTGTTCGGCCCGGATGCGCCGGTTACCGGTGGTTATCCGGTGATCGCCGTCGTCACCGAGCTGGATCGCGCCGGGCAACTGCGCCCGGGCGATCGGCTGCGGTTCGTGTCTGCCGAGCGCTCCTGACCGACCGCCGGTGGGAGAGCGGCACCCCACCTTCCTCTGGACTTGGGTGCGGCCCTCATTCCTCGTGACGATGTGCCCCTGCGGCGGCCAGCCCGTGCCGATCAGCCGAAGACGACGGTCTTGTTCCCGAATACGAGTGTCCGATGCTCGACGTGGGCCCGAACGGCCCGGGCCAGCACTACCGTCTCCAGATCGCGGCCCTTGCGAATGAGATCGGAGACCGAGTCGCGGTGGCTGACCGCCGCCACGTCCTGCGCGATGATCGGCCCCTCATCGAGATCCTGGGTCGCATAGTGCGCGGTGGCCCCGACCAGCTTCACGCCTCGCTGCTGGGCCTGGTGGTAGGGGCGCGCGCCGACGAATGCCGGCAGGAACGAGTGGTGGATGTTGATGATCCGCGCCGGATAGGCGTCGAGGACCGCCGGCGTGAGGATCTGCATGTACCTGGCGAGCACGACCAACTCGGTGTCGTAGCCGCGCAGGGCCTGCAGGAGCTGGCGCTCCTGTTCCGCTCGCGTCTCCGACGTCACCGGTAGGTGGCGGTAGGGCACCCCGTGAAACGCGGCCAGATCGGCGTGATCGGCGTGGTTGCTGATGAGCGCGACGATCTGCGCCGCGAGCTCCCCGGACCGCCATCGGCCGAGCAGATCGACGAGGCAGTGCGGCTGCCTGGACGCCAGCACGGCGACTCGTGGCCGCTCGTCGGACGTGCGCACCTGCACGGACATGCCGAAACGCTCGGCGGTCGGCGCGAACGCATCGGCAAGCTCGGCCGCGTCCAGCTGGTCGGCGGCGTACTCGACGCGCTGGAAGAACACGCCGGATTCGACGTCGATGTGCTGCTCGGCGTGCACGATGTTGCCGCCTTGGCGCAAGACGAATTCGGCTACCGCGTGCACCAGGCCGGGCCGATCGGGGCAGGAGATGAGCAAGACCGCGGTGGCCACGGGCGCCTGTTCGAGTGGATGCGCGAGTGGTCAGTGCTTGCGGATCCGGCGGACGACGACGACGAGGACGAGGACGCCGGCAACACCGAGCACGACGCGACCCTGCGGCGTCTGCGCCTTCTCGCGCAAAGTCAACTTGGCCTTCTCCGCGAGCCGCTTCGGGTTCGTGCGGTACGCGAGTTGATCCACCGCCGCCGCAAGCTCCACGCGGGACCGCTCGATGTCGCGCTGGATCTCCTCCGCGCTGCGCTCGTCGGTCACATCCGCCCCTCTCGGTTCGCCTGCGAGGAGCGTAGTGCCTCGGGCGCCGGCACCTCGGACGGCCCGGGCGGTCAGTCGGTAGCGTGAGGGTATGCCTCGACTCTCGGCCGGCGACGCGGCGCCGACGTTCACCTTGCCCGACTCGAACGGCAGCGACGTCTCGCTCGCCGACTACCGCGGCCGCAAGGTCATCGTCTACTTCTACCCGGCCGCGATGACGCCCGGCTGCACCACGCAGGCGTGCGATTTCCGCGACAGCCTCGACTCGCTCGCCGCGTCTGGATACGCCGTCCTGGGCATCTCGCCGGACAAGCCGGAGAAGCTGGCGAAGTTCCGCGACCGCGACTCGGTCACCTTCCCGCTGCTGTCGGACCCGTCCAGGTCGACGCTCGAGGACTACGGCGCGTACGGCGAGAAGACGATGTACGGCAAGAAGGTCACCGGTGTCATCCGGTCCACCGTCGTCGTCGGGGAAGACGGCATCGTGCAGAGCGCCCAGTACAACGTCAAGGCCAAGGGCCACGTAGCCAAGCTGCGCCGCGAGCTCGGCGTCGACGACTGAGCAGCCCGGGGCGGCGGCGCAGCCGTACCCTATGGGCGCGGGGCCGTAGCCCAACGGCAGAGGCAACGGCTTTAGGTGCCGTCCAGTGGGGGTTCGAATCCCCCCGGCCCTACATGATTCCGGGCATCGACCTCGGCGCGGACGCCGACTACATCGTCCTGGCCGACTGCGCCGCCGTGCTGCCCGCCCTGCCGGGCGAATCGGTGCAGCTGATCTACATCGACCCGCCGTTCAACACCGGACGCACGCAACAGCGGCGCACGATCGCGACCGTGCGCGATGAAGCCGGCGACCGCACCGGCTTCGCGGGCCGGCGCTACGCCACCACCGAACTGAACCGGCATGCCTACCTCGACATCCACGACGACTACCTCGGCATGCTCGAACCGCTGCTGCGCCACGCCCGCCGACTGCTCACGGCCAGCGGCACCCTCTACCTGCACATCGACTACCGCGAGGCGCACTACGTGAAGCTGCTGCTCGATGACGTGTTCGGCCGCGCAGCGTTCCTCAACGAGCTGATCTGGGCCTACGACTTCGGTGGCCGGGCGCGTGATCGCTGGCCGGCGAAACACGACACGATCTTCGTCTACGTACGGACGCCCGGGTCGCACCTGTTCGACCAGGACGCGGTCGAACGAATTCCGTACCTCGCTCCGGGCCTCGTCGGCCCCCAAAAGGCGGCGCGCGGCAAGCTGCCCACCGACGTGTGGTGGCACACGATCGTCGCGACCAACGGCCCGGAGAAGACCGGATACCCTAGCCAGAAGCCGATGGGCGTCCTGCGCCGCATCGTGCAGGCATCCTCGCGGCCCGGGGATCGCGTGCTGGATTTCTTCGCCGGCAGCGGCACGACCGGCGCCGTCGCCGCCGAACTCGACCGGCGCTATGTGCTCGTCGACAGCAATCCTGCCGCGGTGCAGATCATGCGGGCGCGGCTGCCGTCAGCCACCGCAGTCGACTGGACGGATCAGGTCTCGCCGTAGGGGCCCTCGTCGTCGTGCTGGGCGCGGTGATCGCCCTTCATCGGAGCGGTGTGCTCGACCGGCGGGATCGGCCCGCCGGGCACCAGCGTGCCCACCGGCGCGCAGCGCAGATCGTGGCCCACCGAGGACAGGCACCTGCCGTCGGACAGCCGCCACCGCCAGCCGTGCATCTGGCACGTCATGACACCGTCCTCGATCGTGCCGAACCGGGTCAGGTCGGCCTTGAGGTGCGGGCAGCGGCGCTGCATTTCCCAGCCGCCGAAGGTGATCGTCTCCGCGGCCTCGGCTTCGTTCTGTTCGGCGAACCAGCCCTCGGCGTAGTTGAGCCGCTCTTCGGACAGACACTTGAAGAACACGTAGACGAACTCGTTGTACGGGCCGATGCGCGCTGCGGCGAATCGGCAGGACAGGAACAGCGAGTTCACCCAGTCGATCTCGCGCTCGGCGATGAGCTGTTCGAGGTACGCACGGCGGGTGCGGAACCGGTAGCGCACCTTCGACCCGTCATACGCGCGAACCTCGCGCTGCGCGAAGTCGATCAGGATGTCGACGTCTCCTCGATCGGCGTCTTCGCCGGTGAACCGAACCCCGCCGTCGATACCCGCGGCGATGTGCTCGGCCTCCACGAGCAGCGGCGCGAACCACTCCCGCAGGACCGCGAGGATGTCGATGTCCGGATGCGCCCAGGTGCCGCGCAATGCGTCCACCTCCGGCATCCGGCGCTGTTGCATCTCGCGCAAGTGCGCAGCCTTCGTCTCGTTCGAGGCGTAGACAACCGCTGGGTCGTACGGGTGGACGAGCGGGCAACCGTCCTCATCGAGTGCGGCGACGGTGCCGGGCAGCAGTAGCCGCCCCTCGTCGTGTCCCTTCGACATGAGCCAGTCCAGGTACACGTGCTGGTCGGGGAAGATGTTCGACTCGTCGTCGAAGATGTCGTTGAAACCCCAGAGCTCCTCGTCGAGGAAGCACGGCGGACCGGCTGACGGGAACACGTACCGCGCGCCCAGCTCGTCGATGTAGCGCAGGGTGCGGTCGAACTGCCGCTCCCGCTTGGTCAACCCCATGGCCTGCTTGGCACGCGCCGGCAACTCGTACACCATCGGGAACCAGATCGCGCCCGAGAACTGCACGAGATAGCCGTCCACCGGGCCGAGAGCCTTGAATGCCTCGAGGTCGGACGGCCGCGCGTCGTTCTGGTTCAACACCGTCTGCCGACCGTCGCACAGCCACAGCGACGAGTCGCCGATCGGCCCGTCGGTGGGCGAGGTCAGTGACTGGATCATGACCTGCAGCCCGTCGAGATCGACGAGTTCACCGCACGGCGGTGCCACGAACGAGGTGAAGCCGACGGCGCGCAGCGCGTCCTCCAGTTCGGAGGTCGGGAAGTCCGGCAGCAGCACGGTCGCCTTCTTCGACACGTGCTTGCGAAGGTTCTCGGGGTCGAAGTGGTCGCGGTGCAGATGCGACACGAACAGGTAATCCACCTGCCCGATGACGTCCCAGGCCAGCTGGGAGTTGTCGGGGAACGGGAACCACGAGCCGAAGTACGCCGGATTAACCCACGGGTCGGTCAGGACCGAGCCGTGCGCCGTCTCGATCAGCACACTGGCGTGGCCGAGCCCGGTGATACGCATGTGCTCACGGTATCGAGCACCGCTTGCCCGCTGCGGCGGTGGCACCGGGCGGTGGCACCGGGCGGTGGCAGTGGACGGGGTCCGAGCGTCAAGTGCCAGAATGGAGCCAGCTTCGACGATCTAGGGAGCAGACGTGCCAGCCAGCACCCACGGCGAACTGCCCGACGTATCGGTTCCGGCCGACTACCGCGCCGACCACCCGGAGGAGCATCCGGAGGACTGGGGCTGGCACGGAGAGTTCGGCAAGTGGGCCGAGGTCGCCGGATGGATCACGGTGGTCATCCTGCTGCTCATGATGACGTCCACGCACTACAACCTGCAGGGTGGCCTGTTTCTTGGCCTGAGCGCGCTGTTGGTCGCGATCGGGCTGGTTTTCGCGCGCTACCGCCGCAAGAACGCCTGGCGCAATTAGCCGGCGGTCTCGCGCTCGCGCTCGCGCTGGCGTTCCCGCCGGTCCACGAACCGCGTCGCCTGCTGGTCGAGTGACGCCATGAAGGCCGCCAGCTCCTCGCGCGCCTGCTCCCCGGTCGGCCCGAGGTCGGTCCGGGTGAACACCTTCCAGAACCGCAGCACCGGTGCGATGACGTCGTCGTGGTGCAGGCGCAGGTCGTAGATCCCCGCCTTGGCGATCGTCACTGAGTTGCGGGTATAGCCGGGCATGCCCTGCCCGGGCATCTGGAAACCGACGACCTCGTCGCGGATCGCGGCCATGGTCGCGTCGGGCGTGCGATCGAAGGCCGCGGCGACAAGGTTGCGATAGAACACCATGTGCAGGTTCTCATCGGTCGCGATCCGGCTGAGCAGCTGCTCCGCGAGCGGACAGCCAGTGGCGGCGCCGGTATTGCGGTGCGACACCCGCGTGGCGAGCTCCTGGAACGAGACGTATGCCACTGCCTGCAGCACCGTCTTGTTGCCGGAGTCGTAGCCGGCGCTCATGTGCTCCATGCGCAGCCGTTCGAGCTTCACCGGGTCGATGCCTCGCGTGACGACGAGGTAGTCGCGCAGCGCGATGCCGTGCCGGCCCTCCTCGGCGGTCCAGCGGCCGACCCACTCGCCCCAGGGCCCGGTCCGGCCGAACCGCACCGCGATCTCGCGATGGTAGGAGGGCAGGTTGTCCTCGGTCAGCAGGTTCACCGTCATCGCGATCTGCGCGACCGGATCGAGCGGCGAATCCTCCGGACGCCAGTCCTCGCCGCCCAGGAACGCGAAGTCGCGACCGCGGCTCCACGGCACGTAGTCGTGCGGGTGCCACTCCTTCGCCAGGCTGAGGTGACGTTCCAGGTTCGCCTCGACGACCGGCTCCAGCTCGTGCAACAGCCGTGCTTCGGTGCCAGCGGCGGTGTCTGGGGCTTCGAGTGTCGTCATGTGCGCATCCTATGTCTCGGACCGGCGTGAACCTACACCTACGTTACCGTAGGTTTCGATTTTCGGACCGGTACCCGACGGAGATCACTCAGATCGCCAGCTCCACCTTTCCCCACGGGGAGTCGTACTCCCCGGCCAGCAGGTCGAGGAACGGTTGTGCCGCGAACGCCTCCGGGCCGAGGACTCCGGAGCCACCCCACGTCCCAGCGTCGATGAGCTCCAGGGCGACCACCGGATTCACCGCGGTCTGCCAAACGACGGCCTGCGCGCCGTATTCGCGCATCGACCACTCGTTGTCGACCACGTGGTACAGGTAGGTCGAACGCGGCGCGCCGTCCTTGCCGACGCCACGCACCCACAACCCTGCGCAGGTCTTGCCGCTCATCCGATCCCCCAGTGTGGCCGGGTCGGGTAGACACGCCGCGACCACGTCCCGTGGGCTGACCTCGACACCGGCGACGCGCACCTTGTCGGTGCGATCCAGGCCGAGTTTGTGCAGCGTCTTGAGCACGTCGATGAACTCCGTGCCCAGACCGTACTTGAACGTCACGCGCTTGGCATCGACCCAGCGTGGCATGAGCAGCACTTCCTCGTGCTCGACGTTCACGCATTCGACCGGACCGATGCCCTCGGGGAAGTCGAACAGCTCCGGCTCGCTGAACGGCTCAGTGGTGAACCAGCCGCGATCCTGCTCATAGATCACCGGTGGGTTCAGGCACTCCTCGATCGTCGTCCAGATGGAAAATGACGGCGCGAACTCGTATCCGGCGACCTCGAGGTTCGCACCGTCACGGACACCCAGCTCGTCGATCTCGCTGAACAGGTCGTCGGCGGCGTAGCGAGCGAAAACGTCGGCGAGACCTGGCTCGACGCCGATGCCCAGGAGCGCGAGCTTGCCGGTGGCTGCCCACTCCTCGGCGAGTTCGAACTGCTCGTCGCCGAGCTTGACACCGGTTCTCGTGTAGGGATCGGTCGGGTGCGGCGTCGACAGCGACATCGCCATGTCGAGGTAGTGAGTCCTGGCGGCCAGCGCGGCCCGGAAGATCGGCATCGTGAAGCGCGGGTCGGTGGCGCCGAGGACAGCGTCGATGCGCTCGGCAGCGATCAGTGTCTCGATAGCGGCCTGGTCGGCGGCGTCCACGCGGGCAGCGGCGAACCGATCGTCGCCGGTCGCGGCGACCGCTGACTCGGCACGCGAGAGCTCGTAGTCGGCGACGACGACACGACTGGGGAACGAGCGGCGAGCGGCGATCCGGGCGGCTGCGCTACCGACGCCGCCGGCGCCCAGGACGAGGATGCGCATGGGCGCACTATAGAAGCCTGTCTGTCGCGGAATCCATGGTTACGCAGCGTGTGCACTGCGGAAACCCTTGCGAATCAGGCTCTGTGCTGCGATAAACGCATTGAGCATCCGAATGCGACCAGGAGCATCTGTTGACCGCAACCACGCCGACCGAGCAGTTCGAGGTACCGAGCAAAGGCCTGAAATCCGGGGCGCTCGGCCTGTTCTCCAGTGTGGTCATCGGTGTGGCGTCCACCGCGCCGGCATACAGTCTCGCCGCGACGCTCGGCTTCATCGTTGCTTTCGTCGGCATCCAGTCGCCGATCATTGTCATCCTCGCCTTCGTGCCCATGTTCTTCACCGCGATCGGCTACTCCGAGCTGAACAAGGCAGATCCGGACTGCGGCACGACGTTCACCTGGGCCACCAGGGCATTCGGCCCGAAAACCGGTTGGTTGGGCGGTTGGGGCATCCTCGCGGCCGACATCCTGGTCATGGCGAGCCTCGCGCAGGTGGCCGGCCAGTACGTGTTCCTGCTGTTCAACGCCGACGGGATCGGCTCCGACGCAACGAGCGGCTGGGTGTTGCTCGTCGGCGTCCTGTGGATCGTGGTGATGACCTACATCTGTTACGTCGGGATCGAGCTGTCCGCCAAGCTGCAGCAGGTCCTGCTGACGATCGAGCTCGCCATGCTGCTCGCCTTCGCCGTCGTCGCGCTCGTCAAGGTCGGGACCGACAACGGCAGCGCCGGCTCGATCGGCGTGTCGTGGTCGTGGTTCAACCCGTTCGACGTCGACTCGTTCTCCTCGTTCGTGCGCGGGCTGATCCTGATGCTGTTCATCTACTGGGGCTGGGACAGCGCCGTTTCGGTCAACGAGGAAACCGCGGACCCGCACCGTACGCCCGGCCGGGCCGCCGTGATCTCGACGGTGCTGCTGCTCGCCACCTATGCGCTGGTCACGATCGCAGCGCAGTCCTTCGCCGGCGTCGGGGACAAGGGCATCGGCCTCGGCAACAGCGACAACGCCGGCGACGTGCTGTCCATCCTCGGCAAGGCTGTGTTCGGCTCCAGCGGGCTCGGCAGCACGCTGTCGCACTTGCTCATCTTGATGGTGCTCACGTCGGCGGCCGCCTCGACGCAGACCACGATCTTGCCGACGGCGCGCACCTCACTGTCGATGGCGGTCTACCGGGCGCTGCCGCGCACGTTCGCGAAGATCCACCCCAAGCACTTGACACCGTCGGTGTCGACCATCACGTTCGGCGCCGTCTCCATCGTGCTGTACGCGATCTTGAACTTCACGAGCAACGCCATCTACGTGATCGCGGACTGCGTGTCCGCCTTGGGGATGATGATCGCGTTCTACTACGGCCTGACCGGATTCGCGTGCGCCTGGTACTACCGGCACAACCTGCGCTCCAGCTCACGCAATCTGTGGATGCAGGGGATCCTGCCGACTCTCGGCGGTCTGATCATGTACTTCGTGCTGGCATGGAGCCTGCGCGACGACTGGCTGGCACCGAGCGACGTCAGCACGAGTTACACCGGCTGGCAGATGCCGTTCTCGCCACACTGGCACATCGGCGGCGTCTTCCTGCTCGGCGTCGGCACGTTCGTCGTCGGTGTGGTCCTGATGTTCATTTGGCGGGTCATAGCGCCGGCATTCTTCCGCGGCGAGACGCTGAACGCGCAGACGCCAACCCTGGTGCCGGACGAGAGCTGAGTCGAAGGCAACACGGGATTCGTTGTTTGCTAACATGATCACGACGAAATCCGTTGGTGACGGAGGGCCTGACACGTGGCACCGACGCAGCGAGGTGTCCCTGACGACGTTTCTCGCGCGATCATCGAGCAATTGCAGGACGACGGGCGCCGACCCTATGCCGCGATCGGCAAGGCCGTCGGACTGTCCGAGGCCGCGGTGCGGCAACGGGTGCAGAAACTCGTCGACGCGGGCGTCATGCAGATCGTGGCCGTCACCGATCCGATGCAGATCGGGTTCGCCCGGCAGGCGATGATCGCCATCTCCGCCAGCGGCGACGTCGAAGCCCTGGCGGCCCGACTGGCCGAACTCGACGAAGTCGACTACATCGTCGTCACGGCGGGCTCGTTCGACCTGATCACCGAGGTCGTCGTCGAGGACGACGCGCACTTGTTGCGGCTGGTGAACCGCCAGATCCGCGCGATCCCGGGCGTCACCCGAACCGAGACGTTCCTCTACCTCAAGCTCGTCAAGCAGACCTACAACTGGGGCGCGCGCTGAGCGCGCCCCACACCGGGCAGCACAGGAGACACGACATGACCACCACCCCCATCTCCACCGAGTCAGCACCCCACACGTACGACGGCGGGCGGCTGTCGGCCGTGGCACGCGAGCACCTGTGGATGCACTTCACCCGGATGTCTTCCTACGCCGACGCGGAGGTCCCGACGATCGTGCGCGGTGACGGCGCCCGGATCTTCGACACCGCCGGACGCAGCTACCTCGACGGCCTGGCCGGGCTGTTCGTGGTCCAGGCCGGGCACGGCCGCGAGGAACTGGCGCGCGCCGGGTACGACCAGGCGTGCGAGCTTGCGTTCTTCCCGTTGTGGTCCTACGCGCACCCGCCGGCCATCGAACTCGCCGACCGGCTCGCGTCCTACGCCCCCGGCGATCTGAACAAGGTCTTCTTCACCACCGGCGGCGGCGAGGCGGTGGAAACGGCGTGGAAACTGGCGAAGCAGTACTTCAAGTTGACCGGCAAGCCGATGAAGCACAAGGTGATCAGCAGGTCGATCGCGTACCACGGCACACCTCAGGGCGCGTTGTCGATCACCGGCATCCCGGATGCGCGCAAGTGGTTCGAGCCGCTCGTCCCCGGGGCGCACAAGGTCGCGAACACGAACTTCTACCGCGCCCCCGAGCATGGCGACGACTACGCGGCGTTCGGGCGGTGGGCCGCCGACGAGATTGCGCGAGCGATCGAGATGGAAGGCCCGGACACGGTCGCTGCGGTCTTCATCGAGCCGGTGCAGAATTCCGGCGGGTGCTTCCCGCCGCCGCCCGGCTATTTCCAGCGAGTGCGCGAGATCTGCGACCGTTATGACGTCCTGCTCGTCTCGGACGAGGTCATCTGTGCATTCGGCCGGCTGGGCACGATTTTCGCCTGCGACAAGTTCGGGTACGTGCCGGACATCGTCACCTGCGCCAAGGGGATGACGTCGGGCTACTCCCCCATCGGCGCGGCCATCATCAGCGATCGGCTCGCCGAGCCGTTCTGGAGCGGTGACAACTCCTTCCCGCACGGTTACACGTTCGGTGGCCACCCGGTCTCCTCGGCCGTCGCGATGAAGAACCTCGACATCCTCGAGCGCGAAGGCCTGCCTCAGCACGTACTCCAGAACGAGGGCGCCTTCCGCGCCACGCTCGAGAAGCTCTACGACCTGCCGATCGTGGGCGACGTTCGCGGCGACGGGTATTTCTACGGCATCGAGCTCGTCAAGGACAAGACGACCAAGGAGACCTTCGACGACGACGAGGCCGAGCGGCTGCTGCGCGGCTTCCTGTCCAAGGCGCTGTTCGAGGCGGGGCTCTACTGCCGTGCCGACGATCGCGGCGACCCGGTCGTGCAGCTCGCTCCACCGCTGATCATCGGCCAACCCGAGTTCGACGAGATCGAGCAGATCCTGCGCGCGGTTCTCACGCAGGCGTGGACGCGCCTGTGACGCGTGCTCGCCGGCGACCGCCACCCAGGCACCCGACCCGTTGGCGGTTTCTCCGGGGCAGCGCCCGCGGGTGAGCTCAGATGCGGTCGGCCAGGAAGGTCACCGCGGCCTGGAACTCGGGCACTTTCGAGAAGTCGGAGTGCCGGCCGGGCGACGGGTACACCGTCCCGCCGGGACGAATCGCGAACTCCGGATCGCGAAGGTGAGCGTCGACCTTGACCGGCCCTGACTGCTCGGCCGCGGGATCACCACCGCTGTCCACGGTCCAGGCCGCCGCCACCTCCGGCGGCGGCCCGCTCATCACCGGGCCACCGAGATAGTCGGTGTAGCGCCACAGATTGCGCCACCTGTGGGCTTCGCCGCCCCCATCGGCGAGCGCCTCGTGCAAGGTGGCAAGCGACGCCGGTCCGAAGTAGACGGGAAAGAACCGTCCGTACAACCGACGCAAGACGCAGCCGAAGGTCAGCAAACCCACGCGCGGCAGGCTCGGCGCCACCGCTGCGGCGTCGTCGGAATCGATCATGCGCAAGCGCAGCAGGGCCGCGGCCCCGATAACCGTGCCCTGACTGTGCGCAGCAAGCACGACCCCGCGGCCGCTACCGGTGTGCCAGCAGATCCGGGTGATCAGGTCGGGCACGGTGCGCTCGGCGTAGCAGGGCGGCGCGAGGGGGTGGGACACCCGTGGCCAGAAGGACGCCAGATCCCACAGGATGCCGACCGACCTGCGCGTCGGGCGCATCCGGAAGGCTGCCGCGCCGAGTCCGACGAGCAGGATCAGCGACCAGATAACCAGATAGGCACCCTTGCCCTGCAACGACGTCGCGGAGAACCACGCCGGTGTCATGCTGTCCGCGCCCGGCCCCGATCTGCCCAGCAGATACCGAGCCGGCCCATCGAGACCGCACCATTCGAGCGCGAGGATCACGCCGAAGACGTACGTGAGCACCGCCCCGGCGACCATCAGAACGACCAGCACCGTGCTGGCGGTGTCGACGAGCCGGCCGACGAACATCGCCCGGAGAACCGTCTTGCGCCGCGCAGCCACAGACCTGGCCGAAGCCAACCCGCCGGGGCCGTAGTCGGTCGGGAAGGAGTTCGGCACGATCAGCCAGCTGTGCACGTTGACGGCCAGCGTCGTGATCACGATCAGCACACCGAAGCCGAGCAGAACGATCACGCCGAACCCGACCGCGAGCGTATAGGCGAACGCCGCATCGAGGATCGCCTCCGGCACCGCGAAGACCTGGGACACGCCGGACACCGCTTCCAGGCTCGGGCGCACCGAGCCGGTGCTCAACCATGCAGCGCCGAAGAGATAGGCACCTGCGGTGAACACCGCAGCCAGGAACACCGCCATCAGCGCCATCACCCAGCAGCCCATGCCACCCGCGCCCGGACTCGGGCCGGGAGCGCCGAAAGTCGGTGTGGTGTCCACATCGGCGCGGGCGAGCAGCACCACGACCAGCAGCGCGAGCAGCAAGATCAGCTCGACGAACAAGATCCAGGTCACGGTGCCCCCGAAACCGGGCAGCCCGCCGTGCGGCAGGCAATGGCCGTCGAGGTCGCACTGGGCGTAGGACGCGTCGACCGTGGCGCTGCCGCAGAGGCGCAAGATCATGACCGTGCCGACGATCGCGAGCACGCCCCAGATGCAGTAGCTGATGTGACGCCACCGCCGCACGAACCGATGACCGGTGTAGGACGGCACCCACAACACACCGACGGCATAGGCGATGATGGTGATCGCGACCGCCACGCCCGGCCAACGAAAGCCTGGCGTGAGCGGCGCCGACGCGAAGGCCACCGTCACCGCGAACCCGGTTTGCACATGGATCGCCCGCAACCGCCGCACGGCTTGCTCGTTGTCCCACATCCACCGCGAGTCGAGCCGCGTCTCGACCGCGTCGGAATCGTCGTCCTGATCGGCGCTCGGTTGCCCGATCCCCGCGCGGGTGGTCGTCACCTGTTCGTAGCGCTTGATCGTCCGGCCGCTCAGGTACCACAGTGCGCCCAGGCCCAGGGCGGGGACCGCGGCGCCGATGGCGATGCGGATGCCGAGATCGCGGCGCAGGATCGGGTCGAACAGCCAGCCCGGCGCCGCGCTCGAACACCTACCCACATCCGAACCGCACTGCCACGCCATGAGGTCCATCCCGACGCCGATGAACGCCATGACGAGCACGACGGTCAGCGCGAGCGCCAGCAGTCGGCACACGTACCAGATCAGCCGCACGCGCAGCTTCGCCGCGTCCGATCCAGGTGCGGCGGGATCGCCCGGCCGCAACCGCGGCGCAACGTTGATCAGTGACAGCGGCAGCAGCACGAGCCAGAACGCGCGCGCCGGTGAGCCGGACGTCAGCCCGCCCCACGCGTAGCCCTCGAGGGTCGGCCCCGTGATCATCGGCGAGATCGCGCCCTTGGGAAAGCTGTCCCGTCGCTCGGCGGCAAGGCTCGCCCGGTAGAAGCCGGCCGTCGCATCGCCCTCCATGAGCTCGACGAGCTGCCGGTCGAGCAGGTCCTCCGGAGGCGTGCCGGACACGCCGTGCACGCGGAGTTCGACCACCTCGTCGATATTCACGAGTCCTCCCCTGGCCGGGCAATCTAGCCGTCTCGGCTCAAGCTGAACAGGACCCGCGATCAGCGGTCAGTGAGTGACGCCCGTCCAGACGGACTTCGCGCCGGAATCACCGATGCGATAAAGCTGCACCAAACCGCCGACCGATACCGCGATCGCCGCCACGGCGACGACCGCGGTGATCCACACCGGCAGAAGCTGTTTGGTCGGACGACGCTCGGCGAGGACAGACGAGTCGCTGAAGCCGATCGACTCGGCGGACTCGGCGCGCTGCGGGGAACTCGCGCGCCAGCTCATGTCGAACCTGCGATGCAGCACCCACAGGACAGCTGCGACCACGAAGATGCCGATGGCCCACGGCAGGAGCGTGCCGCCGAGCGCGGCGTGCCGATTCACCCGCGCCAGCGTGGCGCCGCCGACCTGAATATGTGCCTTCAGCCAGTGGCCGGCGTTGGTGGTGATCGGCACGAAGATCAGCGCGACGAGCGCTGCGGCCGGCGTGAGGAAACCCAGCTTCGCGCGCGCCGCCGGCCACACGGCGCTGGCGACGAGCATGAACGCGGAGATGGGCACCAGCACGATGACGACGTGGACGAGCAATACGTGTGCGGGCAGACCGTTGATCTTGGTAGGCACGACCACCTCGCAGTCGCTCGATGACAGACCCCTTCACGTTTACCACGCAGGCGACGCTTGACCGGTTCACCCGCGCCGCATCAGTGCGCCAGCCCGGCGCGCACGTGGTCGAAGATCAGGTTTGTTTCGGTCAGCGCGACGTCAGGATCGCGACTGAGGTTGACCACCACAAAGTCACGCAGGTTGTCCGTGCTGCGGGCGGCGATGTGGACGTGGAAATCGTCCGCGCCGCCGAGGAAGAATACGTTCAGCACCTCGGGCCACTGCGCGATCTTGGCCATGAACTCGGCGATGTGACCGCGCGCCGAGGACTGCAGGCGAACCGAGATCATCGCCTGGATCGGACGGCCGAGCGCCGCCGGGTCGATATCGGCGTGATAGCCGCGGATCACCCCACTGTCACGCAACGCGCGTACCCGACCCAGGCAGGTCGACGGCGCTATCCCGACCCGTTCGGCCAGGGCGTTGTTCGGTATTCGTGCGTTCGTGGCGAGTTCAAGCAGCAGCCGGCGGTCGACGTCGTCGAGGGCACGCCGAACGAAATTCGGGACCTGGCGCGACGATGCGCCAGGTGTCGTACTTCTACTCGACACATAGGTATAGTACAGAATCTTTGACAGTATTGTCGCAAAATCTCGTCCGATCCTTCATTCTGGTTGCCAGGTCGGGCTCGAGGTCAAGGAGTTGCGCAATGAGGGTCGGCATCCCCCGCGAGGTCAAGAACAACGAGTTCCGAGTGGCGATCACGCCGGCTGGGGTGCTCGAGCTCACCCGGCACGGCCACGCGGTGTGCGTCGAGCGCGGGGCCGGCACCGGTTCGGCCATCGCAGATGCCGACTTCGTCGCTGCCGGTGCCGTGATCCTCGAGACCGCGGATGACGTTTGGGGCACCGCGGACCTGGTACTCAAGGTCAAAGAGCCGATCGCCGAGGAGTACCACCGCATGCGCAAGGACCAGGTGCTGTTCACCTACCTGCACCTGGCCGCGGACAAGCCGTGCACGGACGCGCTGCTCGCCGCGGGGACGACCGGCATCGCCTACGAGACGGTGCAGCTCCCGGACCATTCCCTGCCGTTGCTTGCGCCGATGTCCGAGGTGGCCGGTCGCCTCGCACCGCAGGTCGGCTCGTACCACCTCATGCGACAAGGCGGCGGCCGCGGCACGTTGATGGGCGGCGTGCCAGGGGTTTACGCCGCGAAGGTCGTCGTGATCGGCGCGGGGGTGTCCGGACAGAACGCCGCGGCCATCGCGCTCGGGATGCAGGCCGAAGTGCTGCTGCTCGACAAGAACGTCGCACGGCTGCGGCAGATGGATGCGATCTACCAGGGCCATTGCCAGACCATCGCGTCGAACGCCTACGAGGTCGAGCGCGCGGTGGTCGACGCCGACCTCGTGATCGGTGCCGTCCTGGTGCCCGGGGCCAAGGCGCCCACGATCATCAGCAACGAGCTCGTATCGCGAATGAAGCCGGGCTCGGTCCTCGTCGACATCTCGATCGACCAGGGCGGCTGCTTCGAGGACTCCCGCCCGACCACGCACGCCGAGCCGACATATCGCGTGCACGACTCGGTGTTCTACTGCGTGGCGAACATGCCGGGCGCGGTGCCGCACACATCCACCTACGCGCTGACCAACGTGACACTGCCCTACGCCGTCGAACTCGCCAACCACGGCTGGCGCGATGCCCTGCGGCGCGATCTTGCGCTCGCCTTGGGGTTGAACACGCATGACGGCGAGCTGGCGAACGCACCAGTCGCCGACGCCCACGGGTACGAGTCGGTGGCACTGGACGACCTCCTGGCCTGAGCCGTCCGGTACCGCCGTCGTGCGCGACTATCGGCGACTCTCACTCTGGTTCGAGCAGCTGGGCGCGCCGCTCGTCGCGCGCCCCGCGCTCGGCGATGACATCGAGGTCGACATCGCGATCATCGGTGCCGGGCTCAGCGGCCTCTGGACGGCCTACTACCTGCAACAGGAGGATCCGACAGCGCGGATCGCCGTGCTCGAGCGCGAGATTGCGGGCTTCGGCGCGTCCGGCCGCAACGGCGGCTGGTGCTCCGCGCTGTTCCCGACCGGCGCGTCCCGCCTGGCGACAGAGGCCGGGCGCACCGCCGCGATCGCGCAGTACGCGGCCCTGCGCGGCACGGTCGCCGAGGTCGTCCGGGTGGCTGCGGCCGAAGGTATCGAAGCCGACATCGCAATCGGAGGCACGGTGGTGCTCGCCCGGTCCGCGCCGCAACTCGAGCGCGCACGCAGCGAAGTCGCCGAAAGCGACGAGTTCGCGCTCGGCACGACGCTGCTCGACGCCGCAGCCGCCGGGTCGCGGGTCGGCGCCACGAACGTGCTCGGCGCGACGTACACGCCGCACTGCGCGGCGCTTCAACCGGCGAGGCTGGTGCGTGGCCTGGCTGATGTCGTCGAGCGCCGCGGCGCACGGCTCTACGAGCACACCGCCGTGCTCGCCGTCGAGCCGCACCGTGTGCGCACACAGCAGGGCGTGGTCCGGGCTGCGACAGTCGTCCGGGCGACCGAGGCCTATACCGCGGCGTTGCCGGGCGCGCGACGGCTGATTGCGCCAGTGTATTCATTGATCATCGCGACCGAGCCGCTCGCCCCGGCGATCTGGGACGAGATCGGTCTGCGGGACAGGGAGACGTTCAGCGATCATCGGCATCTGATCGTCTACGGGCAGCGCACCGCCGACGACCGGCTGGTCTTCGGCGGGCGGGGGGCGCCGTATCACTTCGGCTCGCGCATCCGCGCGGAATTCGACCGCGCACCGAACGTGTTCGAGAACCTGCGGCGGGCGATGCTCGAGCTCTTCCCGGCACTTGGTCGCGCTCGGATCACGCATCGGTGGGGCGGCCCGCTGGGAATCGCGCGCGATTGGCACGCGTCGGTCGGGCTGGACGCCGCCACCGGTCTTGCCTGGGCCGGCGGATACGTCGGGGACGGCGTGAGCACGACCAACCTTGCCGGGCGCACACTCGCCGCGCTCATCAGCGGGCAGCGCGGCGAGCTGACCGAACTGCCGTGGGTCCAGCATCGCAGTCCGCGTTGGGAGCCGGAACCGCTGCGCTGGCTCGGTGTCAATGCCGGTCTCCGGGCGATGACCTGGGCCGACGCCACCGAGCGACGCTCCGGGCACGCGTCGCGCGTCGCGCGGTGGATCAATGCGGCGTTGGGTCACTGAGGTCACAGGACACTCCGGGACTCATACTATTAGGTTAGGCTTACCTAATAGTATGAGGAGGCATCGATGCCCACCACCGCCAGCAGCGTCCACGGCCTGCCCGCGCAGGCACTGCGTGGGGTCGGTGATCCCACGCGTCCGGTCCCGGCCGATGACGGCTGCCGTTCCGATACCGCCGCGGTATGCCGGCACCTGCTCGGCGACAGCTTCGAGATCTGCCTCGATGACGAGCGGGACCGGCTGTCTTGACCGCAGAGTGGGCGCACCGCGCGCGGCAGGCGGTGGCGACCGCCCAGGGCGGGACACTGCACGTCTGCCACCTCGACCGGCTACCGGCAGGGGCCGACTCCGTACTGCTGTACGAGGAGGCCGGTCGACCGAGATTCCTGTGCGACCCGGGCTCCCCCGTCGCACGCGCCGCCGACCGCGGCCGGCATGCCGCGCTGGAGCTGCCGTGCCCGCGCTGGCGATGGGGGATACGAGCAGTGGTGCTCGGCGGTCAGCTGCGGGTGCTCGGTCACGAGGACGCCGGCGGTCAGCCGGTGCGGATCGTCGGTCTTGTTCTCGACTCGGTGAGCGTCGACGAGCACCGCTGCGGCGAGAGCCCCGGCGTCGCCCGGTCGGCGGTGCCGCTGCAGCTCTATCTGGACGCCTCCCCCGACGAGCAGCTGCACGCCGCCGTCCCCTCAGTCGACCTCGCCGGCTGACGTCATCGCGCCGCCTCGCCGCTGCGCCGCCAACTGCCCGCACGCCGCGTCGATGTCGCGACCTCGGGTGTCGCGGACGGTCACCGCGACACCACGCAACTCCAGCCGACGGACGAACTCGCGCTCGACCCGTCGCGGCGATGCATCCCAGGCCGAGCCGGGCGTCGGGTTCAGCGGGATGAGGTTCACGTGCGCCAGCCGCGGGGCGAGCAGCTCGCCCAGCAGGTCGGCACGTTCGGGTTGGTCGTTGACGTCGCGGATCATCGCGTACTCGACCGAGTACCGGCGCCCGGTACGCGCCGCGTACGCGTCGGCTGCGCCGAGCACCTCGGTCACCGGCCAGCGAGTGTTCACCGGTACCAGCCTGTCGCGCAGTTCGTCGTCGGGAGCGTGCAAGGACACGGCGAGAGTGACGTCGAGATTCTCTTCGGCGAGTCGCTCGATGCCCGGTACCAGCCCGACGGTCGACACCGTCACCGAACGCCGGGATAGGCCGAATCCCGACGGTATGGCATCGACCAGGCGGTGCAGCGCCGCGACCAGCCGGCCGTAGTTCGCCAGGGGCTCCCCCATCCCCATGAACACCACGTTGGACAGCCGCCCGGGTGCGCCGCCGAGACGGCCGTCGGCGGCAGTTCGCGCCGCCGCACGGACCTGATCGACGATCTCCGCAGTCGACAGGTTGCGGGTCAGACCACCCTGCCCGGTAGCGCAGAACGGACACGCCATCCCGCAGCCCGCCTGACTGGAGACACACACCGTGATCCGCTCCCGAGAGCCGCGGCGCGCGGGATAGCGCATCAGCACGCTCTCCACCTGCGCACCGTCATGCAGCCGCCACAGTGACTTGCGCGTCGTCCCCGAGTCGGTTTCCCACGCACCGACCTCGGTGAGCAGTCTGGGCAGCAGCGCCGCCCCGACGGCCGCACGCACACCGTGCGGCAGGTCGGTCATCGCCGACGGATCGCTCTCGAAGCGTGCGAAGTACTGGCGAGCGAGCTGATCGGCGCGGTAGGCAGGCAGACCGAGTTCCGCCGCCTTCGCGCGCCGCTGTGCTGGATCGAGGTCGGCCAGGTGACGTGGCGGGCGGCCCCGCCTGGGCGCCTCAAACACGAGCGGGAGGGAAACCGGGCACATCATGTCGTGCTCGATTGTCCCAGATCCGCGGTGCTGTGCAGACCGTATCGGATCGAACCGCTACCGCGCCGGGCCGGCCGCGCGGCGTGCCGCTCGCTCGGCTCGCGCCCGCTCGATCTCCTGCTCTTCCTCCGGCGTCATCGCGAAGCCGACGAACCAATCGGCATCGATCCGCGCGAAGTAGATGTCACCCCATACCTCAGGCGATTGGCCGTACGTTTCGACGAACAGGTCAATGATCATCTGCCGTTCCGGGCCGGGCGGCAGCGACACGGCCCGGCCGTGGCAGAACACGCCATAGCCGTCACGCGGCGTGTACGCGGCGCTCACCGCCGGTCTGGCCAGCAGCTGCCTGGCCTTGGGCGCGCTCTCGTCCGTGGTGAAATACCAGTGGCCGTGCAGGAAATGCCCGTCGACCGCCGAGATCCGCGGCTGTCCCTTCGCCGTCACAGACGCGATATTGAGCACCGCGGGGCTGGGCAGCTCGGCCACGATCCGCTGCGCCGACAGCCGGCGCTCCTCGGTCATGATCGCGATGAGATGCCGCGACGATCTCGCGAAGCTGTCGTCGATCAGCGTTTGCAGTCCGGCGATCTGTTCTGGTGTCTCCCGCACGTCAAGAGCCTAATGAGACGAGCGGGTCTCGATGGGAGGCTTGCTGCAGCAGCGGTCGGTAGGTCAGCACTCATTCAGCCTGGTCCTTGTTGAGGCCTAGTGTCAGATCGTGCGCCTACCGGGGTTGCGTCCCAGCGCCGGTGTAATTGGCGACTGACTTCGGCTCCTTGGTGGGCATGTTAGGCGACGGCTCCGACAGTAATGATTGAAGCGTCCCGATCGGTCGTGGCTCGGTGTCTCCGACTGACGCCCTGCTGGGTTGTCTTCGAATTGTTGTGCCCGGCCGGTTGTGGCTCCGAATGACGGCGTCAGCCGGGCGGACATGACCTAATAAGAGCTTGGCGAGCGCCTCATTACTGTCCTGTCTGCCCGACCCGGCTGACGCCTGACCCTCCGAGACGGAAGGCAGGTTCAGCATGACATTTCCGAGCGAGTCCGAGCAGGTGTTCGGCGGCGTGGACACCCACGACGCGACGATTCACGTGGCTGCGGTCAGCGATCGTGGGCGAGACCTCGACGATCGCGAGTTTCCGACCACTGCATCTGGTTATCGGCGTGCTCTGGCGTTCTTGGCCAGCTTGGGTGAGCTGGTCGCGGTCGGCGTCGAGGGCTCGTCGTCCTACGGCGCCGGGATCGCGCGGGCTGCTGCCGTTGAAGGTCTGGTCGTGATGGAGGTGATGCGCCCGGACCGTGCCGAGCGACGACGGCTGGGCAAGTCCGACCCGATCGATGCCTACCAAGCTGCCCGCGCTGCCGCGTCGATGCATCGCGTGACACCGGTCAAGGACGCCGGCGCGGTGGAAGGCATCCGTGCCCTGCACAACGCCCGCCGCTCGGCGATGAAGGCCCGCACTGCGGCGATGGTTCAGATCTTCCACCAGCTTGTCGTCGCCCCGGCCGACATCCGCGAGAAGTATCGGAATCTGGCCGGGGACAAGCGGGTCGCAGCCCTGGCCAGAATGCGGATCGTCACTACCCGACCGGTCGCCGAACAAGCCGTGCTCGAGGCGTTGAAGACGCTCGCGGCCCGCTGTCAGAGCCTCAAAGACGAACACGAGCGCCTCGGCAAGCACCTCGACCAGCTCGTGACCGAAGCCAACCCAGGCCTGCGCGGCGCCTACGGCGTCGGACCCGACACCGCCGCCCAACTGCTGATCACCGCCGGCGGCAACCCCGACCGGTTCCGGTCCGAGGCCGCGTTCGCCGCGCTCTGCGGCGCCAGCCCGATCCCCGCATCGTCGGGCAAGACCGTGCGCCACCGGCTCAACCGCGGTGGCGACCGCGCCGCCAACGGCGCCCTGCACCGCATCGCGCTGGTCCGCATGAGCAGCGACCCACGCACCCGCGCCTACGTCACACGGCAACGCGAGAAGGGCCTGTCCAGCAAGGAGATCCAACGCAAACTCAAGCGTGCGATCGCCCGCGAGATCTTCCGCTACCTCTCCACCCCGATCACCGTCCCAGCCGTCGCCGACCTCCGACCACTGCGCCAGACGAAGAACCTCACGCTGACCGCAGCCGCGAACCACTTCGCTGTCTGGCCCAGCGTCATCTCCGAACTCGAACGCGGCCTACGACGAGACGACACCCTCGCCGACCAATACCGCCAATGGCTTCACGCCGCTTGACAGCAGATCAGGAGCATCAGTTTCGGTGCCGGTGATCTTGCTGTTGTTGTCGGGTCTGCGGATCGGGGTCGGCGGGTCGAGCAGCTGGTGGCGTAGCTCGGCGAGCTGGCGGGTGCCGGCCGGGGTCATGGTCATGCCGCGCCAGCCTCGGCTGGCGCGGTCGAGCACGGCCCACACGAGGTTGAGACAGGACGCCTCGCCGGGCAGCCGGCCGATGACCTTGACCCGGCGGCGGGTCTCACCGAAGGTGCGTTCGATGAAGTTGGAGTGCCGGATCCGGCGGTGGTGCTCGGCCGGGAAACGCAGGTAGCTGGTCAGCTGCTCGCGGTCGGTGAGCAGGCACTTGACCGCCGACGGGAACGCTCGTCGGTACTGGTCGGCGAACGCGTCGATGCGGCGCTGCACGGCGGCGACGAGCTCCGGTCCGGGTGTCATGCCGGCGGTGATCAGCTCGTCGGTGTCGAAGATCGCCCAGTAGGCGTCACGCATCTCCTGTTGCGCCTCGGCGGGCACCTTCGCGAGATAGTTCCGACACCGATGGGAGCGTAAGGAATTAACTTTGGCGTGTTGCAGCGTCGATGACCGCCTCGGCGTCGGGCAATCGCTGTTCGGCGGGTGTCGGCGTGTAGCCGTCCTGGGTGAGAGCGGGGCCGACTTCGCGGATGACGTTGCCGATGGTCCGCCGGCTGACGGTGAACAGTTCGGCGAGCGTGTCTTGGCTGCATAGTCCGCGCTGGTAGAGGACTGCGGCCAGGATCCGTTCGTCGGGGGTGATCTTCTGTGTGAACACGCCGCCGCGGGCGCCGGGGAGGGCCTCGCCTCCGCGGCGGCGGTGACGGTGTCGCTCGCCGCGGGCTTCGAGCACTGTGCAGACGCGGGCGGTCATGGCGGCGAGGTCGGCGGGGGGCATGCCGGTCAGTGCGGGGTGGGCGAGCAGCTGTGGGATTCGGGATCGTTCGGGTAGGGGTCGGTCGCTGTCGGCGTAGTCGCGCAGTTCCGCAGCGGTTTTGAACCGCAGCGTTGTGGGGGCGATCTGGATGTCGTTCTCGCCCAGCAGTTGCCGCGTTTCCGAGATGAGCAACCCGATGGTCATGTCGCTGATGCCGAGTAGTTCGCCCAGCACCTTCTGGGAGCACACCTGCCGCTGGTAGATGAGAGTGATCAGCACTGCGTCGGCGGGGGTGAGGATGCGTTTACTGCCGGCGCCGCGGGCTCGGCGGCGCGGCCCGCCGCGCTGTTCGAAGCGGCGTTGGGCGCCTTGAGCTTGCTGCGCGGGTGCGAGTTTCTCGGCGAGTGCGGCGAACTCGGAGCCGTTCATGCCGGTAATCCGCTCGTCTGCCAGCAGGCGAAGTGCCTCGGTCCGGTTGCGTGCTCGGTCGTCGGCCGTGACCGGCGCCGTCTTGGGGCCGGTGGGTGCGATCGTGTAGTTCCATTCCCCGTGATGGTCGTGCGGTTGGATCGGTAGCTGCTGCAGTTCCTTCTTGGAGACCGCGATCCCCAGCGGGTAGGTGTTCTCGTCCAGTTCGGCGTGCACGCTCAGCCCACGCCGGGTGCGGGTGGTGTTGATCGTGGCGAGGACTACCTCGTGGCTGGTCAACGGTCGTCCCCGCCAGTTCAGGGTGATCGCCGAGAACAGCCGGTGCTCGATCTTGTTCCATTTGCTGGTTCCGGGCGGAAAGTGACAGACGGTGACCTGCAGCCTCGCTTCCGTGGCAAACGCGGCGAGCTCCGCCTTCCACAACCGGTAGCGATAGCTGTTGGACCCGCCCGCGTCGGCGGTGATCAGCAGCCGGTTGGCGCCCGGATACTCCAGGCTTCCCGCCTGATGCCACCAGCGGCGGATCGACTCCACGGCGAACGCCGACGTATCGTGGTCGACTCCAACGTTGACCCACCCGGCATCGGTGGCGATGTCGTAGATGCCGTAGGGCACCGCGAGGGGCACGTCCGGGCCGGAAGCGAAGAAACTGTGGTCTTCGACCGTGACCGGGTCACCCTTCGGCCGCCATTCCCGGCCCGCCGCGGGTAGCTGCCCCAGTTGCTCCTTCTTCTTCGCGTCCACGCTGACCACCGGCTGGCCGTCGGCCTGGTGAGACTTGACCTGCTGGTTGATGTATTGGAACTGGGCGTCCCGATCCGGGTGCTGCGCGCCCTCGAGGGTCTTCGACGTCGACTGCAGACTGAACCCGTTGGTCTTCAACAGCCGGCCGACCGTCGGGGCCGAGACCGGATGCCCGGACCGGGACAGCTCGTCGGCCAAGTGCCGCAGCGACTTCGTCGTCCACCGCAACGGCGACATCGGGTCGCCTCGCTCGTCGGGCTCCACCAGACGCAGCAGCGCCGCAGCCAGGTCCGGATCGTGTTGCGACGCCGGCTTGCGGCCCCCACCAGGGCGGCGTGACCTGCCGACCGGCAACGACGAATCCGCCGCTTCAAGCTCACCGACCCCTGCACGCACCGTCGCCTCACTCACCGACGCCGCCAGCGCCACCGCGCGAACGCCCCCGTGGCCGATCAGCCGGGCCTCCGTTCCCAGCGCCAACCGCTTCTGCCGTTCATCCAGGTACGGCAGCAGCACGCCGAAGCGACGGGAAAGCTGATCACGCCGCAACGCGTCGACGGCCATAACACATCATCGGCCACCCAAAGCCAAAAGCACAAGTTATTTTGTTACGCTCCCGATGAATGAGACAGCGTTGCCGCAGGCTGCGCGGCAGTGACGACTCGCAGGCGTTGATCAGTCCAGCCGCGCCGTCGCTGATCACGAGCAGCGGTGGGCGCAGCCCGCGCCCGGCGAGTTCGTCGAGGAAATCGCCCCACGCGTCCGTGGACTCGCTGCCCCCGGCGGCCAGCGCCACGAACACCGGCGCGCCCTCGGTAGTGATGCCCCAGGCCGCGAGCACCGGTTCGGCCCGGGCGCCGGGGTGCATCTTGAACATCGACGCGTCCAGGAACAGGTAGTCCAACTCGAGATCATCCAGGCGACGCGCCGACCAGCCCTCGAACTCCTCGCTGATCGCCTGACACACCCGCGACACAGTCGACTTCGACAGCGCCGCCTCGGCACCCAGCGCGTCAGCGAGGGTGTTCTCCACATCGCGCACCGACAGGCCCCGAACGAACCCGGCGATCACCAGGGACTCCAACGCGTTGGACTTGGTCACCGACTTGCCGAACAACTGCGAGGCGAACGCCTCGGTCGTGCCCCGCAGCTTCGGCCGTGCCACCGTCACCGGCCCAGCGGTCGTCTTGATCGTCGAATCGCAGTAGCCGTTCCGGCTGCCCGTTCTCGCGTCCGGACAGTCCGCCGCCCGCTGATAGCGGGCCCGGCCCAAGAACACGTCGACCTCGGCCTCCATCGCGCTCTGGATGATCAACCGGGCACCCAGGCGAGCGACGTCCTCGATGATCTCCAACAGCTCACGCGAGCCGTCGAACAGGGCGTCGATCTCGCCACGGATCCGATCGGTAGGTGATACTCGTGCTGACACGGGCGTAGTCCTTCCTTCGCTGAGTTGGTAGCTCTTGAAGGAACCTACGTCCGTCGTCATATACACCGTGGCTGGGACACGACCCCTACCGGTTCGCCGGTGACTGGACTGCTGATGGGATGTCGTGCCTGCTTCGGCGTGAGCACTTGATCATCAGGTTGCAGATGTCGCCGGGTGCTGTGTCTTGTCGGGCTATCCAGAGGAGTTGCTGCGGGTGCTGTTCATCGGGGATGACTGGGCCGAGGATCACCACGATGTCGAGATCGAGGGTGAGGATGGTCGCCGGCTGGCGCGGGCGCGGTTGCCCGAGGGACTGGAGGGCATCACCAGGCTGCATGCTCTGGTGGCTGAGCACGCCCCGGCGGCGTGGGTGGGCCTGACACCGGAGCAGGCTGGCGCTCAGGTGGCGGTCGGCATCGAGACCGACCGCGGTCCGTGGGTGGTGGCCTTGCGGGCGGCCGGGTATCACGTGTTCGCGATCAACCCGTTGTCGGCCGCGCGATACCGCGAGCGGCACTCGACCTCTGGTGCGAAGAGCGACGCTGGGGATGCGCATGTGCTCGCTGAGATCGTGCGCCTGGACCGCGATCACCATCGAGAGGTCGGCGGGGACAGCGACCTCGCGGACGCGATCAAGCTGCTGGCCCGCGCGCACCAGACGGCGATCTGGGAGCGGACCCGTCAGGTGCTGCGGATGAGATCGGCGTTGCTGGAGTACTTTCCCGCGGCGGTGCAGGCTTTCGCGGATCTTTCGGCGGTTGACGCGCTGCAGTTGCTGGGTCGGGCCGCCGACCCGGATCGAGCCGCGCGACTGCCCCGCGGCCAGCTGGTGATTGCGCTGCGCGCTGCCGGCCGCCATCACGTGGAGGCCAAGGCCGACACGTTGCAGGCGGTGCTGCGCGCGCCGGCGTTGCGTCAACCGGCCGCGACCCAGGGTGCGTATGCCGCCGTCGTGACCGCACAGGTCGCCATCATCGCCGCGCTCAATGAGCAGATCACCCAGTTGGGGCAGGTGATGGGCGAGCATTTTGGGCGCCACCCGGGCGCTGACATCTACCTCAGCCAGCCGGGTCTCGGAGCGGTCCTGTCCGCACGAACTCTGGGTGAGTTCGGCGACGACCCAGGACGCTTCGCCGCTGCCCGTAACCGGAAGAACTACTCCGGACAAAGCCCGATCACCCGCGCCTCGGGCAAGCGGAGCATCGTGCTGGCCCGCTTTGCGACCAACCGGCGGCTGAGCGACGCCCTGCACATGCAAGCCTTCGCCGCCCTGAACAAATCGCCAGGTGCACGAGCCTATTACGACGAGCTCCGAGCCCGAAACATCGGCCACCACGCGGCGCTGCGCCAGCTCGCGAACCGTCTCGTCGGCATCCTGCACGGCTGCCTGAAATCCAGCACCCTCTACAGCGAAGACACCGCCTGGCAGCACCGCCACACCGACACCCACGTCACCGCGGCTTGACAAATTTCAGCATGGGATGTCTGACACGAGCCTGCGACAAAGCGCCGGATCAGGGCGGCGCGACGTGCCGGTGCCGTCGACACGGCGGGCCTACACCGGGGCGAAGCCGGACAACAGCAGGTAGGCGACCGCTGCGCACGGCAGCAATGAGTCGAGCCGGTCCATGATCCCGCCATGCCCGGGCAACAGGCTGCCCATGTCCTTGACGCCGATGTCTCGCTTGATCATCGACTCGCCGAGGTCGCCCAGCGTGGCCGTGACGACGATCGCCAGCCCGAACAGCAGTCCCTTCCACCACGCCTCGTGAAAGGTGAGTGTGAGGAACAGGATCCCAGCCGTCGAACAGGCGATCACCGACCCGGCGAAGCCCTCCCACGTCTTGGCCTTCGACACGATCGGGGCGAGTGGATGCCGGCCGAACAGCACGCCGGTCGCGTAGCCGCCGGTGTCGCTGCACACCACGGTCGCGACGAACGCGATGACCCGGGCCGCGCCGTCGTCCGGGTGCGCCAGCAGGACGGCGAACGCGCCGAGGGTGGGCACGTAGCACAGCACGAACGCCGACGCGGTCGCGTCCCGCGCGTACCCCTGTGCGCCGTCGCCGATCCGCCACACCAGGATCGCGGTCAGGGTGACCAATACCGCGACGACCAGCCCGTTCGGGCCCCGCAGCCAGGCGGCAACCAGAATCGCCGCGGCGCCGACGAGCAGTGGCAGCACGGTGATCGAGATGCGAGCCGTGCGCAATGCCTGCGAGAGCTCGTAACAGCCGTAGCCGACGGCCGCGCCCACGACGAAGGCGAAACTGGGCCGGTAGACGAACAAGCTGAGCAGGATGGCCGCGCCGAGGACGAGCGCAACGGCGATTGCGGCAGGCAGGTTGCGACCTGCCCTGGACTTGGCGGCGGCGGGGGGCGCCGGCTCGGCGCCGGGTGCGTCGGCAGGCTGGGCAGGTCTGTCGTCGGACAGCAATCCGTCAGACCTCGAGCAGTTCGGATTCCTTGGCCCTCACAGCCTCGTCAACGCGGGAGGTGTAGCTGCCGGTGAGCTTGTCCAGCTCGCCTTCGGCACGGTGCACGTCGTCCTCGCCGGAGTCGCCGTCCTTGACCAGACGATCCAGCGAGTCCTTCGCGTGCCGGCGCACCGACCTGATCGACACCTTCGCGTCCTCGCCCTTGTGCTTGGCGACCTTGACCAGCTCGCGGCGACGTTCCTCGGTCAGCTGCGGGAACACCACCCGGATGATCGTGCCGTCGTTGGTCGGGTTGACTCCGAGGTCGCTGTCGCGGATGGCCTTCTCGATGGCGTTAAGCTGGCTCGCGTCGTACGGCTTGATGATCGCCATCCGCGCCTCGGGGACGTTGACCGTCGCCATCTGCGGAATGGGGGTCGGCGCACCGTAGTAGTCGACGACGAGCCGAGCGAAGGCGCTGGCGTTCGCGCGTCCGGTGCGCAACCCGGCGAGGTCGTCGCGGGCGACGTGCACCGCCTTCTCCATCTTCTCCTCGGCCTCGAAGAGAATCTCCTCGATCACGCCTGCACCATCCCCTCGCTCGGGTCCGCGGCCCTGACCAGCGTCCCGATCCGGTCCCCGCGGACCACCCGCGCGATGTTGCCGGCCTCCAGACCGAACACCACGATCGGCATGCCGTTGTCGCGACACAGGCTGAATGCACTCGCGTCCGCGACAGCAAGCCCGCGACGCAGTACATCGTCGTAGGTCAGCTCGTCGAACTTGCGCGCCGTCGGCACCAACCGCGGGTCGGCGTCATACACGCCGTCGACACCGCTCTTGGCGAGCAGCAGGACCTCGCAGCCGATCTCCAACGCGCGCTGTGCCGCCACCGTGTCAGTGGAGAAGTACGGCATTCCGGCGCCCGCGCCGAAGATCACCACGCGGCCCTTTTCAAGGTGCCGCTCGGCGCGACGCGGGATGTACGGCTCGGCCACCTGACCCATGGTGATCGCAGTTTGCACTCGGGTTGGCACGCCGGCCTTCTCGAGAAAGTCCTGCAACGCCAGGCAGTTCATGACGGTCCCGAGCATGCCCATGTAGTCGGCGCGGTCGCGATCCATCCCTCGTTGCGACAGCTCAGCGCCACGGAAGAAATTGCCGCCACCGACGACGATGGCCATCTGGGTACCGGCCGCCACCACATCGGCGACCTGCAGTGCGATCGAGTGGGCGACGTCCGGATCGATGCCGACGCGACCCCCGCCGAACACCTCTCCGGACAGCTTCAACAGAACGCGGCGGTACCACTGCCCCGGCAGCGACGAAGGGGCCGCCTCGATCTCGCTCACGGCAGCCCCTCTCGTCTCCGACTCGTTTCGATGCACCCTACTTCGGGTGATGGCCGGTCAGCCCTGGCCGACCTCGAAGTGCGCGAACTTCGTGACCGACACCCCGGCCGCGTCGAGTATCGACTTGACGGTCTTCTTGTTGTCGATGACTGACGCCTGTTCGAGCAGCACGTTGTTCTTGAAGTAACCGTTGACGCTGCCTTCGATGATCCGCGGCCACGCCTGCTCCGGCTTGCCCTCCTCGCGCGCCTTGCCCTCGGCTACGCGGCGCTCGGTCGCGACGACCTCGGCCGGCACCTCATCGCGGGTGAGGAACGCCGGACGCATCGCGGCGATCTGCATCGCCGCGGTGCGGGCGATCTGATCGTCGGAACCGGTGAACTGCACCAGCACGCCGACCTGCGGCGGCAGATCGGTCGCCTTGCGGTGCAAATAGGTCGCCACCTGGCCGTCGAGCTTCACGGCGCGGCGCAGTTCCAGCTTCTCGCCGATGACCGCGGCCAGCGCGGCGATGCTGTCGCCGACGGTCTTGCCGTCCTTGAGCCGCTCGCCGAGCAACGTCGCGACGTCGGTGGCCGGCGAGCCAGCGAAGTGCGCGACGATGTCGCCGGCCAGGGTCTGGAACTGCTCGTTCTTCGCGACGAAGTCTGTCTCGGAGGCCAATTCGATCATCGCGCCCTCGGCGGCGGCGACGAGGCCGTTGGCCGCCAGGCGCTCCTCGCCGCGCTTGGCCACCTTCGCCGCGCCCTTGACGCGCAGGATCTCGAGCGCCTTGTCGAAGTCGCCGTCAGCCTCGTCCAGGGCCTTCTTGCACTCCATCATTCCCGCGCCGGTGGCGTCGCGCAGCTTCTTCACATCTGCGGCGGAAAAGTTCGCCATCTCTTCTGGATCTCGTTTCGTGTGTTGGTGGTTGGTCAGGCAGGAGGCGTGTCAGCTGTGCCCGCGTTCGGCTGCAGCAGATCGCGTTCCCACTCCGGCATCGGCTCGTCGGCGGCAAGCTGGCCGCCGGAGACCGGCTCCGGTTTCTCGTCGCGCCCGGCGTTCGCGGCCTGCGCCGCGCGCGACACGAGGCCGTCGGCGACCGCATCGGCGACGACCCGGGTCAGCAGCGCCGCGCTGCGAATGGCATCGTCATTGCCCGGGATCTTGTAATCGACCTCGTCCGGGTCGCAGTTGGTGTCGAGGATCGCGACGACGGGGATGCCGAGCTTGCGGGCCTCGCCGACGGCAATGTGTTCCTTCTTGGTGTCGACGATCCACACCGCACTCGGCACCTTGGTCATCTCGCGGATGCCGCCAAGGGAACGCTCCAGCTTGGTCATCTCGCGGGTGAGGAGCAACTGCTCCTTCTTCGTCGCGACGCCTTCCCACCCGGCCTGGGCGCGGGCCTCGAGTTCCTTGAGCCGCTGCAGCCGCTTGTACACAGTCTGGAAGTTGGTGAGCATGCCGCCCAGCCAACGCTGGTTCACGTAGGGCATACCGACCCGGGTGGCCTGCTCGGCGATGGACTCCTGCGCCTGCTTCTTCGTCCCGACGAACAGCACGGTGCCGCCGTGCGCGACGGTTTCCTTGATGAACTCGTACGCCCGGTCGACGTAGGTGAGGGTCTGGTGCAGATCGATGATGTACAGCCCGTTGCGCTCGGTCAGGATGAAGCGCTTCATCTTCGGGTTCCAGCGCCGCGTCTGGTGTCCGAAATGGACGCCCGACTCGAGCATCTCCCGCATGGTGACGACGGCCATGCCAGTCGTCCCTCCTCTGTTGTTCTGCGCGAGCGCTGTTGCACAGCAGCACCGATGCGCGGCCTCGGTTGTCGCCGACGGATCGGGTGATCCGCCTGCCCTGGTGCCCGGTGTCGCGACCAGAGGCCACCTGGCTGTGGGCCGGTGGACCGAGGCTGGCCGCCGACCTCCCTCTTGCGTTCGGGAGGCGGACACGCGAAGTCAGCCCGATCGCTCGAGCTGCGGTGCCCAGTCTAGCCCGTCGAGGCGCGGGTACCGACCGTGCCTGTGGACGACAGCTGGGCTGTCCACAGCGGGGATGATTTACCCCAGATCGCGTCCGCGACCCGCGAGGATGGTGCCGTGATCCGTTCGATTTGCGCCGGGTTGGTCGCCGCATTACTCATGTTCCCGGGCGGCACACAGGCGCGATCCCCGGGCGTCCCCGCGACTTCGGCATCCGGGCCGGCCGAGGCAGCGGCAGCCGTGGCATACATCGCTCCGGTGTCCGGCCCACTTCAGGTGCTGCGCCCGTTCCAGGCACCGGCGTCGGTGTACGGCCCGGGGCACCGCGGCGTCGATCTGGCCCAACCGCAGGGGGCGCTCGTGCTCGCCGCGGCGGTGGGCGTCGTCCGATTCGCCGAGTCGGTGGCCGGGCGCGGCGTGATCGTGGTCGTGCATCCGGACGGCGTGAGCACCGAGTACGAGCCGGTGCGGGCTGTCGTTCGTGCCGGCGCGGCGGTCGCCCGCGGCGATCCGATCGGCCGGCTGCACGGTGCTCACCGCGGTTGCCCCGCCGCGTGCGTGCACTGGGGCGCGCGCCGGGCCGGGCGTTACATCGACCCGCTCGCGCTCGTCCAGCCACTCGGGCCGGTGCGCTTGTTGCCGTGGGTGTCGGGACGGGGGTGATCCGCGCCAGCCGAGGTCACGCGCGGGGATGAGCGCGTGAGTAGGTCTCACGCAGCCGTTCGACCGACACGTGTGTGTAAATCTGGGTCGTCGAGAGGTTGGCGTGCCCGAGCACCTCTTGGACCGCACGCAGGTCCGCGCCCCCTTCGAGCAGGTGCGTGGCTGCCGTGTGCCGCAGCCCGTGCGGGCCGATGTCCGGTGCGCCCGGAACCGCGGCGACACATCGGTGCACGATCTCACGCACTGCGCGCGGATCGATCCGTGCACCGCGGGCACCGAGGATGAGCGCGTTCGCCGCGCGCGGCCCGACAAGTGCCGGACGACCGGCGGTCAGCCAGTCCCCGATCGCGTCATCGGCAGCCAGACCGTAGGGAACCGTGCGTTCCTTCAAGCCCTTGCCGAGCACGCGGACTACCCGCCGTCGACGATCGACGTCGTCGAGATCAAGGCCCGCGAGTTCCGAAACCCGCACGCCGGTGGCATAGAGAAGTTCGAGAACCACGCGATCGCGCAGCTGGACGGCCGTGGCACACTCCGCCACCGGCACCGACACCAGGTCGGCGGCCTCGTCGACCCGCAGCACCGCCGGAAGCAGCCGATGTGCCTTCGGGCTCGACAGGAGTTGGCCGGGATCGACGTCCATCAGCCCTGCTCGGGCGGCCCAGGACGTGAAGGTGCGCAGACTTGCCGACCGGCGGGCCATCGTCGCCCGCGCAGCACCTCGCGCACGTTGGATGCCCAACCACCGGCGAAGCGCGGCAAGGTCGACGTCGGACGGCGAGGTCGCCCCGAGCCGTGCCAGGTGGTCGAGGAATCCGACCGCGTCCGCGACATAGGCCCGTACCGTGTGCGGCGACCGGTTGCGCTCGAGCTGCAGATGCCGCTCGAAGTCGGCCAGCGCCTCAGCCAGCCGGGGCGGCAGCACTGCCCGCTGCTGCTGGAGATCTGGACGGGCCACGGTCATCGCTGCACGGTGCGCGCGCGGTGGCCCGCGGTCAAGCTGCCACGCCCCACGATGGTCGACTTTCACCAGCCGACCCG
Organism: uncultured Actinomycetota bacterium; assembly: GCA_963713565.1. Lineage (GTDB taxonomy): Bacteria > Actinomycetota > Actinomycetes > Mycobacteriales > Jatrophihabitantaceae > Jatrophihabitans. The sequence goes on along the minus strand of CAVQMF010000010.1, from coordinate 107,171 downwards.
TCCGGCTCGACACGTCGGCCTCAGCTCGATCTCGTGGGGCCGCGCAGTTCCCGCGCGCGTCTACTGATCCGGTATCCCTGCGCGTCACGCTCGACCAAGCCGGCCAGCTCGAGCATCGGCAGGCAACGCATGACATCCCTGGCTGGCATGCCCGCAGTGATCGCGAGTTCGTCGATCTGGATCGCTCGCCGTGCCGACAGTCCGTCGAACAGCTGCCGCGACACGTCGTCAAGCGCGTCGAGGTGGGCGCGCAACCGGTCAGCGGGCCGACTGCAGGTTGGCGCCTGTACGTCCGGCAGGTCATTCGGACCGCCGATGATCGAGACGACGTCCTGGACCGACGTGACGAGGTGCGCGCGATCCTGCTCGCGCCTGAGCAGGTCGTGACACCCGACCGACATGGCTGACGTCACCGGCCCCGGCACCGCCATCAGGGGGCGCCCCAATCGGGTGCAATGGCCTGCGGTGTTGGATGCCCCGGAGCGGGCAGCCGCCTCGACGATGACGGTGCCGGTCGACAGCGCGGCGATCAGTCGGTTCCTGGTCAGGAATCTGCGTCGCTGCGGGGCCGCACCAGGCGGGCTCTCGGACACGAGCAGCCCCTGGTGCGCGGCCCGCTCGAACAATCCCGAACTCGACGGCGGATACGGCCGGTCGAGGCCGCCCGCGGACACGAGGATGGCCTGCCCTCCGACACCCAGTGCGGCGCGGTGTACCGCGGAATCTATGCCGTAAGCCCCGCCCGAGACGACCGAGAACTCGCGCGATGCCAGCCCGCCGGCGAAGTCGGCGGCTACCTGCTCACCGTAGGGCGTCGCAGCCCGCGCGCCGACGATGCCTACCGACCTGATCCCGAGCGTGGACAGCTGCGCAGTTCCCCGGACCCACAACGCCAGGGGTGGGAGGGGTTCGCCTTGCTGCAGCGGCTGCCACGTCCCCTTGCGGTATTCCGCCCGCCGTCTGGCGCCGGCCGCCTCCAGGCAGGCGAACGCGAAGTGCGGCCATTCGTCGGACTCCGGCACGACGAGCCGGATTCCGTGTCGCTCGGCGCACTCGAGATCGGCGTGCGGATCGGTGCTGGCGGCCCGTGCCGACGTCGCGGCGAGCACCCGCGGGTGCGCGGTGCGGTCGCGGATCGCCTGCACGGTAGCTACCGGCCCCATCCGACACACCGCATCCCACAAGGGCAGGCAGGCTGGTTCGGCGACCCGGCTGAGGAACGCACGCGCACGCAACAGCTCGCCACCGGGTGCGGGCTTCACGCCGCCCATAGCTCGGCCCTCCCGGTCCGGAAGAAGAGGGCTTCGGCGACGTCGGCCGCCGCCGGGACGTCGCGACCGCCCAGATCGGCAATCGTCCAGGACAGCCGCAACACGCGGTCGAATCCACGAGCGCTCAGCTGGCCTCGTTCCAGGAAGTCCTGCGCCGGTTGCAGCGACTGCTTGGACATCAACCAGGGCGCCTGGCGCAGGATCGAGCCGGGGACCGCCGCGTTCACCTCCCACGGACTGCCCGCCCACCGCGCACGCGCAGCGGCGCGAGCGACGGCGACCCGGGCGCGCACGACGTCGCTCGCCTCCCGATTCTGCGGCGGATCGAACAGTTCGGCGTGCAGCACCGGCTCGATCTGCACGCGCAGGTCGATGCGGTCCAGCAACGGGCCCGACAGTCGCTGTACGTGCCGACGGCGGACCAGCGGCGGGCACGCGCACAGGTGTGCCCGCTGGGCGCACGGACACGGGTTGGTTGCCAGGAGCAGCAGGAAGCGTGCCGGGTAGCGCACCGCTCCGGCCCGACGGTGCAGCACAACGTGCCCGGATTCCAGCGGCTCACGAAGGGCATCGAGGGCACGAGGCGAGAACTCGGACGCTTCGTCCAAGAACAGGACGCCGTGATGCGCGAGGCTGATAGCGCCCGGACGCGCCAAGTTCGACCCGCCGCCGACGAGGGCGGCGACCGACGCCGTGTGATGGGGTGCCTGCAGCGGCGCACGTCGGACGAGGCGCGCGCGTTCGTCGAGCAGGCCGGCGATCGAATGCACGGCGGTGACCTCGAGGGAGGCAGCATCGTCGAGCGGCGGCAACAGAGCGGGTAATCGTTCGGCGAGCATGGTTTTTCCTGCACCCGGGCTGCCGACCAGGTACAGGTGATGCGCACCGGCGGCGGCGATCTCGAGCGCCCGCTTGGCGACGGCTTGACCGGCGACGTCGACCAGATCCGGCCAACTGCTCGGGACATCGTCGGCGCCTGCGTCATCGCTCACCCGCGCCAGCGGCGGGCCGTCACCGGTGAGCCAGGCGACGATCTCCCCCAAGTGCTCGGCCGCGCGCACATCGATGCCCGAGACGAGCGTCGCCTCGGCCGCGTTCTCCCGAGCGACGACGACCCGACGGGTGCCCAGCCGCCGTGCGGTGAGCACTGCGGGCAGGACGCCGTGCACCGGTCGGAGCCTGCCGTCCAGGCCCAGCCCGGAGATCCACACCGCATCGGCCACCGAGTCGGCGGGTACTTGGTCGGCGGCGGCGAGCACGGCGAGCGCGATCGCCAGGTCGAAGCGCGCGCCGACCTTTCGCACGTCGGCCGGCAACAACGCGATGGTGATCTTGCGATTGGGCCAATGCGCCCCCGAGTTGAGGACGGCCGCCCGGGTGCGCTCCCGGGATTCCACGACCGAGGTATCCGCCATACCAGTGAACGACAGGCCGGGCAGCCCGGCAGAGATGTCGCACTGCACCTCGACCAACTGGCCCTCGACTCCGACGAGCGCGACGGCGAGAGTGCGCGCGAGGCCCATCAGAACACTCCGACGAGGTGATCGACCTCGAGTGGCGCCGACCGGGCCCGGAGCACGCTCACCACGTCGAAACGCACCGATGTCCAGCAGGTGGGATCTCCGGCGGCGCGGCGCGCCTCGATCCAGCGCAGGGCCAGCCGACGGACGCGGGCCGCCTTGCGCGCGTCGATCGCCTCTGCCGGAGCGCCAAACGCAAGCGACGAGCGGGTCTTGACCTCGACGAAGACGAGGGTCTCGCCATCACGCGCGACGATGTCGAGCTCACCCTCGCGGCAGCGCCAGTTGCGATCGACGACGTCCAGGCCGCGGCCGGACAGGTGCTCGGCGGCGACCTGTTCGCCGAACCGGCCGACCGCATCCTTGACTCGCATGCGTCCACGGTGCCGTGGCCGGCGGACGCGGCCGGCCGCACGCCGCGCCGATGTGCACAACGAACCTGACGCCGCGTGACAAACCACGGTCCGGGTCGACCGAGCAGATCAGCCGTACGTCGCGCTCGGCCCCGACTGGCCGAGGGGGCGGCGTGGCCGGGCGGCGAGCAGTCGGATCCGGGCGGCCTCGGCGGCATCCGGCGCGAACAACCCGGCGAACGGTTCGGCTACGCCGCCGCGGCTGTCGAGCGCGTTGAGGAGCGCCACCACATGCGCCGCGGTGTCACGCGACATTCGATAGCGGGCGACGAGATCACGCTCGGACGCAACCGCCCCGGACGCCGCCCACGCGGTCATGATCGCCACCCACGTCCGTAACGAGATCCGCGAGCCGTGCAGCACCGATGCGGTCAGAACCGAGAACTGTCGTCGGCACGTGCGGCACTTCCACACTCGGCGCGAGGTGGATGCGCCGGTGCGCGTACGCCGGGCGACACCGTCGGCCGGCCGCAACAGGTAGCACCGCGCCGCCGCGCCACAGTGCGGGCACGACACCGGGCCGGCGCCCCAGCGCGCGCGTTCCAGCACCCGGTACGCCGCGGCCTCGTCGGCCGGCTCCGTGAGCACCCCGAGGGCAGCGGTCAACCGCGCGGTGGCTGTGGCGGATCCGGCAAGGACAGCTCGGGCTTGTCCAGCTCTTCGACGTTGACGTCCTTGAACGTCACCACGCGTACCGTCTTGACGAATCGCGCTGGGCGGTACATGTCCCACACCCAGGCATCGCGCATGGTCAGCTCGAAATAGATCTCGCCATCGGTGTTCACCGGGCGCAGGTCAACCTCGTTGGTGAGGTAGAAGCGCCGCTCGGTTTCCACGACGTAGTTGAACTGGGCGGCGATGTCGCGGTACTCGCGGTACAGCTGCAGCTCCATCTCCGTCTCGTAATTCTCGAGATCCTCAGTACTCACGCACGCTCCTCAGGGCTGCTTGCCGCACTCGGGCCCCGTACACGTCATTCACGCAATTTCTCCCACGAGATCGGAAAGCGGGTCGACGAGCACATTGTCCTGTATCCCGTCGAGCTCACGCATCACGCGCCGGACGTTGACATAGCGCCGCCGGTGTTCAGGGCACGGGCCACGCGTCGCGAGCGCCGCCGAGTGCCCCGGCGTGATGTATCCCTTGTGCTGCCCGAACTCGTAGTCGGGCCAGCGGTCGTGCAGCCCGACCATGATCGCGTCGCGCGTGACCTTGGCCAGAATGGACGCGGCTGCGATGCTTGCGACCGTTGCGTCACCCTTCCAGACGGCCGTCGACGGCATGCCGAGGCCGGGGACCGGGAAGCCGTCGGTCAGGGCGTAGTCGGCAGCGGGCAGCAGGGTTGCGAGGGCCCGGCGCATACCGGCGAGATTGGCGACGTGCAGACCGAACGCGTCGATCTCCGCTGCCGGAATGATCACTACGGTGTACGCGACGGCACGCGCCACGATCTGCGTGAACAGCCGTTCCCTCGTCGCCGGAGTCAGCAGCTTGGAGTCGTCCAGGCCCTCGATGCGGCCGCGGCGACCCGGCGGCAGGATGCAGGCGGCGACGACGAGCGGGCCGGCGCACGCGCCCCGTCCGGCTTCGTCAGCGCCGGCCACCTGCTCGAATCCGGCTCGCGCGAGGGCCGACTCGTAGCCGCCGAGCGGCCCGTCGCGGCGCACGACCTGGCGCGGCGGACGGAACCGCAGTGCGTTTCGTGTGGACGACCGCGCCATGACGTCGCCGAGGTTACCTGGGGGAAGACAGCGATCGACAGTGCCGGCGGTTCGCGCGCCGACGCCGTCGTCGCACGAGGAACACCGGAGCGACGACGGCCGCCGGCACCGCGCTCGGAATCGCCGGCGCGAACGGCAACGCCACGCTCTCGAATGTCGCGGGGGTTCCGAGCGTGCGCCAGCGCGACGGCGGCCACGCGATCACGAACGCCTTGCCGATGACGTCATCGACCGGGACGGTGCTCTCCTTCGCGAACTGCTCGCAGTTCGCGTCATTGTTGCCGTCGGTCCCACCCGGGCCGCAGTGATAGCGCGAATCCGCCGAATCGTTGCGGTGATCGCCCATGACCCACAGCCGGCCCTTCGGCACGGTGACGGGGCCGAAGGCACGCTGGCTGCCCTCCTGGCCCTTGTCCACGAAGACGTAGGGCTCCACCAGCGTCCGATACGGCCCGTCAGGGCCGTCCTCGCTGATCATGACTCGGCCGTCCTCGTCGCCCTTGACGGTCTGGCCACCGACGGCGATGACGCGCTTGACGAGTACCTGGCCGTCCGGCGGGACGAAGCCGACGAGCTGCCCGAAGCCCCGCACGAGCCGGACGAAGGGGTTGCTCGGCGGCGCGCTGACCGGCTCGTCGTCCCATCCCTCGGGCGCGTGGAACACGACGATGTCGCCGGGATGCGGGTCGCGGAAGTCGTAGATGACCTTGTTGACCAGGATGCGATCGCCACGGCATCCCGGGCAGCCGTGCAGTGTCTTCTCCATCGACTGCGACGGGATGTAGAAGGGTTGGACGACGAACGTCTTGACCAGGATCGCAATGGCGATCGCAAGCAGGACGAGCAGCGGCAGCTCCCACCACGGCGCCTTACGCCGCTTCTTCGCCGCCTTCGCGGCCTTGCGCTTGCGGCGCCTGGCGCGCAAACCTCGCTGTGGCGCGGTGTCGGGCGCCACGGCCGACACGTGATCACCGGATCCTGGATCGGTCGCGTCGGGCAGTGCAGACCTGGTCGGGCTTGCCGAGGCAGTCGGATCGGCGGGCGGCGGATCGGCGGGCGACGGATCGGCCGGCGGCGGGTCGGCCGGCCCGGTGGATGCTTGCGAATCGGTGGGTCTTGCGGCTGGATCAGGCTCGTGCGGCCCGCTCACTGGCTCGCCCGCAGCCCGGTGACGCCCGGACGTGTCGTCGATGATGCGTTCCGGTTCGACAGGAGGTCAACGCGCGACGTTGTCGCGCTTCTCCTTGATCTTCGCCGCCTTGCCGCGAAGGTCACGAAGGTAGTAGAGCTTGGCCCGGCGGACGTCGCCGCGGGTCACGACCTCGATCTTCTCGATCACCGGCGTGTGTACCGGGAACGTGCGTTCCACCCCCACGCCGAAGCTGACCTTGCGCACGGTGAAGGTCTCCCGCACGCCGCCACCCTGCCGCCGGATGACCGCGCCCTGGAAGACCTGGATGCGGGACCGGGTGCCCTCGATGACGCGGACGTGCACCTTGAGCGTGTCCCCCGGCCGGAAGTCGGGAATATCGCTGCGCAGCGAATCGGCGTCGAGCGTGTCGAGGGTGTTCATGTCGCGGTGTCGCTCTCGTTGTCGGATCGTCTCGGTGGTGCGGCGGCGCGCCGCGCTGCGCCCGGCGGGACCGGGCGCGTCGGCGCGCGACCGCGCTGCGGGCAACCCCACGATGATGCCATATCCACCTGGTCAGCGGCCAAGCCGGCTACTCACAGCAGATCTGGGCGCCGCTGCTCGGTTCGTTCCCGGCTTCGCTCGGCTCGCCAGCGCTCGATCGCCGCGTGGTTGCCCGACAGCAGCACCTGCGGGACATCGAGCCCGCGCCAGGACGCCGGACGGGTGTAGGCCGGCGCTTCGAGCAATCCGGCGGTCCCTTCGGCGAACGAGTCGTCCACGGCGGAGCGCTCGTTGCCGAGTACGCCGGGCAGCAACCGGGCGATCGCCTCGACGATCACGAGCACGGCGACCTCACCGCCGGCGAGCACGTAGTCGCCGAGCGAGATCTCCTCGACCGGCATCCGGCGCGCCGCATACTCGACCACTCGGGCGTCGATGCCCTCATAGCGGCCGCAGGCGAACACCAGCCATGGTTCGCCGGCCAGTCGCCCGGCGTCGGCCTGCCGAAACGGCCGGCCGCTCGGGCTCGGCACGATCAGGCGGGGCGGGCCGGCGGCGGTGTCCGAGACGATCTCGTCGAGCGCTCGACCCCAAGGCTCCGCGCGCATCACCATGCCCCCACCGCCGCCGAACGGGGCGTCGTCGACCGTCCGATGGACGTCGTCGGCCCAGCGCCGCAGGTCGTGCAGCGCCACCTGCACCCGGTCACGTTCGATCGCTCGCCCGAGCAGGCCCTGGCGCAGCGGCGCGAGGTAGTCGGGGAAGATCGTGACGATGTCCAGCCGGAGTGTCATCGCAGCTGCGCTCCAGGTACCTGTTCGGCCATGATCAAGAGGGTGTCTCCGTGGACATTCGACGAAATGCGCTCTTGATCATGAACACGACGGGCCCGAGCACGCGCGCCTCACAGCTCGAACAACCCCTCGGGCGGGTCGATGGCGACGACGCCGTCGGGCACCTGGACGGATACGACTATCGCCGCGACGAAGGGGACCAGCCGGTCCCGCCCGTCCATTCGCACGACCAGGTAGGTCGCCGCCCCGGCGTGCACCACGTCGACGACCGGACCCAGTACCGCGCCGTCGACCAGCCGGGCTTCGAGTCCGACCAGGTCGGTGTCGTAGTACTCGTCCGGGTCGTCGAGGACGGGGCGTTGCTCGGCTGCTACGAACAGCGAAACGCCACGCAGCGCTTCGGCTGCCGGCCGACCGTCGACGCCGTCGAAGTGGACGACGAGCCGGCCGCTCGCGCTACTGGCGGCGACCACCTGCAAGGGTCCGGCTGCCGGCGGTTCGGTCGACAACATCGTGCCCGGGGCGAACCGCTCGGCAGGGGCGTCCGTCCACGGCTGCACGAAGACATCTCCGCGCACGCCACGGGGCGGACCGATCCGCCCGACCGCGATGAGATCGGCAGGCGCGTTCGCGGACAAGGCGATCAGCGGCGGTCGACGTCCACGACGTCGACCCGGATGCCCTTGCCGCCGATGCCGTTCATCACCTGCCGCAGTGCCTTCGCGGTGCGCCCGTTGCGGCCGATCACCCGGCCGAGGTCGGCCGGGTTCACGCGGATCTCGAGCCGCTGGCCGCGTCGGTTGTCGACCAGGTCGACCCGCACCTCGTCGGGATGGTCGACGATGCCCTTGACGAGATGCTCGAGGGCTTCCTCGAGCATGTCAGCTTTCCCCCGGCGGCGGCGACTCGGGCGCCGCCTCCGGGGCCGGTTCGGCCTTCGGCAGGCGTTTCCTCGGCGTGGTCGCGCTGCCGCCGGTCTCGCTCGGCGTGCCCGTGGCTTCCGCGACGGCGGAGTTGAAGACAGCCTGCTTGTTCGGCTTCTCCGGCGCGAGCTTCATCGGCGGCGGGGCGGACTCGCCCTTGAACTTCTGCCAATCGCCGGTGACTTTGAGGATCGCGGTGACGGCTTCGGTCGGCTGCGCGCCGACGCCGAGCCAGTAGGCCGCGCGCTCACCGTTGACCTTGATGACCGACGGGTCGCTCTTGGGGTGGTACTCGCCGATCGTTTCGATCGCCCGACCGTCGCGGCGGGTGCGGGCGTCGGCGACGACGATGCGGTAATGCGGCTCGCGCATCTTGCCCAGACGCATGAGCTTGATCTTGGTTGCCACGGGTAGGAGTGCTCCAGACTCGATCAGGATGGTGACGCCGATGCCAGGTGGGGAACACACTGGTTCTCGATGACGACCGGATGGACGGATCCGGTGCGCGGTTGAGAGGGCCACTCGCCAGATCAGTACTCGACGCTCGATTCTGCCAGATGTCCCAGGCGCGGCGTACCGCACTCGTCCTACACTGTCGAGCCGTGCAGCCGGCGTCGATCGAGATCCGTCGAGGTGGTGTGGGGTGAGCGACCAGCGCAGCGCCGTCCCGCGACCCACCCTGGAGGTCGTCGCCGCCCGCGCCGGTGTCTCCCGTGCCACCGCGAGCAGGGTGCTGCGTGGATCCAGCAACGTCAGCGACACGGCACGGCAGGCGGTACTGCGCGCCGCCGGCGAGATCGACTACACCGTCAACCGGGCCGCGCGCTCCCTGGTCACCCGACGTAGCGACTCGATCGCCTTCCTCGTCGCCGAGGACGAGGAGCGGATGTTCGGCGATCCCTACTTCCACGCCGTGCTGCGCGGCGCGCAGTCAGAGGCGGCCGCGGCCGGCATGCAGCTGGTGTTCGTCATCGCGTCGACGGCCGCCGAGACCGGCCAGTTCACCGCATTTCGCCAGCGGCGGCCACGTGGACGGCGTCCTGCTGGTGTCCATGCACGGCGACGACGAACTGGCCGCAGCGGCTCGAGGGGATCGGCGTGCCGACCGTGCTCAACGGCCGTCCGTTCCGCTCCGACACGGGGTTGTTCAGCGTCGACGCGGACAACATCGCGGGCAGCCGGCGCGCCACACAGCTGCTCCTCGACCGTGGCGCCTCGACGATCGCCACGATCACCGGCCCGCTCGACATGTGCGCCGGGCAGGACCGCCTGGTCGGCTACCGTCAGGCGCTGCGCCGGGCCGGTCGGACCAGGCGCGCGGTCACCGCGACCGGCGACTTCACGGTGCACGGGGGGGCGAGCGCGATGGCGACGCTGCTCGACGCACGCCCGGACCTGGACGCCGTGTTCGCCGCCTCGGACCTGATGGCGATCGGCGCCATCCGCACGCTCGCTCAGCGCGGCCGCCGGGTGCCCGAAGACGTCGCCGTGATCGGTTTCGACGACGTCCGAGAGGCGGAGTTGACCATGCCCGCGCTGAGCACGATGCGCCAGCCGCTCGACGATCTCGGCCGCACGATGACGCGGGTCCTGCTCTCCCGCGTCGACGGCCAGGACGTGGCCCAGCGCACCGTGCTGCCAACCGAGCTGATCCGGCGCGCGAGCGCCTGACGGGTATGTCCCGAACTGCCGTAACGATTCGGTCACAGCGGAGTGGGTTTCGTTCGAGGACTTGACATTTCCGCTGAGAGGCACAGAATCAGGCCAGCTTGTGAGAGCGCTCTCACACACCACCTCTCATCGCTTGTCCCACTTGTCCACAGTCCAGGAGGACAGATGCAGCACAGGACCCATCGACGCGTCCGCTTAGCCGGGCTCGCCACCGCCACGGCCCTGCTCGCCACCGCGTGCTCGTCCAGCGGCGGCGCGGGCAGCACCGCGGACAGCAAGGCGCCCACCACGGCAGCGGCCGCAGCCGCGGGCGTGTGCGGCACAACCGACAAGACCACGCTGACGGTCGGCCTGTTCGGCACGTTCGGCTTCAAGGAGAACGGGCTCTACGACGCCTACAAGAAGGTCTGCCCGAACATCACGATCAAGGAGGACGTCGTCGAGCAGTCGGCCGACTACTGGACGCGGCTCAAGACCCGCCTCGCCTCCGGCAGCGGTCTCGACGACGTGCAGGCGATCGAGATCGGCTTCGTCGCCGACGTCGTGCAGAACCACGCCGACCAGTTCGTCAACTTCAACACCGTGCCGAACGCCGCCGCGATCAAGTCCGAGTTCTACCCCTGGAAGTGGCCAGCAGGCGATCGACGCAGCGACGGCGCGATCACCGTCGGCCTCGGCACCGACATCGGCCCGGAGGCGATCTGCTACCGGCAGCGACCTGCTCAAGAAGGCCGGGCCTGCCGTCGGATCCCGCAGACTCTGGCGGCGAAGTGGACGACCTGGGAGGACTTCATCGACTTCGGCAAGCAGTACGAGGCCTCCAGCGACGAAGCAGTCCGGCTCGCACTTCGTCGACAGCGCGGCCAGCATCTTCTCCACCGCGGTCTACCAGGGCGACGAGGCGTACGCCAACGCCCAGGGCGAGCGCCGACGTCGAGAACAGCGACGGCGTGCAGAACGCCTGGAAGTACGCGACCGACGGCCGCCGCAGGACGGCATCACCGCCGGAGCTGCAGCAGTTCAGCCCGCCGTGGAACAAGGCGTTCTCCAGCGGCTCGTTCGCGGCGCTCGCCTGCCCCACCTGGATGATGGGCTACATCCAGGGCCAGGCCGGGCCGACGCCTACGCCGGCAAGTGGGACATCGCGCCGGTCCTGCCGGGCGGCGCCACCAACTGGGGCGGCTCGTGGCTCGGCGTGCCGACCAAGGCCGCGCACAAGGCCGCGGCGATCGCTCTCGTCGAGTGGCTGTCGACAAGGACCAGCAGGTGACGATGTGGACCTCGAAGAGCAGGGCGGGCACTTCCCGTCGAACTCCGAGGCCGCAGCCGACGACCCGCGGTGAGCAGCGCCACGAGCGCGTACTTCAGCAACGCCCCGGTCGGCCAGATCTTCGGCGACATCGCCGACCAGATGAAGATCCCGCCGATCGGCTCTACGACACGCAGATCCAGAACGCGTTCACCACGCAGCTGACCAACGTCGAGACCAAGGGCACCTCGCCGGACAACGCGTTCAACGACGCCCTCGACCAGATCAAGCAGATCACCGGCTGACGCCACCGGACCGACCGACTCGGCCTGCGCGAGTCGGCGGCCGGTCCACGCGGCGACGCGCGAACGGCCGATCATGACGGTCGTGTCGCAGACCAGCCGGCGTACGTCCGGTAGCCAGCGCCGACGCCGGCGACCGGCGCAACGCCTGCCCGGGCAGCCGGATCGGCTACGTCTACGTGCTGCCGTTCTTCGTCGTGTTCGCCGCGTTCAGCGTCTACCCCTGGATCGCCACCGCGTGGGTCTCGCTGCACGACGTCCGCCTCACGACGTACGACCAGCAGACCTGGGTCGGGCTCGACAACTACCGCAACCTGTTCACCAACCAGTTCTTCTGGAACGCGCTTCGCAACACGATCACGATCGGGATCATCTCGACCGTCCCGCAGCTGTGCATGGCCCTCGGGATCGCCCACCTGCTGAACTACCAGCCTGCGCGGGCGCACCTTCTTCCGGGTCGCGATGCTGATGCCCTACGCGACCAGCCTGGCCGCGGCGACGGTCATCTTCGCCGAGCTCTTCGACCACGACTACGGACTCATCAACTGGGTCCTCCACGACGTCGCTGCACCTGCCGCGCGTCGACTGGCAGGGCTCGAAGTGGCCGAGCCAGATCGCGGTCTCGACGATCGTCACCTGGCGCTGGACCGGCTACAACGCCCTGATCTACCTCGCCGGCATGCAGGCGATCGACTACGTCGCTCTACGAGGCCGCGGCGATCGACGGCGCGTCGCGCTGGCAGCAGTTCCGCTACGTCACGCTGCCCGGGCTGCGGCCCGACGATCCTGTTCACCATCGTCGTGTCGACGATCGGCGCCACGCAGCTGTTCGGTGAGCCGCTGCTCTACCACCCAACGGCCAGCCCAACGGCGGCACGTCGAACCAGTACCAGACGCTCGGGCTGCTGATGTACCAGCAGGGCTGGACCAACGACCGGCTCGGCCTCGCGTCGGCGACCGCCTGGACGATGTTCGTGATCATCGTGGTCGCGGTGCTCGTCAACGCTGCTGCTCGCCCGGCGACGCGATCGTCGCGACGGCCGGGTCCCCGCCGCGGTCGGCGCTGCGCAGGTGGAACGATGACCTCCACCGTGACGCGAGCGCGGTCGCCGAGGTCGCCGCGACCGCGAGCGATCCGCATGACGGCCGGACGTCGGCGACGTCGACGCTCGAGCGCGACCGGTGCCCGCGGCAGTTGGGTGACCTACCTGCTGCTCGCGCTCGTCACGCATCGTCTCGGTGCTTCCCGCTCTACTACACGATCGTGATGGCCTCGCACACCAACGCCGAGATGGCCGCGAAACGACCGCCGCTGCTGCCCAACGCGCACGCTCTTCGACAACATGAAGCAAGGCGCTGAGCTCGCGCCGCTCAACCAAGGGCCTGATCAACTCGCTGATCGTGTCGGGCTGCGATCACGATCGGCACGGTCGCGTTCTGCACGCTGGCCGGCTTCGCCTTCGCCAAGCTGCGCTTCCGCGGGTCGCAACGTGCCTGCTGGCGTTCTGCATCGCGCACGATGATGGTGCCGACTGCAGATGGGCATCATCCCGCTCTACATGATGATGGCCAAGCTCGGCCTGGCCGGCCATCTGCGCGCGGTCATCCTGCCGACCCTGGTGCACCGCGTTCGGCGTCTTCTTCATGCGCCAGTACATCGCGCAGCGCGGTGCCCGACGAGCTGATCGAGGCGGCCTGCATCGACGGCGCCGGCCCGTTCCGGGTCTTCTGCTCGATCGTCGTGCCGGCGGCGCGGCCGGCGATGGCGGTGCTCGGGATGCTCACGTTCCTGATGACCTGGAACGACTTCTTCTGGCCGATCATCGCGCTCAGCTCGCAGAACCCGACGATCCAGGTCTCGTTCCAGAGCCTCGCCACCGGCTATGCACCGCAGCAGTCGATCATCATGGCCGGCACGCTCTACGGCACCGTCCCGGTCCTGATCGTGTTCGCCCTGCTCGGCCGGCAGATCGTCGGCGGCATCATGCAGGGAGCGGTCAAGGGATGACTACCGACACGATCGACGCGACTGATCGGCCGCGCCGAGCGGCGCGACTTCCGGTGCTGGGGCGCGGCCACCGCGGCGTACCAGATCGAGGGCGCCGTCGCCGAGGACGGGCGCGGCCCAGTCGATCTGGGACACGTTCAGCCACCCGCCCGGGCGGATCGATCAACGACGACACCGGCGACGTCGCGTGCGATCACTACCACCGCATGGCCCGAGGACGTCGCACCTGATGGCCGCGCTCGGCGTCTGGCGTCGTACCGGTTCTCGATCGCGTGGCCGCGCGTCCATGCCGGACGGGTCGGCGCGGTCAACCAGGCGGGCGTCGACTTCTACTCGCCGACTGGTCGACGCGCTGCTCGAGCGCGGCATCGAGCCCGCTGGCCACGCTGTACCACTGGGACCTGCCGCAGGCCGCTGCGAGGAACGCGGCGGCTGGCGAATCGCGAGACCGGCGCACCGCTTCGCCGACTACGCCGCGGTCGTCGGCGCGGAGCTCGGCGACCGGGTGCCGACTGTCACCACGCTGAACGAGCCGTGGTGCTCGGCGTTCCTCGGCTACGCGACGGGGGTAGCACGCTCCGGGCGGCACGGACAATGCTCGCGCGCTGACGCGCCGCGCACCACCTGAACCTCGCGCACGGTCTGGGCGTGCGCGCACTGCGCAGCGTCCTGCCGCCGACCGGCAGGGTGTCGCTGACGCTGAACCTTGCGACCGTGCGCGCGGCCGGCGACCGCGAGGCCGACCGGTGGCGCGGTCCGGCACGTCGACGGCTTGGCCAATCGGATCTTCCTCGACCCGATACTGCGCGGGCAGCTACCCGCAGGACCTGCTCGCCGACACTGCGGCACCTGACCGACTGGTCGTTCATCCACGACGGCGATGTCGAAGTGATCAGCACGCCGATCGACGTGCTCGGGGTGAACTACTACTCGCCGACCCTTGTCGCGGCGGCGACGCCGGCGTTGCGCAGGGAGGCGGCAAGGCGGTGGGTCAACGACCCGCAGGCAGCGACCGGCCCGTCGCCGTACCCAGGTACCGACCTCGCGTTCTCGGTGCCGCAAGAAGGCCCGTTCACCGCGATGAACTGGCGCATCGAGGCATCGAGCCTCACCGAGTTGCTGACCCGCGTGCATCGCGAGTATCCGGGGCTGCAGCTGATGATCACCGAGAACGGCGCGGCCTTCGACGACGCCGTCGGGGAGGACGCAGTGGTGCACGACGACGACCGGATCGACTACCTGCACGGACATCTCGGTGCCGTGCACGACGCGATCTCGGCCGGCGTCGACATCCGCGGATACTACGTGTGGTCCTTGCTCGACAATTTCGAGTGGGCCTGGGGCTATACGAAGCGCTTCGGCATTGTGCACGTCGACTTCGCATCCTGCGAGCGGCGACCGAAGGACTCGGCGATCTGGTACCGCGACGTGATCGCCCGCAACGGTCTCGCCTGAGTCCGAGCGGCCGTGTCAGCCGACGACGTTGCCGCGCAAGACGGTGCGGCGCGGCAACATGACCGCAGTGAGATCAGTGCGCGGGTCGGTGTCATAGACGATCAGGTCTGCCGGCGCCCCCTCGTCCAGGCCGGCAAAGCCGAGCCAGCGACGGCCCCGCCATGACGCCTGAGCGATCACCTCGGGCTGTGGGATTCCGGCACCGACGAGCGCCCGGATCTCGTCACGCACCAGGCCGTGCGGCAGGGAACCGCCGGCGTCGGTCCCCGTGAAGATCGGCACGCCGGCCTCGTACGCGTTCCGGATCCGCTCACGGGAGGTGGCGAACAGCGCGCGCAGGTGCGCGGCGTAACTCGGAAACTTCGCCTCGCTGGACAGCGCGATCTTCGGGAAGTTGTCGATGTTGATCAAGGTAGGGACAACGGCCGACCCGGCAGCTACCGTTGCCACGATCAGGTCGTCGGTGAGTCCCGTGCCGTGCTCGATCGAGTCGATGCCTGCCGCGATCAGGCCGGGCAACGCCTGTTCACCGAACACGTGCGCGGCCACTCGCGCACCCAGCTCGTGGGCTCTGGCGATCGCCGTCCTCAGCACGTCGTCGGGCCACGTCGGCCCGAGATCGCCAACGGCGCGGTCGATCCAGTCAGCGGCGAGCTTGACCCAACCATCGCCCGCCGCGACCTGGCGCTCGACCTCTGCGACGAGGTCGCTCGGCTCGACCTCGACCCCGAGGTCACGGATATAGCGTTTCGGACGGGCGATATGGCGGCCGGCGCGAACCAGGCGCGGCAGATCCGTGCACGCCTGCACCGCCGTGTTGTCGACCGGGGAGCCGGCGTCACGCATCAGCAGCACGCCGGCCGCGCGGTTCAGCAGGGCCTGCTCGACCTGGCCGTCGACGTCCGGCACGTGACCGGCCGGGGCAAGCCCGATATGGCAGTGCGCGTCGACGAAGCCAGGGGTGATCCAGCCGCGGTCGGCGATGGTCTCGGTTGCGCCGCTCGGCCGGGTGAAGGTCAACCGGCCCTCGATCACCCAGGCGTCGCGCTCGACCTCCTCGGGCAGGAATACGCCGCGCAGGTGCAGGACCACATCAGGGCACGCTACGCGCCGCCGCCTCCGACTCCGGTGGCCCAGGCGTCGGCGAGTTGGGCGCGGGCGTCGGCGAGCAGCTGCGGCAACACCCTGGTGCGGCCGATGATCGGCATGAAGTTCGTGTCGCCACCCCAGCGTGGCACGACGTGCTGGTGCAGGTGCGCCGCGATGCCCGCCCCGCCGACCCATCCCTGATTGATGCCGACGTTGAAGCCCTGCGCGCCCATCGCAGCACGAATCACCTGCATCGCGTGCTGGGTGAACTGGGCCAGCTCGACGGTTTCCGCCTCGGTGAGGTCGGGATAGTCGGCGACATGGCGGTACGGCACCGACATCAGGTGTCCCGAGTTGTACGGATAGAGGTTCAGGACCGCGTAGACGTGCTTCCCGCGCGCGACGACAAGGCCGGCCTCGTCGCTGCGCTTGGGCGCGCGGCAGAACGGGCATTCGTCGGCTTCGTCCGCCCCGGGTGGCCTGTTCTCGCCCTTGATGTAGGCCATCCGGTGCGGTGTCCACAGCCGGCCGAAGGCGTCTGGCTCACCCGCGAACGCCGCCGACGGCTCGGCGTCGCCAGGCTCAGTCATACAGCTGCGCTGCGGGTGAGGCGTTCACCCGCCGGGCGATGACCTCGACGATCTCCTCGACGGCCCGGGCCACCGGGATCCCGTTGCGCTGCGACCCGTCCCGGTAGCGGAAGGACACCGCGCGGGCCTCGGCGTCGGTTGCGCCGGCGATGAGCATGAACGGCACCTTCTGCCGCTGCGCAGTACGGATCTTCTTCTGCATCCGGTCATCGGAGTCGTCGACCTCCACCCGCACGCCCCGCGCCCGCAACTGTGCCGCGACGTCGCGCAGGTAGTCGACCTGTTCGTCGGTGATCGGGATTCCGACGACCTGCACCGGAGCCAGCCACGCCGGGAACGCCCCCGCGTAGTGCTCGGTGAGGATGCCGATGAAGCGCTCGATGGAGCCGAATTTCGCGGAGTGGATCATCACCGGCTGTTGGCGCGTGCCGTCGGCAGCCTGGTATTCGAGGTGGAACCCGGCGGGTTGGTTGAAGTCGTACTGGATCGTCGCGAGCTGCCACGTGCGCCCGATCGCGTCCCGGGCCTGCACCGAGATCTTCGGGCCGTAGAAGGCGGCACCACCGGGATCGGCAACGAGTTCCAATCCCGACTCGACCGCGGCGTCGGCCAGCACCTTGGTCGCGATCGCCCAGTCGTCGTCCGAGCCGACGAACTTCGACGAGTCGTCGTCGCGGGTGGACAGCTCGAGGTAGAAGTCGTCCAGGCCATAGTCGCCGAGCAGACCCAGGATGAAGGTGAGCAGCTTCTTGATCTCGCCGGGCGCCTGTTCCGCGGTGCAGTAGCTGTGCGAATCGTCCATCGTCAGGCCACGCACCCGGGTGAGGCCGTGCACGACACCGGACTTCTCGAAGCGGTAGACGCTGCCGAACTCGAACAGGCGTAGCGGCAACTCGCGATACGAGCGGCCACGCGAGCGGTAGATCAGGTTGTGCATCGGGCAGTTCATCGGCTTCACGAGATAGGACGCGCCCTCGAACTGCATCGGCGGGAACATGGTGTCCGCGTAGTACGGCAGGTGGCCCGAGGTGTGGAACAGGCCGTCCTTCGTGATGTGTGGGGTGTTGACGAACTGGAAACCCTCGTCGATGTGCCGCTGTCTCGCGTAGGCCTCCAGCTCGCGCCGCAGGATCCCGCCCTTGGGGTGGAACACGGCGAGGCCGGAGCCGAGCTCGTCGGGGAAGCTGAACAGGTCGAGTTCGGCGCCGAGGCGCCGGTGGTCGCGGCGTCCGGCTTCCTCGAGGCGGTGCAGGTGGGCCTTCAGGTCGTCCTTGCTCGCCCAGGCGGTGCCGTAGATGCGCTGCAGCTGGGGGTTCTGCTCGCTGCCGCGCCAGTAGGCAGCCGCGCTGCGCATCAGCTTCACTGCCGGGATGCGCCGAGTGTTCGGCAGGTGCGGCCCGCGGCACAGATCGGTCCACACGCACTCGCCGGTCTTGGCGTCGAGGTTGTCGTACATGCTCAGCCCGCCGGAACCCACCTCGGTCGCCTCATCGCCGGACGCGTCCGATTTCAGGTCGATGAGCTCGAGCTTGAACTTCTCGCCGGCCAGTTCCCGGCGGGCGTCGTCGTCGCTGATCGGACGGCGGGCGAAGCGCTGGCCGGACTTGATGATCTCGGCCAGCTTCTTCTCGACGGCCGCCAGGTCGTCGGGAGTGAACGGGCGTTCGGGCAGGAAGTCGTAGTAGAACCCGTCCTGGATCGGCGGCCCGATGCCGAGCAGCGTCCCGGGAAAGAGCTCCTGCACGGCCTGGGCCATCGCGTGCGCGGCAGAGTGCCGCAGAACTGCCAGTCCGTCGCCCGACCGGGCCGGCACCGGTTCGACGTCGACGTCCTCGTCGGGTGCCCAGGCGAGGTCCCTCAGCGCACCGTCGGCGTCGCGCACGACGACCGCCCCGTTCGGCCCGGTGAGTTCGACCCCGGCATCGCGCAGCGCGTCGAGCGCCGCCGTCCCGGCCGCGACCCGGATCGTCTGGACGGGTTCGGACGGGCGGACGATGGCGGACACCAGGGTCTCCTTCGGTGCGTCGTGCGGGATGAACCAGGGACTGCACTGGATGCTAGTGCGGTGCCGCGTCGTCGCCGTCCGCATATTCGACTCGCGCTGACCGCGGGGGTGCTGCTGAGCGCCTGCACCAGCGCGGCGCCGCCGGACAAGCCGTCCCGATCCGGCACCTCTCGGCGGCCGACATCCGCATCGCGCAGCACCGCGCAGCCGATCTCCGTGCCAGCGCGCACCACGAGTTCCACGCCCCCGTCCGGCGAGTTCACGATGGCCTTCGCCGGTGACGTCCACTTCGCAGGGCGAGTCGGCGCGCGCCTGGCCAACGATCCGGCCAGCGTCTTCGGCCAGGCGCAACCCGGCCTCGCGGCAGCCGATCTCACCATGGTCAACCTGGAGACCGCGATCACCACCGGCGGCATCCGACAGGCCAAGCTGTTCACCTTCCGCGCACCGCCCGCGGCGTTCACTGCCTTGCGCGACGCCGGCGTGGACGTCGCGACGATGGCGAACAACCACGGCGCGGACTTCGGCGCGTCGGGACTCCGGGACAGCCTCGCCGCGATCTCGGCAGCCCGATTCCCGGTTGTCGGCATCGGCAGGAACGCGAGCGCCGCCTACGCCCCGTACCAGACCACCCTCAACGGGGTGCGGGTCGCGATCATCGGCGCGGACCAGGTGCAGGACGAGACCACGCTGCGCCTGTTCAGTGCCGGCGTGGCCAAGCCCGGGGTCGCGAACGCCTACTCCCCCGCGTTGCTGGCATCGGTGCGCCGGGCGAAGGCGGCCGGGTACGTCGTGGTCGTGTACGTCCACTGGGGGATCGAGTACACCACCTGCCCGTCCGCAGACCAGACGCGGCTCGCCGGCGCGCTCGCCCGGGCCGGTGCGAGCGCGGTGATCGGGACTCATGCGCATGTGTTGCAGGGCGCCGGCTGGCGTCGCGACGGCACGTACATCGCCTACGGACTCGGGAACTACCTGTGGTGGCGCTCTTTCGGCAACAACCAGGACGACAATGGCGTGCTGACCTTGACGTTTCGGTACCACACCGTCGTCGCCGCTTCGTTCGCCCCGTCGCACCTCGACGACCGCGGAGTGCCGGTGCCGTCCACAGGGGCGCAGAAGCGGCGGATCGACGCGGAGTGGAAGGCTGACCGGCAGTGCACAGATCTCGCCGCCAGCGCACCACGCTGAGCGCGACCTGCCGAGCGCCGGAGGGCCGATGAACCTGTTCGAGTACGAAGGCAAGCGACCCACCATCGCCGACGACGCGTTCATCGCGGCGACGGCGACGATCATCGGCGACGTCACGATCGAAGCGGGGGCCTCCGTCTGGTACGGGGCCGTGCTGCGCGGCGACGACGGTCCCATCGTCGTCCGTGAGCGCGCGAACGTTCAGGACGGGTCGGTGATCCACACGACTCCTGGCGTCACGACCGAGATCGGCCGCGGCGCCACCATCGCCCACCAGTGCATGATCCACGGCGCGACGGTCGAGGAGGAGGCGCTCGTCGGCAACGGCTGCGTCGTCCTGGACGGCGCGCGCGTCGGCAGCCGGTCCTTGATCGCCGCCATGTCGCTTGTCCAGGCGGGGGCGCAGATCCCGCCCGGCTGGCTCGCGGCGGGAGTCCCGGCGGTCGTGAAACGCGAAATCGTCGGCACCCCGGCGCAGATGTGGATCGAGCTGAATCCGACGTACTACCCCGAGTTGGCGAGACGGCACATCGCGGGGATCACCCGCGTCGAACGCTGAGCCGGCACCCAAGCGGTCGCCGTACGCTCGCGTCATGACTTCACCCGCACCCGGCTGGTACGCCGATCCCTACGGGCGGCACGAGGCGCGCTACTTCTCGGGCACCGGCTGGACCGAGCACGTCACCTCGCACGGGCGCCCGGGGGTGGACCCGCCCGGCACCGGTCGAGCCGGCACCCACGTGCCGACGGTGCAACGGCCCCGGGAAAAAGTGCAGCGCGACGTCCAGTGGGCGGCCGCAGCGGGAGTCGCCGGCTGGCAGGGCGGCGGCACGCTGTTCACCGAACCGATCCTGGTGGTGAACCAGAAGGCCAAGTTCATGGAGATGAGCAACGAGTACGCGATCTACGACCAGAACTCGCGGCAGATCGGCGCGGTGCGTCAAGTCGGGCAGAGCACGGTCAAGAAGGCCGCCCGGCTGCTGACTTCACTCGATCAGTACATGACGCACAAGCTGCAGCTCGTCGACATGAACGGCACCCCGCAGCTCACCCTCACCCGGCCGGCCAAGTTCATCAAGTCTCGAGTCGTCGTCCAGGATCCGGCCGGCAACGAGGTCGGGCAGATCGTGCAACAGAACATGATCGGGCGGATCCGCTTCGGTCTGGAGTCCGGCGGCAACACCATCGGCTCGATCAGCGGCGAGAACTGGGTGGCGTGGAACTGGGCCATTCGCGACCACACCGACACCGAGATCGCGCGGATCACCAAGACCTGGGAGGGTCTGGCGAAGACGATGTTCACCACGGCGGACAACTATGTCGTGCAGATCCACCGCCAGCTGCCGATGCCACTTCTGCCGCTCGTGGTGGCTGCGGCGGTCAGTGTCGACACCGCGCTCAAGCAGGATTCGCGCGGCTTCAACTGAGCCTGGCTCGGCCAACTTCACCGCGATTCACGCGGACAGTTTCACCGCGCGGCGAACCAGTCGACGATTTCGGCGCCGGCCCGCACGCCGCAGTGCCGCGTCACCGTCACATGATCGGCGCGCCAACCGCTGGCCACCAACTCCCCGTGCCGGGCCGTGATGCCGTGGTCGGCGGCGGCGAGCAGGTCGCTGTCTAGCAGCGAATCACCCGCTGCGAGGACGCGGTCGCTGCCCGTACGGCGGCCCACCTCGGCGACGGCCGCACTCTTGGTCAGCGAGCGCGGTACCCAGTACAGCTTGCGTCCCTGCAAAGCCACCTGCCATCCCCGCGATTCGGCCCAGGCTGCGACCTCGGCCACGAAGCCGGCCGGTAGCCGCCTGCGGTGCAGCACCGCGTAGCAGAACAGGTCGTGGGCGTTGCGCAGCTTCACCGTCCATTCCGGGTGGCACACCCGGCCGACGTGCTCCCAGATTTCGGCCAGCGGCGCAGCACGGGCCAGCTCCGCGGCGACGACACGATGCCAGGCCTGATCGACGACACCGTCGACAAGCAGGATGCCGCCGTTGGCGGTGATCGCGTACTGCGGGCGCGGACCCGGCAGGCGGATGCGGCGGTACTGCTCGGGCGTGCGCGTGGTCACCGGCAACACCCGACCGGCGTGATGCAGACCGGCGAACCGGCGGGCCGCGCCGGTGGTCATCCAGGAAGCGTCCTTACCCTCGAACCGTTCGACCGCGACGAGATCGCGACCGAAGTCGGGTTCGGGCCGGTAACCGTTCACCGCGCCGCGGGAGTAGATGAGCGTGCGGTCGAGGTCGGTCGCGAACAGCGTCGTCATCCCCGCACCGCCGAGCCGTCCGCGCCGGTCGCGCCGCGGGTGAATCGCGGATGGATGATCCCTACGCAGCTGTAGGCGAGGCCCGGCACCTCGCGCACCGGCACGCCGCGCTGCTCGGCGAGCAGCAACACGTGCCCCAGTTCGGGAGCGGATCCCGGGCGGATCAGGATCACCCACGGCACCCGGCGCAGCAGCACCCTGGTGGTCTCGCCGACGCCCGGCTTGACGAGCGTGACATCACCGATCCCGTACTGCTCGCACAACCGCTCGACCTCGCCCCAGCCTGCCCAGGTCGGTCGGCGGTCGCTGCACTGCACCTGCGGCCACTCGCGGGCGACCTCGGCGGCCACCTCGGCGAACCTGCTGGTGATCGTGTCGACAAACGACGCGGACGCGTCCTGGGCGGCGAGCCCGCGGTAGAACTTCGCGCCGTGAAACTGTCCGGGCCGCAGCACTGCCGGGTTGAGCACGGTGCGCGAGACGAGGCCCGACACGGTGGAGTTCAGGCAGGCCGACGGCACGAGGAAGTCGTCGCGGGTGCCGAACGTGTCGACACACGACCCGGGATCGGTGAGCACCGCCAGGGACGGGGAGAACGCCGGGTTCGCGGCGGCGACCGCAACCGCCAGCTCACGGGCGATGGCACCCTTTCCGGTCCAGCCGTCGATGAAGACCACCTGCGCCGGGTCGTGGTGGGCGGCCAGGTAGCGCAGCGCAGTCGTGTCGATGCCGCGGCCGCGCACGATGCTCACTGCGTAATGCGGCAACCGCAGATCGTGCGCAAACGCCGCCCAACGACGCATCAGAATCCCGACCGGCGTCCCCGCGCGGGCCAGCGACGCCAGCACGGCATCGCTGCCACGCTCGGAGAGCACCAGCTCGGTGACGACGCCGACTGCCAGTGCGATGCGATGTGCTGATTCGTCCAGTGCCCGCTCGAAGAGCGCGCGGTAGGCGGCGTCGGGCTGGAACTCGACGGGCAGCGACTCCGCGTAGTGTGCACCGCCGGACTGAATGGCCTCCTCGCGTTCCTCCGTCGGAGCCTCCAGGTCGGCGTCGGACAGGTCGCTCAGCAGCCAGCTGACCTCACCTGCTGCGTAACTGCCGAAATCCGGGGCGTGCAGCGGCGCCGGCAGTGGCCGATAGGTCGGCAGCGTGAGTACGTGCGCGCGGGCACCGGTACCGGCAACCCGCTCGACGAGGCCGGTGTGCAGCTGTGCGGTATCGGCGTCGGCATCCACGACCACGACGACATCGCTGAATCCGGCCGTGACGTTGTAGGCGAAGCGCGGCCCCGGGCCGTCCGCGGCCGGGTCGTGGCTCGGAAAATGCAGCACGCTGCGGACCGGGTAGCCGGCCTCGTCGACGACGAGAACCGGCGATCGGGTCGTCGACGACACGCGGACGTCGGGCCCTCGGTCGGCCAGCGCGCAGCCGATCAGCAGCGGCGCGTACATCAGCTCCTCGGTGCCGAGCACGAGTACCCGCGTCCCGGCCAGATTCGGCAGCAGCTGGTCCGCGACCGCATCGGCTGCGCGGCGGGCCGCGTCGACGTCGGCCGGGCCGAAGCCGTGTCGGCCGCTTTCGCGCACTCCGGCCGGCCACACCGAGCTGTGGACGCGGATGTCCGCGGTCGCAGCCGCCGGCACGGACGCGACCTCGACCTGCGCGGCGACGACGCCGGCTGCCCTGCGGGAAAAGTCGTCGGGGAGCAGGACACTTCCGCTCGCCAGGCAGACCGCGTCGATGCGCACGCCGAGTTCGCCGGCGACATCGGCCATGATCTGCCGGTCAGCTGCGCCGCGCAGGTCCACCAGCGCGGCGAGCACATATCGAGCACGCGGGCTGACCGCGTGGACAGCGCGGATCGTGTTCAGCGCGGTGCGCCCCGTCGACAGCTCGTCATCGACGAGCACGAGCACGTCCGGTCCGGTGAGCAGGTCGGGGTCCTCAGGCAGCAGCCGGTGCCGCGTCGCATGGCTGTGCTCCTCGTCGAAACCCGCAAACGGCCGAGCGGTGGCGACGCTGCGCCGCGTCGAGTGCAGGTACGGCGCGCGCAGCGCCTCAGCGACGCAGTGTCCGAGACCGGTGGCTGTCTCGGCGAAACCGAGCACGACCGCGCTCGGGGCGCCGTCGAGTGCTGCGCTGACCCGAGCGCCGAGATCCAGTCCGATGCGGTGCACCCTGCGGGGGTCGGCTGGCACGTGCTTGCCGAGCACGCTCGACACGAGCAGGTGCACCCGGCGAGGATTGCGCCGCAGGGCCAGCCCGACGAGCCCGGTCAGCCCGGGGTCACCGTCGAGTCGCAGACCGAGACGATCGGCAACCCAGCGTCCGTCCCAGTCGATGGCCGGCACGGTGCCTATCGGGACGGTGTTCCTCGCGATGGTGCTCACCGGTGCAGACCAGCTCCGAGCAGGTCGACGAACGACACGTTCTCCCGGGCGACGCCGAACGCGTCCGCGCGCAACAGCGTCCGCCGAGCCCAGGCGTGGTGCGGCTTGCTCTCGTTCATCTTGTTGCCGAAGCTCGACGTAGCCGCCCCGCCGCGCCCCTCCGTGGCGGCGATGTCCAGCGCGTCGGTGTACTCCTCGGCGGCGACGACGGACAGCGCGTGCACAGCGGCCACGTGCGTCGGGTGGATGACCGTCTTGCCCAGCAACCCGTTCGCCCGGTCGAGGACCACTTCGCGGATCAGGCCGTCGAGGTCTGCTGCGACGAGTTTGGTGCGCAGGGCCTTCTCCTCGTGCGCGACGAACGGCGACTCGCGCAGCAGGGGCTTGAACAGTCGTTCGGTGGCCGAGAAGTATTCCCACACCGGGCCGGTGACGACATGCGGATCGCCGTCGATCCGGCCGAATACGTTCACGACAGCACTGAGCACATCGGCGACGACGCGGATGTCCCACACCGTCAGGTCACGGGCGCGCCGCAGTCCGTACGCCGCGGACAGATCCGTCGCCCCGACCCGGACCGCCGGCACGATGTCGCGGTACTTGTCGATTAGCCGACGCCCGGCAAGCAGCGAGTCGACCCTCGACTCGACGAAACTGAGCTCGGCAGCTTCGAGCACCGGCATCGCGAGCAGTCGACGACCGATCCGCTCGCCGGCCTGCACCACAGCGTCCAGGTAGGCGCCGCCGCGTTCCTCGCCGAACTTCGGGATGACGAAGCCGGTGACGATGCCGGCGTCGTCACCGAGGGTCTCGACGATCATCGGGATCTGCTCGACCGTGCGCACCCGGACGAAGATCATCGGCAGCTGCGCCCCGGCTGCCGCCAGCTCGCGCAGCTGAGACACGGCGTTGCGCTCGGCAGCGAACAGGTCGTGGTCGGCGATCGAGTCCTCGAGGCAGACAACCACGCTCACCACGCCTGCGGCCGCGCGGCGGACGATGTCGCGGGCAAGACGCGGACGCGAGGCCGGGCAGTAGAGCGTGGCACCGAGCGCGGTGCCGAGCCGCTCGGGCTCGGTATGGATGTCGAAGTCCCGGGGCGCGCACAGAAACAGCCGCTCCTGTTCTGCGGCATCGAGAAAGGCGAAATGTCGCATCGGCGCATAGTGCCACGCGACTGTGTACGTCCGATGTCATCCCGCGATCTCACACGTGACCAGCCGGCCGGCCACGCCCAGCGCAAGATCGACTCTTGGCCGGCGACGAACTGGACCGGGGCGCGACGGGCACAGGTTCGTAGGTAACGATGAGCCCATGACGACGATCACGAAGGGCGCTAACCTGCCGATCACCGCAACGGGGATACGCGCGCGACTGTCCTGGGACGGGGGATCGGGAGTCCCCGACGTCGACGGATCAGCGTTACTGCTGCAGCACTCCGGCCGGGTCTCATCCGACGATGATTTCGTGTTCTTCAACCAGGCCAGGCACCCGAGCGGCGCCGTCCGGCACGTCGGGAAGGCAGGCACTGCGGACACGGTCGAAGTGGACCTCGCCACCCTGCCACCGGGCGTCGAACGGGTGGTGCTGGCCGCGTCCGCGGACGGGGGGACGTTCGGCCAGGTGCCCGGGCTCTGTCTGGAGATCGCCGACCTCTCCTCGGGGGCGCCGCTGGCCCAGTTCGCGATCGAGGCGAGCCAGGAGACCGCGATGGTCAGCGGCGAGCTTTACCGCCGCAACGGGCAGTGGAAATTCCGCGCGGTAGGTCAGGGGTATGCCAGCGGGCTCGCCGGACTCGCTACCGACTTCGGCATCTCGGTCGGGGATGAACCGGCGTCTGCGCCGACCCCGCTCGCCGCAGCACCGACCGGACTGGATCTGTCCGGCCCGCCCCCGTCGGCCTCTGGTACCGCCGCCCGGCCCGTCGCCGTTCCCGCGCAGCCGGGTTTCGTGCCGCCTCCCCCGCCGCCGGGTTTCGTGCCACCCCCGCCGCCAGCCGGGTTCGGTCCCGTCCCGACAACTGGCGGAGCACCCGCACCGCCGGCGCAGCACTCGGTGAGCACCCTCGACAACGGACGGATCAGCCTGGTGAAGGGTGCCCGCGTCAGCCTCGTCAAGCGTGGCGCACCGTCGCTGGCCCGCGTCATCGTCGGTCTCGGCTGGGATCCGGCACAGGGCCGCAAGAGCATCGATCTCGACGCCTCGGTGATCGCATTCGACAGCTCCGGGCGCAAGCTCGAGATCGTCTGGTTCATGCACCTCAAGGAGTTCGGCGGCGCGTTGCGCCACGGCGGCGACAACCGGACCGGCAAGGGCGGCGGCGACGACGAGCAGATCCACGTCGATCTGCAGGGGCTGCCACCACAAGTGGGATCGCTCGTCTTCACCATCACCTCCTTCCGTGGACAGAAGTTCACGGACGTGGCCAACGCGTTCTGCCGGCTCATCGATTCGGACAGCGGGCAGGAACTCGTGCGCTACGACCTGTCCGAGTCGCAACCGGCCAGCGCGGTGCTCATGGCGATGCTGCGCCGCACCGCCGCCGGTTCGTGGGAGATGCGGGCCATCGGTGAGTTTCACGACGCGAAGACGGTCAAGAAGCTGGTCGATCCGGCCGCTCGGCACGCATCCGCGCCGTAGGGTCGGCGCTCAATCGATCGGCGATCGGTCGTCTCGCCAGGTGATGCGGTCGTAGCCGTAGGCGCGTGCGGCCTCGCGGATGTCGCCGACAATGGTCTCCATCTCGGCGCGGATCACCAGTTCCCCTTCGAGGTTGTAGATCGAGATGAGGACGGCTATCCGCCCTGCGTAGAGGGTCTCGAGTGGCAACTCGATGCGAGCTGCGCCGGACGTCGTCACGACGAGCGTCCCACCCCAGGCAAGTTCGGCTCGCGACTCGGAGAAGGCGTACACCGCCATACGTTCGAGATCGCGGACCTGGCGCAGGTCAACCCGCAGATGGTCGTACTCGTCGCGACCGCTGACGATCACCGGTCGCCGTGACGACGGCGCGAACCGGTTGCCGCCGGCCAGTTGCACGGTGGAGGTCGCACCGGACCGTAGCTGGTACGCCGCCCCGAGGCGCAGGTCGCCGACGTCCGGCGAGCAGACCGCTTCGATCTCGAGCTGGCCGATGCCCGATTGCAGGCGGGTCAGGACGACCGTCGGGTCCTTGATGCTCAGCAGGTGGTGGTTACCGGCGCGCACCCGATCGCCGCGCAACCGGCGCGCAGCATGCCCAGTCGACCGCGCGACCGGCCGCGGCCCCGCGGTGCCCGACAGGTCGAGTGCGCCACGGGACGGTCCGGACGGCGCCGCCGGTTGCGGATCCAGGTCGAGCGACGTCGAAGGCACCGGGGCCGCGGACGGCGGCGGAGCCGATGCTGATCCGGGCCCGGCCGGCCGGGACAGGTCCAGCCCGCCGGAGGATCGATCCGGGCGCGCGAACGAGATCGGCCCGACCGCCGGAGCCTGCGGTTGGCGCCGGGACGGGTGCTTCGCACGACCGTGGATGAAATCGGCCAGCGACGAGTCCGTCGTGCCCAATGACGCCGGCGCGCCGTGGCGCACCGGGATCGCAGCACGCGGCCTGGATCGGCGGCGCAGGAACGTCAGGTCTCTGCGCGGCGGCGCGGACGCCGGGTCACCGATCACGCGACGCTCCCGGCTGCCACTCCGTCCCGACGCGCGCCGGTCATATCGGGATCCCGTAGTCGGCGGCGATCCCCGCGACACCCTTCGAATATCCCTGGCCCAGCACCTTGAACTTCCACCCGTTGTCGTGCCGGTACACCTCGCCCAATGCGACCGCCGTCTCGGCCTTGAACGTGGGAGCCAGGTCCTCGGAGCGGATGAGTTCGGCGTTGCCGTCGCGATTGAGTACGCGGATGACGCAGGAGCGCAGCTGGCCGAGAGTGCGGCGTCGCGCGGGACCCTCGTTCACGTACAAGACCGCGACGATCCGGTCGATTTCCGGCGGGACGGTGCGCAGGTCGATTTCGATCTGCTCGGCATCCGAGCCGAGCGCGGCATCTCGTTCGCGCACGGATTCCTCGACCGACGCGACCTGGTTGAAGAAGACGAAATCGCGGTCGCTGCGCGCCCGCCCGTCGACCCCGCACAGGATGGCCGCAAACACCAGGTTGTCCTCGAGCGCGCGCTCGGCGCCGGCGTTCCAGCTCATGCCGAGCACCAGCCCGGTCAAGCCCGGGATCTCGCGGGTGAGGGCGACGTTCGCGCCCCGTCTCATCTCGGCCATGTCCATCTCGACATTAGTGGGCGTGGCAGGTGAACTCGCGCCGGCGCTGCAGGCGCCTCGTCCACGTGATCTTGCTGCGCGGGCCGCGCCAGAACGCGGATCAGAGATCGAGATCCGAGCGGGTGAACTTCGTCCGCAGGAAATTGCCCTGCGTGAAAAGCGCGTCGACGTCGTGTGCCTGAGTCGCCTGCAGCAGGTCCTCGGCCGCCACCGCGAGTGACTCCACCTGCTCCTGTAGCGCTGCGCGCGGCGTCCGACCCGACGGCCCGACCCTGTCCGTCAGCGACGGGTCGAGGTGAAGATAGGTGCGCAACGTCGTCGGCAGGTAGTCCTCGACGATCCCGTTGATCGCCACAATCGCGTAGACATCGAGGTCACGCTCGGTCGAGGTCTCGATGACCTCCCGGACGGTGTCGGTGATCTCCCGCGAGGTGACCGTGGCCCGCACCGGCAACTTGCCCGCACTGCGGTTGATGAACTGGACGAGCTGCCACAGCGCCAACCGCAACGCGTCCGGACTGTCCTGCTCGGACTCGGCCGGCGGCGGTGTCGCCGGCGGCGCATCGCGCCCGCGCCGGAACCACGAGGTCACGCGGTCTAGCGCCCGGGCAGCTGATTCGGTGTGGTCGACGGAAGCTGCTCGCTCTGACCCTCACCGCGGCGGGTGCGCTCGAGGTAGGGCTTGGCCCGCTCGATCTGGCCCTCGAGGGCGGTGACGGTTTGTGACATCGAGTCGACGGCCTGCGCGCGGAACGAGTCGATTGCGTCCATCGTCTGGAACACGTTGTCGAACGCGACCTGCAATTTCTGGATGTCGATCGTGCTGCTCGCCGCCTGCTGGTTGATCTCCGCACCCTGGATGCGGAGCTGGTTCGACGTGGACTCGATGAGGTTGGACGTCGTGGCGTTCAGCGCGCTGATCTGGTCCAGGACGAGCTTCTGCCGAGCCAGCGCCTGCGACACGATCACCGCGGTGCGCAGCGCGGACACCGTCGTCGTCTGCGCACGGTCAACGCCCTTGATCAACTCGACGTTGTTCTTGCGGACCAGGTCGAGGGCCATGTAGCCCTGCACGGACACCGCCATCTGGGTCATGATGTCCTGGCGCCGCTGCCGGATCGCGAACAGCGCGTCGGACTTGAGGGTATTGGCTGCTTCGGTGTTCCCGGCCGCCTCCAGCTCCGCGACCTTCTGCGACACCGCGTCGTCCAGCGCGCCGGCGAGCTGGTTGTACTCGCTGAGCTTGCCCATCGTGGTCCACATGTTGGACTTCTCGGTCTCGATCGCCGCGTTGTCCTTGCGCAGATCGTCCTGCCCGGACTCGAGGGATTTGATGATCGCGTTCAGGTGGGTCTGCGCCGATTCGTACTTCTGGAAGTAGCGCTGGATCTTGTCACCGCCCGGCAGCCACTTGAGCACCTTCTTCGCACCGGCGAGATCGGCGCGGTTCGGGTCGAGATCGGTAACCGTGGTCCGCAGGTCCACCAGGGTGTTGGCGACGCGGGTCTGCGCGTCGCCGCCCGAGCCACCCTTTCCTGCCTTCATGACAGCCGCCGGCCGATCGAGCATCCGGTTCGAGACCGACGCCGACGAGCGCAACTCCTTATCGCCCATCGACGTGATCGACTCGATGCGCTTGCTGAACTCAGGTGCGCGGGTGTCCATCGCGGCGAGCTCGCTGGCGAACGCCGCGGCGCGTTGGGCGAGTTCGGCCTTCTTCGCGTCGTCGACGGGGATGGCGCCTGCGGCCTGCTCGTCCTTGACGACCGGCACCGGCTTCGGCGGGTCGAGTACGAGGCCACCGGCGGCGACCGGGGCTGCTGGCGCGGCAGCGGGCGTAGCGGTAGCTCCGAGGTCGAGTTCGGACATGTCGTCGGCTCCTCGCGAATGACGAAGTTGGCGTTAGAGGTTGCTACTGATGGTCGGCATCAGGTCGTGGAACGTGCGGCCGGTGGCCGATGCGCCGATGGCGGTCATCGTCCAGCCGGTTCCGTCGCGGGTCACCTTGGCCATGATCTGCGCGGTGTGCGTGCCGGAGCCGGTCAGCTCGTAGCGGGCGATCTCGGTGCCGGTGGACTCGTCGACGAGCCGGCAGAAGGCGTTCTCGATCTGTGCGAAGTCCTGCCCGGTGAACGAGTTGACCGTGAACACGAGCGTCTTCACTCCGGCCGGAACCGCCGCCAGATCGACCTTGATCGACTCGTCGTCACCCTCGCCTTCGCCGGTCAGGTTGTCACCGGTGTGCTGTACGGATCCGTCCTTGCTCGTGAGCTGCTGGAACCAGACCTGGTCGACCAGTTTGCCGGCGCCGTCGAACAGCAGTGCGGAGGCATCGAGGTCGATGGTCTGCGTCCTCATCCGGCCGAACATCCCCTTCTTCTTCGCAGCATCCCAGCCCAGCCCCATGCGCACCTTGCGAAGCGTGCCGCCGCCCTGCTTCTGCAGCGAGACGGTCTGCCCCTTGCGCAGGCTGACGCCACTCACTTGCGCCCCCGGGTCCAGTTCATGCCCCACCCGTAAGTCGCGTCCAGCTCGCGCTGCGCGCCGTTGAGGTACTTCACCTCGCGATTCACCACGATCTCGCCGCCGCGGTTCTCGATCATTGCGATCGCGCAGATCCGGGCACCTTCGCGCGGATCGTCGAGGAGGATCTCGACCGGCGCCGCATTGGCCGCCAGCATCGTCGCCACACCCTTGGCCGCGGCCCAGTTCGCCGCGCCCTCGTAGATCAGCGCGAACACCAGGATGCGCTTGATCTGCGAGACGTCGCTGAGGTCGACGGACAGATTCTCACCCGCCGACACCCGCCCGGACCGGTCGTCGCCGTCGAGCCGGATCAGTTCGCGGCCACTGCGGTTGCGGGCGACGAAAGCGTTGCCGAGGGCCTGTACGACTCCCTTGGCGCCATCACCGAACTCGTACAGGCAACCAAGATCGAGATCGAGTTGGACGTTCTTGCGGAACAGACCGCGCTCGGGCGGCTTGGCATCCCAGTTGAGGTTGACCCGCAACATGCCGGACGCGCCGCCGTGCTTGGTCAGCGACACCGTCGGCGCGGACTTGGTCAGCGTCACTTTCGACAGCGAGACCGGTGTCGCCGCAGGGGTGGCCGGTGCGCCCGGCCGCTTGGTGTAATCGATGCCCATGACGTCCTCTCATACCGCCGCAGGTTGCTCGGCGCGGTGCGCGTCCGGTGCCGAATCGCCGCGGCGGTTGCGGACGATCGACGAGACCAGCGCTGCTGCGATGAAGCCGACACCGATCAGTCCGGTGACGACCTCGGGCACCTCGTACTCGATGGTGATGAGCAGCAGCACGGCCAGCGCACCGATCGCCCACAGAGCGCCGTGTTCGAGGTAGACGTACTCGCTCAGCGTGCCCTTGCGTACAAGGAACACCGTGAGCGAGCGGATGAACATCGCGCCGATGCCGAGACCGATCGCGATGATGATCGGATCGGAGGTGATGGCGAAGGCGCCGACCACCCCGTCGAAGCTGAACGATGCGTCGAGGACCTCGAGGTAGAGGAACAGGAAGAACGCGGCCTTGCCGACCACATGCAGCGCCTGGTTCTTCTTCAGCTTCGCCTCGAGCTCGTCGTCGTCGTCGTCCAGGTCGGCCGCCTCGTCGAAGAACTCGCCGAGACTGCTGACCAGCAGGTACGTGGCGATGCCCAGGATGCCGGAAACGAGGATCGTCGAGATCCGGTCTGGCTGCTCGGTGTCGGCTGACACGCCGAGCGTGTACGCCGACACACACAGCACGACCAGCGCGATGACCACGCTCAGCTGATCGAGCTTGCCGATCTTGGCGAGTGGCCGCTCGATCCACGACAGCCAGGTGATCTCTCGCTCTTCGAACACGAAGTCGAGGAAGAGCATCAACAAGAACATCCCGCCGAACGCGGCGATCGCCGGATGTGCCTGGTGCAGCAGGTACCCGTACGTGCCGGGCTCGTCAGGATCGCCCTTCTCGAGCGCGAGCCGGACCGCCTCGACCGGCGTGATCTTGGCGGTGATGCCGACGATCAGCAGCGGGAAGATCAGCCGCATGCCGAAGACGGCGATCGCGACGCCGACCGTCAAGAAGATCTTCTGCCAGAAGGGGCTCATCCGCACGAGAACAGTGGCGTTCACGACGGCGTTGTCGAAGGACAACGACACCTCGAGCACTGCCAGGATCGCGGTCAGGGTCAGCGCGGTCGTGCCCCCGTACACGTAGCCGGCCACCAGCCCGACGACGGCGACGAGCAGCGACCCGCCGAACGTACGGAAGAACACCGACGCGCCTGCCTCAGCCGACGTTGACGCCGAAGTCGCGGGCGATGCCCGCCAGCCCGGTGCTGTATCCCTGGCCGACCGCGCGGAACTTCCAGTCCGCCACGTTGCGATACAGCTCGCCGAAGATCATCGCGGTCTCGCTGGACGCATCCTCGGACAGGTCGTAGCGGGTGATCTCCGCACCGCCGGCCTGGTTCACCACGCGGATGTAGGCGTTGCGCACCTGCCCGAAGGACTGGTTGCGGGTCTCGGCGTCGTAGATCGACACGGCGACCACGATCTTGTCCACGTCATGCGGCACCGCCACGAGGTTGACCTTGATCGCCTCGTCGTCGCCTTCGCCCTCACCGGTCAGGTTGTCGCCGGTGTGTTCGACCGAGCCGTCCGGGCTCGTGAGGTTGTTGAAGAACACGAAATGCTGATCGGACAGGATCTTGCCGGACGTGTTCACCATCAGCGCCGATGCGTCGAGGTCGAAATCCGCGCCGGTCGTCGTCCGTGCGTCCCACCCGAGGCCCACCAAAACGGCTTGCAGTCCCGGGGCCTCCTTGGTCAGCGAGACGTTGCCGCCTTTGCTCAGGCTCACACTCACTGGATCACTCCGTTCTCATCCCCGGGCTGTGCTGCCGGTGACTTTAGTGCTAACGATCCGCGGTTTTGCGGCGTTCCTGGGCTCTGCTCGAGGTGCTGCTGTGTCCTGATGTCACGCATTCACGCCGAAGTCGCGGGCGATACCTGCCAGGCCGGCGCTGTATCCCTGGCCGACGGCCCGGAACTTCCACTCGGCGCCGTTGCGGTACAGCTCGCCGAACACCATCGCGGTCTCGGTGGACGCGTCCTCGGACAGGTCGTAGCGCGCGAGTTCGGCGCTGCCGGCTTGGTTGACCACCCGGATGAATGCGTTGCGCACCTGGCCGAAGGTCTGGCCGGCGTTGTCCGCCTCGTAGATCGACACGGCGAACACGACGCGATCTGCTTCCGGCGGCATCCCGGCCAGGTTGACCTTCACCTGCTCGTCGTCGCCACCACCCTCGCCGGTCAGGTTGTCACCGGAGTGCTGCACCGCACCCTCTGGCGAGGTCAGGTTGTTGAAGAACACGAAGTGCTTGTCGCTGAGCACCTTCGCCTCGGCGTTGCAGACGATGGCACTGGCATCCAGGTCGAACTGCTTGCCGTCGGTGGTGCGGGCATCCCAACCCAGGCCGACGATCACCGAACTGAGACCGGGAGCCTGTTTGGTGAGCGACACGTTGGCGCCCTTGGTCAGGTTGACGGACACGGAACCTCCAACACTGGATGCGACACTGCAGACCAGATCGACCCTAGTCGGCGCGACCGCACCGCGACCGTTCAGCTGTGGCGGATGACCGCGAAGTAGTACTGGTGGCCCTGCGGGTCGTAGGCCCAGCCCACCTCGAACGACTTGAGCCCCGGATCGAGTAGATCGGCGAGCCGAGCGACCTTGGCGACGGCGGCGGCGCCGTTCGGTTCGGCCACCTGGCTCTCCGCGTAGCCGCCGGTGCAGTTCCCGCCGTTGGTGTAGGCGCACATCTGTGCCGCCTTGGACACCGCACCGGGAATGGGTTGTTGCCCGCTCGCAGCCCGGTATTTGTTGAGCGCGGCGACGGCGTTGCCGATGTCGGTGTCGACGATGCACAACCGGGCGCAGTCGACGGTCGTCGCCCTCGACGACGTCGTGGGAGCCGACGGCGGCGACGAGGTCCTGGGCGGTGGGGTCGTCGACTCTACGGCCCGCGGCGTGGACGAGCTGCTGGGTGTCGGGGGCGCGCTGGAGGCCAGCAGTGAGTCGTCGGGTCCGGCGCCCTGACGCTGGCCGGGGCTCTTCGGACTGCCCACGAGCGTCGTCAACACGAGCACCAGCAGCCCCGCAGCGACGACGAGCAGCGCGAGTAACCAGGCCGCGCGCTTGCGCAGGTCGGAATCCTCCGGTGTGTCGGGCTCGCCGCCGTCATAGCTCACGGCAGCCCCTTTCGGATTCGTCGGTGACCGCCGGACTGGTCGCAGCGGCACGCCTCTCGAGTATGACGTGTTGGCTGTGGTCCACGTTGCCCCGGCAGATGTCACAGTGCGGTGTCAAGGTGGGCGGCGTGATCCCGCGCGGCCGGTCAGCCGCCGCGGACCTCGACGACCACGTTCGTCGCCTTGACCGACGCAACCGCGGTCACCCCCGGCTCGAGCCCGAGGTCGTCGGCCGCCTCGCGGCTCATCAGCGACACGACGCGATACGGCCCGCACTGCATCTCGACCTGAGCCATCACGGTGTCGCGCAGGACCCTGGTGACCAGACCGACGAACCGGTTGCGCGCCGACTCGCGGGTGATCGTCCCGGCCGGGGGCACCGGCGCTGCATTCGACTCGGCGAAGCCGGCGAGCTCGGCGCCGTCGATGACCTGGCGTCCGGCGTGGTCGGTGGTCATCGTCAGCCGACCACTGTCGGCCCAGCGCCGCAGCGAGTCGTCACTCACCCCGAGCAGTTGCGCGGCCTCTCGGACTCGGTAGGACGGCACGGCTCGATTGTGGACCCGGCTTCATGATCAAGAGAGCAGCTGCGTCGATTATCGACCGAATTGCTCTCTAGTCATGGTGGTGGAACGCGCGCCGGACCGCGTTCGTGGGTACCGTCGATCCTGAGGTCAGGAGGCAGGCGTGCCGATCGGCAAGGCGTTGCTGGGTTGGCCGGTCCTGCGCCAGCTCACCGGCCCGGATCGGCTTGCGCGCGGCGCCGCTGCCCGCTCGCCGCGCACAGACCGGAGATTGGCCCGCACCGAGACCGCCGACCGCGTCGTGCAGAGCGTCTGCCCCTACTGCGCGGTCGGCTGCGGGCAACGCGTCTTCGTCAAGGACGAGCGTGTCGTGCAGATCGAGGGCGACCCGGACTCCCCCGTCTCACGCGGCCGACTGTGCCCGAAGGGATCGGCCAGCGAGCAGCTCGTCAACAGCCCACACCGCCAGACGAAGGTGCTCTACCGGCGTCCGCACGGCACCGAGTGGGAGCCGCTCGACCTCGAGACGGCAACCGACATGGTGGTCGAGCGGATCCTCGACACCCGCGGGCGCACCTGGCAACACACCACCGACGGCAAGATTGTGCGTCGCACCCTCGGCATCGCCGGTCTCGGCGGGGCAACGCTCGACAACGAAGAGAACTACCTGATCAAGAAGTTGTTCACCGCACTGGGTGCGATCCAGATCGAGAACCAGGCACGTATTTGACACAGTGCCACCGTTCCCAGTTTGGGGACCTCCTTCGGTCGTGGCGGGGCCACGAACTTCCAGCAGGATCTGCAACACAGCGACTGCATCGTCATCCAGGGATCGAACATGGCCGAATGCCATCCGGTCGGGTTCCAATGGGTGATGGCGGCGAAAGCCCGCGGCGCGAAAGTGATCCACGTCGATCCGCGCTTCACGCGGACCTCGGCGGTGGCGGACCTGCACGTGCCGCTACGCGCCGGCAGTGACATCGCGTTCCTCGGCGGCATCGTCAACTACATCCTCGAGAACGAGAAATGGTTCCAGGGAGTACGTCGTCGCCTACACGAATGCGTCGACGATCCTGCGCGAGGATTTCCAGGACACCGAGGATCTGGACGGCGTCTTCTCCGGTTACGACCCGCAGACCGGCACGTACGACACGAGTTCGTGGCAGTACGAGGGCGTGGACGAAGCAGCTGCCGGTGACCCGCGTGAGGTCGGCGACACCGAGCGTGACGCGTCGCGGCAGGAGCGCGGGGCCGGCCACGAGA
Organism: uncultured Actinomycetota bacterium; assembly: GCA_963713565.1. Taxonomy (GTDB): domain Bacteria; phylum Actinomycetota; class Actinomycetes; order Mycobacteriales; family Jatrophihabitantaceae; genus Jatrophihabitans. The sequence continues at coordinate 70,369 of CAVQMF010000010.1, read as the reverse complement.
TGGGCGGGCACGGCGCGAGCCTGCACCACGCCGAGGTGCGACGTGACGACACGTTGCAGCACCCGCGCTGCGTGTTCCAGGTGCTCAAGCGCCACTACGCGCGCTACACCCCGGAGATGGTGCAGCGACCTGCGGCGTAGCGGTCGCGGACTTCCTGCAGGTGTGCGAGGCGGTGACCGCGAACAGCGGTCGCGAACGGACGACCGCGTGGGTTTATTCGGTCGGCTGGACGCATCACTCGGTCGGCGTGCAGTACATCCGTGGATCGGCGATCATCCAGCTGCTGCTGGGCAACATGGGCCGTCCCGGCGGCGGCATCATGGCGCTGCGGGGACACGCCAGCATCCAGGGATCGACCGACATCCCCACCCTGTTCAACCTGCTGCCCGGCTACCTGCCGATGCCGAAGGCGGGCGAGCACGACACCTTCGACGACTACATCGCGACGATCACCAGCCCGGCACCAGAAGGGCTTCTGGGCCGGGGCCCGCGCGTTACACAGTCAGCCTGCTCAAGGCCTACTGGGGTGACGCGGCCACCGCCGACAACGACTTCTGCTTCGACTACCTGCCAAGGCTGACCGGCGACCACGGCACCTACCAGACCGTGATGGACATGCTCGACGACAAGGTCGAGGGCTACTTCCTGCTCGGCCAGAACCCGGCTGTCGGCTCGGCACACGGCGAAGATGCAGCGCTTGGCGCTGGCCCACCTGAAGTGGCTCGTCGTCCGTGACCTCAACATGATCGAATCGGCGACCTTCTGGAAGGACGGCCCGGAGATCGAGACCGGTGAGCTGCGCACCGAGGACATCGCGCACCGAGGTGTTCTTCTTCCCGGCCGCGTCGCACGTGGAGAAGGACGGCACCTTCACCCAGACGCAGCGGATGCTGCAGTGGCACCACAAGGCCGTCGAGCCGCCGGAGGACTGCCGCAGCGAACTGCACTTCTTCTTCCACCTCGGCCGCAAGCTGCGCGAGCGGCTGACGGGTTCGACGGCCGAGCGCGACCGGCCGCTGCTCGACCTGACCTGGGACTACCCGGTGGACGAGCACGGCGAGCCGTCCGCCGAGGCCGTACTGCAGGAGATCAACGGCTTCCACCTGACCGGCGAGCAGGCCGGTCGGCCGCTGTCGTCCTATCACCGAGATGGCCGACGACGGTTCGACGAGCGGCGGCTGCTGGATCTACACCGGCGTCTATGCCGACGGCGTCAACCAGGCCGCGCGCCGCAAGCCCGGCAGCGAGCAGTCGTGGGTTGCGCCCGGACTGGGGCTGGGCGTGGCCGGCGAACCGGCGCATCCTCTACAACCGGGCATCGGCCGACCCGAACGGCAGACCGTGGAGCGAGCGCAAGGCGCTACGTCTGGTGGGACGCCGAGCCGAGCGCCGGTGGACCGGCCACGACGTGCCCGACTTCGTGGCCGACCGGCCGCCGGCCTACCGGCCCGAGCCGGGCACCGGTGGCCCGGCCGGGCTGGCCGGTGACGACCCGTTCATCATGCAGGCGCGACGGCAAGGGCTGGCTGTTCGCGCCCACCGGGTCTGCTCGACGGGCCGCTGCCGACGCACTACGAGCCGCGGAGTCGCCGGTCCGCAACCCGTTCTACCGGCAGCAGGCCAACCCGACTCGGCAGGTCTTCCAGCGCACGGACAACTACCAGAACCCGTCACCGCCCGAGCCCGGCGTGCGGAGGTGTTCCCGTTCGTGTTCACCACCTACCGGCTGACCGAGCACCACACGGCGGGCGGGATGAGCCGCTGGCTGCCGTATCTGTCCGAGTTGCAGCCGGAGTTCTTCTGCGAGGTCTCGCCGGAGCTTGGCGCGGATGCGCGGGTCTCGAGCACCTCGGCTGGGCGACGATCGTCACTGCGCGGACCGCGATCGAGGCGCGGGTGCTGGTCACCGACCGGATCGTGCCGCTGCAGGTCGGCGGATCGGACGGTCCACCAGGTCGGGCTGCCGTATCACTGGGGGGTGGGCGGATCGGCGCTGGTTGTCGCGGCGACTCGGCCAACGATCTGTTCGGCGTCACGCTGGATCCGAACGTGCACATCCAGGAGTCGAAGGTGGCCTCCTGCGACATCCGTCGCCGGCCGCCGGCCGACGGGACCGGCACTGCTGGGTTTCGTCGAGGAGTACCAGCAGCCGGGCCGGGATCACGGTCGAGACCGGTAACGAGCCGCGCACGCCGGACCGGCGAACAGGACTGACGTGGACGAGCACTCAGCGGCCCGACCCGCGCACGCCGGGTGGGTCGACGCACCTGCCCGCAAGGGCTTCTTCACCGACACCTCGATCTGCATCGGCTGCAAGGCCTGCGAGGTCGCCTGCAAGGAATGGAACGGCGTCCCCGACGACGGGTTCGACCTGCTCGGCTCGTCCTACGACAACACCGGCGCGCTCGGCGCGAGCACCTGGCGGCACGTCGCCTTCATCGAGCAGCGGCACCGTCGCGGGTGCGGAATCGCGCCCGGCGCGACAGACCTGGGATGCCGTCGTTCCGCTGCCCGGAGCGGAAGCCGACCCGGCCGAGCGGACCGACTTCCGCTGGCTGATGTCCTCGGACGTCTGCAAGCACTGCACGCACGCCGGCCTGCCTGGACGTCTGCCCGACCGGGTCGCTGTTCCGCACCGAGTTCGGCACGGTGGTCGTGCAGGACGACATCTGCAACGGCTGCGGCTACTGCGTGCCGGCCTGCCCGTTCGGCGTGATCGACCGGCGCATCGGCGACGCACGAGGGCGCAAGAACGTCGGCATCGCGCAGAAGTGCACGCTGTGCTACGACCGGCTCGGGCCGGCCAGAACCCGGCCTGCGCGCAGGCCTGCCCGACCCAGTCGATCCAGTTCGGCGACCTCGACGAGCTGCGCGAGCGGGCCGCGCGCACGGGTCGGCGCGCTGCACGAGGCCGGGCGTCACCGACGCGCGGCTCTACGGCGACGACCCCGACGACGGGATCGGCGGCGCCGGCGCGATGTTCCTGCTGCTCGACGAGCCGGAGGTGTACGGCCTGCCGCCGGATCCGGTCGTCACGACGCGGGACCTGCCGTCACATGTGGCGGCACGCCGGCGCCGCTGCGCTGACGTTGCTGGCCGGCGTCGCTCGGCGCCGTTCCCGGGACGGCGCCGCGATGAGGGCCGGCGATCGCGAGTACCTCACCGGACGGTCGCCGGCGTATCCGGCGCACCGACCGCGGTGCGGCGCAACTGTGACCGGCGCGGCGCGCCGGCCGTCCGGCCCCGCCGCGGCCGCGCTGCCGCGGCGACGCCCGGTGGTGCCGGACGCCGAGTTCACCTCCTACTACGGACGGCCGGTGGTCAAGGCCTCGCCGTGGGAGGCCGACATCCCGGCCTACCTGTTCCTCGGCGGCGTGGCGGCGGGCTCGTCCCTGCTGGCGGCCGGCGCGGACCTCACCGGCCGCCGACGCTGCGGCGCGCCGGACGCCTCGGCGGCATCGGCGCGATCACGCCTGAGCTTCGCCGCGCTGGTGCACGACCTGGGCCGGCCCGCGCGATTCGCTCAACATGCTGCGGGTGGCCAAGCCGACGTCGCCGATGTCGGTCGGCACCTGGATCCTCACCGGCTACGGGCCGTCGGCGGGTTTGGCCGGTGCGGCCGAGATCGCGTGTTCGCCGCAGCTGCCGCTGCCACACCGGCTTCGGCGGGCGATCGTGCCGGCAGCGGCCGGCCGGCCGGGTCGCCGCGGCTGGCTCGCCCCGGCATGGCGTCGTACACCGCTGTGCTGCTCGCCGACACCGCGACGCCCGCGTGGCACGAGGCCTACCGCGAGCTGCCGTTCGTGTTCGCCGGTTCGGCCGCCGGCGCCGCCGGCGGGCTCGCGCTGCTGACCGTGCCCCGCTCGGGCGAATCCGGCCCGGCCCGCCGGCTGGCGGTTCTCGGCGTCGCCGTGGAGATCGCCGCCGACGCACGGATGCAGGACTCGATGGGGCTGGCGACCGAGCCGCTGCGCGTCGGCGCGGCGGGTCGGTTGCGTCGCGCCGGCCAGCTGCTGACCGCGTGTCGGCGCGGCGGGCGCTGCGCTGCTCGCCGGCCGTAGCCGGGCTGCTGTCGGCCCTCAGCGGCGTCGCCCTGCTCGGCGGATCGGCCTGCACCAGGTTCGGGATCTTCGACGCCGGCCAGGCGTCGGCCCGCGACCCGAAGTACACCGTCGTGCCGCAGCACGAGCGGCTGTCGGGTTCGTTGCCATCGCGTTCACCGGGCCGACCGACCGGTTAGCTCGTCGCAGCTCAGCGGACCGCGATCACGCTCGGCATCGCGTCGACGACCTCGCCGATGATCGGATCGCCGGGCACCTCGCCGACCACGAGCAGCCCGCCGCTGGTCTGCGCGTCGGCGAGCAGCAGCAGCTCGTCCTCGTCCACCGCCGAATTCGTCGCAGGGCCGGACCCAGTCCAGATTGCGCCGCGTCCCGCCGCTCACGTAGCCGTCGCGCAGCGCCTCGCGCGCACCGTCCAGGTAGGGCACCGCAGCGGCGTCGATGACGGCCGCCACCCCGGAGGCCCGGCCATCTTGTACAGATGCCCGAGCAGCCCGAAGCCGGTGACGTCGGTGGCCGCCGCCGCACCCGCGGCCAGCGCCGCTGGCAGCCGCGTCGCGGTTGAGCGCGACCATCGACGCGATGGCTTGCGGCAAACACCTCACCGGTCTCTTGTGCCGGTTGTTGAGCACGCCCGACCCCGAGCGGCTTGGTCAGGGTGAGCGGCAGCCCGGCGACGGCCGCGTCGTTGCGCAGCAATCCGCCTCGGGTCGACCACCCCGGTCACCGCCATGCCGTACTTCGGCTCCGGGTCGTCGATGCTGTGGCCGCCGCCGACGTGGCAACCGGCCGCACGCGCCACGTCCAGACCGCCGCGCAGCACCTCGCGCAGCAGTTCGCCGGGCAGCACGTCGCGCGGCCAGCCGACCAGGTTGACCGCGACCACCGGCCGGCCGCCCATCGCGTAGACGTCCGAGAGCGCGTTGGCCGCCGCGATCCGGCCCCAGTCGTAGGCGTCGTCCACCACCGGCGTGAAGAAGTCGGCGGTGACGACGAGCGCGGTGTCGCTCGTCCAGCCGAACCACCGCCGCGTCGTCGCCGTCGTCGAGCCCGACGAGCAGGTCCGACGCACCCACGCCGGTGAACTGGCCGCTGTCGACCAGGCCGTGCACGATGTCCTCGAGCTCGCCGGGCGGGATCTTGCAGGCGCAGCCGCCGCCGTGGGCGTACTGGGTCAGCCGATCGGCGTCGGCCGGCGTCGCGCGTCAGCATCCCACCGTACCGTGACACGCGCCGCATCGGCGGGCATGTACGGCGTGCGCTCGTGTGCGGAGGCGTATGGGTGCCTGGTGGCCCTCCCGGTCTTCAAAACCGGTGGAGCCGAGTATCTCGGTTTGGCGGGTTCGATTCCCGTCCGCCTCCGCCGACGTGACGAGCTCGACGAGCACCGGCGCGACGAGTGAAGGGGCGGGCGATGGCGGATCCGCGGCGGCCGTGCCGCGCACCGACGTCGTGCTCGCCGACCCGCGGCTGGCCGCGGCGATCGACGGCTGGGCCGCGACCGGGTCAAGCAGCGTGGTCACCGCGCCCGCAGCGGGTGCGGGCCGGCGCGCTGGCGCCCGGACGCAGTTGCTGACGCGGTGCCGAGCGATTGCTGCCCGCGCGCCGGGCGCCGCCTGCGGCCGGTGCTCAACGCGACCGGCGTCGTGCTGCACACCAACCTCGGTCGCGCCCCGTTGTCGGCCTCGGCGCGGTCGACGCGCTGCGTCGCGGCGGCCGGGTATGTCGACGTCGAGTTCGATCTCGCCACGGGTCAGCGCGCACCCCGCGGGCGCGGTGCTGCTCGCGGCCCTGCGCGGCGCAGTGCCCGCCGCCGAGGACGTGCTGGTCGTCAACAACGGCGCCGCGGCGCTGGTGCTGGCCACGACCGCGCTCGCCGCCGGTCGCGAGGTCGTCGTCAGCCGCGGCGAGATGGTCGAGATCGGCGACGGGTTCCGGCTGCCCGATCTGATCGAGTCCACCGGCGCACGCCTTCGCGAGGTCGGCACGACCAACCGTCACGCTCGCCGACTACGCGCCGCGCATCGGTCCCGACACCGGCTGCGTGCTGAAGGTGCACCCGAGCAACTTCCGGGTCGCCGGATTCACCCGCGCGTGCCGGTCGGCGAGTTGGCCACGCTCGGCGTCCCGCTGATCGTCGACGTCGGCAGCGGCCTGCTCGCGCCGGATCCGCTGCTGCCGGACGAGCCGGACGTGCCACCGCGCTGCGGACCGGCGCTGACGTCGTCACCTGCAGCGGCGACAAGCTGCTCGGCGGCCCGCAGGCCGGGCTGCTGTTCGGCGCGCCGAGGTGATCGGCCGGATGCGCCGGCATCCGCTGGCCCGCGCGCTGCGGGTCGACAAGCTCACCCTCGCCGCGCTGGAGGCGACGCTGCGCGGACTCACCGACACCGGTCTGGACCTCGCTTGCACGCGCGATCCGGATCGCGCTACGGCGCGCTGTGCCGCACTCGCCGCCGCGCGTCGGCGGCAAGGTCGTCCCGGCCGACGGCGCGGTCGGCGGTGGCGGCGCGCCCGGTGTCGCGCTGCCGCGGCTGGGCGGTCGCCGTGCCGCGCCGAGCTCGCGGTGCCGTTGCGCACCGGCGACCCCGGCGGTCGTCGGCCGGGTCGTCGGCGGCCGCTGCCTGCTCGACCTGCGCTGCATTCCCGAGGCCGATGACGACATCGCTGCGCGACGCGGTGCGCGCAGCCTGCTGAACGCTAGCCACGAGCGTGCACGTCGTCGCCACCGCCGGACACGTCGACCACGGCAAGTCCACGCTGGTCCGGGCGCTGACCGGCATGGAGCCCGACCGCTGGGCCGAGGAGCGCCGCCGCGGGATGACCATCGACCTCGGCTTCGCCTGGACGACCTTGCCGTCCGGCGAGCAGATCGCGTTCGTCGATGTGCCCGGCCACGAGCGGTTCATCGGCAACATGCTCGCCGGGATCGGTCCGGCGCCGGCGGTGCTGTTCGTCGTCGCGGCCGACGAGGGCTGGCGCGCCAATCGCAGGAGCACCTCGCCGCGATCGACGCGCTCGGCGTGCGGCACGGGCTGCTGGCGGTGACCCGCAGCGATCTCGCCGACCCTCGGCCGGCGCTCGCCGACGCGCGCGCCCGGCTGGCCCGCTCGTCGCTGGGCCAGGTTGAGGCGGTGGCCGTGTCCGGTGCCACGGGTGCGGGCCTCGACGACCTCCGGGCGGGGCTTGACCGGCTTGTCGCGCGACTGCCCAGGCCCGACCCGACTGGGCCGATCCGGCTGTGGCTCGACCGCAGCTTCACGATCCGCGGCACGGGCACGGTCGTCACCGGCACCCTGAGCGCCGGAACGCTGTGCGTCGGCGATGTGCTCGCGCTGCGCACCCGAGAGGTGACGGTCCGCGGTCTGCAGCTGACCGGCCAGGTGCACCACCAGGCGCGCGCCGTAGCCCGGGTCGCGCTCAACCTGCGCGGCGTGTCGACGCGCGATGTCGGCCGTGGCGATGTGCTCACCACGCCGGACGCCTGGCACTGGACCCACCTGCTCGATGTCCGGCTCGACACCGAACGCCGCCTACCGGTCGAACTCGTCCTGCACCTCGGCACCGCTGCCGTGCCCGTGAGACTGCGTCCGCTCGGGGTCGGACTGGCGCGGCTGACGGTTGCCGAGGCGCTGCCCGTACGCGCGGGAGATCGCGCCGTCCTGCGCGATCCGGGGCGACACGCGGTCGCCGCGGGCCTGCTCGTGCTCGATGCAGACCCGCCTGCCCTCAACCGGCGCGGCGCGGCGACCGCCCGGGCAGCGGTGCTGGCGCACGCGGGCGGTCGGCCCGACGCCGGCCGCGAGATCGCCCGCCGGGGGGCCGTGCGCCGCGCAGACCTGCGGCGGCTCGGCATCCACGTCGACGGCCTCGCGGCCCGCCGGATCGGCGAGTGGTTGGTCGACGAGACGACGTGGCGGAACTGGGTTGCCGCGCTGCCGCGCACCCTCGACGCCTGGGCGCAGCGCGATCCGTTACAGCCGGCGCCGGCCCTGGGTGTGCTGCGCCACGCACTCGACCTGCCCGACGACCTGCAGCTGTGTGCTGCGGTCGTCGCGGCGGCCGGTTACGCGGTGCGTGACGGCCGGGTGATCCGACCCGACGTCGAGATCGGCACCACCGTGGCGGGGGCAGCCGGCGCGGCCCTCGCGACGCTCGTCGACCGACTGCGCGAGCGACCGTTCGCGGCCCCGGACCGCGACGAACTGAGCCGCCTCGGAATCGGCGCGCGCCAACTCGCGGCCGCGGTCCGGGCCGGGCTGGTACTGCGCCTGGGTGACGACGTCGTGTTGCTGCCGGACGCGCCGGCGGCGGCAGCCGCCGCACTCGCCCGGTTGCCGCAACCATTCACCACCAGCGAGGCGCGTCGTGCTCTCGACACGACCCGTCGAGTAGCTGTGCCGCTGCTCGAACACCTCGACGCGCTCGGGACGACCGAACGCGTCGACGCGGCACACCGTCGCTTCCCCGAGTGTGCCCATCAATGATCGGCCGACTAGCACATGCAGCCCCTTGAACCGGGGATTTTGTCGGCGTGTCTGACGAAAATCTGAGTGACAGCCTTGTTTATCAGTGTTTCGTGTGTGACGGTTGGTGCGCTTGAGACGGATGCTTCGGAAGGAAAACGGATGGGCTTGCGCCGCACCGAGGTGTACGAGACGTCATTCTTCGCCGACTGGACGAGGGAGAACGCCTCGTCGCCACCGACCACGCCGAAGCCGGCACGGCGCGCCGCCGCGCCGCCCAGCGACACAGGGCGCGCGCACCGGTGGTTCTCCCCGCGCGCCCGGGGCGCCGTCGCCGTGGTCGCCGCACTGACCACCGCCGGCGCGAGCCTTCTGTTCACCTCCGGTAGCGCTTCGGCGGACCCGTCGGCGAACACCTGGTACCGGCTGCGGGTGTGCGAGTCCAGCAACAACTACTCCATCAACACCGGCAACGCCCACTACGGCGCGTACCAGTTCGATCTGGCAACCTGGCGCAGCGTGGGCGGGCGTGGTTACCCGTACCTCGCGCCGAAGGCCGAGCAGGACGCGCGGGCGCTCATCCTGTACCGCATGCGCGGCTGGCAGCCCTGGCAGTGCGCAGGGATCCTCGGCCTGCGCGAGGACGGCGACGCCCGCTCCGGCTACACGGGCGACATTCACGTGAGCTCGGGACACAACAGCGCCGGCTCGGGTTCCTCGTCGAGTTCGGGCATCCCGGCGTTCCCCGGCGGATCCCACCAGTACTTCTACGGCGAGACCAGCGCCAACATCCGCACCTTCCAACTACAACTGGCCAAGCGCGGCGCCGACCTCACCGGCACCGGCTACTACGGCAGCAAGACCCTCACCGTCGTCAAACAACTGCAAAAGCTCAACGGGCTCGCCCCGCGCGGCTACATCGGCCCCCAGACCTGGCGACTCGCCTGGACCGGCAAGTACACCCGATCGACTGCGGCGCCGACCAGCATCCCGGCGTTCCCCGGCGGATCCCACCAGTACTTCTACGGCGAGACCAGCGCCAACATCCGCACCTTCCAACTACAACTGGCCAAGCGCGGCGCCGACCTCACCGGCACCGGCTACTACGGCAGCAAGACCCTCACCGTCGTCAAACAACTGCAAAAGCTCAACGGGCTCGCCCCGCGCGGCTACATCGGCCCCCAGACCTGGCGACTCGCCTGGACCGGCAAGTATGTCACGGCGTAGTGGGCGGTGCGCCGGCCCCAATCTGGCCCACGTCAGCGAGGACGTCGATGAGCACCTTCCCGACCGCGCCGTTCTCGACCGCGGCGTGCGCCTCGGCCGTCCGCTCCAGCGGGAAGTGGCGCAACGGCAGTCCGTGATCCGCGCCGACGCCGATCGCGCCCGCGGCCGCGGCCGCGGCGACGTCCTCGACCCCGGTCGCCTTCGCCCGGGCCGGGACGAGGTAGAGCAGCACGAACTGCCAGCGCGCATTGAGCGTCATCAGCTCGCGGATCGGCAAGGCGGTGGAAGCTCCCGGAGCACCGGCGTAGACCGCCACCGCGCCACCTTGCGCCAGCAGCTGGACGGCTTGGGCGGCGTTCGTTGCAGCGGCAACCTCGACGATCGTCTGCACGCCGTCCGGCGCGATGTGCCGTATTGCGGCCACGACGTCCTCGCTGGTGTAGTCGATGACGTGATCGGCGCCGGCAGCTCTCGCGAGGCGCGCCTTCTCCTGACTGCTCACCGTGGTGATCACCGTGGCGTCCGACCAGCGTGCAAGTTGGATCGCCGCGTTGCCCACTGCGCCTGCTCCGCCGGTGATCAGGACACTGCGATCGGCCAACGCACCGGGGCCGAGCCTGGACGGGCCGCCCTCGGTGATCGTCAGGCACCGATGCGCGGTCACGAACGGCACGCCCAGGCTGGCGCCGAGGTCGAAACTCGCCGAATCGGGTAACGCGAACACCAACTCTCGGGGCACGACGGTGAATTCCTGCGCTGTCCCGTCCGGCCGGCCGTGCGCGGCCTCGCGCACCCATACCCGCCGGCCGAGCAGATGCGAGTTCGCGGTGTCGCCCACCGCGTCGACCACGCCTGCACCGTCGTGATTGGGCACCTGCGGCGGGTCGACGACCACTCCGGGCTGCGCGCCCCGACGCGTTTTCCAGTCGGTGGGATTCACCCCGGATCGGTGTATGCGGACGCGGACGTCCCCCGGCCCCGGGTCGCGGATCGGCTTGTCCCCGAGCGTGAGCACCGACGGATCCCCGGTGCGGGTGAAGGTGATGGCGTGCATCGTTGCTCCTCGCGGCTCGGCGTCCGCACCCGATCCTGCCGCACGAGGTCGACACGATGACGGGATAGCACGATGGTTGGGCTACAACGTGACTCCGCTGATGCGCGCGCGTGGCGAGCGGGTCACGCCGCCGCCGGCTCCGACGTAGTCGGCGCGATCGATCAGCAGCACCAGGTCGAGCCCGGTCAGAGTCAGCAGGCGCTGCACCGGATCCCGAACGCGGGACAACATCAAGGTCCCGCCCAGCCGAACGCAGCGCCAGTGGGACTCGAGCAGGATGGCAAGTGCGGTGGTATCGACGAATTCGACCCCGCGCACGTCCAGGCGCAGAACCCGGCGACCAGCGCGCAGGTGCCGGTCGAGCTCCGAGTACACGCGCGGGGCGAAGGCGCCGTCGATGTCCCCGCGCAAAACGATCTTGGCGCGCCAGGAGTTGCACGACTCGGTGGTGACCGTGCCCGCTGGAATGTCGATGCCGGCCAGCGTGCCGGTCGAACCCATGCGCTTCATGTGGATTCCCACCCGTTGCTCCAGGGTCGACCGGACCTGTCGTTCGAGCTGTCGGCTCCCAGGGACGGACGAGTGGATCTTAGCGGCGGCAGCCGTTTGTGGCGAGATTGTCGGCAGCGACCGCGACAATGCGCAGGTGCGATGCGCAGGCGCCTCGACCGGGCGGTGATCGACCCCGATGCCGACCCGGTTACTCGACACCTTCCTGCTCAGCGTGATGCCGAGGCCCGACTCCGCGACGATGACGGTCGACCTGCGCGAGCTGCGCTGGGTGTCCCCTACGGCAGTCGTCGCGATCGCGGCGCTCGCCCATCAGCGCGTGCGCTGCGGTGGCAGCTTCGCCTTGCGTGCGCCGGTGCGGGAGGACCCGGCGAGCTATGTCGCCCGCATGCGCCTCGGCGGGCTGCTCGACTCGCTCGGCGCGGAGCACGACCTGCCGACGGTCGCCGAACGTGATCAGCGGGCCAACCTGCTCGAGGTGACCCAGGTCCGCTCGGACTCCGACGCCGACTCGCTCGCCGCCCTCGTCTTCGGCAAGCTGCGCCGCCGTGATCGCACACTCGCGACGGCACTGCACCGCAGCGTCGGCGAGATCGGCGCCAACGTCGCCGACCATGCCCGCGCCGTGGGCTTCGTCGCCGCGCAGACCATGCCGCGCCGTGACGAGTTGACCCTCGCCGTGGCGGACTGCGGGGTCGGCCTGTTGCACACGCTCGCGCACCGCGGCGCCGCCGACGACGCGCAGGCGATCGATCTCGCCGTCCTGCCCTCGGTGAGCCGGTTCGACGACCCGGATCGCGGCCTCGGCCTGCCGACGACGCTGGAGGCGGTTCGCGCGCTGTCCGGCTCGCTATACATCGCCAGTGGCTCGGCGAGCGTGCGGCACGAGCCACGTCGGCGCCGGTTCCAGTACGCCGCCCGGCCTTTCCCGGGCACGATCGTCGAGGCGCGCGTCCCGCTGGCCGCGCCGCTGCACCCGTGCTGACGGCCCACCGCGGTACCGTGGGACGACGGAGGTCGCCATGCCCACACTGACGCTGCCGCAGCTCGTCGCGGGCCGCGAGCTCGCCGCTGCCGCGGTAGCCAGGCTCGGAGCGCTCACCGATACCGACGTCGTCGTCGACGCCCGAGCGCTGGCGAGCGGCACGAGTTCGTTCGCCGCCCAACTCGTCCGCAGCATCGTCGTCGACGGTCAGGCCGCGACCCTCACCGTCGTCGGCGGTCCGGCGGAGTTCGTCCGGGACGTCCGCGCGGCCGCCGACAGCTTGACCGCCGCCGGGCGGGTCATGCTCACCGACGACCTGCCCCTACCCGCCGCGTCCTAGCGGCGGTGCCGGGCTGCCCGCCAGCCGAACCAGCGACGCGGCCCGTCGTCGACGTTGCCCGAGTTGGTGCGCAGGGCGGAGCGGATCAGCTCGTTGACCTGCACGAACGCCGCCTCCTCGGCGGACGTCTGGGTGTCGTGCGGATCGATCTTGCTCGCCTGCGCGAGTACTGCCCACTCGCCGATTGCGGCGTCGACGCGCACGTCCTCCAACCGCGAGCGCGCGACCAGGAGCCGGCCACGGGCCGACTCGACCCGCAAACCGACAGCATCCGGCACGGCCATCACGAACGACGCCGCCGGCGTCGACGACGGGTGGCCCCGGACCCTGACACCGGCATGCACGGTGGACGGCCCGCGCAGCTGTTCATGCAGCGCGGCGCCGTAGGCCGCCAACGCATCTCGCAGGGCCAACATCGCGTCCTGCGCCTCGATGAGGAACGTGCGCCGGCGCTCGTAGCGACGCTGCTCGCCGGTCTGGGCGGAGGCGCGCACTGCCCCGCCGATCGCCACGACGAGCGCGGCGCCCGCGGTGATCCATGCGGCGAGCACCGTGGCGTCCACGTCACCTCACCCAGTTGCCGAGCGGACCGTCGAGTGCATTGTGTGCTACTGCTCCGACGATTCGGCGTTCCCACCGGCCCGCTACCGTGCGATGGTGGCCCTCGTCGCAGCAGCCATCGTGCCGCACCCGCCGGCGCTGCTGCCCGGCGTCACCGGTCTCCCGATCGCCGAGATCGAGGACGTTCGTGCGCACGCCGTCGCGGCGGTGCGTTCGGTCGTGGCAGCGGCGCCGGACGTGATCGTCGCGATCTGCGCGGGTGCGACCACTGCGCGCTGGGCTCCCGCGGCACCGTCGGCCGAGGGGTATGTGGGCGGGACCGCCTCGGCGACCCGGCTCCCGCTCGGCCTCGAGGTGATCGCCGCGCTGCTGCCGGCCACGGTCGCCGCACCGCTGCAGTTCCATTGCGTGGACTCGGATGCGACGCCGGACACGGCCGCGAGCCTGGGCGTCGCGCTGGCCGCGCAGGCGCCGCGTGTCGGGTTCGTCGTCGCCGGGGACGGCAGCGCCCGCCGCGGCCTCAAGGCGCCCGGTTATGCCGACGAGCGGGCCGCCCCGTTCGACGCCGCGGCGCACCGAGCACTGGCCGGCGGCGACGCCGACGCGCTCCTCGACCTCGACGTGACGCTGGCCGCCGAACTGCTCGTGGCCGGGCGCTCGGCATGGCAGGTCCTCGCCGGAGCCGCGCGCGGCGCTGCCGTCACCGCGACGCTCGAGTACGCCGGCGATCCGTTCGGCGTCTGGTACGCGGTCGGCCGCTGGACGCTCGGCTGAGCTGCTCACCGGGACGCGATGAAGCGCGGTGGCGCCGGCCAACGAATCAAGATCACGCGGCAGCGAGGTGGGGCGAGCCCTCAGCGGGACGGGTCGATCGACTTCGGGTCGTCGTCGGAATCGCGCCCGTTGGGCGCGCCGAGTCCACGGCGGATCGAGTCGAAGATCGTCAGGCCCTGCCCGACCAGGCCGGTGGCGAGCTCGCCCAGCCCTTCGGACCCGTTCAGCAGCGTGACGTTGGCCCGCGACAGACCCTGCGCCGCCTCACGCACGATCTGCGGCAACTGCTCGATGAGCAGCTGATCGAGCGACACCCGGTTGTTCGACGCCGCCGCCTCGGCCTGGATGCGGGTCCGTTCGGCGTCGGCCTGCGCGAGGATGCGGATCCGCTCGGCCTCCGCCTCGGCCGGCTTGACCACCTCGGCGACGAGTTGCTGCTGGCGCAGGTCGCTGTTGCGCACGGCCAGTTCGGTCTGCGCCGCCAGCACCTCGCGCTGCGACTGGGCCTGGGCCAGCGGGCCGGACTGTGCGGCGACCGATTCGGCCCGGTCGACCTCGGCCTTGGCCTGGGCCCGGACCACCGAGGTATGCCGGGTGAACTCAGCCTGCGCGCGCAGGGACTCCTGCTCGGCCTCGGACGCGAGCTGGCTCGCCTTCGCCTTCGCGATCAGGACGTCCGAGTCGTACTCCGCCTGCACCACGTTCGTCTGCCGGGTGAATTCCGCTTTCGCCCGGGCGGCCTGCTGCTCGGCCTCGGCGGCGTCCTGATCGGCCTTCGCCTTCGCTGCCGAGACTTCCGCGGCAAGCCGGGCTTGCACGATGGTCGTCTCCCGGACGTACTCGGCCTGCGCGCGCGCTGACTGCTGCTGCGCCTCGGCCGAGGCCTGGTCGGCCTGCGCCTGGGCGATCTGCGCCTGCCGCTGGATCGCGGCGTTGTGCGGCGCTGCCATCGCGGCGACGTAGCCGAGCTTCATGTCGTCGATCGACTGGATCTGGAACGAGTCGACGGTCAGCCCGATCTTGGCCATCTCGTCCTTGGACGCATCGAGAATGCCCTCAGCCAGCCGCTGGCGCTCGGTGACGATCTCCTCGACCGTCATCGACCCGACGATGGAGCGCAGGTGTCCGGCGAAGATGCGACCCACGAGGACGGCCATCTGGCTCTGGTCGGACAGGAAGCGCTGGCCGGCGTTGACGATGCTCTCGGTGTCGTTACCGACTTTGAAGGCGATCACCGCGCGGACATTGAGCGAGATGCCCTGCCGCGTGACACAGACCTCCGTCACCTCGGACTCGGCCATCGACAGGCCCAGGAAGCGTGCCTTGCGGAAGAACGGAAGGACGAATGCCCCGTGCCCGGTCACCACCCGGAACGGCGCACCGTTCGCACCCTTGCCGCCGGAGATGAGCATCGCCTCGTCGGGCTCCGGCACCTTGTAGCCGAGCATCCGGACCTCCTTGTGCTGCACGGTGCCGGGGATCGCCCCGGTCGTCGCGATTCACCCTACGACCGGGCACCTGGGGATCTCTTGGGCGGCGCCCAGCACCTGCCTGCCTAGAGCTCGAGCAGCGATTCGACCGGGTCTGCCCACGGCGCGACCACCAGCGTGCGCGGACCGAGCGTGGCGAGCACGATCACCGCCTGACCGCGGGCCAGCCGGTCGGCGGAGCGGGCGATGAACACCTCGGTGCCGCCGCGGATGCGCAGCTCCACTTCCCCGGGGCCGTCCACGCCGCGCGTCGCCGTGACGATCCGGCCGGCCAGACCGATCGGTGAATGGTCCGACGCGCTCACGCACGTCACGGTAGTACGCGCCGACCCTAGGATCTGTGGCGTGGCTGCGCGCGCGGGAATCGTGGTGACCGGCACCGAGGTGCTGACCGGGCGGGTAGCCGATCGCAACGGTCCGTGGCTCGCCGAGCAGTTGCGTCTGGCCGGCGTCGACGTCGCGCACGTTGTCGTCACCGGTGACCGTGCGGACGACCTGCGCGACGCGCTTGAGTTCCTGGCCGGCACCGGCGTCGACCTGATCATCACGACCGGTGGCCTCGGTCCCACCGCCGACGACCTCACCGCGGACGTCGTCGCCGACTTCCAGGGCCGCCCGATTGCGATCGATGTCGCGCTGGAGCGCGACATCGCCGGCATCATCGAGCGCCTGTCCGCCAGGCGTGGCTGGCGCCTCGACCCCGACGCGACCGCGGCAGCCACCCGCAAGCAGGCGCAGGTACCGGCCGGTGCCACCGTCCTCGCCCCGGTCGGCACCGCCCCGGGCCTCATCGTTGCGGCCGACGACCCAGCCAAGGGGCCGCCGGTCCTCGTGCTGCCCGGACCACCCCGCGAGCTGCAGGGGATGTGGGCGGCGGCCATGGCCGACCCCGCGATCCGCGCCGCGCTGGGCGCCCGGGTAGAGCTTCGCCAGCGCACCATGCGCCTGTGGGGCACGCCGGAATCAGAGCTCGCCGCGATCCTGCGCGCGCACGCCGACACCATCGAAGATCTGGAGATCACGACCTGCCTGCGGGACGGCGAGCTCGAGATCGTCACCCGCTTTTCGCCTGCGGCGCAGGAAGATTACGACGCCCTGGAGGCGATCGTGAGCGCCGAGTACGCGGACACACTGTTCGCCGCGGACGGTCGCACCATCGACGAGGTCGTCGCCGACGCGCTGCTCGAGCGCCACCTCACCATCGCGACCGCGGAGTCCTGCACGGGTGGCCTGCTCGCCGGCCGGCTCACCGACCGGGCCGGTTCGTCGGAGTATGTGACGGGCGCCCTGGTCACCTACTCCAACGGCGCGAAGCACGACCTGGCCGGGGTGCCCGCCGAGCTCATCGAGAGGGTCGGCGCGGTGAGCGCCGAGGTCGCCCACGCGCTGGCCACCGGTGCCCGCGATCGGCTCGGCACGGACATCGGCGTCGGCATCACCGGGGTCGCCGGCCCCGGTGGCGGCACGAAGGATAAGCCGGTCGGCCTGGTCCACCTGTGCGTGATCGATCGCACGGGCTCGAGGATCTCCCGACAGCTCACCGCGCCGGGCTCGCGAGCCGACGTCCGGGCGCGGTCGGTAGTCGTCGCGCTGCACATGCTGCGCGAACTACTCCTCGGCTCAATCGGCCTCGACTAGCACCTGCAGCCGCGCCAGGGTCTGCTCCAGCATCGACGCCGGGACGATCGGGAACGTCACCAGGGGGCGGATCGCCGGATCCAGGTTCGTCCAGTCGCAGTAGTTCGTCACCTGCGTCGTGTGCTCGTCCAGCGGCTCGAGCTCGTAGCCGTAGACGTGTCCGATCGAGCGGCCATGGGCCGCCACGCTCCACTCGATCAGCTGGTCCGGCACGAACTTCGTGACCGTGTTCAGCACCGAGTACCTGCCCATCGGAATGTCACCGAGCGGTTCGCGATCCATGTTCATCACGAACGTGTCGCCGACCGCATGCACCGCTACCGCGTCCGGCGCGACGAGCAGCATGCCGGAGCCGTCGATGCGGACGTGGCCTGCCGGATCGCTCACCTCGGCGAAGATGCGTGCCGCACGCGCGTGGATCGTGCGGGTGACGTCGATGCGGTCGATCGTCTCGTCGGCTGCCTTGTGCGCCTCGCTCATCAACACTCGATCCTTCTGGTTCTCCCTGAGCCGGCAGGCGGCGCCGCCGGCCCCACCACGTTAGCTGCACCTCGTGCGAGGTGACGTGCCCGATCAGAGCAGTCTGAAGTTCGACGACGGACATCAGGCAAACAGCTCCACGACCGTCTTGGCGCCGATGTCGTCGACGAGGCCCTTCGCGGCGGTTTCCAGGTGTCGGCGCCAGTGCACCTCGGCTGCGCCGGCGTCGCCGGCCTCGACCAGATCGACGAGCTTCGCATAGGAACGGATCAGTTTGCGGAACCGGGCCGGAGTGACCGCGTCGTCGAAGGAGCGGCTCAGGCTCGAGGCAATGTGCTTGGCGACGATTTCCTGCAGGACGCCGCCCTGCACGGCCAGCGTCTTGTTCCCGCAACCGCGCAAGACGAGCTGGTGGAACCGGTACGTCAGTAGCGACCACCGAGTCGGATCGGGGCCGGCGTCGACGGCGAGGCGGAGTTCCTCGACGGCAGCGCGCAACTCGTCCACGGTCGCCTTGGACCGCCGCTGGGCGAGCATCCGCGCACACCCGGGCTCGAGCACCATCCGCGCTTCGTACACGTCGGCGACGGTGGTGCCTTCGATCTGCAGCAGCAGCCCGATGTAGCGCGCGGCCACGGCCACGTCCGGCGCGGTGACCTGGGCGCCGCCCCGCGAGCCGCGCCGGATCAGGATCAGCGACTCCGTCTCGAGTATCCGGAAGGCCTCGCGCAGCGTCGGCCGGGAGACCCCGAACTGACGCATGAGATCGGTCTCGGGTGGCAGGGTGTCCCCGGCGGCGAGGTCGCGTCGCACGATCTGTGCCCGCAGCTGGGCGGCGATCAGCTCGGCGGTTTTCGGCGCGCGGACCATTCGTCCGATCGGCGCTGCGGTTGACGACATCGGGCTCCTTCGAACGACCAATGTGTTGTTACATTATGTACTAAGTAAACTGATTAGACGGACCGACGCGCACCGCGCTCTTTGCCCATCAGCTAACGTTTACGCGACTCGTCCCGAGGATTGCGCGACATCGGAATTCGCCGTCGCGCGGAGGTTGTGGAGATCATGAAACTCAAGCCCGGACAGGCCCTTGCCAGCTGCACCGACACGACCACGGTGCTCGTCATCAAGGCTGCTGCGAATGACGTGTCGCTGACCTGCGGGGGCGTGGAGATGGCGGATCCGAAGTCGGCCGGCGACAAGCAGCCGGTCCAGGGTGATGCCGGCGAGGGCACCAAGCTGGGCAAGCGCTACGTCGACGACGCGCAGACGGTCGAGGTGCTGTGCACCAAGGGCGGCGCTGCCTCGCTCGCGCTGAACGGTGCGCCGCTGTCGGTGAAGGCGGCAAAATCGCTGCCCGCGTCGGACTGAGGCTGGCGGATGAACCTCTCGATGCTGCTCGACATGGCGGCCGACGGTTTCGGCGACCGAACTGTCATCGGGCCGCGAGCGAGCGGTTACACGGCCACGCAGTTGCGCGGACTGTCGATCGGCGGGGCGGCATTGATCCGCGAGGCCGAGGCCGAGTCGCTGATCTACCTCGACGTGAACGGGCCGTGCTTCCCGATCGCGATGTTCGCCGCCGCGCGCGCCGCGATCCCGATCATCCCGATCAACTACCGGCTCAGCGCCGAGCAGCTGGAGTTCCTGATCGACAAGCACCCGCGGGCGGTGGCGATCGCCGACCCGCGCTCGCGCTGGCTGTTCGAGCAGGCGAGCATTCCCGTCTACACGGCGGAGGAGTGGATCGCCGCCTCCGATGAGCGCGGCGAGGACGACACGCCACCGGATGAGTCCGACGCACCTGCGGTGATCATCTACACGAGCGGCACGACGTCCGAACCCAAAGGCGTCCTGCTGCATCACGGCAACCTGGTCAGCTACGTCCTCGGTTCGGTGGAGTTCGGCGGCGCCGACGCCGACGACACCCAGTTGGTCAGTGTGCCCCCATACCACATCGCGGCGGTCGCGAATGCGATCACGAACCTGTATGCCGGCCGCCGATGCATCGTCCTCGAGCAGTTCACCGGGGAGGATTGGCTCGATCTCGTACGCCGCGAAGGCGTCACCAACGCCCTCGTCGTGCCCACGATGCTCGCCCGGATCATGCAGGTCGAGGGTGACCGGTCCGCGCCCACCCTGCGCTCGCTCGCCTACGGCGGCGCCGCGATGCCGATCCGGGTGATCGAGGAGGCACTCGAGGTCTGGGTGCACGTCGACTTCGTCAACGCCTACGGGCTGACCGAGACCAGCTCCACGATCTCCGTGCTGGGTCCCGACGAACACCGCGCGGCCATCGGCAGCACCGATCCGGTGGTCCGGGCCCGGCTCGGCTCGGCGGGACTGCCCGTGCCGTCGGTGGAGATCCAGATCCGCGACATCGAGGGCACGGTGCTCCCGCCCGGCTCCCCCGGTCAGATCTGGGTGCGCGGCGAGCAGGTCTCCGGCGAGTACGAGGGCAAGGGCTCCGCGCTCGACGACGAGGGCTGGTTCCACACCCGCGACGAGGGTTACCTAGACGACGACGGCTACCTGTTCATCGGCGGACGCACCGACGACACGATCATCCGCGGCGGCGAGAACATCGCTCCGGCCGAGATCGAGGAGATGCTGCTCAAACACGATGGCATCCGCGATGCGGTCGTCGTCGGCATTCCCGATCAGGAATGGGGCCAGCACCTCGAGGCGGCAGTCGTGGCCAAGCCTGGACACACCGTCGACCCGGACGATCTCCGCGCCTACGTCCGCCACCACCTGCGCAGCTCCAAGACGCCGGATCGGATCCTCGTCTGGGACGAGTTGCCGCGCACCGACCTGGGCAAGATCGTGCGCCGGCAAGTCGTAGAGCGCATACTCGCCGATGAGCACACGTCTGCGACCTAGTGGGCTTCGCCGTCCCGATTTGGCGGTGCCGGCCAGGTCGCCGGAGCACGGAATGGTGATGGTCACGTGATGCCTGGGATGCCCGGGATGAGCGACACGCTCAAGCTGATGCGGTCGCAGACCGAGGTCTTGTCCGAGCTACCCGGCACGATCATGGAGTTGCAGCGGACCGTCCGGGGTCTCGGCGAGACACTCGCGGCGGCGAAGGAGGCAGTGGCGTCGTCCAAGGACGCCGCCGAATCCGCCCAGCGCACAGCGGCCCGCGTCGAAGCAGCGCTGGACGAGATCGAGGAGCCGATCCGAGCGCTGCGGCCCGGCCTGGAGCGGCTCGCCGTGGCACTGGACAATCCGGTGGTCGACCGGCTGCCCGCGATGCTCGAGGCGATCGAGGCGACGGTGCTGCCGATCTCGGAGGGCGTGCGGCGCATGCGTGACCGGTGGACCGCGGCGAAGGAACGAGGCCGCGACGTGAGTTCGCACGCACGCGAGTTCGTCACCCGCAACGGCGGCCCGCGACACGACTGAGCACAACGGTTGCTTGCGCTCGAGCACCACAAGCGAAACAGCGGCTCCGCAGCCCTTGCTGCGGAGCCGCTGTCGTAGTGCTATCGGCTGATCGAGATCAGACGGCCGGCTTGGTGACCGCGGGCTTGGCGGCCTTGCGCACAGCCTTCTTGGCCGGCGTCTTGCGGGCTGCGGGCTTGCTCGCGGCGGGCTTGCTGACCGGAGCCTCGTCCGGCGGGAACTCGGCGAACCAGGTCTTGACCGACTTCGCGGCCTCGCTCACGTTCTCCGCCTCGCGGACGGTCTTGATCAGCGACGTGGCGTCCTTGACGGCCAGCGCCTCGCGCCAGTTGCCGACGATGATCTCGCCACGCTCGGCCCACTCGTCCTGGTGGCCCTTCACGGATTCGACGCTCTGCGCCAGCGTCTCGCGGATGGTGTTCGGCGCGTACTGCTCGAGGACCTTGCGCAGCGGCGAAACGCCTTCTTCCTTGAGCTTGTTGAACCTGGCCGGCAGGTCGATCGAGCGGGCCTGTTCGTACAGGTAGTCGTTGGCGCCGACATAGGCGTGCACCTGGTGGCGCGACGCTTCGCTGGCCTTCTTGGCACGCTCGACGAGCGCATCACGTGCGGACATCTCTGCTCCTGTTCGGATTGATAGCTGTGCTAGCTACAGCAAGCATAGCTGCTAGCACTCCCGAACAGCCAGCCTGTCGGCAATGATCCGAGTCACGTTGTGATCAGCATCGCCAGACGGGTGGACACCGACATCGAGACCCGCGCCGATACTGTCGGCTGACCGCCGTATACCGAAGGAGCGACCGTGCCGGGACCGCTGAACGGGCTGCGCGTTGTCGAACTGGGGGGCATCGGCCCGGCCCCCCACGCGTCGATGATCCTCGCCGACCTCGGCGCGGACGTCGTGCGCGTCGACAGGCCGAAGGCGCCCACCAACTCCACCGCACCGGGCACCGCGGATCCGATGCTGCGCGGGCGTCGCTCGATCAACCTGGACCTCAAGCGAGACGACGAGCGAGCGACGCTGCTCGAACTCGTCGGCGCCGCCGACGTCCTGATCGAGAGCTATCGCCCCGGTGTGGCGGAGCGGCTCGGAATCGGCCCGAATGTGTGTCTCGAGAAGAACCCGCGCCTGATCTACGCCCGGATGACCGGCTGGGGTCAGGACGGCCCGATGGCGCAGCGGGCCGGTCACGACATCAACTACATCTCGCTGACCGGGGGGCTGCACGCAATCGGCCGCAGCGGCGAGCGTCCGGTGCCGCCGCTCAATCTCGTCGGCGACTACGGCGGGGGGTCGATGCTGGTCCTCGTCGGTATCCTGTCAGCGCTGTTCGAGCGTCAATACTCCGGTCAGGGCCAGGTCGTGGACGCGGCCATGATCGACGGCGCGACTGTTCTCGCCCAGCAGGTGTGGTCCTGGCGCGGCGTGAGCGCGTGGTCCGACGAACGCGGGGTCAACCTGCTCGACGGCGGGGCGCCCTTCTACGACACCTACGAATGCAGCGACGGCAGGCACGTGGCGGTCGGTGCGCTCGAGCCACAGTTCTTCGGCGAGCTGCTGCGCGGCCTCGACATCGACTTCGGCGACGACCTGCGCGCCAACGGCTCCCACTACAACCCGAAGCACTGGCCCGAAATACGTCGCAGGTTCGACGAGGCGTTCCGCACGAGGACCCGCGACGAGTGGGCCCAGGTCTTCGACGGCACCGACGCGTGCGTCACGCCGATCCTGACGTTCGGCGAGGCTCACGAGCACCCGCACGTCGCGGCGCGGGACACGCTGGTCGAGATCGGCGGCATCAGGCAACCCGCGCCCGCGCCACGGTTCTCGCGTAGCAAGCCCGCGCTGCCCACGCCGGCACCCGAGCCCGGCGCAGACACCGCTGCGGTACTGGCGGACTGGCTGCCCGGGCGTTCGCCGGACGAGCACCGGAGGTGACGAAGCACACCCGAGGAGACGACACGCAATGCAGACCCGCAGCCGAGTCGCGGACAATGAAGCGGTGATCTCCGTGTCCCTCGCCCGGCGCCTTCGCGACGGTGGCCTGCGCTGGGAGCCGGCGCCCGGCGACCGGTTCGTGATCGCCGACCGGGACATGGACGAGGACGTGTTCACCCTGTCGGACATGACCGTCGAGGTGCATGAGTTCCCCTCCGGGCGAATGCTGGGCTTCAACGGCACGGTGGAGTGGGCGCTCGACTCCGTTGCCGCCCCGGAGACGGTGTGGCTGCCCAACGAGGCGCAGTTGCGCGAGCGGCTCGGTGGCACCTTCCGGCGGCTGGAACGCACGGAGCACGGCTGGGCAGTCGAGTGTGTGGTGGCCGGCCGGTCACTGCGGATCGTGCGGGCACAGGCTGCCGAAGCGTACGGCCTGGCGTTGCTGCACCTCGTCACCGGCGAACTGGTCAGCGAGCAGCCGACCCCTACAGCCGCCGGCTAGGCAGGCGTCTGCGGCTCGGCGTCGACGCCGGATTCCTTGCGCTGCGCGGCACTGATCGGCGCAGGCGCACCGGTCAGCGGGTCGTACCCGCCGCCGGTCTTGGGGAAGGCGATCACGTCGCGGATGGACTCGGTGCCCGACAGCAACGCGCAGATTCGGTCCCAGCCGAACGCGATGCCACCGTGCGGGGGCGCCCCGTAGCTGAAGGCATCGAGCAGGAACCCGAACTTGGCCTGCGCCTGTGCCTGGTCCAGACCCATAACCTTGAACACCCGCTCCTGGACGTCGCGGCGGTGGATACGGATGGACCCACCGCCGATCTCGTTGCCGTTGCAGACGATGTCGTAGGCGTAGGCCAGCGCCGCACCGGGGTCGGTGTCGAAGGTGTCCATCGACTCCGGCCTCGGTGCGGTGAACGCGTGGTGCACGGCCGTCCAGGCACCCGAACCGACCGCGACGTCGCCGGCCGCCACGGCCTGGCTCGCCGGCTCGAACAGGGGCGCGTCGACGATCCAGACGAAACGCCACGCCGACTCGTCGATCAACGCGAGACGCCGTCCGATCTCCAGCCGCGTCGCACCGAGCAGCGCGCGCGCCGAAGAGGCCGGCCCTGCCGCGAAGAACACGCAATCGCCGGGGTGCGCGCCGACCTGCGCCACGATCCCCGCGCGCTCGCCCTCGGAGATGTTCTTCGCGACCGGGCCTCCGAGTTCGCCGTCCTCCCCGACCAGCACGTAAGCGAGACCACGGTGCCCGCGCTGCTTGGCGAACTCCTGCCACGCGTCGAGCTGGCGCCGCGGCTGGGCCGCCCCACCGGCCATCACGACCGCGCCCACGTACGGCGCCTGGAACACCCGAAACGGCGTGTCCGCGAAGAACTCGGTGCACTCCACGAGCTCCAGGTCGAGCCGCAGGTCGGGCTTGTCGGTGCCGTATCGGCGCATCGCGTCCGCGTAGGTCATCCGCTCGATCGGCGTGGGTAGGTGGTAACCGATCAGCGCCCAGAGCGCGACGAGCACCGCCTCGGCCAGCTCGATCACGTCGTCCTGCTCGACGAAGCTCATCTCGATGTCGAGTTGGGTGAATTCGGGCTGCCGGTCGGCACGGAAGTCCTCGTCGCGGTAGCAGCGGGCGATCTGGAAGTACCGCTCGGTGCCCGCGACCATGAGCAGCTGCTTGAACAGCTGGGGCGACTGCGGCAGCGCGTACCAACTACCCGGACGCAACCGAGCCGGCACGACGAAGTCGCGCGCGCCCTCGGGCGTCGATCGGGTCAGGGTCGGCGTCTCCACCTCGATGAAGCCGCTCTCGTACAGCGTGTCGCGGGCGGCCCGGTTGACCTGGCTGCGCAGCCGGATCGCTGCCGCCGGCGCAGGCCGGCGCAGATCGAGATAGCGGTACTTCAGCCGCGCCTCCTCGCCGACCTCGGAGTGTGTGTCGAGCTGGAACGGCAGTGGCGCCGCCTCGTTCAGCACTTCGAGCGCCTCGGCGACGACCTCGATCTCACCGGTCGGAATCGCGGTGTTGACGTTACCGGCCGGACGCAGGCGTACCTCGCCGGTCACCGCGACGACCCATTCGTTGCGCAGGTCGTGCGCGAGGTCGGCTTCGCGCAGCACGACCTGCGCGACTCCGCTGCGGTCGCGCAGATCGATGAAGGTGACCCCGCCGTGGTCGCGGCGGGTGGCAACCCAACCCGCGAGCGTCACCTCCTGGCCGGCGTCGGAGGCGCGCAGCGAGCCCGCCTCGTGCGTCCTGATCACTGGTCGACCCGCTGCGATATCACCTGCGGGCGCAGGTCGGTTTCCGGTGGTTGCCAGGTCGCAGGATCGGCCGGCACCTGCGCACCGCTACGGATGTCCTTGACCTCGTGGCCGTCACCGCGGAACCAGACGAACGGGATTCCGCGGCGCTCGGCGTAGCGGATCTGCTTGCCGTACTTCTGCGGACTGGGGGAAACTTCCGTCGCGACGCCGCGCGCCCGCAGCGCCTGCGCGAGCGCGTCGCACTCGGCGCGCGACGCCTCGTCCGGCAACGCGACGAGGACGGCGGAGGGCACCGGCCGGGAGCCGGTGAGCACGCCGCGCTGCAACAGCGGCACCAGCATCCGGGTGACGCCCAGTGAGATCCCCACGCCCGGATATGTCCTGCGCCCGTCCGAGGCGAGCGAGTCGTAGCGGCCGCCTGAGCAGATCGACCCGATCGACTCGAACCCGGCCATCCGAGTTTCGAAGACCGTGCCGGTGTAGTAGTCGAGCCCTCGGGCGATCCGCAGATCGGCCTCAATCGTCACCCCGGTGATGGCCGCGCAACCGTCGATCACGCCGACCAGCTCCGTCAACCCGGTGTCGAGCAACTCGTGCTCCACCCCGAGCGCACGCACCCGCCGGACGAAGGAGGAGTCCGGCGTGCGGATCTCGGCGAGCTGCAGGCACAACCCGGCCTGCGTGGCGTCCAGGCCGCCCTCGTCGGCGAGCTGTGCCGCGACCGCGTCGGCCGGCAACTTGTCCAGCTTGTCGATCACCCGCATGACCGCCCCGGGGTCCGGCGCGCCGAGGCCCCGGTAGAAGCCCTCGATCAGCCTTCGGTTGTTGACCTGCAGCCGCAATGGCGGCAGGAAGTCGAGCGCGGCGAGCGCCTCGGCCATCACCCGCGCAACCTCGACGTCGTGGTGGAACGGCAGCACGTCCTTCGCAACGACGTCGATGTCGGCCTGGGTGAACTCCCGGAACCGACCCTCTTGCGGGCGTTCGCCACGCCAGGCCCGCTGGATCTGGTAGCGGCGGAACGGAAATTCGAGGTGCCCGGCATGCTCGAGGACGTAGCGCGCGAACGGGACGGTGAGGTCGAAGTGCAGCCCGAGACCGGCATCGTCGGACTCCTCGGCGTGCAGCCGACGCAGGACGTAGACCTCCTTGTCGATCTCGCCCTTGCGAATCAGCTGATCGAGTGCCTCGACCGCCGGGGTCTCCACCGGCGCGAAACCGTGCAGCTCGAACGTCTGCCTGAGGCGGTCGAGAACGGCGAGTTCGACGAAGCGCTGCGCGGGCAGCAGTTCGGGGAATCCGGACAGCGGCATCTAGAGGTCCTGCAGGAATGGGTTGACGAGCCGTTCGCGGGCGATCGTCGTCGACGGGCCGTGACCAGGGTGCACGACTGTGGCGTCGGCCATCGGCACGATCACGTCACGCAGGGAGCGCACCATCTCGGCCATCGACCCGCCCCGCAGATCCGTGCGCCCGATCGATCCGGCGAACAGCACGTCGCCGGAGAACACCACCTCGTCGTCGGCCCCGGTGAGGCCGAACACCACCGAGCCCTTGCTGTGCCCAGGCGCGTGGGTGACCGCGAACTGCAGGCCGGCAAGCTCGATCTTGTCGTGCGACGCGAGCTCGCGGACGTCATCCGGCTCGGCAAAGGTGAGGGTGCCGAACAGCGGCGTACCCACCGGCAGGCCCACGGCGCTCCACGGGTCGGCCAGCTGATCGCGATCCCCGGGGTGGATGTAGGCAGGCACGTCGCGGGCCTGGCAGACCGGCACCACCGAGAACGTGTGATCGAAGTGACCGTGCGTGAGCAGCACCGCCACCGGGTGGAGTCGGTGCTCGGCGATCACCTCGTCGAGCTGTCCGGTGACCCCGATCCCGGGGTCGATGACGACGCACTGCTCACCCTCGGCCGGGGCAATGACCCAGCAATTGGTGTCGGTCGCGGCCGACGGAAAGCCCGTGATGAGCACAGCCGACGACTCCTGAACGTGTCGATGAACGCGGACATCTCAGCCTACCGAGGCCCGCGCGGGGTCATTGACCCCCTGAGACGTGCGCGTGAATCGACCGGGAATCAGATCCCGCGTACGTAGACTGCCGAGAGTTTTGCCGACAATGACCATCCGGAGGACGTCTCGTGACGACGAACAAGGCGCGCCGCGAGGCAGAGCGCCGCCGCCTGCAGCGCCAGCTCGAAGAGCGACGTCGCAAGCAGGCCGCGCAGAAGCGATTCACGCTCATCGCCTCGATCGTGGGCACCCTGGTCGTGATCGCCGGCATCGTCGTGATCATCGTGATCGTCGGACGCAAGCACAGCCCGGGTTCGACCAACGCAGCGGCCAACGGCACCGAGTCGCCGACCGCGTCCACTACGCCGACGAGCAGCACACCGAGTGCCAGCGCCGTGCCGGTGCCGACCGCGGCCTGCGTGGTACCGACCGGCAAGGCTACGGCGAGCTTCCAGGGCGTCACCGTCGGCCAGGCCACCAACCTCAAGCATGAGCCGAAAGTGAGCGCCAAGTCCACCGGGACACCGACGGCACTGGCGTGCGCGGATCTGGTGGTCGGCAAGGGCAAGACCGCGACGCCGACGTCGACCGTATCGGTCCAGTACACCGGGGTGCTCGACGCGAACGGCAAACAGTTCGACTCGTCCTGGGCCCGCGGCGGCAAGCCCATCGACTTCTCGCTGACCGGGGTCGTGCCCGGGTTCACCCAGGGGATCGGTGGCGCCGGCAAGGTCGTCGCGATGCGCGAGGGCGGGCGGCGGATCATCATTGTCCCGGCCCCCCTGGGCTACGGCAGCTCCGGCAGCGGGAACGTTCCGCCGAACGCCGCGATCGTGTTCGTCGTCGACCTGGTCAAGGTCAGCTGACACCGGCGTGCCGACGGACAAGCAGCGCCGGGAAGCCGAGCGCCGACGTCAACAACGGCAGCTGCAGCGCCGCCACGCGCGCCGCGAACACCGTCGGCGGGTCAACCTGATCATCTCCATCGTCGGCGCCCTCGTCGCGATCGTCGTGATCGTGGTCTTCGCCGTCACCACCGGCAACGACCACTCCGAACCGACGGCGGGCAGCAACAGCCCGACCCGCAGTAGCTCCCCGTCGCCAACCGCGTCCCCTTCCTCGTCGGCGACCGCGACGGTAGCTGCCTACCCGTGCACCTGGACCAAGAGCGGCGGCGCCGCGAAGCCGGCGACGGCTCCGCCCACGACCAAGCCCGCGCGAACCGGCACGGTGAACGTCGCCGTGTCGACCTCGCAGGGGCCGATGACCTTCACGCTGAACCGCGCCGCGGCTCCGTGCGCGGTGGAGAGTTTCGTGTCACTGGCCGGCCAGAAGTACTTCGACAAGACGCCGTGCCACCGCATCACGACGTCGACCTCGCTGAGCGTCCTGCAGTGCGGCGATCCGGGCGGCACCGGCAGCGGCGGACCGGGCTACACGTTCGCCGACGAGCTCACCGGCGAGGAGAGATACACCCGCGGTGTGATCGCGATGGCCAACGGCGCTCCGAACACCAACGGCAGCCAGTTCTTCATCGTCTACCGGAATTCAACGGTGTCGCCCGCCTATACCGTGTTCGGCACTGTGACCAAGGGCCTCGGCGTCGTGGACAAGGTCGCCGCGAAGGGCGCAACCACGGGTGACGACGGCCCCCCGAAGCTGCCCATCTCGATCACCAGGGCGAGGCTCGCGAAGTAGCCGCCTCAGTGTGTCTGCACGCGGTAGACGTCGTAGACGCCCTCGACCGTCCGGATCGCCCGCAGCAGGTGGCCGAGGTGCTTGGCCTCGGCCATCTCGAAGGTGAATTTGCTGCTGGCGACGCGATCGCGTGTCGTCGAGACGTTTGCCGACAGGATGCTGACCCGCTCGTCGGACAACATCCGGGTGATGTCGGAGAGCAGCCCGTGCCGATCCAGCGCCTCGACCTGGATCGACACCACGAAACTCGAATCGACCGACGGCGCCCACTCGACCTCAACCAGACGCTCGGGCTGGTCGGTCAGCGCCGCGGCGTTGGTGCAGTTGTGTCGGTGGACCGACACGCCGCCGCCTCGGGTCACGAACCCGATGATGTCGTCGCCGGGTACCGGCGTGCAGCACCGCGCGAGCTTGACCCATACCTCCGACACACCCTTCACGACGACCCCGACATTGCCGCCGACACTCTGCGGGGTGAGCGCGGGCACCTCGTCGGTCGGGATGGTCGCCTCGGCGATGTCCTCGACGGCGCCCTCCGCCCCGCCCAACTGGGTGACCAGCTTGTGCACCACCGATTGCGCCGAGACATGATTCTCGCCGATCGCGGCGTACAACGCCGAGACGTCCGCGTAATGCATGTCCTGCGCGAGCGTGCGTAGCTGATCGCCGCCGAGCAGGCGCTGGATCGGCAACGCGGACTTGCGCATCGCCTTGCTCAGCGCGGCCTTGCCGGCGTCGATCGCGTCCTCTCGGCGTTCACGCGCGAACCACTGCCGGATCTTCGTGCGCGCCCGCGGCGACTTGACGAACTCCAGCCAATCCCGCGACGGCCCGGCACCTTCGGCCTTCGAGGTCAACACCTCGACGGTGTCGCCGTTGTCCAGCGGACTCTCTAGAGCGACGAGTTTGTGGTTGACCCGCGCCCCGATGCAGCTGTGCCCCACCTCGGTGTGCACCGCGTAGGCGAAGTCGACCGCGGTGGATCCGCTCGGCAGGCTGATGACGTTGCCCTTGGGCGTGAATACGTAGACCTGGTTGGCACCGAGCTCGTAGCGCAGCGTGTCGAGGAACTCTTCGGGCTCCTGGGTCTCGCGCTGCCAGTCCAGCAGCTGGCGCAACCAGCCCATCTCGTCGGACATGCCGGCCGGCTCGGCGATGTCGGCGTCCTTGCGCTCCTTGTACTTCCAGTGCGCGGCGATGCCGTACTCGGCCGTGCGGTGCATGGCGTGGGTGCGGATCTGCAGTTCCACCGGCTTACCCGCCGGCCCGATCACCGTCGTGTGCAGGGACTGGTACATGTTGAACTTCGGCATCGCGATGTAGTCCTTGAACCGACCCGGGACCGGCTGCCAGTTGGCGTGGACGACGCCGAGGGTCGCGTAGCAGTCGCGTTCGCTGTCCACCAGGACCCGGATGCCCACGAGGTCATAGATGTCGGTGAACTCGCGGCCGCGCACGATCATCTTCTGGTAGATCGAGTAGTAGTGCTTCGGGCGACCGGTGACCTGCGCCTTGAGCTGACCCTCGCGCAGATCCTTGTTGATCCGGTCGATGACGGAACTGAGGTAGGTGTCGCGCGACGGTGCCCGCTCGGCAACGAGACGGACGATCTCGTCGTACCGCTTCGGGTACAGCGTCGCGAACGCAAGATCCTCGAGCTCCCACTTGACGGTGTTCATACCGAGACGGTGGGCGAGCGGCGCGAGGACCTCGAGGGTCTCGCGAGCCTTGCGCTCCTGCTTCTCCGGTGGCAGGAAGCGCAGCGTGCGCATGTTGTGCAGCCGGTCGGCGAGCTTGATCACCAGGACCCGCGGGTCGCTGGCCATCGCGACCACCATCTTGCGGATCGTCTCCGCCTCGGCCGCCATGCCGTACTTGACCTTGTCGAGCTTCGTGACGCCGTCGACGAGCACGGCCACGCTGTCGCCGAATTCGGCATTGATGGCGCGCAGCGTCATTCCGGTGTCTTCGACGGTGTCGTGCAACAGCGCCGCGATGAGGGTCGTGGTGTCCATGCCGAGCTCGGCCAAAATGGTCGCCACTGCGAGCGGGTGGGTGATGTAGGGGTCGCCGCTCTTGCGCAGCTGGCCGCGGTGGCACAGCTCTGCGACGTCGTAGCCGCGTTGCAGCACCTTCGCGTCGGCCTTCGGATGCGCGCGGCGGTGGATCGCCAACAGCGGCTCGAGAACCGGTTCGACGGCCGACTGGCGCGTCGTCGTGACGAGCCGGCGCGCGAGCCGATCGCGGTAGCGGCGACGGTGGGTGGTACTGGCCGGGGACTGCTCGGCGGTCTCGACCTCTGCCGCAGAGTCCGGCACGGAGTCCGGTTCGGGATCGGTGGGCGCACCGATCGCGTGCACCGGCTCGGCGGACGTCGCTGCGCCCTGGACCTGCTCGCGCGCGCCGGTCTGCGTGCTCAGCTCCGCTCCCCTCGACGATCCTGCTTCGAGTCTACGGCGCGCGAACGGATGCCCCGTCCACGTGTGCTAGACCTGCGCGAGAGCGGTCAGCGGCGCGATCGTGTCGAGCGTCGCCCGACCCCCGAGCGCACTCAGCTCGATGATCACCCCGAGCCCGATTACTTCGGCGCCGGCGTCGCCGATCAGCCCGGCTGCCGCGCGTAGCGTGCCGCCGGTGGCCAGGACGTCGTCGATGAGCAGCACCCGCTTGCCCGGCAGGATGTCTACCGGCACCTCGATCTCGGCACTGCCGTACTCGAGGTCGTAGGAGCGGCGCACGGTGGGCGGCGGGAGCTTGCCGGCCTTACGCACTGCCACCACGCCGCAGCCCAGCTGCGCCGCGATCGCCCCGGCGAGCAGGAAGCCACGCGCCTCGACTCCGGCCACGAGTTGCGCGTCCGGGCCGGCGGCGGCGAGTTCGCTGACGACGTCGCGGAAGGTTGCCGAATCGGCGAGCAGGAGGGCGATGTCCTTGAACAGGATGCCCTGCTGCGGGAAGTCTGCGACGTCGCGCAGCAGTGCCGTGACCCGCTCGGCCAGCCCGGTCACTTGCGCCTGCGGCGCTCCGGCCGCGCGCCCACCTTCGGGGCCGGGGCGGGCCCGCCGCCGCGCTTGGGTGCCGCAGCGGCACCGGTGAGCGCGGCATCCGCGGCACGGCGCGCGTCGGCGGACCGCTTCGCGACCACCCGTTTGGCCAGCGCCTTGTAGCGCGGGTCGCGCTCGGTCAGGTCGACCACGATCGGCGTCGCCAGGAACAGCGAGGAGTACGCCCCGGTCGCGAGACCCACGAACAGGATCAGCGCGAGGTCCTTGATCGTGCCCACCCCGAGCAGCCCGGCACCGACGAACAACAGGCCCGCGACGGGCAACAGCGCGATCAGCGAGGTGTTGATCGAGCGCATCAGCGTCTGGTTGACCGCCAGGTTGGCGGCCTCGGAGAACGTCATCCGCGAACCGGCGAGAATGTCCTTCGAGTTCTCGGCCACCTTGTCGTAGACGACGACGGTGTCGTAGAGCGAGAAACCCAGGATGGTCAGTAGGCCGACGACGGTCGACGGGGTGACCTCGAAGCCGATCAGCGAGTAGACGCCGGCGGTGAGGATGAGGTCATGCAACAGCGCGATGATGCCGCCGATGGCCATTCGCCACTGGAAACGCAGCGCGATGTAGATGGACACCGCGATCAGGAACACGATCAAGCCCTGCAGCGCCTGGATCGTGATGTCGTGGCCCCAGCTGGAACTCACCGAGGTCGGATTGAACTTGTCGGGCGACAAGCCCAGATCCTTGGCCACCTTGGCGATCAGTTCCTGCTGTTGGACGGGCTTGAGCGCCTCGGTCTTGACGACGATTGTCTGGTCGTTACCGCTGCCGACGACCTGCGCCGCATCCGCGGGCGCGGTGCCGGCGGCGGTGAACGCTGCCTCCACCTCGCTCGCCGTGATCGACGTGCCGGCGGTCTCGATCCGGAACTGGGTGCCGCCTTCGAACTCGACGCCGTAGTTGAAGCCGCGGACCACGAAGCTGACGACGCAGATCAGCAGCAGAATCGCGGACGCGAGATACCACCGCTTGCGCGTGCCGACGAAGTCGATGCGCGTCTCGCCCCGATACAGACGTTTCCACACCGACGCCATCAGCGCTGCCCTTCCTCGTCGCGCCCGGCGCGCATTCTGGCCCGCCGCGCGGCCGCGCGCTCGGCCGCGGTCCCCGGTTGGGGCGTGCTGCGCGTGGGCTCGGCGTCGTCCCCACCGGGTGCAGTTGCGGTGTCTTCACCCTCGGGGCCGCCGTCGTGGGGTGCCGCGGCCACGTCCTCGGCCGGCTCGAGGTCGGGCGGGACAGCGTTCGACTCGAGGTCCTCGTCCTGCTCTTCGAGCACGGCGACCGACTTCGCGCGCACGTCGACCGCGGAGGCGGCCGGCCTGGTGCGGCCGCTGTGGGCAGGCTGCGTCGGCGTCGAACCGGCGGGCTCGACGCTGGCGATCCCACCGTCGCGGACTGCGTTCAATCCGGTGAAGCGAGCCGAGCCGAAGGCGCGGCTGCGCGACAGCAGGGACACCATCGGGTGGGTGAACAGGAAGACGACGACCAGGTCGATCAAGGTCGACAGGCCGAGGGTGAACGCGAAACCCTTCACGTCGCCGGCGGCGAAGTAGTACAAGATCGCTGCGGCGAGGAACGAGACGGTGTCGGCCGACAGGATCGTGCGCCGGGCCCGGGTCCACGCGCGCGGTACTGCTACGCGCATGGATCTGCCCTCGTGGACCTCGTCCTTGATCCGTTCGAAGAACACGACGAACGAGTCGGCGGTGATACCGACCGCGACGATGAAGCCGGCGATACCGGCGAGACTGAGCGTGAACCCGATCTGAGTGCCGAGTACGACGAGCATGGCGTACGTCAGCAGGCCGGACACGATCAGCGACGCAATGGTCACCAACCCGAGCGCCCGGTAGTAGAGCAGCGAGTAGATGACCACCAGGATCAGCCCGATACCACCGGCGAGCAGGCCGGCCCGCAGCTGCGAGCTGCCCAGCGTGGCGGATACCGACTGCGCCTGCTGCGCCTCGAAGCTCAGCGGCAGCGCACCGAAGCGCAGCTGATCCGCGAGCTGATTGGCCGACTTCTCGGTGAAGCTGCCGCTGATCCGGGTCGTGCCGCCGTTGATCGCCGACTCGTTGACCGGGATCGAGATGACCCGCCCGTCGAGGGTGAACCCGACGAAGTTGGCACACGCGTACGTGGCCGCACTGCAGGTCAGCGCGCTGGCGTTGGTGTTACCGGAGCTGTCGCCGATGTTGTGCGCGGCGGTGTACTTCGCCCACGCGTTCTCACCGGCGTCCTTGAAGGCGAGCGCCACCGACCACTCGAACGAGCTGTTTGCGGCGTTCGGGGCCTGCGCGCTGGCGCTGTCGATCTGGTTTCCCGGGACGATGACCGGCCCCAGGAGGTACACGTACTGATCGGATTCGTCGCAGGCGATGAAGTACTTGCCCTTGATGTCGGGCTGATCCGCGGCGGAGCTGCAGTCGAAGGTCGACAACGCACTCGTGATCGCCTGCTGCTCAGCAGTGCTCAGCGCATCGAACTGCTTGTCGGTCAGCGGGATCTTCAGCGACGGATTGCTCTTGACCAGGGCGGCGAGCGGATCGGCGACGCACACCGGCGCAGCCGCCGCCGAACTCGATACCGATCCGGACGCAGTGGGCGGGCGCGACGAGGCTGCGGCGCTGCTGCTCGGTGCGGCCACGGCCTGTGCCGCCGGGGCGGACGACGAAGCCGGGGCGGCGCCGGCGGCCTTCGAGGTCGAGGACTGCGTCGGGCTCGTCGAGCCGGTCGGTGACCCGGTCGAGGAGGCGGTCGCTACCGGGGAAGCGGTCGGGGAGGCCGTCGAAGTCGAGGTCGAGGTCGGCGTGGCGGACCCGGAACCGGTTGCGGTGGGGACGCGGCAGGCGACCGGCTGCGCGGGCGCGACCAGGCCGCGCATGTTCAGCACCGCCGCGGCACCGAGCTTGGCGACGTCGGTCTCGGTGCCGCCGGGGATGGACACGACGAGCTGGTCGTCACCCTGGATCACGACGGTTGCCTCGGTGACACCCGTGCCGTTGACCCGCTCCGCGAGAATCTGGCGCGCTTGGGACATGGACGAACTGCTTGGCGTGGAACCGTTCGGGGTCTTGGCCTGAAAGATGACCTGCTGGCCGCCGACGAGGTCGAGACCGAGCTTCGGAGTGTGCTGATCCCCCAGGAACACGATGCCGTAGAGCAGAACCAGCAACACTGTCAGTGCGAGGAAGTATCGCCCGACGCGCAGCGTTCCGGGGGGTGGTGCCACGGGGAAGATCTCCTCGGCGTTCTCAGGTCATCGGACGCGGATGCGGTGGATGCGCTCGTGCGGGTGCCGATCAGCGTCCCGACATGGCGAGACACCCAGAGCCGCAGGACAGTATGACCGATGTGAGCCCGGGACCGGCCAACGGCACAACGGGACAATCAGCTCGCCGGGTCGCCACCCCGGGCGCGCGGCTCCCCGAAGCCGGACTCGGCGCCGCCTCGCGACCGGTGATCGTCCAGGCGCGGCTCACCCTTTCGGTACTGGGTGGGCAACGATTCGAGGGTGCGCAGCGCCGCCAGCGCCCACTTCACCTCGACCCCCGCAGCGATGGCCAGCGTGACGGTGTCGTCGTCGACGTCGCGCGCCACGACCACTCCGTACAGCCCCGAGGTCGTCATGACCTCGGCACCCACAGTGATCTGCTCCATACGCCGCTGCTGCGCTGCGGCCTGCCGGCGGCGGGCCCGGGTCGAGACGGCGATGAGGCCGACCACGATGACGATGAAAAAGACGATCGGCAGGTAGTTCCCCACGGTGGATCCCAGCGTCGACGGCAGGTGTACGCCGCCGAGACTACGCGTCGAAGAGTGTGGGCCCGCTCTGTGTGCGCGGTGCAATCAGGCCGAGATGGGTCCAGGCAGCTGGTGTCGCGACCCGCCCGCGCGGTGTTCGCGCCAACAGCCCAGCGCGGACGAGGAACGGCTCGGCGACATCCTCGACCGTCTCCGTTTCCTCGCCGACGGCGACTGCGAGCGTGCCGACGCCGACCGGACCGCCGCCGAAGCGGCGCACCAGCGCATCGAGCACGGCGCGGTCGAGGCGGTCCAGCCCGAGTTCGTCGACGTCGTACACGGCCAGCGCCGCGCGGGCGACAGGTTCGTCCACGACACCGTCCGCGCGCACCTCGGCGTAGTCGCGCACCCGGCGCAGCAGCCGGTTGGCGATGCGGGGTGTACCCCGCGCGCGCCCGGCGATCTCGGCCGCGCCGTCCGGGCGCAGCTGCACGCCCAGCAGCTCGGCAGAGCGGCGGAGCACCTGTTCGAGTTCGGCCGTGGCGTAGAAGTCCATGTGCCCGGTGAACCCGAAGCGGTCGCGCAGCGGGCCGGTCAGCAGCCCGGCGCGAGTCGTGGCGCCGACGAGCGTGAACGGCGAGAGTTCGAGCGGGATCGCGGTGGCGCCAGGTCCCTTCCCGACGATGACGTCGACGCGGTAGTCCTCCATGGCCAGGTAGAGCAGTTCCTCGGCCGGTCGGGCAATGCGGTGGATCTCGTCGATGAACAGCACCTCGCCCTGCGTCAGGCTGGTGAGCAGGGCGGCGAGGTCCCCTGCGCGTTCGATCGCGGGGCCGCTCGTCACCCGGATCGGTGCCCCGAGTTCGGCGGCGATGATCATGGCCAGGCTCGTCTTGCCCAAGCCCGGCGGCCCGGACAGCAGTACGTGATCGGGCGGCCGGTTACGGCGCAACGCGGACTCGAGAACGAGCTCGAGCTGCTCGCGTACCTTCGGCTGGCCGACGAACTCGGTGAGGCGCTTGGGCCGGAGCGACGCCTCGACGTCACGCTCGTCCGCGGCGAGCGCGGGATCGACGATGTCCTCGGACGGCTCGCTCATGTGGGTCCGTTCATCCCGCGCGGCCCAGTAACTGGATACTGCGCCGCAACAGCGCGGGTACGTTCGGCGCGCCGGACTCCGGCAGCTCTGCAACTGCGACGTCGATCGCGTCGGCCGCCTCCTTCCCGGAGAACCCGAGCCCGGCCAGTGCGTTCATCAGCTGGTCGCGCCACGGCGCGACGGCGGCCACTGCGCCACCGGCCGAGATCTCGTACCCGTCGATGGCACCGATGCGATCGCGCAGCTCGATCACGATGCGCTCGGCGCCCTTGCGCCCGATTCCCGGGACGCGGGTCAACATCGCATAGTCACTGGTGGCGATCGCGCGGCGCAGCTCGCGCGGCGGGTGGACCGCGAGCATGGTCTGGGCGAGCTTCGGACCGACCCCGTTCGCGGTCTGCAACAGCTCGAACAACGCCCGCTCGTCGTCGCTGGCGAACCCGTAGAGAGTGAGCGAGTCCTCCCGGACGACCAGGCTGGTCGCCAGGCGGGCGGTCTCACCCACCCGCAGCGCGGCGATGGTGCCCGGCGAACAGGACACCGCCAGCCCGACCCCACCCACGTCGACGACGGCACCGTCCGGGCTCACCGCGGCGACCGTGCCGCGCACGCTGGCGATCATCGGCCCTCCTCTCGCCGGACTCTCACTGCCCTGCCCGGGCCAGGGCCGCGGCGATCCGGTTCGTCGCGCTGCCGCGCCACAACTGGCAGATGGCTAGCGCGAGCGCATCCGCGGCGTCGGCGGGCGCCGGCGCCTGCGGCAGCCGCAGCAGCCGGGTGACCATCGCACCCACCTGCGCCTTGTCGGCGCTCCCGGAGCCGGTGACCGACGCCTTCACCTCGCTCGGTGTGTGCAACGCCACGGTGATGCGCGCGCGTGTTGCGGCGACGATCGCGAGCCCGGCGACCTGCGCCGTGCCCATCACAGTGCGCACGTTGTGCTGGCTGAAGACCCGCTCGACGGCCACCACGTCGGGCTCGTAGTCGGCGATGGCGGCCGTGATCGCGTCAGCCTGCGCCAGGAGCCGCGCCCCGATCTCGGCGTCGGACGGGGTGCGGACGACCTCGACGTACACGAGGTGCAGCGCGCGGCCGGGAGCCCCGTCCACAACACCGATACCGCAGCGGGTCAGGCCCGGGTCCACGCCCAGCACGCGCACACTGCCACCTCGGATCGAACGGTCGTTCGAGGCAGCCTAGGGCGGCTCCGTCCGGTCGGCCCGATCAACACGCCGCGCCCAGCGCCACTCCGTACCGTGGCCGACATGTCCGCGTTCGACCCCGGCCGCTCGGGACACCCCGGCAAGCCGCCTCGTGCGGTCAGACCCAGCCCGGTGTTCCTCGCCGTGCTCGGCGTGGCTGCCCTCGGCGGTGTGCTTGCGTGGACGAGCGGCGGCCCGGGCGCGCGGATCGGTGACGTGGGTGTGTTTCTGCTCGTCCTCGGCGGCTGGATCGCATCGGTGTGCGTGCACGAGTTCGCCCACGCATATGCCGCGTACCGCGCCGGCGATCGCAGCGTGGAGGCACGCGGGTATCTGACCCTGAACCCCCTGAAGTACGCGCACCCGCTGCTGTCGATCGCGCTGCCGATCGTTGCGGTGATCGGCGGCGGCTTCGCGCTGCCAGGTGGCGCGGTGTACCTGCATCGGCACCAGTTCCGCAGCCGCGCTGCCCTCAGCCTGGCCGCGGGCGCAGGCCCGGCCGTCAATGTGGCGCTCGCTATCGCGTTGGTCCAGCTGGCGCAGACCGGCAGCGGCGAGCACGTCAGGTTCTGGACCGGCTTGGGGTACCTCGGCTTCCTGCAACTCACCGCGGCTGTGCTCAATCTGCTGCCGATCCCCGGCCTCGACGGCTACGCGATCATTGAGCCGTACCTGGACCCCCAGACGCGGGTGGTCGGCGACCGGATCAAGCCGTGGGGGTTGCTCGGGCTGATCGTCTTGCTGTTCTACGCCGGCCCGGTCCATGATGCCTTCTTCGATCTTGTGGACTGGCTCTATGACCTGCTCGGCGGCGACACGCTCGCCTGGCAGCTCGGCTACGAGTTCTTCCGGTTCTGGACCAGGAACCCGGTGTAGCGACCTACACCCGGCAGGCACTCAGTCGGCGCCGACAGCTTCGAGGATCTCGTCGCTGACGTCAAAGTTCGCATAGACGTTCTGCACGTCGTCGCTGTCCTCCAGGGCGTCGACGAGGCGGAACACCTTGCGTGCGCCGTCCTCGTCGAGCGGCACCTGGACACTGGGCAGGAACGAGGTCTCCGCTGAGTCGTAGTCGATCCCGGCATCCTGCAGCGCACTGCGCACACCGAGCAGGTCGGTGGCCTCGCTGACCACCTCGAACGAGTCGCCGAGGTCGTTGACCTCCTCGGCACCCGCGTCGAGGACCGCCAGCAGCACGTCGTCCTCGTTCTGACCGTCCTTCGGCACGATGACGACGCCCTTGCGGTTGAACAGGTACGAAACCGAGCCCGGGTCAGCCATCGATCCGCCGTTGCGGTTCATTGCGGTACGCACCTCGGTCGCGGCGCGGTTGCGGTTGTCGGTGAGGCACTCGATCAGGACGGCGACGCCGCTGGCCGCGTAACCCTCGTACATGATCGTCTGCCAATCGGCGCCACCGGCCTCGGCGCCGGAGCCACGCTTGACCGCGCGGTCGATGTTGTCGACCGGAACCGAACTCTTGCGGGCCTTTTGGATGGCGTCGTACAGCGTGGGGTTGCCATCCGGGTCGCCGCCGCCCGTGCGCGCCGCCACCTCGATGTTCTTGATCAGCTTGGCGAAGAGCTTGCCCCGTTTGGCGTCGATGACGGCCTTCTTGTGCTTGGTCGTCGCCCACTTCGAATGCCCGCTCATGCGCAGTGCCTCACCATCTTGCAGAAGTACGCGTGGATGCGCCCGTCGCCGGTCAGTTCCGGGTGGAACGACGTGGCCAGCAGGTTGCCTTGGCGGACGGCCACGATCCTACCGGCGTGCTCGCCGGTGCTGACGTGCCCGATCGCCCGTGCCCGCGGCCCGACGTCGTGCACCCACGGGGCGCGGATGAATACCGCGCGCATCGGCGGCCCGTCGATCCCGTCGATCGCGAGGTCTTCCTCGAACGAGTCGACCTGCCGGCCGAACGCATTGCGGCGCACCGTCATGTCGATCCCACCGACGGTCGCCTCGATGGGAGAACCGCCCGCGTCGACGCGGTCTGCCAGCAGGATCATGCCCGCGCACGAGCCGTACACGGCGAGCCCGTCGGCGATGCGCTCACGTAGCGGCTCCAGCAGCCCGAAGACCTGCGCCAACTTGATCATCGTGGTCGATTCCCCGCCCGGCAGCACCAGCCCGTCCACAGCCGCGAGTTCGGCGGGTCGCCGCACGGTCACAGCGGTCATCCCAGCGGCGGTCAGCGCGGCCAGGTGCTCGCGGACGTCGCCTTGCACGGCGAGCACGCCGATCTGGGGGTCGGCGGTCACGGCACCAGCGCGCGAAGCTCGGTGACGGCATTCTCCAGCCGATCGACGATGCCGGACATCGCCGCCGGTCCTCTGGCGGACAATCCGATCCTGATGAAGTTGCGGGCCAGCGCGCTCGGTGTCACGCCGAGCAGCGCTGCACGACGATCGAGCGCCGCGACCTCCTCGGCATCGAGGCGCAGCGTGTACACGACAGATGCGCCGGCCGCGCGGCCGCGCGCGCGCCCCCGCGGTGGTCGACTGTCGAGTTCGACGTCAGCGGCCGCCAGCTCCGCGATCTCGCGGTGTACCGCGGCGATGAGATCGTCCCTGATAGCCACGGCACATCCCCTGGTTGATCGGCTCTGTCCGCCCGAGGCTAGGCGCAGGCACGGACAGTTTTCAGCGCACCGCGGGTGCCGCACCGTATGGTCGCTCGAAATCCGTGTTACGCGCGTAGCACGCATCCGAAACGAATACTCATCCTCCCGGCCGCGGTGCGGGGCCGCGTGCTACCAGCCCCGCTCGGCGAGGCGGTGCGGCTGCGCGATCTCCTCGACATTGATGCCGACCATGGCCTCACCGAGGCCACGCGACACCTTGGCCAGGACGTCCGCGTCGTCGAAGAACGTGGTGGCCTTGACGATCGCCTCGGCCCGCTGCGCCGGATTTCCCGACTTGAAGATGCCCGATCCGACGAACACGCCCTCGGCGCCCAACTGCATCATCATCGCCGCGTCGGCCGGCGTGGCGATGCCACCGGCGGTGAACAGGACGACCGGCAACTTGCCGAGCGCAGCCACCTCACGCACGAGCTCATACGGCGCCTGCAGTTCCTTGGCCGCGACGAACAGCTCGTCCTCGGGCAGGTTCTGCAACCGCCGGATCTCAGACCGGATGGCCCGCATGTGAGTAGTCGCGTTGGAGACGTCGCCGGTTCCGGCTTCGCCCTTGGACCGGATCATCGCCGCACCCTCGGTGATCCGCCGCAGGGCCTCGCCGAGGTCGGTGGCGCCGCAGACGAACGGCACGGTGAACTGCCACTTGTCGATGTGGTTGGCGTAGTCGGCAGGCGTGAGCACCTCGGACTCGTCGACGTAGTCCACGCCGAGCGACTGGAGCAGCTGCGCCTCGACGAAGTGGCCGATCCGCGCCTTTGCCATGACCGGGATCGAGACGGCGCCGATGATGCCGTCGATCATGTCCGGGTCACTCATCCGGGACACGCCGCCCTGTGCGCGGATGTCGGCGGGTACCCGCTCGAGTGCCATCACGGCGACGGCGCCGGCGTCCTCGGCGATCTTCGCCTGATCGGGCGTGACAACGTCCATGATGACGCCGCCCTTGAGCATCTCCGCCATCCCACGCTTGACCCGCGCGGTGCCCACGCTGTGCTGTTCGGCCATAACGCAAAGTCTACGAGCAACCAGGACGACTCGCGGCCGGTCGGCTAGGCCGCTCCCGGGTTCGTGGCCTTGCCGGCGCGCTCAGCCGAGCGTGCGCGTGCCGCGCCGGACGAGCGCCACCCAGGTGTCGCCCGGCGCCAGGGTGATCCGCGTGCCGGTCGTCGTCTTCAGTACGGTGCCGCCGGCCAGGCTGGCACGCGTCCAGGTGCCGTCGTAGCGGCGCCCGTTGCGGAACACCGACACTGCTCCGCTGCCGATCGTGTAGGTCCACTGCGAAGGATTGCCGTTGACGTCGACGTCCTGCGGATGCGTCACGATCTTGCAGCTCTGCACGACCACGTTCGCAGCTGTGACCGGCTTGCCGTCCGCGGCCACCTGGCGCACGCCGCCGATGTAACGTACGTAACGGTGCGTGTGCGGGTCGTACTTGAACTCGACGTCGGTGCTGCCGACTCGGGTGCGGATATCGGTGCCCTTGGCGCCCGCCCCCAGCGCGGCGAGCGAGGTGCTGAACGTGAAGCCCATCGGCCTCGGCCGGTTGGTCCTAGTCCGCTTGGCCACCTTGGCAAGGTCGAGAACCAGGTTGATGTAGGTAGTCCCGGCGCGGCTGACGCGCCAGAAGTACGGCGCGCCGGCGTCGTTGCTCCAGCCCTTGATCCCCGAGACGCGCACGTGCATCAACGAATCGCGGGCACCGCCGGAGAAGGCCTCGGTGATCTTGCCGAATTGACGCAGCAGGTCGGGGTCGCTCGGCCGGGTACTGCGCACGTAGCCCACCTTCGGCAGGTGTGTCGCGTAGATCGCGGCCAGCCGGGTGAGACCACCCTCGACCTCGA
Organism: uncultured Actinomycetota bacterium; assembly: GCA_963713565.1. Taxonomy (GTDB): domain Bacteria; phylum Actinomycetota; class Actinomycetes; order Mycobacteriales; family Jatrophihabitantaceae; genus Jatrophihabitans. Next base: position 27,869 of record CAVQMF010000010.1, on the reverse strand, counting down.
TGATGTAGACGATGTCGGCCTGATCGATGCTGCGCTGCGGGCGGCCCGGTGCGGTGTCGTCGATCTTGACGGCGATCACCGGGTTCGCCGGCACCGGCCCGATGCCGGTGAAGGGATTTCGCGGGGCGGGCCGCGCCACCGGAGTGGACTCCGACGTGCTCGCCGACGTGGAAGCCGGCGCCGGGGTGGACGCTGCTGCCGAGGTGGGCTTGGACTTCGCATCGGACGTGCATCCACCACAGGTCAACACGGTGGCCACCGCCACGGCAACCGCGACGGCCATACGGGGACGAAAGGGGCTGGTCATCGTGATTCCTCTTCGGTGGATGGTGGTTCGTCGTGACGCGCGGCGAGGTCGGCCGGCCGCACAGGCTGCGCCGTAGGCACGGTGTCATCGATGTCGAAGAACTCGGGCATGGCACGCCGACCGGCCATGTGAAAAAGACGCGGCAGCCGCCGCGCGCGCAGTGAACGAGTGTCGCGCACCGCGTCGTTGTAGAACCTGCGCGCGATGCGGACCCGGGCGGCGGCCTCCTGCAGCTCGGCGGCCGCCTCCGGTTGCAGCGGGTGCGAGAGTGCGGCCAGCTCGAGCACGGCTCGCCCGACCGCATTCTCGGCGTCCTGTCGTTCCGGCGCGGCCGTCGCCGGGTCCAGCGCGGTCTGCGCGACCGTGTCGTAGTGCGTGCGCAACTCGTCCGGGACCCCGCTGTCGGGCGACTCGGCGACGTGCAGCAGTGCGGCCGCTCGGCGCACCAGCTGCGCATCCAGCGCCGCCTGGGCCGCGTCTACCCGCGCGTGTAGGCGATCGAGTCGGGTGAGGGTGAAGGTGATCCAGGTGGTCAGCAGCACCGCGACGAGCACGGCGAGAAACAGCCAACCGACGGACAGCATGTTCGCCGATGGTAGGCCGGTCGGATCAGCTCGGCACGCCGGCGCCCGCGATCGCGAGCTCGTACACACGCAGGACGTCGGCGACGATGAGCGACCAGTCGTAGGGCGCGACTGCCGCCCGGCCCGCAGCCACCAGCTCGGCCCGCAGCGCGGGATGGTCCAGCACGTCGGTGAGTGCCGTCGCGAGCGACGCACGATCGCCCACCGCGAACTGCCGTCCGGCCACGCCTCCGGACAGGACCCGTCGAAACGCCTCGATGTCGCTGGCCACGATCGCGGTCCCGGCAGCCATCGCTTCGAGCAGGATCACGCCGAAGCTCTCCTGGCCGGTGTTGGGTGCGCAGTAGACGTCGACACTGCGCAGGAGCCGGGCCTTGTCGTCCTCGCTGACCTGGCCGAGCAGTTCCACCCGGCCGGCCACCGAGGCCGGCAACCCGGCCAGGAAATCCTCCGCGTCGCCCCGCCCGGCAACCAGGAGACGTAACCCCGGTCGCTGCGGCCCGAGAGTGTCGAGCGCGTCGACCAGGACGTCCATCCCCTTGCGCGGCTCGTCGTAGCGCCCGATGAAGCCGATCGTCGCGCCATGCGAGCGCGGATACCCGTCGAACGGGACAGCATCGGTGTAGCGCCCGATCGCCACCCCGTTGGGGATGACGACGGCGTCCCCGCCGAGATGCTCGACGATCACCTGCCGAGCCGCCGGCGACACCGCGATTCGTCCGGTGATCTTCTCCAGGAACGGTTGCAGGACGGAGTCGAACATCGAGAGGAATCGCGAGCGCAGGGTCGCGATGTGAAACGTCGCGACGAGCGGGCCGTCATGGATCATGCAGGTCAGCAGCGACAGGCTCGGCGGCGCCGGCTCGTGGACGTGGACGACGTCGAACCCGCCGTCGCGCAGCCAGCGGCGCACCCGCGCAGCCGACACCAGCCCGAACTGCACCCGGGCGACGGACCCGTTGTACGGAATCGGCACGGACTTGCCGGCCACCGCGACGTAGGGCGGCAGGCCGGGCATGTCCTCATCGCCCGGCGCCAGCACCGAAACGGTGTGGCCCAGCGAGATGAGCTGCTCAGCGAGATCGCGCACATGCGCCTGCACGCCGCCCGGAATGTCCCAGGAATAGGGGCAGACGATGCCGATGCGCACGCGCTAACCGGCGTTCCGCGATGGAGACGGCGCCGGCAGGTCGGCCAGCCAGAGCCGCTGCAGCATGTGCCAGTCGACGGGGTAGCGGGCGATCTGCTCGGCGAAGTTGTCCGCCATCCGCTGTGTCCCCGCGGTCACGGTGTCACGCAGCCGACCCTGCGGGAGGGTGATCGGCTCGCTGAAGGTGAGCCCCCAGCCGGAGCCTTCGAATCGGGGGTGGGCGGTCAGCAACGTGGCACCGGTCGTTGCGGCCAATAGCGCCGGGCCGGGTGGCATCTTCGTCGTTTCGCCGAAGAAGTCGACCTCGAGCCCGGTACGGGACAGGTCCCGGTCGGCGAGCAGGCACACGATCCGGTTTTCGCGCAGCCGCCCGGACAGCACCTGGGTCGGCGCTCGCTCGCCGCCGGTGAGCGCGACCACTTCCATGCCGATCGACTCCCGGTAGGCCACGAACCGGTCGAACAGCGACTGTGGGCGCAGCCGTTCGGCGACGGTCGTGAACTGCCCGAACGTGGCGACGAGCCAGATTGCCGCCGCGTCCCAGTTTCCCGAGTGCGGCAACGCAAGCACGACGCCCTTGCCGCGGTCCAGCCCAGCCGCGATGTGCTCGGCCCCGACGGTGTTGCGCCCGGTGTCGGCTGCGACGGAGTGGTGATCCATGTCCTCGAGCAGGAACGTCTCGAGCCAGTACCGCGAGTAGGAGCGCAGCGCATCCCCGACGAGCGTGTCCATGCGTAGTTCGGAGACGCGCGGCCCGACCACCCGGCGCAGGTTCTTGCGCAATTGCCGGGCCCCGCGGCCGTTGCGGACTGTCGCCATGTCCGCGCCCGACTGAAACGCACGCGCCGAGATCCCGCGCGGCATCGACTTCACGAGGCCGAAGCCCGCGGAGTAGCCGATGCCGACCGCTCGGTCGCGCACGCCGTCCAACATCACGCGTCGACCGTCGAGTGGGCGCCCGGCTGCCGTCCCGATCGCGCCTTCGACTGCACGTAAACCGTCGCGAAGCGCTGGCCGACGGTGACCGCGGACGCGGCCACCAACACCCAGAGCGCGATCGCCAGCACGTACGGCACGCCCACACCGGTGAGCCCGGTGCCGACGAGGACGATGATCAGACGCTCGGCGCGCTCGGCGATGCCGACGGTGGCGGTGAGTCCGGCCGCCTCCGCGCGGGCGCGGATGTAGGACGTCAGCGAGCCGAGGATCAGGCACAACAGCGCGGCCAGCAGCATCCAACGCTGCCCGTGTTCGGCGTAATACCAGCCGATTGCGGCGAAGATGGCCGCGTCTGCGATGCGATCACACGAGGAGTCCAGCACCGCGCCGAAAGTCGAACCGCCGCCGCTGGCACGGGCGACGGCGCCGTCGACGATGTCGAGCAGCACGAACGCGGTGATGACCAGCGTCCCCGCGAGGAACCAGCCCCGCGGGAAGAAGATCACCGAGGCGGCGACCGTGCCGAGCGTGCCGACGACGGTGATCACATCAGGAGTGACCCCCGCGCGGGCCAGGCTCGTACCGAGCGGTGTCAGCGCCCGCGAGACCGCGGCGCGGGCGTGGATGTTCAGCACGCTTGGTCCAGTGTCCGTTCTCGCGGCGTCCGGCTGTACTGACCGCGAAGTTAGGTGGTCGGCCAACGATAGCGGCCCGCGCGCCCGGCCAGAGCCGGCAGCCGGCCCGGAGAACATCGCCGGTGCTTGTCGCCGGGGCGCCGACGGGTGTCGAATGCCCAGATCGGTCGATGAGCGCCGGCGAGAACGCGCAGCAGCCAGGATGGAGCGGCATGTCGAAGCAGAAGGCCACGACGAAAGGGGCGGCGCCGTCGATCCAGACGGCTGAACGACCAGACGGCATCCGCAATGTCGCGCTGGTCGGGCATTCGAGTGGGGGCAAGACGACGCTCGTCGAGGCACTGCTCACCGCCACGGGCACCATCTCGCGCGCCGGCACGGTTGCCGACGGGACCACGGTCAGCGACCACGACCCGGTGGAGGTCGCTCAGCAGCGCTCGGTCGCGCTGTCGGTGTGCCCGCTTCGGTGGCGCGACGTCGTCGTCAACCTGCTGGACACCCCCGGCTACCCGGACTTCACCGGTGAACTGCGCGCGGGCCTGCGCGCCGCCGACGCGGCGCTGTTCGTGGTCTCGGCCGCCGACGGCATCGACCCGCTCACCGTCTCGTTGTGGGAGGAGTGCGCGGCGCTGCAGACTCCACGGGCCGTCGTGATCACGAAACTGGACGTGCCGCGGGCCGACTACGCCGCCACCGTCGACGCCTGCCAGCGGGTCTTCGGCGGCGACGACGGCCAGGACGTGCTGCCGCTCTACGTGCCCGACGGCGACACCGGCCTGGTCGGGCTGCTGTCGCGGCAGCGTTTCGACTACACCGACGGCTGGCCTGCGACGTCGTCACCGCTCGACGGCGCCGACCTCGACGGGCCGCGGGCCGCGTTGATCGAGGCGATCATCAACAACAGCGAGGACGAGTCGCTGCTCGATCGATACCTGTCCGGTGAGGACATCGAGTTCGACGTGCTGGTCGACGACCTGGAGACCGCTGTTGCGCGTGGGACGTTCTACCCGGTCGTGCCGGTCTGCGCCCTGACGATGGTCGGCATCGGGCAGTTGCTGGAACTGCTCGTCGGCGGGTTCCCGTCACCGGTGGAACGGCCGGTTCCCGACGTCCAGCCGCTCTACGGCGTGGACACGAAGGTCGGCGACTGCCGCCCGGACGGGCCGCTGCTCGCCGAGGTCGTGCGCACGAGTGTCGACCCCTACCTCGGCCGGCTATCGATTCTGCGGGTGTTCTCCGGGACGCTGACGTCGGAGACGCCGATCCATGTCTCCGGTCATGGCGGCGCCGGGCGAGGACACCCGGACCACGACGCCGACGAGCGCGTCGGGCAGCTGTTCTCGCCGCTCGGCGCGAGCTTACGACCCATCGAGCGCGCAGTCGCCGGCGACATCTGCGCCGTCGGCCGCCTCGGCGTGGCGGAAACGGGTGACACGATCTCGGCCAAGGCCGCACCGTTGCTGATGGCGGCGTGGGAGATGCCCGAGCCACTGCTACCCATCGCGGTGCAGGCCGCAACGCGCGCCGACGAGGACACCCTCGCCAAGGGGCTGAGCCGGCTCACCGCCGGCGATCCGACGGTGCGCATCGAACGCCAGATCGACACCGGGCAGCTGGTCTTGTGGTGCCTCGGAGAGGCACACGCCGACGTCGTACTGGACCGATTGCGGGCGACCGGTGCACACGTCGACACCGTCCCGTTGCGGATCGGTCTACGGGCGACGTTCACCGAGGAGGTGCGTGGGCACGGCCGGCTGGTCAAGCAATCCGGCGGACACGGTCAGTATGCCGTCTGCGACGTGATCGTCGCCCCGTTGCCGCGTGGCTCCGGCGTCGAGTTCGCGGAGAAGGTGGTCGGCGGCGCGGTGCCGTCACAGTTCATCAGCTCGGTCGAAAAGGGCGCGCGCACCCAGCTCGCCCAGGGCCTCGACCACGATCACATCCCGGTTGTGGATGTTCGGGTGACGCTCGTCGACGGCAAGGCGCACAGCGTCGATTCTTCCGACGCCTCGTTCCAGATGGCCGGCTCGCTGGCCGTCAAGGACGCGGCGGCAGCGAACCCGCCGACCCTGCTCGAGCCCGTCGCCGCGGTCGACATCACCGTGCCCGACACCCACGTCGGGGCGGTGCTGTCCGACCTGTCCGGGCGTCGCGGACGGGTCACCGGCACCGAGCCCGATCCGTCGGCCCGCGTCGGGATGGAGCGCACCATCGTGCACGCCGAGCTGCCCGACGCCGAACTCGTGCGCTATTCGACGTCGTTACGCTCGATCACAGCTGGCACCGGTCGGTTCAACCGCACCTTTGCCCGCTACGACCTCGTGCCACCCAACGCGGCCGCCGAGCTGCGCTCGCCCGGCACCTGAATCGCAGCCCGCCGCTCAGCTGCGACGCCGGCCGACGCCTACAGCCAGACGCCGTCGCGTTCGATCTTGAGCAGCGAATCGGCGATCTTCTGTTTCGGTTGGTGCTGTGCCTTGATGGCGATGATCGCCGATCCGCGCACGATGCAGCCGCTGCCGGGCGTCGTCTCGTGCAGGATGTCCGGCTCTGCCTCGGCGAGCTGACGCCAGCGGCGAGCGACGGCGTTGGCCGACGGCACGTCTGGCAGATCGGTGCCCACCAGCACCCGGGTACCGCTGACGAGTTCCAGCCACACCTCGTGCAGCACCGGCTCCGCCACAACGGCGAGCCTATCGCCGGCCAGCCCACCCTCGCGGCGGCCCGCAACGCCTGCCCGCACGCAGCGACCCGCGCGCGCGGGACTTGCGCCGACGTGGGCCTACTTGTCCGGGAGCTTGAGCTTCGACAGGTCGGGCATCTGCATGCCCGGCGGCAGGCCGGCGACGTTGCCCGGAGCGCCGGCCCCGAAGCCGCCCGGTCCGAGCGCGCCGGGGGGGAAGCCGGTGGGCATGCGCGCCGCTGTGGGGCGGGCGGATGTCGATCGCCCGCGCTGGCTGTTCTTGCCCTTCTTGCCCTTGCGGGTGTTCTTGGACGACTTCGTCGCGCTGCGCTTGCGCATCCCCGGCAACCCCATGCTGCCGCCCATTTGGCCCATCATCTTGCGCGCTTCGAAGAATCGGTCGACCAATTGGTTGACGTCGCTGACCGTGACGCCCGAACCGTTGGCGATGCGCAACCGTCGCGAGCCGTTGATGATCTTCGGGTTGTCCCGCTCGGCGGGGGTCATACCGCGGATGATCGCCGCGGTGCGGTCGAGGTCGCGGTCGTCGACCTGCGCGAGCGCGTCCTTCATCTGCCCCATGCCGGGCAGCATCCCGAGCAGGTTGCCGATCGGACCCATGCGCCGGATCGCCTGCAACTGCTCGAGGAAGTCCTCGAGGGTGAACTGGTTGCCGGCCGCGAGCTTCGCGGCCATCTGCTCGGCTTCGGCCTCGTCGAAGTGCTGTTGCGCCTGCTCGATCAAGGTCAGCACGTCGCCCATGCCGAGGATGCGCGAGGCCATCCGGTCGGGATGGAAGACGTCGAAATCCTCGAGCTTCTCACCGTTGGACGCGAACATGATCGGCTGGCCGGTCACCTCGCGGACCGACAGCGCCGCTCCACCGCGCGCGTCACCGTCGAGTTTCGTGAGCACAACCCCGGTGAAGCCGACGCCGTCACGGAACGCCTCCGCCGTGTTCACGGCGTCCTGGCCGACCATGGCGTCGATGACGTACAGCACTTCCTGGGGCTGGACCGCGGCGCGGATGTCGGCAGCCTGTTGCATCATCTCGGCGTCGATGCCGAGCCTTCCGGCGGTGTCGACGACGACCATGTCGTGCTGCTGGCGGCGGGCGAACTCGATCGAGTCACGGGCCACCTGAACCGGATCGCCGACGCCATTTCCGGGTTGCGGCGCGTACGTCGGCACGCCGGCCCGCTGCCCGACGATCTGCAACTGGTTGACGGCGTTGGGTCGCTGCAGGTCGCAGGCGACGAGCAACGGCGTGTGCCCCTGGTTGCCCAGCCACCGCGCGAGCTTGCCGGCGAGGGTCGTCTTGCCCGCGCCCTGCAGTCCGGCGAGCATGATCACCGTGGGCGGCTGCTTGGCGTAGACGAGCCGTCGCGTCTCGCCGCCGAGGATCTCGACGAGTTCCTCGTTGACGATCTTGATGACCTGCTGCGCCGGATTCAGCGCCCGGCTGACCTCCTCGCCGCGGGAGCGTTCCTTGATGCGCGCAATGAACTGCCGCACGACCGGCAGTGCGACGTCCGCCTCAAGCAGCGCGATCCGGATCTCCCGCGCGGTGGCGTCGATGTCGGCGTCCGAGAGCCGTCCCTTGCCGCGCAGGTTCGTGAAGACCGCAGACAAGCGATCGGACAGGGTGTCGAACAAGACGAGTCCTTCAGCACGGACGGCAAGTGGTACCGCTCAGCGTACGTGCTCGCTCCGACGCGTCAGTGTCGTCGTCGACACCCGACATCGGGCCCACGTCAGCCCACCGGCTCGGCGACCTTGGCGCCGCGGCGCGGCTCCGGATAGGCGCGCGACGGCTCGACTCGCACCAACCGGGCCGCCCAGGCGGGCAGGTACCAGTTCCACGTGCCGAACAGCGACACCAGCGACGGCACCAGCACCGACCGCACGATCGTCGCGTCGAGCAGGATGCCGAAGCCGAGCCCGGTCGCCAGCATCTTGAGGTCGGTGCCCGGGCCGGAGGCCAGCGCGGCGAACGCCAGGAACAGGATCAGCGCCGCGCTGGTCACCAGCCGGCCGGTGCGGCCGATGCCCTCGATCGACCGCCGTCGTCGGTGGACGCGCCGGCGTCGTACTCCTCGCGGATCCGGGACAGGATGAACACCTCGTAGTCCATCGACAGCCCGAACAGGAACGCGAAGACCATCAGCGGGATCCAGAACGTCACCGCGCCGGTCGCCTCGATGCCGAAGATCGCGTTCGAGCCGTAGCCCTCCTGCCAGAACAGCACCATCAGCCCGAGCGTCGCCGCCGAGCGACAACAGGTTGAGCACCACCGCCTTGAGCGGCAGCAGCAGCGACCGGAACGCGCGCACCAGCAGCATGATAGGTCAGCAACGCGATGATCAGCAGCATCAGCGGGAAGTTGCCGTAGACCGCGTGCAGGAAGTCGATCTGCGCGGCGCCGATGCCCGGTCACCCCGATCACGCCGGGCATGTGTGTCGGCCGCGCCGTTGACGTCGCGGACGACACCGACGCTCTTGGAGTTGACGGTCTCCTCGTCGGGGATCAGGACGACGACGGTCTTGCCCGTCGCCGATCGCTGCCCGGGCCGGTCGGCACGAGCGCGTGGTCGACGCCGTCGACCTTCGCGAGCTCCGCGGCCGCCGCTTGGCCTGTCGGTCTCGGCCAGCACCTCGATCGGCGTCAGGACGCCGGTCGTGACGCCGCCCTGCTTCGAGCGTCTGCAGCGTGTCGTACGCCGGGCCGCTCTGGGCCAGCGATCGAGGATCGGCCAGCCCGATCTTGATGCCGAAGAACACGCCGACGAGCAGCCGACGAGCACGGCCAGCGCCGAGACCGCCGCGATCCAGCGGTGGCGCACGACCATCGTCGCCCAGCGGCTCCACGCCCGGCTCGCCCGGTTCTCGTGCCGGATCTTCGGCCAGTCGACCCGCGGGCCGATGCCGCCGAGGATCGCCGGGCGTCAGCGTCAGGTCGTGACGCACGCTGGCCAGCGGGATCAGCGCGCCGCCGATGCCCATGCTGCGCATGAACGGCACCGGCAGCACGACCAGCGCGAGCAGGCCGATCGCGACGGTGACGCCGCTGAACACGCACGGCGTGGCCGGCGGTCTCCATCGCGACGACCACCGCGTCGTGGTTGTCCCGGCCGTGATCTCGTTCCTCCCGCCATCGGGTGACGAAGCAGCAGCGAGTAGTCGATCGCGACGCCCAGACCCGACCAGGGCGACGAGGAACTGGACGATGAACGACACGTCGGTCAGGTAGGTCAGCGGCAGCAGCAGAGGAACGTCGCCAGGATCGAGACGGCGGCGACGACCAGCGGCAGGAACGCCAGGAACGAGGCGAACACGAAGGCCAGGACCGCGAGCGCGCCGAGCGCCCCGAGCAGCGTCTCGCCGAGCACGCCGGGGCCCCCGTTGCCCTCGTCGCCGACGGCGAGCGCATCCTCGCCGGTGACGCCGACACTCGCGCCGGCCGGTTCGGCCGCCTCGGCCGCGGCGCGGATCGCGGTCGGTCGGCAGCGTCGCCGAGGGTGAACGGTTGGAACGGGTAGAACACCAGCGCGTACGCGGTGCGGTCGTCCTGGGCGTGCGGAACGCGCTTGTCGCCGGTGTTCGCCTCGTCGACCACTCGCAGCGTCGGTCGTCTCGCCGGCGATCGCGGCGAAGGCCTTCGCGACCTCCGCCTCGTTGCCGGTGACCTGGTCTGGCCCTGCGGCATGGTGACGGTGACGACGATACGGGCTGGTGTCACCGCCGTTGCCGAGGACGCTGCTTGATCTTGCTTGCGCCGCCTCACTGCCGGGCTGCCCAGGCAGCGAGAAGTCGACCGTCATCCGGTCGGAGACTGTGCCGGCCGCCGCGATGCCGGCGATGATGACCAGACCCCAGAACGCGATGACCCACCTGCGGTGCCGCAGGATGAACTCAGCCCAACGACGCATCGTCACTCCCCACCTAGGTTCAGGTGGCAGGAGTCTAGGACAGCGGTATGACAGCCCTCCGCCGAATGTGTGACGGCGGCCTTTCGGCCACCGCAGCACGAACCCGCCGGCGACTCAGCCGACGCTCGCGTGGAACATCAGTCCGACGCCGTAGGTCACGGTCGCGGCTGCGAGGCCCAGCGCGAGCTGGCGCAGGCCGGACCACAGCCAGGACCGGTCGGTGAAGCGCGCGGTCACGGCGCCGGCGGTGAACAGCGCCGTCGCCGCGAGCAGCGCGCCGATCCAGATCGACGAGGCGCCGAGCAAGTACGGCAGCAGCGGGATCAACGCACCGACGCTGAAGGACGCGAACGAGGACAGAGCTGCCGTCCAGGGGCTCGGCAGCGTCTGCGGGTCGACACCGAGTTCGTCCTGGGCGTGAACGAGCAGCGCCTGGTCCGGGTCCCGGGACAGTTGCGCGGCGACCTGGGCAGCCACCGTCGGATCCACACCACGTTCGACGTAGCGCTGGGTCAGCTCGGCCAGCTCGCCGGTGGGGTTGCGGGCCAGCTCGCGGCGCTCGACGTCGACCTCGGCCTGCGTCGACTCGTTCTGGCTCTGCACCGAGACGTATTCGCCGGTGGCCATCGAGAAGGCGCCGCCGACCAGGCCCGCGAGCCCGGCCAGCGCGACGTTCGTCGGCGTCGCCGAGGCGCCGACCACGCCGGCGATCAGCGCGAGGTTGGACACCAGGCCGTCCATCATCCCGAACACGGTCGGTCGCAGCCAGCCGCCAGCTCATGTCGCGATGGTGGTGACGCTCGAGTCGCTCGCCCGGCACCCGTCGCGGCACGCGGGCGAAGGCGTCAGCCATCGGCGGTGACCTCCTTCGCCTCCGGGTCGTCGCGCGCCGCGGGGTAATACGGACTGGGCTCGCGTTCGGCCCGCCACCCGTCGTGCCGGAGGAACCAGATGAGGCCGGCGAGGAACACGAACATGCTGGTCCACAGGTTGAGCCGTAGGCCGAGGATGTGGTTGGCATGGTCGGTCCGCAGCGCCTCGATCCACGCGCGGCCGAGCGTGTATCCCATGACGTAGAGCGCCATGACGTTGCCGCGGCCGAGCCGCAAGCGTCGATCGAGAACAAGCAGCGCCACGCCGACCCCGACGTCCCACAACGACTCGTAGAGGAACGTCGGATGGTAGTAGCCGCAGACCTGTGCGCCGATGTGACCGAAGGTGCACGGTTGCGCATGTCCGGTGATGATCGAGATGTCATGGATCTGCAAGCGCCACGGCAGATTGGTCGCGCTGCCGTAGAGCTCATTGTTGAACCAGTTGCCCCACCGCCCGATCGCCTGGGCGAACACCACGCCGGGCGCCGCCGCGTCGGCGAAGACCGCCAGCCGGATGTGCTTGCGGCGGCAGCCGATCCAGGCACCCACCGTGCCGAGCGCGACAGCACCCCAGATGCCGAGGCCGCCGTCCCAGATCTTCAGCGCGTTGATCGGGTGCCGGCCCGAGCCGAAATACAGCTCCGGGTCGGTGAGGACGTGATAGAGCCGGCCGCCGACGATGCCGAAGACGATCGCCCACGCCGCGACGTCCCAGACGTGTTCCGGTCTGCCGCCGCGCGCACGCCAGCGCACGGTGGTGACCCGGACGGCGACGAGGATCCCGACGATGATGCACAGCGCATACGCGCGGACCGGCACCGGCCCGAGGTGCCAGACGCTGTGCGTCGGACTGGGTATCGACGCGAGCACCTGCACGCCTCCACGGTATCCGGGGCCGCCGGCGGCGTGGCTCAGCGGCGCCGTACGCCGTCGGCCAGCTGCGCGCTCAGCGCGCCGACGGCGGCCACACCGGCCGCGTCCGGGGAGTCGAGCAGGCAGCGCACGAGCGCCGAGCCGACGATGACGCCGTCGGCGAAGGCGGCGACCTGGGCGGCCTGCTCGCGGGAGGAGACGCCGAGCCCGACACACACGGCGGTGTGCGGCGCGAGAGTCCGTACCCGGTTCACCAGCGTCGCCGCGGCCGAGCCGACGCTCGCCCGGGCGCCGGTCACCCCCATCACCGCCGTCGCGTACACGAACCCGCGGCAGGCCTGTGCGGTGGACACGATGCGAGCGTCCGACGACGACGGCGCGACCAGGAAGATGCGGTCGAGGTCGTGCGCGTCGGACGCCGTGAACCAGGGCTGGGCCTCGTCCGGGATCAGATCCGGGGTGATCAGCCCGGACCCGCCGGCGGCCGCGAGGTCGGCGGCGAACCGGTCGACGCCGTAGCGCTCGACCGGATTCCAGTAGGTCATGATCACCGCGGCGGCCCCGGCCTCGGCGACCGCGGCGACCGCGCGCAACGCATCCCGTGCGCCGACTCCCGCGCGCACCGCCAGCTCGGCCGCCGCCTGAATGGTCGGGCCGTCCATCACCGGATCGCTGTAGGGCAGCCCGACCTCGACGATGTCGACCCCGCCCCGGACCATCGCCTGCATCGCCTCGATCGACAGGTCCACGGACGGGAAGCCGACCGGGAGGTAGCCGATCAAGGCCGCCCGACCGTCGGCGCTCGCCTTCGCCAGGGCCTCGGACACCGCGCTGGTCACGGCTCGACTCCCTCGGGCGCGTCGGGTTCCAGCCCGAACCACCGCGAGGCGGTCTCCACGTCCTTGTCGCCGCGGCCGGACAGGTTGACCAGGATGATCGCGTCCGGGCCGAGTTCGCGGCCCAGGTCGAGCGCGCCGGCCAGCGCATGCGCCGACTCGATCGCCGGGATGATGCCTTCGTTGCGGGCCAGCAACGAGAACGCCGTCATCGCCTGCTCATCGGTGATCGGCCGGTACTCGGCGCGGCCGATGTCGTGCAGGTACGAGTGCTCGGGCCCCACACCGGGATAGTCGAGGCCCGCCGAGATGGAGTGCGACTCGATGACCTGCCCGTTGTCGTCCTGCAACAGGTAGGACCGTGCACCGTGTAGCACGCCCGGCAGGCCGCCGGTGATCGACGCGGCATGGCGTCCGGTATCGACGCCGTCGCCGCCGGCCTCGAACCCGACCAGGCGCACGTCCAGATCCGGGACGAAGGCGGTGAAGATGCCGATCGCGTTCGATCCTCCGCCGACGCACGCCGCGACAGCGTCCGGCAGCCGGCCGCAGCGTTCGAGCACCTGGGCGCGCGCCTCGTCGCCGATGACCCGCTGGTACTCGCGCACCATGAGCGGGAACGGGTGCGGGCCGGCGACCGTCCCGAACACGTAGTTCGTCGTGTCGACATTGGTCACCCAGTCGCGCATCGCCTCGTTGATCGCATCCTTGAGCGTGCGGGAACCGGTGGTGACGGGGACGACCTCGGCGCCCAGCAGCCGCATCCGCGCGACGTTGAGGGCCTGCCTGCGCGTGTCCTCCTCGCCCATGTAGACGACGCAGTCGAGCCCGAGCAGCGCGGCGGCGGTGGCGGTGGCGACGCCGTGCTGGCCGGCACCGGTCTCCGCGATGACCCGCTTCTTGCCGATCCGCTGGGTGAGCAGCGCCTGCCCGAGCACATTGTTGATCTTGTGCGAGCCGGTGTGGTTGAGGTCCTCGCGCTTGAGCAGGACGCGGGCGCCACCGGCGTGTTCGGCGAACTTGGGCACGTCCGTCAGCGGTGAGGGCCGGCCGGTGTAGTCGCGCAGCAGCCGCTCGAGTTCGGCGCGGAACGACGGGTCGGCCTGGGTCTCGTGAAACGCGGCGGTGAGCTCGTCTATGGCGGCGACCAGGGCTTCCGGGACGAACCGCCCGCCGTAACGACCGAAGTGGCCGGTGGCGTCCGGGACGGGTGCGGCGGGATCGGCAGGATGCGGCAAGGCGTTCATGACGGGACTTCCGATCGGGATGGAGGACGGGCGGGGGCTCAGCACCCGCGCCATCGACCGACCAGCAGCCCTCGCGTCATGCCCGCGATGCTACCGCCGCCCGCGTTCAGCGTGAGGGGCGCGGCGTCGCCGGGTGAGCTCCGGCCGTGACGAGTTCGGCAACCGTGTGACGCGGATCGGCGCCGGTCACGAGGGTCTCGCCGACGAGCACCGCATCCGCGCCGGCCGCGGCGTACTCGATCAGGTCCAGCGGGCCGCGCACGCCGGACTCGGCGATCTTGACGACGTGACTGGGCAGCCCGGGAGCGATGCGCTCGAACGTCGAGCGATCGACTTCCAGGGTGTGCAGGTCGCGCGCGTTGACGCCGATCACTCGAGCGCCGGCATCCAGCGCGCGCGAGGCCTCGTCCTCGCTGTGCACCTCGACGAGTGCGGTCATGCCGAGCGACTCGATGCGTTCGCGCAGGCCGATGAGCGCGTTCTGCTCGAGCGCGGCCACGATGAGCAGCACGACGTCGGCGCCGTGCGCACGGGCTTCGAGCACCTGATACGAGCACACGACGAAATCCTTGCGCAGCACGGGAATCTGCACCGCCGCCCGCACCGCGTCGAGATCAGCGAGAGTGCCGCCGAAGCGGCGTTCCTCGGTGAGCACGCTGATCATCCGAGCGCCACCTGCCTCGTACTGCACGGCCAGCTCGGCGGGATCGGCGATGCTGGCCAGCGCACCCTTGGACGGGCTGCGGCGCTTGACCTCGGCGATCACGCCGACGCCGGGGGCGCGCAACGCAGCGAGCGCGTCGCGCGCCGCAGAAGTGGCGGCGGCCCGTTGCTTCATCGCCTCCAGCGGCACCGCTGCCTGACGGATCGCGATGTCCGCACGGACCCCCGCGACGATCTCGTCCAGCACGCTCGCCACCGGATCGGCCTCCCGTCCCCTGTCCCCACGGGTGTTGCATCGAGCGTAACGAGGGGGCCCCGACACCTCTGCGCCGGGTCAGGAACCTGTCATCGGGTGGGGTCCTCGCCGCGGTCGAGTTCAGACCACAACCGGGTCGCCTTCGCCTGCTCCGACGCCCCGGCCGGACGACGTTCGTAGCGGCTGGACATGACCTGCCACTGGTGGCCGTGCCAGGCGATCACCGCGCCGGCCAGCGCGACGATCAGCCCGCATGCGGCGCTCTGCCACGGCCAGCCGGCGTGCACGACGACACGTGGGATCACCGCGGCCGCGTCCACGGTCGGGTGCCGCTCGGCGACCAGCGCGCGCGCCCGCCGGACGCTGATCCCGGCGCTCGCCGCGATCGAGCGCCAGATGAGCACGACGCCGGCCGCGGCGACCACTGCTCCGACGATGCGGCGCGGCAGTCCGCGGGTGGCCAGCACGGCCACCGCGCCGGCCAGGGCCACGAGCGCCAGCGCCGTCGCAGCGGAGTCGACGGTGCGCCCGGACACGGCGAGCACGTCGTGGGGCAGCGGCGCCGGCCGGGGCGTGATGATCGTCTGCCAGGTACGGGTACTGATCACGAGCGCTCCCGCCGCGCCGAGCAGTTGCAGCACCAGCGCGACAGCCAGCCCGGCGTGCCGTCTCACGAGACCGTGCGCAGGGTCTCCGCGGTGGCGATCGCCTGCAACACGGCACGCGCCTTGTTGCGGGTCTCCTGCTCCTCGAGGGCGGGGATGCTGTCCGCGACGATGCCCGCCCCCGCCTGCACGTAGGCGTGTCCGTCCCGCATGATCGCGGTGCGAAAGCAGATCGCCATGTCGATGTCGCCGGCGGGGTCCATGTAGCCGAGGGCGCCCGCGTAGATGCCGCGCCGAACCGGCTCCATCTGTTCGATCAGCTCCATCGCGCGCACCTTCGGCGTGCCGGTGACCGTGCCGTGCGGGAACGCCGACTTGAAAACGTCGAACGCGTCCAACCCGTCCGCGACCCGCCCGGTCACGGTCGAGACGATGTGCGAGACGTGGCTGTACCGCTCGACCACACCGAACTCGATCACGGTGACGCTGCCGGGCACGCAGACCCGGCCGAGGTCGTTGCGGGCCAGGTCGACGAGCATGACGTGCTCGGCTCGCTCCTTCGGGTCGTTGACCAGCTCGTTGATCAATTCGGCGTCGCGTTCCGGAGTGTCGCCACGGCGTCGGGTGCCGGCAATCGGATGGATGGTCGCCTCGTCGCCCTTCACCGTGACCAGTGCCTCGGGGCTGGAGCCGACGATGTCGAAGCCGTCCAGCCGCAGGTAGTACATGTACGGCGACGGGTTGAGGGTGCGCAGCACCCGATACACGTCGAAGGGATCGGCGTCGGTTTCCGCGACGAAGCGCTGTCCGGGGAGGATCTGGAAGACCTCACCGGCCCGGATCGCCTCGATACACGCGAGCACGGTCTGCTGGTACTCGCCCGGTTGCGTGCGCGACGCGGCCGCCTTCGGCGGGGCAGCAGCCGTGGTGGCGACGGTCGGCGCCGACGGTGTGGCAAGGGCTGCCTGCATCGCGTCGAGCCGGCGCAGCGCGTCGGCATACGCGGTGTCGAGTTCGAGGCCGGACATGTCCGGGCGCAGCACCGCGTTCGCGATCAGGACCACCGTGCACTCGTGATGGTCGACGGCAGCGAGGTCGGTCATCAGAAGCATCGTCAGCTCAGGCATGCCGAGCTCGTCGACCGTCTTGTCCGGCAGTCGTTCGATCCGGCGGACGACGTCATAGCCGAGATAGCCAACGAACCCGCCGGTGAGCGGCGGCAGGTTCGGCAGCCGGGGGCTTTTCAGGTCGCGCCACGCGCTGCCGAGCGCGGCGAGCGGATCACCGGACGGCGGCAAACCGGACGGCATGCTGCCCGTCCACGATGCCTGGCCGTCGACCACCGACAGGCAGGCCAGCGCATCGACCCCGACGAACGACCAGCGCGAGAACGACGCGCCCGGTTCAGCCGACTCGAGCAGGAACGTTCCGGGCCGCCCGGCCGCGAGCTTGCGATAGACGCCGACCGGCGTCTCGGCGTCGGCGAACAGGGTGCGGGTGATCGGCACCAGCCGATGGGTGTGCACCAGGCGGTCGAGATCGTCGCGCCCGATCGGCGCGCTCATGTCGCACTGACCGCCAGCTCGCCGGCGTCGAAACAGGTTCGCGCGCCGGTATGGCAGGCCGGTCCGACCTGGTCGACCTTGACGAGCAGCGCGTCGGCGTCGCAGTCGAGGGCCACCGACTTGACGTACTGCACGTGCCCGGACGTCTCACCTTTGATCCAGTAAGCCTGCCGGGACCGGGACCAGTAGGTGGCGCGGCCCGTGCTGAGCGTGCGGTGCAGGGCCTCGTCGTCCATCCAGCCGACCATCAGCACCTCACCGGTGTCGTGCTGCTGGACGACGGCTGCGACGAGTCCGGCGGCGTCGCGGGTGAGGCGCGCGGCGATCGCCGGGTCGAGGTCGGACCGATCGCGGGGCGTCATGACGACGATTGTGCCGAATCCCCGCTACCGGCCCCGCCCGGTCCGGCCCGTACTGCTCACTCGGCGGCCGCCGGCGCGGCGGGCAGCCAGACCGTGACGGTGCTGCCGGTGGCCACGTCACTGTCGAACCGCACGCTGCCGCCGTGCGCACGGACCACGGCAGCCACGATCGACAGGCCCAGCCCGGACCCGCCGCGGACCCTGGTACGCGCCTTGTCCGCACGCCAGAATCGCTCGAAGACGTGCGCCGCCTGGTCGGGGGGAAGGCCAGGCCCGCCGTCGGCGACGGTCACGACGGCGCCGCCGTCGCCGGGGTAGCCGCGCACGTCGATGAGCCGACCGACCTCGGTGTGGATCGCCGCGTTGGTGATCAGATTCCGGATCACCCGCAGCAGCTGGTCACGGTCGCCCACGACGGTCGGAACCGCGCCGACGTGCAGTTCGATGGGCCGTTCCGGGAATGCCGCACGCGAGCCGCTGACGGCATCGTCGAGCAGCTCGGCGAGGTTGACCGGGACGCGCTCGGCGTGCAGCACCGAGTCGGCGGAATCGCCGCGTGCCAGCAGCAGGAGATCGTCGACCAGCCGGGACATCCGGGTGCCCTCGGACTCGATCCGGTCGAGGTTGTCCTGCTCGGTGCTGCCGGCCCGCCGCTGCATCCGGGCCAGCTCCGCGTAGCCGCGGATGGAGGTCAGCGGCGTGCGCAGCTCGTGCGAGGCGTCGGCCAGGAACTGCCGCATGCGCTGCTCGCTCTCCAGTCGGGCTGCGAATTGCGCCTCGACCGCGGCGAGCAGGGTATTCATGGATTCCGCGAGCTGGCCGACCTCGGTGCCTTCCTCGGTGACCGGGACCCGGCGGTCCAATCCCGCGCCGGTGGACGACAGCTCGGCCGCGACTTCCTGCGCGGTGCCGGTGACGCGGTACAGGTTGCGCAGGCTGCGCCGCACGCCCCATGAGGTCGCGCCGAGCGCGAGCGCGACGGCGGCCAGGCCGATGATCACCTCGGCCAGGATGAGTCGGTTGAGCGTGCGCGTGACCTCGTCGGTCGACAGCCCGGTGGCCACGACTGCGCCGCCGCCGCTGGCGACGCGTCCGACCACGCGCAGTTCGTTCCCGTCCACCTCGACGGTGAGTACGGTCTCGGGATTGCTGATCAGCATGGTGATCTGGTCCTGGGAGAGCTCCAACGCCTGCAGGTCGTTCGGCTGGTAGCTCTCGAACGTGTAGAGGACGCCGGTCCGGGTGGCGATGGCGCCGACCCACTCCTGTTGCGTTTGCGGACCTGTCTGGCAGCGGAATTCGCGCGGCCGCCCGGTCGGCTGGGCCGTCCGCAAGCAGTTGTCGAAGTAGTCCGCGTTCTGGGTCGCCGCCGACGCGAGTTGTACGTCGAAGCGGGTGTAGAGGAAGTTGCTCAGGGCAAAGTAGGTCGTCGTGCCGATCGCACCGACGAGGACGACGACCAACGCCACCACTCCGGTCACCAACCGGACGGTCAGGCTGCGCCGGCCGAGGCGCACCCGGCGCGGCCGCCCGTTGGCGAGCACCTCGTCGACCGGCACCTGCCGCCGCTGGTCATGCTCCGGAACCGACGCACTGACCGGCTGCGCATCCCGCCCGTCGGTGCCGGCGACGGCAGACGGCAGCGGACTGGCGCTCATACCAATGGCGTCATGTGCGTGGAGCCTTGATCACGTACCCGGCGCCACGGATCGTGTGGATGAGTTTGGGCTCGACGTTGTCG
Organism: uncultured Actinomycetota bacterium; assembly: GCA_963713565.1. Taxonomy (GTDB): domain Bacteria; phylum Actinomycetota; class Actinomycetes; order Mycobacteriales; family Jatrophihabitantaceae; genus Jatrophihabitans. Next base: position 8,619 of record CAVQMF010000010.1, on the reverse strand, counting down.
ACCTTCTTGCGCAGGTAGCCGATGTACAGCTCGACGATGTTGGACTGTCCCTGGAAGTCGTACTTCCACACCCGGTCGAGGATCTGCGTCTTGGACAGCACCACGCGCTCGTTGCGCATGAGGTAGCGCAGCAGCTCGAACTCGGTGGCGGTGAGGTGCACCTCGACACCGGCTCGGGTGACCTCGTGGCTGTTCTCGTCCAGCACGAGGTCGGCGACCGTGAGCACGCCGTCGCGCCCCGCCTCGGGCGCGGCGCGCCGCAGCACGGCGTGCACCCGGGCGAGCAGTTCCTCGACGCTGAACGGCTTCACGACGTAGTCGTCGGCGCCCGCGCGCAACCCGACGATCCGGTCGCTCGCGGCGTCGCGGGCGGTGAGGAAGATCACCGGGACCTGGGAGCCGGCGGCCCGCAGGTTGTGCAGGACGCCCAGGCCGTCGAGTCCGGGCATCATCACGTCGAGCACGATCAGATCGGGATCGAGCTCGGCGACCTTGGCCAGGGCACTGGTGCCGTTGTCGGCGGTGACGGTCTCGAATCCGTCGAAACGCAGAGCGGACGAGACGAGGTGCGTCACGTTGTCCTCGTCGTCGACGACTAGGACCCGCCGCTTGGTCGCGGTGCTGGTCGGAACTACGGTCGCTGCGCTCATCAACAGATCTCCCCAAGGGTCGTCTTGGACTTCGCTGTGCTCATCCTGAGTGCATCGAATATGCCGAACATAGGTGCCTGCTGTGAACAGCGTAGGTGGCGAGGGGTGAAACGGGCATCCGCTCGGGTGGCGCGGAGTCGCCGGCCGCCCCGGCTCGGCGTCAGCGGACGATGATGCCGGCCGCGCGCAGGCTGTCCTTCACCGCGCCGACCGTCAGCTCGCCGAAGTGGAAGACGCTGGCGGCGAGGACCGCGTCCGCGCCGGCCGCGACAGCCGGCGCGAAGTGCTCGGCCGCGCCGGCGCCGCCGCTCGCGATCACCGGCACGGCCACCGCGGTGCGCGCGAGCCGGATCAGCTCGAGGTCGAAGCCGTCCTTCGTGCCGTCGGCGTCCATCGAGTTGAGCAGGATCTCACCCGCCCCGAGACCGGCGGCGGTCCGCAGCCACTCGATGGCGTCGATTCCGGTGCCACGGCGGCCGCCGTGGGTCGTGACCTCGAATCCGCTGGGCGTCGGGGCGTCGCCCGCCCGGACCCGGCGGACGTCGGCCGACAGCACCAGCACCTGATTGCCGAACCGCCGGGCGATCTGCGTGATGAGCTCCGGGCGGGCGATCGCCGCCGTGTTGACGCCCACCTTGTCGGCCCCGGCGCGCAGCAGCAGGTCGACGTCGGAGACGGTGCGCACCCCGCCGCCGACGGTGAGCGGGATGAACACCTGCTCGGCCGTGCGGCGCACCACGTCGTACATGGTCTCCCGCTCCCCCGACGAGGCGGTGATGTCGAGGAAGGTGAGCTCGTCCGCGCCCTGCTCGTCGTAGCGACGAGCCAGTTCGACCGGATCGCCGGCGTCGCGCAGACCGACGAAGTTCACGCCCTTGACGACCCGGCCACCGTCGACGTCGAGGCAGGGGATGACCCGCACGGCAAGGCTCACCCGAGCCAGTCTGCCAACCGATGCGCTCGGCGAGCGCCCTGGCCCGACGCTGTGTGTCGGCTCGGGCACCGGCAGGCGGCACTTCTAGACTCTTCACCAGGTACGTCTTCGATCGGGCGGGCCGTCCCGAGGCGAGATGCGAGGTTCGTGGGTGACCAGCGGCACGGTCGTTTCGCCGAGGCAGGCCTCGCCTGCCAAGCCGCGCGCCCCCGTTCGCACCGACATCCAGGGTTTGCGCGCGATCGCCGTCTCGAGCGTGCTGGTCTATCACCTGTGGCCGGGCAGCGTGACGGGGGGCTTCGTCGGCGTCGACGTGTTCTTCGTCATCTCCGGATTCCTGATCACCTCGCACCTCCTCGCGCACCCGCCGGGCACGTCGGGTGACCTGCTGCAGTTCTGGTCACGCCGGATCCGGCGGCTGCTGCCCGCCTCGCTGCTCGTGCTTCTGGTCACCCTCGTCGCGTCGCGCCTCGTCGCACCGGAAACGCAGTGGGCGAACACCGCGCGACAGGCGCGCGCCGCCGCGCTGTATTCCGTCAACTGGCTGCTGGCCGACGATTCGGTCGACTACCTGGCCAAGGACAACGTCCCGTCACCGGTACAGCATTTCTGGTCGCTGTCGGTCGAGGAGCAGTTCTATCTCGTCTGGCCGGTGCTGATCCTGGTGCTCGTCCTCGCGGCGCGTGCGCTGCGGGTGCGCCTGGTACCGGTGGTCGTCGTCGGCCTCTCGATCGCCGTGGCAGCGTCGTTCGCGGACTCGATCTACCTGACGACCACCGACCCGGCGCGGGCGTACTTCGTGACCCCGACCCGGGTCTGGGAGCTGGGAATCGGCGGCGTGCTGGCCGCAGCCATCTCCAGCCGGGCGCTGGGCCGCGAACGGGACTTCGAGCACGTGCGGTTGCCGGGCCCCGTCCGCGCCGGGCTGGCCTGGCTCGGGCTGGGTGCGATCGCGATGACGGTGTTCACCTACGACGGGAGCACGCCGTTCCCCGGCTGGCAGGCGATGCTGCCGGTGCTCGGCACCGCGGCCGTGATCGCCGCGAACGCGCCGTCGGCCCCGGGTTCGCCGGGCGGCCTGCTCGCGGCGGGCCCGGTGCGGTGGCTCGGCGACGTCTCGTACTCGGTCTATCTGTGGCATTGGCCGCTGATCGTGCTCCTCCCCTATGCCATCGGCAGCCAGCTGAGCTGGCCGGACAAGATCGCGATCATCGTCGTTTCCCTCGTCCTCGCGGGTCTGACGAAACGATTCGTCGAGGATTCCTTCCGCACGGGCGGTTGGGCACGACCATTGATCAAGCCCTACGCGCTCGCCGCCGCCGGGATGGCGGTCGTCGTCGGTGCGGCGTCTTTCCAGATCACCGAGGTGCGCCACCGCGAGAGCGTCGCGGCCGCCAAGCTCGAGACCAAGCTCGCGAACAAGGGCAGCTGTTTCGGCGCTGCCGCACTCGCCGCCCCACCCGGAGCCTGCGCGCCGACGACCTCAGGGCCGCTCACCCCTGATCCGGTGCAGGCGGCGCAGGACAAGTCCGATGCCTACGCCGCCGGCCCCAGCAAGAAGCACTGCTTCAGCGAGCTGCCGTCGTTCCGGCAGGTGACCTGCACCTTCGGCGATCCGCACGCGACGACGAGCGTGGCGCTCGTTGGCAACTCCCACGCCGGGCAGTGGCTGCCCGCCCTGGAGGCGCTGGCCCGCGAGCAGCATTGGAAGCTGACGACCTATCTCATTTCGCAATGCGCGCTGTCGGACGTCGCACAGCGGTTCGACACTGCTGCCCAATCCCGGGCGTGCCTGGACTGGGTGCACACGACCACGCGACGCATCGCCGCCGGCGGATTCGATCTGGTGGTCATGACCAACCGCATCTCGGTGACGACGGTCGGCAGCTCGAACAAGGACGACAACCAGCTCGGCTACCGACACGGCTACGAGGTGGTTCTGCGCGCGCTCGCCGCCGCCCGGCGGCCGGTCGTGACGATTCGGGACACCCCGGCGCCTTCGAAATCGATCCCCGATTGCCTCGCCTCGCACCCCGGCAACTACGCGGCGTGCGACGGCACCCGCGCCGACTGGCTTCCGGACGAGCCGGTCATCGCTGCGGTTCGGGCGGTCGCCGACCCGCAAATCAGTGTCGCCGACCTGACGAACTACATCTGTCGGGGCCAGACGTGCCCGGCCGCCGTAGGCGGGGTGCCCGTCTACTTCGACGGGTCGCACCTGACCGCCACCTACGCCACGACACTGGCGCCGTATCTGCTGCCGGCGTTGCGTCGGGCGCTGCGCCGCTGACGCGCGCGGGCCGAGTCAGCTGACCGCGGCCAGCGCCTCAGGCAAAGTGAACGCACCTGCATAGAGGGCCTTGCCGACGATCGCAGCCTCGACCCCGAGCTCGGTCAGCCGGGCGATCGCGCGCAGGTCATCGAGTGAGGACACCCCGCCGCTGGCCACCACCGGGCGGTCGGTGCGGGCACAGACGTCGCGCAACAGGTGCAGGTTCGGTCCGGTGAGCGTGCCGTCCTTGTGCACGTCGGTCACGACGTAGCGGGCGCAGCCGTCGGCGTCGAGACGCGCCAGCGTCTCCCACAGATCGCCGCCTGCCTGCGTCCAGCCGCGCGCGGCCAGCGTGGTCCCGCGAACGTCCAGGCCGACCGCGATCCTGTCGCCGTGCCGGGCGATCGCGCTGCGCACCCAGTCAGGGGCCTCCAGCGCGGCGGTGCCGAGGTTGACCCGGGCCGCGCCGGTGGCAAGCGCCGCGTCCAGTGAGGCGTCGTCGCGGATCCCGCCGGACAGCTCGACCGCGATGTCGAGGCGCCGCGTGACCTCGGCCAGCAAGTCGCGGTTGTCGCCGCGGCCGAACGCGGCGTCGAGATCGACAAGGTGGATCCACTCGGCGCCGTCACGCTGCCAAGCCAGCGCGGCCGCCAGCGGTTCCCCGTAGGACGACTCGGTGCCGGCAGCACCCTGGACGAGCCGGACCGCAGCTCCACCTGCGACATCGACCGCGGGCAGCAGGACCAGGCTCACCGTCGGACTCCGATCACAGCGTTCCCACCCAGTTCTCGAGCAACGCCGCACCCGCATCGCCGGACTTCTCCGGATGGAACTGGGTCGCGCTGACCAGTCCGTCTTCCACCGCAGCGACGAATCGCTCGCCGTGCGTCGACGTCGAGACCAGTCCGGAGCTGTGGTGCGCGGCGTAGGAGTGCACGAAGTAGAACCGGGTGCCTGCGTCGATGCCGGCGAACAGCTTCGACCCGGCGCACACGTCGACGGTGTTCCATCCCATGTGCGGCAGCACCGGCGCGACGAGCGCCTCCACCCGCCCCGGCACGACCCCGAGGCCGGCGGTCTCGATGCCGTGTTCGACGCCGGCGTGGAAGAGCACCTGCATGCCGACACAGATACCGAGCAGCGGGCGCAGCGCGCGCATCCGGGCCGCGACCACCGCAGGCCCGTCGACGCTGCGCAGACCGGCCATGCAGGCGGCGAACGCACCGACCCCGGGCACGACGAGCCCGTCGGCCTCCACCGCGGCGGCTGCGTCCGCGGTGACGGTTACCGACGCGCCCACGCGTTCGAGGGCGCGCTGGGCAGAGCGCAGATTGCCCGACCCGTAGTCGAGTACGACGACACGTCTCATCGAATCGGCTACAACACGCCCTTGGTCGACGGGACGCCCGTAACCCGCGGGTCCAGCTCCACGGCGAGGCGCAGCGCACGCGCGACCGCCTTGTACTGCGCCTCGGTGACGTGGTGCCAGTCGCGCCCGGCGTGCACGGTGACGTGCAGTGCTACCGCCGCGTGGTGGACGAACGACTCGAACACGTGCCGGGTCAGCGTGCTCGCGTACTGCGTGCCGATCAGCGCCGGCGCGCCGGCGGGCTCGTTGTGTACGAGGTACGGCCGACCCGACAGGTCGACGGCCGCCTGGACGAGCGTCTCGTCCATCGGGATCAGCGCGTCACCGAAGCGACGCGTGCCGGCCTTGTCCCCGGCAGCCTGCGCAAACGCCTGGCCGAGCGCGATCGCGGTGTCCTCGACGGTGTGGTGGGCGTCGATGTGCAGGTCGCCGTCGACCCGGATGGTGAGGTCGAACAGGCCGTGCTTGCCGAACGAGCTGAGCATATGGTCGTAGAAGCCGACTCCGGTCGACACGTCCGTGCGGCCGACCCCGTCGAGATCGATCTCCACGAGGACCTTGGTCTCCTTGGTCGCGCGCTCGACGGCACCGGTACGCGTCATCGGAGCACCTCTTCCAGTGCGCCGCGGAACGCCGCCATCTCCTGGGGCGTGCCGATCGACACACGTAGCCAGCCGTCGGGTCCAGTCTCGCGGATCAGCACCCCGCGATCGAGCAGGCCCTGCCAGACGGCGTGGCGGTCGCCGAAGGTGCCGAACAGCACGAAATTGGCGTCGGAGTCGGCAGCACGCAAGCCGATGCCGCGCAGCCACGCGAGCGTGCGATCGCGTTCGCTACGTAACTCGCCGACGACGGCGAGGAGTTCGTCGGCGTGCCGCAGCGCCGCGCGCGCGACCGCCTGGGTCACCGCGGACAGGTGGTAGGGCAGCCGGACGATCTGCATCGCGTCGACGATCTCCGGCGCCGCGGCGAGATAACCCACGCGGCCCCCGGCAAGTGCGAACGCCTTGCTCATCGTGCGGGTCACGACCAGGCGCGGTGTCGAGGTCAGTAGCGCCAGCGCGCTCGGCGTGCCCCGCCGCCGGAACTCCGCGTATGCCTCGTCCACGACGACGACGCCGGGCGCGAGCGCGCACACCGCCTCGATCGACGCGAGGGACAGCGCGGTGCCGGTCGGGTTGTTCGGCGAGGCGAGGAACACGACCGTCGGCCGGATCCGCGCGATGAGCTCGAGCGCGTGGTCGAGATCGATGTCGAAGTCGTCGGCGCGCCGACCGGTGACCCAGGCGGTATTCGTGTCGCGCGCGTACTCGGGGTACATCGCGTACGTCGGCGCGAACGACAGCGCCGTACGCCCCGGACCGCCGAAGGCCTGCAGCAGGTGCAGCATCACCTCGTTCGAGCCGTTGGCTGCCCAGACGTTGGCCACCGACAACCCGGCTCCGCCGTCGGTGCCGAGGTATGCGGCGAGGTCGTGCCGCAGCTTCGTCGCGTCGCGGTCGGGATAGCGGTTGAGTGATCCGGCGACCGCAGCCACCGCCGCGGTGATCTCGGCGACGGTCGCGGCGCTCGGCGGATACGGGTTCTCGTTCGTGTTCAGCCGTACCGGCACGTCGAGCTGCGGCGCACCGTACGCAGCCACGCCGCGCAGTTCGTCACGCAGCGGTAGCGCGGCCAACTCCGGCCCGGCGCTCACCTGGTCAACCGCGCGGCGACCGCGGCACCGTGCGCCGGCAGGTCCTCGGCCTCGGCCAGGGCCAGCACGTGCGGAGCCACCTCGGCGAGTGCATCGGCGGTGTACTCGACCAGGTGCACGCCCTTGAGGAACGTCTGCACCGACAGACCGGACGCGTGTCGAGCCGTAGAACCGGTCGGCAGCACGTGATTCGAGCCTGCGCAGTAGTCGCCGAGGGACACCGGCGCGTGCGGACCGACGAACACGCAGCCGGCGTTGCGCACCCGTTCAGCCAAACGCCGCGCATCGACTGTGATGACCTCGAGGTGCTCGGCTGCGTAGGCGTCGACGACCGCAAGACCCTGCTCGAGGTCGCGCACCAGGACGGTGGCCGACTGCTCGCCGGACAGCGCCGTCCGCACCCGCTCGGTGTGCTTGGTGAGTGCGACCTGGCGCTCCACCTCCGCGTCGACCGCATCGGCCAACTCGCTCGAGTCGGTGACGAGCACCGAGGCGGCGAGCGTGTCGTGCTCGGCCTGGCTGATCAGATCCGCGGCGACGTGCACGGGGTCGGCGGACGCATCGGCGAGCACGGCGATCTCGGTCGGGCCGGCCTCGGCATCGATGCCGACGACGCCGCGCACGAGCCGCTTGGCCGCCGCGACGTACACGTTGCCCGGGCCGGTAATGACGTCGACCGGCTCGACTCCTACGGCGGCGTCGCCGTAGGCCGCGAGCGCGATCGCCTGCGCACCGCCGACGGCATACACCTCGTCAACACCGAGTAACGCGCACGCCGCGAGGATCGTCGGGTGCGGCTGCGCCTCGAACTCCTTCTGCGGCGGCGTGAACACGGCGATGGAGTCGACGCCCGCGACCTGCGCGGGCACGACGTTCATCACCACACTCGACGGGTAGACGGCCAGCCCACCGGGAACGTAGAGCCCCACCCGGCGGACCGGGATCCAGCGCTCGGTGACCGTGCCGCCCGGCACGACCCGTACCTCGACAGTCTCGCGCCGTTGGGCTTCGTGCACGATTCGCGCGCGGCGGATCGACTCGGTCAGCGCCGCGCGCACGTCTGCGTCCAGGCCGTCGAGGGCAGCGGCGAGCGTCCCGGTGGCAACGCGCGGGTGCGCTACGTCGACCGCGTCGAAGCGCTGCGTCGCCTCGCGGGCCGCGGCGTAGCCGCGGCCGGCGACGTCATCGACGACCGGGGTCACCGCGGCCGCCGCAGCACGCACGTCGACCTTCGCGCGCGGCAGGGCCTGGCGCAGGTCTGCGGACCCGGCGGTGAGATCGACGCGGCGCAGCACGCTGCCAGTTTACGGGGCGCGCGACTCGCGTTCCGCGGTGCTGATCAGCTGCACGGGCTCATTGCCGGCGAGATCGTCACCCGGCGGTGGCGTCGACCGATCTGCGGCCCTCGTCCGCGCTTCGCTGATCGCGGTGGCCTCCGCGGCCACGGTCAGCTCCTCTTCGAGGTCGGCGTCGGCGCCTACGTCGGCCTTCCCGGTGAGCTCGCTCGCCCCGCGAGGCAGAATCGGGCGCGTCGAGCGCGCGATCGCGTCCGCGACCCGCTCGCAGCACCGGCCGTCGCGGAGCGGGAAGGTGTCGGCGATGCGCTGCCGATAGGGCTGCGCCGGGTCGGGACCGGCGGCCAACGCGGCGGCGATCGCCTCCACCGCCCCTTCCGGCGTACGGGTGACCGGCCCGAAT
>CAVQMF010000009.1:0-332784 GCA_963713565.1 uncultured Actinomycetota bacterium | reverse complement strand
AGTGCTCGCGGTGACCAGCACCGGCCGCGAGGCCGAGGATCTCGTCGAGGCCCTGGGCTGCCTGCTGCCCCCGGACGAGGTGGCGCTGTACCCGGGCTGGGAGACCCTGCCGCACGAGCGGCTGTCGCCACGGGCGGACACGGTCGGGCAGCGGATGGCGGTGCTGCGTCGGCTCGCGCACCCCGCGAAGGACGACCCGGCGGCCGGCCCGCTCAGCGTCGTGGTCGCGCCGGTTCGTGCCGTCTGCAGCCGCAGGTGCCGAACCTGGGCGAGCTCGTGCCCGTCGAGCTGCACGCCGGCGATGACGGCCGCGAGCTGTCGGACATCGTCGCGGATCTGGCGGCTGCCGGCTACGCGCGGGCGGAGCTCGTCGAGACGCGTGGCGACTTCGCGGTGCGCGGCGGGATCCTGGACGTCTTTCCGCCGACCGAGCAACACCCGGTCAGGGTGGAGTTCTGGGGTGACGAGGTCGAGGAGATCCGCTACTTCAAGGTCGCCGACCAACGCTCGCTCGAGATCGCCGAGCACGGGCTGTGGGCTCCGCCGTGCCGCGAGCTGCTGCTCACGGCCCAGGTGCAGCGTCGGGCCGCCGAGCTGATGAGCGAGCATCCGGCACTATCCGAACTCCTCGACCCGATCAGCCGTGGCGAACCCGTCGAGGGTATGGAGGCGTTGGCGCCGGTGCTTGTCGACGAGCTGACGCTCGTGCTGCACGAGCTGCCCGCCGGCGCGCATGTGATCGTCTGCGACCCCGAGCGCGTTCGTACCCGCTCGGCGGACCTGGTCAGGACGTCGCAGGAATTCCTCGACGCATCCTGGGCCGTGGCCGCCGGCGGCGGCAAGGCGCCGGTCGACCTGGGTGCGGCATCGCTGCGCGATCTCGCCGACGTCGAGGCGGCCGCGGCGCAGCTCGGCCTGCCGTGGTGGGGCGTGACCGCGCTCACCGATCCGGATGCGGTCGCCAGCGATTTCGCACAGGCGCCGACCTATCGCGGCGACACCGAGGCAGCGCTGCGCGATCTCAAGGAGTGGACCCGCGGCGGCTGGCGGATCGCGCTCGTCTTCGACGGGCACGGATCGGCGCAGCGCGCGGTGGAGCGGCTGGGCGCCGCCGACATCCCCGCTCGGCTGGTCGCGGACGCTGATCTCGAGCCGGGGGTCGTCGATGTCACGACCGGGCGGCTGCTCGGCGGCCTGGTGGCGGCCGAGCACGAGCTCGCGTTCCTCACCGAGGCCGACCTCACCGGCCAACGCGGCTCGCTGACCAAGGACACGAGCCGGCTGCCGTCGCGGCGGCGCAATGCCATCGATCCGATCCAGCTCAAGGCTGGCGACTACGTCGTCCACGAGCAGCACGGTGTCGGCAAGTACGTCGAGATGGTCCGTCGCACCGTGAACGGTGGCGAGCGCGAGTACCTGATCATCGAATACGCCGCGTCCAAGCGCGGCCAGCCGGCCGATCGACTTTTCGTCCCGACCGACTCGCTCGATCAGGTCACGAAGTATGTCGGGGGAGAGGCGCCGTCGCTCTCGCGCCTCGGCGGTTCGGACTGGGCAAGGACCAAGGGGCGGGCGCGCAAGGCGGTCAAGGAGATCGCCGCCGAACTGATCCGGCTCTACAGCGCCCGGATGGCGACCAAGGGGCACGCGTTCGCCCCGGACACCCCGTGGCAGCGCGAGCTCGAGGACGCGTTCGCCTACGTCGAGACGCCGGACCAGCTCGCCGCGATCGACGAGGTCAAGCAGGACATGGAAAAGCCGCTTCCGATGGACCGGGTGATCTGCGGGGACGTCGGCTACGGCAAGACCGAAGTGGCCGTTCGCGCCGCATTCAAGGCGGTCCAGGACGGCAAGCAAGTCGCCGTTCTCGTACCGACGACGCTGCTTGCGCACCAGCACATTCAGACTTTCGCCGAACGGATGGCGCAGTTCCCGGTGACGATCAAGGAGCTGTCCCGGTTCACACCGAACGCCGAGGTCGACGCGGTCGGGCAGGGCATCGTCAACGGCTCGGTCGACATTGTGATCGGCACCCATCGGTTGTTGCAGCAGACGGTGCGGTTCAAGGATCTCGGACTGGTCGTGGTCGACGAGGAGCAGCGCTTCGGCGTCGAGCACAAGGAGTACCTGAAAGGACTGCGCACTGCCGTGGACGTGCTGACCATGTCCGCGACGCCCATCCCGCGCACGCTGGAGATGTCACTGACGGGTATCCGGGAGATGACCACAATCCTCACGCCTCCGGAGGAACGGCACCCGATCCTGACCTTCGTCGGGGCCTACGATGCCCGGCAGATCGGCGCGGCGATCCGCCGCGAACTGATGCGCGACGGGCAGGTCTTCTATATCCACAACCGCGTCGAGTCGATCAATCGTGCGGCGAGCAAGCTCGCCGAGATCGTGCCTGAGGCCCGCATCGCCGTCGCGCACGGGCAGATGCCCGAAGCCGCCCTCGAGCGGATCATGCTGGGCTTCTGGGAGAAGGAGTACGACGTCCTCGTCGCCACCACGATCGTCGAATCCGGTCTCGACATCCCGAACGCGAACACGCTGATCGTGGATCGTGCGGACATGTTCGGCCTGGCCCAGCTGCACCAGCTGCGTGGCCGGGTAGGCCGCGGCCGTGAGCGCGGCTACGCCTACTTCACCTATCCGCCGGAGCGTCCGATCACCGAGACCGCCTACGACCGGCTGGCCACGATCGCCCAGCACACCGAGATGGGCGCGGGTATGGCCGTCGCGATGAAGGATCTCGAGATCCGCGGCGCCGGCAACCTGCTCGGCGGCGAGCAGTCCGGGCACATCGCGGGAGTCGGGTTCGACCTGTATGTGCGGCTCGTCGGTGAGGCGGTCGCCGACTTCCGGGGTGAGTCACCCGAGCAACAGCGTGAGGTCAAGGTCGACCTGCCGATCGACGCCAACCTGCCCGTCGAGTACCTGCCCGGCGAGCGCCTGCGGCTCGAGGCCTACCGCGCGCTCGCCTCGGCCACGACGGACGACGCGGTGGATTCGGTTCGCGCCGAGCTGCTCGACCGCTATGGGCCGATCCCGCCGCAGGTGGACAACCTGCTCGCAGTGGCCCGGTTCAAGGTCGTGTGCCGCCGCTACGGGCTGACCGAAGTGTCGCTGCAGGGCAATCTCCTGCGCTTCTCGCCGCTAGACCTCCCGGAGTCGGCGCAACTGCGCCTGACCCGGCTGCATGACCGCTCGCACTACAAGCAGACCGTCTCGACGATGTCGGTCCCGCGGCCCAGGGGCGTCGTCAAGCCGGACGGGTCGTTCGCGCAGGTGGCGTTCGGCGGCGAGCCGCTGCGCGACGTCGCACTGCTGACCTGGTGCGCCGAGGTGCTTGCCGCGGTCACGGGGCGGTAGGGCGTCTGCTCTTCGGTAGGCCGGCCACGACCAGCCGATACGAGTCGTCGATCAACTCACGCGCGTCGTCCAGGTCAGGGGCGCCGGGGGAGTGCAGGTCGACCTGATTCCACAGTGCCTTGTTGAGGTAGCGCGGCACGCCGATGTGCGCCGGAAACCGGTCGCGCCACTCCTGCACGGCCTCGCGCGAGTTCTTGACGGTGATCGCCGGCGGTCCGTCGGCAGCGCCGAGAAAGCAGAAGATCCTCTCGGCGACCTTCACCACGCTGTCCTGGTCGCCCCAGGGTGCGTCCAGGTGGGCCTGCGGCTTGGACAGGCAGTATGCGACGAGATCATCTCGGGTCATACGAGGCAAACTAACGCCTCGAGAGCTCGACCGCCGGGGTGCGCGCGCTCGGCGAGCCTCGCATGACATCCTGGGACCGCAGCACACCCAGGCAGAGCAGTGCGGAAGAATCGAGCGCCGTGAGACCACGCATGCTGGCCGCCGCGGCGGTCGCCGCCCTCGTCGCCGCCGGGCTCGCCGGCTGCAGTAACACGAATGTCGGCCTCGCCGCCCGGGTCAACGACGGGCGCATCACCGAGACGGCGGTGGGCGAGTACCTGACCTCGGTGGGAGCGTCGCCCAAGCTCGCGGCCCAGGCCTCGCAGGCCGGTCAGCACCTCGCCCCGCCACGCTCGCTCGTCCTCGAGATCCAGATCCAGGAGCGGCTGTTCGTGCGGACGCTGCACGCCAATGGCGGTGTCCCCGACGCGGGAGCGCTGTCCAGATCACGCGAGGCGGCATCGCAGGTGCTGCTCAACGGCCAGAGTCCGGCCGTACTAGCCACGCGACTCGTGCAGCTGGGCGTGAAGGCCAGCTTCACCCCTACGGTGCTGCGCACGACCGAGCTCGAATACACCCTCATCTCGCGGCGCAAACTGACGAGCACGGCCGAGCTCGCCGCGCTGGTGAACAAAGCCGGGGCCGACGTGCGAGCCAGCACCCGGTACGGAGTGTGGATACCGTCGCAGCTGCGCCTCGATTCGACCGCGAGCGCTCCTGACTTCGTCAGCCTGCAGCCGACTCCGACAACGTCTCCTGCACCGCTCGGCTAGGTGCGATGAGCACTCCACTCGGGCGTGCAGTGGAGGTCATGGACCGGCTGCGCTCGCCCGGAGGTTGCCCCTGGGATGCCGCGCAGACCCACCAGACGCTGACGCGCTACCTGCTCGAGGAGGCATACGAGGTCATCGAGGCCATCGAGACCGGCGACCTGGGACTGCTCCGGGAGGAACTCGGCGACCTGCTGCTGCAAGTGCTTTTCCACGCCCGCCTGACTCAGGAGCTGCCGGACGGGCAGGCCTTCGGCATCGACGAGATCGCCGCCGACCTCGTCGACAAGCTCGTCCGACGCCACCCGCACGTCTTCGACGACGCTCCGCCGGCGAGCGTCGAACAACTCAACGAGACCTGGGAGCGGCGCAAGGTCGAGGAGAAGGGCCGCACCTCGATGGTCCAGGGCGTACCGCTGAACCAGCCGGCGTTGGCACTCACCGCGAAGCTCATCGCGCGAGCCGAGCGCGCCGGTATGGCCGATGTGCAGCCACCTGACGCAGACGTCATCGGTGGGCGGCTGTTCGCGGCGGCGCGTGCGGCGTCGGCGGCCGGGGTCGACCCGGAGGCGGCACTGCGTCGGGTGGCGCGCGACTACCGGCTCGCCCTGCTCGCGGCCGAGCAGGCCGCGCAGGCCGCACCTGAGGTGGGCGGGGCGAGCGAGGCGGCCCCTGAGCCCGATCCGAGCCGCCGTCGTTGATCACGATCACGGTCGGTTCGGGGGCCAAAAAGTGGTCCGGCCGGTAGCACGGGGGGAGCTACCGGCCGGGACCGTGCCAGCCTAATCCTGGGTAGCACACGGTGACAACTCGTGACCGACGGTCACCGATCATGAGTTATGTGATGTGCCTCACGCAACAGCTCGCCGAATGCCTCGGCGCTCATCGGCTTTCCCAGGTGATGCCCCTGCGCGTGCGTGCAGCCGAGGCGGAGCAACGTGGCCGCCTCGGCATCGGTTTCGACGCCTTCACCCACGACGGCAACCTCGAAGCTACGGGCCAGGCCGACGATTGCGGACACGATCGCCTGCGCGCGCGTGTCGTGATCGATCCCAGACACCAGGCTGCGATCGATCTTGATAACGTCGAATTCCAGTGAACGCAGGTTACTCAGCGTGTTGTAGCCGGTCGCGAGGTCATCGATCGCCGACGTCACCCCGAGGGCCTTGAGGCGCTTGAGCGAGTCGGCCACGGCGTCGAGGTTCTCGATCGGGGCGTTCTCGGTGAGCTCAACGCACACCTGGGCGCCGGGTACGCCGTGCTCATGCAGCGCGTCGGCGACCAAGGCTGCGATGTCGGTCGCCGCGAACTGCACCGGCGACACGTTCACCCGCAGCACCACTCGGTCGTCGCGCCACGAGGACAGGGCACGGATCGATTGGCCGATCACCCACGCGCCGATGACAGTGATCAGGCCCGACCGTTCGGCGATCGAGATGAACTGTTCAGGACCGAGCTCGCCGAGTTGGGGATGACGCCAGCGCACGAGCGCTTCCACAGCGGTCACGTGGCCGGAGCGGAGATCGAATTCGGGTTGGAACGCGAGCCGTAGCTGGTCGCTCGTGACCGCCTCGCGCAGACTGGACTCGAGCTCGGTCGGCGTCGGCCGACGTACGTCCGGTCGGATCGGCTCGTTCATCGCAGATCGGGCTCCGCGCATCCATCGGCGCAGGCACGCGAGCACATCATCCGGCCTCCTATGCCCGCCGGTGCGGTGTCCGATTCCGGCTGTCTGATACTGCGGCAACCGTACCCGGTGCAGTAGAACTCCCACATGATCGGTGCGTTCCCAACTCGTCATCGAATGGGCTCGACGTCCGAATTTTCGCGTACAACGCCGTACGAACTGCGCAGTGGCGTGCATGCTGCGTAATATCCCCTCCGGTCACCTAACAGCATTCCAACTTCGGACTATGCTCCGTGCGTGCCAGGGCCGTCGAGGCGACTGGGTCACCGGCCCCGTGGTCCGGAGTACTGCGGTGCTGCGTCAACCGGTCCTCCTGATTCTGTTCACTGCCGAGGCGCAGTCCCTCGTCGGCGATCAGATCGCCCGCGTGGCGTTGTCGGTTCTCGTCTTCCAGTCCACCCGATCGGCGTCCCTGACCGCCGTGACGTTCGCTGCGACCTATCTTCCCGGCTCTCGCGGGCGGCTTGCTCGGCGGCGCCGGAGACCGGCTGCCGGCGGGCACGGTCATGGTCGGGTGCGAAGTCTGTCCGCGCAGCTCTGTTCGCGGCGATGACCCTGTCCGGGCTCAGCATCGCTGCGATGCTGTCCCTCCTCGTCGTCGCGGTGTCTCCTTGGTCCGGTGTTCTCCGCGTCAAGGTCAGCTATCTGACTGCAGTACTCGATGAACCTGCCTTTCGGGTCGGCCTCGGCTTGCGTCTCACCTCCAGCCAGCTCGCCCAGGTATTGGGTTTCGCGGTAGGGGGCCTGATCGTCGCGTTGATCGGTGCGCGTGGGGCCCGCTGATCAACGCGGCACCTATGTCCTGTCAGCTGCACTGATCATCAGCGCGTCGTGAGGTGCGGGCCCGTCTGTCTCCCCGGCGCAGAGCGGGAAACCGGTCGGCGCACGGCCGCACCCGGAGTCTGCGGTGGTTTGCGCGACGGTGAGCACAGGGCGCCTGCTGGGATTGAGCTCCCTCGCTGGCCTGTTCGTGGTACCTGAAGGCCTCGCCGTCCCATTCGGACACCAGATCGGCGCGACGACATCACAAATTGGCCTCCTCCTCGCGGCGGTTCCGCTCGGGAGCGCAGTCGGTGCCGTCCTCCTCGTCCGATTCGTCCGGGGACGCCGGAGAACCCGCGCTGCCGCCGTGATGGCGGTCGGGCCTGCGGGTTGCCGCTGCTGGCGACGGTCCGGAACCACCGTGGGAGTGGGCGGCGGCGTGCTGGTTCTTGTCCGGCGCTCTCGCGGCGTACCAGGTGGAGGTCATCACCTCGATCGCGCAAGCCGCGCCTCCCGACCACCCGGCCGGGAATCGCGGGTGTCGCCAATTCGCGCCTTGCTCGGCGCTCAGGGCACCGGGTCTCGCTCGTGTTCAGCGCTGTTCGCGACTGTCATGCTCTCCAGCCGCGCCGTCGCCCTTGCGGGTGCGCTCGGCGTGTCTGTTGGCCTGCGCCATTCTCGTCCGGTCCCCTGCGGCGGTGGAGTGCGGCGACCCGACGGGTCCACGACAGCGGACGTCGGCGACGACGCAGTGAGTGAGTGGTATGCCGGCGAGGGTCTGAGTTCCGGCTTCCGCCGCCCGACTGATCGATCAAGGCGTGCGATCGCCTGCGCGCTACCTCGCGGGCTGCTACCAGCTCCAGCGTACTGCATGACGTCTCCTTCTGTGTATCGGGTCCTGGGTCACTCGCCAGATCACGCGTCGTTGCCTGTTCCCCGTTCGCGCTCGTTACCAACTCCAGCTCTGCATCACGGCGCCCCCCTTCAGCTGAGCGCGCCACTTCGACGGGCGTCCGCGGCATCCTGCCGATTAACCGTTACACGCGCGCGACTCTGCGCTGTCGGGCTGGCAATGCAACGTAAGAGGAGCGCTGGTGGGCCACGCGGCCGATCGGCGTGAACGGCACGGCCTTCTACTGCGATTCACCGGGTGTCGTGGCCTGACGTTCGTATCACGGACGTCAGGGGGCTCTCAGTCGCCGCCGCAGCCTTGCGGTCGATCGGTTCGGCTTCACGGGTGGCCACAACAGTACATCTGTGTCATTAGCGAGGCGTGGCCTCCGATCGACGTGACCTGAGGGTGTTCATGCTGACAGACGCGCTTCGTGCGGTCCGTCGCTGGCCGGTGGCCTCCAGCCTCTTCGGCTGTTGGTCTTGCTGGGCGTCGGCATCTGGTCGCACTCGTCTGCGCAACTCGAGCGGTGTGGCACAGCGGCGTCGACGGTGACAACGTGTGGACCCTGGTCCAGTCGTATATCTCGGTGTACTTGCGCTCGCCTTCGAGGAGGGCGCCAGTCGGGCTGCGCGCCTGCAACTTCGCCTGAGCTCCGACCTGACACGAGACATGACCTCTGTCTGGGCGGTTGCCGGCGCCATTGCGCTCCCTGCCTGGACAAACGGTATTTCTGCTCATCGGTCCTCTGACTTCGTCTGGTTCCGTCAGCAACGGCCTGCGGTCAACCCCTGTATCGGATCTTGTTTACCGGCTCCTCAATTTGCTGGGCTGCCTGATCGCGGGGGCTGTTGTGCACAACTCAGTGGACGCTCCCGCGGTGACCGGGATTCGCCGCCGCCGCCGCAGTGGCTGTCCGCGATCGTCATCCACACCGCGGTAAACCGAAGCCTGGTGACGTTCGCGCTGCTCGGGGTCGGTGTGCGCGGTCATGCACTGCTCGGTACCAGAGACGACAATCTCATCGAGCTTGCCACGCTGTGCCTCGGCGGCCTGTTGTCCTTGGCGGTGGTACACCAACCCTGGCTCGCCGCCCTCGTCCTCGTCCCAATGATCGCCCTGCAGCGCGGTGCACTCGTGCGGGAACTCGAAACGGCAGCCACAGTCGATGCGAAGACCGGGTTGCTCAACGCGGTCGCCTGGGAGCATCTGCGTCGATCGTGAGCTGGCTCGGGCGCGGCCGAACCGATTCGCGACTGTCTGTGCTCCTCATCGATGTCGATCGGTTCAAACTGGTCAACGACACCTATGGGCATCTCGTCGGCGACGCCGTCCTGCGCGCGATCGGCCGCTGCCTCAACGCCGAGGTGCGCGAGTACGACACGGTCGCCCGCTTCGGCGGTGAGGAGTTCGTCGCGGTGCTGCCGAATGCCGGAGACTCCGAGGCACTGGTGATCGCCGAGCGACTGCGCTCGCGGGTCAGTCATCTGCGGGTCTCCGAGATCGTCGATTCGGTGCTGCCGACCGACGACGACTGGCTCGCGGTGTCGATCGGCGTTGTCGTGCACGGACCACGACGGCGTGGAGTTGCCTGGGCTCCTTCACGCGGCTGACGGCGCGCTGTACCGGCGAAGGCAGACGGGCGCAACCGCGTGCGGCTCGCCGACCGGGTACCGGGCCCGGTCCAGCGACGTCGGGCCAATCCGTCCGACCGACGTAGGCCGGGCCGTGTCCGGCGGGGTTGGCCCGTCCGCTGCGCACCCGCCGCTAGGGTTGGCTGACCCCGGCCCGAAAGGACACCCTGTGGCGAGCATCGACGCTGTTGGCGCACGCGAGATCCTCGATTCCCGCGGGAACCCGACCGTCGAGGTAGAGGTGGCGCTCGACGACGGCAGCCTGTCCCGCGCGGCCGTACCGAGTGGCGCGTCGACCGGCGCGTTCGAGGCCGTGGAGCTGCGCGACGGCGGCGCCCGTTATGGCGGCAAGGGCGTCGAGAAGGCGGTGGCGGCGGTGCTCGACGGCATCGCACCCGAGGTCATCGGCCTCGACGCCAGCGAGCAACGCATTCTCGACCAGACCTTGCGTGACCTCGACGGCACGCCGGACAAGAGCAGACTCGGGGCCAACGCGATCCTCGGGGTGTCGCTGGCCGTGGCGAAGGCGGCGGCGATCTCGGCGGAGCTGCCCCTGTTCCGTTACCTAGGGGGCCCGAACGCGTACCTGCTGCCGGTGCCGATGATGAACATCGTCAACGGCGGCGCACATGCCGACTCGAATGTCGACGTGCAGGAGTTCATGATCGCGCCGATCGGGGCGCCGACGTTTGCCGAGGCGCTGCGCCACGGCGCCGAGGTCTACCACGCGTTGAAGTCGGTGCTGAAGTCGAAGGGCCTGGCGACCGGGCTCGGCGACGAGGGCGGCTTCGCACCAGACCTCGACTCCAACCGGGCCGCCCTGGACCTCATCATCGAGGCGATCGGCACGACCGGACTGCGCGTCGGGCTCGACGTCGCGTTGGCGCTGGACGTTGCCGCGACGGAGTTCTACGCCGACGGTGCCTACCAGTTCGAGGGTCAACCGAAGTCCGCCGAGGCGCTGGTGGCCTACTACGCCGCGCTCGTCGCGGACTACCCGATCGTCTCCGTCGAGGATCCGCTGGCGGAGGACGACTGGGGTGCGTGGGAGGAGCTGACCGCACAGATCGGCGCGCAGGTGCAGCTCGTCGGCGACGACCTGTTCGTGACGAACCCGCAACGGCTCGCGCGTGGCATCGACGCCGGTGCGGCCAATGCGCTACTGGTGAAGGTGAATCAGATCGGCACGCTGAGCGAGACGTTCGACGCCGTCGATCTCGCTCATCGCAACGGGTACCGCTGCATGATGAGCCACCGTTCCGGCGAGACCGAGGACACGACGATCGCCGACCTCGCGGTCGCGCTGAACTGCGGGCAGATCAAGACCGGCGCGCCGGCGCGCAGTGAGCGAGTCGCGAAGTACAACCAGCTGCTGCGCATCGAGGATGAGCTCGACGACGCCGCTCGCTACGCCGGCGCGCAGGCGTTCCCGCGTTACCCAGCGCTCGCCCTCGACGCGTCGAGTGGAGCCTGAGAGCTGATGCGACGGGTGCAGGGCAGGCGGGCGCCGGCGGCGATCACCGGCCGCGCGCTGGTGCTGGGCGCGGTCGTCGTATTGCTCGTCGTCCTGCTCGCCTCACCCATCAACCGTTTCCTGGGCAGTCGCAGCGACGTGCAGCACGCCGCCACGCAGCTCGCCGACGATCGCGCCGCCCTCACCGAGCTGCGCAGGCAGAAGCTGTTGTGGGGTGATCCGGGTTTCATCGAGGAGCAGGCACGCACGCGCCTGAAGCTCGCGATGCCCGGCGACATCGTTTACCAGGTGGTCGACAAGGGCCAGCGATCCGAGATCGAGAAGACCTCCGGGCAGGGTGCGAAGCGCCCGCCGGCGCCGGCGTGGAACACCCGGCTGTGGAACAGCGTGCGCGCCGCCGGACAGTGAGCGCGCCCTGCGTCGGCGACGCCGATCGCGCGGTCGTCACCGCCCAGTTGGGTCGAGTGCCGCGCGCGATCCGGGCCGTCGCACATCGGTGCCCCTGCGGCAACCCGGATGTCGTCGAGACCTCGCCGCGGCTGCCGGACGGCACCCCGTTCCCCACGCTGTACTACCTCACCTGCCCCCGCGCGAGCGCTGCCGTCGGCCGCCTCGAGGCCAGCGGTCTGATGCGCACCATGACCGAGCGATTGGCCGCCGATCCGGAGCTGGCGGCCGGGCACCGGCGCGCACACGAGGCCTACCTCGCCCGCCGTGCCCAGCTTGCGCAGGTGGCCGAGATCGTCGGCGTCAGCGCCGGCGGCATGCCGAGCCGGGTGAAGTGCCTGCACGTCCTCGTCGCGCACGCATTGGCCACCGGCCCGGGCGTCAACCCGCTCGGCGACGAGGCCATTGCCGCGCTGCCGCCGTGGTGGTCGTCCGGGCCGTGCGTGTGACGAGTGCGATCGCATGACCACGACCAAGCGGGTGGCCGCGATCGACTGCGGCACGAATTCGATCCGGCTGCTCATCGCCGACGTCGGCGCCACCGGATCGGTCGACCTCGTGCGCGAGACGCGGATCGTCCGCCTGGGCGAGGGCGTCGACCGCACGGCAACCTTGGCGCCGGCCGCGCTCGAACGGACGCGGATCGAGTTGCACGACTATGCCGCACTGATCCGTGCGGCGGGGGCGCAGCGAATTCGGATGGTGGCGACGAGCGCGACCCGAGATGCGCGCAACCGCGACGAGTTCGTCTCGCTCGTCCGCGCGGAACTCGGCATCTCGCCGGAGGTCATCAGCGGCACCGCGGAGGCCGAGCTGTCCTTCGCCGGCGCGGCGAGTGCGCTGCCGCAGCTGCGCGGTGCGCTGCTCGTCGCGGACATCGGCGGCGGATCGACCGAACTCGTCCGCGGCCAGGTCGGCCACGACGTGGCGCCACGGGCGTTCAGCATGGACGTCGGTTGCGTACGGCTCACCGAGCGGCATCTGCACGGCGATCCGCCGACTGCCAGCCAGATCGAGCGAGCGGCCTCGGACGTCCGCGACGCGATCGACGAGGCGCGCCGACACGTCAGCCTCAACGCGAACGTGACGCTCGTCGGCGTCGCCGGCACGGTCATCACCCTCGCCGCGCTCGCGCTCGGCGTACCGCGCTACGACGAGCAGGCGATCCACGGCGCGATGATGACCGCGGCGCAGGTGCACGACGTGACCGCGCGGCTGCTGGGCATGTCGCGCGCGCGACGGCTGGCGTTGCCCGCGATGCATCCGGGGCGCGCGGACGTGATCGGGGGCGGAGCGTTGGTACTGGCGACGCTCGTCGAACAGATTGGCGTCGATTCGGTCACCGCGAGCGCGCACGACATCCTCGACGGCATCGCGCTGCGACTCGGTCGGGACTGAGCGCTATTCGGCGATGGCCGGCGACTCCTTCTGGGCCTGCTCCAGTTTCTTCGCGGCTCTGGCCGGGTTCGTCGGGGGCGGCGAGGTTCCGGTGATCGCCTGGTAGGCCATCTCCGCGGTCCGCCGAGTGACCAGATCGGCGATGACGATACCTGCGGCCGACAACGCCGCCCAGACCACCGCATCACCCCACCGCACGTCCGGATCGGACGGTTTGCGCGCCGACGCGGCCGGTCGGGCGATCGCCCACGTCCGCTCCACGACTTTCTTGGTCGCGATACCGACCGGGATTCCGACGACGACGATCAGCACATTGATGCCGACCTTGCTGCCTGCACCCATCGAGCACTCCCATCACGTCCGGTCGTGCACGACCCTACCCAGCCGGCGCCCACCGCGACCCTGCCAAGCTCGACGAGTGCCAGACTCATCGCGCGCCGGCGGTGTGGCGCCCGGCGCGGGCTGGCCGGGCGATCCGGCGACACCTGGCACCGCGGTCGCCAGCACGCCGGTCGACGTCGTGGCCCTTGCTGCGGGTGCCGAGCTGTCCGACCTGCGCGCCCGGGTCAGCGTGTGCCGCGCCTGCCCGCGCCTGGTTGCCTGGCGCGAGCAGGTCGCGCACGAGCGGCGGCGCGCCTTCGCCGATCAGCCGTACTGGGGCCGGCCGGTGCCCGGGTTCGGGGACCTGGCCCCGCGAGTGCTGGTCGTCGGGCTCGCGCCCGCCGCGCACGGGGCGAACCGGACCGGGCGGATGTTCACCGGTGACCGCAGTGGGGACTGGCTCTACGCGGCGATGCATCGAGCGGGTCTGGCCAGCCAGCCGAGCGCCGTCTCGGCCGACGACGGCCTCACGCTGCACGGCGCATACATCAGCGCGCCCGTGCACTGCGCACCGCCGGCCAACAAGCCCACGCCCGCCGAGCGGGACGCGTGCCGGCCGTGGCTCGTGCGCGAACTGCAGCTGCTGTGGCCTCGGCTGCATGTCGTTGTGGTGCTCGGGGCGTTCGGCTGGACAGCGCTGTGGGCGGCGCTCCGGGCGGCCGGGCTGCCGGCGCCGTTGCGGCGTCCGGCGTTCGGGCACGGCGTCGAGGCGCACATCGACGGTCGGACGCTGCTCGGCTGCTACCACGTCAGTCAGCAAAACACGTTCACCGGCCGGCTCACCGAGCCGATGCTCGACGCGGTCTTCGCCCGGGCCGTGGCGTTGGCGGACGGCGGGGGACCGGCACAATGACGTCGGCCTACCGCAGCGCGGCCCCCGTAGCCCAACGGCAGAGGCAGACCCCTTAAAAGGGTTGCAGTGTCGGTTCGAGTCCGACCGGGGGCACCACCAGCTCAGCCGCTCTTGCGGCGGAAGGTGCGCTTGCCGCCGGCCGCCGAGTGCGCGTCCTGCACCTTCGAGTCGTTCTGCGAGGCCGCCTCGTGCGGGTGCTTGTGCCCTTTCTTGCGCTCGAGCGCCTCGCGGAACTTGTCCTTGGCCGCGTCCGCGGCGCCGGTCTCGGCTGGGTCGGCGTCCTGTGCTGTCATGGCGTCCAGACTGTCACGCTCGCTCGAACACGACGACCGCAACGCTGCGACTCGTCTTGTTCTGGCCTTGGACGCGACGATCAGGTAGTCGCCGGCCCACTCGCGGTAGATCAACGCAGGTACGTGTTTCCCCGCAGGGCTGCCCGGGTTGGGTTTGACCGGAATAGCCTGCCCAGCACCATCGTTCGATAAACAGTTGCACTCGCAACCAGATAGAGGAGAGTGGTTCTCATGGCGGCTGTCACCGCCGACACGCTCGTCCTGCCCCGCGTGAAGGGCGCGGGACTCGGCGACACCGAGCGGCCCGTGCTGGCGATCTCCACCGGCGCGTCCGGATTGGAGGGCGAGGGTTTCCCGGTGCGCCGGACGATGGCGGGGGTGGCATACAGGTACCTCGACCCGTTCATCATGATGGATCACATGGGCGAGGTGGATTACGCCGCCGGCGAGCCCAAAGGTACGAACTGGCACCCGCACCGCGGCTTCGAGACAGTCACCTACTTGATCGATGGTCAGTTCATCCACCAGGACACGCACGGCGGTGGCGGCGTCATCCGTGAGGGCGCCACCCAGTGGATGACCGCCGGTGCGGGACTGCTGCACATCGAGACTCCGCCGGCGAAGCTCGTCGAGGACGGCGGGCTGTTCAACGGATTCCAGCTGTGGGTGAACCTCCCGGCCGCCGACAAGTTTCTGACGCCGAAGTACCAGTCGGTCGAGGCGTCGGACCTGCTGCTGCTCGCGAGCGCCGACGGCGGGGCGCTCCTGCGGGTGATCGCCGGCGAGGTCGACGGGCACGTCGGCCCGGGGTCCACGCACACGCCGATCACGCTGCTGCACGCGTCGATCGCTGCCGGTGCGCAGCTGTCGCTGCCCTGGCAGCCGACCTACAACGCGCTCGCCTACGTCTACGCCGGGTCGGGAACGATCGGCCCGAAGGCCGAACCGATCCACGCCGGCCAGCTGGCCGTCCTCGGCGCGGGCGATCGGATCACGGTGACCGCCGATGCCAAGCAGGACAGCCGGACGAGTTCGCTCGAGGTGATCCTGCTCGGCGGCGAACCGATCGGCGAGCCGATGGTGCAGTACGGGCCGTTCGTGATGAACACCCGCGACGAGCTGGTACAGGCGATGGAGGACTACCAGGCCGGTCGGCTCGGCGTGATCCCGCCGGATGCGATCATGCCGCACGTGCCTCGCGGCGCCCACGACCCGCGCGCCTGATCGCTCGTCTGGCGACGAGGGACTGATCGCCGCAGCGACGACGGTCGTGACGTCGTCCCGGCCGGGCGCTCCCGCGGTCCGGCACCGGCGCGTGTTCGCTCTGAGAGGACGGGCACCGCCGGGTGGGAACATCACGAACCTGGCCCGACTTGAGCCGATGACACTCAAGAATCGAGGCTGGTGCATGTCTGACGTCCTGACCCTTCCACTGCTGTCGACGTCCGAGCTGGTCGTGCTGCCCGGCATGGTCGTGCCGATCGAACTCGAGGGCGACGCCCGCGCGGTGGTCGACGCGGCTCGTGCGTCATCGGACGGGCAACTGGTGCTCGCTCCACGGCTGGCCGATCGGTATCCGGTCTACGGCGTGATCGCCGAGATCGAGCAGCTCGGCCGGTTGCCCGGCGGCTCCCCGGCCGCAGTCCTGCGAGCCGGAGGGCGAGTTCGTCTCGGCTCCGGCGTCCCCGGCCCCGGTGTGGCTCTCTGGGTCGAGGTAGAGCCGGTCGAGGCCGAGGACGCGACCCCACACGTGCGCGAACTCGCCGACCAGTACCGCGCGGTGGTCGTGGCGATCTTGACGAGGCGCAACGCGTGGCAGGTGATCGACTCCGTCCAGAAGATCACCGACCCGTCCGATCTCGCCGACCTGGCCGGGTGGGCACCGTATCTGTCTGCCGAGCAGAAGCGCGAACTGCTTGAAACGCCGGCGGTCGAGGCACGGCTGAACCTCGTGCTGGGCTGGGCGCGCGAACAGCTCGCCGAACTCGAAGTGACCGAGAAGATCCGCGACGATGTCCGTGAGGGGATGGACAAGCGGCAGCGCGAGTTCCTGCTGCGTGAGCAACTCGCCGCGATCCGCAAGGAACTAGGCGAGAACGAACCGGACGGCGCCGACGACTACCGCACCCGGGTAGAAGCCGCGCAGCTGCCCGACAACGTCCGTGAGGCGGCCTTGCGCGAGGTCGGCAAGCTCGAGCGGGCCAGCGACCAGAGCCCGGAGTCGGGCTGGATCCGCACCTGGCTCGACACCGTCCTGGACCTGCCGTGGTCGAGCCGCACGACCGACTCGACCGATGTCGGCGCGGCCCGTTCCGTGCTCGACGCCGATCACCACGGGCTGGACGACGTCAAGGACCGCATCGTCGAACATCTCGCAGTCCGCGCGCGTCGAGCCGAACGCGGGCTGGAGGTTGTCGGCGGCCGTGGCTCCGGCGCGGTGCTCGCGCTCGTCGGTCCGCCCGGTGTGGGCAAGACGTCGTTGGGCGAATCGGTGGCGCGGGCGCTCGGGCGCAGGTTCGTCCGGGTGTCACTCGGCGGGGTGCGCGACGAGGCGGAGATCCGCGGCCACCGGCGCACGTACGTCGGCGCCCTGCCCGGGCGGATCGTGCGGGCAATCACCGAGGCCGGTTCGATGAACCCCGTCGTACTGCTGGACGAGATCGACAAGGTCGGCTCGGACTATCGAGGCGACCCGGCGGCCGCCCTGCTGGAGGTGCTGGACCCGGCGCAGAACCACACGTTCCGCGACCACTACTTGGAGGTCGACCTCGACCTGTCCGACGTGCTGTTCCTGGCCACGGCCAATGTCGCGGAGACGATCCCGCCGGCGCTCTACGACCGACTGGAGGTCGTCACCCTCGACGGCTACACCGAAGACGACAAGGTCTCGATCGCCCGTACCCACCTGCTGCCGCGGCAGTTGCAGCGCGCGGCGCTCGACGAGTCCGAGGTGACGATCAGCGACGAGGTGCTGCGGCAGATCGCCGGTGTGTACACCCGTGAGGCGGGGGTCCGGCAGCTGGAACGCGCCTTGGCCCGCGTGCTGCGCAAGGTGGCGACGCAGTTGGCCACCGAGCCCGGTCCGGTCGCCGTCGACGAGGCGAACCTGCGCACGTTCCTCGGTCGGCCACGCTTCTTGCCGGAGGCGCCCGAGCGCACGGCGGTGCCGGGCGTCGCGACCGGACTTGCGGTGACCGGCACCGGCGGCGACGTGCTGTTCATCGAGGCGACCTCGATGGCCGGTGAGGCTCGCCTGACGCTCACCGGGCAGCTCGGCGACGTCATGAAGGAATCGGCGCACATCGCGTTGAGCTACCTGCGTTCGCACGGCGCCGCACACGGCATCGACGCGGCAGCCTTCGACCGTGCCGTGCACCTGCACGTGCCCGCGGGCGCGGTGCCCAAGGACGGACCGTCCGCGGGCGTCACGATGGTCACCGCCCTGGCGTCTCTGGCATCCGGGCGCCCGGTGCGCTCGGACGTGGGCATGACCGGGGAGGTGACGCTCAATGGCCGGGTGCTGCCGATCGGCGGCGTCAAGCAGAAACTGCTCGCCGCCCAGCGGGCCGGCCTGAGCACGGTGTTCATCCCGAAGCGCAACGAGCCGGACCTCGACGACGTGCCGGCCGAGGTGCTTGAGGCGCTTGACGTGCGCCCTGTCGGCGACGTGAGCGAGATCCTCGCCGACGCGCTGGAAGCCGGATCCCTTGCGTCGGCGGCGGAGGCCGCAGCCTGAGGGCTTGCTCACCGCACCGCGGTAGGGGGTCAGCGGGTGGCGCCGCGGGGCTTGAGCCGGCCCGGCGGCAAGGGCGGCGCAGGCAACCGGTAGCCGTGATAGCCGTCGACGTCGCCGAAGCGGCGACCGCTGAGCCAATCCCGGCGCGCGGCGACGATCTCGTCGTCGCTGCGCGCGACGAAGTTCCACCACATGACGAGCTGCTCGGCGAACGGCAGCCCACCGATCAACAGCGCCCGTGCGGAGTCGGTCGAGGACAGCCGCAGGTCACTGCGCCCGCAGCCCAGGTAGATCATCGCGCCCGGCTCGAGGGCCACGCCGTCGACGTCGATCGAGCCGGCCATCGCCATGACCGCATGCTCGAACTCCGGCTCCAACGGCACGAGCAGCTCGCCGGCGGGCGCGATAGCGATGTCCGCGCCGACCAACGCAGACCAGGCTCGACCCGGTGACGTGGCACCCGCGAGCGACCCCATGATCACTGTCACGGTCGCGCCGCGCTCGCGCAGCACCGGCACGCTGCTGTGGTGCTCCCACGCCGGCGGTACCGACCGCGCGGACTCCGGCAGGGCGACCCACAACTGCATGCCGTGCAGCAGTGCCGGGTGCGCCACGGGTGACTGTTCGGCGTGGGTGATGGCAGCTCCGGCGGTCATCAGCCCGAGTTCGCCCGGGCGGATGAGCTGATCACTGCCGAGGCTGTCGCGGTGGTGCACCGAGCCCTCGAGCAGCCAGCTCACCGTCTGCAAACCGATGTGCGGGTGTGGGGGCACCTGCATGCCGGGCGTCGCCGCGATGTCGTCCGGCCCGTAGTGATCGACGAAGCACCACGCGCCCACGAGCCGACGCCCCAGGTTCGGCAACAGTCGGCGCACGATCGTCGACTCGCCGAGCCGGACCTCCTGGCCCTGGAAGACCTCGTGTACCGGGCGCGGCGCGACGTCGGTGAGCCCGCCGCACCTGCGCAGCGCCGGGGCGCGGTCGAGGTTGCTCACCGGACCGACCCTACGCCGGCCTGCATTGATCAACTTGCCGTCGCGCGCGCCGTTCGGGGCTCGTCGCGACCCGGGGAACGTGGGCTGACTATCGTTCGTTTCGACCAACGAGGCAGTACGACGCCTGCCCGGATACCGAGGAGGTTGGGCTCCGTGGCCCAGAACCCAGTCATCAACAGATTCGGCGAGGCCGCCGGCGGGGGTGACAACGCCGCACCGAGCGCCGCCGATCTGCAGGGCATGTTCGACAAGCCCGCCTATGCCGGCCCGCGACCGCTCGCGCGGTACATGACCCTCGACGACGTGGTGCAGCGCACCGCCGCCATGCTCGGCACGATTCTGATCGCCGGCGCCATCGCGTGGTTCGCGGTGCCGGACTCGGTGTACCTGCCGGTCCTGATCGTGTCACTGATGGGCAGCCTCGGGCTCGGCCTGTACATGGCCTTCACGATGAAGGTGAACGCTGGCACCGCCTTGCTCTACTCGGCGATGGAGGGCCTGCTCCTCGGCGCGATCAGCCAGGCGTTCGAGCAGCGCTGGCCCGGCATCGTCGTGCAGGCGATCACCGGCACCGTCATGGTCGCGGGCGGGATGCTGTTCGTCTACCGAATCGGCGCGATCCGGGTAACGCCTCGGTTCACCCGCATCGTCGTCGGCGCCACAATAGGCGTGTTCGGCCTCATGCTGGTCAACCTGGTCGCCTACCTGTTCAGCTCGGACGGGCTCGGTCTTCGCGCGGGCGGCCCGATGGCGATCGGGTTCAGCCTCATCTGCATCGTCGTCGCGGCGATGAACCTCGTCATGGACTTCGACTTCATCGAGCGCGGCATCCGGCAGGGCGCGCCGCACCAGCTTGCCTGGTACGCGGCGTTCGGCCTGACCGTGACTCTCGTCTGGCTCTACATCGAGATCCTCCGGCTACTCGGGTTCTCGCGTAGTTAGCGCCGCCGCACCCACGACGAAGCGAGGGCGGGCCGTCACGGCCCGCCCTCGTCGTCGTCAGCCCGGCCGGCGGCCCCCCTCCTCGCACACCTCCGGATGGGCTGTTGCTTAGACAACGAACTGGCGGCCGACCGGTTACGCACAGTCGTCACCGGATGGCGATGCGCCGCGGGTCACCGCGTCCGGCGCCGCCAGGGCTCAGGTGGACGGACTCGTCGACACCGGCACGGCGTCCTCCGGGGAGGTCGACGCAGGTCGTTGCGGGCGTCGACGCCGCAGCTGGGCCAGTGGGCCGCGCCGGCCCTCGGAGCGCCCGAAGCGCTCGGCGCCCGCCACCTCGGTGCCGGGCCGGGCGACGGCCTGTGCGGCGGCTTTCTTAGCCGACTTGACCCGCTGGGTGGTGAACGTGCTCGCCGACCGGGTGCGGGTGCGCAACCCGAGCGCGTCCAGGCAGGACGGCACGACGGCTCGCGCGGCCTCCGCGTAGCCGGCCGCGGACGGGTGGAACCGGTCCTCGGAGAAGTAGTGCAGATTCGTCATGAACAGCGGGCCCAACAGGTCACCGAGCGACACCGTGCGGCCGCCGGCACGCACGACCGCCTCGATCTGCGCGCGCGCCATCCTTCGGGATGCGCGGCCGGCGTACGAGCGCAGCGGTTGGGCCAATGGCCGGACCGTGCTCAGATCCGGGCACGACCCCACGACGACCTCGGCGCCCATCTCGCGCAGCCGGAGCACCGCGCGCTCGAGGTAGGGCACGGCATCGGACGGCTTCGTGCGCTCAGTGACGTCGTTCGCGCCGATCATGATGATCGCGAGCTCCGGGCGCACCCGCTGGAGCGCGTCGAGCTGCACCCCCAGATCGGCCGACTCCGCGCCGACGACGGCGACGTTGGTGAGGTGGACCGGCCGCCGGGCGGCCTCGGAGATCGCGATCGCCAGCTGCGCGCCGGCCGTGTCGCGGTCGCGGTACACCCCGTAGCCGGCCGCCGTCGAGTCGCCGAGCATGGCGATCCGGATCGGCGGGCGAGTGCGGCTGACACCCTCGGCGGCCCACGTCGTGTCGTTCGACGGCGGGGGCGGGTCCGTCGCCAGCGGAATCCGTCGCTCGGCCAGCTTGACCTCGCCCCAGATCAGGCCCATCAGACCAACCGCGCTGGTGACGACGATGCCGCCGAGCCCACCCCCGGCGTACAGCGCCAGGCGCTGGCTGCGGTTTCGATCGGTCATTCTTTGCAGGTTAGCGGCACTCGCCGAGCGCCCGCGCGGTGAACGGGAGCGGTAGGAATGACGGCATGCGTTACAGCGAATCGCTCGTCGACCTGATCGGCAACACACCGCTGGTGCGGCTGCGCTGCGTCACCGAAGGGATGGCGCCGATGGTCCTGGCCAAGGTGGAGTACTTCAACCCGGGCGGGTCGGTCAAGGATCGCATCGCGGTGCGGATGATCGACGCCGCCGAGCAGTCCGGTGAGCTGGTGCCGGGAGGCACGATCGTCGAGCCGACTTCGGGCAACACCGGCATCGGCTTGGCGATCGTCGCTCAGCAGCGCGGCTATCACTGCGTGTTCGTCTGCCCGGACAAGGTGAGCAAAGACAAGATCGACACTTTGCGGGCGTACGGGGCGGAGGTCGTCGTCTGCCCGACTGCCGTGGCTCCGGAGGATCCACGTTCCTACTACTCCGTCTCGGACCGCCTCGCGCGCGAGCGCCCGGGCGGCTGGAAGCCGAACCAGTACGCCAACGTCAACAACCCGCGCTCGCACTACGAGACAACCGGCCCGGAGCTGTGGGAACAGACCGACGGGCGGATCACCCATTTCGTCGCCGGTGTCGGGACCGGCGGCACGATCAGCGGCACCGGCCGCTACCTCAAGGAACGCGGCGCGGTGCGAATTGTCGGCGCGGATCCGGAGGGATCGGTGTACTCCGGCGGCACGGGTCGGCCGTACCTCGTCGAAGGTGTGGGCGAGGACTTCTGGCCGGACACCTACGACCGCGACATCTGCGACGAGGTCGTCGCGGTGTCGGACAAGGCGTCCTTCGACATGACCCGCCGCCTGGCCCGCGAGGAGGGGCTGCTGGTCGGCGGGTCGTGCGGCATGGCGGTGGTCGCCGCCCTGACGGTGGCCGCCCGGTGCGGCCCGGACGACGTCGTCGTCGTGCTGCTTCCCGACGGGGGGCGCGGCTACCTCTCGAAGATCTTCAACGACGACTGGATGGCCGACTACGGGTTCGCCGGGCCGGCGAGCGCGACCACGGTCGCCGACGTGTTGCGGACGAAATCGGGGGACACACCCTCACTCGTGCACGGTCACCCGACCGAGACGGTGCGCGACGCGATCGACATCCTGCGCGAATACGGGGTGTCGCAGATGCCGATCGTCAAGGCTGAACCGCCGGTGACCGCCGGCGAGGTCGTCGGGTCGGTATCGGAGCGGGCACTGCTGGATGCGCTGTTCGCCGGTTCGGCCTCCCTTGCCGACGCACTCGAGCCACACATGTCACCCCCGCTGCCGATCATCGGCTCGGGTGAACCGGTGTCCGCGGCGGTGGCGGCGCTCGGCGAGGCCGATGCGCTACTCGTGCACGTGGACGGCAAGCCTGCAGGCGTGCTGACCCGCCAGGACCTGCTCGGCCACCTCGCGGCAGGGTGAGCGGGCTCACGTCGCCGGCTGCCGCACTGCCGCGCCCCTGCGCATCAAGATCGGCGAAGAACTTGGAGGGAATGTGACCGGATTCGACACGCTGGCCATCCACGCGGGGCAGCAGCCCGATCCGCACACCGGATCGGTGACGGTTCCGATCTACGCGACCTCGACCTACAAGCAGGACGGCGTGGGCCGGACCCGGGGCGGGTACGAATACAGCCGCAGCGCCAACCCCACCCGGACCGCTCTGGAGGCACTGTTGGCCGCGCTGGAGGGTGGCGTGCGCGGTCTGGCGTTCGCGAGCGGGCTCGCCGCGGAGGACACCCTGTTGCGCGCCGTGTGCCGACCCGGTGATCACGTCCTGCTGCCCGGTGACGCCTACGGCGGGACCTTCCGCCTCGTCGCCCGCGTGCTGGCCAACTGGGGCCTGCAGTACACACCCGTCCCGCTCGATGATCTGGACGCCGTGCGGGCCGCGATCCGGCCGACGACCCGGGTGCTCTGGTGCGAGACCCCGACCAACCCGCTGCTCGGCATCGCCGACATCGCCGAACTGGCCACCATCGCGCACGCTGCCGGTGCGTTGCTCGTCGTCGACAACACCTTCGCCTCGCCCTACCTGCAGCAACCGCTCGCGCTGGGGGCCGACGTGGTCGTCCACTCGACGACGAAGTACCTGGGCGGTCACTCCGACGTCGTGGGCGGTGCGCTGGTGGCGGCCGATGCCGGAGTGGCCGAGGAGCTGCTCTTCCACCAGAACGCGATGGGTGCCGTCGCGGGGCCGTTCGACGCGTGGCTCGTGGTGCGTGGCGTCAAGACGCTCGGCGTGCGGATGGACCGGCACTGCCGCAACGCCGAGCGCATCGTCGAGTTCCTGAGTTCGCACCCGGCCGTCGGCCAGGTGCACTACCCGGGGCTGCCCGGGCACCCGGGCCACGACGTGGCCGCGCGGCAGATGCGCAGCTTCGGCGGCATGGTGTCGTTCACCCTGCGCGGCGGAGAGGAAACCGCAGTCAAGGTCTGTGGGCTGGTGTCGGTGTTCACGCTCGGCGAGTCGCTGGGTGGCGTCGAGTCGCTCATCGAACACCCCGGACGGATGACGCACCTGAGCGTCGCGGGCTCGCCGCTGGAGGTGCCGGGCGACCTGATCCGGCTCTCCGTCGGCATCGAGGACATCGACGACCTGCTCGACGACCTGGCTCAGGCCCTCGCCTGAGCCGCGGCCCGCCATTCCGCGGCCAGGATCGCGAAGTCGATCTCGTCAGTCCACTCGCCCTTGAACCACTCGTTCTCGCGCAGGTGAGCCTCCTGGCGCATCCCGACGCGACGCAGCACACCGGCCGACGCGTCGTTGCGTGCGTCGATGCGCGCGTAGACCCGGTGCAGGCCGAGCCCGTCGAAGGCGAGTGCGAGTAACGCGCCGGCGGCCTCCGTCGCATAACCGTGGCCCTGCGCGTCGGGATTGAGCACGTAGCCGATCTCGCCGGTGCGGTGCTCGGCGCTGCGCCAGAACAGCATGACGTCGCCGATGAGTGCTCCGCTCGCGCGCTGCACCACCGCGAGCCCGAGCACGTCGCCCTCCGCGTCGATCCGAGAACCCAGCTGGCCCGACGCGAGCCGGTCGGCGACCTCGGCGCGGGTCCTCGGCGAGTACGGGACGTAGCGGCACACGTCGGCGCGTGACTGGTAGGCGAACACCGCCTCGACGTCGCCGACCGGATCGAGCGGGCGCAGCAGCAGCCGTGGCGTCTCGATCGGGTAATCCGGGTTCAGCACGCCGCAACGCTAGCCGTGCTCAGTACGGTCGGGTGATGGAATGCCGGGCCGGGGCCATCTGGGACGAGCGCTACCTGTCCTACGACTTCGGTGACCATCCGCTCAACCCGATCCGGCTGGACCTGACGATCCGGCTGGCGCGCGAGCTCGGCGTCCTGGAGCGACTCGACGTCACCGCCCCGGAGCCGGCCAGCGAACAACAGCTGCTCACGGTCCACGACGCGCGCTACGTCGACGCCGTGCGCGAGGCGAGTGTCAACCCGCTGTTCGAGGGTTTCGGCCTCGGCACCACCGACGACCCGGTGTTCTCAGGCATGTTTGACGCGTCCGCACTGGTAGCGGGCGGCTCGGCCCAGGCGGCCTTGCGGATGTGGCGCGGGGAAGTCGAGCACGCGGTGAACATCGCCGGCGGGCTGCACCATGCGATGCGCGGCTTCGCCTCTGGCTTCTGCGTCTTCAACGACGTCGTGCTCGCGATCCGCACGTTGCTCGCCGCCGGAGCGGGCAGGATCGCCTACGTCGACATCGACGTCCATCACGGAGACGGTGTGCAGGCCGCCTTCTACGACGATCCGCGGGTACTGACCATCAGCCTGCACCAGGATCCGCGCACGCTGTTCCCGGGCACGGGCTTGCCGAACGAGGTCGGCGTCGGCAACGCGGAGGGCACGGCGGTGAACGTGGCTCTGCCGCCCGGCACCGATGACGTCGGCTGGCTACGCGCGTTCCGCGCGGTCGTGCCAGGGGCGGTACGCGCCTTCGGCCCGGACGTGCTCGTGACGCAGTGCGGTTGTGACACGCACCACGAGGATCCGCTGGCGAACCTCGAACTGACGATCGACGGGCAGCGCACCGCGATCGCTGCGTTACATGCGCTCGCGCACGAGGCCGCCGGCGGCCGGTGGGTGGCGTTCGGTGGCGGCGGCTACGGTGTGATCCGCTGCGTGCCGCGGACGTGGACGCATCTGTTGGCCGAGGCCACCGGCCGGCCGGTCGCCCCCGACACGCTGATCCCGGCGGCCTGGATCGCCGACGTGCGCAGGCGCGGCGTCGGCGCGGCACCGCCGGTCACCATGGGAGAGCGTCCGGTGCCCGACGTCCGGCCCTGGGAACCGGGCGGCAGCGGCCGGCTGGACACGGCGATCGGTGCGACCCGGCGAGCGGTCTTCCCGCTGCTCGGGCTGGATCCGGACGACCCGCGCGACTGAGCCGCCTGGGCGTTCGTGCACCGCGGCGGCGATAGGCACTCAGCTGTGGATCGGCGAGCCGTGCATCGCGTGCGGCGAGGTGCCGGGCATCAGGTGGTTCAAGGTCGGAGCCAGATCGGCCGGTGGCGACCAGCCGTAGCGCACCGCGACCCCGTTCGTCACCCGGACGGCGCAGGGTTGCTCATCGAGTGTCGTGACCACCTCGGCCAGCCGGGTGTGGTCGGCGGTCACGCCGATCAGGACCAGGTCCCGCGCGTCCGCCCGCGCAATTGTCGGGCAGGGTTGCCTGGACTGCTCGCTCGACGCGTTCTCGAGGCTGGACACGAGCTGCCGGGCCGCCCGCCCGGACAGCACCACGTTCGCCGGCGCCCGGGCCACCGAGCCGCTACCGGGGTAGGCGCACACCACGAGCGTCGACACCGGCGCCGCGAACAGCGGGCCGCCGGCGGCCGTCCCGCCTGCCGGTGCGGCGAGGTCGGGCGCGGCGGCGGGGCACGCCAGCTCGGGTGCGACGGTTGCCGTGGCGGTCGAGCTCGACGTTGCGCCGGTGGACTTCATTGCTGATGGTGCAGGACCGCCGGCGCCGGGGTACGCCGTCGGCGCGGCTAGACCTGGCGCCTGGGACGAGACCTCGGCACGCTGCGTCGGCGCCCGGCTGTCGCGCGCAGCTGAATCGCTACCGGTCCGAGTGCCGTCCGAACCCCGGACAAGTGCCACGGCCGTGCCGACGCCGACGACGAGGACGCCAGCCGCGGCACTCATCAGCAGCCGGTTGCGGCGCCGGACCCGTTGGGCCCGGCCGCGGGTGAGCACCGCGTCGACGTCGACGGGCTGGCCCTCGCCATCGTGCAACGCCGCCCGCAGGTCGAATTCCGACGGGCTCACGATCCGCTCCCGCTGGTGGCTTGCACCCGCAGGCGGGCGAGGGCGCGTGCGCAGCTGCTCTTCACCGTCCCGACCGGGATGCCGAGGGTGGCGGCGGTGTCGCGCTCCGACAGGTCGCAGTAGTAGCGCAGCACGACGACGGCACGGTCGCGCGGCTCGAGGCCGGCGAGCAGGCGGCGCAGCTCATCGCGGGTCTCGGCCGTGCCGGCATCGGCGCCCGGCCGCTCCGGCAGCGTCTCGGTGGGTCGCTCACCCCACCATTTGCGGCGGGACTGGTCGATGTGCGCGGTCACCAGCGCCTTGCGGGCGTAGGGCAGCGGCGCGTCGATACGTCCCCACTTCAGGTACACCTTGGTCAGTGCGGTCTGCACGAGGTCCTCACCTCGGTGGTGGTCTCCGGTCAGCAGCCGGGCAGTGTGCAGCAGCGTGGCGCCGTTCGACTCGACGAACGAGCGGAACCCCGCCTCGTCACGCACCCGAGTGCCCTCCCTACCTGGTTGACGAGGTGGACACTCCGGGAAGTTCGCGCCACATCCGCCGGTGCGCGATGGTGTGCTGCGCGTCGGTGAACACGCCGCCGTGCACTGCGAAGCCGGCGCGCTGGTAGAAGCCGATCGCGGTCTCCCGCGCGTAGCACCAGAACACCTGCGCGCCGGTGCCGGCCGCGTAGTGGGCGGCCGCCTCGACTACCGCCCGCCCGTGTCCTTCGCCACGGCGTGTCGGCAGCGTCGCCATCTGCCGCAGGTGCACGGCTGCACGCCCGGGCAGCCAGGGGCATGGATCGGGATAGACGAAGCAGGTGCACACGACTGTGCCGTCCTCGTCCAGTGCCGCGAAATGCACGCCCTGCGGCATGTCGTCGCCGGGCAACGGGTCGTCCGGGCCGAGGTGTGGACGCAGGACCGCGCGGCGCAGTTCGCGGGTCTGCGTCTCGGTCACGATCCGGACACTCGTCACCGGCTCAGGTCCCGGGCCGGTAGACCATCAGGAAGACGATGCCGGCGAAGATCACGCCCACGACCCCGCCGGAGACGGCCACCCGGACGGTGAGCGAGACCACCGACTGCTCCCGCGTCATCAGGTCGGTCGCCTTGGTCAGCGTCGGCACGGCGACGCCGAAGATCAGGGCCATGGCGAGCGCCCACAGGACCAGCGATAGCCAGATGTAGGTGTCCGCGATCTCGGCGGTCTGCTTGCCGGTGTAGGAGCTGGTCGTGCTCATCAGGCCCATGCCGATCAGGACGACGAGCAGTGAGGCGTAGCCGTAGCTGCGCAGTAGCCGTGCCGAGACAGCGGTCGCCACCGCGTCGCCGCGTCTAATGCCGCGACCTGCGGTGGTCGCGGCATACACCAGTGGCCCGATGGCGAAGACGGCGAGCAGGATGTGTAGCGCCAGCAGGAGCGTGAACATGTCGGCAGGCTATCGGCCGCCGGCGTCGATCCTGCGCTGCAGCCGCGGCGTGAACGATCCGGCATAGCGGGCCTGCAACTGCGGGATGCGCCAGTCGTCGCCCTCGATGACCTGCCGGCAGCGGTAGGTCTCGCAATGGCAGAACAGCACGAAATCGGGATCCGCGACGCACGTCGCGTAGTCGGTGGTGAGTTCCTCGCCGACCGCGACCTCCCGGGACGTGACCAGCGTGCGGTCATCGGCCCAGCGCAGGTTCGGGTCGCAACAGTGGTTGACGCCGCGCACCGTGTCCGCGGTCGTCGGCGCCGTGGCGAAGCGCACCACGAGCGCGCCGTGGCCCAGGGGTGCGCTCGCGTATCGGCCGGTGCCCGCGATCCGCGACGGCCCCGACGCCGTGTCCCGATGCCATTCGACGGCGACGGCCTCGCGCGGCAGCGGGTCGGTCGCGGGCTGGTCAGCCGGCCGCACGGCGCCGCCCGCGGCGACTGGCCAGATAGTCGGCGACGACGAACTCGCCGAGCGCGCCCTGCTTCGGCTGGAACACCCGGCCGCCGTTGCGCCGCCCGACCTCCTGCATGAACCGCACGAGGCGCGGATCGTCGTCGAGCATGAACACGTTGATCGTCGCCCCCCGGCGGGTGCACCGTTCGACCTCGGCGAGGGTGGCCGCGATCGTCTCCGGCGTCGGTGGCCAGGCGAAGTCGGCGAAGCCGTCCGGAGCGAGATGCGCAGTCGGCTCACCGTCGGTGATCACCAGGATGACCGGCTCCGCGCCGCGGTGCTTGTCGAGGTGCCGGCGGGCGAGCATCAGGCCGTGCTGCAAGTTGGTGCCCTGGACGCGGTCCCAGTCGTGCTCGACGAGCGCGCCGGTGGTCATGACCCGCGCGTAGTCGCTGAACCCGATGATCTCGATGGCGTCCTGGGGGTACTTGGTCGTGACGAGCGAGTGCAGCGCCAGGGCCGTCGTCTTCGCCTCGCCCCAGGTCCCGCGCAACTCCATCGAGTACGACATGTCCACGAGCAGGGCGATCGCGGCCGAGGAGCGGCGCTCGGTCTCGACGACCTCGAAATCGTCAGCGGCGAGGTGCATGAGTCGGGCATCGGGTGCGTCGCCCGGGTCGAGGTCGCCGCCGGCCGTACGCAGCACCGCGTTGCGCACGGTGCGCACCACGTCGATCGGCTGCTCGTCGCCGAATCGCCACTCGCGGCTCGCGCCGGTGACCTCGCCCGCCGCGCCGGCATCGCGGACGTCGTGCCCCCCGCGGCCACGGGACTCCACCAGCGCGAACACCCGACGTAGTGCGGTCGAGCCGAGGCGGCGCAGCGCGCGCGGTGTCAGGCGCAGCCCGTCTCCACCGCGCTGGACGTAGCCCTGCTCGCGCAGCTCCCGCTCGATGCGCCGTAGCTGGCCCATGTCCTGCACGGCGGCGCGGCCGAGGGCGCGTTCGACTAGCTCCTCGTCGATGTCGTCCAGGCTGGCGCCGGGGTAGTCCTGGCCGAGCAGCTCGTCGAGCTGATCGAGGTCGGCGAGTTCGGCGAGCGCACCGGTGGCGTCAGCGAAGCCTCTCGCGGCTTGGCCGTGTTCATCGAGTCGAACTCGGCCGCCCCAGCGCAGGTCAGGTCGCGCCGAGCGCAGGCCCTGCTGCAGCCGAGCCAGCTCGTCGGCCAGGCCCGCCTGGCCGAGCGCATTCGCCATCAGGTTGCCCAGCTCGCCACGCTGCTCCGGGGTGAGCGAATCCATCAGCTGCTGCGCAGCCGCCGCCCGGCGGGCGAGGGTATCAACCAACTCGTCGAGGTCCTTGGGGTTCTCCGGGAAGAAGTCGCCGAAACGCTGCATGAAGTCGGCGAACTGCTCCGGGGTGTGTTCGCCGCGCGCGTCGGCGTCGAGCATGTCGTTCAGGGCGCGCATCATGTCGCGGATGCGTGCCAGCTCCTGTGGTGTGGCGCTGCGCAGCGCGTTGCGCATGCCGGCGAACTGCGCGTCGAGTACCTCGCTGCGCAGCAGCTGCTGGATCTGTTCGTAGGTCTGGCGTGCCTCGGGGGAGCGCCACTGGTAGTCCGCGAGCTGCCGTACGGCGCGTGAGGTGTCCTTCGGCAACGCGTCGAGTTCGGCCTCCGCCATTCGGGCGGAGTCGTCCGGGATGGGGAACAGCGCGCGCCGCTCCTGCTCCACCGCCTCGTCGAGCAGCTGCCGGACCTGCTCCAGAGTGCCGTCGAGCCGTCCGCCGCGGCGCAGCTCGCGAGCCCGCTCGCGGGCTTTGCGACGCAGCGTGTCCAACCCGTCGCGGCCGTTCGGGCCACGGCGCAGCAGCCGGTTCAGCGCGGTACGCGGCGACATCCCGGCCAGCACGTCGTCACCGACCTGATCGAGAGCCTCGCGGATGTCATACGGCGCCTCGAGCGGGTCCGGACCGCCGTGCCACGCGCCGTACCTGATGCTCACCGGATCGCCGCCCGCGCCGGGGTCCTCGTCACCAGTGGGCGGGTGCTCATGCGCCGTACACCGTCCTCGGCCCGTCGGAGTCCTTTGCGAGCCGGCGGTTCAGGTACAGCCCTTCGAGCGCGAACTCGAGCACCGACGCGGCCACGCCGACCGCGGTCGGACCCTCGCCGACGCCGTCGGGCTCGAGCCGGTCCAGCAGCGCCGAGAGCACCGGCACCGGTCCGAGCTGGGACAACAGATCCTGGGCCGGCACCGCCTCGCCGGTCGTCACGGTCAGCCCACCGTC
Organism: uncultured Actinomycetota bacterium; assembly: GCA_963713565.1. Taxonomy (GTDB): domain Bacteria; phylum Actinomycetota; class Actinomycetes; order Mycobacteriales; family Jatrophihabitantaceae; genus Jatrophihabitans. The sequence continues at coordinate 302,163 of CAVQMF010000009.1, read as the reverse complement.
GAAGCGCTCCTGCAACGGACGCAGGTCCAGGCCCGCCAGCCGGGCCCGATACGTCTCGACGATCGCCCGCCGGAGCAGGTGATCGAGCACCTCGAACTCGCGACCCTCGTCCGCGTCGTCGAACTCCACCTTGCCGCGCGACGCGGGCACGACCGTCGGCAGGTCACAGACTCGGGCCACCGCGGCGCCCTCGTGCGTGATTGCCGCCCGGCGGACTGCGGCGGCGGCGACCGTCTCCACCGCGCCGATCGCGAATCGGGCCGAGACGCCGGATCGCTGGTCGACCTGCGGTGCGTCACGCACGGCCCGCGCGAAGCGGCCGACGACCTCGAGCAGATGCGTCGGGACGAGCGGCGCCGCGTGGTCGGTGTCGGACCACAGCACCGCCGCCTCCTGTGCGATGAGGGTCAGTTCGTCGCCCAGTTCGAGCGGGTAATGGGTGCGTACCTCGGCGCCGAAACGGTCCTTCAACGGCGTGATGATGCGTCCGCGGTTCGTATAGTCCTCGGGGTTCGCACTCGCCACGACGAGCAGGTCGAGGGGCAGCCGCAACTGGTAGCCGCGTACTTGGATGTCGCGTTCCTCGAGGACGTTGAGCAGTGCGACCTGGATGCGTTCGGCGAGATCGGGGAGCTCGTTGATCGAGAAGATGCCGCGGTTGGTACGCGGGATCAGCCCGAAGTGGACGGTCTCCGGATCGCCGAGGGTGCGGCCCTGCGCCACCTTGATCGGGTCGATGTCACCGATCAGGTCGCCGACGCTGGTGTCCGGTGTCGCCAGCTTCTCGCCGTAGCGCTCGGTGCGGTGTTTCCAGGTCACCGGGGTCAGCTCCCCGTCGTCGGCGAGCAGGTTCGCGCAGCGGCCGCAGATCGGGGCATACGGATGGTCGTTGATCTCGCAGCCGGCGACCACCGGCGTCCATTCGTCGAGCAGGCCGAGCAAGGTGCGGATGAGCCGGGTCTTGCCCTGCCCACGCTCTCCGAGCAGCACCATGTCATGGCCGGCGAGGAGCGCGCGCTCCACTTCGGGCACGACGGTGTCGTCGAAGCCCACGATGCCGGGCAGCGTCGCCTCGCGGGCCGCGAGGCGGGCGATCAGGTTGTGCCTGATCTCGGTCTTCACCGAGCGGTGCACATGGCCCGACGCACGCAACTCGCCCAACGTGGCGATGGTGGGAGAAGTCACCCCGACGACGCTACGTCGCGGCGGCAACCTGCCGCCACCGAAAGGGCGACGCGCCACCCGGAGTCTCAGAACTGCAAGAAGATGTCCTTCGCCATCGCCACGAGGGCCGGGTCGTTGTCCGGAGTTGGACCGTGGAGGTACCAGGCCTCGACGACCGTCACACCGTTGTCCTGGCTCAGGGCACTGAACGCGTTCGGGTACGGCACCCGAGTCGGGCCGCTCGGCAAGCGGTAACCGTCGCGCATCAGGTCGCGCAGGTTCCCGGTGCCATCCTTCGTGACCAGTGCCCGGAAGTCGCCGGCCGTCTTGTACACCTCCGGTGCGGTGCCCATGAAGCCGAGCGTCGATTGCGCGAACCCGGCCTGCCTGCCGTCGACCGTGGTCGTGGCCAGCAGGCGGGTGAGGCCCGAGCAGGCGTGTGCCGTCAGGTAGGCGATGACCGGGGCGCCGTAGGCGTGATCGGGACACGTCGGAGTGACGACGCGCGCCCACTCGCGGATCACATAGGTGCCGTGGTCGCCGAGCACCGTGCTGGTGCGCAGCGGCGTCGCGGGCGCCGGACGGGTCGACGAGCCGGCCGGCGATCTGTTCGAAGCCGGCGGCGCGGACGTCGGCTGGGCGGTCGGAGCCGTCGCCGGAGCGGACGTCGCGGGCCCCTCGGACGGGAAGTCGGCCGATGAACGGCCGCCGGTTGACCCACCGATGCCACCGGTCGAGCCGGTTCCCGAGGTCGTGCTCGAACATCCCGAGAGCACCGCGATCACCACAAGTGCGACACCGACGGCACCCTGGCGTGCGTTCATCGGCCAAGCATGCCGGATCGTCAGCCGGCGAACGGCGATGCCTTGACCAGGGTGACCTTCATGGTCTTGCCGGTCGGGGTCTCGTACTCGACGGTGGCCCCCTCGCGGGCCCCGGTGAGTGCCTTGCCGAGCGGGGACGCGGCAGAGTACACCTCGACACCGGCCGTCTCGGCCTCCTCGCGCGAGCCGATGAGGAACGTCTCCTCGTCGTCGTCCCCGTCGAAGCGGACGGTCACCACCATGCCCTGCCCTGCGACACCGTTGTTGACGGGCGCCTCACCGACCTTCGCGTCGCGCAGCAACGCCTGCAACTGGAGGATGCGGCCCTCCTGCCTGCCCTGCTCCTCGCGTGCGGCCTGGTATCCGCCGTTCTCGCGCAGGTCGCCTTCCTCACGACGGTCGTTGATCTCCTTGGCCATCGCCGGACGGCTGTCGATGAGGCCCTGCAGTTCCCGCGACAGGCGGTCGTAGGCGTCCTGGGTCAGCCAGGTGACAGTGGCGTCCTTGGTCGTGGGCATTGCGAAACTCCTGGTTTGCGGCGGGTGTCGCGGACAGGGCGAAGCTACGAACGTAACACCGCAGCTGCGGAGATAGGCAATTCGAGCTTGGCGCGGTTGGTCGGCAACAATGGAGCGCGTGGCACAACAATTGCGGCTGATGGCGGTGCATGCGCACCCCGACGACGAGTCGAGCAAGGGCGCGGCAACGATGGCGCGCTATGTCGACGAAGGCGTCGACGTCCTCGTCGTGACCTGCACCGGCGGCGAGCGCGGCAGTATTTTGAACCCCGGTCTGCAGCATCGCAGGGACATCGAAGACAACATCAGCGACATCAGACGCGCGGAGATGGATCGGGCCCGCGAGATTCTCGGCGTGCGCCAGCATTGGCTCGGGTTCGTCGACTCCGGGCTACCCGAGGGCGACCCGCTGCCGCCCCTGCCCGAGGGCTGTTTCGCCGTCGTACCGCTCGATCAAGCCGTCGCGCGCCTCGTTGCCGAGATCCGCGACTTCCGACCGCACGTCGTGACCACCTACGACGAGTTCGGCGGGTATCCCCACCCGGACCACATCCGCTGCCACGAGATCTCGGTCGCCGCGTTCGACGCCGCGGCCGACCCCGACCAGTTTCCTGGGACTGGGGACCCGTGGCAGGTGTCGAAGCTCTACTACGACGTCGGCTTCTCCGCCGAGCGCACCCACGCGCTGCACGAGGCACTGCTTGCCCGCGGCATGGAATCGCCCTTCGACGAATGGTTCAAGCGGCGTGAGGATTGGATCAGCAAGCGGCGGCCGCCCAGGATCACCACCCGCGTGCCCGTCGGGGACTGGTTCGAGCGGCGCGACGCCGCCCTGCTCGCGCACGCCACGCAGGTCGACCCGAACGGCTGGTTCTTCAAGACCCCGTTGGCGGTGCAGCGCGAGGTCTGGCCGACCGAGGACTTCGAACTGGCTCGTTCCCTCGTCGATTCGCCGCTACCCGAGGACGACCTGTTCGCCGGGGTGCGCGAGCAGGTGAGCGCGGCATGACCACGGTTGGACTGCTGGCCGCGGGTGGCGAATCAGCGAAGTCCGGACCGATCGGTCTGGCGGTGATCCTGCTGCTGTGCATCGCGTGCTACTTCCTGTTCAAATCGATGTCCAAGCACCTGCGCACCGTTCGTGAGGACTTCCCGAAAGACGCGTCGGATGCCGCCCAGCCGCCGCCGGACGCGCCCCAGCCGCCGAGCGTCGCGCCGCAGATCGAGGCCGCCCCGGACCCGGCTCACCGCGTGGAGGGCGGCCCCGCGACCGAGTCGTAGCGGTCGAGGAGCAAGGGCACCGTCGAAGGGGCGGGAACGGATCGACGCGCGGAGGAGATCGGATGAGCACAGCGACAGGGAGCCTCACGCTCGGCTCCGAGATCGCATGACGATCTCCGTCAGCCGCGAGCAGGTGATCGCGTATCGCGTCGCCGCACAGGGCCTGCACCGAGAGTCGACATCCGCCGGCGATCTGGACGTGCTCGACATCGGAGTGCAGGAGGCGATGGGCCATCCCGCGTCGGTAATCTTCGCGGCCCGACTGGACGCGAAGGCGGTGGTGACTGCGGACCGCATTGCCGTCGGGCCGGGGCATCGGCTGGCGTTGACGTGGTCGTTGCGCGGCGCGCCGCACGTGCACCGGCGCAGCGACCTCGACGATCTGGCCGGCGCTCTGTACCCGCTGTCCGAGGCGGACGCCGGCGCTCGGCTGAATGAGTCCGGGCCGAGCATCACCCGGCAGGGCATCGCAGCGCTCGAGCAGTTCGAGATCGCGGTGCGGACGATGCGGGCGGTTGTCACGTCGCCTACCGGTAAGGGCGCAGTGAGCACCGAAGTGACGAAACGGCTCCCGGCGGCCATGCGCCGCGAATGTCGCGCCTGCCGGACGAGCCACATCTCCGACTCGGCGATGCGCACTGCGACCCTCGCTGCCGGTCTCGAACTGGAGCCCGGTACGACGCCACCGGTGTTGCTGCGCCGCACGGGTGCGAAGCTGCCCAAGCGACCCGACCCGACGGCGCTCGCCACCCTCGCCCGCCGATACCTGCGCTATCTCGGGCCCGCGGGAGTGACCGAGTTCGCCGGCTATCTCGAGGCTCGCAAGGCCGATATCGCACGACACTGGCCCGACGATCTCGTCGAGGTGAGCGTCGACGGCAAGTCGGCGTTCCTGCCTGATGCGCACATCGACGCCTTGCGCACGGCGCGCACGCCGAGGCTGGTGCGGTTGCTCGGGGCGTTCGATCCCTATCTGCAGGCACGCGACCGCGCACTGATCGTCCCGGACAAGTCCGTGCACAAGGCCCTGTGGCCGGTGCTCGGTCGGCCCGGTGTGGTTTTCGTCGACGGCGAGGTTGCCGGCATGTGGCGGACGAAGACGACCGGCACGAGGCTGACGATCACCGTCGAGGCGTTCGGCACCTTGCCACCGGCAGGCTGGAAGCAGATCGACGTCGAGGCTGAGCGCATCGCGAAGGCGCGCGGCGGATCCGACGTCATCGTGAAGCAGGTCGACTGAGCTCGCCCCGACCACCGGAGCTACTCCATCGGCGGGTGGCGGCGGGCGGCCTTGAGCCGGCCGTGCTGTCGCTTCGCGTCGACGCGTCGCGCCCGCGCCGCACGCGAGGGCCGGGTCGCGCGGCGCGCGGGGGCCGGCGGCTCCAGCGCGCCGGCTATCAGGTTGGCCAGTCGCAGCCGTGCAGCAGCCCGGTTCTGCAGCTGCGAACGGTGCTCGGACGCCGCGATCGTGAGGCGCCCGTCGATGACGCGGCCGTCGAGACGGCTGAGGAGTGCGGCTCGCTGGTCATCGGTCAGGGCCGCCGAACCAGCGACATCCCAGCTCAGTTCGACCCGGCTGTCCGTGGTGTTCACCGACTGCCCGCCCGGTCCGGACGAGCGGCTGAACCGCTCCACGAGTTCGGCGTCGGGGATCAGCAGCCCGGCCGGCAGGCCGCGCTGCGCGGGCAGCAGGAGGTCGGCCATCACGCCCTCCCGACGGGGTGCGTCACGGGCGTGGCGGTGTGCCCTGTACCTCGCGCAACCAGGCGGTCACGTCATCCGGGTCGCGGGGCAGCTGCGCGGACAGGTTCACCGGCTCGCCGTCGGTGACCGCGATGTCGTCCTCGATACGCACGCCGATGCCGCGCAGTTCGGGCGGTACCGACCGGTCGTTGGCCTGGAAGTACAGGCCGGGTTCGACGGTGAGCACGTAGCCCGCGGCGAGGGTGCCCTCGCGATAGATCTCCTCGCGGGCGAGTGCGCAGTCGTGCACGTCGATGCCGAGCATGTGCGAGGTGGCGTGCAGCGTGAACCGCCGGTGCAAGCCGGCGCCGGGCTGCTCAGGGTCGTCGGCGCAGGAGACGTCGGCGGTGACCGGCAGAACACCCCACGAATGCAGGTGGTCCGCGAGCACGTACATCGCGGCTCGGTGGGCGGCAAGGAAGTCCGCACCCGCCTTCACCTCGGCGATGCCGGCGCTCTGCGCTTCGAGGACCGCGCCGTAGACGCGCCGTTGCGCCGGCGTCCACTCGCCCGAGACCGGCATGGTGCGCGTGATGTCGGCGGTGTAGAGCTCATCGGTCTCCACGCCCATGTCGGCAAGCAGCAGGCCATCGGCCTCGATGGCACCGTGATTGCGCCACCAATGCAACGTCGTCGCGTGCGCACCGGAGCCGACGATCGAGGTGTACCCGACCTCGTTGCCTTCGAGTCGGGCGCGCCGCCAGAACGTGCCTTCGAGCCACCGCTCACCGCGCAGGTCGCGGCGACCGACGACGTTGGGCAGCTCGCGCGCCACGTCGGCGAACCCGCGCGCCGTGATCTCGCAGGCATGCCGCAGCCGGTCCAGTTCCCACGCGTCCTTGGTGAGGCGCAGTTCGTCGAGGTCGCGACCGAGTTCGACGCCGTCCCCGTGCGGGAGCAGTTCGTCCACGGTCGGGTCGATTCCGCGCAGGACCGCGACCTCGCGGTCCCGGTAGGCGCTGAGATCGGCGGCCAGTGCGGCGAGCGGACGGGTGGAGATTGCCAGGACGGCTGCGGTGTCGGTCAGGCTGGGCACGTTGCCGACCCACACCGCGCCGTGGGCGCGATCGGTGAAGTAGCCGACCTCGCCGGGTTGTGAGTACTCGCGCACGTAGAGCGTGCTCTCGTGGCCGTCGTCGGTCGGCAGCATCACGACCACAGCGTCGGACACCGTCTCGCCGGTGAGCCAGGTGAACGAACTCGCCGCGCGGAACGGGTAGTCGGTGTCGTTGGCCCGCACCTGCAACGGCCCGGCCGGCACGACGACCGGCCGGCCGGGGAAGCGCGCGGAGATCGCCGCCCGGCGCCGGGCAGCGTGCGGGGCAATGTCCGGGCGGGCCGGGTGCGGCATCGGCTGGGCCGGATCCCAGTCCTGCGCGATGGCGGTGCGCAGATGCTCGGGCAGCGCGATGTCGTGGGTCGCAGCGGCGGCGGCGGTGTCGGTCGGGCTGTCGGCCGGGCTGTCGGCCGGGCTGCTGGCTGCGGTGTCGGCTGGTGAACCATCGTGCCGATCGGTCATGTCGCCGAGTCTAGGACCGCGCCCACGTGCGCGGCGTAACCGCGACGGCCGAGCGAAATGCCCTACCTTGGCCACATGCAACCTGCCACACACCAGCAGTACGGACCTGGCTACGGGCCGGACGAACCACCTCCGGCCGCGCCTCAGACCCCGCTGCGCAGCGGCCGAGGCAAGGTGCGAACCGGTCTGGTGCTGCTCGTGGCCTTCCTGACCCAGGTGGTGCTCATCGCCGTCGGCGACAACCAGTGGATCGTCGACCGGCTCAATCGCGCTCATCTGGTGGCATTCGGCCGGGGCGCGCGCCAGTCCGCGCTCGTCTACTACTGGCGTTTCACGCCGAGGGCGGGCGACACTGCGCACCTATGGGTCGGCTCGCTCGCGTTGATCGGGACGACGATCCTCGTGTCACTCGTCATCATCGCGGTCATCGTCCGCGGTCCCGTGACGTTCTTTCCCGCGTTCCTGGGCAGTTGGATGGCGGTGGCCGTCGCGACGATGATCGGCGGTTATGTCCGGGCGCTGGTCATCGATGTGCCGCAGCCCGACGCCGGAAACCGGATGACCCGAGCGCTTTTCGGTGCCTTCGCCCCGGGCTCGTACGCCTTCTTGGCCGGTGCGACGTTGGGGTTCGTGGTGGGTCTCGTCGCAGCGCTGGTCGCCGTCACGACTCGACGGGCGCCCCAACCGGTGGCCGGTGTGCCCGGTGTGCCCGGTGTGCCGCCGTACGGCGAGCCGCAGCAGTACCAGCCAGGCCCGCCGTGGCAGGACCGCTACTACGGCCCCCCGGGACCGGTCAGTGCCGGACCGCCGCGCGAGGATGCTGCCAGCACCACGCAGTTCCCGTCGCTGCGCAAGGACGGCGACTCCGCGGACACGGGCCGGCTGCCCGAAGTGGGAGCCGCTGCCGCAGCGGGCGCCGTGGCCGGTGCGGCGTGGGGCCGCACTCAGGATCGCGATCAGGATCGTGAGCAGTCGACGACCGTGCTGCCGCGTCTGCCGGCGGACTCCGCACAGCAGCAACCGCCTCCGGCTGCCGACGAACGGACGACCTCGTTCGCCGCGGTTCGTGACAGCGAGTCCGCCCGCGCGGAAAGCGAGTCATCCGCCGGCACAGCCGATCAGCCACGCACGGACGCGGCGTCGCAGTCCCCGGCTGCGCCGGCCCCGCAGGCTGCTCCGGTTCCGCCGGCCGATGCGCCAGCCGCGCCGGCGCGGCCCGAGGCGGCGCAGGGTGCCCAGGGCCAGCCACCGGGTGGTGGCGGGTACTGGGGCGCGGCGTCCACCCAACGATCCGAGTCACCGCCTCCGTCCGGCGGCAACCAGCCGACGGCCCAGTTCCCAAGGCCGCCCGACGACGAGGACATGAACGTCGAGCAGCACGACTGAGCGGTGGGCGGCGCACCGTGCGTCCCTGAGGTTCGGGAATATTTTCCGGCGGTGTGTGAGAAACGTCGTGTCGATGGGCATAACGGCGTGCAGCACTGTCATCCGCGCCGCCCGATCTCCCCCCCATCGGACGAGTGGCGGAACTCGAAGGCCGCCGGACTCTCCTCCGGCGGCCTTCGCACATCTGGCGGCCGGACCGCGGTGCGCGCTGACTGCGCCGGCGCCCCCCAGTACTTCGAGACGGTCAGTTACTTGGAAGTCGCCATCCTGCTCCGCGCGCTTCCAGAGGTCGCCGTCCTCGCCGAAGCAGGAGTGGTGCAGGCGGTTCTCTGCCGTGGTCGTTTCGACTAGGTGGACGGTGCGATGTTGGCGTTGAGGTGGAAGACGTTGTCCGGGTCGTAGCTGCGCCTTGATCTGCTGCAGGCGCGGGTACTTGTCGCCGTAGGCGTTGCGGACCCGGTCAGCGTCGTACCTCGCTCATGAAGTTGACGTAGCTGCCGGTGCCGGTGGCGTGCGCGACGAGTGCGGACCAGTAGTCGCGCACCCATTGCCGCTCGGCGTCGAAGTCCTCGGGTACCGGAGTCGTGCCGGAGATGTTGATGACGTAGCCGAGGTCGCGGGCGCCGCCGAAGGCCGATCGCGTCGTCGGCCGGTGGTCTCGTACGCGGCCGCCCATGACGAAGATCGGGACGAACGACAGCGGCGAGCATCTTTTTGGCCTGGTGCTCGAGGATGACGTCGATCGCGCCGTCGGTGAGTTCGTCGAGGTACACCGCTTTCTCGTAAGCGTGGATGCCCCAGGGCGCGGATTCGTCGAACATCTGCTGCAGGGCGGCGTACGGGATCGGTGTCACCAGCTGCACGATCGGGCTGAGGGTGTCCGTGATCGGCGCGATGACCTCGGCGTGCTCGGCTTCGTCGCCGAAGCCGACGACGAGCAGCGCGAACGCCGGCGTGAGTGGTGCAGTTCCGGTGGGACGAATGGGGCCGGTGGCGCGCTGAGCCCGGCCAGGAACACGCCGCAGTCCTCGGGCAGGTCGCGCACGTACTCGCGCGCGAACCGGAACAGGTCGCCCCCGTCGCCGGGCCTGAAGAGGAACAGCCCGAGGTGGACGAGCGGGCCGACCGGGTGCAGCGCGAACTCGAACTCGGTGACGACGCCGAAGTTGCCGCCGCCACCGCGGATCGCCCAGAACAGGTCCGGGTTCTCGGTGGCGATGGCGCTGGCAGGACTGGCCGTCGGCCGTGACGACGTCGGCGCCGACCAGGTTGTCGCACGACAGTCCGGCCTTGCGGACGAGCCAGCCGATCCCGCCGCCGAGCGTCAGCCCGGCGACGCCGGTGTGGCTGATGAAGCCGCCGGGCACGGCCAGCCCGTGCTCCTGGGTCGCGGCGTCCAGCTCGCCCCAGGTGGTGCCGCCGCCGCACGTCGCGCGTTGCGCGTCGGGCGTCGACGGTGACGGTCTTCATCGGCGTCAGGTCGATCATCACGCCGCCGTCGGTCAGCGAGGATCCGGCGTAGTTGTGCCCGCCGCCGCGCACCGAAACCTCCAGCCCGCGCCCGCGCGCGAAGGCCAGCGCTGCAGCGACGTCGCTGTCGGTTGCGCATCGCACGACCAGCGACGGGCGCTTGGTGATCGCGCCGTTCCAGATCGTGACCGCCTCGTTGTAGCCAGGTTCTCCCGGCTCACAGGCACTCGCACCGGCAGTCAGCCCCGCGCGTAGCGCGGTCACTCCGTCGTCGGCCATCGCTGCCCCTCCGTCGAGAAAAACGTCCCGAACGTATGACTGCGCGGGGTGTTTGACAACGGTGCGGCCGCCGCGCAGCCCGACGAAAGCTAGCTCGTCAAGCATGAAGGTCGAACTGCTGGTCGTGCCGGACTGCGCCACCAGGCCGCGGCGATTGCGCTCCTGCGGGGCTGGTGTGCACGGTCGCGGCGGTGAGGCGGCGGACGTCGGCCAGGGTCGACGGCCCACGACCGGTCGACGCCGCGGGCCAGGGTCGAAATCTTGGTCGGGGGTTGACGCGAGCGCTGGTTTGCGGGCCAATAGGGAGACGGCGATGGGTCCCGCCGGGGCCGGGAGATTCCCGGCCCGAACCGCCGCAGACCGGCCGATGGTCCCTGGCACGACGTGTGCTGGGTTGATCGTGGAGGTCGGTTATGGACTTGGGTACTGCTGCCATCGTTGCCGCGATCGTGTTGGCGGCGAGCATGGCGTCGGTGGAGCTCGCGGTGTCGGTCGCGGTGGTCGAGATTGTTCTCGGCGTTGTTGCGGGTAACAGTTTCGATCTCGCTCGGCCGCAGTGGCTGGCGTTCTTGGCGGCTCTGGGCTCGATGGTGCTGACCTTCCAGGCCGGTGCCGAGATTGATACGGCGGCGATGCGCCGGACGCTGGTGCCGAGCGTGTCGATCGGGTTGGCGTCGTTCGGCGTGCCGTTCGTCGGCGCGCTGTTCGCGTGCCGTTATCTGGCCGGGTGGAGTTGGAAAGCTGCCGAGATCGGCGGTGTCGCACTGTCCACGACGAGTCTGGCGGTGGTGTTCGCGGTCATCGTCGAGATGGGCCTCTCGGACACTGTGATCGGCCAGTTGCTGCTGTCCTCGACGTTCGTCACCGACCTGGCGACGGTGGCGACGTTGACGTTGCTGTTCATCAAACCGACCTGGTGGCTGGTGCCTTTCGTACTCGTCTCGGTCGTGCTGATCGTGACGATGCCACGGGTCGACGAGCTGTTCTTCCGCCGTTACGGCGACCGGGTGATCGAGCCGGAGATCAAGTGGGTGCTCGCCGCGATCCTGGTGTTGATGTGGCTGGGGGAGCGGGCAGCGAGCCAGGCGGCGCTGCCGGTGTTCGTGCTCGGCCTTGCCCTGTCGAAGACGTTCGCGGCGCATCGTGAGGTGGCCCGGCGATTCCGCACGCTCGCGTTCGCGGGGCTGACCCCGTTCTTCTTCATCAACTCCGGAATGAAGGTGTCCCTGCCGTTGGTGTGGGCGAACCTCGGTCTGCTCGCGCTGCTGCTCGGGGTGAAGTTGGCCTGCAAGGGGGCGGCCGTGTATCCGCTGGCCCGGCGCTGGGCCGGCCCGCACGCGATGTTCGCCACGCTGCTGATGAGCACCGGTCTCACGTTCGGCACCATCTCCGCGACCTACGGGTTCACCGCGGGCATCATCACCCGGGCGCAGTTCTCCGTCCTGATCTGTGTCGTCGTCGTGTCCGCGGTGGTGCCGACCGCGATCGCGCAGCGGCTGTTCGTGCCGCACACCGACGATGCCCGGGTACGGGCCGAGCAGCTCGAGGACGAGGACGAGGTCGCCCGCCCACGCCACCACACCGCGGCGGCCACGCCGCCACCTCACCCCGCCGTGGAGCACGAGCCTGCACCGTTCGACGGACCGACGATGACCGGGGCCGGGTAGGCGGTGTTGGGCGCGATCACCGAGGATGTTTGCGTGAATGTGCCTATCGATCCGGACGTGGACGCGGCTGGGGAGTCCGTGCCTGGGGCGGGGTCGTCGCCGTTCGGGCTGGGGCGGGCGCACCGTTGGCCGCGGCTGCGTCGGGATGTCGTGTTCGCGGTGTTTTTGGGTGGCTGCGTCGGTGGGTGGGCTCGTTATGCTGTCACGCAGGTGTGGCTGAGCGGGAGCGGCCGGTTCCCGTGGGCGACGTTCGGTGTGAATGTGGCTGGAGCGTTCGTCTTGGCGATCGTGATCGTGATCGCGGCTGATGTCGTGTCCTCGCGTTACCTTCGCCCGCTGTTGGGTACCGGGTTCTGCGGTGCGTTCACCACGTTCTCTGCCGTCGTCGTCACCACTGACCTGCTGTTCGCGCATCATCACCCGGGCACGGCCGTCGCCTATCTGGTGGCGAGTGTCCTCGCCGGCTTGTGCGCGGCGTTCCTCGGTCTGGTCCTGGCTCGTGCTGTTGCCGGGTGCCGCCGCCGCGAACGTCAGTAAGGGAGTTCGTCATGAGACTGCAGGGGCCGGCGAAGAGGCTCACGATTTTCCTCGGTGAGTCCGATCATTACCGGCACCATTCGCTGGGCAGTGAGATCGTCGACCGGGCGCGGCGCGCCGGTTTGGCCGGCTGCTCGGTCTTCCGGGGGGCGGCCGGGTTCGGCGCGACCGGGCACCTGCACACGGCGCACCTGCTCAGTCTGTCCGAGGATCTGCCGGTCGCGATCGTGATCGTCGATGCGCCCGGGCGGATCGCGGAGTTCTTGCCGCAGCTCGACGAGTTGGTGACCGGTGGGCTGGTCATCCTTGATGACGTCGAGGTCATCCGCTATGTCGCCGACCCTGATCGCAGCAGCCGTAAGCGGGTCTGATGCTCACCTTTGCCGTCGCCCTGGCCGCGGGCCTCGGCGCCGTCGTGCGCTATGTCGTCGACCAGGTCGTGCAGCACCGCACCCGCGGCGACTTCCCCTACGGCACCGCGGTCATCAACATCACCGGCAGCTTCCTGCTCGGCCTGGTGACCGGGCTCGCGTTGCACCACGGGCTCGGCTCGACCGCGACCGTGATCGTCGGCGTCGGGTTCGCCGGCGGCTACACGACGCTGTCCACCTGGGCATGGGAAACGCTCGCCCTCGCCGAAACCGGTGACCTGTTCGAAGCGAGCATCAACATCGTCGGCAGCTTCGCCGCCGGGCTCGCCGCCGCCTCGGCCGGACTCGGCCTGGCGCTGCTGTGAACCAGCCCTCGACTCCAGCAACGGTGGCTGGCCCGAACCGGATCGGGCCGATGGGGTTCGTTCTCGTGTTCGGGTTGGTCAGCGGCCTCGGTGACTTTGTCTACGAGGGCGCCCGCAGCATCATCGGCCCCTACTTGGCCACGTTCGGCGCTTCCGCCGCGCTCGTCGGCGTGATCACCGGTGTCGGTGAAGCGGTCGCGCTGGTGTTCCGACTGTTCACCGGCCAGCTTTCCGATCGCACCGGCAAACACTGGGCGATCTCGATCACCGGCTACGCCATCACCATGATCTCGGTCCCGTTGCTTGCGGTTGCCGGTCCACTGTGGCTGGCCTGCGTGCTCATCATCGGCGAGCGCTTCGGCAAGGCCGTACGCACCCCCGCCCGGGACACGATGCTCGCCGAAGCCAGCGTCGATCTCGGCCGCGGCCGCACGTTCGCCATCCATGAGGCACTCGACCAGACCGGCGCCTTGATCGGCCCCCTCGTCGTCGCCGCCATCCTCGCCGCCCACCACAGCTACACCACCGCGTTCGCCGTCCTGGCCATCCCCGGCGCGCTCGTCATGCTCACCCTCGCCTACCTACGCCGGCAGGTACCGCAACCGAGCGCCTACGACCCGACTGTCCACCCGGTCCAGACCAAGCCGATCGGACTGCGCGGCTTCAGCCGCGTGTACTGGCAGTACGCGATCTTCACCGCGCTGACCCTGACCGGCTTCGCCACCTTCGCCTTGCTCGGCTACCACCTGCAACACCGTCACGTCGTGTCCGCCGCACAGATCCCGGTCATGTATGCCGTCGCGATGGGGCTTGCCGCGCTGGCCGCGCTCGCCTCAGGGGCGGTGTATGACCGCGTCGGGCTGCGCGGACTGGTTGCGCTCCCGGTCCTGGGCGCGATCGTGCCGTTCTGGTCGTTCTCCACCTCCGTGCCGCTGGTCTGGGCTGGTGCGGCGCTGTGGGGTGTCGTGATGGGTGTGCACGAGTCCACCATGCGCGCCGCCGTCGCCGACCTCGTGCCGCGGGAGCGCCGCGGCGTCGGCTACGGCACGTTCACCGCGATCTACGGGCTGGCGTGGATGGCTGGCGCGGCGCTGATCGGCGTGCTCTACGACCGCTCGATCGACAGCGCGATCACGTTCACCGTCGTCGTGCAGGCGGTGGCGCTGCTCGCTTTCGTGCCCCTGCTCAGCTACCGCCCTACGTCGCTTGGTGTGCAGGACGAGGTAGGTCAGGCGCGGGCTTAGGGCAGCTCCGGGCGCGGTGCTTCGATCTCGATGAGCCGGATGTACTTGGCCACCCGCTCACCGCGTACCGGGGCTGCCGGACTTGAGCTGTCCGCATCCGGTCGCGACAGTGAGATCGGCGACGAAGGAGTCCTCGGTCTCACCAGAACGATGACTGACCATCTGCGCCCACCCGGACTCCCGGCGCAGCCGCATCGTCTCGAGCGTCTCGGTGACGGTGCTGATCTGGTTCAGCTTGCTCAGCGCGGCGTTGGCGATGTTGCGGGTGATTGCCTCGCGGATGATGGCGGGATTGGTCACCAGGATGTCGTCGCCGACGATTTGGACTCGTTCTCCGAGCGCCGCGTTGAGCCCGACCCAGCCGTCCAGTCGCCTTCGGCGAGCCGTCCTCCAGGTTCCACACCGGGAACCGTGTCTCGATCTCGCCGTGGCGGGCGAACATGTCATCGCTGCTGAGCTTCTCACCGGCGACCGTGGAGCTACCGTCGCGGTAGAACTCGCTCGCGGCCGGATCGAGGGCGATGGCGATGGCGTCACGGCCGGGCGCATACCGGCGTCGTGAGCACGTCCTCCGGACGCGCAATGTCCGGCGCGAACCCGCCCTCATCGCGTCAGACCTGAATCAGCGGCGGCTGTGAGGTTCAGCAGATGCGAAGCGCTGGAGGCATCGCTGGCTGCCAATGCAGCAATGCGAACCAACGTGAGCTCACGGTTGTCCAGACTCGAGCGGTTCACCGATGCGGCGGTCATCTCGACGACCGTGTAGAGCAGTGGGCGGTCTTCAGTCATTTCCGTTCTACCTCTCCCGGCACGAGATGGGCATGAGGGTCTGCTCGAGTTCTCTAGCGGGTGCGCTGCACGGCAGCAGGATGTCCCCGGGCTGGCCCTTACCTCCGCCGGGAAAGACCTCCCGCCATGTGGCCTCGTTCATCGGCGATCCTGTCAGTCGGGCTGTTTGGGCAGGCAGGGCCGTTGGACCTATTCGATGCCGCGCCACTTCCTGTCTCGTCGACCGGGGCCTGCAGCCCGCGCGCTCGAAATAGTCACGTTTCTGACTGCGCCGCGACGACCATCGGGATCGGTGCGGATCGTTCCCACAGCAGGGCGCTGAAGCACGCGGTGATGACCCAGCCGAAGCCGAGTACGCCGCACCAGGTCATGATGGCCATTGCGACACCGATCGGACCGAAAATCGTCCAGCCGCTCAGTAAGGGCGGAAAGACGATGCGTGTGCCGAGCTCAAGGATGACGCCATCGATCACGAGCCCGGCCAATCCCGCTTCGGCCAGGAACTTCTTCCCTCGCGCCCCGCCGCGTACCAACAGCACCGGCGTCAACGTCCAGAACAGCCAGACCGGGACGAGGGAGACAAGGAAGAAGGCGATCCGTGCCGCTGGTTCATGAGACTCACCGAACGCGATGCGCTCCCGCACGACCAGCATCGCCAGGTAGATGCACGAACCACACGCCGCCTCGTCCCAGACGCTCAAGCACCGTGAACTGCTCACGCCGCCAGGCCTTGGCGAACATGCCGGCCACGGTGATCGCCATCGGGATTCCCCAGATCAGCCATCCCGCCATCCCGACCACGGTCCACGACGACTGCAGCGCCTTCGCCGACCCGAAGGCGGCCCGCACCGTCTGCTCGCTGGTCCCGGTGAGCCCGAACTGCCGCACGACAAGGTTCCCGGCGCTGGCGTTGCTGGCGAACCCGCTGAAATAGCCGAAGCCGAGAATCATGAGAGGCAGCACCGTGGTGAACAGCTCGATCGCCATCAGCCCGCCGTAGACGCCGCCGTCGATCTCGCTGAATCGTTTCCCGACCGCGACGTACAGCCCGGTACGGCGCCCCTGCTCAAGCTTGGCGTACCGCTCCTGTGCGCTGCGGCGCAGTCGGTCGCGCCGCTGCTCACTCGCGGCGTCCTGCGCTGAGGGGTCCGCGTCGCCGGACTGGACAGCATCGGTCGCCGGGCTGCCTCGCGTACGCCGACGTGGCATGGTCTCAAGCTAGCGGAGCGGCCCACCGCCGAGGTCACCCCTCGTGGAGGATGTTGCAAAACGCGGATCTGGGCAGGATCGACGCGAACGGCGACGACGGCCGTTGGCCCGCATTGACCGGACGAGCCTAAAAACGTCTACGAAGCAGGCAGCCGATGTTCGATTGCACCGCACCTCACGTTCCGCTCGTCCGCTCCGCCCGGCGCCCCGAGGTCGCCCACCAGACCGGCCCGCTGGCGCGCCAGTCGCTCGATGCGACTGGGAGTTCGGCCCAAGGTTCGTTGCTTCGCCGAGGAACCACGAAGACACGGGAAGTCCTCTGGGGGTCGCGGTGAGTCCGGCTGGAGAACCGCCGCCGCCCCGGCCGTTGCAGTCCCCCGGTCGGCTGGAGGCGTTCGGGGACGGCGTTTTCGCGATTGCGATCACCCTGCTCGTCCTCGAGATCTCGGTGCCAGCGGTGAGCGGCGGCGATCTCCTGCACGGCCTGGGCAAGCAATGGCCGTCCTACCTGGCCTACGCAATCAGCTTCTTCTCCATCGGCGTCGTCTGGATCGCGCACTACGGGGTGACGCGAGCGCTACGCGGCGTGGACGACGTGTTCCTACGACTGAACCTGCTGCTGCTTTTCTTCGTCGCGTTCCTGCCCTACCCGACCCGGCTGATGGCCGAGTTCCTCACCGAAACCGACGGCGAACGCGTCGCGGTCGTGCTGTACGCCCTGACCTTCGTCGTCATCACCGTGACGCTGCGGGCGCTCTGGTTCTACGCCGCCGAAGACCGCCGGCTGCTCGGCCCGGACGTCTCCGACGACCAGATCAAGGTCGTCAACACCTCGCTCACACCCGTCATCGGCTTCTATGTGACCGCGGTACTCCTCGGCCTGCTCGCTCCGCGACTGGCGCTCGGGCTGCTCGTGCTTGCCATCGCCTACCTGGCGATGCCCAGCCCCACCCTGTACCGACTCCTGCACCGGCGCCATTCCACACCAAGATGAAGCCGTCGGCGACACATCCGTGTGGTCGAAGCGCTACACCCGGGCGAACACCGGACGGCGAAGTCGCAGACCGACGAACCGGAACCTGGCACCGCCGCACCCTCGCAGCTGATGCGGAGGGCCGACGGCAGCGTCGTGTCCAAACGACCTGCCTTGTGACCTATGGCCCTACGGCCCGGCACGCCCCGGTGCAAGCGTTCGTAGGAAGCGGATGACGGACTGGTTAGCGCGCCGTCACGGCACTCGTGTCAGCTCACTACAGGAGCACCCATGTCGAACCCCGAAGCGGTCTTCGTCTACATCGGCACGTATCCGGACGAGGCGTCCGCGCAGGCCGACTACCAAGTCGTCAAGAACCTGCACTGGGACTCGGTGATCGGCTCCTATGACGCCGCGGTCGTCACGAAGGACGACGACGGCAAGGTGCACGTGAACAAGGACGAGACGGCGACCCGGCACTGGGCGTGGGGCGGCGCCGCCGTCGGCGCTCTGGTCGGCATCCTGTTCCCGCCGTCGATCGTGGTCGGCGCCGCCGTGGGCGCGGGCATCGGCGGCGTCTCCGGGCACCTGTGGCGCGGCATGTCCCGCGCTGACGTGAAAGAGTTCGGCGACGTCATTGACGCTGGTCAGGCCGCCCTGGTGATCGTCGGCGAGACCAAGTTCGAGCAGGCCGTGCACAATGCTGGCCTCAATCCTGACAAGCACGTCACCAAGCAACTCGACGTGAAAGCGAAGGATGTCGACGCCGCGGTGCAAGAAGCCGCGTCCGAGCTCGTGAACGACAAATGATCCACGGTGCAGCGGGGTTCGTGCGTACCCGCGCGCTATTCACAATTGCCATTGTGGTCGCATTCGGGATCGCCACCGGATGCAGCAGCAGTGGCGGGAGCAGCAAACCCGCATACTGCACCAGTGCCGATCAGGTCAAGACCTCGGTCAAGAACCTCGAGAACGTCGACGTATCCAAGAACGGGCTCAGCTCCCTTGAATCCGCGCTGAAGACCGTGCAGAGCGACGTGACGACCTTTGCCGCAGACGCAAAGACCGCCTTCAGTCCGCAGCTGACCGCCCTGAAGACGTCACTGGCCGCGCTGAAGACCACAGTCACGACCGTGCAGGGTCAGTCGGTGGCGACAGCCGCACGGACCGTCGCGGCCTCGCTGCTCGCAGTGAAGACCTCGGCAGCTGATCTGCAAAGCGCTGTCACAGGCAAATGCACCTGATGACCGCCTGACTGACCCGCTACGTCTTCACCGTCGTGCGGGTCCAGGAGGCCGAGGTCGCTTCCCCGGGCGGGCGGGTGCGCGCACCGGGGGCGCTCGCCCCGGGGAGGCCCGCAAACCTGGCGGGCCGCGAACAAGACCGACAGGCTGAACCAAAGGCGAATGAATTCGGATCCGCCTGAACTGTGCGTGCCTGTCCCCGGCAGGGATCGTGGCATCTCGCGTTCGAGCATTGCCGGATCCGCGACTACGTCACGATGCGGGCGGTCAGTCCATACCGCTACCGCCGCGGACCGAGCGACCATCGGCATGTTCACATCGTTGTTGTTGACCACCGACGGACTCGGCTAACCACATACGGTCCGATCTGCGCGCCGCGCGGTGTGCACGCAGTGCGCGATATCGGTTTACGTGGACGACCGCCTGAACTCATCGGTCACGCTGCGTAGGTACATGTGGCAGGCCGGCCCGCGGCGGCACGCCAATTGCCCAAGGCGCTGTTGGCCAATTGCGCGGCACTGACGTCTTCGTCGTGTCAGTCGACGGACTCGACGATCACGCGGAACAACACCACGGCCGAGGTCCGTGCCACTGGCAATTCGTGGCACTGAGTGCAATGGTGAGCCCATATCGGGACACGCGTGAATCGCCGAGTGAAAGTACGGCGCATTCGTGCCCTGGCGGCCAGCGCGCCCCGTGTATCACTTTCGTGTATCACCCCGGGTTTGAGCACCGTGCGACGCGAGCTGAGAGCATGGGTCGTGATGAACCGTCTGAGTGGCTCGACGAGCCCGTATCTGCAGCAACATGCCCAGAATCCGGTGGATTGGTGGCCGTGGTGCGACGAGGCGTTCGCCGAGGCCAAGCGTCGGGACGTCCCGATCCTGCTCAGCGTCGGGTACGCCGCCTGTCACTGGTGTCACGTCATGGCGCACGAATCGTTCGAGGACGACGAGGTGGCGGCCGTCCTGAACGCGAGCTTCGTCAGCGTCAAGGTCGATCGGGAGGAGCGTCCCGACATTGACTCGGTCTACATGGAGGCCACCAGCGCGCTGACCGGGCACGGTGGCTGGCCGATGACGTGCCTGCTCGATCACGACGGCGCACCGTTCTACGCCGGCACGTACTTCCCGCGGCAGCAGTTTCTCGGGCTGCTCGGTGCGGTCGAGAATGTCTGGCGTACGCAGCGGGAGGAGGTTCGAGCGGTTGGTCAGCGAATAGTTGCCGCCCTGTCGCAGTCGGCACGGCCGCAGACCGACGGCGGCGCGCCCGGCGCGGCGGATCTCGACCGAGTCGTACACGCCCTGCGCGAGGGGTTCGACGCCCGAAGTGGCGGTTTCGGTCAGGCACCGAAGTTCCCGCCGTCGATGGTGCTGGAGTTCCTGCTGCGTCAGCATGAGCGCACCGGCAACACCGCTGCTCTGGCAATGGCCGCGCAGACGTTCGAGGCCATGGCCCGCGGCGGCATGTACGACCAGCTCGGCGGCGGCTTCGCGCGGTACTGCGTCGATGCGGAGTGGATCGTGCCGCACTTCGAGAAGATGCTCTACGACAACGCGCTGCTGCTGCGCGGCTACCTGCACTGGTGGCGGTGTACCGGTACGCCGCTGGCCCGCCGGATAGCGCAGGAGACGGCGGATTTCCTGCTGCGTGATCTGCGCACGCCGCAGGGCGGCTTCGCCTCCGCCCTGGACGCGGACACCGACGCAGCCGAGGGGCTCACCTACGTCTGGACGCCCGAGCAGTTCGCCCAGGTCCTCGGTGCGGACGCGCCCGCCGCCGCAGCGCTGTTCGAGGTGACGGCGCGCGGCACGTTCGAACACGGCAGCTCGACGCTCCAGCTCCGGCGTGACCCGGCCGAGGTCGCGCAGTGGCGTGACTGGCGGGCTCGACTGCACGCCGCACGATCGCAACGACCGCAGCCCGCGCGCGACGACAAGGTCGTCACGGCGTGGAACGGGTTGACTATCGCCGCACTCGCCGAGGCCGGCATGCTGCTCGATTCGCCCGCCTACCTGGATGCGGCGCGGACCTGCGCCGAGCTGCTGCTCGAGCGGCACGTCGTCGACGGGCGGCTGCGACGCACATCGCGCGCCGGCGCGGTCGGGGCGGCCTGGGCGGTTGCCGAGGACTACGGCAACCTCGCCGAAGGGCTGCTCGTGCTGCATCAGGCGAGCGCCGAGCCTCGTTGGCTCGACGCAGCCAGCGAATTGCTCGATGTGGCATTGGCGCGCTTCGCCGACGGCACCGGTGGGTTCTACGACACCGCCGACGACGCGGAGCGACTCGTCCGGCGCCCGCGCGATCCGGCGGACAACGCGACACCGTCCGGTGCGAGTGCGCTGGCCGGTGCACTGCTCGGCTACTCGGCGCTGACGGGTTCGACGCGGCATCGCGAGGCTGCGGCGGCCGCGGTGGGTGCGGTGGCCGGTATCGCGATAGCGCAGCCGCGCTTTTTCGGATGGACCCTGGCCGTGGCGGTCGGTCTGGCAGATGGGCCCGTTCAGGTGGCTGTGGTGGGCGAGGGCGGGCGCGGTGCACTGACGAAGACCGCCTGGCGACAGTTGCCGCCAGGCGGTGTGGTGGTGTCAGGCGCTCCCGATGCTGCCGGGCTGCCACTGCTTGCCGAACGCCCGCTGGTCGACGGACGACCGGCCGCCTACGTCTGCCGCGGCATGGTTTGCGACCTGCCGGTGACGGACGTGGACGCGCTCGGCGCGGCGCTCGCGCGGCGCGCCTGAGCGCTTGTCGGCGCGGCACCTGCGGGCCGATCTCGATGGGCTGGACGAGACACGGCTCGCCCTCGTCATCAAGATCCCTCCCGATTACAGGTTCGGGCCCTCGGCGCGCAACTTGTCGACGTTCGACATCGCCTCGCGCAGTCCCGCGAGCCATTCCTCGGTGTGCTCCCCGACGAGCCGCACGCACCAGGCGAGCGCGTCGGAACGCGATCGCGCGACGCCGGCGTCGACGAGGGTGTCGAGCACCTGGCGCTCGTCGTGCCGCAGCCTGGTCATCGCCGGGACCGCGAGGTGGGTGAACAGGATGGTCGTGCCACCGATCGACGCGCCCCACGACACCTTGCGGCCGTAGCGGGCTTGCGCCTCGTCGGCGATCGTCATCCGCTCGTCGCGGGAGTCCTCACGGAATCGCCCGATGCGGCCCTCGGCCGCTGCCGCGCTCGGCTGGTCGGACTCAGCGCCTTCCGGCGCTGGTAACTCGCCGATGACCACGATCTCCTCGCGGTCCACGGAGACCTTCGGTGTGCCGACGAACCAGTCGCTGGGCAACCGGCCGGTGAGCCAGGCTGCCGCGTCATCGGCCGGGGGCAGGTCTGCCTGCTGCCAGCCTCCCGCGCCGCGTGAGCCGCGACCCGGGTGATGTCCTCTGCCGTGACCACGATGCCCGCGGCCACCTTCTCGGAACCGGCGCTCAACGCCGGCTGGATCAAAGCCATGCATGTTTTTCTCCTTACTGTGCAATGGTGCTTACATCATTACACAACAACGCGGGCACGTCGATATTCCGGCCAGGGGATCCCAGCGATCGCTCAGGCGAAGACGGCGAGCCAGACGGCCACGTAGTGGCAGACGGCGGCGACCAACGTGCAGAGGTGGAACACCTCGTGGAAGCCGAACACTTCCGGGTAGGGGTTCGGCCGTTTCAGTGCATAGACCACGCCGCCCACGGTGTACACCACCCCGCCGGCGACGATGAGCACGAACGCGGCAACGCCGCCGTTGCGCAGCAGGTCGGGCATGACGAACACCGCGACCCAGCCGAGAGCGATGTAGCAAGGGGCAGACAACCATCGCGGAGCGCGCCGCCACGTCGTCTGCAGCGCGACCCCGAACAACGCGCCGGACCAGACTGCCGCAAGAACGGCGATCGCCGAGTCACGCGGTAGCGTCAGCACCGCGATCGGCGTGTACGTCCCAGCGATGAAGACGAAGATCATCGAGTGATCCAGGCGCTTCATCACCGCCAAGGCGCCGGGACTCCAGGTCAACCGGTGGTACAGGGCCGACGTGCCGAACAGCAGCGTGACGGTGGCGCTGTAGATCGCGGTCGTGGTTGCGGCCGACCCGCCGTGCTGCGCCGAGGCGACGGCGATCAGCGCGGCTCCGGTCACGATCGAGATCGCCGCGGCGTAGGCGTGCAGCCAGCCGCGCAGTCGAGGTTTGAGTTCGGCACCGGCGCGCGCGATCGCGGTACCCGGCGCGGCCGCCGCGGGCCCGATCGTCGCCATGGGGCAAAGGTACGGGAGCGTAGGTTGACCCGCGAGACGTGTGCTGCGGTTGGTGTCGTGCCCTGGGGCGACCACCGGCGCTAGGTTTCCAGTATGAGCGTGCGCGACGCCGTCTATGCGGTGTACGAGCGGCGACTGCGCAGCCACCTCGAAGGGCTGCCCGTGCCGAGGCACGTTGCGATCATGATCGACGGCAACCGGCGGTGGGCGCGGGCGGCGGGCTTCGACGACGTCAGCCAAGGGCACCTCGTCGGCGCGCGGCACATCGTGAACCTGCTCGACTGGTGTGGCGAGGCGGGGGTCGCGCACGTCACCGTCTGGCTGCTGTCTACGGACAATCTGCGCCGGCCGTCCGAGGAGCTCGAGTCGTTGCTGCGCATTATCGCGGGCGTGGCGGCCGAGTTGTCGGCACCGGGCAAACCATGGCGGGTCAACGCAGTCGGTGCGCTGGATCTGCTTCCGCCCGAAACCGCGCAGGCGCTCAAGGCCGCCGAGGAGGCAACCGCTGCTCGCGACGGCTTGACCGTCAACGTGGCGGTCGGATACGGCGGCCGGCGCGAGATCGCCGACGCCGTCCGCTCGCTGCTGCAGGAGCACGCCGCCGGCGGCGGCACGCTCGAGGAACTCGCCGAGGTGATCGACGTCGATCACATCGCCGAGCACTTGTACACAAAGGGTCAGCCCGATCCCGACCTGGTCATCCGGACGTCCGGCGAGCAGCGGCTGGGCGGCTTCTTGCTATGGCAGTCGGTCCACTCGGAGTTCTATTTCTGCGACGCGCTCTGGCCGGATTTCCGCAAGATCGACTTTTTGCGGGCGCTACGTGACTTCGGGACCCGGCAGCGGCGCTTCGGCGCATGAGTATCGGCCCGCTCGTCTCGGGCGGCTGGCTGGCGACGCGGCTGGCGGACGTGCGGGTCGTCGACGTGCGGTGGTACCTCGACGGACGTTCCGGCCGGGACGCGTATCTCGGCGGGCACATCCCGGGTGCGGTCTGGCTCGATATCGACACCGAGCTCTCCGATCCCGCATCGGCGACGGCGGGGCGGCACCCGCTGCCGTCGCCCGAGCGTTTCGCCGCGGCGCTCGGCCGGGCGGGTATCGGCGCGGGCGAGGCAGTGGTGGGCTACGACGATGCGGGCGGCTCGATCGCCGCTCGGCTGTGGTGGTTGCTGCAGGTACTCGGTGAGCCCGCGGCGGTGCTCGACGGCGGGTTGGCGGCTTGGCCCGGCCCGCTCCAGACGCGGATCGTCAGCTACCCCGCGGTGCAGCGTCCGGCGCGCGAGTGGCCGGCGGCCCGGTTCGTGGACGCCGACGAACTGGCGGCCGCCGGCGCCGGCCTGACCCTGTACGACGCCCGGACGGGTGAGCGCTACGCACGCGGCGCCAGTGGCCTCGACCCGCGCCCAGGTCACATTCCGGGCGCGTTGAGCGCGCCCTGGGGCGACAACCTCGACGCCGACGGGCGGTTCCGGCCGTCGGCCGCGCTGCGCGAGCAGTTCGCGGCCGCCGACGGGCGGCGCGCGGTGGCCTACTGCGGGTCCGGCGTCACCGCCTGCCACGATCTGCTCGCGATGACGATCGCCGGACTGTCCGACATCGCGCTCTACCCCGGCTCGTGGTCACAGTGGGGCGCCGATCCGTCCCGCCCGGCGCAGCCGAGTTGACCCGCAACTGCCCGCCAAGATCAACGGCGTACCCGATTGCCGGTTGTCTCGTGCGGGCAGTGTTTACCGCCGCGTAATGAGAAATGCCGCGCGCCTGCACATTCGGCGGCATCTCGCGACGTAGCGTCCGAGCTGGCGGACGGCACAGCGATCCGCTCGGGAGGTCCCGACACGGTGGCGTGCACCAGCGAGCGGGCCGGTGTGGTCCCGCGGCAACACCGCAGGGCCGAACCGCCGCCCACCTGCGCGACGAGCGTCCGTCTGCTCGCGCGCCGACTCACCGTCAGGAGCGACACGTGACCGCTGCCCCAGTGCACTCGCAAGGCGCCAAGGTTTCGTCCGGCCTGCGGACATTCGTCCTCGACACCTCGGTGCTCCTGTCCGACCCGGGAGCGTTGGGACGTTTCGCCGAACACGAGGTGGTCCTGCCACTCGTCGTGATCACCGAATTGGAGGGCAAGCGACACCATCCCGAACTCGGCTGGTTCGCGCGGCAGACGCTGCGCCTGCTCGATGACCTGCGGGTGTTGCACGGTCGGCTCGACGCCCCGGTGCCGATCGGGGAGGTGGGCGGCACCCTGCACGTGGAGCTCAACCACTCGGATCTGTCGACGCTGCCCGCAGGCTTCCGGGTCGACAGCAACGACTCCCGGATCCTGGCGGTCGCATTGAACATCGCGATCGAGGGCAAGCACGTCACCCTGGTCACCAAGGACCTGCCGCTGCGCGTCAAGGCCGCGGCGGTAGGCCTCGAATCCGACGAGTACCGGATGCACCCGGTCGCTGACTCCACCGGCTGGACGGGCATCCGCGAACTCGACGTCGGCGCCGAGACGATCGATGCGCTGTACGGCGGCGCGACGCTCGAACTGGTCGACGAGCCGGACTTCGTCGATGTCGTGCAGACGCCCTGCCACACCGGACTGGTGCTCCACTCGGTGAAGGGATCCGCACTCGCCCGGGTCACGTCCGACAAGCACGTGCGCCTTGTTCGTGGCGATCGCGAGGCGTTCGGGCTGCACGGGCGCTCGGCCGAGCAGCGCATTGCGCTGGACCTGCTGCTCGATCCAGACGTCGGGATCGTGTCACTCGGCGGGCGGGCCGGCACGGGCAAGTCCGCGCTGGCGCTGTGCGCCGGACTGGACGCGGTGCTCGAGCGGCGCGCGCACAAACGGGTGGTCGTCTTTCGTCCGCTCTACGCCGTCGGTGGGCAGGAACTCGGCTACCTGCCGGGCAGCGAGAACGAGAAGATGGCGCCGTGGGCGCAGGCCGTGTTCGACACGCTGGGCGCGCTGGTGTCTGCCGAAGTGATGGACGAGGTCGTCGATCGCGGCATGCTCGAGGTGCTGCCGCTGACCCACATCCGCGGCCGTTCGCTGCACGACTCCTTCGTGATCGTGGATGAGGCGCAGTCGCTCGAGCGCAATGTGCTGCTGACCGTCCTGTCGCGGATCGGCGCGGGCTCGCGGGTGGTGCTCACCCACGACGTCGCGCAACGCGACAACCTGAGGGTCGGCCGGCACGACGGCGTTGCTGCGGTGATCGAAGCTCTGCGCGGGCACCCGCTGTTCGCGCACGTCACCCTGACTCGTTCGGAGCGCTCGCCGATCGCCGCGCTGGTGACCGAGATGCTCGAGGACCTGCCGATGTGACGTCAGGACAACCCGCGGCTCAGTCGCTGCCAACGTCGCTGTCGACGTCGAGTCGACGTCGAGGTCGACGTCGAGGTCGCGGAAGGGGATGCGGGCGAGTTCGGTCCACGCCCCGCCGTCGTCGCGCCACAGTACGAAGCCGTCGGCCAGCACCTGCTGCGGCCGGAACGCGCGACGCAGCACCGCGACCGTGGCCCGCGCCTCGGCGGGCGAGACCTTGTTCTGCACGGTGATGTGCGGACGAAGGCCGTGCCGATCCGGCGCTGTCAGGTGCGCCCACCAGCGCCGCTGCAGCTCCGTGCGGCGCCGGATCAGCTCGGGCGCGACGAGCGCGTACGCCGCCCCGCTCGCCAGCGGCAGGACCGCTGCGATCCCCACCGGGAACGCGGGACCGGCGGCGCGCACGAGGTCCACCCGAACCTGGTCCTCCAATGACCCGGGAACGGCCTGGAACAACGTGATTGCCGCGCCGATCTCGGTACGTCCGGTCGGCAACAACCGGGCCCGCTCGGCGTCGAAGCGCCGCTGCGCCCCGGGCTCCAGAGCCAGCGTCACGACGAGTGTTCGGACGTCGCTCGCCGGCATGTCCGCAGGGTAGGCCGAGCCGCGAAGCCGACCGGAGCAAGGGACCAGGTCGGCTGAGACACTTCCGCTATTGACTCATCTGTTCGAATAATGGAGGATGAGCTGGTGATCCTGCACGCCGACCTCGATTCGTTCTATGCGTCGGTCGAGCAGCGTGACGAGCCGCGCCTGCGTGGCCGCGCGGTGATCGTCGGCGGCGGTGTGGTGCTCGCGGCCAGCTATGAGGCCAAGGCCTACGGTGTGCGGTCGGCAATGGGCGGGCGGCAGGCGCGGGTCCTGTGCCCGCACGCAATCATCGTGGCGCCCCGATTCCAGGCGTACGCCAACGCCAGCAAGGCGGTCTTCGCGGTCTTCGAGGACACCACGCCGCTCGTCGAGGGCATCTCCATCGACGAGGCCTTTCTCGACGTGGGCGGCCTCGGGCAGGTGTCCGGGTCGCCGGTCGAGATCGCGTACCGGCTGCGGCAGACGGTACGTGAGCGGGTCGGCTTGGCCATCACTGTCGGGGTCGCGCGCACCAAGTTCCTGGCGAAGGTGGCGAGCGGCGTCGCCAAGCCGGATGGTCTGCTGCTCGTCCCCCCGGGTGACGAACTCGGTTTCCTGCACCCGTTGCCGGTGCAGAAGCTCTGGGGCGTGGGTACGGTGACGGCCGCTAAGCTGCACGAGCGCGGCATCTTCACTGTCGGTGAGGTCGCCGCGCTCGAGCTGCGTGCGCTCGTGTCAATGCTCGGACCGGCATCGGGTCGGCACCTGCATGCGCTTGCGCACAACCGCGACCCGCGCCGGGTCACGGTCGGCCGGCGGCGTCGCTCGATCGGTTCGCAGCGTGCGCTGGGCAGCCGGCGGCGCGCGGCCGCAGAGATCGATGCGACCGTCGTCGCCATCGTCGACCGGGTGTGCCGACGACTGCGGGCCGCGCGCCGGGTGTGCCGGACGATCGTGCTGCGGCTGCGGTTCGCCGATTTCACTCGGGCGACGCGCTCGCACACGCTGCTGCGCGCCACCTGGGAGACGGGGCCTGTGCTGCTCGCCGCGCGAGCGCTGCTCGACTCGGTCGCGCCGCTGATCCGCGATGCCGGGTTGACGCTCGTCGGCATCTCACTGACCAACCTCGACAATGCCGATTCGCTGCAGCTCGAACTGCCGTTCGCGACGCGGGCCGTCGGCTTGCTCGACCCGGTGATCGATGGCATTCGGGACAGGTTCGGTCGCGACGCCGTCCAGCGAGCCGTGCTGCTCGGCCGCGATCCGGGATGGGAGCTGCCGATGCTGCCCGATTGACTCGATCAACGGCGAGACAGGTCGTCGATGACATGCTGCCGGAAGTTCTCGGCGGCCGGCAGCAGTCGCCGCTCGGTCGACCACGCGATGCCGATCTCGCGCGTCGCGCCTGCATCGGTGAGCGCTAGCGAGCGGACCGATGTCGCCGCCTCGGCGGCCGGTTCGCGCTGCGGCGCCGGGACGACCGATACCCCGAGGCCGGCGCCCACCAGCCCGGTGATCGTCGACAGTTCATCACCCTCGAAGGCGATGGCCGGCGTGTAGCCGGCCTGGCGGCACAGGCCTTCCACCGTCCGGCGCAGCGCGTAACCGCGGCGCAGCAGTACGAACGGCTCGTCCACGGCGTCAACCAGCCCGACCGATGCTCGACCAGCCAGCCGATGCCCGCTCGGCACCGCCAGGCGCAGTGGCTCGGCAAGCAGCGGCCGCCAGCGCACGCTCTCGATCGTGGACCCGACCGTGGTGATCTCGACGTCAGCCTCGCCGCGCGCGAGGGTCGGCCCGGTGAGCTCGTCACGCACCTGGTGCAGGTCAAAGCGGACTTCGGGGAAGCGGCCCCGAAAGCTGGCGACCAGATCGGGCACGAGCCAGGCCCCGAGCGACGGTTGGAACGCGATCGACACGGTTCCGGTGTGCGGCGACGCGAGTTCGGACAGTGCGGCGAGCCCGTCGTCGAGGTCATGCAGGAGGTTGTCGACATGTCGCTTGAAGGTTGCACCCGCGCGGGTCATGCGCAGGGTGCGCCCGGAGCGGCGCAGTAGTTGGCTGCCGACCTCGGTTTCCAGTCTGGCGAGCGCGCGCGACACGCCGGGCTGGCTGACCTGGTCCAGGTCGCTGACCTCGGTGACGGTGATGCCATCTGCTACCTGCTGGAACCAGCGCAGGGCGGTTGTTTCCATATTCATGATCCTAGTGCATGGATTAACTGTGATTCAGGCATTGGACGCATGAAAGAATTTCCCACAGACTGATCGCGTCACGTCTCACGAGAGGAGTTCACCCATGAACCACAGGACGCGACCGACCGGGATGCGCCACATCCTGGGTCCTAAGCACAGTGCCCGACGCGCGCACAAGCAACTCGCCGCCGATCTGGCCACGTACGCGAACCCGACTGAGCTCGCCGAGCTGGCCGCCATCCTCGGCCGCTACGACGACACCGAGACCGACCGCATTCGCGGTCTCGTCGACTGGACACACGCAGCCTGATCACCCCACCGGCTGTGACTGATCAACGCGGGCCGGGGCGCGGGCTACCGCCCGCGCCCCGGCCCGGGTCAGCTGGGCCTCGGGTTGTCGCTCCGGGCGGCAGACCAGGCAGGCCGTCGACGCTGACGCCGTTGCGCGTCGCGGCGTAATCGGCGTAGTAGACCTCGTCGTGCCGTTCCTGAGCCCGGTCGGGGACGTCGCGGTCGCCGGTTGCACCGGTCAGCGGAACTGGACGGACCGGCCCGAGATCATCACGGCTCAGGCCTTGGGCCGCGTCATCGACAGCACGTCGAGTACTTCGTCGAGCTCGTCCTCGGAGATCGCAGCGGGCACATGCCCGCGCTCGACGACCACCTCACGGATCGTCTTGCGCTCGGCCAACGCCTGCTTGGCGATCTTGGCCGCCTCGTCGTAGCCGACGAAATGGTTCAACGGGGTGACGATCGACGGGGACGATTCCGCGTACTCGCGGCAGCGCTGCTCGTTCGCTTGGATGCCGGACACGCACCGATCGGCGAACAACCGCGAGACGTTGGCCAGCAGCCGTATCGACTCGAGCAGGTTGCGCGCAATCACCGGCAGCATGACGTTGAGCTCGAAGTTTCCGGCCGCGCCGCCCCATGCCACTGCCGCGTCGTTGCCGACCACCTGCGCCACCACCTGGCACACGGCCTCGCACAGCACCGGATTGACCTTGCCCGGCATGATCGAGGACCCCGGCTGCAGATCGGGCAGGAAGATCTCGGTCAGGCCGGTGCGCGGTCCCGAGCCCATCCAGCGAATGTCGTTGCTGATCTTGTTCAGGCCGACGGCGATGGTGCGCAGCACGCCGCTGGCCTCGACCAGGGCGTCACGCGAACCTTGTGCCTCGAAATGATTTCGGGCTTCGGTGAGCGGCAGGTCGAGATCTGCGGCCAGGCGGGCGATCACCTCGCCGGCCAACCCGGCCGGCGCGTTGATGCCGGTGCCGACCGCGGTGCCGCCGAGCGGCAGTTCACCGACGCGCGGCAGCACGCCCTGTAGGCGCTCCACGCCGTAGTGCATGGCCGCCGCATATCCGGCGAACTCCTGCCCGAGGGTCACGGGCGTCGCGTCCATCAGGTGGGTGCGCCCGGACTTCACTACTGACGCGAAGGCGCTCGCACGTTCCTCCAACGCCTGCGCGAGGTGCTCGAGGGCCGGGATCAGATCGACCCTGATCGCCTGCGTCGCCGCGATGTGGATCGCCGCCGGGAACTGATCGTTGGACGAGAACGGGTCGTTGACGTCGTCATTGGGGTGCACGGCGGAACGCAGCCGCTCGGCCGCCAGCGTGGCGAGCACCTCGTTCGCGTTCATGTTCGACGACGTACCGGAGCCGGTCTGGAAGACGTCGATCGGGAATTCGGCGTCCCAGTCGCCGCGGGCGACCTCGAGCGCAACGGCAGAGATCGCATCCGCTTTGGCGCTGTCGAGAGCGCCGTCCTTGCCGCGGATGGCGGCGGACGCACCTTTGATCAAGGCCAGCGCAGCGACTAGTTCGCGCTCGATCGGCCGTCCGGATATCGGGAAGTTCTCGACTGCGCGCTGTGTCTGAGCGCGCCATTTGGCCGTGGCCGGGACCCGTACCTCGCCCATCGAATCCTTCTCGACGCGATACTCCTCGGCAGCGGTCACGGCGCAGCTCTCCTCGACAGCGTAGTTTGGGTACCCAGCCTAGTAAGCGCACTGCGGACCATCGCCGCAACGTCGGCAATCGCGGCGGCGGGTGTCAGGCGCGGTCGAAGTTGACCGCGGAGTACGCCCGCAGCTTGCCCAGCTGATGCAGCGAGTCGACCAGCCGGATCGTGCCGGACTTGGACCGCATGACGATCGACTCGGTCTGCACCGAGTCCGCGTAGTAACGAACACCGCGCAGCAGTTCGCCGTCGGTGACGCCCGTGGCGCAGAAGAAGATGTCGTCGCCGCTGACGAGGTCCTCGGTCAGCAGGACCCGGTCCAGGTCGTGGCCGGCGTCGATCGCCTTGTGCCGCTCGTCGTCGTCGCGCGGCCAGAGTCGGGCCTGGATGACCCCGCCCATGCAGCGCAACGCAGCGGCGGCAATGATCCCCTCGGGCGTGCCGCCGATGCCCAGCAGCAGGTCGACGCCGGTGCCGGGTCGCGCCGCGGAGATCGCGCCGGCCACGTCGCCATCGCTGATGAACTGGATCCGGGCACCAGCTTCACGGACCTCTCTGACGAGTTGCTCGTGCCGCGGCCGGTCGAGGATGCACACCGTCACGTCCTCGTTGTGGCCGTGCTTGGCCTTGGCCACCCGTGCGATGTTCTCGCCGACCGGGGCGGTGATGTCGATGGCGTGCGCTGCCTCGGCGCCGGCGGCGATCTTCTCCATGTAGAACACCGCGGACGGGTCGAACATGGCGCCGCGGCCGGCGACCGCGATCACCGCGATCGAACCGGGCATGCCCTTGCTCATCAGGGTGGTGCCGTCGATCGGGTCGACCGCGACATCGCACAGGGGGCCGCTGCCGTCGCCGACGTCTTCTCCGTTGTAGAGCATGGGGGCTTCGTCTTTCTCGCCTTCGCCAATTACGACGACGCCGCGCATGGACACCGTGCCGATCAGGGCCCGCATCGCGTCGACCGCCGCGCCGTCGCCGCCGTTCTTGTCGCCCCGGCCGACCCAGCGCCCGGCAGCCATCGCGGCGGCTTCGGTGACCCGGACGAGTTCGAGCGCGAGGTTGCGATCGGGCGCTTGCCGGGCGACGGCGAGTTCCGGCGGCACAGTGTAGGTGGGGTCCGGCGCGGCGCTCTCGAGTGCCGCGGCGTCGGCGGCGTTGTGGACGGACTGGTCGGCTGCGTCGGACATGCGGTCAACCTCTCGGGTTCGGCCTCGCGGCGCTCGCACGGGGACCGAACCGCGCCGTGTGCGCGGCGGCACGTACGGGGACGAGCGCCGCTGGGGATGACCATATTCGCAGACCGAGGTTTCCAGTGACTCGCACCGGGCGGCGCGCGTCTGATGTTGCGTGAGTCAGGCGTGGTCGCGCTGGTCGCGCTGGGCGATCGTCTCGTCGAGCTTGGCGCTCGCGCCGTCCAGCCACCGCTGACACACGTCGGCGAGCTGCTCGCC
This sequence comes from uncultured Actinomycetota bacterium, assembly GCA_963713565.1. GTDB lineage: Bacteria > Actinomycetota > Actinomycetes > Mycobacteriales > Jatrophihabitantaceae > Jatrophihabitans. Next base: position 269,825 of record CAVQMF010000009.1, on the reverse strand, counting down.
GCGTTCCCACAGCGCCAGCGACTCCTCGAGGGACTGCCCACCGGACTCGAGCTTCGCGACGATCTCGCGCAGCTCCGTCCGGGCCTGCTCGTAGCTCGGGGTGGCCGGTGCCATGCACTCGACCCTACGACGTGTCCGCCGCGGCGAATGCGGCGAACTCCCCGCCCGCGACGCGGACCCGCAGTCGCCCGGTCGCCTGCGCCGGCTCGCGGACCACGGCCCCCTGGGCGGTCCGCACCACGGCATAACCACGATCGAGTGTTGCCCCCGGCGAGAGCGCCCGGACCCGGGCCACGACGTGTCCGAGGTCCCCGTGCGCGGCCTCCAACAGCCCGCTGAGCCGACGGCGGGCCCGCTGCCGGAGCCGGTCGGTCTCGTCACGCTCTGCGGCCAGCCGCGCGTGCACGGCCCGGCGCAGCCGCTCGGGCAGCCCGGCCATGAGCTCGCGCTCACGCTCGAGGCGGGTGTGCACGCTGCCTCGGGCTCTCGCACGCAAGGCTGCGATCTCGCGCAGCTCGTCGGCCAGATCGGGGACGATCCGCTTCGCCGCGTCCGTCGGTGTGGACGCCGCGAGGTCGGCGACGAGGTCGAGCAGCGGTCGATCGGTCTCGTGGCCGATGGCGCTGACGACGGGCGTGACCGCAGCCGACACCGCGCGCACCAGCGATTCATTGCTGAACGGCAGCAGATCCTCGATGCTGCCGCCGCCGCGCGCGATCACGATGAGGTCGACGCCCGGGTCGGCATCGAAACGACGGGTCGCCTCGATGACCTCGTTCACCGCCGACGGGCCTTGCATGGCGACGTTGACGACGACGAACTGCGCACCCGGCAGCCGACGGCGGGTGTTCTCGACGATGTCGCGCTCGGCCGCGCTCGCGCGGCCGGTGATTAATCCGATGCACCGTGGCAGGAACGGCAGCGGTCGTTTGTTGCTGGCCGCGAACAGCCCCTCCGCCGCGAGCAGTGCGCGCAGCGCCTCCAGCCGGGCCAGCAGCTCACCGAGGCCGACCTGGCGCACTTCGGTCGCGCGCAGGCTCAGCGTGCCGCGTTCGAGGTAGAAATCCGGACGGGCACGCAGCACGACCCGCGAGCCCTCCGCGACGCCGTCGGGAAGCACGCCGCGCTGGCAGGTGACCGTCATCGAGATGTTCGCGTCCGGATCGCGCAGGGTGAGGAACTGAGTCGCCTGCCCGGGCCGCCGGGTGAGCTGGGCGATCTGACCGTCGACCCAGATCTCGCCGAGCCGCGCGATCCATTCGCCGATCCGCACTGCGACGACGCGAACCGGGACCGGCGAGTCGGCGGAGGTCTCGAGTTTGGCCACCGCTCAGTCGTCGCCGACGGCGTCGAACGGCGACGGCGAGGTGTGCCGGGGCGCGTTCACCGTCTTGCCGTCCGAGGCGGCGTTCGTGTTGCGCGGTGGGTTGGTCCGCCGACGCGGCGTGCTGTGCTTGGCGGGTGCGGACCTGGCGGCAGGTCGCTTCGCCGGGGTCTTGGTGCCGTCGGCTTCGAGTGCGGCGGTGTCCTCGAGCGCGGCGGCTGCTGGGCTGAACGCCTCGGCTGGCCTGCCGTCCTCGGCCGGTATGGCTTCGTCCGCGCTGCCGAACAGCTGCTCGAGAATCGCGCCGGCCGCCTCCCCTGGCCCGATCTCGCCGGCGAGCGTCAACACCTGGTCGGCGTCGCCGCTTCGCACCGGTTCGTCAAAGGTGGCCCAGGACGGTGGTTCGTCGCTGGCATGCCGGCGATTGAGGACTTCGTCACCGCGTGCGGTGAGACGTGCATAACGCTGCTGGGCGCGCAGCGACATCTGCAATGCGGTGCTGATCGCCAGCATCGGGAACTCGATAGCCCGGTCGGGCAGGCGCTTGGCCTCGTCCGCTGCGGTGGCAAGTAGGCCGACGTAGGCACGGAAGGGGCCAGGTAGCTGCATGACTCCAGCCTGCCCCATGCGCGTCGTCCGTACCATCGCAGGTATGCCGCTTTCGTCTGTCCCGCCGCGCAAGCGGGTACTGCTCGCCAAACCGCGCGGGTACTGCGCCGGCGTCGACCGCGCGGTGCAGACAGTGGAACAGGCGCTGGGTCACTACGGCGCGCCGGTCTACGTACGCAAGCAAATCGTGCACAACCTGCATGTCGTGCGTGCGCTGGAAGCGAAGGGTGCGGTTTTCGTCGAGGAGAACTCCGAAGTGCCGCCCGGTTCGGTCGTGGTGTTCTCTGCGCACGGCGTCGCGCCGGTGGTGTACGAGCAGGCCGCCGCTCGCCAGTTGCGCACGATCGACGCCACCTGTCCGCTGGTCACGAAGGTCCACCACGAGGCGCGCCGCTTCGCCAACGCCGACTACGACATCCTGCTCATCGGCCATCAAGGGCACGAGGAAGTCGTCGGCACCAGCGGCGAGGCGCCCGAGCACATCACGCTCGTCGACGGCCCCGAGTCGGTCGCCGACGTCCAGGTCCGCGATCCCGATCGGGTCGTATGGCTGTCACAGACCACGCTCTCGGTGGACGAGACGATGCAGACCGTCGACGCGCTGCGGGAGAGGTTTCCGGCCCTGCAATCACCGCCGTCGGACGACATCTGCTACGCGACCCAGAACCGCCAGGCCGCGGTCAAGATCATCGCGCCGCAGGTCGAGGTGTTCCTGGTCGTCGGGTCGGCGAACTCATCGAACTCGGTGCGCATGGTGGAGGTAGCGCTCGCGGCCGGTGCGCGGGCGGCCTATCTCGTCGAGAACTCTGCCGCGGCAGACCAGTCCTGGCTCGACGATGTGACGACGGTCGGCGTCTCTTCGGGCGCGTCCGTCCCGGAGATCCTCGTCACCGAGGTGATGGCCTGGTTGGCCGAGTGTGGTTTCGACCGCATCGAGGAGATCACGCACACCGAGGAACGCCTGGCATTCGCGCTGCCCCAGGAACTGCGGCGCGATCTGCGTGGCGCTACTTCCGGATGATGAGGCGGATCCCGGCGATGATGAGCACCGCAGCCGTTGCGGCGGCAATCGCTGGGAAGCCGTAGACGAGGTAGTTCGCTGCGGCGTCGAAGACGACCTTCTTGTCGTGCAGTCCGCTGGAGCGGACGTAGAGCTGGAACACCGTCGCCACCGAGTAGACGATCGGCGGGGCAATCACTACCGGGAACATGTGGGACCGCTTGACGATGAGGATCGCCACGACGGACGCCACGACGATGCCGATGTTGAAGCCGCCACTGACGCCGTTCGATCCGGCGGTGTCGATGATGCCGCCGACCGCTGCGATGGCGATGAGTACGAGCAGAGCTGCCCACCAGGGCAGGCCGCGCTCGCGCGCACGGGGCACCGCGAGATTCGCAGGTCGTCCGGCGTACCCGTCGCCGTAAGCCCGATCCTGTCCGGGGGCATTGCGCTCGGCGCGCCGGGTCGCCCGCTGCTCGCGTCCCGACAGCGGACCCGCCGGGGTCCAACTGTCCTGGTCGACTCGCGAATCACGTGCTGCGCCTGGTGGGGCGTTGACCGGTCTGGAACTCGACCCCGCCCGGACGTTGGTGGACGGACCCCAGCCCTTGTCGTTGGATACCCGTCCACCGCTCGGTGGCGACACCGCCCGACCCGCGGGCGGCGCGGAAGGATCCGTCACGTCGGTAGCTCCAGGGGACGGCGGGCTAGGTCGCCCGCGTGTCATTGAGCAAAACCGTACCTGCGCGCAGCTGAGACCGCGCCGTTCGACGCGCAGCCGGCCCACTCGGCGCCCGGGAACGGCCCCGGTAAGGACGGTGTCCGGTCATCACCACACCGGGCACCGTCGCTGCGGTCGCCCTGCTCGACGGGTGCGTGAGATCACGTGACTCCGCCCCTTCGTGGTCCGTGGCACCGACGGACGGGCGCGCGGGCACAAAGCCATTGTGCTTGCGCGATGTCAGCCGAAGCGCGGCCGCGCGTGTCGATGCGGGTGGATCACACCGCCGGCGTCCGGTCTCAGGATGTCGCGCGCTCCGGCGCGGCGGGTGTGGTCGGCAGCTCGCCCTGCCCGACTGGCACCCGCGGTTTCGGCAGCGCGACGACGCGCTGGTCGGTGAACTCGGGTGCCTGGGCGGACCGGGCGGTCTCGGTGATCTGGCGGGGCGCCTCGACGTGTTCGCTCGCATCGATGACCTTCAGGTCGACCATTCGGCGAGCGGTCACCAGGACGCGGCTCTCCAATGACGACACGGTCTTGTTGTAGTCGCCCACGGCCGTGTTGATCGAGCGTCCCAGTTTGTCGATATGCCCACCCATCGTCGACAGCCGCTGATACAGCTCGCGGCCGAGCTTGTGCACTTCCGCCGCATTAGCCGCGAGCGCGTCCTGTCGCCACGTGTAGGCGACGGTGCGCAGCAGGGCCACGAGCGTGGACGGCGTCGCTACCACGACGTTGCGCTCGAACGCACGCTCCAACAGCGCGGGTTCCTCGCGCAGAGCCGCGTCGAGGAATGCGTCCGCGGGGACGAAGCACACCACGAACTCCGGCGACGGGCTGAAATGCTCGAAATAGGACTTCGCGCCCAGCTGGTCGATGTGCTCGCGCAGGTGCCGGGCATGCGCCCGCAGCCGCGCGTCGCGCGTCGCCTCGTCCTTGGCCTCCATCGCCTCGAGGTAGCCGCTGAAGGCCACTTTCGAGTCGACGACCACGCTCTTGCCACCGACCAGGCGCACGACGAGATCCGGACGAACCCGGCCATCCGGCGCATCGATGCTGGCCTGCAGGACGTAGTCGATGTGCTCGATCATGCCGGCTGCCTCGACGGCGCGTTCGAGCTGCATCTCACCCCATCGCCCGCGCACCTGTGGCGCGCGCAGCGCGGTGACCAGCTGAGTGGTTTCCACCCGTAGCTGCTCGGAGGTCTGTCGCATGGTGCCGATCTGGGTCAGCAGCTCGGAGTAGGAACCGATGCGTTCCTTCTCCACGGTGTGTAGCTGGTGCTGGACCCGGTCGAGGGCTTCCCGCAGCGGCCCGACCAAGCCCTCGATCGCCTGGTGCCGCTGGGCGAGATCGCCGTCAGCGTTGGCCTTGGCCGCGTCGAGACGGGCCTCGGCGAGTGCGGCGAACGCCTCGTTGTTTCGGCCGAGCGCCTCGCCGGCCAGTGCGCCGAACGTCTCTCGAAGCTGCGCCTCGGCGCGGGCCTGGGCGTTATCGCGTTGGCGCGCTGCCGCCCGTTCGGCCTCGAGAGTGGCTGCCAGCCCCGCCGCTTCCTCGCGGGCTGCGTGGGCCGCGGAATCGGCCTGCGCGAGGGTGGCCCGAGCAGCGCTGTCCGCGTGGGACCGGCTCAGCAGCCAGCCGATGGCGACTCCCGCGCCGAGCAGGACGAGCGCGACCAGCACAGCGACGGCGTTCATGTGTTCGATGTTCACACCCGGGTCCGACAGATTCGGCAGCGACGCGCCGACACCGCATGTCCTCTGGGTGTCTGCACCGCAGCGACAGGTGGCAGCGAGTTGTGGCTGCGGGGCAGGCGAGTCGACTCCGGCGCGCCCGTAGACTCGCGGCACGTGAGCCTCACCATCGGCATCGTCGGACTGCCCAACGTCGGCAAGTCGACCCTGTTCAACGCCTTGACCAAGAACGACGTACTTGCCGCCAACTATCCGTTCGCGACGATTGACCCGAATGTCGGCGTCGTCGGTGTCCCGGACCGCCGGCTGGCGGTGCTCGCCGGCATCTTCAACTCGGGCAAGATCGTGCCGGCGACGGTGTCCTTCGTCGACATCGCGGGGATCGTCCGCGGAGCGAGCACGGGCGAGGGGCTCGGCAACAAGTTCCTGGCCAACATCCGCGAGGCTGATGCCGTCTGCCAGGTGATCCGTGCGTTCGACGATCCGAACGTGGTGCACGTCGATGGCAAGGTGAGCCCTGCCGACGACATCGAGACGATCAACACTGAACTGATTTTGGCGGATCTGCAGACGATCGAGAACGCCCTTCCGCGGCTGCAGAAGGACTCCAGGTTGCACAAAGATCGCCAAGCGCTGCAGGCCGCAGCCGAGCAGGCTCGCGAGATCCTGCAGACGGGGCAGACGGTCCACGCCGCCCGCCTCGACCACGGGCCGTTGCGCGAGCTGCACCTGATGACGGCCAAACCGTTCCTCTACGCCTTCAATGTCGACCCGGACGAGATAGCCGACTCCGCGTACACCGACGAGCTGCGCGCGCTGGTCGCGCCGGCTGAGGCGATCTTCCTGGATGCGAAGACCGAGGCGGAGTTGATCGAGCTGCCCGACGACGAAGCCCTCGAACTGCTGCAGTCGATGGGGCAGGACGAGTCAGGTATCGATCAGCTCGCCCGGGTTGGTTTCGCGACACTCGGCCTGCAGACCTACCTCACCGCAGGCCCGAAGGAAGCGCGGGCATGGACGATCCGCACGGGCGCCACCGCGCCGCAGGCCGCCGGGGTGATCCACACCGACTTCGAGCGCGGGTTCATCAAGGCCGAAGTCGTGTCCTACGACGAGCTGGTGGCTGCGGGATCGATGGCCGAGGCCAAGGCTCGCGGCAAGGTGCGCATCGAGGGCAAGGACTACGTCATGGCCGACGGCGACGTGGTCGAGTTCCGCTTCAACGTCTGACGAACCCCAGAATCCCAGCAAAAATGGGCCTTCCAGGGCCTATTTCGGGGTTCTAGTCCGCAAAAAGTCCGCAGAATTTTCGGGCGAGGTCGCGGAGCGCATCAGATCGGCGGCGGCGGCGCGGGTGCGATCCTCGGCCGTCGGCCACAGGTGGGCGTAGGTCCGCAGCGTCGTTGTCGCCGACGCGTGACCCAGCGCGCGTTGCACCGTGACGACGTCGCAGCCGGCCGCGATGAGGCCGGAGGCGTAGAAGTGGCGCAGGTCGTGCAGCCGGATGCCGGATACTCCGGCGGCGGTCTGGGTCTTGCGCCACCAGTAGCCGACGGTGTTCTGGTGCGGCGGTCACCGGGTTCGCCCTGGAACATCCAGCGGTCTGCGGCCCGGCCGAACGTGTGCGCCTCGACGTGCCGAGCGAGCAGCGTCGTCCAGCTCGTCGGGCAGGTAGATGACGCGCTCCGAGCCGTACTTGGGCGCCTTGATCTCGACCTGCCGGTCGCCGGCCCGCTGTACCTGCCGCGCCACGGTGAGCTGACGGCGCAGGAAGTCGATGTCGGCGACCTGGACCGCGGCAGCCTCGCCGAGTCGCAGACCGGCGAACGCGCACAGCGCGACGAAGGCGCGGAACGAGTCGTCAGCAGCGGCGACAAGAGCACCGACGTCCTCGATGCTCGGGATCGTCATGCTCGCGTCGGCGCGCCGCTGACGAGGCAGTCGGACTGCTTCGGTCGGGTCGCGTGCGATGAGCCGGTCGCGAACCGCCGCGCGGAAAACGCCGCGCACGTTGTTGTAGCGGGTCTTGATCGTTCCCGGCGCGAGTGGCTGGTCGGCCATGCGCTTGATCCAGGCCTCGATGTGCGAGTGCCCGACCTGGCCAAGCTGGTACCCGCCGAGCCCGGACGAACGCATCGCGAGGTCCATGGCTGTGCGCGTTCCGGATGCCCAGACCTGACGACGTGACCAGTCGTCGTAGAACGCCTGCACAGTGATACGGCTCAGTCGCGGGACGACGTGAGCGCCGGTCGCCACCGCGATGGTCTGGGCGGCCAGCCAGGTCTCGCCGTCGATCTTGCGATCGAAGTGCTTGGAGTGTTCGTGGCCCTGGTCGTCGCGGTAGCGGGCCCGCCATCTGCCGTCCGGTCGTCGCTTGATGCTCGCCATCTGATGCCCTCTTCCTCTCGCCCTATTCTCTCGCCCGGGTCGGGAGCAAGCCAGGACGGATCGTGACGCAAGAGGTTGTATTTAGGCGATCTAGCAGATTTTCTAGCACGGCGGCACCCCTACGACTATGCGCGAGCGTGATCAGCTGGCGGCCCGCCCGCGGCCAGCGGCTTCCTGCTCGGCGAGCCAGGTGTGGACGTCGGCGCGCCGGTAGACGACGCGGCGCCCGAGCTTGAAGCACTTCGGCCCGGCGTTCGAGGTAGCGCCAGTAGCGCACCGTGGACACCGGGGCGCGGAGGATCAGTGCGACCTCGGCGGTGGTCAGCAGGTCGTCGGGTTCGTTCATCGGGCCCTCCTTCGAGAGGATCATTCGGCTGGTTATTCGCGGTGATCGCACGGTAGGCGCGGGTACTGCCAGGTATTCGAGCCCCGGACTTGCGACTCAAAGCCAACGTGTGCGCAACCGTATCTATTTGATACGTTTGCGCACATGAAGGTGTGGGACCGATTGGTAGAACGCGCCGCTCACCAGCACGGGTACGTGACGACGCGAGACGCGCGGGATCTGGATATCGATCCGACCCAGCTGCGACTGATGGCGGCGCGGGGTCGCCTTGAGCGCACCGGACGAGGCGTCTACCGGGTGCCCATCCTGCCGCGCGGCGTACATGACGACCTGGCAGCAGCCCTGGGGTGGTCGTTGGGTCGTGGCGTTGTGTCCCACGAGTCGGCGCTGGCACTGCACGGCCTGTCCGACGTGAATCCGTCGCGGATCCATCTGACCGTTCCGCGGGACAACCATCCGCGGGCGGCAGGCGGGGAGCTGTACCGGACGCATCGCCGCGACCTCGCGCTCTCGGACGTCACGCAGGTTGACTCGTTGCCGGTGACGACGGTCGTCCGGACGATCAGGGACTGCATGACCACCGGCACGGACCCGTACCAGTTGCGGCCGGCCATCGATCAGGCGGAGCGGGACGGCACGTTGCGGCGCACAGTCGCGGCCCAGTTGCGCGACGAGCTTGACGCTGCCGGTGCTGACGGGCCGGTCAAGGCTGCGTCAGGCGAGTGATCGTGCCTGCGGATTGCGCGTGCCGTGCACCTCGCCGTAGCATGTAGTTAGATGTACTACTTTCAAGGAGGTGGATGTGGCTACCGTTACCGCAGCTGAGTTCAACCAGCGCCCAAGCCAGGTCAAGCGCGCGGCCGAGGACGAACCGGTGGTTATCACCGAGCACAGCCGCCCGTCCTTCGTGCTGTTGACCTACGCCGAGTATCAGCGGCTGCTTCGCACGCCGACCGACCTCGCCGAGTGGTTGGAGATGGACGAGGAAGTCGAGTTCGAGATCGAACCGGTCGGCCTGGACATCCGACCCGCGAACGTGTGATGTACCTGCTCGACACCAACGTCGTCAGCGAACTGCGAAAGCGGCGCGGCGACCCCGGAGTCAAGCAGTGGGTGGCCAAGCAGAGTGTGGCTGACCTTGCCATCAGTGTCGTGACCGTCATCGAGATCGAGACCGGGATCCTGCGCAAGGAGCGGACCGACCCCGACCAGGCCCAGATCCTCACCCGATGGTTCGAACAGAACGTGCTCACCGGCTTCGCCGACCGCATCCTTCCTCTCGATCTCGCCGCCGCTCGCCGCGTCGCATCGCTGCACGTACCAGACCAAGCGCCCCAGCACGACGCGCTGATCGCGGGCACCGCGCTCGCCCGTGGCCTGACCGTCGTCACCCGCAACACCCGCGACTTCGAACGCGCGGGAGTCGAGTACCTCAACCCCTGGTCAGACACCTGACTTGCGGTAGCCGCGGCGTCAGCCGGTCCGCGGAGAAGCGTGCGACGATGGGCTCCTAGTTCCCCACCGTCCCCCGGGACTGGTGGGGCATTTTCGTTGGATTGATCGAAGGGACGGCGTTGGCCACACCGGCAGGGTTCGAGAACAAGGTCGCGTTCATCTGGAAGATCGCCGACAAGCTGCGCGGTCACCTGAAGCCGCACGAGTACGGGTCGGTCATGCTGCCGACCCTGGTGCTCTTCCGGCTTGACGCCGTCCTCGAGCCGACCAAGCCGGCCGTGCTTGCCCGCATGCAGGGGCTGGACCTGAACAGCCCGGCCGCGGATGCGCTGTTGAAGCGGGCCGCGGGCGGGCTGCCGTTCTACAACACCTGCCCGCTGTCGATGAAGACGATGCTGTCCGACGACAAGAACATCGCCGCCCAGCTGCAGACCTACGTGGCCGGGTTCAGCCCGGCAGCTGCGGACGTGCTCGACGCGTTCGGCTACCAGCAGACGATCGCCAGGCTGGACAAGGCCGGCGTGCTCTACGCGTGCTGGGCGACTTCGCCGACATCGAACTGCACCCGGACGTGGTCTCGAACGAGGCGATGGGCTACGTCTTCGAGGAACTGCTGCGGAAGTTCTCGGAAATGAGCAACGAGACGGCGGGCGAGCACTACACGCCGCGCGAGGTCATCCGGCTGATGGTCGACCTGCTCTTCGACGAGGACGCCGACGCGCTCGCCGGGACAGTCCCCGGTGCGCACCGTCTACGACCCCGCCGCCGGCACGGGCGGCATGCTCACCATGGCCGACCAGCGGCTGCGTGAGCTCAACCCGGCCGCGACGGTGGAGATGTCCGGGCAGGAGCTCAACCCCGAGACGTGGGCGATCGCCTGCTCGGAGCTGATGATGCGCGGCGTCGCACCCGAGCGGATGGCGCCGGGCAACTCGCTGGTCGACGACGCGTTCCGCGGGACGCGCTTCGACTACGTCCTGGCCAACCCGCCCTACGGCGTGGACTGGAAGGCCTACGCCGACCCGATCAAGGCCGAGGCGCTGACCGCGGGCGGCTCGAACCGGTTCCACGCCGGCCTGCCGCGGATCAGCGACGGATCGTTCCTGTTCCTGCAACACATGATCAGCAAGATGAAGCCGGCCTCCGCGGCGGGCGGCGGCTCGCGGCTGGCGATCGTGCTGTCCGGCTCGCCGCTGTTCTCCGGCGGTGCCGGGTCGGGGGAGTCGGAGATCCGTCGCTGGATCATCGAGAACGACCTGCTCGAAGGCATCGTCGGCCTGCCCGACCAGATGTTCTACAACACCGGCATCTCCACCTACGTCTGGATCGTGACCAACCGCAAGCCCGCCGAGCGGGCGGGCACCGTCACGCTCGTCGACGCCCGCGAGCTGGGCACCAAGATGCGCAAGTCCCTCGGCGACAAGCGCAAGGAGCTGACCCGCGACGCAATCGACGAGATCGCCCGCCTGTTCCGCGACGCGGTCGAACTGAACGGCTCGGACGCACGGGTGAAGGTGATGCGCAACCAGGACTTCGGCTTCGCACGGCTCACCGTCGAGCGGCCTATGCGACGGACCTGGCGGGTGGACGAGACGACCACGGCTGCCCTGTCGCCGGAGCTGTCATCAGCGGTGGCGCCGTTGCTCGGGAAGTCGTGGCCGGACGAGAAGCAGGCCGCGGATCGCGGTTTCGGCGTGCGGGCTGGACACGCGCCAGATCACCGCGGTGCTGAAGTCGATCGCCGTGTACGACGCCGAGGCCGAGCCGATCAAGGCGAAGAAGGGCGGCGGGTACGAGGCGGACGCCGACCTGCGCGACCAGGAGAACATCCCGCTGCCCGACGGCTACCTCGCGATGAGCCCGGCCGAGCAGGTCGCCGCGGTTCGCGCGGCGGCCGAGAAACATCTGGTCGACGAGATCCATCCCTACGTTCCCGACGCGTGGATCGACCACGACAAGACCAAGATCGGCTACGAGATCCCGTTCACCCGCCAGTTCTACGTCTACACGCCGCCCCGCCCAGTCGCCGAGAATCCGCGCCGAGATCGACGACTTCGAGAGCCAGATCCAGGACTGGATGGACGGTCTAGCGCAGGTGACTGGGACGTTGCCGCTGCGCCGGTTCGCGCGGCTCGTAAACGGGGGCACACCCACCGCTGAAGGACCCAACTGGGGCGGCGATGTCCAATGGGCGACGCCGATCGATCTCGCTCGTGTCGACGGTGGATTCATCGCTCAGACCGATCGGACACTTACTCCCGTCGGGCTTCGCCAAGGCAAGCGCATCGGTCCCGTCTGGATCGATCCTGATCTCTAGCAGGGCCCCGATTGGATACACGGCCGTCACGCAGGCGACCATGGCGTTCAACCAAGGATGCAAGGGCCTCGTGCCGCCCAGGGGGTCGGCAAAGTCGTGATCTTGGGCGTGTTGTCGGGTGACACGCCGGTGATGGTGTAGCAGCGGGGCGGGCACGGCGCCGCTGGTGATCATGAAGGTTCTCTACGCCATCAACGAGGACCGGAGCGTGTGCCGTGCCCGCATCTGCATTGTCCCTGATCAGCGCCGCCGTTGTGCGTGAGGCAGACACGCCGGTCACGGCTGGTGAGGTTCCCGAGGAGCTGCTCGTGGCGTTGCGGGCGATCACCGATCCGCGGTGTCGCCGCGGGGTGCGGCATCAACTCGTGGCGGTGCTCGGCGTGGCGGTGTGCGCGGTGCTGGCCGGCGCCCGTTCCTATGTCGCGATCGCCGAGTGGGCCCAGGACCTGCCCGGGGCTGTGCGCCAGCGCTTGGGGATCGAACGTGTCCCGCCGAGTGAGACCGCGATCCGCCGGGTGTTGCAGGCGATCGATCCGCACCTGCTGGACCGCACCGTTTCTGGCTGGCTCACTGCCCGGGTCGGAGCGGCGCGCCGCTGGCCGGCGATCGCGGTGGACGGCAAGACCGCCCGCGGTGCCCGCGCAGCCGACGGTCGCGCGGTGCACCTGCTGGCCGCGCTGGATCATGAGGACGGGGTCGTGCTCGGGCAGCGGGTCGTGGACGGAAAGTCCAATGAAATAACAGCTTTCGCGCCGCTGCTCGACGGAATCGACATCGCTGGCGCGGTCGTGACAGCCGACGCGATGCATACCCAGCGCGAGCATGCCGAGTACCTCACCAGCCGCGGGGCGCACTACTTGTTGACGGTCAAGGCGAATCAGCCGACGCTGCATCGCCAACTCAGGACGCTGCCCTGGCGCGACATCCCTGCGGCCGACCTCACCCGGGACAAGGGCCACGGGCGGGTCGAGTCGCGCACCGTGAAGATCACCGCCGTGTCCACCGGGATCGTGTTCCCGCACGCCCGCGGCGCCGTCCAGGTGACGCGACGGCGTCGCTCGCTCCGCAGCGGCAGGTGGCACACCGAGACCGTTTACGCGATCACCGACCTGGACCAGCTCCAGATCCACCCCGTCGAGATCGCCGACATCCTGCGCGGCCACTGGCACATCGAGAACAAGCTGCACTGGGTTCGAGACGTGACCTTCGGCGAAGACCTGTCCCAGATCCGCACCCGTCACGGCCCGGCCGTCATGGCCACCCTGCGCAACCTCGCCATCAGCGTGCACCGCCGCCACGGCGCAACCAACATCGCCGCCGCGACCCGCCGGGTATCTCGACATCCGGGCCGAGTCCTCCCGCTCCTGCTACAAGCCAAGATCAACACGAGTTAGATAACGAGCAGATCAACTTTGCCGAGGCCCTGCTCGTGCCGCTGGCAGGCGTCGATGCGCGTTACCTGCTCTACTGTTTCAGTGCTCAACGCGAAGTTCTACAGGCGGCCGGGTCTGGTTCTACGTTCATGGAGCTGCAACGCAGATGCGCTCATGCGATCTCGGCGTTCCCAACAGGACCCACGGCGAACAGCGGCGGATTGCTGACTTCCTCGACGACCAGGTCGCCCGCATCGACAACATCATCGCCGCGCGCAAACGGCAGGTTTCGCTACTCAATGAAGCACTTGCATCCGACGTCTATGCGGAAGTGACCGGTCGCGATCACCTGGATCGCCAGTCTTCGCGGTTGGCTTGGGCAGCCGACCTGCCGGCAACCTGGCCGTGCGTTCGACTGGCGCTCGTTGCCCGCATAGGCACGGGTCACACTCCATCGCGTTCGCAGCCGGAATACTCGGCGTGACTGCGACATCCCGTGGCTGACGACCACCGATGTCTTCAAGTTTCGGTTCCAACAAATCGACCTCATCGACGACACAGAAGTCAAGATCAGTTCTTTGGGGCTGGCCAATAGTTCGGCGGTCATGCATCCGTCCGGCACTGTCGCACTTAGCCGGACGTCTGGGTCAGCGGGTTTCGCCATTCTCATGGGTCGCGCCATGGCGACCAGCCAGGACTTCGCCACTTGGACGCCAGGTCCCAAGTTGCGAAGCGAATATCTGCTCTGGTGCCTCCGCACGATGCACCACGACCTGATGGTTCGCCTAGCCATGGGTTCGACTCACCTGACGATCTACTTTCCGGACCTGCTTTCTATAAAGCATTCCCCTCCCTCCGCTCTCCGATCAGGACGAAGCTGTGCGGAGCATTCGCGGCCATATCGACGCCAGCAGGGCGCATGGATCAGCCGCCCGGAAGTCGGTCCGACTGTTCGAAGAGCTGAAGCGGTCGTTGATCACGGCGGCGGTGACGGGGGAGTTCGACGTCTCAACCGCAGACGGGTCGCAGGTTCTGTGCTGACTCTGTGTTCAGATCTCGACTCGGCGGAGTCGGGTTCTGGTGGCTGTGTACACCCACGGCCCAGCGTCTGCGCTCAGGCGCTCGATGGCGCGCCAGTGGGTGAGCAGCACCTCGAGTTGCTCCCACGGTGTCCCGGCGTCGCGTCCAGCGAGCGCGATGAGTCGAGCACCGCTTGGCTCCGGATCGCGGCGGTCTCTGCCGGCCGCGATGCGATGTGCGAGTCGCGGCTGATGATCACCCAGTTCCGGGCGGTCACGATCGGGATCCACTCCGGGTCCTTCACCTTGGGCGATGTGACCGGACACGCGGGGCGTACGCGGCGCTTGATCATCGTTCCCAGGTCGCCCGGGAAGGTGCAGTCCGGACGCAGCGTGCATACGACGTGAGCCAGGCCCAGTACGTCCGCGTCAAAGTAGAAACGGACCGTCGCGGCCTGAGCCATCAACGCTAGCCGGCGTGTGCGGCGCGCTCGTAGGACAGCGCCCAATCGACGTCAGCCGTGATCAGCGCGAACTCGGTGACGATCTTGTCCGTCGAGTAGCCGTCCTGGTCGTACTCCCAGATCACGCTGGTGCTCACGCCGCCGACCGAGGGCTTCCCGAAGCGCACATCGGGATCGATGATCACTGTCGACTGCGGCTCGGGCGCGGGTCGCCAGCGGGTCGCGATGCCTTCGTCGAACTCGACCCGGTCCAGGAAGGCTTGCGCGGGCGGCAGCAGTAGACCCTGACCTGTCGTCGGCGCGTACAACCACAGGTCCTCGGGCAAGCGGGACTTCTCCTGCGCTTCGATTACTAGCAGTCGACCGTCAGTCCATGGGCGGGTTGTGGCCAGCGGGTAGGGAACGCCGAACTGATCGCGAAGGATCGCGATGAAGGCGCGAAGTTCTGCCATCGGGACGCGCAGGTCTCGGCGGTACTGCCGCAGGGCGCCGGCCTCGATGAACTCCGCCCAGGTGATCGTTCGCGGCCCGCCAGCCCCGCTCGGAGCTTCGCGCAGGATCGGCGAGTAGCTGCGCCCTCGGTATTCGCGCCCCTCCAGCCAGTAGTGCAGCGTCGACGGCGGCAGGCGGAGCAGCCGGGCGGCTTCCGCCTCCGAGTACGTTTCGCGCAGCAGCAGGGATTCGGACGGCACGCGACGATTCTGGCAGACGGGTGCGTCAGAGGCGCCGATTTCCGGTGTGGCCAGCGCGGGGCTCGTCGCTGTGAGCCGACGTTCCAACCGGATTTGCTCGGCCAAGCGAAGTTCCAACTCGGATGCCGGTCTCGTTGGAACTTGCTCGTGACGCAACAACCGAAGTAGGCGAGTATCAGCGAAATTCCAACCAAAACCGGCTTTGACTTGGTAGTTTGCACGCGTGGATCCGGCCCGCTTCACCGCACCAGACTTCGGGGCCGTCGTCCGCGAACCCGGTAACAGGTGGGCGTTCTCGTACTTCAAGCCTGCGCCGATCCCGCGCGAACTGGCGCTCGTACGACCGTCACGATCAAGGCCCTTTCGGACGCCGATGCGGCACTCGGACTTCTGTACGGCCTTGGTGCGCTCATCCGCGATCCGGAGCTGCTCCTGGGGCCGTACCTGACCCAGGAAGCGATCGCAAGCTCGCGGATTGAGGGTACTCAGACCTCGCTGTCCGAAGTCCTCCAGGCGGAGGCGAGCGGCGGTCCGACTGTCAGCGAGGACATCGCCGAGGTGGAGCGTTACCTCGCCGCTACGCGACGCGGGTACGAGTTGATCAAGACCCTGCCGATCACTCAACTGCTGATCTTGGACCTGCACTCGATCTTGCTGTCTGGAGTTCGCGGGCAGGAGAAGCTGCCTGGCGAGTTCCGGACGTCACCCGTTTGGGTCGGGTCGCCGACGGACAGCCCCGACAACGCGCTCTACTTTCCGCCGTTGCCGACCGACCTGCCCGACCTCCTCGCCGACTGGGAGACCTTCGTCAACACGCCTGACGATTTTCCGCCGCTGATCCGGTGCGGATTGATGCATTACCAGTTCGAGACCATCCACCCCTTTCTTGACGGCAACGGGCGCATCGGTCGCCTCCTGATCAATTTGATGCTCATGGAGGAGGGAAGGCTGGGTACTCCCTTGCTCTACCTCTCCGGCTACCTGGAGGCACACCGGTCGGAGTACTACGACCGCCTGCAGGCCGTGCGGGAGAGCGGCAGCGTTCAGGAGTGGTTGCAGTTCTTCCTCACCGCCGTTCGTCGATCGGCCGAGGACGCTGTGTATCGGGCGGAGCGGCTCGTTGCCTTGAGGGAGAAGTACCTGGCGGAGGCCGCGAAGACGCGATCGAACCTCGCAGCTCTCGTTGAGCTGATGTTCACCAACCCGTACCTGACGACTGCTCGCGTGGAGCAGCACGTCAAGGTGACAAATCAAGGAGCGCGCAATTTGATCAAGGAGGCGGAGAAGCGTGGGTGGGTCGAGGAATACGGCTCCTTCGGCCGCGGCGGCCGCATTTCACTGGCTCGCGCGCGAGCTGTACTCCGTCATCGACGCACCGACGACCTACGAGTGAGCGAGTGACGCGATGCCCAAGGTGACGTCGGAGTCGGCGTTCGAGGACTCGATCGAGGAGCACCTGCTGGCCAGCGGCTGGCTCAACGGCGACCCGTCCGGCTATGACCGCGGCCTCGGGCTCGACCCGGCCGAGCTGGTCGCGTTCCTGGAGGCGTCGCAGCCTGACGAGTGGGAGCAGCTGACCCAGCGACTCGGCGGTGCGGCGAGCGCGAGGGAGCGGGTCGCGAAGTACGTCGGCGATCAACTCACCCAGCGCGGCACGGTCGACGTGCTGCGTGGCGTGACGAAGATGAACGGCGTCTCGTTCCGGCTGGCGTTCTTCGCCCCGGCGAACGGGCTCACGAAGGCCCTGTGGGAGCGCTACGACGCGAACCGGCTCAGCGTTGTCCGGCAGTTGCATCACAGCGAGTCGAACACCGCCGACTCGGTCGACCTGACGCTGTTCGTCAACGGCATCCCGACCGCGACGGCCGAGTTGAAGAACCCGCTGACGCAGCAGAGCGTCGGGCACGCGATGCGGCAGTACCAGCGCGACCGCAACCCGTCCGACCTGATCTTCCGCGCGCGGACGGTCGTCCACTTCGCGGTCGACCCGAACCAGGTCTACATGACCACCCGGCTGGCGGGGGAGCAGACGCGGTTCCTGCCGTTCAACCAGGGCTCCGGCGGCGCGGGCCAGAAGGGCGGTGCGGGCAACCCGGCGAACCCGACGGCTACGACACCGCCTACCTGTGGGAGCAGGTGTGGCAGCGCGACGCGTGGCTCGGCCTGCTCGGCGAGTTCGTGCACATCGAGGACGGGTACGACGCCGACGGGAACAAGACCGGCGAGACGACGACACTGTTCCCGCGCTTTCACCAGTGGGACGCGGTTCAGAAGCTGCTCGCGGCGACGAAGCAGGCCGGGCCAGGCACGAACCGACTGATCCAGCACTCGGCCGGGTCGGGCAAGTCGAACACCATCGCCTGGGCGGCGCACCACCTGTCCCGGTTGCACACCCCGTCGTGGCACGGCGAGCTGACCGACACGGTCACGGCGGCCGGGTTGGGCGTCGACCAGCCGATCTTCAACAAGGTCATCGTCATCACCGACCGCGTCGTGCTCGACCGCCAGCTGCAGTCCACCGTGTCCGGTTTCGCGCACACGCCGGGCACGATCGTGAAGATCGACGAGGACTCCACGCAGCTACGGGCCGCGCTGGCCGGCAACACCGCACGGATCATCATCACGACATTGCAGAAGTTCCCCGTCGTCGCCGAGCAGCCGGGTCGGTGGCGGGCAGCCGGTTCGCGGTGATCGTCGACGAGGCGCACTCGTCCACGTCGGGCGAGGCGATGAAGGACATGAAGCGCGTCCTCGGCGGGGCGTCGACGCTGGTGGCCGCCGACACCGATCCGCTCACCGTCGCCGAGCAGGCCGAGGCGAAGATCGAGTCCGAGACTGACGACGCCGTTGACCTGATCGCGTCGTCGATGACCGCGCGCGGCGCCCAGGGCAACCTCGCGTTCTTCGCGTTCACCGCCACGCCCAAGCCCAAGACGCTCGAACTGTTCGGCGACCTCGTCACCGGCGCGGACGGCGAACCCGTGCGGGTGCCGTTCCACCTGTACTCGATGCGCCAGGCGATCGAGGAGGGCTACATCCTCGACGTCCTCGCCAACTACACGACCTACGACACCTACTACCGGCTCGCCAATACCGAACCGTCCGAGGACCCGGACGTCCCCACGAGCAAGGCGTCGGCGGCGCTGGCCCGGTTCGTGTCGTTGCACCCGACGAACCTGGCGCAGAAGGCGGAGATCATCGTCGAGCACTTCCGGCAGAAGACGGCCGGCAAGATCGGCGGCCGGGCGAAGGCGATGGTGGTCACCCGGTCGCGGCTGCACGCCGTCCGCTACAAGCAGGCGATCGACGCCTACATCGCCGCGAAGGGCTACGACCGTGGGCCGGGCCGGATCGCCGCGCTCGTGGCGTTCTCGGGAACCGTCGTCGATCCGAGCGACCCGACCGTCAGCTACACCGAGCCGATGATGAACGGGTTCGGCGAGGGAAGCTGCCGAAGCGGTTCGCCTCGGACGAGTACCAGGTGCTCGTCGTCGCCGAGAAGTACCAGACCGGCTTCGACCAGCCGCTGCTGCACACCATGTACGTCGACAAGAAGCTCGCCGGGGTCAAGGCCGTGCAGACGCTGTCGCGGCTCAACCGCACGCACCCGGGCAAGGCCGACACGTTCGTGCTCGACTTCGCCAACAAGGCCGAAGAGATCCAGGACGCCTTCGAGCCGTTCTTCGAGCAGTCCTCGGCCGCACCCACCGACCCGAACCTGCTCTACACCCTCGAACACACCATCACCGCGGCGCATGTGATCCACCCGGCCGAGCAGAAGGCCGCCGTCGACGCGCTGCTGGCCGGTGGCTCGGCGAACCAGAAGATCATCTACGCGAACGTGAACCCCGCTGTCGGGCGGTTCGTCGAGCTCGACGAGGACACCCAGGATGTGTTCCGAGACGCGCTGAAGGGGTTCGTGCGGGCGTACTCGTTCCTGGCCCAGGTGATGCCCTGGACCGACCGCGACTTGGAATCGCTGTACCTCTACGGACGGGCGCTGCTGCCGCTGCTGCCCGCGGCGCCGGACGAGCCGCTGCCACAGATCAGCGAGTCGGTGCTGCTCACCCACCTGCGCACCGAGGCTCAGGGCGAGGAGGAGAACCTGTCGCTGACCTCGGGCACCGACGAGCCGGGCGTCGCGCTGCCGGGTGGTGGAACCGGGAAGGCGTACGAGTCGCCGACGGAGAAGCTGTCGCAGCTGATCGAGCAGCTGAATCAGCGGTACGGCATGAATCTCGGCGAGGTTGACTTGGTTTGGTTCCGGCAGCAGAAGCAGGCGATCAAGTCCGACGAGCAGATGCGCGTCGTAGCACTGAACAATGACCGCGACCAGTACGGCGTGGTCTTGCACAAGAAGGCCGAGAGCCTGATCGTCGACCGTCATGAGGCCAACGGTCAGCTGTTCAACGCGTTCTTCGAGAAGCCGGGCTTCCGCGACGCGCTGATCCGGTACCTCGCCGAGTCATACGACGAGATCCGCGACGAAGTCGTGTCGTAGGTCGGCGCTTACCGTTGCGCCCCTATCGCCGGATTCCCGCGCCTGGAGACGGCTTGTTGCCGAAGGCGCGGGCGTAGTCGATCTCCGGTGGACGAGGTGAGGCTGGCTTCGGTTCGTCCATGTGACCCCTGCGGACGAGGTGCCGGCTCGGCGTTGACGGCATTTCCTTCGGATCGACCTCGTGCTTGCTCCGGCTTGTGGCGAGTGCGTCGACGAGACGCCAGCGGAGCGCGGCTGCAGGCTGCTCGTCCGGTAGCGGCCGGGCGGTCAGACGACGCGGTGAGGCCGCCGACGTCGTGGCCGTCGCGGTGGGCGACTTCGAGCTGCCGCTCCAGCGCGGCCAGTGTGTGTCCCGTGTCAGCCGGGGATCGATGGTGTCGGCCAGTTCCCGGGCCGAGAAATTGTGGCTGGCCGTGGCAGCCGGGACCGTCCCTTTCGACTCTCTGGTCGAGGTCGCGCTGGCTCCGCCAGCCAGCCAGGTCCTGGCGCGGCGGCCCGGTGGGCCGGGTGTCGGTGTCGGGAACCGCGTTGACGGCGCGCCACACCGCGAGTTCGCCGACCACGTCGCGTTCGGCGAACGGCGCGGCCCACGCGGGCGCGGTCTCGGCGGTCCATGCCGCGGCCTCGGCGCGGCATAGGGCCGCATCGCGACGAAGCACCTCGACGCGTCGATCGAAGTAGCGGCCCCAGTCGGGGTGTTGAGCAAGCTGCGTGGGTACGGGCGGCAGCCCGGGCAACGGTCCGGGCGCGCGGGACTCGTCGTACTGCAGCCGCCAGGCCAGCACCGCGGCGGCGTCGGTGGCCGAGTCGAGTGGCTGTGCCTGCACGGCGCGCAGCAGTGCGGCGTAGGGGTTGGCGTCGTCGAGACCGATGGTCATCAGCCGCGACCGCAGTGCCGGCCAGGCCGGGCGTCGGTGAGCCCGGGGGCTATCGACTCGACTGTCTGCTCCATCCGGGCGAGGTTGGCGGGGCCGAGCACCGATTCGGCGGCGACACCGAGGGCGTCGAGGTACTCGGCCGCGCTCTGCCGGAGCTTTGCGGCACGGGTCGTGCAGCGCGCGTCAGCTCGCTGGTGGCGGAGGTGGCCGTGTCGTCGCGGGCGAGGACGCGGGTCAGGATGTCGACGGCGGTCGGCGGCAGCAGCGCGTCGGGGTGATCACGGTGTGCGGGTCGCCGCCGGCGGTGAGTCGAGGTAGACGTGGTTGGCGTGCGCGGCCGCGGGTCATCGCGACGTAGAGCAGCTGCCGGGTCTCGTCGCCGGTCGCGACGATGTGGCAGGTGTCGGCGGTGATGCCCTGCGCGCCGTGCACGGTGGTGGCGTAGCCGAGGGCGACGTGCTCGCGGACGTAGTCGGCGGGCAGGGTGATCCGGCGCTTCGGTGACGCAGGTGGGTGACGTCGCAGCGCGCCGTCGGGGCGAACGTGCGTGACGGTCCACCGGTCGCCGTTCTTCACCCAGTCGGTAGCGTGAGTCGCGAGCCTGCGGTCGTTGCGGCGGGTGATGATCGCAGTCCCCGGCCGAGGCATGCGTGCCGTCGGCTGAGGTGGACCTCCGGTCGCCGGGTTGGTCGTCGGCGGCGAGTCGGTCGGTGCGGGCGCGGGTGTTGAGGGCGGCGACCAGATCGCGGGTCGGGGCGAGCATGATGGCGTCCAGCCCGGCCGCGCGGTCGGCCGCCCAGGCGGGGTAGGCCTGGTCGAGGCAGGTGGTCAGGTCGCCGACGTGGACGCGGCTCGTGGTCCAGGTAGTACGCGATCGCGGCGGGGTCGCCGTCGCGCAGCGCGAGCGAGGCGGCGCCTTCGGCGTGGTTCGGGCTGCCGTGCGGGGTGGGTGAACCGCATGACCTGGGACAGGGTCGACCGCGCCGTGTGGCGCGGCGATGTCGCGCAGACGCCGCCGGCGCCGATCGCGGCCAGCTGCTGGTCGTCGCCGACCAGCCGGACCGATCCGCCGCGGCTGATGACGTGATCGATCGCCGTGGCGAGGTCGGGGGTGCCGGCCATGCCGGCCTCGTCGATGATGACGAGGGTGTTCGGGCCGATCGCGTCGATCCACGCGGGAGCGGCAGTGCCGGTCGTGACGGCATGGACCAGCTTGGCGAGGGTGTCGGTGGACGGCCTGATCGCCGATCTCCTCGCCGCAGGACCGCGGCCGCGGCGGCCGACGGGGCCAGGCCGATGACGTTGCCGCCGCTCGCGGTCCATGCGTGGGCGAGTGACCCGCATGGCGGTGGTCTTGCCGGTGCCGGCGGGGGCGAGCGCGAGCTGCACGCGGGCGCCGGAGGTGGCGAGTTCGCGGACGCAGTCTGCACCTGGTCCGGGGTTGAGCTGCACGCCGTTCGCGCGTCGATTCCAGCAGGGCCAGCGTCGATGCGTCGACGGGTCGACGGTGCGGCCGTCGCGTGGCCGGCGGCGGCGAGGATCGCGCTGCTCGGCGGCGAGGATCGCGGGCGAGGTGTACCGGCTGCGACCCGGCGACGGTGTACACCGATGTGCCGTCCGAGCGGCGCAGCGCGGCCGGTTCGGCGACCGGTCTCGGCGCGGTGTCGAGCGGCGATCGAGCAGCTCGGGGGACGAGGGCTGCGCGCGACGACGCCGTCGACGGCTCGGTCCACGTCGGCGTGCGGCACGCCGGCGGCGCGGACCTGCCGTTCGGCCTCGGCGCGGACGTGGTTCTCCTGCCACGTGGCGCGCTCGGCCTGACATCGTGCGCGAGGACCTGTCGGCGGCTGCTCGACCCAGGCCGCGTCCGGTCGACCGCGGCGCGGTGCGCGGCGCCGGCTGCCGGCGTGCAGGCGCCGCGGACGCAGTCGTGCAGCCGGGTTCTCGCCGCCTAGACACCGCGATCGCCTCGGCCCGCCAGGTCGGCGCGCTGCTCGGCGTAGGAGCGGGGTTCGTGCTTGCGCTGCGCGGGTCTCCAGGTTCGCCTGCTGCGCCAGCTGCATGCGCCTCGTTCGGCGGTCGGCGGGCGGCCGTGGTCGGCCTGGAACTGCGCCGACAGCGCCGCGCGGCGGGCGTCGATCGCGGCCCGCCGCGAGGACCAGACGCGCGGAAGCTCGCCGTCGATGCCGACGATCTCGCGCACGGCCCGCTTGCTCGGCGTCGGCTGCCGTTCGCGGTCGGCGAAGCTGACGCCGAGCCGGTCGATCAGCAGCGCCTCGAGGCGGGTGTTGTACCGCTCGGAGGCGGCGACGTTGTTCTTGTAGATCGGCCGCCCGTCCAGGGCAGCCAGCTGCCCGTCGACGGGCCTGCACCTTGTTCGACGATCGCGACGTGGGTGTGCAGGTCGGGGTCCCCGGCGCGGGAATCGCGGTGGGTGAACGCCGCCGCGATCAGCCCGTGCACGTCGACCTGGGCGACGCCGCTGGCGCCGCGGCGGGTGTAGGTGGCGTGGTTCTCCAGCCAGCGCAGCGTGTCGGTGACCGCGTCCTGGTGGGCCTGCTCGATGACCTCGGCGACCTCGCGCGGGGCGATCGCCCACAGCGCCGACACGCTCTTGACCGGGGTGAAGGTGAGGTCGTAGCCGGCCACCGCGGTGGTCGCTGGCCGGAGATGCGCGCGCCAGGTGACCCGGACAGCTCGCGGGCGTCCGACCGGCTGCGCGGCCGTACGTCTCGACGAACATCTCCCGCGCCAACTCGGTGCGGATCCGGGCCCGGACGCTCGGCCGGGACCGGAGCGTCCGGGCCGACGGCCGAGGCTCGTGTTGTGGTCGCGGTAACGCGGCCGCCAGCGGCGCGCGGAACGTGTTCGCCGTCGTGGATCCGGTACGGCTTGCCCAGCCGCGTCGGCCGCGTCGATCGCACGGCCACGGACTGCCCTCGGCGCTGCAGCCGGCGTTCGATCGCGTCGGCGTTCGGGTGCCGTCCTTCCCCGAACAGCGCCGTCATCTGCGCCTCGGTGACCTCGCCGGAGACGGAGAAATTCCGGCACGCTGCCGTGCAAGAGTCCGACCCGCCGCCCATCCAGACGCCCGGCGCCTCACCCTTCTGCTCGTAGTAGCTGCCGAGGCTGCCGTAGCCGCGGTTCGTGCTCGTCCGCAGCGGCACCTGGCGCGTCAGGTACGTGTACCCGTCGCCGGCCGTGAGCTTGTGCAGCCTCATCACGGGCCGACCGTGACACGCACCTATGCCACCTGATCTTGGATCGGTGCCGAAGTGCACCAGGTGTGTCAGTTAGCCCGGATCCACCGATCAACTTGATCGCTTGAGCGCGTCGTAACGCACGGATGTCCTTCTGGGACGGACGATTGGACTTGCTGAAGGATCCAATCGAACCGCCTGGAAGGACACCCGTTAGGTGCGAGCATCTCACGATCTCAGTCGGGTGTCTGTCAGCTTCGACGAGCCGAATTTGGTGCCCTCGGCTGGGCTGTTGCCAGCCGCGGTGCTGGCGCAGCGGATCGACCTGTCCGGGCTGGTCGAGAGCCGGGTTAGGTTGGCCAGGCATGGCGCGAACAGCGGCGCGAAGGCGTTGACGGTGATCGGGTCGATGGTGGCTGGCGGGGACAGCATCGATGACACCGCGCTGCTGCGCGCCGGTGCGTTGCCCGTGTTGTTCGACGTGACGCGGGCGCCGTCGACGGTCGGGACCTGGCTGCGCGACTTCCGCTGGCACAACGTGCGCCAGCTCGATGCGGTGTCGCGGGAGTTGCTGGTCCGGCTCTGGGAGGCCGGTGCTGGCCCGGTGGACCTGGCCGCGCCGATGACGATCGATGTGGACTCCACGATCGTGCCGGTGTTCGGTCGGGGCAAGCAGGGCGCGGCGTTCGGCTACACGAAGATCCGCGGCTACCACCCGCAGGTCGCCACCTGCGCCGAGACCGGGCAGGTGCTGTTCAGTCGGCTGCGCGGCGGGGCGGCCGGTGCCGCACGAGGTGCGAAGAGCTTCTTGAGCGAGACCTTCAGCCGAGTCCGAGCCGCTGGCGCGACCGGCGAGTTGACGCTGCGCGCGGACTCGGCGTTCTACTCCAAGGCGGTGCTGGGCACCGCGGCCAAGTTCGACGTCCGGTTCTCGGTCACCGCCCGGCAGGACAAGAAGGTCCGGGCCGCGATCGAGGCGATCGAGGAGTCGGCCTGGACACCGATCCCGTACTGGCTGTCCAGCCCAGCAGGTCTCCGGCGCCGATGTCGCCGAGACCAGCTACACCGCCTTCGCCGGCACCAAGCACGCGATGAGCGTGCGGCTGATCGTGCGCCGGGTCCGACCCACGCCAGGCTCGCAGCTGGCGCTGTTCACCACCTGGGACTACCACGCCTTCGTCACCGACCGGACCGGCGACATGCTCGAGATCGAGGCCGACCACCGCCGGCACGCCATCGTCGAACAGTCCATCGCCGAACTGAAATCAGCCGGGCTGGCGCACCTACCCTCCGGCCGATTCATGGCCAACGCGGCATGGCTCGCCCTGGCCGTGCTCGCCCACAACCTCGCCCGAGCCGTCGGCCTGCTCGCCGGCGGCAAGCTGCACCGGGCCACCGCAACCACCCTGCGCCGCGCGATCTTCACCATGCCCGGCCGACTCGTGCACAGCGGTCGACGCCGCCGGCTACGACTACCCGAACACTGGCCCTGGGCCGAGCAATTCAGCACCGCACTGGCCGCGATCAACGCCATCCCGCTGCGTCGCTGACCCGAACCCATCACACCGTCCACCACGACCCCAAGGACCTCGGACATGCCGGCCGACCGGCGAAGCGCCCTGCCCGCGACAGCCCACCACACCCACGAAGATCAACCACTCAGCCTCGCTGATCAACTCACGGTCACACGGTGGATCCGGGCTTAGCCAGGTCGTCGTCTGTGGAGTCGGCTGGCGGCGTGTGGTGTGTCTTGTTCGCGCCAACTCTGCGTTGTTCAGGTCAAAGCTGCAAGCAAAGCTTCGTTGTTCGCTTCAACGTGTGACGCCGCGCTTACCCCGAAACAGCCGGGCCTATGTCGCATCGCGACTCCGGCTTCACGTCAGTATTAGAACACGCTAGCGACAAGCCTGAAAGGTCGCGAAGGGCGGAATAGCCGCACAGGACACGTTGGGGAACCGGGCTTTACTCTGCCTCGCATGTCATGGAAGTACGCCGAGCACCTCGGTGCAACCCCCCGCATCATGACGCGAGGAACGGCGTCGATCCTTGCCGCCGCGAGCGGGAGGGCTGTTCGATCGAACCTGTATCAACGTTCGGCTCCCGCCCTGATCCGCAAAGTGCGTGAGTACACCAAGGGGCATCGCCGGCCACCGGATCGGCCCACCGGCACTGCATGCCGTACGTGAGGCTGAGCCCCGTTAGCGACAACGCCCCGAGCGCGTCGGGTCAGCCGAACGAAACCCTCGGCCGGGTCGAGGCCGTGGGCAGTGGTTCACGCCGGCGCTCATCGAACCACGTACAACGCAGCGAGACGGCGGTTCACTGACGACGCGTTCACCCACGCTGTTGCCGTTCGCCACACTGTGCAGCGCCCCGCCTTGCACCTTGTGGCGCAGTCGGAACGTCAGTCCGGTCAGTACGGCACTCTACCTCACACAGATCTCACGTGGTGGACGTGTGGGCGATGAACCCGATCACCGGCCGCGGCCGGGGATCATGTCCTCAGGAACTGGTGAGCACGACGAGTTGCCGGGTCGCTCGGGTCATCGCCACGTAGCGGTCGACGGCCCCTTCGATGCCGCTGACGGCATGGCCGAACGCCGCTGGGTTGATGAGGACGACCAGGTCGAACTCCAGTCCCTTGGACAGTTCCGGGGTGAGTGAGCGGACGCGGGAGGTCGCCTGGTACGAGGGATCGCCGATGACACAGGCGGTTCCTTCTGCGTGCCCGGCGAGCCAGGTGTCGAGGATCGAGCCCAGCTCCGACGTAGATCCGTGTACGACAGGGACGTCGCTGCGGCGGATGGAAGTCGGGACGTTCGCGTCCGGGAGCACGGCGCGGATGACCGACTCGGCTTCGGCCATGATCTGTTCCGGCGTCCGGTAGTTGATGCGAAGGGTTGCCAGGTTGATCCGGTCGAGCCCGATCCGCTCGAGCCTTTCCGGCCACGACTCCGTAAAGCCGTGCCTGGCTTGGGCGCGGTCCCCGACGACGGTGAAGCTGCGGGACGGGCAGCGCAGCAGCAACATCTGCCACTCCGCGTCGGTCAGTTCCTGGGCCTCGTCCACGACGACGTGTGCGAACGGACCGGCCAGCAGATCCGGGTCGGTGCCGGGTAGCGCGGTCTCGTCGACCAGGGTGTGCTGGGCGTCCTGGCCGCGCAGCATCGACATCACGAGCATCTCGGAGTCATCGGCGGCGACCAGGTCGTCGACGACCTTGGACATCTGCTCCCGCTCGGCGGCGACGTCGGACTCGTGGCGGCGCCGGCGTCGTGCCGCCTCCGGGTCGCCGAGCCGCCGCCTGGCTGCATCCAGGAGCGGCAGGTCGGACACCGTCCAGGCTTGCGCGTCACCGCGCTGCAGCCGCTGGACGTGCTCGGGGCGCAGCCACGGAGCGCACTTGCGCAGGTAGGCGGGCACCGACCACAGGTCTGCGACGACGTCAGCCGCTTCGAGCAGCGGCCATGAACGGTTGAAGGTCGTGAGCAGGTCCCTGTTCTGCAGCAGCGACTTGCGGAGCAGTTCGGGCGGGACGTCATCGTCCGCGTTGTGCCTGTCCATCAGGATCGTGAGCAGCTCCTCCCAGACCTGGTCACGTGCCTCGTTGTGCGCAGTACCAGGTTCAGCCGCATCGAAGGCCTCGGCCCAATCGTCGGCGTGGAGCCTGATGTCGGCCCAGTGGGTCGTGACCGTCATCCCCGTGGTGGGCGGCTCCTCGTAGATCGCGACGGCCGCCTCGATCGCCGTCACCATGTCTGCTGACGACTTCAGGCGGGCTACCTCCGGATCGGTTTCGATCGCTGCTGCGGCTCCCTCGGCGACGAGGTCGCGCAGGGTGCAGATCTGTACACCCTCCTCGCCGAGATTGGGGAGGACGTCAGCGACGTAGGCCAGATAGGGCTGGTGCGGACCGACGAACAGCACGCCGCCCCGGCGGTGACCGAGACGAGGGTCGGAGTAGAGCAGGTACGCCGAGCGGTGCAGTGCGACGACGGTCTTACCTGTACCCGGACCGCCGTCGACGACGAGAGCGCCGATCGATCCCGCGCGGATGACGGCGTCCTGGTCGGCCTGGATGGTGCCGAGCACGTCTCGCATCCGGGCCGACCGGTCGCTGCCCAGGCTGGCGATGAAGGCGGACTGGTCGTCCAGGGCGGGATGCCCTTCCAGCCCGCCTGTCCCTGCAGCGGTGAACACCTCGTCCCAGTAGTCGCTGATCCGGCCGCGCGTCCAGCGATACCGGCGGCGGCTTGCCAGCCCCATCGGGTTGGCGTGGGTCGCTGCGAAGAACGGCTCGGCCGCGGGCGAGCGCCAGTCGAGCAGCAGCCGACGACCTGCGCGATCCGTGAGGCCGAGTCGTCCGATGTACACCGGTTCGGAGTCGTCTGCGCCGACGATGCGTCCGAGGCACAGGTCCACACCGAAGCGACGCAGGGCGCGCAGCCGCGCGGTCAGCCGGTGGATCTCCAGGTCCCGGTCCATCGCCTCCTGGCCTATGCCGCCGGGTGCCGTGCGTTCGGCATCGAGGCGGTCGGACAGGTCGGCAATCGACTGATCGAGGCTCGCCGCGACGGCCGCGAAGTGCTGCTCGTCGCCGGCGATCAGCGCTGGGTCGGCCTTGGGAGTGAGGTGGTCGGGAAGGTCGAACGCGCTGGTCGTCAGGGGGCTCACGTCATCAACTCCGATCCGAGGTCCGTCACCTTAGATCGGAATTTCGGCGCTCATGAGCGCGGCTGGACCCTGCTATAACTGACAATGAGGCAGTCGCTTGCAGCCCGCTCAGATCGCGTTGCGACGGCGACTGACCGAGGCACCTTGGGGTTGGGGCGTTGCGGGATCAGTAACCCCGGTCGCGCGCTTTGAGGGCGGCTTGGGTGCGGTCGGACACCTGCAGCTTCTGCAGGATGCGCGAAACGTAGTTCTGAACGGTCTTCAGGCTCAGCCCAAGGGACCGCGCGATCGCTGTGTTGCTGGCGCCCTCCGCGAGTCGAGCGAGGATGTCGCGTTCGCGCTCCGTCAGGCCGTCGGAGTCGTGGCGAGCGCTGGCTACCGCGGTTGAGGTGAGCGCGAGGACCTGGGCGGCGACCCCGGCGCCGAAGACGGCGCCACCGCCGGCGACGGTGCTGATGGCGGCGGCGATCTCCTCGCCGGTGGCGCCTTTGAGGACATAGCCTCGGGCGCCGGCCCGCAGCGCCGCCACGACGGTGTCGTCGTCATCGACCATCGTGACCACGAGAACTGCGGGTGGCGAGGGCAGGCTGTTGATGTTGGCCGTGGCCTGGACACCCGACATGCAGGGCAGGTTGAGGTCCATGACCACAACGTCGACGCCGCCGGCCTGGACGACCTCGATCGCTGCCGGCCCGGTTGCGGCAACCCCGATCACGGCGATATCCGGGACCGATCCGAGTAGCGCGGCCAGGCCGTCGCGAAATATCGGGTGATCGTCGACGATCAGCACCCGGATAGTCACCGGGCCGCCGACGTCTCGATCGGGGCAGCGCGCGCTGATGCCGGCAGCGGGAGCTCGGCGACGATGGTTGTCCCGTTCCCGTTCAGCACCCGCAGCTGGCCGCGCAGTTCCTCAGCGCGTTCCCGCATGGTGTGCAGGCCATTCCCGCTCCCGGCCGACCGTTGCCGATCGAGCCCTGCGCCGTCGTCGCGGATCGTGATCCGCAGCGTCCCGGCCGCCTCATGGATCGCGATCAGGCAGCTGGTGGCGTTCGCGTGCCGGACAGTGTTGGTGAGCGCCTCGCTGACAATCCGGTACGCGGCCACCTCCATGGCCGCGGGCAGCGTGGTGAGCTCGGAAACGCACAGCTCGACGGCGACCGGGCTGCGTGCGGTCAGCCGTGCGCTGAGTTGGGTCAGGGCACCGGCCAGACCGAGTTCGTCGAGTGCGGGTGGCCGCAGTCCTTCGACCACGCGGCGTACTTCCAGCACCGTGCCCCGCAGTTCGTCGCGCAACAGGTCGACCTGACCCGTTGCCGGCGAGCCAGGCCCGATCGTGCTGGCGATCAGGTCCAGGCGGAGCAGGTGCCCGGCCAGGGCAGGGCCGAGACCGTCGTGCAGATCGCGGCGAAGGCGGCGCCGTTCCTCCTCGCGGGCCAGCACAGATCCTTCCAAGGCCCGCTGCAGATCGAGAGTGAGGTGGTGGGCGTGCAGCACACCTCCGAGGTGGCGCGCGAGGTCGCCCAGCACCCGTAGGTCGCGCGCTCGCAACGGCGTCACCGGGGCGCGGTAGTTCAGCGTTCCGACCGGCCGCCCATATGCCGCCAGGGTGATCTGAACTGCCGCACCGGCACCCGCCGCCCCCGCGGACGGCGGTTCTTCCGGCCCACCAGGAGCGCCGGCGACGGGGTCCCCGCGGTTGTCGCAGATCGTCACGTCAGCGAGCCCGAGACCTCGTAGCTCCAGCACGACTTCGGCCAGCAGTCGGTCGACGTCGGCGGTGGCCTCGAGCCGTTGGCCGAGTCCGGCGAGCACGTCGTAGGGCTCGTCCCACCGACCGAAGGTGATCCGGTTGACCCCGCGCTGCAGGCCGTCCCGCAGCGGCGCGAACGAGATCGCGACGACCGTAGCCGCGAGCCACGGCAACCAGGTGGCGCCGCGGACGTCGAAGCGATCGCCCACTCCGACCAGGACCAGCGCGTAGCAGGCGGCGACGACGGCCGAGAGCAACGCCCAGACCAGGGTGCGGTTCGCCGCCGTCTTCAGGTCGTACAGCCCATGGGCCAGCACGGCAATGCCGATCGCGAACGGCAAGGGCAGCGCGGCCGCGCTGAACAACCAGCCGCCGACGTCGGTGATGACCACGATCGGCCCGGCGATGACGGGGAGAATGGCCGCGAGGGCGAACAGCATCAACTGTTGGCGTTCGAGCGGTCCGCCCCGGCTCCAGCGCCTCCACAGTTGGACGGCCGCACCGATGGTCGCCCCTACCCCGACCAGCAGGCCGCCGAGCGAGAGCAGGCCGCTGATCGGCTGCAGGCCGGTGGGCACGGCGATCGGGTTGCGCCAGTGGTCGAGGTCGGTGATGTTGGCGTCGCTCGCGGTCAGCACGCCGAGGACGGAGGCGACGGCGGACGCCAGCAGTGCGCGCGGCAGCCACCGCCAGCGTGGCCCGGCCACCCGGCCGTCCGGGAAGAACATCGCGACGCCGAGCGTCACCGCCAACCAGCCGAGCCCGCGCAGCGCCGACCCGCCAACCGCCGCTGCCGCCGCCGCCGCCGCCGACCCGAACACGGTGCCCGGGTCGGTGACGATGCCGTGCTGGGCCGCGTCGACGCCTGCGCTGCCGACCGCCCACAGCAGCGCGCCGCCCAGCATCGTCCAGCCGACCCGATTAGCCGGCCGGGCCGAGGCGACCACCGCACCGATCACCGCGAACGCCGCCGCCACCGTCGCGCTCAAGGCCGGACCAAGCAGCGATTGATGGTCGACGGTGGCGATCCAGAGCGACGTAGCCAGCCCGGCGGCAGACACGGCGACGGCCGCGGCGACTCCCGCGACCGTCGCAACCTGCTTGAGTGGCGAATGCATGTCAGACATCGTCCTGAGCTATGCCCGGGAGGACAACTTTGCCCTCCGCGCCGGGGGCGTTGTCACGCCGGCACGCCGGCGACCAGCGGCCGAGCCGCCCCGGGGGACGCGAGCCGGCCTGCCTGCCGCAGCGCGGCCACCGCCAGGCCGAGGAACCACAGGGACCACACCGCCGTCGCCGCATCGACCGCGCCGGTGCCGGCCGCCGGAACCGCCACCAGGCAGAACGTCCCGACTACGAACCCTGTGTGGCCCACCCAACGGGGCAACCCGCGGGTTACCCGGATCGCAGCGGCGACCAACACCGTGAACAAACCGAGGACCGCCGTCGCCAGATACAACGCGAACCAGTGGACGTGATCCAGCGCTGCCACCGTCGCAAGCGGAGCACCGTGGTGCCCGTCGTAGAGCGCGGCCCCGAGGTTGGCGAGCTCGCCAACCAACGTCACCGCCACGTAGATGGAGCAGACGGCCGCGATGCTCGACGCGAGCCACCCGGACAACTCAGTGCCACCGCGGAGCAGCCGCGCCAGCAACGTCGCCGCGAGCAGGAACAGCAGGAAGCTCAGGCCGGTCAGGTAGCCACCGGCGAACCCCTTGGTCATCGACCACGTGACGTGGTCGGCCGCGACCGTCGCCGGGCCGGCGGCCAGCGGCGCCACTCGCTGCAGGGCGAAGCTACCGAACATCAACACCAGGTGGGCAAGGGCCAAACCGGCCACCGCTCGCCATAACCGGCGATGCGTCAGCGTGCTCATCGGTCGCACGCGATCGGGGACGGGACGGGCGGACATGGGTGCTCCTTACGGCCGGGAAATGCGAGTCCCAGCAGCGTGCGACCGGCACCTTCCCAGCCGCTACCGCACCCATTCCCGCCCCGCCGGGAAATTCCGGCGTCAGGAAGAGCCTCGGGGGCCTCGACCAGCCGGGGTCAGGCTGCGACCGGTCCGAGGAGATCGGCACGCGGCTCGGCCACCGCCTCCGTGCGCACCAGTTCGGAGACCAGCGAGTTGATGAGGCGCCGGTCGTGGCAGATCGTGAGGTGTCCGCAGCTCGGGACGAGGACGTTCGTCGCCTCGGCGTGAGAGTCATCCAGGCGAGCCGAGGAGCTCGGCACGAAGCGGTCGTGGTCGGAGTAGTAGGACAGCCACCGCAGCGGGCGCGCAGCGCAACGGTATTCGGCGAAGTCCCGCTGCTGCATGATCCGCGCGCACCGGCCCGGCGCGATGCGCGCGAGTGGCGCGCCGCGATGCGGGCTGGCGATGGTCACGGCCGCGGCTGTCGACTCGGCCAGGTGCCGGTGATTGACCACGTGGCGCACCAGCAGACCACCCATGCTGTGCCCGATGAGATGCACTCGTGGCGCTCCGGTCCGCGCGAGGGCGAGCCGGCCCTGAAGCGACAGCTCGTCGGCGACCGCAGACGCCTCAGTCGCGAAACAGCTGTAGTTCAGGCTCACCACGTAGCCGAATCCTGCGTGGGCGAGCGCGCCGCGCAGGGTCGCCCACACCGACTCGCTGCCCACATACCCGTGGACGAGGACGACCGGGAAGCGCTCATTGCGATTGCCGAGAGCCAGCCGTGACGTGCAGCCGCGACGGACCAGGGCGCCGGGCAGGTGCCGGGCAACACTGCCGACCGCCCGCAGATCCGCCATTCCCGTCATGTAGGGAAAGAGAGCGGCGGCCGTGCGGGTGATACGCCATCGTGCACATCGGGCCACGCCGTCAGCGACTCCCACGCCCCGCGGCGGGTGCGCACCGCGCGACGGTAGCGGCTCACCTGATGACGTGGGTCGACCGAACCCGGAGCCCACCGACTGTCCACGACAGGCCGCGCAGGTCCGTGATCACGACGTCGGCGTCGGTGCCCGCCGCGCGCTCGCCGACGCCGACAACATGCGCGACGCCCGCTCGTCGTGCCGCCTCCACGCCGTTCGGCGCGTCTTCGACGACGACGGCGGACGCGGTGTCCGATCCGAGTCGGCGGGCCGCGAGCAGGTACCCGTCGGGCGCGGGCTTGCCGGCCGGGATGTCCTCGGCGGCAACCAGCGTCGCGACCGGCCACAGCTGCGCGGCGGCGAGCCGTTGTCGGGCAAGAGCGCGGGTGCCGGACGTCACGACCGCCCAGCGCGCCGCGTCGATCGAGCCGGTCAGCTCGCGTGCGCCCGGCAGCGCACGGACCGTCTGCGCGCTCTGCAGTTCCAGCGCGTTGATCCGTTCCAGCGCGGCGCGCGCGTCTGGACCGGTGCCGACCAGCTGCCCGACCGTGTCCACGGCGCGTTGGCCGTGCACGAGCGCCAGCACCTGCTCGGGGTCAAGGCCGTACGCGCGCGCCCAGGACGCCCAGGCCGCCACGACACTTGCCTCGGAGTCGACGAGGACGCCGTCGCTGTCGAACAGCACGGTGGTGCACGGCAACACCAGCTCGGTCATCCGCGCACCCATTCGTGGGTGCGCGCCAACTCCAGGACCAGCTCGATGAGCCGGACCGACCGGGCGCCGTCGGCGAACGTGGGCAGCACATCCGATCCGCACCCGCGGATCGTCGCGTAGGCGTCGGCGACGAAGGCGTCGAAACAGTCCTGGTAGCCCTGTGGGTGTCCGGGCGGCACCCGGTCCAGCGCACGAGCGGCAGGGGAGAAGGCGGGCGTTCCACGGGCGATAGCGCTCGTCGCCGAGGCGTCGGCGACCCACAGGCGTTCCGGATCCTCCTGCGCGAACCACAGTGCCTGCTGCGCGGCGTCGATCGACAGGGTCAGGCCGTTGTGCCGTCCCCACGACACCTGGCTGAACACCGCAGTACCGGGCACCGATCCGTCGAGCAGGAACTGGATCGTGACGACGTCCTCGGTGCTCACCTGCATCGCCAGCCCGCGGTCCCCAGGTCGCGACGGGACGGAGATCGTCGTCGTCGCGCACAGGTCGGTGATGCGCGCGCCGGTGACGAACTCGAGCAGATCGCACCAGTGCACGCCGATGTCACCGAAGGCTCGGGACCGGCCGCCGGTGCCGGCGTGCACCCGCCAGTTCGTGGCATCGGGCGCGGCCAGCCAGTCCTGCAGATAGGCGCCGTGGCACAGCCGCAGCTGCCCTGGGTCGCCGCTGCGCAATCGCTCGCGGAGCTCGACAACGGCGGCGTAGTAGCGATAGACGTACGGCACCGCCGTGACGACGCCCGCGGCGTCGGCCTCGCCGACCAGGGCCAGCGCATCGGTGAGTGACGTCGCGAGTGGCTTCTCGCACACGACGTGGATACGTCGTCCAAGCACCTCGGCGACCTGCTCGGCGTGTGCGGCGTTCGGCGTGCACACGTGCACGACGTCGACGTCCACCGCGGCCAGCGCGGCGGGCAGTGACGTCCAGTAGGGCAGCGCGTCGAACTCGTCCGGCAGCGGTGGCCGGTCGGCATGCCGACCCACGACCGCGACGATGTCGGCACCGGCGCGTCGCGCGGCCCGGGCATGCGCGACCCCCATGAGTCCGCTGCCGACCAGCAGGACGCGTAGCGCACTCGCCGACGGGTCGTGCCGATCGCTCGATTCGGTCATCACGGGCTCCTCGACATGTGACCACAAAGTGATACCGCTGCGGTCAGTCTGCCGATCAGCGTTCGGGTGGCACAGGCCGGTCACGGCGGAGACGAGAATGGGCAGATGACCCGGCCCGTGATCGCGCTCAGCCCGGCACCGCAGGACCTCGACGTGATCTTTCGGCCGGAAGCCCTTGCCGCGCTGCGGGCCGAGTTCGACGTCCAGGTGCTCGATCCGGACGATCCGCGGGCGGACGAGGTACTGGTCGCCGCGTTCGCCGTGGTCGGGCAACTCGACCTGCCGCGGCAGCGCCTCGAGCGCGCGTCGGCGTTGCGCGCAGTACTCAACGTCGAGGGTAATTTCTATCCCAACGTCGACTACGAGACCTGCTTCGCGCGCGGCATCCACGTCCTCGGCTGCGGGCCCGCTTACGCCGACGCGGTGGCTGAGTACGGCCTTGCCCTGGCACTCGATCTCGCCCGCGGGATCAGCCGGGCCGACCGCGCCTTTCGGGCAGGGACGGAGCTCTACGTGTCGGCCGGAAACCAGGACTGCGTGCTGCTGCGCGGATCGAACGTGGGGCTGCTCGGTTTCGGCAATCTCGCCCGCGCGCTGCTGCCCCTGCTGGCACCGTTTCGGCCGACCGTGCGCGCCTTCGATCCGTGGCTGCCGCCCGCCGTGGTGTCCGCGGCGGGAGTCCGGCCGGCCTCGCTCGACGAGACAGTCTCGACCAGTGAGTTCCTGTTCGTCCTCGCCACGGTCACCGAGGAGAGCCGGCACCTGCTCGACGCGCGAACGTTGGCGCTGCTGCCCGACCGGGCCCGGATCGTGGTGATCAGCCGCGCGTCGGTCGTCGATTTCGGCGCCCTGCGTGCCGAGATCCGATCGGGTCGGCTCACCGCCGCGATCGACGTCTGGCCGCAGGAACCGATGCCGGCTGACGAGCCGCTGCGGCACGAGGACGGTGCGCTGCTGTCCGCGCACCGCGCGGGCGGAATCCCGGCCGCATATGCGCAGATCGGCGACATGGTGCTCGACGACCTGCGCCAGATCGCGCGTGGGCTGCCTCCGGTGCGCATGCAGGTGGCGGCGCGCGAACTCGTCGGCCGGTACCGGAATCGGCCGGTGGCCAGTCAGTCACGCCGGCCTGCGCCGCCGCCGGTCAACGGCTAGGCGAGCCCGACCGCGCGCATCAGATCAGTCGTACCGCGTTGTGCCGGATCGGCGCTGACGAGGACGAACCGGATGCCGAGCGCCGTCGATCCGCCGTCCGCGTCGGGGTTGTCGCCGACCATCACACACTCGGCGGGTGCCACGCCGAGGTCAGCGCAGGCCGCGAGGAAGATCTCCGGGTCGGGCTTGAGCACGCCACGTTCGTCCGAGAGCACCAGCACGTCGACGCAGTCGTCCACGGCGTACCGGCGCAGCACCGGTCGCGGGTCCCAGCCGATGTTGCTCACGACTGCGATCGGCACCCCTGCCGCATGCAGGGTTTGCAGGACGCCGACCGTATCGGGGAACGGCTGCCAGGCATCGGCGGCGATGCCGCGTTCGTAGAGCCGCGCGGCCTGCTCCTCGCTCAGCCCGGCGTGGCGCGCAGAGCCCGAATAGGCCGCCCGGTGCGCGGCGGCGGACAGGTCGCGCGTCGCCCAGGCCTCGGCGAGGGTCGCCGGCAGGTCGGCCGGCGGGCTACTTCCGTTGATCGCGCCGAACCTGACGAGATCGGCGGCCCGGTGCACGAAATCCGGACCGAGAGCGGCACGCAGTGCCGCCTCCGCGGTCTCGATGTGGAACAGCGTGCCGGAGAAGTCGAACAGCACTCCGGCAGCCGGCACCGGGAAAGCGTAGTGGCGGTCCTCGCGGTCAGCACCCGCTGCCAGACTGCGGTGCGTGACCGACGCATCGCTCACCCGTCCACTCGCCTCCTCGGCCGTCGAGCAGTCGGGCTGGCGGCTGCTGGCGCGTTCGCTCGCCGCCGCCGTCCGCGTCTGTTCGCTCGAGCAGGGCCTGCAGGTCGCGGCGGCCGCGGTGGCCGCCGGCAGTCCCGATGCCGATGAACATCTAAGGGTCGACATCCGCGCCGACCGGGTCGGCCTGGCACTGCAGACTGCCGCGATCGGAGTCGTCACTCGCCGCGACGTCGACCTCACCGCCTCGATCACCGATGCGGTGCACGCCCTCGGGCTGGCTGTTCTGCCGGCGACGGGCGCGGTTGTGTCGCGCCCGGTGCAACTGCTCGAACTCGCTATCGACGCGCTGGACATACCTGCCATCCGGCCGTTCTGGCAGGCGGTGCTCGGCTATCGCGACGACCCTGCCGAGAGCGGTGCGGAGGCGTCCCTTGTCGATCCGGCCGGTCAGTTGCCGACCGTCTGGTTCCAGCAGATGGACGAGCCCCGACCGCAGCGCAACCGCATCCACCTGGACCTGATCGTGGGGCACGACGAGGCCGAACGCCGGCTGCGGACTGCGCTCGCCGCAGGCGGGGTGCTAGTCACCGATGAGTTCGCCCGCTCGTTCTGGGTGCTCGCCGACTGCGAGGGCAACGAGGTGTGCATCTGCACCTGGCAGGACCGCGACACCCTGCGGGACTGATCAGTCGGCGGGCGAGGCCAGGTGCGCGGACCACTTCTCCTCGATCCGGCCGTAGCGCCAGACCAGCAATGCGACCGCCCACGACACGAAGAACAGCGCGACGATCGCGTAGCCGGCGTAGTCGAGCGGGATGTCGGCGATGGCGGCGAGCGGCCCGGACGTGATGTCGGCCTGTTCGGCCAGCACGCCGACCAGCTCGATCGACCCGATGACCAGGGCGACCGCGACCGAGATCGCGGTGATCGTGATGTTGTAGAAGACCTTGCGCACCGGCCTGGCGAAGGCCCATCCGTATGCGGCGTTCATGAACACGCCGTCGATCGTGTCCATCAGGCACATTCCCGCGGCGAACAGGATCGGCAGCACGAGAATCGCATAGAACGGAAGATTGAATGCCGCGGCACCGCCGGCCAGCACGAGCAGGCCGACCTCGGTTGCGGTGTCGAATCCCAGGCCGAACAGCACGCCGATCGGGTAGATCTGCCAGGCTTTGCGCACCGACTTCGTCAGCCCGCCGAGGAAGCGGTTCATGAAGCCCCGCTTGTTCAGCTGGGCCTCGAGTTGTGCCTCGTCGTAGCGCCCGGTGCGCATCTCGCGGAACACCTTCACGATCCCCAGCAGCACGACGAGGTTGAGAATGCCGAGGATCCAGAGGAAGACACCGGACACTGATGCGCCGATGACACCGCTCGCCGAATGCAGTCCGGAGTCGTCGTCCTCGACCTGCCCGACCAGTGCCTTGACGCCGACGGACAGGAGGAACGCCAGCAGGAAGACGATCGTCGAGTGACCGAGGGAGAACCAGAAGCCGACCGACAGTGGCTTACGGATCTGTCCGGGCGCTTCGCCGACGGCCGCCCGCTCGGCGTTGTCGGCCATCAGTTTGCGGGTGGTGTTGTCGACCGCAGCGATGTGATCGGCGTCGAACGCATGACGCAGGCCGAAGGTGTAGGCGAGGATGCCGACGCCGACGGTGAACACCGGGTGATCGCCGCCGAGACGGTAGTGCTCCGGAACGACGAGTCCGAGCAGCAGGCCGAAACCCACTACGTGCAGCGCCACGATGAAGCCGAGCATGCCGCCCAGCGATCGCCAGTCCCGCCGGGTCAGGCCGTGCCGGAAGCGAGTGAAGGAGGACTCGACCGGACGGGTGTCGATCGCCACTCGGCGTCCCTCCTCGACCGTCGCGGGCAGGCACAGACGACCGTAAGCCGACACCAGGCTTGTTGCAAGTCTTTGGCAATAAGCGTGCGAAGCCCCGCCCGACGCAGATCAGGACACCGGCTGGCCTGCGGCGCGTGCTCGGTGTTTCGCCGCCGTCCGGGTCCGGCCGGGGATCTCCCGCGGCGCCGCCCGCCGGAGCTCGTCCACGAGCCGCTGCGCGAAGTCAGCGGCGCTCTCACCGCTGTGCATCTGGCCGCCGGCCGGCCGGAAGAACTCGACCGAGACGTTGGGACGTTTCGGGATCCGCACGATGTCGACCGTGCCGTTGACCGCCACACACACGACGGGCGCCTGCGGAACGGCTTCGGCAAGCCGACCGATCCCGCTGCGGGCGCGTAGGTCACGACCGAGTGAGCGGGTGCCCTCGGGGAACACGCCGATGCACTTGCCGTCGCGCAGCGCCTCGACCGCGGTCCTCATCGCGGCGTCGTTGCTGACCCCCCGCTCGACCGGGATGTGTCCCATCGATGTCATGCAGGCGCCGACGATGCCGAACTTCCACAGCGTCGACTTGGCGAGCGCGTGGATCTGCCGGACCTCTCCGGCGGCGACCGCAATCGCGATCGGGTCCCAATAGCTGTCATGATCGCCGGCCAGGAGCACCGGCCCGGTGGTCGGCAGGCACTGCAGGCCGTGCACAGTCATCCGTGACCAGCCACGCATGATCGGAGCGCCGATCGCCAGCACGGCACGGTAGGCCGGGCTCATCGAGGACCGCACGCTCGCCATAGCGGCCATCATGGCGCACGCCCATGCTGCGCGGCTCGGTTGCAGGTGAACGTGCGCAAAACTCGGCCCGCACCCATGAGCAGAAGGGCAGCAGATCTGCCGGTGGCTGGGGTACCGCGGCGCTGCCATCCTGGCGTGCGACTTGCTGTGCGACACCGAACGGCGCTGATCGAGCAGAGCCGGCGGGCACGGCGCTCGTCGTGACGGACGAGCTGCAGACCCGACCGTTCCGGCCGCAGCTCGCTGCCTGAGTCTGACGCTGCCACGTCCGTAGACTCGGCAGGCGAGACGAAAGACAAGGGGTTGTCGCGTGGCGATCAATCAGCGCGGCGATCTGCGCAACGTGGCGATCATCGCCCATGTCGATCACGGCAAGACCACGTTGGTCGACGCCATGCTCTGGCAATCGGGGGCATTTCGGGCGAACCAGGATGTCGCCGACCGGGTGCTCGATTCCATGGACCTCGAGCGCGAGAAGGGCATCACGATCCTCGCGAAGAACACCGCGGTCGACTACACGGCACCCTCGGGCGAGCCCGTGACGATCAACATCATCGACACGCCCGGGCACGCGGACTTCGGCGGCGAGGTCGAGCGCGGGTTGTCGATGGTCGACGGCGTCCTGCTGCTCGTCGACGCATCGGAGGGCCCGCTACCGCAGACCCGATTCGTCCTGCGCAAGGCACTGCAGGCCGGGCTACCGGTCATTCTGGTCATCAACAAAGTGGACCGTCCCGACGCGCGGATCGCCGACGTCGTCGACGAGACCTACGAGCTGTTCCTGGATCTGGATGCCGAGGAGCAGCAGATCGAATTCCCCATCCTGTATTCCTCTGCACGGGCCGGGCGCGCGTCCCTGGTGCGGCCCGCCGACGGTGACATGCCGGATTCGCTGGACCTGCAACCGCTATTCGCGACAATCCTGTCCACGATCCCGGCGCCGACGTTCGACGACGAAGCACCCCTGCAGGCGCACGTCACCAACCTGGACGCGTCGCCCTACCTCGGCCGGCTCGCGCTGTGCCGGGTGCGTAACGGGACGATCACCAAGGGCCAGACCGTCGCCTGGTGCCGTGCCAACGGATCGATCGAGCGGGTCAAGGTCAGCGAACTGCTCGTCACGCACGCGCTCGACCGGGTGCCCGCGGAGTCGGCAGGCCCCGGCGACATCATCGCGATCGCCGGTATCGAGGACATCACAATCGGCGAGACCCTCGCCGATCCCGACGATCCCCGCCCGCTGCCGGTGATCACGGTCGACGAGCCGTCCATCTCTATGACCATCGGCATCAACACCTCCCCACTGGCCGGGCAATCGGGCAAGAAGGTCACTGCCCGGCTGGTCAAGAACCGGCTCGACGCCGAACTCGTCGGCAACGTGTCGCTACGGGTGCTGCCGACCGAGCGTCCGGACACCTGGGAGGTGCAGGGCCGCGGCGAGCTGCAGCTCGCGGTGCTCGTCGAGCTGATGCGCCGAGAGAGCTTCGAGCTGACCGTCGGTAAGCCGCAGGTCGTCACGCAGGTCATCGACGGCAAGGTGCACGAGCCGACCGAGCACCTGACGATCGACGTGCCGGAGGACTATGTCGGCGTCGTGACCCAACTGCTGGGCCTGCGCAAGGCCCGCCTCGAGCAGATGGTCAACCACGGCACCGGATGGGTGCGCATGGAGTATCGCGTGCCGGCGCGCGGGTTGATCGGCTTCCGCACCGAGTTCCTCACCGAGACCCGCGGCACCGGTCTGCTGCACCACGTCTTCGACGGTTACGAGCCCTGGGTGGGCGAGCTGCGCACCCGGCCGACCGGCTCACTCGTCGCGGACCGTCGCGGACCGGTGACCGCGTACGCGCTGTTCAACCTGCAGGAGCGCGGGTCGATGTTCGTCGGCCCGACCACCGAGGTCTACGAGGGCATGATCGTCGGCGAGAACTCGCGCCAGGACGACTTGGACGTCAACCCCACGAAGGAGAAGAAGCTCACGAACGTGCGTTCGTCGACCGGCGATGAGCTCGTCCGGCTCATCCCGCACCGGCAGCTCTCGCTCGAGCAAGCCCTGGAATTCTGCCGCGAGGACGAGTGCGTCGAGGTCACCCCGGCAACCGTGCGCATCCGCAAGGTGCTTCTCCCGGCCCAGGACCGGGAGAAGCAGCGCTCCCGCGCCAAGACGGCCCGCTGACCCGAAGCGGCTCCGGGTGACGAACCGGTGATCATGGACTGACGCGGTGGTCGGCGGCTACGCGACCGACGCGTCGGTGGCCCCGGCCGCACTACGCTCGACATCGTGATCGATCGGCTGGTTGCTCGCATGCAGGGGTTCGGTACGACGATCTTCGCGGAGATGTCCGCGCTGGCGCAGGCGACCGGCAGCGTCAACCTCGGCCAGGGGTTTCCGGACACCGACGGGCCGCCGCAGATCCTTGCCGCCGCCGCGCGCGCCCTGCAGACCGGCCACAACCAGTACCCGCCGGGCCCGGGTATCCCGCAACTTCGGGCGGCGATCAGCGCGCACCAGTGGCGCTGCTACGAACTCGCGTACGACCCGGATGCCGAGGTGCTGGTCACCGCGGGCGCTACCGAAGCGATCGCGGCGGCGGTGCTGGCGCTGGTCGGACCGGGCGACGAGGTCGTCGTGTTCGAGCCGTACTACGACTCCTATGCCGCGACCGTGGCCTTGGCCGGCGCGGCGCGGCGGGTGGTCACCATCGACCGGGACGGCGCCGGGTGGGGGTTCGACCCCGCTGCCCTCCGAGACGCGATCACGCAGCGGACGAAGCTGCTGATTCTGAACACGCCGCACAATCCGACCGGCACGGTTTTCGGGCCGCACGAACTCGCCGCGATCGCCACAGTCGCGATCGAGCACGACCTCGTCGTGATCTCCGACGAGGTCTATGAGCACCTCGTCTTCGACGAGCGCCGGCACACGCCGATCGCGACCCTACCGGGTATGCGCGAACGGACGATCACGATCAGCAGCGCGGGAAAAACGTTCAGCGTCACCGGCTGGAAGATCGGCTGGGCATGCGCGCCGGCCGCGCTGGTCGCCGCGGTCCGGACGGTCAAGCAGTTCCTGACCTACGTCAACGGCGCCCCGTTCCAGCCGGCTGTCGCGGAAGTTCTCGGCGCCGCCGAAACGCTCGCGCCCCGCGCCGATCTGCAGGCTCAGCGCGATCTGTTGTGCGGCGGGCTCGCCGATCTTGGCTTGGACGTGATCACCCCCCAGGCGACGTACTTCGCCACCGTCGACGTAGGCCGCGACGCCGTGGACTACTGCCGAGAGCTACCCCGCGTCGCCGGCGTCGTCGCGATTCCGAGCAGCGTCTTCTACGACTCCGCCGCGGGCGACAGCTTCGTCCGATTCGCCTTCTGCAAGCGGCCGGAGGTACTGACCGAAGCGCTGCGCCGTCTCGAGAAGGTGGCCGGGTGATTGTCGCGGCGATCCAGCACGACATCGTGTGGGAGGACGCGAACGCCACTCGCGACCTGGTCGCGCCGATGATCGCCGATGCGGCGGCACGGGGCGCCCGACTCGTCGTGCTGCCGGAGATGTTCGCGACCGGGTTCTCGATGCGCCCGGAGCGCATCGCCGAGGACGAGGGCGGTCCGACGGAGCAGTTCCTGCTGGCCCAGGCCGCCGAACACGGCGCCACCGTCATCGCGTCGATCGCGCAACGTGGCGCCGACGGCCGGTTTCGCAACAATGCGGTGGTCGCCCGTGCGAGCGGCGCGGTCCACCGCTACACGAAGATCCATCCGTTCAGCTATGCCGGTGAGCACGAGCAGTACGCCGCCGGTGACCGCTTCCTGACGCTGCGCATCGACGACCTGCGGGTCAGCGTGTTCGTCTGCTACGACCTGCGCTTCGCCGACGAGTTCTGGGCGCTCGCCCGCGACACGGACTTGTATGTCGTGCCGGCGAACTGGCCCGCGCCGCGGCACGAGCACTGGCGTGCCCTCCTGGTCGCCCGCGCCATCGAGAACCAGGCCTACGTCGTCGGAGTCAACCGGGTCGGGGCGGCCAAGGATCTGCCGCATCTCGGGGGGTCGGCGATCCTCGACCCGCTCGGGGTCCGGCTGGTCGAGGGCGGCGCCGTGCCGGCCGTGCTGGACGCCGAGATCGACTCGGCGACCGTGGCCGACGTTCGCGCGCGGTTCCCATTCCTGTGTGACCGGCGCTGACTCGGCCGACCCGGGCCGCGCACACTCGTCATCGCGGGGGTTCGGCCGAGGCCGCCGCCGCCGAGCCTCGCCAGGCTCACCGAACCCACGCGGGCCGGGTTCGTGACTGTTCGTCGGGACCGGAGCACAATAGTTTTCCGGGACTTCCGGCCGAGAACGTGAAAAAGTCACGATCTGGCCTCGATGCCCGGCCCACGTGGCAGTGCACCCGAAGGGAGTTATAAGTTCCGTGCTGGCCACAAGCTGACCCAGCTAGTACCTCCGCCAGATCTGCCCCACCCCGGCAGCACACTACGAGGAGTTGCCCGCGCTCATGACCG
Organism: uncultured Actinomycetota bacterium; assembly: GCA_963713565.1. Taxonomy (GTDB): domain Bacteria; phylum Actinomycetota; class Actinomycetes; order Mycobacteriales; family Jatrophihabitantaceae; genus Jatrophihabitans. The sequence goes on along the minus strand of CAVQMF010000009.1, from coordinate 225,717 downwards.
TCCCCACCGGTGAGCTCGATTTCGTCACCGAGCCGCACGACTCGGTCGACCAGTCGGGCGAAGGCAGCGAACAAGCAATCAAGGGCCGCTCGCCGTGGTCCATCGCCTGGCGGCGTCTGAAGCGGGACAAGTTCGCGATGGCCGGCGGCATCGTCGTGGCCCTGCTCGTGCTACTGGCAGTCTTCTCGCAGTTCATCGAAAAGGTGTTCGACCTACAACCGAACACGCCGCACAACAACCAGTTCGCGCCGGGTGGCCCGGTCCTCGACATCAACACCACCTTGCCGCTGGGCAGCTTCGGGGGCATCAGCACTGCGTATCCGCTCGGCGTCGAGCCCGGCAGCGGGCGGGACATCCTCGCCCGCATCATCGAGGGAGCGTGGGTCTCGCTGCTCGTGGCTTTCGCCGCGTCGCTGGTGTCCGTGGTGCTCGGAGTGGTCGTGGGCATGGTCGCCGGCTACTACGGCGGCTGGATCGACGCGACGCTGAGCCGGATCATGGACATCGTCCTCGCGTTCCCGGTGCTCCTGTTCGCGATCGCCATCTCCGCGTCGTTGCAGACCGAGGCTTTCGGGGTCACCGGCACGCCGTTGCACATCGGCGTCATCGTGTTCGTCATAGGGTTCTTCAGCTGGCCCTACGTCGGCCGAATTATCCGAGGCCAGGCGCTCTCGTTGCGAGAACGGGACTTCATCTCGGCCGCGCGCAGCCTTGGCGCGCGGGGGCCCTACATCGTGTTCAAGGAGCTGCTGCCCAATCTGATCGCCCCGATCATCGTCTACACCACTTTGCTTATCCCGACCAATATCCTCTTCGAAGCTGCCCTCGACTTCCTCGGCGTCGGCATCTCCGAACCGCAGGCATCGTGGGGTCAGATGCTGTCGGCGTCGGTGCAGTACTACGCCTACGACCCGATGTACATGCTCATTCCCGGCGCCGCCATCTTCATCACCGTGCTCGCGTTCAACCTGCTTGGCGACGGACTGCGGGATGCGCTCGATCCAAAGGGAATGCGATGAGCGCCCATCACCTTGCGATTTTCGGCACCGCGCCGAATCGACCCGTGACGGTCGAATCAGCCCGAGAGAACACACTGAAGGAGTGGATCACAGCTGATGCCTAATCACAGAAGAACGACCGCGCTGATCGCCACGGCCGCGGCCGCGGCGCTCGCACTGTCGGCCTGCACCAGTTCCGGCGGAGGGAGCAAGAGTTCCGCGCCGCCGAGCGGCTCGCCTTCGTCGTCGAGTGGTGGTGGCGGGCAGGGTGTCCCAGCGAGCTTCAACGCGGCCAACACCGGCATCGTCAACAAGTCCGATCACACCGGTGGCGTCGTCAAGTACGGGCTGTCGAGCGTCCCGGACTCCTTCGACCCGGGCAACACCTACTACGCGTTCGTCTGGGATGCGAGTCGCCTGTGGGCGCGCGCCCTGACCACGTTCCGTCCGTTGCCCGGTAGCGCGGGGCTCAAGCTCGTACCGGACCTTGCGACCTCACTCGGCAAGGTGTCCGACAACGGCAAGACGTGGACGTACAAGTTGCGGTCGGGACTGAAGTACAGCGACGGCTCGCCGATCACCTCGGCCGATGTCAAGTATGCGATCGAGCGCAGCAACTACGCGCCGGCGGTCCTGTCCAACGGGCCGACCTACTTCAACGCGATCCTGACGAACAACACACCGGCCTACAAGGGCCCGTACATCGACAAGACCGGGGACCTCAAGTCGATCCAAACGCCGGACTCGACCACCATCGTGTTCCACCTGGTCAAGCCGTTCGCGGACTTCGACTACCTGACCAGCAACCCACAGACCGCCCCCGTTCCGAAGGCGAAGGACACCGGTGCCGACTATGTCAAGCACATCGTGTCCTCGGGCTCATACACCTTCAAGAGCTACGACCCGAACAAGGGAGCGGTGCTGGTCAAGAATCCGAACTGGAGCGCGGCGACCGACCCGATCCGCAAGCAGTACGCGAATGAGATCGACGTCGCGTTCAACCAGGAACAGACGGGCATCGACTCAGACCTGATCGCCGGCAACCTGACCGGTGACATTGCCGGTGCCGGGGTCGCGGCTGCGACCCAGCCCAAGATCGTCGCGAGCCCCGAGAACAAGAAGAACGCGGATGACGCGCTGTCCGGTGCGCTTGCCTACGTGGCGATGTCGACCAAGGTGAAGCCACTGGACAACATCAACTGCCGCATCGCAGTGGAGTACGGCATCGACAAGACGTCGGTGCAGAATTCGCTCGGCGGCCCGCTGCGCGGGGACATCGCGTCCACGGTGCTGCCGCCGAACGTGGTCGGATACACCAAGTACGACCTCTACCCGACGACGAACAACTCGGGCAACGTCGCCAAGGCGAAGGCCGCGCTGGCGAAGTGCGGTCACCCGAACGGCTTCTCCATCGGGTTGGCGGCGCGCGGCGACCGGCCGAACGAGGTCGCAGCGGCGACGTCCATCCAGGCCTCGCTGAAGAATGTCGGCATCAACGCCAATATCCAGAAGTTCCAGTCGGGCAAGTACTTCTCCGACTACGCGGGCGCGCCGGCCTTCGTACACTCGCACAACCTGGGCCTGATGATGATGGCGTGGGCCTCTGACTGGCCGACCGGCTACGGGTTCCTCGACCAGATCGTCGCCGGTGATGCCATCAAGGCCTCGGGTAACTCCAACCTGTCGGAGCTGAACGATCCGACGGTCAACTCGATGCTGAACGCCGCGATCCAGAACACCGACGCGGCTGCTCGGGACAAGGCGTGGGGCGACATCGACAAGGCTGTGATGACCCAGGCGGCGATCGTCCCGCTGGTCTACCGCAAGGATTTGCTCTACCGGCCGTCGGCCGCCACGAACGTGACGGTCACCGCGGCATACGGCATGTACGACTACCTGATCATCGGTACGAAGTAGGTCGTCCAGCCAAGCCGTTTCCAGAGTAGGAAGGTGAGGGCATTGGTGGTCGCCCACCCCAGATCTGGGGGGTGGGCGACCACGACCGCCACCGGACCGTGATCGCTTACATCATCCGACGAACCTTCGCCGCGCTGATCCTGCTCCTCGTGGTCAGCTTCGTGACATTCGTCGTCTTCTTCGAGATCCCGAAGATCGCGGGCGAGACGACCGATCAGCTCGCTGCGCAGTATGTCGGCCGCAACCCGAGCCCAGAGGCCATCGCCGCGGTGAAGCGGAACCTCGGCTTCGACGTGCCCCTGTACGAGCAATACTGGCGCTTCATCAAGCAACTGTTCGTCGGTGCGCATTTCAAGTACGGGCCGGATGCGGCCTATTGCCACGTCCCCTGCTTCGGCTACTCGTTCAAGACCCACCTGGAGGTGTGGCCGGACATCACCTCCCGAATTGCCGTCACGCTGTCGCTGGCCATCGGCGCGGCCGTGATCTGGCTGGTCATGGGTGTGACGATCGGGGTTGTCTCGGCCCTCAAGCGCGGCTCCGCCGTGGACAGACTGTCCATGATCATCGCCCTGGCCGGCGTCTCGTTGCCGATCTTCTTCACCGGCCTTCTGTCGAAGGCGATCTTCGTCTACGGCCCGAGCTGGCTGAAAATCTGGGACGAGATCCACTACGTCCCGTTCACCGACGATCCGCTGGCCTGGGCGTCGAACCTCATCCTGCCCTGGATCACGCTGGCCTTCCTCTACGCCGCGCTCTACGCGCGGTTGACGCGGGCCGGAATGCTCGAAACGATGAACGAGGACTACATCCGGACGGCCCGTGCGAAGGGGCTGGCCGAGCGCAAAGTCGTGGTCAAACACGGAATGCGGGCGGCGCTGACCCCGATCGTCACGATCTTCGGCCTCGACTTCGGGCTGCTCCTCGGCGGCGCAGTGCTGACCGAAACCGTCTTCAACCTGCCGGGCATCGGGCAATACGCGTACCAGGCGATCCAGGCGAATGATCTACCACAGATCCTCGCCGTGACGATGCTGGCCGGCTTCTTCGTGGTGTTCGCCAACCTGCTCGTCGATATCGTCTATGTCGTCGTCGACCCGAGGGTGAGGTACGCGTGACGCGCGGAGCAGTCGAGTTCGTCGAACCCGACGCCAACGAAGTCCCCGACTCGTTCCTCTCGGTACGTGATCTGCGCATCCACTTCTCGACCGACGACGGCCTCGTCAAGGCCGTTGACGGGCTGTCCTTCGACATCGAGCGCGGCAAGACCCTCGGCATCGTCGGCGAATCCGGGTCTGGAAAGTCGGTGACCTCGCTGGGCATCATGGGTCTGCACCGCAGCCAGGGCGCCAGGATCACAGGGGAGATCTGGCTCGACGGCGAGGAACTGATCACGGCCCGGCCGGAGGACGTCCGCAAGCTGCGCGGGCAGAAGATGGCGATGATCTTTCAGGATCCGCTGTCGTCGATGCACCCGTTCTACACGATCGGCAACCAGATCATCGAGGCCTACCGAGTCCACAACGATGTGAGCAAGGCGGTCGCGAAGAAGCGCGCGATCGAGATGCTCGAGCTCGTCGGCATCCCGCAGGCCGACCGGCGGGTGGACGACTACCCGCATCAGTTCTCCGGCGGCATGAGGCAGCGTGCGATGATCGCGATGGCGCTCGTGTGCGACCCGGCGCTCCTGATCGCCGACGAGCCGACCACGGCTCTCGATGTGACCGTGCAGGCGCAGATCCTCGAGCTGATGAAAAAGCTACAGCGGGAGTTCAACTCGGCGATCATGCTGATCACCCACGATCTGGGGGTCGTGGCCGAGACGTGCGACGACGTCGTGGTCATGTACGGCGGCCAGTGCGTCGAGCGTGGCAGCGTGGACGACGTGTTCTACCGGCCGGACATGCCGTACACCTGGGGTCTGTTGGGGTCCATGCCGCGCATGGACCGCACCCGCCTGAGCCGGCTTCAGCCGATCGCCGGGCAGCCGCCGTCGCTTATCCAGGTGCCGAAGGGGTGCGTTTTCAACCCGCGGTGCAGGTATCAGAAATATGTCGAGGGCGACCTTTGCCATATCGAGCATCCTGACCTCGTTACGCGGGCGGACGGGCACGCGGCACGCTGCCATATCGAGCACCAGCTCCGGCAGCGGATATTCACCGAGCAGATTGCGCCGGACCTGTGAGCGACGTCAGCCTCGCCAAGGTGCCTCAATCGCCGTCGACTGATGGCGCGCTGCTTTCCGTGCAGGACCTGCAGAAATACTTCCCGATCCGAAAAGGGGTGCTGCAACGGCAGGTCGGCGCGGTCAAGGCCGTCGACGGCGTCAGCTTCGAGGTGCATGCAGGCGAAACGCTCGGCCTCGTTGGCGAGTCCGGATGTGGCAAGTCGACCACCGGTCGGGTGGTCACCAAGTTGGATGAACCGACCGGCGGGTCGATCATGTTCGACGGCAAGACGATCACAGAATATTCGCGCGGCGCGATGCGTCCGATGCGTCGCGACATTCAGATGATCTTCCAGGATCCGTACTCGTCGCTGAACCCACGCCACACCATCGGCACGATCGTCGGGGCACCGTTCCGGATCCAGAAGACGAAGACCGAGCGCGGGATCAAGGCCGAGGTACAAAGCCTGCTTGAACGTGTCGGCTTGAGCCCAGAGCACTACAACCGCTATCCGCACGAGTTCTCCGGGGGGCAACGCCAACGCATCGGTATCGCCCGCGCGATTGCCCTGCAGCCCAAGCTGATCGTCTGCGACGAGCCGGTGTCCGCGCTGGACGTGTCGATCCAGGCGCAGGTGGTGAACCTGCTGGAGGATCTGCAGAACGAGTTCAACCTCGGCTACGTGTTCATTGCGCACGACCTGTCAGTGGTCCGGCACATCTCCGACCGCGTCGCGGTGATGTATCTCGGCAAGATCATGGAGCTTGCCGACCGCGACGAGTTGTACGCGAAGCCGCTGCACCCCTACACGCACGCCCTGATGTCCGCCGTGCCGGTTCCGGATCCGCACAAGGAGCATGCGCGCGAGCGCATCCTGCTCATTGGCGACCTGCCGAGCCCGATCAACCCGCCGACCGGCTGCGTCTTTCACACTCGGTGCCCGCTCTACCGCGAGGTGCTTGCCGACCAGCAGAAGGAACAGTGCCGGACGGTCATTCCCCAGCTAGAGGAGAAGTCGCCCGGCCACGCGGTGCACTGTCATTTCCCGGTCGAGCGGGCCGACGTCGGATCGGCGACCGACGGCGGGATCGCGCCGACCGGCGACCAGCACGTCTCCGGTGTCGTGCAGCCGAACGGTCCGACGGCGCACGGTGCGGCCGGCGACGGCCACTGAGCCTGGCCCGACGGGCACCGTAGGTGGGCAACGTGAGCAATCGCCGGCTGCTGCTGGTCCATGCGCACCCGGACGACGAAACGATCACCACCGGGGCGACTATGGCCTACTACGCCGCACAGGGCGTGCAGGTAACGTTGCTGACCTGCACGCTGGGCGAGGAGGGCGAGATCCTGGTGCCCGATTATGCCCAGCTGGAAGCTGCGCAGGCCGACCAGCTCGGCGGCCTGCGCGTCGGTGAGCTCGCCGCGGCGATGCACGCCCTCGGCGTGACCGATCATCGCTTTCTCGGCGGTGCCGGCCGTTTTCGCGACAGCGGGATGATGGGCACCCCCGCGAACGAGCATCCGCGCGCGTTCTGGCGTGCCGCGACGGATCCCGACGTCTTCGGGGCCGCGGTCGCCGCCGCGGTTGCGGTGATCCGCGAGGTCCGGCCCCAGGTGGTGATCACATATGACGACAACGGCGACTACGGGCATCCGGATCACATCATGGCGCACCGGGTGGCGACCGCGGCCGTGGCGCGGGCGGCGGACGCCGGCTACGGCGAGGGCAGCGCGTGGTCGGTCGCGAAACTGTACTGGACGGCGATGCCGCGCTCGGTACTGCGCGCCGCCTTCGAGGCGGTCGCGGACCGACCGGACCTGCCCTTCGACGTAGCCGATCTCGACGAGCTGCCGTTCGGCGTCGCGGACGAGTTGATCACCACCGCCATCGATGGTCACGAGTACGCCGCCGCGAAAGTGGCTGCGCTGCAAGCACATCGCACGCAGATCGCGGTGGACGGCGTGTTCTTCGCGTTGACCAACATGGTTGGCCGTGCGGCCTCGGCGACCGAGTACTTCCGGTTGGTGGCGGGTCCGCTCGGTGCGACGGGCGACGCCGACGGGCGCGAGTATGACCTCTTCGCCGGAATCTCATGATGAGCGCGGGCGGGGATCCCACCTGGCTCGACCGCGTCGGCGTCGGGGTCGTGGCGCTGTGCGCGATGTTGTGTGCCCTGCTCGAGGCGTTGCTCGTGCCGCTCTACATCGGCAGCGTGCTGTTCCCGATCGCGGTTGTGCTGGCCGTTGCCAGCAACACGGTGCTGCCGAGGCTGGCCCGAGCGATCGTGCCCAGCACGTGGGCCGCCGCGACGCCGTTTCTCGCCTGGCTGCTCGTGATAATCGGTTTCGGGTTGGTGAGCCGCCCGGAAGGTGACGTGATCCTGCCGGGCGGCAGCCCGTTGCAGTACGTCACCTACGGGGTCCTGCTCGGTGGCGCCGCGGCCGGCGCGATGTCGATCGCGGCGAGCAGTCCGCGCCCGCCCGCTCCGGGCAGCGGGTCTGCGCCGATCAGCAAATCGACCCGGTCGTCGAGCGCGAGGCGCTGACTGCGCTCAGTCGCCGCGCGCGCCGAGTGCAGCGGCCTTCGGCCGGCGGTAGTGATAGTCATGGTGGTGCCAGTAGCCGAGCCGCTCGTACAGTCCCAGCGCCGCCGTGTTGTCGGTGCTGACCTGCAGGTAGCTGCGTGTCGCCCCACGCGCCGCGCCCCATTGCCACACAGCCGTGGTGACCGCGGTGGCCAGGCCCTGCCGCCGATACCCGGGGTCGACCTCGACGGCCATGATGCCCAGCCACCCGTCGTCGACCGCGGCGCGGGCGACAGCCGACTGTCCGGCCGTCCAACCGCAACGAAGCGAATCCCACCTGATCGTGGCGGGTCAGGAGCGCCCGGCCTGTGTCGCTCAGCCCGCCGCCGTCGCGGTAGCGCGCCAGCCACGCCTCGTCAGGCGCCGGTTCGACATCGACCGGCGCGTCCGTCGCGGCCCGGGAGCCGGCATCGAGGTGGTCGAGCCGGCCGGCGAGCACCCGTGTCGGGTTGATGGCCGGCCAACCCTGCTGGGCCAGAGCCACGTCGAGCAGGCGACGTGCGTGGACCGGCACGTGGATGCGTAGCGGTAGCTCGCGCGCGGTGTACCAGTGCGCGGCCGCCGCGAGTGCCTCGGGGAGCGGGAGGTTCAGCGGACCCAGCGGCAGCACCGAGTTCGCCCGACTTGTGAAGCCGTGGTCGGCGCGCAACAGCCAGCCGTCGAGTTCGGTCACCTCGCCGGCCCGCAGGCCCCGTGCGGCTACGCGCTCCAACGCCAGCTCGTCCGCGGTGGACGGCGTGGCGATCCGCGCGGCCGTGACGCTTGCCAACGGCACCTCGACCAGCCCGTGACGGGAGTCGATGACGGCGGTCTGCGCGCCCAGGCTGACATCCAGGCTGACCAGGTCGCCGACGACGTCCGCGTGCTGTGACCGACCGTGCGCGTCACGCCCGACAACGCGCCGAACGGACACCCGGCGACCCACCCACCGAGGCTGCACCACGACCGGCATACTAGGACCACAAGAGTCGGTCCCAGTCGCGTCGGAGGAAATGCAGTGACCTACGTGATCGCCGAGCCGTGCGTCGATGTCCTCGACAAGTCGTGCATCGAGGAGTGCCCGGTCGACTGCATCTACGAGGGCGACCGGATGCTCTACATCCACCCGGACGAGTGCGTCGACTGCGGCGCCTGCGAGCCGGTGTGCCCCGTCGAGGCGATCTTCTACGAGGACGATCTGCCGTCCAAGTGGCACGACTACACCCAGGCGAACGTTGACTTCTTCGACGATCTCGGATCACCGGGGGGCGCGTCGAAGGTGGGCAAGACCGCCAACGACCCCAACTGGGTCAAGGAGCTCCCGCCGCAGGCCGGGGAGGACTAGGCGCGCAACAGCTAGGTTTGGTGCATCGTCGCGATCACGACCGTGTTTGCGGCCGACGGGCTCTGCTGCCAGTCCTTGGAGCGGGTCCACCGCTGCCCGGCGTAGGCCACGTGCTCGATGCCGAGTCGATCGGCGTTGGCCACGAACCAGCTCGCCGTCTGCCAGTGCGCGCCGGGGACCCGAACCGTCCGGCCGGCCGCGACCGGCGTGTCGATGCCGAGTTGCAGCCGGGCCTGCGCGGCGACGACGCCGGGCTTGGCCACCTCGCTCGGTTCGGCGAAGCTGCAGGAGATGCCGGCGGGGGTGCGGCCCTCGAGCGCATCGGCAAGCGCTTGCGCCTCCCCCTCGTGCTGTGCGTAGGCGCTGCCGTCGGCAGAGATCTGCACCGCTTGCACGGCATCGGCGAGCTCCATCGCCTGCCATCCGTCGACCTTGACCAGCGCGTCGAGGAACTCCTTCGTCGCTTCCCGGACGTCGGTGAGGCGCTTGGTACGGTCGGCGATCGTATCCGGCTGGCCGCTCACGCTGCCCCAGCCCTGCGACGGTCGTTGCTGCAGCACCCCGACCGAGTCCCGATCACCGTCGCCGGGCGCGATGTTGCGCAGCTTGCTCTCCTGCAGCGCGGCCGCGAGGACGAGAACACTCGCCCGCTCGGGCAGCGCGCGCTGATAGCTGGTGACCGTGCCCACGATCGTCGACGCGACCGCAGCCTGTGTCGGATCGACCTCGTAGCCGGCGACCGTGCACGCATCCGACGTGAAATGCCTCTTCGCAACCGTCCACAGCGAGTGCGCCGCGAAGGCCAGGCCGATGACGACTGCGGCGGTCACCGCAAGGATCACCAGGCCGCGGATACCGCGTCGTGACATGCCAATCTCAGGCGTTCGCGTGGAGTGCCTCGTTGAGCGCGACGCCGCCCGTGGTGCGCGACCGCACCTCGAGTGCGCCGCTGACGCTGTTGCGCCAGAACTGCAGGCCGGGCTGCCCCGACAGTGTTGCGGCCTTCACCACCTGGCCATCGGCCATCGTCAGCTTGGCGCCGGCGGTGATGTAGGTGCCCGCCTCGACGACGCAGTCGTCACCGAGGGAGATGCCGATGCCGGCGTTCGCCCCGATGAGGCAGCGCCGGCCGACCGTGATCTGTTCCTTCCCGCCGCCCGACAGTGTGCCCATGATCGACGCGCCGCCCCCGACGTCGGAGCCGTCGCCGACCACGACGCCGGCCGAGATCCGTCCCTCGACCATCGACGCGCCGAGGGTGCCGGCGTTGTAGTTCACGAATCCCTCGTGCATGACCGTGGTGCCCTCGGCCAGGTGCGCGCCGAGCCGGACACGGTCGGCGTCGGCGATCCGCACCCCCGCGGGTAGCACGTAGTCGGTCATCCGCGGGAACTTGTCGACGCCGATCACCTGCACCGGGCCCTTGCGGCGCAACGCCAACCGGACCCGTTCGAAGTCGTCGACCGGACACGGGCCGACGCTCGTCCAGACGACATTGGTGAGCACGCCGAAGATGCCGTCCAGGTTGACCCCGTGTGGCCGCACGAGCCGATGAGACAGCAGGTGCAGGCGCAGGTAGACGTCCGGGACGTTGGCCGGTGGCGCGTCGAGGTCGATCTCGCAGACGGTGACGTCGAGGCGCACGTTGCGGTCGACCGCGTGCTCTTGCGCGCCGGTGAGCGCCACGAGGTCGTGCGGGGCGGGCGCGGTGGCCGGCTGCCCGCCGAGCGCGGGTCCGGGATACCAGGTGTCGAGCACCCGGCCGGCGGCCGGCCCCGTGGCGACCGTGGTGGTCAGCCCGTACCCCCATGCGCTGCGTTCGGTCATTCGGCCAGGGTAGACAACCGAAGTAGGCGGCGGCGGTGACGCGCGGAGCCCGGCCCGGGCGCGACGTGTGCGCCGGCCGACCGCGGACCGCGTAGCGTTTCCGGCGTGCTCGATCTTCGCCTCGACGCTGGGTCATTGACTGCACTGCTGGTCGACGTCGAATCCGTCTCGGGCAACGAGCAGGCCCTGGCCGGCTCGGTAGAGCAGGCTCTGCGCACGCTGTCCGGTCTGCAGGTCGAGCGGGACGGCAATGTGATCGTGGCGCGGACGTCGCTCCGGCGAGCCGAGCGGGTCGTGCTCGCCGGTCACCTCGACACGGTGCCCATCGCCGACAACCTGCCGTCGCGCCTGGTCGACGACCTGCTGTTCGGCTGCGGCGCCGCGGACATGAAGTCCGGGGTGGCGGTGATGCTACGCATCGCGTCACTCGTCGGCTCCGGCGAGCTCGAGCCGCGGGTTGACGTGACCTGGGTCTGCTACGACGGTGAGGAGGTCGAGGCGGCCCGCAACGGCCTCGGTCGCCTCGCGAGGAGCCGTCCGGACGTCCTCGCGGGCGATCTCGCGATCCTGCTCGAACCGACCGATGGCGCGGTGGAAGGCGGCTGTCAGGGCACGCTGCGCGTGGTCGTCCGGGTGCCCGGAGTTCGCGCGCACAGCGCGCGGTCCTGGCTCGGCGCGAACGCGATCCACGCGGCGGCACCTGTTCTCGAACGACTGTCGTCCTACCCGGCACGTGCCGTAGACGTCGACGGATTGACCTATCGCGAAGGGCTGAACGCGGTGGCGATCAGTGGCGGCGTAGCCGGCAACGTGATCCCGGACGAGTGCGCGATCACCGTGAATCACCGCTTCGCCCCCGACCGGTCCGCGGACGAGGCGCTGGCGCACGTGTGCGACGTCTTCGACGGCTTTGCCGTCGAGCTGACCGACTCGGCGCCGGCCGCGCGGCCCGGGTTGGACACTGCGATCGCGGCGTCGTTCGTCGACGCCGTCGGCGGCCGCCCCCGCGCCAAGCTCGGCTGGACCGACGTCGCGCGCTTCGGCGAGCTCGGCGTGCCGGCGGTGAACTTCGGGCCAGGGGATCCGAACCTGGCGCACAAGCCGGAGGAGAACGTCTCCCTCACCCGGATCGTCGAGGCCGAAGCCGCGCTCGCCCGGTTCCTGTCGTCATGATCGCGCACGGTTGAGGACGTCCGAACCCCACGAGTCGGCGCCGGGCGCTGTGCCGGCGCGCGCTAACGTCCGCTGCATGACGGACGCACGCGGCAGGCGACGTGAGCATCGGCGGGGTCCGGTGCTGTTGCGCCGCGCACAGATCGAAGGCGGAACGACCGATCAGCGGCTGCTGGATTCCAGCGGGCCGACGGACTGGGTGCACACCGATCCGTGGCGCGTGCTGCGCATCCAGAGCGAGTTCGTGGAGGGCTTCGGCCTGCTGGCCGAGCTGCCGCCGGCGGTCGCGGTCTTCGGCTCGGCGCGCACGCTTGACGACGACCCCGAGTACGCGACCGCGCGGGCACTCGGTGCCGCGCTCGCGACCGCTGGCTACGCGGTGATCACCGGTGGCGGGCCCGGCACGATGGAGGCGGTCAACCGCGGTGCGTGCGAAGCGGGCGGCGTGTCCGTCGGGCTCGGCATCGAGTTGCCGTTCGAGCAGCGGCTCAACGACTGGGTCGACGTCGGCATCAACTTCCGGTACTTCTTCGCCCGCAAGACGATGTTCGTCAAGTACGCGCAGGCGTTCGTGATCCTGCCCGGCGGTTTCGGCACGTTGGACGAGATCTTCGAGGCGCTCACCCTCGTGCAGACACGCAAGGTCACCCGATTCCCGGTCATTCTGTTCGGCACCGACTACTGGGGCGGCCTGCTGGACTGGTTGCGCAACGCCGTCCTGACCGGCGGCAAGATCAATGCGGTCGACCTGGACCTGATCCACCTGACCGACGACGTCGATGACGCGGTGGACTGCATCGTCGAGACCGAAGCCGCCCGCTCCGAGCAGGAGATCGCAGAGGAGGCCGCGGCGGCGCACACCCGGCAGACCGCCGGGACGTGACGTGAACATCTGCGTCTACTGCTCCTCGTCCGACACGATCGAAGCCGGCCACCTGGCGCTCGCCACCGAGGTCGGCGAGAGGCTGGCCGCCGGCGGACACTGGCTGGTGTCCGGCGGGGGACGGGTGTCGATGATGGGCGCGCTCGCCCGCGCCGCGCGCGCCGGCGGGGCGCACACGGTCGGAGTGATCTCCGCTCCACCTGATGTCGGTGGAGGTCGCTGACACCGATGCAGACGAGTTGATCGTGGTGAACACGATGCGGGAGCGTAAGCGGGTGATGGACGAGCGCTCGGACGCATTCCTCGCGCTGCCGGGGGGACTCGGGACGCTGGAGGAGCTGTTCGAGGTCTGGACGGCAGGCACGCTCGGCGTGCACACCAAACCCGTCGCCGTGCTTGATCCAGCCGGATTCTACGACCCGCTCTGGCGGTACTTGGATTCGCTGCGGCAGCAGGGATTCGTGCGCGCCGGTGCCTTCGCGCGGCTGCGCCGGGCGAGGACGGTCGACGAAGCGTTCACGGCCCTGGCCTAGCCGACCGCGGCAGGCCGGCGCCGTGCTGCTGGAAGTCCAGCAGCAGGCTGTTCTCGTAGGCGACGCGGGCGCTCGTGCGGCCGAGTTCGCGAAACATCTGTTTGAGCACGCGCATGCCGTGGGCGTCCTGGCGTGCCACCTGCGCGGCGAGATCGAGTGCCGTTGCCTCGGCGTGCGCAGTCGGCGCTCGGCGGTGCAGCAGACCGAGCTCGTATGCGTCGGCCTGGCCGATCACCCGTCCGGTGAACACGAGATCCTTCGCCCGGGCGACGCCGATGAGTGGCGCGAGCCGGGCGGGTCCGACCGGGACGCCCAGCCGCGCGCCCGCCCACGCGAGTGCGAGGTTGTCGCCGCCGACCCGCAGGTCCGCCGCGGCGGCGAGTTCGGCGCCGGCTCCGACGCAGTTGCCGACGCACACCGCGACGATCGGCACGGGGAACGCGTCCAAGGCCGCGTACAACCGGGTGAACGCCGCCATCCTGGCCACGCCGCCGTCGTGATCGAGCGGCTCGGTGACATCGGCGCCGGCGCACAGCGCGCGGGTGTTGGTCGTCGAGACGATCATGACGCGAAGTGTGGCGTCGGCGGCTAGTGCGTCGAGATGCCCGAGCAGCGTGGCCAGGGTCGCGCTGTCCAGCGCGTTGCGCTTGTCCGGCCGGTCGAGGCGGACGATCGCGATCGCGTCGTCTGCCCGCTGCACCTGTACGCCCGTGTCGTCCACCCGCGAAGTCCATCACAGGCAGCTCGGCTCGTACCCTGGCGCCATGGCGGTGACGATGAGCGACGACAATCGGCGCGCGTTCCTGCGCCACGGCACGCGGACCGGCGTCTTGTCGACGGTTCGGGCCGACGGTCGGCCGCACGCGGCGCCGATCTGGTTCGTCCTCGACGGCGACGACGTCGTCTTCACCACTGGCGCGCGGACGGTCAAGGGCGCAAACCTGCTACGGAGCGGTCAGGCGAGCCTCACCGTCGACGAACCGGTCCCGCCGTTCTCCTTCGTGACGATCAACGGCACCGCCCGGATCTCCGAGGACGTCGGCGAGATGCTGCCGTGGGCAATCGCAATCGCCGGCCGATACATGGGCGAGGACTACGCCGAGCAGTTCGGCCGGCGCAACGCGGTGCCGGGCGAACTGCTCGTCCGGCTCGTACCGCAGCACATCGTGGCCTTGGCGGCGGTCGCTGACTGAGCTGAGTCGGACCCGAGCCGGCCGCCGGCGCATGGCACGATCGACGGGTGCTGCACCTCGTCCTGTACGGACTGTTGGCGATCTTCGTTGCCATCGGGCTGTTCCTTCTGGCGGCGCGCTTGCTTCCGTCGGGCGAGCAGATCGCGCCGGCACTGCGCGACGAGCCGCCGTGGGAGCTCCCGCCTGACCGCAGCCTGAACCCCGATGACGTGGACGCCGTCAGGTTGCCGGTCGCGCTGCGGGGTTATCGCTTCGCGGAGACCGACGTCCTGCTCGATCGGCTCGCCGGAGAACTGCGCACCCGCGATGACGAGATCGCTCGGCTGCGCGGGCGCGCGCCGCTTGTCGACGCGGACGAGGACCACGAGCGATACGCGCCGCCGCCGGCCGCAGCTGCGCAACCTGCGGACTCGGCGCAGGCACTGTCGTCATCGGCTGAGCCCGCCGATGACGGGTCGGGAGACGGCGCGAGACCCGACGATGACTCTGCCCCGTCCTGACGTGCCGCGGTGCGGCTGGGCGAACTCCGCAGCAGAGTACGTCGCCTATCACGACGACGAGTGGGGACGCCCGCTCCACGGCGAGACGGCCCTTTTCGAGCGGCTGTCGCTCGAGGCGTTCCAGTCCGGGCTGTCCTGGCTGATCATCCTGCGCAAGCGGCCGGCATTTCGCGCCGCGTTCGCCGGTTTCGCCCTGGACTCGGTGGCCGGGTTCGACGATGCGGATGTCGCGCGCCTACTGGCCGACGCCGGCATCGTGCGCAATCGCGCCAAGATCGAGGCGACGATCGCCAACGCGCGTGCGATACGCGCCGCGGTTCCAGAGGGATTGGACCCGCTGCTGTGGTCGTTTGCCACGGACGCCACCGACCGCGTCCCGACACGCTGGCCGACGTGCCCGCGACCTCGCCCGAGTCGGTGGCGATGGCCGAGAACTCAAGCGCCGCGGCGTTCCGGTTCGTCGGCCCGACGACCGCCTACGCGCTCATGCAGGCCACCGGCATGGTCGACGACCACATCGTCGACCTGCTGGCGGGCCACCTCCTGCCGGCCTTGACCCGCACGCCGAGCCCGGTCAATGCCCGACGAACGCCGGGCGCTGTTTCGCGACGAACAGCCATCGTCGCATGCGGTGATCATCGGTCCCGCCCACCGCGATCTGCAGTTCGGCTCTCCATCGCCAGCGCGCCGGAGGTCGGTCGTCGCGGCAAACGCGAGCGATTCCTTGATCGCCGCATACGCCGCGGTCGGCCCGGCGGCCAGCCGCGCGGCGAGTTCCTGCGCGGCGGGCAGCACCCGATCCCGTCGACGACCGCGTTGACCATGCCCATGTCGAGCGCGGCCTCGGCGGTGATCGGCTCCGCCAGCAGCGACAGCGCCATCGCCCGCGCCTAACCGACGATGCGCGGCAGCGTCCACGACATGCCGCTGTCGAGCGTCAACCCGACATTCGCGAACGCGATGAGGAACCCGGCCGAGCTGGCGGCCATGCGGAAGTCGCAGGCGAACGCCAGGCCGGCGCCGGCGCCGGCGGCCATCCCGTTGACCGCGGCTATCAGCGGTTTCGGCATCCGCGCGAGGGCGAGCACAGCGGGTTGTAGTGCTCGGCGACGGTCGCCAGGGGCGACGGGTCACCTGCTCGAGCGCCCGAGGTGCTCACGCAGGTCCTCGCCCACGCAAAACCCGCGCCCGGCCCCGGTGAGCACGACCGCCCGGACGCTCGGGTCTCCGGACATGTCCCGCACGGCGTCCAGCAGCGCCGTCTTCAACTCAACCGACAGGGAGTTCATCGACTCGGGGCGGTTGAGGGTGATCGTGGCGACGCCGTCCGTCCGGTCGATGAGCAGTACGTCCGGCACGGCAAGGCTCCTCACGTCTGGTTGGGGGCGACGCTACCCGTGAGACCCCTGGGTTGGGCCGAGTGCCGGTCATGCGGGAGAATGGTCGCACCACGGCGGCCGTCAGGATTGCGCCGGAGCCGATCAGTTCGAGACGTGAGCAATGCTCACCAGAGGAGGCACGCATGGCGGCCATGAAGCCGCGGACGGGCGACGGCCCGCTCGAGGTCACCAAGGAAGGCAGGGGCATCGTCATGCGCGTACCCCTCGAGGGCGGCGGTCGGCTCGTCGTCGAGATGTCGGCGGATGAGGCCGGAGCGCTCGGTGACGCGCTGAAGTCGGTCGTCAGCTAGGAACGTGTCCCTTCGGCCCCGGCCCCGCTCGACCAGCGGGTCCGGGGCCGAACGCGTCCTGCGGTAGGAATGAGTGGATGGTCACGATCCGCACCGCACCTGCCAGCAACACCGCAGTCGACGTTTCGGTCCCGGACGATCCCGTGGGCGCGCGCGTCGCGGGGGGCCGGACCGCTCGCGAGCTCGCCGCCGCGCGCACCGAACTCGACGCGCGCGATCTCGACGGCGCGCGGCTTGCGGCGTTCGTCGACGGACTGGCGCTCGGGCGGTATCGGTTCACCCGGGCCACCGCGAAACCCGCCCACGTGACGATCGAACTGTGTGGCGCGACGGACGACGCGGCGGTGGCGACGGGCTTGCGCCGCGCGGCAGCAACGATGTGGGCGCGCGACCTCGCGAACACCAGGTCGGGACAGAAGTCGCCGGCTTGGCTCGCCGGCCAAGCCGTCCGGGTGCTGTCCGCCGCAGGCGTCGATGTCACGGTCCGCGAGGTCGGGTGGCTCACCGAGCACGGCTTCGGCGGCGTGCTCGCCGTCGGCGGCGGCTCGGCCACCCCGCCGCGGTTGATCGAGGCATCCTGGCATCCGCGCGGAGCCAGCCGAGAGACGCACCTCGTCCTGGTCGGCAAGGGCATCACCTTCGACACCGGGGGGCTCAACCGCAAGCCGGGCACCGCGATGAACACGATGCACACCGACATGTCCGGCGGTGCGGCCGTGCTCGCCGCCCTGCGCCTCATCGCCGAGGACAAGCTGCCGATCCGGGTCACCGCGCTGGTGCCTGCTGCGGAGAATGCGTTCTCCGGTTCGGCGTACCGACCCAGCGACGTGGTGCGGCACTACGGCGGTCGGACGAGCGAGATCGACAACACCGACGCCGAAGGCCGCCTGGTCCTCGCCGACGCCCTCGCGTACGCCGCGCGACGCATGCGAGCGAGCGTGCTCGTCGACATCGCGACGCTGACCGGAGCGATGAAGGTGGCACTCGGGACTCGGACCGGTGGCCTGTTCGCGACCGCGGACGAGCTGGCCGACCAGCTGCTCGCCGCCGGAGACGCCTGCGGCGAGCCGCTGTGGCGCCTGCCGATGCCGGTCGAGTACGAGCCCTTACTCGACTCACCCATCGCGGACGCGACCAACGCGCCGGGCAACCCCGGCGGTATCACCGCCGCGCTGTTCCTGCGTGCCTTCGTCGGAGACGTCCCATGGGCACACCTCGACGTCGCCGGGCCGGCCCGCGCGGACAAGGACGACGGCATCTCGTCCCGCGGCGCGACCGGGTTCGGCGCACGCCTGCTGCACGCCTGGGCGGCGGCGCGCGGGTGACCGGCGCCGAGGTGGACGAGCTGGTGCTCCCGCTCGTCCTGCGGCTCGAGCGGGCCGACCCACCTACCCGGACGGACGCCCTCGAAGCCGCCGCCCGGGCGCCGCTGCTGATGTTGAACGCCGATCGGCCGGAATGGCTGGCTGCCGTCGCCGCCTGGGACGGCCAGCGCATCCGCAAGGTCGTCCGTCGAGCGCGCGGCGCCGAGTGGCGCCGCGCGCTCACCGTCGACGGTCTGGACGTCGTCCAGGGCAGCGCGCAGCTGCGGGTCTATCCGCCGGTGCCGGTGGATGGGTGGCCGCCCGAACTGGCTCGGCTGCAGGTGGGCGGCACCAACGTCGAGGATCCCGAGCCACCACCGCCGGTCCCCACCCGGATGCCGCTCGTGCTGCTGACCCCGCACGCCGAGATGACGACCGGCAAGGCGATGGCTCAGGCCGCGCATGCCGCGCAGCTCGGGTGGCGCGCGCTGCGCCACCGGGCGCGGGTCGCCTGGCGCGCGGCGGACTTCGCGCTTGCGGTCCGCGACGCGCGGCCACAGCAGTGGGCTGCAGTGCTCGCCTCCGGCGCGCCGGTCGTCCACGACGGCGGGTTCACCGAGGTCGAACCGGGCACCGCGACCGCGGCGTTCCTGGCGGGCCGACGACGCCCCGGTGGGACGTCGTGATCAGCGAACCGTCCTAACGCAGCAGGGACTCGTACAGGTCGACCGTGCGGCGCGCGATCGTCTCCCAGCTGAACTCCCGGATCGCCCGATCTCGCCCGGCCAGGCCCATCGTGGTCGCGCGCACCGGATCGGCGCACAGCGTGTTGACCGCGTCGGCCAGACCCTGCTCGAACTCCGCTGCGGGCACCGAGTGGTACGGCACGAGCAGGCCGCTGCGCCCGTCGGCAACCACCTCCGGAATCCCCCCGACTGCACTGGCCACGACCGCCGTCTCGCATGCCATGGCCTCCAGATTGACGATGCCGAGCGGCTCGTACACCGAGGGGCAGACGAAGACCGTCGCGTGGGTGAGCAGCTGGACGAGTTCGTCCCGCGGCAGCATCTCGCGCACCCACACCACACCCGTGCGGCTCGAGGCGAGGTGCTCGACCGCGGCCTCGGTCTCTGCCGCGATCTCCTTCGTGTCGGGCGAGCCAGCGCAGAGGATGAGCTGCACCTCGGGGTCGAACCTCTCGGCAGCGCGCAGCAGGTGGGTGAGGCCCTTCTGCCGCGTTATCCGCCCGACGAACAGTGCGGACGGCCGATCCGGATCGATCCCCAGCCGGTGCAATTGATCACTCGAGTGGTCGGGTGAGTAGAGCACCGTGTCGATGCCGTTGTGGATCACATGCACCTTCGCCGGGTCGACGAAGGGATAGGCGTCCAGCACGTCGGCGCGCATCCCGTAGGACACCGCGATCACGGCCTGTGCCGACTCGTAGGCCTGCCGTTCGGCCCAGGATGACACCTGATACCCGCCGCGCAGCTGCTCGGCCTTCCACGGCCGGTGCGGCTCGAGCGAGTGGGCGCTCAGTACGTGCGGGACGTCGTGCAGCTGGCCGCCCAGAACGCCGGCCATGTTGGCGTACCACGTGTGGGAATGCAGGATCTCGGCCGTGCCGATCGCTGCGGCGATCTCGAGGTCGACCCCGAGCGTCTGGATCGCGCTGTTGGCCTCGCGCAACTCGCGCGGCGGCCGGTAGGCGTGGACCCCGTCCTCGTCGCGTGGCGCCCCGAAGCAGTGCACGTCGACGTCGACGAGCCGACGCAGCTCGCGCACCAGGAATTCGACGTGCACCCCGGCCCCGCCGTAGACCTCCGGAGGATATTCGCGCGACAGCACGGCTACTCGCATGGCGCACACGCTAGTGCCCCGGGGAAGGGGCAGCCGGGGACTTGCGACCCTGAGGTGACCGTGGCGTGCGGACAACCCTCATCCAGGTGGCTAGGGTGTGGACCATGGCGCGGGAGCCCCGGGTGCTCGGCATCGTCCTGGCTGGTGGCGAAGGAAAGCGACTCTGGCCGCTTACCGCCGACCGGGCCAAACCGGCGGTGCCGTTCGGCGGCAACTACCGGCTGATCGATTTCGTGCTGTCGAATCTGGTGAACGCCGGTTATCTGCGCATCTGTGTGCTGACCCAGTACAAGTCGCACTCGCTCGACCGCCACATCACGCAGACCTGGCGGATGTCGACGATCCTCGGCAACTACGTCACGCCGGTGCCGGCTCAGCAACGGCTGGGCCCGCGGTGGTACACCGGCAGCGCCGACGCGATCCTGCAGTCGGCCAACCTCATCTACGACGACAAGCCCGACTACGTCGTGGTGTTCGGTGCCGACCACGTCTACCGGATGGACCCGCGGCAGATGGTCGCCCAACACATCGAATCCGGCGCGGCGGCGACCGTTGCCGGTATCCGGGTGCCGCGCCATGAGGCCACCGCATTCGGTGTGATCGACGCCGATGTCGACCGCAAAGTGCGCGGATTTCTGGAAAAGCCCGCGAAGCCGCCCGGATTGCCGGACAGCCCCGACGAGAGTTACGCGTCGATGGGTAACTACGTGTTCAGCACCGATGCACTGCTGGAGGCCCTGCGCGAGGACATCGACGACGAGGAGTCGGTGCACGACATGGGCACCAACATCATGCCGATGATGGTGCGCAAGGACGCGGCGCATGTCTACGACTTCGCCGACAACGACGTGCCGGGGGCCGAGGATCGCGACCGCGGCTACTGGCGTGATGTCGGGTCCATCGACGCCTACTACGAGGCACACATGGATCTCGTGGCCGTGCACCCGATCTTCAACCTCTACAACCGCCGCTGGCCGATCTTCACCCGGCACCCGCAGCTGCCGCCGGCCAAGTTCGTCGAGGGCGGCATCGCCCAGGAGTCGATGGTCGGGTCGGGGGCGATCATCTCCGGCGCCACCGTGCGGCACAGCGTCATCTCGCCCGACGTCCGCCTCGATGACGGCGCCTACGTCGAGGGCTCGGTGCTGATGGACGGCGTCCAGGTCGGGCGGGGTGCGGTGGTGCGTCGCGCGATCCTGGACAAGGACGTCGTCGTGCCCGAGGGCGCGCACATCGGCCTGCAGCCGGACCTGGACCAGAAGCGCTATCACGTGTCGGCCGGCGGCGTCGTCGTGCTCGGCAAGAGCGAGCAGGCGCATCCGTAACCGCCGGTCACGGTGCGTCGTGGTCGCGATCTCGCTTCGGTGACGGTCCGGCGTACGCGAAGCGGGTCGAGGCACTGCGTGGTTAGTGTGACATAACCCGTTGTTGTCCAGGAGGTCAGCTTGTTCGCGCGTGTCGGTCCCGCCGTATCCGTTCTGTGTCTTGCCACCGTGGCGTGCGTCGGCCTGTCCGGCTGCGGTTCGGGCAAGAAGGTCGAGGACACGAAGCAGTCGGCAAGCGTGTCGGTGTCGAAGAACGCCGGCCTGCACGACGCGCTGCCTGCCGCCGTCAAGCAGAAGGGCCAGCTCGTGATGGCCACCGACCCGAGCTACGCACCGATCGAGTTCGTCAAGTCCGGCGGTGGCTACCAGGGCTTCGACATCGACCTCGCGAACGCGCTCGGCAGCGCCCTCGGAGTCAAGATCGTGATCCGCAAGGCACAGTTCGACGGCATCCTCGCCGGCATCAACGCCGGCCGGTTCGACTTCGCGATGTCGGCGTTCACCGACAACAGCCAGCGCGAGAAGGGCAACGACTTCGTCACGTACTTCAAGGCCGGCACGTCCATCGGCGTGAAGCGCGGCAATCCGAAGAAGATCTCGTCGCAGAACGACCTGTGTGGTCTGCGCGTGGGTGCCGAAAAGGGCACGATCCAGGCCACTGCGCTCACCGCGACGAAGGACGACGACGGCAACCTGACGTTGAAGGGCAACTGCCTCAAGGCCGGCAAGAAGGCGCCGATCCCGGTGCTGCTGCCCGATCAGGCCGGTGTGAACTCCGCGGTGGTCGGCGGTCGTGCGGACGCGTTCACCGGTGACACACCGGTCGTCGTCTATCAGGGCACGCTCGAGGACGGGCAGATCGAGCTCGCGGGCCAGACCACGGACGAGGCGCCGTACGGCATCGCGTTCAAGAAGGGCAGCCCACTCGTAGACGTCTTCCACAAGGCCGTCACGCAGCTGATCGCGGACGGGACTTACACGAAGATCATCAACACCTGGAAGCTGCAGAGCGGTGCCGTCACCGAGTCGAAAATCAACGCTGCCAACGGATAGCCGACGATGACGCAGGAGACGGCACCGGCCGAGGGCGACGGCGAGGCGCCGCCCGCTGAGGACTTCGTCGTGGTTGCGGTGCGGCATCCGCTGCGCTGGGTGGCGGTGCTCGTCCTGGGCGTGTTGGCGGCGATGCTCGTTCACTCGCTCGTGACGAATCCAGCGTGGCGGTGGGACTACTTCCAGGGTTACTTCACCGACTCCCAGATCATCGACGGCATCTGGGTCACCCTGGAGTTGACGTTCTTGTCGATGCTCGTCGGGATCGTGCTCGGCATCGTCCTTGCGGTGATGCGGATGTCGCCGAACCCGGTGCTGTCCACGACGGCGTGGCTCTACACGTGGCTGTTCCGTGGCACTCCGGTGCTCGTGCAGCTGCTGTTCTGGTATTCCTTCGCGTACCTGTTCTCGAACCTGTCGATCGGGATCCCGTTCGGGCCGACGTTCCACACCTGGGACACGAACTCGCTGATCACGCCGTTCGTCGCTGCAGTGCTCGGGCTTGGCCTGAACGAGGCCGCCTACATGTCAGAGATCGCCCGTGCCGGTCTCCTCTCGGTCAGCGCGGGGCAGAGCGAGGCGGCAGCAGCGTTGGGGATGTCACGCGGTCTGGCGCTGCGGCGCATCATCTTGCCGCAGGCCATGCGGGTGATCATCCCGCCGACCGGCAACGAAACGATCTCCATGCTGAAGACGACGTCACTGGTCATCGTCATCTCGCTCAACGACCTGCTCGGCGCTGCGCAGAACATCTACAGCCAGGCGACGTTCCTTCAGGTGCCGCTGCTGGTCGTCGCGAGCGTCTGGTACTTGATCATGACGAGCGTTCTGTCCGTCGGACAGTACTTCCTGGAGCGGCGATTCGGCCGGGGTACGAGCCGTGCCGCGACGGCGCGACCGATGGCCCGGATGCTGTCGAGGATGCACGCCGCGCGACGCGACTCTGCCGCTGGCCAGCAGGTGTCCGGTGCCTGATCCGCTGGTGCGAGCCGACGAGGTCCGCAAGTCGTTCGGCTCGGTCGAGGTGCTGCGCGGCATTACCTTGCGCGTCGATCCGGGTCAGGTGCTGTGCGTCATCGGGCCGTCCGGATCGGGCAAGTCGACGTTCATCCGCTGCATCAACCACCTGGAGAAGATCGACGGCGGACGGTTGCTCGTCGACGGGCAGCTCGTCGGATACCGGCGCAGCGGGAACAAGCTCTACGAGATGCGCGAGTCGGAGATCGCGAAGCGTCGCGAGGACGTCGGCATGGTGTTCCAGCACTTCAATCTGTTCCCGCACATGACGGTGCTGCAGAACCTGACCGAGGCGCCGATCAAGGTCAGGCGGGTGCGCAAGCCGGAGGCGATTGCCACGGCACGCAGCCTGCTCGATCAGGTCGGCCTGAGGGACAAGGAAAGCGCGTACCCTGCCCAGCTGTCCGGCGGGCAGCAGCAGCGAGTGGCGATCGCTCGGGCGTTGGCGATGAAGCCGAAGCTGATGCTGTTCGACGAGCCGACATCGGCGCTGGATCCGGAGCTGGTCGGCGAGGTTCTGGACGTGATGAAGCAGCTCGCCCGGGAGGGCATGACGATGATCGTCGTGACGCACGAGATGGGCTTCGCGCGTGAGGTCGCCGATCAGCTCGTCTTCATGGACGGCGGCGTGGTCGTCGAGTCCGGCAATCCGCGTGAAGTGCTCGCCAATCCGCAGCACGAGCGGACGAAGGCGTTCCTGTCGAAGGTGCTGTGAGCGGCGCACTCGTCGCCGATTTCAACGGTCATACCGTGCCGTGACTCGCTTCGAGGTGCGGTGCGGGCATGAGTGAAGCGGTCGGCTGGGACGCAGACCCGGCGGTCGAGCGGTGGCCTGGCCTGCCGCCGCTGGACCGTGACGTCCGCGCCGACGCGTGTGTTGTCGGCCTCGGCGCGTCCGGGCTCGCGGCGGTGTCGGCGCTGGTGCAGCGCGGGTGCACCGTGGTCGGCGTCGACGCGGGCCGGGTCGCGGCCGGTGCCGCGGGACGCAACGGCGGGTTCCTGATCGGCGGGCCGGCGCTGTTCCTGCACGACGCGATCGGGCGGTGGGGCGCCTGTGCGGTGGACCTGTATCACGAGACGCTGGCGGAGCTGGATCGGCTGGCCACGACGCTGGGTCCGGACGTGGTGCGACGCGTCGGATCGATCCGGTTGGCCGGGCTACCCGGATCGCCGACGTCGGATGCGGAGGCTGCCGACCGGGCTGCCGAGCTCGCCGACTGCCAGGCCCAGGCCGCGGTGCTGCAGGCACACGGGATCGCGGTCGAGGACTACTGCGGCCCACTCGGTCGCGGGCTGTACCTGCCGGACGACGCGGCGGTGAATCCCGCCGCGCGGGCGATCGGGATCGCGTCGTCGCTGGTCGGGGGGGCGCGCTTGCACGAGCGCACCAGGGTGGCGGGTCTGCGCGCAGGGCGGGTCGACACCGAGCACGGATCCGTATGCGCCGATGTCGTCGTCGTCGCGGTTGACGGCGGGCTCGAGGGGGTGCTGCCGTCCCTCGCCGGGCGGGTCCGGACGGCGCGGCTGCAGATGCTGGCCACTGCGCCGGCTCCGGCGCGGCTGCCGTGCCCCGTCTACGGCAGGTGGGGCTACGACTACGGGCAGCAGCTGGCGGACGGGCGGTTGTTCGTCGGCGGCGGGCGGGATCGGTTCGCGGCGCAGGAATGGACGACCGAGAGCCGGCCGACAACCGACGTGCAGCGCCATATCGAACGGGTCGCCGAGCGCCTGGGCGACCGTCCGGTCGAGGTGACGCACCGGTGGGCGGCGTCGGTGGGATTCACGCCGGACGCGCGCCCGCTGTGCACACTCGTCGACAACGGTGTCGTGGCGGTAGGGGGCTACAACGGCACCGGGAACCTGGTCGGCCCGGTCGCTGCGCGCGCCGCGGTTGCGCTGGCCTGCGACGGGATCGCGCCACCTCCGTACTTCGCCACCTGAGCGAGGGTCGCGGCAGCAGCCCGGCGCCGTGCGGCCCGGTGCTGCGGCCAGGCTTGGCACTCAGGTGCGGAACAATGGCTCGGTGACCGACGTCGAGCCGCGTGCGCTGGCCGCCGCCCTGGCCCGTGCCGGCTTGGCCGACGTCGACGCGAGCACCCGCCGGCGCGCGGAGTACTCCAGCGACGCGTCCAACTACCGCGTCGTCCCCGCCGTGGTTGCGTTCCCGCGCGACGTCGACGAGGTGGCCGCGGCGCTCGAGGTCGCGCGATCCCACGGTGTGCCGCTCACCCCGCGTGGCGGCGGCACCTCCACGGCGGGCAACGCGATCGGCGCCGGTGTCGTGCTGGACTTCTCCCGGCACCTCAACCGAGTCCTGCAGGTCGACCCCGGGGCACGCACGGCCACCGCCGAGCCCGGTGCGATTCTCGATTCGATCACGCTCGCTGCCGCTCCGTACGGCCTGCGGTACGGCCCTGACCCGTCCACGCACGCCCGGGCGACGATCGGCGGATCGATCGGCAACAATGCGTGCGGCGCGCGGGCGCTGAAATACGGTCGTACCGTCGACAACGTCATCGATCTCGACGTGCTGACCGCCGACGGCACCCGGTTCACCGCACGACGGCTCGGCCGCGGGACCGCGGCGAAAGATCCCGCCGCGCCGCTGCTGCGTGGCCTCGACGACATCGTCGGCCGGCAGCGCGCGGTCATCCGCACCGAGTTCGGCCGCTTCACCCGTCAGGTCTCGGGGTATTCACTCGAGCACCTGCTGCCCGAGAACGGCACCGACGTTGCGAAGTTCCTCGTCGGCAGCGAGGGCACGCTGGCGGTGCTACTCGGCGCGCGGGTGCGGCTCGTGGAGTCTCCGGCGGCGGTCGTGCTCGCCGTGCTCGGCTACCCCGACATGCCCGCGGCGGCGGACGCGGTGCCGGCGCTGCTGCGGCACGAGGTTGTCGCGCTGGAGGGAATGGATGCGCGGCTCGTCGATGTCGTGCGCACCCGGCGCGGCCCGGCCGCCGTGCCCGACCTGCCGCGCGGCGACGGCTGGTTGTTCATCGAGACCGCCGGTGACTCCGAGCGCGAGGCGCGCGCCGCCGCGGACAAGCTCGTCGCCGATGCCGGATGCCTCGATTCGGCGGTCGTGGCCGGCCCGGCCGCCGCCGCATTGTGGCGCATCCGTGAGGACGGCGCCGGGCTCGGCGGCCGCACGCCGGCCGGCGCGCCTGCCTGGCCCGGCTGGGAGGACGCCGCCGTACCGCCGGCCCAGCTCGGTGACTACCTGCGCGAGTTCGCTGCACTGATGCGCGGCCATGATCTCGACGGCCTCGTCTACGGGCACTTCGGCGACGGCTGTGTGCACGTCCGGATCGACTTCCCGTTCGCACGTGAGCCGCGCCGGTTCCGGCAGTTCGTGGTCGAATCGGCCGAACTCGTCGGCCGGCACGGCGGCTCCATATCCGGCGAACACGGCGACGGCCGGGCGCGTGGCGAGCTGCTGCCGCACATGTACTCGGCCGAGGCGATCCACGTCTTCGCGCAGATCAAGCGGCTCTTCGATCCACGCAACCTGCTCAACCCCGGCGTGATCGTGGATCCGGCGCCGCTGGATGCCGACCTGCGCGTCCCAGCCGCCGTACCCCTGCGGCAGCACCTGGGCTTCGCCTACCCGAAGGACGACGAGGACCTCTCAACGGCCGTCCACCGCTGCGTCGGACTGGGCAAGTGCCGGGCAGACACGACGCCCACCGGCGGCGTGATGTGTCCGTCCTATCTGGCCACGAACGATGAGAAGGATTCCACCCGCGGCCGCGCGCGCGTGCTGCAGGAACTCGCGAACGGCTCGCTCGTGCACGGATTCCGGGCCGGCGAGCTGCACGAGGCTTTGGATCTGTGTCTGTCCTGCAAGGGTTGCTCGTCCGACTGTCCGGCCGGGGTGGACATGGCCACCTACAAGGCCGAGGTGCTCTACCAGCGCTACCGGCGACGGCTACGACCGATGAGCCACTACGCATTGGGTTGGCTGCCTCGCTGGGCACGGGCGGCCTCGAAGGCGCCCAAGCTGGTGAACGCCACGTTGCGCAGTCCGGGGCTCGCCGGCGCGGCGAAGCGGGTGGGCGGCGTCGATCCGCGTCGTCCGCTACCCCGGTTCGCGACGACGACGTTTCGCGAGTGGTTCGGCGAGGTCTGCGTACCCTCCGGGCCGCCGGTCATGCTGTGGGTCGACACCTTCACCGACCACTTCACCCCGGAGGTCGGGCAGGCGGCGGTGCGCGTGTTGCACGCGGCGGGCTACTCCGTGCAGATCACCGACAAGCCGGTGTGCTGCGGCCTGACGTGGATCACCACAGGTCAACTCGATGGTGCGCGGCGTCAGCTGCGCAAGAGCCTTGCCGCCCTCGATCGAGCGATGCGGTCCGGGACGCCGGTCGTCGGGCTGGAGCCCTCCTGCACGGCCGTGCTGCGGCACGACATGGTGCGGTTGCTCCCCGACGATCCTCGCGCGCAGCGGGTGGCAGGCGCGACGCGCACCCTTGCCGAGCTGCTCACCGGCACTCGGGACTGGACGCCGCCACCGCTCACCGATGTACAGGCGATCGCCCAGCCGCACTGTCACCAGCATGCGGTCATGGGCTGGCAGGCCGACGCCGATCTGCTCGCCGCTGCCGGCGCGAGCGTGCAGGCGGTCGGCGGATGCTGCGGGCTGGCCGGGAACTTCGGGGTCGAACGCGGGCACTACGACGTGTCGGTGGCAGTCGCGGAAACCGCGCTGTTGCCGGCACTGCGGGCCGCGCCGCACGACGCGGTCGTTCTCGCCGACGGCTTCTCCTGCCGAACCCAGCTGGAGCAACTGGCGCACATCCGGGGCATCCATCTCGCGCAACTGCTCGACGCCGCCCAGACCCCATGACCTCGCACGACCGTGAGTGGTCAGTGTCGCGCTGAGTGGTCAGTTGCAACTGACCACTCACGCGCAAACTGACCACTCGATGAAGGGGAGCCGCGTGACCGCCGGATTCAGCCCACCGCCGTACCCGTACGACCGGCTCGACGAGCTCATTGCCTGCGCGAACGCGCACGCCGGCGGTGCCGTCGACCTGTCGATCGGCACTCCGTGCGACCCGCCGCCGGATGCGGTCCTGGCGGCACTCAGTGCCGGCGACACGGCCCGCGGCTACCCGCCCGCGACCGGCACACCCGCCTTCCGCGCGGCCGCCGCGGAGTGGATGCACCGGCGACTGGGCGCCGACGCCGATGCGGACGCCGAGATCGCGGCCTGCGTGGGGACGAAGGAGTTCGTCGCCTCGCTGCCGCAGTACCTGCACCTGCGCGATCCGTCACGCGACACCGTCCTGTATCCAGCGATCAGCTACCCGACCTACGAGATGGGTGCGACGCTGGCCGGCTGCCGCGCCATCCCGTATCTGCACCTGGACGAGATCGACGACGCGGACGCGGAGCGGGCACTGTGCCTGTGGGTCAATTCGCCGGCGAACCCGACCGGCGATTTGCCTGACCTCGACGACGCTGCGCGGTGGGGGCGTGCCCGCGACGTGCTCGTCGCATCCGACGAGTGCTACGCCGAGTTCACCTGGACCGCCAGCGCCACCACGATCCTGCGCTCGGGCACCGCCGGCGTCGTCGCGGTGCATTCGCTGTCCAAGCGGGACAACTTCGCCGGCGCCCGGATCGGCTTCTACGCAGGCGATCCCGGGGTGGTCCACTACCTGCGCGAGGTGCGCAGACACGCCGGGCTGATGCCGCCGGGTCCCGTCCAGGCCGCAGCCGTCGTCGCCCTCGGCGATGACGAGCACGTCGAGGCGCAGCGCGCCCGATACCTGGCGCGACTGCGTCGGCTCGCTGAGATCCTGGAGACGATGGGCTACCCGGCGACGCTGCCGGACGGCGCGTTCTACCTCTGGGTGCCCGCCCCCGAGGGCGACGCCTGGGCCGCGGCGCGCGTCATCGCCGAACGCGCGGGCATCGTCGTCTCCCCGGGGGAGTTCTACGGGCCCGCGGGCAGGGCATACTTTCGAGTCGCAGCGGTCCAACCGGATGCGCGTATCGAGTTGGCCGCCGGCCGGATCGGTGTGTAACCAGCTGGACACAGGAGCTTCATACGATGCCGACGATGGCTGACCTGTTCGACGGGTACGCGTTGGGCGCGGCGTGGGACGAGATGATCGCACCCGACGGCACGCCGCGATCCCCGTACCGGTTGCTGCACGAATCCATCCAGCGCAGCGGTGCCCAGGAGCTGCGCGCCGGTGTCGATGCGCTGGCTCGCGCCTACCTGAACCAAGGCGTGACGTTCGACGTCGGCGGCGAGGAGCGGCCCTTCCCGCTCGACATCGTCCCCCGGGTGATCGACGACGAGAGCTGGCAGCACATCGAGGCCGGTGTCCGCCAGCGGGTGCACACGTTGGAAGCCTTCCTGGCCGACGTGTACGGCAGCTGTCGGGTCGTCGCCGACGGCGTGGTGCCGCGCAGCGTCATCACCTCCTCGAAGCATTTCCACCGCGAGGCCTTCGGCATCGAACCGCCCAACGGCGTCCGGGTACATGTCGCAGGCATCGACCTGATCCGCGACGAGCTGGGCGACTGGCGAGTGCTGGAGGACAACGTCCGGGTGCCGTCCGGGGTCAGCTACGTGCTCGCCAACCGCGCGGCCATGCGTCAGCAATGGGCCGACGTCCTGGGTCGGGTGCGGCTGCGGCCGGTGTCGCACTATCCGCAACGGCTGCTGGCCGCGCTGCGGGCTGCATCCCCGGCAGGCGTCGCCGATCCGAACGTCGTGGTGCTCACGCCCGGCGTCTACAACAGCGCCTATTTCGAACACGCGTGGCTGGCCCGGGCGATGGGTGTGGAACTCGTCGAAGGCCGCGACCTGGTCTGCTCCGGCGGCGTCGTGCGGATGCGCGACACGTCCGGAGAACGGCGGGTCGACGTCATCTACCGGCGGGTCGACGACGAGTTCATCGACCCGGTGCAGTTCCGCGCCGACTCGATGCTCGGCTGCCCCGGACTGCTCACCGCGGCGCGGGCCGGAAACGTCACGATCGCCAACGCGATCGGCAACGGCGCCGCCGACGACAAGTTGATCTACACCTACCTTCCCGACCTGGTGCGGTACTACCTGAACGAGGAACCCGTGCTACGCAACGTCGACACGTGGCGGCTGGAGGATCCGGGCGCGCTCGAGGAGGTGCTCGACCGGCTCGCCGAACTGGTTGTCAAACCCGTCGACGGCGCCGGAGGTAAGGGGCTCGTCATCGGGCCGCAGGCCGACAACGCCGAACTCGCCAAGCTGCGCACCCGGCTTCGGGCCGATCCGCGCGGCTGGATCGCTCAGCCGGTCGTGCAGCTGTCCACCGTCCCGACGCTGATCGGCAGCGAGATCGAGCCGCGGCACGTCGACCTGCGGCCGTTCGCGGTCAACGACGGCGACGACGTGTGGGTGTTGCCCGGCGGCCTGACCAGGGTGGCGCTGCCGGAAGGTTCGCTGGTCGTCAACTCCAGCCAGGGCGGCGGTTCGAAGGACACCTGGGTGCTGGCGGGGGAGCGGCACAGGCCCGCGCCGCGTCCGGCCGAACGCACCGCGTCGTCGGCGCACGGCCCGTTCCCGGCCGTCGAATCCGCCGTCGACATCGAGATCCGCCAACAACAGCAACAGCAGCAACAGGCGCCGTCGTGCTGAGCCGCATCGCGGAATCGCTGTACTGGATCGGGCGCTATGTGGAACGCGCGGAGGACACGAGCCGCATCGTCGACGTGCACCTCAGCCTCCTGCTCGAAGACCCGTGGGCGCCCGAGGACGTCGTGTGCGCGAGCCTGCTGTCGGCGATGGGCCACGAGTCCGAACAGACGGTGCGCCGCGACGGAGTCCTCGAGGCGCTCGTCTGGGACGCCGGGACGCCGGCATCGGTGCTGGGCTCGATCGCGGCGGCTCGGGAGAACGGGCGGCGCTGTCGGGAGATCATCTCCTCCGAGCTGTGGGAGAGCATCAACGTCACCTGGCGCGAGGCGCTGCGTCCCGGCCGCCGCGCGTATCCGCACGCGCTGCTGATGTACGTCCGGGAGCGGACCGCTGCGTTCATCGGCGTCGCGGACAACACCTTGTCGCGCGACGAGGCGTTTCACTTCCTCGTGCTCGGTCGCAACATCGAGCGGGCGGACATGATCGCTCGGCTCGCGGCGGCGCGCGCACTCGCCGGCACGGCGGGGCCGTCCTGGGTCACGCTGCTGCAAAGTTGTGGCGCTTACCAGGCGTTCCTGCGCAGCGCACGCGGCGCGATCGACGAGCGGCGCTCGGCCGAGTTCCTGCTCCTGGATCCCTTGTTCCCACGCTCGCTGATGAGCGCGCTCGTCGCCGCCGAGCGCTCGCTCGACGACCTCGCCGCGCAGCACGGGGCCAGTGAGCGCGGTAAGGCGCTGCAGGCGGTGCGGGTGCTCGGCATGATCCGCTCCGAACTCGAGTACGCCCCGCCCGCGGAGTTGATGGAGGACGTGTACCAGGTGATGGAGCGGGTGCAGAGCGCGTGCTCGGTGGCTAGCGACGCGATCTCGCAGCGCTACTTCCCGCACGGCGTCGTGACGTCCTGGATGGCATCGTGAGTCAGGCGAGCGAAGCGGCGCACACGTGACGGCGCGCTATCGGATTGGGCACCTGTCGCGCTACGAGTACGACCGCAGCGTAAGCGCCTCGTTCAACGAGGCACGGTTGACGCCGCAGCAGACACCGTGGCAGATGCGTCTCGAATCGAGCATCGCCATCGATCCGGTTACCTGGAACTACCGCTACACCGACTACTGGGGCACCGAGGTGCGCGTGTTCGAAGCCCGAACGCCGCACCGCGCCCTCGAGGTCCGCGCGACGAGCCTGGTGGAGATCGACGCGAGCCGCCGGCCGGCACACCCGGCCGAGTTCGACTGGGCGCACCTGCGCAACTCCAACGTGCGCGACGACCTCGTCGAATATCTCACCCAGACTCCGACCACCACGCCGCCCCCCGAGCTGGCCGAGCTCGCCGAGGCGATCGCGGCGCAACATCGGCCGGCGGACACCGGCGCTCGGCTCGGGCACGCGGTCCACGAGGCGCTGCAGTACGTGCCGGGCGTGACGGAGGTGCAGACCACCGCTGTCGAGGCATGGCAGGCGGGCAGCGGGGTGTGTCAGGACTACGCGCACCTGGTTCTCGGCGCACTGCGGCACGTAGGCGTACCGGCCCGCTACGTCTCCGGATACCTTCATCCTTCCGGCGAGCCGCAGATCGGCGATACCGCCGAAGGGCAGAGCCACGCATGGGTCGAGTGGTGGTCGGGGGAGTGGGTGGCGCATGACCCGACGAACCTGTCCGCTGTCGCGGAGCGGCACGTCATGATCGGTACCGGTCGCGACTACGGTGACGTGCCGCCGATCAAGGGCATCGTCGCCGGCCAGCACGACACCGTCGGCATGGGCGTTCGGGTGGAGCTCACACGCCTCGCGTGATCAAGGCCGCTCACCGTTTACCACCGGAATCGGCTGGGTAGGCCGGTGGAGGTAACAATGATCTGCAGACAAGGTGGATGGCTATGAGTGCGACAGACAAGATCAAGAACGCGGTCGAGGACCTTACCGGCAAGAGCAAGGAAGCTCTCGGCAAGGTGACCGGCGACGAGTCCAAGCAGAACGAGGGCAAGTCCGATCAGGTCAAGTCCGACCTCAAGGACGCGGGCGAGAACGTCAAGGACGCGTTCAAGCACTGAGACTAGAGCCGACACGGCGGTCCAGGCATACTGCCTGGACCGCCGTTTCGCATGTGAGGAGCCCGATGAGCGAGGCTGTCCGTCCGCAACGCCGCAGTCGCCGGATCGCCATGAGCGCCGAGGAGCGTGCGTCGTTCCTTGCACAGGAGCGGACCTGCCGGGTCGCCTCGGTCGGTGCCGACGGCCCGCATGCCACTCCGTTGTGGTTCGTCTGGGACGAGCCCTATCTCTGGCTGTACTCGATCATCCGCAGTCAGCGGTGGGCGGACTTGATGCGCGATCCGCGGATCGGGGTCGTCGTCGATGCCGGCGTCGCCTACACCGAGCTGCGCGGCATCGAGATCAGCGGCACCGTCGATGTCGTCGGCGAGGTGCCACGCACCGGCGAGCAGAACGTGGCGCTCGAGGCCGTCGAGGCGGCATTCGTCGCGAAATACCACGACGGCACGGCAGCACTGCAGCACGACCGCCGGCATGCCTGGCTGCGGGTCACGCCCGACAAGATCGTCAGTTGGGACTTCCGCAAGATGTGAGCGCCGCGCGCGCATCGGCGAGCTCAGCCGAACTCGACGCCCTGGGCCAGTGGCAACGCGGTGGAGTAGTTGACCGTGTTGGTGGCACGTCGCATGTACGACTTCCAAGCGTCCGAACCGGACTCGCGGCCGCCGCCGGTCTCCTTCTCGCCGCCGAACGCGCCGCCGATCTCCGCGCCGGACGGCCCGATGTTGACGTTGGCGATCCCGCAGTCGGAGCCGTCTGCCGCCAGGAAGCGCTCCGCCTCGCGCACGTTCAGCGTGAAGATGGACGACGACAGACCTTGCGGCACATCGTTGTGCATGGCCAGGGCGTCCTCGAACGAGTCGTAGGACAGCACGTAGAGGATCGGCGCGAATGTCTCGGCCTGCACGATCTGCGTCTGTGTCGGCATCCGTACCAGCGCCGGCTGCACGTAGTAGGCGTGCGGCGCCTCGTCCGCGAGCACCCGGCAGCCGCCGGCCAGCACTTCCCCGCCGTTGGCTTGCGCCTTGTCGAGGGCGTCCGCATAGCCCTGGTGCGCGGCTTCGTCGACCAGCGGACCGACGAGGGTGCCCGAGTCCAGCGGCGAGCCGATCGGCAGCGTCGAGTAGGCCGCCGCGATCCGCGATGCCAGTTCGTCGGCGATCGACGAGTGCGCAATGACGCGCCGCAAGGAGGTGCACCGCTGGCCGGCCGTCCCGGCAGCCGAGAACACGATGCCGCGGACGGTGAGGTCCAGGTCGGCCGACGGGGTGACGATCGCGGCGTTGTTGCCACCGAGCTCGAGCAGCAACCGGCCGAACCGGCCGGCGACGCGCGGCGCCACAGCCCGACCCATACGGGTCGAACCGGTGGCGCTGAGCAGGGCCACCCGGGGATCGTCGACGAGCGCCTCGCCGACCGAGGCCCCGCCGAGAACGACCGACGACAGCGCAGCCGGTGCGCCGACGCGGCGGGCAGCCTCGCTGACCAGCGCCTGGCAGGCGAGAGCCGACAGTAGCGTCTTCTCCGACGGCTTCCAGACAACCGGGTCGCCACACACGAACGCGAGCGCCGCATTCCACGACCACACCGCCACCGGGAAATTGAATGCGCTGATGACGCCGACGACACCCAGCGGATGCCACTGCTCCATCATCCGATGTCCGGGCCGCTCGGAGGCGATGGTCAGGCCGTGCAGCTGCCGGGACAGACCGACGGCGAGATCGCAGATGTCGATCATTTCCTGAACCTCGCCGAGGCCCTCGGAGCGGATCTTGCCCGCCTCGATCGACACGAGCGCGCCGAGATCGGCCTTGTGCTCGCGCAGCAACCCGCCCAGCTCACGGACCAGTGCGCCACGCACCGGGGCGGGCACTGTCCGCCACTCGCGAAACGCCTCCTGCGCCGCGCCGACAATGTCCGCCACCTCCGCTGTCGAGTGCGATCGCAGCCGGGCCAGCTCGCTGCCGTTGATCGGCGAGCGGGCGAGGAGATCTCCGTCGGCCGGCAGGTCGGTCACGCCGAGGCGGCGCAGAATGGCCGACGCCTCACCGGCAAGCGCGTCGGGGGTGGGCAGGGACATCAGGACTCCTCTGAGCGACTTATGTCTAACCAGAATATGTCGTAAGTTGCACTTATGGCTAGGGAGCTCGACGCAGGGCGGCTGCGGCTGCTGCACGAGGTCGGCCTGCGCGGCTCGATCGCCGCCGCCGCTCGGGCGGTCGGACTCACCCCGTCGGCGGTATCGCAGCAGCTGGCCGCACTGGAACGCGACACCGCGACCGAGCTGGTGGACCGCTCGCCGCGCGGCGTCGTGCTCACCGGCGCCGGTGAGGCGCTCGCGGCCCGTGCCGCGCAGGTCCTCGACGTCCTCGCGGCCGCTCGCGCCGACCTCGACCGGCTGTCCGGGGCGGTGGCCGGTTCGGTACGCCTGGCCGCGGTGGCGAGTGCGGGTGCCACCTTCGTCTCGAGGGCGATCGCCGCACTGCGCGAGCAGTTGCCCGGCGTCGAGGTCTCCGTCGTGGCGGCCGAACCGGAGCGTGGGATGGGGCTGCTGCTGAGCGGCGATGTCGACCTGGCCGTGGTCGACGAGTACGATTTCGTCCCGCTCGCGCTGCCGGAAGCGGCGGTGGTCCGGAAACTCGACACCGAGGCGCTGGTGATCGTGCGCCCAGTCCGCGACGCGCAGCGCGGCCGGTCGCTGTCCGACCTCGCCGGTGCCGACTGGATCATGCCGCCGGAGGCCGCCGCCTGCGGCCGCGCGGTGCGCGCCGCGTGTCGCACC
Organism: uncultured Actinomycetota bacterium; assembly: GCA_963713565.1. Lineage (GTDB taxonomy): Bacteria > Actinomycetota > Actinomycetes > Mycobacteriales > Jatrophihabitantaceae > Jatrophihabitans. Next base: position 189,898 of record CAVQMF010000009.1, on the reverse strand, counting down.
GCCGGCTTCGAACCACGGGTGCGATGGGAGACCGACGACCTGCTGCTCCTCGTGCGGGCCGTGGCCGACGGCCACGGCGTCGCCGTGCTGCCGCGTCGCTCGGTCGCCTGGGCTGGCGCCGCGCAGTGCGCCGACACGGCCGCGATCCGGCTCGACGTCCTGCGGACCCCGCCGCTACACCGCCGGTTGCACGCCGTGGCCCGCGCGAGTGTCGCCGGCCGACCTGCTGTCGAGGCCGTCACCGGCGCCCTGACCAGCGCCGTGCGGGCAGAAAATCGCCAATCTCGACGTCCGGCACGGAAATAGCAGCCGTTTGCCTTGACGAACGGGAACGACACGCGTGTAATTTGAACCGTGTCATTCCGCTTCACCCCCGGTCCACTCCTTCGGAGGTCGACGTGACCGACCTGACCAGCACCGTCGACGACGCGGAGCTCGCCGACATATTCGGGCTGCCTGATGAGGCGAGCTGGCAGGAGCGCGCTCTGTGCTCACAAACAGACCCGGAGGCCTTCTTCCCGGAGAAGGGCGGCTCCACGCGGGAAGCGAAGCGCATCTGCACCGGGTGCGAGGTGCGCAGCGAGTGCCTGGAGTACGCGCTTGCGCACGACGAGCGCTTCGGCATCTGGGGCGGGCTTTCCGAACGGGAACGCCGCCGCCTCAAGCGCCGCGCCGTCTAGCACCGCGCCGGGGTCGTGTTCAGGGCGGGTCGATCTCGTCCACGTCCCGGCCGAGGAACTCGGCCGCGAGATCCACCACGACCATGAACACCAGATCGGCGCGATCGTCCGGGTCGATCGACCGGGCCTCGATCGGCCGGCGGTAGACGACCGCGACCGGGCCCTTGATGTCCGGCAGCCCCTCCCGGAACAGGCGGCCCAACGGCACTCCACGATCGAGCACGACGTCGGCGTCGAAATCGGACATGTCCTCGTGCGGGGGTACCTCCTCCACCGCGAACTCGAGCGCCGCCAGCTCCGCGGACCAGTGTTCCTCGAGCTCATCGACGGCGTCCATCACCAGATGGTCGAAGCGTTCGCCGCGGGTGCGGTGCAGCGGCACTTCGGCCGGCGCGAGCTGGCCGCGCATGCCGCGCCCGTGCCGATCCCGGCGCCCGCGGCGCGCTCGAGGCGCGCTCCGACGACGCGTCACCCGGCCCTCTACGCGCACGGGACCACCCTACGCAGCGCTCGCATCGCTCAGGGTAGGTCGGCGGCCGCGCGGGCTTGTGCCGCGTCGGCGACGAGCTGTGCGGCGGCGTCGCCAAGGCGGCCGCCGCGAGCGGCGTCGCGGAAGCGGGCGAAGGTCGAGTCAGGTGAGCGGGCCAGCCGCTCCAGAGCCCGGCACCGCGCACTCGGGCTCAGGTGGTCGACGAGGTAGCTGCCGTCGTCCCAGCGATCCGCGAACGCGATCTCGTCGAGGATGCCATCGAGTTGCGCGGCCGGGGTGTCGTCGACGACCGTCTCGATCTCGTCCGTCCAGACGAGCAGCGGGACGAGCTCGATCAGGTCGTGCGCGCGTGCCACTGCGAGCGCGGCGAACAACCCGTCGAGCCGGACCGCGCCGGCGATCTCGGCCGCCGCCGCATACTCCCCGCGGCGGAATATCTCCGCGGCGACATCTGCGACCCGATCGGCCGGAATCGCCTGGATCACCGGCTTGGATCGCGTGGGGTCCAGCTCGACCGCCAGGTCTGCGAGATAGCCGATCGATACCCGTTCGACGAGATCGTGAGCGCGAGCAGGGTCGAGCTGCTCGGCCGCGCGGGCGGCCAGTTGCGGGGGGAGGAACCGCTCGGCGAGCTTGCCGGCGAGAGCTGCGGGCAACACCTTCGCCAAGCCCGCGACCCGGGCGAAGCGATCGCGCCCCGGCCCGAAGTAGGCCTCGCTGATCATGTCGTGCAGCTCACGCAGCTGTCGATCGTTGAGGTCGTCGAGACCGCGGATCTCCTGTGGGTCGACATTGAGCAGCCGGGCGATGCGGCCGATCTGCGGGCTTCTCGGCAGCCGCGCGCTCATTCGGCCGGGTGCCGGCTGATCGCGGCGGTCATCTGAGCGCCTTCCGGACGATGCCGCGTACCGGCAGCGGCACACCCTTGATCGCCGTCTCGATCGCTCGGTCCGCGACCGCACGATGGTGTCGGCGACCCGCGTCGATCTGGGCAGTCAGCCGGCGCAGGACCTCCGGCGGCAGGGCGGCGACCTGTGGCGGCGGCGACCCGCGCAGTGCGCGGGCCAGTTCGTAGACCTCCTCGGACATCATCCCCCCGGATGGACGTCGGCGGGCGCGCCTTCGCACGCTCGCGGTGGCTGGCTGATGCAGCATGTCATCGTTGCGCCGAGGCAGCCACGGGAGCGCGCGGCCGCAGGGCGTGCGGCTGCGCGACACGGACGCAGGTCGTCGGACAAAGCGCGGCATTCGAGGCCGGCGGGGATATGGTCCGAAGCTGTGAGCCTCGGGTCGTGCACTGCGCCGCCGCTGGGGGCCCGGCGGTGAGGCACGTGCGACGCTGCACGCGCACCGCCTGTGCCCGATCGGCCGTCGCCACCCTGACCTACGCCTACGCGGACCTGACGGCAGTCGTCGGACCGCTCGCCCACTTCGCCGAACCGCACTCCTACGACCTGTGCGAGGAGCACGCGCTCGGGCTGACCGTGCCGCGCGGGTGGGAGGTCCTGCGGCACGAGGGCGAATTCCCGGCTCCGATCCCGCATGCCGACGACCTCGAAGCCCTGGCCGACGCGGTTCGGGAGGCCGCGCGGATCGAGGAGCGGCCACCTGGCGACGGCGCGACCTTCACTGGCCGCCGCGGCCACCTGCGGGTAGTGCCGCCGGGCCACTGATCGCCCAGCGCCGTGGGTAGGCTCGCGGACTGTGGACCTCTCGGCGCTCGTCAAGGCGTACGACGTGCGCGGCATCGTGCCCGACCAGCTGGACGAGAACATCGCTCGGGCGCTCGGTGCGGCGTTCGTCGACGTAACCACTGCGACGAAGGTCGTCACCGCCTACGACATGCGCGAGACCGGCCCTGGGCTCGCACGTGCCTTCGGGGAGGGTGCGCTGCACCGGGGTGCCTCCGTCGTCGAGGCGGGACTCTCGTCGACGGACATGCTGTATTTCGCGTCCGGCTGGTTAGGCCTGCCTGGTGCCATGTTCACCGCCAGTCACAATCCGGCGCGGTACAACGGCATCAAGCTGTGCCGCGCGAACGCCGTCGCCATCGGCCAGGACTCCGGGCTGGTCGAGATCCGTGACCGCGCGGGCGAGTACCTCGACGCCGGCATCGCGGCAACGCAGTCCCCGGGCGGCGTGGAACAAGCCGACCTGCTCGTCGCCTACGCGAAGCATCTGCGCTCGCTGGTCGACCTGTCCGGCATTCGGCCGCTCAAGCTCGTAGTGGACGCCGGCAACGGAATGGGCGGCTACACCGTGCCGGCCGTGCTCGGTGACCGGGCACTGCCACCGCTGCCGTTGGAGATCGTCGAGCTGTACTTCGAGCTCGACGGCACCTTTCCCAACCATGAGGCCAATCCGCTCGAGCCGGCCAATCTCGTCGACCTGCAGCGTGCCGTCGTCGCGGAGGGAGCCGACATCGGCATCGCCTTCGACGGGGACGCCGACCGGTGCTTCGTGGTAGACGCAACCGGCGCCGCCGTTTCGCCGAGTGCGATCACCGCACTCGTCGCGTCACGTGAGCTCGCCAAGTGGCCGGGCGCCTCGGTGATCCACAATCTGATCACTTCGCGCGCGGTGGCCGAGATCGTGCGCGAGCGCGGCGGGCAGCCGATCCGCACCCGCGTCGGCCACTCGTTCATCAAGGCCGAAATGGCCAAGGCGGACGCGGTGTTCGGCGGCGAGCACTCGGCGCACTACTACTTCCGCGACTTCTGGTTCGCCGACACCGGCATGCTCGCCGCGATGCACGTGCTCGCCGCACTCGGCGAGCAAGACGCGCCGCTCGCCGAGCTGAGCGCGGAGTACTCCCGCTACGCACAGTCCGGAGAGATCAACTCGGTGGTGGACGACCAGGCCGGACGCGTCGTCGCGGTGCGGGAGGCATTCGCCGACCGGACGGCCGACATCGACGAGCTGGACGGGCTGACCGTGGATCTGTCCGACGGCGCATGGTTCAACGTGCGTGCGTCCAACACCGAACCTTTGCTGCGGCTCAACGTCGAGGCGCCCACCGAAGCATCGATGGCGAGCGTCCGCGACGAGGCGCTGGCCGTCATCCGCGGCTAGACCAGTCAGGTCAGATCCGGAGGTCGCCGATGTCGCTGGATGCCGAGCTGCTCGACCTACTCGCCTGTCCGAGTGACGACCATGCGCCGCTGCGCACAGGCGCTCGTGACGGTTCCGAGGTTCTCGTGTGCACGCACTGCGCATCCTCGTTTCCGATCGAGGACGGCATCCCGGTGTTGTTGCTCGACGAGGCGAGTCCCGGACCCAACGGTCTCGGTGGTGATGCGCGCGCCGCAGAGCCCGCGCCGGACTCCGGCACGTGAGCGTGCCGCGATGAGCGCCGACTTCGACGAGACGCTGCTCGACGACCCGGCACGGCTCGAGCAGCGTGACGAGTTCCGGCTGTTGTGGGCGCTGGCGACCGCGGGAGCTCAGGTGCGCCGGGCCGTGGACACGGTCGCCGACTTCGGGATCGAAGCGCTGCGTGGTGACGAACTTCCCCGCGCGATGCTGGTCGCGACCGACTCCGCGCCGTCGTCGGGATCGCGGTTGATCACCCGGCTCAGCTGCACGCGGACCCCGGCGATGACCTGGCACGGCGTCGAGCTGCCCCGCTGGGCCGGCCCGGCCGACGCGCTGCTGATCGGCTCCGTCGACGGTCGCCATCCGCGGTTGGCCGAACTGGCCGCACAGGGCGCCTCGCGCGGGCTCGCCATGGCCGTCGTGGCGCCGCCCGGCAGCCAGGTCGCGGTCGCGGCCGGCCGCGCGCCGGTGCACGAGTTGCCGCGCGATCTCAACCCGCGCGCGGCGCGTTGGTCGGTGTTGACGCCGCTGCTGCAGGCGCTCGACGTCCTGGGGGTCAACCCGATCCCGTCCGGTTTGCTGATCGAGGTCGCCGACGCACTGGACGAGAAGGCCGAGTCGTGCCGGCCCGACGGCGACGCGTTCACCAACCCGGCAAAGGCGCTCGCGGTGGAGTTCGCCCACAGCACCGCGCTGATCGTCGGCGCGGGTGCGTTGGCCGGCGTCGCCGCACGGGCGATCTCCGATGCGCTGCAGCAGTTCGCCGGCGCCGCGTCGATGTCCGTCTCGTTACCGGACGGCGTGGGCCGCGCCGGAGCGCTGTTGCGCGGTGCCGGTCCGGCGCCGGTGAACGACTTGTTCCGTGACCGGGTCGACGAGCCGCCCGCGGTCCGCCCGCGACTGCTCGTCGTCGGCGACGACGGGTCGGCCGACGACATGCTGCTCGGTGACCGCTCGGACGCGCAGATCCAATTGGACGAGGTGGCGGCGCGGCGGGCGGCCAAGGCGTTGCACGACCTGGCCGCGAACCTCGGCCTGCGCTCGTCGACGGTCGACGTGCCGGCCGGCGACCCGCTGGCCCGCTTCGCCGCGGCCGCCGCGTTCGGCGAATACACCGCTGCGTACCTGGCCTTCGGCCTCGGTCTGGACCCCGGCTCGCGCGGCCCGGCCGAACGAGCGCACTGAGCCTGCGGTAGGGATCCGAACTCGCGCGGCCGCGCACCGCCGGCCGACCACTAGCATCGCGACAGTGAGTGCATCCGGCGGCTCGAAGGCGATCATCGCGGCGCTGGGTGCCAACCTGGGCATCGCAGTGATCAAATTCATCGCCTTCGTGGTCACCGGGTCGTCCTCGATGCTTGCCGAGGGCGTGCACTCCGTCGTCGACTCCGGCAACCAGGGCCTGCTGTTGATCGGCGGCCGGTCGGCGCGCAAGGAGGCGACGCCGGCGCATCCGTTCGGGTTCGGCCGCGACCGCTACGTGTACGGCTTCCTGGTCGCGCTGCTGCTGTTCTCCGCCGGCGGCCTGTTCGCCCTGTACGAGGGAATCGAGAAGATCCGCCATCCGCATCACCTCGACGACGCGTTCGTCGCGATCGCCGTGCTGGTGGTGGCCGTCGGACTGGAAAGCTTCTCGCTACGTACTGCGATCGGCGAGTCGCGCCAGTTCAAGGGCAGCGACTCCTGGTTGGGGTTCATCCGGCATGCGAAGAACCCGGAGCTGCCGGTGGTGTTGCTGGAGGACGTCGCCGCCCTCGTCGGCCTGTTCTTCGCCTTGCTCGGCGTCGGCCTGACCATGGTCACTGACAACGCCATCTGGGACGGTATCGGCACCTGTTTGATCGGCGCGCTGCTGCTCGTCGTGGCGGTCATCCTGATCATCGAGACGAAGAGCCTGCTCGTCGGCGAGGCGGCGGCGCCCACCGAGCTCGCCAAGATCGAGTCGGGCTTGCAGGGCCCTGGCGTAGAACGGATCATCCACCTGCGGACCATGCACCTGGGCCCGGACGAGTTGCTCGTGGGCGCCAAGCTCGCGATGCCCCCCGGAGCGTCGCTCACCGAGGTCGCCGCGGCCATCGACGCGGCGGAGTGCCGGGTGCGCGACGCGGTGCCGTCCGCGCGGGTGATCTACCTCGAGCCGGACCTCGACCGCAACAACACGCCCGGCTGAGTCCACCTCCTAGCATCGTGCAGATGTCATCGCGGGCTGCGGTTGCGCTTGACGGCGTCATCCGTCGCTACGACTGGGGTTCGCCGACCGCGATTCCCGAGCTGTTGGGCATCGAGGCGGACGGCCGGCCGGCGGCTGAGATCTGGTTCGGCGCGCACCCGGATGATCCGTCCGCCATCGCGCTTCCTGGGATGACGCTGGCCGACCTCATCGACGATGATCCACACGGTGCTCTCGGCGCCGCCGTCGTGCAGCGCTTCGGGGCGCGGCTGCCATACCTGCTCAAGGTGCTCGCCGCCGACAGACCCCTCTCGATTCAGGTGCACCCGTCACTGGCCCGGGCCCGCGCCGGCTTCGCTGCGGAGGAGGCAGCCGGTGTCGACCGCGCCGCGCCGACCCGCAACTACCGCGACGCCAACCACAAGCCCGAGTTGCTCTGCGCGTTGACGACGTTCGACGGGCTGTGCGGGTTCCGGCCGGTCCCGGCGACCCTCGCCTTGCTCGAGGACATCGCGTTGCCGGAGCTGAATTTCCTCGGCGACCTGCTGCGCGGACCTGATCCGTTGCGTGCTGCGTTCACCGGCCTGCTCAGGCATGCCGAGCCGGGCCCGGTTATCGAGGCACTGGTACGCCGGGCCGGGTCGGCCGCCTCCGGCGCACTGCGTGCTGTGCGACTGTCGGCAGCCTCGTTCCCCGACGACGTTGGCGTCGTGCTCACCCTGTTGCTCAACGACGTGCATCTCGAACCGGGTGAAGCGATCTTCCTCGGCGCGGGCAACGTGCACGCCTATCTGCGCGGCACCGGCGTGGAGATCATGGCCAACAGCGACAACGTGCTGCGCTGCGGTCTCACTCGCAAACATGTCGACGTCGACGAGCTGCTCGATGTCGCGGACTTCACCGCGTTGGACGAGCCTCGCTGGCCGTCCGTGGCCGGCTCGTTCGACGTGCCCGTAGCCGATTTCCGCCTCACCCGCCTCGAGGTCGATCGGCCGACCCGTCTCGACGACCCGGGACCGGTCATCGTGCTCTGCCTGGACGGGCAGGTGCAGGTGGACCGCGTCGCGCTGACCGGTGGGCGGGCGGCCTTCGTGCCCGCCGCAACGCCGACGGCGATCACCGGCAACGGGCGGGCCGTACTTGCCGGGGTGGGCCGGCTCTGAGGTCATGGCCCCGTCCGAGCCCGGGTGCAGCTGCGGCGCCGGCTCGTTCCACGCACCCTGGCGTCCGGGCTCCAGGACACGCACGACGGTTGCCCGGTAAATCTGACACGCCCGTGGTAGATTATCCGGCGATGCACTCGTTGACGATCCAGCAAGCTGCCGTAGCGACAGGTTGGTCGCAGCGGATGCTGCGCTACCTCGAGCAAGCCGGTCTCGTCGCGGCGTTGCGCACGGCTGGTGGTCACCGGCACTACGGCCCCAGACAGATCGAGCGCCTGCAGGGGCTGCGGGACCTGATCGACACGCACGACCTCGGCATCACGGACATCGCATTCGAGCTTCGCATGCGTACCGACGCCACGCTCGCGCGCGCCGTCGACGACTGGTTCGGTCCCCTGCACCGCGCCGCCGCACCACCCGAGTCGAACATCTTCCGCCGGCTCGCCACCCCGCACACCGCAGAACACCCCCAACCTCAAGGAGAGCACGTGTCCCTTTCGTTGACGCCCGACACGGCCGGCAGCGTCGCCGACTTCAAGGTCGCCGACCTCGCGCTGGCCGGCTTCGGCCGCAAGGAGATCGAGCTGGCCGAGCACGAGATGCCCGGCCTGATGGCACTGCGCCGCGAGTTCGGCCCGACGCAACCACTCAAGGGCAAGAAGGTCGCCGGCTCGCTGCACATGACCGTGCAAACTGCCGTCCTCATCGAGACGCTGGTCGCGCTCGGCGCGGATGTCCGCTGGGTCAGCTGCAACATCTTCTCCACCCAGGACCACGCGGCCGCAGCCGCGGTCGTCGGCCCGAATGGCACCGTTGACGACCCGCAGGGTGTGCCGGTCTTCGCCTGGAAGGGCGAGACCCTCGAGGAGTACTGGTGGTGCACCGAGCAGATGCTCACCTGGCCGGACGGCAGCGGCCCCGACTCCATCGTCGACGACGGGGGTGACGCCACGCTGCTCATCCACATGGGTACCGAGTACGAGGCCGGCGGAGCCGTCCCGCAGGCCGAGGACACCGACTCCGAGGAGTACCGGATCATCCTCGACCTGCTCCGCCGCTCGATCGTCGAGCACCCCGGCAAGTACACCCGGATGGGCGCGGCGATCATCGGCGTCACCGAGGAGACCACCACCGGCGTGCACCGCCTCTACGAGTTCGAGCGCACCGGCACCCTGCTGTTCCCGGCGATCAACGTCAATGACTCGGTCACCAAGAGCAAGTTCGACAACAAGTACGGCTGCCGCCATTCGCTCATCGACGGCATCAACCGCGGCACCGACGTGATGATCGCCGGCAAGCTCGCCGTCGTGTGTGGCTACGGCGATGTCGGCAAGGGGTGCGTCGAATCGCTCCAGGGGCAGGGCGCCCGGGTCGTGGTCACCGAGATCGATCCGATCTGCGCGCTGCAGGCGGCGATGGACGGCCTCGAGGTGGTCACCCTGGACGACGTCGTCGGCAAGGCCGACATCTTCGTCACCGCCACCGGCAACAAGGACATCATCCTGGCCGAGCACATGGCCGCGATGAAGCACCAGGCGATCGTCGGCAACATCGGTCACTTCGACAACGAGATCGACATGTCCGGCTTGGCCAAGGTCGACGGCATCCGCAAGATCGAGGTGAAGCCGCAGGTGCACGAATGGACCTTCCCGGACGGCAAGAAGATCATCGTGCTCAGTGAGGGGCGGCTGCTGAATCTCGGCAATGCGACCGGCCATCCGAGCTTCGTGATGAGTACCTCGTTCTCGAACCAGACGATCGCGCAGATCGAGATCCACAAGAACCCGGACGCTTACCTCGTGGATGGCAAGCCCACCGTCACCACGTTGTCCAAGCACCTGGACGAGAAGGTCGCGCGGCTGCACCTCGACGCCGTAGGCGCCAAGCTCACCATGTTGAGCAAGGCCCAGGCCGAGTACATCGGCGTCGACGTCGCCGGACCGTACAAGCCGGACCACTACCGCTACTGACGTATCACACCGGAGTCTGCGGCCGGCTTGGCCGGCACAGTCGGCAATTCGACCTCACTGTGCCGGTCAGGCCAGGGCGATGAGAACTCCGATCGCGAAACCCGTGGCGAGTAGCCAGAGCAGCGTCGGCAGCGCACGCGTCATGCCGAATACACCTTCCCGTCCCGAACCGTGACGGCCACCTTGCGCAGGCCCGTCGTCGCGGGGCCGCTGACGACCTCGCCGGTGGCAACGTCGAACCGGCTGCCGTGGCAGGGGCAGTCGATCGTCTTTGGGCCCACCTTGTCGACCAGACAGCCTTGGTGCGGGCATACGGCCGTGAACGCCACGACCGCATCGCCGCTGCGGCTGCGGACGAGTACGAGCGATCGCTTCTGCAGCACGATGCCGCCCCCGGCGGGCACGGCGTCGAGCGCGGCGAGCTCGGTGCCCGAACGGCTGCTGTCGTCGCCGTAGGCATTGGCCGCGGTGACGACGTCCCTGGTCTTCGCGGCGTCGCTGTTGCGAGCCACGACGAAGCCGACGACGCCCCCGACGGCGGCGGTAAGCGCCCCGGTAAGGGCGGAGCGGCGAGTGATCCCGGTTGTCATGAGTTCGTCCCGTCAGGTCAGCGGCAGGCCGGAACGAGTGAAGAACCACACCGCTGAGGTCAGCCACGCAACGACGAGCGCGGTGAAGACCAGGCCGCCCAGCACCGGCAAGGTCCAGCCCGGCAGGCCACGCAACCGCAACCCGAGCATCTTCGACGCATAGGCGCCGTAGAACACGCAGCCGGCGAGGCTGTGGGCGAGCGCCCGCGGCGAGTCGGTCGAAAAGCCCAGCGACCACAGGCAGTGCAGCACGACCGGGATCAGGATGACGAAAGCGATCGCCCCGGTCCATCGATGCAGGGGGCCGACCCAGCCTGGCGCGACGCCTGCGCCCGGGAGCCGACCCCACATCCACAGCGCGGTGAGCAATTGCGCGAGAACGAGGACGAGCGCGGCTGTCGCCAGCCAGGTCTTGAGTTGCAACATGCCGGAGAACCCGGCGAGGAACAGCGGCTTGAACGCCGGGTCGTGCACCTTGCCGTACACGCCGAGCGCTACGGCGACCGCGCAGCCGAGGAGCAGCACCCAGGCGAGCCCCGCTCGGTTGCGTGACCGCGCCGCCACCGTCGCCATCGATCGTTCCTCCCGCGAAGTTGATCAAATGCTGACAGCCCGGGTCACGGCGGGCAATCACCGCGGCACGCACTCGCCGCTGCAGTCTGTCCGGAGCCGCGGAACTGACGCAATTTGTGCCCGGTACCGGGATGGGCGGCCCTCGACCGAACACATCGTCGACCTGACGGCGCGCTCGGCCTCGCGCCACCACACGATCGATCGCGTGAAGTGACACCATGAGCAGCGTGAAACCGCGTGTGCTGGTAGTCGACGACGACGCTGCCCTTGCCGAGATGCTCGGCATCGTCTTGCGAACGGATCAGTTCGAGCCCTCGTTCGTGGCCGAGGGTGCGCGTGCGGTGCAGGCGTTCCGTGAGACGAAGCCGGACATCGTGCTGCTCGACCTCATGCTGCCGGGCATGTCGGGAATCGAGGTCTGCCGCGCGATCCGGGCGGAGAGCGGCACGCCGATCATCATGTTGACCGCCAAGACAGACACCGTCGACGTCGTGCTCAGCCTCGAGTCGGGTGCGGACGACTACGTGATGAAGCCGTTCAAGCCCAAGGAACTCGTGGCCCGTATGCGCGCCCGCCTGCGCCACCACGAGGACATCGCCGGGGAGACGTTGACCGTCGGGCCCGCGGATTCGCCGGTCGAGATCGACGTCCAGGCACATCAGGTGTCACGCGGCGGGCACACGATGGCGCTCACCCCGCTCGAGTTCGACCTGCTCGTCGCGCTCGCCCGCAAACCGCGGCAGGTATTCACCCGCGAGGTGCTGCTCGAACAGGTCTGGGGCTATCGGCACGCCGCGGACACGCGGCTGGTGAACGTGCATGTCCAGCGGCTGCGGGCCAAGGTCGAACGTGACCCTGAGCGTCCCGAGGTGGTGCTGACCGTCCGCGGCGTCGGGTACAAAGCCGGGCCGCCGTGACCGTGGCGCGGGCCCGCCGCGCCGAGTTCACAGCGTTCACCGCCCGGGGCGCACGGCTGATCCGTACGGTCGGCCAGGGGGTGGCCACGGCGGCGCGCGCCACGGTCGATGCCTGGCACCGGTCGCTGCAACTGCGCGTGGGGACGACCACCGTGGTCGCCACCGGGGTCGTGGTGCTCGTGACGGGCCTGTTCCTCGTCGACCAGGTTGCCAACGGCGTCCTGCGCGCCAAGCAGCAGGCGGCCATCAACCAGGCGCGGATCGGCTCGACCACGGCCAATGCCGTGCTACGAGACACGGATCTGGAAATCCCGGCCGATTACGAAGATGCGGAACGCACGATTAAGGCGAGTCTGCGAGCCCCTGGGACCAGTGCCGGCCTGTTCACCATCGCGTTGCTGTCGCCGGCCGACGAGACACGTCCGGAGACGAAGATCCCAGCCGGTCTGCGCAAGCAGGTGCAGAACGGCAACCTGGCCATCCAGTACGCGCCCGTGCCGCTGCGCGACGGCGGCACGCGGCTGGTCAAGGGCCTGATCGTCGGCGAGCCGGCCGGCAGCGGTCGATTCGAGCTGTATTACCTGTTCCCGTTGACCGCCGAGGAACAGACGATCCAGCTGGTGCAACGCACCGCGTTGTTCGCCGGTCTCGCGCTCGTGCTGCTCGTGCTCGCCATCGCATTGCTCGTCACTCGGCAGGTGGTGCGCCCGGTGCGCGTGGCGGCCAGGACTGCAGGGCTGCTGGCCGCCGGGGACCTGTCCAAACGCATCCCCACCCGTGGCAGCGACGACATCGCCCAGCTCGCCCAGTCGTTCAACGACATGGCCGACAGCCTGCAACGCCAGATCCGCCGCCTGGAGGACCTGTCCCGGCTGCAGCGCCGATTCACCAGCGATGTCTCGCACGAGCTGCGCACTCCACTGACGACGATCCGGATGGCTGCCGAGTACCTGCATGCGAGCCGAAGCGACTTCCCGCCGGAACTGGCGCGATCGGCCGAGTTGCTCAATACCGAACTCGACCGGTTCGAGGCCTTGCTCGCCGATCTGCTGGAGATCTCGCGTCATGACGCCGGTGCGGCACAACTGGAGTCCGAACCGACAGATCTGCGCCTGGTCGTCGCGGCGACCGTCGAGGCGAATCGGCTGCTCGCCGCCAGGCACGGCAGCGAGCTGGTCGTCTCGCAGCCTGATGAGCCGGTGAGCGTGGACATGGATCCGCGGCGCGTCGAGCGGATCCTGCGTAATCTCCTCGGAAACGCGCTCGATCACGGCGAAGGCAAGCCGGTGATCATCACCGTCGGCTGCGACGACGACGCCGTCGCGATAACGGTCCGTGACCACGGGATCGGCCTGCGCCCCGGCGAGGCGGGACTGGTTTTCAACCGGTTCTGGCGTGGCGACACGTCGCGCAGTCGGTTGACAGGGGGCACCGGGTTGGGGTTATCGATCTCCCTCGAGGATGCCCGGCTGCACGACGGCTGGCTGCAGGCCTGGGGTGAGCGCGGGCGTGGGGCGCAGTTCCGGCTGACCCTGCCACGGCACGCCGGCCACACGCTGGTCCACTCGCCCCTTCCACTGATTCCCGCCGACATCGAGGCCGACGACCGGTGAGGCGGTGTCATCGTGGTTGGAGCGGCAGCCTGGTGGCGGCCGCTGCGGCCGTGTGCGTCTGCCTCACCGGGTGCACCGGAGTGCCTGCGTCCTCTGTCCCGATCGCGATCGAGTCGGTCGGGCAGGGTGCGCCGAGCAACCCGCAACCGGTGCTCCCGCCCGATGCCGGCCCGCGGACCGTCGTCCAGGCCTTCCTTGACGCCAACAGTGCCGACCCGGGCACGTTTACCTCGGCCCGGAAGTACCTCACCAAGGCGGCCAACCGCAGTTGGACCCCCGACCGCAAGACGACGGTGGTCAGCGATCAGCGGATCGGCACGTTCACCGAACGAGGCACGCTGACTGTCTCCGGCCGCGTCATCGGCACGCTGAACGCGGAAGGGGTCTACACACCTTCGTTGATCGGAACGGGAAATGGCGGCGAGAGCGTCACATTCACCTTCGGACTGGACAACCGCACGGCCGGTCAATACCGGATCAACTCCCTGTCCGACGGGCTGATCCTCACTCAGGAGCAGTTCGCTCTGTACGAGGCACAACCGCTGTACTTCTACGACGCGGCGAACCGGTATCTGGTTCCGGACCTGCGCTACTACTCCTCGCTCGCGGCGCCGCTCCAACGCGCGAACTGGCTGCTCGGTCAGCTCTACAACGGACCCAGCCAGGAACTGCAGAATGTCGTGAACACCGACACGCTGCCCGCGCGGAGTCGACCGGTGGTCACCACGATGGACACGGTGACCAAGATCAGCATCGACGGCAGCAGGCAACTTGCCGGCGCGGTACGTAACCGGCTGGCTGCGCAGCTCAGTCAGTCGCTCAGCGGTGTGGTCCGAAACCCGATGTCGATCACCGACCGAGGCGCCGCCGTCACGATCCCCGCTGTACGAGGTGCGGTGTTCTCCACGGCCGACTTCGTCGGTCAGCTCGGGCCGCCCGCCCCACCGTTGGAGGTCTACTACCTCGACAATGGCCGGATCGTCACCCAGACCGGGAAGCTGCTGTCCGGGCCGGGCAACAACGGGACCTACTTCTACCAGTCGGTCGCCCTTGCGCGCACCGGTTCGGCCCGCGGCCTCGCGATCGCAGCGGTGATCCACACCGGCGGCGAGGATCGGCTGCTCGTGGGTACCCGGGAGGCCGGGATGCGCATGACCAAGATCCATGGTGTTCTCTCCCGGCCGACCTGGGCGCCGGGGCTCGCTGAGGTGTGGATCGGTTCCGGTTCACAGATCTATCGGGTGATCGCCGGATCCACCGCAGCGCCGGCGCGCGTGTCCATCCCGTCGGTCGCCGGCGGCGGGCGGATCGTTGCGCTGCGGCTGAGCCCCGACGGTTCCCGACTGGCGATGGTCGTATCCGGATCGAATGGCTCGGCGCAGCTCTACATCGGCGCGATCGTACGCGGTGTCGGAGCCCCACAGATCGTGTACGTGCAGACCATCAGCCCACAGGGGGTCGGGCTGACCGACGTTGCGTGGAACTACTCCTTGCGATTGACCGCGATCGGCTACCTCACCGGCTCCCGCGACGCCCGGATATTCGAGACCGGCGTGGACGGCTCCCAATGGAGCGAGCGGGCCATCAACGGCCTGCCGTCCGCGCCGACCAGCGTCACCGCGACGACGAGCGCCGCCGCCTGGGTCTCGGCCGACGACTTCGTATGGGTGCAGAGTGGGACCGGCTGGGTGAGCCCGGGCGCGGCCGGTCAGACTCGCGGCACCAACCCCGTATATCTCGGCTAGCCGGCGGTAGCCGGATCGGGCGGGGCCGACCGGCGTGCGGCGCCCTGCGAATGGGCCGCATTCTGTCTCGCTCGGAGTTCACGTCTCGGCTGTGCACAGGCGCGTCCCCGAACCTGCTGCTTGTCCACAGCGTCCGGGAACAGGGCGCGGGCGGTGACGCCGTGCGCGACGCTGGGCGCATGCACTACTTGGCCGAACTCGCCGACCTGGTGTGGCCGCGCCGATGTGTGGCCTGCGGTGCCTACGGTGTGGGGTGGTGCGCCGCGTGCCTGCCGGTCGCGGGAGTAATCCGGCTGATGGGCGGCGGCGTTCCGGTGGTCGCGGCCGGCTCGTACGACGGTGCCGTGCGCGCGGCGCTGATCCGGTACAAGGAACGTGGGCGCCGTGATCTGGCGACGCCGCTAGCGGCGTTGCTCAGTGACTGCCTCGCTAGCTTGCTCGTGGATCTGCGGGCGCCACCGGCGGGTGCTCCCCAGCGCCCGCCAGTCCTGGTGCCGGTGCCATCGAGCCGTACTGCGGCCGCGGCTAGGGGTGGGTCGCATGTCGTGCGGCTGGCCCGGCGCAGCGGTGCGCGGGTCGGGCTGCGTACCGACACGGCGCTGTCGCTGGCACGTCGGGTCGAGGATTCCGCGGGTCTGGGCGCCGCGGCGCGGGCGGACAACCTGCACCTGGCGATGACCGCCCGGGGCCCGGGTTGGACCACCACGGCGATTCTCGTCGATGACATCGTGACCACCGGAGCGACGCTGCGCGAGGCGGTCCGAGCCCTGCGCAGCGGCGGCTGGACTGTTCTCGGTGCCGCGGTCGTCGCCGCGACCGCACGTGACGACCGCCGGCGGCTCGCCAGGGCTCACTGCGCGGATACATTGGCACCGCCCACGTGAGCGGTCTAGCGTGAGTGGACCTGATCGATTTGGACGCAGTCGGCACTCGGGCGCGGCGCAGTCGGGCGACGCGGCACAACCTGGTGGTTTCGAGGAGCGCGGAGGTCGCATGGAAACTGTCGCGGGCGCCATGGAAGTTGTGGTCCGAGGGCGAAATGTCGTCATTCCCGAGCACTTCCGCCAACACGTGACTGAGAAGCTCGGCAAGCTGGAACGCTACGACAACAAGATCACGCGAACCGACGTCGAGCTTCATCACGAGAAGAACCCGCGGCAGAACGGGAGCTGTCAGCATATCGAGATCACCTGCCGGACGCGTGGTCCAGTGGTGCGTAGCGAGGCGTGCGCAGAAGACTTCTACAAGGCGCTTGATCTGGCCGCGGATCGGCTCGAGCGGCGGTTCCGGCAGGCGGCCGACCGCCGCCGGATCCACCACGGGCGCCGTACGCCCCGTTCGGTGGCCGAGGTGACTGCCGCGCTGCCCGCGCAGGGCGCGGACCTTGCCGGTCGCGCCGCCGACACCGACGCACTCGAGTCGGAGGAAATGGGTCCGGGTCGGGTGGTGCGGGTCAAGGAGCACGTCGCGACGCCGATTTCCGTGGATCAGGCATTGTTCGAAATGGAACTTGTCGGGCACGACTTCTTCCTGTTCAGCGACGTCGAGTCAGGGCAGCCGAGCGTCGTCTATCGACGGCACGCCTACGACTACGGCCTTATTCGGCTGACCCGCTGAGGGTGGGTCAGTGGCGGGTCCCTGTGGGGGCGCGCCAGCCGTGTCGCCGGTTTCGTCCAGGATGGCAGCCCGAACTTCCGCACCATGCCCGCAGCCCGCGCGTCGAGTCCGGTTGTGGTGGGGGAACCACGTGCTAGCCGGCCGGCGAGCCCAGCTTCCGG
This sequence comes from uncultured Actinomycetota bacterium, assembly GCA_963713565.1. Lineage (GTDB taxonomy): Bacteria > Actinomycetota > Actinomycetes > Mycobacteriales > Jatrophihabitantaceae > Jatrophihabitans. Next base: position 172,894 of record CAVQMF010000009.1, on the reverse strand, counting down.
TCGGCTGCGGCCGAACCGCGACCCTGATCGGCTACCTAGCATCGCGGATCGGTCCCCGGGGCGGCCGGTGGCTGCGTACCTCCGTGCCGGCAGCCCCGGGGCCCGTACCATGGCCTGCGTGGTTCTAGCCAAGCTGCTGCGCGCCGGCGAACAGAAACAGGTCCGCAGACTGTCCGCAATCGCCGATCACATCGAGACGCTCGAGGGCGATTACGTCGATCTGACCGATGCCGAGATGCGCGCGCTCACCGACACGTTCAGGGAGCGATTCACCGACGGCGAGACCCTCGACGACCTGCTGCCCGAGGCATTTGCGGTCGTTCGGGAGGCGGCGCGGCGCACGCTCGGTCAGTTCCACTACAAGGTGCAGCTGATGGGCGGCTCCGCGCTGCACCTCGGCAATGTCGCGGAGATGAAGACCGGTGAGGGCAAGACGTTGGTCTCGACCCTGCCCGCCTACCTGAACGCGCTGGCCGGAGACGGCGTGCACATCGTCACCGTCAACGACTATCTGGCCGGCCGTGACGCCGACTGGATGGGCCGCGTGCACCGGTTTCTCGGACTCACGGTCGGCAAGATCCTCAACGACCTGCCGCCGGAGAAGCGTCGGGCCGCCTACGCATGCGATATCACCTACGGCACGAACAACGAGTTCGGCTTCGACTACCTACGCGACAATATGGCGTGGGCCTTGGCGGACGTCGTCCAGCGCGGGCATCATTTCGCGATCGTCGACGAGGTCGACTCCATCCTCATCGACGAAGCCCGCACACCGCTGATCATTAGCGGTCCCGCCGAGGAGAACCAGCGCTGGTACCTCGAGTTCGCGCGGATCGTCCCACGGCTCAAGCGCGAGGAACACTACGAGGTCGAGGAGGGCAAGCGCACCGTAGCGGTCACCGAAGACGGCGTCGCGTTCGTGGAGGACCAACTCGGCATCGACAATCTGTACGAGGCGGCCAACACGCCGCTGGTCGGTTACCTGAACAACGCGCTGAAGGCCAAGGAGCTGTTCAAGCGCGACCGCGACTACATCGTCACCGACGGCGCCGTCATGATCGTCGACGAGTTCACCGGACGCGTCCTGCACGGCCGTCGGTACAACGAGGGGATGCACCAGGCCATCGAGGCAAAGGAGGGCGTGCAGGTACAGCAGGAAAACCAGACCCTGGCGACCATCACGCTGCAGAACTACTTCCGCCTCTACAAGAAGCTGTCCGGCATGACCGGAACGGCGCAGACCGAAGCCAACGAGCTGCATCAGACGTACAAGCTCGGGGTGGTGCCCATCCCGACGAACATGCCGATGGTGCGCCTGGACAACGGTGACCTGATCTACAAGAGCGAGGACGCCAAGTTCGCGGCCGTCATCGACGACATCGCCGAGCGGCACGAGGCCGGCCAGCCCATCCTCGTAGGGACGGCGAGCGTCGCGAAGTCCGAGCGGCTGGCCGCGCTGTTGCTGCGCAAGGGGATCCCGCACGAGGTGCTCAACGCCAAGCAGCATGCCCGCGAGGCAGCGATCATCGCCGCCGCCGGCCGCAAGGGCGCGGTCACCGTCGCGACCAACATGGCCGGGCGTGGCACCGACATCATGTTGGGCGGCAACCCCGAGTTCGCGGCCGACCTCACGCTGCGCGAGAAGGGCCTGAGTCCGGACGAGACGCCCGACGAGTACGAACAGGCTTGGTTGGAGACGCTCGATCGGGCGAAAACGGAGACCGAAAAGGAGCACGACGACGTCGTCAGTCTCGGCGGCCTGTACGTGCTCGGCACCGAGCGGCACGAGTCGCGTCGTATCGACAACCAGCTGCGCGGTCGTTCGGGCCGTCAAGGTGACCCGGGCGAGTCACGCTTCTACCTCTCACTCGGCGACGACCTGATGATCCGGTTCAACGGCGAGCGGGTCGCGGCCATGATGAACCTGCTCCGGTTGCCGGAGGACGTCCCGATCGAGGCGAAGATGGTCTCCAAGGCCATCCAGTCCGCCCAGACGCAGATGGAGCAGCAGAACTTCGAGATCCGCAAGAACGTCCTCAAGTATGACGAGGTGATGAACAAGCAGCGCACCGTCGTCTACGACGAACGGCGAAAGGTGCTCGACGGCGTCGATCTGTCGGACCAGATCCGTCCGATGATCACTGACGTCGTCACAAGCTACGTCGAAGGCGCAACGGCGTCGGGTTACCCGGAGGAATGGGAACTCGACCAGTTGTGGACGGCGCTCAAGACGCTGTACCCGATCTCGCTCACCGTCGACGAGGCGGTCGAGCAGGCCGGCGGCGAGAAGAGCGATCTGACCCGCGAATTCCTGCTCGAGGAGCTGATCGCGGACGCGCAGGCCGCCTACGACCAGCGTGAGGACGATCTCGGTGCCGACGCGGTGCGCGAGCTCGAGCGCAGGGTGCTGCTGTCCGTGCTCGACCGCAAGTGGCGCGAACACCTGTACGAGATGGACTATCTGCAAGAAGGCATCGGGCTGCGCGCGATGGCACAGCGTGACCCGCTGGTCGAGTACCAGCGTGAGGGCTTCGACATGTTCTCCGGCGATGATGGACGCGATCAAGGAGGAGTCCGTCGGGTTCCTGTTCAACCTCGAGGTCGAGGTGCAGGGCCAGGAAGCCGATACGCCGCAGGGCACCGCGGCAGGCGCCATCGAGCCCGCCGTCGACACCGATGGGGGACCGAAGCTCGACCTGACGCTGCTCGCCGCCGCGCAGGAGCGGCACGAGGCCGAGGGCGCAGCCCCTAACGGCCACTCGCCGCAGATCAAGGCAAAGGGCCTCGACCGAGCGCCCGAGAAACGACCGCTCACGTACACCGCGCCGGAGCTTGGCTCGGATGCGCCGTCGACGTCGAGCGACAGTGACAAGCCCGCGGCCGGAGCGAACTCGGCGACGGCAAAGCGGGCACAGTCGCGCACCAACCCGAACCGCGGCAGCCGCGGGAACAGGTCGTCGGGTGGGAATCGGAGCAAGCGCAAGCGGTGACGGCGAGTCAACCAAGCTGGAGGCGGGTGCAGCGCCAGCGTCCGTGATGGGTCTCCAGACGGATCGCGATCGCGCGAACCCGGGGCCCGGTGTCGACCGTGGCGCTGAGTTCGGCCACGCCCTCGACCGGCTCGCAGGCACGCACGGTCCGCATGCTGGCCCGGTGTAGCCAGTGCGGCGTGCCCGACGCGGCCGCTCGTTCGAAATCGGCGACGAGCCCCTTGCTCACCGACGGGCTGAGCAACGGGCTCAACTGGTGCAGCGGTCGCCGGCCCGCGGCCGTCTCGATCATGCCGACGACAAGGCGGCGGCCCCAGGCACTCGGGTCCGGAACTCCCTTGCGCTGGTACGGCCGCGGCTGCCAGGCGAGCTGCGTCGGCGCCACCGCGAACGGCAACCGCTGGTCGTAACGTCCGCACACCGGCGCGTCGACCTCGTCGTCGAACGGGGGTTCGCGACGCGGCGCGGGCCGGACGACCACCGTGCTCCGTGCGGCTCGGGCCGGCGGGCAGGCGAGTGCCGCGCTCATGGGCGCTGCACGGCGGCGCAGGGCCGATGTGGGTCGCGGGGTGCGATCACGACGCTGGCTCCTCGGCGATCGGGTTGGGTGCGGTCAACACCTGTCCTGGAGTGATGAAGGATGGGTCGTCGCCGATGACGTCCCGGTTCGCCGCATACCAGCGCGGCCAGCTGGTGGCGATGAGCGCCTGGCTCGGATGCGAGCCGAGTCGCCGCGCCGAGATCAACCAGAGTGAATCGCCGGGTCGGACCGTGGCGCGAGCGGCGCGCGCAACCAGCGGCGGGTGTCTCGACCGGCTGCCAGTCGTCGGCGGGGTGTCGGCCGGCTTCGCGGCGGCGGGGCCGGCCGCCCGCGCGGGACTGGCCGGCCAGCGGGGTGGCGCAACCATGGTCGGGCGGCGGGTCGGCGTCGCCTGCCGGGCCGGGGGGTCGGACGGCCACGTCGGCGCCGGGAGCGCCGCCGGGAGCGGCGCCGCGGAGAGCAGCGCCGTCACGGCGTGCGGGGGAGTCGGGTGCGCGCTGGCCTGGGTACCCGGTCTCGCGTCGGCGATGACCGGGGACAGCAGGACGCCGAGGCCGGCTCCGCCGATGACTATCCGGCGTAGCGCCGCCGGCAGCACGATGCGGCACGCCCCGGCAGCCATTCGTCCACAGCTGCCGGGCACCCGTGTCGCGGTCGCGATGAGCACGGCCAACCCGAGCCAGGCGGCGACCAGCCAGATCGCCACGCTGACCAGGGTGGCCATCGTGCCGTCGAGCCCGTCGCGGGCCAGCCACTCGCGCGGACCGCCGAGGTCGGCCGCCAATCGACGCGGTGATGGGCGCAACCCGACAAGGACGGTGACGTCCACGCCCACGACCACGCCCACGACCACGCTCGTGAGGAGTCGCTGCCGCTGCATCATTATCCTTCGTTTGCTTGTGTTTACCTATATATACGACTGATAAGCTGAAGTCAACGAAGTTTGCGTGAGTGGGGATCACGTCGATGGGCACGGCTAGATCGGAATGGGCCACCAGCGTCGAGAAGGGAACACCCGCCTCTGACGTGCGCACGGCCCGGTTCGCGGACCTACGCTCAGGTGGTGACCCAGCACCGGATCGGCCAGCCGGCACGCCGGCGCGCCGTCCCGACCGGTCTGTACGTCCGCTGACGTGCGGTGGGACGGGTTGTTCGCCGATCTGGAAGCCCAGGTCGAGGCGCTGGATCATGCCGAGCGGGCCGCCGAGGTGGAGACCCGGACGCGCGGCGAGATCGGCCGGCTCGGCCTGCTCGACCGGCTGCGGGCCGCGGTCGACACTCAGCTTCGGATTCGGCTGGGTGGCGGGCTGACGGTGCTGGGCACGGTGCGCCAGGTCGGACCGGACTGGCTGCTGGTGGACGAGGGAGCCGGGCGGGAGGTGGTGATCGTGAGCGCCACACTGCTGTCGGTGAGCGGACTCGGCCGTGTATCGGCGGTGCCCGGCTCGGCCGGAGTGGTACAGGCGCGGCTCGGGTTGCGAACTGCTCTTCGCGGCATCGCCCGCGATCGACTGCCGGTGCGGATTCACCTGGCCACCGGCGGCCCGGAGGTGGCAGTGATCGACGCGACGATCGATCGGGTGGGGGCCGACTTCATCGAGGTGGCGACGCATTCGGCAGGTGAGGTGCGCCGGCGTAGCGACGTTCGGCAGATCGAGCTCGTGCCGATCGCGGCGCTCGCGGCGGTGCGCCGATTGGTCTGAACTGTGCGACCCGGACTGCGGGTCAGTCTGTGCGCGTGGCCGCGTCGGTATCGGGGAACGGATGCTGGGCGATGAACTCGCGCGTTTGTTCGTACATCCGACTGATATAGGCCTCGAGCCGGTCCCGCTCGACTCGCCACTGACCGCGGCCGCCGATCTTGATGGCGTCCAGCTCGCGGTTGCGGACCAGCGCGTAGGCCTGGGACGTGGAGATATTGAGCACCTCCGCGACGTCCTCGAGGGTGAGGAAGCGCGATTCCGGGGACATGGAGCGCGAGACCTCCGGGTCGGTGTCGGCGGGCACTTGAGTCTGGCAGGTCGACCGTCCAAACGTGGTCGCTATCCACAGGCCGGGCAGCACGGTTCGCCAGGTGTGCACCGCTAAGGCACTATGTCCGGCGTGGCCGCTGCACCCCCGTCGCCTCAGCCGCGACGGATCACGACGCCGCGATGGCTCGACCTGCGCCTCGTGCTGGGCGTGCTGCTGGTACTCGTGTCGGTCTTGATCGGCGCGAAGGTCGTAGCCGGTGCCGACCGCACTCATCAGGCCGTCGCCGTGACCCGAGATCTCGCCGCCGGCACGGTGGTGACGGCTGACGACGTCAGGCTCGCGCGAGTCCGCCTGCCCAATCACGGCGACGGTGTCTACCTGTCCTCGATGGACGACGCGGTCGGCAAGCGGCTGACCCGGGCGGTGTCGCGTGGCGAGCTGCTGCCCGCCGCTTCGGTGGCCGGCCTGACTGAACGCACGACCGTCGTCGTGCCCCTCGGCTCAGGAACCGCTCCCCAGTTGCGTGCCGGCCAACGCATCGTGGTGTGGGTATCGACATCGCGGTGCGCGTCCGTAGTGCTGCTGCCCGACGTGGTCGTGCAGTCTGTACACGCTGACAGCGGCGGGTCGTTCGGCGCGGCAAGCGGTGCCCAGAACGTCGTGGTCAGCGTCGAGCCCGCAGCGGCTGTCCGGGTGGTCCAGGCACAGGCGATCGAGGGCGCCAAGCTGCGCGCCGGAGTGCTCGTCGGACGTTCGGACGCTGCATCGGACGCGCCGTCGGCTGCGGCGCCCGATCTGGCCGGCTGTGCGTCGCCCACGCCGACCCGATGAAGCTGTCCGTGCTCTCGGTCGCCGACGGCGCCGAGTGGGAGGCGCGACTGGTGACCGCCTTCGAGCACGGGCCGTACCCGATCGAGATCGTGCGACGGTGCGTGGACATCGTCGACGTACTCGCCGTCGCCGCGTCGGGGCAGGGCCGGGTGGCCCTGATCGCGGCCGGGCTGCGGCGACTCGACGCCGACGCCGTAGATCGGCTCCAGGCCGCAGGCGTCGTTGCGGTCGGCGTCGTGCCCCGAGGAAATCCGGGTGCGGAGCAAGCCCTGCGGGCGAGCGGGATAGCGCATGTCCTCCCCGATGATGCGGACCCGGAGGTCGTCGCGGCCGTTCTCACCGAAGCGGTGCGGCCGGACGCCGCTGATGGGTCGAGTGCGGCGTCGCGGCGCGCCCTGCGTGCGTACTCCGACCCCGCGACGTCGATGGCCGTTCCTCCGGGCGCGGGTGCGCCGCTCGCCGCGGATGAGCCGGCGCGGCGTGGCTCGGTGGTGGCGGTGTGGGGGCCGACGGGCGCGCCGGGACGCACGACGGTCGCCGTGACGCTGGCCGACGAACTGGCCCGACTCGGATCGAATGCCTTGCTGGTGGATGCCGATGTGTACGGCGGCACCGTCGCTGCCACGCTCGGCCTGCTCGATGAGTCGCCCGGCCTCGCGGCGGCGTGCCGGCGCTCCTCGGGGCACCGTCTGGATCCGTCCGGACTCGCCGCCCTGTGCTGGCAGCTCGGGCCGCAGTTGCGCGTGCTCACCGGCATCCCGATCGCCTCCCGGTGGCCCGAGTTGCGGCCGACGACGATCGCGCCGGTGCTGGCTGCCGCACGTGGGCTCGCCGACTTCACCATCGTGGACTGCGGCTTCTGCTTGGAGACCGACGAGGAGTTGTCCTTCGACACGCTGGCCCCGAGGCGCAACGGTGCGACGCTGGCGGTGCTCGACGATGCCGAGCTGATCCTCGCCGTCGGCGCCGCGGATCCGATCGGCATGCAACGGTTGGTGCGCGGTCTCGCCGACCTGCGTGACGCTGAGGTGGCGGCGCCGGTATGGGTCGTCCTGAACCGGGTACGGCCGGCCGTGGTGCCCGGGGACGTCCGCAGCGAACTCGTCGGTGCGCTGCAACGCTTCGCCGGGCGGACACCTGCAGCCCTGCTCCCTGCGGACGGACGAGCTTTGGACGTCGCGCTCGCGAGCGGCCGGCTGCTGGGCGAGGCGAGCCCGGGCAGCCCGCTTCGGCACGCGATCGTTGATCTGGGCGCTGCGCTGGCCGGGTTGCCTGTCGCCCCGCCGCGCCGACGCCGACACCCCCGCTGAGTCGGCAAGCCCGCGGGCCGGGCGACAGGAACCGCGGGTCGCGTGGGTCCGACGCGCCTGGAAAACAGAGCCGGTTCGCCCGCAACGTCTCGCGGGTCTGTGACAATACGGGAAGGCAGGGAGCAGCCAGGAGAATCGAGCGTCGGTGAGCGAACGCATGTCGGCCACTGACGTCGCGTGTCTGATGCGCGAGACTCGCACCGCCCCGCAGCATGTCGGTGGCCTTGCCGTATTCGCGCCGCCGCCGGAAGGTCTGGACTACGAACGCCTGGTTCACCTGCTCGAGGAGCGGATCTCACTAGCGCCGCGCTACCGGCACAAGGTCCGCACGCTCCCCGGTCACCTCGCCAGCCCGGTGTGGGTCGACGATCCATTCTTCGACATCACCTACCACGTGCGCCGCTCCGCGCTGCCGCGCCCGGGTGGTGATCAGCAACTGCTCGACTTCTGCGCGCGAATCCAGTCGCGCCTGCTCGACCGGTCGCGTCCGCTGTGGGAGATCTACCTGGTCGAGGGCCTCGAGGGCGGTCGCATCGCGATCGTCACCAAGACACATTCGGCGCTGTTCGGAGACCCGGCCGGTATCGACCTCGCCCAGGTGGTTCTTGACACGACGCCGACGGCGCTTCGAGCAGTTCAGCCCATCTGGATGCCGGCCCCCGGGCCGTCGTCACTCGAGCTGTTGCGTGACGCCGTCGGTGGAGTTGTTCGGCGGCCGACCGCGCTGACCCACGCGGCACGCGCGAACATGCGCGACGTCTGGAGCGCCACTGCTCGGATCAGCTCGGTAGCGGGTGGCACGGTGAACGCGCTCGGCACCTTTGCGCGCCGAGCGCCGTCGTCGCCGTTGCAGGCCGAATTGGGCGAGCAGCGCCGCCTCGCCGTAGCGCGCACGACTCTCGACGACTACCGCTTCGTGCGTGACAAGTTCGGCGTGACCGTGAACGACGTCGTCCTGGCCGTCGTCGCAGGTGCGTTGCGCGGCTGGCTGATGTCCCGCGCGATCCCGCTGGGCTCGGCGACGACGGTGCGCGCGCTCTTCCCGGTCAGCATCCACGACGCGACAGATACGGACTTGCCGCCCGCGTGGCGCGAACCCGTCCGCAGCGACGGCGTAGCGCGCCTACGCGCTGCCTGGACAACTGCCCGCTCCGCCACTATTGCCAGCGACCCGGCCGTGGACGGGGCACAGATCGACCTGGCTCCGGGCGCAGGGCCGGTCGGGGGTGCAGGTGACCGGGCCGACGCGGCTGGACAGGCTCCGGCGACCGCGGGGACCGACACGATCCGGCATCCGGGCCGCGTGCGTCCCGTACTGGTCGACCTCCCGGTGGGCGAACCGGACGCGGTGCTGCGGTTGACCCAGCTGCGCTACGCCATGGCTGCGCATACGGCGTCCGGGCGCGCGGTCACTGCCGACCGGCTTGCCGCGCTCGCAGGTTTCGCGCCGCCGACGATTCACGCGTTGGGGGTGCGCGCCGCCAGTGAGACCGCTCGGCGACTGTTTCAGGTGGTCATCACGAACGTTCCTGGACCGCAGGTCGGTCTGTTCGCGGCCGGCGCGAGGATGATCGAGACGTTCCCGATCCTGCCGCTGGCACCGGGTCAAGCGATGTCCATCGGGCTCACCTCCTATGACGGTGGGGTCTACTTCGGGATCAACGGAGACTGGGATGCGACACGCGAGATCGGCTTGATGACCGATCTGATCCGGGAATCGCTCGCCGAACTCGTTGATGTCGCACACGCCGTCCGGTCGGTGTCGACGCGTGGTCGAGGCCGAGCGAATGTTCGCGCCGGCGCGCCGTCGCGAATGTCGGGTGCCCCGGCATCGATGTCGCGGGACGTGGCGCGACGTCTGCCGGGTCGATCAACCTCCGACGCACGATCTCGCGACCGGCGATCACCGAATTCGCCGTGAGGGTCTACCTGCCCGCCACGACCACCATGTTGCAGGACCTGCTGGACCACGCAGCCATCGGACCGGTACCGCTGACCGCGTTTGCGGTAACCCCAGCGTTTCGAGAGTGGTACCTCGACGACGACGCCGAATCGCTCGAGTACGCCGCGATGCTCGAAGCCGCCCGCGGGTCCCTCCGGCTCGTCGACGCGGACAGCGCAGCCGCACGGCGGCGTGTGGTGGTTGCCGTCGACGTTCTTGATCGAGATGTGACCGACCGCGACGATCTCGACCGCGGCGTCGTACACCTCGCGCAACCGGTCCGGATCGGGATGATCGCGTCCGTCCATGTTGATGATGCGGAAGCCGAAGCCACTGTGGCCGCGGCGGCCGAGGCGATCATCGCCGCGGATCTCGGTGACCCCCAGGCGCAGGATGTCGTCGACGACGCGGAGGGCTTCGAGCTGTCGTGGTACGCAAACCAGGAGATCGGGGCGTTCCTCGCCTTACTCTGAGCGCCTTGGGCAACGGGGTTGCCCACTCCGCCGAGCGTGGCACGATCGGCTGATGGACGCGATCACCTCGCCCCCGACTCCATGGAACGAGCCGACGCGGACGTACGCGCCGGGTAGTGCCGAAACGACATCGCTTGCCGGGACCCTCGAAGCCATGGCCGCCGCGCCGATCGAGCTCACCATGACGATCGGCGGGACGAAGCGGATGGCGGGCGGGGATTCGGTCGATGTCGTCGCGCCGCACCGGCACGAGCTGGTCCTTGGCCGGACCGGGCAGGCGACGACGTCCGATGTGGACGCGGCGATCGATGCAGCGCTGCGCGCCGCGCCGGCATGGCGTGCGCTGACCTTCGACGAGCGTGCTGCGGTCTTCCTTCGTGCCGCCGACCTGCTCTCGACGACCTGGCGAGACCGCCTGAACTCCGCCACGATGCTGGGCCAGTCGAAGTCCGTGCAGCAGGCCGAGATCGACTCGGCGTGTGAGCTCGCGGACTTCCTCCGGTTCAACGTGCACTTCGCGCGGCAGATCCTCGAGCAGCAACCCAACAGTGGACCGCTCACCTGGAACCGGATGGATTACCGGGCGCTCGAGGGCTTCGTCCTCGCGATCACACCGTTCAACTTCACCGCGATTGCCGGGAATCTGCCGTCGGCGCCAGCATTGCTCGGCAATGTGGTCGTGTGGAAGCCCTCGCCGACGCAGCAGCTCGCGGCTCATTACACGATGGCCCTGTTCGAGGCTGCGGGCCTGCCGCCCGGCGTGATCAACATGGTCACCGGGGACGGCGTGGCGGTCAGCGCGGCGGCCGTGCCGCATCCGGCGCTCGCCGGCATTCATTTCACCGGCTCGACCTCCACCTTCAAACGGTTGTGGCGCGCTGTCGCCGAGACCATCGACACGTACGCCGGCTATCCGCGGCTCGTAGGCGAAACCGGGGGCAAGGATTTCGTCGTTGCCCACCCGAGCGCCGACGCGGCGTCTCTGATTACCGGGCTCGTGCGTGGCGCGTTCGAGTACCAGGGTCAGAAATGTTCGGCAGCGTCGCGAGCCTATGTGCCGAAGTCGCTCTGGGATGGCGGGGTGAAGGATGAGCTGGTCGCGGTCGCCGAATCGCTGAGCTACGGCGATGTCACCGACTTCGCCTGCTTCGGCGGTGCCGTGATCGATCGTCGGGCGTTCACCCGCCTCAGCAGCACCCTCGATCAGTTGCATGCAGAGCCGTCGGCCACCGTCCTTGCCGGTGGAAAGTCCGACGACAGTGTCGGCTACTTCGTCCAACCCACCGTCGTCGAGGCCGAGGACCCGGCCCACGAGGTGTTCCGCACTGAATATTTCGGGCCGATCTTGGCTGTGCACGTCTACCCGGATGGGCAGTGGGCGCAGACACTCAGCCAGCTCGAGTCGGTAGCGCCGTACGCGCTGACCGGGGCTGTGTTCGCTCGTGACCGCAACGCAATCAGCGAGGCGCAGTCGCTGCTGCGGTACGCGGCCGGCAACTTCTACGTCAACGACAAGCCGACCGGCGCGGTCGTCGGGCAGCAACCCTTCGGCGGGGCGCGCGCATCGGGCACGAACGACAAGGCGGGCTCCATCTGGAACCTGACCCGCTGGCTGTCGCCCCGAGCGCTGAAGGAGACGTTCGTACCAGCGACGGATCACCGATATCCACACATGGGCTGAGTCGCGCCGCACACATGGGCACCCGCGCAGGGCTGCTGGGTTCTTCGTCACGGCAGGGCCACCTGGAGCGGCACCGCCGCGCTGCCGTCGAACATGGGTCCCCATGCCGGATCACCGATCAACACACCGGACCCTGGCGGCCCGGAGCTCGGCCGACGCGGTAGCCGAACACCCAGGAGCTCACCGTCGATCGGACCAGGACGCAGTAGCACACCGCAGTTGTGGCGCCGGGCCTGTGCGCCCAGGCCGCGGTAGCTGGTCGCCAGCTCGTCGGAACGCCCAGCCACCACGGCGGCAAGCGGGGCGTCTGTGTTGCGCAGCCACCCGGTGAGCGCCTCACCCGCCGGCCCGTCCTGAAATCGGTCGCAGTCGTCGACGAGGAGCAGCGTCGGTGTTCGGGGAGTCGACCCCACGGTGCTGAGATCGTCGAGTGGGTCGACGATTCGCGTCCCCAGTTCTGTCGCGGCCACGCGTAGTGGCGACCTCGCCGACGCCGCAACGACGACGTCGGCGCCCGAATCGGTGGCTTGGGCGAGCAGCGAGCGGAGCAACGTGGTGCGTCCCGATCTGGGCGGTCCGGCGACCAGCAAGCGGCCGGCGCCGGCGAACAGGTCGAGACTGACCGGCGTCGCCGCTTCACCGCCGACGCCGAGCGTGATGCGGCCGTGTTCGCGCGGCAAGGTGTCAAGCGCGACCCTGTCCGGCAATGCCCTGAGCCGGACGGCGTCGGGCTGACGCTGGTCATTCGGCTCGACACCCGCCACAGGCCACGTCCGAGCGGCGGTGTCGGCGAGCTGCATCAGTGCCGCCACGGTCGGCTCATCGGTGAGGTGGGCAACCTGCACGGCCGCCGCATCCCCGACGCGCAGCGCCCGCCCGGCAGGCATCCTCGAGGGCACATCGCGCGGCGAGATCCCGACGAGGCCGAAGTCGTTGCGGTCGGCCAGCCGGAAGAGCAGCTTGTGGCTGAAGCTCGCCGCGAACCGCGGCGCGAGCGCCGATCGATCACCCGTGACCACTGTGGTGACGCGCGCCGCCGGGCCGAGGCGTTGCAGGGCGGCCAACGCCTCGCCGCAGTCCAACGCGTCCGCGTCGGACTGGCCGGAGACAATGCTGTCCCAGTTATCGATCAGCAGAAGGCTCATGGCCATGCGGTGCTGGTCGGATGCCTGAGATCGCACGCGCCGCGACGCAGCGTGTCCGAGACGTCGCAGCAGCATGCCGGTGATCGCCAGCCCTTCCGGACCGACCACTGTCGCGCAGTGCGGCAGCCGACCAGCCAGCGCGGCAAGCGCGCCCGAGGGATCTACGACGTACAGATACAACCGCTCGGGTGCCAGCGCTGCCGCGCTGCCCAACGCAAGCGCGGTGAGCAGAGTCGTGCGCCCTGACCGAGGGCCGCCCACGGCGAGCAGGGACGATCCGCGGGCCAGATCGAGGCTCAGCGTGTCTCGTCGCTGCTCGTCCGGCAAGTCGATCGCCGCGTACGGAATGCAGGTGTCTGCTGCCGGTTGGTCGAGGGCGGACCGCACAATCCCCTCTGGAAGTGGATCTGTCCAGGGAGTGCTGGCCGGTGCCCGGCCGGTAAGCTGTCCTGCTCCAGATATCGCGCGGACCAAGCGTACAAGATCTGTGGTGTCTTGTGCGTCGTCGGCAGCATCTGGTGGCCTACGCCACGCTGTCAGACGCTGCACCGTCACGGCGGTCGCCGGGACCTCGCGGCCGCTCGTGCGCGCCGCCTGGAAACTCGCCAGCGATCCGCCGGCGCGCACGTAGCCGCGCCCGGGAGTCGATCTGTCAACAGAAGCTGCTTCGGGTGCGTCGATGACGTCGCTCGACTCGCCTGGATCGGTCACGCGCAAGCAGATGCGGGTTGTCGTGTTCGCCCGAATCTCCGCCGACACCGCACCGCCTGGCCGTTGGGTGGCGAGGACTAGGTGCACGCCGAGCGATCGACCGCGCTGAGCGACACCGACCAATCCGCGGACGAAGTCCGGCAACTCGTCGGCCAGAGAGGCGAACTCGTCGACGACGATGACGAGGCGGGCCAGCGGCGCAGTGCCCGTCCGTCCCCGATATCCCGGAAGATCAGCAACGCCGTACTGGGCGAATAGCCGTTCGCGCCGACGCAGTTCGCTGCGCAGCGAGCGAAGGGCACGAGCGGTCAGGTGTGCGTCGAGATCCGTGACCAATCCTGCGGTATGTGGCAACCGGGCGCAGCCGCCGAACGCCGCACCGCCTTTGTAGTCGACGAGCAGGAAGTTGACCAGATCCGGGGGATGTTGCGCCGCGATGCCGACGACCAGAGTCTGCAGCAATTCGGACTTTCCCGAGCCCGTCGTGCCCGCCACCAGGGCGTGCGGGCCGTCGGAAACCAGGTCCAGGTGCGTCGCACCATCGGTGCCGACCCCGATGATCGTGTCCAGATTGCCATCGCTGGCAGCCCATCTCCGCGCGATCGACGCCGGATCGATGTCGTTGCCGTGCTCGAGGTCGAGGACATCGACCAACCGCACCGAGCTCGGGATTCCCGCTCCGGTGTCGCCGCTGGCCGCGACGAGCGGCGCGAGGCTGCGGGCGACCGCATCTGCCCAGTGCTCAGGCACGGCATCGAGCACGACGTCGCGCAGGGGCGTTCGGCTCACGGAGCTGAACGCCGCCCGAGATCCCGTCTCGCCGCTCACTCCCAGCACGGAGTGGCACGCGGCCGGTAAACCCGACTGCTCCTCGGCCACGCAGATGGCTGTGATCCCTACTGCGGCCCCCCGCTCGAGGACGACTCCCAGTCCTGGGAGCTCGCCGGATACTGCCCCCCGGTCGATCACCACGATGTGCCAATCGCCGGGCCACCCGTGGCGATCTGCGCGGCGCATCCGGGAACGGGATTCGACCACGTTGACCAAGTCGTTCACGAGATTGACCCGCTCCTCGGCCTCGATCGCCACGCGACAGCCGAGGTGGGGCAGCCAACGAGCCCACGACCAGCCGCCAGCGGTCGTCGAGGCGAGCAGCAAGCTGAATCTGACGTCGTTCGGGGAGTGCAGTGCGGCGATCTGGCCGACCCACCATCTCGATGCGGCATTGATGACATCGCGCGGGCCCGCGGCACCGAGCGGACCGTCGCGCAGGGAGGCTGCGACCGGAGCGCCCACCAGGACTGCGGCAGGTTCGGCCGCCGCGCCCGTGCGTCGCCGGAGCCGGGAGGCCACGTCGGCGGTGCCCAGCCGAACGTCGAGGAACTGCGCGTCGTCGCGACGCCGCTCCCAGAGCCTGCTGCCCGGCAACGATGCGAATCGCAGCACAGCTGCCGGGTCGGGCGCTGCGGCGTGACGGGCGCGGACCTCGGCATCGATCGCGTCGGCGATCTGGGCAGTGGCAACGGCGAATGCGCGCGCGTGAGCGGCGGCGTCCCTCCTGCGCGACCGGCGCCAGTGCAGCCGCTCGCCGAACCCGCTGGTGATCATCATTACCGGCGACAACAGCGCGAACAGCATGAACTGCGGCGAGTCGGTAAGCCACGCGACAGCACCGCCCGCGACCGCTGGGATCAACGCGGTGACCCACTGGACACCGCGCGGTCGCGTCGCGTTGGGCCGCACCGGAACGACGATCTCCTCCACTTCTGCCGGCGGGGACAAGTGTGGCGCCCGCGCAACCGAGAGACCCCCGTCAGCCCGACACGAGACGGCGGCCGGCGTATCGGTCGGAGCGGCGATCGCGAAGGTCGAGTCGCCGAGTCTGATCGAGCTGCCCGGTGTCAGGGCCGTGCCCGCGGCAGGTACCCGTTGTTCATCGACGAACGTGCCGTTGGTGGAACCGAGGTCGGAGAGGTGGATGGACGTCGGCGACACGTCGATCTGCACGTGTCGGCGTGACACGTCGAGATCTGCTAGGACAATGTCGCAGTCGCGGGCGCGGCCGATGCGCAGCCGCCCACGTTCGAGCGCGACCACGCGCCCGGCGCCGCGGCCCCCGACCTGATGCAGCGCGAGCACGCTGCGGGTCCTGCGCTCGGCTTGCGACCCATTGAGGCTCAGCACGTCGCCGGTACGCAGGCCCGAGGAACCGAGCATGCTGGTCGGTGCGATGAGCCGATCAGCGCTCCACCACGACCGCTGGATGCTGTCGTCCAGCCCGGCCGCCCGAGCGACTTGAGCTGCGACCACGCCGAACGCAACGGCCCCGGGCGCGGCGATGACCACGTCGTGGCTCGCGGTGCCGCAGCGGACAGTTAGTTCGATTCGCACGAGGGCAGTGTGCGGCGCCGGTCCAACCTCGCGCGCCCGAATGCCCGCAGCTGTGGATAACTGGTCGCGACCTTCGGGTTATCCACAGCCCGGATCCGATCCGGGTCGTGATGACGCCCGAACCTCGTAGCGTTCGCGCTACCAGTCATCGATATCGCGGATCTCGCCGCGGGAAGGAGGCTTGATCGTGTCCAGCCTCAAGGTCACACCTGGCCAGCTCGAAGCTCTTGGTGGCACTGCGCACCGTGTCTGCTCGGACGTGCGCGGCGAGCACCAGAGTCTCAAATCGCAGCTGTCCCCGCTCTTCGGCGCCGACTGGTCAGGGGCGGCAGCTGCGCAGTTCACCGCCCTCTACGAGAACTTCGATCAGCACGCGAAGGGGCTGTGCGACGCGTTGGACGGCATCGGCGCGTTGCTTGTCCGGGCCGGCTCTCTGTACGCCGATACCGAACAACAGATCGCGGCAACCTTCCGATAGCCGGCACGTCGAGGCGGCCTCGGCATAACGTGAGGTGGTGGACGGGGATGACGTGTTGGTACGTGTCGAGCGAGCGCTGGCGGCGTATTTCGGCAGTCCCCCGGCGCGTGCCTCGATGTCGTTCGTGGGGGTTGATCGGATCCAGGTCTTGCGCTTCGCGCCGATTCCGGGAGAGCGGACCTATCTCAGCCTCGGCATGGCTCGGCACCCGATGGTCGGCGCGGACGAGTTGCTGCGCCCTGCCGATGCGCCCCGAGCCGAGCTGATGTTGAACCTGCGTGATCCCGGTGATGTCTGGAGCACGGTCTGGCGCAATCTGGCCCTGCTTGCTGCCACGCCGGCAGTGGAGAGTTTCGTCTATTCGGAGGGGGTAAGTGTCGACCTCGGACAGCCGCTGGCCGACGGGTCCGCCTGCGTCGGTGTAATCGTGGTGCAGTCACCGATCCCGTCGATCGGGAGTGGACACGGTGAGGTTGCGATCCTGCAGGTCATCCCGGCGACCTCGGCCGAACTCGCGTGGTGTCGGGTGCGCGGCAGCGACGCATTGCGGCAACGGTGGGAGGCGGTGGGTACCGATCTGCAAGACCTCGGGCGGCGCGGTGTCGAGCTCAGCTGAGCTCGATACGTGCGTGGCTGGCGGCCGGGTCGGCGTCGGTCGCGGCAGCGACCGTCGGGTTCCGGCCGCGCCGCTGGGTGCTGCGAGTAGCGCAACGTGCCAGGCGAGCCATCGGACGGCGATCGGCAATCGGGCAACCTGGGCAAAGACGTCGCGCTAGCCACATTGAGATGCCCTACACGCCCGAACACGGCAGGATCGCCAGAGCCACCAGCACCCGTCGCGTGGGGAGAACCGTCGTGCAGTTCGGTCGCTACTACGAGGAGTTCGAGGTCGGTGCGGTGTACAAGCATTGGCCGGGCAAGACAGTGACCGAATACGACGACCATCTGTTCTGCTTGCTCACGATGAATCACCACCCGTTGCACCTGGATGCCAACTACGCGGAGAAGACAACGGATTTCGGCCGGAACGTCGTCGTCGGCAACTATGTGTACTCGATACTGCTCGGCATGTCGGTGCCCGACGTCAGCGGGAAGGCGATCGCGAACCTCGAGATCGAATCGCTGCGCCACGTCGCCCCGACGTTCCACGGCGACACGATTTACGGCGAGACCACCGTGCTCGCCAAGTTACCGTCGAAGTCCAAGTCCGATCGCGGGGTGGTTTACGTGGAGACGATCGGCTACAAGCAGGACGGGATGGTGGTGTGCATCTTCCGGCGGAAGGTGATGGTTCCTACCCGGGAGTACGGCGACGCACGCGGTGGTGAACAGCCCGGCCGACCCGAACCGGCACGCAGGCCATAGCTCGTCGCAGCGTGGGCGGCCGAGCTGGGCCTCAATCGGGCAACAGCCGCCAGTCGGCCAGTGTGGCGAACAAATCGGGCGCCAGCGGGAGTTCGGCGCAGTCGGCGCGGCTGGCCCACGTCGCGGCTCGTGCGTCGTCGCCGGCCCGGAGATCGCCCCCAACCAGGTCACAAACGTAATCATCGATCAGATACGGCGATCCGGACGGCGCCGGGCGGGTGACCTGGCCGGCCCATCGGCGAATGCGCACGATCAAACCGGTCTCCTCGTGCACCTCGCGCACGCACGCGTCCGCTGGGCTTTCTCCCGGCCCGCAGCGCCCACCGGGGATGGACCACGTACCCGCTGAGGGTGGGCGTAGCCGCTCGACGAGCAGCAGCCGACCCCGCCGGTCGAACACGATTCCGCCGGCACACGGCTGGAATTCAGCCACACGGGTCATCGTAATATCGCCATGCGCCACCCGTAAGGCGCGGTCGGCAGCAACTAGGCTCACCCGCAATGCGCATCGACCTACATACGCACAGCACGGCCTCGGACGGCACCGACAGTCCGGGCGACCTCGTGAACATCGCCGCTGCCGCGGGACTCGACGTGGTTGCCATCACCGATCACGACTCGACATCGGGCTGGGCCGCCGCGCTTGCCGCGCGCCCGCCTGCGCTGACCGTCGTGCCCGGCGTGGAGATGTCGTGCGTGTACCGCGCGCCGGAACGGGTGATCAGCCTGCACCTGCTGGCCTACCTCGTGGATCCGGACGACGTCGAGCTGCGAGCCGAGTGGGATCGGCTTCGTGCGAGCCGGCTTCTGCGCGGACGTCAGATCGTGGCGAATCTTGTCGCGGCTGGGTACCCGATCACTTGGCAACAAGTCAGTGATCTGGCGGCTGGAGGTTCGGTCGGCCGTCCGCACATCGGTCGCGCGCTGGTGGACGCGGGCGTGGTGTCAGACGTCGATACCGCGTTTCGCGACCTGCTGTCGTCGCGTCAGCCGTATTACGTGCGCAAGGCCGACACTGACGTGTTCGTTGCGATCCGACTCCTGCGCGCTGCCGGCGGGATTCCGGTGTTCGCCCATCCGACGGCGCGCCGGCGCGGACCCGTAGTTCCCGATGAAGCGGTCGCCCAGATGGCGGCATCGGGTCTCATCGGTATAGAAATCGATCACCCGGACCACGACGCGGACGATCGGGCGCACGCGGCCGGACTGGCGAGGGAACTCGGCCTCGTCGGCACCGGCTCCTCCGACTATCACGGGACGAACAAGCGCACCCCGATCGGTGCCCGGCTCACCGAAGCGTCGGCTTTCGAGCAGCTTCTGGCGCACGAATCGGCGCTGCGCCCGGTCACCGACTGACGCGCGGTGTCGCCGGATCGCTATCCGTGGGCCGGCTGGCCGCGTCATGAGGACCTAGCGGTACGTGACTATGCCGTTGGGGTCCGAGACGAAGAACCCGGTGCCGACGGGCGTGACCACACTGCCCGCGCCGGGCGCAGGCACAGCGAAGCGCTGCAATACGCGGCCGTCGTTGCCGTCGAGGATCTCGATTCCGTCTCGGGCGGCGGCGCTGATTCGGGCCGTCGGCAGGCTCGGCGCGTCCTGATCGGTGGTGGACACGATCGTCGGTGCGGACACTGTGTCGGTAATCCACAGCGTCGGGTCGACTCCGGTCCCCAGCGCGTAGGTCGAGCCACCGACCCAGATCAGCTGCCCGTCCGTGGCGTCCGCATTGGTGATATCGGTGAGCGGTGCGGAGGCCGGGGTGAGCGACACGCTGCCGGCTGGCCCCCCGCTCGCCGTGAACGTATCGATCGTTCGGGTGCTGCGGTCGACCGCCGCGATCACGATCCCGGCGGCTGCCGGGAGCCGAGTGTCACCGAGGTGGTTCCACTTGATCTGATCCGGATTCGTCTTCGAATCATCCGAACGACCGGCGCTCGGGTCGCGCAGGAACAGCTGGACGCCGGGACCGCAGAACTTCTGTGCGGCACAGTCAGGATGTGAGCAGTTCTGACTGACCAATGCGCCGCCGCTGCCCAGTACTGCCCGCCCGATCCGGCAGCCGGTGCGGCTGTAGGTCCAGCGGTTATAACCCGACACCGGATCGATCGCGTAGATCACGGAGGGTGAGGTGATCATGAGGGTGAACGGTGTCCACTGATAGACCGGGCGGCCGTTCAGGGGCATCCCGTCCATGTCGAGCGTTCGGGTCCAGCGGCGTTCCCCCGTGTCGGACGCGAATGCACTGACCTCATCGCAGTTTCCGTTCACCCGGTAGACCGCGATCGTCGTCCCGCCGAGCTGTGCGGCGGTGCACACGACGCGATCGGTGCGGGTGTAGGACCAGGTTCGTTTTCCGGTGTGCGCATCGCGCCCGCCGACCGTGCGCTCGCTGTAGGTGATCACTGTGCCGCCGTAGAGCGGGGAGCCGATGGCCAGCTGATCGGTGCTGCGCCACGCGAGCTGCAGCGTCGGGGTCGGATTGTGCAGCGCGAGCGTTGGGGGCGGCGTGTCGACGATGTGCAACGTGGTGTGCGCGACCTCGCCGCGTGACCAGGCCACGGCGACGAACACCCCGAGGCCGGCCACGATCACCGCGACGATGCCGAAATACCACGTCCGCTGCCGGCGCGTCGTCGCCCGGTAGCGAGCGAGCGCTGCGGCCCCGGGATCGGGCGTCTCGGCGTTCGTCGAGCACGCATCGGCCGCCCGGCTGAGTTCGGTCTCGCTCGCGATGCCGGTTGCCGGGTCGGCTTCGGTCGCGATCGCGTGCTCGGGGTCGCCTGCGCTTTCGGGTTCGCTCACGCCTGCGGGCTCACTCGCCTGACGCGTCGTCGGCGTCGATCGAGGAGCTGGATGGCCTGGTCGCCGTGGTGTCGCTCGGCTCGCCGCCGGCGCTGCCGCGGGTGTCCGTGCCGCGCCCGCGCCCACCGCGGCGTCGGCGACTGGTGCGCGCCGCGCCATGGCCGCGGGTGCCCCCGGCATCGTTGGTTCCGGCATCGTTGGTTCCGGCATCGGTGTTTCGGGCGGTGGCAGCGACGGCCGAGTCTGCGACATCGCTGCCGGAGGTCGTGCTGCCCACAGCGCTATCGCCGCTGCTCCCCGCCGGCCGGGCCGCGCTGCTGGCCGGCGTTTCGTCCGCAGTGGCCGGGTCGCTTGCGACGAGAGTCTCGCCCCCAGTACCTGTGCCACCGCTCGCGCCGGTACTTGTGGGTTTGCCGCCGCGCGTGCGGGTGCGGCTTCTGGTCCGCGGCGGACGCTGGGGCCGGTCGCCGGCCGGTCGCTCGCCGGCCGGTCCCGAACGGTCCCGGCGGCCCTCGCGTCGGGGCTTGTCCCGACCGCCGAGGTCCTCGATCTCCTCGGCTTCGAGGCCGGCACGGGTCCGTTCGGCCCGCGGCAACATGCCCTTGGCCCCGTTCGGGATATCCAGCTCCAGGTAGAGGTGCGGTGAGCTCGAATACGTCTCGACCGGCTCATGGAATGGCAGCTCGAGTTCGTCGCAGATCAGCTTCCACCGCGGCACGTCGTCCCAGTCGACGAACGTGACCGCGCTTCCCTTCGCGCCCGCGCGCGCGGTGCGTCCGATTCGGTGCACGTAGGTCATGCTGTCCTCTGGCGCCTGATAGTTCACGACATGGGTGATGCCGTCGACGTCCAGGCCGCGCGCGGCCACGTCCGTCGCGACGAGCACGTCGATCTTGCCGGAACGGAACGCCCGAAGCGCCTGCTCACGCGCGCCCTGCCCGAGGTCGCCGTGGATCGCGGCGGCGGCGAAGCCGCGTGATTCCAGCTCGTCGGCGACCTTGGCCGCAGTGCGCTTCGTCCTCGTGAAGATCAGCGCTAGACCCCGGTCGCGAGCCTGCAGCACCCGCGTCAGCAACTCCACCTTGTCCATCGAGTGCGCGCGGTACACGAATTGATCGACGTGCGCGGTACTCGGCGTCTCGCTGCCGTGCTCGGCGCGAATCTGGATCGGCTGGATGAGGAACTGGCGCGCCAGCGCGACGATCGGGCCCGGCATGGTGGCGGAGAACAGCATCGTCTGCCGGGCGGCGGGCACCATGGCCAGCAGCTTCTCGATGTCGGGCAGGAAGCCGAGATCGAGCATCTCGTCGGCCTCGTCCAGGACCAGTATCCGCGCTGCCTCAAGACTCAGCTGACCCTGCTGGGCGAGATCGAGCAACCGCCCGGGTGTGCCGACGACCACATCGACGCCCTTACGCAGCGCCTCGATCTGCGGCTCGTACGCGCGCCCTCCGTAGATCGTCAGGACACGTGCGCCGAGCAGCCTGCCGGCACTGGCGAGGTCCGCCGACACCTGGACGGCCAATTCGCGAGTGGGCGCGACGACGAGGGCCTGCGGCTTGGCGCCGTGGCCACCGGGCAGCCGCAGCTGGTTGAGCAGCGGCACGCCGAAGCCCAGCGTCTTGCCCGTGCCGGTACGCGCCTGGCCGATCAGATCGTTACCCGCGAGCGCGATCGGTAGCGTGAGCTCCTGGATCGCGAAGGTACGGGTTATCCCGACTGCCTCGAGCGCGGCGACAATCTCCGATTTGACGTCGAAGTCGCTGAACGCCGGACTGTCCGGCCGAACCGGTGCCCGAGCCGCAAGTGCGGCCGGCTCCGGCGCCGTGTCGGCCAGGTCGGTTCGATGGTCGGCTTCGGCCGGGGTGAGCGGTGCAAGCTCGGCGGAGGGGCTGTGCAGCTTCTCGGCAGGCAACTGCCCGCTGCTGTGTTCAGTCATGCGTTTCCTCGGTCGCGGTGCGCCGACCGGGGCAGTTCGCAGGAGCGGCGCCTGCGACCCGGGGGAGGGAGGCGCCGCGGGAACCTCGTAACCGGTCAACGCGCAGATTCGTGGTGCGTGCTGGTCAAGTTTATCGGCTCGCTGGGGATAGCCTGCGCAGCGTGTCGTCCGTCCCCACCCACAACGCCGCCGACAACGCGACGATCGACCTGCTCGGCGCCCTCGCGTACGGCGAGCTGAGCGCATTCGACCATCTGGCCGACGACGCCGGTCTCGCCCCGACCCTCGGGGGGCGTGCGCAGATGTCGGCGATGGCGGCCGTCGAGTTCGGTCATTTCCAGCGCATCGCCGACCGGCTGCGCGATCTGGGCGCGGATCCGGAAGTGGCGATGGCGCCGTTCGTCGCCGCGTTGGAGAGCTACCACGCGATCACTGCCCCGTCGACGTGGCTGGAGAGCGTGGTGAAGGCCTACGTCGGCGACGGGATGGCCAGTGACTTCTACCGTGAGGTCGCCAGTTTCGTCGACGCCGCAACAGGCGACCTCATCCGCGAGGTGCTCACCGACGCCGGACGGGCGGAGTTCGCGGTACGTGAGGTGCAGGCCGCGATCGCCGCGCAGCCGTCAGTTGCCGGGCGCCTCGCGCTCTGGGCCCGGCGACTCGTCGGCGAGGCGATCAGCCAGACGCAGCACGTCCTCGCCGACCGGGACTCGCTGATGATGTTGCTAGTGCAGGGGTCCGGCGATCTGAACGAGATGGCCGCCTTGATCACCCGGATCACCGACCGGCATGCCGAGCGCATGATCGCCCTCGGCTTGGACAGCTGAGTCGGTATCAGCTGGTTGCGAAACCGACCCGTCGGACGTCGGCCTGGGCGATATCGACGTAGGCGATCAGGTTGGCCGGCACAATCACCTTGCGGCCGCGGTCCTCGACGAGAATCAGCTGCCCATCGACGCTCTTCAGCGCGGCGGCCACGAGTTCCTCGACCTCGTCGGGAGTCTGCGGACTGTCCACCACGATCTCGCGCGCCGAGTGCAGCACGCCGATCTTGACCTCCACGCGGGACCTCCTGCGATGTCGATGCCGCGGCGAGCAGGCCGCGGTGGGCATTGCGATCCGGCGCCGTTGGGCACCGTCAGGCGCCACCCACGCTAGTCGAGGCGGCCCGCCGCCGCCGTGACCGCCGTACGCCGACAGCGAACGCCCCCGTCACGCCTGCCGCGGAAAGTTCGAGATGCCGCGCCACAGCAGCGACTCGAGCAGGTGCACCGCCTCCTCTTGGGAGATCGGGCGATCGCTGGCCAGCCACCAGCGCGCGGCGACGTGCGCGGCGCCGGTCAGGGCGGTGGCCAGCAGCTCGGCCTCGGGCCGGCCGAGCCCGGTGTCGGCGGCGACCGTGTCGGCGACCGCTTGCATCGTCTTCTGGGTGACGGACTCGACCCGCTGACGAACGGCCGGCTCGTTGACCAGGTCGCTCTCGAAGATCAGCCGGAAGGCACCGTCGTGCTCGTCGCGGTCGACGAAGTCGAAGTAGGCCGACAACACACCGTGGATGCGCCCACGGTTGTCCGGTGTGCCGGCGAGCGCGGTCAGGACGGCCTCCCGCAAGGCCTCGGCCTGCGTGTCGAGCAGCGCGAGATAGAGTTCCAACTTGCCGGGGAAGTGCTGGTACAGCACGGGCTTGGACACGCCCGCCCGCTCGGCGATGTCGTCCATCGCCGCCGCGTGATAGCCGTTCGCGACGAAGACTTCCTGCGCGGCGGTGAGCAGCTGCTGGCGTCGCGCGGAGCGGGGCAGGCGGCCACCACGACCCAGCTCGGAACCCACGGCGCGTGACACGGACGGCTCCTCCGTCGACCAACGGCTACGCCACTCCGGCGGCAGCACCACCTGCATACACCGGTACTCCGTCAGCGTGGGCAGCCTACCCGCCGGACGCCATCTCGGCGGTGAGCCGGGTGCGCAGCCCGTCGTCGAGGACGCCGGCGAACAGGTCGCCGAACTCATCGACCCGATCGAGCACCTGGTCGGCGGTGAAGGACAACTGCTCCCCGGATTCGACCTCCTCCCACATCACCGGCGTGGAGACGGTCGGCAGGGCCTTGGCACGCAGCGAGTACGGCGCCACCGTCGTCTTCGCCGGGTTGTTCTGGCTCCAATCGACGAGCACCTTGTCCTGCCGCAGCGACCTCGTCATCCGGGATACCACGAGCTCCGGGCTCTCGCGCTCGAGCCGCTTGGCGACCTCGTGCGCATACTTCGACGGCAGGTAGGGCTCGTCGACGTCGATCGGCGCACTCACCTGCATTCCTTTCGAACCGGAGGTCTTCGCGAACGGCGTGAGCCCGTCGTCCACCAGTACCGAGCGCAGCAGCAGCGCCACCCGGCAGCATTCGACGATCGTCGCCGGCGGACCGGGATCGAGATCGAAGACGATGACGTCGGTGCGCGGCCTACGCGCTCGCTTCGGCGTACGCCACTGGGGTACGTGGAGCTCGAGTGCGGCCAGGTTGGCGAGCCAGACCATCGTCGGTAGGCCTTCGACGACGACGTAGTCGATCGTCTCGCGGTTCTTCGTCGACCCCGGCACCGGCAACGTCACCGTCCGCACCCAGGCCGGCGTGCCGCGCGGTGCGTTCTTCTCGAAGAAGAAGTGCTGATCGACCCCGTTCGGATAGCGCTTGACCGTCAGCGGTCGATCCTCGAGATGCGGCAGCAGCGTCGGCGCCATCCGGCTGTAGTAGTCGATGATCTCGCCCTTGGTGAAGCCCGCCTGCGGGTACAGCACCTTGGTGAGGTTCGACAGCGTCAGCTGCCGGCCGTCGACGTCGACCGTGACCCTCTCGCTCTTGTCAGCCATCGCCCCTCGCTTCGTCGACCGTCTTGTCCGTGCGCACACCACGGAACACGGGGTTGCGCAGCCGGCCGTCCTCGGTCCAGTGCAGGAACTCGACCTGGACGACGACTTCGGGCTCCACCCACCGCAGCCGCCGCCTGTTCAACGGCTGGGGCACTCCCGGGATTGGCGGGCTGTGGCGCTCGGTCAGCATCGCCTTGATCTTCGCCGCCGACCGTCCGGACAGCCCGCTGCCGACCCGGCCGGCGTAGCGCAGACCGACGTCGTCCACGATGCCGAGCACCAGTGAACTCAGCGTCGCTGGATGGTCGGCGGCCGCCTCCCAGCCGATGATCACGAACTCGCCGCCGCGCACGAAGCGCAGCTTGCGCCAGTCGTCGCTGCGCACGCCTGGCCGGTACACCGAACCGAGCCGCTTGGCGACGACACCCTCGAGCCCGTGTTCGCGGGCGACCGCCTCGGTCGCCGGTCCGTCGTCGAAGGACGGCGACAGCGTCCAGCCGACGTTGTCGCTCGCAAAGCGTTCGAGGGTTGCCCGCCGCTCCTCGTACGGGCGCGGCGTCAGATCCAGCCCGTAGCGACGCAACAGGTCGAACGCCACGAATGTCACCGGTGCCTCGGCCACCATCCGCGCCACTTCGGCCGTGCCGCGCAGGTGCATCCGGGCCTGCAGCCGCTCGAACGACGGACGACCGTCGACAAAGGCCACGATCTCCCCGTCGAGCAGCGCGTCACCGACGCCCGCCCCCTGCGCCACAACTTCCGGATAGCCTGCGCTGACGTCGTTTCCGGCCCTGCTCATCAGTCGCACACCACGGTCGGTGGAGTCGAGAAGTGTGCGCACGCCGTCCCACTTGAACTCGAATGCCCAGCCCCCATCGGACGGCAATGTGCTCACAGGTGTGGCGAGCATCGGGTCCATCCGTCCATTCTTAGTGCCAACCGATCTACGAGGTGAGTTCATGCGCTCGATCTGGAAGGGCAGCGTGTCCTTCGGACTGGTGAGCATCGGCGTCAAGCTGTATGCCGCGACCGAGGAACGCAGCATCAGCTTCAACCAGGTGCGGCGCAGCGACGGCGCCCGGATCCGCTACAAGCGGGTGGCCGAGAGCGACGGCGAGGAGGTCGCGTACTCCGATATTGCCAAGGGCTATCAACTGCCCAGCGGTGAGACGGTTGTCCTCACCGACGACGATTTCGCCGACCTGCCGCTGCCGAGCGCCCGGGTGGTCGACGTCGTGCAATTCGTCCCGGCACAGCAGATCGACCCGATCTACTACAACAAGAGCTACTACCTCGAGCCGGACAAGAGCGCGGTCAAGCCCTACGTGCTCCTACGTGATGCGCTCGCGGAGAGCGAGACCGTCGGCGTGGTGAAGGTGGCCATCCGTAACCGTGAGCAGCTGGCTACGCTGCGAGTACGCGAGGGCGTCATCGTGCTCGAGACGATGATCTGGCCGGACGAGGTGCGCGCTGCGGATTTCGCCTTCCTCGACGAAGACGTCACGGCACGCCCGCAGGAGCAGCAGATGGCCCGCGCACTGCTGGAGAGCATGGCTGGTGACTTCGAGCCGGAGCTGTTCACCGATGACTACCGACAGGCGCTGGAGTCGGTCATCGAGGCCAAGGTCGAGGGCCGCGAGGTCATCGAGACCGAGCAAGCTCAGCCGAATGCCGGCAGCGTCGTCGACCTGATGTCGGCCCTGCGTGCTTCGGTCGACGCGGCTAAGAAGGGACGCGCCCCGGCGGCGTCGGCTCCCGGCGCGGTTGACGCCGCGGCTGACGGCACGCCCGCATACAAGGCGACCGCGGCGAAGCGGGCACCCGTGAAGCGGGCAGCTGCGAAGAAGGCACCTGCGAAGAAGGCACCTGCGAAGAAGGCGACCGCGAAGCCGGCGACCCCGAAGAAGGCACCTGCGAAGAAGGCGACCACGAAAACCGCCGCAGCCGGGGCACCCGGCAAGAAGGCAGCAGCACGAAAGACAGCCCGTAAGAGCGCGTGATCCCATGCGGGCCCGCGGCGCCGGCACCGTTCGGCGCCGTCCGGACGCGGCGCTCGTACGCTGAGCCGATGCCCAAGCCACCGAGCCGTATCGCGCCGCCGGCACGGCTGACCGAGGTTGAACCGGACCAGCTAGCGGACTCGCACATCTGGCCAGGTCACGAGGTTGCAGCCGACCCCTGGCGGCTGCACGTGCGAAGCACACCGACGGACACACCTGGGGTCGAACCGGCGTTGTTCGTACACGGTCTCGGCGGATCAGCGCACAACTGGACCGATCTTTCCGCCTTGCTCCGTCACCGGCTCGCCGTCGACGCGATCGACTTGCCCGGCCACGGTCGATCACCGGCCGCCCCCGCGCGCGACTACACGCCGCGGTCGCACGCTGACGCCGTGATCGCCTATCTGGAGACCACCGACCGTGGCCCGGTGCATCTCGTCGGCAATTCAATGGGGGGTTTGATCAGCATCCTGGTGACGGCTCGCCGGCCCGACCTCGTCCGTACGCTGACTCTCATATCGCCCGCCGTGCCGGACAACCGGGTCCGCATCTACCCGCTCAAGCACGACCGTCGCGCGCCGGTGCTCGCCATCCCGGTCGTCGGCGAAGCGGTATTGAGACGGTATGCCCGGACGCAGTCCCCCGACATGCGGGTGGGCAGCACGATTGCGCTGTGCTTCGCAGACCCGTCGCGCTACCCGCCGGCCCGGATGCAGGAGGCGGTCGCCGAAGCGCGGGCGCGACTGGACATGCCGTGGGCCGACGATGCGTTCCTGCGTTCGATGCGCGGTTTGGCCATGTCGCAGCTCCTGCGCGGTCGCACCGGTTGGGGCGTGTTGCGCGCGGTCAGCGTGCCCACGCTCGTCCTGTGGGGTGAGGCGGATCGGCTCGTCGCTCCCGATCTCGCGCCGTATGTGGCCGCCGCGATTCCCGACTCGCGGCTGCTGGTGCTCGCCGACATCGGGCACACCGCGATGATGGAAGACCCCGTCACGACCACGCGCGCGATGGTCGCGTTGTTCGACGACGCGGCCGGCGACAGGTTGTGAGCGCGCGGTACGGCGTGCACGGATTTGAGGTGCCCTATGGGAGCCTGATTCCGTGCCCAATCCCGCCGACCGGCACCGCGAGAATGGCTCGACCATGACCGAGGAACCCGACGACGTCACTCACGCGCGTGACAGCGGGCGCAATGTGGGCGTGTCCTTCGGCCCGCGCTCGACTCGCCGCACGCTCGGTGACTCGTGGCACGACTTCGTCGACCGCTACGGCTGGCGTGCGTATGCGCTGCCGGTGCTGCTGATCGTCACGGTCGCGGCCTTCACGACCAACCAGGTTGTGCACCGCACCGCGACGAGCACCACGGCGACTGGCTCTGCGCAACAACAGCCGCCGGTGAGCAATCCCGCGCCGCCGGTGAGCAATCCCGCGCCGCCGGTCGCCTCGAGCAGCATTCCGCTCAAGAACGATCAGGCACGGGGCAACACGAACAACACCGCACTCACGTCGAAGGAACTACCCCCGGGCGCGCCCTATACGGCCCGCGGCACGGGCACTTTCCGGGTGCTGAAGGGCACCGCCCCCAGGGTCGGGGCCGGCCGGCTGTACCGCTACAGCATCGAGGTCGAGACCGGCGTCACCGGTGTCAACCTGGCCCAGTTCCAGGCGCTGGTCGTGTCCACCCTGGCCGACAAGCGCAGCTGGTCGGGGCACGGTGTCGCGCTGCAGCGCGTCGACTCCGGTCCGATCGACTTCCGGGTCACGTTGACGTCAGCGATGACGGTGCGCCGTCTGTGCGGCTACGACATCCACGTCGAGACCTCGTGCTACGCCCCGGCAGGCTGGGCGTCCCCGGTGAATCGAGTCGTGCTCAACGTCGCCCGCTGGGTGCGTGGTTCCGGCGCCTACGTCGGCAATCCGGCCCTGTACCGCGTCTACATGATCAATCATGAGGACGGCCACGCGCTGGGCCACCGGCACGCGCACCAGTGCCTGCCGGGCGGTCTCGCGCCCGTGATGATGCAGCAGACCTTCGGGCTGCGGTCGGCATCGACCGGCAAGCTGTGCCAGGCCAACCCGTGGCCCTATCCGGTCGGTGCGGCGGGCGCGCCGGGCGCCGAGCAGGCAGACACTGCCGCCAACGACGAGATCGGGCTCGCCGACTGATCGTGTTCGCCGGGCACGGACCTCGAGCTCGGTCGCCGGGCGCTTCGGGCGCTCCTCCCCCCCGCGGGGTGTCCGTTGATGCCCGCACCGACCGTTCGTGATTGGGTGGAATGACCGCGCCCGTGTCAGGGTTGAGACCAGACAGCCGCACCCGCACCCTGAGGAAGATCGTGTCTTTGCCGCCGCTCGTGGAACCCGCCGACTCCCTGTCCATCGACGAGGTCCGCCGCTACAGCCGGCACCTGATCATCCCTGACGTCGCGATGGCCGGACAGAAGCGGCTGAAGAACGCCAAGGTGCTGTGTATCGGCGCCGGTGGGCTCGGGTCGCCCGCCCTGATGTACCTCGCGGCGGCGGGCGTCGGCACGCTGGGCATCGTTGAGTTCGACGTGGTGGACGAGTCGAACCTGCAGCGTCAGGTCATTCACGGGCAGAGCGACATCGGTCGGTCCAAGGCGCAATCTGCGGCCGACTCGGTGCGCGAGATCAACCCGTTGGTCACCGTGAACGTGCACGAGATGCGCCTGGACTCGTCCAACGTCATGCAGCTGTTCGCGCAGTACGACCTCATCGTCGACGGCACCGACAACTTCGCGACCCGCTATCTGGTGAATGACGCGTGCGTGCTGCTCGGTAAGCCGTACGTATGGGGCTCGATCTACCGCTTCGACGGGCAGGCTTCGGTGTTCTGGGCCGAGCATGGCCCGTGCTACCGCTGCCTCTACCCGGAACCACCGCCGCCGGGCATGGTGCCGTCCTGCGCCGAAGGCGGCGTATTGGGCGTGCTGTGCGCGTCCGTCGGCTCGATCCAGGTCACCGAAGCGGTCAAGCTGCTGACCGGCATCGGTGAGCCGTTGCTGGGCTCGCTGATGGTTTATGACGCACTCGAGATGACCTATCGAAAGATCAAGGTTCGCAAGGATCCGAACTGCGCGGTCTGCGGTGACCACCCCACAGTGACCGAACTCATCGATTACGAGGCGTTCTGCGGAGTCGTGTCCGAGGAAGCACAGCAGGCTGCGGTCGGGTCGACGATCACGGCGCGCGAACTGAAGGAGCTTCTCGATTCCGACAAGCCGACGTACCTGGTGGACGTCCGGGAGCCGGCCGAGTGGGAAATTGTGCGCATCCCCGGCGCCACACTCGTCCCCAAGGACGAGATCCTGCGCGGTGACGCGCTGGTTTCGCTGCCGCAGGACAAGCAGATCATCATGTACTGCAAGACCGGCGTGCGCTCGGCCGAGACGCTCGCCGCGGTGAAGAACGCCGGGTTCGCCGACGCAGTGCACGTGCAAGGCGGCGTGACTGCGTGGGTCAACCAGGTCGATCAGAGCCTGCCGGTCTACTGACGCGCGTCCAGGGCGGGTAGAACTTCGGTATGGACGATCACATCGACAAGTTCCTCACCGCTCAACGCGCGTTCAGCGACCGCGTGCACGCCATCACCGAGGATCAATGGCAGGCGCCCACTCCGGACACCGACTGGTCGGTCGCCGACCTCGTCTCACACGTGGTCGACGAGCACCGTTGGGCGGCGCCGTTGCTGCACGGGCACGATCTGGCGACCTCGCAGAGCATCGTCGAAGGCGCCCGCTCGTTGCCGGTCGACGGCGGTGTCGGTGCCAATCTCGCCGCGGAGTGGGACGAAGCGGCGCTCGGGTCAGCGGACGCGTTGCGCGCGCCGGACGCGCTCGATCAACGCGTCGAACTGTCCCGCGGAAGCACCCCGGCGCGGGCCTACCTCGAAGAGATGATCTTCGATCTGACCGTGCACTCCTGGGACCTCGCCACCGCGATCGGCTTCGCCGACCCGCTGCCGGACGACCTCGTGGCAGCGATGTACGAGTCCGTGCGCGACGTCGACCTGTCCAGCTTCGGGGATATGTTCGCCAAGCCGGTCGACGTGCCGGACGACGCCCCCATGATCGACAAACTGGTCGCGCGCACCGGACGCGAGCCGCGCTGACCCTTGAGCCGGTGGGCGACTCACCGAGCGAAGCCGCGGGGATCGCGCGGCGGGTGCTGGCCGGCGTGGAGCAGATCCCGCCAGGGCGCGTGATGACCTACGGCGACGTTGCCGAGTTCGTCGGCATCAGCTCTGCGCGCACCGTCGGGCGGGTGCTCGCCGCGGACGCGGGCACGGTGCCGTGGCACCGCGTGCTGCGTTCGGACGGCACGCTCGCCGAGCACCTGTACGCCGAGCAACGTCAGCGACTTCTGGCTGAGGGCGTGCGCTTCGTCGGGCATCGGGTCGACCTCGTCACGTGCCGTTGGGACGGCGTGGCCCAGTGATCACCGGGCGGGGATGCCGGCGCCGCTCGCAGCCCGTCGGGCGACGATCGAACTGAGACTCGGAAATCGTCGGTGCCGCGTGCTGAGATTGCTGGCGTGACCGGTCCGGACTACCGCCTCGTGCGGCCGGTGCGTGCACCGGCTGCCGCGCCGGTGCTCGACGATGTGCAGCGCGCCGTGGTCGAACATGCCGCAGGCCCCTTGCTCGTGCTCGCCGGGCCCGGCACCGGCAAGACGATGACGCTCGTCGAGGCGGCGGTCACCCGGGTCCGGCGGGGCGTGCCCGTAGACCAGTTGCTGATGGTCACGTTCAGCCGTCGCGCCGCAGCGCAGCTGCGCGATCGCGTGTCGGCCCGTCTCGGCCAGACGATCCGCGAGCCGATCGCCCGGACGCTGCACTCTTACGCATTCGGCGTGCTGCGCATGGCGGCAGTGCGCAACAACGGCCCGGCGCCGCGCCTGCTCGCCGCCGCCGAGCAGGACGTCATCATCCGGGAGCTGTTGGTCGAGGGTGATCCGTCACGCTGGCCGGTCGCGCTGCGCCCGGCACTGCAGACGATGGGCTTCGCGAACGAGCTGCGGGACCTGCTGATGCGCGCCGTCGAACGGGGACTGGACGGACCCTCGCTGCACCGCCTCGGCGAGGTCCGCAGCCGCGCAGACTGGATTGCTGCCGCTGATTTCCTCACCGAGTACCACGGGGTGACCGTCCTGCGCGATCCCGGCGGGTACGACCCGGCGGAACTGATCCAGGGTGCGCTCGACGCGCTGCACGACGACCCGGGCCTGCTCGCCGCCGAGCGGGCACGCCGGCGGCGGATCTTCGTCGACGAGTACCAGGACACCGACCCGGCGCAGGCCGAACTCTTGCAGCTGCTGGCGGTCGGGGCCGATGAGGTCGTGCTCGTCGGTGATCCCGACCAGTCGATCTACGCGTTCCGCGGCGCGGACGAGTCGGCCCTGCGCGACGTCGACCGGCGCTTCGGTGATGGCGCGCGAATCCCCGTGCTCGCGCTGCAGGTGTGCCGGCGTTCCGGTCCGGTACTGCTCGCCGCGACCCGCAGGCTCGCCGCCCGCTTGCCGGGGCCGGCGGAGCACCGCGCGCTCGTGCCGGCCGACACTGCGCCGCCGGGTGAGATCGACGTCGCGGTCTTCCGCTCCGCGAGCGAGGAGGCGGCGTATCTCGCCGGGGTGCTACGCGCCACGCACCTCGATGGTCTGGCCTGGTCGCAGATGGCCGTCCTCGTCCGGTCCACGGTGCAGACGCTCGGCACGTTGCGTCGCGCGATGATCACCGCAGGCGTGCCGGTGACGGTGCGGGGCGCGGACATCCCACTCGCCGAGCAACCCGCCGTCGTGATGTTGCTCGCCTTGCTGGGATGCGCGCTCGATCCGCGGCTGCTCACCGAGGAGCTCGCCGAGTCGCTGTTGGTCGGGCCGTTGGGCGGCGCAGACACCATCTACCTGCGGCGGTTGCGTCGCTGGCTGCGCGTCCAGTCCCCGGACGCCGCGGCGAGCGAGGTGAGCCTCGTACCTGTGGTGCGAGACGTCGTCGGCGCACAACTGCTCCCTGACCACGTGCGCCCGCCGGTGCGCAGGATCGCGCGCGTCCTGGCCGCCGGCGAGCAGGCTGCCGGGTCCGGCGCCGGTGCCGAGGCGGTGCTCTGGTCGATCTGGGAGGCGTCCGCGCTCGGCCCGCGGTGGGAGGCGGCAAGTCTCGCCGGAGGAAGCGGCGGGGCGGCCGCCGACCGCGACCTCGACGCGGTCGTCCAGCTCTTCGAGGAGGCCGCCCGCTTCACCGACCGCTTGCCGGGTGCTGCGGCCCGTCAGTTCGTCGAGCACGTGCGGGCCCAGCAGGTGCCGGGCGACCTGGTGACCCGATCCGGCACGGCGCAGGACGCGGTGGCCATCCTGACTGCACACGCCAGCAAGGGTCTGGAATGGGACGTCGTCTGCGTCGCCGGCGTGCAGGAGGGCAGCTGGCCGGATCTGCGTAGGCGAGGGTCGTTGCTGGGCGCCGACGAGCTGGTCGACGCGGTGCGCGGGCTCGATCCGACACCGGCCGCCTCGCTCGCGCCGCAGCTCGCGCAGGAACGCAGGCTCTTCTACGTCGCTGCCACCCGGGCCCGGCTCAGGCTCGTCGTCACCGCGGTGGCCGGTGACGAGGAGCAGCCGTCGCGGCTGCTCGACGAGCTCGATCCGACAGACGGGGCCCGTCCGGTGGCCGCTGCGCTGCGGGGGGTGCACCTACCCGGGCTGGTCGCCGAACTTCGCTCGGTGGTGTGCGCCCCCGACGAGCCGGCCGCCGAGCGCGCCGCCGCGGCAGGTGAGCTCGCCCGGTTGGCGGCTGCGGGTGTGCCGGGAGCCGATCCGGACGAGTGGTGGGGGCTGGCCGGCCTGAGCACCGAGGCCGGTGCGGCCGATCCCGCTCGGCCGGTGCGCATCAGCCCGTCCCGTGTCGAGCAGTTCGTCGAGTGTGAGCTGCGCACGCTGCTGCAGGATCTCGGCGCCCGCGATGATCGAGCGGTCGCCGCGACGCTGGGCACGCTGATCCACGACCTGGCCGCGGCGGCGCCCGACGACGCGACGATCGAGGAGTTGGAGCGGCGGCTCGACGCGATGTGGGGTTCGGTCGACTTCGGGGCGTCCTGGTTCGCGGCCAACGAACGCGCCCGAGCGAGCGCCATGCTCACCCGTCTGGTGTCGTGGCTGCAGGGCAGCCGGGCCGAGCTGACCAGGCTCGGTGTCGAGCTGGCGTTCGAGGTTCGGGTCGGTGACGCCGTGCTGTCCGGCCGCGTCGACCGGCTCGAACGCGACCGCTCGGGCCGGTTGGTCGTCGTCGATCTGAAGACCGGCCGCGGCGCGGCCAAGGACCTGCCCACGCACCCGCAGCTCGGCACCTACCAGCTCGCAATCGAGCACGGCGCGTTCGCCGGGGCCGGCGCCGAGCCGGGCGGCGCGCTGCTCGTCCAGCTCGGCGCGAAGGGTGCCGTCGTGCAGGGCCAGCAGCCGCTCGCGGAGTCGACCGACCCGCAGTGGGCACGCGCGCGGGTCGACGAGATGGCGACCCGGCTGCGGGGGGCGCAGTTCACCGCCATCGAGAACAAGCGCTGCCACATCTGCGACGTCCGGTCCTGCTGCCCGCTGCAGGTGCAGGGCAGGCAGGTGCCCTCATGACGCCGAGCCGCTCATGATCGGCGCACTGGAGCTCGCGGCACGCCTCGGGCAGCCGCCGCCGACTCCGGAACAAGTGGCAGTGATCGAATCACCGGCCCAGCCGGGAGTCGTCATCGCCGGCGCCGGGTCCGGCAAGACCGAGACCATGGCCGCGCGGGTCGTCTGGCTGATCGCGAACAAGCAGGTGGCGCCCGACCAGGTGCTCGGCCTCACCTTCACCCGCAAGGCTGCGGCCGAGCTCGGCGCGCGGGTCCGCCGGCGCCTGGCCCAATGGCGGCGTGCGGTCGAACGCGACGAGCCCGACGACATCGCACACCTGGCCGCCCTGCAGTCGATGGAGCCGACGGTGCTGACCTACGCCGCCTACGCCGGCCGGCTGGTCAGCGAACACGGATTGCGGGTCGGGGCCGAACCTGCTGCGCGGCTGCTGTCCCCCGCGCAGCTGTGGCAGATCTCCGACCGGATCGTGCGGCAGTGGCGCGCGGAGCTGCCTGAGTTCAGGGCGATCGCGTCGCTCGTGCACTGGGTGATCGCGATGGCCGGTCAGTGCGCCGACCACCTGGTAGATCCGCGCGATGTCACGGCACACTCGGCGGTTGCACTGCAGGAGTTCTTCGCCCTGCCGCTCGGCCCTCGAGCGACCAGCGAGACGCCGAACAAGACCGGCCCGTACGTCGATTCGCTGCGGCAGCGGCAGGCGCTGATGCCGCTGGTGGCGCAGTTTCAGCAAGCCAAGCACGATATGGGCGCGGTCGACTTCGGCGACCACATTCGGCTGGCGGCCGCGTTGGCACAGCTGGAGGAGGTCGCCGACGTCGAGCGTGCCCGCTACCGGGCCGTCCTGCTGGACGAGTATCAGGACACCGGCCACGCGCAGATCGTGATGCTGCGCAGCGTGTTCGGCCGCGGTCATCCGGTCACCGCGGTCGGCGATCCCTTCCAGTCCATCTACGGCTGGCGTGGGGCGAGCGCCGGCAACATGGGCGAGTTCGGCCGCACCTTCCCGCGCACCGACCTCGGTCCGGCGACAGTGTTCCCGCTCGCCACGAGCTTTCGCAATGACCGCGCCGTGCTGGTGGCCGCCAACGCCGTCGCGGCACCACTGCGCGGCACGCGGGTGACGCTTGCGTTGCGGCCGCACGCCGGGGCCGGCCCGGGCCGGGTGGAGTGCACGTTCACCGAAACCGTCGAGGACGAGGCGTCCTGGGTGGCGCTGCGTACCAAGACGGCCTGGGACGCGTTGCCGGCCGGTGCGCGTACCGCGGCGGTCCTCGTGCGCCGCCGATCGCAGCTGCCGGCATTGGCCGATGCGCTGCATGCCATCGGCCTTCCGGTCGAGATTGTCGGCCTGGGGGGGCTGCTGACCACGCCCGAGGTGGTCGATGTCGTGGCCACGCTGCGGGTGCTCGGCGATCACCGGCCAGGCGCGGCACTGATGCGGCTGCTCACCGGGGCGCGTTGGCGGATCGGTCCACGCGACCTCGGCGCGCTGCGCGAACGTGCCCGATTCCTCGTCCGGTCGCCCGACGGCCCGGGTACGGTGCAGCGCTCGCGGTCCGCCGACGGGGAGCCCGAACCGTTCAGCCTGGTCGAGGCCCTCGATGATCTCGGCCGGTCCGAGCCGTACTCGTCCGAGGGGTACCGGCGGATGTCCCGATTGTCCGGCGAGCTTCGCCGCCTGCGCCGCCGGTTGAACGCGCCGCTCGCCGAGCTGGTCGCCGAAGTGGAGCAGATGATCGGCGTGGACGTCGAGGTCGCGGCGCGCCCGGATCGCGCGGAGGTCGGCCGGGTGCACCTCGACCGGTTCCTCGACGTCGCCGCCGATTTCGCCGCCGAAGCCGGCGACGCCAGCCTGCGAGCCTTCCTTGCGTACCTCGAAGCGGCCGAGGACGAGGAGAACGCGCTCGAGTCGGGTGAGGTCGTGGTCGCCACCGAGCGGGTACAGCTGCTGACGGTGCACGGCGCCAAGGGCCTCGAGTGGGATGTCGTCGCGGTGGCCGGGCTGGCCAGCGGCATCTTCCCGGGCCGCGCGTCGGGCGTGAACTGGACCCGCGCGCGGCACGAGCTGCCGGCGCCCTTGCGCGGCGACAGCGACGGGCTGCCGGTCCTCGAGCTCAGCGACGCCGCGTCCCGAAAGGAGGTCGGCGACCTGCTGGCCGCGCACGACACCGCAGTCCTCGCCCGGCATGCGGACGAGGAGCGCCGGCTCGCTTATGTCGCGCTGACGCGGGCGCGGTCGACGCTGCTGGCCAGCGGCTACGCCTGGGACACCACGACGGCCGCGCGCACCCCGTCGCCGTTCCTCGTGACAGTGCGCGAGCATGCGTCGTGCGCCGAGTGGTTCGAGCCGGCACCGGATGCCGTTAACCCGCGCACGGTCGAACCGGTCACCGCGTGTTGGCCGGCAGATCCGCTCGGTGCCGCGCCGGGTGCTGCTGCCGGGCGCCGCGCCGCGGTGGCGGCCGGTGCTGCCCTCGTGCGCGCCGTGCCGCCCGAGCTGCCCGGTCTTGCGCTGCCGGTACGGGCTCTGCAGCCGACGCCGTTCGCCTCACGCGCACACCAGTGGCGCCACGATGTCGACGTTCTGCTCGCGGAACGGGAGCGGCTGCGTCGCGGATCGGCGATCGACGTGGAGCTGCCCAGGCAGCTGTCGGTCTCCCAGCTCGTCGAGCTGCACCGGGATCCGCGCGAGCTCGCCCGCAGCATCCGACGTCCGGTGCCGCGACCGCCGGCGCCGCTCGCGCGGCGCGGCACCATGTTCCACGCCTGGCTCGAGCAGCGCTGGCGCAGCCAAACCCTGCTCGACCTCGACGAGCTGCCCGGTGCGGCGGATGCGGATGCCGACGACGGCGACTTCCTCGAACTGCGGGCGGCCTTCGAGAGATCGACCTGGGCACAACGCACCCCCGTCGAGGTCGAGGTGCCGTTCGAGATGGCGATCGAGGGCAGCGTCGTCCGCGGCCGGATGGATGCCGTGTTCACCGACGCCGACGGCTGGCTGGTCGTGGACTGGAAGACCGGTCGCCGGCCGACCGGATCAGCCGCGACGGCGGCGGCGGTCCAGTTGGGCGCCTACCGGCTGGCCTGGGCACGGTTGTGCGGGCTCGCCGATGATCAGCTGCACCGGGTCCGGGCGGTGTTCCACTACGTCCGCAGCGACGAGACGGTAGAACCCGCGGCGCTGCTCGATACCGACGCACTGCGTGCCCTGCTGGCCGGCTCCGGGCCGAGCGCACGACCCGACGCGCTCGACCGGCGGTTGTGAGCCAGATTCTTACCGGTCCGCGACAATCGCGCGCACGCTGTGCCGCATACGCCCGGCGCGGCAGTAGATTTTCTGCGCTGAGCCGCGGCCGATGACCTGCCCGACCGGTCGAGTACGAAGGAGCGAGCGTGTCCGACCCCGACCTCGATTTCTCCGAGCTATCTGCCTTGTTCATCAACACGACACTCACCCGGTCGCCGGGCATCAGTCATACGCAACGCCTCGTTGACGCCAGCGCCGCGATCATGACGGCGCACGGCGTCGAGGTCGACCAGTTCCGTGCGGTCGATCATGACATCGCGACCGGCGTCTATCCGGATATGCGCGAATACGGCTGGGACCGCGACGCCTGGCCGGAACTGTTCCAGCGGGTGCTACGCGCGGACATCCTGGTGATCGCCGGCCCGATCTGGCTCGGTGACAACAGCAGCGAGACGAAGAAGATCATCGAACGGTTGTATGCGCACTCCGGCGAGCTCAACGATCGGGGCCAATGGCTTTACTACGGCCGCGTCGGCGGCTGCCTGATCACCGGCAACGAGGACGGCATCAAGCACTGTGCAATGAACATCCTCTACAGCCTGCAGCACGTCGGCTACGTCGTGCCGCCGCAGGCCGATGCGGGCTGGATCGGCGAGGCAGGGCCCGGGCCGAGCTACGGCGACGAACTCGAGGGCGGCGTGCGGGTCGGCCTGGACAACGAGTTCACCAACCGGAACACGACATTCATGACCTGGAACCTGCTGCACCTGGCCCGGATGCTGAAGGCGGCCGGTGGTTTCCCGGCGTACGGGAACCAGCGCGCCGAGTGGGACGCGGGAGCCCGCTTCGACTTCCCGAACCCGGAGTACCGCTCCTAGTCGGGTCAGGGCACCACGCTTGTCACAGTGATACCGCGCCGGGTAGACCGGCGGCGTGCGCGGCCAGCCGGAACCGAGTCGGCACCGGGCCAGCGCCGGTCACGAGGTCCGCGACAAGTTCACCGACCAGCGGCGCGAACTTCGCGCCATGTCCCGAGCAGGGCGAGCACACGACCACATCGCCTATCCGGTCGAGCACGAAGTCCTCGGATGGCGTCCGGGTGTAGAGGCAACTCGCCTCGGCGCGCGGCGTCGGGTCGAGGCCCGGCAGCCACCGGCGCACGTACCTGACGATCCGCGCCCGCGCCGCCGCGTCCGCGCCCGCGTAGAGGTCCGTCGCGTCCGGGGCATCCGCGGACGGGATCGGCGTGCCGTCGTGCTCGGCCACCTTCCGGTCGTCGCCGCTGCCACCGTCGCGTCCGCCGGCGAGGTGGTAGACCGGATGAGCGCCGGACTCATGGATCACGCTCGGCCATGGTGGCGCGGCCGGATCGAGTCGCGGGAAGTGGAAGATCCGCTGGCGGGTCACGCTGATCGGTGGAAGATCAACCGTGCCGGCGAGCAGGGGCGCGACCCACGCTCCGGCGGCAACCACGACGCAGCGGGCCTGCAGCAGCGACCCGTCGCTCAGCCGGACGGCCGGACCGCCGACGGACGAGTGCAGCGACGCCGCGGCGGTCTCGGTGTGCACCTGTGCGCCGCTGCGCACAGCCTGCGCCGTCATCACCTGTACCGCACGCTCGGCGTCGAGCGTCCCGGCCTGCGGGTGGTAGACGACGTCGCCGTCGAAGACCATGCCGGGCCAGCGGGCCGCCGCCTCTCGCGCCGGCAGCACCTCGTGGGCAACCCCTGCCTCGGTGAGTAGCGCGGCCACGGTCGCGACGTCACGGCGCGGCCCGAAGTCCAGGCCGCCGAGCATCCGGAGCAACGGCGGTGCGCACGACCGCTCGATCTCGTGCCACAGCTCGAATGCGCGGCCGGTGAGCCGGGTGTAGAGGGCATCGCCGTAGCCGCGCCGCACGATCCGCGCGCTGCCGTGCGAACTGCCGTTGCCGTGCCCGAGGGCGAACCGCTCGATCACGACCACCGGCACGCCGCGCCGAGCGAGCGCCCGCGCCGACGCCGACCCCATCAGGCCCGCACCGATGATCACGACGGGTCGCTCGACGGTCATCGCTGCAGGTTATCGTCGGGCGATGACGACTGAGCGCGAGTTCATCAGCGACCATCGGGCGGACCTGCTCACCGATCTCGTCGATTGGCTGCGTATCCCCGGCATCAGCGCGCTGCCTGAACGGCACGCCGATGTGGCGCGCAGCGCGCAGTGGTTCGCCGCGGCGGCACGGCGCACCGGCTTCGAGATCGTCGAGGTGTGGGATGACGGGCCGTGGCTGCCGGCGGTCTTCGCCGAGTGGCGCAGTGCGGACCTCGGCGCACCCACAGTCCTCGTCTACGGACATCACGACGTCCAGCCGGTCGATCCGCTGCAGCTGTGGCACACGGACCCCTTCGATCCCACCCTCGACGGCGATGTGTTGCGCGCTCGCGGTGCGTCCGACGACAAGGGTCAGCTGCTGTTTCACCTGCTCGCCGTGCGCGCCCATCTGGCCGCGACCGGCCGCCGGACCCCGGCCGTGCACCTGAAGTTCGTCGTCGAGGGCGAGGAGGAGTCCGGCTCAGCGCACTTCGCACAGTTGCTCGCCGCGCACCGCGATCGGCTGGCCTGCGACATCGTAGTCGTCACCGATACCGGCATCATCGCGCCGGACGTTCCGAGCACCGTCACCGGTATGCGGGGCATGGTCTCCGCGACGGTGAACCTGCACGGCCCCGACCTGGACCTGCACTCCGGTGTGTTCGGTGGCGCCGTCCCCAACCCGGCAACCACCCTCGCACGGGTGATCGCCGCTTTGCACGACAACCACGGCCGCGTGCAGATCCCGGGTTTCTACGACGACGTGCTCGAACTCACCGATGAGGAACGGGTGCTGTTCGCGGCCGTGCCCGACGACGAGCAGCGCTTTCTCGACGTCACCAAGTCGCGGGCGCTCTACGGCGAGGCCGGCTACAGCACCTTGGAGCGGATCGGCGCGCGGCCGACAGCTGAGGTGAACGGGCTGGGCGGCGGCTACCAGGGTGCCGGCGCCAAGACGATCGTGCCGAGCGACGCGTTCGCGAAGCTGTCATTCCGGCTCGTCGCAGACCAGGATCCGGCCAAGATCATGACAGCGGTGGACCGCTTCGTCGCCGAGCGCACCCCGGCGGGCATCACGGCGAGCGTCGAATGGGAAGGCAACGGGGTGCGGGCGTGCCGGGTTCCCCTGGACACACCGTCGTACAAGGCGCTCACGGCCGCGCTGAGTGCGGCGTTCGACGGTGCACCAGTCCTGCCCACGCGGGAGGGCGGCAGCGGCCCCGAGGCGGATCTGCAGGACGCCCTTGGCAGGCCGCTCGTCTTCCTGGGGGTCGGCCTGCCCGACGACCAGATCCACGCTCCGAACGAGAAGGTGTCGATCCCCATGCTGCACAAGGGTGCCGAGGCGGCTGCGTTGCTCTGGTCCGAACTGGCTCGCGTCGGCCGCGACGGGCTGCTCGGGTCATGATGCGCCGGCACCCGGCAGGTGGGCCGGCGGCGGCACCGCATCGTCGAGCACCGGCTGAGATTCAACCGCGCAACGATCCGACCAGCGCCTCCCGTTTAGGGTGACAACCGTGGCCCGCCCCGCGAAGATCGTCCTCCCGCCGTCACCGAGTTTCGACATCACACACCACACGCTGGCCAACGGGTTGCGCGTCGTGGTCGCGCCCGACCGCTCCGCGCCGGTCGTCGGTATCGCCGTCCTCTACGACGTCGGCATCCGCTCCGAGCCCGAGGGCCGGACGGGCTTCGCGCACCTGTTCGAGCATCTGATGTTCCAAGGTTCGGCGACGCTGGACAAGCTCGAGCACTTTCGCTACGTCCAGTCCAGTGGCGGCACGTTCAACGGCAGCACGCACTTCGACTACACGAACTACTTCGAAGCGCTGCCGGCGAACGCGCTCGAGCGCGGGCTGTTCCTCGAAGCTGACCGAATGCACCAACCGCGGATCACCGAGGAGAACCTTGCCAACCAGCTGGACGTGGTGAAGAACGAGATTCGCGTCAACGTGATGAACCGGCCCTACGGCGGGTTCCCGTGGATCTACCTGCCGGCGGTCATGTTCGACACGTTCGCCAACTCGCACAACGGCTACGGCGGGTTCGAGGATCTGGAGAGCGCCACCACCGACGACGCGAAGGACTTCTTCCATCGCTACTACGCGCCGGCGAACGCCGTGCTCGCCATCGCCGGAGATTTCGACGTCGACGAGGCCCTGGGGATGGTCGAGAAGCACTTCGGCGGCATCAAGAAGCGCAAGGCCCCCAAGCGGGCGAGCTTCGCCGAGCCGCCATTGTCGGCCGAGCGACGCGCTGTGCATCACGATCCGCACGCCCCGATCCCGGCGGTCGCGATCGGCTATCGAGTGCCCGATCCGGTCGGCTCCCTCGACGAACTGCTGGCTCACCTGCTGCTCGCCGAGGTGCTCAGCGACGGCGACGCGTCGCGGCTGCAGCGCCGGCTGGTGCAGCGTGACCACCTCGTCACCGACGTCGGCGTCTACATCGGCGAGTTCGGGGACCCGTTCGACGAGCGCGACCCGACCGCGATGACCATCTCAGCGCACTACCCCCACGCCAATTCGTTGGACTCGATACTGCTGGCCACGGACGAGGAGCTCGACCGGATCGCCGATCTCGGTCTCGATGCCGGCGAGCTCGACCGGGTGCGGA
Source organism: uncultured Actinomycetota bacterium (assembly GCA_963713565.1). Classification (GTDB taxonomy): domain Bacteria; phylum Actinomycetota; class Actinomycetes; order Mycobacteriales; family Jatrophihabitantaceae; genus Jatrophihabitans. Next base: position 129,884 of record CAVQMF010000009.1, on the reverse strand, counting down.
TGCGGCTGGTCAGCGTGCTGCTGCGCGATGCCGACGCCGTCATCTCCCGCACCCTCGAGCTGGCGAAGTTCGAGCTGATTCACGGCAGCGCCGAGTTGATCACCGAATTGCCCGAGCGGCTCGCCGCCGTCACCGATGACGACGTGCGTGCCGCGGCCGGCAAGCTGCAGCCGGGCAGCCGCGCCGTGCTCGAACTCGTCGCCGGAGGTGCACGATGAGCCCGCACCCGCACGGCAAGCAGGTCCGGGCGCAGGTTCCAGCACTCACCGCGCCGCGCGCGCCGAAGAAGCTGCGCAGCGCCGAGGCGACGCTCGACAGCGGGCTACGGGTGCTGGCCGTGCGCAAGCCGGGCGTCCCGGTGGTCGAGGTGCGCGTGCGGATTCCGTTCCTGTCCGCGAAGCCCACCCACCCGGCCTACGCGGCGTTGCTCGCCGAGGCGCTGCCGACCGGCACCGCGCAGCTCGATCGGATCGGTGTCGCCGCGGCTGTGCAGGGACTCGGCGGCGACGTGTCGGTGAGCGTCGACGCCGACCGGTTGCTGATCAGCGCGAACGTGCTCGCCACCAACCTCGCTGCGTTGCTCGACATCGTGGCCGACCTGCTCACCGGGGCGCGTTATTCCCCCGAGGAGGTCGCCACTGAGCGCGCCCGGTTGGTCGAGAAGCTGACGATCACCCGGGCCCGACCGAGCGTTGTCGCGAGCGAGGCGCTGAGCCACCGCATGTGGGGTGCGCACCCGTATGCCCTCGACCTCGCCCGACCGGACGCGGTCGCCGCAGTCACGCCGGCACAGGTGCGATCGCTGCACCGCGGCCAGGTCCGGCCGGTCGGCGCCGTGCTCGTGCTCGTCGGCGACCTGCCCCCCACCCGGATGATCGCTCACGCCGAGCGGGAACTGTCCGCGTGGTCGGGCACGCCGTCTCGGTCGGTCGTGCCCGCGCTGCCCGACCCGGTCGGCGGCCCGCTGTTGATCGTCGACCGACCCGGCTCGGTGCAGACGTCGGTGCGCTTCGGCGCCGTCGCGGTGCCGCGCACCGATCCGGACTATCCGGCGCTGCAGCTGGCGAACCTGATCTTCGGCGGGTACTTCTCGTCCCGCTGGACGGAGAACATTCGCGAGGACAAGGGCTACACGTACGGCCCGCACAGCCGGGTCGACCATCACGTCCTCGGTTCGGTGCTGTCACTCGACGTCGAGGTCGCTACCGAGGTCACCGCAGCGGCGATGCTCGAGACGTGGTACGAGCTCGGCAAGCTGGCGTCGCTGCCCGTCACGGCCGCCGAGATCGAGTCGGTACAGCAGTACGCGATCGGCACACTCGCGTTGTCTACGTCGACGCAGGCAGGACTCGCGTCGAGCCTGGCCTCGTTGGCCGCGTTCGGTCTCGGGCTGGACTGGATCAGCGAGCACCCGGACCGGCTGCTCGCGACCACGGTCGAGCAGGTCAGCGCGGCGGCGGCCCGCTTCTTCGCGCCCGCCGCATTCGCTCGCGTCGCCGTCGGCGATGCCGACTCGATCTCGGGTCCGCTGTCCGCGCTCGGCGAGATCGAAGCATGACCGGTGCGTTGATCCTCGGCGCCGCGCCGAACCGGCCGGCCCCATGATCGTGCCGCCACCGCCGCTGTCGTCAGCGACCTACGACCGCGCCGCCCTGCACCGCGGCGACGACGCCTGGCTGGCCGACGCCTGGCTGCGCTCGCGAGTCGTCGTGATCGGCCCAAAGGGTACGACGCGGGTCGGCCCTGACGGGCGGGTTGCGTACCGCGAGCCGGGCGGGGCTCCGGACGGCCCGCGGCGCCTGCTCGGACTCGTCGACGACGTGCCTCAGTTCGCGGTGACGAGCGAGCGGGACGAGCCGGACTGGCAGACCCTGCGCGACGTCGGACCCCGGGTCGACGACCTCGACGCGAGCCTGCTGGTCAGCGCCGTCGCCCTGCAACAGTGGCATGCGCGGCACACGTACTGTCCGATGTGCGGGGCCCCGACCGTCGAGACGAAGGCGGGCTGGACCCGCACCTGCACCGTCGACGGCAGCGAGCACTTTCCGCGCACCGACCCCGCGGTCATCATGCTCATCCACGACGGCGCCGGGCTCGCGTTGCTAGGCCGCGGCCAACAGTGGGGGCCGGGCCGGTTCTCGACGCTGGCCGGCTTCGTCGAACCGGGTGAGTCGCTCGAGGCAGCCGTCGCGCGGGAAGTGTTCGAGGAGGTCGGTGTGGGCGTGCGTGACGTGCGTTACCTCGCCTCGCAGCCGTGGCCGTTTCCGGCGTCGCTGATGCTGGGCTTCGTCGCACAGCTCGACGGCGACTCGTCGATCACACTCGACCCGGCCGAGATGGCCGAAGCTGCCTGGTTCGACCGCGACCAGGTGCGGCAGGCCGCCGACTGGACGGACGACCTGGAGGGCGAACCGGACCCGGTACGCCGGCTGCGCGCGATCCCGCCGCACTTTTCGATCTCCCGCTACCTGATCGACCGCTGGCTCGCCGACGATCTCTGAGCGGGCGATCGGGTGCGCCGGTGACCAAGGACGGGCAACCGTCAGGCGGCCGAGGCAGTGTCGAATGCGCGCCACATCCGCGCATAGGACCCGCCTGCGGCCAGCAGCTGCTCGTGCGTCCCGGCCTCGACGACGCGACCCCGCTCCAGCACCGCGATCCGGTCGGCCAGTCGCGCGGTCTGCAGCCGGTGTGCGATCACGATGGTCGTGCGATCCCGCGACACCGCGCGCATCGCCGCGTTCACCCGCGCCTCCGTCGCGACGTCGAGATTCGATGTCGCCTCGTCGAGCAGCAGCAGGACCGGATCGGCGAGCTGCGCACGGGCCAGTGCGATCAGCTGCCGCTGACCCGACGACAGCGAGCCGCCGCGCTCACCGAGCTGGGTCAGGTAGCCGCCCGGCAGCGACGCGACGATGTCGTGCGCCCCGACCGCGCGGGCCGCGGCCTCGACGGCGGCGTCAGACGCATCAGGGCGGCCGTAGGCGATGTTGTCGCGCACCGTCCCGGTGAACAGGAAGGGCTCCTGCGGTACGTAACCGAGGTGCCCGCGGAACTCGGCGAGATCCAGCGCCCGAAGGTCGTGCCGGTCGAGCTCGACGGCGCCGGATGTGGGGTCATAGAAGCGGGCGAGCAGTTTGAGCACGGTCGACTTGCCGGCGCCGGTCTCTCCCACGAGTGCGACGCTCTCGCCCGCGCGCACGTGCAGCTGCATCCCGCGCAACGCCTCCGTCGCGGCAGTACCCGGGTAGGCGAAGCGCACCGCGTCGAAATCGACCTCGCCCTGCGGATGAGGCAGCGGCACCGGGTCGGCCGGCGACGGCGTGAGCGTGTCCAGCCTCATCAGCTCGGCGATGCGATTCACCGACACCCGAGTCTGCTGCCACGAGTCGAAGACCTGCGACAGCTGCTGGATCGGCGAGAAGAACATGTCGACGTACAGCAGGAACGCGATCAGGGCACCGACACTCAGCGAGCCGTCGTGGATCAGCATGGCGCCGACTCCGAGTACCAGCGCGTCCGCCACCGCCGCGAGCAGCTGCACGAACGGGAAATAGATCGCCACGAGCCGCTGGGCCGCGACCCGCGAGCTCAGGTAGGACAACCCGAGGGCATGGAAACGATCGATCGTCCTTGCCTCGTGGACGAAGGCCTGCGACTCGCGCACACCGGACAGGCTCTCCTGGAAGTCCGCGTTGACGACGGCGATCCGTTCGCGCGACAGGTCGTACAGCCGCGATGCGCGCCGCCGGAACCACATCGTCGCCAACGCGAGCGGAATGATGACGCTGAGCGTCACCAGCGCCAGCTCGACATCGACGAGCAGCAGCGTCACTCCCACGCCGACGAACGTCGCGAACGACACGAGCGCGGACAGCAGGCCGTTCGTGACGAGCGACTCGAACTGGTCGACGTCGGTTGTCATCCGGGTCATGATCCGGCCGGCGAGTTCACGCTCGTAGTAGTCCAGCGAGAGCCGCTGCAGCTGCGCCCAGATTCGGATCCGCAGCGACAGCATGATCCGTTCCGCGGTGCGGCCGGTGACGAACGTCGACGCGGCGGCGAGCAACGTCGCGATCAATGCGATAGCCAGGAACGCGGCGGATGCCCCGAACAGCACGGCACGCGAGCCGGCGACGACGCCGTCGTCGACGCCGGTCTTGACGAGGTACGGCCCGGCGAGCCCGGCCAGGGCGTCGAGCACGACGAGCACCAAGCCGATCAGGAACGGCCGACGGAATTCGCGCAGCAGCCGGCCCAGGCTGAACTCCCGCTCGTGGGCGCTCTCGGCGGCGAGATCAATGGTCGCCTCGTCGCGAATCGGCGGCAATGCCGCCACACTCGCCACCAGCTCCGGTGTCGCCGGCACACCGGACAGCAGGTTGTGCGCCCCCCCGCGCCCTAGCCCGGGTCCGAGGCTCGCACTTACCGGCGTGGCTGACGCGCGAGCGACCCGCGCGCCACTGGCCTGCCACGCCGACGGCGTGACATCCGCCGCGGTCAACTGCGCCAGCGCCTCGATGCGGTCACCGGCGCGGCGCAGCGGTTCGATGTCGAGACCGGACAGCAACTCCCGGTAGAACGCACTACGTGCGGTGAGCTCGTCGTGCGTGCCCTGCTCGACGATTTTTCCGTCGTCGAGCACGACCACGCGATCGGCCAGGCGCAGCGTGGACAGGCGGTGCGCGATGAGCAGCGTTGTCCGGTCCCGCAGGACCGAACGCAGTCCGTCGTGGATCGCTTCCTCGGTACGCGCATCCACCGCGCTCGTCGCGTCGTCGAGGACGAGCACCCGCGGATCGGCGAGGATCGCGCGGGCGAGCGCCACCCGCTGCCGCTGGCCGCCCGACAGCGTCAGGCCGCGCTCGCCGACGACCGTGTCGTAGCCGGCCGGCAGTTCCGCGACGAAGGTGTGCGCCTGCGACGTGCGTGCCGCAGCCTCGATCTCGGCGCGGCTCGCGGACGGCCGCCCGTACCCGATGTTCGCGGCGATCGTGTCGGAGAACAGAAAGCTCTCCTCGAACGCGAACGCGATCCGACGACGCAGCGAATGCAGCGTGACCTCGCGCAGGTCGTGGCCGTCGACGAGCACCCGGCCGGCCGTCGGGTCGTACATGCGCGCCACGAGCGAGGCGAGCGTGGACTTGCCGCTGCCGCTCGGACCGACGAACGCCACTCGTTCGCCTGCCTCGACGCGCACATCCACCCCGTCGAGCACGGTCGTGTCGTCGTCGTCGTAGCCGAAGCGCACGTCGTCGAAGATGATCTCGCCGCGGACGTCGGGCAGCTCGACGGCATCGGGTGTGTCGGTGATGGCCGAGCGCAGGTCGAGGACGGCGAAGATCCGCTCGATGCCCGCCCGCGCCTGCTGCCCGACGGTGAGCACCCCGGCCAGTTGCCGGGCCGGCGCCGCGAACTGCCCGACGTAGGCGGAGAAGGCGAGAAACGTGCCGAGCGTGATGTCGCCGTCGAGCGCGAGCAGCCCCCCCGCCACGAGGATCGCCACCTGCGCGAGCGTGGGAATCGCCTCGAGCACCGGCTCATAGCGGGCCTGCAGCCGGACTGCGCGCAATCGCGAGCCGTACAACCGCTTCGCCGCCGCAGCGACGCGGGCGAGCTCGCGCTGCTCCTGCCCGAAGGCCTTCACGACGCGTACGCCGGTGACCCCTTCGTCGACGATCTGCACGACGTCGCCTTCGCGTTGCTGGCCGTCCCAGGTGGCGGGGAAGATACGGCGACGCATCCGGTAGGAGACGACGAACAGCGCGGGCAGCACGACGAGCGCCAGCAGGGCCAGCGGTGGTGACAGCACGAACATCACCACCAGCGAGAGCACCATCATCAGCAGGTTGCCGGTCAGCAGCGGGAGGAAGTTCAGCAACCCGAGGACCAGGCCGGTGTCGGAGTTCGCCCGCGAGACGAGCTGCCCGGTGGGCAGGTGGGACAGCGTCTGGAGGTCGAGACGTTGCAGGTGGTCGTGTAGGGCATTGCGCAGGTCGAGCTGCACGCCGAGCCCGACCCGGCCGCCGCGGTAGCGACGCACGTAGGCAAGGGCGAACGAAGCCGTGGCCACCGCGAACAGCACGACCAGCCACGGCCACAAGGCGTCACTGCGCGCGATGACGACGTTGTCGACGATCTGCCGGGCGATCAGTGGGACGAGGGTCTGCGCGGCCGCGCCGAGGATCGCGGCGAGGAAGGAGAGCAGCAGATTTCGCCGATGCCGAATCAGGCAGGCCCACAGGCGGCGCACCCACCCGGCCTGCTCGTTCATCGCCTCCACGGTACCGACGGCCTAGGACGCCGGCAGGCCGCGCACAGCCGGATGCCGGGCATCGTCGAGCTTGACTACCACGTCGGCTAGGTCGAACGGCCGCACGTCGGCGTCGTAGCGCTCGAACGCGGGCAACGTCCACGCCAGCTGCGCAGGCGTGCCTCGCTTCCTGGCCGCGGGCGACAGTGCGAGGTGAACGGTGCGCTCGAAGGGAAGAGCACGGCCCAGCAGCAACTCGCCGCTGACAAGCAGCACCGCCTGGGCGGCGAGCGGTGCAGGCACGGCCCGGGTGGAGCGGTTTGACACCGGGTCGCGCAGCGACGGCAGGTAGCGGCCGTCGGTAGCTGCCGGGCCGAGCACCTCGCGGCGCAGGGCGTCGGCGTCCAGCCAGTACGGGAACGAGTCGACGTCCTGGCGTCCGTACTCCAGCCGCAGCGACGCGTCGCGCCAGAAGTCGGCGGCGCGGACGTGCGCGACGGCACGGCCCAGTTCACGCAGTCGGGCCGCGAGCATTGCCGCGATGCGCTCCGGCCGCGCACAGCACGGTCCGTCGATGGCGACCCGGGTGATCCCGTCGCTGTCCGCCAGCCAGGACGCGAGCCGCCCGCTCAGCGCCTCTGGGCTGATCGGCGTCCACGGTCGGCGCAGCGGCGAACTCAAGCGGCGAGCTTGTCGGCGATCTGTTTCACGCTCGGGTTCGTCAGCGCGGACCCGTCCGGGAAAACGACTGTGGGGACCGTCCGCTTGCCACCGTTGACGTGCATGACGTGCTCCGCCGCGTCCGCCACCTGCTCGATGTCGACCTCGTCGTAGCCGATCCCGGCCCGCTGCAGGCCGTCCTTGAGCCGGTAGCAATAGCCGCACCACGCGGTCGTGTACATCGTCAGCATGACTGTGCAACCCGCCGCGCGATCGCCGGATTCCCGCGCGCCACGCCCCGTGACCCGCGGCACCCACCACGCGACGTGAGGACGCGGCCGACCGGGACCGGGACTGTCGGCCCGCGCTGGCAGGATCGCACAACGTGCAGGACGCAACGGCGATACTCGCGGGTCTCGACCCCGAACAGCGCGCCGCAGCCGAGGCGGTGCGCGGTCCGGTGTGCATCCTGGCCGGCGCGGGCACCGGTAAGACCCGTGCCATCACCCACCGCATCGCCTTTGCCGTCCGCAGCGAGGCGGTACCCGCCGGCCAGCTGCTGGCCGTCACGTTCACTGCGCGTGCGGCCGGCGAGCTGCGGGCCCGGCTGCGCGCACTCGGGGCGCAGGGCGTGCAGGCCCGCACCTTCCACGCTGCCGCGCTGCGGCAACTGCAGTACTTCGCGCCCCGAATCCTCGGCGGCGCGTTGCCTGAGGTGCTCGACAATCCGCTGCGCATCGTCGGCAACGCGGCGGCCCGGCTGCGGCTGCGGGTCGATCGCGCCGAGCTGCGCGACCTCGCTGCGGAGATCGACTGGGCGAAGTCCGTCCTCGCCACTGCCGACTCCTACCCGCAGCGCGCGCGCGACGCCGGCCGGGAGACGACCACCACCCCCGACACGATCGCGCAGGTCTACGCCGAGTACGAACGAACCAAGCGGCGCGCCGGGCAGATCGACTTCGCCGACCTGCTGCTGATCATGGCCGGCGCCCTGGAAGAGCTCCCGGACGTCGCCGAGGAAGTACGCAGCAGATACCGGCACTTCGTCGTGGACGAGTACCAGGACGTCTCCCCGCTGCAGCAGCGCCTGCTGGACGCCTGGCTGGGCGATCGCGACGACCTGTGCGTCGTCGGCGACGCCAACCAGACGATCTACTCGTTCGCCGGCGCGACACCGGAGCACCTGCTGGGTTTTGGCCGCCGATTCCCCCACGCCGTCCTCGTCCGGCTGCATCGCGACTATCGCTCCACCCCGCAGGTCGTCGCGCTCGCGAACGCGCTCGTGCGCGCGAGCGAGGCCAGGCTCACCCTCGTCGGCCAGCGGGCCGACGGGCCACCCCCGACGTTCGCCGAGTTCGACGACGAGCCAGCCGAAGCCACGAACGTCGCCGCACAGTGCCGCGCTCTCGTCGCGGACGGCGTACCGGCCGCACAGATCGCGGTGCTGTTCCGGGTGAACGCACAGTCCGAGGTCTACGAGCAGGCGCTCGCCCAGGCAGGCGTGGCCTACGTACTCCGCGGCGGCGAGCGGTTCTTCGACCGCCCGGAGATCCGCGAGGCCCGACTGTTGCTGCGTGGCGCGGCGCGCAGCGCGTCTGGCACCCCAGACGCCGAGGCGCCGCTGCCCGACGCCGTGCGTGGTGTCCTGTCCAGCCTCGGTTGGTATCCCGACAACGCCCCACCCGGCGGTGCGGCTCGCGAGAGGTGGGAGTCGCTCGCCGCGCTGGTCGCCCTGGCCGACGACTTGGTCTCGACGAACCCCCGGGCACATCTGGACGAGCTGAGCGCCGAACTCGACCAGCGTGCGAACGCGCAACACGCGCCGACCGTGCAGGGCGTCACGCTCGCGTCCCTGCATTCAGCCAAGGGTCTGGAGTGGGACGCGGTCTTCCTCGTCGGGCTGACCGACACCACGCTGCCCATCCAGCACGCCGTCACCCCGGCGCAGGTAGCGGAGGAGCGGCGGCTGCTGTATGTCGGTATCACCCGGGCGCGCGAGCGGCTGGCGCTGTCGTGGGCGCTGGCCCGCAGCCCGGGCCAGCGCCGCGGCCGTCGGCCCAGCCGGTTCTTGGACGGCCTGCGTCCCGCGGCACCGCGCGACGTCGTCGCGCGCGCCAAGACGCGGTCGAAGGCACCCGAAGCCGAGGACGCGGAGCTCTTCGGACGGCTGCGCGCGTGGCGCAAAGCCCAGGCCGAGGCGCAGAGTGTCCCGCCGTACGTCGTATTCAGCGACGCCACCCTCGTCGCGATCGCCGATAGCCGGCCGCACAGCCGTGCGGGCCTGGCGCAGATCTCCGGCGTCGGGCCGACCAAGCTGTCCCGCTACGCCGTGCCGCTGCTCGACGTGCTCGGTGGCAAGGATCCGGCCGAGGTCGCGCCGGTCGACGTGTCCTAGCTGCCCTTGAGGCTGCGCCAGCCGCCGGCGCGGTTGTTCGCCACGATCTGGCGCAGCATGGCCGTCAGCGCCGCCTCGTTGATCGGGTCGTCGCGGCGAAACGCCACCGTCCTAGCGGTCGTGTTCCCGTGTCCGGCGGTGATGATCCCCTCCGGATCCGCGACGATCGCGCCGTCGTAGAGGAACAGGTTCACGTGATCCTTGGCGGCGAGCAACGCGCACACATTGCCGTCGAGCACGAAGTACGGCTGCACCCGACGCTTGATCGTTTCGACGATCTCCGGCTCCGCCGCGTGCACGAGATCACGCAGCCGCGCACATACCTGCTGCTGCCATTCCGGCAAGACCGCGAAGTAGTCGTCGACACGTGAGTCGCGCTCATCCGCTGGCATTGCGCTGCTTTCGTCAGCCACCCCGATCAAGCCCGACGACAGACGCTACGCCGGGCGGACGGGCCCGCTGCGGCACGCAGTCAACCAGCCGTCCGCAAACGGGCCGGGATCGCGATCGACGAGGGTCATGCGGTGTCCGCGCTGGGCGAGTGCCGCACCGGTGAACAGTCCGGCCGGTCCCGCTTCGATGATCGCGACACGCATCCGGCGAATCCGCAGTCAGCGTGAGACGGGGACGAGCCCGACGCGCGGCGGGTCGGCAATCACGGTTCCCCTCTGACCACGCGGCGATCGCGCTGCACCCGCTCGCCTCCGGTGGTGTTGCGATGTCGCTGCCGACCTGGCGAGAATCCGCGACGGTCGGCAACCCGACGCTAGGTGGTCGCGACGTCCACGTCGTCATCGCGTAGCGGCTCGGGTTCGCGGACGAGCACGCTGCACACCGCGGCGAGCAAGGCCAGGGCAGCCGCGACGAGGAGCGCGATCCCCAGCCCATTCACGAACGCCGAAACGAACGGCGCCGGGATGTCGTCGAGGCCGAAGCCGCCAAGCGTGCCGCCTGTTTCCAGGATCTTGATCACCGGATCCTTGAAGTTCGAGAGGTCGACGCCGAACGGACGGTCGAGCAGGTAGGCGGTGACTCCGGCCTTCAGATGGACGTTGACGATCGCCCCCAGTGCCGCGACGCCTACGACCGCGCCGAGTTGCCGCGCCGTGTTGGTCGCCGACGCCGCGACGCCCGAATGTCGCGCCGGGATGTGCGACAGCACCGCCGACGTCAGCGGCACCACCGTCACGCCGAAGCCGGCACCGGTCAGCGTCAGCGCGAGTGCCAGCAGCCAGAAGCTCAGTTGCGCGCCGTCGCTGATCACGACGCGTGCCAGCAACATGCCGACCGCTGCTGTCGCGCAGCCAACCGCCATCGGCAACCGCGAGCCCCTCCGGGCCACCCACGGCCCGGTCGCGAGCCCGCCGAGCACGATCGCGGTTGCCATCGGCGCGAACATCCCGGCCAGCTTCCAGCCTGAGTACTGCAGCCCGACGTCGAGATAGAGCGCGGTGAGGAAGAAGATCGCGAACGCCCCGAAGTACACCGCGAACGCAGCGAACAGCGCGACGCGCACGATCGGCGCACGCACGTACTCGGGATCGAGCAGGGGTGACTCGACCGACGACTCGACGGGCCAGAACGCGATCAGGCACAGCGTGCCGATGACGAACAACGCCACGATCTGCGGGTCGCCGAAGCCCTGGTACTCACCGGCGATCGCCGCATAGATGATGCTGCCGATGCCGACGGTCGCGAGTAGGAAACCCGCGATGTCGAGTCGGCCCGGTGCCGGGTCGCGACTCTCCGGGACGGCGAGCCAGACCGCGCCCAGCAGCACCACGCCCAGCGCCAGATTGAACCAGAACACGGTCTGCCAGTCGCCGGCCCCGACGAGTAGCCCGCCGATGACGGGGCCCAGCGCTAGCGCGAGCCCGGATACCGCCGACCACGCGCCGAGTGCCCTCGCTCGTTCGCCCCGGTCGGGATAGAGCTGGCGGATCACCGACAGCGTGCCCGGTTCCGCGGCCGCCGCCCCGGCACCCATGATCGCGCGGCCGACGATGATCGCAGTTACGCCGGAGGCGAGGGCGCACACCAGCGATCCGGCGCAGAAGACGGCGATGCCGCCGAGCATGAGGCGCCGCCGGCCGAAGCGGTCGCCTAGTGACCCACCCACAAGCATCAGGCTCGCGAAGGTGAGCGAGTAAGCGTTGATCACCCACTGCAGCGGGATGACGCCGGCAGAGATGTCGGTCTCCATGTCGCCGAGGGTGACGCTGACGATCGTGGTGTCGAGAAAGGTCAGGAACAGCACGCCGAGAACCGCGCCGAGCGCCCCCGCGCGCACCGTGTCGCTCGCTGTGCTGCCCGTTCCGGACACGCTCACGCGGTCAGTGTGGCAGTGCCGCGACCGGTTTCGCGCGCAGATCGCAGGTCTTGCGCTAATTGCGTTGCGGGGCGCAGCTAGCCTTCGTTAGCCTGCATGACACCAGCCCACACCGCGCGCACCTGCGTGCCGGCATCACGAAAGCGAGGTGGCCGACGATGTACTTGACGATCGAGCAGACATCGGCGGCCACCCGGGCGCGTGATCTGTGCACGTCCCCGCCAGTCGCAAGCACGGGGTCCGTCGCCCCTGCGAACGCCGTCCACTGGCAGGCCCCCGTGGTTCGCCCGGCCGGCATGCGCCGCGTAGCTGCCCTCGTCGGCGCCAATCACAACTCCATCCGCATCGCCGATGCGGCTCCGGCTCGCGTCGGAGTTCGCTTCGCGAAGCAGGCCGCACCACCTCGAGGAGAACCTTGCTGACGTGTCAGCAGCAACCGGCTCCTCGAGGCCGCGGCTCCCGATCTGGGAACCGCGGCCTCGTTGTTTCTGCCGGCAACACCCACCACGAACGAGAAGGAGGTGACCCGACATGTTGAGCGATCGTCCGAGCGCAGTGCTCGTGATCGACCCGATCGGGCTCGAACCGCTGGATCCGCTGTCGAAGCAGTGTCCTGACGACCTGCCGTGCCGAGTAGAGAACGCCGCACTGTGGTTCGCCGAGACACCGGCCGACCTGGAGCAGGCCAAGGCATTCTGCCGCGACTGTCCGGCACGCCTGGCCTGCCTCGCCGGTGCGCTCGAGCGCCGTGAGCCCTGGGGCGTATGGGGCGGCGAGATCTTCGAGCGCGGGGCCATCGTGGCGCGCAAGCGTCCGCGTGGACGTCCGCGCAAGCACGACCGGACCGGGGTGGCCGCATGAGCACGGACCACCGAACGCCAAGCAATGCCAAGCACCCGAACAATGACTTCAGGAGAGTCGAGATGTACACCATGCAGGAGGCCTTCGCGCGTGACCGAATGCGCGAATCCCAGGAGCGAGCACGAGCGTCGAAGCTGGCACGAGCGGTGACCGGCGAGCGTCGTTGGCACCGGGTTTCGCTGCGTGCGCGGGCCGCAGAATCGCGCCACGCGCTCCGGGTTAGCGAACTTGTCCAGTAGTCCCGCCGTCATCGGCAGCGGACGAGTACCCACGAACGGCCACCGGCCCGGTGGCCGTTCGTGTCGTCAGGGTGGGACCTACCACCATTGTTGGTCGAGCTTCGCCTCGATCGAGCGGACGTAGCGGCGGGTGCACTCGGCGCACACCCACCGGGTGCGGGGTCCTTCACTCGTCTCGATCAGGTCGGCGCACCAGCCCAGCGGCGGGTCCCCGTCGACGTCCGGATCGGCCGCCCGTGCGCACAGCGAACACACCGCAGGCATAGCGACATTGCACCGCGCGGCGCGACGTAGGTAAAGAGGGCGCGCAGGTTGAGGACGTCCGGGTGAACCGACGCCCAGTCGCCGGCGCTCACGTGTCGGCTGAGACGAAGCCCGGCAGATAGCGCTGCGCGATCGAGCGGAACGGTGCGCTGGCTTCGAGCTGGCACAGCACACCGATCGTGCCGAGCGTGACCCGGTGGATCAGCATGTATGTCGGCGGCAGGTTGAGCTGGCGGGCGACCTTCGTCTCTGCCCGCCGCGGATCAGCCAGCCGCGCAGCCTGTCGACGCATCCACGACCGGTTGAACGCGAAACGGTCAGCGCGCAGCGGTTCGACCAGGGTGCCCAGGAAATCCATCAGCTCCTCGCCGGTCACCTCGACGCCGGGCCGGACGAAGCCGAGCTCGCGCATGAGAGCGAGCACGCCGTCGGCGTCGTGGTCGACAGTCAGCCGGGTCAGGCGGCCGAGGCTGGCCGGATACCCGTCCGGCAGCCGCGCCACGGCGCCGAAGTCGACGACCCCGAGCCGACCGTCAGGCAGCAGCCGGAAGTTACCCGGATGCGGATCGGCGTGCAGCAGGCCGCATCGGGTCGGCGCGGAGTAGTGCAGCAACACCAGCAGCGAACCGGCAAGATCGCGTTCGGCCTGTGCGCCCGACGCGATGATCGACGACAACGGCCGGCCCGTCATCCACTCGCTGACGATGACTTTCGGCGCGCTCGCCACGACCCGGGGAACGGCGATCAGGGAGTCGTCGGCGAAGCCCGCGGCGAAACTGCGTTGTGCATCGGCCTCCTGGCCGTAGTCCAGTTCCTCGAGAACTCTTTCGCGCAGCTCGGCAAGCAGCGGCTTGACCTCGAGGCCGGGGGAGATCCGGGCGAACAGCCAAGCCAACCGGCTGAGCTGGTTGAGATCGGACATCAGCGCGGGTCCGGCGCCCGGGTATTGCAGCTTCACCGCGACCTCGCGGCCATCGGCCCACACAGCGCGGTGTACCTGGCCGATGCTGGCCGCGGCGGCGGGTACGTCGTCGAACTCGCGGAAGCGATCGGGCCAGCGTCTGCCGAACTGCTCGTTGAGCACCTTGTGCACCGTCGCCGCCGGCATCGGCGGCGCGGCCTCCTGCAGTTTGGTCAACGCCTCGCGGTAGGGCGCCGCGGTGTCCTCGGGTAGTGCCGCCTCGAAGACGGACAGTGCCTGCCCGAGCTTCATCGCGCCGCCCTTGAGCTCGCCGAGCACGGTGAACAACTGTTCGGCGGTCTTGGCCTGCAGATCTGCGGCGACCTCGTCGGCTGGCCGGCCGGCCATTCGGCGCCCGAGCCCGAGCGTCGCGCGCCCGGCCACGCCCAGTGGCAAGGAGGCGAGCTTGGCGGTGCGCGCACCGCGGCGCTGTGGGATGTCGTCGCCGCCGGAGTTGGTCTGGTCCGCTCGGTCAGCCACGTCCGCCATTGTGCCCAGACGCTGCGACGTCATGCGCGGCGGAGGTCGATCTCGGGTGTGTTGGACACGGTGGGCAGGCGCGCCGCCGGGCGTCACGCCGGCTCGGCCGAACAGTCGCAGTCCGGATGGGGCGGCCAGCTGCGTCGCCGCAGACGCCAGTCGGGCAGGTGCATCTCTATGGTGGCGTCGAGCGCCGCGGGCTCCTCGCCATCGAGGTAGGCGATGGCCTGCCGGGCCGCGACGCCGGCGATGATCGCGGTCAGCGCGGTGTCCGAGGTCGGCCCGTAGCGTCGGTCGACGCACAATTGCACGGCCAAGGCCGCCCACGCCGGATCACGATCTTGTCGATGCAGGTCGGCGCACTGCACGCAGCTGGTGAGCCCGGGCAGGACGAGCGGTCCGACGACGCCGGAATCCACGCTCACCGCGACGACCAGATGCGGCGCGTCAGCGGCGTGCAGCGCGAGCCGGCGGTCATCCGGAACGGGCGTGTCGAGCGCGAGGATGGTGAGGTCGGGCCGGTCGTCGAGGCGCGGTGCGGACGTGCTCGTACCGGGCGCGGCCCGCAGGATCGCCGCCTGCGCCGCGGCCGCCAGCGGCCGGCCCTCGTCGTCGGGAGTGACGCCGCCGGGTTGCGCGTGGCGCAGCTTCGCGTCGCCCGTCGCGGTGCAATGCACCTGTCCTACCCCCGAAGCGGCGAGAATCGCGGCCAGCTGGATCCCGACCCGGGCGGGTCCGCAGACCTGCACCCAGGCGTGCCGGCGCGCGTCGAGCACCTGCGCGGCGTGCTGCCCGTGGCGCGCAGATAGCGCCGCGAGCTCCCCGGCCAGGTGCGGCACGGGCGGCGTGACCCGCCCGTCGTCGGTGTCCCGCGCCGCTCGCGGCCACAAATAGCCTGCTTCGGCGAGCACGCTCAGCGCGTGCCGGGCCGTGTCGTCGATGGCATCGAGCTGCTCGGGCGGGTCGAGGGCGGCACGCGACGCGACCCGACGCACCAGCGGGACCGGGAGTCCTTCGACGAGCACGGCGCGCGCGCCCATTTCCAGATGGATCGAATCCGGCGCGCGCCACAACAGCCGCGTGGCGGGGCCGAGCATGAACTGCGGATCACCGTCGACCGGCTCGACAGGCTGCACCGGCTCACGTTCGCACACCCGGCGCGGTGCCCTGAGGGTTGTCCACAGGTCAGGCCCGAGGAATCCGAGGTAGTGATCAGGTAACAAGACGGTAACCCTGAAGTGAATGTCCACACCTGTGGACGGCGCTGTGGACGACGGGATCGGAGCAGGTGTCGCGCGGCGTCCGATCCGGCGCGACCACGGGCCGCGGGGCCTACCCGGCAGGTGGGATCCGGCCGATAACCTAGCGGCGTGATGCCGAGCCAGCCCGGCGGTACCGATCCGGCCGAACCTGCCCTGACCGCCGAACCTGCCCTGACGGTCGGTACCGCTTCGGTCGAGGTGCGCCGCAGCGCCCGGCGGCGTCGCACCGTGTCCGCGTACCGCGACGGCGATCGGGTCGTCGTTCTCATCCCGGCCCGGTTCACCGCCGCGCAAGAGCAGGAATGGGTCGGTCGGATGGTGCAGCGGGTCGCCGGCGCCAGGCGACACGCCAACGGCCGAAGCGACGCCGAACTCGCCCGGCGCGCGCGTGAGCTGTCGGTGCAGTATCTCGACGGTGCGGCCCAGGCGCTGAGCGTGCGGTGGGTGCCCGCCATGCGCACCCGCTGGGCATCCTGCACGCCGGGGGAGCGCACGATCCGGCTGTCGGAGCGGCTGCGCGACGTGCCGGCCTGGGTTCGGGACTACGTCCTCGTCCACGAACTCGCGCACCTGCTGGAGCCGGGCCACACCGCGCAGTTCTGGCGGCTCGTCGAGCGATACCCGCGCGCCGAACGAGCCCGCGGCTACCTCGACGGCATCAGTGCGGCGGCGCACCTGCCGATCGCCGACGACCTTGCCGACGACCTTGCCGACGATCTGGCGGAACCGAGCGCGATCGAGGTCGCCGACGCCGGCTGAGGTCAGTTCTTCGGGATCTCGCCGTCGTCGTGCGCGGGTGGGTCGGGGTCTGGGTCGCCGGGTTCGCGTCGCTCTGCGCCGGGCAGGTCGACGAGGCCGCTTAGATCGTCCGGCGCGCTGAACTGCTCGATCCGTTCGCCGAAGTCGAGCGGATCGTCCAGATCCTCAGCGGTCGGCAGCAGATCCGGGTGCGACCAGATGGCGTCGCGGCCACTCACCCCGCGCTTTTCGGTGACGCTCCACCACAGTGCGGCCGCCTCCCTCAGCCGTCGCGGGCGCAGTTCCAGCCCGACGAGCGTCGCGAAGGTCTGCTCGGCCGGTCCACCGCTCGCCCGGCGACGCCGGGTTGCCTCGCGCAACGCGTTCGCACCGGGCATCCGCTCGCCCGCACCGGCGGCGACGACTGCGTCCACCCAGCCTTCGACGAGTGCGAGCAGAGTCTCCAGGCGGCGCAGCGCGGACTCCTGATCCGGGGTCTGTTGCGGCGTGAACAGGCCGCCTGCAAGTGCGTCCTGGACGCTGTCCGGGTTGGCCGGGTCGACACTCTGCATGGCCGATTCGATCGCCGACATGTCGACGCTGATGCCGCGGGAATACGCCTCGACGGCGTCGAGCAGGCGTTGCCGCAGCCAGGGCACGTGTGCGAACAGCCGTTGGTGTGCGGCCTCTCGTAGCGCCAGGTAGAGCCGGATCTCCTCCTTCGGCCGCTCCAGTCCCGCGCCGAAGGCCGCCACGTTCTCCGGGACGAGCGCGGCCACTCCGGGCGGCCCCAGCGGAATGCCGACGTCGGTGGCGCTGACCACCTCGCGGGCCAGACCGCCGAGACCCTGCCCGACCTGCGCGCCGAACATGAGCCCGCCGACCTGGTTCATGATCCCGGCCAGCGGGTTGTCCGCGCCGAACGCCTGCAGCTGTTCGGCGGGGATCGCGCCGGCCATCGCGGCGACGACGCGGGCGGCTACCGGGTCGCACAGCGCCGACCACACCGGCAGCGTGCGGTCGAGCCACTCGACGCGTGTCCAGGCCTCGACGGTCTGGACGCCGGACGGCAGGTCGGTGGCGCCATCGAGCCAGAGGTCGGCCAGCCGGATGGCCTCGGCGACCGCAGCGCGATCGGCCGGAGGCACCGCCTGGCTGTGCCCGGCCAGCGTCTGCATCGCAAGTTGCTTCGCGAGATCCCAGTTCACCGGGCCGCCGGACCACGACATCAGCTTCTGCAGCTCGGCGAAGAGGGGGATCTGGGCGGAGATGTCGTTCGGGTCGTCGGGGCCGCCGTCGCCGCCCTGCCCGAAGCCGAACGGCAACCCGGTCACGTCAGCGCTCGATCGCTCATGGCTGTCACGGTAGTAGTGACGAGCCATCCTCGCGCCGGGTTCCGCCGGATCGGCCGGTGGTGCCGCGTTGCGTCCACGGCGAACGCGGGTCCGACGGTAGCGTCCGAACCTGTGTCGTGGGCGATCTGGCTGGCGGTCCCCTTTGCGTTGACCCTGCTCGCCGCCCTCGCGTCGTGGCTGCGGGCCAGACCCAAGCGCGAACCGAACACCCGGCAGGCCATGCGCGCGCACGGCGACTACCTGGACGCCCTCATGCAGGCTCCCCGATCCAAGGACCGCGGGCCGCACGCGCCCGGCGACTGACGTCACCTGCTGCCCGCGCCGGTTACGCTGCCTCGGTGCCCGTGGAGCCGACCGTGCGACGTGCCTGGATTCCCGGCACGCGCGGCTTCGCGACGCTCAGCCGGCGGGTCCGTGCGCTGATCGTGTCGCTCGTGCTGTTCCTCGTGCTGTTCATCCTCGCCCTGACGATGCCGGTGCCGTACGTCATCCTCTCGCCGGGTCCGACGTACAACACGCTCGGCACCGATGACGACGGCCATCCGATCATCGTCATCGACGGCGTCACGCCCGCCAAGCGCGACGGTCATCTCAATCTGACCACGGTGAGTGTCAGCGACACATCGGTGAGCGCATTCCAGGCGCTGGCCGGGTGGCTGATGAGCGATCAGGTCGTGGTACCGAAGAGCTCGATCTACCCGCCCGGGGAGAGCCAGCAGCAGACCGACGCGAAGAACAAGGCCGATTTCACCGAGTCGCAGGACGACGCGATCACCGCGGCCGCATGCGAGCTCGACTACCCGAAGCGCTTCGGCATCGTCGGCGTGCAGAGCGAAGGCGCCGCCCACAATGTCGTGCAGCCCGGCGATGTGCTCCTCGCCGTCGACGGCAAGCCGGTCTCCAGCCAAGCCACGCTCCAGGCCGCGCTCGCCGGCACCGCGCCCGGCACCACCGTGTCCGTACGCTTGGTCCGCGCCGGTGACCAGAAGACGGTGCCGGTGACGCTCGGCCCCGCGGTCAAGGGCCGGACAAACGGCTCGCTGGGTGTCACGGTCGGCACTGTGTGCGCCACGCCGTTCACGGTCGACCTTGGCCTGGCCAACAGCATCGGTGGCCCGTCCGCTGGTCTGATGTTTGCGCTCGGGATCATGGACAAGGTCGGCAAGACGGATCTCACGAACGGTCGATTCGTCGCCGGCACCGGCACCATCGACTCCAACGGCAGCGTGGGTCCCATCGGCGGGATCGCGCTCAAGATGATCGCCGCTCGGGACAAGGGAGCCACGGTGTTCCTCGCACCGGCCGGCAACTGCGCGGACGTGCGCGGTGCGGTCCCGGACGGTTTGCAGGTGGTGCGGGTCAGCACCTTGCACGAGGCCGTGACGGACCTGCTGAAGCTGAAGCGACACGAGAAGGTCCCTGGCTGCTGACCGCGGCGCCCGCGGTGGTCACTCCAGCGTGGCGAGCAGGGCTGCGACGAGGTTCGGCGCCAGATCAGGCCCGGTGAGCAGGTCACCCGCGTGCGTGCCTGCGGCTCGCAGGCGCAGTACGGCCGCGCTGCTCCCGTCGCGCAGCACGCCCACCACGAGCCGTGCCTCGAGTCGTTGGGGATGGCGCGCCGCACCTGCGGGATCGGACACCTCGGTCTCGGCAGCCGGAGGCAGGACGAGGATTTCCTGGCTGAGCGCGCAGCCCTCGACCGAGGCCGGCCAGGCGAGGCCGGCCAGGACCTCGTCCAGCGGCCCGTCGGGCAGCGCGTCCTGCTCGATCGGGGTGACCGCGTCGCCGGCCTGCCGGTCGATACCCAGCCTGGCGGCGGTGCCGGGGTCGTGCGCCACGAGCCGGGCGGCCGGCACGAGTGCGAACAGGCGGGGCGGCTGGTCCCACCCGCCGGCGTGCACGTGGGCCTCGATCTCGGCGACGGCTGGTTCCAGCACGGTTCCTCCTACAGGTGGTCAGCTCCGATCCTTGCTCAGCTGCGCGCCGCCGATGACCGAAGGGAACCGGGCGCCCGCCCGGTACGTTGACTGCCCGTCAGCTGTACCTGCAAGGAGTTCCGTTGTGACGATGCGGCCACCGATGCCGTCCATGATCTTGTCGCGCCGGATGAAGATCGCGCTGTCCGTCGTCGGTGGCCTGATCGTGTTGATCATCCTGCTCGTCAAGTTCAGCAGTGTCTACATCAACTATCTGTGGTTCGGCGAGGTCGGGCACCGCGACGTCTACAGCACCATGTTCTGGACGCGGGTGATCCTGTTCGTCGTCTTCGGCGCGCTGATGGCGGCGATCATCGGCGGGAACATGATCACCGCATACGTGATTCGGCCGCCGTTTCGGCCGATGTCGCCGGAGCAGCAGAACCTGCAGCGCTACGTCATGGTCGTCGAGCCGCGGCGTCGGCTGATCCTCGCCGTTGCGATGATCATCGCTTTCCTCGCCGCCGGGGCGTCGGCGCAAGGCGACTGGGCGCAATGGCAGCTGTGGCTCAACGGGGGCTCGTTCGGCATCAAGGATCCACAGTTCGGGCGCGATATCTCCTTCTACGCGTTTGACTACCCCGTGTACCGGATCATGCTCAGCTTCGGCTTCGTCGCTGTGCTGTTCGCGCTCGTGCTGTCGGTCGCGATCCACTACCTGTCCGGCGCGATCCGGCTGCAGACACCGGGCCCGAAGATCACGTTGTCGGCGCGGCGCCACCTGACCGTCCTGGTCTTCGTCTTCATGGCCCTCAAGGCGGTCGCCTACTGGCTGGACCGCTACGGTTTCGTCTTCTCCTCCCGCAGCAAGTTCACCGGCGCCTCGTACACCGACGTACACGCCGCCCTGCCGGCCAAGACGATCCTGTTCTGGATCACTATCGTGCTGGCGTTGCTCGTGTTGGGCAGCATGTGGCTGCGCAGCGCGCTGCTGCCGGCGATCGGCTTCGTCGTCCTGCTGATCCTGAGCATCCTGATCGGCGGCATCTACCCGTCGATCGTGCAACAGATCACGGTCAAGCCGAATGCGAGCGACAAGGAAGCCCCATATATCGAGCGCAACATCAACGCGACCCGGCAGGCGTATGGCGTCGTCACGTCCGGCGGCAAGGACGATGGCACCGTCAGTTACGTCAAGTACGAAGCGAAAGCGACCCCGGATACGGCCGCGGTCACCGACAAGGACACCACGGTCGACAACCTGCGCCTGCTCGACCCCAATATCATCAGCCGGACGTTCCTGAACGCACAGAAGATCGGTCTGCCGTACGGCTTCTCCAGCAAGCTCGACGTCGACCGGTACACGATCAACGGCGTCACCCACGACTACATCGTCGGCGTGCGTGAGCAGGTGCCCGGCAGCAACCTGACCGGTTCGCAGAACAACTGGATCAACCAGCACACCGTGTACACCCACGGCTACGGATTCGTCGCAGCCGAAGCCGACATCGACGTGACCAAGGGCGACACCGGCGACTACACCGAGGGCGACATCCCGCCGAGGGGTCCGCTGAACAACACAGTGCCCCAGGTGTACTACGGGGAACAGATGAACGACTACTCGATCGTCGGCGCCAAGGGCACCAAGCGGGAATTCGACGGCAACAACGACCCGAACATCACGTACGGCGGTAAGGGCGGGGTGTCGCTGAGCAGTCCGTTGACCAAACTCGCCTTCGCCATCGACTACAAAGAGACCAACTTCATCCTCAACGATGCTGTCGGCGCACCGGGCGCGAAGATCATCATTAATCGAGACCCCAAGAAGCGGGTCGAGAAGGTGGCACCGTTCCTCACCGTGGACGGCGATCCGTACCCGATCGTCGACTCGAAGACCGGCCACATCGTGTGGATGGTCGACGGCTACACGACAATGGCCAACTACCCGTACTCGCAACGGCAGTCGCTGTCTGATCTGACGCACACCTCGTTGCGCAAGGACCAGGCCGACACGCAGATCAACTACATCCGCAACTCCGTCAAGGCCACGGTCGACGCCTACGACGGCACGGTGAAGCTGTACGAGTGGGACACCAACGGCCATCCGGACCCGGTGCTGAAGGCGTGGATGCGGGTGTTTCCCGGCCTCGTGAACAAGGCTTCGGACATGCCGCCGGAGATCAAGGCCCACATCCGGTACCCGCAGGACCTGTTCAACGTCCAGCGCTCGCTGCTCGAGCAGTACCACATCACCGATCCGGTCGCGGCCTACAACGGGCGAGGCAAGTGGGCAGTTCCGAACGATCCGTTCGCGATCTCCCCGGTAGACCAACCCGCCTACTACGTGTTGGCGAACCCACCGACGGGGTCCGCCCAGTCGGCGGAGTTCCAGCTGACCTCGCCGATGGTGGTGAACAACGGGCCTAACCTCGCCGCCTACATCTCCGCCAACAGTGATCCGGGGGCCGACTACGGGCAGATCACCGTGTTGACGGTGCCCGGTGGGTCTGCCATCCAGGGTCCCGGACAGGTGGCGAACGTGTTCAAGTCCGAGCCGCAGATATCCAAGGACATCAGCCTGCTCGACACCGGGCAGACGGAGGTCCGGCACGGCAATCTGCTGACGCTGCCGCTGGGTGACTCGTTCCTCTATGTCGAGCCGCTGTACGTGCAGTCGACGGCGTCCGCGTCCTCGTATCCGACGCTGCAGCGGGTGCTTGTCACCTACGGCGACAAGATCGGGTATGGAGCGTCGCTCGCGGACGCCCTGAAGGACATCCAGACCGGGCGGGCGACCGGTTCGTCGCTCAACATTCTCGGGCTGGGCCAGACGAACCGAGTCGACAACACGCCGAGCAGCACGCCGACCACCACGCCGTCGGGCAGTTCGAGCACGCCGGCGACGGGGACTCCGACCCAGGGGGCGCGCACCAGCCAGCAGCAGGTGATCGCCGCACTGGACCTGGCTGTCACCGAGCTGGACACGGCCTACGACACGCACGATCCGGGGAAGATCGCGGCCGCGCAGGCCAAGGTCATCAAGCTCGCCGGCCAGCTGCAGGCGCTGAACAGCAGCACGACTGCGCCGCGGTCCAGTTCCGCGTCGCCGAGCCCGTCGCCGCGCTGAGATCCGGCGGATCGACGTCAGGCGACGACGTCGCCTGCCGGTGTTGCCGCGGCGCGCAGCTTGGCGATCACCGAGTCGATCTGGCAGCGGATGGCAGCGAGTTGATCAGCCGGGCTGACGTCGCTGTCGGTGACCCAGTAGGGCTGGTATTGGCGCAGCGCGCATAGCACCGCCATCGCTTCGAGTACCGACAGATGCACCGTGATCGCATCGGGTTCGAACCCGTCCATGCGCAAACGGTAGGCCCGGCGGCTCGAGGCGGCCACCCTGAGCGGAAGTGCGCGCGCACCCCAAGTCGTACACGCCGGGGATCCGCGCCACACGCTGCCGCGACCGCCGCGAGTTCCGTAGGCTGATGGCAACGCATCGATCTCTGTCCGGAGGAATCGCCATGAGCGCGCTCGACAAATACAAGGCGAAGGCCGGGGAGCTGGCCGCCAAAGCCAAGCCCCTCGTCGGCGAGGCGAAGGAGAAAGCCGCTCCGTTGGCCCGCAAGGTGAAGGATTCCGCGGTGAAGGCCGGGCACGACCTGAAGGACAAGGCCGACGAGCTGCGCGCGGGTAAGGCCGACAAGGACGCCCCCGAAGCCGGCAAGGACGTGCCGTCGGGCACCGCGGCGCCGAAGCCGGACACCCCGATCGATCCGCCCCCGGCGCCCCCGGTTGCCGACCCGCCGCCTGCGCCTGCACCCTAGCGTCGCACCACGACACGTCGCAGACGCTCAATGCAGACCACCATCGGGGGACTGCGGGGCTATCGGGCCGACGTCGCATTCGACGGTGAACGGATGGTGCCCGGTGGCGCGCTCGTGCTCGTCGACGGCGCCACCATCGTCGGTGTCGAGGCGGGCAGGGCCGCCGCGCCGGCCGACTGCCAGGTGACGTACCTGCCCGGCGCCACGCTGCTGCCGGGTCTCATCGACGCGCACGTCCACCTGTGCGGCGACAGCGGGCCCCGCGCGCTGGACCAGTTGCCGGAACTGGACCGCGACGCGCTCGACACGGTCATCGACAGTGCACTGGCCGCCCAGCTGGTTGTCGGGGTGACGGCGGTGCGCGATCTCGGCGACGTCGGCTGGGCGGCCGTCGAACGTCGTGACACCGAGCCGGGCCAGCCCTGGGTCGTCGCGTCGGGGCCGCCGTTGACCAGCGTCGGCGGACACTGCTCGAACATGGGCGGTGGTGTCGCCGGCCGGGATGCGCTGATCCGCGCGGTGCGCGAGCGTGCCGAGCGCGGCGTCGACGTCGTCAAGATCATGACCAGCGGTGGATTGATGACGCCGGGCACCGACGTCCTGGCCTGTAACTTCACCCTCGACGAGCTGCGCGTTGTCGTGGACGAGACCCACCGACTGGGCCTGCCGATCACTGCGCATGCGCATGCCCTGCCCGCGGTGCAGCAGTCGGTCGAGGCCGGCGTGGACGGCATAGAGCACTGCACGTGCTTCACCGGCCAGGGGCTGCACACGCCACCGGAACTCGTCGAGCGCATCGCCGCAGCCGACATAACCGTGTGCCCGACGCTCGGCCGCGACCCCAGCATGACCGCACCGCCGCCACATCTGCAGGCGCTCCTGGACCGGCTCGGATTGCGCTGGGAGGACCGGCTGCCACAGGTCAGGCACCTCTATGACGGCGGGGTCCGGCTCATCAGCGGAGCAGATTCGGGCATCAACCCCGGCAAGCCGCACGGCGTGCTGCCGCACGCGATCATCAATCTCGTCGAAGTCGGCGCGACGCCCGTCGAGGCGTTGGCCTCGGCGACCGGCCGGGCGGCCGATGCGTGCGGTCTGGCCGATCGCACCGGCCGGTTGCAGGCCGGTCTGGCGGCGGACCTCGTCTTCCTCGACGGGGACGCGACGAGCGACATCACCGCCGTGCGGTCCTTGCGCGGGGTCATCGCCCGCGGCCGCGAGATCCGCATCGACATCGCACCGGATCACCGCGGGGCCGGCCGTCCGTTGCGCTGATCCCACCTACAACCCCCGCAAGCAGGCACGGCAGCTGCCACCCTCGCCTGGCACAACTCGCCCGAGCCTTGTCGGGGAGTTGCGGATGTCCGAGATCGTCGGCGCGCCGAACCGGGTGGTCAGTCTGCAGTCCCGAAACGGTTCGCCGGCGGCTGGCCGACCCGTCAACAGGCTCAGGTGAACTCGCCTTCGGCCAGCACACCTTCGGTCGCGAGAGCGGTGGCGAGCCGGTGTTCGCTGTCGCGGTCGCCGGTCGGCCCCACCACTTCGGCGGAAGCGGGTTTACCGGCGGGCAGCAGCGTCACAGCGACGATGGCCCCGACGGCGTAGACGGCGGCGGCGACCGCGAACGCGGTGCTGTACCCGTGCGTCGCGGCGGCCAGCGGATCCGCCGGATGGCTCCCGAGGTAGTCCGCAGTGGCGGCCGCGACGACCGTGCTCAGCACCGCGGTGCCGATCGAACCGCCGACCTGCTGCATCGTGTTCACCAGTGCCGACGCCACGCCGGCGTCGGCGGGTTCCACGCCCACCGTGGCGGTGTTCATCGACGGCGCGATGACCGACCCCATGCCCACACCGATCAGGATCAGGCTGGGCAGCACGACCCCGGCATAGCTCGATGACGGATCGATACGGGTCAGGTTGAGCATCCCGATCGCACCGAACGTCATGCCGATCGGGATGATCCGACGCGGGCCGAACTTCGGCAGCAGGTACAACGAGGACGCGTTCGACATCACCACGATGCAGCCGACCATCGGCAGGAATGCCACGCCGCAGATGACCGGGCTGAAGCCCTTGACCGTCTGCAGGTAGTACGTGAGGAACAGGAACAGTCCGAACGCTCCGGCCATCGCGAGGCCGACCGAGATGTAGGCGGCACCGCGGGTTCGGTTGGCCGGGATGCGCAGTGGCAGCAGCGGATACGGGGCGCGACGCTGCCACGCGATGAACGCCAGCAGCAGCACGACGCCGGTGACGAGCGAGGCGACCGCGCTCGGCGCGCCCCATCCGTGCGCCTCGGCTCGGGAGAACCCGAACACCAGCGCGAACAACCCCGACGAGGCGAGCAGTGCGCCGAGCACATCGATGTGCGGGCGCTCCGGGCTGCGCTCGCGGGGCATGAACGTCGCCACCCCGATCACCGCCACGACGGCGAAGACGACGTTGACGTAGAGACACCAGCGCCACGACACATACTCGGTGAGAATCCCGCCGAGGATGAGCCCGACGGCGCCGCCGCTGACCGCAACGGTGCCGAAGATCCCGAACGCCTTGCCGCGATCGCGCGGGGAGGTGAACGTCGTCACCAGCGTGGACAGGGCCGCGGGCGCGAGGATCGCGCCGAAGGCGCCCTGTAGCACGCGCGAGACGACGAGCATCCCGAACGAGCCCGCCGCACCGCCGAGCACGGACGCAGCCGCGAAGCCGATCAGCCCCGCGATGAACGTCTGCTTGCGGCCGAACAGGTCGGCGAGCCGGCCGCCCAGCAGCAACAGGCTGCCGAAGGCAAGCGAGTAAGCGGTGATGATCCACTGCCGGTCGCTGTCGGCGAAGCCGAGGTCGGCCTGTGCGGAGGGCAGCGCAATGTTCACGATGGTGGCGTCGAGCACCACCATCAGTTGGGCGATGGCGACGAAGGCCATCAAGACCCAGCGTCGGTCGTGGTGCGACGCGGCAGGCGTGGTGGAGGTCATCGGTCGTCTCCGCTCAGGATCGGGCTGGCGGCCAGGCGAGCCAGCAAGGCCGACAGTTGGCTGCGTTCTGCGGCGCTCAACACGCCGAACACACGGTCGAGAACAGCACGTTTGCGCTCGCGCGCGCTGCTGGCCGCCGCACGGCCGGCCGGGGTGATCGTGATCAGCACCGCCCGCCGATCCGACGGGTCCGGAGTGCGTGCGGCGAGGCCGTCGCGCTCGAGGCCGTCGACCATGTCGGTGATCGTCGCCGCGGCGTGGCCGAACCGGTCGGCGAGGGCGCGTGGCCGAAGCGGACCCTCGGCCTCAAGTGCCCACAGCGTCTTGGCGCGGGCAAACGACAAGCCGTCCTCGCCGAAGCGCTCGATGGTCAGTTTGCGGATGCGCTGCCACAGGTCGAACACCTCTTGCGCGGTATCTGCCGGTCGGGTTGACGTCGGCACAGGCGGGCCTCCATGCGTTTGCTTCGGTTCCTAACTATAAGGAACCGATGCAAGTGTGGGCTATGCCCGGCGAGGACGGAGGTTTGCGTCACATCCGGTGGTACCGGACCCGGCGGACAGGTGAGGGACTCGCAGCGGCGGGGAACGGCACACCGACCCGTGCGCAGGCGCGGCTCGACACGCCCACCGCCGACGACCAAGACTGGCGGGCGCTGACGTGCACCAGGGGGTTCGTCACTGCGTCCGGTAGACGGTATAGCCGTGCGATCGCTCCAGGACCGGCCACTGCCGGATGCGGCGCTCGGTGTCTGCGCTCAGCCCGGTTGCGGAGCGGATGACGATAGCGGCGTCGCCGGAGTCCAGGTACCGCAGGATGTCGGCCTGCCATTTCGCGTTGCGGCTTCGGCGTTCGAAGTGGCCGGGCGCGGGCGCGTCGCTGTCATAGGTGCGACCACTCACGTCGACCCAGTTCGGACAGCCGTTGTCGAGGTTGCGGCTCAGCGCGTCGAGTTCGATCAGTGCCATCGGTGAATCGGTCATCAGGCATCGGACGTGGACGACGCCGCGAGCCAGCTGCGCCGCCGGAAACGGGCTGCTCAGCGTCACCGGACGCAACACCAGGGCGCCCATGGTGAGCAGTGTCGCGGCGGCGACGACCGCGCGGGCGCCGTAGCCGGCCACCCGGGCCGTCGGGCCGGTCCCGTTCGCCTGCACTGCCACGGCAATCAGCAGCGCCACGCCAGGCGCCAGGTAGCCCGAGTAGTACGGGAAGTAGGTCGGGGCCCGCATCAGCACCACGAGTTGCGCTACGACGACGAGGACGATCACCCGACCGCGCCGATGTCGCCACGCCGCGATCGCGATGACCAGGAACAGCAAGCCGACCGCCGCGACGATCACCAGACGGACGGCTGGGGAGAGCCCCGAGACCACAGCGTGCATCGACGTCAACTCGAGCAGGCGCGCCGTGCCGCCCGGCCGGCTGGGGTGCCGCGAGAGCTGATCGGCGACCACCATGCGCCACATGGTTGCCGGCGACAACACGAAGAACGGTCCCGTCACCGCTGCGATCCCTGCCGTCGAGCCCGCAGCGAACAGTGCGCCGCGTCGCCGCGGTTCACCGGGACGAAGCAGCCAGCCGAGGACGACGAGGGCGGGCACGATCCACCAGATCTTCACGCTGGCAGCCACGCCCATCGCGGCACCGGCGGCGACGATCGAGCCCGGGCGACGAGGACTGCGGTCCAACAAGAGCCACATCCCGCACAGGAACGCGAAGGTCCCGACCGGTTCGAGCCGCACTGACACCTCGGCTCCGACCGCACCGAACCAGACGGCGTAGAACACCCCGCCGAGCAGCGCGGCTGCCCTGGACAGCCCGAAGCGCCGCCCGGTCGCAACAACCAAGGCCGCATTGACCGATCCGAGCACGACGCACGCCGCGTTGGCGACGATGAAGCCTGCGTGATCGGAGGTCAAGCGTCCGACCAGCGCGAACGGCGTCACCGCGAGCATCAGCCCAGGCGGGTGCAGGAACACGAAGTCGCGGTAGGGCAATTGGCCGTGGATCAGGGCGCTGGCCGATGCGTAGTAGACGCCGGAGTCGTAACCGAAGGCGCCCGACGGTCCACCCGTGCTCGCCAGCACGAATGCCACACGCACAACGAGGGCGAGCGCGAAAACGGCGAGCGCGTCGACGCGCCATCGCGCCGACCTGGACACCGATGTCCGCTCGCCCAGCCCGACCATGTCACCGTCAGCGTGCGCGGGCTGAACTGAATTCAACCTGATCGATTGGCTCCCGGGGCCAATATGTCGGCGATGGCGCTGCGCGACGACGCTCGCGGGGGTGGCAGTCGGCGGCCCGTACAGGTCGACCTCAGCCAGTGCGAGCGACCCTGACGATGTGTCGGTACCCCGAGGGCAAGCCGTCGTGGCGGCACTTGCCGCGCTGACGGTCCTGACGTCCTGTTCGTCCACCACGGTGATGCCCGCCGGGTCATCGGCGCCACGATCGTCCACACCGGCCCCCACCGGCTCCGGGGCGGCCGGCCCGAACCGTGCCGAGCCCGCGGTCGATGCCCAACCCGGCCGCGTCGTCGTGGTGGTGCTGGAGAATCATTCGTACTCAGACATCATCGGCAACCCCGATGCGCCGTACCTCAACCAGCTCGCAGCCCACGGCACCTCGTTCACCGACATGCACGCCGTGACCCACCCGAGCGAGCCCAACTACCTCGCGCTGTTCTCCGGCAGCACCCACGGCGTCATCGACGACTTGTGCCCGCTGAACCTCGACGGCGACAACCTGGCCGCCGCGTTGCGGCGCGCGGGTCTGAGTTTCGTCGGCTACTCCGAGGACCTGCCGCACGCCGGCAGCGACGCATGTACGGCTGGTTCCTACGCCCGCAAGCATGCGCCCTGGACGAACTACGCCGCGCTGCCGGCTTCGACGAATCTGCCGTTGGTCGCATTCCCCGCCAGCGCCGCGCGGCTGCCCACCGTGTCGTTCGTGATCCC
The DNA here is from genome assembly GCA_963713565.1 of uncultured Actinomycetota bacterium. Taxonomy (GTDB): domain Bacteria; phylum Actinomycetota; class Actinomycetes; order Mycobacteriales; family Jatrophihabitantaceae; genus Jatrophihabitans. The sequence continues at coordinate 100,415 of CAVQMF010000009.1, read as the reverse complement.
GAACCTGGCGCACGACATGCATGACGGAAGCGTGAGCCAGTCCGACACGTGGGTGCGTCAGCACCTCGGCGGCTACCAGCGGTGGGCCGCGACGCACCACAGCCTGCTCGTCGTCACCTGGGACGAGGACGACCGCAGCGAAGGAAACCGGATCCCGACCATTGTGGTCGGCGCGGGTGTCGCGGTACGCAAGATCGGCACGCGGGTGAGCCTCTACAGCCTCCTGCGCGCGATCGAGGACCGATACGGCCTGCCGCGCCTGGGCGCCAGCGCGTCGGCACCGGCACTGCTGCTGGTCAACCGCCCGGCAGGGTGACTCTGAAGGTGGTGCGCGCCGTGCCTGGGACCACGACGAGATCGCCATCCGCGGAGCGCGCCAGCCGCCGCGCCAGCGCCAGGCCGAGACCCGCGCCGTCGTGGTCGGGGTGCGCATCGGCGCGGAACCCCGGCTCGAACACCCGCTCGGCAAGGGCCGGATCCAGAAGCTCGCCGTCGTTGGAGACATCGACGCACACCCCGGCTCCGCTTCGACGTGCGTCCAGGCGGATCTCGCCGACGGCGTAGCGGCGCGCATTGTCGATGAGCGGACAGATGATGCGCCGGACGAGATCTCGGTCCACACCAACGACGAGATCGGTCGTGGACGACGTCACAACGGGGGTATGGCTCAGGTCGGTCAGCGCGGAAAAGACCTCGGCCAGATCGCAGCGGCCGACGGCGCGGACGAGTTCGGTGCGCGCCGCCGCCAGAAGGGACTCGATGATCGCGTCCATCGCCATGCAGTTGTCGCGGATGGCCCGCAACTCCGCGCGTTGCCCCGGTGCCGCGTCCACGAGCATGAGGTCGACCTGTGTTGCGACGCGAGCCAACGGGGTGCGCAGTTCGTGGGAGAGCTCAGCGGACAGGTGCCGCTCGTGCCGAAGCACCGCGGAGAGGCGGTCGAGCAGTTCGTCCAGCGTCGCGGCCAACGAGCTGAGCTCGGCGTAGCGCTGGCCGGCACCGAAGCGTTCGCCGGGTGCGGTAACGCTCCATTCCGCTGCCTGCCGGGTCATTCGATCCACCGGTCGCAACGCCCGCCCGGTAGCGAGGCGCAACACCGGGTAGGCGCCGGCGAGCAGCATCACCGCGACGACGACCGAACCGAGGATCACGGTGTCCTTGGTCCGCTGATAGGGATCGAGGTCGATGGAGGCGATCACGCTCCCGGCGCGATGGCCGGCGAGCTGGACGGGGAGTACGTAGAAGCGATGTCCGGCGCGGTCGGCGTATCCGGTAGCGCCGCGCAGTGCGTCGGCGGCCCGCCGGATCTCCGCACGTGCCGAGGGCCGGTCGATCCAGCGGCTGCCGCCGTAGACCCAGATGCTGCTGTCCAGCGCGCTGTCCGTTGCCGATTCGCGGACGCCGACGATGCGCCCGTTTCGGGTCTCGACGGTCGCCGACGCGGCTTGGGCGCGCACGCGCAGACCATCGTTGACCTGGCTGTCGAGCCGGGAGACTAGGACCAGGTCGAAGCCGGCCGCCAGGACGATCAGCCATGCCGCGATCACCCCCAGCGCGAGTCGCGAGACACGCCCACGCAGCGTAGGCAGACGTTCCCGTCGCGGCCACGTCACTCTGCGGAGACGACCTGATACCCGATGCCGCGCGCGGACCGGATCACCTGCGGCGCCCCGATCTCCACGAGCTTGCGTCGCAACCGGCTCAGGTACTGGTCGAGCGTGTTGTCCGAGACGATCGCGCCGAGCGGCCAGGCCGTCTCGCGCAGTTGATAACGACGCACGATCGCACCCGGCTCGGCGAGGAGCCGGGCGAGAAGCTTGAACTCGATCGGGGACAGTTCCGCTCTATGATCATGCCAGCGGACGCAGTGCGCGACCGGGTCCACCTGCAGCCGCTCGCGGCGCTCGTCACCCGCCGACGCGACGTGGCGTCGCAATACCGCTCGCAGACGCGCGACGAGTTCAGCGAAGGCGAACGGTTTGGCCAGATAATCATCACCGCCGGCCGCAAAGCCGGACAGCCGATCGGTGACGTCGCGGTGCGCGGTCAAGAAGATGACCGGTGCGTCGAGGCCCGTGCTGCGCAGTGCCTGGCAGACATCGCGTCCGTCGGAATCAGGCAGGCCGACGTCCAACACGATCGCGTCGGGAGGGACGGTGACACTGCGCAGGGCGGATTCGCCGTCCACGGCGGTCACCACATCGAAGTCATGGGAACGCAAGCCGCGGGCGAGCAGGTCGCGCAGGCCGTTGTCGTCCTCGACCACGAGGATCCGATGAGTCCCCATCCGGCGAGTATCCGTCATCGCCGCGCAAGCCTGGCTACTTCCAGGCCGTCAGCCGGTAGCGGACGGACAGCTGCGACTTGAATGTGCTGACCCGCGTCGCGCAGCCGACAGGCGTATCGTGCGCTACTGAGGGTCCGGTCTGACCTCCGCAGCGGGTTGGCCTGGCCCCGGACACAGCCCTGACCCGAACCGGCAACCGAATCGATGTGCCCATGACGGAGTGCGGCAGTCGGGTGGCCGGGCTGACGTGACCAGCGGTCGAGCCGCGCAGCTGTTGGCCAAACCTTCGATCACGACAGAACCGGAGCGCCTGATGTCGAAGAACAAGGGCGGACGCGAAGTTCGCAAACCTAAGCAGGTCAAGAAACCAGCAGCGCCGGCAAGCACGCTTGCTCCGCTGCGGACCGGACGGGCACCCAAGCCGCGCCCGACGAAGTAGCGTGCGTCACGCAAGAACATCGCGGCACCACTGACCTCGCGATGCCGGTCGGCGCGCGCTGACCCAGTCAGCACCGGTATCGATGGGTGATCTTGACGTACAGATGCTGAGCGTCGAACACGACCGCTATGTGCTGGCGCACATAGATGCCGGAGTGCCACTGCAGGAGCTGGTGTCCGTTGTCGAGATCGCTGATCGCGCTCGGGCCGCGCTTCATCGCGGCGATCCACTGACGCTCGGTCTTCCCGCTGGGATCGCCGAGGCGGCGCAGCCCGGAGGCGACACTCATGTGCGCAGGCTAGGAGCACGGCAAGGGCTCAGCAAGTTCCAAGGTAGCGATCATTCAGACTTGGTTGGCGGCCGGAGTCTGTCGGGTCCGCTGGCTCAGGAGCTCAGGAGGAGAGGCTGAACGGTGGGTACCGATCCGTCACCATGACCAACGCATACGCGGTCACCCGATTGTGCCAGCGGATGACGCCTTGGACGAAGTCGAAGATGCCTCTCGGGTACCGCCCGGTGAACAGGATGGCAAACCAGGCCACGGCGACCACCACGATCGCGGCAATATCCAGGAATATCAGCACAATGAAATGCGGGATGGCCAGGAACCACTTGACCAGGGGCAGCCACCGGTTCAGCTCACCCTTTGCGTCGGGATATGGATACTCGAGATGCACCGACTGGTGGTCGTCGGTCGACGGATACCGGTCGTCCATCAGAGCCAGGTACACGCCTACCCGATTTCCGAACCGCTGCAACTCGAGATTCCAGTCGAACCACCAACGTGGATATTTCTGTCGGAACACGATCATCAATAATGGTGCAAGGACGAGCAGACCACCTGCGCCTGCCGCCACTTCGGAGGTTCTGCCGCCTGACGTCCACCCCCAGGTTCCCCCTGACACCGAGCCCAGCACGATCGCAATCGGGATCAGGACGACTATGCGAAAAGCGGTGGTCAGCCGATTCAGCGCCCGATCCGGGTAGTCGACCGAGAACTGAACCGGGTGAGCGGTTGTCGGTTGCATTTGCGTCCCCTTTCGCATGGTTCGCTGAGTCAACAGTAGTGCACGTTCAACCCCTCTGCCGGAGTGTTGGGATTCAGGCGCGGACCGGTGAAACGCCGACCTACAGCGTGCGCGTCTTGCGCTTGTCGTGCCGTTGCGAATTCGGAGTCTGAAATTGCGTCATTTGAACTCAAACGTATGGCTGATCGATACTGCCGGGCCGGGTGAGGATTGAGGACTCGTCGTGAGATCCGGAATTCCGAGCGGAGGCATTCCTCGGCACGCGTGGCCTGTCCGTATCAGGTGCCCAGCGTGCTGATGCGGGCGGTGGTGAACCGACGCGTCGCGATGCGCCATCCGTGCTCGGTCCGCACCAGCTCGTCCTCGTAGAAGCCGACGGCCTGATGGCCCGTCTTGTTGTCGGCGGCCATGACGACGGCATCGACGTAGCTGCGGCACTGGGCATGGTCGGCCTTCAGCGTGATCGCTTGATTGGTAATGCGGTGCAGCGAATGGCCCCCCGTCGCGACACGGGAACCGGCCATGTGCGCGATGACTGCGTCGACGCCGTCCCAGACACCGATTCGTCCGTAGTCAACTCGGCAGTCGTCGGTGAAGCAGGTGCGCAGCAGATCCCAATCGCGCGTGTCGATGCCGGTTGCGTACCTCACCGTCACCTCGGCAATGTCCTGACGGTCGTGGTGCTCGCTCATCTCGTCCTCTCCGATGTGGACCTGCGCTTCGAGCTAAGCGGATTCCGTGTCATCGGTCCAGTCAGCACGGCAAGGTGAGCCGCGCCCGGTCCGCGGGTGTCCTTGGTGATCCTGCTGCGCACCTGTCGCGATGAGAAATTGCGCTCGACGAATTTCGCGACTCGCGCCGGCCAACCGATGCCCTGCCTCAGCCAACTCACTACCGCGGCCCGCCCGACCGGCCCCTCTCGCCACCTGGTGTGGGAGACAGCGACAGGTACCCCACAGATCAACACTGCTCCGATGACGCCCAGATCGAGAACGCGGTGCTGTCGCCCGCGCGATCCCCGACGAATAGCATGGCGGCCGTGCTGGACGGTGAGCAGGCAGTCAGGCGGCCGGCGGCTGAGGACCACGACCATCGGACAGCGGTCGTTCACCGCACACCGGCGCAGAACGTGGACGGGCATCAGCATGTCCGCACCGGCTACGTCACCACCGGTGTGCCGCGCCGGCTCGTTGGCGGGCGGCCCGCGCCGCTGTGACGATCGCGACGCTCGCGCTGATAGTCGGGGTGGCCCTCGCTGGTCCGGTGCTGTCCTGGTCCGACCGGTTGCGTATCCCGGTCGTGGTGGGTGAGCTGGCCGCCGGCGTGGTGATCGGTCGCACTGGGTTCCGGTTGGTCGACGCCACGACGCCCACCTTCGTCTTTCTCGCCGATATCGGCTTCGCCTTGGTCATGTTCGTCGCGGGGTCGCACGTGCCCATCCGCGACCACGCGCTGCGGGCGGGTTCAAGGCTGGTGCTGCTGCGCCTGGTTGCGGTGGGCGTCGCCGCGGCGCTGCTCGGGCCGCTGGTTTCCGCTGTGTTCGGCACGGGTCACGCGGCTCTGTACGCCGTGCTGTTCGCCTCATCCTCGGCGGCGATCATCCTCCCGGTACGGGACTCGCTCAAGCTGCAGGGCCCGCCGGTGTTGCAGTTGCTGCCCCAGGTGGCCGTCGCTGACGCCGCCTGCATCGTCGCGCTTCCGCTGGCCATCGCACCGGCGCATGCAGGCCGGGCGGCGGCCGAGGCCGTCGCGGTTCTGGGTGCGGCGTTCGTCGCGTTCGCGCTGCTGTGGCACTCGGAGCGGCGCGGGTGGCGGCGCGCGCTGCATCGCAAGTCCGAGCGACGTACGTTCGCGCTCGAGTTGCGGATCAGCCTCCTCATCCTGCTGGCGCTCGCCGCGTTCGCGCAGCGCCTGCACGTGACGATCATGCTGGCCGGCTTCTCGTTCGGCCTCGCGGTCGCCGCGGTCGGCGAGCCCCGCCGGCTCACCCGGCAGCTGTTCGCACTGACCGAGGGACTGTTCGGGCCGGTGTTCTTCGTCTGGCTCGGCGCATCACTCGACCTGCGCGAGCTGCGCGAGCACCCCTCGATGATCGTCCTCGGCGTCACGCTCGCAGCCGCCGCAGTGCTGGCTCACGCCGTCACGGTTGTGACCCAGCAGCCGCTCCCGCTGGCCGCACTCGCGGCTGCCCAGCTCGGGGTGCCGGTCGCCGCAGCCACGCTGGGCCAGCAACTGCATCTGCTGCGGCCCGGGGAGCCGGCCGCGCTACTGCTCGGTGCGCTGCTCACCGTCGCGATCGCCTCCGTTGCCGGCCGCGTTGCCGCCACCAGATTCGGCGCGCCGCCCACGGCTTAGCCCATGCCACCAGCCGACCCGCGGGAGCAAGATCATCAGATGGGCTGAGCGATTGGTCTCACGACTTGGGCCACGGCTGTCTCGTCGAAGGCTCTGTCATGGCCTCGAACAGCCCACAAACGGTCAGCGTCCGGAGTGGAAGATCATGGATGGCATACAGCGTGAGGTCACCGCCGAGCTCGCGCAGGCGTTGCTGACTGTCCAGCAACGCGCCCACGCCCGAGGCATCCAGGAAGCGCAATTGCGATGCATTGATTCGCAGGTCGCGGTGACCGTCGGCGATCAGCCTGTCCACCGTCGCCCGCAGCAGCGCCCGGGTCGAGAGGTCCAGTTCGCCGGCGAGGGCAACGTCCGCGTGGCCGTCCACATGCCGAACCGACACACTCAGGTCGACGCCGGGTGACTCGGTGCCGTCCACGATCGCAACCTCCACTCACCGGTGACAACGCGCAGGTCCATCCGGACGTCCCCGTGTGGAGCGTCGTGCCCGCCGCCCGGCGGCAGTGGCGAAGGCGAGTCGGTGAGTTGGCAAGACGGTTCGCTCAGGTCGGAGATCTGCGCCGAATCGGGTGTGGTCATACCAACGGTGCCGTCCACCTCACGGTCGTCCCGCCGGCAGCACCCGCGGACACGTCGAAGGTGCCGCCGCGAAGCACGGCGCGAGCCTTGAGGTTTGCCAAGCCACTGTGCCGACGCTTGTGCGTGTACCCAATGCCGTCGTCGGTGACCACCAGCGTGACTTCGTCTGCGGACACGCTCAGATCGACGTCGGCGCGGGTTGCGTGCGCATGCTTGGCCACGTTGGTGAGAACCTCCCGTACGACTGCGGCGACGTCCTCAGCCATATCCGGGAGCAGGCTCGTGTCGATCAACCCGGAGAAGGCGACTCCGGGCCGGAAGCCGAGCGCCGGGGCAAGGTCACCGGCGATTTCCAGAACACGGTGCCGGGTTCCCTCCGCCGAGGCGTCGAGCGGCCCGCGGAGCTCGAAGATGCTCGTGCGGATCTGCCGGATGGTGCGGTCGATGTCGGCAACGCGCTGGTGAACGAGTCGTGCCGCCGTCTCACCTGGCTCGATGAGCGTCGCAGCGCTCTGCAGCCCAAGTCCGATCGCGAACAGCTCCTGGATGACGTGGTCGTGCAGGTCGCGGGCGATACGCTCCCGGTCCTCGAGAAGCACGAAGCGTTGTTCGGCCGAACGCGCGTCGGCCAGTTCGATGGCAACACTTGCGTGGCTGGCAAAGCCGGCCGCCATGGTCAGGTCGGCGTCGCTGAACGGTCGCCTGCCGGCGGCGCGTACCAGGCTCAGCACGCCGTGGGTGCGCTGCGTTCCCTCTAGTGGCAGGACCATGACCGGGCCGGCGTCCATCAAGCTCGCCTCGGGTGATCGGCGCTCATCGACATCGCGCGAAGAACGCAGCAGCGCGGTTCGTTCCTCGATCGCGCGACCGGCGAGAGTGTTCGCGAGATCGAAGCGGCGGCCGCGTAGGTCGCCGGCCCCGTGACCTGAGGCAACCTCGACCATCAGCGCGTCGGCGTCCGCGTTCAACAGCCCGACGGTCACCAGGTCGGCGTCGGCGATTTCGATGGCGCGCCGCGCAATCAGTTCCAGTGGATCTTCCCCGACCGGGGCGAGGAGCTGGGCGCTGATCTCCACCGATGCCGCGAGCCAGCGTTGCTGAAGGCGCGATTCCTGCAATAGGCGGCCGTGGGTGATTGCGGTACCGGCCGCAAGCGCGAGTGCACCCACCAACTCCTCGTCCTCAGCGCTGAACTGCCCGTTCTTGCTGTCGGCGAGGTACAGGTTGCCGAACACATCGCCTCGAACACGAATGGGGACGCCGAGGAAGGAGTCCATCTGCGGGTGCCCGCCAGGGAACCCAGTCGATCGCTCGTCCAGGGACAGGTGGTGCAGCCGGATGGAGTGCGGGTCCTTGATCAGCGCGCCGAGCAGACCGTGCCCCTCGGGCAAGTGACCGATCAGGGCGACGGTGTCGGCGTCCATCCCGAGGTGGACGAACTGTTCCAGTCCACCCTCGTAGCCGATCACTCCGAGCGCGCCGTACCGGGCGCCGGCCAACTCGCACGCCGCTTCGACCACGTTGCGCAAGACGGCATCGAGCGCGAGATCGCCGGTCACCGTCCCGATCGCGTGCAGCAGTGCTCGCAGCCGTCCTTGCGCTCGCTGGACACCGTGCGCCCGCTCGACGAGCTGATCGATCAGTTCGTCCAGTTCGAGCTTCGGGACGTCAGGAAACTGGAGGGACGCGCTCAGGCCTTCCATGATGCGTCACTCTAGGCCGCAGGAGGTGCGATCAGGCCTCCTCGACAAGGACGTCGACGTGGCGGTGCCTCCGTGCGGCCGGGGTCATCGGCGCCGATCGATCCGCAGCAGCACCGGGCCGCAAGTGCGCCGCGGTCCATGCCTGCTCAGCGCTCGCCGACCGTCGCGTGTTGTGGGTCCGATGGTCTGCGCAGCTGCCGGAGCAGCGGATCGCGGTCGAGCAGCGGGGCGCTCACCCGGATCCGGGCGTCCACCGTGACGAGCCCTTCCCCGGTGCAGACGATCGGGTTGAGATCGAGTTCGGCGATGTCTGGCAGGTCGGCGGCGAGAGCTGCTACGCGCACGAGAACCTCACGCAATGCCGAGCGGGACACCACCGGAGCGCCACGGAAGCCGTCGAGCAGACGCGCCAGCCGTAGTTCGCCGATCATGGCGTCGGCTTCGGTGGCCGACACCGGCGCCAGGCGGAACGTGCGGTCGTCGAGGAGGTCGACCAGGGTGCCGCCTACGCCGAGCATGATCAGCGGACCGAACTGGGGGTCGCGCACGACGCCGACGATGACCTCCGTGCCGCCACTGACCATCGGTTGCACCAGCAGTTCGGGGAACGGACCGCTCGCGGCCGCGGCGATCTGCTCGCACGCGCGACGCACAGCGCCCTCGTCACGAACGTTCAGGCGCACTCCTCCCACGTCTGTCTTGTGGATGCCGCCGCCGGATAGCTTCACGGCGACGGGGTAACCCAATTCGGCGGCGGCCCGCACGGCACCCTCGATCGTGTGGACCTCCCGCTGCGCGCACGTCGGTATGCCGTAGTGGACCAGCAGTCGTGCCACGTCGGACGGCTTGAGCCAGTCATGGCCCGATGCCAACGCCCCTGCCACGAGCGAGCTCGCTGCGGCGGTGTCGACGTCCGGGGGGTGCACAGCCGAGATCGCCAATTCAGGCCGAGTTCGGGCATACCGGTATGCGACACCGAGGGCGGCGGCCGCCGGTTCCGGGAAGGTGAAAGTCGGCAGCGACCAGGTCGTCCCAGCAATCGGAGTCGAATGCGCAGCTCGCCCCACTTCCGTCGCCACGACCGGCTTCGCCGACGCAGCCGCGCACGCCGCGGCAGTGGTGACGGCTGATCGGATCTGCTCCGCGTCGGTTACCGCCACGTCGGTGAAGACCGTCAGCACCGCATCGACCTCGTCAGCGGCGAGGAGCACACGTAGTGCTGCTTCGACCTGGTCAGGTGCCACCGCGGCGCCGAGATCGACCGGATTCTGCGTCGAAGCGGGTGATCGGACGGCTGCGCGCAGTAGCGACTGCGTCACCGCTCGGAGATCGACAACAGTCAACCCGGCGGCCACTGCGGCGTCGGCGGCCAAGATTTCCGGCCCTCCCGAGTTGCCGACGATCGCAACTCGCGGACCTGCTGGCAACGGCTGTTCGCTCAGTACCCGGGCTGCGTCGATCAGCCCCTGCATCGTGTCCATCCGCAGCACACCGCTGCTGCGAAACACGGCTTCCACCGCGGCATCCGAGGTCGCCGCGGCCGCCGTGTGGGACAGTCCCGCACGCTGACCGACGGCGGTGCGTCCCGACTTGATCGCCAAGATCGGTGTGCGACGCGAAACACGTCGTGCTATCCGCGCGAACCGCACCGGATCCCCGAGGGACTCGAGGTACATGCCGATCACGCTGGTGGCAGCGTCGCGTTCCCAGCGCAACAGCAGATCGTTGCCGCTGATGTCAGCCTTGTTGCCGATGGAGACGAACTGCGACACGCGCAGATCCGAACGGGCAGCGGCGACGAGAAGCGCGATACCAAAAGCGCCCGACTGGGCAACCAGGCCGAACGCACCGGGTTGCATCGGTAGCTCGGCGAAGGTGGCGTTCAGCCGAACGGTGGCATCGGTGTTGAGCAGGCCGACACAGTTCGGACCGACCAGGCGCATGCCGTATTCGCGCACGATGCGGAGCACTTGGTCCTGCAATGCCTTGCCTCGTAGGCCGGCCTCGCCGAAGCCCGCGCTGAGCAGCAACACTGCCCTTGCGCCGCGTTCGCCGCAGGCACGCACAGTTACCGGCACCTGCTCCGCGGGTACGGCGACGATCACGAGATCCGGCGCGACGGGCAACTCGGCTGGCGAACGCACGCACGGCACGCCGAGTACCGAGGCGCGATGCGGATTCACGACATGAATCGTTCCGGTGAAGCCGCCACTGAGAACGTTGCGCAATACCTGGTGGCCCACCGACCGGTCGCGTTCGCTCACGCCGATCATCGCGATTGATCGCGGTGCGAGAACCGGATTCAGGCTGGCCACATCAGCCACCCGGTCACGATCCTCGATCGCGGTCATGAGCCGCTCGTCCGGCTCGAGATCCAGGACGACCTGGGTCGTCTCATGGTCGACCATGGTGTGCGTGACGAACCCGAGGTCGCGAAGCAGGGTAGTCATCGCGCGATTCTCGCCAAGGACGTCGGCGACGAAACGGGCCACCCCGGCGTGGCGGGCGACACTGGCCAGGTGCTCGAGCAGCAGCGTGCCGATGCCCTCGTGCTGACAGTCATCGGCCACGATCAGCGCGATCTCGGCAGTCTCGTCATCGATCCTTTCGAACGACGCGACGCCGACCACCGCGCCGCGCACACATGCGGCCAAGGCGTGGTGGTCGCGGCCAACGGTCTGCGTCAACCGGGTGACATAAGCCTCGGCAGTGGCACGACTGACGCTGAAGAACCGCAGGAAGATGGAACGGTCGGAGGCGCGATCATGCAGTAGACGGATGCCCGCTGCATCGTCCGGGGTGACCGTCCGGATATGGACGAGCCCCCCGTCAGCGCGCACGGCATCGACCCCGTCCAGGTCCATTTCCACCGCCGTCACACCCTCAACCTCCGCCCCTTCGTCGTTGATGGGCAGGGTCGAAATGCCCACCGAACCCGGGCGGGTCGATTCGCGTCGACGGTTGGTGTCGCGGGCTGGGCATTCGCGCTCACCGGCGCGGTCGTGACCTTCGACCCGGGCCGACCGGGCTCTTGAGCACGTCCGGAACCCGCACGCACGGGACATGGTAGTCACATCAACTTGCCCCAGGAGGCTATCGATATGACCACCCAGCAGCCCGTCAAGCCCGCCTCGAACTCTCACCTCGCCAGGCTTTCGCGCTCGCCGACCACGCCGACTGCCGCGGCGAAAGCACTCGCCGTCCTGCGCATCTCCATGGGCTTCGTCTTCCTCTGGGCCTTCCTGGACAAGACCTTCGGCCTGAACTACTCCACCCCTTCGGCGAAGGCGTGGATCAACGGGGGCTCACCGACCAAGGGGTTCTTGAGCTCGGTTCAGGTCGGACCGTTCCAAGATCTCTTCCACTCGATGGCAGGCACCTGGTACGCGGACTGGCTGTTCATGCTCGCTCTGCTGGCAATCGGCGTCGCCCTGATCGCCGGCGTGGCCATGCGTGTCGCGTCGATCTGTGGGGTCGCGCTCCTCGCGATGATGTGGCTCGCCGAGTTCCCGCCCGCGCAACACACGAGCGGCGGCACACCGAGCGGATCAACCAACCCGATCACCGACTATCACTTCATCTACGCCGTCGTCCTCGTCGTGCTTGCGCTCACCCACGCGGGCTCGACGTGGGGCCTGGGTCGAGCCTGGGCCCGGCTGCCGTTCGTCAGCCGCCACAGCTGGGCGCTCTGACTCCGGCGCAGCGATCGGCGAGACCTCCACCCGGCTCGGACGGGGAGACCCAATGACGAGGTCCGCGGCCCACGGCGTCGCCGAGCGGGCGCGAGTTGCCCAAGACGACACGCGCGGGTGGGTCGGCGAATCGGGATGACGAATACCCGCCAAAATGATCAAGGGCTCCGGCGCTACCGCGCCGGAGCCCTTGTCGATACCATTCGCCGATGTCAGACAATCTCTGCAGACAAGGAAGAGACAGCGGCGTGGTGGTGTTGCGCCGATCGTGAGCAGCCGCAGAGTCATCGGGTTCCCGAACCCGGTCAATGAGAAGGCCGCACGGACCGTCGCGGGCGGAGTCCTGTTGTTCAGCTGCCTCATCGTCGTTCTCAGTTTCCAAGCCGGCGATGCGTGGCTCTGGCTCGCGGTGCCGCTCTCGCTGGGTTTCGTGGCCCGCGTCCTCACCGGGCCGAGGCTCAGCCCGCTCGGCCAGTTCGCCACCAAAGTCGTTGCGCCTCGCCTCGGCGAGCCCAAGCTCGTTGCCGGACCGCCGAAGCGCTTCGCACAGGGTCTGGGGGCGGTGATCACGGCGGCGGCCGTCGGTGCACTCGCCGTAGGGCATCCGGGCGCCTCGCAAGCACTGCTCGGCTTGGTGATCCTCGCCGCCGGACTCGAGTCGATCTTCGCGTGCTGTGTCGGCTGCGCGATTTTTGGCGCGCTCATGCGACTCGGCCTCGTTCCGGCGGAGACGTGCGAAGCGTGCAACAACATTCGGCTCCACCCGGTCTGACCGGACCCGCACTGCGAATCGGCAACTGTGCCGCATTCACGAGACCCCACCAGTTCGGCGTGGTTGCCGATAACGAGAGGAGAAATCAGTGTCGGTCCTCGAGGAAGTACTGAGCGCCAATGACCAGTACGCCGCATCCTTCGGCGCCAAGGGTGAACTTGCCCTGCCGCCCGCTCGCGCTTTCGCGATCCTCACCTGCATGGACGCCAGGCTCGATCCGGCCAAGTACGCCGGCCTGAGTGAAGGCGACGCCCACGTCATTCGCAACGCGGGCGGGAGGGCGAGCGACGACGCGATCCGGTCACTGGTCATCTCCTACAAACTGCTCGGTACCAAGGAATGGTTCGTCATCCACCACACCAACTGCGGCATGGAGTTCTTCACCGACGAGGTGATGCGTGGCTTGCTGGCCAACAGCCTGCAGACCGCAGCCCTCGGTGCCGACGGGTTCTACGACGTGGGTTCGGGGCCTGGCTCGGCCGAGGCGAAGTACGTCGACTGGCTCACGATCAGCGACAACGCCCAGAGCGTCGCCGAGGACGTCAAGCGGATCCGTTCCCACCCCCTCGTACCGGCGAGCATCCCGATCTACGGATACATCTACGACGTCACGACTGGCCGACTGATCCAGGTACCCGACGCAACGAAGGCAGGACAAGCGTCCTGACATGTGGCACCCCCGGCACACTCGGTCGTCTGAGTGGTGGCGGCGGCACGGCAAACTGGCGCGGTGGGTGTGACGACGTCGCAAGAGGTGCGGCGGATTCTCCGCCTCAAGGTCGTGTGAGACGCGCGGGCATCCTGGTCGCGGTGGCGGTCCTGGTCGTCGCGGCCGGTCTTGCGCCGCTCGGGAGGCAGCATCGGCGCACGTTTCCGATCGTGATTCTGGTGGGACGCGCTGTAGGAAAAGTCGCGGCTGACGCCATCGAACACTGACTACGTCGGCGACATCATCACGCGCGTCGCACTCATGGCAGTAGGGTTGGGCCGACCTCGCCGCGATCCGTTCACTCGAGGCAATAGGACTGAGGAGCGCAGCCCGCCTCCGCAAGGTCGAGGACGATCCTTACCCGGACCGATGGCGGGCGAATCAAGATCATCGGCAGCTCACCAACGTCGGTGCGATCCCGCCAACTGCGGCAGGGTGCGCACCTTCCCTGTTCTGCGTCGCCTTGTCATCCATACCCGTCACGAAAGGGGCAACTATGGAGGCTCTTCAGAAGCCCGGACGTATCGCGGGGCTTTGGTTCCTCGCTACCTTCGTCTTCTCGATTCCCGCTGTCCTTCTGTACGACCCCGTGCTGAATGACGCCAACTACATCTTCGGTGCGGGTCGAGACGCACGGATTTCTCTGGGCGCCCTGTTAGAGATCTTCTTGGCAATCGCCAACATTGCTACCGCGGTTGTCTTCTTTCCGGTCCTGAAACGGGTCAACGAGGCTGTGGCGCTGGGCTATGTCGCGCTACGCATCATCGAGTCGTCGATCATCGTCACCGGCCTCATGAGCCTGATGACCGTCGTGACCCTGCGGGACGACTTCACCGGAGCGGGCGCCGACTCGGCCTCGCTCAACGTCGCCGGACACACGCTGGTCGCCTTCCACAACTGGACCTTCCTCCTCGGTCCGCAGTTCTGTGCCGGTTTTGGGAACGGGCTCATCCTCGGCTACTTGATGTACAGATCCGGACTCGTGCCACGCGGGATGGCGATGCTCGGACTGATTGGTGGGCCGCTGGCATTCGTCGGCGGGGTGTTCGTGCTCTTCGGCGCGATCGAGGACCCAAGCGGGGCCTTGTTCGCCTTCACAGCCATCGAGATCGTGTGGGAGGCCTCGCTCGGGGTCTACCTCACCGTCAAGGGATACAGACCGTCGCCGCTTCTCGCTGAGGCAAGCCCAGCGGAGTCCGGTCGGGCTCGGGGAAACACCTGACTCTCGGGGACACGCACGCTCATCGAAACCTCCGCGCGCACGGTGGCATAACCGTGCGATCCCCCCGAGCGGATCACTGTGGCCACAGCGTCGTTCGGCGCTCGCACAGGAGTTGAACGGGTTCTCCACCAACGGGACGCCGAACGCGCGGCGATCAAGCTCCAGCGGGCGGCGGCAGGCACGCTCGCCGATGCCTCGCGCGGCAGCTGACCTTCGCCGCGTACGTGGAGAAGTACTACTGGCCGGCAACGCAGCACCTCGAGCCGACCACGCTGGCCGTGTACCGCTCGAACCTGGACAGCCACTTCCTGCCGCCTTTCGGGCGGATGCGGATGAGCAAGATCGTTGCCTCGTCGGTGCAGGCCTGGGTCAGCGAGGTGTCGGCAGAAGTCGAGGACTACGACGGCACCCGCAAGCCGCAGTTGAGTCCACGGTCGGTACGCAAGCGGCAAGCGCGGCGAGGACCTGCTATTCGCCACGAGCACGGGCTCGCCCGTCTCGCGCAACGTGTTCCGCACCCGGGTTTGGCTGCTGGCCATCGAACGGTCGGGGACGCACCAGCGGGTGCGCTTCCACGACTTGCGTGGTGCCCACGCCTCATGGCTGCTCGCCGGCGGCGCCGACCTCAAGGCGGTGATGGACCGCCTCGGCCACAGGCAGATCCAGATCACCCAGCAGTACCTGGGCCGACTTCCCGACGCCGACGACCGCACCCTCGCCGCGTTCGAGTACGTCCGCCGCCGCCGCTCGTAGCCATCCCGAAAGTGTTGTGTTGTATTTAATTCGCGTCGAACGCAACACGTTGTGAGGTAGCCTGTCCCTGACTCGAAAGTGTTGCGTTGCGTCAATTGTGCGGCGAACACCACAACTTCGTGGGCGGACCGGAGGCAGCCATGACGCGCGGGCGCCCGTCACGGCAGAGCATCTATGACCGTCTCGAGGAGGCGATCACCGAACTGCGCGAGCGCATGGGTGGCCTGCCCAGCCCAGCGGAGGCCGAGGACATCTGGGACGACCTGTGGCACCGCGAGGCCCACCACTCCACCGCGCTGGAAGGCAACACCCTCGTCCTCAACCAAGTGCGCAAGCTGCTCGACGAAGGCCGTGCCGTCGGCGCGAAGGAACTGCGCGAGTACATGGAGGTCGTCGGCTACGGCGAAGCGGCCCGATGGGTCTACGGACAGGCGCTCGATCCCGGCGACTGGACCAACGGCAAGCTACTGACCATGCAGGAGGTGCGAGCCGTCCACCACGCCGCGATGCAGCCGGTCTGGAACGTCGCGCCGCACCCGCACGCGACACCCGCCGAGGAACCCGGCAACTGGCGCCAGCACGACATCCAGCCGTTCCCCGAGGGAATGACCGCGCCGCCATTCTCCGAGGTCGGCCACCTCATGACCGACTGGGTTGCGGCGGTCAACAAGCTGCGCAAAGCCAGCGACGTGCCGTTCCCCGAACGGCTCGCGAAGATCCACAACGACTTCGAGCGCAGCCACCCGTTCCTCGACGGTAACGGCCGCACCGGACGATTGCTGCTCAACCTCGTGCTGGTACGCCTTGGCTACCCGCCAGCGATCGTCTTCAAGAGCGAGCGTGCCGCGTACCTCAAGGCGATGCGGCGAGCCGACAAGGGCGACTACGGGCCGATGGGTGAGCTCATGGCGCGGGCGGTGACGAACAACCTGTACCGCTTCGTCGTCCCAACCGTCGCCGGCCCCGGTCGCCTCGTCCCGCTCGCGAGTCTGGCGAACGCGAAGGAAGGCCTCACGGTCACCGCGTTGCGCGCCGCGATCGACCGTGGGCGCCTTCGTGCACAGAAGGCCGATGACGGATCGTGGCGCAGTTCGGAGCGCTGGGTCGAGGAGTACCGGGCGAGCCGCTACAAGCGCAGCTAATCCAAGAAGGGTCTGTTGCGTTGGCCGATGCCTTCCTCGGACGTGGACACTGAACAGGTGATCGCTGTGAGCTCTGGGTCGTCTGCTGTGGCCGGGTACCGCTTCCCGCGCGAGGTGATCGCTGTGGCGGTGCGCTGGTGCCTGCCCTACGGATTGTCCTACCGCGAGTGGAAGAGCTGCTGGCTGAGCGCGGCATCGACGTCGACGACGTGACGCTCTACCGGTGGGTGCAGACCTTCATGCCGGAGTTCATCGAGGCCGCACGACCGGCGCGCCACGCAACGGGCACTCGGTGGTACGTCGAAGCTGATCACGGCCGGCTCAAAGCCCGGCTGCGGCCGATGCGCGGACTGAAGACGATCCGCTCGCTGCGCACCATCGCCGCTGGTCACGCCTTCGTGCAGAACCTGCGCCGCGGGCACTACGAGATCACCGCCGACCTGCCCAAGCACGACCGTGTCCGAGTCGCGTTCACCGAACTCGCGCACTGCCTATAGCCGCGGACCCACCCGCCAAGCAGGGCTGCGACGCTGCCCGTGATCGATCAACGCAACAGCGCCGTTAGGGAATCTCTTCACGATCGAGGGTGTAGTCGATTGCCGCGGCCTCAGGTGATGTCGCGGTTCAGGGTGACGGCAGCGCCCAGCGCGGCCGGAATCAATGCCCACAGCATCAGGACGATGACGCCGCCGACCGTCGACAGGAGGTCGACTCCCTCGGGTCCGTTGTTGCCGGCCGGGTAGATGATCGCGATCATGGCGCCCTCCGGGGTGTACGGGAAGGCGGACTTCACGCCCGGAATCGCTCCTAGCAGGTTGTTGATCACGAGCAGGAAGACCAGCCCGACGCTGATCGCCAGCACCTGGTTGCGCAGCAAGGCCCCGGTGCCGACCCCCATGACCGCGAACAGCGCGAACACGAGAACCAGCCCCAGCGTCGCGTGTGCGACGTCGCCGCCCAGTTCGAGGTCGATGCCCTTGCTGGACAGCCACGGTACGGCGATCGCGAGCTGCACCGCGATCCCGATCGCGGCGTACGCGGCGCCGACGAGCGCGTAGGTCAGCAGCTTGGCCGAGACGATCGCCCAGCGCGACGGCGTGGCCAACACGGTCGACGTGAACGTCTGATACCGGAACTCGGTCGTGATGCCGAGGATCCCGAGGACAAACGCAACGGCGAGGCCGCCGTTGGCATTGGCGAAGATGGTCGCGACGTCGGCTGGCTTGCGGACCTCGTCGGAGGCAAGGCCCGCCACCGCGGCGAGGACCGACACCGCCAGGCTCGCGAGCAGCAGCCAGAACCAGACCTGGGTGGTGCGCAGCTTCACCAGTTCGGCGCGGACGAGACGGATCACGGCCCACCTTCATCGGTGAGGGCGAAGAACAGCTCCTCGAGGTCCACCCGCTGCCCCCGGCAGCTCGTGCAGTTTGACACCAGCCACGAACGCCCGAATCGCCGACCTCCGCCGTCCACGATCATGACGTCGGGGCCAGTCTGTTCGATCCACGAGGACGTTCCGTCCTTCGTCAGCCAGGACGCGCAGCATCGTGCGTACCCTGCGGATGCCCTCGGGATCCAGCCCATTGCCCGGTTCGTCCACCAGAGCACCCGCGGGTTATGCAGCGGGGCCCCGCTGCATATGGTCGGGGTCCGCGCTTGGAGAGCGTCGAAGCGGTCGGGTGATCCCACGGCGAGCCAGATGCGTTCCCAATGCTCTGGCACCGATCGGTCGTCAGCGTTTGACGAAGCCTCGCGACGTGCTCGAGATCTGCCCCATGTGCTCAGCGGGTCGATGCTCAGTTCGACGCACAGATCGACGGCTCGCGAGCGCATTTCGGCAGCACGACCTTGCAGTCGCAAAGCTGCGACGCTGCGTCCGGGAGCGCGGTGTCACGATGACACCGCAAGTGCCGTCGGGATGGTGGCCTGCAGGTCGGCATAGGCGAGCGCGTCGCCCGCGAGTCGCTGCACGGTGGGCAGCGAGATGCTGTTCGCGGCGCGTTGCTGTATCACCGCACGCGGCAGCACCCAGAACTGCCATCGATCGGTGTCGAACGCGTCGTACTCGTCGTGCATCGTGGCGATAAGGATTGCGAACACGTACACGTCCGCCTTGTAGCTGCGGGAGTCGCTATAGCCAGTCATCGGCGACCAGGTCCTGGCCTTGAGACCGCCGAACACGATGCGCGACGGCGCACGCTGTGCCCATGCCTGGCGGCTGGATCAGAATCGCATCCATGCAGTCAATCTAGGAGCCTGATCACCGCCGCGATCCTCTGGGCCGGCTCGGCGCCAACGGTCGGCGCTCGTCGCTCCTGTCGATAGCGCGCGCCATACATTCCCATCTGCGCGATCGATTCAGCTGCTCGAGCGCACGCCGATCGACGGCTACGTGCGCTTCGGTCTCGATCTCTGGTCTGGAGCTAGGTTCGCCCCAGAACCCGTCGTTCTTGCTGTTCGGGCGGCTGTGCCGGTCACCTATACCGGCCTGAGCGTGCCCGAGTGGGCGCGAGGCTGACCGCAATTTCACCGTCATTCGGTGTTTTCAAGATCAACTATAGTGACCTTGTAGATGAACGAAGGCCCCGGAATCCAGGGCCTTCGTCGTGGTAGCGGGGGCAGGATTTGAACCTGCGACCTCTGGGTTATGAGCCCAGCGAGCTACCGAGCTGCTCCACCCCGCGTCGGTGGTTCCACCCTACCTGTCCGCGGCACGGGCTTCAAAGTCGATGCCCGCCGCGCTTGCCATCGATACGCACTTATCTCTGTCAGACCCTCGAACATCCGTAGATGCGGTCGGTTTCGCTAGTATGCGCCGCGTGTTCGGTATCATGAGATGTCAGTGGGCCAAGCGTGTTGGTGGTAGTGCAGTCGTTGTCTTGCTGGCCGCTGGCTGCACCTCCTCCGGTGGGTCGACGGGTCACCGGGAGGCGCCGGGTGGCTCGGCGCCGGCGAGTCTCGCGGCGCTCAGTGGCTCGATCAACGTCGACGCCGCGTCGTCGCTGACCGAGGCATTCGGCACCATCGGAACGCGATTCGAGAAGGCCCATCCGGGTGTGACGGTAAAGGTGAAGTTCGGTGCCAGCTCGGACCTGGCGACCCAGATCACGCAGGGCGACGCCGTCGACGTCTTCGCGTCCGCGTCGCCGAAGAACATGGCGACGGTCGTGTCGGCCAGTTATGCGAGGGACCCGGTCAACTTCGCGTCGAACACGGCCGAGGTCGCGGTGCCGCCGAACAATCCCGGTCGGGTCACGTCGGTGCAGGATCTCGCGAAGTCGGGGGTGAAGGTCGCCGTATGCGCCCCCGAGGTGCCGTGTGGCGCGCTCGCCGAGCAGGTCTTCGCGAATGCCAAGATCGCTGTGAAGCCAGTGGCATCCGAGGACAACGTCAAGGCAACGCTGGCCGTCGTCGAAGCCGGCGAGGTCGACGCGGGCGTCGTCTACGTCACCGACGTGCGGGCGGCGGATGACAAGGTGAAGGGCATCCCGATCCCGGCCGAGATCAACGTGAGCACCGAATACCCCATCGCCGCGCTCACCAAGTCGAAGAACCAGGCCGTGGCAAAGGCATTCGTCGACTACGTGCGGTCCGAGGACGGCACACAGGTACTGCTCGACGCCGGTTTCAGCAAGCCGTGATCCGCAGCCGCGACCGCGCCCGCAGGGCGACGGGTCTCGGCACGCCGATCGTCCTCGTCCCGCCGGCGCTGATCGGCGTCGCGTTCCTGCTGCTGCCCACTGCCGCCCTGTTGGTGCGCACGCCGTGGGGCGATCTGGGCCGCATCTACCGCGACCATGAGGTGTGGACCGCGTTGCGCCTGTCGGTCGAATCGTCGATCCAGGCGACCGCACTGTCCCTGGTCTTTGGCGTGCCGCTGGCATGGGTGCTCGCGCGGCTGCGGGTGCCTGGCATCGGGCTGGTTCGCGCGATCGTCCTGATCCCGTTGGTGCTGCCGCCGGTCATCGGCGGCGTTGCGCTGTTCAGCGCATTCGGCCGCAACGGGGTGCTGGGCCAACCGATCCACCGCGTGCTCGGGCAGGACCTCCCGTTCACCTATCCGGGGATCGTCCTCGCGCAGACCTTCGTCTCCATGCCGTTCCTGGTGATCACCGTCGAGGGAGCTTTCCGCATCGCCGACCGCGGGGTGGAGGAGGCCGCCGCGACGCTCGGTGCCTCGCGAGCGCGCATCTTCGCCCGGGTGACCCTGCCGCTCGTGCTACCCGCGGTCGTGGCCGGCTCGGTGTTGTGCTGGGCACGCGCGCTCGGCGAATTCGGTGCCACCTTGCTCTTCGGCGGGAACACCCTCGGAGTGACCCAGACGCTCCCCACCGCCGTTCTCGAGGTGTTCCACGACTCACCGGCGGACGCGCCGGCGCTCAGCCTCCCGCTGATGGCGGTCGCGCTGCTCGTGCTCGGTGCTCTGCAGGACAAGTGGTTACGCCCCGTCGCGTCGTCGTGAGCCAGTGATGAGCCTCGATGTGCACGGCAACGTGCGGCGAGATGGGTTCGAGCTGGACGTCTCGATCAGTGCCGCACCCGGCGAGGTGCTGGCCATCCTGGGCCCGAACGGGGCCGGCAAGTCCACCCTGCTGCGCACGGCGGCCGGCCTGCTGCCGCTTGACACAGGTGTCGTCCGACTGGGCGACACCGTGCTCGACGATCCTGAGCGGCAGGTGTTCCTCGCGCCGCAGCAACGCCGGCTGGGCGTGGTCTTCCAGGACCACCGCTTGTTCGCGAATCTGCGCGTCGTGGACAACGTCGCGTTCGGCCAGTGCGCCCGTGGTGTCGCCAGACCACTCGCCCGTGCGGCAGCGGCGACGTGGCTGGAACGCCTCGGCATCGGTGAACTCGCCGGGCGCCGGCCGCGCCAGCTGTCGGGCGGCCAGTCGCAACGCGTGGCCCTGGCCCGGGCATTGGCCTGTGAGCCGGCTGCCCTGCTGTTGGACGAGCCGCTGGCCGCGCTCGACGTGCAGACCCGCGCCGACGTGCAGGGCGAGCTGCGCGAGCACCTGGGTTCGTTCGACGGACCGACCCTGCTCGTGACGCACGATCCGATCGAGGCGCTGCTGCTCGCGCACCGGATCGTCGTCCTGGAGCGCGGGCGCGTCGTGCAGGCGGGCTCGCCGGCCGAGATCACCGGGCGCCCGCTCACCCCGTACGTCGCGCGGGTCGTCGGCATGAATCTCTACTCCGGCCACGCGGCGACGGGGGTCGTCACCGTCTCGGGCGGCGGCACGCTCGTGGCCGCGGACGCGCCCGACGGTGAGGTGTTGGCGGTGGTCCGGCCGTCGGCCGTCACGGTCTACACGACCCGGCCGACCGGCGGGAGCGCGCGCAACGTGTGGCCGGCGACGGTGCGTGCCATGGCCCCGCTCGGTGATCGGATCCGGCTCAGTATGGACGGCGCACCGCCTGCGACGGTCGACGTCACCGCCACGGCGGTGGCCGAGTTGTCACTGGCGCCCGGTGCGCGGGTCTGGCTTTCGGTGAAGGCCACGGACGTGACGGTGTACCCGCCTCTGGCACGCTGAACGGGTGGCTGCGATCACCGTCCGGTACTGGGCCGGAGCGGCTCGTGCGGCCGGACGCGACACCGAGGCGGTGACCGCGGGCACGGTCGGGGAACTGCGTGCCGTACTCTCCCGGCGACCCGCCCTGGTGAAGATCGTTGCCGCCGCGGCTGTCCTGGTGGACGGCCGGCAAGCTGGTGACACCACCGCGCTGCATGACGGCGCGGAAGTGGACGTGCTCCCGCCGTTCGCGGGCGGGTGAGCGACTGTTAGCACGACGTGCGAGCAACGTTAACGCCGGCGAAACCCGCGCCCTTGATCGTGATGGCACGAAGCCGATCCAGGTGTCGACCGGAGGCGAGGACTCGATGTCGGACCAGGGGTACGTGACCAGTTCCGCGTGGCTGCACCGGGCGGGGCGCGCCGACCACATCGACGACGTAGCCGATCAATTCGAGCGGCAGCGCACAGGTGCCGGTCCGGCGGCGGGGCTGAGCAGCGGTCAGGCCGCTCGGTCCCTGCGCTGGCCACGCGCGCCGCGCGGCTGGCGGACGATGGAACGCATGCACCCGCGCGCGATCGAGCGCCGCAACGCGGGCTGAGCGCCGACCGGCTCGACCCCGGGCGAGCGTCTCAGGTTTCAGCCGCTGACGTTCGGCCCGGCCCGTTCGATCTCGAACCGGACGAGCACCCGTTGCTGCTCGGCCATCGCCGCGCGGTACTCGGCCCAGTCGGGATGCTCACCGCTAATCCGGCGGTAGTAGTCAACGAGCAACTCCATCGCCTCGGGTAGCTCGATGATCTCGGCGCTGCCCTCGACCTGCACGAACTCGCCGAAAAACCGGTCGGTGAACGAGGTGATCGCGACCCGAGGGTCGCGGCGCAGGTGCTTGACCTTCATCGCGGTCTGCCGGGTGCTGACGATCACCTTGCCGTCGCCGTCGACCGTCGCGCCGACCGGCGACAGAGCGGGGCGGCCGTCCTTGCGGAACGTGGCCATCACCGCGTGCGAGTTGGTGCGGATGAACTGCTGTGCGGCTGCCGCGTCCATGGGGTCCTCTCGTTGGCTGTGCTCTCGACCCTAGGGTGAGTGGCGACGGCAAGCGAGGGAGCGCAGATGGTGCAGGGACCGTTGATCGTCGGCATCGGCGGTTCCAGCGGTTCCGGGTCGATCACGAACCAGTTGCTGCGTCGCTGCCTCGCGCACGCCGAAGTGCTGGGCGCACGCACGTCCGCGGTCGCCGGCGACCAGCTCGGTGCACTACCGATCTATGCCGTCGACGACGTGATCGAGCCGCCCGGCGAGCTCGTCGAGGCGGTGCGCCTCGCGGACTGCGTGGTGATCGCCACGCCGGGCTACCACGGCGGAATGTCGGGGCTGGTGAAGAACGCGCTCGATCACCTGGAGGCGCTGCGTGACGACCCGCGGCCCTATCTCGACGGACGTGCCGTCGGAGTCATCGTCGGGGCGTCCGGCTGGCAGGCCTGCGGCACCACGCTGGTGTCGGTGCGGTCGGCCATCCACGCCTTGCGCGGCTGGCCGACGCCGTTCGGGGTGACCGTCAATACCGCCGAGCAGCGACCCGACGCCGAGGGCAACTTCGACGCGGTCGTCGACGGTGCGCTCGCGATCCTGGCCGGCCAGCTCGTCGAATTCGCCGGATGGCGAGCCGCGTCCTCGAGCAGGATCACGGCTGCGTCGTAGGGGCGTCGAGGCCGGTGCGGCGCTGTTCGATGATCAGGCAGCGGTCCTCGACGTAGAGCAGGCCGGCATCCTCGGCGATCCTGCGCGCCTCGTCGGATACGATGCCGAGCTGCAGCCACAACGCGGTGGCGCCGGCCTCGACCGCCTGTCGCGCGATGTCCGGAGTTTGGCCGGACGGTCGGAAGACGTTGACGAAACCGACCGGCTCCGGGACCTGGGCGAGCGAGGTGTAGGCCGGCGCCCCGAGGATCTCGCCGCCGCGCGGGTTCACCGGCACGATCTGCCACCCGTGTTTGCGCATGTGCGCCGGCACGTAGTGGGCGGCCTTGTGCGAAGCGTCGCTGGCGCCGACGACGGTGATCGTGTCGTAGCGGCGCAGGATCTGTTCGACCATGGCGTCGGTGTCCATGCAGTTCACACTACGTTCGACGTCATGACCGGACCTGGGCGCCTGCAATGGCAGGCGGAGATCGACATGCTCGTGGCGGCGCCGGTAGCCGCGGCCCTCGCGCAGCGCCCCTTCGTCGTCTCGGCAGCGCCGATCGACCCGGATCTCGCGGACACCGCGGCATTCTGCGAGCGGTACGGCGTCGAGCTGCGCGATTCTGCGAACTGCGTGGTCATCGCCGGACGTCGCGCGAGCATCACCCGCTACGCCGCCTGCGTCGTACTCGCGACGACCCGCGCCGACGTGAACACCGTGGTGCGCAAGCGACTCGATGCGCGCCGTGCCTCGTTCGCGCCGATGGCAGACGCGGTGATGCTGACCGGCATGGAGTACGGCGGCATCACCCCGATCGGGCTGCCTGCCGACTGGCCGATCCTCGTCGACGCGGCGGTGCTGGAACGGACGACCGTTGTCATCGGCAGCGGGCTGCGGCGCTCCAAGCTGGCCGTCTCGCCGCACGTTCTCGCCGAGTTGCCGGATGCCGAGGTGGTCCGCGGCCTGGCGTCGTGACGCCGGACGACGAGGGCGGCAGCGCAGATCTGGGCGCAGGATCCGGCTACGACGACGGGTCGCCGGCACGCAGCGCGGACGGTAAGTACACCGCACCCGTCCCGGCGACCGAGGCGACGTCGGCCGGGTTCGACATGGTGCACCTCTTCAGTGACAGGCAACCGCAACCGATGCAGGAGTCGAGCCCGTCGCGCAACCGCTGCAGTCCCTCGATCTGCGCGTCGAGACGGCGCCGCCAGGACCGTGACAACCGGGTCCAGTCCGTCCGCGTCGGGGTACGCGCATCCGGCAGGGTGGCCAGTGCGGCCGCGACCTCCTGCAGGGACAGCCCGACGTTGCGCGCCGCCCGGATGAACGCCAGCCGGCGCAGCACATTGCGCTCGTAGCGGCGCTGGTTACCGCCGGTGCGCGACGCGGTGATCAGCCCCTCGCGCTCGTAGAAGCGCAACGCGGACGCCGCGAAGCCACTTCGGTGCGACACCTCGCTGACGCTGAGCAGATCCGAGCTGCGCAAATCGCCCGATCTCCTTGACTTGAAGTTCACTTCAACTATAACGATGAGTGTATGACGAATCCGGTACAGCCCACAGCCGTGATCACCGGTGCCTCTCGCGGCCTCGGCCGGGCGTTGGCCGGCGGTCTGGCCGCCCGCGGCTGGCTGCTGATCCTGACTGCCCGCGGTGCAGACGAGCTGCACCGCGTCGCCGCGGCACTGCCGGGCTCGACACCGGTGGTCGGTGACGTGACCGACCCGACCCACCGAGCCGCGATTGCCGGGGCAGTAAGCCGAGCCGGACGACTCGACCTGCTGGTCAACAACGCAAGCGAGCTCGGGCCGAGCCCGCTGCCGTCACTCGCGCAGTACCCGCTGGATGCGCTGCGCCGCGTCTACGAGACCGACGCGATAGCGCCCCTGGCGTTGATCCAGTCGCTGCTCCCTGCGTTACGCGCGGCCCAGGGCAGCGTGCTCAACATCAGCTCGGACGCCGCCGTCGAGGCATACGAGGGATGGGGCGGCTACGGTTCGGCCAAGGCGGCGCTGGATCAGCTCAGCGCGGTGCTGGCAGCCGAGGAATCCGATATTCGCGTCTATGCCGTGGATCCGGGGGACATGCGCACCGACATGCACCAGGCCGCGTTTCCGGGCGAAGACATCAGCGATCGCCCGGGGCCCGAGACGGTGGTGCCCGCGCTGCTGCGCCTGCTCGACGAACGCCGCTCGTCCGGCCGCCTGCACGCGGCAGATCTGGCGCCGGTGACATGAGCGTTCTCGCACTCCCGCACCTGCCCGAGGCCACCGCACCGCCGCCCGTCCGAGACGGCGTGCGGCTGCTGGTGAGCGACCCGCGTGCTGTCCGGCACTCGCGTTTCGATCGGCTTGCCGACTTCCTCGATCCTGGTGATCTGGTCGTCGTCAACACGTCGGCGACGCTCGCCGCGGCCGTGGACGGGAGGCGAGGCGACGGCGCTGCCGTCACGCTCCATTTCGCGACCGTCCGGGACGACGGCAGTTGCGTTGTCGAGGTGCGTCCGCGCCATGCTGCGGCCGGACCGCTGCTCGACACGGCCGCCGCGGACGAGATCGAGCTGGCGGATGAGGTTCTCGTGCGGGTCGTCGCGCCGCATCCACCGGGTCAGCACCGGTTGTGGCAGGTGCGCATCGACGTGGACGGCCCGGTGCACGCGTACCTCGCACGGCACGGCCGGCCGATCCGGTATTCCCACGTGACCCACCGCTACCCGCTGCGGGAGTACCAGACGGTGTTCGCCCGGCACCCGGGCAGTGCCGAGATGCCGAGCGCGGGGCGTCCGTTCACGACCGAACTGGTCACCGAGCTCGTGAGCCGCGGGATCGGCGTCGCGCCGATCACCCTGCATACCGGGGTGTCCTCGCAGGAGCCCGGCGAGCCGCCCCAGCCGGAGCGGTTTCGCGTTCCGGCGGCGACGGCTCGGCAGGTGAATATGACGAGGGCATGGGGTTCGCGGGTCGTCGCGGTGGGCACGACGGTCACCCGCGCGTTGGAGTCAGCGGCCGACGGTGAGGGCGTGGTGCGCGAGCGTGTCGGGTGGACCGACCTCGTGCTCGGGCCCGATCGGCTCGCGCACGTCGTGGGTGGGCTGATCACCGGCTGGCATGTCCCTGGCGCCTCGCACCTCGACGTGCTGCGCGCCGTCGCAGGTCCGCTCCTCGTCGAGCGGGCTTATGCCGCTGCGCTCGATCGCGGCTACCTGTGCCACGAGTTCGGCGACAGCGCGCTGTTGCTGCCGTAGCCGGCTCACGCGTGCAACGCGGCGAGAAACGCGGCGTGCAGCAGGCCGTTGCTGGCCGCGGCGTTGCCTTGGTGCACGCCGTCCACCCCGTCGAGCCCGGTGAACCGGCCGCCCGCTTCGGTGATGATGGGGGCCAACGCGGCCATGTCCCACAGGGACAGGTCAGGCTCGGCAGCCAGGTCGACCCCGCCTTCTGCAACGAGCATGTAGGACCAGAAATCGCCGTAGGCGCGGGTGCGCCAGACCCGGTCGGTGAGGGCGATGAACGCGTCCCTTCGGCCCAGGGTTGCCCAGCCCGCGAGGGACGCGTAAGACAGGCTGGCGTCGGCCAGCTGCCCGACCTTCGACACCGCCAGTCGCCGCGGGGGCCGACCGAACTCGGACACCCATGCGCCGCGACCACCCGCCGCCCACCATCGCCGGCCGAGCGCCGGTGCGGACACCACCCCGACCACGGCCTCGCCCTCGTCGAGCAAGCCGATCAGGGTGGCCCACGCCGGAACGCGGCGCACGAAGTTCTTCGTGCCGTCGATCGGGTCGATGACCCAGCGGCGTGACCCGGAGCCGGTCGAGCCGAACTCCTCGCCGCAGACCGCGTCGTCGGGCAGCGCGGCCGCCACGACGTCGCGGATCGCCGCCTCCACGGCCTGGTCGGCGTCGGTGACCGGCGTCAGGTCGGGCTTGGCCTCGACGATCAGATCCGCGGCGCCGTAGCGGACCGTGGTGATGGCGTCGGCGATATCGGCGAGCTGCAGGGCAAGGTCGAGGTCGGCGGCCCGGTCAGGGTCGGCTGTGTGCTGGGCCACGTCGGCAGGCTACCGTCGCCCGATGGCCGACTCGTTCGTGCCGCCCACGGCCGCGGAGATCGCCAAGGTCCTTCGCGCCTACGTGCGCGACGGGCGGTTGACCGCGTTGCCGCGCGGCGGGCGCAAGCGCCAGATCGTGCTCGAACACGTCGTGCAGCGCTTCGAACCCGGGCGCCGCTACCCCGAGGTCGACGTCAACCTGGCCTTGTGTGAGCTCGGCCCGGACGTCGCGGCATTGCGTCGCTACCTCGTCGACGGCGGGCTGCTCGACCGTGGTGACGGCCTGTACTGGCGGATCGGCGGCCCGGTCGATGTCTGAGGCAACGTTGCACACGTCGCTGCGCGGGGGAGTTCCGCCGTTTCACGTGATGCGGGTGATCGACGCGGTCGTGGCGCGGCGCATGGCCGGCTTGCCGGTCTACGACATGTCGGCCGGGCAGCCGTCGACCCCCGCGCCGCTGCCCGTTCGCCGCGCCGCCGCGAGCGCGCTGGAGGCGGAGCGTCTGGGGTACACGAACGCCCTCGGCATCCCCACCTTGCGGGCCGCGATCGCCGCGCACTATGCCCGGGGCGCCATTGCGGTGCCGCCCGGCAACGTCGCGGTGACGACCGGCTCGTCCGGTGGCTTCCTGCTCGCGTTCCTCGCCGCGTTCGACGTCGGTGACACCGTCGTCATGGCCCGGCCGGGCTACCCCGCGTACCGCAACATGCTCACCGCCCTCGGCTGCCGGGTGCTCGAGCTGCCGTGCGCTGCGGACAGCCGCTTCCAGCCGACCGTCGAACAGCTCGATGCGCTGGTCGAGCCGCCTGCCGGGCTTGTCGTGGCGAGCCCGGCCAATCCGACCGGCACGATGATCGCGCGGGACGAGTTCGAGGACCTCGTGACCTGGTGCGACGCGCACGGCACGCGGTTGATCAGCGACGAGATCTATCACGGCATCACGTTCGGCCGGCAGGCCACGAGCGCGTGGTCGGTGAGCCGAAGCCCGGTCGTCGTCAACTCGTTCTCGAAGTACTTCTCGATGACCGGGTGGCGGATCGGCTGGCTGCTCGTGCCCGATGACCTGCTGGACGCGGTCGACCGCCTCGCCGGCAACTTCACGATCTGTGCGCCGGCGCTGTCACAACGCGCTGCGGTGGCGGCGTTCACCGCGTACGACGAGCTGGACGCGAACGTCGCGCGCTATGCGCGCAACCGGGCGATGCTGCTCACCGCGTTGCCGGCGATCGGTCTGGACCGCCTCGCCCCGGCCGACGGCGCTTTCTACATCTACGCCGACGTGTCGCGCTGGACGTCGGACTCGCTGTCGTTCGCGGCGGCGCTGCTCGCCGAGGCCGGCGTGGCGGTGGCGCCGGGAGTCGACTTCGACCCCGTGGACGGCGTTCGGTTCATCCGAATGTGCTTCGCGGGGGACGCGACCGAGCTCGCGCAGGGCGTGGAGGCCCTGGGGGAGTGGCTTGCTCGACGATCTTGATGCACGCGCGGGGCGTCAGCGGGGCGGGCCGTCAGGCGCCGGAACTTCGTGCAGGATCTCGACCTCGTCCCCGACCGCGATCCTCGCGCCGGGCGTGTCCGGGATCAGGTTCATGCCGAACCAGGTGGCGCCGTCCCAACGGCGGTGCTCGGCGAGCGTGGCGATGGGCTCCTTGCCCTTGACTGCGGTCTCCGGGTGAACGGTCGTGAGGACGCAGCGGTCGCAGCCCTTCACCGCGCGGAAGACGGCCGCGCCGATACGTACGCACCGCCACCCGTCCTCGTCCCAGGCCCGGTTGCCGCGCACCACCACGCTCGGCCGGAACCGGACCATGGACACTGGTCCCTCCTCCGCGCGCGGGCCGACGGCGATCAGTTCGTTCAGGGCAGCCAGCGATGCGGTGGTGGTCAGCAGCAGCGGGTAGCCGTCGGCGAGCGAGACCCGGTCAGCCGGTCGGGCGAACGACTGGTTGGGCTGGCGGCGGGTCGGGTCGTCAAGATAGACGAGCCGCGCCGGCGTGCCGACGAGCTTGCTGAACCAGGCGTGCGCCTCGTCGCCGGCGAGTGTCGCGGCCAGTTCGGAGCGCGACACGCGCACGTCGACGAGGACGCCGCCCGTCGGCGCCGGTACGCGCAGGTCAGGCAGGTCGGGGGCGGTGACCTCCACTCCGCCGTCCGCGCGCAGCGAGGGCCGGGCCAGGACCATTCGCGGGTACTGGCGCGCGGTGATCGGTATCCCGTCATCGTCGACGATCATCCAGCGCCGGTCGCCCGCCAGCCCCCACGGCTCGACGAGGGCGCGGAGCAACGGCTCGCCGCGGCATGATTTCACCGGGAATCGGTTGATCTGCTGCAACGTGAGCGCCACACCAGCGAGGGTAGGTGACGCACCCGTCCGCGAACCCTCAGCGGCTGACCAGCAGTTGCCGAAACGCGGCGAGCCGGGTCGGTGTCGAGTGTCCCTGCGCGACCCACCTGTCCAGGTGGCAACCGGCGGCAGCCGAGACGTGCTCGCATCCCGGCAGGCACTGCACAGCGCCGTCCTCGAGGTCCGGGAACGCCCACAGCAGGTCGTCCGCAGTGACGTGCGCGAGCCCGAACGACCGCACCCCGGGAGTGTCGATCACCCACCCGTCCCCGTCCGGGAGCCGCAGTGCCACCACCGACGAGGACGTGTGCCGGCCCTTGCCGATCGCGCTCACCACTCCGGTCGCCCGCTCGGCGGACGGCACGAGCGCGTTGATCAGCGTGGACTTCCCGACGCCGGAATGTCCGACGAACACCGACTCGTGCCCGTGCAGGTGTCCGAGTAGTTCATCCAGGGCGCCACCGCGTCGAGTGACGATGGCAGGCACATCGAGCGTCGCGTAGTGCTCGATCACCGCCTCCGCAGGCGCGAGGTCCGATTTCGTCAGACACAGCAGCGGCTCGATGCGTTCGGTCAAGGCGGCGATCAGGCACCGGTTGATGAGGCCGAAGGACGGGCCCGGCTCCGCCAGCGCCGAGACGATGATCAGCTGGTCGGCGTTGGCGACGATCACCCGCTCGTGCGGGTCGTTGTCATCGGCAGTACGGCGCAACACGGTGTCCCGCTCGTCCAACCGGACGATCCGCGCGAGCGCGTCCGGCGCACCGGACAGGTCACCGACGACACCCACCCGATCGCCGACGACCATCGCCGCTCGGCCGAGCTCGCGCGCCCGCATCGCGGTGACCTCCACCCCGTCGACGAGGACGCTGAAGCGGCCACGGTCGACCGCGTACACGGTGCCGTCGGCGGCGTCGAGGTGCGCCGGGCGCTGCTTGGAGCGTGGCCGGGTGCCGCGCGGGTTGGCGCGGGCACGGACGTCGTCCTCGTCGAAGGAGCGGACGTCGCGCGCCAACGTCAGCCGGCCAGCAGGTCGCGCCACATGCCGGGGAAGTCCGGCAGCGTCTTGGTCGTGGCGGCGATGTCGTCGATCAGCACGCCGTCGACGGCCAGTCCGAGGACGGCGCCGGCGGTGGCCATCCGGTGGTCGGCGTACGCGTGCCACGTCCCCGCGTGCAGCGGCGCGGGCGTGATCGTCAGCCCGTCGGCGTGCTCGACGACCTCGCAGCCGAGGCCGCTGAGTTCGGCGTGCAGGGCAGCCAGCCGGTCGGTCTCGTGCCCGCGCATGTGGGCCAGCCCGGAGAAGGTCGACGGCCGGTCGGCCAGCGCAGCGAGCGCCGCGAGCACCGTGACGAGCTCGGTGACATCGCGCAGGTCCGCGTCGAGACCGGTGATCGTGCCGGTGCCACGCACAGTCAGCGCGTCCTCGGCCATTCGGACGTCGGCGCCCATCGCGACCAGCAGCCCTCGCAACGCGTCACCGGCCTGGGTCGTCACGAGCGGCCAGGACGGGACGCGCACCGATCCGCCGGTGACCAGCGCTGCGGCGAGGAAGGGTGCCGCGTTGGACAGGTCGGCCTCGACGACGTGCTCGCCGCCCGCGATGGGACCGGGCGCCACCTGCCACACGCCCGGCGCGGCGGCAATCGCGTCGACTCCTGCCTGTCGCAGCACGTCCAGCGTCATGTCGATGTGCGGCTGCGAGGGCACCGGGCCGCCGCCGGTATGCGCCACCTCCACGCCCTTGTCGAAGCGCGCACCGGCGAGCAGCAGCCCCGAGACGAACTGTGAGGAGGCGGACGCGTCGATCTGCACCCGCCCACCGTCGACGGCACCGCGACCGCGGACGGTGAACGGCAGCCGGCCGGTGCCCGCGTCATCGACCTCGACGCCGGCTTGGCGCAGCGCGTCGATCAGCGTGGTCATCGGGCGCTCCCGCGCGTAGACGTCGCCGTCGAAGCAGACCGGACCGTCGGCGAGGCCGGCCACCGGCGGAACGAAGCGCATCACGGTCCCGGCGAGCCCGGTATCGACCGAGCCGGCGTGCAACGGCGCGGGCGTCACGAGCAGGTCGGCGCCGTCGTCCTCGATCCCCGCTCCGAGTGCGCGCAACGCGCCCGCCATCAGCAGCGTGTCCCGCGCTCTCAACGGCGCGACGACCCGCGACGGGCCGTCGGCGATGGCCGACAGCACGAGCAGCCGGTTCGTGAGCGACTTCGACCCCGGTAGCGCGACGACCGCCGACACGGGTCTGTGCGCGCGCGGTGCCGCCCAGCTCAGCATCCGCCCAGTCTGCCGCACGCCGGATCGCCGCGAACGCGTCCGCGCGTACGACCGCCGAACGCACGGAGGCGTCGCCGGGACGCCGAGGACTTGCCGTGTGCCCGGTGCATTGTCGGTGGATCGGGCGATAATCGAATCGTGAGTGGGCGGCCATTCGAGAACGTAGCCACCGTCCTTGTCGACCCCGCAGTGCTCAACGACTTCGAGCTCGACCTGATGTCGCACGACTTCCGGGTCTGGGTCGTGCACGCGGTCACCACGTTTCCCGACGCACCCCGCCTGGCGTTCCAGATCCGGCGCTCGTTGGTCGAGTGGAGCAAGGGCCGGTGGGCGGCTGCTGCGGATTGGACGCTCGTCTGGATCACCTTCGGCGAGAGCTGGCTTGACGGAGACGAACCGATCCCGTGGCCGGCACACGCCGCGTTGTGGGACAAGTTGGCCGAGTACCGCCGGCACACGCGCTACAACCTCGGCCTCGGCGGTGTGCCCCGGCTCAGCGTGCCGCGGGAGTCGTCCTAGCAACAGTTGCTCGCCTCGCCCGCGCACCGGCAAGTAACTTGGTCGGCATGTGCGGGCGCTACGTCTCCCTCAAGGCCGACGCCGACCTCGCCGACGAGTTCGAGGCCATCGATGCCACCAACGGCCAGTGGCTCGAACCCGACTTCAATCTCGCGCCGACCAAGCCCGCCCGGGTCATCGTCAACCGCCCGTTGCGCGACGCACACGGCACTGCGGACGCCCGGCCGACCCGGCAGTTGCGCGTCGCGACCTGGGGGCTGATCCCGTCCTGGGCGAAGGACCGCAAGACCCAGGGCCGGATGTTCAACGCCCGGGCCGAAGGCGTCGCGTCGACGAACGCGTTCAAGCGGGCCTACGCCAAGCGCCGTTGCGTGGTGCCCGCCGACGGCTGGTACGAGTGGCAGGTGAACGACGGCGCCACCAAGCAGCCGTTCTACATGTCCCGTGCAGACGGGCGCTCGCTGGCTTTCGCCGGGCTCTACGAGTTCTGGGGCGAGGGTGGCCTGCCGATCACCTCGTGCACGATCATCACCGTGCCGTCGGCAGGAGAGCTCGCCCACATCCATGATCGGATGCCGCTCGTCCTGCCGCGGTCGGAGTGGGCACGGTGGCTCGACCCGAAGATCGACGACCCGGCCGACCTGCTGCGCCCCTGGGACCAAGCCGCGGGTGAACGCCTCGAACTGCGGCCGGTCGCCACCCTCGTCAACAAGGTCGACAACAACGGACCGGAGTTGGTCGAGCGCGCGCAACCACAGCCCGAGGCGCAGGTGCTGTTCTGAGCGTGCAGCTGGACATCGCGACTCCGAGCGGCCCTGCACGGGTCGACCTCCACCGACCCGAGGGCGGCGAACTGCGTGCACTGCTGGTGCTCACCCACGGCGCGGGCGGCGGTGTCGACACACCGGATCTCCGGGCGATCCGGGCTGCCGCGCTCGCGCGCGGCATCGTCTCGGCCGGCGTGACGCAGCCCTACCGCGTCGCGGGACGCAGGTCACCGGCGGCGCCGGCCAGGCAGGACGAGGCCTGGCTCGCGATCATCGACGCGATCCGCCGCCGGCGTGGCCTGCGCTCGTTGCCCCTGTTCGTCGGCGGCCGGTCCAACGGCGCCCGGGTCACCTGCCGCACGGCGGTGTCGAGCGGCGCCGAGGCGGTGGTCGCGCTCGCCTTCCCGCTGCACCCGCCGGGCCGCCCGGACGCCACCCGGCTCCCCGAGCTCGACGGAGCCGGCGTCCCGGTGCTCGTCGTACAGGGTGACCGCGACCCGTTCGGCATGCCGCCACCGGGCACGCTGCGCGAGATCGTCGTCATCTCCGGCGCCGACCACGCACTCAAGCGCGACGTGGCCACGATCGCGGAGTCGGTCGTCCGGTTCGTGACTTCGCAGATCGCGCGTGCCAGAGTCCAGAAATGACCACTCTGCGCGAAGCCCGTGATCTGCTGCTCGAGCTGCGCACCGACTATCCGAAGGCGCGCGCGCAGTTCCGCTGGCCGCGTCCGGAGCATTTCAACTTCGCGCTCGACTGGTTCGACGGCGTGCTGGCTGCCGAGCATCCACACCGGGCAGCTCTGCGTGTCATCGAGGCCGACGGCAGCGCGACCTCCGCCACGTTCGGCGAGCTGTCCGCGCGCTCGGATCAGCTCGCCGGCTGGCTGCGCGGCGAAGGGGTGGGCCGCGGGATGCGCCTGCTCGTGCTGCTCGGCAACCAGACCGAACTGTGGGAGACCACGCTGGCCGCGATGAAGCTCGGCGCGGTGATCATCCCGGCTACGACGCTGCTCGCCGAAGCCGATCTGCGGGACCGGATCGACCGCGGAGACGTCGGCGCCGTGATCGCGCGCAGCGAGCTCGCGCCCCGTTTCGCGGACGTGCCCGGCGCCTATCACCGCATCGCCGTCGGCGATCCGGTGCCGGGCTGGCTGCGCTACG
The DNA here is from genome assembly GCA_963713565.1 of uncultured Actinomycetota bacterium. Lineage (GTDB taxonomy): Bacteria > Actinomycetota > Actinomycetes > Mycobacteriales > Jatrophihabitantaceae > Jatrophihabitans. The sequence continues at coordinate 65,407 of CAVQMF010000009.1, read as the reverse complement.
GCGACTCCTACGAGAGCCTCGCGCATTTCGGCGCAGACGGCCCGACCGACGCCGACGATCCACTGCTGCTCTACTTCACTTCGGGCACCACTGCGCTGCCGAAACTGGTCGAACACACGCAGGTGAGCTATCCGATCGGTCATCTGTCGACGATGTACTGGATCGGTCTGCAGCCCGGCGACGTGCACCTCAACGTGTCCAGTCCGGGCTGGGCGAAGCACGCGTGGTCGTGCGTGTTCGCGCCGTGGCTCGCCGGCGCGACGATATGCATCTACAACTACGAGCGCTTCGACGCCAGGGCGATGCTCGACACCCTGCGTGACGCCAAGGTCACCACGTTCTGCGCCCCGCCGACCGTCTGGCGGATGCTGATCCAGCAGGACCTCGCAGCGTGGCGCGACGACCTGTCGTTGCGGGAGCTCGTCGGGGCCGGCGAGCCGCTCAACCCCGAGGTGATCGAGACGGTTCAGCGCGCGTGGGGGATCACCATCCGGGACGGCTTCGGGCAGACGGAATCGTCCCTGCAGATCGGAAACCCGCCCCAGCAGCCGCTGAAGATCGGCTCGATGGGTCGGCCCATGCCCGGCTTCGAGATCGCGCTCGTCGACCCCGTCACGGACGAGGTGGGCGACGAGGGAGAGATCTGCGTCGTCATCGAGCCGGAACGTCCGGTCGGACTGATGGTCGGATACCTCGACGACGCCGACCGCAACCACGCCGCGTTCGCCGGTGGCCGGTACCACACCGGTGATGTCGCCCGGCGCGATGCCGACGGCTACATCACTTACGTCGGCCGGTCCGACGACGTGTTCAAGGCCAGCGACTACCGGATCAGCCCGTTCGAGCTCGAAAGCGTCCTCGTCGAGCATCCGGCGGTCGCCGAAGCGGCCGTCGTGCCCGCGCCGGACGAGGTGCGGCTGGCGGTCCCCAAGGCCTACGTGGTGCTGGTTGCCGGCAAGCAACCGAGTCGGGAACTGGCCGGCGATATCCTGGCGTATTGCCGGGCGAACCTCGCTCCGTACAAGCGCATCCGCCGGTTGCAGTTCGCGCAGCTGCCCAAGACGATCAGTGGCAAGATCCGCCGCGTCGAGCTGCGCGAATCCGAACTGTCCCGTGTCGAGCGGGCCGACGACGAGTACCGCGAGGAAGACTTCGCGTGAGTCCTGCTCAGGACGAGATCGCGGCCGTGGTGGCGTCCGACACGGCGAGCAGGTCGGCGGGCGCCAGTTCGACCTGCAGGCCCCGCTTGCCGGCGGACACGTACACCGTGTCGAACCCGGTGGCCGATTCGTCGACGACGACCCGCAGCCGGGATCTCTGGCCGATCGGTGAGATGCCGCCGACGACGTAGCCGGTTGCCCGGACCGCCGCAGCCGGTTCGGCCATGGCCGCACGCTTGCCGCCGAGTGCGGCGGCGAACGCCTTGAGGTCGAGGTGCGCGGCGACCGGCACGACGGCGCAGGCCAGCGTGCCGTCGACCGTGACGATCAGCGTCTTGAAGATCCGCTCCTGATCGAGGCCGAGTGCAGCGGCTGCCTCCTCGCCGTAGGCCTCCGCCCGGGCGTCGTGTACGTACGGATGAAGCGTGTGCTGGATCTTCCGGCGGGCGAGCAGCGCCGTCGCCGGTGTCCCGGTTGCCACGAACAGCACGCTAACGCCCCGTCCGGCGCACGCCCACAGACGGGCGGTATGGACGCGTCCGCGACCCTGGCGAATGCCTGCTGGAATGCCTGCTGGAATGCCTGGCCCGCCGGGGAGGTTCCACCGAGGACCGCCCCAGCCAGGAGTGACGATCGATGTCGGTGTCCACACCAACCACGCACCCGGTGATCGCTGACGCGATCTGGCCCCTGCCCCCCGGCGCGATAGTCTCGACCCGACGACCAATTGGGGGTTCCGAGGGGAGCAGGGTGGCAGAGGAGACGGTCGAGGCCCGCCGGGCGAGGTTCGAGCGGGACGCGTTGCCGTTCCTCGACCAGCTCTACGCGGCGGCGATGCGCATGACGCGCAACCCGGCCGACGCAGAGGATCTCGTGCAGGAGACGTTCGTCAAGGCGTTCGCGGCCTTCCACCAGTTCACCGAAGGCACGAACCTCAAGGCTTGGCTGTATCGCATCCTGACCAACACCTTCATCAACAACTACCGCAAGAAGCAGCGCCAGCCGCAGGAATCCGGCGCCGAGGACGTCGAGGACTGGCAGCTCGCGCGTGCCGAGTCGCACACGTCGTCGGGGCTGCGTTCGGCGGAGATGGAAGCCCTCGACCACCTGCCCGATTCCGACGTCAAGGACGCGCTGCAGGCGCTGCCCGAGGACTTCCGGCTCGCGGTCTATCTGGCCGACGTCGAGGGATTCGCCTACAAGGAGATAGCGGACATCATGGGCACCCCGATCGGCACCGTGATGTCGCGGCTGCATCGGGGGCGCAAGCAGCTGCAGAACCTGCTCGGCGATTATGCGCGCGAACGCGGATTGATCCGCACGGCGGCCGGGAGCGAGACGTGAGTGGGCCGGACTTCCTCGGTTTCGGCCCGGGGAACATCGATTGCGACGACGTCCTGCGCGATGTCTACCTCTACCTCGACGACGAGTCGGATCAGGCGCTGAAGAACCGGATCCGCCAGCACCTGGACGGCTGCGGCCCGTGCCTTCGGCACTTCGGCCTCGAACAGGACGTGCGCGCGCTCGTCGCCCGCTGCTGCGGCGGCGATCAGGCCCCGGCCAGCCTGCACGAGCGGATCCGGATGCGTATCACCGAGTTGACGATCGAGACGAGCCACCTCGAGTACCGCCCCGAATAGCGCCGCCGGCTCACGAGTCCTCGTCGGCGTCCACGTTGTGGTAGGCGTAGTTGAGCCCCTCGCTGAAGTTCGCGTTGTGGTCCACGTCCACCCATAGCTCGATCGAGTAACCGATCGTGGCCTTGGTGGGCGCGGACAGCGTCTTGCTGCGCGTCGCCTCCTGCATGTGCGTAAGTGCTGCACACTCGACCAGGTCGGAGTCGATGATCTGCCCGTCCGGGTCCTTGAAGTCGACCTTGGCGTGGTACGGCTCGGTGAGGTCACCGCCGATGTTGACCTCCGACCAGGTGTATTCGATCGGGTGACCCACCCTGGGGAACGGCGGGTCGAAGCCGGCCGTACCGGTCAGCACCACCTCCGGCGCGGGTTGCGCCGCTGCGCCGCCGGCAGCGCCGCCCGCGGACGTCGCCACCGCGTCGGCCTCGGCCCGTGCGTGTCCGACGCCTCCCGCTGCGGCGTCACCGGCGTCCGCTGCCCCAGCGACGGAGTCGTCGTTGACCTGCCACTGCTCGCCGTCCCACCAGTAGTGGCCGTCCTCGGACAGCGTCGCGCCATCAGGTGCTCTCATCTCGCCCACCTCGCCGTCGGCCGGTCCCGGCACCTCGACAGCGCCGGGGAATGCGGCAATGGTCGCGAGCACACCGCTGAGCGGCAACGTCCCAAGGGGCAATGTCACGGCTTCGCCGTAGCGGCCCGGCCGGCGCTCCGGCTCAGCGCGACGCCGGCCGGATGCCCCGCCGACGGGCGCGCACACGTCGGCGGCGGCGGCGCGGGCTCGCACCAACCACCCGAAGGACCCGTGGCGGTGCAACGCACGACTGTTCGTAGTAGACGAATGTGCCCATCGCAGCCACCTGCCTCGATCCGACTTGCTGGCGACCATGATCTTCGCCGGCGCCCGATCCGCGGCGACGACACGCGCAGCGAGCACCGAAAACGTCAGGCAGAGCCGGCGAAGCCCACCTGACGCCACGCTTCGTAGGCCGCGATCGCCGCTGCGTTCGACAGGTTGAGCGAGCGACGCGCGGCGAGCATCGGGATCCGCAGCTGATCGGTCACGTGCGGATGGTGCAGCACCTCGGGCGGCAAGCCATTCGGTTCCGGCCCGAACAGCAGCACGTCGCCGGGGCGGTACGCGACGGCCGCGTAGTTGGAGTGCGCGGCGGCGCTGAACGCGTACACCTGGGCCGGTAGCACCTCGGCCCAGAGGGCGTCTAGCGATGGGTGCACGGTGAGTGTCGCCAGGTCGTGGTAATCCAGGCCCGCCCGACGCAGCTTCGCATCCGCGAGTGAGAAGCCGAGCGGTTCGACGAGGTGCAGATGAGCGCCGGTCGCGGCGGCGAGGCGGATCGCGTTACCGGTGTTGGGCGGGATCCGCGGTTCGACGAACACGATATGGAACACGCTTCACCCTATGGCGTCCGGGTGGGTCGGTCGACGCGGTCGCGGGTAGAGGTGGCAGGCTCATCGACGTGTCCGCCCTCACCGACACGCTGGCCGCGCGAACACCGCTGTCCGAAGCGCAGGTCGAGCACATCGCCCGTCTGGTCGGCGAGTGGCAATTGCTGTCCGACCTCGCCTTCGCCGATCTGCTGCTCTGGGTGCCCGTCGCCGTGCCGGCCGCCGAAGCCGGCAGCGTGCCGGGCTTTCTGTGCGTCGCACAGTGCCGACCCACGACCGGCCCGACGGCCTACCAGAGCGATCAGGTGGGCGTGCTGTTGCGCGGCAACCGGATCGCACCGCTGCGCATCGCGTTCGTCGAAGGCCGGATCTTCCGGGAGGTGGACGCGGATTGGGAAGGCGATCTCCCGATCCGGCGCGAGGCGATCCCGGTTCGCCACGGCGACACCGTGATCGGCGTGCTCGGCCGCGACGCCAACCTGGCCAGCGTCCGCACGCCCAGCCAACTCGAGCTCGTCTACCTGCAAAGCGCGGCCGACCTCGCCGGCATGGTCGCCGACGGCACCTTTCCCGCGTCCGAATCCGCGGTCGAGGAGACGACCGGCCCACGCGTCGGAGATGGGTTGGTCCGGCTGGAACCGGACGGCACGATCATCTATGCCAGCCCGAACGCGCTCTCGGCTTTCAACCGGCTGGGCATCACGGGGCCGGTGCTGTCAGAACCCATCGATGCGCTGACCAGCACGGTGGCCGACGACCCGTTCGACGCGAGCGACCTGGCCGGCGCCGTGGCCGACGCGATCGACGGCGGCCAGCCGGCCACCATCGAGGTCGAGGGCGGCGGCGCGATCATCTTGTTCCGGGCCCTGCCGCTGCGTCCGCGTGGGGAGACGCTCGGCGCGCTGCTGCTGATGCATGACGTCACCGAGCTGCGTCGCCGCGACCGGCAGATCCTGAGCAAGGACGCCACGATCCGCGAGATCCACCACCGGGTGAAGAACAATCTGCAGACGGTGGCCGCGCTGCTGCGGCTGCAGGCGCGCCGGGTGTCTGTCCCCGGTGCCCGCGCCGCCCTGGAGGAGTCGATGCGCCGGGTCCAGTCGATCGCGCTCGTACACGAGACGCTGTCGGAGTCCATCGACGAGACGGTCAACTTCGACGAGGTGGTCGATCGGCTGCTCGTCATGCTGACCGATGTGATGGGTACCGCGAGCCGGGTCACGGTGACTCGCAAGGGCACGCTGGGGGTGGTGCCCGCCGAGGTGGCTACCGCGCTGGTCCTCGTCCTCACCGAACTCGTGCAGAACGCCCTCGAGCACGGGTTCCCGGACGAACGGGTCGGGGCGGTGACCCTGGAGGCGACCCGGTCGCGCAGCGAACTGCGGGTGAGCGTGCGCGACGACGGCGTGGGTCTGCCGGCTGGGTTCAGCGCAACCGGCTCGACCCGGCTCGGGCTGCAGATCGTCGACACCTTGGTGTCGGCAGAACTGAACGGGCGGGTCTCGTTCCGCACCGACAGCGGTGCCCAGGGTCAGCCGGGCGGTGCGATCGCGGAGATCGTCATGCCGCTCACGCTGCGCGCTCGCCAGGCCGGCGGATGAGCGTGGCCGCGAGTGGCCTAGGCCATTCGCGCCCTGGCGCGTGCGTTGCGGCGCTTCAGTGCGCGCCGTTCGTCCTCGGACAGCCCGCCCCAGACACCCGCGTCCTGGCCGGACTCGAGTGCCCAGGTCAGACACTCCTGTATCACGGGGCAGCGTCGGCAGACCGACTTGGCCTGCTCGATCTGCAGCAGCGCGGGTCCGGTGTTGCCGATCGGGAAGAACAGTTCCGGATCCTCGTCACGGCATATCGCGCGGTGCCGCCAATCCATTGGGCAATCTCTCCTCAGTAAGCGACAGACTCGGGCAAAATCGCCCTCGCCCGCTTGCTTGTGAATTCTTTCACGAGCTGTCCCGCAGTTCAAGCATTCCGCTTCATTGCAGCGTTCGTCACGGATTTCCGCGGGTTTGCGTTCGCCCGATCACATCACTGCGCCCGACGCTACGCGACGTTCGCGGCGTGGTCGAGAGGCAAACTGACAACGCGTCACGGCGGTTCGTCGATTCCGACGACGACTCGCAGCGCGTTCGGGACCGCCCGAAAGCTGACCTTTTCCCTGAGATCGAGGGCGTCGCCGTCGACCTGGAAGGGAATCGGCTCGTCGGCGATGACAGTGATCGCTTCGAGATCGTGAGCGACGTGCGCGCCGCGCGCACCGATGTGGGGCCTGCCCCCGGACAGGCGCGCCATGCTGTACAGGATGCCTGCGGTGCTCATCCGGCGGCGGGCGTAGACGGCCAGCCCGGTCTCGAAGCTGACCTCCGGGGTCGGGTGCAGCGGGCGGTTGCCGACGTAGGTCCACGGGTCGGCATTGGTGACGAGGGCGAAGTAGATGTCGTCGTAGCGGGTGCCGTCGCCGAGTTCGACATGCAGGGTCGGGTGCCGCCGGTCCGTGCGGAAGAACTCCCGCACGCCGACGCGGGCGTACAGGACGTGCGTCGACCGCTTGCCGCGACGTCGGTACCGCTCGACGCCGTGCACGATGGCGGCGTCGAAGCCCAGTCCGGCGGCGAAGCAGAAGTACCGGTCGTCGGCCATGCCGACGCTGATCGTGCGGCGTGCACCTGTTCGCAGTCCCTCGAGCAGCGCACCGGTGGCCTCGATCGGGTCATTCGCCATGCCCAGCGCCCGGACGAACACATTGGTGGAGCCGGCCGGAACGATGCCAAGGGAGGGGACGGCGTCGTGGACGCCGTCGGTGAGCAGGCCGTTGATGACCTCGTTCACCGTGCCGTCGCCGCCGAGGGCGACGACCACGTCGGTGCCGGACCGCATCGCTCGGCAGGCGAGCGCGGCGGCGTGCCCGCGATTGGCAGTCTCGGCGATCTCCAGTTCGGCCTCCCCGCCGAGCGCGTGCGCGAGAACGTCTCGCTCCCGGCGGCTCATCGCGGTCGCCCTCGGGTTCACCACGACGAGTACCCGCACATCGGCGAGAATACGTGTTCACGCACGGCGTTCGGTGTCGGCGCTCCGCGTGCGCACTCGTACCGGCACGAGGGCCGTTCCGCGTCGATACGCTGGCTACGTGGGACCGGGCGCCGAGGGAGGGTCGGCCGAGCGCAGCGACGCACCGCCGGCAGCTGCCGACGCCGAGGTCGCGCCGCCTCGGCCACTCGCCGTCGCGTGCGTGCTGATCGTGTTGCAGAGTCTCGCGCTGCTCGCCGCCGCGGGGGTCCTGATCAGCAAGACGATTTCCGGGCACCCCGACGACGTGGGCCGCGCACTGTTCAGCGCGGCGCTCGCCATCGGCGGCGCGGCGGTGCTCGGGTTCGCGGCTCGGGGGCTGTGGCACCGACGTCCGGCGGCGCGCACCCCGGTCGTGGTGCTCCAACTGCTGGCGATCCCGGTGTCCTACAGCCTGGCCTTCCAGGCGAACCGGCCCGGCTACGGCGCGCCGATCCTGATCGGCGCGCTCGCCGTGCTGTACCTGCTGTTCACCCCCCCGTCGCGGGCGGTACTCGACCGCGAACCGCCCGGCTGACGGGTGTTCGGCGCCGCTACGGGCTGATCTCAGCTGCGGCGGCGGCGCTGTTCGACCTCGGGCTCCGGGGCCCCGAGGCTTTCCCGCATCCGCTTCAGACCCCTCGCAACCAGCCGCGACACCTGCATCTGGGAGACGCCGACGATTGCCGCGATCTCCGTCTGCGTCTTGTTGGCAACGAAGCGCAGCAGCAGGATCTCGCGTTCGGACTCGGGCAGCTTGGCGATGACGTCGCGTAGTAGCGCGCGCTGCTCGACCTGTTCGAAACCCTCCTCGACGACGCCGAGCATCGGATGCTCGGGCACGCTCTCCCCGGGTGCCGCCAGCACGTCCAGCGGCACGCCGGAGTAGGCGCGGGCGGCGTCGAGCGCCTCGAGCACCGTCTCCTCGTCGATCTCGATGCGCTGCGCGAGTTCGGTGACCGTCGGCGCGCGACCGAGTTCCTGGGACAGGTCCGCGCGCGCGGCGTTCAGCGTCGTCTGCAACTCCTGGGCGCGGCGCGGCACGTGGATCAGCCATCCGGTGTCGCGGAAGTGCCGCTTGATCTCACCGAGGATCGTGGGTGTCGCATAGGTGGAGAACTCGAGTTGCCGTTGCGGATCGAAGCGGTCGATCGCTTTGATCAGCCCGATCGCGCCGACCTGCACCAGATCGTTCATCGGCTCGTTGCGGCCGGAGAATCGCCGCGCGAGGTAGACGACGAGCGGCATGTGCAGCTCGACGAGATGATCGCGCAGCTCCCTCCGACGCGGGCTGTCCTCAGGCAGCCCGTGCAGCTCGGCGAGCAGATCGCCGGCCTGTGCCCGCTCCTCACGGGTCGGCCGCTGCGGGCTCGTCACCTGGTCGCTGCCTCACGGATCTTGCTGATCGTGATCGTGAGCCGTTCCTGGTGACGATCTACGTCGACGGAGCTGGAGAGCGCGCCGAGGACCGTCCAGGCAAATCCGCTGCGATCCGGTTCGGCAGCCTCGACCGTGTGCACCGACGCGTCGACGGCGAGCCGGCCGGTGTCGAGCCGGAACACGATGTCGAGCGTGGACGCCGCACTCGCGAGCGGCAACAGCAGCGCACACGCCTCGTCCACGGCCAGGCGCAGATCCTCGATGTCGTCGACGGTGAGATCGCACCGAGCAGCCAGGCTCGCAGCGGTCAGCCGCAGCGTCGACACGTACGCGACGTCGGCCGGCACGCGGATCTCGACGACGGCGGGCTGTGCGGCCGACGGCTCCGGAGTGCTCATGAGATCCTCTCGATGCATTCAGGTGGCGGGGTTGGCCGTGTTCCATCGAACGATGACGGGTTGCCCGTGCTGCGCGCCGAGCAGCGACGGTGCGGCCGTGCCGAGCAGCAGGTTCGCGCCGGCCCGCACCGGCAGCCCGATCCAGCGAGCGCACAACAGCCGGCTGAAGTGACCGTGCCCGACCAGCACCACCGGCCCGCTGGGCAGCACCTGCGCGGCGCGGGTGAGCACCCGGTCGGCCCGCGCCGCGACATCGGCCGGTGTTTCCCCTCCGGGGCCGCCGTCCGTCCACACCGACCACGCTGGGTTCTGCGTGCGAATGTCGGTCGTGGTGCGTCCCTCGTAGCTTCCGTAGTCCCATTCCGCGAGGTCGTCGCTCACGTCGTCGACAGCGAGCCCGGCCAGGCGGGCGGTCTCCTGCGCCCGCTTGCGCGGACTGCACAGGACGAGCGCCGGCTGCACTGTCGCGAGAACCACCCGCAGCGCGGCCGCCTGCCGTTCCCCGTTGGCGGTGAGTGGCAGCTCAGTCGTGCTGGTGTGCTGGCCGGACGCGCTCCACTCGGTCTCGCCATGCCGGATCAGCCACAGTTCGACGACATCGGGCAGGGCGGGCGCGAGAAAGGCCGGCCCCTCTTCGGGACCGGCCTTCGGCGTCGGCATCGGCGGTCGGTCCGTTCAGGCGGCCTTCTTGGTCTCCCAGAAGATCCGGTCGATCTCGCTGATCTGGTCGAGCAGGTCCTGGGCCGTCGCCGGGTCGACCGCACCTTTGCCGCCGGCCGCGCCGGCCGCCTTCGTGGCCTTGTTGAACAGATCATGCAGCTGCGGGTACTTCTCGAAGTGCGGTGGCTTGAAGTAGTCGGTCCACAATACCCAGAGGTGATGCTTGACGAGCTCGGCACGCTGTTCCTTGATCAGCAACGCGCGGGTGCGGAACACCGGGTCGTCATTGCCCTGGTACTTCTCCATGATCGCCTTGACCGACTCGGCCTCGATCCGGGCCTGAGCAGGGTCGTAGACACCGCACGGTAGGTCGCAGTGGGCGTGAGCGATCACGGACGGACGGAACAGACGCATATCGTTGACTCCTGGGACGGGGACGTCAGGACCGAAGCTTTTCCGACCTTACTCCCGCATCGGTGCCCGATTGGAGGCGCTCGCCGTCAGATGCGCGAACCGATTCTGCCGTGGCAGCGCGTCGAGGTGTGGGGCGCTTCCATGGCGCCGACACTGCGGCACGGCGACGTCGTGATCGTTCGGCACGGGGCACGCGTGCGGGCCGGCGACGTGGTCCTTGCCCGGTTCCGGGCGGTGCCTGAACTGCTCGTCCTCAAGCGCACGGTACGACCGGATTCCGGCGGCTGGCTGCTCGCTTCGGACAATTCCTTCGCCGGGGGAGACAGCGCCGCGCACGGCGTCGCGGACGTGCTCGCGCGGGTGGTGCTGCGGCTGCGGCCAGGACCGCCGAGGCGCGTGCGATAGCCCGGCCCGAACGTGCGAGACTCGTCCGACGCGGGCACAACCCGGGCCGAGTGCGCCTGGCGGGCGTGTCGTCAAGTGCGCCACCTGTGCGAAGACCCGGACAGGACCGATCGACTCGAGATGGGGCGGGCAGGTGCGGTTCGACGCGGACAGCGCGGTGTTCCGTGTGCACGAAGGCGGCAAGCTCGCGCTGAGCAGCAAGCTCCCGCTCACCGACCGCGAGTCGCTGTCCCTTGCCTACACTCCCGGTGTCGCCGAGGTGTGCTCGGCCATCGCCGCGGACGAGTCGTTGGCGCGGACCTACACCTGGCGCTCCCGCCTGGTCGCCGTGGTCAGCGACGGCACCGCGGTGCTCGGACTCGGCAACATCGGGCCTGCCGCGGCCCTGCCGGTGATGGAGGGCAAGGCTGCGCTGTTCCGGGAGTTCGCGGGCATCAACTCGGTGCCGATCGTCCTGTCGACGACCGATGCCGACGAGATCGTCGAGACGGTCGTGCGCATCGCGCCGTCCTTCGGCGGTATCAACCTCGAGGACATCTCCGCGCCGCGCTGCTTCGATATCGAGCAGCGCCTGCGTGCGAGCCTGGACATCCCGGTGTTTCACGACGACCAGCACGGCACGGCGATCGTGGTGCTGGCCGCACTGCGCAACGCGGCGACGGTCATCGGACGCACCCTCGACCAGCTGCGCGTTGTCGTGTCCGGCGCCGGGGCGGCCGGGGTGGCATGCACCAAGATCCTGCTGCAGGCGGGCATCGGTGACATCGCGGTGGCCGACTCCAAAGGCATCCTGCATCCCGGCCGCGCGAATCTGACCGGCGCCAAAGCCGAGTTGGCCGCGACGACGAACACGAGCGGCCTGACCGGCGGCGTCGAGGGCGCGCTGGCCGGTGCGGACGTGTTCCTCGGCGTGAGCGCGGGCGCCATCAGCGAGGCCGCGGTCAGTACTATGGCGCCCAATGCGATCATCTTCGCGCTCGCGAACCCGAACCCGGAGATCGATCCGCCGGTCGCGCACCGGCACGCCGCGATCGTCGCGACCGGCCGCAGCGACTACCCGAACCAGATCAACAACGTGCTGGCCTTTCCCGGAGTCTTCGCCGGCGCATTCGACGCCGGCGCGCGGGCGATCACCGAGAACATGAAGGTCGCTGCGGCGACGGCCCTGAGCGGGGTGGTCGCCGGTGCGCTCGCGCCGACCTGCATCGTGCCGACTCCGTTCGATCCGCGGGTCGTGCCCGCCGTGGCCGCGGCGGTCTGCGCGCAGGCGATCCGCGACGGCGTCGCGGGCTGACCCAGTCCTCGAGCGGGCGCCGTAGCTCAGGCGACGACGAGTTGCCGCGGGCCGAACCCGCTCGCCGAGGCCGCGCCGGCCAACTGGGCCCACACCGCGGCGAGCCTGCGCACAGCCTCGGTCAACCGGTCCGCGGGTAGCGCGTAAGGCAGCCGCAGGAACCGCTCCAGGGTGCCGTCGACGCCGAAGCGTGAGCCGGGCACGATGATGACGCCGGCCTGGGCAGCCAGCATGGTCAGCGGTGTGGACAGCGGTGCTGGCAGCTTCGCCCACAAGGACAGGCCACCCTGCGGGCGGGTGACCTGCCACTGCGGCAAGTTCGCGGCGAGCGCGCCGAGCAGGGCATCGCGCTGGCGCCTGATGTCGACGAGACGGGCGGCGGCTATCTCGTCGGTGCGCTCGACCAGTCCGGCGGCGACCACCTGGTCGAGCACCGCACCGCCCATGTCGATTGACGTGCGCAACGCCGCAAGCCGGTGCACGAGATCGGTGGATGCCCGCAACCAGCCGATCCGCAGGCCGCCCCAGATCGGCTTGGACAGGGAGCCAACCGTCACGACGGACGCGTCGAGCAGCGCCGTCGGCCGCTCGCCGGGCACAAAGCCGAGATCCACGAAGGACTCGTCGACGATGACCGTCGTGCCCGTCTGCCGGCCGGTCCGCAGCACCTCGCGCCGGTGCGCCTCAGGAACGAGCGCACCCGTGGGGTTGTGGAAGTCAGGGGTGAGATAGGCCAGCCGCGCGTTGGTCTGGCGCAGCGTCGCCTGCAGCTGCTCGACCTGCCAGCCGCCTTCGGCCGCCATGGGCACAGGCACGACCCGACCACTGTTCGCGCGGATCGCGTCGAGCGCGCCGGGGTAGGTCGGAAGCTCGGTGATGACGCGATCTCCGGGACCGACGAGCAGGCGCAACAGCAGGTCGACGCCGTGCAGCGAGCCGTTGGTGATCAGGATCTGATCCGGGCGCGTCGGGACGCCGCGCCCGGTGAACCTCGCGGCCACCGCGCTCCGCAGCGCCGGGATACCGGCCGGCTCGTATCCGTCGCCGAGTAGGTGGGGACCCAGTTGCCCGACAGCGGCCGCCACCGCCGCGGGAATCAAGTCCGGCGGTGCCGGCAGTGCGGCACAGGACAGGTCGATGACGTCGGCGTTCTCACTGATGCTGGTGCTCCAGCGCGCGAGCGACGGCCGCGGCTGTGATCCGGCCGGGACCGTGACGAAGCTGCCTGCGCCGGTGCGGCTGGCGAGGAAGCCGGCGCTGCGCAGGGAGTCATAGGCGGCGGTGACGGTCGCCCGGCTCAGGTGCAGGGCCGCGGCGAGCTCTCGCTCGGACGGCAACCGCGTCTGCGTGGTGACGCGCCCGTCGAGCACGAGCGTGGAGATGGAGCGCGCCAGCGACTCGTAGATCGGGCCGGGTAGGGCGTGCAGGTCCGGAAGCTGCGCGGCGAGCCCGCGCCCGCCGATGCGGAGGGGAGCTGCCATGGCCTCATCATCCCACGGAATTGGCCCGTAGCGCAGTCCGATCAATAGCTATTGGACCGGGAATTTCGGTGCAGAGTTTGAGAGTGTGCAGCAATGGCATGGTTGAATCGCAGCCGCAGGCTTGCACAGCTCTACATTGGCCTGTCGCTGTACGGCTTGGCCGGCGCCTGTCAAGTGCGCTCCGGTCTCGGCCTGGACCCGTGGGACGTGTTTCATCAGGGACTCGCCACCCACCTCGGACTCGCGATCGGCACCTTGGTGATCATCGTGGGCGCCGCGGTGCTCCTCCTGTGGATCCCGCTTCGGCAACTACCCGGCCTGGGCACCCTCAGCAACGTCGTGCTCATCGGTGTGGCGATGAACGCGTCTCTCGACGTGCTGCCCGCGGCGCACGCCCTGGGCTTGCGGATCACCGCGATGATCGTCGGCGTGCTGCTGTGCGCAATCGCGACCGGGATGTACATCGGTGCCAACTTCGGTCCCGGCCCGCGTGACGGCCTGATGACCGGGCTCGCCCGCCGCACCGGTCGCTCGATCCGCCTCGTGCGCACGGGCATTGAGATCACCGTGCTGGTCGCCGGGTGGATCCTCGGCGGGACGGTCGGAGTCGGCACCGTCGTATTCGCCCTGGCCATCGGGCCGCTCGCGCAGATATTCCTGCCGCTGTTCGACGTCCGTCCCCCCGCAGCGCCGCGGTCACTCGTCGTCGTCGCGGGCGAGCCAGGTCGCGAGCCGGTCGATTGCGGTCTCGAACTCGGGGTGCGCGTCGACGAATGCCTGGAGCCGGTCGGCCAGCCATTCGACGCCGACGTCCTCCTCGCCGCGTCGCGCGACGAGCTCCTCGATTCCGCGGTCGGTGAAGTACATGCGTCAGCTGCCGATCGCGGCGTCGGCCGCATACCGCACCCCGAGCTGGCGGCGGGCCTCGTCGATGATCTCAAGGACGCCGATCGTGTCGTGGAGCGGGACGAGTGGGCTCTCCAGCTCGCGTGCGCGCAGGCAGCGCGCCACTTCGGCGGCCTGCATCCGGTAGCCGTTGCCGTCGGCCGGCGGCGCGTCGATCACCTCCTCCCCGTCACCGTCGTGCACGACGATGTGTTGCGGTCGGTGGATGCGCGGCTCGACCCGGATCCAGCCCGCTGTGCCGGTGATCAGTGCGGCCAGCGGGCTGCCACCGGCCGCGCTGCAGTACAGCTGCGCCACTCGGCCGTCGGAGTAACCCCACTGCACGGCCGCCGTGAGGTCGGATCCGGTCGGTGCGAGCGAGCCGACCGCCTGGACGGTGTCCGGTCGGCCCAGGAACAGCCAGGCGACCGTGGCCGGGTAGACGCCGAGGTCCAGCAGCGCCCCGCCGCCGACCCCGAGATCGAACAGACGGTTGGTCGGGTCGTAGTCGAAATGCCGGGACAGATCGGCTCGGACCCCGACCACGTCGCCGATCCGTCCTGACGCGGCGAGGTCGACCGCAAGCCGGATTAGCGGGTTGAGCCGCGTCCACATGGCTTCCATGCAGAACAGCTCACGGGTGCGAGCCTCGGCCACGATCTCACGCGCCTGCGCTGCGTTCAGGGCGAACGCCTTCTCGACGAGGATCGGCTTGCCTGCGCGCAATGCGAGCAGCGCGTGCTCGTGGTGCTGAGCGTGCGTGGTGGCGATGTAGACGACGTCGACGTCCGGATCGCGGACGAGTGCCCGGTACGAGTCGTAGGAGCGGCTCACGCCGTGTGCTACGGCGAAGGCCGCCGCCCGATCGGCGTCGCGGGCGGCGACCGCCTGCAGCACGTTGCCCGAGGTCGCGCCGATGTCGTCGCCGACGGTTGCCGCGATCGCACCGGCACCGAGGATGCCCCACCGAATCGGCTCGACTGTCGTGTCCATGAAGCTTCCTCCTGCGTCATCGACTGGTCAGTTTGCGCATGAGTGGTCGGTTGCAACTGACCACTCAGCGCGAAACTGACCACTCAACGTGGGGGGCGGGATCGGTCAGGCGAAGGCGGTGGCCACGACTTCCTTCTGCTGCGCCTCGTGCACCGCGTGCGAACCGACGGCGGGCGAGGCCGATGCCCGCCGCGACGACCGGAGCAGTGGACGTCCGTCGAGGCATTCGGGCAGGTTGAGCGCCATGAACGGCCAGGCCCCTTGGTTTGCCGGTTCCTCCTGCACCCACACGAGCTGCGCTTCGGGAAAGCGGGCGAGCTCGGCCTCGATCGCCTCGGCCGGCAGCGGGTACAGCTGCTCCACCCGCACGATTGCGATATCACTACGCCCGGAGCGTGACCGCTCGGCTTGGAGGTCGTAGTAGATCTTGCCAGTGCACAACAACACTCGGGCCACGGTCGCCGGGTCGACGCTGCGATCACTGAGCACCGGCTCGAACGCGCCGTTCGTGAAATCGTCGATCTGGCTGACCGCCGTCTTCAGCCGCAGCAGCGATTTCGGCGTGAACGCGATAAGCGGCCGGCGTACGGGCGACAGCCCTTGGCGGCGCAACAGGTGGAAGTAGTTCGCCGGCGACGAGCACATCGCGATCGTCATGTTGTTCTCGGCAGCGAGTTGCAGGAACCGCTCAGGGCGTCCCGACGAGTGGTCCGGGCCCTGCCCCTCGTAGCCGTGCGGCAGCAGCAGCGTGACCGCCGAGCGCTGCCCCCACTTCGCCTCGCCCGACGCGATGAACTCGTCGATGATCGTCTGCGCGCCGTCGGCGAAGTCGCCGAACTGCGCCTCCCAGCACACGAGCGCGTCCTCGCGCGCGACGGAGTAGCCGTATTCGAAGCCCATCGCGGCGTACTCGGACAGCAGTGAGTCGTAGGCGAGGAAGGGGGCCTGGTCAGCTGACAGCTCGCGCAGCGGCGTGTACTCGGCGCCCGTATTGCGGTCGATGAGCGTCGCGTGCCGCTGGGTGAAGGTGCCGCGCCGGGAATCCTGCCCGGATAGCCGGACCGCGCGGCCTTCGAGCACCAGCGAGCCGAACGCGTAGAGCTCGGCCGTGGCCCAGTCCACGTCGCCGGAGCTCGCCATCGCGATGCGCCGGTCGATCTGCGGCTTCAACCGCGGATGGACGGTGAAGCCGTCCGGCGGATTGGCGTACGCCTCGGCGATCCGCTTGATCGCATCGACGGCTACCGCGGTCGTCAGATGTTGCGAAGGCGTCTGCTGCTCGATGTCGGGCTGCGGCGCGGCGTTGCCGGTCGCGTTGCGGGTCTCGATGAACACCTTCTCCAACTGCGCCTGGAAATCCTTCAGCGCCGCCTCGGCGTCCTCGAGCGTGATGTCGCCGCGACCGACCAGGGCCTCGGTGTAGAGCTTGCGGACGCTGCGCTTGGTGTCGATGATGTCGTACATCTGCGGCTGGGTGAACGACGGGATTGTCGGCCTCGTTGTGGCCGCGGCGGCGGTAGCACACCATGTCGATCACGACGTCCTTGCCGAACTCCCGGCGGAACTCGACCGCTAGGCGCGCCACCCGGATGCAGGCCTCCGGGTCGTCGCCGTTCACGTGAAAGATCGGCGCGGCGATCATCCGGGCGATGTCGGTGCAGTAGAGCGACGAGCGCGAGGACGATGGCGACGTGGTGAAGCCAACCTGGTTGTTGACGACGACGTGCACCGTTCCCCCGGTGCGGTAGCCGCGCAGCTGCGACAGGTTCAGCGTCTCGGCCACGACGCCCTGACCGGCGAACGCCGCGTCTCCGTGCAGCAGCACCGGCAGGACCGTGTAGCCGTCCTCGCCCTTGTTCACCAGGTCCTGCTTGGCGCGCACGATCCCTTCGAGCACCGGATCAACGGCTTCCAGATGGGACGGGTTCGCGGTCAGCGACACGGCGATCTGTTTGCCGCTCGCCGCGTGGAACGTACCGTCGGCGCCGAGGTGGTACTTGACGTCGCCCGAGCCCTGGGCGCTGCCCGGGTCGAGATTGCCCTCGAACTCATTGAAGATCTTGGCGTACGGCTTGCCGACGATGTTCGCGAGCACGTTGAGCCGGCCGCGGTGCGGCATGCCGATCACGACCTCGTCGAGATCCTGGTCGGCGGCCTCCGCGAGCACCTCGTCGAGCAGCGCGATGACCGTCTCCGCGCCCTCGAGCGAGAACCGCTTCTGCCCGACGTACTTCGTCTGCAGGAACGTCTCGAACGCCTCAGCGATGTTCAACCGGCCGAGGACGTGCAGCTGCTGCTCGCGGGTCGGCTGGGCGTGTTTGACCTCGATGCGCTCCTGCAGCCACTGCCGCTGCTCGGGGTCGGTGATGTGCATGTACTCGACGCCGACCCGGCGGCAGTAGGCGTCGCGCAGCACGCCGAGGATGTCTCGTAGGGTCATCAACCGCTCGCCGGCGAAGCCGCCGACCGGGAACTCGCGGTCGAGGTCCCAGAGCGTGAGCCCGTGCCGGGTGATGTCGAGATCCGGGTGGGTGCGAACGGTGTATTCCAGTGGGTCGGTGTCGGCCATGAGGTGGCCGTTCGCGCGGTAGGCGTTGATCAGCTCGATGACCCGCGCGTTCTTGCCGATCTGGCCCTCGTGCGACGTGTCGCGGTCGACCCGCCAGCGGACCGGCTCGTACGGGATGCGCAGCGCGGCGAAGATCTCGTCGAAGAAGTCATCGGCCAGCAGCAGCCGGTGCAGCGTGCGCAGGAACTCCCCGGACTGCGCGCCCTGGATGATCCGGTGGTCATACGTCGACGTCAGCGTCATGATCTTGCTGATCGCCCGGTCGACCAGCTGGTCGGGGTTCATCCCGCTGAACTCGGCCGGATACTCCATCGCGCCGACGCCGACGATCGTGCCCTGCCCCTGCATCAGCCGCGGCACCGAATGATTCGTGCCGATCGTGCCCGGGTTGGTGATGCTGATCGTGGTGCCCGCGAAATCCCCGGTGGTCAGCTTGCCGTTGCGCGCGCGCCGGATGATGTCCTCGTACGCCGTCCAGAACGCGGCGAAATCCAGCGCCTCGGCGGCTTTGACGGACGCCACCACGAGCGATCGCGAATTGTTCTTGCCGACCAGGTCGATAGCGATCCCGAGGTTCACGTGCTCCGGGGTGATGACCGCCGGCTTGCCGTCGACCTCACCGAAGGTGTTGTTCATCTCCGGGTGGATCTGCAGTGCCTTCACCACCGCGTAGCCGATCAGATGGGTGAAGCTGACCTTCCCGCCGCGGGCCCGGCGCAGGTGATTGTTGATCACCACCCGGTTGTCGAAGAGCAGCTTGGCCGGCACCGCGCGCACACTCGTCG
This sequence comes from uncultured Actinomycetota bacterium, assembly GCA_963713565.1. Taxonomy (GTDB): domain Bacteria; phylum Actinomycetota; class Actinomycetes; order Mycobacteriales; family Jatrophihabitantaceae; genus Jatrophihabitans. The sequence continues at coordinate 46,900 of CAVQMF010000009.1, read as the reverse complement.
CGGTCGGCACGCGCAGCGAGGACTCCATGTTCGCGACCACCCGCGCCGACGCGCCGCGCAGGATCGCGGTCGTCGCGCCCCCGCTGTCGGTCGGCCGGCCCGACCCGGGAGTGGCGACCGGTCGATCGGCTGGGCGCCTGCCCGCTCCCGGCTCGTCGGCCGGTCGGGAGGTGGCCGGGCCCGGGCCGTCGGGATCCGCCGCCGCCGGTTGCCAGCCGGGTGTGGACGTGTCGGCAGGCGCTGCGACGGTGTCCAGGCGATCTTGTGCCGCGTCGGTGGAGGACTCGGCGCCCGACCCGGTGGCATCGGCGTCGAACGCGCCAGGATCGGCCGCGCTGCCGCGCACGCGGTAGTCGGCGAAGAAGTCGTGCCAGGCCGCGTCGACGCTGTTCGGGTCGGCCAGATACCGCTCGTACATGTCTTCGACGAGCCACTCGTTGGCGCCGAAGTCACCGAGAGGCGAGGTGTTGTGGGTGTCCGTGATTGCCGGCTGCTCCGTCGTCGCCACTGTCGCCAAGCCGCCCTCTGTCCGTGTGTCGCCGGTGTTTCTCGACAGCGAGACTACGCGCTGACGCCTCGCCGACGACCCGGCTGCACGACATCGAAGCGAGTCCCCAGACGGACCGCGCTCAGGTGATGTCGCGGTTCATTGTCACTGCGGCACCGATGATCGCGGGCACGAATGCCCACAGCAGCAACACGATCACTCCGCCGGCCGCGGACAGCAGGTGCACGTCGTCGACAACCTCAGTGCTGCCGTGGGTGTGGAGGATGGCTTGCACCGCGCCGTTGGGTGTGTACGGCCACGCGGCTCGCACCCCCGGGATCGCCAGGATGATGTTCTCGATGATCAGCAGGAACAGGATCCCGACGACGACCGCGACGATCTGATTGCGCAGCAGCGCCCCGAAGCCGAGGCCGATGATGCCGAACAGCGTGACGACGGTGAACACCCCGACGATGGTGTGCGCGATGTCGCTGTCGCCGTAGTTGACCTCGACGTTCTTCGCCGCCAGCCACGGAACCGCGACAGCGAGTTGGACGGCGATGCTGGCCAGCGCGTACAACGCTCCCAGGACGGCGTAGGTGATCATCTTCGCGATGACGACCGCCCACCGCGACGGTGTCTGCAGCAGGGTGGCGGTGATCGTCTGGTAGCGGAACTCGGTTGTGACACCCAGCACGCCGAGGGTGAACACGACGACGCCCGCCGTGCTCGACGACGCGAACATGTCGGCGACGTCCTGCTGGTCGCGGACCCCGTCGGTGGACGCCAGGGCAGCGACGACGAGCAGTGCGCTCACCGCGAGCGTCGCCAACAGCAGCCAGAACCAGACCTGCGTCGTGCGCACCTTCAAGAACTCGGCCCGGACCAGCCGGGTCATCGCGGACCCCGGTGCTGACCCGGTGCCGGCCCGGGCGGTGGGTCCGGCTGGGGCGCACCCACCTGCCCGCTCTGCGTCAACGCGAAGAACAATTCCTCCAGGTCGAACTTGTGCGCGGACAGCTCGTGCAGCTCGACACCGGCCTCGAACGCTAGGCGTCCGACCTGTGCCGTCGTCAGCCCGCGGATCTGCACCGTTGCGGGCTCGATGTGCTGTACCTGGACGGGGTGCCGCGCCAAGGCGGCGCTGAGCCCCTGGAGGTTCGGCGTGCGGACCAACACGCTGTCCGTGCCCTCGGTCAGCTCCGCAATCGAACCCGAGCGCACCAGCTGTCCCCGGTTGAGGATGACGACTCGATCCGCGATCGCCTCCACCTCGGTGAGCTGGTGGCTCGACACGAGCACGGTGCGTCCGCCGTCGGCCAGGTGCCGCAGCAGGCCGCGCAGCCATCGGATGCCGTCGGGGTCGAGTCCGTTGGCCGGCTCGTCCAGCACCAGCACTCGCGGGTCACCCAGCAACGCGCCGGCGAGCGCGAGCCGCTGCCGCATGCCCATGGAGTAGCCGCGGACCTTGCGCCGCGCCGCGTCGTGGAGCCCGACGAGCGCGAGCACGTCGTCGGCGCGCTGCTCTGGGATCCCGGCCACCACGCACAGAATGCGCAGGTGATTGCGTGCCGTCCGCGCCGGGTGCACGCTCGACGATTCCAGGGCGGCACCGACTACGCGCGACGGGTTGTGCAGGTGCCGGTAGACCTGACCGCCGATCGTCGCCCGGCCACTCGTCGGGCGCACGAGGCCGAGCACCATCCGCAACGTCGTGGTCTTGCCCGCGCCGTTCGGTCCGAGGAAGCCGGTGACCGAGCCCGGTTCGACGTTGAAGCTGAGCCGATCGACCGCGCGCACGTTGCCGTTGAACACCTTGGACAGGTCGTCGACCACGATGCGCCCGGCGTCGGGGGCGAGCGCGGCGGACGGCGAGGTCATCCGGTTGCGCCGGGTTGCGCAACTACCAGCGTGGCGTGGCTCGTCAACTCGATGCGCATAGGCCAAGCCTAGGGCCAGCGATCATGTGCACTGTGCCGCGTAGGGTCGGCCCGGTGCGGCTCGGCCCAACGCAATCGCGCCGTCGCTTCGCCGGCGAGCGCGTCGCTCGGCTGGCCACGATCGGCGACGGACACCCCGGTCTGGTACCGATCGTGTTCGCCGTAGTCGCAGACGTGCTCTACACGGCGGTCGACGACAAGCCCAAGTCCACACGCGCACTGCGGCGACTGGCGAACATCGCGGCAAACCCCTGCGTGGCGGTGCTCGCTGACCATTACGAGGACGACTGGTCCACGCTGTGGTGGGCCCGCGCGGACGGCACGGCACGGATCCTCGAGCCCGCCGCTGCAGAGGCAACGGCGGCGCTGGCAGCGCTGTCCGAGCGCTACGCCGCGTACCGCGCGGCCCCGCCACCCGGACCGGTCATCGCAGTCGACGTCACGTGCTGGTCGGGCTGGGCGGCCGCCGTGCCCGGGACCGATCAAGGGACACCGGCATGACCCGGTTGACCAAGTCCGACTACTTCGCCGCGGCGCTCGACCAGTTGTCCGAACAAGGGTCCGAGTCGTTGACGACGGCAGCCATGGTTGCCCGGCTCGGCGTGACGAAAGGATCCTTCTACCACCACTTCGACGGCCTGGACGATTTCGTCGGGCAGCTGCTCGCCTACTGGGAAGCGGACGCCGAGGCAGCCTTGACGGTGCGCTCGCGGGTCGACCGGGATCCGAGACGGCGGCTCGCGCAGACCGTCAGCCACGCGGTCGAGCTGCCGCACGCGGTCGAGGCGGCGGTTCGCGCCTGGGGCCGCGACCGGTGCGACGTGGCGGCGGCCGTCGAGCGAGTCGACCAGCGTCGCGAGCGCACCCTAACGACGGCCGTATCCGCATTCGGCGTCGACCGCGCGCATGCGCGGTCGCTGGCCCGCGTCATCCTGCACGTCATGATCGGTACCCAGCAGCGCGAGAGCCCGGTCGACCTGCCGCAGCTCGAACGTGCATTGGCCGAGTGCACGCGACTCGTAGCGCTCGAACTCGACGTTCGTTCGGCCCACCGAATCCGACCCATCGTGTCGGCGTGAGGCCGGCACCCGCATGATCACGGCGGACGGGGGTCATTCGGCGTGTCCCGGTCGTGCGCCGGGGCTTCGGCAGCTCGCTCGGGCGGCGGGGCCGGCTCTGGGCGGCCTGCCTCGCGGACGGGGGATCCGGGGATGAGCTGCCGGTGAGCCGTGGTCCGCTGAGCGCGACCGCGCCCAACGAACGAGACCGCCCAGTGCAGCACCGTCGTGACCCGGTTCTTGAACCCGACGAGATAGAAAACATGGATGAACAGCCACAGCATCCAAGCGATGAACCCGCCAAAGCGCAGCCGGCCGATGCTGGCGACCGCCCTGAAGCGCGAGATCGTCGCCATGTCGCCCTTGTTGAAGTAGCTGAAGGGCTTCTGGTCGGCCTTGCCCTGCACCCGCCGGGCGATCTGGCGCGCCGCGTAGCTGCCTTGTTGCATGGCGACCTGCGCAACGCCGGGATAGTTGTTCATGGTCATCATGTCGCCGATGACGAACACCTCCGGGTGACCCGGCAGGCTGGTGTCGGGCAGCACCTTGAGCCGTCCGCTGCGGTCGATTACGGCGCCAGTCTGATCGGCGAGCGTCTGCGTCAGCGCAGACGCCTTGACCCCGGCCGCCCACAGCACGGTCCGCGCGGCGATGTGGGTACGTACCGCGCTCCTGTCCTCGACGGTCAGGCCGCGCTCGTCCACGTCGACCACCTTTTCGGCCAGCCAGACGTCCACACCCATCGCCTTGAGCTGCTTGGCGGCGCCGGCCGACAGCTTCGTGCCGAAGTTGCCGAGCACCATGTCCAACGCGTCGATGAGCACAATGCGGGTCTTGCGTGTGTCGATGGAGCGGTAGTCCTTGGCGAGCACACGGTGCGCCAGTTCGGAAATCTGACCGGCGAGCTCGACACCGGTGGCACCTGCACCCACGACGGCGAAGGTCATCCACTCCGCACGGACCGCCTCGTCGTGCTCCAGCTCGGCGAATTCGAACGCGGACAGGATGCGGCCGCGGATCTCCAGGGCGTCGTCGATGGACTTCAAGCCCTGGGCGTAGTCGGCGAAGTTGTCGTTGCCGAAGTAGGACGTGGTCGCGCCCGCGGCGACAATCAGCGAGTCGTACGGTGTCTCGGTGACGGTGTCGCCCCCGATGGACCGCACCACTCGGGAGGTCAGATCGATGTCGGTGACCTCGCCGAGCAGCACTCGCACGTTCTTGTGCCGGCGCAGTATCTCGCGCGTCGCCGGGGCGATCTCGCCCTCGGACAGGATGCCGGTGGCAACCTGGTAGAGCAGCGGCTGGAACAGGTGATGCGTCGTCCGGCTGATCATGGTGACGTCGACGTTCGCGCGCTTTAGGTGTTTGGCGGCGAACAGGCCGCCGAACCCCGATCCGATGATGACGACGCGGTGGCGGTGGGCGAGCACCTCGCTCATGGTCTGCCCCTCTGCTCGCAACGAGACTTTGTGAAAGTTTTCACGAAGTCTGGAACGCGCGCAACCCTCCGGTCATTCCGTGCCGGACGTCCGCGATCCCGGGTCCGTCCCGGCCACCAGGAAATCGTGGGCAGGCGCGCTCGCCTGACCACCGGCCGGCGGTCAGGCCTTGATCGTCGCCACGTCGATGACGAAGCGGTAGCGGACGTCACTGTCCACTACGCGGTCCCAGGCCTCGTCGATCTTGTCAGCGCCGATCTTCTCGATCTGTGCGCCGATGCCGTGCTCGCCGCAGAAGTCGAGCATCTCCTGCGTCTCGCGGATACCACCGATCGAGGACCCGGCGAAGCTGCGGCGCAGGGCGATCAACCCGAACGCGGGCACCTCGATCGGCTCCGGTGGCGCACCGACGTTGACCATCGTGGCGTCCAGGCGCAGCGTGCCGAGGTAGCGCGACATCGGCAAGGTGGCCGACACGGTGTTGATGATCAGATCGAACCTGCCCCGTAGCTTCTTGAACGTCTCGCGGTCGCTCGTGGCGTGGTAGTGGTCGGCGCCGAACCGCCTGCCGTCCTCCTCCTTGCTCAGGGTGTGCGACAACACGGTCACCTCGGCACCCATGGCATGCGCGATCTGTACGGCGACGTGCCCGAGCCCGCCCATGCCGACGACCGCGACCTGCTTGCCGGGCCCGGCACCCCAGTGTCGCAGCGGCGAGTAGACCGTGATGCCCGCGCACAGCAGCGGCGCCGCCACGTCGAGCTCGATGCCCTCCGGAACACGCAGGACGAAGTCCTCGTCCACCACGATGTGCGTGCTGTACCCGCCGTGGGTCGGCCGTCCGTCCCGGCCCGTGCCGGCATAGGTTTGGACGTTTCCGTTCAGGCAGTACTGTTCCTCGCCGGCCAGGCAGTTCTCGCATCCGCGGCAGGAGTCGACCATGCAGCCGACGCCGGCGCGATCGCCGACGGAGAATTTCGAGACGCTCGAGCCGACCTCCTCCACGATGCCGGCGATCTCATGGCCAGGCACCAGCGGGAAGTTCACCGGGCCCCACTCGCCGCGGCCGGTGTGGATGTCCGAGTGGCAGATGCCCGCGAATGCGATCTTGATCAGGACGTCCTTCGGGCCCGGCTCACGACGCTCGATCGTGGTCTTCTCGAACGGCGCTTTCGCGGCGGGGCAGGCGTAGGCGGTGACAGTGCGCATGCGGGAACCGGCTCCTCGGGAGATGGACAGGATGGACACCGATCAATCTATTCATGTCAGCAACCTCCGGCAGCTGCGCGGTCGCCACGGGGGCGGGAAGATGTGGGTGCGGGGCGTCCGGTAAGCCGGTAGGCCTGTGATGCCGTGTGAGCTCGAATGTCAGCTTGGCGACGGGGGTCTGTTCGGGGACTACGGTTTGCGTCCAGGTGACCGATGGTCGCCGCCAGAGCGCGTGTGTCAGTTTCTTTTCCTTCCCTGATCCCTCCGGACGGCCCGTGGTCGTTGTCGGTTTGAGGGAAAGGGCGGACGGAATGAGCAAACGCGTGGTGCATGACGAGGTCCTCTACGTGCGATCGGCCGGGTTGGACCTGGGCAAGCGGTTCCTGGTGGCCTGCATCCGGACGCCGAACCCGAAACGCGCCGGCACGTGGTCGCTGCAGACGGAACGGTTCGACACGACGATGCCTGAGCTGCGCAGGCTGCTGGACTGGCTGCTTGAGGCCCGCGTCGAGGTAGTGGTGCTCGAGGCGACCTCGGATTACTGGCGCTCGGTGTACTACCTGCTGCAGCCGCGGCTGAACATGATGCTGGTCAATCCTTCGCATCTGCGCGGCATCCGGGGCCGCAAGACCGACCCGTCCGACGCGGCGTTCCTGGCCCGCGCGGGCTCCTCGGGCATGGTCATGGGCTCGTTCGTGCCGCCCCGCGAGATCCGGGAACTGCGCGACGTGACCCGCCGCCGCACCGAACTCGCTGCCGACCGGGGCCGAGAGATCCAACGGCTGGAGAAGGAACTCGAAGACACCGGCCTGAAGCTGACCAGCGTGCTGTCCGACGTGACCGGCGTCAGCTCCCGCCGGATCCTGGAGGCGCTGATCGCCGGTGAACGCGACCCGCACGTGTTGGCTGAACTCACCGTCGCCGGTGCCCGCCGAAAGATCTCCGAACTGGTCACCGCTCTGGACGGCGAGTTCACCGCACATCACAGTTGGATGTGCCGGCACCTGCTGGACCAGATCGACCACCTGGCCCAACTCGTCATCGTGCTGGACGCCAGGGTCGCCGGCATCGTCACCGAGCTGGCCAGCGATCAGGACCTGGACCACCTCGACACCATCCCCGGCATCGGCCGATCGGCCGCCGAGATCGTGATCGCCGAGACCGGTGGTGACATGGACTTCTTCGCCAGCGCCGGGCACTTGGCCTCCTGGATCGGGGTGTGCCCGGGCATGAACGAATCGGCCGGCGTCAACAAGTCCGGCCACACCCGCCACGGCAACGCCAACCTCAAACGAGTCCTCGGCACCGCGGCCATGTCCGCGATCAGAGGCAAGGACTCCTACTACGCCGTCTACTACCGTCGCGTCGCCGCCCGCCGTGGCGCACAACGGGCCTTGGTCGCCGTCATGCACAAGATCGTCATCGCGATCTGGCACGTCCTGCACAACCACGTCCCGTTCCACGACCTCGGCGCCGACTACTTCACCAAACGCGATCCACAACGAGCCATCCGACGGATGACCAAAGAAGCCAACAGCCTCGGCCTGACCATCCGATTCGACCCGATCGGCGCATAACAACACCGAAACCTCACTCGCTTCTACGGCTTGGGTGCGGCTCATCTTCGTGTCAGTCGCCTCGTGGCGCCGCGAGGGGTTTCAATCCAGAGCGACGAGCCGGTCCAGGAACTGCGCCTGCGCAGGGATGATCTTGACCCGCGCCGTCTCGACGTCGAACCACGCAGCGCGGTCGACTTCCGGGAACTGCTGCACTCGTCCGGATCTCGGTGGCCATTCGAGCTCGAAGGTGTTGCTGAGGATCGTGTCCACCGGTACATCGGCCGCCACCGCCCACGCGGTCACCAACTTGCCCCCGCGCTGCCGAATCACGCCGAGCGGGACGAATTCACTCCCCACCGCCACAGTGATGCCTAGCTCTTCGGTGAATTCCCGACCCGCTGCGGCGAGCGGGTCCTCGTCCGGCGCGTACTCGCCCTTCGGGATGGACCACACGCCCGCGTCGCGGCGCGCCCACAACGGACCGCCGGGGTGGACGAGCAACACCTCGATCCCGGCACCGCGCACCCGGTGGAGAACAAGCCCCGCACTGCGCGCGGGCACGAGCCTCAGACCTGCGCCGGCACGGGCACCTGCCGGAATTCGTCGACGACGGCGTGCATCCTGACACCGTGCCACATGGGATCACTCGGGTCGTCGTGGCTACCGACTCGTTCAAGGGGTCGCTGACAGCGGCCCAGGCCGCCGCATCGCTGGCGCGCGGCATCGGCCGGCAGCGACGCGGTGTCGAGGTGCGCGAGCATCCGGTGGCCGACGGCGGCGAGGGCACCGTCGCCGTCGCACGGCGTGCCGGCTTCACCGCGGTGTCGCGAGCGGTCACCGGTCCACTCGGTTCGCCGGTGCTCGCCACCTATGCGCTGCGGGGCACCGCCGCAGTGGTGGAATCCGCGTCCTGCGCCGGCCTCGGCCTGGTCGGCGACCCGAGCGAGCAGACGGCCGCCTTGGCGACGACAGCAGGCGTCGGTGAGTTGATCAAGGATGCGATTGACCGCGGCGCGACGAACGTGCTGCTCGGGCTGGGCGGCAGCGCCAGCACGGACGGGGGGGCCGGTGCCATCGCCGCTCTCGGCGGCCGGATCCTGGCCGCCGACGGCGCGCGCGTGGGACCCGGCGGCGCGGCGCTGCTCGCTGCCCGGCAACTCGATCTCGTCGGCCTTGACCGTCGCCTACGCGACGTCGACCTCGTCCTTGCCTGCGACGTCGACAATCCGCTCACTGGGCCGAGCGGCGCGGCAGCGGTGTACGGCCCGCAGAAGGGGGCGTCGCCGGCGCTGATCGCCACTCTCGACGCCGCCCTGACGCGCTGGGCTCATCTCGTCGCCGCGACCGTCGGCACCGACCGGCGCCACGCGCCCGGAGCCGGGGCCGCGGGTGGACTCGGTTTCGGCGCCGCCGCGGTGCTCGGCGGCCGCTTTGTCGGCGGGGTGGAGGCGATCCTGCAGCTGTCCGGCTTCGCGACCGAGGTCGGCCCCGGCACGCTTGTCGTCGTCGGTGAGGGAACGCTCGACGAGCAGAGCCTGCACGGCAAGACGCCGATCGGCGTTGCGCATGCCGCGGGTGCCTGCGGCGCGCTCGTCGTGGCGGTGTGCGGCCGATGCTTGCTCACGCCCGACCAGCTGCGCCGAGCCGGTATCGACCGCGCTTATGTGCTGGCCGAACTCGAGCCGGACTCGGCTCGATCCATGACGCGCGCGGCGCATCTGCTCGAGCGCATCGGTGCACAGCTCGCGCGCGACTGGCTGGAAAGCGGGTGACGGCTGCCGGCCCGGGCCGTCACCGCAGTGACTGCGCGACCCGCTCGAGGTGATCCATCGCCGCCTTCCTGCGGCTGGGGTCACAACATCAATACTTCACGCGGACTTGACGTCATTTAGCTTCCATGGAAGAGTCTTTGGCATCGGAGGTTGATCGCGCTCGGGGGGGACGATCACTCTCAGATGACCGCCGATCGGGCGCGGGGGTCCCGATCGGCAGAACTGCGCTAGTCGCTGCGACCCCGCCCACGCCGATCCGGCAGGGCGGGGTCGCGCACGCTGGTCACTAGCACGGTGTCCTCGGGCCGATGCGTCGCGGACAACGCTTCGCGAAGCGTCCGGAGCGCCCCAGCCGCGGCCCGCAGATCCTGCGGATCGACGATCAACAGCACAACCTCTGACACGGCATCGCGATAGAGCTGGTCCGCGCGCCGCGCCATACCCAGCCCATCGCCGGTCAGCGTCGCATTGATGACGCGACGGTCGACAGCCGACCCGCGTCGATCGATGAGACCGTCGCGGGCCATCCGGTCGGCCAGCTTGGTGAAGCCGCCGGAGGTCATCGATACGTCGCGCGCCAGTGCGCTCATCGGCATCCGGTGATCCTCGGCGTGGAGCAACTGGTGCAGGACGGCGTACCAATGCGCCGGAATGCCGGCGTCCTCGAGGACCTGGTCGATGCGCCGCTGTGCTCGGCCGACCGTGATACTGACGTCCTGCCAGGTCAGGAGGAGATCGTCGGTGGAGGCCTCCGAGCCCGTCATGTCATGAATTTAGCGGCAATCACGAGGATCGACGTCCGGCGCGCTGCGCCGGTCCGGCTTCACAGGTCAGGACGCTCGTGGCACGGCGAAGATCCGTAGCGTCGCAGATCCGGGTGCCACGGCGTCCCAGGCGCACGGCACGTCGTAGATCGCGATCGCACAGGTGGGGAATTCCCGGTGCATCCGACGGCGTGCGGTGGTGTCACCGGTGCCGTCGTCCAGGGCCTCGGACAGCTCGGCGAGTGATGGGTTGTGCCCGACCATGACGAGGCTCTCGACCGAGGCCCGGGTGCCGTTGACGACGTCGAGCAGTGCGTCGACGTCGTTGTCGTAGATCCGGTCCTCGGTCACGAGCTCGGCCTGAACCGCAAGCCCGGCCTGAACGTCGGCCCAGGTCTGCAGGGCTCGACGGGCCGGCGACACCGCGGCGATCTCGGGTGAGATCGCCTCCCGCGCGAGGAATCGGCCGGCTTCCTTCGCGTCGGCGTGCCCCCGTGGCGCGAGAGGGCGTTCGACATCAGCTCCGGCCTGCACTGCCTTGGCGTGCCGGATGACGATCAGCTTCCGTGTCATGCGTCGATTATCTCAGCGCGACGGCAATCTGCGAGCTCTGCGCGGTACTACCCGTTCCGAAACCGAACTACGCCGGTAATACAGAACGAGATCACACCACCACCTGACCCAGCGTCCGCTCACACGCGAACCAACGCCGGGCCTCGCGCCCGGCGTGGCGTCAGTCCGCGGCCGGCGCGTGCACGCCGCGGCGCAGGCCGAACAGCGCGACGACGGTTGCCAACGCCATGATCGCCGCCATGAGCCACAGGACGACATGGGTGGCGTTCGCGAAGTCGACGCGTACGAACTGCGGGATCCTGCCCGCTGAGCTCCGGTCGTCGGACAGCACCGACGAGGCGACGCCGTGGGCCTGTGTTGATGACATGCCTTGCCCGATCAGTGAGGTCGTCAGGTTCGAGCGCAACACGGTGACGAGGATCGTGCCGAGGATCGCCAGGCCGAGGCTCGCCCCGTAGTTGCGCACCGTTTGGGTGATGCCGGTCGCCTCGCCGTACGACGTGCTCGGTGCTCGGTTGAGGGCGTCCGTGTTTGCTGGACCGAGCATCAGGCCGATGCCCGCGCCGGCGAGCACGATGCACCAGACCTGGTGTCCGATGGACAGCGTCATCACCCGCTGGGCCCACAGACCGAATGCGACAGCGGCGAGTGCGCAGCCCAGCACGACCGGGCGCTTCGCGCCGATCCGGTCGAGCATGCGTCCACCGACCTGGGCCGCGACGACGAACCCGAGGAAGAAGTACAGCAATGTGAGGCTCGCCTTCGAGGCAGCTTCGGCCAACGCGACCTGCGAGTACTCGCTGGCGAAGAAGAACACGGGCACGAACACCATCAGCGCGATCAGCAACACCAGGTTCTCCACCAGGAAAGCCCGATCACGAAAGATCCGGACCTCCATCAGCGGATGCTGGGTGCGCAACTCCACGATCGCGAATGCGACGAGCAGGCCTGCGCCAACGGCGATCGACAGCCCTGTCACGGGATTGGTCCATCCGAGTTGGGCCGACTCCTGGAATCCGAAGACGCTCAGCCCGACGCCGGACACGATGAGTGCGAGACCGGGGTAGTCCATCGGGGCCGGCCTGCGCGTGTTCGTCGGCCTGGAGAGCTTCACGAGGATGAGCGCGATGATTGCGATCGGGATGTTGACCCAGAAGATTGCCCGCCAGGTCCATTCGACGAGGTAGCCGCCGAGGGCGGGTCCGACGGCGGTCAGGCCGCCGGCGATTCCGAAGAACATGGCGAGCGCGCGGCCCCGCGCAGCGAACGGAAACGTTTCGATGACTATAGCGAGCGCAGCGGGATACATCAGCGCTCCGCCGGCCCCCTGCACCGCGCGAAAGGCGATGAGCCATCCCTCGGCGAGTCCGTTGTTCGGCGTGAGCCCGCACAGCGCAGACGCTGCGGCGAAAATGACCACGCCGATCACGACCATCCGTCGACGCCCGAGTGTGTCGGCCAACCGCCCGCCGAAGGCGAACAACGCGGCAAGTGCGAGCAGGTAGGCGTTGATCGCCCATTGCACACCGGTATTGGACAGGCCCAGTTCCGACTGGATCTCCGGCGCCGCGACCGAGACGATCGTCTGATCGATGAACGTCATCGCGACGGCGAAGATCATCGCCGTGAGGACGAGCGTTCGGCTCGTCCCGCGTGTGCTAGTCGTCGCCATGTGCGGCCTCCTCGATGGTGCGGTGGTGGGCAATGCCGGCGGGAGTTGGCACCGGGCACGGGCAAGGGTGCGCACGCCTACGCCGACGATGAACTCGCTGACCGCGGCCATTCTCGTACGTTGAGTGGGATCCAGCGGCGATCATCGACTGCACTCCTGGCTCGGCGCGATGAGCCGAGCTTGCATCAATCCGCGCGTCTGAGAAAGACCGTCGCTACCACGCGTCCGTCACCGCGGGCAGACGCCGGTGGCGCAACGCATGTCGGCGACCGGTTAGGTGTCTCGACGCCTCTGTGGTTTGGGCTCGCAGCCCGTGCGCAGTTACTTCAGATCGAGCGCAGTTCTCGCCCGTGCCTCGAGCTCCCCGATCGTCGTGCCCGCTCGCCGCAATACTCGAGCGGATGAACGGACGCGTCGCTTGCACTATCCCCGACGCCGACCTCGAATTGCGACGCGCACACGATCGCGTCATCGACGACCGTCTGCATGTACGCGTGAGGCCCGCGCCGACCAGGGCCTATCGCGCCACTGGTGTTGTATTCCTTTCGCTTGTGCAGGAGCATGTCGTCCCGGCGAAACAGGATCAACTCCGGTGCCGCGCGCCGAACGCGCGCGGCGTCGATCTGAACACTCTCAGGGAGGGATTGTCGTGACCACGACCAACGCCAACGCCATCGAACAACCGAACCTGTTCACCGTGTCCGGTCGATACATTTCAGCCACTGTCGCATTGTCCGGGTTCGACGGGAAGCCGAAGGCGACCTACCACGACGCGCAGCGGGTGCTTTCGTTCAGCGGCGACGAGATCACCTTCGAGGACGGTGCCCTCGGCACGTTGGTGACCGTGACAATCGCGCGCACCGTCGACTTCGGAAGTACGACCTTCACCGTCGTGCTGCCCCGAGTGAACCTGATCGGCAACCACCACCAGATCCGGACCATCGGAATAACCACGCTGCACCGGACCTCGATCGCGGGAATCGGCAACGGCCAGTTGACCGAGTACACGACCGTGCGTCTGCACGGGACCGCTCAACAGGTCGACTTCTAGCTCGGTAGTGGTGCTCGCAGAGTCAGGTGCGTCGGGGGTCCGCCCGCTCGGCGTTCGCCAACGCGCGCAAGCAGGGGTGGGTGGTGCAGCGGCCCAAGGTCCACTCCAGTTACCTGACGATGTGTGGCTCCTCAGCTGATGAGCTCGTTCCGCCTGGGCGCCAGGTCGTTCACCCGCCTGCTCCTGCAGCCGCGAGATCTCGTGTGGCCGCCGCGGCCTGTCTGAACTTGCGGTGTGGGTCGCGGATTTGGCAGCGGGCCCTGCCGTCGTCAGCCCGTCGTGCAGGTGTACCGCGTTACCCACAGTCCGGGAAGGACTTCCTCGTCTTCGAGGCGCACGAAGCCCAGCTGCTCATACATTGCCCGGGCCGGCGCGTTATCGCGGCCAGTCGAGACCACGGTGCGCCGCTTTCCTGCGCGCTGGACGACTTCGCGGATGAGTGCAGAACCGATGCCGCGTCGATGCATCTCCGGTGCGACGACCAAACGGTCTATGTCGAGCTCGTCGTCGTGCTCGCTCCATCCGACAGCGCCGACGAGGCGGCGGTCGACCCAAGCCGCAAGCCAGCGCAGGGCCGCGGACCGAAGATCTTCGAGGTCTTCGTGCAGGGCCGGTATCCGGTCGTCATCGATCAAGGTCGCCTCACGTGCGTATGCCGCGCGCTGGATTCCGAGCAAGGTCCGGGCCAACTCCGGATCGTCGCGGGGGATCACCTGAGAAACATTCACGTCCTCACCCTGTCAGGTCGAGGATTTTCGCTCGCGGCGTACGACGCCTGGCGTCAGGACGAGGCCCGGCTGCTCGTCGATGCCCGCCGGACGTTGGACCGGAGCGCCACTGAGCGGACCAGTCAGCGGCCGACCCTCGACACCCGCCCACGACGGCTCCTCCGATCCCGCTGGTATGGCTATTGAGCGGCGTAACCGCCGTCGACGAGGTGGCAGCTGCCGGTCACGAACGAGGCGGCGTCACTGGCAAGGTATGCCACGAGGCTGGCTACTTCGTCGGGGGTTCCCATCCGGCCGACAACGTGCTTGCCGGCCAGGTAGGCACCTGTGGTTTCGTCGAGATTGGGTCCCAGCAGTGGCGTGTCGATGAATCCTGGGCCGACTGCGTTCACCCGGATGCCCTGCGCGGAGTATTCCAGTGCCGCATTCTTGGTCATCCCGACGATGGCGTGTTTGGCGGTCACGTAGGCGGTTGCGCTGGGAAAGCCGACGCGGCCGAGCACAGAGCTCATGTTCACGATCGAGCCTCCGCCAGCGTCCAGCATTGCTGGGATCTCAGCCCGCATGCAGTAGAAGACAGAGTTCAGGTTGACGTCGATCACCCGGTGCCACTCGCTGAGTGAGTAGGCGGCCAGCGGTTTCGGATCACCGGTGATCCCTGCGTTGTTCACCGCGATCTTCAGCGGACCGAGGTCAGCGGCCGCGGCGACCATCAAGGTCACCATCGACGCATCCGAGACGTCCACCGTGAAGGGTCGCGCGATCCCGCCGTTACTGATGATCTCGTTCGAGACCGTCTCCGCGGCAGCTTCGACGACATCGGCGATAAGCACGGCTGCCCCGTTTGCTGCGAGCGTCCTGGCCACTGCGTGACCGATGCCTGACCCAGCGCCGGTCACGATCGCGGCGCGGCCCCCGACGTCGTAGGCAGCCATTCAGAGATCCTTTCACCTTCGTGGCAGCCGGCCGCTCAGGTGGTCGTCAGGGTCGAAGCGGCCGAGATCCTTGCGGAGCCCGAACCCCGACCACGCCCAGGAAGCTGTTGCAGCCGTTGGCATCGAAGAAGTAGCTCCGGCAACCGCCCGCGTGTAGGCGCTCGCCTGCAGCGCGGGCTGGGGGTTCCGTCGCGGTTGTGCAGCATCCGCCGCTGCTCGCGATTGAACTCGTCGATGTCGCACCGAGCCAACCCGCCGGGGCCGGCAAGCGCGTACTCGGCGAACCTGGTCATCTCGTTCATGAAGCCGAGCACCTGTCGCCTCGCGGTCTTTGCCGGCACGATCGCGGCGCCAGTTCGCCGAGCACTGCATCGGGCAAGCTGTCGGCGTGCAGCTCACAGGCACCCCGTGCGCAAGCAGCAGGCACTTGCGGCGGTCGAACGAGAGCAGGTTCACGTACCAGTCGTCGGGAAAAGGGTCTGGTTCGGCAAGCTGCCGAAGGCCGAACAAGTCTCGCGCCTTGGCGGTGCAGCGCATGATCATGACGAAAGTGCACGCGTAACGGGCCCGGGGCGTCGCCTTCGATGCCGTGCTCGGAACGATCAAGAAGCAGCTCGTCACCCTGAGCGCCGTCATCCCAGCAGCTCCAGGTCGACCAGCGGCTCGGACTTGAGGTGTGCAATGAATCCGGTCGACGCGGCGGCTGAGGCATTCGTCGTATCGAACAGCCGGCCCCGGGACGACGTCAGATCGCTGCCGACTGACCGGCAAAATCCGTATGCGCGGCATCGTGTGCGACGGCGCGGTTCGTGATCGTGTCGGCTCGGACCGTGCCGGGGTGTTCGTGACCGGTCGGCCGGCTGAGGGATCTCGCGGACGTCAGGCCAGCAGCGCCTCCAGCCGGGCGTAGGTCGGTTCCATGCCCTCGACCATGCCTGAGTCGAGCGCCTGATCGCGCGCCTTGCGGTCCGGGTAGGTGTGTACCTGGGTGAGCAGCGTGCCTTCGTCGAGTGGGGTCAGTGTGATGACCTGGACCGTCTCGGGCCCGTCGTCGCCGAACATGCGCTCGGTGGTGACGAGCCGGTGCGGCGCTTGGGCGTCGCGGAATTCACCGCCGAACTCGAAGCCGTCAGTGCCGTCCTCGCGTGCCCACCCTAGGCGGTATGTCTGGCCGATGGTCGTCGTCCAGTCGCACTTGGTCATGACCCAGCCGTCGGGACCGAGCAGCCACTGGCGCATGAGCTCCGGTTCGGTGTGGGCCCGCCAGACCTGCTCGACCGGGCCACGGATGATGCGGCTGATGCGGATCTGGGTCTCGCTGAGGACGTCGAGCGTGGTCCCGCGGCCGGCCGCGAAGGACTGCAGGTCGGCGAGCACGTCGTCCATCTGCGCCATCGCGGAGCTCAGACCCTCCTCCATGCCCATCCCGAGCAGCTGGGCGAGGGCCTCGGCCGACGGGAAGTGGGTGGTGGTCGTGACCCGGGACCCGTGCGACGTCGATTCGAACCAGAAGCTCATGGACATCGACGGCATGTCCGTGTTGGGCGTCCCGTCGGGAAGGGTGAAGCCGTCGCGGACCTCAAACGACGCCACATCGCCCTCGGGCTCCTTGACCTCGGTCCACTCCCAGTAGCCGCCGTGCGTCGACCCGTCCGGCCCGGTCATGGCGTAGGTGCTGACGCCGCCGGGGAAGGCGTCGTGTCGGGTGAAGGTTGCTGGGAACTGCGGCGGGCCCCAGAACTTCTCCAGTTGGCGTGGGTCGACATAGGCGTCCCAGAGTTGGCGCAGCGGCACGGGGAAGTCGGCGACCACGGTCATGGTCAGGTTCTCGGGGTCCTTGGTTACTGAGGTGACGGGCATGGCGGGTCCTTTCAGGCGTCGTCGGCGAGCAGTGCGTCGAGGCGGTCGACGCGCGCCCGCCAGAGCTGTTCATAGGAGTCGAGCAGCGCTTGGGCGCGCTGGATCCGAGCCGGGTTGCCGCGGACGATGCGCTCGCGGCCGCGTGCCTGCTTGGTCACGAGCTCGGCCCCTTCCAACACCGCGACGTGCTTCTGCACCGCGGCCCAGCTCATCGCGTAGTGGTCGGCGAGTTCAGACACCGTTGCCTCGGCGATCAGCGTGCGGCGCACGATGTCGCGTCGGGTGGCGTCGGCGAGCGCTCGAAACACTCGGTCGATCTCGGCGTCGCTCAGCGCAGGTAATACAACCATTTGGTTGTACAGTAGCAGCGCTCGCCGAGGCCGGCAAGCCACGTCTACCCCTCGGCGAGCATCCGCGGGTCGTCGTGCGAGAGCTGCCGACCAGCAACGATGAGGTCGCGCAGGCTGACGGTGGTGTAGTGCCGCCACGCGTCGAAGCAGAGGTCGAAGCCGTCAGCGCGTGGGACCGCGCGCGCCAGCCTCTCGCGAATGGTGCTTGCCCGCACTGCCTACGGATGGAGTTCTACTACCCCACAGAGATCCCGGCTCGATCGCTCGGTCATGAGCTCGTGGTCACAGGCGCGAGCCAGTGCTCGCAGACGCCGGCACCCGCCGCCACGAAGCTCGCACATGCCGGTGAGCGGACGTCCCGGAGCCGTCGATCTGGCCCGAGACCACCTTGTGAAGTGCGCGCAGATGAGTCAGTGTGGTTGCGGGCTGTTGCCAGGCACATGCGAGGCGATGGAGCGCGTCTCGACGACGCAAATGATCAAGGGGTATGGGCGTGTTGGTGGAATGATCTGTCACGCGTCGTGTTGCGGGTTTGATCCGACTGGCTGACGATCGGGGCCGTCATGTTGCCATGGGAAGCGCCGCTCGTCGGCCGGCTCGACCGCGGCGTGATCGACTCCCAGCTGCTCCGCGATAACCCGCTCGGCGATCCACACGAGCGCCCTCTATGGGTGTACACGCCGCCCGGCTATGAAGACGAGTCGCAGCTGCGGTATCCGTCGATCTACGTGATCCAGGGCTACACCGGACATGTGCGCATGTGGGCCAACCGCAGCGCGTTCCGGCAACCGTTCCTGGAGACAGCGGACGCGGTTTTCGCGTCGGGACAGGCGCCGCCATGCGTAGTCGTCTACGTCGATGCGTGGACGGCGTATGGCGGTTCGCAGTTCGTCGACTCGCCCGGGACAGGCCCCTATCACTCCTACCTCTGCGACGAGGTCGTTCCGTGGGTCGACGGGCGGTATCGCACGATCGCCGATCGGGAATCCCGGGCCATCGCGGGCAAGTCTTCGGGTGGGTTCGGTGCGATGATCACGCCGATGCTGCGGCCAGATGTCTTCAGCGCGCTGGCCACGCATGCCGGTGATTCTCTGTACGAGCTGTGCTACGTGCCCGAGTTCGGCAAGGCGGCCCGCTACCTGCGCGAGTACGAGCATGACATCACCCGATGGTGGGCCCAGTTCCGGTCACGCACGGCATTCACCAAGCCCGAGGACGAGACGCTGCTCATGGTCCTGGGGTGCAGCGCCTGCTTTTCCGCGCGCGACGATGGAACCCCGGAACTGCCGTTCGATCCGCGCAGCGGCGCTTTGGTGCCTGAGGTCTGGCAGCGCTGGCTCGATTGGGATCCGGTGCGGATGGCCGAACGTCACGCCGATGCGCTGTGCTCGATGCGCGGGGTCTGGATCGACGCGGGCACGAAAGACGAATGGTTCCTCGACTTGGGCGCCGAGGCGTTCCGCGCCGAACTCACCCGTCTCGGCGTGCCCGACCCTCGAGTCCAGTTCGAGCTGTTCGACGCCGGACACGGCGCTATCGACTACCGCTACCCCATGTCCCTGGCCTGGTTGGCACACCGGCTGCGCCGCGCATAGCAACGAGCCACGCCCAAACAGCACCGCGACAGCGGGCGCGATAATCGGCGGTTCGGCGCAGATCCGCTGCAGCGCTGGGTTTCTACGGTCGGGTCGTCATCGTTGACTGCTGGGGCTCCCGACCCCAGGGGGGCCGGAGCATCGGCCCTATCCCTGGGGTGCACCGAGCACGGCCTGCTCCGGCACCCGCCTGCTGTGCACCCTGCTGCTGCGGCTGATCCCCGTGCTCCTCGTCAACCAGGAGATGGTGCTGCGTCTCCGGGCGGTCGCCGGTGTTGGACACGCGCGGCTGATCCTGGACAGGTTCGGCCGGCTCTGGGGCGCATTCAGGGTGATCGACCTGTTCATCCTGAACGCGCTGATCATCGTGACCGAGTTCATCGGGATCAGCCTCGGGCTCGGCTAGCTGGGCATCCCCAAGACTCCCGGAGTGACTACCTCGCCGTCGCCACCTCGGCCGCGTCGCGACGCGCTGGCCGCAATCCGGGAAGCCCGCACCGACCAACCCGGGGCGTTGGCCTCGATCTACCTCGTCGACGACGCCGGCAAGCTGGCCGGCGCGGTCGACGTCATCGTCGCGCTGTAAGCCGACCCGGCGGCGCGGTGGCGAGGGGGCACTCGATGCCGTCGAATCTCCGCACATCCTGATTGAGCGACTATGCCGCCGTGGACTTGCTCCTGCGAGTTCGCGGTGGACTGCGGCGAGTTAGCGGCGCGGTGTGGTCTTGCCCACCCAGGTCGGCGGCGACACCCCGGATCGGGTTAGTCGGCGTGGGCGAGTGCGGTTGAGATGGCGCGATAGGCGCCGGCCTGGGCGATCAAGTCGCGGCCCTTGTGTTCGACCGTCTCAACCGCGTCAGCACCGGCGACCCAACGCACGGGCGGTTCATGTTGGCTGGCGAGCGTGATCAGCGCGTCGGCGAGCTTCGCCGGATCGCCGCCTTGCTTTCCGTTCATGCTGTTCCAGTTGGCGACCGTGTCGGTGGTCCGTGTCGCGTAGTCCTCGATCGAGGGCTCGGCGTATTTGGTCGACTCGGGCGTGAGCAGATCGGTGCGGAAGAAGCCAGGCTCGACGAGCATCGTGTGGATGCCGAAGGGCGCTATCTCGGGTGCCAGCGATTCGATCCAGCCTTCGATGCCGAATTTCGAGGCCGAGTATGCGGAGCAGAACTCCTGGCCGACGATGCCGCCGGTCGAGGAGATCGCAATGAGCAGACCGGAGCGCTGCCGGCGCATCACAGGCAGCACAGCTCGGGTGACGTTAAGCGGGCCGAACAGGTTCGTCTCGATCTGTGCCCGGAAGTCGTCCGGGCTGATTTCTTCGAAGAAGCCGGCGATGAAGTTACCCGCATTGTTGACCAGGACGTCGACCCGGCCGAACGTGTTGACCGCGGCCTGAGCGGCCGCCGCGGCGTCGTCGGGATTGGTGACGTCGAGCTTCACGGCGAGCAGGTCGTCGTGGGCTCCGATGACGGCGGCAACTCGCTCGGGGTCGCGGCCGGTGGCCACGACCGCGTGACCGGCGGCCAGTGCGGCCTTGGCGATGTCGATGCCCATGCCACGTCCAGCACCGGTGATCAGCCAAACCTGCTTACTCATCAATCTTCTCCTGCGTCAGTCTTGCGTGTACTGGTGGATGACGGGCTCGACCGTGTGTCTAGCGCCGACGTGCCTCCGGGGTCAGTTCGGTCGCGCCGTAGCTGTTGTCCTCGGCGTTGAGCGTGACGCCGGGCGCCACGAGCTCGTCGATGCGGTCGAGGATCTCGGTGGTCAGGCTGACGTCGGTTGCCGGAAGTTGGGATTCGAGTTGGTCCATGGTCCGCGGGCCGATGATCGCGGACGTGACGCCGGGGTGGTTGATCGCCCACGCGAGCGCGAGTTCGATCAGTGTCATTCCGGATTTCTCGGCCAGCAGCGCGAGCTCCTCGACAATGTCCAGCTTGCGCTGGTTCGCCGGTGTGCTCATGTCGAACCGGGCGCTCGGGCGGGCCGCTGAAGTGGGGGCACCGGGGGCGTCCTTGCGCCACCGTCCAGTGAGCCAGCCGCCGGACAGTGGGCTGTACACCAGTGTCCCCATGCCGTAACGCTGCGTCGTCGGGAGGACGTCCTCCTCGATGCCGCGGACCAGGATCGAGTACGGCGGCTGTTCGGTGACGAACCGGGCGAGGTTCCGTTCACGGGACGCCCATTGCGCTTCGACGATCTGGCTGGCTGCGTAGGAGGACGACCCGATGTAGCGGACCTTGCCTTGGCACACGAGGTCGGTCAGCGCGCCGAGGGTCTCCTCGACGTCGGTCGTCGGACTCGGGCGGTGCACCTGATACAGGTCGATGTAGTCAGTCTTGAGGCGCCGCAGCGAGTTCTCGACCTCCTGCATGATCCACTTCCGGGAACCGCCGCTGTGGTTGGGCCGGTCGTCCATCGGCATGAAGAACTTCGTCGCCAGCACGACCTCGTCACGACGTCCTTGCAACGCGTCACCGACGATCTCCTCCGACACCCCGCCGGAGTACACGTCGGCGGTGTCGACGAAGTTGATCCCTGCATCGAGGGCCCGGTGGATGACCCGGATCGCGTCGGCGCGGTCCTCGTTGCCCCACGGGCCGAACATCATCGTGCCCAGGCACAGCGGGCTGACCGACACCCCGGTCCGTCCCAGCAGTCGGTACTGCATGTCGTGCTCCTAGTCGGTTGAGTGCGTCACGTGGTTCAGCGGGCGAGGTCGTTGACGGCGGCGAGGCCGTTGAGGGTGCGGGGGTAGCCGATGTAGGGCAGCAGCACGGTCAGCACCGCGAGCAACCGTTCGCGGGTGTTGCCGACTTTGAGGTTGCCGTTGACGTGTCCGCGGACTTGGGCGTCGGCGCCGCCCAGGGCGACGAGCATCGAGAAGGTGAGCAGCTCGCGCGTCGGCAGGTCGACGCCGCGGCGGCCGACGGTGTCGCCGAAGCAGTTGGCGGCCAAGTAGCGCTGGAAGTGGACCTCGTCGGCCGGCGTCTCGGTGAGCCGAGCGGTCACCGTGTCATCGCCGACGATGCGGCCCTGCACGGACTTGCCGTGCGCGAGGCGCGTCTGCGGCGTGGACGCCGACTGTCCCGCCAGAGGCAGCGCGACCCCAGCCTCCATGAGCAGCTCGTTGGCCGCGTGCAGGTAGTCGTTGGCGCGGGCCATGCCGACGTAGGCGACGGACTGGTAGACGATCTCCTTCAGCTCGACCGGACCTACCCCACCGTTGGCCAGTGCGGCGGCGGCCAGCACGCGGAACTCCGCGAGCCCGCCGGCGGCCAGGATTGCGGCGAGTTGGACCAATAGGCGGGTGTGCGGGTCCAGCGTCTCGTCCAGCCGGGCGGCGTCGGCATAGACCTCGTCGAAGGCGAAGTTGTCGAAGTACTCGATCAGTTCGGGATCGGTCTGAGCCAGCGCGGAGACCCGATCGCCGAACAATTGGTCATGGTTGCTCTTCGCGGCGTGGGTCATGGCCATCGGTTACCCGCCCGCCGCGGTGTGCGCCGCCGGTACTGCTCGTCGGTGACCGGCTCCAGCCAGGTGGTGGCCTCACCCTCGCCGGCGGCGTCGAGGATCGTGTAATGGCACAGCATGTTCTGCGCGGTGCCGCCGTGGAAGTGTTCCTCGCCGGCCGGGGTCCACACGCTCTCACCGGGTCGCAGCACGACGGTCGTGCCATCGCGGGTGCCGACCAGCCCGATGCCGTCGGTGCACACCAACAGCTGCCCGTTGACGTGGCTGTGCCAGTTGGTGCGCGCTCCGGGCGTGAAGCGCACGAAGCCGCACGTGAGCCGCGAGGTGCCGTCGCCGTTGAAGACCGGGTTCAGCCACACGTCACCGGTGAAGTTCGACGCCGGGGTCCGCACCGTGGCACTGGCGGGGTTCTTGTCCATGTCGTGTCCTTCGTGTCGTTCGGACGTGAGGTGATCAGACGGGGTCGACGCGCAGGGTGGTCGCCCGGGCGATGTCCGCGGTGATGCGGGCGACAGCGCTCGAGGCGCGGCCGTACTTGTCGCGGTACGCGGCATCCAGGCCGTCGTCCAGCCCGCCGCCGTCGCCGGCGTGTTCGCCGGCCTCGACGAGGACCACGCGCCGTTGGAGACCTCCAGCGGTCAGCTCGCCCTCATGTCGGGTCTGGACGCCGCGGTACCAGGCCGCGGTACCGCCGTTGACCGAGCGGACGTACACCGCATGATCGTGCCGCACGATCCACACGATGCGCGTCGAGCGCAGCGTGCCGTCGCTACGCCGGGTGGCTAGCTCGACCTCATCGGCAGTGTCGATCGTGCCCAGGTCCTTGGCGTCCCACCGGGTCGGTGAAGTCACGGCCGGACCAGCACCTTCGGGCGACTCGCGATCGAAACGCGGACCGCCTGATGTCCCGATGACTACGCTCACGAGCACCACTCAACCCGCATGCGCGCGTCCGTGGGAGGGTCTGCTCTTACAGGTAACGGCAGTACCTCTCTGACTCTGTGGCAGTCACCTACCGTGGAGCCCATGGACACCGCCGACCACCGCACACAGGTCAGGGACTTTCTCGCCTCGCGTCGGGCGCGGATCACGCCCGACCAGGCAGGCCTGCCCGCCTACGGCGGCAACCGGCGGGTCAAGGGTCTACGCCGGGAAGAGGTCGCGCTACTGGCCGGGGTCAGCATCGACTACTACATCCGCATGGAGCGCGGCGATCTCGCCGGCGCGTCTGAGGCCGTCCTGGACGGCGTCGCCAACGCACTGCAACTCGACGAAGCCGAGCGCGAGCACCTGTTCGCGCTCGCCCGCACCGCCGGCCCGGCCGCGACGCGCCGGACGCGGCCGAGCCCGACCTCGGTCCGCCCCGTCATCCAGCAAGTTCTCGACGCGATCACCGAAGCGCCGGCCTGGGTACGCAACGCCCGGCACGACATCCTCGCCATGAACCCCCTCGCCCGGGCGCTGTACTCCCCAGTCCTCGAGTCGGCCGTCGCCGGCGCGACCGCCAAACGCGCCGCCAACACGACCAGGTTCATCTACCTCGATCCGGCCGCCCACGAGTACTTCATCGACTACGACCGCCTAGCCAAGGATGCGGCCGCCATGCTGCGGCTCGAGGCAGGACGCAACCCGCACGACAAGGACCTCATCACCCTCGTCGGCGAACTCTCCACCCGGAGCGAACTGTTCCGCCAGCAGTGGGCCTCACATAACGTCAAATTCCACCGCAGCGGCCGTAAACGGCTTCGCCACCCCGCCGTCGGCGAACTCGACCTCAACTTCGAGGCCATGGAACTGCCCTCCGAGCCCGACCTCCGCCTGAACATCTACACCGCTGACCCGCACACCCCGACCGCCGACGGACTCAAACTGCTCGCTAGCTGGGCCGCCACGCGCGCCGTAGACAACGAGGTGACGCGAGACGCTTCCGACATCCGCTAAACCTGGCAACGCCGACCAACGCGTTTCGCGCAGCCGGTCCGGAGTGCGCAGCGGACGCGATGGTTCCGGCCAACTGAACGCCGTGCCGCGAAGCGCGCGGACCCGTCGATACTGAGCACGAGGGGATTCCGGCATCGGCCACCTTTCCTCCAGTGCACAATGCGACCAGGGTGGATGACCGGTGATCGACCCCAAAGGGGACCGAAGGTCCCGACCACCTCCAGCCACTCAGACCGACATCAGAATCGTCGTGGCGCCATGGTGTCAGGACGGGTCCGCGGGCATCCTGCGTGCCACGCTGTCAACGACCGCCGCACGCTGCTGTGGTTCGCCAATCAGCGCGCTATCGAGTACCACCCCACGCTGTTCCGGATGCCCGCGACCGATGCCCCGACCCATCTCGTCCTGGACCTCGACCCACCCGAAGGCCGCGGCTTCCGCGCGGTCGTCGCGGTGGCCGGTCTGGTCCGACAGGCGCTGTCTGACGTCGGCCTTGCCGGAGCTGTGAAGACGAGTGGATCCAAGGGTGTGCACGTGTTCGTACCGGTGACGGGGGCGAGCACCGAAGAGGTTGCCCTGGCAACGCGGTCCCTGGCGGTTCGGGCCGAGGACCTCGATCCCACCATCGCTACGACCGCCTTCATCAAGGCCGATCGGGAAGGCAAGGTCTTTCTCGATTCCACCCGGGCCGGTGGCGCCAGCGTTGCCGCCGCGTACAGCCCGCGGCTGCGGCCAGGCACTCCGGTGTCCTTCCCCGTCGCATGGTCCGATCTCGCGGACGTGGCCCCGACCGACTTCACGCTGCGCACAGCGCCACCCCTGCTCGGCGACAAGGACCCGTGGACGGCGCTGATGCCGGCGCCTCAACAACTGCCGGCCGACCTTGTCGAGCACGGACGGACCATCCCAGCAGCGCGCGCTCAGGCGCTGCACGAGGAACTGCGGCGGCACCATCGCGGCAGACGTCCATGACCGGCGGTGAACGGCTGGCCGTCTATCGCTGATCTTGGACCACGCGCAACAGTTACCGACACGAACGCCCCCCTGTACCCGGACGAGACCCGCGCGCCGTCGGTCCATACCTGCACGTGAGGGTCTTCGGCCGACCCCTAGTCTCGATCTCCAGCACGCTGCTGGGTGTGCAGTTCAGCGCAGATCAATCTGTCGGTGCCGTGGTCAACTGAACCGGGGTCATGCCGTGGGAACGACCTCAAGGATCTGCTGCCGGATGCCGTTGCGGTCGACCTCGTGTTCGGTGAGCCGTAGTCGTGTGACCGGCTTGGCGGTATCGCTGAACCGTCGCGTGCCTGCGCCGAGCAATACACACGTGCCGGCGCCGAGCCTTCGGACGGGCGTGCTCTGGTTCGGGCTGTCGAACGCGTGCACATGGTGCGACGAGTGCCAGTCGGGCTCGATCAACTCTCACTGGGCTCGCAGCGAGAGCAACGACAGAACCGTTGACCTGCTCGCGAGCTGGCGATTTCGAGCAACCCTCAGCGATCGGTGGCGAGCGCAGATGACCGGTTTCGCGCGGAGCCGTTCGCGCGCGTGACGACCGCGCCTGTAGCGGCCGCTGGACGAGCGGCCCGTCAGGCGGGGCGGCCTTCCAGCCGTCGCGACGAGTGGCGCAGTTCCGCGCCGAAGGGGGCGGGGGTGAACCAGGTCGGGAAGGCGCGGGCTACCCGGCTGGGCCCGATCAGCCGAACGTGTCCGGAACCGACCAGTTCGCGCAGCGTCGCGATCCCAGCGAGCCACTTGTACATCTGCCCGGTGTCACCTTGGACCACGAGATCGACGTCCTTACCTTGATCGGTCTTGCAGACGGTCATGCCGTCGCGGTCGATGTCGAGCCAGCCTTCGGCGCCGCCCGCGCCGGTCAGGATGACGTGCACGACGGTGCCGGTCTTGGGAAGGTGCGCCTGGTCGGCGCGTTGGTGCATGCGCCACAGCAGCGACGCGCCGTCGCAGTTTTCTGCCGTCGGGTCGGTGTACAGCCAACGCGCCGCCCAACTGCCGATCGACCAGATGATCGGGACAAGTGCGTGCCCGGCGTCGGTGAGGGTGTAGCGCCCCGGCCCTCCGGGCACGCCGGGTTCTCGGTGCAGCAGGCCACGGCCCTCCAACGTGCGCAGCCGCTGGGCGAGCAGCGTGCGGCTGATCCGAGGGATGCCGCGATGGATCTCGTTGAATCCGACGGCGCCGACCGACATCTCACGAATCACCAGCGGCGTCCATCGATCGCCCAGCACTTCCAGACCCGTGCCGATGGGGCAGTAGTCGGTGTAGCGGGTCATGTCACAACTCTCCTTCATCGCCTCGACGGTCGGCTAGTCCGAATGTTGTACCGGCATCGTCTTGCATTGCCCAGGAACGAGGTGCCTTCACGCCCGTCGTTGTCCGGATTGCGCCCCCACGCTCCGTTTGCTTACCGGTACGAACCGGGTACTCGCTGCGCCCACAGCCGGACACGGATGCTGCCTTATGCCGACGACCACATGGTTGGTCGGACCAAGGAGGACCGATATGACCACCACCACGTCGACCCGGCCAGACCCATCGTTGCTGAATGCGCGTCGCAAGCAGCCTCGGCCAACTGCGGTCCCCCCTGGCGAGGGGTGGCTGTCGCGACTGGGCGCCTGGTCGGCCACGCACCTGAGAATCGTGTTGATCGGCTGGTTGATCGCGGTCGCGTCCTTCGGTGCGTTCGCCCCCCAAGTGGAGTCGGTGCTGTCCGGCGGCGGCTGGCAGGACAGTGGGAGCCAGTCGATCGCGGCCCGCAACCTCCTCGCGAAGGACTTCGCAGGGCTGGACTCCACCGCCTTACAGGTCGTCGTCCACAACGCAGCGGGCTCGGTCTCGTCCGACCGATCCGCGCAACGCGTTATCGCCCACGTGACGTCCTTGCTGACCGCCGACCACCGGATCAGCACCGTCGTGGCGCCACAACCGGGACTGACCATCTCGCGGGACGGCCGCACCGCGGTCGTGCAGGCCGGTGCCGCTGTAGATGCGAACCAGATGATCCGCGCCGCCGATGACCTGATCGGCCCGCTGCGCAACCTGTCTACCGGCTCGGTCACGGTTCAGGTGACCGGCTCCAGCGCGCTGTGGGCGGACTTCAATCGGGTCAACCACACCGCGATGATCAAGTCCGAGGTACTGTCCTGGCCGGTCACCCTCATCGTGCTCGTGCTCGCCTTCGGCAGCCTGGTCGCTGCCGGCCTGCCGCTGATGCTCACCCTCGTCGGCCTGGTGATCGCGGCGGGCGGACTCGTACTGGCCACCCACCTGGCGCCCGTCAGTATCTGGGCGATGAACTTCGCGATGATGTTCGCCCTGGCGCTGGGCATCGATTACGCGCTGTTCATCGTGGTCCGGTTCCGCACAGCGCTGCACGCCCGCGCCGACGAGCCCGACCGCACCGCCCGATCGATCGCGGCCGTCGCCGACACGATGGGCACTGCGGGCAAGGCGGTCGCGTTCAGCGGCGTCACGGTGCTGGTTTCGTTGTCCACCGTGTTACTAGTACCGAGCCCGGCCTTCCGCGGCGCGGCGCTGGGCATCATGCTGTCCGTCGTCGCCGTTCTCGCTGCCACGCTGACACTGCTGCCCGCCGTGCTCGGCCGGCTCGGCACCCGCATCGACGCCGGCAACATCCGACGGATTCGCACCACAGCGCACACGCCGCAATCGCCGTCAGGGCTGGAGCGGATGCTGCACCTGTGGGGAGGAGTACTGCACCGCCGACCGTGGCTGGCCGGCAGCCTCGTGATCATCGTCCTGGGAGTGCTGGCCTGGCCGGTCACTGCGCTGCGCACCGGGATGCCGAGCATTTCGATCATTCCGGCGTCGCAGAGCGCCCGCGCCGGCTACACGCAGATGGTCGACGCGTTCGGTGTGGGCGCGCCGGGCACGCTCTCGGTCCTCACCCGTGCGGCAAACACTCCCGCTGCGCTCAGCACGCTCGGCGAGGATCCCGGCATCGCAGCCGCGCTGCCCGCCGGGACCAGCCACGGCTGGGGCCTGACCCTCGCGATCCCCACCACGGACGCATCGGCGAAGGCAACTGGCGCGACCGTCGAAAGGCTGCGCAAGGAACTGCCAACGGGCTCGTTCGTGGGTGGCGCCGCCGCAGAGAACCACGACCTGGAGAAGGCGATCTCGGCGCGGACTCCCCTGGTGTTCGGCCTGCTCATCGGTCTCGGGTTTCTGCTGCTGCTCGTGGCACTTGGCAGCCCGCTCGTCGCCGGCATCGGCGTAGTCAGCACTCTTGGTTCGATCGCCGCCGCCTTCGGTGTCGCGAAATGGATCTTCCAGGACGGGCACCTCGCCGGGGTGCTCCGCTTCCAACCACAGGGCTTCGTCGACGCCTGGGCGCCGCTGTTCTTCGGCGCCATGCTCTCCGGGGTCGCGATGGACTACACGTTGTTCCTCCTGTCGGCCGCCCGAGAGCACTACGACCTGACCCGCGATCCGCAGCAGGCCATGCGGGCGGCGCTGCGCACCTCCGGTCGTGTGGTCGTCGCTGCGGCCGGCGTGATGGTTGCAGTCTTCCTCACCTTCGCACTCTCCGGACCGCTCGCCCCGAAGGAGATGGGCATCATCCTGGCGGTCGCGGTGTTCCTCGACGCCCTTCTCATCCGCCTCGTCGTACTGCCCGTCGCGCTACGCATCGCCGGGCACGCCGCGTGGCACCGCCCGGGTTGGCTCGACAGGGCGCTGCCGTACGCCAAGTTCAGCCACTGACCCCGAAGATCTCAACCGAACCCGGTCGCCGCTGACGCACGCCAACGCCGTACTGTCAATCGGCACTATCACGCTGTGGCTTGTCGCTGCCAGCATCGCGTTCACCATCAATCCGCCCCAGCTCAAGATAACCGTCCGTATTGCCATCGCCGCATGAACGCCACGCGGGCCACCCATCCTGCCCACATCCGGATCCTCAACTGACACCTCAGAGGCCGCACTATCGGCGGTGTCCTGCGGCACCGCGTAGCGGCCGAACGCGTACCGGAATCGGCGATCTGGGATTGGCGAGGAGCGGCGCCGCCGGCGCGGGTCATCGAACTGGTGACCTGATCTAGCGAGGTCGGTTGCGGGCAGACGCGGTGCGGTGGGCGTAATCAGATTGCGGCGTGTTGCCGAACGGGGATGGTGGTGGGGATTGTGGCGCTGAGCTGCCATCCGCCCGAGGTGGTGGGGCCGCTGCCCAGCGTGCCGCCCAACGCGGTGATCCGTTCACTGATACCCCTGAGCCCGTTTCCTCCGCCCGTGTCAGGCAGGTCTATCGCCGCGGGCCTGGGGGCGGCGTTCTGGAGCAGGAGCGACGTCGCGCGGTCATCGTTGGTGACGGTGACCGTGACGGCCGCTCGGGGCGCGTGTTTGATGGCGTTGGTCAATCCCTCCCGCAGCATCCGGTTGAGCGCGGCCGAAGACGGGGCTGGAATCGTGTCGAGGTCGCCGCTGACAGTTACTTGGACGCGGGTGCCGGCCAGGCCGGCGTGGAAGATGAGCCGATCGATGAGGTCTCGCGACAGCGCCGGGGGTGCCGTGTCTCGGCGCAGCAGCTGGGTGAGGCTGCCGATGTCGGATGATGCCTGGCGAGCGAGGTCGTTGATGTCGTCGAACAGTGGGCCGGTCAGTGCTGGGTCGTCCTGGTCGAGGCGCTGCCCGGCTGCGGCCTGGACGACCACGATGCTCATGCAATGCGCGACGACGTCGTGCAGCTCGCGCGCAATCCGGGCCCGTTCGTAGCGGATCGCCTCGGCCGCGTACCGCTGCCGCTCGGACGCGAGTTCGCCTGCACGCTCGGCCAGGGTGATGAGTAGTTGCTGCTGTGAGCGGGCCAGTCTGCCGATCGACCAGGGACCGATCGCCAGCACTGTCAGGAATGGGTTGAACCCCGCCCATTGGGGTGCCACGAGCAGGAAAACCATCCCGACGAGGGAAATTGTCAGGCGAGGGACGGTGCCCAGGGTGAACGCCAACGCGGCCAGCCACAGCAATACTCCCAACGTCACCAAGGCGTCGGACACGCTGGATTGATCGGGGTTGAAACTGTCGGTCTGCACGGCGAGCATGCAGGCGAGCGACCCGGCAACCGTTGCGGTCAGCGGCGATCGTGATCGGGTGGTCACCCCCGCGCCGCAGACCAGTAGTACGGCGACCGTCGGCGCGGCGTTGCCGGTCCCGGCCGCCGACCAAACCAGCGACACCAGGCCCGGCACCGCAATCGCCACGGCCAGCAATGCGTCGGTCACCGGCGGCCGACGCACGGCCGCGCCCAGGCTGGCGAGGTCAGGCAAAGCTGGTCACCAACGGCAGGCGCACCCGCGCGTCCAACCGGCCCTGCGGCCGGGTGAGCTGGACCGAACCCCCGTGCAGAGCGACGCGATCGGCAATGCCGGTGAAACTGAGCACCGGATCCAGATCGTGCGCGATCGGCCCGGTGACAGCCAGCTCCAGCGCGTCGGCAGCGAAGCGGACGCGGACATCGGCCCGCGCGCCCGGATCGTCGGCGAGGGCGGCCAGGAGCCGCTCGACGATCCGGTAGCCCGACAGTTCGATACTGGGCGGAAGGGGGCGGGCGGCTCCCTCTACGCGCAGCCGGGCATCGCAGCTGGTCGCCGAGTTGAGCAGGTCACCGAGGGCCCGCATGCCTGGCTCCGGGCCGGTGGGTGGGCAATGGATCGTGCCGACGATGTCCCGCATCCGCTCAAGCGCGGCTCGGGCCGTCCGCTCGATCGCGGCCAGACCCTCACGCGGTGCCGCCGTCCGGTCGCGGGCCGACTGCGCGGCTCGAGCGACCTCGCCTATCTGAAGCTGCAGCCCGACGATGAGCTCGCCGCGGATCCGCTCCCGGTCGCCCGCGACCGCCACCCGCGCGGTGCGCTCACGCTGCTCGATCAGCTCCGCGTTTCGCCGGCGCAACTGCGTGGCCAGGGCCGAGCGCGACCGCGCGACGCTGCCGGCGCCGAAGAACACCATCGCGACCGGTGCCATCAGCGCGATCTGCGCGCCGCCGAGCTGCGGGTCGTAGACGCACTGCAACTCGACGCCAACCAGCACCAACCCGAGCCCGAGCCAGCGGACCCATCCCGTGCGGATGTTGCCGAGGACGTAGGCGGTGTAGAACGACGCCGGCAACCCCGGCCCGCACCGCACCAGGGGCCCGAAGAACAACTCGTTGGCCGCAGTACCCGCCGCGAGGACCGCCGCGACCGCCACCGGAGCTCGCCGGGCGAAAGCAACAGGCGTCACCATCACCAGCACCGCGACACACGCTGCAACGCCGCCGCCGTCCGCGTGGACCAGCGCGACCGCGAACCCGCTCAACAGGACAGCGAAGATCGCCGCCGAGGCGCTGACGCCGAACGCTGACCGGTGCAGCCAGCCCAGCGCGCTGCTCATCGCGGCCCCCTGCCGGTAGCCGGTGTGGACGTCCGTTGCCGCCATTGTCGACCCCTGCTGCTGAGCGCCCGGCCATCTGAGTCAACCGCCGACCCTGTCCCGCTGGTTCGCCCGCGATCCGAAACGCAGCGCCACCACCAACGCGACGATCAGGACCACGCCGGCGACGATGCCGAGCACGCCCGTCCACGGGATGTCCTGCCGCCCGCGCCCATGCACGCTCGGGGCCCTCGACGCGATGTACGCACCGGCAAACGCCACCACGGTCAGCGCCACCGTGCTCACCGCGAGCACCGCCGCGCCCCGCCGCCCGGAAAACGACGCCCGCACCAGCGACTGCCCAGTGCGCGCGGCCCGCCGCACCCGCAGCCGGAACATCGCGAGGGCGACCGCCAGAACAACCGCAAGAATGATCAACTGGACGACCCAGTAGCTGAGCTGATGGACCGTGCTCGGCGGGTTGCTGCCCCAATCGTCATCGAGGTCCCAGGTCTGGACGAGCGTCGCCGCGACCATGCCGATCGATACGCTGCCGAGCACAGCGCGGGTGTTCGGGGCAAGCAGCGCGGCCACCGCCGCGATGCACAGGCCGATGAGCGGTGTCATGTCCTCTCCTCAACTCCCGTCGCGCGGCGCCCCCCGGTAGTCCGACCTGCCCGGTTGTCGAAATGCCCGGTTGTCGAACGCGGCGCCGCCATCCCAGACTGCTCAGCCCGGCGGCCGGGTACATCCGACCGTGGGGGTATCTCCCGGGTCGGGGTCCACCCGGAGTAGGACTGTGACCCGTGGCGAGCACATCGGACACCGAATCGGCCACGCCGGCGATCCGGGTCGTGATCGCCGACGACCAACGACTGGTGCGTACCGGCCTTCGGGTCATCCTCGAGCGCGAGCCCGACCTGGAAATCGTCGGCGAGGCCGAGGACGGTGTCCAGGCGGTCGCGCAGGTCCGCGAACTGGCCCCGGACGTCGTGCTAATGGACATCCGCATGCCCCGCCTGGACGGACTACAGGCCAGCCGCCACATCCTCGCGCAGACCTCGAGCCGGGTCGTCATCCTGACAACCTTCGACTCCGACGAATACGTCTACGAAGCCCTGCGGGCCGGCGCCAGCGGTTTCCTGCTCAAAGACGCGCCCGCCGAACACCTCATCGCAGCCGTGCGATGCGCGGCAACCGGCGACGCGCTCATCGACCCCGCCGTGACCCGCAGGCTCGTGACCCGCTTCGCCCGGGCACTCGCGCCCTCCGCCAGCACCCCGGAACGCCTCGCACCACTGACCGCCCGCGAACTCGACATCCTCCGCCTGATCGCCCGCGGCCTGAACAACTCCGAAATCGCCGCCGAACTCGTCATCGAAAAAAGCACCGTCAAGACCCACGTCGGCCGGATCCTGACCAAACTCGCGCTACGCGACCGAGTGCAAGCCGTCGTCCTGGCCTACGAGACCGGCCTCACCATCCCCGAACGCGCCTGACCCACAACCGGCGACCCAACCTCAACCATCGGCCACGACTGACGGGCAGCACAAGCCCGCGTTGGATCTAGGATCGCGTGGAGCGGACGACGTGGCTGGCCGTCGGTTCCGTGCCGACCGGTGCAGTCGCGGGTGGCGCCAGACCGCCCTTCGGACGTGGCCGGCCGCACAGATCGCGCACCGCCTCCTCGGCATCGAATCGACAGCAACAGGCACCGCACTCGGCGATCCTGAAAAACGCCGCAGCGGTCGCCGCCGAAAGTGAGCGCATTGCCGTGGCTCTGCGCGGTCGATCACCACGCCTTGTGGACCGCGCAGTTCGGACTGTAGGTCGACGATGATCAATCCGAACCAGCGCGATCAGCGTGGCCTCGATTCTTCGGGGTTGACCGGTGCTGGCAGGCAGATGTGGTGATCTTTGCCCGCCCGAACGGCGCCGCCGCCGATTAGAACACTGCGTGCCCGATTTCGCGGGACGCCGTCGCGGGCGGTGGTGTGGGTAGGTCGCCGCGTGTCGGGGGCGACGTCGGCGGCGCAGCTGCGCCGGTCTGGTAGATGTCGGGTGTGACGGTCTCCTCGACGCTTGACGACAGCCTGTTGGACCGCGTGCGGGAGTTGCGCGCGGCGGGGCTGTCCCCGAAGCACATCGCCCGGACGCTCGGCGTGCGACCAGCGGTTGTCAGCCCGCTCGTGCGCGCCGCGGCGCAGAGCGCCGCGAGAGGCGCAGCGCCGGCGCTCGTCGGCTGCTGGGTGAGCCCAGGCTGGAGCGGCGGGCTGAGCGTGCCGGGCGATCGGGACTGGCCCGAGGTCGCGGCCGGCGCCGAGGGGGTGGCCGGAATGGCCGCCGTGGTGGTCGTGCGCCGGCAACGGCCGCACCGAGTCTCCGCGTGCGGGTACTTGGTCGACACCCATTGTCTTGGCGTCAAGAACACGCTCGGGCCCAGGTCGATGGGCGACCGCGAACTGCCGGGGTTCGTGCGCATGTTCTTCGCCGCGTTCGAGCAGGCCGGTCCGCCGCTGGAAGCACCGCTGGAGCTCGCCCGCCATCTGGTCTGGGGTGCTGTCGACGCGGCGCGGCGACTCGGTTTCGAACCGGCGCCGGACTTCGCGTCCACGGCCGAGCACCTCGGAGCGTGGGCGCAGGACAGCGCCATTGAATTCGGTCGCGACGGCGTGCCGTCCTATGTGGAAGGTCCCTACGATAACGCTGCGGCGGTGATCCGAACGCTCACCAGGACCGTGGGTGCTGGCAACTTCCAGTTCCTCCTGTCGGCGGACACCGCGCTGACCCGATGACGTGGCGCGAATCCGAGCGCAAACCGTCGATCTGCGCAACTCGCGTGCGGACGTCGACCGTTACGCGGCCCGCGCAGATCGGAATGTATGCACCCGACTCCCATTACCGGACATAGCCGATGTCCGGTAGTCGTGGGTGATCTTCGTTTACCTGGTGCGAGTGTCGCGATAGGACGACCGCGAATCCTCGCGCTCAGCTGTCCTCGGAGCCGGTTTGCGCCGCCGCCTCCTTCTAGGACACTCAGTCTCCGCCTGGCAGACTCAAGAACCCAGCGATCCAGCAGCCGAAGACCACATTGCTGCGTAGCGCCAGTTAGGGGTTGATTCGTGACCTGGGAATTGATTCGCCTGAACGAGGGTCCCGGCACAGTCGCGCCAGGACCTGCGGCTGCGCCCTATGACGGTCACGATATCGCAGCTTCCGCCTATGGGTCCAACACCTGGCCCAGTAGCCCAGGTTCGCAGATTCATTTCGCCTACATCGATGCAAATGGGAACATACAAGATATCTACGGCGCAATGTTCAAAGGCAATAATTGGACCTATGAATGGACTCGCCAACAACTAACGAACGCTCCGGCTCGTAGTTCTGGTGTGCCATCTGTGAATGCAAAGTGCCAAGACGCTCTCGACCCCGCGATCGGCGGTCTGCACATCTCGGTGTGGGGAACCCAGCTTCACTTCACATATTTCACCGCGCACGGCTACATCCATGACGTGTTCTACGCCGACGCCGACTCGAGGTGGCATTCACAGACGATCAACGGCGAAAACGGTGTGTCCGGCGGCTCGGCAGTTCGGGCGGCCGGCGGACTCGACGACGACGGAATCCTGGTCGTGGGATCGATGCATGTTTGCACGTATAACGGGCAACAGCACTTTGCTTACATCGATTCCGACGGGAACGTTCAAGACGTCTGGTGGGATGGCGTCACCTGGCACCTTCAACAAATAACGAACGTCAACGCCGCCGGCACGGTTGTGGCCGAGCAACTCTGCTACAAGGGCGATACGCCCCAAGCTAGAAGCAATCTATTCGTTTGCGCCTACCACAACCAACAGCACTTCGTTTACCTCGACTCGCACCACCTGATCCAAGACGTCTGGTACGACGGCTACGGCGGGTGGCACCTGCAACAGATCAACGGCACCGCGCCGAGTGTCCGTGGGGAGTGGATCGCCGTGCCCTCCGCACCGCCGGCAGGCGCAGGAGGTGACGTGTTCGTCTGTACTTATCACGACCAAATGCACGTGACCTACGCTGAGGCCAACGGCCGAATTCAGGAGGTCTGGTGCGAAGGCGACGGGGGCTGGCACCTGCAGCAGATTTAACAACCCGAACGGAACGGGAGCCAGCGTGCCCGGCGAATATATCGCCCGCACGGACGCCACGAGCCCATTGCACGGTCAACTGCACGTCAACGTGTACGGCGATCAACAGCACTTCGCCTACCTCGACCCCGCTGGCCACATACAAGACGTGTGGTACGACGGCACCGACTGGCATCTGCAGCAAGTAAACGGAAACCCACCTACCGTCCCAGGTGAATGGGTGGCCGAGACCGACGCCCCACCGGGATCGAGAAACCTGTGCATATGCAGTTACGACGACCCTCAGGGCATTCAGGACAACAAGGAAACATACTGGTGGACCAGCCATCTCACGCAGCATTTTCTCTATACCCACGACGGAGGACTGCACGACGTCTATTACTGGAACTGGTAAACTCTGCTAAAGGCTTCTGCACCTGAGGTGTGGCTGCCGGCGCGTAGCTACGACCACGGTCACAACGAACCGCTCGAGCAGGAACTGCGTCACTCAGCACCCGTCGTTCCCCGGTGCGCTCCTCAGTAAGCCGTGCAGATGGATCTCGGTAGGCAACACTCATCCAATGCCGGGAACGACCCGTATGCTCCCATGGTCTTAGAAGATCATGGGAGCCGCGGGCGTTCCGACAGAAGGCGTAGGTGATGGCGCGCTTGATGTCGCGGCCGTACCGCGGACGATTTCCGGCGACCGCGGACGGGCATGTTCGAGCAGCTCTGCGACATCGAAACCGGCGAGGAGTACTGGCTGTCTGGGCCGCACCGCAATCGAGGCGACACCGCGGGTGTTGTCAGCCAGGCAGGGAATCGAACCGCCGGGTTCGCACAGGCGATCAGACCAGGCGCAGGCTTCGCAGGCGACGGAGCGGCCGCCGTTGCCGTCGCCGCGACGAGGATGGCCGGGCCGACTGGGAACATGGTGGTCGCAATCGCGGCCAACACGACTGCCAGCTTGCGTTCGGCATAGGTGTCGCCTCCTCGCACCGGGCGGCACCGCGCCCGGCGTCGATCTGCGGCGAGACGCCAAGACCGCCGCGGTGAAACGGCCCTGAGCTTCGCGCTCGGCGGGAAGAACCGGACCGTCGACCCAACGGCAACCGACGTGACCGCCTCTGGGGCTAGCGACCCGCCGCACCGCTCGCGGATCTGCTCGCGGATCGATCTGGGGGACCGTCGCGCGACCGTTGACCCGCGCCGGCGGGCGGCCCCGAGGAACGGACCGGCGGCGACGCCGACACCGCGCACCAGGCCGACCCAACCAGGAGCAGCAGCGCGAGATTCGCCGGAGCACCGACGTGGTCGCATCTTCCCCAGCCCCGACGCGCTGATCCGCCTGCTCCGCGATGCGCTCGCCGAACAACACAACGATGTCGCTGAGCAGTACCGGGGCGGCGGCAGTGGGGTCGTCCGTGATCAGCCGTTCGATGATGTGCACGCGGCCACGGTGCGGCATTGCTGTCGGCAGCGGGCAAGGATGTCCACGCAGCGCTCGTCGTCCCAGTCGTGCAGCCGGTTCGCGAGCGGATACACCTCAGCGCCGGCCAGGGCGGCGGCGACCACGTCTCCGGCGATCACCTCGTACCGTCGCGAGAGAGACCAGCAGCGGCCGAAACGATCGAGCCCATGGCGACTAGCAGCCTGTCGACCCGGCCGGTTGGACCGCGTCGGGAGGGCTTTCGTGCTCGGCGCGGCGGATCAGCGCAGCGACGTCTGCGGTGAACGAGGAGCTGTGTGATCGGTACTCGCGGCAGCCGCCGGCTTCACGGCCGCCGATCACTCCGCGGACGACGAGCCCGCCGGTTGCGTCCGTCGCCAGCCACGGGCTGCCGCTGGTTCCGCCGGTGAAGCCGTGGCAGTCGATCGTTGGGAACCCCTGGATGTGGTACACCGGTGCGCGACACACCACCGGGACGTCGTTGCTTCCGGATCGGTAGGCCACCACGGTGACCTCGGTGCCCGACGCCGGTGATGTGCCCAGCCGCTCGCTACCAGTCACCGCGGCCAGGCGCACGGCACGTCGACCCGGATAGTGGGCTACCACGGTGAGCACCGCGTAGTCGAACTGCGGATCCTGATCGCGCTGCCATGACGGTGATACGTACGCACCGGTCACCTGCCACACCCCCTCCGGCGCCGCGCCGCGGCGATACCCAGGAATGAAGAGGGTGCCGACCATGGTGCCGGAAACGCAGTGCGCCGCGGTCAACACCGTGTTTTGCGTCGAACTCGCCACGACACTTGCCGTGCAGCCATGCGAACCGTGCGCGCCGTCGTGAAACAGCGCCCCGACCGTCGGATAGGTTGCGGCGACGCCGTCGTCCGACGACGCTGTCGGCGTGCCCGCCGGCGATGCGAGCGTTGGCGGTCTCGCCGCCGTCGAGGCCCGCGACGACGACGGCGTCGCCGCGGCCGGCGGCACGGCGGAACTCGGCGAGCCGCGCCCGGCCGAGCCGCCGCTCGATGCGGTACACGCCGCCATTGCGACGGCCACGCCGAGCACTGCTATCCCGACTGCGCATCCCCGGCCCACCGATCCACCAACTCCGTCCGCGCGGCAGCACCGCCTAGCAGCGTGTGCGACAGGGCCTGTGAGCTCGTGCACAGCCTCAGCCGGGCCTTCCATGAACCGTGCTGAGGACCAGCTGCGATCGAGCAGCAGGGCGGCGCGCTGCTGCTAGGAAGACCCAATCCTCGGCAGGTGCGACGCGTCGGCGATCGACACCTAGCCGCAAGCGGCAACGGGACGCTGGTGCGCCGGCCGACGGTTACGAGCCCGAGCAGGTCGCTCCCGCGCGTTGAAGAAACCAGCAACTTCGCCACGTCGTGCAGATTGGCGGGGGCGAGCGGACCCGCGGAGCAAACAACGACTGCCTCGGTGCGCGCTGGTCCGCGAGGACCTGGCCGTGCCTCGCGCCCGGGGTGGCGGGAGGCGTTTCGGCATCCGCGTTACAGGCACGGCGCAGGAGGGGTTATCGCGGTCGCGCCGGAACACCTGCGTGCGGGGCTGGCGGTCGCTGCGTTGCACGTCCAGAGCGACCGGATTCGCGACTGTTCAGTCCCTCAGGCGCAACTGTCGCGTCCGTACCGATACCGCGGTCTCGGCCCCTGGCGTGCGCTTCCTCGCTGGTGATCGGATTACGAGACCGAGTCGGGTAACACGACCGGGCGTTAGGACGATCGTGAGACCCGCCGATGGTGGTGCCCCTGCTTGGTGTGCGCCGTCGGTATGTTGGTGTGCACCGTCGGGATGATCGGCTTGATGGTCGAGGCCTGCGCCTTGCCGGCGATCGGGAACTGCACGCGCAGGTCGGGCGGTGCGAGCTGCGCCCACATCCAACTCAGCATCGTTGGCACCGCGGGCTGCCAGGCGTACACGTTGTGTGACGCGCCCGGCTCGCGGTAGAGCTGCACCTGCTCGACACCGTGCAGTGCTTTGACGAACGCCAGCGCGGCGGCCCAGTCGCTGGCGTCGCCGGTGCCGGCGGAGAGCCAGAACGCCGGGAGAGGGTGGGCGCCGGTGCGTAGCTGCTCGGCGCGCAGCAGCGGGTCATTGGCCGCCTCGTCAACGGCGTTGTCGTGCAGCACGCCGGCCGCTTCGCCGTCGGTGGGCCGAAAGTAGCCGGACAACGCTGCGGACGCGCCGAATTGCGCCGGATGCCGTAATGCGAGGTTGACCGCGCAGTAGCCGCCCGAGGAGAACCCGCTGATGCCCCATTGGGATGGGTCAGGACTGGCGCGAAACGCGGACAGCACGTCGGTGCGCACATCGTCGCTGATGTAGGTGTCGTCTTGCGGGCCGCGCGGCACGTTCAGACACTCCTCGTAATGCCGCCCGGCGTTCATGGCAGGGACGACGAGGATCATCGGGCCGATCTCGTGGGCGGCGAGCAGGTGATCCATGACCAGCACCACGCGGAGGTGCACCACCCACGCCAACTGGTTGCCGGGCGACCCATGGATCAGCTCGACCACCGGGAAGCGGATGTGCGCGTATTGCCGCTGGAAATACTGCGGCGGCAGGTAGACGAACCCGTCGCGGGTGATGCCGCTGCGAGCGCCGAGCAAGCTCAGCGAGCGCAGCTGACCGTGAAGCCGTGGCCCGCTGGCGCGCGATAGGGAAGCCGAGTCTGCAAAACTGGAATAGCTGCCGGTCAGATCGGCCGACAGCTGCGACCAGGTCTGGTAGTAGCCGTAGTAGTCGTTGACGACCGCCATCCCGGCGGTCACCGATAGCAGCATCGCGAGCAGCCCGCACCCGATCTTGGTGCCTAGCTGCCGTAGCAGGATCACACCGGCCAGCGCCGCCACCGCAGCCAACAATGTTAGGGCGAGCAGCAGCGTGGAGTTCGGTTCCATCTCAGGTCCAATCCCGATGAGGTTCCAGATCCATCGCCGGAACTGCTGCAACGCGCGCGTCCACGTGGCGCAGCTGTGCCCGCGCGACGAGGCGCGCTGTGGCCCGACGCTGACGGCGTGCGCCGACATCCGACGGCTCGATGTTGCGGCCCAGGAGCGCGCCGGAGGCTGAGGGTTCAGCGCTCTATTGGCTGGCGCGCATCGTTTTCTCAGGCGGGTGATAGCGCGCTGAGTGCTGCCCGCCGCGAAGCTGAGCGGCTAGGCGAATCCATCGCGAACAACGCTCACACTCGCCTCGCGAGCGGGACATGCCCAGCACCCGAGCGGCGTGTGGGGAGGTCTGGACCAGCGTGAGGTTCGATCCGGTGCGGCAGTCGGACATGACGAAATCGTCCCTGTCCGAGCGCCCCAGCAGCACCGGTCACCGACCCCGGAGGCACATCACCGCGGCACGGCAGGCCCCGCGTCAAGCGCCGCGGCGCGGCGAGCGGGCATTGGTCGGCGCCGGCTGGCAAAGCCACTTCGTGGAGATCTACGCGCGGGTCATCCTGCTTGCGGCATGGTGGTCGCTGTTCCGGCTGGCCGTCCACCACGCCCGGCCCCTGGAACGGTTCGACGAAGCGTTCGCCGTGCTGAACCTGCCCGCCGGCCCGAGCCTGTTCTCCGCAGCACTGCTCCTCCTTATGTGTGGCGCGGTACGGCGCCGGATACGGGCCGCGTGGCTACTGCTCATCGCCTTCCAGTTCATCGCCGCCGGATACTTGCTACTCACCGTGAGCGGTGCAGTGGTGTTCGGCGAGCGGCTCGGACCCGTCGAGCAGTCGGCCGCAACCGCGACCGCGGTCAACGCGGCAGTCACGCTGATTCTCGTCGCGCTGCTGCTCGCCTGCCGCTCGACGTTCACCTGCCGGATGCGAGAGGGCGGCCGCTGGCGCGCACTCGCAATGCTGTGCGGCGGGTTGGCGATCTCGCTCGCTACGTCGATCATCTTGACGGTGTCGTCGCCGCACACGCTGCGCGGCACCCCGCACCAGGTGCAGTGGGCGGTGCGTGCTGTGTTCGGCGTGCTCCCCGACCGCACCGACATCGGCTGGGCGCACCAGCAGGGGCACCGGTGGGTCGCCTCGCTCGCCGGGCTGCTGT
Source organism: uncultured Actinomycetota bacterium (assembly GCA_963713565.1). Lineage (GTDB taxonomy): Bacteria > Actinomycetota > Actinomycetes > Mycobacteriales > Jatrophihabitantaceae > Jatrophihabitans. The sequence continues at coordinate 5,481 of CAVQMF010000009.1, read as the reverse complement.
CCGGTGTGGCGCTGCTCGCCGCCGCGCTGGTGTTCCTGCGATCCACACGCCCGAAGACCGCGCTGTCCGCTCAGGACGAGTTCGACATCCGCACGCTGCTGCTGATCCACGGCCAGCGTGACTCGCTGGGCTACTTCGCAACCCGCCGCGACAAGTCGGCGTTGTTCACCGCAGCCCGGGACGCTGCGGTTACCTACCGGGTCCTGGCGAATGTCAGCCTGGTGAGCGCGGATCCGGTCGGGCCGCGCAGCCGGTGGCCGGACGCGGTGGCGGCCTGGTTGCGCGAGACCCGCGAACACGGCTGGTACCCGGCAGTTCTGTCGGCGAGTGAGGAGGGCGCGAAGGCGTACGTGGCGGGCGGGCTCAAAGCGATCCCGATGGGCGACGAGGCGATCATCGAGAGTGATCGTTTCACCCTCGACGGGCCGGAGATGCAACCCGTGCGCCGCGCCGCACGACGCATCCGGCGGCTCGGCTACACGATCACCGTGCACCGTCACGCCGAGCTGTCTGCGGCGCAACTCGCCGAACTGGCGCACTACGCCGGAGCGTGGCGGGTTGACCAGACCGAGCGGGGCTTCTCCATGGCGCTTGGCCGGCTCGGTGATCCACTCGACGGGCGTAGCGTCGCGGTGCTCGCGCACGACGCGAACGGCCGGCTGCGCGGCTTCCTGTCCCTGGCCCCCTGGGGTCCCAACGGCTTGTCACTGGACCTGATGCGCCGCGACCGCACGTCCGACAATGGACTCAACGAGGCGATGGTCGCCACGCTGGTCCGCACGGCACGCGACGAGCTCGGCGTCACCCGCATCTCACTGAACTTCGCCATGTTCCGCGGCGTGTTCAACGCCGCCGAGCGGGTGGGTGCCGGCCCGCTGGTCCGGCTCACCGGCCGGTTCATGCGCTTTGCGTCCCGGTTCTGGCAGATCGAATCGCTGTATCGGGCCAACGCGCGCTACCAGCCACGTTGGCAGACCCGCTACCTGTGCTACGACTCCCCGCTCACCCTTACCAGGGTGGCGATTGCCGCAGGCGCCGCGGAGGGCTTCCTACCGCTGCTCGCCAGCCGCGGCATCCCACCGCGCCGCGACGACACCGTGCACTACGACGGTGCCTGCATGCCGCTGCTCGACGCCGTGCAGGCGCGCACCGAGGCGCTGCGTCAGGTGCCGGTGGGGATGAGGCGGCCCAGTCAACAGCAACAGGTCCGCCTGCACAAGATTGAGCTGCTGCGCGAGCAGGGCATCGACCCGTATCCGGTGTCGGTGCCCCGCACGTGCGCCGTCGCCGAGCTACGGACACGATTCGACGGTCTCCGCTCGGCCGCACGCACCGGCTGCACCGTCGCCGTGGTCGGCCGAATACGGGCACTGCGCGACCTCGGCGGACTGATGTTTCTCGTCCTGCAGGAGGAGTACGCCACCGTCCAGGCAATCCTCGACCGGCACGCAGTCGGCGCTGCGCAGCACGAACTCGCGCACCGCTTCCTGGATATCGGCGACCTGGTCGGGGTCACCGGCGAAGTGGTCGCCTCGCGCCGTGGCGAACTGTCGGTGCAGGTGCATCGCTGGGAGCTCGCAGCGAAATGCCTGACGCCGGTGCCGAAGCTGGCACCCGCGACCCCGTTTCGCCCGGCGGCCCGGCTACGGCACGTCGAGCTGATCACCGATGCCGGCGCGGGACGGCTGCTCGAACTGCGCAGCGCGGCGGTGCGCGAGTTGCGTGCCGCGTTCGCGCGACGCGATTTCATCGAGGTCGAAACCCCGATGCTGCAGGCCGTGCACGGCGGCGCGAACGCCCGTCCGTTCGTCACGCACATGAACGCCTACGACATGCCGCTCTACCTGCGTATCGCACCCGAGCTGCATCTCAAACGGCTCTGCGTGGGCGGGCTGCAGCGGATCTTCGAGCTGAACCGGAACTTCCGTAACGAGGGCGTAGACGACACGCACAACCCCGAGTTCACCTCATTGGAGGCCTACCAGGCCTACGCCGACTACCACGCCATGCGTCAACTCACCCGGCAACTCGTTCTGGAGGTCGCTACCGCCGTGCACGGGGCGCCGATCGCGGTGCGCCGCCAACTGGGCGCGCGCGTCGTGGAAGTCGACCTGTCCGGCCCGTGGCGCGCCCTCACCGTGCACGACGCGGTCTCCAGGGCCTGCGGCAGCACCGTCACGCCAGACACCCCGCTGGCCGAACTCATCGCATTATGCCGAGCCAGCGCTGTCCCAGTCGGCAAGGAACCGACGCCAGGGGGCCTGGTGGTCAAGCTGTACGAACAGCTGGTCGAGGCGACCACCGTGGAACCGACGTTCTACCTCGACTTCCCGGTCGAGGCGGCGCCGTTGACCCGCCGGCACCGCACCGACCCGCGGCTTGCCGAGCGCTGGGACCTCGTGGCCTACGGGCAGGAGATCGGCACCGCCTACAGCGAGCTCACCGACCCGATCGACCAACGTCGGCGGCTCGTCGAGCAGTCGCTCCGCCGCGCGGCCGGCGATCTCGAGGCGATGCAAGTCGACGAAGACTTCCTCGACACGCTCGGCTACGCCATGCCGCCCACCGGCGGCCTCGGCATCGGCGTCGACCGGCTCCTCATGATGCTCACTGGCGTGCCAATCCGCGAGACACTGGCCTTCCCGTTCGCCGGCCGCGGCGAGCTGCGCGACGCCAGACCGAGCCAGACCGCAAGTGCGACCCCCGGTGCGCCGCTCGGCACGCCCGTGTTCACCCGAAATGGCCGTTCACCCGCAGGCAAGGCATCAGGAGTCGACAGGTCGGTGCCGTAGCCGCAGCAGAGACGCGCACATATCACGCGGCGTGGGCATGTCTCCCGGCGTGCTGCGAGTCAGGCGCCGCGTCGCTCTGCGTTCACGTCGAGGGTGTCGACGCCCAGCTCTCGCCACGCAGCGAGCAGCTGCGCGTCACCGCTCGCCGCCACGACGTCGGCGTCGGCGTCGTTGATCGACTCCGCACCGGCGCAGTGCGTCGCGTCGTAACCGCGCAGGCTCTGCGCGTCGGCGAGCACACTAGCTCGATACATCAATCCTTGATCGACCTCGACGATCTGCATCTGTGACCACGTCTCCTCGAGGAGGGTGACCGCCTTGCGCTGCTCGGACCGCGTCAGCCGACCCAGCCGACGCGCTTGCGCAACGGCGGCCGCAGCCTCGACATAGGCGATTCGGACCGACACGACGTCGTCCGCGTCATCCCACACTCGTGCGCAAATCGTCGACGACGGTTCCTCAATCAGCAACGGTACGAGCGCCGAGGTGTCCAGGTACGCGATCAACGACGCTGCTCGGCGACCAGATCGCTCACGGTCCCGGCTCCGGTGACACGGCGCCCGGCTGGCCGCTTCGGCGTCTTCGCGGGCGTGACCCGGCCGTCGGCAATGAGCTGTTCGAGGGCGCTGGGGGTTCCGACAGGAACAATGCGTGCGACAGGTACGCCGTGATCTGTCACGGTCACAGAGTGCCCGGCTCGAACCTGGGCCAGATGCCGGCTCAGCCCGTCCCTGAGTTCACGTACTCCGACATTCATGCTCGCTCCTTCGTAGCCACATCTGACAAGACCATTATGGCCACAACCCATGCGCCGGGGCCACCATCTGATCGCACAACGCATTATTCAATGCGTTTTGCGCATAGTCGGTCAGTGGAGTTACAGAGGCTCTTACAGCCGGGGATCGATCGGCTCGGACTCCAAGGCGAGCATGGCGAACACGCACTCGTGGACACGCCATAGCGGCTCGCCCCGCGCGACTCGGTCGAGCGCTTCGAGACCGAGGGCGTATTCGCGCAGCGCGAGAGACCGCTTGTGGGGGGTATGGGCGGCGTGTCGCCTAAACCCTTGACGTTGTCGCGTGATGCAATAACTCTTGACACATCGCAAGGGACGGACGCACGATGAATAGCGATATCACCGACATCGCGAAATGGGCTCGGGCGAACGGGTGGGAGGTCCACGACGACGCAAGCGGATACACCCGGTTCTACGACCCCGGGGGAAACTACGTCACGAGCTACCCGGCCACGCCGAGCAACCCCCGTCGGCGCACGGCAGACCTGAAAGTCGCGCTCAAGCATGCGGGGTTGGCGGTACCGCCGCCGAGCAAGTCCGAACAACGCTCACTACGCAGGAAGGGGGAGCTATGACCACCACCGAGTGGACCGTCGAATTCACGCTGCGCAACCTGCCGCACGAGGACACGCTCGTCGACATTCAGGAGACCCTCGACGGCAAGGGCATCGACGCCTCAGTCGCTGCGCTGCCGAGCGCGGGGCAGTGGACAGTCAGCTTCGGCACTGCCGCAAAGGATTTCGCACACGCCGTCAACCAGGTGCACGAGAACTTTGAGCGGTTCGTCGGAGGGAAGCTCCGCTTGGACGAGATCATCGCGGTGAACGCGATGACACTCGACGAACAAGAACGCCGCGCCGAGGAACCCACCATGCCGACCCTCGTCGGAGCGAGCGAGGTCGCCGAGATTCTCCACGTGAGCCGACAGCGGGTGCATCAGTTGCGCGAGCACGACGGGTTCCCCGAACCGCTCGTCGAGGTCGCGATGGGTCCGCTCTGGGACGAGCGCGCAGTCGACAAGTTCGACCGCGAATGGGCGCGCAAGCCGGGGCGGCCCGCCGCTGAGGCATAGCGACCGGATTGCTGTGCGGCGGCGCGCAGTTCACACAGGTAGCGGCCCCGCCAGCGCCGAATTCACCAGGCTCTCGACCACGGCCCCACAACCTCACCGCGGCGCGCATCCGGCCGTCGCGGCGGAATCAGCGGCAGATCGCTGCCGACCGGACGTGATCCGACAACCCTGTTGATCTTGGGAGAGAAAACCGACACAGACGCGGGATGAGCTGGGTGCGTCGGCTCCGAGAAAAATCGGGGTTGCTGTAGGACCGCGGGCGGCGGATCTCAAGCGCGATCCGGTGGAGACGCTCGTCAACGTGTCGGCGACCGGTGCGCGACCAGACCCCGGGTCGGGAGTCCTGCCCGGCGCGCTGCGCGGCGCGGCGAAGTCGGACCTTCATCGCGTAGACCTCGATGTCCTGCCGCTCGTCGTCGTTCTCGAACGCGAACGTGAGACCCCACTCGGCGAACACGAGGCGACCTGCGGCGCGCTGCGCGGCGGCCCACTCGCGCGTCTCGCCGGTCATGAGCCCGATTCTGCGCGCTCGTGACGAACTCGACAAGACCCGTGCCCAACTCCCGAACGGAGTGGGCACGTAGTGGGCACGTGATCTTGTCCTAGTGCTTACAGGCCCCGTATTTACTGGCCTGTATTGGTGCCCCCGGCAGGATTCGAACCTGCGCCACCGCCTCCGGAGGGCGATTCTTGCGGTTTTGAAGATCGTTGGCAATTGCTTGCAAGCCCCGGATCTACCGGCCTACAAGCGTTTGTTGTTACTGATCAACATCGGCTGGTTTCAGTTCTGGTGTGTACCCGATGTGTACCCGCGAAGATCA
>CAVQMF010000008.1:0-58896 GCA_963713565.1 uncultured Actinomycetota bacterium | reverse complement strand
AGCTCAGCGTTGCGTGACGCGCCCGCGGATGGCTGCGTCGCGGTGTGCCGCTTCGGTTAGGCCGCTGCCGTCGTTGATCAGGTCGTTGGCGCGCAGGCGGGCATGAGGGGGACGGTGGCTGGCGTCAGTACGTGCAGGTAGGTGTTCAACGCATGCGCGCAGCCCAGGCTCCATCGCGCGCTGCCCAGCGAGGAGATCGCAAAACCGGTGGTGACCGGCTGGTAGTGGTCAGCGGTGTCGACCGGGAAGAAGGGGACCACGTCGAGCTGGTTGTAGATCCGCCAGGACACGCCGCTCAATGCGCCGTACCGCGCGGCGAAGGCGGCGTCGCCAACATGCGGCGATGCGAACGTCCAGGCCTGCGGATTGACCGCCGTATTGGCGGCAAGATCGGCCGCGAGCAAAGTCGCCAGCGCCCCGCCCAGGCTGTGCCCGCAGACAATCGTCGGCACGCTGGCATCAAGATCGCCGGCCAGGTCGGTGATCGCGTCAGCGATCTCGGCAGCGAACGACATGCTGGGCTTCGATGGCGTCGCTGCGCCGGGAGTCATCGTGCCGAAGGTGCGGTAGATGTCGAAGAACCCTTGAGCGACATTGCCCGCGTCCGACACCGGGGTGAATGGCACCAGCCGCCAATGCATGTCATCCCACCATTCGACCGCCGATGCGGTTCCCCGCACCGCGACCACGGCGGTCCGGGGATCGCCGCCGACGGCGACGAATCCGTAGAAGACACGATGCTGAGCCGGACCGAAAAAATCGCTCATCTGGATTGTCCGTGCCAGCGTGTACCCGGCCGGCATCCGCACGATCGAGGACGGGTTGTCCTGGCTCGGCTCGGCCGCGTACTGGTCGTAGGCGGCCTGCACGAACGATCCCCACCTGACGGCCGTCGACGCCGACATCGCCGGTGTTGGCATCTGCCCTCCACAATGACAACCTGCACGATAGCGCGCACGCATCCGCGCCGATGGCCCCGGCGGGCGTGCTGCCGTCCGGGTGACGGCACGGGCCCGACCGCGGCCGACGGCTGTCTCGCCGCAAGTCGGCGCTTCGGCGTTCTCGGGAATCGGACGGGCAAGAATCAATCCATCTGCACGCGGCGAACCCGGTACCGCAGATGAAGCACCCGTCGCCCCTGGATGAGGACATCGGGATCCTCCAGGAGGTGCTGCGCGTCGACCGACCCGAAGTAGCGCTTGCCGGAGCCGAACACCACAGGCACGACATCCATCGCGACCTCGTCGACCAGGCCGAGGGCCAACGCCTGCCCGCCGACCTCGCCGGCCGCGACGGCCACGTCGCGCTCGCCCGCGAGGTCCTTCGCCACGGCGATCGCCGCGCCCACGTCGTCGACGAAGCGACAGGACGCCTCGGGGTGCCAGCCGTCCGGCCGGGGCCGGTGCGTCACCACGACGATGTGCTCGCCGGCCGGCGGGATGCCCTCCCATCCGTTGGTCAGGTCGAACAGATGCCGCCCGATCACCGTCGTCCCGATGCGCTCCCACATCGGCCGCACGTACCCGATCGAAGCCTCGCCGACCTTGAACGGCCCGCCGTCCACGATCTCGGCGTCACCGTTGAAGTACCACTCGAACAGCGGACCGACATCGTCGAGGGGGTCCGCGATGAAGCCATCGACCGATACCACCGCGTGCATCACCACCGTGCTCACACCTCGATCATGCCCGACCCGCCCGGCGCCACGGGCGAATTCGGTGACACCCACTCACGCCGGACTGCTGGCGGTCGCGCGGTCCGGGCGAATCGTCGCTCGCGGTGCCGCTAGCCGACCGGCCGCCCGTTCTCGAGATAAAGCATGCGTCGAGGGTTGCGGACGGCGGCTGCGACACGTCGCCGCACCGGGCCGCTGAGCAGTGTCAGTGCTCGGTCGACGTGGGCAAGCCGAAAGCTGGAAATCTCCTCGGGCTGGAGCACGATGCGGGCCAGTGTGGCCTTGGGCAGGGTGCCGCAGTCGAACAGGAAGCGCATGCCTCCGGGGCGTCCCGGCCGTGGACGCAGAAAATCGACGCACACCAGGTGGCCAGTGGCGACGTCGAGCCCGCATTCCTCACGGGTCTCTCGGCGACAGGCCTCCCACGGTGATTCTCCGTCCGCCTCGACGACCCCGCCGGGCAGGGTCCAGCCCCCCTTGTAGGTGGGGTTGAGGATCAGCAACCGCCCGCTCCGGCTCCACACCAGCGCGCCGGCCGAAGCGGGGATCCGCGGCAGCACATCACTGCCGATGTCGGCTCCGGGCAGCCCGGCGCCGCCGCGGTCAGGCACTCCCTCATCCTAGGGGCCCGGCCCCGGCCTGATCGACGGCCGGCCCGTGCTTATCCGTGGTGGTGACTGGCGATCGGACCGGAGGCAGGGCAGCGCATCGCCCTCGGCCGGCCGGTGAACCGGTCCGGGCCGGTTCACGTGTATGGCCTAGGACTCCCCGTCGGCGCCAGGGCAGTGCGCCGACCTGGCCGTCGAGTCCGGTCGGAGGTGTTGTGCGGTGAGCGTTGGGCGCAGGCCGGTGGCCGAGGTGATCTTGATAGGGGTAGCCGTCGTCGGCTTGGCGATCGACGCCTACGTACATCTGGACCTCGCTTCCGCATTCGAGCAGGTGAAGACCAGCACGCTGAGCCAGGCCGATCTTTTCCGGGTCGAGGCCGCGGCAGCCATTGTCGCTGCCGTCGGTCTGCTTATTCGTCCCCGGCGATATACGGCTGGCTTTGCCTTCCTGGTCGCTGCCGCCGCAACGATCGCGGTGGTGCTATACCGCTACGTCGATGTTGGCGCGTTCGGTCCGGTCCCGAACATGTACGACCCGTATTGGCAGCCGACGGGCAAGTGGCTGAGCGCCATCGCCGAAGTAGCTGCGGCCATCGCCGCAGCGGCGTTGTTCGTGATGTATCACCGGCGGGCGCTCGACTCGCGGCCGCGCGGGGTCGAAGCGGCGGTACCGTCGCAGCGCTGACCCCGCACGGCCGCGATCGCTCGCTGATGGCTACGGTGTGACGGCTCTGACGAACCGGCCGACCGACTCCACTGCCGGTACCGACCCGGCTGCCTGCGGGTAGCCCAGGTGCCAGGCATGCGGCAGGTCGTCGAAGGTCTCCAAGGCAACGCTGGGGGCCGCGTCAGCCAACAACAGCGCGTCGTCGCGCAGGACCTCCGCGTTGCTCACCTGCACCAGAATCGGCGGCTGAGCTGACCAGTCGCCAAGCACTGGCGATACCAGCGGGTCGGTCGGCGGGTGCCCGTTGAGGTACAGTGGCCGCCGCCGCTCGAGCGGAAGCGGCGGAGAAGAGGGCGTCGCTTGCCGCGTTGACGGCGAACGACGCGGCAGTGACTCTCAGATCTAGCCAGGGTGACAACAGGATCGCGCCTGCTGGGCGTGGCAACCCTCGGGCGGCGAGCACAAGCAGAAGCGCCGCCGCCAACCCACCGCCGGCTGACTCCCCACCGACGAGAACCGGTCGACCCTCGCCGCGGATGGCCTCACACGCCAGCAGCGCGTCTATCAGCGCGTCCGGAAACGGGTGCTCCGGTGCGATGCGGTAGTCCACCGCCACGACTTCTGCTGCGCAGGCCCTCGCCAGGTGACTCGTCCATGATCTGAAGCCGTGTGCCGATCCAAGCCGGTACGCGCCACCGTGGAACCACAGCAAGACCCGCTCTCCGGCAGATTCAGGCCGACACCGCAGGACTGGGACGCCGCCCACACTCGCCTCGGTGAGGCTGACCCCACCGACGACAGGGACCCGATCGGACATGCCGGCTGCCAGCCGACGCAGTTCGGCGAGTTCCGGATCGGCGGGCGTCCCGCGGTTCATGAGGTCATCCCTTCGCTGTGGCGCGCGCGTCCCCGGGGCGGCGGTGGCTGCGCACACGGTATTACGCGGTGTGGTGATTTCACCCCTGGTTCGGCAGCTCCGGCACGGCTCTGCGGGCGCCGGACGCTGTCGAGGGTGTACACAATAGCTGCGTGATTTCGAAATTGGTTTCGACATGACATCCGTACTCTGGGTCTCGTCGCCGGTCAGACAGGGGAGGAGCGTCCTATGCCCGCGCCCCCTGCCAAGTCCGCCACTCGCGCCGTTGCCGTCCTGAGCCACCTGACGGCCAACCCGCGTCGCGTCGTTCACTCTCTCCGAGCTCGCCAAGGCGTTGCGAGTCAGCCTCGCGTCCTTGTCGCCGGTGCTCGAAGCGCTCACCGAAGCCGGGTACCTGATTCGTCATCCGCGGCACAAGACCTACCAGCTTGGACCCGCTCTCGTCGCGGTCGGACAGGCAGCCTCGGTACGCCACCCGGTCGTGGAGCTGGCGCGGGCCGAGATGCGGGCACTCGTCGAGCAGACCGGTGGCGAATGCATCGGCAGTGCCGTCCTCGGCGAGGAGATCCTGATCCTGGCCATGGAGGGCCGGCCGAGTTCGCTGACTCGCAGGGTCGCGCTCGGTCAGCGAATCCCGCTCACTCCACCACTCGGGCAGGTCTTCCTGGCCTGGAGTCCCGCACCGGTTGTGGAGCACTGGCTGACCGCGCAACTTCGGCGCAGACGCTGTCCGCGCAAGCACACGCGAGCACCTCGTGCGGGCACTCGAGCGGGTACGTCGCCGGGGCTACGCGATCACGTTGCGCACCGATCAGGCTGGCCGCCTTCAACCGTGTTCTGGGGGAGTGGGCCCAATCACCCGTCAGCGAGGAACTGCGTCAGAGTGTGGTCGAGGCGATTGCGCGGCGTCGGCGACAACTACGAAGTGCTCAACGAGAGCCCTGCCGCACATTACGACGTCGTGCAGCTCATCGCGCCGGTATTCGGGGACGACGGTCAAGTGGTCTTCGCGCTCACGCTGCTCGGCCTTGAGGGCGTCAGCGGAGAGCAGGTACTGCGAACCGCCCGGAAGGTCACCGACAGCGCAATGCACCTGTCTCGTCGGATCGGTGGTCGACCGCCGGCTTTCGTCGACTCGGCTGAGGACGAGCCTGTCCCGCAAACGCCGTCGGACGTTGGCCGATGACTCGTTGCCGCCGGTCGAGGGCAGCAGGGGTGCGGTCAGGAGCTGCTCAGCATCAGGAGAACGTGAAGTCGTCCAGGTTCGGGTCTGCCGCTCCACCGGTAGAAGCCCTCGCCGTTCCAGGGCGCGTTCACCTGCATCCGCCCGAACTCGTTGAGGTAGTAATTGGCGTCGCCGCGACCCGGCGTCCTGGAGATGGACCAGGCCAGCTGCGGCTTCGTCCAACCGGGTGTTGTAGTCATCGTGGGTGTCCTTGCGGATCTCGATCCGCGAGAAGCCGCCTTCGAGCATGGCGACCAGACATTGGGCGATGTAGTGCGTCCAGATCTCGAACCACGCCGGCAGCGAGCCGTGCCCGGAAACGGGCTGCGAGTTGGGCCCGTACAGCATGAAGAAGTTCGGGAAACCCGGCACGGTCATCCCGAGGTGCGCCCGCGGACCGTCCTTGCTCCACAGCTTCTGGAGGGAGGCCCCGCCCACGCCGCGATATTCCGTCGGATGCAGGTACATCGTGGTCCGGAATCCGACGGCAGTGATCACGAGGTCCACCTCGCGCTCCTGGCCGTCTTCGGTCTCGATCCCGTGCTCGGTGAGTCGCGAGATCGGCGTGGTGACGAGCTCGACGTTGTCGCGGGTCAGCGCGCGGTACCAGCCGTTGTCGACGACTGGCCGCCGGGCGAACGGGGCGTAGTCCGGTATCAGCTTCTCGACCAGGTCCTGACGGTCACCGAGCTGCCGCTTGATGTAGTTGACGAGTGCGTCGCGTACGGCGTCGTTGCGTTCGTTGACGTGGCCGCCGCCGGCGATCCAGTCGGGGTCCGGGACCACCAGGTCATGGGTGTCGAATCCCGGCATGAGCGCCGATGTATCGGCTCCAGTTCCAGTAATAGGGCATCGCATCGAGCAGCCACCTGGACTCAGGGCTCACGATCTCGCCGTATCGCTCCCGGGGGCTGATCCATTGCGGTGTCCGCTGGAACACGAACACCTCCTTCGCCGACTCGGCGATCCGGCCGAGCAACTGCACTCCGGTGGAGCCGTTGCCGATGATGGCAACCCGCTTCCCCTCGGCCGTGTGCTCGCCCGTGCGTCCACTCGGTCGTGTGGACGAGCTCCCCGGCGAAGTCATCGACCCCCTCGGCCTCGAACCGCTTCGGGACGGCGAACAGGCCGGCCGCACTGATGACCACGTTCGCGGTGAGCGTCGCGCTCTTCGCCCTGCGCGGTCCGGACCTGCAGGTTCCAGGTGGAGGTGGCCTCGTCGAAGTGCGCTTCGACGACGTCATGCCCGAACCTGATGTTGTCCCGAGACGCCGAACTTCGTGGCGACGTGCTCCAGGTACCCCCGCACTTCTGGTTGCCGAGCGAAGTATTCGGTCCACGGATAGTTCTTCTCGAACCCGTACTGGTAGGTCGAGCTCATCGTGTCGACCCGGGCGTCCGGATAGGTGTTGACGCTCCATACACCGCCGATCTCCTCCCTGCGTTCGAGGATGGTGTACGGCACCCCCAGTTGCTGGAGCTGGACGGCCATCCCGATCCCGCAGAAGCCCGCGCCGATGATCGCGACCTGGAAACCCTCGGGCAGCGGTGGCGGGGTCGCCGCCATCCAGCTCGCGCCGAGCGGGAACTCGCCGAACGAGAGCAGGTCACGTCGCATCTTGAGGCTGTCGTTCGGGCGACCGGCTCGCCCTGAGCCATCTCGATCAGGCTGTTCACCTCCTGCTCGGTCGGTACCGTCTGCTCGTAATCAGCCGCCTCGTTCAGCAGGAACTCAACCGCCAGCTCCTTGACTCGCGCCTGGTCGGTCCGGCGCCACCACCAACTGCTGGCGCTGCCCCGCGCGGATATTGATTGCCTGCAGCTGAACGTCCCCGACGTCCGGACTGCCGGTGGCCTGAAAGAGGGCGATGCGCAAGGCGTTGAGATCCGCCTCCTCGACGGCCCTGCGCACGAAATCTTCGTTCACTTCGGTTCCTTTCAGGGCAGTGTCTCGTGCGCCGGGATGACGGCCGGCGTCATGCCCCACAGCTCGCGGATCGTCGCGCCGCCGTCGACCACGAGGGTCTGACCGGTGATGCGTGCGGCCAGGTTCGACGACAGGAACAGGGCGGCGTTGGCGACGTCGCGGGTGCGGGGGGCGGCGAGCGGATGGACTGGGCCGACGCCCCACTCGTTCTCGGGCTGGTCCTCGTTGCCGGTGCCCACAGCCCCCGGGGCCACGGTGTTGACGCGGATGCCGTACGGGCCCCACTCCTGTGCCAGCGACTTCGCCATGGAGATGACGCCCGCCTTGGCGGCACCGTAAGCCGCGTGATACTTCGCTGCGACGGTGCCGTCGACCGACGAGATGGCTACGAGCGACCCGCCCGTGCCCTGGGCGATCATGCGCCGGCCGACCTCTTGGAAGACGAAGAAGACCTGGCTCAGGTTGTTGCTCAACGACCACGTCCCAGTGCTCCGGGGACGCGGTCCTCCGCGCGTTGCCACAAAGCTCCGCCGATGATGTCGACGCAGATGTCGATGCCACCGAGCTCGTCAACGACCGCCCCCATCGCGCGAGTGACCTCCGAGCGAACGGTCATGTCCGCGACCACCGCACAGGCTTGTCCGCCGGCCGCCCGCACTTCCGCGACGATCTCCAGGGCTCGTTGCTTCGTCGATGTCCACGCAGGCCACAACTGCCCCGGCCTCGGCCAACCGCAGCGACGTGAGCCGACCGTGCCCAGCCCGTTCGGGGATGTAGCCCGCACCGGCGACCACGGCCCGCTTGCCGGCAAGTCCGAAGTCGATGGCCATCAAATCGACCCAACACGGTCGTCGCGACGGCGAACAGCGGGTGTGCGGCCGATGGCGCCGCTGGCGTTGACCCGTCGGGCACCGCCCGGTCCGAGCCCCGGCGGTAGGCCCGTGGGCGGCGGCATCGCTTCGTGACCAGGTGGCGACTGCGCGTCTCTGGTCGCGCTCGGCGCTGGACGAGGTGCCACTCGACGACTCCAATGTCTAGATGGTAACCCCAGGCTGACGAATTCCTGAGAATAGAATCTGTCATTTCGAAATATAGAACGGAATGACACTGTAACTGTGGCGCCATTGCGACCGTCTGTCAAGGCGGCTAGCCGCTCCTCGCCTGGCAGCCCCGTGTCCAGGGACCTGTCGAAGAACGCCGACCTGCGGTCAGGCGTCGGCGAGTAGGTCGCGGACGAGGGTCTGGACGCGGGCCTTGAGGTCGTCGCGGACCTGGCGCACGACCTCGATGCTCTGCCCGGCGGGGTCGGTGAGGTCCCAGTCTTCGTATCGTTTACCGGGGAAGATCGGGCAGGCGTCTCCGCAGCCCATCGTGATGACGACATCGGATTCGCGGACTGCGTCAACGGTGAGGAGTTTGGGCTGCTCGGCGACGATGTCGATGCCGACGTCGGCCATTGCTGTGACTGCCAGCGGGTTGACGTGGTCGGCGGGCTCGGAGCCGGCCGAGCGCACATCGATTCGGCCCTCACCCAAGTGGGTCAGCCAACCGGCGGCCATCTGCGAGCGACCGGCGTTGTGGACGCACACGAACAGCACGGTGGGCTTGTCGGCCATCAGCTGCCCTTCTGGTTCAACGCCGACCGACGCCTTCGGCGGCAATCGCGGACGGGTTCGGGTACAAGCCGCGGATCAGCGCGTAGCCGAGCAGGCCGCCGACGAGTTGCATGAGCACGAACAACGCGACCGAGGCTGGGGCTATCCCGGCGAAGGTGTCGGAGAACATGCGGGCGATGGTGACGGCGGGGTTGGCGAAGGAGGTGGAGCTGGTGAACCAGTAGGCGGCGAGGATGTACCCGCCGACCGCGAACGCGACGCGATCCGAACGACCGGCGCGGGCCGTGCCGAAGATGACCACGAGCAGGCCGACCGTCGCCACCACCTCGCCCAGCAGCACGCCGCCGCCGTCGCGGTGATGGGTGGAGAGGCTGACGGCGGACAGGTTGAACATGAGGTTGGCGACGACCGCGCCGACGAACCCACCGGCAACCTGGGCGACGATCAATACGGCGACGTCGCGGCTCGACACAGCGCCCAGGCTCCGCTCGACCAGTGTCACGATCGGATTGAACGCGGCCGAGACCGGTTGCAGGGCGAGGATCAGCGCGGCGAGGGCGCAGCCGGTGACGATGCTGTTCTCCAACAGCTGCAGCCCGGTGTCGTGTGGCGAGAGGCGGCTGGCGGCGATGCCGGAGCCGATGACGGCCGCGACCAGAAAAGCCGTACCGACGAACTCGGCCAGCGCGCGCCGCGCCATAGGTTGGTTCATGGCCGGCAACTCATGCGGATGGGTCACCGATCAGCGCGCCCAAGTTCGCCAGCGCCTCGGTGCGGGCGCGGTAGTACACCCAGACGCCGCGTTTCTCGCGATCCAGGAGCCCGGCCTCGTGCAACACCTTGAGGTGATGGGAGATCGTCGGCTGCGACAGGTCGAATACCGGGTTCAGGTCGCAGATGCACGCCTCGCCATCCTCATGCGACGCGACCAGAGACATCAGCCGCAGCCGCACCGGATCGGCCAGTGCCTTCAGCAGCGGCGCGATGCGCTCGGCGGCAACCTGGCTCAGCGGTTCACGTGCTATCGGCGAGCAGCACGCGACCGTTTCGGCCGGGCTGATGAGCGTCATGGACTTCGGCACATATCGATATTGACAGACTTCGATGCGTAGTGGCAACGTCGGCAACCGAACGACACATAGACAGCCGTCGAAGTCGTACCGGAGGTCCGAGTGCCGGGTCGACAGCGTCAGGGGCGAAGACCCGGCGGTCAGCGGCGAAGCCTCACTGGAAGGGGGTGGGGATGTAGCGAAGCGGCAGGTTGGGCTCGACGTAGCGGCCTGGGCGCTGTCGTCTGGGCAGCGTGACGTCGCGCGGGGCGAGTGGTTCGTAGGGGATCTGGCTGAGCAGGTGGCTGATGATGTTGAGCCGGCCGCGCTTCTTGTCGTCGGTGTGCGCAATGAACCACGGCGCCCACGAGGTGTCCGTCGCAGCGAACATCGCGTCCCTGGCCCGGGAGTAGTCGTACCACCGGGCGTAGGACTTCAAGTCCATGCCCGACAGCTTCCAGATCTTGCGGGGGTCGGTGATGCGGCTCTCCAGACGCCGCGTCTGCTCGTCGGCGCTTACTTCGAGCCAGTACTTCACCAGGTGGATCCCGGAATCGACCATTGCTCTCTCCACACCCGGCACCTGCTCCAGGAACTTCGCGGTCTGTTCGGGCGTGCAGAAGCCCATCACTCGTTCGACCCCGGCCCGGTTGTACCAGCTCCGATCGAAGATCACGACCTCGCCGGCGGCGGGGAAGTGGGAAATGTATCGCTGGATGTACATCTGCGATTTCTCGCGCGGACTTGGAGTGGGGAGAGCGGTCACCCGGAAGACTCGCGGGCTCACGCGTTCGGTGATCCGTTTGATGGTGCCGCCCTTGCCGGCGGTGTCGCGGCCTTCGAACACGATGCAGATCTTGGCTCCGGACGCCTTGACCCACTCCTGCATGGCAACGAGTTCGCCGTGGAGACGTCTCATGTGCCGCTCGTACTCCCCGCGCTTCATCCTCGGCGGCGGCCCGGTTTCGGCGTCCTGCTGGGATGCGGCCGATAGCGCTTCACGGTCGGCCTTGTGCTTGTGGTTGCTGCTGTCCTTGTGATGCTTGGCCATGTGTGACCTCCTGTCGATGCGGCGATCTGCGGTACGACCTGCGGGTCCAGGCCCGTCAGCGGACGGGCGCTGGCGCTTTCCTGGCTGACGCTCGGCCGCGTGCGATCCATTTGCCGAGCTCCCAAACCAGGAGGAGCACGACCGCGGCAAGAAGTCCCAGCCCCCATTGGCGGGCTTGCAGCCCGGTGGTGCCCAGCAGTCGGTTCATGAAGTCGGCCTGCGTGATGAGGTACGCGCCGGCGACTTCGGCCAGCGCGATCATGTTCATCCGTGAGCTGTTGAACGAGTCGACGCTGAAGGCGGACTCGGTCTCGCTGCGTGCCTCGAAGGCAGCGACGATGAGCATCAGGCAGAACGCGACCAGACCCATCGACTGGCCGATCACGAGGCTCCCGTAGTGATTCTTCCCGTAGGAGATCAGGGCCACGTTCGTGACGGCGATGAACAGCCCGACCAGACCGCAGGTGACCAGCACGCCGGTGGTCAGAATCGAGTCACCGCGCGGGCGTGGCCGGCGCTGCATCAGGCCCGGCGTCTCCTCGTCAAATCCCAGGGCCACACCGAATGGGGCGTTGACGAGGAAGTTGATCCAGAGGATCTGAGCCGGTGTGAACGGCTGGCCTGCGGCGATGTTCAGCAGCGTTGCGCCGAGGAACGTCAGGACGAACGCGATCAGTTCAAGCAGGACGAATCGGATGTACTTGTTGAGGTTGTCGTACAGCTTGCGGCCCTGCTCGACCGCGTAGACGATCGTCGCGAAGTTGTCGTCGGACAAGATCATCCGACCAGCGTTCTTCGCGACCTCGGTGCCGCTGCCCATCGCGACACCGATGTCTGCCGCCTTGATCGCAGGGGCGTCGTTGACGCCGTCGCCGGTCATCGCGACGACCTCGCCCTTTTTCTTCAGCGTCTGCGCCAGCAGCACCTTGTGCTCGGGCGCAACCCGTCCCACGACCCCGATGTGCTCGATCCGCGCAAGCCGTTCCTGCTCGGACAGGGCAGCGAAGTCGGCGCCGAGGATCGAGTCGCCGGGGATGTTGAGCTGCTTGGCGATTGCTGCGCCGGTAACGACATCATCGCCGGTGACCATCCGCACCCGGATGTGCGCCTTCTGCGCATCCCTGACGGCGGCCTTGGACTCCTCGCGAGGCGGGTCGACCATCCCGACCAGGCTGGTCATCTCCAGATCCTGCACCAGGGCAAGCAGGTCAGCGTTCGGGTCGAAGCCGGCCGCGTCAAGATCGCGGAACGCGCCGGCCATGACCCGCAGGCCCAATGCCCCCATGCGCGCGACGTTCTCCTCGGCGCGCTGCCTGAGCGCGTCGTCCCAAGGAACGCTCGTGCCGTTGGCCAGTGCGGTGCTGGCGCGGGCCATCACTGCCGGCGCCGCTCCCTTGACGAAGCAGCGCACGACCTCGTTTCCTGACGCGTCCTTCGCCTGGTTGAACGTTGCCATCAGCTTGTAGCCCGGGTCGAACGGGAGGGTCGCCAGGCGCGGCAGTTGCTCGCGCGTCGCGTCGATGTCCATCGCTGCTTTGTGGGCCAGCACGAGCAGCGCACCTTCGGTCGGATCGCCGACCACCTTGCCGTCGACGAGCCGGGTATCACTCGCGATGACGTACGGCAGGATCGCGCCGTCGAGCGTGTCGGTCTTGCCCGCCGGATGGCTGATCTTGCCCTCCAGGCCGTAACCGACGCCCGTGATCGCATAGCGATCCGTCGGATCGACGACCTCGACCGCCGTCATCTGGTTCATCGTCAGTGTCCCGGTCTTGTCGGAGTTGATCGCCGACGTGAACCCGAGCGTCTCCACCGACGGCAAGTCCTTGACGATGGCCTTCTTCTTGGCGAGTTCCACGCTGCCCAGCGACAGGACGACCTGCACAACCATCGGCAGGGCCAGCGGAATCGCCGCGATCGCCAGGGCGATCGCGGTGTTGAACAGCACCGTCCACGACTGCCCGCGGCTCAGGCCCAGCGCGAACATCACGATCATCGTGAGTCCGGCCGCGCCGACGATCCACAGCGTCAGCGTGTTCATCTGCTTGGTGAGCGGTGTCTGCTCCTTCGTCGTCGCCGACAACATGTGGGCGATCTTGCCGACCTGGGTGTCGCTGCCGGTTGCCGTGACGATCAGCACCCCGCTGCCGTGGGTGACCGGGGTATGCATGAACGCCATGTTCGACTGTTCACCCGGCCCGATCTCGCCATCAGGCAGCGTTGCTGCCTCCTTGCCGGACGGGACGCTCTCGCCGGTCAGTGCCGACTCGTCGATCTGCAGCGCACTCGACGTCACGATCCGCCCGTCGGCCGGTACCTCGTCACCGGCAGTGATCAGCACGACGTCACCGACGACCAACTGCTCGGCCGAAATCTCGGACTCCACCCCGTCGCGCCGCACCCGCGCCGTCGCCTTCATCATCGACTGCAACGCGTTCATCGCACTCTCGGCCTTGCCCGCCTGCCGCAGCCCGACCAGAGCATTGAACAGCGTGATCACGGCCAGCACGATGGCCGTGCTCCACTCCTTGATCAGCAGCGAGACGATCGCCGCCCCCACCAGGATCAGCTGCATGTAGCTCGTGTACTCACCCAGGAACCGGCGCAGCGTCGACGGCGGCTGCTCCACCGGCAGCGCATTCGGGCCGTTCTGCTTGAGCCGCTGCGCGGCCTCAGCCGCGGACAGCCCCGCATCCACCGCAACACCGACCCGTCCCGCGACATCAGTCGACTCAAGTGCATACCAGCGGACATCGGCGGCCGCCGAACTCTCTTTCGCCGTGGTCATCACGACCCCTTTCAGCGGGTGTCAGCAGCGGACGTTCTCCTACGCTGTCCTGCGGTCCCAGACGCACGTAGGGCACGAACTGATTCTTGAGGAGGCTACCTGTCACCGGCACTCGTCTCGTCGGTCGCCGGACATGATGAAGTAGATCGGGCGTGCCGATGCCACCCGACCGCCTGCGTCTCGCCCGCGGCCGGCGTCGCGTCGATCAGCGACTGCGACGGGCTGGACCGCAATGCAGCATCCAGAGCTGACCACCGGCGAGCCCGGGACGTAGGACACAGACCACCATGGACGTCGGGTCCATCAGGGCCCAACCGGGACGTCCCGTCGCGAGAACGTCACCGTCGCGACACCGCAGAGCAGCGCCGCCGCGGCGGTCGTGATCGCGAGGTTGAGGAGATCGATCTGTTGGGACGGGGCCAGCCGCAGGTAGTGGAACACGGAGCCGTACTTGACCCAGCCGGCCGGCCCGACCATGGACGCGACGAGATCGAGGATGAGCGAGCCGGCGACGACTGCGTAACCGGCCGCGGCCGCAAACCGAGGGGCGACCGCGAGCACCAACGCCCCAACACCGAGCGCGACGAGGGCCGTAGGTACGACGTTGAGGCCGGCGCCGAGCGTCGAGCCGAAACCGATCGGCAAGCCCTGTGACGCGGCACCGACCCACATCGCGGCTCCGGCAGCCACACCGGATGCGGTGACTACTAGCGCGCTCAGTCCCAGCCGACCGGCGAACACCGCGGCGCGGCTGGCTGGGCCGGCAAGTACGTGAACGAGCCGACCTGATGTCTCTTCCGCCGCCGCCGCCCCGAGCGTGGCGGCTGGAATCAGCGCGACGATCGTGGCGACCAAGAGGAAGGCGACGCCGAGGTACTTGTCGAGGAAGCTGCCGTGCGCGCCAAGATTGTCGAGCAGCCTGCTGACCGAATCGGGCAACGACCCGACCGCGATCTTGGCGATGACGCTCAGCGCCAGTGCCGCGGCGATTGCGCCACCGAACCAGGCCGCCAGAGCCGGGAACTCGAGCCGCGCGGCAAGCCCGAGCGGAGTGCGAAGCCCGATCGCTCGCGATGCACCGACGTCACGGGAAGCCAGCACGCCTTCACCGACGTCGCGCCGCGCCGCGAGTGCGCCCGCAGTGAGGCACAGGACGGCGATCGCCGCGGCCGCGGGGACGAGCGGCCACAGGTCGTTCTCGGTGAACGGGCGCACGCGTTCGGTCCAGCCGAACGGTGTCGACCACAGCAGCCACGCGGCCTGCGAGCCGGTATCGGCGATCATTCTGAGCACGAAGGCGAGGGCGAGCACGGCCATCCCGACACCGTTCGCCACGCGGCGGGTGCGACCGAGCTGCGAGGCAACCGCACCGACCGCGACGAAGAATCCCGGCGGGATCGCGAGGCTGGCCCCGTAGGTGAGCGACGCGCCCGGACCCCACGCGAGGTCGCTGTCGCGGCCGGCGAGCAGCACGATCACGGTGGTGGTGGCGATCAGGGCCACAACCCCGCAGCCGAGGGCCAAGATCGTGGCGGCAGTAGCACGGGGCGGGCGGGTCGGGCCTGACAACACCAACTGCCAACGCCCGGAGTCCTCCTCACCACGCAACGATCGGGTCGTGGTGAGCAGTGCCCAGACTGCCCCGATCGTCGTCACGAAGGCGAAACACTTGTAGGCGGTGTACCCGCCGACAGTACCGATCCCGGCCACCGGCCCCAACAACACGGCGAGGCCGGTGTCCCGCCCAGTGGTCGCTGCGATCTGGAGCCTGCTCGCCACAGTCGGGAAGGAGGACGCGTAGCTCAACGCGGCAGCGGCCGCTGTCGCCCCGAACACCGCACCCCACGCCAGTGCGGGGAACCGAATTCGTCGGAACGCATGCCGCGCGATGGCGACCTCGACACCTGCCATGGTCACCACACGTCACGACCTCGCGGGAGGGTGCCGTAGTGCGACATGAACAGCTCTTCGAGCGAGGGCTCGTGCGTTTCCAGGTGGGTGAGCCCACCGGTGAGCAGCACGTCGAGCAGCGGCCGGATCGCGCCGGTCACGTCGCAGTCGACCGATCGATGGGCTAGCACGACGTTGGACACATTCGCGACAGCCGAGATGTCAGGCACCTCGCCGTCGAAGCGGGCCCGAACGTGCATGGCTGCCACGTCGCGCAACTTGTCGAGCCGGCCGATGTCGATGAGCTTGCCCCCACGAAGCATCGCCACGCGGTCGCAGACCGCTTCGACCTCGCTGAGGATGTGCGAGGAGAGCAGCACGGTCTGGCCGCGGTCGTGTGCCTCGCGGACGCAGCTGCGAAACACCCCTTCCATCAGCGGATCCAGGCCAGATGTCGGCTCGTCCAGCAGCAACAGGTCGGCACGGCTCGCGAACGCGGCGATGAGCAGGACCTTGTGCCGGTTGCCGTGGCTGTAGGCGCGAATCTTCTTGTCGGGGACGAGGTCGAAACGATCGATGAGCTGATCGCGATAGCTCGTGTCGACCGAGCCGTGCAGGTTGGCGAGGAACTCCAGCGTTTCTGCCCCCGTAAGGGTCGGCCAGAGGTTCGCCTCGCTCGGTATGTAGGCCAACCGCCGGTGCACCGACATCGCATCGCGCCTGACGTCCATGCCGAAGATCCGCGCGGAGCCGGACGAGGGACGGATCAAACCCAGCAGCAGCGCGATCGTCGTTGACTTGCCTGCGCCGTTCGGTCCGAGGTAACCCAGTACCTCACCCTGCTCGACTTCGAGATCGAGTCCGTCCAAGGCGGTTGTGTGCGCGTAGCGCTTCGTCAGCGCGCAGGTCTGGATGGCTGCGGTCACGACACACCCTCCGTCGTAGGTCGTGCGTGCTCGCTGTGGCACAGGTCCGTTGGGCCCTCAGCAAGAACCTCGTACGAGTCGATTATCGGGACGGGTCGCGCGAAACGTGCCGGTGAAGGGGGGTGGCGGCGTTGCGATGAGACCGTTGGTGTGGGGCTGCGTTCACGCCCGTGTCACTGCGGCGCCTGCTCGTGATCGGTGGGGACGACGGCGACCGGGCAACTCGCGTGGTACAGCACGCCGTGGCTCGCTGACCCGAGCAGCGCACCCAGGATCGGTGCCCGCCGGTGGCGTCCGACGACGAGCAAGGATTGGCCCGCTGACGCGTCCACGAGTTCGGGAACCGTGTGCGCTGCGACGGCGTGCGAGGTGACGTGTACGTCGGGGTACTCTTCCTGCCAGCCGGCCATCGTCTCGCCGAGCCGGACGGCAACGGCCCGTTCCAGCATCTGCGCATACGAGCCGTGTGGCGAGGTGAGTGGGTCGGGGCGGGTGCACATGATCACGTGCAGCCGCAGCGCGTGCAGACTCGCGTAGTCGAAGGCGAACTGCAGCACGTCCTGCGCGTCCGGCGTTGCATCGACTCCGGCGACGACGTGTTTCGGCTGTCCGCAGGGGGGTGGCGTGTCGCGCAGAACGACGACGGGGCAGTGGGCGAGTGACGTGACCTTGGTGCCGACGGAACCGAGGAGGAACGACTCGACCCGGTGCAGGCGCCGCGATCCCAGCACGACCAGTGCCGCGTCCCGTGAGCGTTTGATCAGCACGTCCTCGGCGGGGCCGTCGTAGACATCGCCGGCCACCTGGACGCCGGGACAACTCTCACCGGCGTGCCCGATTGCCCTGTCGACGATCCGACGCGCGCGCCACTCGAGAAACTGCGCGTAGTCGGCAACGGCGTTCGCCTCGGCCGCCGGGAATGATTCGTGCGCGCTGACAATGGTCAGCTTCGTGTGACGGGCCGCGGCCTCGCGCGCGGCCCAGTCCACTGCGGCCGCGGCGCTGGGGGAGTCATCCACCCCGACGACGATCTGGTCGGCGGTGCTCATGGCGCGGTCATGATTCTTCCTTCGGCTCGGAGATCCTACAGCTTCAGCCCACCAGCCGACGACCTGGCCCGGACAGGGGCGAAAGGCGGGCGCGACAGCGCCCGCGCGCACCGTCGGGGTAGGGACCAACGCCCTGCCGGCAACCGGGCGCCGGACCCTTCGGCGCGAGCGCGAACCCGCAGACAATCAAAGACGCCGGGGAACCGGCGCGAAGTCCGGAGGCGGACGTATCGACAATCGGCCACCAGCCGAGCTTGACCCAGCGTCTGAAGACGGGGAGTCCAGCCTCCGGCTTCGCTCATCCGCGCAGTTCGACGGCCAGGAGACCAGATGAGCGGGATCGCGGCGCCGAAGGCGATGCCCATCACGTACACGCTGCGCCCCACGTCGCAGGCGCCGCGGCTCGCCCGGCAGGCCGTGCACAGTGCGTGTCGCGGCCTCGACCTGCCCGCCAAGGTCGTCGACGACGCCTCGTTCGTCGCGGGAGAGCTCGTCACCAACAGCATCCGTCAGTCCCGGCAACGAATCCGCCTCGCCGTGCTCGCCGAACCGGACCAGGTGACCTTGCGCGTCCGCGACGCCACGCGGGAACCGCCGGACTCGACCGGCTGGAACTCTGTCGGCGCGCTGCGCCACTGGGAGGTCGTGAAGCGACTGTCGTCGTCCTTCGGCTACCGCAACGTCGGCACCGGACGCCACGTCTGGGCTGCGTTGCGCGTGCCGAGCACCTGACAAGAAGGAGGAAGCAAGATGCGCGCTCTGGTGGTCTACGAATCGATGTACGGGAACACGCGCCGAGTTGCCGAGGCGATCTGCGAGGGGCTGCGAAGCAGCGGCACCGACGCAGTCGCGGCGCCGGTCGCCGAGGCGCCGAGCCGGCTGGCGGAGTTCGGCTGCGTCGTGGTCGGCGGTCCCACCCACGCCTGGTCCATGAGCCGCGCCTCTACCCGGCGCAGCGCCGTCGAGGCTGCGGCAAAGCCGACGAGCCAGTTGCAGGTCGAACCCGGTGCGGATGGCTTGGGGCTACGGGAATGGCTCGACGGGGTCGATGCTCTGGCCACGTGCGTCGCCGCATTCGACACCCGCATGAAGGCACCGTGGTGCCTGACGGGTCGGGCATCGCGGGCGATCGCTCGCCGCCTGCGCAAGCGCGGCGCTGACGTCGTCCGCCCGCCGCGCAGCTTCTTCGTACACCGCGACAACACCCTCGTCGAGGGGCAGCTCGCGGACGCGCGGGAGTGGGGCGATTGGCTGGCGCGGCGGTACTGCAGCCAGCCGGTCAGCTGAGCCCAGCCGAGCAGGCGACCCGCGCGCGGTCCAGCAGGATCTGCGGGTTGTCGGTGCCGTTCAGCGCAATCGCGTCGGGCCACGGGTCCCGGGCGGCGGCGAGAGCACGCGCAACGCGTGCGTCCGCCTCGGACGCCGTCCGGCCTTCCTCGAAGCGTCGCTGGGCTCGTGCTGCGCACACCTCGACGGGCGCAACGCACTCGAACGGGACCAGCCGACTGCGCGTGTCCCGAGCGACCGTCTCGGCCTCGTGCCGCAGGCGTTCCGTCGGCCAGGTCGCGTCTAGGACGACGCTCTCGCCGGCACGCAGCGCTGCCCGGGCACGCGCGAGCACCCTGGTGTACACCGCCGCCGTCGCACGGTCGGTGTAGCGGACCTCGGCGGGCGGC
The DNA here is from genome assembly GCA_963713565.1 of uncultured Actinomycetota bacterium. Classification (GTDB taxonomy): domain Bacteria; phylum Actinomycetota; class Actinomycetes; order Mycobacteriales; family Jatrophihabitantaceae; genus Jatrophihabitans. Next base: position 39,872 of record CAVQMF010000008.1, on the reverse strand, counting down.
GGCTCCTCGGTGCGGACGGCGTCGGTGCTGAGCAGCGTGGCGCCGAGCGCCTCGGCCAGTCCGGTCGCGACGGTCGACTTGCCGGTTGCCGGGGCACCGCCGATGAGAATCAGCCGCACCTCAGCGGCGCGCAGGTGCCGCAGGGTGATCGCGACGCAGCGGCGTGACTCCGCCGCCGCGGTTGGGTCGCCCTGCCGGTTGCGGATGCACGCGACCTTTGCGCGGACGAAGGCGCGGTAGGCGATGTAATGATCTTCGAGCGAGCGGGCGACGGGGGAGTCGGAGAATTCCCGATACCAGGACAGGAATCGCTCACCCAGCTCCGCTCGGCCCAGCCTCTCGAGATCCATCACGAGGAACGCGACGTCGTCGAGGACGTCGAGGTAACGCAGGGCGTCGTCGAAATCGAGGCAGTCCAGCACTCGCGGACCGTCGGCCAGACAGAAGATGTCTTCGGCGAGCAGGTCACCGTGCCCGTCCACGACCTGGCCGGTTTCGGCGCGACGGGCGAACAGCGGGGCCCGTCCGTCGACGTAGTCGAGCGCGAGTCGTTCGATCTCGGCGTGGTCGTTCGGCTCGATCAGCGTCCCGCAGAACTGTCGCGCCTCGTCGAGGTTGTTGTGCCAGCGCCGCCGCAACGCCTCGCCTGTCCCGTATTGCGCGATGGTCTCACTGCGTTCGGCCCGGGCATGGAAGGCCGCGATGAGCCGCGCGAGCGAGCGCAGTTCGTCATCGATCGGTGTGCCCAGCCGCACCAGCATCGCCAGGCGCCGCTCGTCCGGCATCCGCCGCATGACGACCACGTGGTCAGTCACCTCTCCGCTCGACGCGACGACCCGGTCGACGTCGAGGTACACGTCCGGCGCGAGCCGGCGATTCAACCGCAGTTCGCGATCGCAGGCGTCAGCTCGGGCGCGGACCGTGGTGAAGTCGAGGAAGCCGAGATCGACCGGCTTCTTGACCTTGTACGCGCGGTCCCCGATGAGGATCACGACGCCGCTGTGGGTTTCCCGCAGCGCCGCTGCCACCGAGCCCGAGAGGGCGTGCCCGTCGCGCACGAACTCACCGAACACGATGCGTTCGCGGCGGACGTTCGACGCCGGAGACACGCTCGACGACGGGGGCTGATCCTGCGGCTGCGGCGCGGACGGGGGTGGGACTCCTCATCGCCGGCCACCTTTGCGCATTGACCTGGTTTGGGCGGCTGCATGTACGACGATGGCAACGCCGACGAGCGCGAACAGCAGTTCGAGGCCCTGCACGCCGAACCAGTAGAACTCGAAGAACTCGAAGGCCACGAGCCCGAGCCCGGCGGCGATCGACACCACCGGCGCTATTGCCCGTCCTGCCCACTCGGCGAGCGCCGCGATGGTGAAGCCGCCGCCGACGAGGGTCGTCAACAGCACGCCGGGCACGCGCCAGTCGTGGAACGGCGATCCGGCGAGCGCGTTCAGGTTGGCGTCCAAGAGCGAGCCGTCCGGCCTGATGATCAACAGGATGCCGCCGGCCACGGCCAGGACGGCGACCATCCCCTCGAACGCGAGCAGTGTTCGTACGGAGCCGTGGCTGCCGAACCGGGTCCACCTGCCGGCCGCGTGCGACGACATGGAGGTCTCCTCGTGAGGTAGTGAACTCAGCGTCAACGGCAGTCCGGCGCGATCGAAGGGTCCTTCGACCTGCCCGATCCCGGCCATTGGATCGGTTTGCGAGTCGTCCGGGTCGGGAGCAGACCTTAGGCCCGGTGGGACGGGGCTGTTCGCCACATCCGGGCGACCGCAGGGCACGCCACCCTCGTGGAAGGGCAACCGAGCCGTGCGCTCGGTTCGACGAACGAAAGGACGCGATCGAAGATGAAGGCGCTGGTGTATCACGGCCCGGGGAACAAGGCGTGGGAAGAGGTTCCTGATCCACGCATCATTGACGACACGGACGCGATCATCGGCGTCGACACGGTGACGATTTGCGGCACTGATCTGCACATCCTCAAGGGCGACGTGCCGGCGGTGACCGACGGCCGCATCCTCGGTCACGAGGCAGTCGGCACGGTCGAAGAGGTCGGCAGAGCGGTCACCACGGTCCGTCCGGGCGACCGTGTCCTCGTCTCGTGCGTGAGCTCGTGTGGGCGCTGCCGATACTGCCGTGAGGGCATGTACGGCCAGTGTCTCAATGGTGGTGGCTGGATCCTGGGCCACAAGGTCGACGGCACGCAGGCCGAGCGGGTACGCGTGCCGTTCGCGGACACGTCGGTCTATGTGCTGCCCGCCAGCGTGGATGACGAGGCCGCAGTCATGTTGGCCGACATCCTGCCGACGTCCTACGAGGTCGGCGCGGTCAACGGGCGGGTGCGCCCGGGCGACACGGTCGCGATCGTCGGTGCCGGCCCGATCGGGCTGTCGGCGATCCTCGGCAGCAAGCTCTACAGCCCCGGGCTGGTCATCGCCATCGACCTGGCCGACTCGCGTCTCGAGGCCGCCAAGCAGTTCGGTGCCGACGTGACGATCAACCCGTCTGTGCTGGATCCGGTAGAGACGATCATGTCGATGACGGACGGCCTCGGAGCCGACGTCGTCATCGAGGCCGTCGGCGTGCCGGAGACGTTCGAGATGTGCACCCGGCTGGTGCGCCCGGGTGGGCACGTTGCCAACATCGGCGTGCACGGCAAGCCGGCAGTGCTGCACCTCGAGGAGCTGTGGATCCGCAACGTCACGATCACCACTGGGCTGGTGGACACGTGGTCGACGCCGACGCTGCTCAACCTCGTGAGGACGGGGCAGTTGCCCGCGCAGCAGTTCGTGACGCACCGGTTCGCACTGGAGCAGATAATGCAGGCCTACGACGTGTTCGCCGCCGCCGCTACAACAGGCGCGCTCAAGGTTGTGCTGCACGCGTAACAGTCCTCGCTGACTCGTCACCTTCTTCACCGCTCAGTTGTGCAGGACGGCAGCACCGCTGAATCGCCCGTGTGCGAGATCTGCAAGCGCACGATCGGCGTCGGCCATCGCGTATGCGGTCGTGGTCGCGCGGATGCCGTGCCGAGCAGCCAACCGCAGGAACTGCTCGCCGTCAGCACGCGTGTTGGCGGTGACACTGCGCAGCTGGCGTTCGTGGAACAGCTCCCGGTCGTAGTTCAGCGTCGGAATGTCCGACAGCCAGATGCCGGCGATGGCGAGCGTCCCACCGGGCGCGAGTGCACGCATTGCGACCGGCACGAGCTCACCGGCGGGAGCAAACAGGATCGCGCCGTCCAGCTGCTCGGGTGGTGTGGCATCTGCGCCGGCGACGGAGTCGGCGCCGAGCCGGGTCGCCAGTTCGCGGTTGCGGTCGCCGCGCGTCATCACGTGGACCCGCAGGCCCTGGTGCAGAGCGAGCTGGGCCGTCAGATGCGCGCTGCCGCCGAAGCCGTAGATGCCCAAGGCACCGCCCGGTGGCACTTCGGCACGCAGCAGCGCGCGATAACCGATGATGCCCGCGCACAGCAACGGCGCGGCCTGCTCATCGGGGATCTCGGTCGGCAGGTGGTAGGCGAAGGCGTCGTCGGCCAGACAGTACCCGGCGTAGCCGCCGTCGATGTCCCAACCGGTGAACGTGGGGCAGCTGCAGAGGTTCTCGCGGCCGCTGAGACAGAACCGGCAGCTGCCGTCCGTGCCGGCGAGCCACGCCACACCGATGCGATCACCCACGTCGAACCGCCGCGAGGTCGGGTCGACTGCGTCCACGATGCCGACGACCTCATGACCTGGCGTAACACCCTCGCGCCTGGGCGCCAGATCGCCTTCGGCAAGGTGCAGATCGGTGCGGCAGACGCCGCAGCAGCTGACCCGTACCCGCACCTGACGCCGGCCCGGCTCAGGTACCGCACGCTCGATCCGGCGCAGCGGTGCGCTATCGATCTGTCTCGGCGAAGCCACTACCCACGCGTGCATGTCACCCGTCACCCGCACTCGCCGCATCCTCGATCGTAAAGCGCTCGAACAATGCCACTCGCAGCATGGCACTGCGTCGGAAAGCCCAGGACGGCGCCCACTGTCTCGGCGCTGCGCGGTCGGGCAGGGCCGAAGGACGGCATTGGTCTCGGACGGTCAGGGCGTTGTGCCCTACGCCGTACCCCTGGTCCGGACGACGCTGGGAGACAACCCGAGGAAGGAAGGCCCTATGACCGAGCAGACTCCAGGCCGGCCGAGGATCGTCGTCGGCGTCGACGGCTCAGAGCAATCCAAACAAGCCCTGCGCTGGGCAGCGCGACTCGCCGATGCTGAGGGCGCCGGCATGGATGCCGTGGCGGCTTGGGAGATCGAAGGCAGTGTCGGGTGGACTGCGCTGCCGGTTGGCTATTCACCACAGGCCGACATGGACAAGATGCTCACCGACACCGTCGATGAGGTATTCGGCGCTGATCGTCCGAAGGACCTGCGCCTGCACACGTTCGAGGCAAACCCCGCCCGGATCCTGCTCGAGCTGAGCAAGACCGCTCATATGGTCGTCGTGGGCAGCCGCGGGCACGGGGGCTTCGCCGGACTGCTGCTCGGCTCGGTGAGCATGAAGCTCGCTGAACTCGCGCACTGTCCCGTGCTGGTCGTGCACGGTGATGCTGAGGCTGCGACGCGCTCACCGGGTGACCGGCAATGACCAAGACCGCTCAGGCCGTCCGGGTTGCCGTTCTCCGACAGGCTGCGTTGCAGGCGCGCCTCGCCCCGTCGGTACACAACACCCAGCCGTGGACGTTCGTGCTGCGTGCCGATGCGTTGGAGATCCGCGCGGACGTGAGCAGACAACTGACGATCTTGGATCCGCGTGGGCGACAATTGACGGTCAGCTGCGGGTGCGCGCTGTTCAACGCGCGCGTCTCGATTGCGGCGGGAGGCTACGAACCGCTCGTCGAGCGGTACCCCGATCCGATCCAGCCAAGTCTGCTCGCCCGTGTGACGCTCGGTGACGCATGGCAGGGCGAGTCGATCGCGCCGCTCGACGATGCGATTCCGCTGCGTCGCACGAATCGGCGCGCCTACGTCGACGAAGCGGTTCCGGCCGACGTCGTACGCACCATCGTCACGGCTGCAGAGCGCGAAGGCGCGCAGCTGGTGCCGGTCAGCACTCCCGAGCACCGCACCGTTGTTGCCGAGTTGACCGAGCTGGCTGAGCGCATCGAGCAAGCTGATCCGCGGTATCTGGCCGAGCTACGGGCTTGGACGACCGACGATCCACGCCGAGGGGACGGTGTCCAGGCATCGACGATGCCCTATGCGGGTGTGGGCGCCGATCGGACCGACTGTGTGCCGATCCGCGGGTTCGACACCCTGGGCATCGGCTGGTTGCCGTCATCGAGCAACTCGAACACCAATCAATGCCTGGTGATGGTCTGCGCCCCGGACGATCCGCTCGGCTGGCTTCGGGCAGGTGAGGCGTTGGAGCATGCGTGGCTCGAGCTGACGCGGCGCGGCTACTTTGCGAGTCCCCTGACCCAGCTGGTGGAGGTTCAGGTCAGTCACGACGTGCTGCAGAGTCGACTCAGCCTTCCGGCGGCACCCCAGCTGCTGCTGCGCATCGGGCGCGCGCCACACGTCGCGCACAGCCCGCGGCGACGGGTCACGGACGTGATCGCCGACCTCAGCGCGGCCGGCGCGTGACCGGGCCGCCCACGCGAGCTGGGGCCTCGGACGATATGGAGCGAAGATCGAAGCCCGGCAGCGCTCACGGACTGAGTCGCTCCGCATCACACTCGAGCAACGCCGTGCCCGCGTCGAGGTAGTCGGCTGCAACGCGCCCCGCTGTCGCGGGACCGACCACTGCCACCGGGCAGTCGAGGTGATGGACCGCCCACGAGGCCACGGGTCCGAGTCGCGGCGACTCGTGCTCGCTTCGGCAACCAACCACGACGAGCGCGGCGCCCAACGACGCCCGCTCAAGCGCAACCTCCACCGGCTCACCGGACATCGAGCTACGGACCGACACGGTGGGATACGCGTGACGAGCCAGTTGGACGCCACAATCCAGAATCGCCTTCTCCTCGGCGCGCCACACGTCAGGCGAGGTCAGCACCCGCGACCGGTCGCGCGGATGCCGCCGTTCGTGCACCGACCAGGACCGCACTACTTCGACCGTCGCGCCAAGCCGTTGCGCCTCTGTGCAGGCGAAATCCAACGCCGCCGCGGCACCGACCGAGTCGGACGCACCGACGACGATCACGTTCGGCCGGGTATGCGGCCGCGTCGGCGCCCCAGTGCCCACTACGACCGTCGGGCCCCGGTTCGCGGCCAGCACCTGATCGGTCACAGAGCCAACCCGCAGCGGACGCAGTCCCTCTGCACCGAGGCCGACAACGAGCAGATCGGCGTCACGGGCAAGGTCGACCAGTACCGATGCGGCGTCACCATCTCGAATGACGGAGTGCACATCGAGCTCCGCCGAGGTGGTGATCAGACGAGCCGCTGCATCGATGAGCAGCTCCCTGCCGAATGCATACCCGTCCTTCGAATCGCCGACCGCGTATGCGAGGAGCAACCGCCGGCCGGTGCGCCGCGACTCGCCGGCTGCCCATTCCATCGCCAACCACGACGATGGTGAGCCGTCGAGGCCGACGACAATCCGCTGCTCCGTCGTCATGGCGAACTCCTTTCGCGCACGGCCCGATACGCGTGATGAATCGCACGGACGCCGAGCTGGCAACCGACGATCATCGTGATGAATCCGACCACTGCCACGGCTGTGCCGAAGTCGTTGGCGAGCGTGAGCCCGAGCAGGACAAGGCCGGCGCCGCAGATCAGCGTCACGATCCCGAGGAAATGGTGCGGGCCGCGGCCGGATGCGCGGAATTCTCTGGTGAGTTCCGGATCCTCCGTTTCGAGACCATGCTCGATCTGATCAAGAAGTCGCTGCTCATCTCGTGACAACGCCACCTCGGTCGCCTCCCTCAGCGCCACGACTCGCCTGACCAAATCGGCCATGTTCACAACACATGTCGTTCAGTGGCCCTGATTCAGCGCCATGAACGAGTCGCCGTGGTCGAAGGCGAGCTTGTCCGCAACGTCCACGACCCCGTTCACCCGGTGCGCCGCGTGTACGAGGCGGCGCGCCATCCGCGCGGTCGGCACCTTTCCGGACAAGGTCACGATCCCTGCGCTCACCTCCACGTCGACTGTGCCGTGCGGCGACTCGTGCGTCGTCGCCAAGACACCGCGCTCGACATCACGCAGGATGTCCGCGTCGGTCCGTGCGAAGACCTTGATCAGATCGCCGCGGGTCACGACGCCGATCAGAATCCCGCTGTCGTCGACGACCGGCAAGGTACGAACCCGGGCGCGGGCCGCGAGGCGCGCCGCATCGGTAACTGTCGCGGTCTGGGTCGTCGTGACGGCCGGCGATGTCATCAGCTCACCCGCGGTCACTCCGTCGCGTTTGCGCTGGGCCGCACCGCGCGAAGTGAGGCGACGTCCGTGCGGCCCGGCCCCGGTCGACCCGGCGATGCGGGTCAGGAGATCGGACACCGTCACCACGCCCACCACCTTGCGCTCGTCATCGATGACCGGCAGTGCGCTGATCTGGTTGCGTTCCAGCGCCAGCGCGATCATCTTGAATGGCGTCGACTCGGATGCGTGCACGGTTGCCCGCGTCATCACGTCACCGATGATCCAAGGCGCGAAAGCGGCCGAGAATGCGGGCTCGTCGTGCTGGGCACCCAGGTCCTCCCCGGCAACGGCGCTGACGTAGCGCACCAACACCGACTCGTAGCGGTCGGCCGCTGCGCCCGTGTGGTCGATCGTCGAGCCGATGGCCTCATGCTGCGCTTGCAGAGTGGAGCGATCCTGGTCGGTAGCCATGGCGGGGCCTTTCGTCAACTTGCCCACTGCAGTCAGCGTCGCCCTCTGACGGGCGGGTCGGATGTGTCCAAGCGCCCGCGGGCACGAGGCCGAAAGTCACTCCATGCCGACCCGCCGACACATACCCCCTCCTGACGACACTGGCTTGCCGCGCAGCTGCGACCCGCGCCGTGCAGCGTGTCAAGGCCAACCGCGCGAATACCCAGGTGGGACACCCGCGACGTTCGGCGGCGCGTGTCCGCCCGCGCGACACACGTCGCCGGCACCGGCGCTCGATTCGAGCCTGATCGGCGGCGCCCGGCAAGCCCGGGCCGTTGGCCCCTACTGACGCGCAGTCGCAGGACGCATCGTTGATTGATCGCTCGGCCGCAGAAATGGACGGTTTGGACATGAACAGCCCTGTTATCGATCGGGAGCTGACCGCCGCATTCCGCCGGGCGGCGGTGCGCGCAACGTATGCGCCGTCTGTGCACAACACCCAACCATGGCGGATACACACGAGCCCGCACGAGCTGCGCATCTATGCCGACCGCACCCGCCACCTGCCGGTGCTCGACCCGACGACCCGACAGTTGATTATCAGTGTCGGCTGTGCGGTACTCAACGCTCGGGTCGCGCTAGCGGCGCAGGGCATCGACGTCGACGTGTTCCGCCTGCCAGATCGTGCCCAGCCGGATCTGATGGCCTCGATCCGGCCGGCGCAGACGCGCCCGGGAACCGACTCCGGCCTCGCCGTGCTGGACAACGTCCTCGAACTGCGGCAAACGAACCGTCGGCGCTTCGCCGACGGCGTTGTGCCTGGCGAAGTTGTCGAGACCCTCGAGAGCGCCGCCGCGGCCGAGGGCGCGTTCCTGCACGTGATCAGTGATCCCGATCAGCGAGTCACCGTCGCAGCGCTGAGTCAGCGAGCAGACGACGTAGAGAATCTCGATCCGGCCTACCGGGCGGAGCTGCGGGCCTGGACGAGCGATGACCCGTTGCGCCGCGACGGGGTTCCGCATCTTGCCGTCCCACATGTGGACGGCAGCGCCGGGGACGAGATCCCCATCCGCGACTTCGACACCCACGGCGCCGGAGGGCTGCCCGCCCGTACCGCGTCGTCCAGAAACCAATGCCTGGTCCTGTTGTGCACGAACGGCGACGCGGCGGTTGACTGGCTGCGTGCGGGTGAAGCCCTTGAACGGGTACTCCTCGAGGTCACCCGCCACGGCTTCGTCGCCAGCCCGTTGACCCAGGTGACCGAGGTGCCGTCCGCTCGTGCTCAGTTGCGCCGGGAGCTGGGTCTCGTGGCGTACCCGCATATCCTGCTGCGGATCGGCCGCGCTCCGGCCACCCCGGCGTCCCGGCGCAGGCGACTGGCGGACGTTCTCACCGAAGACTGACCGCGATCATCGGTGGCCAGGACATGCGCGGCCTGGGCGTGCCGGGCCGGGCCGATCCCGGCTGGTCCTTGAACACATCGGGCTTCGGCGTGACGTCTGCCCGAACGCCGGCGGATCGCCTCACCGGCTTGGGTCGTTCGCCCCTACGCCGGCGATGCGCCGGCGCGGCATCGTTGAGCGATCACGACGACAACGGATTGGACCCCATCCGATGAAAGCGCACGACGCCGACACCTCGGTGCGCGTGGCGCTGCGTCGCGCTGCCGTTCGTGCCACCTATGCACCGTCGGTGCACAACACGCAGCCGTGGCGGCTACACGTCGCCCGCGAGGAACTGCGTGTCTACGCTGACCGCAGCCGTCAGCTGCGCGTGTTGGACCCCACGTCCCGTCAGCTCACGATCAGCGTCGGCTGCGCCGTTCTCAACGCGCGCGCCGCTCTCGCCGCGGACGGCGTCCGCGTCGTCGTGTCACGGTTCCCGGACAAGTCTGCGCCGAACCTCATGGCCGTGCTCCGGCCGGCCGAGCAAGCGGGTGCCGTTGACCGCACCCTCGCCGAGCTGGACCACGTGCTGGAGCTACGGCAGACGAACCGCAGACGCTTCAGCGACGACAACGTTCCGTCGGACGTTCTGGACCTGCTCGAGAGCGCCGCTGCCGCGGAGGACAGTCTGTTGCACGTGGTGCGTGCTCCCGATGACCGCCTCACCGTCGCGACGCTGAGCCAACACGCGGACGACATCGAGAATCTGAACCCCGCTTACCGGGCAGAACTGCGGGCGTGGACCACGGACGACCCACTCCGCCTCGACGGTGTGCCACAACTGGCGGTTCCGCACGTGGACGGCAGCGCCGAGGACGAGGTGCCGATCCGCGATTTTGACACTCGCGGCACCGGGGGACTACCCGAGCGCACCCGATCCTCTGCCAAACAGTGTCTCGTGCTCCTGTGCTCGGCCGGCGATGACCCAGAAAGCTGGCTGCGCGCCGGCGAAGCCCTTGAGCGGGTCCTGCTCGAGGTCACGCGGCACGGGTTTGCGGCGAGCCCTCTCACGCAAGTCACCGAGGTTGCGTCGGCGCGTGCACAATTGCGCCGCGAGCTCGGCCTTGTACCGTTCCCGCACGTGTTGCTGCGAATCGGTCGGGCGCCCGCCACTCCAGCCAGCCGTCGCAGGCGACTCGTCGATGTGCTGTCAGAGGACTGACGCGACCGGGTGCCGGCCGCATCCAGTGCGCGCTGTGGATGCAGTTTCCCCGGCGTCCTTGCATTTTCCCGACCGTCCAAAACTCGAGCTCGACCAGCTGATCGAGCAGCTGGTCGACAGGGCCCAGGACGTCAAGCGAGCGCAAGGCCGGCTCAGGTCCCTGCTGCGCGCCATCGAGACGATTACCAGTGACCTCGCGTTGGAAGCCGTGCTGCACAACGTGGTGCAGGCCGCTCGCGAACTGGCTTCGGCGAAGTTCGGCGCACTCGGCGTGATCGGGGACGACGGGCTACTCGAGCGCTTCGTGCCCGCCGGCTTCGATGAGGAAACGGTGCGCCGCATCGGCGGTCTGCCGCAGGGCAATGGCCTGCTCGGCGCGCTGATCTCCGATCCTCGACCGATCCGACTTGCCCGGATGTCCGAAGATGCCAGATCCTTCGGCTTTCCCGCCGGGCACCCGCCGATGACCTCGTTTCTGGGCGTACCGATCCGAGTCCGCGACGACGTGTACGGCAACCTCTACCTCACAGAATGCGAGAAGGGCGAGTTCAGCGTCGAGGACGAGGAACTGGTTGGTGCCCTGGCCCAGGCCGCCGGGACTGCGATTCGGAACGCCCGGCTGTACGACGAATCCGAACGCCAACAGCGTTGGTTGCAAGCATCGGTCGAAATCGGAGCGCAGATGTTGTCCGCCAGCGGGGAGGACCCGCTCCGGACGATCGCCCGGCACGCGATCGATGTTGCCGACGCCGACACAGTGACGGTCGGGTTGCTTACGCCGGACGGCGCCGAACTCGTTGTCGAAGTTGCCTTTGGTGTGGGCTCGGACGAACTCGTCGGCCAACGCTTTCCGCTCGGCGAGAGTCTCGCCGGCCAGGCCATCGATGAGTGGCGGCCGCTGCTGGCGACTGCGCCGTCCGACGACGCCCGCGCCTCAGACCTTGCGCGCGTGATGGACGCCGGCCCGCTCATGATCTTGCCGTTGGGCAGTCGTCCAGGGAGTGCTCGCGGCGCACTCAGCCTCGTCCGCGAGCGCGGCAGGCCGAGCTTCCGAGCGAGCGACCTCGACATGGCGGCAGGCTTTGCCAGCCATGCCAGCGTGGCCCTGGAGCTTGCCGATTCGCGCACGGCCGAGCAGAAGGTCGTGCTGCTCGAGGACCGCGAGCGTATCGCCCGAGATCTCCACGACCATGTCATCCAGGAACTGTTCGCCATCGGCCTGGGTCTCGAGAGCGCGGCCGCGCTTCTCGGTCCCGACGATCGCATCGGACAGCGGGTCAGACAGCGAGTGGAAGACATCGACCGCACCATTCGCCGGATCCGAACCAGCATCTTCGCATTGCGAGCGGCCAACCCGGCCTCGGCTGCCGCGCTGCGACAGCGCGTGCTCGAGGTCTGCAGCGAGCTGACCTCGACGCTCGGATTTCCACCGCACGTTGCGTTCGCCGGCCCGGTCGACCTGGTAGGAGACGCCGTGTTGGTCGATGAGGTAGCGGCGGTGGTGCGGGAGGTGCTCACCCACGTCGCCCGATACGCGGGCGCGACAACCGCGTCAGTTGACATCAGCGCCACAACGACCCAGATCGTGATCACCGTGTCCGACAATGGCAGCGGGTACTCCGCGTCTGCGCGCTCCACTGGAATGGCAAACCTGCGCGTGCGGGCGCAGCGATGTGGTGGAGCATTCGACGTCTCTTCCGGGCCAGCAGGTGGCACCGTACACACATGGAAGGCAGCAGTGCGATGAGCGAGACACAGGCAGGCATCCGAATCTTCTTGCTCGATGATCACGAGGTCGTCCGGCGTGGGATAGCCGAGCTGTTGGGCACGGTGCCGGGTTTCGAGGTCGTGGGAGAAGCCGGCACGGTCGAACAGACCTTGCCGCGTGTGCTGGCCGCCAGACCTGACGTCGCAGTTCTCGACGCGCGCCTGCCGGACGGCAGCGGGATCGACGTCTGTCGCGACATACGCTCCGCGCTGCCGTCGACGTACTGTCTGATCTTGACGTCCTACGACGACGAGGACGCGGTTCTCGCCTCGATCCTCGCCGGCGCATCTGGGTACGTGCTCAAGGAGGTTCGAACAGCCGGCCTGGTCGACGCCATCCGTCAGGTGGCGCTCGGTCGCTCGCTCATCGACCCGGCGTTGATTGCCCAGGTCATGGAGCGAGTGCGCACGGGCTCCCCAACGGACAAGCGGCTCGCTGCCCTGACCCACCGAGAGCGCGAGGTCCTCGACTTGATCGCCGAGGGCTTGACGAATCGACAGATCGGCGAGCGGATGTTCCTCGCCGAGAAGACGGTCAAGAACTATGTCTCCAGCCTGCTCGGCAAGCTCGGCATGGAGCGGCGCACCCAGGCAGCGGTCTTCGGCGCAGAGGTACGCCATCAGTAGGTGCGCGCAGGACGCGCCGTCCGTGACCGACCCGGCAATCCGGCGTACCCGGTCGTGTTCATGCCACGATCCGGACCAGACCCGCCACGTCAAGAGTGACCATGACCGGCGCTGCCACCCGGGAATCAAGGCCGTGCTGCATCCCGTTCCGGACCTGGCCGCGGCGTGCGCCTGATCACCCGCTCAACAATGGAGCGCGTGCGCGAAGACACGCCGTTGAACCACCTGCAGGTGGTTCACGGACGCAGCCGAAGTCGTGAGCGCTATTGGCGCCCGCGGTTTCGCAACGGGATGACCCACCACAGGATGGTAATGGCCAGTCCGACGATGCCGGCTACAAGAACGGCGGCAGGGGCGCTGACCACGTCGGAGATCACGAGATAGGTGGCAAGCGTAATGGCGACCGAGAGAGGGACCAGGCCAATGATGACCTGGCGGTTGACGAAACGCTTGAAGGCAGCCCGGTCGTGCAGCGGGCTCATGAGCCGGTGCTGGGCCGCCGGGGCTATGAACATCAGCAGGCTGATCATCGCGCACACGAATAGCGCGACGTACACCCCGTTGTCGAGCCGACTGACCCGGGTATAGCCCGAATTGAACGGTAGGGCTATCAGGAAGGCCACCAGGATCAGCGTGCCGGGCAATAGCAGACGGATTTCACTCAGGAGGTCGGTGAGATCTTCGTCAGGCGGAACATGAGGTTCCTCGGGCACGGGCGTAGTCATCGGGCTCCTTCGCGACGGTCCACGACGAACTTTAGTGTGCAGGATCAACAACCTGCCGCGCCGCTAGAAACCGGTGGTAACCGCCGCCCCGAGCCAACCCCGGTGCGACCGAGGCGCGCCGGACTCGCGTTTGGGCGTCCAATGTGGACGTCACAGAACCAACATCAGCAACGAAACTGCGATAACCCGAAGGGCGCGGGATCTCCTGCCAGCCCGCACTTCGCTTGTCGGAAACGTCTTTGGCTGATCGTCAGCGGGCAGCGGCGGAAGAATTCGCGACCTGCGCGAGCGAACCGCGCATACTGTGATTTATTCGCCCGAGCGATGTTGGCTTCGATTTCGGTGCTGTCACGCAGTGGCGCGAGCGCGTTGATAGCACAGCAGGACTCGTTCGGGCGAGGGCGACGCGCCGAACTTCAACAGATGCGCATCGCCGCACAGTTGCACGGGTCAATCCCGTAACAGGCGTCGTGCTCGGATCGCTGGCCATGACCTTGGCCGCGCCGCAGTGGAAAGTGAATGGGGATACCACGAGGCGGCCGTGTCGAAACGGGAACGAGCTCGGCGTCGCAGCTGGCATTCTGGCTTTCCGCAATCCGACCGGTCGGGTCGATCGTGGCCGCCCGCCAATCCGCTTGGCTGGTGGCCGGGACGCGGGTGCGCGCGATCAACTGGCGGGCCTCACACCTCGGCGCCGGTGACGACGAGGGCCGTGACCAACTCGCTCCACTTGTCGTTACGTTGCCGAGGACTCGGAGATTACCGCCGCGGCCCAGCGACGAATCAGCGCCCGGCGGCCGTTTTCGCACGCTTGGTGACGTCCATCGCCGCGTCCTGGGCGGCGTCGCGGGCCTGCCGTGCCTTCTCGGCCGCGACCGGACCGTACTCGTCGACGTAGCCCCGGGCCGTATCGGCCGCCGCTTTGGCCTTCTCGGCCGCGACGGGGCCGTACTCGTCGACGTAGCCCCGGGCCGTATCGGCCGCCGCTTTGGCCTTCTCGGCCGCGACCGGGCCGTACTCGTCGACATACACCTTCGCGGCGTCCACCGCATGCCTGGCCTTGTCGGCGACGACCGGTCCGTACTCGTCGACGTACACCTTCGCGACGTCGACGGCATGCTTGGCCTTGTCGGCGACGACTGGCCGCAACTCCTCCGCAACCGCCGTCAATCGTTTGGACGCCTGCTTCCGCGCCTTCCAGGCGGCTTTCTGGGCTTTCCGAGCCGCCTTCTGCGCGCGCTCGGACGTCTCTGCCTGCACGATCAGCGCGGCGTCACGGGCGTACGCGACCCGCTCCCGGCGTGCCTTCCTGGCCTGCCTCCTTGCCTTGCGATCCTGCCGTCCTCTGCGCCGACCCGCTGCGGACGCTGCGATCTCGACCTTCTTGTCGTGCGCAGGTTCGAGCAGCGCGTCCGCGACAAGACCGGCACCGATGCCGAACAACCACACGTCCTTGGAGATGGCCGTGCCCTGCGGCGTCGGCCGGAGGCTGCCCTCCTGATGCATTCCAGGGGTGGTCCGGTAGAGGTTGAGCAGGGCGCCGGAGAAGCCGAGTAACGCGCCGCCCGCGACGATCGGCGACACGATGGGCAGCAGCAAGGCGCCTCCGACAGCGATCTCGCCCGCTGCCAACGCCTTCGCGAAGACCTTCGGGTCGATCCTGCCCAGGAACGGGTACGTGCCGCTCGCCATACCGTGCAGCGCCTTGGCGGTGTCCTCGTCTGCGCTGAGTTTGCTGATGCCGGAGTTGAGAATGTGAGCGCCGGTGGCGATACGTACTGGCGCACGTCGCAGCTTGGCGGCCAGGCTCATCGTTGCCTCCTCGGGATCGGTGAGCGGACGTGTGTGCCGGTCATACCCACGACGGTAGCCACATATGCGCGTGCCAATCCTGGTAGGTCAACAGGCCTCCGGTGAAGATCGGCCACATCCAGGCGAAGTCGCAGACCACGAGTGCCAGATAGGTCGTCACCCCGGCGATCCCCCAGAGGCGTCGTCGTTGCGCGCGATAGGCCGAAACCGTCGAGGTCGGCGCAAGATCGGCCTGCGGATCGGTGCGTGGCAATGCCGGGCCGAGCATGACGCCGAGTGCCAACGTCAGGCCGAGCACCAGGAACGGCACAAGGGGTGCCATGTAGAACAAGAACATCGTGCGGTTGAGGTTCTGGAACCAGAACAGCCATCCGGCTGCGAACGCGACGAGGACGGCCGCCGCCCGCCAGTCGCGGGTCGTGATCCAGTGCCAAACCAGCCACAGCAACATCGGCACGAATGCCCACCACAGCAACGGCGTACCGATCAGCAGCACGGTGCGCGAGCAGGCCGACGCGCCGCAGGTGGTCTCGCTGCCGTCGTAGTAGAAGAGCACCGGACGCCCGAGTACCAGCCAGCTCCACGGGTTCGAGGCGTAGGCGTGCCCGCTGTCCAGTCCTTGGTGGAAGCGGTACGCATCCAGCGTGTTCCAGCCCAGAGACCGGATCGGTCCGGGCACCCAGGCCCACGAGAACGGCACCTTGAAGGGAAGGAAGTCCAGGGTTGCCGAGGCCTGGTGACTGTCGGCCCAGTGCCGGTTCCAGCCGTTCTCGCCGGTGAACCAGCCGAGATAGGTCAACAGGTATGCCCCGATGGGTGCGATCAGCAGTGAGCCGAACGCGGGCAGCACGCAGCGGCGAAACCAGCTCGGCGCCGGCCGGCGCACGCCGGCCGTCTTCAGCGCAGCGCGGTCCCAGACCATTGTCAGGACGACGAAAACCAGGAAGAACGGCAGGCCGGTCCACTTGACCGCACAGGCGAGACCCAACAGGACACCGGCGATCAGTCGCCACGGTCGGGGGCCGAGGCTCGGTGCGCGGCTGGACAGATCGACGCCCTCGGCCACTAGGCCCGCCAGCCGGGCGCGCATCTTGTCGCGGTCGATCACCAGGGCGCCGAAGCCGGCGATGACGAAGGTCTGCAAGAAGATGTCGAGGATCGCGGTGCGGGCGAGCACCAGGGACATCCCCTCCATGGTCATCAGCAGGCCGGCGATGAAGCCGAACAGATTCGAGCGGAACATGCGCCGCGCGACGCGCATCACGATGACCACGCCGAGGCAGCCGACCACCGCGGGCGCGATCCGCCACCCGATGGAATTGGTCAGCAACTGGGCGCGGCTGCCGTCCCAGAGCCATTCGCCGGCCGCGATGAGCAGTTTTCCGAGCGGCGGGTGGACGATGAACAAGTAGCCCCGGTTGTCCTCATACCCCCACCGCAGGATCTCCTGGGCCTCGACGGCGTAGTAGACCTCGTCGAAGTTCATCCCGTTCTTGGGTATCGAGTTGCGCCCCGGCGGGAAGCCCAGTGACCAGAACCGGGTGAGAACCGCGGCGACGGTGATCACCGCGGTGTACAGCCACGCCATACCTGGGTGGGGGTCGCGCCACGGCAGCAGCGCGGCCGGGACGGGACGGCCCGGCGGGCTCGGCTGATCAGCTTCGGGGCCGGTCGACCCATCGGTCGGTGCGTCGGCCTCGGCGGGCGGCCGGGGGGCGTCCTGCGCCTCCAGCGTCGCCGTCACGCGTCGATAGTAGGGGCCGGGCGTGCCGCGACCGCGAGGTGATCAGCCCGCTCTCGGCGAGCCTGGCTACGGTGCACCTCATGTCGGACCAGCCAGGGCGGGTGATCTTGGCCGGCACTCCGCTCGGTCGGGTCGACGACGCATCGGCCCGATTGCGCTCGGCGCTGTCGTCCGCACCGGTAGTCGCCGCCGAGGACACTCGTCGGCTGCACCGCTTGTGTGCCGAACTCGGCGTCGCGCCGACGGGTCGCATCGTGTCCTTCTTCGATGCCAACGAAGCGAGCCGGGTGCCGCACCTGATCGAGCTGCTGCGGGCCGGGCAGGACGTCCTCGTCGTCACCGACGCGGGCATGCCGGCGGTATCCGATCCCGGCTATCGACTCGTGGTCGCCGCGGTCGCCGCCGGGCTCGAGGTCACGTCGCTGCCCGGGCCGTCTGCGGTGACGACCGCACTGGCCGTGTCCGGCCTGCCCGTCGACCGCTTCTGTTTCGAGGGTTTCCTGCCCCGCAAGTCGGGTGAACGGCGGCGGGCGCTGGCTGCGCTGGCCGCCGAGCAGCGCACGCTGGTGTTCTTCGAGGCCCCGCATCGAGTGGCCGCCGCATTGACCGATCTCGCGGAGACGTTCGGCCCGCAGCGTCGGGCCGCGGTCTGCCGGGAACTGACCAAGACGTACGAGGAGATCCGGCGCGGCACGCTGGGCGAGCTCCTGGCGTGGGCGGGCGGCGACGTGCGCGGTGAGATCACGCTCGTGGTCGAGGGCGCGGCTCCGGTGTCGGCTCGGCCGGCCGATGCGGAGCTGGCCACCCAGGTCGCCGAGCGGGAAGCGGCGGGGCAGCTGCGAAAGAACGCGATCGAGGAGGTCGCGCGCGCGCATGGACTGCCCAAGCGCGTGGTGTTCGATGCGGTCGTCGCCGCGAAGGGTCGATGAGTGACGGCTACGGGGATGTGCCTCGAGACGCCCCGTCCCCGCCGGTCGAGTCAGCATTCGCCGGCGCAGGTGCGTCAACGGCCGGGGCGGGCGACTCGGACGGTGCAGGCCGCACCCGACCGCGCTCGATGAGCTCGCGGGCTCTCGCCAGCCGCGCGGACACCGGCAGGTCGGTCGTGCTGGTCAATCGGTCGAGGACGTACAGCGTGCCGGCGACCAGGACGAGAAGGAACCAGATGTTCATAGCGCTGCCTTTCGGGGAGCCTGTCCCGTTGTCTGAACAACGTGTTGCGGACGTGTGGCGACGGGTTGCCGGGCAATGAGAACGCTGTGAATTTGCAATTCGGTTGCCGTGTGCCGAGGGCAATGCGCGCGACGTCCGTCACTAGGCTGGGTCCGTGAGCAGCGAGCACGTCCTGACCGCCGTCGCATGGCCCTACGCCAACGGGCCGCGGCACATCGGGCACGTCGCCGGCTTCGGCGTCCCGTCCGACGTGTTCAGCCGCTACCAGCGGATGGCGGGCAAGAAGGTGCTCATGGTGAGTGGCACCGACGAACACGGCACGCCGATCCAGGTGCAGGCCGACAGCGAGGGCGTCACACCGCGCGAGCTCGCAGACCGCAACGCGCTCATCATCGCCAAGGATCTGCGCACGCTCGGGCTGTCCTACGACCTGTTCACCCGGACGACCACCCGCAACCACTACCAGGTCGCGCAGGAACTGTTCCTCGGCCTGCTGGCCAACGGTTACGTGTTCGCGCAGACCCAGCTCGGCGCGATCAGCCCGTCGACCGGCCGCACGTTGCCCGACCGCTACATCGAGGGCACCTGCCCGATCTGCGCCTACCCCCATGCGCGCGGCGATCAGTGCGACAACTGCGGCAATCAGCTCGACCCCATCGACTTGATCCAGCCACGCAGCCGGATCAACGGTGAGACGCCGAAGTTCGTGGAGATCGAGCAGATGATGCTCGACCTGCCGGCCTTTGCGGACGTGCTTGCCGATTGGCTGAAGAAGCAGGATCACTGGCGTCCGAACGTGCAGAAATTCAGCCTCAACCTGCTCGATGACCTGAAGCCGCGCTCCTACACCCGCGATCTCGGTTGGGGTATTCCGGTGCCGCTCGATGGCTGGCGCGATCGCTCGGACAAGGTCATCTATGTCTGGTTCGACGCCGTCGTCGGCTACCTGTCCGCGTCGATCGAATGGGCGCTGCGCACCGGTGACCCGGACGCGTGGCGTCCTTGGTGGCAGGACCCCGACTCGCGCGCGTACTACTTCATGGGCAAGGACAACATCGTCTTCCATTCCGAGATCTGGCCGGCGATGCTGTTCGGCTACTCCGGCATCGGCGCCCGCGGTGGCGTCCCGGGACGGCTCGGTGCCCTGAACCGACCGTATGAAGTTGTGTCGAGCGAGTTCCTGACGATGGAGGGGCGCAAGTTCTCCTCGTCACGCAACGTGGTGATCTACGTCGGGGACATGCTGTCTCGCTACGACGCGGACGCACTGCGCTACTACCTCGCGGTTGCCGGGCCGGAGAACCAGGACACCGACTTCACCTGGGCGGAGTTCGTGCGGCGCAACAACGACGAACTCGTCGCCGGCTGGGGAAACCTGGTCAACCGGACGATCTCCATGACCGCGAGGAATCTCGGCGCGATTCCGCCGCCCGGGGAACTGGCTGACGCAGACCGGGCGCTGCTCACCACGGCGCAGCACGCCTTCGGCACCGTCGGCGGCCTGCTCGCGCGCTCGCGGCAGAAAGCGGCGATCGGCGAGGTCATGGGCCTGGTCGGCGCGGCGAACAAGTACCTGTCCGATATGGAGCCGTGGAAGCTCAAGAATGGCGACCCCGAACGGATGATGTCGGTGCTGCACGTCGCGTTGCAGGTCGTCGACGATGTCAAGACGCTGCTCACTCCGTTCCTGCCGTCGTCCTCCAGCAAGGTGCATGCGATGCTGCACGGCGACGAGCGCTGGGCGGGGATGCCCGAGCTCGTCGAAGTCGACGAAGCGACCGCGGTCGGGACGCCGTCCTACTCGGTGCTGACCGGCGACTACGACACCGGCGCGCGCTGGGAGTCGGTGCCGCTGCCGGTCGGCCGCCCGCTCGCCGCGCCCACCCCGGTATTCGTGAAGCTCGACTCGTCGGTCGTTGAATTAGAACTCGCTCGGCTGGTGTCGCGCTCGTCCGTTTAGCGTTACGAGGTGGCATTGTTCGCGGTGGAGGCGCTGCCCCTGGCCGTGATGGACGCGCACACGCATCTCGATGCCATGGCGGTCCGCGCCGGCGTCGAGCCAAGCGTCGAGTACGTCTGCGCGGTGATGGCCGAGGCGCGCGACGTCGCGGTTGCGGCGGCGATCACCGTCGGGGACACGGTGGCGTCCTCGCAGTGGTGCGTCACGGCGGCGCAGGCCCATCCGGGCGTCTATGCGGCCGTGGCGGTGCATCCCACCGAGGTCGACGGGCTCGGCGACGCGGGGTATGCCGAGTTGGAGCGGCTGTGCGCCGACCCTCGGGTCGTGGCGGTGGGGGAAACAGGGCTCGACTACTACTGGCAGCGAACCACGCCGGCGGCTCAGCAAGATCATTTCCGTCGACATATCGAACTGGCCAAGCGGGTCGGTAAGCCGTTGATGATCCATGACCGGGACGCGCACGCCGATGTGCTGCGCATCCTGCGCGAGGAGGGCGCGCCGGAGCACGTAGTGTTCCACGCCTTCTCCGGTGACGCGGTCATGGCGCGCGAGTGTGCCCATGCCGGATACGTGATGTCGTTCCCCGGCGTCGTGACGTTCACGAACGCGCCCGCGCTCCGCGCCGCGGCAGCCGTCGCGCCGCTCGACCAGGTACTGGTCGAGACGGACGCCCCGTTCCTCACGCCGCATCCGCTGCGTGGCCGGCCCAACGCGCCGCGGTTGCTGCCGCTCACGGTGCGCGGGCTGGCCGCGGCCGGCGGTCACGATCTGGACGAGTTGTGCTCCGCGCTGGCCGCTACCGCGCAGCGGGTGTTCGGCGTCGTCGTGCACTGATTCCGGCTCCCGAACGGGTCGGGTGTCGGCACTCACAGAGGGCGCCCTGAGACCGCTCACAGCGGTGGTCTACGGGCCGTCGCGGCGAGGCCCGAAACCCCGGCATCGTTGGCCCACGACATGATCGACACGAGCCCGTGACGGCGGCGCCCGCGCTCGCCGCGCCGAGGGCGCAAACTCGGCAATTCAGGTAATTCGCCGACCTTGGGTTTGGTCGCTGGCGGGGGGGCTCGTTACCGTTCCGTGACCAACAAAGGTGCCGGAGATGCGGCAGACGAAAGGGAGTTCGGGTGCGTCGAAGCGTCAAGTACGGCCTGGGAGCGGCGATCGTGGCCGGTCTGATCAGCGGTACTGCCGCCGTCGTCGGCGGGACCGATGCAGCCGCGGTGACCCTGCTGGTCGACGGCCAGAGCAAGCATGTGAAGACGACAGCGAGCAGCGTCTCGGCGGTGTTGACCAACGCCGGCTACCACGTCGGGGCGCACGACATCGTCGCGCCGTCGCTGACGTCGAAGGTCCACAACAACACGACGATCGTGCTCAACCGCGGTCGGCTGCTGGTGCTGGACGTTGATGGCCAGCGCCGCCAGGTGTGGACGACGGCGCGCACCGTCGCGGCGGCCCTCGGCGAACTCGGCTACTCCGTCGGCGAACTTCGTTTCGGTGTCTCGAGCCCAGCGCCTGCCGCTGACCGCGACCGCCATCGAGGTCCGTCGACCCAAGCTGGTCCGCGTGATCGTCGACCGCAGCCTGCGCCAGGTGCAGACCACCAAGTTGACCGTCGGCGAGGTCCTCGCCGACCTCGGCATCACGGTCGGCGCCAAGGATCTTGTAACGCCAGCGCGCACGGCCGCCATCAAGGCCGGCCTGATCGTGTGGGTCCAGCGCGTAGCAGTCCGGCGTCAGGTCACGCACCAGAGCGTCGGCTACGCGACCGCCCGTCAGCGGGATTCGTCCCTCTACCGCGGCGTGACGAAGGTCGTCACCTCGGGTCGCGCGGGCTCGGCGACACTGGTGTACGAGACCGTCTACGTCGACGGCAAGACGGCCGGCGCCAAGCTGGTCAGCCGCTCGGTGACCACTGCGCCACGCACGAAGGTCGAGAAGGTCGGCACCAAGCAGCGGCCGCAGCCGAAGCCGCAGCCGCAGCCGCGGCTGATCAGCAACGGGCTGAACTGGGACGCCGTCGCCGCGTGCGAATCCGGCGGCAACTGGCACATCAACACCGGTAACGGGTTCTACGGCGGCCTGCAGTTCGACTACGGGACATGGCTGGCCAACGGTGGCGGAGCATATGCGCCACGCGCCGACCTGGCCTCGCGCGAGGAGCAGATCAGCGTCGCGACGCGGCTGTACAACCAGCGCGGCTCCAGCCCGTGGCCGGTATGCGGTTCGCGCGTCTGAGCTGCCGCACGCGCTGTGACATGAAGCGCTTTCGGTCCCGCCTGACCGGGGAGCTATTGGCTCCGTCCAGGAGGTCCGTTACAGTTTCGTGACCAACGCCGTACGGAATACCGGGAGCCCGATCAGTGCTGCGCAGCGTGAGGTACAGCCTCCACGGCGCAGTACTGGCCGGGCTTCTGGCCGTTCCAGTGCTCTGGACGTCGGTCGACAAGTCGGTGCACCTGGTCGTCGACGGGCACCGTACGACCGTGCGGACCACCGCCGCGGACGTTGGCCAGGTGGTGCGCGCCGCGGGTTATCGGGTGACCAGTCACGACCTGCTCGCCCCGGATTCGCCGTCGTCGGTGAAGGACGGCGCCACGATCGTGCTGCGCCGCGGCCGCCTGCTCAACCTCGACGTCGACGGCCGCGCGGTAGCGGTCTGGACCACCGCGACGACCGTACGTGAGGCACTGGGTCAGCTCGGCTACACGTCGAGCGACTTCGTCTCGGTGTCGCGCTCGCAGCGACTGCCGCTGTCCGCGACGACCATCGCGATCCGCACGCCGCACGTCGTGCTCGTCGTGCACGACGGCAAGCGGGAGCAGGTGACGACCACGGCTGCGACGGTGGGTTCGCTCCTCGCCGATCTCGCGATCACCGTCGGCGCGCAGGACCGGCTCTCGACGCCGTTGAGCACTGCGGTGATCGCGACGTCGACGATCGTCGTGCAGCGGGTGCGCAAGCAGGCGCTCACCAGGACCGTGACGGTGCCTTACCCGACGAGCAAGCGCAGCGACTCGAACCTCGACCACGGCACGACGGTCGTCGCCACGCCCGGCCGGCCGGGCGCGGTGCGGGTGACCTACCAACTCATCTACGTCGACGGGAAGCTCGTCGCTGCCACGAAGTTGCGCGCGCTCACCCTGCGTGCGCCGCGTACCCAGATCGTCAAGGTCGGGACGCGCGAGATCATCGAGGTGCCGAGCCAGGCGCGCTCCTCCGCAGGGTCGACGGCGGCTTCGTCGCCGGCTTCGTCGTCCTCGTCCTCGTCCTCGTCGTCCGTGCGGTCGGCTGCGCCGACCGCGCCGGCCCCGAGTGCGGGTTCGGCCAAGGCAATCGCCAAGGCGATGGTCGCCGCCCGGGGCTGGAGCGGTGCGCAGTACGACTGCCTGGTCGTCATCTGGTCGCACGAGAGCGGCTGGCGGGTGCATGCGAGCAACGGCAGCGGGGCCTACGGCATCCCGCAGGCGTTGCCCGGCTCGAAGATGGCGTCGGCCGGCCCGGACTGGCAGAACAACGCCGAAACGCAGATCAGGTGGGGCCTGCGCTACGTGGCCGGGCACTACCACGACCCGTGCGGCGCGCTGGCGTTCTGGCAGGCGCACGGCTGGTACTGAGCCCGCCGCTGACGGTGTGCTCCGGTCGCCGGGCACGAGGCGCGGGATAGGTTGCCGCGGTGGCCACCTCGCCGTTCATCGGGCCGGCGCAGATCCGGGCCTTGGCCGACCACCTCGGTATTCGGCCCACCAAGCGGCTCGGCCAGAACTTCCTGCACGATGCGAACACGATCAGGCGCATCGTCCGGACAGCTGAACTGGTCGACGGTGAGCGGGTGCTGGAAATCGGTCCGGGCCTCGGTTCGCTCACCCTGGGTCTGCTCGCCGCGGGCCACCCGGTGACCGCCGTGGAGATCGATCCGGTGTTGGCCGGCGCGCTGCCGACAACCGTGCATCAGCGTCTGCCGGATGCACCCCTGGATGTGATCACCGCCGATGCGCTTCAGGTGCGGGACGTGCCTGGCGCCCCGAGCGCGGTGGTGGCCAATCTGCCCTACAACATCGCAGTGCCGGTGCTGCTGCACCTGCTCGCGAGCTTTCCCGACATCCGGCACGGTCTGGTTCTCGTGCAGGCCGAAGTCGCCGACCGGCTGACTGCCGCGCCCGGGTCGAAGATCTATGGCGTGCCGAGCGTCAAGACCGCCTGGTACGCCGCGGCAACCCGAGCCGGAGCGGTGAGCCGCTCGGTGTTCTGGCCGGCGCCCAGCGTCGATTCCGGTCTGGTGCACGTCGTGCGACGACCGCTGCCGGCGACGACCGTGTCGCGGGCTGCCGTCTTCGCGGTCATCGACGCCGCCTTCGCGCAACGCCGCAAGACGCTGCGCGCAGCGCTGGCCGGTTGGGCAGGATCAGCGGCTGCCGCCGAGACGGCATTGCGGCAGGCTGGCGTCGACCCGCTGGCGCGCGGCGAGACGCTCGACGTGACAGCCTTCGTCCGGCTGGCCGAGCATCGTCCATAGCGCCGTCGTCGCCCCGCGCCGCGCCGCCCACCGGCGCGCGCGGAAGATAGCGTGGTCTACCGGTTGGCGTGCGAACGCGAGGAGCTCCGATGAAGGTCGACCTTCCCCTGGTGGTCCCCGGCGAGGCGCTGGCCGGCGTCGGCGAGGCCGCGCGCAGGGCGGAGGAGGCCGGTCTCGACGGCGTGTCGTACAGCGAGATGGCCTCCGACCCGGTCCTCGCCCTCACCGTGGCCGCCGGGGCGACATCGCGCGTCGACCTGCTGACGAACATCGTCGTCGCGTTCGCCCGTTCCCCGATGACGCTCGCGATCCAGGGGCGGGCATTGCAGGAGTACAGCAACGGACGGCTCATCCTCGGCCTGGGCAGCCAGATCAAGGCGCACATCGAGCGCCGGTTCTCCATGCCGTGGAGCGCGCCGGCCGCGCGGATGGCCGAGTACATCGCCGCGATGCGCGCGATTTGGCACAGTTGGCAGACCGGCGACAAGCTCGACTTCCGCGGCGACTACTACTCGCACACGCTCATGACCCCGCTGTTCCGTCCGGCCAACCAGTATCCCGCGCCGAAGGTCTTCCTCGCGGCCGTGGGCGAGCGGATGGCCGAGACCGCCGGCGCCGCCGCGGACGGGTTGCTCGTGCACCCCTTCTCGACACTGGACTATCTGAAGCAGGTCACGGTGCCTGCGTTGCAGCGCGGCCGCGGTGCGCAGGGCGTGGACGGGTTCGAGATCGTCTGCGCGGTGTTCCTCGTCACCGGGCGCAGCGACGAAGAGCACGCCACGTCGAAGCGGCTCGTCCAGCAGCAGTTGGCGTTCTACGGCTCGACCCCGGCCTATCGGCCGGTGCTCGCGCTGCACGGCTGGGGTGACCTCGGCGACGAGTTGAATCGGATGTCCAAACGGCCGGACGCGGACAAGTGGCAGCGGATGGGTGCGCTGATCACCGACGAGGTGCTCGAACAGTTCGCGATCACCGGTGCGCCGGAGGAGATCGGCTCGAAGCTGAACGCGCGCTACGGCGGGTTCATCAGCAGGTACGAGGCGAACACGATCGGCCTGCCCAACCCTGAGCTCGCGTTGCAGGTGGCCGGCAGTGTGCGTCGCGCGGGAAACTCGTGACCGAGCCGACTCGTCCCGTCGAGATCACGCACTGAGCGGCCGAGCGCGCTCGTCGGCTCAGCTGCCGATGTAGCCGGCGTCGGCGTCCTGCCCGGCGTTGCCGCCGATGTAACCGCCGCCCTGCTGCGCTGCCTGTTGGGCGGCTGCCTGTTGGGCGGCTGCCTGTTGGGCGGCTGCCTGTTGGGCGGCTGCCTGTTGGGCCGCGGCCGCTTGCGCAGCGGCCTGGCGGGCAGCCGCGTCGTCGCGCACGACGGCGTCGTCGGCGAAGATCTGGGCGCTCTCCTCGTCGATGAAGGCGCTGCCGCCGCCGTCCGATACCTGGGCCGTCCAGGCCCGGCCGTCATACCACCGCAGGTCGTGCCGACCGAGAGGATCTTCGCGCCAGGCCTTGACGCCGGCGATCTCGTCGAGCATCGCACGTTTGCGTTGGTGCGCCTCCTCGAGCATCTTTCGCGCTTCGCGGTACAAGGCACGTTCGCCCAGCTGGTCGATCGGCGCCCACAGCTCGTTGAAGTACTTGGTGTACTCCTCCTGCCATTTGGCGGGGTTCAACCCTTTCAGGTTGCCCCAGCTGGTGCCCCACACCCCGCGCCCGCGCTGATCGGCCATCACCGCGCATTCGGCCTGCAGGCGCTCGAAGGCCTGCGCCAGGGTCGTGTCGTCGTCGTAGGCCTCGAGTTCGGTGCCGGACACCAAGGTGTCCGACCGCACCTGCGCCCCGGCGTCGTCGTAGTTGCCGAGCTCGAAGGTGACCCGCGAGGTGTCCACGCCGTCCTCGGCGAGGCGCCGGCCGACCTGGGTCGTCATCGCGAGATCGGGTTTGTAGTGCCCACTGCGATCCGACACCGCCTCGACGGCGCCCTCACGCACCTTCATCTCGCCCGCACCGGCGACGGCCTGTCCGCTCGCCAGGCTCGAGTGGTGGAACCGCTCGCCGGGGCGCAGGTCCTGCTCGGTGCGCGCGTCGGCCATCCGCAGCTCGCCGTCGCTGTCCATCGTGTAGGCCATCCGCTCGGCCTTCGTGCCGACCAGCCCCACCCCGCCTGCGACGTCCACGGTGTCGAGGTAGACGGGGTTCCCGTTCGCATCCACCTCGCCGGGTATGACGACGCGTCCGCCCTGGACGCCGACGCCGTACTCATCGGCGGCCACGGCGGCGTCCGGGTAGTAGGTCTGGTCGCGTTCCTGCCCGGCCCAGACCGCGTTGCCCGGATTTTGTTCGCCCCGGTACCGCGCCTGCAGGTTCGCCGTGTCGGCGTAGGTCTGGTCGGGGCGTAGCGCGAGCTGCTGCTCCCACACCTGGTGCTGGAGCGCTCCGGTCGTGGTTTGGAGCGCGAGGATCGCCTCGCCGTTGCTGTCCTTCGTCACCGACTGCGACGAGCCGAAGGTGTTCAGGGCGTCCTGGGTCTGCTGATCGAAGTTGCCGTTGACCTCGACGGCGTAGCCGCTCTCGTGCAGGCGTTGCTGCAACTCGGTGATGTGATCACCGGAGTCGCCTAGGTATGCGACCTGGTCCTGTCCCCACATATCTCCCACCCGGTGTACTCACCCAGCTGCTCCGGGTGGCCGACGTCATCATCGCCGCGCGCTCGCGCGCCGGTGCTGCGCTGCCCCAAAGTCCGCACCTTCGGGGTGTGCGAGGCCGGCCCGACGCACACCTGTGCGGAAACTCCGACGGCACTCGACACGTTCGTCGTCATCGCCGCCGGCTACGCGAAGGGGGACGCGGCAGTCGCCGACTACGACGCCGTGCACGACTTCTGGTCGGCGGCGGCTCATCAACCCGCTCGGCCAAGCTGACGAGCACGCAGCTGCGCGCCGACGAGGTGTTCAGCTCTGGCCGCGGAACAGCCTGGTGACCGAGCCGTCCTCGAACACCTCTTTGATGGCCATCGCGAGCAGCGGCGCGATGGACAGCACCGTGAGCTTGTCGAACTCCTGATCCGAGCCGATCGGCAGCGTGTTCGTCACGACAACCTCGCGGATCTGGCTGCTCTTGAGACGATCCGTCGCCGAGGTCGAGAAGATCCCGTGGGTGGCTGCGACGATGACGTCGGTCGCGCCATCGCGAAACAGCAGTTCGGCCGCCTTCGTGATCGAACCCGCAGTGTCGATCATGTCGTCGATCAGCAGGCAGCAGCGTCCGGCGATGTCACCGACCACCCGGTTCGCGACGACCTCGTTCGCGGCGTCCGCGTTGCGCTGCTTGTGCACGAAAGCGAGGTCCCGGCCGCCCAGCTCGTCCGCCCACTGCTCGGCCATCCGCACCCGACCGGTGTCGGGCGACACCACGACCAGGTCGTGCTGGCCGTACTTGGCCCGGACGTACTCGGCCAGCAGCGGCATCGCGAACAGGTGGTCGACCGGCCCGTCGAAGAAGCCCTGGATCTGCGCGGTGTGCAGGTCGACGGCCATCAGCCGGTTCGCGCCGGCGGTCTTGAACAGGTCGGCGATCAGCCGGGCCGAGATCGGCTCGCGGCCGCGGTGCTTCTTGTCCTGTCGGGCGTACGGGTAGAACGGCGCGACGACCGTGATCCGTTTGGCCGAAGCGCGTTTGAGTGCGTCGACGAGGATCAGGCTCTCCATCAGCCAGTCGTTGATCGGGGTCGTGTGCGACTGGACGACGAACGCGTCAGAGCCCCGGACCGAGTCATTCGGCCGGATGAACAGCTCGCCGTTGGCGAACTCGACGCCGAGTTGTCTCGGTGACCGAGACGCCCATGCGGGTCGCGATCTCCTCGGCCAGTTGCGGATAGGCGCCGCCGGACAGCAGCACCAAGCTCTTGCGCCCGGCCACCTCGAGTGTCGGCATCAGGCCTCCTGTGGCTCGGCGCCGGGCTGGGCGGCCGGCTCGGCTCCGGATTTCGCGAGGGCCCGTTCGGCGGCATCGGCGGCGGGCGTTCCAGCTCGCATACGTGATACCCAGCCTTCCACGTTTCGTTGCTGCGCGCGGGCGACGGCGAGGGCTCCCGGCGGCACGTCCTGCGTGATGACCGAGCCGGCAGCGGTGTACGCGCCGTCGCCGACGCCCACCGGGGCGACGAACATGTTGTCCGCGCCGGTGCGGGCGTGGTCGCCGATGACGGTGCGGTGCTTGGCGACGCCGTCGTAGTTGACGAAGACCGTCGCCGCGCCGATGTTCGTGTTCTCGCCGATCGTGGCATCGCCGACATAGGACAGGTGCGGCACCTTGGTGCCCGCGCCGACCTCGCTGTTCTTGAGCTCCACGTACGTGCCGATGTGCACGGCGTCGGCGAGCACGGTGCCCGGCCGCAGATAGGCGAACGGCCCGATCGTGACGTCGGAACCCACCCGTGAGTGATAGGCCACGGTGCGGTCGATGCGGGTGCGTGCGCCGACCGCGGTGTCCGTCAGGCTCGTCTGCGGGCCGATCACCGCGCCGCCGGCGACGTGTGTGCTGCCGTGCAGGTCGACGCCGGGCAGCAGTGTCGCGTCCGGCTCGAGGGTCACGCTCGCGTCGACCCAGGTGGTGGCGGGATCGACGACCGTCACGCCGGCGCGCATGTGCGCGTCGAGCAACCTGTCGTTGTAGACGCGGTGCGCGGCGGCGAGTTGGACGCGGTCGTTGACACCTGCCGTCTCGCTCGACGGTGCCATGACGGCGGCGACGGGGCGCCCGTCGGCGACCAGGGTGGCGATCACGTCGGGCAGGTACTCCTCGCCCTGTGCGTTGTCGCTCGACAGCCGGGTCACCGCGTCCCACAGCAAGGAATGGTCGAAGGCGTACACGCTGGTCGCCACCTCGGTGACGGCACGCTCGTCCGGTGTCGCGTCCTTGTGTTCCACGACCCGCGCCACCTTCCCGTCGGCGTCGCGCAGCACCCGGCCGTAACCACGCGGATCGGTCTCGACGCTGGTGAGCAGCGTCGCGGCCGCGCCGCTGTCGGCGTGCTGGTGCACGAGGGCCGCCAGCGCAGCCGAGGTCAGCAGCGGCGCGTCGCCGGGCACGACGAGCACGGTGGTGGCGGCGTCGCGCGCGAGCCCGACAAGGGCCAGGCGTACCGCGTGGCCGGTGCCGTTGCGCTCGGCTTGGACGACCGGCACGGCGTACGGCGCGATCTCCTGCAGATGCGCGGTCACCTCCTCGTGCCGGTGTCCGACCACGACCCGGGTCTGCGCCGCGGCGAGCGGGGCGGTCGCCGCCAGCACATGCCCGAGCATCGATCGGCCGGCGAAGCCGTGCAGCACCTTCGGTAGCGCCGACGACTTCATCCGGGTGCCCTCGCCGGCGGCGAGCACTACTATCGCGATCGAATCGGGCACTCGCGGCTCACTTTCTGCACTGGCTGGGGGACTCGGACTCGAACCGAGACTGCAAGGCTCCAAAGGCCTGCGGGCTGCCGATTACCCCATCCCCCAAGACGATGGTGTGCGCTTGCACGCGCAGCCGACCGGTGGGACCAGCGGACGGCCTTGCACACCCTATTTCATGTTGCCCGGACCGGCCGCCGGGTTGGTCGCTACGAGCGCGTAAGTTACGCTGCCGTAACCGCCGAGGTGGCGGCTTCCGTGTTCGAAAGGACGCCTGCGTGACAGTGCTCGACACCGCGTCGCCCACCGGGTCGGCCCGCGGGCCCAAGCCCGTCTTCGAAGGTGGCAAACGCCCGGGCGAGCAGCTCATGCTGTACACGTTCGTGATCGTGCCCTTCCTCGCCTTTGCCTTGGCGCTGCCCGTCGCGTGGGGCTGGGGTATCGGTTGGCCGGACATCGTCTTGATGGTGATCTTCTACTTCGTCACCGGGTGGGGAGTCACGATCGGCTACCACCGGCTGTTCACCCACGGGTCGTTCAAGGCCAACCGAGCCCTGCGGATCGGCCTGGCGATCGCCGGCTCGATGGCGATCGAGGGTCCGGTGATCCGCTGGGTGGCCGATCACCGCCGCCACCACGCGTACAGCGATCGGCAGGGCGACCCGCACTCACCGTGGCGCTATGGCGACACCCCTCGGGCAATGGTGAGGGGCTTGGGCTACGCCCACGTCGGCTGGCTGTTCGACGAGATGCACACCAATAGGGAGAAGTACGCGCCAGACCTCATGGGCGATCGCGATATCCGGCTGGTGAGCGCGCTGTTCCCGGTCTGGATGGCGTTGTCCATGCTCGCGCCGGCGGCGATCGGTGGGCTGATCGCGGGCACCTGGGCGGGCGCGCTGTCGGCGTTGTTCTGGGCGTCGCTGGTGCGTGTCTTCCTGCTGCACCACGTCACCTGGTCGATCAACTCGATCTGCCACATGATCGGTGAGCGCCCGTTCGCCGCGCGGGACAAGAGCACGAACTTCTGGCCGCTCGCCGTTCTCAGCTTCGGTGAGAGCTGGCACAACCTGCACCACGCCGACCCGACGTCCGCGCGGCACGGTGTGCTGCGCGGACAACTCGACTCGTCGGCTCGGCTGATCTGGCTGTTCGAGAAGCTCGGCTGGGCTACGGAGGTCCGCTGGCCGCAGCCGGAGCGGCTGGACCGACTGCGCGTGGCGGCGCAGTCGCGCTGAGTTCGCCGCGCCGCGACGGTGATCGGGGTTGCCCGGGTGCCCGAGGCGGTTAGGTGACGGGTCGCCCACCGCGCCGGAACCGCGGGTCACGCCACTGTTGCGACTCGAGCACGGAGCGCAGCGCGTCCATCGCGTCCCATGCCGCGACATGGGTGAGATACAGCGGCGCCAGGCCCAACCGCAGCAGATCGGGAGCGCGGAAGTCTCCGACGACGCCGCGGGCGATCAACGCCTGGGTGACCTCGTACGCAAACGGCAGTTGCAGGGCCACCTGCGAACCGCGCCGCGCCGGATCGCGTGGCGTCACGGTGGGCACGCCGATCGAGTCGGCACAGCCGATGACGAGTGACGACAGCGCGAGCGACTTCGCGCGAAGCTCGACGGGGGACACGCCGTCGAACACGTCCAGGGCCGCATCCAAGGCCCGCATCGACAGTACCGGTGGCGTCCCGATCCGGGTCCGCGCGATGCCCGCTGCCGGTGTGTAGGACGGCGCGAGGTCGAATGGTGCGACGTGCCCCTGCCAGCCGGTCAGCGGCAGGTCCGCGACGGCCTGATGCCGAGCCGCGAGGTAGATCCACGCCGGCGCGCCCGGCCCGCCGTTGAGGTACTTGTAGGAGCAGCCGACCGCGGCGTCGGCGCCGAGGGCGTCGAGCGCGAACGGCACCGCGCCTGCCGCGTGCGCGAGATCCCACAACATCAGCGCCCCGACGCTGTGCACTGCGGCGGTCGTCGCCGAGGCGTCCCACAACTCACCGGTGCGGTAGTCGACGGCGCTGAACGCGACGAGCGCGACGTCCGCTCCGAGCACCGAAGCGACATCGGCGGGCGACACCCGGACCAGGCGCAGGCCGAGCAGCCGCGCGACCGACTCGGCGATGTACTGGTCGGTCGGGAAATTGGCGCCGTCGGTGACCAGCGTGCGGCGGTCCGGGCGCAGCCGGGCCAGCGCGACGAGCGCCTGGAACAGCTGCACGCTCGTGGAGTCGCCGCACAGCACCTGCCCGGGCGCCGCACCGACCAGCGCGCCGATCCGATCGCCCACCCGGGCCGGCAAAGTCCACCAGCCGTTGCCGTTCCACGACCCGACGAGGTCGCGGCCCCACTCGCGCGCGATCGTGTCGCCTACCGCGTCCGCGACGGCAACCGGCAGCGCGCCGAGGGAGTTGCCATCGAGATAGACAACCCCGTCCGGCTGCGCGAAGCGCGCTCGCGCGTAGGCCAGCGGGTCGGCCGCGTCCGCCGCCTGGGCCGCCTCCCGAGAGGTGATCGGCTCAGGCACCGCGTACCGCCCAGAGGTCGGGGAAAGCGGGCCGGAACAGGGTCGAACGTAGGTACGCCGCACCCGCCGACCCGCCCGTGCCCGTCCGCGTGCCGATGATCCGTTCGACCATCTTGACGTGCCGGTAGCGCCATTCCTGGATGCCCTCGTCGATGTCGACGAGCGACTCGCACACCTCTGCCGCGACGCCGGTGTCGTCGGCATAGACGTCACGCAGCAGCTGCAGGATCGACTCGTCCCCGGTCGGCCAGGGATGGCTGGGGTCGTGCTCGAGCGCCTGCTCGGGGACGGCGAAGCCGGTGCCGGCCAGGAAGCGCAGCAGCGAGTCGAACACCGATCGGCGTCGCGTTGCCGCCTCGGTACGAGGGTTGCCCGCGGGGTCGAGGTCTCGTCGGCCGAACACCGCCTCGATCTCACGGAACTGGTCCGACTGGAAGCCACTGGACGAGCCGAGCCGCGGACGGAACGAGGCGAACTGGCGCGGCGTCATGGTCTCCAGCACGTCGAGCTGACCGACGATGGTCTTGAGGATCTTGGCGATGCGCCGGGCGGTGTGCAGGGCGCTCGTGCCGTTGCCCTCCTCGAGGCGTGCCTGCAGCAGCGCGGCCTCGTGCAGGATTTGCTTGAACCACAGCTCGTAGACCTGGTGGATGATCACGAACAGCAGCTCGTCGTGCTGGTCGGTGGCGGGGGACTGGCACGCCAGCAGGGCCGGCAGCCGGAGGTAGCTGCCGTACGTCAGGTCGGCCGCATCGTTCATGGGACCATGATGGCGATGTCTGATTCGGAGGCCCGGGCCCGGGTGCGGATGACCGGCCGCGAGCGGCGCGAGCAACTTGTGCAGGTCGGCCGGTCGCTGTTCGCCGCCAAGGGCTTCGACGGGACGTCGATCGAGGAGATCGCGGCGCACGCGAACGTGAGCAAGCCCGTCGTCTACGAGCACTTCGGGGGCAAAGAAGGCCTGTACGCAGTCGTCGTCGATCGGGAGATGGGCAACCTGCTCAGCCGGCTCACCGTCGCGCTCTCCGCCGGTCATCCGCGCAAGCTCGCGGAGCAGGCCACCCTCGCGCTGCTGATCTACATCGAGGAGGAGACGGACGGTTTCCGCATCCTGTCGCGTGACTCGTCCGCGGGCAGCACCGGCGCTTTCTCCTCACTGCTGAACGACGTCGCGAGTCAGGTCGAATACGTGCTGGTCCGCGAGTTCGGCCGTCGCGGGTTCAGTACCGAGTTCGCCGCGATGTACGCCCAGATGCTCGTGGGCATGATCGCCCTCACCGGCATGTGGTGGCTCGAGGAACGCAAGCCCGACCGCGAGGTGGTGGCCGCGCACATCGTCAACCTGGGTTGGAACGGGCTGTCGCACCTCGAAGCCGAGCCGCAGTCGATCAATCGCGCCAGCGGTGGCCGAAATCCATAACTCGCCGTCGCCACCCGTCTGCTGAGACCATGTCGCGCGTGGACGATGACAGTGCACACCGGTTACGCAGCGTCGGCGGGCGAGCCGATCGGAGCCTTCCAGATGCCCGGCAGAGGCCGACGACCTACGCTCTAGGGCACGCGCGATCTTGGCCGGCGCGCGCGCCGAGGTCGTGGTGCTCACCGCGCACCGCGACGGGGTGGCCATGCAGTGGACAGTCCAGGACCACACGAGTGCGAGCACCTGCTGCGCCGATCAACGGCGGGCAGCCACGGGGGAGAACATGACAGATCAGAGCCAGAAATCCTTTCGGGTTGTCCGGCACGGGTATAACCCGAGCGAGGTCGACCGGCGCCTCGCCGACGCCGAACGCCACAATGACGAGTTGACCCGCCAGCTCGCCGAGCTGCAGGAACGCCACGACGAAGCGCAGGCGGCAGTGAAGCCGATGCCACCCGCCGAGCCGACCTTCCACGACTTCGGCAAGCGGATCGGTCGGATCCTCGCGATGGCCGAGGAAGAGGCCGAGGAGATGCGCAATGCCGCGGTCACTGAGGTCCACGAGCGCCTGACCGACGCCGACGAGCACGCACTGGCCACCCGCGGCGAAGCCGACCACTACGCACAGGAGACCCGCGCCGCGGCTGAGCAGCACGCCGCTCACATCGTCGAGGCAGCCGAGCACAACGCCGACCGGATGGCCGACGAGGCCGAGCGGCTGGCCGTCGCCCGCGGCAACGAGGCCGCGGCGCTCTACGAGGAGCAGCGCGCCCGAGCGGCGAAGGCTGCGGCGGAATTCGAGGCGACGCTGGCCGAGCGCCGCGACCAGGCCGAGGCGATGTTCCTCGACCGCACCGAACTCGCGGAGAACGAGCTCGAAGCCGCCCGCGATCGGATCGCGAAGCTGCGTGCCGAGGCAGACGAGCTGCAAGCCGAAGCCGCCCGCCGCGCGGCCCAGGTCATCGCCGACTCCGAGCGCAAGGCAGAGCTAATCCTCGAAGACGCCCGCGAAGCTGCCGATCAGGTCCGCGCCGATTCCGACCGAGACTTGGCCGAGGCGACCAAGCGACGCAATGCGATCAACGCGCAGTTGAGCAAGGTGCGGCAGATGTTGGCCACGCTGTCGAGCGCCGGTGCCATGTCCGACGAGGACCCGGCATCGGAAGCTGCGCAACAGCAGCACTGAACGTGTGTTACTCCGCGGTAGCGGCAAGCGACAGCCACGCGTTCTCGGTCTGGTTGCGCTCGGCCGTCACAGCGCGCAGCTGCGCGTCGAGGTCCGCGATCTGCTGGTAATCCGTGGCCACGGCGGCCAGCTGCTCGTGCAGTGTCCGCTCGCGCCGCTGCAGCGTCTCGATGCGCCGCTCGAGTCGGGCCAGCTCCTTGCGGGCCGCCCGGGTGTCGCCGCGGCGTTCGCGGCGCTCGTCGATTTCGCTCGCGGACGCCGATGCCGCCGCGCGACGTGCGAGGTACTCGTCCACGCCGCCGGGCAACGTGGCTACCGACCCGTCGCCGAGCAATGCGACCGTCGTGTCGCACACGCGTTCGAGCAGGTACCGATCGTGGCTGACGACCACGATCGTGCCGGCCCAGCTGTCGAGCAGGTCCTCGAGGGCCGCCAGCGTGTCGATGTCGAGGTCGTTCGTCGGCTCGTCGAGCAGCAGCAGGTTCGGCTGCATGAGCAGCAGCCGCAGCAGCTGCAGACGTCGCCGTTCCCCGCCTGACAGGTCGCCGACCGGCGTCCACTGCCGGGCGTTCGCGAAGCCGAACCGTTCGGCGAGCTGTCCGGCCGACAGTTCCACCCCGCCCAGCTCGGCCGTGGTGCGAACCTCGCTGACCGCCTCGATCACCCGCAGCCCGTCCGGCAGCTCCCGCACCTCCTGGGACAGGTGCGCCGGATGGACCGTCTTGCCGATCGTGACAGTCCCCGTCGTCGGCGCGAGCTCGCCCGCGAGCAGCCTCAGCAGGTGCGTCTTGCCCGATCCGTTGACCCCGACGACACCGATTCGATCGCCCGGCCCGACGTGCCAGGTGACGTGGTCGAACAAGGTGCGTTCGGCGACCTGCACGCTGACATCGTTCAGCTCGACGACGGTGCGGCCGAGCCGACGCTGCGCGAGTGCCCGCAGTTCGACCTTCTCGCGCGGCTGCGGGAGGTCGGCGATCAGCGTCTCGGCGGCCTCGATCCGAAACCGCGGCTTGGACGTGCGAGCCGGCGGCCCGCGGCGCAGCCACGCGAGTTCCTTGCGCAGGAGGTTCTGGCGGCGCGCCTGCGCTGCGTCGGCCAGCCGCGCCCGCTCGGCCCGGGCGAGGACGTAGGCGGCGTAGCCACCGTCGAACTGGCGCACCGTGGCGTCACCGACCTCCCACGTGCGATCGCAGACCGCGTCGAGGAACCACCGATCGTGGGTGACGACGAGCAGCGCGCGACGCAGCGAGCGCAGGTGCGAGGCGAGCCAGGTGATGCCCTCGACGTCGAGGTGGTTCGTCGGTTCGTCGAGCACGAGCAGGTCCGCCTGCTGCACGAGTGCGGCGGCCAGACAGACGCGCCGCCGTTCCCCTCCGGACAGCCGCGCGACGTCGGCGTCCAGACCTACCGCGGCAAGTCCGAGTCCGTGCAGCACGGCACGGATCGCTGCGTCCCCCGCCCATTCGTGCTCAGCCGCATCGCCGACCACGACCGCCCGCACGCTCGCGCCGGTCGGCAGGTCGCCACCCTGGTCGACGTGCGCGGTGCGGACGCCGCCGGTTCGCGTGACCCGGCCGGAATCGGGCGCTTGCGCGCCGCTCATCAGCCGCAGCAGCGTCGACTTGCCCCCACCGTTGCGGCCGACGACTCCAACTCGCTCACCTGCGGCGATGCCGAGCGAGACGTCGGTCAGGACGGTGGTCGTGCCGTAGGACTTGCCGACGCTCTCGAGGTTCACCAGATTGACCGTGGCCGGCATCAGGGCACCACCTGCGCGCCGGGTGCCGGGCCGGTGGCGAGGACGGTCCGCAGACCGTCGTGGGTGAGCCGCTTAGCAAGCTCGACCGCGCCCGGCAGGTCGCGGCACAGGAACGCGCACGTCGGTCCGGAACCGGAGACGATGCCGCTCAGCGCGCCGTGGCGGGCGCCGGCATCGAGGACGCTGCGCAGTTGCGGGGCGATCGACAAAGCCGCGGCCTGCAGGTCGTTGGCGAGTCCGGCGGCGACGGCCTCGACGTCCCCCTCGCGCAGTGCGCCGAGCAGGGCGGCTGGCGAGGCCGCCGGTTCGGGCGCGCCTCCCGTCGCGCGCAATCGGTCCAGCTCGCGGTAGGCGGCGGCCGCCGAGATGCCGAAGGCGCTCATCGCGAGCACCCAGTGCAGGTCGCCGGCGCCGGCCGCAACGGGGGTGAGAACCTCGCCGCGGCCGGTGCCGATCGCGGTGCCGCCGAGCAGCGGGAACACGGTGTCGCTGCCGAGTTCGGCCGCGATCGCAGCGAGATCGGCGTCGGCACGCCACAGCCGCGCGCAGGCGACCAGCGCTGCGGCTGCGTCGGCGGAGCCGCCGGCCATGCCGCCGGCGACCGGAATCCGCTTGTGGATGCTGAGGTGGACGTGGGGTGGCCGGCCGATCGTGGCGGCCAGGCGCACGGCGGCTTGCCAGGCGAGGTTGCGCTCGTCCGCCGGCACGTCCGTGACACCGGAGCCGGTGATGCTGATCGACGTCCCCCCGCTGCGGGCTGCGACGATCTCGTCACTCAGATCGACGGCGTGGAAGACGGTGTACAGCTCGTGGTAACCGTCGGCACGGCGCGGCCCGACGCCGAGATGCAGGTTGAGCTTGCCCGGGACCCGGACCCGCACCTCGCGCGGGGAAGCTGGCTCGGACACCCGCCCGATGCTACGGCCGGTGACCGGGCGCGCCGGGCGGGCAGCGACTCCCGCCTCGGAGATGAGCTCACCCGGCCGGGTTCAGATTGCCCTGCGTGAGCCGGTAGCCTGGTCCCAATACCCCGGCGAGGGACCGCTCCCCGAGCGGAATCCGTCATCGACGCGGTGTCGCTCGTCGACGCGTGTCCCGCGTCCGAGGCACCGCGAGCCGTGATCTGACGAAGATGTTGAGGAGTTCATCCGTGTCCGAAATCCGACTGTCCGCCGAGACGCGCACCGAGTTCGGCAAGGGCGGCGCCCGCCGCACGCGCCGCGCCGGCAAGGTGCCGGCCGTGATCTACGGCCACGGCGCCGACCCGCGCCATGTAGCTTTGCCCGCGCACGAACTCGCCAACGCCATCCGGCACGGCGGCGCCAACGTGCTGCTCACGCTGGACGTCGACGGCGGTCAGCAACTGGCGATCCCGAAGTCCATTCAGCGGCACCCGATCAAGGGCTACTTCGAGCACGTCGACCTGCTCGCCGTGCGGCACGGCGAGAAGGTCACCGTCGACGTCCCGGTCACCGTCGTGGGTGATGTCGTGCCCGGCGGCCTGCTGAACGTCGAGAACACCACGATCAGCGTCGAAGCCGAGGCCACGCATCTGCCGACCGGCTTCGAGGTGGACGTGACGAACCTGGAGATCGGCACCCAGGTGCTGGCCGGCAGCATTGCGATGCCGAGCGGGACGACTCTCGTCACCGACCCGGAGTCGGTCGTGGTGATCATCGCCGAGGCGCCCTCCGAGGCCGAGGCCGCGGCGGAACTCGAGATCGCCGAGGGCCAGCCGGACTCGGCGGACGGCGTCACGGGCGCGCCGGGCGTGGACGAGAAGCAGGCCGAGGCGTAGGCGGCGTGGCCGCTTCGGGCGGCGGCACCGAACGAGCGCTCGTCGTCGGCCTGGGCAACCCGGGTCCGCGCTATGCCGGCACTCGGCACAACGTCGGGTTCCTGGTGCTCGATCTGTTGGCCGATCGGCTGGGCGCTCAGTTCAAAGCCCACAAGGGCGTTGCCGACGTCGTCGAGGGACGGGTCGGCGCCGTGCCGGTCGTGCTGGCCAAGCCGCGATCGTTCATGAACGAATCCGGTCGACCGATCGGGTCCGTCGCGCGGTTCTACAAGGTGCCGACCGAGCAGATCACGATCGTGCACGACGAGCTCGATCTCCCGTTCGGGACGCTGCGGCTCAAGCGCGGCGGCGGTGACGGCGGCCACAACGGTCTGCGCTCGGCCACCGCGGCGCTCGGCGACAAGGAATACCTGCGCGTGCGGTTCGGCATCGGCCGTCCGCCCGGGCGCCAGGATCCGGCCGAGTTCGTGCTGCGTGATTTCGCCGCCGCCGAGCGCAAGGAACTCGGCTACTTCCTCGACCGGGCAGGCGACGCGGTCGAAGCGCTGCTGCGCGACGGCCTCGAGGCCGCCCAGAACGCCTATCACGACTGACGCCCAACTGACCACTCATTGTGGTCGGAGGTCGGCGAACAGGCCCGTGTGCTGTGCTTCGAGGCCGAGCAGCCAGCGTTTGGCCGGTAGCCCGCCGCCGTAGCCGGTCAGCGAACCGTTCGCGCCCACCACCCGATGGCACGGGACGACGATCGAGATCGGGTTCTGCCCGTTGGCCAGGCCGACGGCCCGGGCGGCGCCGGGCGCGCCGATCTTGACTGCCGTGTCCCGGTAGCTGGCTGTCTCGCCGTACGGGATCTGTTGTAACGCTGCCCACACCCGCTGCTGGAAAGCGGTGCCGGTGGGGTGCAGCGGCAGGTCGAACTCGATCCGCGTCCCGGCGAAGTACTGCGCCAGTTGGGTGCGTACGTCGTCGAATGCGGTGTCGTCGCGCACCCAGTCGGGAGCGGGCTCGCTGGGATGCTTACCAGTCGGCAGGTACAGCGCGACGAGCCCTTCGTCGTCGCGCGCGACGAGCA
>CAVQMF010000007.1:0-344997 GCA_963713565.1 uncultured Actinomycetota bacterium | reverse complement strand
CGTCGCGTGCATAGTCGAAGTAGCCGGCCCGCCCCACGTGCCCGCCGGTCATCATTCGCTGTTGGTCGAACTGGAAATACACGATCGGACGCTCGATGTATGCCGCGTTGAACGCCATTGACGAGTAGTCGGTGACCAGCACCCGAGCCCGGGCGAAGACCTGCCGGACATCCTGTTCGAAGTCGAAGATCTGCATGTCGGCGGGCAGGCCCAGTGCAGGCGCGACGGCCTGCAGGTTGGGGTGCAACAGGAGCCCGATGCGCAGCCCGGACCGCTGGGCCAGGGCAGCGAGTTCGGGCGAGCGCAGCACAGCGAGCCAGTTCTGCGCGAACTCCGACGACAGGAACGCCCTGACGTCGATGCCCCACTCCTGCGTGTCCCTGGCGACCGGCTTGACCAGCCAGTTGCGCCACGTCGGTGCGATCAGGATCAGGTCACGGCGATCGGGGGGATACGCAGCACCGGCTTCGAGGATTCGGTCGAAGCGCGGCAGACCGGTCAGGATCACCTCGCGCGACGTGAATCGGTAGGGGGTGTCGTCACCGGCGATCGAATCGTATTCCGCGCGGGTACTGGTGACGAATAGGTCGAGGTCCTTGACGTTGAGCCACTTCGACAGATCGTCCTTGATCACGCCGTGCTGCAGGAAGGTAATCCGCCATCTCGGTGGTGCTAGCTTCGTCACGGCCGCCGGTGCGATCACGGGAACATCCGCGTGGGACGAGATCAGGTGTTGGCAGTTGAGCATCAGCAGCCTCCACACGAGCGAACCATGCGGGATGACCCGTCGATGACCGTCCTCGCGCAGGCGCCGGTACCCCGGGGTACCTCGTTCGATCACGAACCAGGCGTTCGTCGAGGGTCGGTGCGCGCGCAGGTAGCGGAACAGGTGCTCGGCGCTGTCGTCGGCGTCTGCGATGCGGTCCATCAACACCCAGGCGTCGGCGAAGTACCGTCGGACGACCTTCGTGCGCGCCAATCGAGTCACCGCCTTGTGCCGCAGCAGTCGAGGTTTGGGCGCTGCTTTCGCCGCCCGTCGCGCGGCGGCACGAGGGTCGAGCGCTCTGCGCATCGATGCTGAATTCAGTACGTGCACCGGCTGTTGCGGCTCTTCCAGCCGGACGTCCACGTCGACCCCGTCGAGACGAACCCGTAGGTCGCCGTACGGCAGCCACACGATTCGCTCACGTACCAAGGTTCGGTCGAAGTAGACCGGGGCACGAACCTTGTCGAACACCGGTAAGGTCGCGACCCCTTCGACGAAGAATTCCTCTCGCGGGAGCTCGTGAGTGAAGCGGTAGTTGACGCGGACGGCGCGCTGTCGGATGTCGAGCTTGTCCACGAGCACGAAGTCGGTGTGCCACGGTTCATGCCGATAGCCGTGCAGAAGGACGTCGCGCCAGATCGGCTTGAACGCACGCAACGAAAAAGTCCGTACCGCTTCCGGGTCGAGCATGTCGACGATCTGTGCGAGCAATCGATGAAAGGTCGCAGCGACCTCGCCGACCGCCGCGGTCTCGGCTTGCGCGTATGCCTCCTCGCTACTGAAGTACCACGAGAGCTCGTACAGCAGGTGGGTCTGCACCCAGCCGGGCACCTCACCACGGATCTTGATGCACTCGCGCAGGAGCCCGAGGTAGCCGTGCTCGAGGACTGCGGTGAACCGGCCGGCGTCTGCACGGCTGAGGTTCAACGTCGAGGACTGATCGGCACGCTTGCGGTACACGTATTCCGCCGAATGGACGAAACCGACCAGCGGCGCGGGGGCCAGCAACAGATAGACGTCGCAGAAATAGCCGTCCTCGAAGTTGGGACGGATGTTCTCCGGGAACCGCAGCCCGACATCTTCGATGAGGGCTCGGCGGAAGAACGCGCTCGGTGCCGAACCGAAGAAGTAGTTCGGGTGCTCGTCGAGATTGCGCAATCGATTGGGTTGCGCGAAGTGTCGGCGAAGTGGATGGTGCGCGCGGCGGCCCGTGGTCTCCATCAGCAGGACCCGACTCAACGCGACCAGCTGAGTTGTCGGAAACTCGTTGAGAAACGTAGCGACCTCGGCCAGCACGCTCGGCTCTAGCATGTCGTCCGGATCGGTGAAGGTGACCCATTCGCCGCGGGCATGATCCAACCCCAGGTTACGCGCGGAGGCCTGCCCGCCATTCGGTTTGCTCAGCACGCGCACGAGATCGGGGCGGCGCCGTTGCCAGTCTTGAAGCACTGCCAGCGAGCCGTCGGTCGACCCGTCGTCGAC
Organism: uncultured Actinomycetota bacterium; assembly: GCA_963713565.1. Lineage (GTDB taxonomy): Bacteria > Actinomycetota > Actinomycetes > Mycobacteriales > Jatrophihabitantaceae > Jatrophihabitans. The sequence continues at coordinate 342,749 of CAVQMF010000007.1, read as the reverse complement.
CATGATCACTTCAAGCTGATCCAGGCACTGTGACTGCGCTTCGATCGACCTGATGAAATCGTCGAGATATCTCTCGACGTTGTACACAGCTGACACGATCGAGAACCGTGGGTTCTCTGCCGACATGGACACTCCAGACTTCCGGCGGCCGGACTCGCGAACCCCCGGCTCGCGCGCCAGGAATCATACGACGGCACCCCGATCGCCGTGTTCGGTTCGCCGACGCGGGCCGGGATCGGCCGGGTGGATGCCTTGATCGCGTCCACGACCCGCTCGCAGCACCGACCGTCGCGCAGCGGGAAGCCCACGGCGATCCGGTTAGCTCATCAGTCCATGAAGTCTGGGACTCGATGGATTGGATGAAGTCGTCGAGGTACTTCTCGACGTTGTAGGCGGCGGAGACGACGGAGAACCGCGGATTCGCGTCTGATAACAATTTGGCGCTACTCGTCGACGTACACGCGCGGGCCGCCCGACTCGGCGATCGAGTCTGCTGCCTCAGTTTCCGAACGCCCGCCCGCCAGGGCTGCGCTATCGCCAGTTGCGACCTCGTTCATCTCAGGCGCAACCGTACCGCCGGCCGGTACCGGCACCTGCTCCGGGTGCAGGGTCGCCTGAGCGCTTGGTATCCGCTTGGTCGAATCGCGAATGGCGTCGGCCACCCGCTCGCAGCACTTGCCGTCGCGCAGCGGGAACGCCGCTTCAATGCGGCGCAGGTATTCCGGTTGAGGCTGTGGGCCGTGCTTCAGGGCCCTCGACACGGCCTGCACCGCGTCGTCAACGGTCGTGGTGACCGGACCAAACCGTCGCGATCGAAGTCGTAGTAGCCTGTGCGCCCGGCGTGGCCGCCACCGAAGAACCGTTCCGCGTCGAACTGGAAGTACACGACCGGACGCTCGATATAGGCTGCGTTGAACGCCGACGAGGAGTAGTCGGTGACGAACACTCGGGCGCGGGCGAACAGTTCTTGCGCGTCCTCACCCTCGAAGTCGAGCACGCGCACGTAGGGCGGCACGGCGAGATCCGAGGCAGCGGACTGCAGGTTTGGGTGAAGGAGCAGGCTCAGCTGCAGGTCATTGTCCTCTGCGAGCCGGCGCAGGCTGTTTGAGCTGACGAACCCGAACCACTCGGTGACGAACTCTGACTCCAGCAGTCGCTCCCGATCGGCGTGCTGGCGGTGCTCACCGGGCATCGAGGCGCTCATCAGCCAGGTGCGCCAGGTCGGCGCGACGAGCAGGAGGTCACGCCGGTCGGGTCGGTACTTCGAGGACTGACTGCGCAGCCGGTCGAATCGAGGCAGGCCGGTCAGCTTCACCTCGCGGTCGGTGAACTTGTACGGGCTCCATCGGCGACGATCGAGTTGTACTCGGCCGCCGTGCTGGCGACGAACAGCTCGAGGTCCTTCGTATTCAACCACCGCGACACGTCGTCCTTGATTACGCCGTGCTGTAGGAACGTGAACCGCCAGCGCCCTTCGCGCAACGCCCTGGTCTGGGTCGGCGCGACGATCTCGGCGTCGATGTGCGTCGAGATCAGATGCTGCGCGTTGAGCATCAGCAGCTTCCAGCGCAGCGAACCGTGTGACACCACCCGTCGCAGCCCGTCCTTGCGTAACCGGTCAGCATCCGGCGTCCCGGATTGAATGACGAACCACGCGTTGGTCTTACGGCGGTGCTTGCGCAGCCAGCGGAACAAGTGCTCCGCACTGTCGTTGGCGTTGTGCACCCGGTCCATGAGGACCCAGGCATTGCGGTAGTGGTGGCGTACGAGCTTGGTATCGGCCAGCCGGAGAATCGCACGATCGGTCGTCGAGAGCCGAGGCGACAGTGCGGCCTCCCGCCGACGTACGACCGGATCCCACCTCCGGCGCAGCGCCCAGCTGTCCAGCCGAGTGGTCTTCTGCGGCGGTTCGCCCATGCGGACGTCAGCCTCGACGCCGTTCAGCAGCACCCGGATCGTGCCGAACGGCAGCCAGACGATCCGCTCGGACATGAGGTCCCGGTCGAAGTACCGCAGCGAGCGGATCTTGTCGTGGACCGGGGCGACCTCCGCGCCGTCCACGTCGAACGTCTCCTTCGGCGCCGTGCCGACGAACGATACGACGCCCTGAGCAGCCGCTGCTTGAGGTCGACTTTGTCGACGATCACATACGGCGTATGCCAGTCGTCCGGTCGAAAACCGTGCATCAGTATCTCGCGGTAAACGCCGCGCAGATACCGGGACGGAAAGGTGCCGATGACGTCAGGATCGAGTTCGTTGACGATCTCGCGCATCAGCGCATGGAAGCGCGTGGCTACGTCGCCCCGCACCGAGGTCGACACCCAGGGCAGCGCGTCCTCGACCTTGAAGTACCAGGACAACTCGTAGAGCACCATGTTCTGTAGCCACACCGGCGCCCTGCCGTGCAATTGTGCGCCCTCGCGTAGCAAATCGCGGAAGCCGAACTCCGGCACATTGAGGTACTTGCGTCGATCGACCCAGCCGAGATCCAATGTTGAGTTCGCGTCCGAACGTTTGCGGTACAGATACACCGCACTCTGTACGTAGGCGACGAGTGGTGTCGGGACGCGCAGCAGGTAACGGCAGCAGAACTCCCCGTCCTCGAAGGACGGCCTCACCCGGTCGTCGAAGCGCAACTGCTGCTGGCGCAGCAGGTCGAGCCGGAAAAACGCGCACGGCGCACTGCCGTGAAAGTGCCCGGTGTCCAGGTTCAGATTCCGCAGCCGGTTCTTGGTGGTGAAGTGTCCGGCCAGTGGGTGTGGTTTCTGCTCACCGGTGAGGTCGTTGAACAGGATCCGCTTCGCTGCGGCGAGGACTGAGGAGGGTCGCTCACGTAGGAAGGCATCCACCTCCGACAGGTAGTTAGGTTCGAGCATGTCGTCCGGATCGGTGAAGGTGACCCATTCGCCGCGGGCATGATCCAACCCGAGGTTACGCGCGGAGGCCTGCCCGCCATTCGGTTTGCTCAGCACGCGCACGAGATCGGGGCGGCGCCGTTGCCAGTCTTGAAGCACTGCCAGCGAGCCGTCGGTCGACCCGTCGTCGACCATGATCACTTCAAGCTGATCCAGGCACTGTGACTGCGCTTCGATCGACCTGATGAAATCGTCGAGATATCTCTCGACGTTGTACACAGCTGACACGATCGAGAACCGTGGGTTCTCTGCCGACATGGACACTCCAGACTTCCGGCGGCCGGACTCGCGAACCCCCGGCTCGCGCGCCAGGAATCATACGACGGCACCCGGAATCGCCGTGTTCGGTTCGCCGGCGCGGGCCGGGATCGGCCGGGTGGATGCCTTGATCGCGTCGACGACCCGCTCGCAGCACCGACCGTCGCGCAGCGGGAAGGCCACGGCGATCCGGTCGGCGTACGGCGGCGCGGGCGCCGGGCCCGCCAGGATCGCCTCGACGAGCGCGCGCTCGGCGTCCGCGACGGTCACCGTGACCGGCCCGAACCCGTCCCGTTCGTAGTCGAAGTAGCCCGGCCGACCGAGGTGTCCACCCGCGGCCACCCGATCCCGGTCGAACTGGAAATAGACGATCGGCCGGTCGATGTAGGCGGCGTTGAACGCCATCGACGAGTAATCGGTCACCATCACCCGCGCCTTCGCGAAGGTGTCCCGCACGTCTGATCCGTCGAAGCCCAGCGTGCGGACGTGCGCCGGCACGTCCAGCGCCGAGGACACCGCCTGCAGGTCGGGGTGCAGCAGCACCGCGATTGTCAGCTCGTGCCGATTCGCGACGTCGGCGAGCATCGACGAGCGGAGCAGGGCGAGCCAATTCGCGGTGAAGTCGGAGGCCCGGAACGTCTCGGGGTCGACGATCCGGCGTCCGGTACGCGGCTGCTCGGTCGTCGCCAGCCATTGCCGCCAGGTGGGGGCGACGAGGATGAGATCGCGCTTGGCCGGCGGGAACCGCTGCCCCGCGGCACGGACCAGGTCGAACCGCGGCAGCCCCGTGAGCTGCACCTCGCGGGCGGTGTAGCGGTAGCCGTTCGCGTCACCGGCGATCGACTCGTACTCGGCCGGGGTGCTTGCGACGAAGATGTCGAAGTTCTTGCGGTTCACCCAGCGCGACAGATCGTCCTTGGTCACACCGTGCTGCAGAAACGTGGTGCGCCAAGTGGGCTTGCCGGTCAGGCGCGTGATCGACCGTGGTTCGGTGATCGGCACGATGGCGTGCGAGGACACGAGGTGCTGACAGTTGAGCATCAGCAACGTCCATCGCAGGCTGCCGTAGGGTACGACCCGCCGACCGAAATCGCGCCGGATCCGGGCGTAGTCCGATGATGTACGGTCGACGACGAACCAGGCGTTGACCGCGGGCTGGTGCTTGCGCAGATGCCGGAACAGGTGCTCGGCGCTGTCGTCGGCGTTCTCGATGCGGTCGAGCAGCACCCACGACCTGCCGAACACGCGGCGCACCGGTCTCGTCCGCGCGCTGCGGCGGATGACCCGCTCGCGCAAGGTGAGTCGCCGTCTCACCCGCGAACCGGACCCGGGGCTCGTGCCGCGCAGGATCGCAGTGCTGTCGAGCACGTGCGTCGGCGGGTCGGGCTCACTCGTACCGATGTTGGCGTCCAGCCCGTCGAGCACTACCCGCAGCGCGCCGAACGCAAGCCACACGACGCGCTCGCGCATCGCATCACGGTCGAAGTAGCGCAGGCTGCGGACCTTGTCGTAGACCGGCGATACCCGTGCGCCGTCCACGTAGTAGGTGACCTGCGGTGCATCGCCGGTGTAACGGTAGGTGGCCCGCATGGTGCCTTGCGCGGTGTCGACCTTGTCCACAACGACGTTCGGGCTGTGCCACGGGTGCGGCGCGAACGAGTGCAGCAGGATGTCGCGGTGCACGGGCGTGAGTCGCTTGCTCGCATACGCCTCGACCACAACCGGGTCCAGCTGCGCGGCCAACTCGCCGAGATGAGCATTGAAACGCACCGCGACGTCGCCGTGGACCGCAGTCTGGACGGTGGGCACCGCGTCCTCGGTCTTGAACAGCCACGACAGCTCGTAGAGGTACATCGTCTGCAGCCACACCGGCAGCCGGCCGTGCAGGGCAAGAGCCGCCCGCATCAGTGGTAGGAACCCGAATTCGGGCACCGCCGTATAGCGCCCCGGGTCCTGGAAGCTGCGGTCGAGCGAGGAGCTCTGGTCCGAACGCTTGCGGTACGTGTAGACCGCGCTCTGCACGAAGCCGACTGTGGGCTGCGCGACGTGCAGCAGGTACATGCTGGTGAAGTGCCCGTCCTCGAACATCGGTCGGATCCGCGGGTCGAAATGCCGGCCCTGGCGGCGCAGCTCGGCGAGCCGGAAGAAAGCGCTGGGGGCGGAGCCGTGAAAGTGCGCGGTGTCGTGGTCGAGGTTGCGGAGCTGGTTGGTTGCCGCGAACAGCCCGCTCAGCGGATGCGGGCCACGCTCGCCGGTGGCATCGCGCAGGACCTCTCGCTGGCAGGCGATCAGCGCGGCATCCGGATGCGCACGCAGGAAGGTGTCGACCTCGCTGAAGTAGTTCGCGCTCACGGTGTCGTCGGGGTCGATGAACGTGATCCATTCCCCGCGCGCGAGATCCAGGCCGACGTTGCGTGCGCTCGCTTGTCCCCCGTTCGCCTTGGTGGTCACGGTGACCAGGTCGGGTCGCCGCTTCGACCAGTCGTGCAGCCGTCGCGGCCCGTCATCGGTCGATCCGTCGTCGACCATGATCACTTCGACGTGACTGAGCGGGAAATCTTGCGCCTCGATCGCGGCGATGTAGTCGTCGAGGTACGGCCCGACGTTGTACACCGCCGACACGACAGACAAGCGCGGCGTCGAGGCCTGCATCGGCGAGCCCTTCGTGTCCTCGTCCACACCGCCGGAACGTCGCTGATGCTACCGGTGGACCAGCGGCGATCAGCGGCGATCAGCGCAGTACGGTGAGCCGAGTGACCGAGGTCGTGCCGTTGTTCCCGCTCAGCCACGTGCTGTTGCCGGGCATGCCGTTGCCGCTGCACATCTTCGAGCAGCGCTACCGCGACCTGATCGCAGACATCACGAGCACGTCGGGCAGTCCGTTCTTCGGTGTCGTGGCACTGCGCAGCGGCACGGAGGCGCTCACCCGGCACACTCGCGACACCGGCCCGGATGTGGAGTCAGTGGGGACGATCGCCCTCGTCCTCGAGCTGCGCCCTCATCCGAACGGCACGTTCGATCTGCTGGCGGTCGGCGGTCGGCGCTTCCGGGTCCACTCGTTGGTGACTGAGGGTGCTGCGTACCTTCGCGGCGAGGTCGAGTTCCTGCCCGAGATCGACGGCGACGTCCCCGCCGCGAACGCAACCAGGGCCCGCGAGCTGCTCGAGCTGTACGACGCAGTCCTCGCCCGCCTGGCAGGCCGGGCCACCGGAGACGAGCTGCCCGCCGAGGCGAACCAGCTCTCGTACGAGATCGCCGCCCGGTTGCCCCTGCCCCCGGGTGAACGGCAAGCGCTGCTCACCGACTCGACAACTGCCGAACGCCTCCAGCGCGCAACGCGGTTACTCCGGCGGGAGATCGCCCTGCTGCAGCGCACCCGGAGCATCGCCGTGTCGCCGGCCGCGCTGCGGATCGGCACCGGGATCAACTGACGGCCCCGCGCTCGCCCGCAGTGCGTCGCGCCTCGGATCCGGACGGCCGAGATCGTCGCGGACGGCGAAGGCTACGAACAGCCCGTACCCGAGCACCGCGAGCGCCGGCTCGACGAACAGCAAGCCCTGCATGTGCAGTGAAAGCGGCAGCTGCCGGGTGAACTCCTGCGTGCTGCCGTCAGCGAGCCGGTACACCTTGCCGGTGAAGCTGCCACCTCCGGTGAGGTGGCCGACGAACTCGGTCAACAGCGCGCCGGCCAGCCCGCCGACCGCCAACCCGACCTGCACGAGCGAGCCACGGTGTCGGCGCAGCCCGAACCAGGCGACGATCGCAGCGACCAGGCCCACCACAGTGGCGATGACCAGGAACCGCCCGTCGCCGGCGATGTGGTTCTCGCTCTCCTCGATCACCTGGAACACGCCGTCGCCGAGTACCGCTGCCGCGGACCCCGGCGGGCTCCACCACGACCAGACCAGCCCCAACAGCGCGCCGAGCAGCGCGAGCGCCCCGGCGAGGACCGCGCTCACCCGGAGGTCGTCGGCCGTCCGCGTGGCGGCCGCGATCGGGGCCGAACCACCCGGCGGGGCCGATGCCACGGGTACGGCATCGCTGGCGGCGTCCGCGCTCACGAAGGGAACGTCCCGCCGGCACCTGGGCGGGCGTCACGACCGGGTGCATCGCGCAGCATCATGTGCAGCTCGTCGAGCCGCGCGGCGGGCACGGCCCGATCCACGTCGAATCCGCGCAGCCGGGACAGTGTCTCGTTGCGGCGCCGGCCGACGAGTCGGACACCCAGTAGGGGCAACGTGAGCGTGTGCGACGGCAGCCCGACACGGCGCAGCTCGCGCAGCACGTCACCGCGGGTGTCGGCCACCAGGCTGCGCAGCCGGTCCTCGATCGCGCCCAGCGCTTCGACGGCCGTGAGTTTGCGCATCGCGCCGAGCATCCCCGCGCGCAGCAGGAGCACCATGAAGGTGAGGACCAGCACGATGACCGCGCTGGCGGGCCAGCCGAGGCCCCAGTACAGTCCGGCCGCGGCGGCCAGCAGAATCAGCGCCAGAATCAGCAAGCTCGTGCCGACCGACTCGATGATCGAGCGCCCGACGAGATAGCGCGCGAGCGCCCAGCGGCTGGCCGGTGTGCCCTGCCGGAACTCGCCGATGTCGTCGGCCGAGAGAAACGGCGGCTCGCCCGCGCCCTCCGTGGGGCGGTCGGGTCGCGCCGGTTCCATGCCTGCGAGGCTACCGGCGCGCTTCGCGCTATCGCTTCAGATGCAGCCGAACGGTCGTGCCGCACGCCGACGAGTGGATCTCCACGAGGTCACACAGCTGGTTGGCGATCCACATGCCCCGCCCGCTCGTGCCGGACATCGACGGCGGCAGGCGACCGATGAGTGGACTGGTGATATACCCGCGATCGCCGACCTCGCAGACAAGTCGGTCGGCCTCGGTCCACAGCCGCAGCTCGCCCGACCCGCCGCCGTGGCGCAGGCTGTTGGTCGTGATCTCGTTGACCGCGACGACGAAATCGTCGGCACGCTCGACGCTGATGCCTGCGCGGACGGCGAACGTGCTCACATAGGCGCGCATGTTGGCGAGCATGCCGGCGGTGAACTCCAGTGTCGCGACGTCGCCCGGCGCCGCTAGCAGCGGGCGGGCGAAGACGGTGGCCTGATCGACCGGCCGGTAGTCCGGCGACGCGTGGTCGGTCCGTCCCTGCACGAGGTACGGGTGCGCGCTGCGGGCCTGGTCGATGACATCCGAGGTGAGCGACTCGATGTCGTAGGGGCACATCAGCCGCAGCGGGGTGGCCTCGTCGAAGGCGATGTTGAGCAGCTGCTCGTGCAGCTGGCAGGCCGCCAGTTCGGCCGGGGAACGCTCGGGATAGATCGGCTCTCCGATGCCGCGAAGCGGCTGGTCGATCGACGCGTGGGCGCGCACGAAGTCGCTCCAGAAGGAGATGATGCGCGCCGGGTTCTGCCCGACGTCGGTCATGTCCGCCAGGGTCACGAGGTCATTCGGCTCCAGCGCGTCGTGCAGCCGGTTGAGCCGTTCGCCACCGGTGACGACGAGGACGGGCTCGCCCGCCGCCACCCCGGCTCGCACGAACGGAACGGCTGCCGCAACGAACTCGTCGCTGCCTGTGTAGAACAGCGCCTCATGTCGGTATCGACCTGCGGTGTGCTCAGGTCGCAGGGTGCCAGCGGATTGCACCAACCCACGGTAACGCGCGACACACCGATCGGCATCACCAGCGTGCCACGGAGCGGTACGCAGCGCAGCCGGCGGCACGGTGCCACTACCGGTTGTACGCACCACGCGAGGCATACTTCAAGGGGCTCGCCGATCTCGCCCGAACCGGTGCGCATCCGTCGCTGGCGGAGATCGCCGAGTCCACGTTTCTCACGCCGAGATCGCCGACGGCCCGAGAAGCGCTTTCAGATCCCCCATGAGCGCGGTCGAGGGCGTCACCCGGTAGTCGAACACGAGTCGCAGATTGTTCTTGCCTTGGAGGTGCAGATGCACCTCGCTCGCACCCGGATGGGTCGCGAGAATGTCCTTCAACCGGGACACGAGCGGCGGTGTGCAGCGGGTCGCTTCGATACGCAACTGCACCGGCCCACGCGGCGCCTCGGTGAGGCCCGCATTGATGTCCAAGATCGTGAGGTCGCTGGCTATCAACTTGACGGTGTCTTCACGCGCATCGGTGCGTCCCCGGATCGCAACGATGGCGTCCTCGGCGACGTTGAGCGCGACCTGGGCGTAGGTGGCGGGAAAGAACATCACCTCGATCGAGCCCTCGAGATCCTCGAGCACGGCCTGCGCCCACGGGGCGCCGGCCTTGGTCACCCGCCGGTTGACCGACGACAGGATGCCGGCGAGCGTGATCGACTGCGGCTCAGCCGCGCCCTCGGCCTGCGCCGCGGCGACCGTGACGTCGGCGGCGCCGGTCAGGACGCGTTCCAGGCCGAACAGCGGGTGATCCGAGACGTAGAGACCGAGCATCTCGCGCTCGAACTGCAGCAGGACCTTCTTGTCCCACTCGCCGTCCGGCACGCGCACGGCGAACACGTCCTCCACCGGTGAGCCGGCCCTATCGCCGAGGTCGCCGAACAGGTCGAACTGGCCGATCGCCTCGGCCCGTTTGGTGTCGAGCACCGCGTCGACGGCGCCCTCGAACGTGTTCATCAGGCCTTTGCGGGGGTGACCCAGCGAGTCGAACGCGCCGCCCTTGATCAGACCTTCGATCGTGCGCTTGTTGCAGACGACGGCGTCGACCTTCTTCAGGAAGTCGCCGATGTCGGCGAACGCGCCCTTGGCGTTGCGGGTGGCGACGACGGACGCGACGACGTTCGCCCCGACGTTGCGGATCGCGGTCAGGCCGAAGCGGATGTCCGTGCCGGTCGGGGTGAAATCGGCAGCGGAGGAGTTGACGCAGGGCGGCAGCACCCTGATGCCCATGCGCCGGCACTCGGCGAGGTAGATCGCCGACTTGTCCTTGTCGTCACGCACGCTGGTCAGCAGCGCGGCCATGTACTCGGCCGGATAGTTGGCCTTCAGATAGGCCGTCCAGTACGCGATCATCCCGTAGGCCGCGGAGTGCGCCTTGTTGAACGCGTAGTCGGAGAACGGGACGAGGATCTCCCACAGCACCTTGATCGCTTCGGCGGAATAGCCGCGCACCTGCATGCCCGCGCTGAACGTCTCGTACTGCGCGTCGAGCTCGGCCTTCTTCTTCTTGCCCATCGCACGTCGCAGGAGATCCGCGGCCCCGAGCGAGTAACCGGCGACGTGCTGCGCGATCGCCATGACCTGCTCTTGGTAGATGATCAGGCCGTACGTGTCGCCGAGCAGGTCCTTGAATGCGTCGGCCAGCTCGGGATGGATCGGCACGACCGGCTTGCGGCCGGTCTTGCGGTCGGCGTACTCGTTGTGCGAGTTCGCGCCCATCGGGCCGGGCCGGTACAGGGCGATGACGGCCGAGATGTCCGCGAAGCTGTCCGGGCGCATCGCGCGCAGCAGCGCCCGCAGCGGGCCACCGTCGAGTTGGAACACGCCGAGCGTGTCGCCGCGGGTGAGCAGCTCATACGTGGGCTGGTCGTCGAGCGGGAGTGCTTCCACGACGATGTCGATGTCGCGGTTGGCCTTGATGTTGCGCACCGCGTCGTCGAGGACCGTCAGGTTGCGCAACCCCAGGAAGTCCATCTTGATCAGGCCGAGCTTCTCGCAGGTCGGGTAGTCGAACTGCGTGATGATCGCCCCGTCCAGCTCCCGCTTCATGATCGGGATCAGGTCGAGCAGCGGATCCGAGGACATGATCACTCCGGCCGCGTGCACCCCCCATTGCCGCTTCAGGCCCTCCAACCCCTTGGCCTGGTCGACAACCTTCTTGACCTCGACGTCCGACTCGTAGAGAGCGCGGAACTCCCCACCCTCCTTGAAGCGGTCGTGGGTCGGGTCGAAGATCTTGGCGAGCGGGACGTCCTTGCCCATGACCGGCGGCGGCATCACCTTGGTGATCTTCTCGCCCATCGCGAACGGGTAACCCAGCACCCGCCCGGCATCCTTGACCGCCTGCTTGGCCTTGATCGTGCCGTAGGTGACGACCTGCGCGACCCGGTCATCGCCATACTTCTGGGTGACGTACCGGATGACCTCACCGCGCCGGCGCTCGTCGAAGTCGACGTCGAAGTCCGGCATGGAGACCCGGTCGGGATTGAGGAACCGCTCGAAGATCAGGCCGTGCTCGAGCGGGTTGAGGTCGGTGATGCGCATGGCGTATGCGACGACCGAGCCGGCGCCCGACCCCCGACCAGGGCCGACGCGGATGCCGTTGTCCTTGGCCCAGTTGATGAAGTCGGCGACCACCAGGAAATAGCCGGGGAAGTTCATCGCCTTGATGACGTCGACCTCGTAGGCGGCCTGGGTGCGGATGTCGTCCGGGACGCCGCCGGGGAAGCGGCGGGCCAGGCCGATCTCGACCTCCTTGACGAACCAGGTCTGCTCGGTCTCCCCCTCGGGTACCGGGAAGCGCGGCATGTAGGTGCCGTTCCCCTCGGCGAAGCTCACCTGGCAGCGCTCGGCGATCAGCAGCGTGTTGTCGCACGCCGAACGCAGATCGTGCTTGTCCGCCCACAGCGAGCGCATCTCCGCGGCGCTCTTGAGGTAGAAGTCGCGGGCGTCGAACTTGAACCGGTGGGGGTCGGCCATCGTCTTGCCCGACTGGACGCACAACAGGATCTCGTGAGTGTCGGCGTCGGCGGCGTGGGTGTAGTGCAGGTCGTTGGTGGCGATCATCGGCAGGTCGAGATCACGGGCCAGCCGCAGCAGGTCGTCGCGGACGCGGGTCTCGATGTCGAGGCCGTGGTCCATCAATTCCAGGTAGTAGTTGTCCTTGCCGAAGATGTCCCGGAATTCGGCCGCGCTCGCGCGGGCTTTCGCGTAGTCGCCGATACGCAGCCAGGTCTGGACCTCCCCGGACGGGCAGCCGGTGGTCGCGATCAGGCCGCTCGCGTACTGCGAGAGCAACTCGCGATCGGCGCGGGGCTTGTAGAAGAACCCCTCGATCGACGAGCGCGACGACAGCCGGAACAGGTTGTGCATACCGGCCGTGTTCTCGGCCAACAGCGTCAGATGCGTGAACGCACCGCCGCCGGACACGTCGTCATCGCCGCCGCCGGCCCAGCGGACCCTGGAGCGCTCGTGACGGGGGGTGTTCGGGGTGACGTAGGCCTCCAGGCCGATGATCGGCTTGACGCCGGCAGCCGTGGCCCTCGCGTAGAACTCCTGCGCGCCGAACATGTTGCCGTGATCGGTCATCGCCAGCGCGGGCATGCCCATCCGGGCGGCCTCGGCGAACAACTCGGTGAGGCGAGCGGCGCCGTCGAGCATGGAGTATTCGGTGTGGACGTGCAGGTGCACGAACTGCTCGTTGGTACCTGACCCCACGGTGCTCCTGCTCCTCTCGCCGCCGCACCGATTCTCACATCACGGTCCGACAGCGGGCGGACCTTTTCCCAGCGAGTCTCTCGACCTCAACGTGAGGTTGCGGACGACGGTGCAGCGGCGGCTCGCCGACCCGTCACCGCCGGGTGCGCAGCACGTACGCCACATTGATCGGCAGCTCACGAGCAACCGAGTCGTCGAGCGTCGTTCCCTCATAGGGCAGACGAAGCGCCTTCACGATGTCGAGGCCAGCAGCAGCGATCATCTCCTCGAGCGAATCCGTGGTCCGCCACAGGTAGATGTGGTCGACGGCCGGCGAGTTGATGCAGGTCGTTATGAAAATGAATGCGTCCTCGCGCGCCAGTTCGGCGATCCGACGAAGGAACCGCGCAGGATCCTCGACGTGCTCCAGCACCTCCCCCATCACGACGGCATCGAACGTGCACGGTTCGAGGTTGCCGGCATCGAGGAAGTCCATATTTAGAACCTGCACGTTACTGTCCGGCCGGAAATGCCGCACGATCGTTTCCGTTTGCCTGACGCTTGCCTCGGAGAGGTCAACTGCCAGCAACTCGTCGTAGTCTCCGACCTCGGCCGCAGTGAGCAGCAAGAATCCATGGCCGGGGCCCACCTCGAGGTAACGGCCGCCGGATTTACGTGGGACTTCCGCACGGAACATCCGCACCATCGCGACGTGATTGGGCCACAAGAACGTCGATATCGCCAGCCCGTACATGTAACGGTTCATGTAGTCGGCGTCGTCGTATACGGACTCAGCCACCTCGGCGAACGTCGCGTGCCGGTAATGTTTGTGGCGGTTGAAGTACAATTGCTCATCGACCGTGTCGCCGACGATTGTCAGGTAGCTCTCGGCGAGGTAGTCGTCGTCGAGCCCCTTCGACTCACAGAACTCTAGATAATCCGACAAGCGTTCCAATTCTTCGTCGGACGCGTTGTCGACCGCCGCAGTCAGGAAGGCCTGATGCACCGGGAAACTCTGCGCGACGGAGTCGACCAGAGCGCCAACTCTGGTCGGAATACGAGTCGTGCTGTCGTCCAGCGATGGGTTCACGTGCTCTCGCCTCCTGATCGGACCGAGCCACGCCTGAGTGCGGCACGAGTTGTTGTCGGGTCAGGACGCAATCGCCTCGTCCAGACTGATGTATTCCACCACCATGCCGGAGCGGCGTTGGACGAACCCCACCGTCCGCGTGAACGCCACGGCGAAGACAGGCTGGCAGACAATGAGACTCCCCCGAGCGGCCTCCTCGTCCAGGGCTAGTGCGACGTCGTCGACCGAGAAGCACAGGTGGTCGTAACCCCCGCCGCGGCGTAGCCGCGCAGCGATCGGCGCATCAACCCCCGCAGTCGGAGCGACGAGTTCGACCGGAACATCGGCGTCGGTCATCAACAGCGCAACGGTCACGCGTTGGATCGGATCATCGACGGGCTCGACGACGATCCGTGCTCCCTCGTCGAGAAACCGCGAGATCGATGGGCCCATGCGGGCAACCACGTAGCCGATGTGGTGCAGGCCCGCCAGCCGCACGTCAGAAACCTTGATAGATGAACGGGACGCTACCGACCGTTGCGACGAGAGCCAACACGATCAAAGCGGCCAGGCTGAGTCCGATCAGCATCTCGGCGAGATAGCGCGGTAACCGTCTCTCCAATTCGAGTCGCCGACGCTTCATCGAGTTGCCTCCCGAGGCTCAGGCGCGCATTGCGTCGAGGCGGTGACCGCGGTCAGCTGGCTACAGATCAACTTTGCCATGTAGTCGACCATCGGCTTGTCGTTGCTCATGTGGCCCAGATCCTTGAATGCGAGACCGTGCAAGAAGCGAACGGCAGATTCTGACTGAACGCGCAGTGTCGGTGCCCGGTGTTTGTCCGCGATCTGTGCCAGATGGGTCTCGATCCGACGCAGCGCAGAGTCCACCCCGGGGTCGTTCAGCGACGTCGGGTTGATCGGGGGCATGTAAGCGATCGAGGGGATCTTCGAGTCGGCGAGCGTCTGCAGCAGGGCCGCCACCACATCGTCGTTGATAAGTGATCCGTCGGTGCGCGCGCCTCGGAGCAACGCCTCCTGGAGCGGAATCGGGCTCGAGGTCAGCGGCACCAGCGGGCGGTAGTAGTTCCAGAATGCCAGCGGCGACGGCATCGTCGCGACCAACGCAAGCCCCGTCGGCTTCGCCCTCTGAACGCTCGGGTCAATGCGTGGCGGGTTGAGCGGCGACAGGCGGTTGATCTCATCGTGCAGCCGCTGGGCGTAACTCCATCGATTGCGGATCGCGCCCAGGTGGCTGCTGGCCGCAGCAAGCGCAGCGTCGCTCGGGGAGTAGAGCCCGGCAAGCAGCGGCCAGTTCTGCAGATCGGTCACCAGATCGCCGAAGGCCGCAGAGTCGAGGTTGTCCCATTCCTGAATCTGCCGGTCATTGAACAACCAGAGAGGGTTCATATCGACGAGCACCATGTCCGGCTTCGTTGCGACGGCATCTGCGGTAGCGGCGTAGATGTCCATCATCCGACCACCCTCGAACAGATACATGTTCACCTGCACGGGCTTGCCGTCGATGCGTGGCAGTTGCGCGACGACGTCAGCAGGGATGAATCTGTAGTTCCCCGGCGCCACGTTCTGCAGCGTCGAGGTGCCGATCCAGGCGATCGTGAACTTCGACGGATCCTTCTTGAGGTGCTTCCAACCACGCGGGTCGTTCTTGTCGAGAACCAGGTCCCGAACCGCCTTGGTCGGCAGCTTCCTGTTGTAGTACGTCTGATTGAGCTTGACACCGGGTGCCGGGAACAGCAGACCCAACAAGTAGCACCCGACCAAGACCCACGTCGCGGTGCGCAGCAACGACATCGGCTTGCCTGCCGCCGAGCCGAAGCGCCGATCGAGAAGAGCTGTCACGTCTCGGACGTTGTGAATCAATTGGCACCCACCAGAGCGGAATAGACCGGAATGATCTGGTCTGCGTTAACGACCACAAGAGGAAGTGACAAACCGAAGAACGTGACCATCGCGGCCATCTTGGGCAGACGCCGGAAGAAGGACTCGGACAGTCGCGCCGGGTGCTTTGAATTGACGTAGCGGTGGCCGATGAGCCCGGCGGCGTGGTAAAGCCCGAAGATCACCAGCGGGATGGAGATATCATGCCACATGGCAATCGCCATGATGGTGAGAAATATCGCCCGGTACTGCGTCTCCTGTCGCATGCCGCCGAATGGCACGAAGACATTTCGCTGGAAAAAGCCCGTCAGACTCATGTGCCACGAGTTCCAGAACGATTGTGGATTCGTCTTCGCGTAGGGCCAGTTGAAATTTCGCCCGATATCGAATCCCAGCAGTCGTGCTGCTCCCACCGCCAGATCCGAGTAGCCCGCGAAGTTGAAGAAGAAGTAGAGCGTGAACATCAGCAGTTCTAGCCAGAGTATCGGCACACTGTTCTCGTCGAGCGAGCCGAACATGGCCGAACTCGTCTGCAGCGGATACGAGATGACGAACACCTTGAACAAGCCGCTCACCACCAACAGCAGCCCGTCGCGCAGGTCCTGCCGGAGTTCGGTACGACCCGGCTGGACCGCATCGCGGATCTCCGTGTATTGGATCACCGGGCCGATCAGCTGAACCGGCGGGAAGAAGCCGTAGAAGAACACTTCATCCGGACGCAGCGCATCGAACGTACCGAGAAAGGTCTTAATCAACAGGTCGAGACCGCGAAACGTCGAGAAGGACAGGCCGAGCGGGAGGATGATGTCGCGGGCCAGGTCGATGGCGCCGTACTTGCCACTAATCGCGCGGAATGCGCTGTCCCCCAACAGATTGAAGTTGATGACGAAGCCGTCTGTCCACAGCTTCCAGGTCACCATTGGGGCGAGCACGACCAGGATGGAGAACCCGAGGATCCACGTCCCCAAACGGCGTTCTGCGGTGGCCGCGATGAGGCGTTGGACGAGCGCGACCAGAAACCAGAAAATGATGTAGAAGAGCGCAAGCCGCGGGGCGATCAAGCCCAGGAGGTACAGCCCAACCAAGCCGAGTAGCAGCCGGCGCGCAAGGACGTTCTTGACCAGCCGGTACACCGGTACGACGAAGGCGAGAACGACGAACAGGTTGGCAAAGAACTCGAAGGAGTCGAACTCCAGCACTCGACCACCCCCTCAGCGGACCGCGACGTGGCTCGGGGCGGGAGCGACATCGCGGATTCGTGCCGTGAACTCACCGGTCGACGTCTCGGCGAAACCGTGACTCGGGTAGAGATCCGCTACCAAGGCGTTCTTCAACGTCGGAACGTAGCGCCCGATGAGCGCGTCCGCACCGCGGGTTTCGGCCTCCGTGGCGATCTTCGCCAGAAACGCGGTCTCGATGCCACGGCTCAGCACCCGACACGACATGAGCAACGTGTCAATTTCCCAGACGTCGTCGAGTGTCCGCAGGATCGCCACCCCGACGAGCCCATACTCGCCGAACTTGTCACGGACCCGCATCGCGCGCACGACGTACTGCTCGCTCACGATCAGCGAACGGATTTCGGCCTCGCTGCGTCGGACGGTCGTGAGGTTGAACTGGTTGGTCTTGTTCGTGAGTTGGGCCACTCTGCCGACGTGTTCCTCACGAACCTCGATGTAGTCGAGCGCCAGTTCCAGCGACGCGAGGAACTCGTCGCGTGACATTGTGGCTGCCGCCTCCTTGCGGCCCGTCTCCTGTCGGATCATGTTAGTGCGCGCCAGATCCTCGGCTGACACTTTCATATTGCGGAACAGGCCGCTCGAGGCAATTAGGTCGGGCAGCAGCGCGGTCTCGTCCGGCACCTGCAGCAGCGCAACGTCCGGTACCGCGGAACCAATCTCGGCCAGTTCGTAATCGCTATCGTCGATCATGACCAACGAATCGATTCCGATATTCAGCTCAGCGGCGATCTCACGCAGGCTCTGTGATTTCAGGTTCCAATTCACTCGCCAAACGGCGATATCCTCGGGTTCGAGGACCATGTCGTCGTGCTGCTTGAAGACATCGTCAACCTCTCGCGGATTGTTCTTGCTGGCAATCGCAAGCAGCACGCCACGCTGCTTCAGCGACTTGAGCACTTTCTGGAAACCGAGGAAGCCACTACCGGGAAATGCCGATCCGAGCTCGATCCCGCCAACGCCGTCTTCGCCGACCACGCCTCCCCACAGCGTGTTGTCACAGTCGAGCACGATGCATTTCGGTGTCGGGCGGCGCTCCCGCAGCACTATGTCCGCGAGGTGAGACCCGATCACGTGCCAGAACTCGGTGGTGTACGGCTGCTTGTAGACCATCGCCTTGACCGCGTCGCGACTGCGCTCCAAGCCGACTGTGAGCTGCCACGCGTTGAGATCCGCCCAGCGCACCTGTGCGCTGTCCAGCGCGCTCAGGAATGCCTCGAGTGATGCGGCATGAGCCCGCGCCAGCCGGAGCCCGACCACGGAGTCGACGACATCGATGCCGGTCGGACAGGGGAAGGCGGGGACCGTGACGATGACGGGAAACTGTGCCGTGGCCGCCATCGAGGCGATCGCTGCACCTAGTTGCGCGACGCCGCCGATGATTTCACCGAATGCGTCGGTGTCTCCGGTGCTGACGCGCTCCAACGCGGCGCCGAACAGGTCTTCCAGCCGCCACATCACGATCAGGTGGTCGACGCGGCCAAGGCTCGCCACGGGGTCGAAGCACACCTGGTGGATCTGGTTGTACTCCGCAATGGAAAACGCCGGCACGACCCCCGCGTCGAGTAGCTGCGCGCCCAGAAAGAACTCCAACGGATCGGCGGTGAAGGTGGCAGCTATCCCCACGATCACATCGGCGCTCGCGTCTGCTTCTCGACGGTGCGCAAGCCAACGACGCTGGGCAGCCAGCGCGGCTGCGGAGGCGGACAACTCAGATCCCTGCCACGCCCTTGGAGGTCAGCACGGCACGGGCGGCGGCGATGCTGTTCATCTTCATGATTTCACGAGTCGACAGCCGTACCTGGAAGCTGTCCTCGATGAGGGTGACCATTGTCATAGCGGCCAGGCTGTCCCACTGCGACGTGTTCTGGGGGGAGGTCTCCTCGCTGAGTTGAGCCGCGTCGAGCTGGAGCCCCTCCGCGAAGACCTCGATGAGGCGGTCGGACATGCAAGAACAGCCCTTCTTCGGCGATACGAGCGGGTATGAACCTGCAGATTATAGGTGTGGTTGGGTGGCTCATCCCGCCGACGCGCAAGCACGACGTCGCCGAGCTTCGGACAGCCAAGGCCCCCTCATCGACCGACTATCACGCAACTGAGCCGGGCACACGAGATCCGGAGGCCGCCTCTGCGCCGAACCACCTTGCAACATCTGGCAGGTGGGGGCTCTTGCCCCTTCACAGAGCCCTTGCTGCCATGCTCGCTACCGCTTCATGATCTTTACCGGGGTTCCGACATCGGCCCAGCGGTACAGGAACCGCACCGCGGCCAGCGGCATGTGTACGCAGCCGTGGGAGCCCTCGGTGCGGTAACGCGGGCTGCCGTACGGGAAGTCCTGCCAGGACGAGTCGTGGAAGCCGAACAGCGGCCCGTCGAACGGGATCCAATACCGCACGTCGTACCGCGCGCCGGACAGCAGCGTCAGCACCGCATTGCGCGTCCTGCCCTGGATCTGGAAGTTCCCGGTCGGCGTCGAGTCGTACGGCAGGTCGACGGCGCCGGTGGTCACCGGCGCGCTGAACGCGATCGTGTGCTGCGCGCACATCCACACGTGCTGCCTGCCGATGCTCACGAACACCTTCCGCGCGAAGGTGTTCAGGTCGCACGGGTTCGCGGCCGCCGAGCGCCGGGTCGGCAACGTGGCGGGCCTCGCGCCCGGCGACGGAGCGAGCGCCCGGACGGGCGCTGCGTGCGTCATCATCGAAATCGGTGCGCGAGCGGCCGGTGTGCCCGCACCGGCCGTGCGTGCTGGCGTGCCGGACGAACAGCCAACAACCGTGAGCAGGCCCGCAAGTGCGGCGAGGATGGCCGGCAACACGTGGCGGCGGCGCCGGGGGTCGCTCGGCGAAGCGGCACCGGGCACCCGACGAGTCTAGCGGCGCTGAGTCCGAGGTCGGTGCATCGGGCGACTGCGATCCAGGTCGGTCCGTCGCGTATCGACGCAGGGGCGAAGATGACAGTCGTGGATGCCGCCGATCTCGTCGCCGCAGTGCGACCACAACGCGGGCGAGCGCTCATCGCGACCGACTTCGACGGGACGCTGGCGCCGCTCGAGCGACACCCCGAAGATTCCCGGCTGGCCGCGGGCGCACTCGACGCGCTGACGACACTCGCCGAGCTGGGCGCGCAGATCGCGGTGATCACCGGCCGGGATGCGCGGACCGTCCTGCGCCTCGGCGGGCTCGCGTCGGTCCCCGGCCTGACCGTCGCGGGCATCTACGGAGTCGAGACGTGGACCGACGGCGCACTGCGTACGCCCGACACGCCGCCTGCGATGACCGCGTTGCAGCGCCGGCTGCCGGCCGCGCTGCACGGTGCCGACCCCGCGATCTGGATCGAGGACAAGCGCCTGTCGCTGGTCGTGCATGCTCGGCAGGCGGCAGATCCGGCCGCAGCGCTGGCCACGATCAGCGACCGAGTCCGCGCGCTGGGTGCGGAGTTGGGCCTCGAGGTGCATCCGGGTAGCGACGTGCTCGAGCTGCGCCTACCCGGTTACGACAAGGCACAGGCACTGGCCCGACTCGCCGAAGGTCACGGCCTCGTGCTGTTCTTCGGCGACGACACCGGCGACCTGCCGGCGTTCGAGCAGATCCACGTGCTGCGGGCGCGCGGCGTGCCCGCCTGGGGAGTGGGCGTGCTGGCCTCCGGGGCTGACGGCATTGCCGACGCGGCAGACGTCACGCTGCCGGATCCTAGTGCGGTCGTCGACCTGCTGCGGGCGCTCGCGAACTGAACGCTGCCCGTCGCGCAGTTCGGTGAGGGGTTACCGAACTGCGCGACCGCGGCAGCCGTGGATCAGTCCGTCGTATCGCGCCGCCGGCGTCGTCCGGCCAGGAGCAACAGGCCGCCGGCGAGCATCAGCAGCGAGGCCCAGCCCACGTACAGGCCGGTCGGCACACCGGTCTCGGCCGGTGGTTGTGGCGACGGCGGCGG
This sequence comes from uncultured Actinomycetota bacterium, assembly GCA_963713565.1. Taxonomy (GTDB): domain Bacteria; phylum Actinomycetota; class Actinomycetes; order Mycobacteriales; family Jatrophihabitantaceae; genus Jatrophihabitans. The sequence goes on along the minus strand of CAVQMF010000007.1, from coordinate 322,078 downwards.
CGACGGCGGCGGTTCCGGCTGCGGCGGCACATCGTGGTGCGTGACGCATTGCGTGCAACGTCCGTGCGGACTGGCCACCGTCGCGAGGTTGCGCACCGTCACGTTCGAGGCGTCCTCGTGCACGGTCACCGAGAAGCTGACGGAGACGCTCGCACCGACCGCGATGTCCGGGATCGCCCAGGTGAGGGTGGTGCCCGAGCGAGTCAGCCCGGCCGGCAGCGGCGTGACCAGGTCCGCGAACGGCAGCACCTTGACCAGGTCGTCCTTGGCGACGGCGCCGGTCACCACCTTGGCGCCCAGGTTCGTCGCGGTGAGCGTGTAGTCGATCGTCGAGCCGGGATCGACCTCGGTGCCCGAGGTCGGGTCGGCGGTCTTCTTCAGCGTCCATTCCGGCGGAGTCTGGTGGGTGGTCGTGCAGTTCTCGGTGCACGAGCCGCCCGTGCTGGTCGGGGTGGCGAGGTTGGTCACCGTCACCCCGATTGCACTCGACTTGACCGTCACCGGGTAGCTGACCGTGACCCTGCCGCCCACCGGGATGGTTGGCAGTGCCCAGGTGAGCGTGTCCCCGGAGCGGGTCAGCCCGGCCGGCAGCGGTGTCACCAGGCTCGCGTACGGCAGCACCTTGCTCAGGTCATCGGTCGCGGTCGCGCCGGTCACCGCAGCCTGGCTGGTGTTGATCGCCGTCAGCGTGTAGGTGAGCGTCGAGCCCGGATCCACGGTGGTGCCCGAGGGCGGGTCCGCCGACTTCGTCAACGACCAGGTCGGCGGCGTGTCGTGGGTCGTCGCGCACACGTCCGGGTCCTCGGCCGCGAGCGGCGCGATGGTGCTCAGCGTGCTTACCGTCCGCTGCAGCTCCGGCTGCAGCTCCGGCTGCGGCACCGGCTCGCACGCGCCACCTGGAGTAGTCGGCGTGGCGAGGTTGTGAATCGTCACGCCGTGCGCGTCCTCGTGCACCTTCACTTGGAAGCTGATGGTGGTGCTCGCGTCGACGGCGAGCGCCGGAACGGCCCAGGTGAGGGTCGTGCCGGACAGCGTGAGCTCCGGCGGGAGCGGCTGAACGACATCCGCGTACGGCAGCACTGCGGACAGGTCGTCCTCGGCGCGGGCGCCGACTACCGGTCCGAGCGCGGTGTTGGTCGCAGACAGTGTGTAGGTGATCGTCGAGCCCGGCTCGACGGTCGACCCGTCTGCCGGATCCGCGGTCTTGTTCAGCACCCACCGCGGCGGGGTCGGGTGGTCGGTCGTGCAGTTCTCGGCGCAATTTCCGCCGGGTGTCGTCGGCGTGGCGACGTTGTGGATGTTGATGCCGTAGGCCCTCTCCTTCACGGTCACCGAGAAGGAGACGCTCACGCTGTCGCCGGCCGCGAGGTCGGGGATCGTCCAGGTCAGGGTGGTTCCGGACTGTTCAAGACCGGCCCCTAGTGGGGGGACCAGTTCGGCGTAGGTGAGTACGCCAGACAGATCGTCGTCGGCCTGCGCGCCGACGAGGGTGTCGTTCTCACCGGTGTTGTGGGCGGTCAGGGTGTAGACGATGGTCGACCCCGGGTCGACGACGGTGCCCGACGGCGGGTTCGCGGTCTTCTCCAGCGTCCACGGCGGCGGGGTCGGGTGATCGGTCGTGCACCCGGTCTCGCTGACGCAGTCGCCACCCGGGCTCGCCGGCGTTGCCAGGTTGTGCACGTGCTTGTCGAGGGCGCCGGTGGTGTGCACAGTCACCGAGAAGCTGACCGTCACGCTTGCCCCGGGCTCGACGGGCGGAATCGCCCAGGTGAGGGTGTTTCCGGACTGGGTGAGCCCGTCTGACAGCGGCGTCACCAGGTCGGCGAAGCTGCAGCACTGCGCCCAGGTCGTCCTCGGCCTTCGCGCCGATCGGGTCATTGAGCCTGCCAGTGTTGTGGGCGGTCAGCGTGTAGACGATCGTCGACCCCGGGTTCACCACGGTACCCGACGGCGGGTTCGCGGTCTTCGCCAACGTCCACGGCGGCGGCGTCGGGTGATCGGTCGTGCACCCGGTGGGTGTGACGCACGTGCCGCCCGGGCTGGTCGGGGTCGCCAGATTGTGCACGTGCTTGTCGAGGGCGCCGGTGGTGCACGGTCACCGAGAAGCTGACGCTCACGCTCGCCCCGGGCTCGACCGGTCGGGATCGCCCAGGTCAGGGTGGTTCCGGTCTGGGTCAAGCCCGTCGGGCAGCGACACCGAGCAGTCGGCGAACGGCAGCGACGTCGCTCAGGTCATCGTCGGCGGTCGCGCCGACCAGGTCTTGAGCGAGCCGGCGTTCGTGGCGGTCAGCGTGTAGACGATCGTTGACCCCGGGTTCACCACGGTGCCCGACGGCGGGTTCGCGGTCTTCGCCAGCGTCCACGGCGGCGGCGTCGGGTGATCGGTCGTGCAGCCGATGGGCGTGACACACGTGCCGCCCGGGCTGGTCGGGGTCGCGAGGTTGTGCACATGCTTGTCGAGGGCGCCGGTGGTGTGCACAGTCACCGAGAAGCTGACCGTGACGTTGGCCCCGACGCGCGACGGTCGGAATCGCCCAGGTGAGGGTGTTACCGGACTGGCGTCAATTCGGGTGGCAGCGCGCCCAGGTCGGCGTACGGCAGGACCGAGCCGAGGTCGTCACTGGCGGTGGCACCGATCAGCGGAAGCTGGCCGGTGTTGGTCGCGGTCAGCGTGTAGGTGATCGTCGCGCCGGGGTTGACCTGCGTGCCGGAAGCCGGAACGGCGGTCTTCGCCAGGGTCCACTGCGGCGCGACCGCAGTGTTCGTGATCGTGCACGTCGCGTTGTTGCCGACCGCGATGGTCACCGACGTCGCGGTCGTCGCCGCGCCGCCGGTGCACACCCAGTTCGAGGCGGTGTAGCCGGCCAGTGTCGTCTCGGACAGCGCGTAGGTGCCGACGATTGCGGGCTGGTCCGTCACGTCCGCGGAGTTGCCCGGCCCGGTGATCGTCGAGGAGCCGTTGACCGCGGTCAGCGTGAAGTCTGCCGGCGTTGCCGTCGCCCCCGGGTTCGCCGCGTTGTCCACGACCTTGACGAGCGTCAGGAGCGGCACGATCGCGGTGTTGGTGATCGTGCAGGTGGCGTTCTGACCCTCGGACAGGGTGACCGTGGTGGCAGTCGGCGACGTGCCGCCGGTGCACACCCAGCTCGACGCTGTGTAGCCGGGCGGACCGGACTCGCTCAGCGTGTAGGTGCCGACCTTGCACGGCCGCGGCGGTGACGCTCGGATCCCCGGTGATGCCGCTGATCGGGGTCGGGCCGTCGGCGGACAGCGTCCACGCGGTGGCCGGGGTCGTCGCGCCGGTCTCGTGGTTGTCGACGACCTTGACGAGGGTCAGCGTCGGCGTGACCGCGGTGTTCGTGATCGTGCAGACGACGTTGCCGCCGTTGGGCACGGCGACCGTGCTGCCGGTGAGCACACCGCCCTGGCACACCCAGGATCCGGGCGTGAACCCGGCGGGCCCGAGCTCGGCCAGCGTGTACGAGCCGGCGCTGACCGGCGCGTTGGTCACCTGCGCCGAGCCGGCACGTCACCGGAGATGGTCGTCGGCCCGGTAGCGGTCAACGTCCAATCCGCGGGCACGTGGCCAGAACCGGACTCGGCCGGGTCGACGATCTTCCTCAGGGTCAGCTGCGCGGCCTGGTCGTTGTTGTTGATCGTGCAGGTCGCGGACTGGTTGAGTGCCAGGACCAGGCTCGATCCGGTGAGCGTGCCGGCGGTACACGACCAGGTCCCCGGGGTGTAGCCGCCGGGGCCACCCGACTCGGACAGCGTGTACGTGCCCGCGCTGACCGGCGCGTTGGTCACCGCGGCGGCCCCGGTGGTCCCGGTGATGCTCGTCGGCCCGCTGCCCGACAGCGTCCAGGCAGTGGGCAGGGCGGCGCCGCCGTTGTCGTTCGTCACGGTCTTCACCAGCGTCAAGTGCGCCGGCTGGTCGTTGTTGTTGATCGTGCACGTCGCCGAGACCCCGACGCCGAGCAAGAGGCTCGACCCGGTGAGCGTGCCGGCATCGCACGACCAGGAGCCGGCCGCGTAGCCGGCCGGCCCACCCGACTCGGCCAGCGAATAGGTACCCGCATTCACCGCGGCGTTGGTCACCGTCGCCGAGCCGGTCGTGCCGGAGATCGTTGGTCGGCCCGGTCGCGGCCAGCGTCCAGGCAGTCGGCAGCGGCGGTGCCGCCGTTGTCGTTGGTGACCGTCTTGACCAGCGTCAGGTGCGCGGCCTGGTCGTTGTTGTTGATCGTGCAGGTCGCGGACTGGTTGAGTGCCAGGACCAGGCTCGACCCGGTGAGCGTGCCGGCGGTGCACGACCAGGTCCCCGCGGTGTAGCCGGCCGGGCCACCCGACTCGGACAGCGTGTACGTGCCCGCGTTGACCGGCGCGTTGGTCACCGCGGCGGACCCGGTGGTCCCGGTGATCTCGTCGGCCCGCTGCCCGACAGCGTCCAGGCAGTGGGCACGGCGGCGCCGCCGTTGTCGTTCGTCACGGTCTTCACCAGCGTCAGGTGCGCCGGCTGGTCGTTGTTGTTGATCGTGCACGTCGCCGAGACCCCGACGCCGAGCAAGAGGCTCGACCCGGTGAGCGTGCCGGCATCGCACGACCAGGAGCCGGCCGCGTAGCCGGCCGGGCCACCCGACTCGGCCAGCGAGTAGGTACCCGCATTCACCGCGGCGTTGGTCACCGTCGCCGAGCCGGTCGTGCCCGGAGATGGTGGTCGGCCCGGTCGCGGCCAGCGTCCAGGCGGTCGGCAGCGGCGGTGCCGCCGTTGTCGTTCGTGACCGTCTTGACCAGCGTCAGGTGCGCGGGCTGGTCGTCGTTGGTGAACGTGCAGACGCCGGTCTCGCCCGGCGCGAGGGTGATGCTGGTCAGCTCCCGCGGCGAGCCGATCGACGCTGGTCACACACGTGATCCCGGTCAGCGCGTAGCCCGGCACGGTCGATCTCGGTGAGGGTGTAGGGCTGGCCGGGCCGGACGAAGATCGTCTGGCCGGCGACCGAACCCGGCACGGTCTGCGGCAGCAGACCCGCCGGGACGGTCGGGGGGTCGGTCGGCGTGGCGGTCAGCGTCCAGTCGCCCGGCACCGCGGTGCCGCCGTTGTCGTTGATGACCTGCTTGATCAGCGTCAGCGGTGCGGTCTGGTTGCGGGCCTCGCAGCGGACGGCGAACCCGTCGGGGATCGTGACGCCGCCGTTCAGGCCGTCGGAGAACCCGGGTATCACCTCGCCGGTGGTCGGGTCCACCTGGCTGCAGAACCAGCTGATGGTCGACCCGGGGATCGCGACGGCGCCGGCCACGGCCTGCTGCACGTAGCGCGGGTCGCCGCCGATCTCCGACAGCGGGTAGGTGACCAGCGGCGTGACCGGCGCCGTGACGCCCGTGGTGCCGGTCGGGCCGGCCAGCGCCCCGCTCGGCGCGGTGGCGGTCAGGGTCCACGCCGTCGGCAGGGCGTCGCCGTTGAGCACGGTCTTGACCAGCGTGAGGCGAGCCGGACACGTCGCGGTGTTCGTGATCTCGTACGCGTTCGCGCCGGCGGCGCAGTGTCGCGCTGTAGGGCAGCGCCGGTCGACGGTCGTACCGTTCGCGTTCGTCAATCGGCTGGCGGTGATGGTGCACAACGACCTGGCGGCCACGCTGCTGGTCTCGGTGATCGGGATGGTCTGGCCGGCGTTGAAGCCGCTCCGTACGGTGCCCCAGTCCTGCGCCGGTGCCGTTCAGCAGCAGCGACGCCGTCAGCGCCGCGGGCTGCGCACCGTTGTTGAACGCTGACGCCGTTGACGATCCATTTCTTGGTGACGACGACCTGCGCCGGGCGGGCTGGGCGCGGTGTTGTAGACCGTGCAGCTGATCGGATCCGCCTCGGGCGCGGCGACCGTGAACCCGGGCCCGGTGGCCGCGTTCGTCACGGTGGCCGAACGACCCGTGGTCAGGTTGGTGCACACGGCGTTGAAGCCACCGACCGGATGCAGGGTGTAGCCGGACTGCTGGGTCTCGGTCAGCGTCAGCGGCGTCGACGTGACACCGCCTGGATAGGTCAGGTTGAAGTTCAGGGCGCCGGTGCCGGCCGCGGTCTGTCCACTGCGCCGGGGCCACGGTCACGCCGCCCGTCGTCCCCGACGCGGCGAACGTCCAGCCGCCGGCCGGGACGGCGCCGGCCGTGCGAGTTCGCCGGCGTGCCCGGCGGGAGCACCTGCTTGACCACCGTGACGGTGCCGCTGCAGCTGCCCAGCGCCAGGGCGCGCAGCCGCGTCGCCGGCGGCGGTGTAGTCGGCGGCCTGGTAGTAGTCGCTGCCGGCGACCGGGCCCGAGATCGCGCGCAGGTTGTCCGGCGCGCCGCCGATCCCGGCACCGACGCCGACGGCGAACATGCGGGTGCTCTTGGCCTTGATCGCGTTGGCCGAGAAGATGCCGTTCTCCACCTCACGGAACCGCGTTCGGTTGCCCGGCCCCTGCACCGGATCCCCGTAGAACGTCGGGTTGCCGTCGGTGATGACCACGACGATGTCGTACTGCTGGGTCTGCTGGGCGACCGTCGCGAATGCCCGGTCCCAGTTGGTGCCGCCGTCCTGGCCGCCCGGCAGTGCCCAGCCGTTGATGAAGGCGTTGACTGCCGTCGCCCCTTGCGTGGTGGACACCGGGATCAGCGCCGGCCGGTTGATGTTGCCTGACCCGGCCGCCGGGGAAGCGGTGGCGAACGTGAACAGCGACATCGTCGACGGCGTGCCGACCAGCGAATTCACGAGGGTCTTGGCCGCGCCCTTGAGATTGGGCAGGTCGTGCACCCACCGAGTTCGACAGGTCGGCGACGATTGCCGCGCGAATACCGCACTGCGGCGGCAACGTCGGATTGTTGCGGCTGTCCTGCCAAATGCCGCCGGACGCGAGGTTGTTCGTCGTTACCGGTATCGATCATGAAGTCGACGGTCGAGCGGTAGATGGTGCCGTTGCGCAGCTGGGTGCCGGTCTGGAAGGCATAGCTGGTGGACGCAACTGTGGTGCCGACCGCGAGCGTGGTGTTCGTGTAGTAGCCCGTCGGGCTGGAGATCTGCTTGACGAAGAACCGCCGGTCGCGGTTCGCGCCGCCGGCCTGGGTGTTGGGCACGGTGAAGCTGCAGTCGCCGTCCACATCGGACGTACACGTGCCGAACGTGGCGACCGGTGTTGTGCCCGTCGCCGTGTCGAACAGGCCGAGCACAGCGCCGGCCAGGCTCGTGACACCGGCCGTGCCACTGCGGTCGCTGCCCACCTTGACCGTGATCACCGCGTTGTTGCCGGTCGCCGGTGGCACGACGAGCGGGCCGACCTGACGCGGACTGCTCGACGTACTGGGGCTGGTCGGCGCGGCGCTCGACGATGAGCTCGGCTTGGTCGAGCTGCTCGACGGCGTCTCCGACGGTGACGTGGATGCAGACGTCGACGAACTCGACGGCGTGTTAGACGCTGACGTGGATGCAGACGACGAACTCGACGACGAGTCGGACGACGCCGACGAACTGGATGACGGCGCAGGGGTGGGATCGTCGGCCTGAGCAAGCGGCTCGGCCAGCGTGAGCACCAGTGCCGCAGCTGCGGACAGGGTGGCGATTCGGCGCAGGCTTCTCATGCGGCGGGACAGTCGGTGCTGCCCTCCCATCCGACGACTCACTGGCGGTTACCTCTCCCCGAGAAGACTTCCGGTGCCCGGCGATGCGTGCCCGTGCTTGACGATCCGGTGGTTCGGCCGAGCTGACTTCCTGATTACGAGCCTCACTGACAGCCGCGGAGAGTAACCACCCAGGCTAGAAAGATGAAAGCACACTGTGATGCGGAACGTAATGGTTGGGGTCGATGTGACGGGGTTGGGTGTACTGTCCCGCCCTTCACGCGCGGTTTCGATACCGCTTCGTTACCGCAGCGTGCTCGTTTCGCCACATTCGGCAGGGTGGGCCAGGCTGCCGTCAGTTACTCTCCGACGCGGCCCGCGGCGAGCTCTGCCACGATGTCGAGGTGGCCGAGGTGCCGCGCATACTCCTGCAGGACGTGGAACAGCACCCGCTCCAGAGTCGGTGGCGCTGCGCCGTCCCAGCGCGGGCCGGGTCGGCCGACGTCGGCGAGGTCGTGGGCGCGGACGATCTCGCGGGTCCGCGCGGCCTGCCCGGCCGCCCGAGCCGCCAGGACCTCAAGATCCTCTTCGGCGGCCACCTGCCAGTGCTCCCCGAGCCGATCGCCCCAGGGATCGGCAACCGTTCGCCCCTCGAAGCCCCACTCGAACCAGCGCAGCTCGACGAAGGTCAGGTGCTTGAGCAGTTCCAACGGCGTCCACCCGGACGGCAGCCGACTGAGCCGCAACTGCTCGGCGGGGAGCTCAGCCAGCTTGGTCAAGACCCGGGCGCGGAAGTAGTCGAGGTAGCCGAGGAACACGTCGGCTCGTGAATCCAGGGGGTCGGTCGGTGCCGGGAGCCGAAGCTGTGGTGGCACTTCGTGGGTCATTCGAGCGCGTCCAGCTGCGCCTGGAACCACTCGGTCGGCGGAAGCCGGACCGCCGCCGCTCGCATCCGCTCCGCTCGCGCCGCCCGCTCGTCCACGGGCATCGTCAACGCAGTGTGCAGCGCGTCGGCGGTTGCCGACACGTCGAACGGGTTGACCGTCAGCGCATCGTCACCGAGGACCTCGGCTGCGCCTGCCTCGCGCGAAAGGACCACCGCGGGCGAACGGTCCGACAGCACCAGCGCCTCCAGCACGACCAGGTTCATGCCGTCGCGCACCGGGTTGATCAGGATGACGTCACTGCGGCGCATGACGGCGAGACCGGTCGGGTAGTCGTCACTGATCTCGAACACGAGCGGCGTCCAGTCGTCAGTGCCGAACTCGTCGTCGATGTCCTCGGCCAGTCGTTCGATGCGCGCGGTGTACTCCCGGTACGCCGGCAGGTCCTCGCGCGAGGGGTTGTTGAAGACCGCGTGCACCACGTGCCCCTGCCATTCAGGGCGGGTCCGCAGCAACTCGCGGTAACCGAGCAGCCCGCGCCAGACGTTCTTGGACAGCTCGGTGCGGTCGACGCGGCCGATGAGCCGCCGTTCGCCGACCACGTCGCCCAGCACTTGCAGCGCGCTGTCGACGCCTCGGCGGTGGCCGAGGCGATGCATCTCGTCGGCATCCGTACCGAGCGGGAACACCTGCACCCCCCGCGGCTCGACATCGCAGATCTCGCGGGCGCATTCAGCGAACAGGTCGGCCCATCGCCGGGTGTGGAAGCCGATCAGGTCGGCACCCAACATGCCGTCGACGATCGCGCGCGCGACGTCGTCGGGCAGGGTCGTCAGATACGCACACGGTACCCACGGGGTGTGCGTGAACAGCCCGATGCGCAGGTCCGGGCGCAGCTCCCGCAGCATCCGCGGCACCAGGAACAGGTGGTAGTCCTGCACCATCACCTTCGCCTTCGGCCCAGCAGCCGCGGCGAGCGCCCGCGCGAAGTAGCTGTTGAACCGGACGTAGGCGTCCCATTGGCGTCGCCAGTTGGCGTCGAAGATCGGTTGGGTCGGCAGGTCGTAGAGCTGGTGCAGCACGAACCACAGCGTCGAGTTGGCGATCCCGTTGTACGCATTGCGGAACGTCTGCGCGTCGATGGGCAGCATGCGTACGTCGAAATCGCCTCGCAGTTCGTCGGCGACGAGGGCAATTTCGGAGACGTGACCGTTGGGCGCCTGCCGGGCGAGCGAACGCTCCCGGTCGTTCATCGCCGTGCACAGCCAGACGGCGTCGGGCGTGGCGGACAGCGCGGCCTGCATCCCCGACACCAGTCCGCCGCTGCCGCGGCGCACCTCGTCGTCGCCGTCGTCGACCGCTTCGACGGTGAGCGGCCCACGGTTGGACGCGACGAGCAGCGGAGCGCGCCCGAAATCGGTCATACCCGGGTCCTACCCATCGAATCGAGGGTGTACCGGTGAGTCAGCTCTCGGCACGCAGCACGTCCAGCGCGCGCTGCAGGTCCACCGGAAGCGGCGACTCTACTCGCAGCTCACCCCCGCTGCCCGGGTGCTGGAACGCGAGCTCGCGCGCGTGCAGCCACTGGCGTGACAGGCCCAACCGTCTTGCGAGCACCGGATCGGCGCCGTAGGTCAGATCGCCTACGCAGGGATGTCGCACGGCCGCCAGGTGCACCCGGATCTGGTGCGTGCGCCCGGTCTCCAGGTGGACGTCGAGCAGGGTCGCCGCGCGGAACGCCTCCTCGGTCGTGTAATGCGTGACGCTTGGGCGACCGCCCGCGACGACGGCGAACTTGTAGTCCGAATCCGGGTGCCGGGCGATGGGGGCGTCGATGGTGCCGCTCGTCGGGTCCGGATGCCCTTGCACGAGCGCGCTGTAGCGCTTGTCGACGGTGCGCGCCTTGAAAGCTCGCTTGAGCTGCGAATATGCGCGCTCGCTCTTCGCGACGACCATCACCCCGGTCGTGCCGGCGTCGAGGCGGTGGACGATGCCCTGACGCTCGGCCGCCCCAGACGTGGCGATGCGGTAGCCCATCGCGGCCAGCCCCTGAACGACCGTCGGACCGGTCCACCCGGGGCTCGGGTGTGCAGCGACCCCGAGCGGCTTGTCGACGATGACGACGTGATCGTCGTCGTACAGGACCGTCAGACCCGGCACGGGTTGTGGGGAGACCGGCTGCGGTGAGGTCGGTGAGGGGAGGACCACCTCCAGCCATGCGCCGCCACGGACCTTGGCACTGCGTGGCTGCGCCGTGCCGTCGACGGTGACCTGGCCCGCGTCGATCAGCTCCGCCGCGACGGTACGGGACAGGCCGAACAACCGCCCTATCGCGACGTCGAGGCGCAGGCCGTCGAGGCCGTCGGGCACCGGCAGCAGCCGGGTGTCAGCCACGTCGCGCCTTTCGCCCGTCCATGTCGATGCCCAGGACGGCGAGCACACCGGCCAGGATCGCACCGCACACAATCGCGGAATCGGCGATGTTGAAGATCGGCCAGTACGTGTCGTACGGGCCGAACAAGCTGATCCAGTCGACGACATGCCCGCGCAGAAAACCCGGCGCGCGGAAGATCCGATCACCCAGATTGCCGAGTGCGCCACCGAGGATCAGGCCCAGCGCAATCGCCCATGCTCTCGAGCGCAGCCTCCTCGCGGTGCGCGCGATCACGACGACGACGGCGAGCGCGATGACCGTCAGGATCACCGTGAAGCCGGTGCCGAGGGAGAACGCAGCGCCGGAATTGCGCGCCTGGTTCAGATACAGCACGCCGCCGAGCAGCCGGACCGGGTGGTGACCCTGCGGCAGCCTGGCGACGACCAGCAGCTTGGAGACGACATCGAGACCCAGCGTGAGGAAAGCAACCAGGACGCACAGCGCGAGACGGCGGGGGGCGGGTGGCGCTTGCGCGGCAGATGCGTCGTCGGGCTCGCTGGGGGCACTCGGCATCACATCTCAATTCTTTCAGCACATCGAGGCGCGCGAATTCAGATCGCGAGGCGCTCATTCAGGCATGGCTGGTCACCTGTACCAGGTTCGGGCAGCGGGCGGGAGCTACCCACGCGATCGGAGAAGGCGCCCCGCCTATCCGCGGATCAGCGGCGCTCCTCGCGCTGCTTGCACGCCACGTCGAGAGTGGCCGCCGGGAACGCCTTGAGTCGCGCCTTCGGGATGGGCTTGCCGCAGCTCTCGCAGTACCCGTACGTGCCGGTGTCGATCCGCTCGACGGCATGCTGCATCTGGGTGATCAGGTCGAATCGGTTCGCCGCGATCGACTGCTCCTGCTCGCGCTCGAATGTCTTGCTGCCGGCGTCGGCCTGGTCGTCGCCCGCCCCGTCGGTGCTCGACCGCTGCAGGTCGTCGAGGTCGCGCATGGACGCCTCGTACGCGGTGCGCATCTCGGTCAGCTCGTCGACAAGTTGCTTGCGGACCTCGGCAAGCTCTTCCTTGGTCCACTCCGAGCCGGGCGGGACGGCCACGTCGTCGACGACCGATGCCGGCGCCGCGGGCAGCGTCTTGACGGCCACCGGCGCAACGGCTGAGGGGTTGGCGGGAGCCGCCTTCTTCGCCGCCGTTGTCTTCGTCGCAGCTTTCTTGGTCGGTGCCGTCTTCTTGGCCGGTGCCGTCTTCTTGGCCGGTGCCGTCTTCTTGGCCGGTGCCGTCTTCTTGGCCGGTCTTGGGCCGTCTTCTTGGCGGGGGCCGTCTTCTTGGCGGGGGCCGTCTTCTTGGCGGGGGCCGTCTTCTTGGCCGGGGCCGTCTTCTTGGCCGGGGCCGTCTTCTTGGCCGGGGCCGTCTTCTTGGCCGGGGCCGTCTTCTTGGCCGGGGCCGTCTTCTTGGCCGGGGCCGTCTTCTTGGCCGGGGCCGTCTTCTTGGCCGGGGCCGTCTTCTTGGCCGGGGCCGTCTTCTTGGCCGGGGCCGTCTTCTTGGCCGGGGCCGTCTTCTTGGCCGGGGCATCCTTGGCCGGGGCATCCTTGGCCGGGGCATCCTTGGCCGGGGCATCCTTGGCCGCTGGCGTCTCGGCGCTACCCGAACGGCCGCTTGGACCGACTCGGCGCAGCATTCGTCCGATACGTCCGACGGCGGCCATCGATACCCCTCTCGGTGCCGGCTGCTCGTCGTGACGGACTCGCCGATCCGCGCCAGCAAAGGCGGACACTATATGGGGCAAGATCCGCCAGCGCCACCAACCCACGCCGGCATGCGCGCGAGAGCTGTCCGATGACAGCGAACCGGCGTGGCTGCGTTGGCTAGGATCAGTGGTGCGTCGACGAGGACGAGTAGTCAGCGTAATCCTGCCCAAGCGACCCGGGGACGGTGTGAGCCCGGGGCACGGAACCGCATGGCGAAATCACCTCCGAGCACCGGAAGAACGGGCGGGATCGCCTCACTAGAACCGGACCGAACGAAGTGGGCACGGCTGCAGCCGCGCCAACGAGGGTGGTACCGCGGTGCCGCGGCCGGAGCGACCGGCCACGTGTCGTCCCTCGAGTCGAAGCCGCCGTGACTCGAAGGAGTACCACCAGATGACGGACCCGACCACCGGCTACGAGGCGCTGCCCCCGCACGTCGATCTGCCGCAGCTCGACCACACGGTCATCGAGCGCTGGCGCGGGAGCAAGGTGTTCCAGCGCAGCATCGACGCCACTGCTCACGGACCCGCGTGGACGTTCTACGAGGGGCCGCCGACCGCCAATGGCATGCCCGGCACCCACCACGTCGAGGCGCGGGTGTTCAAGGACGTATTCCCCCGCTATCGCACGATGAAGGGTTATCACGTTCCTCGCATCGCAGGCTGGGACTGCCACGGACTGCCGGTCGAACTCGCCGTCGAGAAGGAACTCGGCTTCACCGGCAAGCCGGACATCGAGGCGTACGGCATCGCGCAGTTCAACGCGAAATGCCGCGAGAATGTCCAACGCCACGTCGACGCGTTCGAGCAGATGAGCGAGCGTATGGGCTACTGGGCCGACTACCAGCACGCCTACTGGACGATGGCGCCCGACTATGTCGAATCCGTCTGGTGGGCGCTGAAGACAATCTTCGACAAGGGCCTGCTGGTGGAGGACTACCGCGTCACGCCGTACTGCCCCCGATGCGGCACCGGATTGTCGGATCACGAGGTGGCCCAGGGCTACGAAGACGTCACCGACCCATCTGTGTATGTCCGATTGCCGCTGACGTCCGGTCCGTGGGCCGGCCGTGCCGACCTGCTCGTCTGGACCACGACGCCCTGGACGCTCGTGTCGAACACCGCGGTCGCCGTGCATCCGGCGGTCACCTACGTCCTCGCACGAGTCGCCGACGCCGAGTACGTCGTGGCGCAACCGTTGGTACACAAGGTCTTCGGTGACGACGTCGAGGTCGGCGAGCAGATCACCGGCCGCGACATGGAGCACTGGTCGTACCAGCGACCGTTCGAGTTCGTCGAGCTGACCGACGCCAACTTCGTGGCGCTGGCCGAGTACGTCACCACCGAGGACGGCACCGGGCTCGTGCACCAGGCTCCGGCGTTCGGCGCGGACGACCTCGCGGTCGCCAAAGCCTACGACCTACCGGTAGTGAAGCCGATCACCGACGACGGGCACTTCGCTGCGGACATCGATCTCGTCGGCGGGATGTTCTTCAAGGATGCGGACGAAACCCTCGTGACGGATCTGCGGGCCCGCGGGCTGCTGTTCCGGCACGTCCCGTACACGCACAGCTATCCACACTGCTGGCGCTGCCATACGCCGCTCATGTACTACGCCCTGCCGTCCTGGTACGTGCGCACCACCGCGATCAAGGACGAGCTGCTCGCCGAGAACGAGGCGACGAACTGGTATCCCGCAACGATCAAACACGGTCGCTACGGCGACTGGCTGACGAACAACATCGACTGGGCGCTGTCTCGCGATCGCTACTGGGGGACGCCGCTGCCCGTGTGGCGCAACGACGCCGACCCGTCCCGAATGGTGTGCATCGGTTCGCTCGCCGAATTGCGGCGACGCTCGGGGGTCGCGCTGGACGACCCGCACCGCCCCTTCGTGGACGACGTCACGTTCACCGTCGACGGCGAGGAGGGGACCTACCGGCGGGTGCCGCAGGTGATCGACGCATGGTTCGACTCAGGGTCGATGCCGTTCGCGCAATTCGGGGCGCCCTACCGCAACGCCGACGAGGCGCAGGCCGCATACCCGGCTGACTTCATCTGCGAGGCGATCGACCAGACCCGCGGATGGTTCTACTCGCTCATGGCGGTCGGGACGCTGGTGCACGACCGCTCGTCCTACCGCAACGTCGTCTGTCTCGGGCACATCCTCGCCGAAGACGGCCGCAAGATGAGCAAGCACCTCGGCAACATCCTCGAACCGATCCCGCTGATGGACCGCCACGGCGCCGACGCAGTGCGCTGGTTCATGCTGTGCAGCGGCTCGCCATGGTCGTCGCGACGGGTCGGACACAAGGTGCTGGAGGAGATCGCCTCGAAGGTGATCCGCACGTATTGGTCGATCGCGTCGTTCCAGTCGTTGTACGCGCGGGCGAATTCGTGGACGCCGACCGCGGCGGCCGGCGAGCGCACGGTGCTCGACAGGTGGGCGCTGTCGGAAGTTCATCGAGTCGCGGGCGAGGTCGACGACGCGCTCGAGAACTTCGACACCGCGCGGGCCGGCAAAGCGCTGGCCGGTTGTATCGACGACCTGTCGAACTGGTACGTGCGCCGCTCGCGCCGGCGGTTCTGGGACGGCGACGCCGGCGCGCTGTCCACACTGCACGAATGCCTGGACGTGCTGACCCGGTTGCTCGCCCCGTTCGTACCGTTCGTCACCGAGCGGGTGTGGGCAGCGCTGTTCGCCGCGACCGGCTCGGTGGACTCGGTGCACCTGGCGGCGTGGCCGCAGGCGGATGCCGCGCTGGTCGATCAGGCCCTGTCCGAGCAGGTCGCGCTCGTTCGTCGACTTGTGGAGTTGGGTCGATCCGCGCGCGCCGACGCGAAGGTGAAGACACGCCAGCCCCTTTCGCAGGCGCTCATCTCGGCGCCGGGCTGGACCTCGCTGCCGGCACAGCTGCGCGACCAGGTCCGCGACGAACTCAATGTGGTCGAACTCGCGACACTCGCGTCGGCCGGCGAGGTGATCGAGGTGCACGTCAAGCCGAATTTCCGCGCGCTCGGCAAGCGGTTCGGCAAGGACACCAAACGCTGGGCGAACACCATCTCGCTGGCCGACCCGGACGTGTTTTCCCGGAGCTTCGCTGCCGGCGAGCCGGCCGTCGTCGACGGGGAGTTGTTCTCCCCGGACGACGTGTTCGTCAGTGATGCGCCGGTGTCGGGTTGGGCGGTCGCGCGCTCGGGTAACGATACGGTCGCACTCGATCTGGAACTCACCCACTCGTTGCGCCTGGCCGGTCTCGCGCGCGAGATCGTCCGGTTGGTCCAGGAAGCGCGAAAGACCGCAGGTCTTGAGGTCACCGACCGCATCGAGCTGTGGTGGCGGGTCGGCGGTTCACCCGAGCCGGCCGAGGCGATCCGTACCCATGTCGATCAACTGGCGGCCGAAGTTCTCGCAACTCGGATCGAGGAGGCAACGCCGGACGAGCAGATGTTCACGTCCGCGGACGAGGAACTAGGCCTGCGGGTGTGGCTTCGCCGGGCCGGCTGACCGGCAGCTGCGGGTGCGCGTCCGGACCCGGGACTCGAGCGCGCCTTCCTTGCCGACGGTTGCTCCAGGGCGAACGGAGCGACCGTACCGGCGGAGGAGCTGATCGATTCGCCGGCCCTCAGCGCGAGCAGAGGGAGCAGGGCCGGAAACCGTCCGCGAGGGCCTGGTCGGCCGGGATTGGCTCGGCCGACTGACCCTTGATGATCAAGCAGCCCTGTTCGTGGAAGCGGGGCCGACCGTTGAGCACCCACACGCGCTTACCGGCAGGCTCGGCCGGGGGCGCGGGCGCGGCCGGCCGGGCTCGGCCACCGCCGCAGGCTCGGCCACCGCCGCAGGCTCGGCCACCGCCGCAGGCTCGGCCACCGCCGCAGGCTCGGCCACCGCCGCAGGCTCGGCCACCGCCGCAGGCTCGGCCACCGCCGCAGGCTCGGCCACCGCCGCAGGCTCGGCCACCGCCGCAGGCTCGGCCACCGCCGCAGGCTCGGCCACCGCCGCAGGCTCGGCCACCGCCGCAGGCTCGGCCACCGCCGCAGGCTCGGCCACCGCCGCAGGCTCGGCCACCGCCGCTGGTACGCCCATGTCGACGACCGCGTCATCTTCCGGATTGCACCGCTCACACGGCGTGAACCCGTCCTCGAGTGCACGTGCGTGCGAGACGGCTTCGCCGTCGAGATCGACGAGCGCGGGGCAGCCGGCGCGGTGGTAGTCCGGCTGGCCGTCAACGACCCAGACCTGCCCGGACGCGGACGGTACGTCGCCGCCGGCCTTGCGCAGGGGCACCGTCGCATCCGGTGTGCACACCGTGCACGACGCGAAACCGTCCTCAACCGCCTGTGCACGGGGGATCGGTTCGCTGTCGCGGCCGGTGAGCTGCGGGCAGTCACGGCGGTGGTAGTCAGGAAATCCGTCCAGCACCCACACATCGGGGACCTCGGCACCGGTGCTCCCCGACGCGCCGCGGCGCGAGTCGGGCTCGCACACCGCGCAGGGTGTGAAACCGTCGTCCACGGCCTGCACAGAGGGCACCGGCTCGCCAGGCAGATCGGCCAGCGTACGACAGTCGGGTCGGTGATAGTCGGGGAAGCCATCAGCCACCCACACGGTGGCCGCCGCCGCGTCAGGAGTGCACCGAGGACACTCGACGAAGCCGTCCTCGACGGCCTGCGAGCGCGGCACGGGCTCGCCCTCGAGATGCGTCAGACGCTCGCACGACTCGGCGTGGTACTCGGGATGGCCGTCGGCCACCCAGACCGGCACGTCAGCCGCCGACGGGGCCATGGACGGGAAAGCGGGCGCAGCAACGCCACGACGCGCGCGCCCGGTGAACGTCGAATCCGGGTCGCAGACGACGCAGGGCTGGAACCCGTCCTCGAGCGCCTGCCCAAATGAGATCGCCTCGGGGTCGAGTCCGCCGAGCTCGGCACACGCGCGCAGGTGATACTCGGGGAAGCCGTCGGCGACCCAGACCTGCAACAGGTTCTGCACACCAGGCAGGGTGTCGATCGGGCGACACACGACGCAGGCGACGAAGCCGTCCTCGACCGCCTGCTCGGCCGCGATGGCTTCCCCTGGCTGGCCGACGAGCTCGGCGCACGTCTTACTGTGGTACGACGGTGACCCGTCGACCACCCAGACGTCCACGGGTCCGCTCTCTAGGATGTCCACGCCGACCCCCGCGGTCCGGGTGCCGGAGTGCTGCGCGCGCGCCTCGATCGGTTGAGCGCCGGCCGAGAGCTGCGCCACGCGCTGCGAGCGGCGCGATCGACCCGCTCCTGCGAGCGGCGGCGCGTCGGCGGGCGGGGTCGCCACCGCCGCCACCTGGGAGCGCTGGACACGGACGACGAGGTACAACGCAACGGCGGCGAGCACGCTCGCCACGAGGGAGACCACCAGCCACACCGAGCTGGCGAGCGTCAACCCGAGCACCAGGCTCGCGACCGCGACGAGCAGCAGCCCGATCAAGAGCATTGACAGACCCTCCCGAGCCGGCGGAAAGCTCGCCTGCTTTCCCCGGTCGCCAGGGTAAGGCTTACCCGCCGCGCACGCATGGTGGAGATCCCTCCCGCACAGGGCGGGAACGCGCGGCCGTCAGCTCTGCTGGGCGTCCGCATACTCGGCGTTCGTGGCGGGCTCGGCCTTGCCACTCGCGTCGAGGTCGCGCAACTGCGACTGGAGGTAGCTCTTGAGCCGGGTGCGGTATTCCCGCTCGAAGGTGCGCAGCTCCTCAACGCGGCGCTCCAGCGCGCCCTTGCGCTGCTCGAACTGCGCGGTGATCGTCGCGGCGCGCTGCTCCGCGTCCTGCACCGTCTGATCGGCCCGGGAGGTGCTGTCCTCCTCGAGTTTCTTCGCGCGTGCCTCGGCGTCGGCTACCTGCTTGCTCGACCGGTCCGTGGCGTCGGCGATGGTGGCCGCCGCGCTCTCCTGTGCTTCCGTGAGCAGTCGCTGCGCCTCGGCCTTGGACTGGGCCAGGTGCTGGTCGGCGGTTTGCTGCGCCAGCGCGAGCATCTGCACGGCCTGACTGTGGTGGTCGGCCGGCGACAGGCTGGTGCCGTCCGCGGCCTGCGCAGCCGCATCCTGGTTGCGCTGCTTCGCCTGCTCCAGCAGGGTGCGATTCTCAGCAAGCTGCTTCTCGGTCTCGGCGAGCTGCTGCTGCAGCGCGACCACTTGGTGCTGCTCGCCGTCCTTGCCCGGATTCAACGCCTGTTCGAGTTCGCCGATGCGCTGCTTGAGCTTGGTGTTCTCGTCCTGCGCGGCCGCGAGTTCGGCGCTGCGATCGGCGTCGCCGTCTGCGGGACCGGCCGCGGTGACCGGCGCGTCGCCTCCGCCCGCCCGAAGATCGTTGTTCTCCTCGATCAATCTGGATAGCTCGGCCTCGACGATGTCGAGGAACGCGTCGACCTCCTCCTCGTCGTAGCCGCGTTTGCCGATCGGTGGCTTCTTGAAGGCCACGTTGTGGACTTCGGCGGGCGTCAACGGCATTCGGTCACCTCGAGCTCAGTGCGTGCCGGACGGACCGGCGGGGTCGGCGGACGGGTGCAAGGGGTTGCACTGCGGCGGGGAACGTGCGGGTCGATCTTAAGGTTTGTGCTAGCTGAAGGTTAGGGCAACCTGTTGCAGCGCGATGACCAGGATGAGCAAGATGATCACGCTCAGGTCGAGGTTCAGACTACCGAGGTGGACCGGTGGCACCAATCTGCGCAGCAGTCGAATCGGTGGGTCGGTGACCACGTAGACCAGTTCGAGCCCGATCGCCGCCACGCCCGCCGGACGCCAGGCACGAGCGAATTGCCGGGTCCAATCGATGACCAGCCGCGCCAGGATGAGCAGCATGTAGACGTACAGTACGTACCCGACGACGCCCCACAGCAGCGCCATCGATCAATCCCTTCCAACGGCGAACCCATGCGTGCGCGGGGTCCTTACACCACCAACGGCCCGGCACCGTCAATGGTGCCAGGCCGTTGCAGACCGCGCAGCTGAACCACGCTCAGGACTGGTTGAAGAACCCGTTCTCGATCTTGGCCTTGTCCTGGGCGGTGACGCTGACATTGTGCGGGCTCAGCAGGAAGACCTTCGCCGTAACCCGCTCGATCCGCCCGTGCAGGCCGAACGTCAACCCGGCGGCGAAGTCGACGAGCCGCTTGGCGTCGGCGTCGTCCATGTCCGACAAGTTCATGATGACCGGCGTGTTCTTCCGGAACTGCTCGCCGATCATGCGCGCCTCGTTGTACGTGCGCGGGTGCAGCGCGGTGATCTGGTACGCCGGCTGCTGTCCGTACTCGTCGACGTAGTCCGGGTCGTCGACGGTCTCGCGCTGTGGCGCGTGGCCGGCATCGCGCGCGCCGTACCCGTTCGGCTCGGGATGGTGCTTCTCCCGTGGGTAGCGGTTGTCGGCGTACTCGTCGCGTCGAGCCGGGGCACGTTCGGTCGTGGGCCCGTAGCCGTCTGCGTCGGCGTAGTCGTCGTCTTCGACGAGGCCGAGGTAGACGCCCATGCGGTGCATCGCTCCGGGCATTGATCCTCCAGAAACTCCGGTAACTGTGCAACGGACGCTAGCCGAAAAAAGGGGCACGGCGGCCGAGCAACGCCGTACCGACACGCACATGTGTGGACCCGAATCCAATAGCGATGTCGAAGTCGTCGCTCATGCCCGCCGAGATGGCGTCGGCGTCGGGATGGGCGGCACGCAGCTCGGCCGACAGCTGCGCCACACGTTCGAATGCGGCTCTCGCATCGGCGGCGAGCGGCGGCACAGCCATGATGCCGCGCAGCTGCAGCTCACCGCGCGCGGCGACTGCGTCGGCAAGAGCAGGCAGCTCGGGCTCGGGCACGCCGCCGCGATTCGGGTCACGGTCCAGGCTGACCTGCACGAACACCTCCAACCGCGTCACGCGCTGCGCTCGAGCGGTCGCGTCGGCAAGTGCGGCGACCACCCGGGCCCGGTCGACCGCATGCACCGCGTGGGCATAGGACACGACGCTGCGGGCCTTGTTTGTCTGCACCTGGCCGACGACATGCCATCGCAGCTGAATCGATGAAGACGGCGGCGCTGCCAACTCGGCGATCTTGGCGCGCGCCTCTTGGTCCTTGTTCTCGCCGATGTCCAGCACACCTAGCTCGGCGAGGATGGCGATGTCGGCCGCCGGCCACGTCTTGGTCACCGCGATCAACGTGACCGCGGCCGGATCGCGGCCGGCGTCGGCACAGGCAGCGGCGATGCGAGACCGGACCGCGGCGAGCGCCGAGACGAGTTCGGCACGCCGAACCGCGCCGTACGGCACCAGCAGACCTAGGGCTTCAGGAAGTCTGGTACGTCTAGGTCGTCGTCGAGGTTCAGCGAAGGACCGCGGGACCCGTTCGCCGGCGCTGCCGGCTGCGGAGCGCCGTACTGCGGCGAACCGTACTGGTTCGCGCCGTGCTGCGCCGCACCGTACTGGGTCGCGCCGTATTGGGCCGCCGAGTACCCGGTCGGCTGCTCAGTCGGACGGCTGCGCGGCGCCGCATAAGCAGTCGCGGGCGCCTGCTTCTGGCTGCGGGCCTGGGCAGCCAGCTCGTGCCGGACGTCGACCTTCTTGTACGGCAGTTGACCGCTGTCGAACCCGGCCGCGATGACCGTCACCTTGACCTCGTCACCCAGGGTGTCGTCGATGACCGCCCCGAAGATGATATTCGCGTCGGGATGGGCGGACTCGGCGACGAGCGTGGCCGCCTCGTTGATCTCGAACAGGCCGAGGTCCGAGCCGCCGTAGATCGACAGCAATACGCCCCGGGCGCCTTCCATGCTCGCCTCGAGCAGCGGGCTGGCGATCGCGATCTCGGCAGCCTGGCGGGCGCGGCTGTCGCCGCGCGCGGCGCCGATGCCCATCAACGCAGAGCCGGCACCGCTCATCACACTCTTGACGTCGGCGAAGTCGAGGTTGATCAGGCCGGGCGTGGTGATCAGGTCGGTGATGCCCTGGACGCCCGACAGCAGCACCTGGTCGGCGCTGCGGAACGCGTCCATGACGGTGACGTTGTGCTCGCTGATCTGCAGCAGCCGGTCGTTCGGGATCACGATCAGCGTGTCGCACTCGGCACGCAGTGATTCGATGCCCTCGTCGGCCTGCGTGGCACGCTTCTTGCCCTCGAAGCTGAACGGGCGGGTGACGACGCCGATCGTCAGCGCGCCGAGCTTGCGCGCGATGCTCGCGATGACCGGCGCGCCACCGGTCCCGGTGCCGCCGCCCTCGCCGGCGGTGACGAAGACCATGTCGGCGCCCTTGAGCACCTCTTCGATCTCATCGCGGTGGTCCTCGGCGGCCTTGCGGCCGACCTCCGGCTGGGCGCCCGCGCCGAGACCGCGGGTGAGTTCCCGGCCGACATCGAGCTTGACGTCGGCGTCGGACATCAGCAGGGCCTGAGCGTCGGTGTTCACCGCGATGAACTCGACACCCTTGAGCCCGACTTCGATCATCCGGTTGACGGCGTTCACGCCGCCGCCGCCGACCCCGACGACCTTGATGACCGCGAGGTAGTTGTGCGGTGCTGTCATGGTTGGCTCCTGGTTGCCTTGTGGCTGTTGCTGGGCGGATAGCTGTCGGCCGGTCTTGCGATAACTCTCACCCTCCAGTAGACGCTTAGCGTTATGTCAACCTGGGGCGATGTCGACGAAGTTAGATCGTCGGCACGCGGAACGCAGGGAGGCGCGCCGCACGACACGCCGGGCCTTGCCTCGTCAGCGGTGCGCAAGGCCCGGGACCGCCGAGCTACTCGCCCGCCGGGCGAACGAGGCTCGCCAGCACGTCGTCGAGCGTGAGCACGCCGACGGTCGCGCCGTGCGCTTTCACCTGCACGATGTGCGCGCCGGCCGCGCGCATGACCTCCACGGCGGCCGGCAGCGAGGCGTCCGGCGAGACCTCGGCGAGCGTGCGGATGCAGGACGCGGGCAGCGGGACCCGGCGAGCGTTCGGCGGCAGGCCGAGGGTGTCCTTCAGGTGCACGTAGCCGACCAGATCGGCGCCGCTGCGCACCGGGAACCGACTGACGCCGGAGCGCGCGGCGAGCGCCTCGACCTCGTTCGGTGTGGGTCGTGCGGACAGTGAGTGGACACTCGCCAGTGGCAGCGCGAGTTCGCCGGCCGTCGCCGTATCGAACGCGAGCGCGCCGCCGAGCAGATCGTGCTCGGTGGCCTCGATCAGGCCGCCACGGTGCGATTCCTCGACCATGTGCGCGACCTCGTCGCGGGTGAACGCACTGGCCACCTCCTCGCGCGGCTGCACACGGAACAGGCGTAGGGCGAGATTCGCCGCATGGTTCAGCGACCAGATCAGCGGACGGGCGACGATCACGGTCACACCGAGCACCGGCGTCAGCCACTGCGCTGCGCCTTCGGGCTCCGCGAGCGCGATGTTCTTGGGCACCATCTCCCCGATCACGACGTGCAGCACCGTCACGAGTGTCAGCGCGAGCGCGAACGCGACGGGGTGGACGGCAGCAGCGGGCAGGCCCAGCGATTCGAACACCGGCTCCAGCAGGTGGGCGAAGATCGGCTCGCTCACCGCGCCCAGGGCGACCGAGCACAGCGTGATGCCGAGCTGCGCACCGGCCATCATCGTCGACACCTGCTCCATGGCGCGCAGGGTCATCGCCGCGCGCCGCGAACCGGCCTGCGCGAGTGGCTCGATGCTCGCGCGCCGCGCCGACACGAGCGCGAACTCGGCCGCCACGAAGACACCGTTGAGCAGCAACAGCACGACGGTGACCAGGATGCCGAGCCAGGCGCTCATCGCGAGCCGTCCGGCGCAGCGGGGCCTTCGTCCGCAGCGGAGAGCAGGATCCGGTCCACGCGTCGCCCGGCCATCGCCAGTACGGTGAGCAGCGTGCCTTCGACCTGGACACGATCGCCGACATCCGGGATGCGGCCGAGCACCTGCATGACCAGGCCGCCGACGGTCTCGTAGACGCCGCGCGAGGGTAACGGGTACCCGGTCGCGGCCTCGACCTCGTCCGGGCGCAGCAGGCCGGAGAGGTCGTAACCGTTCGCGGTGGCACGGACCGCCACGACAGCCGTGTCGTGCTCGTCATCGAGTTCGCCCACGAGTTCCTCGAGCAGGTCCTCCCCGGTCAGCAGGCCAGCGGTCCCCCCGTACTCGTCGACGACGATGGCCAGTTGCGCGCGACCGGTGCGCAGCGCCTGCAGTACGGCGTCCATCGCTAAGGTCTCAGGCACCTCGACGACCGGCGACATCACGTCGCCGGCGCGCACCCCCGAACGGCGTGACGGCGGCACGGCCACCGCCTGGTCGAGTTCGACGACGCCGACGATGTCGTCCAGGCCGGTCGGTCCGGTCACCGGGAGCCGGGAATGGCCGCTGACGCGAACCGTCTCGAGGACGTCACCGATCGGCGCGTTGCGGGCGACGGTGACCATCTGCGGCCGGGCGGTGAGGACGTCGCGGGCCCGCTTCTCCCCGAAGCGCAGCGAGCGGACGAGCAGCGTCGCGGTTGCCGGTGCCAGGGTGCCGGCCCGGGCCGAGTGTTGCACCAGCGACAGCAGTTCCTCGGGCGAGCGCGCGGACGGCAGCTCCGCGCGCGCTTGCAGCCCGAAGACCGCGAGGATCGCGTTCGCCAGGCCGTTCAGCCCGCGGATGGGCCAGCGCATGATGCGACTGAATGCGCTCACCGGCGCCTGTACGGCACGCGCGACCGCCAGGGGCATCGCGATCGCCAGATTCTTCGGGACGAGTTCGCCGAACAGCATCGTGAGCAGGGTCGAGATCGCCAACGCGAGAGCGACGGCGAGCGGCGGTATCGCAGCCTCGCCCACACCGATCGCCCGCAGCGGACCGCGCAGCAGAGCGGCGATCGCCGGCTCCGACAGGAATCCGATGGCCAGGTTCGTGAGCGTGATGGCGATCTGTACGCCCGACAACTCATTGGACAGATTGCGCATCGCGGCCAGGACGCCGCGCGCGCGACGGTCACCCGCCGTTGCGGCCCGCTCGACGGCTGCGCGATCCGTCGTGAGCAGCGCGAACTCGCCGGCGACGAAGATCCCGCACACGGCGATCAGCACCAGGCTCGCGCCGAGCAGCAGCCACGGACCCAACCCTGCCGCCTTCGGTCGTCGCCGGCCCGCGCCGGCTGCTCAGGCGACCGAGCAGTGCAGCCGGGCGCCGATACCGATCATGACAGCCCCGCCTGTGCCACGACGGCTGGATCAGCCCACCCGACGGGTGAACGGCTGATCGGGATCCGTCACGTCGATCTGGGCGACGTGTCGTCGAGCGAGCAGCATGGGCAGGATCCGCACCTTGTCGGCGTTGCGGGCCGCACTGCCCCATCGCACGATCCGGCCGCGCTGGATGACCAGCGTGATCGACGACGGATCCAGGGCCTCGATCGACTGCACCGACGAACGCAGGGCCGGCGTCAGCGCGCCCGCGACAGCCGCCACCGCGGCACCGGTC
Source organism: uncultured Actinomycetota bacterium (assembly GCA_963713565.1). Lineage (GTDB taxonomy): Bacteria > Actinomycetota > Actinomycetes > Mycobacteriales > Jatrophihabitantaceae > Jatrophihabitans. The sequence continues at coordinate 297,032 of CAVQMF010000007.1, read as the reverse complement.
CGGCGCGCCGGCGCGCCGTCAGGTAGCACGAAGCGTGGCAGGTCGGCGGGTGCGGAGGAAACCTTCCGGAACCGCACGCCGTCCCGGTCGACCAGCTCCGCGGCGTCGCCGTCCCGGACGTAACCCACGGCGCTGCGTTCCACGACGTCGATCGTGACCGTAGACGGAAACGAGGTGCTGACCTGCGCGGACTCGACCTCCGCCAACCGCTCGATACGACGGGTGATGTCGGCGGTGTCCAACCGCACGAGCGGCGTGCCGGTCCTGATCTGCGCGGCCGCGCGCACCTGCGCCGCGCTGAGCAGGTGGTTGCCGTGCACCGTCACGGGGCCGACGCCGAACAGCGAGGAAAACGCCACCACCCACGTGAGCACGCCGGCCAGCAGCAGCGTCACCGCCAGGATCACGGCGATGAGCATGCTGGTTGCGCGGCGATCGGAGACCGCTGGCGGATCACCTTCGTCGTTGCGCTGCGCGAGGTTCGCGTCGGTCGCCGATGTTGCGGTCATGCCACACCTCCACCGAAGCGTCGCGCGCACTCCTCGCGGATTTCGGCACAGAGCAGGTAGACGTTCCCGATGCCCATCGTCACTACGAGGTCGCCGGGCCGTGCGACGGCGCCGATCCGCTCGGGAACGGAGTTGTAGTGCGGCTCGTAGATCACCTGCCCGGCGGGCAGGTCGATCAGGTCACTGATGGTGGCGCCGGTGACCCCGGGGATCGGTTCCTCACGCGCCGGAAAGATGTCCATGACGACCGCGATGTCGGCGATCGCCATGGCCGCGGCGAACTCGCGGGCGAACGTCTGGGTACGGCTGTAGGTGCCGGGCTGGAAAATCGCGATCAGCCGGCCCGATCCGGACAGTGCCTCCCGCGCGGCGGTCAGCGAGGCGGCGATCTCGGTGGGGTGGTGGGCATAGTCGTCGTAGACGCGCACACCGCCACCCTCGCCGTGGGATTCGAAGCGGCGGTGCACCCCACCGAATCCGGCCCACGCTCCGACGGCCGTGTCGAGGTCGAGGCCGAGGTGCTCGGCGAGGACGAGTGCTGCGGTCGCGTTCAGCGCCATGTGCGCACCGATCAGCGCACCGACGCGGACCCGGCGCTGCGTGATCGGCTCCCCCACGACGGTGAATTCGACGGCGTCGGCGCGGGTCACGATGTCGCGGACTCGGACGTCGGCCGCCTCGCTCCGGCCGTAGGTGCGGACGTGATGGCCGCCCGCGCGGGCATAGTCCGCGATCCGCCGCGCACCGGCGTCGTCCGCGCAGGTGAGGATCAGACCATCGGGCTCGACGCGGTCGACGAACTGCTCGAACGCTCGGAAGATGCCTTCCAGGTCGCCGTGGTTTTCCAGGTGATCGGCCTCGACGTTGGTGATGACCGCTGCGGACGGCCGGGTCAGCAGGAACGAGCCGTCGCTCTCGTCCGCCTCGACGACGGCGAACTCGCCGCTGCCCAGGTGCGCGTTCTTGCCGGTTTCGTACAGGTTGCCGCCGATTGCGAAGCTCGGGTCGGCGTTGCATGCCTGCGCGGCGATCACGAGCAGCGAGGTCGTGGACGTCTTGCCGTGGGTGCCGGCCACCGCCACGCATCGTTGACCCTCGAGTGCGGCCGCGAGAGCAGCTGCCCGGCGCAGGATCCGCTTGCCACTGGCGCGGGCCGCGGCGAACTCCTCGTGCTTGGGACTGATCGCGGTCGTGTAGACGAAGGTGTCGATATCGTCCAGGTGCCGTGTCGAGTGCCCGATGTAGACGTCGGCGCCGAGGGCGCGCAGCCCTGCGACAGCGAGCGAATTGCGCGCCTCGCACCCGCTGACCGCCAGCCCGCGCTCGAGCAGGATCCGCGCCAGCGCGCTCATTCCCGAGCCCGCGATGCCCATGATGTGCACCCGGCCGAGGTCCGCCAGCGGCGGCACGATGTCAGTGGCGGCGCTGCGCACGAGTGCGGCTCCCGGGGCGGCCCAGTCCTCCGGCCGCTGCTCGGCACGATCACGGGTCGGTCCGCTCACCGCGCGAACCGCCGGTACTCACCCGCGACGGCCAGTACCCGGGTGGCCAGCACGACATCCGCGTCGCGCGAGCCCGCACCCGCCGCCGCCCGCGACATCCGTGCGATGGTCGCGGGATCGGTGATGCGGGGGAGGATCTCGCCGCGGATCCAGCCCGCGCCCAGGTCGCCGTCGTCGACGAGCAGACCGCCCCCGGCCCGGACGATCGGCAGCGCGTTGAAGCGCTGTTCGCCGTTGCCCACGGGGTAGGGGACGTATGCGGCCGGCAGACCGACTGCGGCAAGTTCGGCGCAGGTCATCGCGCCGCATCGGCACAGCGCGAAATCGGCGGCGGCGTAGGCGTACTGCATCTGGTCGACGAAGGGCACCACGACATAGGGCACCGACGGGTGGTCGCTGACCGCGAGCTCGTTGTTCGGGCCGATGACGTGCAGCACCTGCACGCCTGCAGCACGCAGCGCGTCGGCCGCTTCGGCGGCCGCGCGGTTGATCGACTGCGCCCCCTGCGAGCCGCCGAAGACGAGCAGTGTCGGCAGTTCTGCGCGCAACCCGAACCGATGCCGCGCCTCGGCGCGCAGCCCCGCCCGGTCCAGGTGCGAGATCGCCGGTCGCAGCGGGATGCCGATCACCGTCGCATGCGGCAGCCGACCGGCGTCGGTCGCAGTGAAGACGTGCCTGGTGAGCCGCGCCGCATTACGGTTCGCGATGCCAGGCTTCGCGTTGGCCTCGTGGACCACGATCGGAATGCTCAGCCGTCGAGCTGCGAGATAAGCCGGTACCGCGACGTAGCCGCCGAAGCCGACGACCACCTCGGCGTGCACCCGCTGCAGCACGTCGGACGCAGCTCTGACGGCGTGCCGAAGACGACCCGGCGTGCGGAACAGTTCGCCGTTCACGCGTCGCGGCAGCGGCACCGCCGGCACCAGTTCGAGCGGGTAACCGCGCGGCGGGATCAAAGCCGCATCCAGGCCCTTGGCGGTGCCCAGTGCGACGATCTCCGCCGAAGGCTCGATCCGACGGATCGCGTCGGCGAGGTTCATGGCCGGTTCGATGTGCCCGGCCGTGCCACCGCCGGCCACGACGATCCGCGGCGCGCTCACGCCGGCCTTCTCGGTCGGCGCCCGGCGCCGGCCGGCATGTTCTCGGCCGCCCGCCGCGACGTACCGACGCCGGTGGCGCGCTTGGCGCCGGTCGGCCCGGCGGCAGGCGCCGGGACCCGCGTCGCCAGCGGGATCACCGGGCGCCTCTTCGGCGGGGTGTAGGCGCGCGGGACCGGGATCCGAGCCCACCGTTCGAGGCGGGTACGACGGCCGAGCCGCTGGGCCCTGCGCGCCACCTTGATCGCATCGGGCTCGTGCCGCGCGAACGAGACGAGCATCCCGAGCACGAAGAACGTCACGAGCAAGGATGTACCGCCCGCCGAGATCAGCGGTAACGGGATGCCGGTAACCGGCAGAAGGCCACTGACGTACCCGATGTTGATGACCGCCTGGCCCGTCAGCCAGATGGTTGTCGCGCCGGCGACCAACCGCACGAACGGATCGGCGCTGCGCCGCACCAGGCGCATGCCGGTGTACGCGAACAGGCCGAACAGCACGAGCACTGCGAGACAGCCGAGCAGGCCGAGCTCCTCCCCCACGATGGCGAACACGTAGTCGGAGTTTGCATTGGGCACCCAGCCGTACTTCGAGGTCCCCTGTCCGAGACCGACGCCGAACACACCTCCGGAGGCGAGTGCGTACAAGCCCTCCACGGTGTGATAGCCCTCGCCCTTCGCGTGCTTGAAGGGGTCGACGAAGTTGGTCAACCGTGCGAGCCGATACGGCGCCGTCACCGCCAGCACTGTGATGGCGGCCCCGACCATCCCGATGACCAGGACGAAGTAGCGCATCGGCATGCCGACCATCCACAGCAGGCCGAGCAGGATCAGCATGAAACAGCACGTCGTGCCAAGATCCGGCTCCAGCATGACGAGCATGCTCACCAGCGCGAACCCGGGCAGCAGTGGCAAGAACAGGTGCCGCGCCCGACGCAGGGTGCCGAGTTCTTGTTTGCGGGCCAGCAGATCCGCGCCCCAGAGCAGCATCGCGACCTTGGCGAGCTCCGAGGGCTGAAGTTGCAGCGGCCCGATGTCTATCCAGCGGCGGGCGCCGTACACGCCGACCCCGATGCCCGGCACGAGCACCGTCACCAGCGCGACGAGCGCCAGCGCGAGGATCGGATACGTCAGCAGCCGGAACGCACGCGGCGGCAACCGCATCGCGAACCAGAACAGGAACAGCCCGATCGCGATGAACTGCACCTCCTTGATCGACTGCAGCCAGATCTGACCCGGCGCGTTGTCCTCGTGCGCTGCGGCGATGGTCGTGGAGACCGACATCAGCACGCCGAACACGAGCAGTCCCGCAAACGCGAGCAACAGGAGCTGGACCGAGGCGTAGGGCTTGGCGGTGAACCGATCGCCAGAGGATCCGCTTCGCAACCAGCCGCGGACCTGCTGCAGCGTGCCGCTGGTCACTCGTACCGACCGGGCGAGACGTCCTGGGCGGTGTCGAGGTCGTGGACCGCCGCGGCGAACGCGTCTCCGCGTGCGCCGTAGTGGGCGAACATGTCGTAAGAGGCTGCGGCGGGCGCAAGGAGCACGGTGTCACCCGGACGCGCGAATCCGGCCGCGGCGCGCACCACCTCGGTCATCGCACCATCGTGGGTCGTGTCGACGACGATGACCGGCACATCCGGCGCGTGTCGTGCAAGTGCCGCCGCGACCAGATCGCGATCCTGCCCGAGGAGGACGGCCGCGCGCAGTCGCGACGCAGTGGCCCGGACCAGGTCGCTGACGTCGACGCCCTTGAGCTGTCCGCCCGCGATCCACACGACGCGCGGGTAGGCCGTGAGCGAGGCGAGCGCGGCGTGCGGGTTGGTGGCCTTGCTGTCGTCGACCCAGGCGACGCCGCCACGGGTGCCGACGAGCGCGTTGCGGTGCGGGTCGGGCACGAAAGCCCGCAGGCCGGCCGCGATTGCCTCGGCCGCGACGCCGTGCGCGCGGGCCAGGGCCGCGGCCGCGAGTGCGTTGGCAACGTTGTGCCTACCGGGCGGACGAACGTCGGCCACGCCGGCGAGCACCAAGCCGTCGTCGCCGAAGGCGCGCGAGACGAGCTGACCGTCGACCACCCCGAGCTGCCCGACGGTCGGGACGCCGAGGGTGAACCCGGCGCTGCCGGCCGGTAGTAGTTGCGCGACGCGCGGATCATCGAGGTTGCCGATCCGCACGTCGCCGTTCCACACCCGCCGCTTGGCGTCCTCGTAGGCGCTCATCGAGCCGTGCCAGTCGAGATGGTCGGGCGCAAGGTTCAGCAGCGCGCCCGCCGCGGGGACCATCGAGGGCGCGAATTCAAGCTGCTGGCTGGACACCTCGACGGCGAGCACGTCGTAGGCCGGATCGGCCCGCACGGCGTCGATGAGCGGCTCGCCGACGTTCCCGACGGCGGCGGTCCGCAGGCCCGCGGCGCGCAGCATCGCCTCGAGCATGCGCACCGTCGTCGTCTTGCCGTTCGTGCCCGTCAGCACGAGCCAGGGCGAGGACGCGTCGCTGCGCAGCTGCCAGGCCAGCTCGACCTCACCCCAGACAGGCAGGCCACGCCCTGCCGCCGCGAGCAACAGCGGGTCGCGGGGCCGGACGCCGGGCGAGGCGACAACGAGATCGAGCTCGGCTGGCAGCGCGGCCAGCCGGCCCGACCACCGAGCGCCCGACGCGACGAGCGACGCGACGGCAGCCGACTCGGAATGCGCGGTGAGCGTCACGTCCGCACCGCACGCCAGCAACGCCCGCGCGGCTGAACCCCCCGCTACCCCGACTCCGCACACGAGCACACGCCGGCCGGCGAATTGCCGATCACCCATTGGCGATGAAGTCCGCATAGAACAAGCCCATCCCGAAGGCCACCGCCATTCCGCCCATGATCCAGAACCGGACGATGATCGTGACCTGCTCCCAACCCAGCAGCTCGAAGTGATGATGCAACGGGGCCATCCGGAAGATCCGTCTACCGGTGCCGGTGCGTATTCGGGTGATCTTGAACCAGCCCGTCTGCAGGATCGAGGAGATCGTGATCGCGGCGAACAGGCCGCCCAGCGCGACGAGCAACAGCTCGGTCCGGGTGAGGATCGCGAGGCCGGCCATCAGGCCGCCGAGCGCGAGCGAACCGGTGTCGCCCATGAAGATCCGAGCCGGCGGCGCATTCCACCACAGGAAGCCGAAGCACGCGCTCATTGCCGAGGCAGCCACCAGCGCGAGGTCGAGGGAGTCGCGGACCTGGTAACACCCACCTATCGGATGGTTGCCGCAGGGGTTTCGGTACTGCAGGAAGGAGATCAGCGTGAACGCGCCGAACACCATCGAGGCGGCGCCGGCGGCGAGCCCGTCCAGCCCGTCGGTGAGGTTCACCGCGTTCGAGGTCGCCGCGATGATCAGGTAGGCGAGCACGACGAAACCGCCTGTGCCGAGACTGATCGCCGCGATGTCGCGCACGTAGGACAGGTGGGTCGAGGCCGGCGTGAGGCCGTACTTGTCCGGCCATTGCACTGCCATCAGCGCGAAGGCCACGCTGACGATCAGCTGCCCGGCGAACTTCGCGCGAGCCCGCAGGCCCAGGCTGCGCTGCCTTCTGATCTTGATGAAGTCGTCCAGGAAGCCGACTGTGCCGAGACCGACCATGAGGAACAACGCGAGCATGCCGGACGCGTCCGGACCGCTGCCGCCGCGGATCCAGATGATCACGTGCGCCACGGTGTAGCCGACCACCGTGGAGCCGACGATCGCGACGCCGCCCATGGTCGGCGTGCCGCGCTTGACGAGGTGGGTCTGCGGCCCGTCGACGCGGATCTCCTGGCCGAAGCCGTGGCGCCGGAAATACATGATCACGAGCGGCGTGCACAGGATCGAGGTCATCAGCGACACCACCGCCGCGATCAGGATCGTCTTCATCCTGTGTCGCTCCCGTGGTCGCCTGTCGTCGCTCCTGGATCCTCGACCCTTGCATCGTCTGCGATGGCGAACGCGACGCGTTCGAGGCGCGCCGCGCGCGAGGCTTTGACGAGCACCACATCGCGAGCGCACAGCTCGGCCCGCAGGAGCGCCACCGCGGCCTCGGCGTCGGGCACCCAACTGGCTTCGCCGGCCCACGCGCGGTGCAGCGCCGTGCCGTGCTGGATCTGCTGTGCCTGCTCGCCGACCACGATCACGCGGGAGATGCCCAGCTCGGCCGCGAACCGGCCCAGTGTCTCGTGCTCGGCGGCCGTGTCGGGGCCGAGCTCGGCCATCTGGCCGAGCACCGCGAAGGACTTTCCTCCGCGTGCGTGGCGGTCCGGCTCGACGGCGACAAGGGCGCGCAGGGCGCTGCGCATCGACTCCGGGTTCGCGTTGTAGGCGTCGTTGATCACCAGCAGCCCGTCCGCGCGTTCGGTGAGCTCCATCCGCCACCGACTCATCGACCGAGCTGCCGTGAGGCCGGCCGCGACTTCGCCGAGCGGCAGGCCGCACTCGAGCGCAACGGCAGCCGCGGCGAGGGCGTTGCCGATGTGATGGCGTCCGACGAGTTGCAGCCTGACGCGCTCGCGTCCGCCGCGGGCGAGGAGGTCGAAGCCCGCCCGTCCCATGTCGTCGAGAACCACCCGCTCCGCCCGGATGTCGGCCTCGGCCGCTTCGCCGACCCGGACGACGCGGGCTCGGGTCCGCCGCGACATCGCGGCGACCAACGGATCGTCGGCGTTGAGCACCGCGACGCCGTCGGCCGGCAGCGCCTCGACCAGCTCCCCCTTGGCCTGTGCGATCGCCGCCCGCGAGCCGAACTCGCCGAGGTGCGCGCTGCCCACGTTGAGCACGACGGCGATCCCCGGTGGCGCGATCTCGGTCAGGTAGGTGATGTGCCCGAGGCCTCGTGCGCTCGTTTCGAGGACGAGGAAGCGGGTTTGCGCGCTCGCCCGCAACACGGTGTAGGGGTGGCCGAGCTCGTTGTTGAAGGACTCGGGCGGTGCGACCGTCGGGCCCAGCTCGGCGAGCAGTGCGGCGAGCAGATCCTTGGTCGACGTCTTGCCCGACGAGCCGGTCACCCCGATGACAGTGGTGTCCGGCAGCTGCGCCACCGTGGCGCGCGCGAGCGCAGCCAGGGCCGCGAACCCGTCCCCGACCTCGATGGCCGGGCCGTCGACCGGCCGACTGACCAGGCTGGCCACCGCCCCGTTCGCCACCGCCGCTGCGGTGTAGTCGTGGCCGTCGACGTGCTCGCCCGGCAGTGCCAGGAACAATCCGCCGTGGGTGACCTCGCGCGAGTCGAACTCGACGGTGCCGGTCACCAGCGTCGAGGGGTCGGCGGCCACCAGCCGGCCGCCGACGATCTCGGCCACCTCGCCGAGCGTGAGCTCGATCATGCGCTCACCGGGCGGCTCGCAACGCCGCGCGCAGCACGTTTCGGTCGTCGAACGGGTGGACGACGCCGGCGATCTCCTGCCCCGTCTCATGCCCCTTGCCTGCGACGAGGACCGTGTCCCCGTCGGTCGCGGCCGAGACCGCTGCCGCGATGGCAGCGGCCCGGTCGCCCACCTCGACCACCTCGCCGCGCTCGGCGGCCGGCAGTTCCAGCACGCCGTCGAGCATGGCGCGGCGAATGGCCGCCGGATCCTCCGAGCGAGGGTTGTCGTCGGTGACGATGAGCAGGTCGGCGCCCCCCGCCGCGATCTGCCCCATGTGCGGGCGCTTGCCGCGATCGCGATCGCCGCCGCACCCGAGCACGACGATCAGCCGGCCGCGGGTCAACGGGCGCAGCGCGCGCAGCGCGCCGTCGACCGCCGCCGGCTTGTGGCTGTAGTCGACCACGGCCAGGAACGGCTGACCGGCGTCGACCCGCTCCATCCGACCCGGTACCGAGGCGTGTTCGACGGCCGGTGCCGAGACATCCGCGCCGACACCGAGCGCGCGCAGGATCGCGATGGCGAGCAGCGCGTTCGCGACGTTGTAACGGCCGGGGATCGCGCACCCGGTCTCGATGTCGACATCAGGACCGCAGACGCGGAACCCGGTGGTGCCGTCCGGCCGGTCAACGATGCGCGTGGCGCGCCAGTCTGCCGGTCCGGCGTCCGAGGTGCTCACCCGCACCAGGCCGTAGTCCGCGGCCAACCGCGCGCCCCACTCGTCGTCGACCACCGTGAGCGCCGACCGAGCGCGGCCGGGGGCGAAGAGCATCGATTTCGCCGCGAAGTAACTGGCCATGTCCGGGTGGAAGTCGAGGTGGTCCTCGGACAGGTTGGTGAATGCGGCGACGTCGAAGTCGATGCCGTCGACCCGCCGCATCGCGAGCGCGTGACTCGACACCTCCATCGCGACATCGGTTACGCCTCGCTCGCGCATGACCGCGAGCAGCGCCTGAACGTCAGGCGCTTCGGGGGTGGTGAATCCGGTCTGGATCTCCTCGGCGCCGATCAACGTGGCGACCGTGCCGATCAGTCCTGGCACTCTGCCGGCGGCGAGCAGACCTGCCCGCACGAGGAAGGTCGTCGTAGTCTTGCCGCTCGTACCGGTGACCCCGACCATGACCAGCGCCGCGCTGGGGTTGGCGTACACGTCGGCCGACACCGGCCCCAACGCCAGCCGCACATCGGGCACGATGAGGGCGGGGATTTCGAGGGGCGCCGACGGCTCGCCGGCGGCGTCGGTCAACACGGCGGCCGCACCGCGCGCCACGGCGTCGGCGGCGAAGGCCGCACCGTGACCGGTACGCCCGGGCAGCGCGGCGAACAGGTCGCCGACCCGGACGCGGTCGCTCGAGGCGGTGATCCCGGTCACCTGCACATCGGCGCCGCGCAGCCTGCCTCGTCCGGCAACCAGCGTGGACACCGGCACGGGAGCCACTGCGCTCGGACGCGGCACGCCGGCGACCGAACTGTCCTTCACGTCAGCAGACGTTAGCGGGCAGGTAGCGGGGGTCCATTCCCTTGCACACCTGCAAGGGCACGTGCACCGAATGCGTACCGGACGGCGGGATCTGTGCGTGCTGCAATTCGAAGGTCGCGATGTGGTGGAAGAGCGGAGCCGCCACATCGCCGCCCTCGATGCCGTGCGCCGGGTTGTCGATCATGATCGCGACCACGAACTGGGGGTCGTCGGCAGGCACCATGCCCGCGAACGTGTCCCAGTTCATCGAACTCGAGTACCGGCCGCCGTGCCTGGGGTCGGGCTGCTGCGCGGTGCCGGTCTTGCCGGCGACGCGGTACCCGGGGATCGCCGCCTTGACCCCGGTGCCACCCGGCATCGTCACCGACTCCAGCATGGTCCGGACCGTCGCGGCGGTCTTGGCCGTCACTACCCGGATGCCTTTCGGTTGGGCCGTCAGCGTTGTCGACCCGTCCGGCTTGCTGATCGACTGCACGATCCGCGGGGCGATCCGCACCCCCCCGTTGGCGAGCGTCTGGTAGATCGAGGCCAGCTGGATGATCGTCATGCTCTGGCCCTGGCCGAACGGGAGGTTCGCGAACGTCGAGGCGGACCACTCCGAGCGGGGTGGCAGGTGCCCGCTGCTCTCCCCCGGTAGCTCAATGCCGGTCTTCGTGCCCACGCCGAACAGTTGCTCGTAGTGCATCCACGCCTGCGGCCCGAGCCGCTGGGCGATCTTGAGAGTACCCACGTTGGACGACTCTGCGAGCACGCCGGTAGCGGTGAGCTTCTCCGTCGGGTGATACCACGCGTCACTGACGTTGACGCCGCCCATGGAGATCGACGACGGCACCGTGATGACGCTGCGCGGCGTGATGACCCCCCGCTCGATCGCCGCGGCGAAGGTGATCGACTTCTGCACCGATCCCGGCTCGAACGCCGACATGACTGGGGCGTCGATCGGCTCGTCCGGGTTGATCGAGTTCGGGTCGGACGGGTCGAAGGTCGAGGTCGAGGCGAGGGCGAGGACCTGTCCGGTGTGCACGTCCAACATGGCGAGCTGACCACCCCGCGCCCCGGACTCCCGGACGGCCTGCGCAAGGTACTGCTGCGACATGTACTGGGCGCTCTGGTCGATCGTGAGCCGCACCGTCGCGCCGTTGCGGGCCGGGTCGATGGTCGTGGCGCTGTTCGGATTGACGTCGCCGACGTTGTCGACGCTGTAGGACATCGTGCCGTCGCGGCCGGCCAGGACGGCGTTGAACTGCGCCTCGATGCCGGCGGCTCCGGCCCCGTCGGAGTGCACCAGACCGACGACGTTCGCCCCGGTCGTGGAGCCCGGGTATTGCCGCTGGGTCGTGGCTTGGGTGTAGATGCCCGGAAGCCGCAGGTCCAGTACCTGCTTCGCCTCGTGCGCCGAGAGCGCCGTCGCCAGCAGCGCGTAGTGCCCGCGGCCGGCCAACTGCCGCTCGATCGACGCCGGAGAGAGCCGCAGCTTCGGCGCGAGTTTCGCGGCGTACTGGGCGCGGTCCGTGGCCTTGATCTGCTTCGGGTCCGCCGTGATGTCCTGCGCGTCGGAGGTATAGGCGAGCGGCGTACCGAACCGATCGACGATCGAGCCGCGCAACGCGTGCAGCGTCACGCGCTCGATACGTTGCGCCGCGGCGGCGCCGGCGTAGTCGCTGTGATCGACACCCTGCAGCTGGATGAGCCGGCCCGCGATTACGAGCAGCAGCACGCTGACCGCGACGAGCCCCCAACGCAGCCGGCGATCGAGCAGGCCCAGCCGCATCCGGCGCGGTGGCCGACGCCGCTTCACGGCCCGAGGGTTGGTTCGAGGCGTATGCGCGAAACCGGTCGAGCGCGTCGACGGCGCGAGCTGGGACCGGGTCGTGCGCCGCGGCGGCTGGGTTGCGCGGCCGGGCGGGGTTCGGCGATCCGCGAGCACCTGCCGGCGGCTGGGCGGCGGCAGGGTGTCGACTCCGCGTCGTCCGCCCTCTGGCTGCCGCCCGCGCGGCTGGCCGCTCGGCGGCTGGCGGCGATCGCTCATCGCGTTCCTCCCGGCAGGGTGACCGTCGGCGTCGGCGTCGGCGTCGGCGTCGGCGTCGGCGTCGGTGACGGCGTCGGTGACGGTGACGGTGACGGTGACGGTGACGGCGTTCCGGACGTTCGCCTCGTGCTGGCCGGGCCCGCGGTGTTGCCGGCCCGGGTGCTCGACCTGCGGGCTCCGGGCGCCGTCGACGTCGCTGCCGAGTGGGGACTCGGGTGCGCGCTGGAGCTCTTCGGCTTCTTCTTCTTCTTCTTGCGCGGGCCCGTGATGGGCGCCGCTGTCGCCGGCGCCGGGTCACCCAGGGCGTGGACCGAACCGTTCGCGTCGATGACCAGGAAGGCCGGGTTTCCGGCCGGCACCATCCCCAGTGCGGCGGCCGCCTCCGCCAGCCGTGCGGGCGCCGAAGTCACGGCGAGCTCGCGGCGCAGATCCTGCACCTGTCCCGCGACGGCGTCGTCCTTGATCGCGAGGTTGCGGCGGCGTAGCTCGTTCGCGGCCGACGCGGTATTCAGGACGAGCAGCAGCGCCATGCCGCCGACGAGCAGCCCGGCGACAAGCAGCGCGAACGAGATCCGGGAGGCGTGCCTCGGACCCTTCCCGGCGGTTACCGGCCTCCGCTTCGACCCCTGGGTGAGCCCGCCTGACGTCGGCCGTGCATCGGCCGCCACCCTGATCGCCGCTTTCGGCGGCACACTCGGTGTCGTGGTCTGCTTCGCGGTGCGGGTCGCCTTGTCCGTCATGCCGACGCCCGGATGCGCTCCGCGGCCCGTAATCGGACCGATGCGGCTCGGGGGTTCGCGGCGATCTCGGCCTCGCTCGCCGGTTCTGCACCTCGGGTGAGCAATCGCAGCTGCGGGCCGTGCTCGGGCAGCGCGACCGGCAGATCCGGCGGGGTGGTGTCCACGGCACGGGCGGCGAGGGCCTGCTTCACGATCCTGTCCTCCAGCGAGTGGTACGCGAGCACGACAATCCGGCCCCCCACGGTCACGGCCTCCAGGGCGGCAGGCACGCCGTCGCGCACGGCGGCGAGCTCGGCGTTGACCTCGATCCGCAGCGCCTGGAACGTGCGCTTGGCCGGGTGGCCCCCCATCCGGCGCGTCGCGGCCGGGATGGCCTCGCGTACCAGATCGGCCAGTTCGGCGCTCGACCGCAGCGGGGCCACCCGGCGCCGGCGATCGATGGCTTGGGCAATGCGGCGGGCGAAGCGCTCCTCGCCGTACTCGTGCAGCACGCGGGCCAGATCGGCGACCGAATATTCGTTGACGACCTGTTCGGCCGTCTGCCCAGCCGTCTGATCCATGCGCATGTCGAGCGGTGCATCGTGCCCGTAGGCGAACCCGCGATCGGGCACGTCGAGCTGCATCGACGACACGCCGAGGTCGAACAACACCCCGTCGACGCCGTCCAAGCCGAGTTCGTCGAGGACCTCGGGCATCCGGTCGTAGACGGCATGCACGAGGTGTACGCGCGCGCCGAAGTGGGCCAGTCGGTCGCGGCTGCGCTCGAGCGCGACCGGATCCCGGTCCAGGCCCACGAGGGTCAGTTGGGGATGCGCAGCCAGCAGCGCCGCGGCGTGGCCACCGAGACCCAGGGTGGCGTCGACGGCCACGGCCGGTCGATCGGCGAGCGCCGGCGACAGCAGGGCAAGCACCCGGGCGAGCAGGACGGGCACGTGCACGGCCGTCGCCGGATCCTGCCTCGCGTCGGCCCGCTGATCCATTCGGCGCTGGCTCGCTTTCGATCGAGGGCGTGCGGTGGAGTGGGGAGCGGTGGGGAGTGTCGTTCGATCTGGTCCCCGCCCGTCCGACTGGTTGCCCTGGCACCGGGGAAGTGACGCCAGGACAGGACGGGAGGAGGCCGAACCCAACGAGCCGGGCCTATGGGTCGGCGCGGCGTCACAGGACGCCCGGCAGCACCTCCTCCGCGATGTCGGCGAACACAGGCTCGGTCGCGTCGAGGTACTCCTGCCACGCCGCGGCGTCCCACACCTCGATACGGGTGTTCGCGCCGATGACGGCGCAGTCCTTGCTCAATCCGGCGTACTGGCGCAGATTGGCCGGCACGGTGATGCGGCCCTGTCCGTCGGGCGTCTCGTGCGAGGCGCTGGCGAACAACACCCGGCTGTAGTCGCGCACCCGTCGATCGGTCACCGGGGCGGTCCGCAGCGAGTCGGTGATCCGGGCGAACTCGGTGACCGCGAAGACGTACAAACAGCGGTCCTGTCCTTTGCAGATCACGAGCCCTCCCTCCAACTCAGGCCGGAACCGCGCCGGGAGAGCCAACCGCCCCTTGTCGTCCAGCCGGGGCGCGTGCGTGCCGAGAAACACCGGCATTCACCTCGTTCTGCACCCGGGTTCAGGTCGATCCTGACGCTGTTCGCCAACTCTCCCCACTGACCCCCACTCTAACCCACAGGCCGCCACGGTCAACCAAATCGATCGTTGTGCGCAGCGCGTGTCTCGAACGCGCGAGACGCCTGGCACGTTCTGGTTCCAGAGGACGAGCACCGGCGAAGGATGCCACCGTGAGCGCCAGGTCGGCATACTCGTTGTCGAAGCAGCGCACCTGCGCGGTTGCGGCTGCGAGAGAAGAGGATCCGCACGTGGACGACCTGCACCCCGGACCTGCGCGCACAGCAAGCTCGGCCGACGCCGGCGGTGGTCTGCCGACGCTCCGCGTGGCCGATGTGCAATCCGCGGGTGCACGCATAGTCGCGAACATCGAGCACGTCATCGAAGGCAAGCGCGCGGCCATCACCCTCGGCCTCACCGTGCTGCTCGCTGAGGGACACCTGCTCATCGAGGACGTGCCCGGCGTCGGCAAGACGAAGTTCGCCAAAGCACTCGCGCGCTCGATCGACTGCTCGGTCCGCCGGGTCCAGTTCACGCCGGATCTGCTACCCAGCGACATCACCGGCGTCAGCGTCTACAACTCCGAGGAACGCGATTTCGAGTTCAAGCCCGGTCCGGTGTTCGCCAACATCGTCGTCGGCGACGAGATCAACCGTGCCTCGCCGAAGACGCAGGCCGCCCTGCTGGAGTGCATGGAGGAACGACAGGTCACCGTCGACGGCATCACCTACGGCCTCGAAGCGCCGTTCATGGTGCTCGCGACGCAGAACCCGGTCGACATGGAAGGCACGTATCCACTGCCGGAGGCGCAGCGCGACCGGTTCACCGCCCGGGTGTCGATGGGCTACCCCGACCGCGCGGCGGAGATCGCGATGCTCGCCGAGCACGCCGCACTGGACCCGTTGGACACCCTGCGTCCGGTCTCCGACGCCACCGAGGTCCGTGCGTTGATCGGTGCCGTCCGGCAGGTGTTCGTGTCGGACGCGATCAAGGCCTACGCCGTCGACCTCGCCGAGGGCACTCGCCGGGCCGGTGAGTTCCGCCTCGGCGCGTCACCACGGGCCACGCTGCAGTTGTTGCGTGCGTCCAAGGCGTGGGCCGCAATCGGCGGCCGCGAATACGTGATCCCAGACGACATCCAGTACCTGCTCTCCGCTGTCCTGAGCCACCGCATGCTGCTCACCGCCGAGGCGCACGTCGCGGGCCGCACGGCGAGCGACGTCCTCGGTCGGCTCATCCAGGTCACACCCATTCCGACGGGCGCCGGGCTTGTCGGCCGCTGACCCGATGTCGTCGCGCCGCGCCGGTTTCACCACACGCGGCACGTGTCTGCTGGCCGCGGGCTTCAGTGCGATCCTGTGCGGCTTTCTCCTCGGCGAGGTCGATCTCGTGCGCGCCGGCATCCTGACCGCAGTGATCCCGATCGCGTCGGCGCTGTTCGTGCACCGCTCGCGGGTTCAGATCGCGAACCGTCGACGGGTCGAGCCGACGCGGGGGCAGGCCGGGCAGGACATCGTCGTTCACCTGACCATCACCAACCGGTCGCTGCTGCGTACCGGGGCCCTGATGCTCGAGGATCGGTTACCGGATCGGGTTCCCGGCCGGGCCCGCTTCGTGGTGGACCCACTCGCCGGGCACGAGGTGCGGCACGTGTCGTACCGGATTCCCGGGTTGGGCCGCGGGCACTACCGAGCGGGGCCGTTGCGGATGCGAGTATGCGACCCGTTCCGGATGGTCGACGTCACCCGCTCGTTCACTGCCACCAGCGAGTTCGTGCTCGCGCCGGTGATCGATCCGCTGCCGGCGATCGACCCGCCGCGCTCGGACGACGTCGGCGACGACGCGGGCAGTCGCTCGGTCGGCAGCCACGGCGCAGACGACCAATCGACGCGCGAATACCGCACCGGCGACGACCTCCGCAAGATCCACTGGCGATCCTCGGCGCGGACCGGCGCGCTGATGGTGCGCCAGGAGGAGCGCCCGTGGCACGGCCACTGCACAGTGCTGCTCGACGTGCGCGAGAGCGGACACGCCGAGCTGCCCCCCGACTCCGGCCAGCCGGCGGGCATGGACACCCGCCTGGCCAGCAGCTTCGAGTGGGCGGTGAGCGCGGTTGCGAGCATCGGCAGCCACCTGCAGCTGACTGGCCGCACGCTCAGCCTGATCTCGGGCACGACGGCCCCCGAACGGCTGCGCTTCGCCGATCCGAACCGGCTAGCAGGCCACCTGGCCGATGTGCGGCACAGCCCTCGCGATGATCTCGCGCCGGCCGTCGGGTTGCTCCGCACCGCGGCGCGCGATTCCACGCTTGTCGCCGTGCTCGGCCGGCTCGATCCGAAGACCCTGCACGCGGTGGCCGATGCGCACGCCCACGGCCGGTCGTCGCCGGCCTTCGCACTGTTGCTGGACGTCGACAGTTGGGTCGAACCGATGGTCGTCGATCCGGGCCGACGCCTCGATGCCGACCGCGCCGGCGGGGTCCCGCCCGACTCACGGCTCGTCGGCATTGCGAACAGCAACGGACATAGCCCAGCCGGGTTCAACGGCAGACACGGACCGGACGTCGCCGCTCGAGCGCTCGCCGGCGGGGCTGACCTACTGCGCAGCGCCGGCTGGCGGGTGGCCGTCGTGCGGCGCGGCGACACCACCGCCTACGTCTGGCGGCTGCTGCTGGCCGGCCTCGGCACCGGCGCGAGAGCGACGGTGACGACCCGATGACAACCACCCTTGATCGGCCGACCCGCCCGGCGTCGCGGCCTGATTCGGGGTGGTCGGCCAGTCGACGCACGGTGCTCGCATTGATCGCGTGCTGCCTCGGCGTCGTTCCGCTGAAGGCGCTGTTCACCGACTTCGGCTGGATCATCGACGTCTGGCTCGCGATGCTCGTCGTCACCGGCCCGGCGATCCTGCTCCGGCTGCGCCGGCCCGCGGGTGCGCTCGACATCTGGCCAGGCGTCATGCTGCTCGGCCTGTGGCTGACCCTGCGATTCGTGCCCGAGCACGCGTGGCTGCACGTGATACCGATCAGGGCCACCATGCACGACCTCGGCACGCTCATGGACAGCCTGCATCACACCACGCGTGACGAGGTCGCTCCGGTACAGAGCACCCCCGCGGTGCGGCTGGTGCTGTGTGCACTGCTTGGCCTGCTGGCCGCACTGGTCGATCTGGTCGCGGTGGTCGGGCGGCGCGGCGCGCTCGCCGGCGTGCCGCTGCTCGTGGTCTACACCGTGTCCGGCGCAGTGCCGCGCGAGCCAGTCTCCTGGTTGTGGTTCGCGTCCGCAGCTGCCGGATTCTTGATCCTGCTCTCGCTCGACGCCGGTGACGAACTGCATCGCTGGGGTCGACGCATCCCACGCCGCGGCGGCGCCGCAACGAAGCTGGCGGTACCGGTCTCGGCGCAGCGTATCGGCGTGGTCGCGATCGCGGCGGCGCTCCTCGTGCCGCTGGTCGTTCCTGCGCAGTCGCGAAACCTGATCGCCGACGCCTTCCACACCGGCTATGGCACTGGCGGGGGCGGCGGCTCGGGCACGGGCGGCATCAGCCCGTTCGCGAACCTCAAGGGTGAACTCGTCCGGAACGAGCCGATCAACCTGATGACGGTGCACGTCGACAACTGGCACCCGGGCACCCGGCCGCCGTCCTATCTGCGCACGGGCGTCCTCGACAAGTTCACCGGCGCCGGCTGGGTCGCCGGCGGCGCGGACGACGTGGGCTCGGTGAACAGCTCGATCGAGCACCTGCTGCCGCCCGGCGCGCCCACGACCGTTAATTACCTCGCGCGCATCGACGTCACCGGGTACTCCGGTGTTCCGGCAGTGTTCCCGACGGCCGTCCGGATCGACGGGCTCAACGACAACTATGTGCTGCACGAGCAATTCCAGGTCATCACCGGGCCGCGCCTGGCGAACGGAGATGTGTACCAGGAATCGTTCGCCGATCCCGCGCCGACACTGGCCGAGCTGCGCGACGCCGACGACCATCTCGCCGACATCGATGCGCGCCCGTGGTTGGAGCTGCCACGCGTCCCCTCCGCGGTAACCGACCTGGTGGACCGGCTCACCGGGGGTGAATCGTCGCCATACCTGCGGGCGCGGGCGATCACCGACTACTTCGCCGACCCGGCCAACGGGTTCCAGTACAGCCTCAAGACGAAGGTGGGCGACTCCGGCAGCGACCTCGTCGACTTCCTGAAGAACAAGCTCGGTTTCTGCCAGCAGTACGCCGCGGCGACGGCGGTCATGTTCCGCGCGGCGAACATCCCGGCGCGGGTGGTGCTCGGCTACATGCACCCACTGCCGGACAGCAGCGGGAACTTCATCGTCTCCACCCTCGATGCACACGCCTGGGTCGAAGCCTATTTCAAGGGGGTCGGCTGGGTCCCGTTCGATCCCACACCGGTCGACGGACTCAGTGGCGGCAGCCAGAGCGACTTCAGCTACGCGCCGCACGTGTTCCCGAGCGGTGCCGGCACCAGCCAGGGCGGCCTTCCGAGCAACAAACCACTGCCCGGCGATTCATCGAGCGCGGCATCGGCCGGCGCATCGAACGTCGCCACCGCGCCGTCGACGTTCAGCGATGCGCCGGGCACCTCAGCGTGGGTCGGCCTCGGCATCCTCGGCGCGTTGCTGCTCGCGCTGACACCGGCCGCCATCCGGGTGACCCGGCGAAGACAGCGCTTGCGGGCCGGCCGTGCCGGCGATCCTGATCCACTGTGGGCGGAGTTGTCCGACACCGCCATCGACCTCGGCTACGTCTGGTCGCGCGCGCGTTCACCCCGGCAGGTGGCGAGCTGGCTGGCGCGCGATTCCGAGGATCCGGCGGCCCTCACCACGCTGGCCGCCGCCGTGGAGCAGCACCGCTACGGCCCGGAGGCAACGCCGCAGGACACCACCGAGCTGGAGCAGGGGCTGCGCAGCGTGCTGCGCCGCCTGCGTGCGCAACGGTCCGGACGCGCGCGGCTGCGCGCCACGCTCTGGCCGGCCTCCCTGCGGCGCCCAGGCAACCACAGACCCGACGGATCATCGCCACGCCGGCACTAGCGCACTCGCGCCGACACGCAAAAAGGGCGGCCCATGGATCGGCACCGCCCTGGGTCTGTAGAGTCGAGAGCCGACTGCTCAGCTCTCGTCGAAGCGACGACGCAGGCGCTCTTCCATCCGGCTGCGCAGGCCACCATGGCGAGGAGCCGGAGCGCGCTCGGCTTCGGCCGCGGTCGGCGTGGTGGCCGAGGCATTGCGGCCACGAATCACCTGCACGGCGTAGCCGCAGGAACCCACGACCAGCACGAACCCGACGACGCTCAGCACGATCACGTTCGTGATCAGCCCGACCAGGACCAGGCCGAAGCCCACAAGGGCGCCGAGCACACACAGCGCGGCCGAACGACGCGCCCGCGATCTGGTGCGTGCCTTGCGCACGGTCGCCGCGAACTTGGGGTCCTCGGCATACAGGGCTTGCTCGATCTCGTCGAGCAGCCGCTGCTCGTGATCGGAGAGCGGCACCGGGCCCTCCTTCGTTACCTCGGCAGGTCGGCCGAGGCAGATGCTGATGTGAACGCTGATACATACCCCGTCGTAGTGAGGGATACACCATGAGCATACGAGCCGATTCAGCGTATCGAAAGTTACGGTTCAAGCAAGGCGTCAATCAACCCGTCGATCCGCACGCCCAAGCCGGTCGGGCGAGCCGACGAGAGTGGCCGGCCGGACTGCGGCCGAACCGAAACGGGCGCAGGCGGCGTCGATTGCCGCGCTCGCCGACGTACCGGATCCGGCGCCGTCACCCGCCCGCCCGGTTGCACCGCCGTCGAGGTCGAGGGTCAACTGCTCGCTCGCTGCGGCCGCGGCGCGCAGCCCCTCGGCCTTGACGCCGACCAGCCGGATCCGGGGCCGATCGAGGTCAAGCGCGCGGTACAGCTCCGCAGCGGTGGCGTAGATCTCCGCAGTTTGGGCGGTCGAAGACCGCAGGGTGCGGACTCGGGTCACCGTCCGAAAGTCCGCATAGCGGATCTTGATGCCGATCGTACGGGCGGCGAAGCCGCGTTGCCGCAGCCGAGCACCGACCTCTGCGGCGAGGCGCAACAGCTCGCGGCACACGTCGGCCTCGGCACTCAGGTCGGTGTCCAGCGTGCGGTCGGCGCTGATCGACTTCTCCACCTCGTTCGGCGAGACCGGCCGCGGATCCACCCCGGCGGCGAGTGCCGCCAGGTGCTGCGCGCCGGCCGTGCCGACAGCTCGTCGAAGGGTGGGCAGCGGGGTCGCGGCGAGGTCGCCCACGCTGCGGATCCCGAGCCGGTGCAGGGCCTGCCCCGTTCGCTGCCCGACGCCCCACAGGGCGGTGACGGGAAGGGGGTGCAGGAATTCGAGCACGCCCGCGGCCGGAACCACGAGCATGCCGTCCGGCTTGCACCGCGCCGACGCCAGCTTGGCCACGAACTTCGTCGGTGCCACGCCGACCGAGCACGTCAACTGCAGTTCCCGCGCGACGCGGTGGCGGATGCGCGCCGCGATGACGCCGGGACGCCCTGCGGTGCGGGCTGCGCGGGAGACGTCGAGGAACGCCTCGTCGAGCGAGAGCGGCTCCACGAGCGGGGTGACGTCCCGCAGGATCGCCATCACCTGCGCGGAGGCCGCGCTGTAGGCCGCGCGATCGGGCGCGAGCACGACCGCGCCGGGACAGCGGCGTAACGCCTGACTCATGGACATCGCGCTGTGCACGCCGAAGCGACGGGCCTCGTAGGACGCCGCGGCGACCACACCGCGCTGGCCGCCGCCGACCAGGACCGGTCGCCCCCGTAGCTCAGGACGCTTCTTGATCTCAACGCTTGCGAAGAACGCGTCCATGTCCACGTGCAGCATCGGGCAGGCCGAGTCGTCGCCGTCGAACGAGCCGGCCCGCCGAGGGAGGTCGGCGCTGCGCCCCACCGTCGCTGCCCGTCAGCCGTCGGCGTCGGCGACCGGGCGCCGGGCCAGCAGGTGGACCCGGCCGGCAATCTGGGCGAACGGGGCACGGCCGGCCGCGTCGAAATCCAGTTCGGCGAGCGCATCGCGCGCGCCGGGTGCGTCGATCGCGCTGCCTGGAACCAGGTCGGAGAACACACCGATGCCGTGCCTGGCCTGGACCTGCAGGCCCGCGAGCACGCACATCCGCTCGACGGCATCCGGGCCGACGCGCGCTACCGCGGCGTCGAGCCCACGCAGCTCGTCGAGGGCGGCCGCCGGCTCGCCGGCCAGCGCGCGGGCCAGCACAGCGGCCGCCGGGTTGCCGACCAGCACGCTGAGCAGCCCACCGGGCCGCACCACGCCGGCGATCTCGGTGAACGCATCCTGAACGCGATCGACCGCCTCGAGGATGCCGTGAGCCAGCACCAGATCGAAGGCCGCGCCGGGCACGAGCTCGCCGAGGGCCTCGGCGTCGCCCTGCAGCGGGCGCACGAGTGGCGAGACCCCCGCCTCGTCGGCTCGGCGACGCAGGGTGGCGAGGGCATCGGCGCTGATGTCGACGACCGTGACGTCGGCACCTGCGACGGCCAGCGGGACGGCATAGGCCCCCGTGCCGCCACCGCAGTCGAGCACCGTCGGTCGCTGCCCGGGTCGGCGGACCGAGTCGAGCGCGTCGGTCAGGAGCCGCGACATCAACGCCAGCCGGCCCGTACCCGCCCGCTCGCGACTGACGTCGATCTGCACATGCCGAGACTAGTGCGGGCTACTGACACCCGAGCCAGGTGAAACGGGCGGGTCGTCGCCGGCCATCACGCGGCCAGCAGACCCAGGGAGTTCTCGACGACGCCGAGGAACTCCCCGGCCGCGCGAACCTGGTCATCGGCGGTCCGCGCCGTGACGGCAGTTCGCGAGCCTGCCTCGACCGCGGCGCGCAGGGGCGCCCCGGCGGCAAAGTACGCTGCCCAGTCGGCGAACTGCGGCGCGACCCGTGCCAGCAGCACCCAGACGCTCACCAGCCGCCGCCGCGTAGCGACCGGCCGACCGAGTCGGGCCGACACCGCCGCCGCAGTCCGCAGCGCGCACAGATGGGCCAGCCGGAAGCGTTCACCCGGGTCGTCGGCCGAGGATGCCTCGGCGAGAGCCGACCGCGCGTGAGTGAGTAGGCGCACCGGCGAGTTGTGGGGCGTCGAGGTCACTAGAGCCTCCTGTTCGATTTCGTTCGATACTAACACGCGGCACCGACAGAACCGGGCAGTGGCGACACCTCGCCTCCCAGAGGTCAGCCGATTACCTGCACCACGTCGCCGATCACGACGACCGCCGGCGCGCCGAGGCCGGCGCGGGCGGCGCGCTCGGCCAGGTCGACGAGGGGCGCCCGCACGACCCGCTGCGCCGGCATGGTCGCCGCGTGAATGACTGCCGACGGGGTCGTGCGCGCGCGCCCGTGCTTGATCAGCTCCGCGGTGATGAGGTCGAGGCGATCCATCGCCATGAGCAGGACGAGGGTTCCGGCGTGCAGCGCCAGGCCCGGCCAGTCGACACCCCGGTCCGTCGGCCGTCCCGGGTCGAGGTGTCCGGACACCACCGTGAAGTCCGCGGCGATCCCGCGATGGGTCAGCGGGATGCCGGCCGCCGCAGGCGCAGCGAGCGCCGAGCTGAGTCCCGGCACGAGGCTCACCGGCACGCCGGCCGCGACGCAGGCCAGCCATTCCTCGCCCCCTCGACCGAAGACGAACGGATCGCCACCCTTGAGCCGGACTACCCGCTTGCCGGCGCGGGCCCGGTCTATCAGCACCGCGTTGATCTCGTCCTGGGACAGGTTGTGCCGGTGCGCCGACTTGCCGCAGTCGATCACTTCCACATCGGCGGCCAGACTCGACAGCAACTCACGCGGCGCGAGGCGATCGATGACGAGCACGTCGGCATCGGCGACCAGCCGGCGCCCGCGGACGGTGATCAGCTCCGGATCCCCGGGCCCGCCCCCGACCAGCGCGACACTGCCGCGCGCAGGCGGTCGGACACGGCGGGCGGGCAGCTCACCGAGCTCCAGGGCCGTGGCAATCGCGTCGCGCAGGCCGAGCGCCCGCAGCGGGTCGTCGCCGCCGTTGACTGCGACGGTCACACCGTCGAATCGGGCCACGGCAGAGGTACGAGCGCTGCCGCGCGCGGCGTCGTCGGCGCGCACGCAGAAGATCTGCCGCTCGTGCGCGGCGGCGGCGACCCGCGCGTTCACGTCCGCGTCGTCCGTGCACGCCATCGCCAGCCACGCACCGTCGACGTCGTCATCGACGAACGGCCGGGTGCGCACCGAGACGTCGGGACCAGCCATGCCGGCGGTGACCCAGGGCGCGACGACGACGATGTCGGCACCCGCCGCGCGCAGGGCGGCCACCCGCCGCGCGGCGACGGCGCCGCCACCCACGACCACGACGCGCCGGCCCTGCAGGTCTAGTAGCAGCGGGAGGCCGGTCACATCCCCATCATCCTGTAGCGGTTCGCGCCATGCGGGGGATGTGGGATCATGGCCCCTATGGCGCCGGTAGCAACGATGCTCACCTCGCGTCGCCATATCGACCTCTTGCGTGTGGCCACGGCGACCTGTTGAGCCGCGGCGACACCGCGTCGCCGCCCGTCCGTCCGCCCCCATCACGAGCATCGAAGGGACGCCGCATGCCGGCGCGACCAGATCGTCCAGATCGCCCAGAACGACCGGTCAGGGCAGCCGCCACGAAACCTCGCCGGGGGCACGGCCAATGGGCCCTGGGCTATCGCGAGCCGCTCAACCCCAACGAACGCAGCAAGAAGGACGACGACCCGCTCAACGTCCGAAAGCGAATCGTCGACATCTATCAGTACACCGGCTTTGCCGGCATCGACCCCGCCGATCTGCGCGGCAGGTTCCGGTGGATGGGCCTCTACACGCAACGCCGACAGGGCATTCCAGGCGGCCAAACGGCCACCCTCGAGCCCGAAGAGCTCGAGGACGAGTTCTTCATGATGCGCATCCGCATCGACGGGGGCACGCTCACCAGTGCACAGCTGCGGGTCGTAGCCGAGATCTCGACCACCTACGGCCGCGACATCGCAGACATCAGTGACCGGCAGAACGTGCAGCTGCACTGGATCCGGATCGAGGACGTCCCGGCCATCTGGGACAAGCTCGAAGCGGTCGGCCTGTCCACCACCGAGGCGTGCGGCGACTGCCCGCGAGTCATGCTGGGGTGTCCACTCGAAGGCGTCGCGTCGGATTCGGTCATCGACGCCGGCCCGGCGTTGCGCGAGACCGTCGAGAGGTACCTCGGCGACCCCGAGTACTCGAACCTGCCGCGCAAGTTCAAGACCTCGATTTCCGGCTGTGCACGGCACTGCACCAATCACGAGATCAACGACGTCTCCTTCGTCGGTGTGCTCGGCCCGGACGCAGTGCCCGGATACGACCTGTGGGTCGGTGGCGGGCTGTCCACGAACCCGCGCTTCGCCGAGCGCCTCGGGGTGTTCGTCCGACCGGACGAGGTGAGCGAGGTCTGGGCCGGTGTGACCGCGGTGTTTCGCGACTACGGCTACCGACGCCAACGCAATCACGCCCGGCTGAAGTTCCTGATGGCCGACTGGGGTCCGGTCAAGTTCCGCGAGGTACTCGAAACCGAGTACCTGAAGCGGGCATTGCCGGACGGTCCCGCGCCCGAGAAGTCCCCGGCGCACCGCGACCACATCGGGGTCGAGGAGCAGTCGGACGGCCTGCGCGCGATCGGCGCCACGACCAGCGCGGGACGCACGTCCGGCAGCCATCTGCGCGAGGTCGCCGAGATCGCCGACCGCCACGGCAAGGGCCGCGTCCGGCTGACCGCGCAGCAGGGACTGGTCGTGCTCGACGTCGCCGACGCCGACCTGGAAGCCGCGATCGACGAGCTCGAAGCGCTCGAACTGTCAGTGCGCCCTTCGGCGTTCCGGCGCGGCACGATCGCCTGCACCGGCATCGAATTCTGCAAGCTCGCACTCGTCGAGACAAAGGCGCGAGCGAAGGATCTGCGGATCGAGATGGAGAAGCGGCTGCCCGACTTCGACACCCCGATCACGATCAACGTCAATGGCTGTCCGAACTCCTGCGCCCGGTTCCAGGTCGCCGACATCGGCTTCAAGGGCATCGTGCACAAGGGCCCGGACGGCGACGAGGACGCCTTCCAGGTGCACCTCGGCGGACAAATGGGCACCGAAGCGGAATTCGGCCGCAAGTTCCGGGGTTTGAAGGTGACAGCAGAGCAGGCGCCCGATTACGTCGAGCGGGTGCTTCGCGGTTACCTGGAGCGCCGTGAAGGAGGCGAGGCGTTCGCGGCCTACGTGTCGCGCGCCGAAGAGGCATGGTTGCTCTGAGCACGGTGCGCTCGAGGGATGAGCTGCGCGATCTGGCCCACGCGGCCGGCGACGACCTCGAGAACGCGACGGCTCTCGAGGTCCTGGGTTGGGCGGAAGAGCAGTTCGGTGCGTCGTGGGCCGTCGCGTCGTCCATGGCCGATTCCGTCGTGCCCAGCCTGGCCGCGAAGGTTCGACCGGGGGTCGACGTCCTGTTCCTTGACACCGGCTACCACTTTGCCGAGACGATCGGCACCCGCGATGCGGTCGCGGCCACACTGCCGGTGACCATTCGCACGGTCGCCCCGCGGCAGAGTGTGGCGGAGCAGGACGCCTCCTTCGGCGCGCGCCTCTACGAGCGCAATCCCGATCAGTGCTGCGCGCTGCGCAAGGTGATGCCACTGCGCGCTGCCCTGAAGGACTACTCGGCGTGGGCATCTGGACTGCGCCGGGACGAGGCGGCCACGCGTCGCAACGTCCGGGTGGTCGAATGGGACGAGCAGCGGGGGATGGTGAAACTCAACCCGATCGCCCGCTGGACCGAGGACGACGTCGAACGCTACATCGCCCAGAACGGGATCCTCGTCAACCCGCTGCTCTTCGACGGCTACGGCTCCATCGGTTGCGCACCGTGCACCCGGCGCATTGCACCCGGTGAGGACGCCCGCGCCGGTCGCTGGTCGGGCACCGGCAAGGTGGAGTGCGGCCTGCACTGAAGCACCCGCACTCCGTCGCCGCCGTCCCCGTTGAGTGGTCAGCGTTCGTTGCGCCGGTCCGGCGCACCGGCGGCGACATCGGGGAGCACGCGTGACGCGGTCGCTGCCGTGCGGCACGATCATGGGATGCGATTCGCTCAACGCGCGCCGTGGTCGGGAGAGTCCGACGGGCCGAGCGATGCGCGGATCGAGGCGTGGACACCGCGCCAGTTCGGTGTCCGCCTCGACGACGCGATGCACATCTACACCCGCGCGATGCGTTATCCCGACCACACCGGCGCGCAACGCGGTGTCAGCGCTCGCAAACATCTCTCGCACCCCGGGTTCGCCTGCCGGGCCGCCCTCGTCGACGACCTGCTCGTCGGTTTCGGCTACGGATACACCACCCGGGCGGGCCAATGGTGGCACGATCTCGTCCGCCGCGCGCTGACGCCGGAGGTGGCCGCCGAATGGCTGGCCGACGCGTTCGAACTCTCGGAGCTGCATGTCCTGCCCGAGTACCACGGGATAGGCATAGGCCGTCGGTTGCTGACATCGCTGGCAGCGGGCATCGCCCACCCCGTCATGTTGCTGTCGACGCCGGACGCGGACACGCGCGCGTTTCGCCTCTACCGCGACACCGGCTTCATCGACCTCGCCCGCAACTACCTCTTTCCGGGGGATATCCGGCCGTTCGCGGTGCTCGGTGCCCGGCTGCCGTTGCGTTAGGCAGCGGTCGTCAGGGAGAGCGCGCCGAGCACCTCGCGGGTGGCCTTCGAATAGTTGAAGGTGATGAAGTGCAGCCCCGGAGCGCCCTCGTCGAGCAGGCGCTGACTGAGCTCGGTGGCCTGCTCGATGCCGAGTGCCCGGACAGCCGCCGGGTCGTCGGCCACCTCGGCGAACCGAGCCGCGAGCGCAGGCGGGAACGGTGCCCCGGACAGCTGCTCGGAGCGGGCGATCGTGTTCATGTTCGTCACCGGCATGAGGCCGGCGATGATCGGCGTGTCACAGCCGGCGGCAGCGATCCGATCGCGCAGCCGCAGGTAGTCATCGGCGTCGAAGAACATCTGGGTGATCGCATAGTCGGCGCCGGCGCGGCACTTCGCGACGAACTGCGCGACATCGTCCTCGACCGACGACGAACGTGGGTGCTTGTACGGGAACGCGGCAACCCCGATGCAGAAGTCGCCGTACGCAGTGAGCAGTTCGACGAGGTCCGAGGCGTACTCGACGCCCTGGGGGTGTTTGATCCACGGCCCGTCCACCGCGCCCGGCGGGTCGCCGCGCAGGGCCAGCATGTTCACGATTCCCGCGTCCGCGAACCGTCCGACGATGGCGCGCAACTCGGCGACGGAATGGTTGACCGCGGTCAGATGCGCGACCGGCAACAAGGTGGTATCAGTCGCAATCCGCTCGGTGACGCTGATCGTGTTGTCCCGCGTCGAACCTCCCGCGCCGTAGGTGACGGACACGAACGACGGGTGCAGCGGCTCGAGCTCGCGGATGGTCTGCCAGATCCGGCGTTCGGCCTCCGGGTTCTTCGGCGGCGCGAACTCGAACGAGATCGTCGGCCGACCTGCGCTCAGACAGTCCCGAACGGTTCGCGTCACCAGTGCAGCGTAATGTGCCGAAGGTGACCGGCTCGCGCGAAGCGGTGATCGCGCGCGTCGAATCCGAGCTCGCCGCATTCCTCGACGACCGTGTCCGGTCCCTCGCCGCGGCCGGCCCGGATCTGGTCCCCCTGGTCGACGCGGCCCGCGCCTTCGTGCTCGACGGCGGTAAGCGGCTGCGGCCCACCTTCACCTACTGGGGTTGGCGGGCTGTGCGCCCGGCCTCCGACGACGACCGCGGCCTGATCACCGCGGCTGCCAGCCTGGAGCTGTTGCACGCCTGCGCGCTCGTCCACGACGACGTGATGGATGCGTCGGACACCCGCCGCGGCCGAGCAGCCGCGCACGCCGCCTTCGCCGCGGCGCACCGCGAGGCGGGCTGGCCCGGCGACGCCGAGGTGTACGGCGTGTCCGCGGCGATCGTGCTCGGCGACCTGTTGCTGTCCTGGGCCGACGCACTGTTCGCGCGGGCCGCGCTCGACCCGTCCTGTGTCGCCGCTGCGCGGCGGGTATTCGACGACATGCGCCAGCTCGTGATGGCCGGTCAGTACCTGGACGTGCTCGTCCAGGCACGCGGCAGGTTCTCCACGGCCGATGCGCTGCGAGTGATCGAGTTCAAGACCAGCAAGTACACCATCGAAGGTCCCCTGCACCTCGGGGCCGCCATCGGCGGCGCCGACCCCGACGTGTTCGCCGCGCTCAGCGCGTACGGCCTGCCGCTCGGTGAGGCGTTCCAGCTGCGCGACGACGTGCTGGGCGTGTTCGGCAATCCACAACTGACCGGCAAGCCGGCCGGCGACGACCTGCGCGAGGGCAAGCAGACCGTGCTCACCGCGCTGGCGGTCCAGGCGGCCGACAGCGCCCAGGCCGAACTGCTCCGCAAGGGACTCGGTGACCGAAGCCTCGACCCGGCCGGGATCGAATCCCTGCGCGAGACGATCATCGCGACGGGCGCGCTGGTCGAGGTGGAGCGGCTCATCGCCGCACGCAGCATGCAGGCTGCCGCCGCGTTGGGCGGCAGCGTCATCAGCGCGGCAGCGCAGGCCGCACTCACGGCCCTGGCCGGCGCGGCCGCACACCGGGCAGCCTGAGCGAGCGTGTCCAGGGAGCACCATGCCGGGCCCCGGCTCCGGACCGTCGACGGCCGCACCGACTCGGTCGTCGTCGTCGGCGCCGGGCTGGGCGGCCTGTCCGCAGCGCTGCATCTGGCCGGTGCCGGCCGGCAGGTGACTGTCGTCGAGCGGGAGGCGGTGCCGGGCGGACTGTGCGGCCTGCTCGCCGATCGCGGCTACCTATTCGACACCGGCCCCACGGTGTTGACGATGCCGCAGCTGCTCGAGGCGCCGCTGGCGGCCGTCGGCGAGACGTTGGCGGACTGGCTCACACTCAGTCGACTCGACCCGGCCTATCGCGCCCGGTTCGCCGACGGTTCCACCATCGACGTGCGCGCGGACGTCGCGGCGATGGCCGAGGAGATCGCACAGACTTGCGGCCGCCGTGACGCCGACGGGTGGCTGCGTTACGTCGCGTTCCTGCGTGAGCTCTACCGCGTCGAGCTGCCGAACTTCATCGACCGCAACCTCGACTGGCCGACGGCCATGCTCGGCGCGCCATTCGCCCGGCTCGTCGCCCTCGGGGCGTTGCGCCGCCTCGGACCCAAGCTCGCCGACTACGTCGCCGACGAACGGCTGCGCCGTGTGTTGTCGTTCCAGTCGTTGTACGCAGGGCTTGCCCCGGCGCAGGCGCTGGCCATCTACGCGATCATCACCTATCTGGACTGCGTCGAGGGGGTCTACTTCCCGACCGGCGGCATGCATGCCGTCCCGCGGGCACTTGCGAGCGCCGCGCACAAGCACGGCGTCGAGTTCCGCTACGACTCGCAGGTCGAGTCGATCGACGTGGTCGGCGACCGCGCGCGCGGCGTGGTGCTGCGCGGCGGCGAGCGGATCGCCGCCGACGTCGTAGTCGTCAACGTCGACCTGCCTACGGCCTACGCCGATCTGCTGCCCGCGGTGCGCACCCCACGACACGTCCGGCGACTGCGCCACTCCCCCTCCGCCGTAGTGCTGCACGCCGGTTCGGCGGCCACCTACCCGAACGAGGCGCATCACACGATCCACTTCGGGCACGCCTGGGACACCACGTTCGACGAGATCATCGGCCGCGGCGCCGTCATGAGCGACCCGTCGTTCCTGCTCTGCACGCCCACGTTGTCGGACCCGGCACTCGCACCCGACCAGCGGCACGTGCGCTACGCCCTGTTCCCGGCGCCGAACACGACAGGGCAGGTGGACTGGGCGCGCCAGGGCGCCGGCTACCGAAACCGGATGATCGAGACGCTGGAACGCCGCGGCTATCCGGGTTTCGGCGACAGCATCGAGGTCGAGCACCTGGTCACGCCGGCCGACTGGCGGGCTCTGGGGCTGGCGGCCGGCACGCCGTTCTCGGCCGCGCATACGTTCTGGCAGACCGGGCCATTTCGCCCCGCGACGCTGTCGCGCCGAGTGCGCGGTCTCGTCTTCTGTGGCGCGAGCACGCAGCCCGGTGTGGGCGTTCCCATGGTCCTCGTGTCGGGCCGGCTGGCCGCCGAGCGGGTCGTCGGCACTCTGCCACGATGACACCCATGCGAGGCCGGCGCGAACTCGACGCCGCGGGCATCACCGGCGCGGCGCTGCGGGCGAGCTACGCGCGCTGTCGCGCGCTGAACGCCGAGCACGGCCGGACCTACTACCTGGCGACGCTGCTGCTGCCGCCGGCCAAGCGGCCGTTCGTGCACGCACTGTACGGGTTCTCCCGGCACGTCGACGATCTAGTCGACGAACCACGAGACACCTCGACAACCGAACCGGCGGCGCGGGCCGAGTTGGTGCTGACCTGGACCGCCGACTTCCTCGCCGATCTGGACTGGGGTGCCACGAGCGATCCGATCGGGCGTGCGGTGCTCGACACGATCGAGCGCTGGTCGCTGCCGGCGAGCTACTTCGCCGACTTCGTCGACGCCATGGTGTCGGACCTGACGGTTACGTCGTACGACACCTACGACGACCTGGCCCGCTACATGTGGGGCTCGGCGGCGGTGATCGGGCTGCAGATGCTGCCGATCCTCGGGCGCGCCGACGACACGGTCCGCTGGGATGTGCTGGAGACGCACGCCATCGCGCTCGGTACCGCCTTCCAGCTGACGAACTTCGTGCGCGACGTGGCCGAGGACCTGCGCCGCGGTCGCGTATACCTGCCGCAGGAGTCCTTGGATCAGTTCGGTGTCGACCGGGACCGATTGGCGCGCGGCATCGTCGACGAGTCGATTCGCAATCTGCTCGCCTGGGAGATCGAACGCGCCCGTCGGCTGTACGCGCAGGCGGCACCGGGTATCGAGCTCGTCGACCCGACCTCGCGTGAGTGCCTGCGCACCGCGGCGACGCTCTACGCCGAGATCCTTGACGAGATCGAGCGCGCCGACTACGACGTGTTCAGCAACCGCGTGCAGGTCGGCGTCTCACGTCGACTCCAGGTGGCCGTCAGCGGCGCGCGACGCTCGCTCTCGGCCCGCCGCGGCGCGCGGCGCGCCGGCCGCACCACACCCACAGGCTGAGGGTGGCCGTCACCATCGCGAAGCCGAATGCGATGTCCTCCAACGGCGCGAATGCGAGCCGCCAGCCGATGATCACAGCCGGGTCGTAACGCACGATCCGCAGGCCCGTGAGCAATCCGTTCACGATGAGCTGGAAGAACAGCACGATCGCGTACGTCGTCCAAAAAGCCTTACGCTGCAGCAGATTTGTCCGCAACAGGAGCAGATCCAGCACGGCCGCGGCCAGCACCCCGAGCAGCACAGCGCCGGTGTAGGTCATCTCATCGGCTCTTCGCCCACGCGCTCGTCACCGATCAGCCACTGGGGGCGCCGCGCCCGCACCGCCTCGAGCGTGATCACCGCGCAGATCGGGATGACCGTGAAGAACACCAGCTCCTCGACCGGCAGCTGCCCAGGCAGCAGGACACCGGTGGTGAGCGCGGTGTCGTAGTGCCACCAGCCCGCTCGGATGGCCAGCACGTCCCAAGCACCGAAGACCGTCGCGACCGGCAGCACGGATGCAAGCAGGCGCGGCCACTGCGCGTAGACACGGGTGTGCAGCACGAATTCCAGCGGCAAGGTGCCGAGCAGGCAGGCGGCGAGGATCAGCAGATATGTCGCGTGCGCCATCGGCAGATCAGTATCCGGCGACCTGCGCGCGCCGCTTGACCTCCGAGCCACGGTTGGCACGCAACGCCTCGATGGGCGAGCCCGGCAGCGAGTCGTCGGCACGAAACAACCAGTCGACGATCTCGGCATCCGCGAAGCGGGCATCGCGCAGTTGGGTGATCACCGACGGCAGGGATTTCACCACGACGCCGTCCTGCACGAGCATCGCCGGGATGCCGCGGACGCCGTCATCGCCCGCGACGGCCACCAGCTGACCGTCGCGCACCAACTGCCGAACCCGGCTGAGCGGGACCCCGAGCAGCTGCGCCGCTGCCGGATAGCTCAGCAGCTCCATGCGATCAAGCCTGCCATGGTTCGCGCTGGTCGTGCGCGCCAGGATCGTGTAGGTGCCCCCGGTGGAGTGCACGGTGTCACCCTTGGCGGTGAGTGCACCGGTCAACTCGCCCTCGACCTGCGCCAGCTTGGCTTCCCCGAGGAGCAGGTAGTCGCTGTGCGTGCCGACGCGACCGACCCAGCCGGCCACCGCCTCACTCCGTTCCCACGCGTAGGTGCGGGTGCTG
The DNA here is from genome assembly GCA_963713565.1 of uncultured Actinomycetota bacterium. Classification (GTDB taxonomy): domain Bacteria; phylum Actinomycetota; class Actinomycetes; order Mycobacteriales; family Jatrophihabitantaceae; genus Jatrophihabitans. Next base: position 264,336 of record CAVQMF010000007.1, on the reverse strand, counting down.
AGGTCGGTGAACCCGCCGTACCGCTCGAGGTCAGCGACGTACGGGCGCAGATCGCGCGGGTCGTCCCGCGGGCTCACCAGGTGCGGCGCGTGCCGGGCGAGAACCGCGTCGATGACAGCCTGGGTGTCGCGGTCCACGTCGTCGTAGTTCCAAAACAGCGCCAGCGTCCCGTGCCGGCGCAGCAGCCGAGCTGCCTTCGGGGCGCCGCGGGCCGGGTCGATCCAGTGCCAGGCCTGTGCACTGATGATCAGGTCGAAGGTGCGGCCGCCGTCATCCCAATCCTCGAAGGTCGCGACCTCGACCCGTAGGCCGTGCCGGCGTGCCACCTCGGCCATCCTCGGATCGGGCTCCAGGCCCAGGACGGGCAGGCCGCGCTCGGCGAGGAGCCGTCCGGCCTTGCCGGTCCCGCAGCCGATGTCGAGCACCGCCGTCGGGAGCGGCGTGATCAGGTCGGCGATCAGCCGATCCGGGTAGGTGGGACGGAATCGGTCATACGCCGCGGCGACCGCTCCGAACGAGTCGGCGCGCGCCCGCTGCAGGTGCGAGAACCTGTCGACCGGCATCGTGCTGTCCTGGCCGGCCCGGTTCAGGCCTCGTCCGGCAGGCCGACACGCCACGCCTCGTCGGGAGGCGCGGGCGAGCGCATCGGCTCGGCGTCGGTGAGCGGGCGGGCGTCGCGGCCGTAACCGCTCGCGACGGAGCGCGGAAACGGACCGGTCGCGGCGGCCCGGCGCAGCGGCGCGACCGGCAGTTCGGACCGCGACGCGGCCAGCACGACGTTGCCGAAACGACGCGACTTGAGCACTCCCACATCGGCGATCACCACCACGTCGGGCAGTGCGGTGCGGATCGCGGCGGCCAGCCGTGGCGCGTAGCGGGTGGGTGGCCCGTCCGCCGCGTTGACGAGCAGCACACCGTTCGGACGCAACACTCGTGCCACATCGGCGAAGAATTCGACGGTCGTCAGCTCGGCGGGCACCCGGCCACCGTTGAAGGCATCGAGGATCAGCACATCGGCGCTCGCGGTCCGCAGCGCGGCGACGCCGACCCGGCCGTCGACGGGCCGGACGCGCACTCGGGCGCCGCGCGGCAGCGGCAACCGTTCGCGGATGAGTGCGGTGAGCGCCGCGTCGGGCTCAAGGACGATCTGCGACGAGCCGGGCCGGGTCACCGCCAGGTAGCGCGCCATCGCGCACGCCCCGCCACCGACATGGGTGACCGCCAACGGCGCAGGTGGTGACGGCTCGATGGCCTCGAGGACCTCGGCGAAAGACCGCATGTATTCGAAGTCCAGGTACGTCGGGTCCTCGAGATCGACGTAGGACTGCCGGACTCGGTCGACGAGCAGGAGCCAGCCGCCCGGCCGGTCGGCGTCGGCGAGCAGCTCCACCGCGCCCAGCGGGCTGTGCTGGGCGCGCATCACCGGGCCAACGGTACGGCGTGGCGGGCACGGGCTCTCGTCACGACCGGCAACGAGTGCCACCCACGAGGTCGCTACGTCCAACGCGTTGCGCGGCTGCGCGAGGACCCGGATGAGAGGCCGGCGGTGCGGCACCGGGCAAGATCGGCTGCCGACCGTAGAATCGGCCCGTGCAGACGGCGGCCAAGGACTTGTTGGTCGGCCGCTCGCTGGAGGGTCGCTACCGGATCCTGGAACGTATCGCCCGCGGCGGTATGTCCACCGTGTACGCCGCCGTCGACGAGCGGCTCGATCGGCTGGTCGCCGTCAAGGTGATGTCCGCTGCGCTGTCCTCCGATCCGGCGTTCAGCGACCGCTTTGCCCGCGAAGCCCGCGCGGCCGCCCGGCTGACCCACCTCAACGCCGTCTGCGTCTACGACCAGGGCCACGAGCTCGGCCCGGACGGTCACCATGTGTTTCTCGTCATGGAACTCGTTGAGGGACGCACCCTGCGGGAGCTGCTGCGCGACCGTGGCCGCCTCGACGTCGCCGAAGCTGTGTCGATCATGGAGCCGGTACTCAGCGCCTTGTCTGCCGCACACCGCGCCGGGCTCGTGCACCGCGACGTCAAACCGGAGAACATCCTGCTCTCCGACGACGGCGTCGTGAAGGTCGCCGACTTCGGGCTCGCCCGCGCCGTGGAGACCGACGCCGCGTCCACACGCACCGGACTCATGATGGGCACGGTCGCCTACTGCGCCCCAGAGCAGATCGCCAACGGCAGCGCCGACCCACGCTCGGACGTCTACGCCGCCGGGGTGGTGTTCTTCGAACTGCTCACCGGCGAGCCCCCCTTCCGTGGGGAATCGGCGATGAACGTCGCGTACCAGCACGTGCACAGCCGGGTGCCCGCGCCGTCCTCGCGAGTGCGCGCCCAAGCCCGCATCCCGAGCGAGGTGGACGAACTCGTCATCGCGGCGACCGACCGGGACCCGACCGGTCGCCCGGCCGATGCCAGCGCGTTCCTGGCCGAGATCGCTGACATCCGGGTTGCCCTGGCACTGCCGGTGACCCCGGTGCCCGCCCGCCCACGGCCCCCGCGCGGGGCACGCGCCGAACCGGGAATTCGGCGCCCGCCATCCATGGAGTCGGCCACGACATCGACGTTGTACGGACCGGTCGGCGGCCACGACACCGCGATCGATCCCCAGTGGGCGGCGCGCACGCAAGCACGCCGCGCACCGACGTCCTACCCCGATGGCGCCCCACGTGCTGGCGTCGGCCCGGCGCGCTATCCGGGCCCGGCAGCCGGCGCCAATGGCTCACACCCTCGTTACGGTGGCGGTCCACCGCGCACGGGCGGCGGCCCGCCGCCCCCCGTCGTGATCCCGCCGCCACGCGGCGAGGTGAAGTCTGACAAGCCGCGTCGCCACCGGGTGCTGATCGTCCTGCTCGTGCTCGTGCTCGTCGGCGCCGCCGCGGGCGGCGGGACCTACTGGTTCATGCACGACTACCTGCTGCACGTGCCCCGCGTGACGGGTGACCCACAGCTCACCGCGGCGAAGGAGCTCGAACAGGCCGGCTACCACGTGCGGACGCAGGGCCCGGTCTTCAGCCCGTCGGTACCCAAGGGCGCAGTGATCAGCACGGACCCCGGCACCGGCACTCGGCTCTCCCGCGGCAAGGTCGTCGTCATGCTGATCTCGGCCGGACCGCACCTCTATCCGGTCAAGTCGGTACGCAGCCAGAGCGTGGAGCAGGCGCGCGAGATCCTCACGAGCGCCGGGCTCACCGTCGCTCAGCAAGTTCGGCAGGAATACGACGACACGGTGCCCGAGGGCGAGGTCACCCGCACCAGCCCGAAGGCCGGCACCCAGATCCGGACCACCCAGCCGATCACGATCTACGCCTCGAAGGGCCCTCCGGTCGTCGACGTCCCGACCGTCTCGAAGGGTAGCTCGCTGGCCGATGTCAAGGCGGTGCTCAAACATGCGCACTTCAAGACGCAGACCGATGAGCAGTACAGCGACGACGTGCCCGCCGGATTGGTCATCTCGCTCAACCCGAGCGGCCGCGCGGTGAAGTTCAGCAGGATCACCATCGAGGTGTCGAAGGGCCCGGAGATGGTGACCGTCCCGAACATTGCGATCGGCACCGCGGCCGCCGATGCCGCGCGGGCGCTGCGCGACGTCGGCCTCGTGGCGAAGGTGCTGATCGTCGGCGGCGGTGTCCGCGCCGTGCCTGGCGATGTGCTCACCTTGGATCCGGGGGCCGGCGAGCGGGTCCACACCGGCGCCGAGGTGATCGTCTACACGCTGCCCGCCTGACCCGGCGCCGTACCGCGTGTCCGACCAGGTACGCAAGGGCGAAGATCTCCCGGCCGGCTCGATAGGGTGAGTGCCGTGGTCATCGTGATGGCGCCGAGCGCCACAGGCGCCGACATCGACGGGGTCGTGACGTACATCGGCGCACACGGCGGGCAGGCGTCGGTCAGCCGCGGAGTCACCCGCACCATCGTCGGCGTGGTAGGCAGCGAGGACGTGCTGGAGGCCCTCGATGCGTCCAACATCAGCGGCCTGCCCGGCGTGGCGGAGACGATGCGGATCACCGCACCGTACAAGCTGGTGTCTGCGCAGAATCACACCCGGCGCACCACCATCCGGGTCGGCGGCGTCCCGATCGGCCCGGACACGTTCACCCTGATCGCCGGACCGTGCGCGGTGGAGACACCGGAGCAGACCTTGCACGCGGCGCTGATGGCCCGGCGAGCCGGCGCCACCCTGCTACGCGGCGGCGCGTACAAGCCGCGTACGTCGCCGTACGCATTTCAGGGACTCGGGCTGGAGGGCCTGCGCATCCTCGCCGAGGTCCGCGGCGAGGTCGGGCTGCCGGTGGTCACCGAGGTCATGGACGCGAGCGAGGTCGACCACGTCGTCGAGTACGCGGACATGCTCCAGGTGGGCACCCGCAACATGCAGAACTTCGGGCTGCTGCAAGCGGTCGGCGCGGCCGGCAAGCCGGTCATGCTCAAGCGCGGGCTGACCGCGACATACGAGGAATGGCTGATGGCCGCCGAATACATCGCGCAGCGCGGCAACCTCGACATCGTCTTGTGCGAGCGGGGCGTGCGCTCCTTCGAACCGGCGATCCGCAACATGCTCGACGTGTCCGCGGTCGCGATGGTGCAACGGCTGTCCCACCTGCCGGTGATCGTCGATCCGTCGCACGCCGCCGGACGCCGCGATCTGGTCGTGCCGCTGGCCCGCGCCGGCATCGCCGCCGGCGCTGACGGCGTCATGGTCGACGTGCACCCCCACCCGGAGGCGGCGCTGTGCGACGGCGCGCAGGCACTGTTCGGCGACGCGCTCGACGAGCTGGCGCAGTCGGTAGCCGTGATGCCGGCGCTGCTCGGGCGTACCTCGGCGGCGCACCTCGCCGGTTGAGCGGCGGACCGTCGGCCATTCACGACCCGGAGCAACCGCAGGGACAACCGAGGCGCCGACCTCATAGCACGGTACGGTGTCAGCCCGGCTGCGGACCTGGCTGACCGGGGTAGCCCGGCTGCGGCTCATCGGGGTGGCCCGGCTGGGGCTGACCGGGGTAGCCCGGCTGACCGGGGTGGCCCGGCTGACCGGGGTGGCCCGGCTGACCGGGGTGGCCCGGCTGCGGCTGATCGGGGTAACCCGGCTGACCGGGGTAACCCGGCTGCGGCTGACCGAGGTAGCCCGGCTGACCGGGGTAGCCCGGCTGCGGCTGACCGGGGTAGCCCGGCTGCGGCTGACCGGGGTAGCCCGGCTGACCGGGGTACCCGGGTGGAGCCTGCTGCGGCCACCCGTAACCCGGCGCCGGCGGCGCGGACCAACCGCCGGCCGGCGGCCCGTTGCGCAGCTGCTTCTTGTGCCGGCTGCGCTTCACCAGGCCGACGATCAGCAAGATGATCGCCGTGACGACCAGCAGGACGCCGACGATGATCAGCGCTGCCCCGACGGCCGTACCCTTCGCGATCGACGGCCCGAACGCGATCTGTCCGTCGGTCGAAGCGAGGGTGTTCGAGCCCACCTGGACGTCGTAGCGACCCTTCTCGGTGATCTTGAACTGGTACAGCGCGATCCCGTTGTGATCATCGGTTTCGTAGGTGAGGATCTTGACCTTGTTGTCCGAACGCCCGCCGTAAGGGGTCGTGAGTCGGGTGATCACACCGGACGGGCTGCGTATGGCAACCGGGATCAGCGGCACTTGATCGGTGTTGTTGTTGACGTCCTTGGACTCGTAGTACGCGACGTAGTTGCCCTTGTCGAAGTTCGCCGTACCGGTCGAGTTCAGCGCGACGCGCTGGAAACTGCTCACCTTGTCCAGCGACTGTTGCTCGAGCACCACAACGCCGACGATCAACAAGACCACGCCGACTATCCCGAAGATCAACGCGAGGAGCAGCGGAGTCCGCCCGCGCAGCCGTTTCGGCGAGGCGCCGGTGCCTGCTGCCTGTGGATACGGCTGGGAGGCGGGGTACGGCTGCTCGCCGGGCGCTGGGTAGCTCATGGCGCACAGTCTGCCGCTAGCGCAGGTCGGTCGTGCGCCGACCCGCGCGGACTGCGCGGTCGACCCCGGCGGCCCGAGCCACTCAACCCGCGTCGATCAGTGGACGCAGCACGCCGATCGCCCGGCTGATGCCAGCATCGTCCACGTCGAGGTGCGTGACCAGCCGGAGGAAAGTAGGGCCGAGAGCGGACACCAGGACCCCGTCCGAAGCGGCCGCGGACGCTACCGCGCTCGCATCTGCCACCTCCAGCACCACGATGTTGGTGGGCACGTCCGACGCGTCTGCACCCAGCGCCGCGGCCAGTCGACCGGCCCGCAGATGGTCGTCGGCAAGTCGTTCGAGGTGGTGGTCGAGCGCGTACAGGCCGGCCGCGGCCAGGATGCCGACCTGGCGCATCCCAGCTCCGTAGCGCTTGCGCCACACTCGGGCCTCGGCGATTCGACCGACGGTGGAGACCAGCACCGAGCCGACCGGCGCACCGAGACCCTTCGACAGGCATACCGAGATCGTGTCGAAGCCCGCGGCGAGATCAGCCAGTGGCGTGCCGCTCGCGATGTGGGCATTCCATAGCCGCGCGCCGTCGAGATGCAGGCCGAGCTCGTGCTGACGGGCGAGTTCCTGAACGGCTGCGACCTGCTCGGGCGGCTGGACCGTACCGCCGCCGAAGTTGTGGGTGTTCTCCACCGCGATGGCCGCCGTGGAGACGAGATAGGGCCCGGCGTCCGGGCTGACGAGCCGGCGCACCTCGGCTAGGTCGAGTACCCCGCGAGTCGCGCGCCAGGTCCGAAAGGTGATGCCCGAGAAGACCGCGGCGGCGCCGAGTTCGGCGCGCGCGATGTGCGCCATCGTGTCGCAGACCAGCTCCTGCCCCGGCTGCACGAGCAGCCGCAACCCGAGCTGGTTGCCCAGCGAACCGGACGGCACGAACAGCCCGGCCTGGTGGCCCAGCAGCCCAGCGACCAGCTCCTCGAGCGCCATGACGGTCGGGTCTTCGCCGTAGACGTCGTCGCCGACCGGCGCGTTGGCCATCGCGGCGCGCATGCCGGGCGTCGGCCGGGTCACGGTATCCGAGCGCAGATCAACGATCACCCGAACCTGCCTTCCGTCGTACTCGAGCCGGGGTGGTCCGCCCGCGCCGTGCACCGGGGTCCCGACGTCCTGATTCTTCTCGTCGCGGTCCGCGCGGGCTATCGGGCCTCGTCGGCGCCGCACCGCCTTGTGTGGTCACTTCGCGCGTGAGTGGTCAGTTACAACTGACCACTCAGAGCCGAACTGACCACTCGAACGCGGTCCCGGGCGGCTCCTCGCGGATCAGTGCTCGGCCGAGCGGGAGCGGCGCTCGGCCACCAGTCGCTCGGCCACCCGAAAGGCGAGTTCCAGCGACTGCTCGATGTTCAGCCGCGGATCGCACGCCGTCTCGTAGCGGCGACCCAGATCGGCCGCCGTCAGCTCTGCGGTGCCGCCGATGCATTCGGTGACGTCGTCGCCCGTCAGCTCCACATGCAGGCCGCCGGGGTGTGTGCCGAGCGCCGAGTGGACGTCGAAGAATCCGTCGAGCTCGTCGACGATGCGATCCAGGTGACGTGTTTTGACGCCGTCCACGGTCTCCTCGGTGTTGCCGTGCATCGGGTCGCAGTGCCACACCACGAGGTGCCCGGTGGAGCTGACTTTCTCCACGATCGGCGGCAAAAGGTCGCGCACCCTCGCATTCGACATCCGGCTGATCAGCGTCAAGCGGCCCGGCTCATTGGCCGGGTCGAGGCGCTCGACGAGCTCGGCAGCGAATTCCGGTGTCGTGCTCGGCCCGAGCTTGACGCCGATCGGGTTCGCGATCCGGGACACGAACTCCAGGTGCGCGCCGTCCATCTGCCGGGTGCGCTCACCGACCCACACGAAATGCGCGGACAGGTCGTACGCTCGCCCGTCCTCGAGACGGGTAAGCGCGCGCTCGTACTCGAGGATGAGCGCCTCGTGGGAGGCGTACAGCTCGACCCCCTCGAGCGCGGAGTCGTGCACGCCACACGCGCGCATGAACCGCACCGCGCGGTCGATCTCGGCGGCCAGCTTCTCGTACCGTGCGCCGGTGTCGGTGGTACGGGCGAACGCCGCGTTCCATGCGTGCACCCGGTCAAGGGCGGCGAGTCCGCCGCCCGCGTATGCGCGCAGCAGGTTCAGGGTGCTGGCGGCCGTGGAGTAGGCGCGCAGGATGCGGCGCGGATCAGGCGTGCGGTCACCATCGAGCTCGTTGACCATGTCGCCGCGGTAGGACAGTTGCCCCGTGGCGTCCAAGTTCGCCGACCTCGGTTTCGCGTACTGCCCGGCGATTCGGCCCAGCTTGACGACCGGCATCGACGCGCCGTAGGTCAGCACGACCGCCATCTGCAGCAGCACTCGAACCTTGCCTGCGATGTCGGCCTGCGAGCTCGTCGCGAACGTCTCGGCACAGTCTCCGCCTTGGAGGAGGAACGCCTCGCCGCGGGCGACCGCTGCCAGTCGCTCGCGCAACAGGTCGACCTCGGAGGCAACCACCAGTGGCGGCAACCCGGCGAGAGTCAGGGCCGCGTCGCGCAACGCAAGGTCGTCGGGCCATTCGGGCTGCTGCGCGGCCGGTCTTGAGCGCCAGGTGTCCAGCCCGAGATCGGCGCCCGCGGCCGGGCCGGCAGATCGCCTCGAGTCGACCGGGCGGACGGCTGCAGTACTCACCAGGACAGCGTATTCGGCACGCTTGCCGGTGACGTCAGCCAGCCCGGCCACCGTGAGGTAGTGCGGCCTCGGCGGATCAGCCGAACAGCACTTCGGCCTCGGCGTACAGCTCCGGTGGGACGGTCTTGAGCTTGGTGGTGGCTTCGGCCAGAGGAACCCGGACGATCTCGGTACCACGCAGGGCGACCATCTTGCCCCAGTCGCCATCGCTGGCCGCGTCGATAGCGTGCAGGCCGAAGCGGGTCGCGAGGGTCCGGTCGAACGCCGTCGGCGTGCCGCCACGCTGGATGTGACCGAGCACGGTCGTGCGGGCCTCCTTGCCGGTGTTCTTCTCGATCTGGCCGGCAAGCCACTCGGCGATGCCGCCGAGGCGGACATGACCGAACGCGTCGAGGCCCTTGTCGAGCGTCGCGTGGTCACCGCCGTCGGGCGTCGCGCCCTCCGCGACCACGACGATCGGCGCGTACTGCGAGTGGAACCGGCTCTCGACGTAGGCACACACCCGCTCCAGGGAGAACGGTTGCTCGGGTATCAAGATGACGTTCGCGCCACCGGCCATCCCGGCGTGCAGGGCGATCCAGCCCGCGTGCCGGCCCATGACCTCGACGATGAGCGCCCGGTGGTGCGACTCCGCGGTGGTGTGCAGCCGGTCGATCGCCTCCATGGCGATGTTCACCGCGGTGTCGAAGCCGAACGTGTAGTCGGTGGCGTTGAGGTCGTTGTCGATCGTCTTCGGCACGCCGACCACGTGCACGTCCCGATCGGCGAGCATCGTCGCGACCCCGAGCGTGTCCTCACCGCCGATCGCGATGAGCGCGTCGATCTCGAGTGCACGGAGATTCCCGGTGATCTTGTCTACGCCGCCGTCGACCTTGAACGGGTTCGTCCGGGACGAGCCGAGGATCGTGCCGCCGCGCGGCAGTATGCCGCGGACCTCGCGGATACCGAGCGACATCGTCACGTTCTCCAGCGGCCCGCGCCAGCCGTCCCGAAATCCCACGAACTCGTGTTCGTGGACACTGACGCCCTTGCGGACCACCGCCCGGATCACCGCGTTGAGCCCCGGGCAGTCGCCCCCGCCGGTCAGCACACCAATGCGCACAGCAAGCGACCCTAATGCCTTGCGTCACGTTCGCCGGACCCGGGACGCGACGCGGGCCTGCACGACGGCGTCGATGGCACGCCAGCGAGCGAGATTGTGGCGGGCATCGGCAAGGGCGTCGTGCTGATCGGCCGGCGCCGGCGGAACGGGCGGCGAGCCGGCGTCCTCCCACCGCTGCCGCAACTCGTGCGTGAACCGCGGGATGTCGCGCGGCAGCTTGCGCATGTCGCCCCACAGCTGACAGAGGGCGACATGGTCGTACGCCGACATCCACGCCCACAGCTCGATGCGCTCGCCCGGTTCGGTCAAGAAGGTGAGCAGGTGCTGCCGGATGCGCTCCCGCGGGCGCCACGCCGGATCAGCGGGTGAGGGCAACTTGTCGAGGACGTTGCGGCGTACCCACTCGATCGCGCGCGTGGGATCGAACTCGGTCGACACCGCGTAGAACTCCCGTCCGGACTCGTCGACCACGCCGATCGAGACGAAGTCGATCGTGCGACCGTCCTCGATGAACTCGCAGTCGTAGAAGAAGCGCACGGCGTCAGCGGTTGTCGGGAGCCGGGTCGTCGGGAGCTGGGTCGTCGGCGAGCACCGCGTCAGGATGCACGAGTGTCCGGGATCCGGTCGCCCAACTCGCGGATCCGACGGCGCTCACCCGCGCCGAAACCGGTGTCCGAACCCTGTGCGGCCTTCACCTTCGTCGCGTACTGATCCACGTACTCCTGCCCGGACAGCTGCATCAGCTCGTACATGATCTCGTCCGTCATCGACCGCTCAACGAACCGATCGCCGGCCATGCCCTCGTAACGGGCGAAATCGAGCGGTTTGCCCACCCGGACTCCCGGCCGCGGGCGCAGCTTCGGTCGTAGGCGACCGGTCGGCTGGATGACGTCGGTGTTGACCATCGCGCAGGGGATCACGACCGCGCCCGATTCCAGGGCCAGCCGGGCGACGCCGGTCTTACCGCGGTAGAGCCGACCGTCCGGCGAGCGAGTGCCTTCGGGGTAGATCCCGAGCAGCTTTCCGTCGCCGAGCACGCGCACGCCCGTGGTCAGCGCGGCCCGGGACGCATCCTTGTCGCCTCGGTCGATCGGGACCTGGCCCACACCGGTGAAGAACATGCGCGAGAGCCGGCCCTTGATGCCGGGCGTCGTGAAGTACTCGGACTTGGCGAGGAAGGTCACCTTGCGCGGAACCATCAGCGGCAGGAAGAACGAGTCGGAGAAGGAGAGGTGATTGCTGGCCAGGATGGCAGGACGATCATCCGGGACGTTGTCGCGGCCTTCGATCCACGGACGCCAGATCAGGCGCAACAAAGGCCCGAGAAAGACGAACTTGGCGAGCCAAAATCCCACAGCGTGTCTCCTGCGTTGCCGGTCCCTTCCGCACGTTCCCTCTGGGCGAGACTAGTGGCGCGTGAGGCTGCAACCAACCACGACCCGCGGCTCGCCGTGATCAAGCACTACCGACTCGCCGCCGGCGCGCCGCGAAAGGCATGATGGCACTGAGGTCGGTGGCTTTCGGAGGTCGCGGTGACAGAGGACTCGGGCACTAAGGCCGCGCCCGACCACGCGGTCGGCGGGGGGGTCGATGAGTCCCTGGCGGCGAAGGCCGACGGACCGGTTGGCAGTCGCGATGACGGCGGCGTGTTGTCGCCGGCTGCCGACGTCGAGCCGTTCTCGGCCGACGGCGGTCCGGTCGGCGTGGTGCTCGCGCACGGGTTCACCGGTACGCCGGCCACCATGCGGCCGTGGGCCGAGCATCTGGCGGCAGCCGGCTACACGGTGCGGCTGCCGCTGCTGCCTGGGCACGGCACCGACTGGCGCGACACGAACCGGTCCAGCTGGCCGCAGTGGTACGCCACCATCGAGGCCGCCTACCGGGAACTCAGCGCCCGCTGCGACGTCGTGTTCGGGATGGGCCTGTCCATGGGAGGCGCCCTCGTGCTGCGCCTTGCTGAACGCCATCCGGACGGTCTGGCGGGGCTGGTGGTGGTCAATCCGGCGCTCGGCACCAAGCGCTTCGACGCAAAGCTCGCGCCGCTCATCGCGTGGGCGATCCGTTCGCGACCCTCGATCGGCGGTGACATCAAGAAACCGGGGGTCGTCGAACCGGCCGATGACCGGACCCCAGTCGTCGCGTTCGCCTCGTTGCAGAAACTGTGGAAGTTGACCGTCGCCGATCTCGGGTCGCTGCGCGCTCCCGTCCTGATGTACCGCTCGCGCGTCGATCACGTCGTCGACGAGCTGTCGCAACAGCTGCTCAAGACCGGCGCGGTCAACACCACGGTCGAAGAGATCATCCTCGAGAACAGCTTCCATGTCGCCACTCTGGACAACGACGCACCGACGATCTTCGACGGCAGCGTGCACTTCGTGGAATCGGTGAGCGATGCACTTCCCGATCCGGATCGTGGCAGATGAGCCTTCCCGACGACGCGGGCAGCACCGGCCGGACTGACGCCGGCAGCGGCGCTGACGGCGCCGGCCGGATGGACAACGGACTGCACGCGGCGCGCTACGTCCCGCTCACGGACATTGATTCCGGGATGGGGCAGCAGCTGCTGATGGCCCTAAGTCGGGCCCGCATCCCCGCCTTTCTGGGTGCAGCCCCGACTGAGGAGGGTCTCGTGCGGCTGTTCGTCGACTCGGACGAACGCATCGACGCTCGCACCATCGTCACGGCGGCGGTGCGAGCACTGGGCCAGAACCCCCCGCCGCTGCCGGAGTCCGACGAGCTGCAGATCGACACCGATTCGGTCTTCGACTCCTTGGTCGCCGGCTGGCACGTGGACACTGTGGCGGCGGTGCGCGAGGCCGAGCGGGACCTGTCCCGAGAGGACGCAGACTGGCGCTCGCGGCTGCACAAGCCGCAGGCCCGCGACGAGGTGTGGCTCGACGAGGACCACTACGTCCCGCCCCCTCCGCCGCCGCTGCCCCGGTTGGCCGGCCCGACGATCATCGCGATCATCGTGGTGGTGCTGTCGATCACCGTGCTTGCCTTCGGCGCGGCGTTGGGCATGACCTACGAGCTGACGCTCGTCCTCGGCATCGGCGGCCTGGTCCTGAGCGCCGGCATTCTGTTCAGCCGCTTGCGTGATCATCAACGCGACGAGGACGACGACGGCAGCGCCGTCTGAACTGCCGACGAGTTATTCACCCGTCTCGATGACGACGGGTGGCACCGGCGCGGCCGCGTATCCGTCCAGTTCTCGACTGCGCGTCACACCGAGAGCCCCGGCGCCGAAGATCTGATCGGCGACGGCTACCCGGTCTCGCGTGAGCACTTCCGAGGCCGCACCCCCGGCGACCGCGCCACGGACGCTCAGCAACGTCGGTGTCTCGCCGGCGCCGAGCTCGGCCAGGTCGCCGGCCAGCAGCTGGGCTTGCCTGACCCGCTGCGCCGCCGCGCCCACCAGCGTCGCCGCGGCGACGACGAAGCGTGTGCCGCGCAGCCGCAGCACAGCCAGGGCAGCGCCGGCCGGCACGCGGACCGAGCCGCCGCCGAAGGCCAAGTCGTGGGTCGCGACCACGTCCACGGCCAGCGTCGAGAGCACCAGGTTCGCTCCCGCCGGGCGTCCACCCGTGACGACGACGAGGCCGGAACGCCGTCCCAGCGCCGCCGCAATCGATCGCCAGCGCAGCAGGTGCGGGCCACCGTGCACGCACGCCACGTCCGCCTCGGCCGATTCGATCAGCCGAGCGAGCGCCCGCCGGTCGACCGATATCGCTCGGGCGTCGACCGACAGCAGGCGCATGTCCGGCAATCCTGCCGCAGCCCATGGCCGGTCCGGACGGCGGGCACAGTCCGGCGGTGGCCGTCGTCGGGTTGCACGAGGGTTCCGGAGCGAATTGCGCGGAGGAAACCCCTCAGGCGTAGCGGCGGGCGAGATCTGCAGCACCCACGATGCCGGCATCCGGGCCCAACGCCGCCGCGGCGATCGCCGCCTGTGGCCGGAAGCCGCGACCAGTCAACGTATGCGCGAACTCCTCCCGTGCGGACGCGAGGAGCAGCTCGCCGGCCCGGGACACGCCGCCGCCGATCACGAACACGGAGGGGTCGAGGACGGCGGCCAGGTTGGCGAGCCCGCGGCCGAGCCAGCGGCCCATGGTGGTGCAGATCGAGCGGGCTGCCGGGTCGCCGTCCGCCGCCGCGGCGGTGACGACCGGCCCGGTGAGCTCGTCGAGCGAGCCGGCGAGCTCGAGCATCCGGGCGGCTGCGACCGGCGACTCCGCGGCCAGCTCTCGGGCATCACGTGCCAGCGCCCGGCCCGACGCGTACATCTCCCAGCAGCCGCGGTTGCCGCACGCGCAGCGTCGCCCCTCGGGTACCAGCGTCATGTGCCCGTACTCGCACGCCACGCCGAATGCGCCGCGATACACCGTGCCGCCGATGACCAGGCCGCCGCCGATGCCGGTACCGAGCGTCACACAGACGACCACGGGGTAGCCCCGGGCTGCGCCGAAGCGGTACTCGGCCCAGGCAGCGGCATTGGCATCGTTCTCCACGATGAGCGGCAGCCGGATTCGCTCGGCGAGCGCGTCGCGCAGCGGCTCGTTGCGCCACGCGAGATGTGGTGAGAACAGCACGGTGGCCCGGTCGGCGGCGATCCACCCGGCCGCGCCGATGCCGACCGAGCGCGCGTCGTGTCGCTGTGCGAGGGCGTCGACGACCTCGACGATCGCCGCTTCGGTCTCGCCGACGTCGTTACCGGGAGTTTCCCGACGCTCGGAGTCCAGCAACCTCCCATCGCCGTCGACGATCCCGCCGGCGATCTTCGTGCCGCCGATGTCGACGCCGATCGCCAGCGTGCTCATTGCCCGACCCGCAGTCGTCGAGCCGAGCGGGTACGCGCCCACGTGTCGCTGCTCACCCCGGCGCGTCGGTGTCGTCTAGGTGGATGTGCTGCACCCGGCTTGCGCCCGGCTCGGGTGGCTGCGCCGACGTCGGGTTCGCCCGCGCGGCCGCCTCGGCGAGCGCGCGCAGTGCACTGAAGACGGCGGTCCCGGCCTCCGCCACCCGCTCGGTGATCTCCGGGTGCTCGCCGCGCATGACGCTGGCCAACTGGCAGACGGGGCACCACTGGCACTCGGGGCCGGCATGGCCGCTCGGCGGCGCGGGCAGCGCGCGCTGCGCCCACTCCTGGACCGCGCCGAGCAACTTGCGCGCCTCCTCGCCCAGGTCGTGGCTGCCGGCCCGCCGGCCGTCGCCTTCCGCGGCGCTGTCGTCGGGTTCAGTCATCGGGGGTCCTCGGTTCGCGGGGCACGCCGACCTCCGGGAGTCGGGCGCCGACCGGTCGCCCCCGGGGGCCACAGATCAGGGTCGGCGCGAAAGCGCACACGCAACTCGCGGCCGTCGAACTCGCCGCCGACGACGTCGCAGCGACGCAGCACGCTCGGCAGCGTGAGTACCCGTCGGTGGGACCCGACGCTGACCACGAGGTCGTCCCCGGCGCGCGCCACATCGACCTCCCCGCGTTCGGCAAGTGGCAACGACATCCGCAACACGAAGTTCGCGCCGTCGGCATCGACGCGCAGCAGGTCGCCGGCCGCCGCCGGGCCGGCCGGGTCCGTGCCGGGCAACACCCCGTACAGCTCGTCCGCGAGGGCGCGCAGCGCGTCCACACCGATCGGCTCCGCAGGCCGGTACGGCAGCTCCAGCACCGGCAGGCCGGCGAAGGACTCGCGGATCGCGATCAGCTGCGCGCGCTGCGCGCGCGACCAGCCCTGCCGCCACTCGTCCTCGCCGGCCGGAAACACCCGGTTGGCGATCACGAGGTCGACCCCGTAGCCGTAGAGCGCCAGCGCCGTGAATGTCCGGCGCGCCTCGGCGGCCACCACCGACTCGGGGGTGAGCACGAGACGCACCGAGGTCACCGACGGATCGCCGAGCAACGCCCGCACGGACGCCAGTTCGTCGTTCAACCGGAGCAGCGCGTCGAACAGGGTGTCCGGCGGGATCGCGTCACCGCGGCCGAACAGCGAAGCGATCGGCCGCATCCCGCGCGCGATGCGCCGTTGCGCCGGAAACACCCGCTGCAGGTACCACGTGAGCGCCTCGGGCAGTGCGAGCAGCCGCAACGTCTCGGCCGTCGGTGCGCAGTCGACCACCAACGCATCCCAGTTTCCGGTGGCCGCGAGCTCGCGGACGGCGAGCAGCGCGAGCACCTCCTCCACCCCGGGCAACACGGTCAGCTCGTCCGCCGTGATCGGGTCGACGCCGCCGCGCGACAGCAGGTCGATCAGGAACGCCTGCACGTCGCGCCACGCCCGCTCGAAGCGGTGCTGCGTGTCGATCTGCAGCGCCGAGAGGCTGGCGGTGACCTCGCTGGGCTCGCCGGACAGCTCGACCCCGAGGGCGTCCGCGAGCGAATGCGCGGTGTCCGTCGACAGCAGCAGGGTCTTCACGCCCCGATCGGCGAGGCGCAGCGCGGTCGCCGACG
Source organism: uncultured Actinomycetota bacterium (assembly GCA_963713565.1). GTDB lineage: Bacteria > Actinomycetota > Actinomycetes > Mycobacteriales > Jatrophihabitantaceae > Jatrophihabitans. The sequence continues at coordinate 248,150 of CAVQMF010000007.1, read as the reverse complement.
CCGCGGTCGTCTTGCCGACGCCGCCCTTGCCGGTGAACAAGACGATCCGCATCAGGACGGCGCCCCTTCCACCCTCTTTTTCAGTTCCTTGAGCGCGATGTCCATGACGACGCGTTCGGCCTTTCGCTTGAGCAGGCCCAGCATCGGGATGATCAACTCAACGGACAGATGGTAGGTGACGCGGGTGCAACCCGGGCCGACCTGGCGCAGCGTGTAGGAACCGTGCTGTGCCTTCATCATCTGCCCGCTCGTGAGGTCCCATTCCACGCGCTCGTCGCCGGACCAGACGTAGATCAGTTCGTACTGGTCGCGGATGATGCCGGCGTCCAGCTGGAATGCGACCCGGCTGGCGCGACCGTCGGCGGCCGACTCCAGGACCTCGGCGCCCTTGACCGACGCTGCCCAGGCCGGGTAGTTCGCGAAGTCGGCGATGACGGCCATGATCTCGGTGGGGTCGGCGTCGATCGTGATCGACTGGGTCGACTCCTCCACCATGGGTGCAGAGGTTACCCGGAGGGCGTGAGCGCCCCTCGCTCGAAATCACCGGTGCCGCAACTCGCCTGTCCCAGGTGCACGCGTTACCGTGACGCGTCACCGGCACGGACTCGCCGAAACCGGGAACGCCATCCGCACAGAGAGGCGCCGAACAAGTGCGCGAGCTGCATGTGGCCAGCAAGATCACCACGCTGACGCAATCCAACACGGCCGACTTTGTCTTCGACAACGCGGCAAGACGTCCGGCAAACGTCGCTCTGCGCCGCCGCGAGGCAGACAACTGGCGCGACGTCACGGCACGCCAGTTCGCCGACGAGGTCGTGGCGCTCGCCAAAGGACTGGTTGCCGCCGGCATCGCGCCCGGCGATCGCGTGGCAGTCATGAGCAAGACCCGCTACGAGTGGACTCTCGCGGACTTCGCGTTGTTCACCGTCGGCGCGGTCGTGGTGCCGATCTACGAGACGTCTAGCGCAGAGCAGGTCGCCTGGATCCTCAGCGACTCAGGCGCGCGCGGCATTTTAGCCGAGACGGCGGAGCACGTGGCGACTGTCGGCGCAGTGCGCGCGGGCCTCACCGACCTCGAGCACGTCTGGCAGATCGAGGACGGCGCCGTCGACACGCTCGTCGGGATCGGTGTCGACGTGCCCGAGGCCGACGTCGACCAACGCCGACGCTCGGTCACGCTCGACGATCTCGCCTCAATCATCTACACGTCGGGCACGACCGGGCGGCCCAAGGGCTGCGAGCTCACCCACCGCTGCTTCGTGGTCGAGGCGAACGAACTGGTGAACCTGCTCGCGGACTTCTTCAACCGCGACACCTCGACGCTGCTGTTCCTCCCGGTCGCGCACGTCTTCGGTCGGGTCATCGAGATCGGGGCACTGGCGGCGGGCTGCACCCTCGGCCACACACCCGACGTCAAGAACCTGCTCCCGGACCTTGCCGCATTCCAGCCGACATTCGTGCTGGCAGTGCCGCGGGTGTTCGAAAAGGTCTACAACACGGCCAAGCAGAGGGCGCACGGTGACGGCAAGGGCAAGATCTTCGACCTTGCCGAGTCGGTCGCCATCAAGTACTCCGAGGCGTCGGATGACGGGTCACCCTCGATCCTGCTCAAAGCCGAGCACGCGGTGTTCGACAAGCTCGTGTACGGGAAGCTGCGGGCCGCGCTGGGCGGGCACTGCGTGGCTGCGGTGTCCGGCGGTGCACCGCTCGGCGCCCGGCTCGGGCACTTCTTCCGCGGCGTGGGCGTGACGATCTACGAGGGCTACGGCCTGACCGAGACGACCGCCGGCGTCACCGTCAACCGGCCGGCGGCGATCAAGATCGGCACCGTCGGGCAGCCGGTGGGCGGCACCACGGTGCGCGTCGCCGACGACGGCGAGTTGCTGTTCAAGGCACCGCACGTGTTCCGCGGGTACTGGAACAACGCCGATGCGAGCGCCGAGGCGCTCGACGCGGACGGCTGGTTCCACACGGGGGACGTCGGCGAGATCGATGACGACGGATTCGTGCGGATCACCGGCCGCAAGAAGGAGATCATCGTGACCGCGGGCGGCAAGAACGTCGCGCCAGCCGTGCTCGAGGACCGCATCCGCGCGCACTGGCTCGTCAGCCAGGCGCTCGTGGTCGGCGACCAGCAGCCCTATGTCGCGGCGCTCATCACGATCGACCCCGAGTCGTTGCCGTTGTGGCTGGACAGGTCGGGCAGGCCGAAGGACACCGAACTCGCGGATCTCGTCGACGACGAGGAGATGCGCGCCGAGATCCAGGTCGCGATCACCGACGCGAACAAGGCGGTGAGCAAGGCCGAGGCGATCCGGCGCTTCGTGATCCTGCCCGACGACTGGACCGAGGCCAGCGGCCACCTCACCCCGTCGCTGAAGCTCAAGCGCAATGTGGTGCACAAGGACAGCGAGCAGCACATCGCCAGGCTCTACTCGGGCGGCCGGGCGGGCTGAGCAACCCTGAGACAACCCCGCCCGACTCGCGGCCGACTCGCGGCCGCGAAGGACGCCGGGCGGGCTAACCGGCGAGCAGCTCCTGCAGCCGGGCGGCGAGCACGTCCCACCGCCATGACTGAGTCACCCAGGTGCGACCGGCCACGCCCATCCGGATGCGCAGGTCCCGGTCGGCCAGCAGCGTGCCGAGTCGGTCGGCCACCTCCTCGGCATCGCGACCGTCGACGAGGTAGCCGGTCTCCCCGTCGCGGACCGCATCGGGCGCGCCGCCGGAGTTTCCGACGATCACCGGCAGCCCGGTCGCCGACGCCTCGAGGTAGACGATGCCGAGCCCTTCGACGTCCAGGCCGTGCCGCCGCGTACGGCACGGCATCGCGAACACATCTCCGGCGGCGAAATGCGCGGGCAGCTGCTCGTGCGGGACGGCGCCGGCGAACACCACGTCCGCGCGGACGCCGAGCGAGGCGGCGAGGCGTTCGAGCTCGGCGCGGTATGGACCGTCGCCCACGAACAGCAGCGCTGCCTCGGGCACTGCACGGTGCACGGCGGGCAGCGAATGCAGCAAGCTGTCCTGCCCTTTGCGCGGCACGAGGCGGGACACGCAGACGACGACGGGCCGCTGCCCGAGCCCGTACCGCTCGCGGATCGCCCGCCCGTCGACCTCCGGCGAGAACGTGTCGACGTCCACACCCGGCGTCAGCTGGGCCAGCTGGGGATGCCCGCCGAACGCCGGTGCCAGCCGCTGACGGAAGTACTCGCCCAAGTAGGTGATCACGTCGCAGTGCTCGCCGATACGCCGCAGCGCCTGGCGGGCGAGCGGCAGCATCGCCCAGCCGGCCTCATGACCATGGGTCATCGCGAGGATGCGCCGGGCGCCGGCCGCGCGCAGCGCCGGTGCGAGGAGCCCGAGCGGGGCGGCCGCGCCGAACCAGACCGAGCTGCATCCGTACGAGCGGAGTGTCTCGGCCACTCGTCGCCGGGCCGACGGCGTCGGCAGTAGCAGGCCGGTGGGATGGCGGATCACCGGATACGGTTGGGCGGCATCGAAGTCGGCGGACCCGGCGTGGTCGGAGGCATACACCACGATGGAGCCGGCGGGCTGGCGGATCGTCAGCTCGTGCACGAACGCCTGGATGCCGCCCGTGCGCGGCGGAAAGTCGTTCGTGACGACCAGCGTCCTCGGCTGCGCGCTCATGAGCTCATGGTGCTCGGACGCGATGGTGCTCGAGCGCGGGGCTGTGTTCGCGCAGGAGCACGTCAGATAAGTCGAGTCGCCCCGACGTAGTCGCTGTTGAAGCGGCTCAGCGAGACCACCGCCACCGGTTGTCCTTCGGTTGGTGCGGACACCATCATCCCGGCGCCGAGGTAGATCGTGACGTGCGCGATCGGCGAATAGAAGAAGATCAGGTCGCCGGGCTGTAGCTCGCTGCGCGACACATGGCGGCCGTAACCGTATTGTGCCCGCGCCGAGTGCGGCAGGCTCACGCCCGCATTGCGCCACGCCGCCATGGTCAGGCCCGAACAGTCGAAGGAATCAGGCCCAGCCGAACCCAACACGTAGGGCTTGCCGACCTGCTCGAGCGCGAACTGCACGGCGATGCTCGCGGCTGCGGACCCGGTGGCGTCCAGCTCCCCCTGCACTGTCCGCATCTTCGCGACGGCAGTGGCCTTGTCGATCGTCGGATTGCTCGCCTGCAGGTAGGCCGCCCGCTGTTCCACCGTGAGCTGGTCGAGCAGTGCCTTGTACTTCCCGATCTGCTTCTCGATGCTCACCCGCTTCGCCGCAAGAGAGGCGCGCTCGGCTCGTGCCGCGTGGAGCGCGCCCCTGGCCTGCTTGTCGGCCTTGCCGGCCGCGACCTTGGAGGCCGTGACCTGGCGGACGACCTGCGCGCTCTGGTTCGCCAACGCGCTGAGCGTGTCGATGCGGTCGATGTAGTTCGCGTCGCTCTTGCTGTCGAGCAGCGCGCCGGCGGCGCCGAACGACTCGCCCTCGTACTGGGTGCGCAGGCTGAGTACGAACCTGCGGTGCGCGGTTTCGTAGGTGCGCTGCGCCCGGGCGGACACGACGGCAGCCATCGCGGAGGCCATCGTGCGGTTGGCGACGGTGATCTGCAACTGGTCGTACCTCTCGACCAGTTGCGCATTCTGCAGCGCCAGCTTCCCGAGCTGCTGGTGCACCGAGCTGATCGTCGGCTCGCGGACCGGGGAAACCGGCGTCGCCGCAGCCAGCGAGGGCACGAGGAGAGCACCGGCTACGAGTGGGAGTGCTGCGATGAGCGGCCGCACATGACGCGCGACAACAAGGCTCGCCACGTTGGCGGGTCTCCTTCTTCCTAGTCCGCCTACCGGGTTAGCTGTCGGGTTCGGGCCAGGAAGTAGCCCTACGCTGCGGGCTCGCGACGCCGCTGACGACGCTGCAATACCGCACCGATTCACCCCAGGGGAACGAGTGGGTCCCCGGTTCGCAGTGCCGGTCGATGCACGCGGTTTGCGCCTGATTACCGACCGTTACTTCGACGCGATTCGGCGGTACCTGCCGGTGACGACCGTCGTTGGCCACCTGAAACCGGAAGGTCTCGAGAAGGTTACGGTGCCGTCCCTTCCGGTGCAACGCGCCGCACCCCGAGCCTTTGGGAATCACATCGCGCGGCACGAGACGTTGGTCACGCGATGCCTCGCGCCCCACCTTCCGGCGGCCCGGATCCGCTGCGGCGAACCGGAACGAGCCGCAACGGCGGCACCAGGCCGGCGCCGGCGAGACTGCCGATCGCAGCCTGCTCCGCGGCGTCGAGATCCATCGGTCCCGATTGACGTACGGCGGGGCTGTGCAACAGGACGGCGACCACGCAGTCGGAACAGGCGATGTCGCGCGCGACACAGGTGTCGCAGTCGATCAACATGAGGCGTTCCTCGCATCTCCTGGCAGCCCGAGGCGGCCCCAGGCAGCCGGTCGGCTCGGTGCCGACCCGTTCGCGACGCTAGAAGGACCCACCGACAGTATTCGATCCGGCTGTGCCGGGGCGCGTGTCACCGCCTCCAGCATGGGAGACGCGGGCAGCGTGGGACGACCCGCGCGGGTCCGATCTCAGCCCAGCCGTGCGAGCAGCACCTGCGACGGCACCGACCAAGCGCCGTCCCTGCCGGTGTCCGTGACCACCTGCTGGTCGTTCGTCACGACGATGACCGGCCGGCCACCGGGCTCGGCCGCGACGAGGCGGCGTATCAGGTCGTCCGCGATCTCGTCCGCGGCACTGAACAGCACCCGCACGCCGCGCGGTGTCGGCGGCTGAGCGGGCGGCTTGGCCCCACCGTCGAAGGCGATCGTGATCTCCGCACCGGATTGCGCGGCCAGCGGCGCGAGCGCGCCGATGAGCCGGCTGCGCTGTTCGATCAGCGACAGCTCGCCGTAGCCGGTCTTGGTGACGTTGTAGCCGTCCACGACGAGATGGGCGTTCGGCAGAGCCAACAGCCGATCCAGGCCCAGCGGATCCCTGACCGCGCGATTGGCGGCCGCGGCCGCGCCGGCTGACGCCACGGCGTCGGCCGGCCGCGCCGTCGGCGCCGCGAGCGAGAGCTCCCGTCGCACCCCGTTCGCAGCCTGGACGAGTGTGTCGACGAGCAGCCACAGCCGGGCGTCGTCGACGTCGCGCTCGGTGCGCGCAACGCGCCGCGCCACCTCACCCGCGCGCTCGGCGTCGGACAGCTGCGCACGCAAACGGCGCAGCGTCAGCTCGTGGTCGGCTGTGTGCGACTCGACACGGGCGCGCAGCTCGGCCTCCGCCGCACGGGCGGTGTCGCGCTCGCGCTCGGCCTGTCGCAGCTCGTGGCTGCGCTGGCGCAGCGTCTTGACCAGTTCCGCGAGTTCGGCGTCGGCAGCCCTGCGGGCGCTGCTGGCCGCCTCGCGCAGCCGCGCTGCCTCGCCCTTCGCTCGTGCCCGCAGGGCGGCAAGTTCCGCGCGGAGCGCATCGACTTCGGCCTTGCCGCTCGTGCGACTATCGCGTTCCTGCGTCCAGCGCTTCGTCGCGGCGGCAAGCATCTCGAGCCAGCCGGGAGGACGGGTCAGGTAGGCGATCACGGCGATGTCGAGTGGGTCGGCCGCCGTCGTGGGGGCGCCGTCGCGCAGCGCGGCCGCGAGCTGCGGCGAGGTCTGCACGACGATGCGCGCAACCGCCTGACGAAAGGCCTCGTCGGCGTCCAACGCGGCCGCCAGGGCCGTCGCGCCGAGCCGCTGCCGCTTTGCCGGAGCGAAGCGCGCGATGGCCCGAAGCGACGTCGGCACCTCGTCCGCGGGCAACCGGCCGACGATCTCGGCGGTCAGCGCGATCAGTTGCGCCCGCGCGGGCTCGGGGAGCGCGGGCACCTGCGGCCGGTCGGCGTCCGCCGAAGGCCGATCCGCCGCCGCGGTGATCTCCGAGGTGTCCACGCCCGCAGGGTACGGCTCGGTGCGGGCGTGCCTACCGGTTTTCGTCAGACCCCGGCTCTACCTTGCGACCGTGACCGCGCCCCCAGCGACCCCAGCCCCTCTGGCGCAGCTTCAGCTCAGCCTGGACGAGCTCGGCGAACCGCTGCGAGCGACGACGTTCGTGGTCGTCGACCTGGAGACCACCGGCGGCGCGGCCAACGGCAGCGATGGCATCACCGAAATCGGCGCCGTGCGGGTGTGCGGCGGCCAGGTTCAGCGCGAGTTCCAGACCCTCGTCGATCCGGGCATCCCGATCAACCCGTACGTCTGCGTGCTCACCGGCATCACCGACGCGATGGTGGCCGGCGCGCCGGGCATCGCATCGGTGATACCGGCCTTTCTCGAATTCGCGCACGGCAGCGTCCTCGTCGCGCACAACGCACCGTTCGACGTCGGCTTCCTCAAGGCAGCGTGTGCGCAGCTTGCGATCCCGTGGCCGGGGTTCGCCGTCGTCGACACGGCGGTCCTCGCCCGGCGGGTACTCACCCGTGACGAGGTACCCAACTGCAAGCTCTCGACGCTGGCCCCGTTCTTTCACGCGGGGACCGCGCCCGATCACCGCGCGCTGCACGATGCGCGGGCCACCGTCGACGTCCTGCACGGGCTCATCGGGCGGCTCGGCAACCTTGGTGTGCATTCGCTTCCCGAACTCCGCTCGTTCACCGCCCAGGTGAGCGAGGCGCAGCGGCGCAAGCGGCACCTCGCCGACGACCTGCCCACCGGCCCCGGCGTCTACATCTTCCGCGACGGCGAGGGTCGCCCCCTGTATGTCGGCACGAGCCGCAGCATCCGCTCCCGCGTTCGGCAATATTTCGTCGCGAGCGAGACGCGCAGTCGGATGGGCGAGATGATCGGCGTCGCCGAGCGGGTCGACCCGATCGAGTGCGCGCACGCGCTCGAGGCGCAGGTGCGCGAGCTCAGGTTGATCGCCGCGCACAAGCCGCGCTACAACCGCCGCTCGAAATTCCCGGAAAGGTCCGTCTGGCTCAAGCTCACCGTCGAACCGTTCCCGCGCCTGTCCGTCGTGCGCGAGCGCCGCCCCGACGGCGCGCCCTACCTCGGACCGCTGCGGTCCCAGCGGCAGGCCGACGCGGTCCGCGACGCGATCCACGACGCCGTCCCGCTTCGCCAGTGCAGCGATCGGCTGTCCCTGCGCCGCATGGTGCGCGCCGCATGCGTGCTCGCCGGCATCGGGAGGTGCGGCGCCCCGTGCGAGGGCGGGACGAGCCAGCAGCAGTACGCGGCGCTCGTCTCGCTCGTCAGCAGCGCGTGGTCCGGCGACGTCCGCCCGCTGGTCGAACCGCTCGAGCGCAGGCTCGCCTCGTTGTCCGAGGCGCAATGCTACGAGCAGGCGGGGGTTATTCGCGACCGCATCGCTACCGTGGTCCGGGCCTGCGCGCGGATGCAACGCCTCGCCGGCCTGCAGGCGGTGGGTGAACTCGTCGGTGCCCGCCCGGACGGGCAGGGCGGCTGGGAGCTGTCGGTTGTGCGGGTGGGGCGGCTCGTTGCCTCCGGGCACGCGGCGCGCGGGATGCCGCCTTGGCCGGTGATCGACGCGCTGCGCGCCACGGCAGACGCCGTCGACCTGGAACACGAGGTGCTCGCCGAGGAGACCGAGTGCATCCTGCGTTGGCTCGAGGCGCCCGGCTGCCGGCTCGCCTGGGCGAGTGATCCATGGGCGATGCCGGCTTTCGGTGCCGGTGGGCTGGGCAGGTATCTCGCCGGCCTGCGCGACGGCGCGGATCCGTTCACCGACCGCCGCCGCCTGCCCGTCGTCAGCCGCCCTGCCCGGCCTAGGATGAGCGCGTGAGTCCCCACCCAGTCGCAGCGTCCAGGACGCTGCTCGGTCGCGACGGCACCGGCGGGACCAGCCTGGCGTGCGGGGCCGGCCGGTGATCACCGCGATCGTCATGATCGCCGTCGAGTCGGACCGCATCCCCGAGGTGGCCCAGTCGATCGCCGAACTCGACGGCGTGAGCGAGGTCTACTCCGTCGCAGGCGATGCCGATCTCATCGCGATCGTGCGGGTGCGCGAGTTCGACGCCATTGCCGACGTCATCGCCGGCCGGCTGTCGAAGGTCACCGGGGTCGTGCACACCGACACGCACATCGCGTTTCGCGCCTACTCCCGCCACGACCTCGAGTCGACATTCTCGATCGGCATCGACTGATCCACCCAGTCAGCGCGCGCCCCGTCGTCGCGGGCGGTCGCGGGCACCGGCTCGGCGTTCATTGCGTTCGGTCGAGCTTGGCCAGCCAGTCGTTGTACGCCGTTCGGGCTGCGTCGTCGGCGTCCATCGTCTCCGCGGCGGCGTCACCGACGCCGGTGTGCGCCGCGAACGTCGCGCCGCGGGCCTGCTCCAGCCATCCTCGCTCCGGTGGGGCCGCCTCCACGGTCCGCAGCCAACGCACCACCAGCACGATCATGATCGATGCCATGATCGCGTCGCCGCCGAACCACATGATCGCGCCGCCGGTGTGTGTGTCGGACAGCGCGTCGACCTGCCAGCCGGCCGGCTCCAGGTGGACCGAGTGCGTCCCCTGCATGAGCACGATCCCGGTGAAGGTGTCCACGGCCATCGCGATGAGCAGCAGCAGCCAGCGGGCCGGCGTCGCCAACCGCCACCGGATGGGTTCGTCGCCGACGATGAGCACGAAGAACTGGCAGCCCACCGCGACGTAGACGACGTGCTCGATCTGACCGGCCCACGTGTTGCGCATGATCGTGTCCATCAGCCCGGTGAGGTGACTGCCGACGATCACCGCCGTGTAGCTGGCCAGGGCCACCGGCGGCGCGGTGACCACCGCGACGACGCGGCCCTGCGCAATCCGCTCGATACCGGCGCGGCGCTCGCCGGTGGTGGCCGACAGGGTCAGGCGCAATGGCCGGCCGGCCATCAGCAACGCGGGCGCGATCATCACCAACGCGAGGTGTCCGGCCATGTGCGCGGTGAAAAGGACCTGGTCGTAGACGGCGATCGGGCCGCAGGTGGCGTAGCCGCAGACGGCCAGGCCGGCGAGGAAGGCTGCCGTACGCGTGGCGGGCCAGCGGGTACCGGGAGCGCGGATCGGCACGAGCGCGACGCCGGTCAGATATGCCGCGGCAACGACGACGAGCAACGCAACGGCGAGCGCGTCGAGTTGCCACACGGTGACGAGCCGGAGCGCGGACAGCGCCTCGCCAGGGACGTCTGCACCGCCTCGGGTCAGGGCGTCGGCCGCGCCCATGGACATCCCCGCAATGGAGTCGTGCGCGGTGCCGAGGTAGCGCGTGACCGCGATCGCGAGCGCCGTGAGCACGCCGGCCGCAACAAGCCACGCCACGACGACGAGCCACGGCAGCCGGCGGGAACGCACGTGCTCAGTATCCGCGCCGAAGGTTGTCGGGGTCAGCCCGGTCGCGCGGCCTGACTCGACGTGACCCAGCGATCGAGGACATCCGTTGCAGCTCCGGAGTCGATCGACTCCGCCGCGATCACGAGCCCGCGCGCCAACGCGTCGTGCAGCCGGGACGCGGACAGCCCGTCGTGCGCGGCGATCGCGGCCGCCGAGTTCAGCAACACCGCGTCACGCACGCCGCCGCGGCCGCCGCCGGCGAGCACGTCGCGCGCCACCGCCGCGTTGAACGCGCGGTCCCCCCCTCGAAGCGCAGCAGGCTCGACCGCGGCGATGCCGAGCGCGGCGGGGTCGACTGTCGTCGCAACGACCTCGCCTTCGACGGCCACCCACGCGCTCGACGTGGTGGTCGTGGTCAGCTCGTCCAGCCCGTCATCGCCGCGGAAGACCAGGGCAGTATCGCCCCGATCGGCCAACACAGCCGCCATCACCGGCGCCATCCGGGAGTCGGCACAGCCGATCGCCGCGGCCGTGACGCGGGCCGGATTGGTGAGCGGGCCGAGGAAGTTGAACGCCGTCGGCACGCCCAGTTCCCGGCGCGGGGCGCCGGCATGACGCAGGCCGGCGTGAAAGACCGGCGCGAAACAGAATCCGATGCCCACCTCAGCGACCGTGCGGATGACGCCGGCCGCCGGCAGATCGATCGCCACGCCCAGCTCCTCGAGTACGTCCGCTGCCCCGCACGCCGACGTCGCCGCGCGGTTGCCGTGCTTGACGACGCGGCGACCCGACCCGGCGACCACCAGCGCGGCCATCGTCGAGATGTTGACCGTGTGCGCGCGATCGGCGCCGGTTCCGACGACGTCGACGGCCCGACCCTCGATAGTCAACGGCGCCGCCCGGTCGAGCATGGTGCGTACCAGGCCACCGAGCTCGGCCGGCGACTCACCTTTCGCGCGGAGGAGCACTGCGAAGGCCGCAAGCTGGGCCGGCGTGGCATCGCCGGCCATGATTTCGTCCATCACCCACGCGGTGTCGTCGACGGCGAGGTCTTCTCCGGCCATCAAGGCACTGAGCACCGCCGGCCAGCCGCGCGTCGTCACCGGGGCGGTCCCCCCCGCGGTCACCTGACGACAGGAATGCCGGTGTGCCGACGCCGCAGCTGATCGGCGACGACGACCGCACTCTCCACCGGCTCGATCGGCATGTGGATGACCGCGTCGGCGAGCGACCAGCTGGCCAGCCAGCCGTCCTGCGGGCGCGCGATCAGCACGATGATCGACGGGCAGTCCTCGAGCTCGTACTTGAACTGGCGAGCCAGTCCCATGCCGCCCGTCGGCTGCGCCTCACCGTCGAGTATCGCGACGTCGACACCGCCCTGGTCGAGCTCCGTGACGACGTCGGCATTGGTCGCGCACTCGATCCACTCGATACGCCCGGTGTCCGGTGCCGGGCGCCGCCCGACAGCGGTGCGGATCTGGGCCCGGATCGCCGCGGAATTGCTGTAGACGAGCACGCTGACGTTGCCGGGCACGACGGTCACGCACAGATCGTATCGGGGCCGCGACGGCGCGGCGCGGCGCGTCGGCCGACCATTCGCAACACGAACCACCCCCGACGCCGAATCGTCCGTGCGGCACGCAATAATGCCAACGTGACCTCGACCGCGACGGCACCTGGCTTCGATTCGAGCAAGGTCCACTCGCTCACGCGCCCGAACGCCGTATCGGTGGGCACGATCGTGTGGCTGTCCAGCGAGCTCATGTTCTTCGCCGGGCTGTTCGCGATGTACTTCACGATCCGCTCGGTACACCCGGGCGATTGGCCGATGCGCCTGCCCGACGGGGAGCAGATTCATCTCAGCCTGGCCTACGCGACGCCTTTCACGATCATCCTGGTGGCGTCGAGTTTCACCTGCCAGTGGGGCGTGTTCGCCGCGGAGAAGGGCGACGTCTTCAAGCTGCGCCGCTGGTTCGTGCTGACCTTCTTCATGGGCCTCATCTTCGTGCTCGGGCAGGCGAACGAATACCGCATCCAGGTCAGCGACGGCAACACCATCTCGGCCACCGGGTACGGCTCGGTGTTCTATCTGACCACCGGGTTCCACGGCCTGCACGTGATCGGCGGTCTGGTCGCGTTCATCTTCTTTCTGATCCGTACTGCGCTGGGCAAGTTCACCCCGGCGCAGGCCACCGCGGCGATCGTGGTGTCCTACTACTGGCACTTCGTCGACGTGGTGTGGATAGGCCTGTTCGCTGTCATCTACATCATTCGATGAGCGCGGAGAAGGAGGCACCGATGCCCGATGACCTCGAGGCCGACTACGGCTTCGAGCCGGCGGTATCGGTGACCGGCGCCCGCGCGGGTGCATCCGGCGTCCGCTCCCGAGCCCTTGATTCCGCAGGCCCAGATGTGGAAGCCGACGAGACGGGCGAGGACAACGCCGCGGCTGTGGACCTCGCGAGCCCCGCCGAGGGCCCGCGGGCAACCATCCGGCGCTTGGTGCGCGCAGGTGCACCGCGGCGCCCGGGCAGCCGCGCCGGCGTGCGCCGGCGGCTCGCGGCCGGTGCCATCCTGCTCGGGGCACTCGCGTCGATGGGCGGTGCCTATGCCGCGTTCGCGACCTCGTCGGGGGCGCAGGACACCGGCACGAGTGCTCACGACATCGCCGCCGGGCTGCAGCTCTACGAGGTCAGCTGCATCACCTGCCACGGCTCGAACCTCGAAGGCATCAACGGGCAGGGGCCTTCGCTGGTCGGCGTCGGCGGCGCAGCCGTGTACTTCCAGGTCGTCACCGGACGCATGCCAGCGGCCCAGCAAGGCGCGTACGTCGCCCGCAAGGAGGCCAAGTTCGACGACGAGCAGATTCGGCAGCTCGCCGCGTTCGTCGAATCCGTCGGCGGTGGCCCGGCGATCCCGATCGGTAAGCTGCGCGGCTCCGACAGCGACATCGCCAACGGGGGCGCGCTGTTCCGCCTCAACTGCGCCTCCTGCCACGGCACGACCGGCAAGGGCGCGCCGTTGTCAGCGGGCAAGATCGCGCCGTCGTTGAACGACGCCACGGACAAGGAACTGTGGACCGCCATGCTCACCGGTCCGGAGAACATGCCGGTATTCAGCAACAACCAGATCACGCCGGCAGAGAAGCGCGCGATCATCGCCTACATCCAGACGCTGAAGGCCAGCAAGGACCCCGGCGGCAGCGGGATCGACCGTATCGGGCCGGTGTCCGAGGCCCTCGTGATCTGGGTGGCCGGCGTCGGCGTGCTGATGATCTCCATTCTCTGGATCGGGGCGAAGTCGCGATGAGCGAGCCGGCGGTCACATCGGCCCTGACGCCGACCACGGCGGGCATCCACCGGAGGGCGATCGATGGCTGACACCGACCACGACGTCGAGGCCCCGAGCATCGAGGAACTGCGGCGGATGACGCCGGAGGAGGCGATGCTGGCCGGTGCGGAGGCCGACGGCGTCCACATCATCCATCGGCGCAACCGTTTCCCGATCCGCGGCACGAAGGCCGAGAAGCGGGCCGAGCGCGGCGTCGCCATCACGTTCACGATCGCCGCGCTCGCCGGCGTCGGCTTCATCGTGGCGTTCGTCGCGTTGCCCTACAAGTGGCACCTGCCCGGTACGCCGCAGAACTTCCGGTTCTACACGCCGGCCCTCGGTGGGCTGCTGGCCATCATGTTGCTGTTCTTCGGCGTCGGGCTCGTGCTGTGGGCCAAGTGGCTGATGCCCGAGGAGGAGGTCGTCCAGGATCGCCACGACGATCCCTCCACCGAGGAGGACAAGCTGCTGACCGAGGCCACCCTCCTGGTCGGCCTCGAGGACACCGGCCTGCCACGCCGTGGAGCCATCCTGGGCAGCCTGGTACTCGTCGGCGGGGCGCTGGCGACAGTGCCGCTCGTCGCGCTCATCGGCGCAATGATCAAGAAGCCCGGCGACGCGCTGCTGCACACCCAGTACCGGCCCGACAAGCTGTTGTTCCCGCCCACCGGCCACGTACCGCTGGTGTACTCGGACTGGCGTCGCGTCAGCCCCGACGACCTCGCCCCCGGCGGTGTCGCCACGGTGTTCCCCGGCGTGCACGAGGAGAACGAGTACGGCGTCAACGGGGTCACCGACGCGTCCTCGCCGACGTTGCTCATCCGGCTGCGCCCGGGCCAGAAGGTCACGCCGCGCAAAGGCCAGGCCACCTTCGGCTGGCCGGCCGGGCGACCGGAGTACCTGGCGTTCTCCAAGATCTGCACCCATGCCGGGTGCCCGGCTTCGCTCTACGAGCAGCAGACCGGCCGCCTGCTCTGCCCGTGCCACCAGTCGCAGTTCAACGTGCTCGAAGACGCCAAGCCGGTGTTCGGCCCCGCCTCGCGCAGCCTGCCGAGGCTGCCGCTCGGAGTGGAGGTCGGCAGCGACGGCCGGCAGTACTTCGTCGCCCTCGGCGACTTCCCTGAGCCCATCGGTCCGGCTTTCTGGGAGCGACCATGACACAGACGCAGGTCCGTCGCTCCGACACGCCACGCACTCCGCAGGGGAAGGTCGCGAAGTTCTTCGACGACCGACTGTTCCTCGCCGGCCCGATCCGCAAGCAGTTGAACAAGGTCTTCCCGGACCACTGGACGTTCATGATGGGCGAGATCGCCCTCTACTCGTTCATCATCTTGCTGCTCACCGGCACCTACCTGACCTTCTTCTTCGATCCGTCGATGTCCGAGGTCGTGTACCACGGCACCTACGTGCCGATGAACGGCATCACGATGTCGCGGGCGTACGCCTCGACTCTCGACATCACCTTCGACGTCCGCGGCGGCTTGATCGTCCGGCAGATCCACCACTGGTCGGCGCTGCTGTTCCTCGCCGCGATGCTGGTCCATATGTTCCGGGTGTTCTTTACCGGCGCGTTCCGAAAGCCGCGCGAGCTGAACTGGCTGATCGGCCTGGGCTTGATCGCACTCGGCATCATCGAGGGCTTTGCCGGCTACTCGCTGCCCGACGACCTGCTGTCCGGCACCGGCCTGCGGATCGCCGACGCGATCATCTTGTCGATACCGGTCATCGGCACCTGGACCGCCTTCCTGGTCTTCGGCGGTCCCTTCCCCGGGCACGAGATCATCGGCCGCTTCTACATCGTGCACGTGCTGCTCATCCCGGCGATCCTGGCTGCCCTGATCGGGGCCCACCTGGCACTCGTGATCAGGCAGAAACACACTCAGTTCCCCGGCCACGGGCGCACCGAGAGCGCAGTCTCCGGCGAACGCATCCTGCCCTTGTACGCGGCGAAGGCCACCGGGTTCTTCTTCATCGTGTTCGGCGTGTGTGCCGCGCTCGGCGGGCTCGCGCAGATTAACCCCGTGTGGCTGTTCGGCCCCTACCTGCCCTCGCAGGTGTCCTCCGGCTCCCAGCCGGATTGGTACATGATGTTCCTGGACGGGTCCACCCGGCTGTTCCCGTCGTGGGAGATCAGGGTCTTTGGCCATACGGTCCCCGGTCTGCTCTGGCCGACGGTCGTGTTGCCCGGCATCTTGTTCACCCTGGCCGGGGCCTATCCGTTCATCGAAGCGAAGATGACCAAGGACAAGGCGAAGCATCACCTGCTGCAGCGTCCACGCGATGTGCCGGTCCGCACCGGTCTCGGGGCCATGGCGATCACGTTCTACCTCGTGCTGTTCCTGTCCGGCGGTAATGACCTGATCGCGAAGGCATTCGACATCTCGCTCAATGCGATGACGTGGGGTGGCCGCATCGCGTTGCTGGTGCTGCCGCCGATCGCGTACCTCGTCGCGTATCGCGTCTGTCTCGGTTTGCAGCGCCACGACCGCGAGGTCCTCGAGCACGGCGTCGAAACGGGCATCGTCAGGATGCTGCCGACCGGTGAGTTCATCGAGGTGCACCAGCCACTCGGCCCGACAGACGAGCACGGTCACGGCAAGCTCAGCTACGCGGGCACCCCGGTGCCCAAGCGGATGAACCAGCTCGGCGCCGCGTCCCCGCTCAAGCACATTCGCGGTTTCTTCTACCCCGTGACGGAGAAGCCGGAGATCCAGGCTGCGCTCGATGAGATCGAGGCCGCCGAGCACACCGGGGCCGCTGAGCACCCAGAGCCCGTCGAGGCCGTCGAGGGCGGCGCCGACCCGTCCGGGCCGCGCCAGCTCACCGACTGATCCTGGCCCCGGCGCGCGGCCGCCTACGGCGGCGGCGATCCGCCCACGGCAGTCCTGATACACACCGCGCGCCCTATGTCCCTCGCCGCCTCAAGATCTACCGATACCGGGAAGCGCGGATGCTGCGGATTCTGGTCGATGCCGACAACGTCCTGCCGAGCCGTGTGCAGCCGGTGCTCGACCTGGCGCACCGGGTCACGCGCACCCGGATCACCGCGAGCGGCTCAGGAGCGGCACTGCTGCGGGTCGAGTGGCCCGCCGGCACCGAGCTGATCGCGCAAACCGGCTGGCAACGCGCAGATCTGGCGCTCGCCGCCGCCTACCGGCCTACGGCCGACCCGCTGTTGCTCATCACCGGAGACGGCGACTTCGGGTTGCTCGCTGCTCGACATCCGGGCCCGGTGCTGGTGGTGAGCGGCGCGGCGAGCGCGCGGCTGCGCGAGGGGACCACCGTCATCGATCCGGCGGCCGACGGTGTCGGCGCCATCGCCGATTGGATTGCCACCTACGCGAGCTGACGTGCGACCCGCCGCGAGCTGATCGCTTCAGCGCGGCGGCTGATTGCCGCCGGTGTAGTACTCGAACACCAGGCCGCCGATGGCGAACAGCAGGAAGGCAGTGCCGACGAGGGCGAGCCAGACCTGCGCCAAGGCCAGCCCGACACCGACGACGGTGGCCGCCGCTGCCAGACCGATCGGCCAGTAACTGCCCGGGCTGAAGAAGCCGTATTCTCCAGCGGCCTCGGCGATCTCGGCGTCGCTGCGGTCTTCCGGTCGCGGATCGATGCGTCGCGACACGAACAGGAAGAATGATCCGGGAATGGCTAGCAGGCCACCGGACAGAATCAGCGCCGCTACGCCGACCGCCTCGACCCTGCCGTGGCTGAAGCTGTTGGGCTGCGCCGTCCAGATGCCGTAGCCGAGGGCGATGAGCCACAGGAACGCAGCGACCCCCAGGAACAACCTGGCTTCGACCTTCATCGCTCGCCCCCTACCTCTGCGCGGCTCGACGTGCAGAACGGTCGGTTTCCAGCGGATACGTCGTTGTCGCGTACGGGCTCTGGTTCGGCATCGCGATCTTGAGCGCCTTGGCCTGCCGAGCCGGGTCGTCCGGGCCGATCTTCTTCAACGCGGCCAGGTAGGTCAGGTAGGTCTGCGGGGACACCACCCGGACCTCGAAGTTCATCTGCGAGTGGTAGACGCCGCACAGCTCCGCGCACCGACCGACGTAGCTGCCGATGCGGAAGGCCGTGAACTGGAACCGATTGTCGTGCGTGTCGCTGAGCGTGCCGTAGGGCACCTGGTCGCGCTTGAACAGGAATTCGGGCACCCAGAAGGAATGCAGCACGTCGTAGGAGTGCTGGATGATCTGCACCGACTTGTTGACCGGCACGACGAGAATCGGAATCTCATTCTGCGAGCCAACGGTCGACAGGAAGAACGGCTGGCTCGGATCGGACGGGTCCGCCAGTTGTTTGCTCGCGTTGGCGGGATCTGCGTACGCCGTGACGGTGACCGGTCCGTTCGCGCCCTGCGCGCGGAACTCGTGGTACTCGAACTGCCAGTTCCACTTGAACGAATCGACCTGGATCAGCACGTCCGGGTTCTTGCTGAGATGGTTGACGTAATCCTCCACGACCACGGTGCGGTAGAAGAGTCCGGCGATCACGATGAACGGGAACGTGAAGCACACGGCCTCGACCAAGAAGTTGTACTTGGTCTGCCGCGGGATCTCGTCGTTCTTCTTGCGGTAGCGGATACAGCACCAGAAGATCAGGCCCCACACCACGCAGCCGAGGGCGAGGGCGGTGACCCCCGACCAGGTCCACAGCACGCGCATCGCGGTGGCCTGATCGGTGACGCCCGTCGGCCAGCCGAAGCGCAGGTTCCGCTCCCAGTCACGGGCGGAGCAACCGGTGAGCAGCAGCGCCAGGACCCCGAGGAGAACCGCTGCGCGAGCGCCTCGAGCCCAAGGTGGACGACGCACCTGCCAACCGCCTCTCGGACGCCTGCGCGGACGCATCGCAGCCTATCGGACACCGCCCGCAGCACCCCTGTCGGGGCGCGCGATTCGCGCCTCGTTCCCTAGCCGTGCACAGGTCGCTACCGTCGAGCCGTGCCGGCCTTCCTGGACGCAGCATCGGGCGCCCCCCTGCATCCGGTTGCGCTCGAGGCGCTGGCCGCCGCCCGGGCTGACGGGTGGGCCGATCCCGCACGGCTGTACACCGCTGGGCGGCGGGCGGGCCTGCTTCTCGACGCGGCCCGCGAGTCCGTGGCTGAGTCGATTGGGGCTCGCCCCGACGAGGTCAGCTTCGCGGCCAACGGCATCCAGGCGCTGCACGCCGCGGTGCTCGGGACCGTGCGCGGCAACGCCCGGGCCGGCGACGGGCTCGTGCACAGCGCGGTCGAGCACTCGGCGGTCTTACAGGCCGCGCGCTTCGGCGGGCAGTCGCTGCAGGTCGGCGTCGACCGGCTGGGTCGCGTCGACGTCGACGCCTTCCTCGCCGCGAGCAGGCGAGCAGGTGTCGTCGCTGCCGCGCTGCAAGCCGCGAATCACGAGGTCGGCACGTGTCAGCCAGTCGGCCAGATTGCCACGTCCAGCATGGTGCCGCTCATTGTCGACGTGACCCACACGCTGGGTCACGCGGCAGTCCCGGACGGCTGGTCGGTGCTCGCCGGCGATGCCCGGATGTGGGGCGGACCGACGCTCGGCATCCTGGCCGTCCGGACCGGATGCCGGTGGCGCTCGCCGTTCCCGGAGGACGAGCGCGAGGCCGGCCGCATCCCCGGCGTGCCCGACGTGGCATCGATCGTCGCGGCGGCCGCGTCGCTGCGCGCGGCCGAGGCGGACCGGGCCGACACGACGGCACGTCAGCGGGCGCAGATCGCGCGGATCCGGGCTACGGTGCCGGCCGCGGTTCCCGATGTGGAGGTCCTCGGCGACGGGCTGGACCGACTGCCGCACATCGTCACCTTCTCGTGCCTCTACGTCGACGGCGAGGCGCTGCTCACGGCGTTGGATCGGCGCGGGTTCGCGGTGTCGTCCGGATCGTCGTGCACGTCATCGAGCCTCGAACCGTCGCACGTGCTGGTCGCAATGGGCGCGCTGACGTCGGGGAATGTGCGCGTCTCGTTGCATCACGCAACGACCGACGCGGAGGTCGAGGAGTTCCTCGCTGCGCTCGCCGACATCGTCGCCCAGGTCCGCGGCGAGCTCGGCGCGACGGGCCTGTGATCCTCGACGCGCGAGGACGGCGCTGCCCGCTGCCGATCCTCGACCTCGCCCGGCACATCAGCGATGTCGGCGTCGGCGAGACAGTGATCGTGGAGGCCGACGATCCGGCCGCACGCCCGGACGTCGCGGCCTGGTGCCGGATGCGGGCGCACGAGTACGTCGGCGAGATTGCTGCGACGGACGGCACGCCCGGCTACGTGGTGCGCCGCCTGCACTGAGCTCACGGGATACTGGACACGTGTGTGGTCTGATCGGATTCCTGTCCGCCGACGGCAAGGCCGCGGCCGTCGCCCCCGACGTCGAGGGTTCGCTCACGGACATGCGGCACCGGGGTCCGGACGAGGGCGGTGTGTGGCACGACACGGACGCCGCGATCGGCTTCCGCCGCCTGTCGATCATCGACATCGACCACTCGCACCAGCCGTTGCCGTGGCTCGCCGGCCGTTACCAGCTCATCTTCAACGGCGAGATCTACAACTACCTCGAACTGCGGGAGCGGCTCGCGCGCGAGTTCGGCGTGCTGTTCGACACCGACGGCGACGGCGAGGCCATCGTCGCCGGCTATCACCACCTCGGGCCGAAGATCGTGCGCGAACTGCGGGGTATGTTCGCGTTCCTGATCTGGGATTCGCAGGAGCGGGTGCTGTTCGGCGCCCGTGACTGGTTCGGGATCAAGCCGTTGTTCACCTATGCCGACGAGCGCGGCGTCTTCTTCTCGAGCGAGAAGAAGTCCTTGCTCGACGTCGCCGGCGAGGCCGGCCGGGCCATTGTCGACACCAGCGCTGTCCAGCACTACCTGACCCTGCAGTACGTACCCGAACCGGCGTCCCTGCACCAGGCGATCCGCCGGATCGAATCGGGCACCTATTTCACGCTGCACCCCGGCGAGACGCTGCGCCCGCACCGGTACTTCCACCCCGACTTCGCAATCAAAGCCGTCCCGGACGCCGAGAAGTTGTACCGCCGGATCGCCGAGGCACTCGAGGACTCCGTCGAGAAGCACATGCGCGCCGACGTGACGGTGGGCTCCTTCCTGTCCGGCGGGATCGATTCCACCGCGGTCGCTGCGCTGGCCAAACGGCACAATCCGAAGCTGCTGACGTTCACCACCGGGTTCGAGCGGGCGGGCTACAGCGAGATCGATGTCGCGGCGCAATCGGCTGCCGCGATCGGCGTCGAGCACATCACCAAGGTGGTCACCGCGCAGGAGATGATGCAGACGCTGCCGCTGATCGTGTGGTACCTCGACGACCCGGTAGCCGATCCCGCGCTCGTCCCGCTGTACTTCATCGCCCGCGAGGCCCGCAAGCACGTCAAGGTGGTCCTGTCCGGCGAGGGCGCCGACGAGCTGTTCGGCGGGTACACGATCTACCGCGAACCGATCTCCCTGCGCGCCTTCGGTTACCTGCCGAGGACTGCGCGGCGCGGCCTCGGCAAGGTGTCGACAAGGATCCCGGAGGGCAGGCGCGGGAAGGACTTGTTGCGACGCGGCGCGATCGGCATCGAGGAACGCTACTACGGCAACGCGCGCATCTTCCGGCCCGATGAGATGCAGCAGATCTTTCGCGCCTACGACCCCGCGGTCTCCTACACCGACGTCACCCGGGCGTTGTACGAGCAGACCACGCACCTGGACGACTCGACCCGCATGCAGTACGTCGACCTGTTCACCTGGCTGCGTGGCGACATCCTGGTCAAGGCCGACAAGATGACGATGGCCAACTCACTCGAATTGCGCGTGCCGTTCCTCGACACCGAGGTGTTCGCGGTCGCCTCGTCCATCCCGACGAACGAGAAGATCACCAAGGAGACGACGAAATACGCGCTGCGTCAAGCGCTGGCCCAGATCGTGCCGCCACACGTCCTGCACCGTGCCAAGCTCGGCTTCCCCGTACCGATCCGGCACTGGCTCCAGGACGTCATGTACGACTGGGCGCGGGCGATCATCGAGGAGTCGCAGGCCGATGCACTGATCGACAAGCAGGCGGCCCTACGGCTGCTGGACGCGCACCGTGAAGGCCCGCACGACTACTCGCGCAAGATCTGGACGATCCTGGTGCTACTCGTCTGGCACGGGATCTTCATCGAGCAGCGCATCACCCCGGACGTCCCCGAGCCGTCCTACCCGGTGCGCCTGTGAGGGCGGCCTCCCCGCCGGTCAGTGCAGCTGCGGCAGCACGTCGGCGGCGCAGACGTCACCGTAGGACTCGGCCAGCCGGTCGCTGAAGTCGCTCTTCTCGACGGTGTACTCTTGCGTGCCCACCGTCTCGAGGACCATCGTGGCGAGCAGACTGCCGACCTGCGCGGACCGCTCCCACGGCAAGCCCCACTCGCGCGCGGTGAGCAGGCCGGCGCGGAATGCGTCGCCGACGCCGGTCGGGTCCGCGCGCAGGCGTTCCTTCGCGATGCCGACGTGTATGGGCTCGATATCGCGGCCGACGATATCCACACCGTCCGCGCCGAGTGTGGTGACCCGGATGTCGACCATGCTGAGCAGATCGGCGTCACTGAGCCCAGTCTTGGACTGCAGCAGGTCCTTCTCGTACGAATTGGTCAGCAGCAGGTCCGCGCCCTCGATCAGCGAATGCAACTGGTCACCGTGCATCCGGGCGATCTGCTGTGAGGGATCGGCCACGAAGCGCAGCCCGTATTCGCGGCATTCGGCGCTGTGCTGGACCATCGCGCCCGGATCGTAGGCGGCGATGACGGCGAGATCGGCATCGACGGCCTTCCACGCCTCGGCGATCGAGATGCGCCCGGATTCGGCCATGGCACCGGCGTAGAACGAGCCGATCTGACACATCTGTTCGTCGGTGGTACAGACGAAACGGGCCGTGTGCTTGTCGGGCGAGACGTACACGTGCTCGCAGTTCACTCCGTGGTCGGTGAGCCAGCGGCGGTAGTCGTGAAAGTCCTCACCGACTGCGCCCAGCAGGACCGGTGAACCGCCCAGCGCCGCCATCCCGAAGCAGATGTTTGCGCCCACTCCCCCACGCCGCACGACCAGGTCGTCGACCAGGAAGGACAGCGACACCTTGTGCAGGTGCTCGGCCAGCAACTGATCGGAGAAGTTGCCGGGGAAGTGCATCAGGTGGTCGGTTGCGATCGAACCGGCGACGAGGACTGGCACGCAGTCACGCTACCTGCAATGTCGGCGGCGCGCGCCGTGTGCCGCGCCGACACGGCCCAACGACGCCGCGAACTGGTCGTGGACGGCGCCCGCCGAACACTGCCCGGCAGGTGTACTCAGCCGCAGAAGGAGTTACCGCAGGCGCACCCGCTCGACGCGTTGGGGTTGTCGATGGTGAAACCCTGCTGCTCGATTGTGTCGGTGAAGTCGATGGTGGCGCCGCCGAGGTAGGGGGCGCTCATCCGGTCGAGGACGACCGGGACGCCGTGCAGGTCGAGTTCGACGTCGCCGTCGAGGCTGCGCTCGTCGAAGAACAGCTGGTACTGCAGGCCCGCGCAGCCGCCGGGCTGGACGGCGATTCGCAGCCGGAGGTCGTCGCGACCCTCCTGGTCGAGCAGCGCGCGCACCTTGACGGCGGCGCCGTCGGTGAGCGCCACGCCCTTGGGCGCAGCATCGGCCGGGGCGCCGATAACCTCGACAGGGGTTTGTGTGCTGGTCATGGCGCTCCCCAAAACATTGGCGTCAAGTACGTCGGTTCAACCGGCGATTCCCGGTCGCTATTCCATCGTAACGGTCATCGGGACGGCGTGAGGCGACGTGGCGCGCCGGATTACGCTGCTGTCGTGACCTTCACCGAGCCTCGGCCGCCGGCGCCGGCTATCAGCACGGCGCTCCTGCTGCTTGGCCGCGGCAGCGACGCATCCGCAGAACGGGGGGTCGACTGTCCTGGCGAGCTGCCGCCGGCATCCGATCCGGACCTCGTCGCCCGCGCGCGGGCGGCCCGCGCCGCGCTCGGCGAGCGCGCCTTCGTCCTCGGGCATCACTACCAGCGCGACGAGGTCATCCAGTTCGCCGACGTCACCGGTGATTCGTTCAAGCTCGCCCGTGATGCCGCGGCCCGGCCCGAGGCCGAGTACATCGTGTTCTGCGGCGTGCACTTCATGGCCGAATCGGCCGATATCCTGACCGCGCCCCGGCAGCGGGTCATCCTGCCGGATCTGGCCGCCGGGTGCTCGATGGCGGACATGGCCGGCTACCAGCAGGTCGTCGAGGCGTGGGACGTGCTGCGCGACTCAGACGTGGCCGACATCACGGTGCCGATCACCTACATGAACTCCTCCGCGGCCATCAAAGCGTTCACCGGGGCGCACGGGGGGGCCGTCTGCACCTCGTCGAACGCCGAACGTGCGCTGCGGTGGGCGTTCACGCAGGGCGAGAAGGTGCTGTTCCTGCCCGACCAGCACCTGGGACGCAACACCGCCGTACTGCAGCTCGGCGTCGCGCTGGACGACTGCGTGGTCTTCAATCCGCACAAGCGCGACGGCGGACTCACCCGGCAACAGTTGCGCGACGCAAAAATGATCTTGTGGCAGGGCCACTGCTCGGTTCACGGCCGGTTTACCGCGGACAACGTGACCGAGCTGCGGCGGCGCATCCCGGACGTCAACATCCTGGTCCACCCCGAGTGCCGCCACGAGGTCGTCCTCGCCGCCGACTACGTGGGCTCGACGGAGTACATCATCAACGCCCTTGACGCTGCTCCCGCCGGGTCGTCCTGGGCGGTCGGCACGGAGCTGAATCTCGTCCGGCGGCTGGCCGACCGGCACCCGGACAAGCAGGTCGTCTTTCTGGAGAAGACGGTGTGCTACTGCTCGACGATGAACCGCATCGATCTGCCGCACCTCGTGCATTCGCTGGAGTCGCTCGCGTCCGGGCAGGTCATCAACCAGATCAGCGTCGAACGCGGGGTCGCCGCCGACGCCCGACTCGCACTCGAGCGGATGCTCGCCCTTCCCTAGTTGCTCGGGGCGAACCTGGCCGCCAGGCTAGGTATCCTCAGGGCGTGAAGCTGTCTCGCCAAGCCAAGCCCGAGCCCGAGCTCCTCGAGGAGCCCGAGTCCGAGCAGACCCTGGGCACGGCGCCAAAGGGCCGCCCGACCCCGAAGCGTCGGGACTCGCAGGGCCAGCGCGGCCCGGTGACCGCACCGAAGACCCGCAAGGAGGCCTACGCCCGGCACAAGCAGCAGAACCGGGAGCAGAAGGCCGCCCGCGCCACCGCGAAACCGCGCAGCGTCGCCGAGCAGCGGGCGGCGCTCAAGCGCGGCGACCCGTCGGCCCTGCCCCGTCGCGACCAGGGCCCGACCCGCAAGCTGGCGCGAGACTATGTCGACTCCCACCGGATGCTCAGCAACTACCTTCTGTGGCTGTTCCCGATCATGATCGTCAGTACGTTCGTCCGCGCGCTGTACGTGCTGCAGATCGCCGTGTTGGTCCTGTTCGTCGGCCTGCTGGTCGAGTGGTATTTCGTGGGCCGCCGGATCCGGGCCATGGCCGTCGAGCGCTTCGGGTCGGCCCAGGGCGGCAACATGACGATCGGCTTCTACGCCGGCAGCCGGGCTTACCTGCCGCGTCGGTGGCGGCTACCCGCCCCCCAGGTGTCGATCGGCGAGAAGATCTGACGCTCGGCCGGTCAGCTGCTGAACTCGGCGAGTGTCGTCGGCGTGCGCATCAAGTTCGCCGCGGCTCAGCCCTCGGACAGTGACATCGGGCCGTAAACCTGCCGCTCACCTTCGAACAGCGTCACCTGCACGACGCCGGCTTCGGCGAGTTCGCGCCACTGCTCACCGAGCCAGCTCTCGGCGTCGGACTGGTTCGGGTGGCCCGGCGAGGCCGGACCGGCGAGCTCGCTGCCGTCGGACTGTTCCAACCGCCACACCCACGCCATGCGCTGTCCCTTTCCTTGTCGGGCTAGTCACGACTACCACGTCGGCGCGCGCCGGTCGATATCGACGGCACGCGTACACCGTCCTCCCTATCCGGCGGCCTCGAACACGACCGGTGCCTCGAACGCAGCCCGCCGTGCGGCGCGGCGCAGCGTCCCCAGCACGACGGGCCCGACGAGCAGGATGCAGACGAAGTTGGTCACCGCTCGTCCGGTGTCCCAACCCAGCGACGTGGTGGCGTCGAACAGCAGGTAGCGGTGCCACTGCTCGGCGAACGAGGCGCCGGGCAGGTAGGCGATCGAGCTGTTCGGATCGAGCGCGAACGGCCAGAAGGACAAATTCAGCAACAACCCGAACAGGTACCCCGACACCGCGCCGTAGGTGGCCAGCATGAGCACTTCGGCACGCCCGCGCATCGGCGGCAGCAGACCGGCCCCGAGCCCGACCCAGGCGCAGCCGAACATCTGGTACGGCAGCCACGGGCCCACCCCGCCGGTGAGCAGCGCCGACGCGAACAGCGACGTACACCCGAGCGCGAAACCGAAGCCGGCCCCGAACACCCGGCCGCCGAGGATCAGCATGAAGAACACGGTTTCGATGCCGGCGGTGCCCGCACCGAGCGGGCGCAGCGCGGCATTGACCGCCGCCAGCACCCCGAGCAGCGCGATCGCCTTGGCGTCCAGGCCGCCGTCGGCGACCCCGGCGAACACGACCGCGACGACGAGCACGAGCAGCGCGCCGAAGACAAGCGGCGCGGTGACAGTGGGCCCGACCCGTCCGGGCACGACGACGAAGGGCCACAGAAACGCCACCGCGCCGACGAACGACGCCATCGCGATCGCCGCGACGCTGCGGGAGCGCACGCGCACCGCGCGCGGCGGCCGCCGGGTCACCGCAACGCCTTCTCGACCTGGGCGACGGTGAGGTACGGCAGCGGCGCGAGGATCTTGGCGATCTGCGGCGCGAACGCCGGGGACGCCACGATCACGTCGGCCGTCGGGCCGTCCGCGACCACCTCGCCCTGCGCGAGCACGACCACCCGATCGGCGGCGGAGGCGACGAACTCGACGTCGTGAGTGGACACCACCACTGAGCGTCCCTGCCCGGCGAGCTCATCCACGATGCGGATCAAGGCCTGCTTGGCCGGGTAGTCGAGGCCGCGGGTCGGCTCATCGAGCAGCACTACCTGCGGGCCGCCGCGCAGCTGGACGGCCAGGACCAGCGACAGCCGCTGCCCCTCGGACAGATCCCGAGGGTGGAGATCGTCGGCGATGCCAGGGGTGAGCCGGTCGAGAAGCTCGCGCGCGCCCGTCCCGGAGGCCGCCGCGTCGGTCGTGCTGACGTCGCGATCGGCCTGGGCCAGCTCGGCGCCCACTGTCGCCAGGTACAGCAGATCGCCGGGAGTTTGGGGCACCAGTCCGACCAGACGCCGCGCCGCGTCACTGGCCAGTTGCTTCGGGTCCCGGCCAGCCACGTCGACGACACCGGCGTGCCGCGGTCCGGAACCCTGCAGCGCCCATAACAGTGACGACTTGCCCGAGCCGTTGCGGCCCATGAGCGCCGTGACCTGACCGACCTTCAGGTCGAGGTCGATGCCGCGGACCGCGACGACGTCGCCGTATCGCACGACGACCCCCTTCGCGCGCAGGGCCGATTCGCCGGACCCCGTCGGAGTCCGTGACGGCACTACCGGCGTCGCGACGATCGCCGAGCGCAGCGGCGCGGCCAGGCGTCGCGCGTCGCGGACCGACAACGGTAACGGCGACCACCGCAGCAACCGGCCGAGCTCGACGACCGGCGGCGCGACGGACGTCAACTCGAACATCGGTGCCGGCAGGCCGGCGCGCACGGACCCGTCGCCGGCGAGGTGCACCACGCGGTCGGCGTACTGCACCACCCGCTCGAGTCGATGCTCGGCCAGCACGACGGTCACGCCGAGGTCGTGCACGAGGCGAGTGATGGCAGCCAGCACCTCCTCGGCCGCGGTCGGATCCAATGCCGACGTCGGCTCGTCCAGCACGAGGACGCGCGGATGGGCCACGAGCACCGATCCGATGGCCACTCGCTGCTGCTGCCCGCCGGACAGCTCGTTCAGTGCGCGAGCGCGCAGATCAGCGAGGCCCAGCAGGTCGAGTGTCTCCTCGACCCGCTTGCGCATCGTCGCCGGCGGCAGTGCGAGTTGCTCCATGCCGTAGGCCAGCTCCTCTTCGACGGTATCGGTGACGAAGCCGGCGAGCGGATCCTGCCCGACGACCCCGACGACGTCGGCCAACTCGCGCGGCGGGTGGGTTGCCGTGTCCCGGCCGTCCACCACCACGCGGCCGGCGAGTGTGCCGCCAGTGAAATGCGGCACCAGCCCGTTGATCGCGCCGAGCAGGGTCGACTTGCCGACGCCGGTGCGGCCGACCACGAGGCACAGCTCGCCCTCGTCGATGCGCAGGTCGACCTGCCGCAGCACCGGCGCGGCGGCATCGGCGTACGTGATCGTGACCTGTTCGAAGTCGATCATGCTGGCACCCGGTCGACCGGTCGGTCGGTGACAGCGGGTGTCTGCCGTGCGACGCGTGGGAGCCGGACGGGCACCGGCGCCGCCAACGCGGCGAGGCCGGCGAGCACGATCGCGAGCGCGGGAACCAGCGGCAGCGTCGGCCAGGCCAGCGGGTCGAAGGACGGGTTGAGCTCGGCCGGGTCGAAGCCCGCGCCCGTGATGAGCACCGCCGCACAGCCGAGGCCGCCCGCGCACACCACCCACTCGGGCCACCGCCACAGGTCCGGCCGGTAGGCGGTGCGGCGCACCCGACGCCCGCCCAACGCGAGACCAGCGGCGCAGACACCTGCGCCGAGCGCGACCGTCGGCGGCCCCAGCCACCTCGGCGCGGTGTCGTCGAGCAGCCCGTACATGCCCGCGCACAGTCCGCCCATGCCGAGCAGCAGCAGCGCCGCGGTGAGCCGGCGGCTGCCGCGGGTGGCGCTACCGGTGCGGCCGTAGCCGCGCGAGTCCATCGCCGCCGCCAGCCGCAAGGACCGCTCGAGGGCGTCCTCCAGCACCGGCACCGCGAGCGCGCGCAGTGCGTGCCGTCGGGTGCCGCCGCCGCCGCGCAGGCGACGGGCGCGGCGCACCCGCTGCGCGCTGTCCACGAGCTGCGGCGCGACGCTGAGCGCCACGACGACCGCAACGCCGAGCTCGTACAGTGCACCGGGCAGCACGCGCAACGCGCGCTTCGGGTTGGCGAGCACGTTGGCTGCGCCGATACAGCACAACAACACGCCCAGCCGCAGCCCGTCGAACAGCGCGCCGAGCGTGCCCTCCAGCGTCACCGGGCCGCCGAGCTGGACGCCGCTGTACCACCCCGGCAGGTTGAGGGTCGGCAGCGTGAACAGCACGTGCGCATCGGCCGAGCTGCCGGTGCTGAATACGGCCCGGAAGACGACGCGGATGACGATGACGATCAGCGCCATGATCAAGTAGTACTTGAACGCCCGCGCCCACGGCGCGTCGCTACGCCGACTCGCGACCACGAAAGCGAGCACAGCGAGCACGAGAAGCAGCAGCAGCGGATTGGTGATCCGGGTAACCGCAGCGGCCAGGCCGATCGCCCAGACCCACCAGGCAACCGGATGCAGCGCTCGCGGCAACCGGGCACTCGTCCGGCGGTGTCGCATCACCGGCTCACTCGATCCCGCGACGTCGGCGCACCGCCACCACCCCGGCACCGGCGCCGAGGACGACGACGAGGCCCAGACCGAGCACGACCGGCAGCACCGACGAGGAGTCCGGCTTGGCACCGGAGGCCGAAGGCGTCACGTCGACGACCGTCTGCTCGACGGACGGCGAGTGGGTCGCAACCGTCGACGGACCTGTCGACGGCGGCGTGTGGATCACGGTTCGCGAGCCGGTCGGCGGCTGCGGCCCGGATGCCCGCGATGCCGGGGTGGACGCGGGGGTGCGCTCCCGCCGCGGCGGCGCAGCCGGCGTGCGCGACGTGCTGCCGGCCGGATGTGCGGTTCGCGCCGGTGCTGCGGTCGAGTGGGTTTGCGTCGCCGGCCGGGGCGGCCGCGCCGGTGAGGTCGACGCCACCGGTCGGGGCGCCGGTCCCCGGATCTGGGCCGGGGTGAAATCGGGACCGCCGGAGGAGCCCTGCAGGTCGGTCGCACCGTAGACCCACGCGTCGATGCTGCCCGGTCGCGGCCGGTAGCTGCTTGCACCCTGCTGGCTGTAGGTCCACCGGGTGTCGCCCGCGTTCGCGTGCCAGTACGACCAGTACCTGCTGGCCGGCGGCGTCACGATGCAGGGCTCCTGCCCGGCGGACGGCTTGCCGGCTATCCGACAGACGAACCCCGGGCCGTCGCGACGGGTGCCCTCGGTGGCGAAGCCCGCGTCGTGCAATGCGTCCAAGCCGGTCGTGATCGTGGCGTCGCAGCCGCGGCTGAGGGCGCCGCCGAACGCAACGAAGTCGACGACGACGAGTACCCCGCGGCTGGGTGAGCAGCTGCTCACCGGATCGGCCACGGCCGCACCAGTCGGGCTGACGAGGCCGATCAGCACCGCCGCGGCAACGGCGCTGATCGGCATCGCGAGCAGCGTGCGCATGACCTGGTCAGCGCCGTGATCGATGTCGTGCGGTGGCGCCCCGGCGGCCGGCGAACGTCACAGCGGCGCCCGCGACGAGCAGCAGCAACGCGATCGCGAGCTGGCCACCGGTCGTGACCCCGGTGTCTGCCGGACGGGCGAGGACCGAGGTACCCGAAGCAGCCGGCTGCGCCGCCGTCGACGATGCAGCGCTGGTACTCGGCGTAGGCGTAGGCGTAGGCGTACGATGTCGATGTCGGCGGCTGGCTCGGCGGCAGCGTCGATGACGGCGTCCCCGGCGCGACCGCGGCCAGCCGCGGTGTCGAACGGATCGGCGCGCCCGACAGCGCCAGCAGCGAGCGTTGCGCCGCCGCCGCGACAGCCTGCGTCGAGGCCCGCGGGTCGGCGCTCGCGTCGTCGGTCAGCCCGAAGCCGCCACCGTCGACCGACAGGCCGACGAGACCGCGAAGGGCCGCCTGCAGCGCGACGATCGGGGTCACCGGCTTCGGCCCGGGTGGGTCGACGGTGGCCGCGACCAGCGCGCGGACGAGGGTTTGCAGCGCCTGCGCCCCGAAGGCGGTCGAGTTGCTGTTGTCGCCGGCGGCACCCGGGTACAGCCCGGACTCGCGCTGCTGCTGCTGCAGGTAGAGCTGGGCCTTGCCCAGCCAGGGGTCGGTGTCCGGCACGGCGGCCAGCGCCTGCACTGCGTACCCGGTGGTGTCGACCTCGGAGGTGCACGCGCCACCCGGTGCGATGAGCGTGCTGCTGAAGCCGCCGTCGGCACATTGCAGCTGGTGCAGTCGCAGTACGGGTGGGCTCGTCGCCGTGAGGTGGTCCGCGGCCACCGGGGAGGCCTGCAGGGCCAGCACCCCGAGCGCCTGCGACACGCCGCTGAATGCGGATACGAAGTCTCCCGCCGCGGTGCACGCGCCGTCGACCGTCGCCGCCGTGCAGACGTGGCTGCGCAGCAGGCGCAACAAGTCAGCCCCGCCGAACGCATGCGGGTCCGCGCCCGTCGATTCGGCGACCAGGGCGAGCTTGGCAAGCGAGCCGGAGTAGGGGCCGCCGAACGCCCCCGACGTGTCCGCGTAGGCGTCGACCTGGTCCTCCAGGTACGCGACGATCGCCGCCACCGTCGAGTCGTGGCCGCCGGTCGCGAGCAGCGCGAAAGCGGCGTCCGCCGTGAGGCCCTGGTCGTCGTAGTCGACGCCCCCGAAGGACGTGACGAGGTGATTGCCGTCGACGAGTTGCCGCACGAGGTAGTTCGCCCCGGCCGCGGCGGCGCGCTTGGCGGCGAGGTCGTCCAGCACCGAGCCGAACGGCAGGCCGACAGCCCCGCCGACCGCCTGCGCCGACGCGCGCAGGTCGGAGCCGTCGATGTCGCTGGACAGGTCGAAGCCGCCGTCGGCGTTCTGGGCGGCGGCGAGGAACCGCTGCGCGGCGCCGATCCGGTCGGCATAGGTCTCGCCGTCGAGCTGCAGGGCCTGAACGGCCAGCGCGGCAGAATTCACCGAGTTGCCGGCAGCGCCGGGGAAGCCGCCGTCGCCGGCTTGCTCGTTCGCCAGCCATGCCAACGCCTTGCCCACCGCGAGGCGCGCTTTCGCGCCCGGGACGAGGGCGAGGGCCATGGCGGCGATCGCGGTGCTGTCGGTCTCCGACGCCGAGCCGTTGCTCGGGATCAGGCTCGCGAATCCGCCGCCGGAGGACTGCAGGCTCTCCAGGAAGGCGATGGGCGCCGCCGAGCCGGCCGTGTCCCCCGCGCGCAGTGCAGCGATGATCGCGATCGACTGCCCGAATACGGAGCTGGTGAACGCATAGTTGCCCTTCGCCGCGCACTGCGTCCCGGCGTCGGCCTTCGGGCACACGAGCCCTGCGGCGCTGCTCACCAGGTCGACCCCACCGAAGCTGTGCGGGTCGCGGCCGGTCACCTCGGCGAGCAGGGCGACCTTGCCGACGGCACCACCCGACGCGTAGGCCCGGTACGGGCCGCTCAGCAAGGTGAAGTCGTTCTGGTGTGCGGCGACATAGTCGACGAGGTCGCCGAGCACCTGGTCATGGCCTCCGCTTGCCGCAAGTGCCAGCGCACCGTCGATGGTCAGGCCGATGTCCGCAAGGCCGAACTGCTCGTAGTGGTTGCCGTCGGTGAGCTGGTCGACCAGGAAGTCCGCGCCGCTTGCCACGTCCGGGGTCGTCCCGGCCGCGAGTGTGCGCAAGCTCGCGCGGGGCGCGAGATCCCCGGCCGCCTTTGCGGCGGGCAGCCCGGCGCGTACCTGCGCTGGAGTGACGGTCGGCCTGGCTCCGGCGCCGTAGGCCCATCCGCGCACCGCGCCGTTGGTCGGGACGTCGCCGTCCACCCCGCGCGGGCTGTACGTCCACGTGGTGGCGCCCCTCGCCGCGGTCCAGTACGACCAGTAGCGGGTGCTGGGCGGCGGCACCACGCACGGGTCCTGGCCGCTGGCGGGGTGCGGCGCACCGGCGTTGAACAGCTTGTGCCCGAGACGGCAGACGAACGCGGGGAACCGCTTCGTGCCGGTGATCGAGAAGCCCGCGCTGGTGAGCAGTGCGCGGCCGGTGGTCAGGGTGGTGGCGCAGCCACGGACGCCCGGGCCGCTCCAGTGGCTGAAATCGACCACGACGATCGCACCCTTCGCCGTGGTGCAACCCGCGACGCTGCCGACGATCCTGGTGGCAACCGCGGCAGCCGGGTCGACGCCCGTCGCCTGGACGGCCACCGCGAGCAAGCACGCAGCAAGCAGGGCACGGAGTGGACGCGTGACACGCATGCGGTACCCGTTCGTTCGGGTGCCCGATCACCGACCCGGGCTTGCGCCGGAAGCGCAAAGTCCCCGCTGCCGACTCGGCAACGGGGACGGATCTCGGGTCACGTTTCGACCCGGGCTCCGTCCCGCGGACCACGACGAGACACTGGCCACGCAGTCCGGGCAGGCATTCCGGCTGGGCCGCCTGGCGGCGACTTCACGGCTGCGGGTCAGCACCGGATTCGCACCGGCTTCCCCTGCGTCGGACTGTGCTGTTGCCCGGACTGGTGTCCGGGCGGACTGGACCGTAACCCGCCGCGCCGACCGCGGTCAACGCGGCGCGGTGTGACTCACTCGCGACTCGACCGGCACCCGAGTGCGGATGCCGGTTTGTCCGCTCGTGTCGATCAGCGCGGCCGGGCCGTCCGGGCATACTGACGCCGTGGCCGACCCGGAAACCGTCAACCGCCACGACATCGACGACGACGTCGCACCGTCGGCACGCACCTTCGCCGCGCTGGCCGCCGATATCGAACGAACCCGCCCGCCGGCCGCGCGCTCGCGCCAGGGGGTCGTCGAGGCGGGGCGGCTGGCCGAGCTCCTCGAATGGGTCGCCGCGACCGCGGCCGGGTGGCCACCCAGCCAGTGGCGTCGGCCCCGGCTCGTCACGCTGGGCACGACGGCTACCGCGGTGCGCGCACTCGCCGACTCCCTCGGCGTCGGGACCTACGCGCTCGAGCTGCCCAGCGGGGCATCCGCCGCGTTCGGCGCGGGCGTCTCGGTCGCTGACACCGAGGTGGATTCCGGCACCGATCTGCTCATCCTCGCCACCGGCGGCTGGTCGGCGGCGGCCGCCGCGGTGGTGAGCCTGCTCGCGGACATCGAACCCGTCGCGTTGCTGCCCCGCGGCGCGCAGGCGGTGGACACCGCCGGCTGGATCGCCCGAGCCGTCGAGATCCGCGACACGCGCCGGCGGATCCGGTCCTTGCGCCGCGACGTCGACGAGTTGCTCCGGGCCGCCGGCGATGCCCGGCTCGGCGCGGCAGCGGGCCTGCTCGTGCGGGCGACGTCGCGACGAACGCCGCTCGTCCTCGACGGGCTCGGTGCGCTCGCCGCCGCCCTGCTGTGCCAGGCCGAGCACTCCCGCGCCGGATCCTGGTGGCAGCTGGCCGACACGAGCGGCGATCCCGCGCACCGACACGCCGTGGCGAGCCTCGGGCAGCACCCCGTTCTCGATCTCGGGACGCGGTCAGGTGACGGCACCGCGGGGCTGCTCGCCGCCGCCGCGCTCCGGTCGGTCACGGTGCTCGCGTCGGGTCCGGAGGACGAGTCCCGGTGAGCGGGCAGCCGGAGCGCCGCGACGCGCTGGACAGCGTGACCTGGCCGGTGCGGGTCGCCGCGGCGTGGAGCTGGCGACTGCTCGTCATCGGCGCCGGGATCTACCTGCTGGGTCTGATCTTCAACCGGATCGAGCTCGTCGCCTTCTCGTTCATCCTCGCGCTGTTCTTCACCGCCGTCTTGCGACCGCTCGAGCTGTGGCTGCGCAAGATCCCCGGGCCACGGTCGCTGTCCGCCGCGCTGGCGCTGCTCATCGGGCTGTTGGTGCTCGCCGGCATCGCGTACTTCGTCACCTGGCAGATCACGACGAATTCCTCGCAGCTCGGCGATCAGATCACCAAGCTGGTCGACCAGGCGCGCGACTGGCTGCGCACCGGTCCCCTGCACCTCAACTCCGCCGATCTCGACAAGATTGCCGACAACATCACGAACACGATCAAGAAAAACCAAGGGTCGCTGATCAGCGGCGCGATCGAGACGGTGCGCACGGTCGTCGAGTTCCTCGGCGCGAGCCTGCTCATCCTGCTCTCGACGTTCTTCCTCCTGCGCGACGGCGAGGACATCTGGCGCTGGACGGTGCGGTTGTTTCCCCGCGCGACGCACGAGCGGCTCGACCACGCCGGCCGGGTCGGCTGGCGCACGCTCGGCGGGTACATGCGCGGCCAGGTGCTCATCGCGCTGTTCCACGGCGTCACCGTGACCATCCTGCTGTTCGTGCTGCGCGTCCCGTTGGCCGCAGCGCTCGGCGTGCTGATCTTCCTCGGTTCGTTCGTACCGCTGATCGGCCTGACCGTCACGGGCGCCCTGTGCGTGGCCGTCGCATTGCTGGAACACGGCTTCACGGCGGCGATCGTCGTCGCCATCGCGATCGTCGTGCTGGTGCAGGTCGAGGCGCACTTCCTGCAGCCGGTGATCATGAGCCGCAGTGTGGAAGTGCACCCGCTCGCGATCGCCCTGTCGGTGCTGATCGGCACGATCCTCGCCGGGATCGTCGGCGCCCTGTTGGCGGTACCCTTTGTCGCCTTCCTGAACTCGACGATCCATGCGCTGCGCGACAGTCCGGACCCACCTGCCGGCGCGCCCGGCCAGCGGGTCGAACAGAAGACCGAACTGCTCGGTGGTCCCGGCGACGGCGCGGAACCGACCCCGACCGAAGCCTCCCCCGAGCAGCGCGGTGGCGAGGAGGACTAGCGGACGTGTGACGGCACGAACGGAGGCTTGATCACGCGCACCGCGCTGCGCCGGCCACGCACGTCGATGCCCAGTTCGTCGCCGTCCGCGACACCGGCGACAGCGACGATCAACGCCAGCCCGATCCCTATCCGGCGGGTGGGCGAGAAAGTCCCGCTCGTCACCTCGCCGACCACCGATCCGTCCGTCGCCAGCACCGGCATGTGCGGGCGCGGGATTCCCCGATCGAGCGCCTCGATCCCACGCAACGTGCGCTCCGGCCCGTCGGCGCGCTCTGCGAGCAGCGCGTCGCGTCCCCAGAACGCGTCCTTGCGCCAGCCGACGGCCCACCCCGACCGGGCCTGGACCGGGGTGATCGAGCGCGACAGGTCCTGGCCGTGCAGCGGGTATCCCATCTCGGTGCGCAGCGTGTCGCGAGCGCCGAGCCCGGCCGGCATACCGCCGAGGTCGCCGATGTGTTCGACGAGCGTATCCCACAACCCGACGGTGTCCGCCGCGCGGACGATGAGCTCGTAACCGTGCTCACCGGTGTAGCCGGTGCGGCAGATCCGCACCGGCGCGCCCTGCCAGGTGGCGTCGGCGTAGGCCATGTACTGCTGCTCGGCGGGCAGCCCGAGCCGGGCAAGGGCCTCGGCCGAGCGCGGGCCCTGTACGGCGAGGACACCGAAGTCCAGGTGCTGGTTCTCGATCTCGACGTCGCCGGTCGCGGCCACCGACAGTCGCCGCACCACCTCGCTCGTATTGGCCGCATTGGGGACGAGGAAGACCTCGTCGTCCCGGACCAGATAGGCGATCAGGTCGTCGACCACACCTCCCGATTCGTCGCAGCACAACGTGTACTGCGCCTGGCCGGGTTCGATCCGGGACAGGTCGTTGGTCAGGCAGGCGTTCACGAATTCGCGCGCCCCCGCGCCTCGCACGGTGGCCTTGCCGAGGTGCGACACGTCGAAGACGCCGACCGCCGCACGCACCGCTGCATGCTCCTTGAGCACCCCGCCGCCACTCGCGGTGTACTCGATCGGCATCTGCCAGCCGCCGAAGTCGGCGAGCTTGGCACCCAGCGCCACGTGCCGATCATGAAGGGGGGATCGCAGCAGGTCGACCATTGGTGCACCCTACGACCGGGCGGTCCCGGGGGCGCCAACGAGCAGCCCCATAGGATCGCTGTCATGCCCTCTGTGTCGGTGGTGGCGCCGGACGCGCCGATCCGCGCTGAGGCCGTCGTCGTCGGTATCGCCACATCGAGCGACGGCGTGCGGTTGGTTGCCGGGGGGGCACCGATCGACGGCGCGCTCGGCGGCCGACTGACGCAGGCGCTGCGCGCGCTGGCCGCGACCGGACGTCCGGACGAGGTGCTGACCATCCCCACTCTCGGGCTGGCTGATTTCGGACTGGTCGTGGCGACCGGGCTCGGCGCGGACCCGGCGCCGGCAGAAGCGGCTCGGCGCGCCGTGGGTGCAGCGCTGCGCTCGCTGACCCACGTGCGTCGCGTGCACATCGCACTGGACGCATCGCCCGGCGCGCTCGCCGAGGGCGCGCTGCTCGGTGGTTATGTGTTCTCGGCGTACAAGTCGAGCGCCCGCCCGCCCGCCCTGCGCACCATCACGATCGCGGCCGCGGACATCGCGGCCGCCCGTCGTGAGGTCAAGCGCGCGACCGTCGTGGTCGACGCCGTCACCCTTGCCCGAGATCTCGTCAACACCCCGCCGAACGACCTTTACCCCGAGACGTTCGCGACCCGTGCGGCCGATGCGGCCGGCACCCGAGGCTTACCCGTCGAGGTGCTGGACGACCGGGCACTCAAACGCGGCGGGTACGGCGGGATCCGCGCAGTCGGGCAGGGTTCGGTGCGCCCGCCTCGGCTGGTGCGCATCAGCTACCGACCGCCCAACCCCACCGGGCACGTGGCGCTCGTCGGCAAGGGCATCACGTTCGACTCCGGTGGACTCAATCTCAAGACGGCGAACATGGCCGCGATGAAGTCCGATATGGGCGGTGCCGCCGCGGTCATCGCGAGCACCATCGCGCTGGCCAGGCTGAAAGTGCCGGTGTCCGTGACGGCTACGGTGCCGATGGCCGAGAACATGCCGTCCGGCTCGTCCTACCGTCCTTCGGACATCCTCACCCTGCGCGACGGGAGCACGGTCGAGGTCGCGGACACCGACGCGGAAGGACGGCTCATCCTGGCCGATGCGATCAACCGTGCGATCGAGGACGACCCGGACCGGCTGATCGAGCTGTCGACGTTGACCGGTGGCCAGCTGATCGCACTCGGCGGCCGGGTGATCGGCGCGATGGGCGAACCCGACTGGCGCGACGACCTCGTCGCGGCGGCCAACGACACCGGGGAGGCGGCGTGGGCGATGCCGCTGCCCGACGAGTTGCGTGGCGCGCTGGAATCGCCGGTCGCCGACCGCAGGAACGTGCCTGGCGATCGATGGGCCAGCATGCTCGTCGGCGGCAGGTTCATCGGGGACTTCGTCCCGGACGGGTTGCCGTGGGTGCACCTGGACATCGCCGGTCCGGCATTCAACACCGGCAGCGCCCACGGCTACACGCCGGTCGGGGGCACCGGTTCGGGGGTACGAGCCGTGATCGCCGCCGTAGAGCGGTTCGCCGGGGCGACGTCCTGACTGCCGCCCGGCGGCACGCTCGTCACGATTCGAGCTTGTGGCGGGCGCTCCACTCCCGCATCCGGGCCGGGTATCCGACCTGGGAGGCGTCGTAGAGCGGGATTGCATGCTTTTTCGCGAACGCCGCCGCCCCTTCCGGACCGGCTACCCGGCGGCGGGTCCACTCGCCGGATGCCGCGACGAGTACGACCGTGGTGTCGGTGACCGCCGTGCGCGGTTCTAGAAACGCCTCGATGCCACGCTGGGTCGCGATGAACTCGGTGAGGTGCTCGAGGTCGGCTGACGTTGCCGAACGCAGGGTGCCCGGCCGGTTCTTTCCCCGCCGCAGCAGACTGCCAGGTAGGTGCACGACAACTC
Source organism: uncultured Actinomycetota bacterium (assembly GCA_963713565.1). Classification (GTDB taxonomy): domain Bacteria; phylum Actinomycetota; class Actinomycetes; order Mycobacteriales; family Jatrophihabitantaceae; genus Jatrophihabitans. The sequence goes on along the minus strand of CAVQMF010000007.1, from coordinate 209,801 downwards.
CTCGTTCGTCCGCCACGGTTGCGGGCACGGGCCGCTCGTCGGCCCGCGTCCACGATCGTCGCACCGAAATCGAGGAATTACCCATGCAGTGGCTGAGTCTGCCCACCGAACGGTCCATCGGGACCGGTCAGCGGCTGCGGTCCCGACAGTGCCAAGATGAACCAGACCTTGCCAACGCAGCGAGAACGGGAGCGATCGTGGCTGACGTCCAAGTCGACCTGGTAGTTCTCGGTGGCGGTAGCGGCGGCTACGCGGCGGCCTTGCGGGCAGCCGAGCTCACGAAGTCGGTGGTGTTGATCGAGAAGGACAAGGTCGGCGGCACCTGCCTGCACCGCGGCTGCATCCCGACCAAGGCGCTGCTGCACGCCGGTGAGATCGCCGACGCCGCTCGGGACAGCGCGTTCTTCGGAGTCAACGCGACGTTCGAGAGTATCGACATGGCCGGGGTCAACAAGTACAAGGACGGCGTCATCTCCAAGAACCACAAGGGATTGACGAGCCTGATCAAGAGCCGCGGAATCGACATCGTCGAGGGTGCGGGCACGCTCATCGGACCGAAGACCGTCCAGGTCGGCAGCGACACCTACACCGGGACGAACGTCGTACTGGCCACCGGGTCGTACTCCCGCTCCCTGCCCGGCCTCGAGCTCGACGGGCAACGGGTGATCGCGAGTGAGCATGCGCTGCAGCTGGAATACGTGCCCGGCTCGGCGATCGTGCTCGGCGGCGGGGTGATCGGCTGCGAGTTCGCTTCGGCGTGGACCTCGTTCGGCACGAAAGTCACCATCGTCGAGGCACTGCCACATCTGGTGCCGCTGGAGGACGAGGCGAGCTGCAAGCAACTGGAGCGCGCGTTCCGCCGCCGCAAGATCGACTTCAAGCTCGGCGCCCGGTTCGAGAAGGTCGAGCACACGGAGGACGGCGTACGAGTGCATCTCGAGGGTGGCGCCACCCTGAGCGCCGATCTGCTGCTCGTCGCTGTCGGCCGCGGCCCCACGTCGGCCGATCTGGGGTACGAGCAGCACGGCGTCGCGATGGACCGGGGCTTCGTCGCCGTCGACGAATACTGCCGCACGTCACTCGACGGCGTGTACGCGGTCGGCGATCTCATCCCGACACCGCAACTCGCCCATGTCGGCTTCGCTGAGGGCATCCTGGTTGCCGAACACCTCGCCGGGCTGCCGGTCGTGCCGATCGACTACGCCGGCGTCCCACGCATCACCTACAGCCAGCCCGAGGTCGCCTCGGTCGGACTCACTGAAGCGCAGGCCGCGCAGACATACGGCGCCGACAACATCCGTACTGTCACCTACGACTTGTCCGGCAACGGGCGCAGCGCCATCCTCAACACCAAAGGCGCGGTCAAGCTGGTCGCCGAGAGGGACGGTCCGGTCCTCGGCGTGCACATCGTCGGCGACCGCGTCGGCGAACTGATCGCCGAAGCACAACTGATCTACAACTGGGAGGCGCTGCCCGGCGAGGTCGCCCAGCTCATCCACCCTCACCCGACCCAGTCCGAAGCCATCGGGGAGGCACATCTGCTGCTCGCCGGCAAACCCCTGCACGTGCACGACTGAGCACGCCGCACCTCATGTCTGTCTAACTCGTCCGTTCAACTCGTCTGGCCCACCCGTCAGAGTCGAAGGAGACTGCAGGACATGCCGACGTCCGTGACCATGCCGCGCCTCGGAGAGAGCGTCACCGAGGGAACCGTCACTCGGTGGCTGAAGGCCGAGGGCGAGCACGTCGACGCCGACGAGCCGCTGCTCGAGGTATCGACGGACAAGGTCGACACCGAGGTCCCCTCTCCAGCATCCGGAACCGTGTTGTCGATCAAGGTACAGGAGGACGAAACGGTCGAGATCGGCGTCGAACTCGCGATCATCGGCGAAGCCGGCGAGAGCGCCGGCGGTGGCAGTGCCGAGGCGGCCGAGCCGGCCAAGGAGCAACCGGAACGCGAGCCGGAACCGGAGCCGACACCGCAACCGGCGCCACGGCCGGCGGCTAAGCAGGCATCGGGCGGCCAGCCAACGGCAGCGGCACCGGCACCCGCGCGCGCCCCCGCCAGCGCCGGCTCGTCGGCGCCCATCCCCACGGGCACCGCAGTCACGCCGGCCGACGACGACAGCGACGCTGTCGCCGGCACCTACGTCACGCCGCTGGTGCGCAAGCTCGCCGCGGATCGCGGAGTCGACCTCGCCAGCATCGAGGGCACCGGTGTCGGAGGGCGGATCCGCAAATCCGACGTGCTCGCCGCGGCCGACAAGCAGAGCGAACCGGAGCCGGAGCCGGCGAGCACCTCCGCACCGGCCACCGCGACTCCCGCCACGCCGAAGCCGACCGCCGCCAGTTCCGCGCAGCGCGGGCAGACCGTACCGATGTCGCGGATGCGGCAGGTCATCGCAACCCGGATGGTCGAGTCGCTGCAGACCTCGGCGCAGCTCACGACGGTGGTCGAGGTCGACGCCACCAAGATCGCCCGCTTGCGGCAGGCCGCGAAGAAGGAGTTCGAGGCGCGTGAGGGCACGAAGCTGAGTTTCCTGCCGTTTTTCGCCGTCGCTGCGATCGAAGCCTTGAAGGCGCACCCGATCGTCAATGCGTCGGTCGACATGGACGCTAAGACGATCACGTACCACGACGCCGAGCACCTCGGCATCGCCGTCGACACCGACCGCGGACTGCTCGTGCCGGTGATCCACGACGCAGGTGATCTGAACCTAGGCGGTCTGGCTCGCAAGATCGCTGATCTCGCCGAGCGCACCCGTGCGAACAAGGTGGCGCCGGACGAACTCGGTGGCGGCACGTTCACGCTCACCAACACCGGTAGCCGCGGCGCCCTGTTCGACACGCCGATCATCAATCAGCCGCAGGTCGCGATCCTCGGCACGGGTTCGGTCGTCAAGCGGGCCGTTGTGGTGACCAGCGAGGAACTCGGGGAGACCATCGCCATCCGCTCGATGGTCTACCTCGCCCTGTCCTACGACCACCGCATCGTCGACGGCGCCGACGCGGCCCGGTTCCTCGTCACGATGAAGGACCGACTGGAGGCGGGCGCCTTCGAGCGCTCGCTGGGCCTGCGCTGAGCTTGCCGATCAGGCAGGTGACGTGACGGTGCGAGTCGTGCTCGCCGGCGCGTCCGGACTGCTCGGCACCGCGCTGAAGCGGTCGCTGCTCGCGGGCGGCCACAACGTGCGCACCCTCGTACGCCATCCCACCTCGGCGCCCGGCGAGGACAGCTGGGATCCGGCGATGGGCCTGGTCGATCCCGGCTTCCTCGCCGACGCGGACGCGGTCGTCTGCTTGTCCGGTGTCGGCGTCGGCGATCGGCGCTGGTCAGCGGCGTACCGGCGACAGATCCGCGACAGCCGCGTCGACTCGGTCAGCACGCTCGCCCGCAGTCTCGCCGAGTACAACGGCCCACGCATACTGGTCTGCGCGTCGGCCGTCGGCTATTACGGCGACACCGGCTCGCGGGTGGTCGACGAATCGGCGCCGGCGGGCCAGTCGTTCCTCGCCCGAGTGTGCGTGGAATGGGAAGCTGCCGCCGCCCCCGCCCGTGCGGACGGAGTGCGGGTCGTGCACCTGCGCAGCGGACTGGTCCTGGCACGTGGCGGTGGGCTGCTCAAGCGACTGGCGCCGATCATCAACGCCGGCATTGGCGGCAAGTTGGGCAAGGGTGCGCAGTACTTCCCGTGGATCTCGCTGACCGACGAGATCGCCGCGATCCGTTTCCTGCTCGAGCGCGACCTTGCCGGGCCGGTCAACCTGACTGCGCCGCAGCCGGTGACCAACGCGGAGTTCACCAAGGCGATGGGCTCGGCGCTGCACCGCCCCACCGTGCTCGCTGTGCCGGGATTCGCGGCTCGTATCGCGCTCGGTGAGTTCGCCAACGAGGTGCTCACCGGGCAACGGGCGGTGCCCGAGCGGCTGACTGGGGCGGGCTTTCAGTTCACGCACCCCGACCTGGCCCGGGCCCTGCGCGCCGAACTCGGCTGAGCGCAGGTCCATGCCCCCGCGGTGACGGCCTCGGTCGAGGTCGCGGGTCGCGGTCGCGGTCGCGGTTCACATCACCCGCTGCGTGGCGATACGCGGCCCCCGTGCCGTTGCGACCAATTCCAGTCGTAACGTGGCGGGGCCGACCGCGGACGTCACCGCACGGAGGCGGCCGGCACAGATCAACGCCGCCGCCGGGAGGCTCGCTCGAACCACGACCACCGTGCGCGCGCCGTGCTGCTCAGCGCGCACCTGGGCGTAGCGGGTGCGAGCTCCAGTCAATCCGCAGCCTTGCGGCACGAGCCGAGCGAGCAACGCGGCATCGGCGCGCAGGAGCGGACCCGACAGGTAGACGCGCGACAACAGCCGCGGATCGCGGTTCGCGAACGCGGCCGCTCGCCTCGAGTCGAGCCGCCGCAGTGCCGCCGGCACGTCGGCGGCGTTCACCGAGGCGGACCCAGTCGGCGCAGTGGGATCGCGCGAACGCGGGACTTGGGAAGCGACCTGCATCGGCGAGGCGGCGGCGTGCGTCGAGACGGGTGGCTTCGCGGATCGTCGAACCGACTCGCCGGCCGCCTGGCTCGATCCGCCGGCATCCGGATGCCGGTGCGGGGCGGTGCCGTTCTGCGCCCAGACCGTGCCGGCCGCCGCGACCGCCAACAGGAGGGCGAGCGCTGCGAGTGCCGCGTATATCCGCGAGCGGCGCGGCGGCGGCGGCCGCGGAATCGCCGGCCGGGGCCGCGGACCGACCAGCCGGGTCGGGGGTGCGATGCCGGCACCCGACGCGACGAGTGCCGGACGCTCGAAATCGGGCCTCGACGCAGCCACTGACCTGCCACGATCGGCTCCCGTAACCGGCGTGGCCGGACCCGCGGCGTGCCGCGGTCCGGTCCGCGCGACGGGCGCAGCCCGGGCGCGCCCGGCAGCCAGCTCGACCGCGAGCGGCTCGCCGCTGTGCCGCAGATCGAGGGCCAGGTCGGCAGCGGTCCCACGACGGTGCGGATCCACCGTCAGCGCCCGAGCCAGGACGGGCACCATCGCCGACGGCACCTCGGCTGCGGCCAGGCGCTGCGCGACGTCGTCCAGGTCTCCCCGCGCGGCGAGCGCCAAGGCCGCCTCGCCGGACTCCGCGGGCCAGGGCGGACTGCCCGTCAGCGCGTGCAGCGCGACGGCGCCGAGCATGAACACGTCGCTCGGCGGGCCGGGCACGCAACCCCCGGCGACGGCCGGATCGGCGTACGCCGGTGTGCACGCCGCGTCGGCGCCGTCTCCGGTGAGCCGGGCCGTTCCCACGTCGGCGAGCAGCGGCACACCCGCTGTGGTGAACAGGATGTTCGCCGCGCTCACGTCGCCGTGGACGACCCCGGCACCGTGCAGGTAGGCAAGGGCCGCCGCGATCGGCGCGACGGCCGTGATCGTCTCCCCGGGCGTGAGCCGGCCGCGGGCGTTGAGCAACTCGGCGAGCGAGCCGCCATCGGCCAGGTCGAGGACGAGCACACTCGCATCGCTCGTCGCGACGAGCGCGTGCAGCCGGACGAGGTGTGGATGGTCGAGCTCGGTGAGCAACGCCGCTTCGGTCCGTGCCCGGCGGGCCTGCTCGGCGTCGGCGATCGGGATGCGCTTGAGCGCGACCGGCTCGCCGGTGGCAGCCACCCGCCCGCGCCACACCTCGCCCGACCCACCGCCGCCGAGCAACCGCTCGACGACATAGCCGCGCAAGCGCCACGTTCCCGTCATGCACTGGACGCTAGGTGCCGCGACCGACGGTTTACCGGTTGTCCACAGGCCGAGGTCGACGAAATCTGCCCGGGCACCCGATCAGCGGCCGAGACGTGATCACTAGGCTGAGCGATCGTGGCAGCTGAGGCGCCGACCATCCTCGCAACGTCCGGCGGCATCGTCCCCGGGCGGCGCATCCGCTGGGAACTCGGTCCGCTCACCGAGTACGCGATCGACCTGGCCGGGGTCACTGGACGCCGTCCGCGGGTCTGCTTCCTGGCCACCGCGGGCGGCGACGACGCCGCGACCATCGTCAACTTCTATGCCGCCGCCCAGGCCCGAGGCCTCGATCCGGCACATGTGACGCTGTTCCCGATGCCCAACGTCGAGGACGTGACGGCCCACCTGCTCGACCAGGACGTCGTCTGGGTATCCGGCGGCAGCGTCGCCGGGCTGCTCGCGATGTGGCGGCTGCACGGCGTCGACGAGGCAATGCGCACGGTGTGGGAGGCCGGCGTGGTGTTGACCGGGGTTTCGGCCGGCTCGATCTGCTGGCATGTCGGCGGGACGACCGACTCGTTCGGCCCGCAATTGCGGGCAGTGACCAACGGCCTGGCCCTCGTCCCGTATTCGAACGGGGTCCACTACGACTCCGAGCAGCAGCGCCGACCGATGTTCCAGTCGCTGATCGCCCGGGAAGCCCTGCCCGCCGGCTACGCCACCGACGACGGTGCGGGAGTGCTGTACCGAGGTACAGAGTTCGTCGAGGCGGTCACGGAGCAGGACGACAAGGCCGCCTACCACGTGGCTCCGGACGGCGGCGGCAACGCCGTCGAGATCCGGTTGGACACCCGCCGGCTCTGAGCGGCGAGCGGTCAGTCCGGCGCGGACGCAGCGGCCAGTTTGGACGGCCACCAGATCTTCTTGCCGATGTCGTAGCTCAACGCCGGCACGAGGATCGAGCGCACGACAATCGTGTCCAGCAGCACGCCGAAGGCGACCGTGAACCCGATCTCGGCCAGGAACACGATCGGCAGCACGCCGAGGACGACGAATGTCGCCGCGAGCACGACGCCCGCCGAGGTGATCACGCCGCCGGTCACCGCGAGGCCGCGGACAATGCCCTTTCGCGTCCCGTACCCGAGCGTCTCCTCCCGTACCCGCGTCATCAAGAAGATGTTGTAGTCGATCCCCAAGGCGACGAGGAACACGAAAGCGAACAACGGGAAGGCCGGATCGGCGTTGACGAACCCGAAGACGTGGTTGAAGAACATGGAGCTGACGCCGAGGGCCGCGGTGAACGAGAGCACCACCGTGACTATCAGGATCAGGGGTGCGAGCAGGGCACGCAGCACGATGGCAAGCACGATGAGGATCACCAGCAGCACCAGCGGGATGATCAGGTTCCGGTCGTGTCGCGACGCGTTCTGGATGTCGAGATTCGTCGCCGAGCTGCCACCGACCAGCGCATCGGCGCCGTCGATCTTGCCTACCGCGGCGCGGATGCGCTCGATCGTGGCGTACGCGGCCCGTGTGTCGAACCTGTCGGTGAGCGTGGCGGTGACCATCAGTCGTCCGCCGACCGGGCTCACCCGAAGTCCTGGTGGCGGACATGAGTTCGCCAACTGCGCTGCCCGGACGGGGTCGGCCTTGATCGCGGCGGCGAGCTTTGCGTAGTCGACCTGGATGCAGACCGCGTTGTCCGCCTGCGCCACGCCTCGGATCGGCTTGACCGCGGCGATGACCTCGTCGACCTGGTCGGCGTTGGTGAGGATGTCGGCGGGCGCACCCGCCCCTTGTCCGAAACCGGCGTTGTCGTAGATGTGCTGGCCGGTCACCGCCTCGGGGTCGTTGGTGAAGCCGTCGATCGTCGACAACCCGTCGATCTTGAGCCCGGTGACCGCGATGGCGCACCCGAGCAGCGCGACGCCGCTGATGATCCACGCGTGCCGCGCATTCGACGTGATCGCATTGGCGAACCGGCCCCAACTCCCGTGCGTGGCGATGTCACTCTCGTGGTCGACCTGTGGCCGTTTGGGCCAGAAGATCCACCGGCCGGACACCACCAACAGGACAGGCAGCACGGTCAGCATGATCACGACTGTGCACGCGATGCCGATGGCGCAGACCGGACCCAGGCCGGCGGTCGAGTTCAGGTCGGCGACGGTGAGGCACAGCAGCCCGAGGATGACAGTGATCGCGGACGCACCGATCGGTGGCGCGGCACCCTTCCAGGCCGCGATCATGGCCTGGACCCGGCTGTGATAGGTGTGCAACTCCTCCCGGTACCGGCTGATCAACAGCAGGGCGTAATCGGTGCCCGCGCCGATCACCAGCACCGACAGGATGCCCTGGCTCTGCCCGTTGAGCGTGATCGTCCCGTTCTTGGCAAGTGGGTAGACGACGAGCGCAGCGGCACCGAGCGCCAGCCCGGCACTGAACAGCGGGAAGAACCACAGGATCGGGCTGCGGTAGACGAACAGCAAAATAATGATCACGACGCTGCCGGCGGCGAGCAGCAGGGTGCCGTCGAGTCCTTCGAAGGCATCGATGAAGGCGACCAGGATGCCGCCGGCCCCGGCGCTGTGGACCGTGAGCCCGTCCGGCACGCCGGACATGGCCACCTTCAGGACACCCTTTTCGGCGTCGACGAGGTCCGGTCCGGTCACGCTCTTGCCGTCCTGCCGGCCGACCAGGGGCACCGATACCGCGCCGACCGTCGGGTTGGCCTCAGGTCGGAATTGTGCGGGTCCGACCTGATCGGTGGCCACGCCGTCGAGCGTGCGGAATTTCGCGACGTCGGATGCGATCTTCGCGCGGTCCTCGGCGGTCAGCCCGCTCTCGCGTTGGTAGACGACGAAGCCCGGAATCGTCTGGATCGGGTTGAACTGCTGCGCCGCGTGGTAGACCTTCGTGGAATCGGCCGAGGACGGCAGGAACGCGGAGTTGTCGTTCTTCTGCACGTCGCCGAGCTTGCCCTGGAAGCCCAGCCCGACCATGCCGACGAGGAAGAAGATCAACGCCAGGCCCGCGAACACCCATTTGATGCGCGGTCGCGGCGCACGTACGGCTTCCGCTTCAGCGGCTTGGTCGATCTTCGTCATGGTGCGTCCTCCAACTTCGTGATCACAGACGACGGTAGCGTCACCGCCGACCGCCCTCGACCGGGTTTCCCCTGACGGTCGCCCTGACCCGTCCCCGCGTCGACGCCGACGCCGACGCCGACGCCGACGCGCGGACTAACGTTGGCACGTGACCGATGTGCGGGTTGTCCGGGCCGGGCTCGTCCCCTATCAGACGGCGTGGGCGCGTCAGCGCGAGATCCACGCCGAGGTCGTTGCCGGTGGGCGGGCCGCGAGGGACACCGTGCTGCTGCTCGAGCACCCGCCGGTCTACACCGCCGGCAAGCGCACCCAGCCGTGGGAGCGGCCGGTCGACGGCACGCCGGTGATCGAGGTCGACCGCGGGGGCAAGATCACGTGGCACGGCCCGGGGCAGCTCGTCGGATACCCGATCGTCCGGCTCGCCGAGCCGATCGACGTGATCGCCTACGTCCGCCGAATCGAGGGGGTGCTGATCGAGGTGTGCCGCCAATTCGGTGTCGAGACCGGCCGAGTCGACGGCCGCAGCGGAGTGTGGGTGGCCGAGGACGCCCGCGGCCCGGAACGCAAGATCGCCGCGATCGGCGTCCGAGTGGCGCAGCGTGTCACGTTGCACGGCTTCGCCCTCAACTGCGACCCGGATCTCACGTGGTTCGATCGCATCGTGCCGTGCGGGATCGCCGACGCCGGCGTCACGTCCCTGACGAAGGAACTCGGCCGCGACGTGTCCGTGGCACAGGTCATTCCGGTGGTCGAGGCCCATCTGCCGGCCCTGTTCAGCCAGCTGGCAACCGTCGAGTAGTTCTCGTCCGCGTAGGCTCGAATCCGTGACCGCAGCGCGTCCCACGGCAGCCGACGGGCGCCGATTGTTGCGCATCGAGGCGCGCAATGCGCAGACGCCGATCGAGCACAAGCCGGAGTGGATCAGGACCCGCGCGGTCATGGGCCCGGAGTACACCGAGCTGCGCTCCCTGGTGCAGCGCGAGGGGCTGCACACCGTGTGCCAGGAGGCCGGCTGCCCCAACATCTACGAGTGCTGGGAAGACCGCGAGGCGACCTTCCTGATCGGCGGCGACCAGTGCACCCGGCGCTGCGACTTCTGTCAGATCGACACCGGCCGGCCGCAGCCGCTCGATCGCGACGAACCGCGCCGGGTCGCGCACAGCGTGCAGACGATGGGCTTGCGCTACGCGACCATCACCGGAGTGGCCCGCGACGACCTCGCCGACGGTGGGGCCTGGCTCTACGCCGAGACCGTGCGCAAGATCCATGCGGTGAACCCGGGGACGGGCGTCGAACTGCTCGCGCCGGACTTCAACGCGATCCCCGAGCTGCTCGCCGAGGTGTTCGGCAGCCGACCCGAGGTGTTCGCACACAACGTGGAGACCGTCCCGCGCATCTTCAAGCGCATCCGGCCCGGCTTTCGCTACGACCGCTCGCTCGACGTCCTGCGCGCGGCGCGCAGCGACGGGCTGGTGACCAAGTCCAACCTGATCCTCGGCATGGGAGAGACCCGCGAGGAGATCAGCGCGGCGCTGCAGGATCTGCACGACGCCGGCTGCGAACTCGTCACTATCACCCAGTACCTGCGCCCGTCTGCGCGTCACCACCCCGTGGAACGCTGGGTGCGACCGCACGAGTTCGTGCAGCTGCGTGAGGAGGCGGAGGAAATCGGGTTCGCGGGCGTGCTCAGCGGGCCGCTGGTGCGCTCGTCCTACCGCGCCGGCCGGCTGTACCAGCAAGCGATAACCGCCCGCAGGTGAGCGGCATCCGTCGCGTCGCGCTCGGGCACATCCGCCGACCTGTGCTGGCACCGCCCGCACCCGCACACCTGCCCGACGTAGTGAGCCTCGCCCGGCATCGCGCGCCCTGAAGCGCAACTATCCTTGCCCTCATGGCCAAGCCGGCAAAGCCCACGCGAGCAGACAAGAAGGCGAAGCGTCGCGCGAAGCGCGCCAAGCGGCGCGAGACGTGGAGCAATCTGAAACAGGCCTTCACGCTCACCCGCAAGCAGGATCCGCGATTCCTGCCGATCATGATCATCACGGCGGTGCTCGTGGCGGCAGTGATCTATCTACTGCTGTTCTGGCTCACCGATTCGGTGGTCCTCGGCATCGTGCCGGCGCTCGCGGCCGGTGTCGTTGCCGGCATGTTCGTCTTCTCGCGTCGGGCACAACGCTCGATGTTCGCGCAGGCGGAAGGGCAGGCCGGCGCCGCGGGCTGGATGCTGCAGCAGAACCTGCGCGGCGATTGGCGGCTCACCCAAGCTGTCGCCGGCACCACCCAGCTCGACGCCGTGCACCGGCTGGTCGGCCGACCCGGCGTCGTCCTCGTGGGGGAAGGGGCGCCGCACCGGGTCAAGGGCCTGATCGCGCAGGAGAAGAAACGCACCGCCCGGGTGATCGGCGACACCCCCATCTACGACGTCACGGTGGGCGACGGCGAAGGCGAGATCCGGCTCGGAAAGCTCAATCGCTACCTGCTCAAGCTGCCCGCCAACTTGTCGAAGGAGCAGGTCGGTGCACTGGAGAAGCGGCTCGCGGCCCTAGGCGGCAGCCGGGCGGCAGCGCTGCCGAAGGGGCCGATGCCGCAGGGCGCGAAGATGCGCAACGTGCAGCGCACCGTTCGCCGCCGCACGTGAGCCCGGCGCAGATGACCGCACCCCAGGCGTACCGGGGCGAGCAGCTGGGGCTGCCGGCACAGGGGCCCGCATCGCTGGCCACGACCGGAGCACGACTGGGCGCCTTCGTCGTCGACGCCATTGCGTCGGCGCTCGTCGCTGCCCTGTTCGTGCCCCACTCCGGGCACAGCGGGAACTCGTTCGTGGACCGGCTTCCCGGCGCCTGGAGCGTGATTCCGCTGGTCGTGGACTACGTGGTCGGCACCCTCATCGCCGGCCGCACGCTCGGCATGTACCTGTTCGGGCTATGCATCGTTCGCACCGACCCCACGACGCGCGTGGACCTGCTGCGCATCCTGCTGCGCACGGCCCTGTTGTGCCTGTTGATCCCGGCGCTGGTGTTCGACCGGGACGGGCGAGGACTGCACGACCGGCTCTCCGACACCGCCGTGGTGCGGGCCTGAGCGATGTGTCAGGCTGGCGCGTCGGGAGAAACGTCTAGGAAACACTCGGGATATCGGCCAGCAACCGGGTGTGCCTAGCGTTCGCGGCTCCAATACTGTTCACGGAGGACGGATGTTCACTAGCTCCGACGAGGTCCTGAGCTTCATCAAGAATGAAGGCGTCCAATTCATCGACGTCCGGTTCACGGACCTGCCCGGGCAGCAGCAGCACTTCAACGTGCCCGCCGCCACGCTCCCGGACGATTTCTTCACCGAGGGCGCCATGTTCGACGGCTCGTCGATTCGAGGCTTCGCCGCGATCCATAAGTCGGACATGAAGCTCATTCCGGATGTGGCAACGGCCTACGTCGATCCGTTCCGAGCCGCGAAGACGCTCAATGTCGCGTTCTCGATCGTCGAGCCACGTACCGGCGAACCGTACGGCCGTGACCCGCGGCAGGTCGCCGCCAAGGCCGAGGCGTGGCTGAAGAGCACCGGTATCGCGGACACCGCCTTCTTCGGGCCGGAGGCCGAGTTCTACGTCTTCGACGACGTCCGGTTCCAGACGGCGCAGAACGAGGGCTTCTACCACATCGACTCGATCGAAGGCGCCTGGAACACCGGCCGGATCGAGGAGGGCGGCAACCGCGGCTACAAGACGCGCTACAAGGGCGGCTACTTCCCGGTGCCGCCGGTCGACCACTACGCCGACCTGCGTGACGAGATGAGCCTCGCGCTGATCGAGGCGGGCCTCGAGCTCGAGCGGGCGCACCATGAAGTCGGCACCGCCGGCCAAGCCGAGATCAACTACAAGTTCAACACCTTGCAGGCCGCCGCCGACGACGTCTTGAAGTTCAAGTACATCATCAAGAACGTGGCGTGGGTCAACGGCAAGACGGCCACGTTCATGCCGAAGCCGCTGTTCGGCGACAACGGTTCGGGGATGCACTGCCACCAGTCGTTGTGGAAGGACGGCACTCCGCTGTTCTACGACGAACTCGGCTACGCCGGTCTGTCGGACATGGCGCGCTACTACATCGGCGGTCTGCTGCACCACGCCCCGTCGTTGCTCGCGTTCACGAACCCGACGGTGAACTCCTACCACCGGCTGGTGCCGGGCTACGAGGCGCCGGTCAACCTCGTCTACAGCTCGGGCAACCGCTCGGCCTGCATCCGGGTGCCGATCACGGGGACCAACGCCAAGGCCAAGCGGATCGAGTTCCGGATCCCGGACCCGGCATGCAACCCGTATCTTGCCTTCGCCGCGATGCTGATGGCCGGGGTGGACGGCATCCGCAACAAGATCGAGCCCGCCGCGCCCGTGGACAAGGATCTGTACGAATTGCCGCCGGACGAAGCTGCCGCTATTCCGCAGGTTCCGGGTTCGCTCGGGGAGGTCCTCGACAAGCTCGAGGAGGATCACGAGTACCTGACCGAGGGTGGCGTGTTCACCGAGGACCTGATCGACGCGTGGATCAGCTACAAGCGCACCGCAGAGATCGACCCGATCCGCTTGCGCCCGCACCCGCACGAGTTCGAGCTCTACTACGACTGCTGAGTCGTGATCGCACTGGAGGCCCCGGATTCCGGGGCCTCCAGTCGTTTGGACCCGATGATCAAGGTTGCCTTCGCACCGGCGGGTCTGGGCCGAGCCCGGACGGTCTCGACGTCCAGGCCGTCGGCGGTCAGCAGGCATCGCGCTCGGTGTCCGCTAGGCGGGATCGCGGTACAGCGGTGCCGGATCCCCGTAGTGAACCCGTCGGACAGCACCGGGCAGGGCTCTAGCCAGAGCTTGGGAGGCGTCGACGGAACATCCCACGGCGAACTCGAGTTCCTCGTCGACCTCGCAAGCCAGACACCAGGCCTGATCCTCGGGCCACACGAGGTGCGGTTCCTGATAGCCCTGCGCACAGCCGTACCAAGCCAGGGCCGGTGCGTCTCTGAGCACGCCGACCGGTCCGGTGAACAGCAGCATCGCTCGATGAGGAATCGGCACTCGTGGTGCTTCAGGAGGCGGGTCCGCGCCCCAGCCCTCCCATATCGCGGCGTACGCGCTGGCGGGCGTGGCCGTGAAGGTAGCGAGGGTCGCGAGTGCTAGGCGAAGGGCAGGATCCTCTCCTTCGACACCATCAGGATCCTGGGCGAAGGCGATGCGCACGTAGACGTCGAAGCCTGGTGGGCCGTAGCGAACAAGATCCCACCAATCAACATCGGACCGGAGCAACCATCGGGCTGCGTCCGGGGTTGCCGCGGGTCGTAGCTCCGTCATGCCTTCAGTCTGGCGCCACACCGCCAGCAACCAACGCACTCACGCGCCGCCGACAGTGAGACGTGTGCGAGTTGGCGCGTGCCGGTATCTGCGCGCCGCGCGACTAGGCCGCCGGTCCGCGGGTGCTGGGGCGGGCGGTCCGGACTTGACGTTTGGGACGAGTGCGCGATGGCCGGACACGGGCCGTTGTCGTCGTGATCGAGACGGCGGGTCAGAACTGCGGCCGGCCCGCTCCGTGGAAGCGCACGGGCATGCCGGCGCCTGTTCGAGGCGGGCCCGGGCATCCGCCCCCGACGTGTTCGCGCCCGCACCATCCGATCATGCCGGAAGCGCGATCATGCCGGTCCGCGGACGCGTCCGGGCTAGACCCTAAGCGTTGGGACGAGGCCGTCTACGTGCATCTCGTAGTACTCGTTCGTTGACCAGGCTCCGACCGCAGCCTCAACCACCTCGCGCACGGCCTCGAGAGACTCACCTTCCCAGATACAGATGCCGGTCGTGTGATCGTTCGTGGCCGCATGGATCGGCAACGCCACGTGCGGTGGAAGCCCGGCCTCGAGCGCCTTCTCCTCGGCCGCCTCGAAACCCTCGGGATCATTGATGTGGTGAATCACGCTGACGAACATGCGACCCCCTATGGCTGTTCAATGTGTGGTCGCTGCGGACTGTACCGACGTCCGCGTTGATTGCATACCGGTCGGCGTTGGGGTGCTCTGCGCTCGTTGTGGCCTTCTCGCCAGCAGCATTACGTCTGGTCGGGGGCCTGTGGTCGAGCGTCCGGATGCCGTCGCGCCGCAAGCGGTCACGCGGCATGCGCCACTGACCCCTACTCGCGCACGACGAAGATCGGGTTAGCGACATCAGTCGCGGGTGCCTCGCGTTCGCGCACCGAAGCACCAGAGGCTTACGAGTGAAGCGCACGCACAGCCGCGTACCGCGCGATCGGTTGCGTCGAGGAGTCGCGGTCAGCTCGTGACATCCGTGATCGCACGATCGAGCATGTCGAGACCAAGGTCCAACTCGGCGTCGGTGACCGTGAGGGGTGGGGCGACGCGGAAGACACCGCCCATGGCGGGAAGCTGCACGATGTTCATGGACAGTCCGAGTTCGAAGCAACGGCGGCTGATGGCGGCACCGGTCTCGGGCGCGGGCTTGCGCGAAGCGCGGTCGGCGACGATCTCGACGCCGAGGAGCAGTCCTCGGCCACGGACGTCGCCGATGCACTCGTGGCGCCGCTGCAGCTCCAGCAGACCGACGCGTAGGTGCTGACCCGCCTGCAGCGCACGGTCGGCGAGTCGCTCCCGCGCCAGGACCTCGAGCACGGTCAGGCCGACTGCCGCCGGCAGCGGATCGGACACGTGGGTGGTGTAGAAGAGGAAGCCGCGCTCGTGGGCTCGCTCCTCGATCTCCGGCGTGGTGAGCACAGCCGCCAGCGGCAGACCGGCGCCGAGGGTCTTGGACAGAGTCAACACGTCGGGAGTCATCGTGTCGCGCTCATGGGCGAACATCCGCCCGGTGCGACCCATGCCGGTCTGCGCCTCGTCGAGGACGAGCAGCATCCCGCGCTCGTGACACCGCTCGAGCAGGGCAGGCAGGTAACCGGAGGGCAGATCGATCACACCGCCGGAGGACAGGATCGGTTCAGCAATGAAGGCAGCGAGCCCGCCCGCAGTTTGGCGATCGATGAGGTCGAATCCGTCGTCCAGTTCCTGCCGCCAGTCCAGTTCGCCGTCCGCCGTGGTGAACCGCGGCCGGTAGGCATTGGGCGCTGGTATCGCCATCGAGCCGACCGCAGCAGGACCGTAGCCGCGACGTCCCGCCGAGTAGGTGGCTGACGCCGCCGCGCCGGTCATGCCGTGCCAGGACTGGCTGAAGCCGACGACCTCCCAGCCCCCGGTGACCAGGCGCGCCATCCGCAGCGCGGCCTCATTGGACTCGGCCCCCGTCGTCAACAGCAGCACTCGCTCCAGTCCAGGGGCAAGCGAGCCCAGGGCCTCGGCGAGGTCGATGACCGGCCGGGACAGCATCCCGGAAAACAGGTGGTCCAGCCGCCCGATCAGGTCGCGTACGACCTCGACTATCGCCGGGTGGGAGTGGCCGAGGATGGCACTCATCTGGCCGCTGGTGAAGTCCAGCACTGCGCGACCCGCGGCGTCGTAGACGTACGAGCCCGCCGCACGCTGCGCGACGAACGGCAAGAAATCACCCGCACCGCTGTAACGGATCAGGTGGCGGGCCGCTCGAGCCACCTCAGCCCGGTCGGCGGCAGCGGGATCACTCATCGGTTCACGCTAACGCCCACCCACCCTTCACCGCGCAGCCCCTCCACCACTAGGTGCGCCGGCGCAGCCCGGGGCAGATCCTCGGTCAGCGCTTGCCGCGCGCGAGCAGGTCGTGGCCGGTTCCGGGGAAGGGTTCCGCGGCGGCGCTGCGGAACTCGATCTCAGCGGGAGTCCTAGGCGATCAGCTTTCGGCGCAGTGCTGCGGAATCCTCCTCGGCCCACCCATGGGTCCGCAGCCAGGCGGGAGGCCCGCCATGCAGTTCGTCGACCAGGGCGAGAAATCCTGCCATGGTGGCGGCCTTGGGCCGGTGCTTGTCCAGTTCCTCGTCGGCGACGTCGTCGAAATACGTCGGTGAGGCGCCCAGGCGGATGAAGATCGCCTCGAGGCGTTCGGCCGTCCTCGCGTAGTCCCCGACGATGGCCTCGCGGCGCACGCCTACCTCCGCGAGGGCAAGCGCCACAACGACGCCGGTCCGGTCCTTGCCAGCTGCGCAGTGCACGATCGTCGCGCCGTCCGAGTGTGCGATCAACCGCAATGCACCAACGATGGAATCGGCGCGGTCGTCGAGATAGCCGAGGTAGTGGCCTGCCGCACCCCGTTGATTCGCGTTCTTGTGGTCCTCGTGCGTCTGCCAGACGAGCAGGACGGGCGCGTTCTGATCATCAGCCGCGGCGTCGGTGTTCCGGCCGGCTTCTGGCAGCAGCGACAGATTGTGAATCGTCACGTTCCGCTCACGGGTCATCGGTCCAGGGCCTTCGGACTCGATTTCGGTCTCCGTCCGCAGGTCGGCGACCGCGCGCACCCCGTGCTCGTCGACCAGACGACGCACGTCGCTGTCCGACAGCCCTTGCAGATTGTCGGCGCGGATCAGCCGATCACGTGCGACCACGCGGCCATCCCCCGTCGGCAATCCGCCGAGGTCGCGCACGTTGACGGCGCCGTCCAGCTCGATCCATCTGACATCCGTCATCGCTGCCACGTTAGCGATCGAACCGAAGGGACCTTTCGCCGGGGCAAACGGCGCGTGACCAGCAGCCAAATCAGCCCACAGCGCAGTTGTGGTGCCCATGAGCTGGCCGGTCAGCGGTTCACGACGGCCGGCAGGATCGTCCTGGCGAGCGCAGCCACCAGACGCACGCCACCAGCGAAGTCGGAGTTGTGCCGGGTGAGTACGGCCATCAGGACCTGCTGGCCGCCGACGGTCACGATACCGACGCTGTTCGTGATCCACCGACCGTCGTCGTCCTCACCGGGGCCGTTGTCATCGTCGACAGCGAGCCACCCGTTCTTGTTGGCGAACACGGTGCCCCGATCTGCGACGTCGCCAACCCCCCACCGCTGATCGGGTTGGACGTTGCGCATCAGGTGCAGCGCGTACGCACGTGAGCGCTCGTCGAGCGGTCCGGCGGTGACGAGATTCTTCAGCAGGACCAGGCAATCGTCGCCGCTTGTCGCCGTGAACGTGGGATCGCTGCGACCCGGGACGGTATGCGTGAGACCGAGGGCAGCGAAACCCGCGCGCAAGCCTGGATTGCCGCCGACGGCGAGGAACATTTGGTATCCCGCATCGTTGTCGCTGTTCTCGATCATTCGGGCTGCAGCATCGGCCTGGTAGTCGGACAGCAAGGTCCCCGACTGTTGGTGTTGAAGCAGGAGCACCTCGAAGACGAACAGCTTGTAGACGCTCGCGGTCCACATCCCCGACCGCGCGCCGGCAGTGTACGACTCGTTCGTGGCGGTGTTCAGTGCCGCCACCGAGACGGCGCCGTTGCCGAGCCCCGGGGACAGCTTGATGACCTGCGCCGACACTCGTGCCCGCACCCGCGCCCAGTCATTCGCCGCCGCAGACGCGGACCGGCCGCCGGCCGACGAGGTGGGGCTCGCCGATGCCGACGCCGCGGTCCGGGTTGTGCTCAGGGGGTGCGACGGCGCAGCCGAGGACGACCCGCCACATCCTGCCGCCATCGCCAGGGCGAGGCCTACCGCGGCAAGGAGCGCAGCCCGCCCGCGCAGTACCGTGCCGGGTCGGGTCAGGCGGTACGACCGGCGCTGATGCACCTGCCCAGCGTTGCAGGCGACCGGCCGGCGGCAAGTACCGGCCAGCGCCCGCTCAGGCACACCCGCCGCAGCGCGGCTTCGTCCCGCCGTCGCACACAGCGCGTGCAGCATGGCATCGTTGCCGGGTGGACGGATCGACTACGGAAGGCGTAGCTGTGCGTACCCGCTGGCGCGCCAGAGTCGATGAACTCATTCGGCTGAGCAGGGCAGTCGCCGATGCCGATGCCGACACCATCGAGTCCACGGCGCGGCGATTCGGGGAGTCCAGGTCCTATCTCGCGCCGGTGGCTTGGGCGGCCGGGACGATGGTGCTGCTGATCCGGGGGATCAAACTGCTGCTGCTCAATTGGCGTCTGTCGCTGATCCAGTTCGTGCCGGCCGGCTGGATCTGGCTCGTCATGTTCGAGCTCAAGCAACACACGCTACGGGGTGCCCCGTTCCGGCAGGTGACGCTGGGCGGGATGATCGTCGTCACCGCGCTGTCCATCGTCGTGTCCGTCGCGGCATTCTGGTGCAACACGGTGTTCGCGTTCGCCATCGACGACCCACCGCCCGCGATCCGCCCGGCCGTCCGGCGGACCAACCGGCATCTGCCGGCGATCAGCGTCTTCGGGGCGCTGCTCGGCGTCGCCTTGGCTTTCGCCGTGGTTATCGTGCCGCGCATCAACAGCACGTGGCTCTACATCGTGACCCTCGGCGCGCTGCTGTCGGCCATGCTGGTCAGCTTCGTCGCCGTCCCCGCCCGGATCATCGGCCGCAAGCCGCAGAAGCTGCCGCCGAAGCAGGCCATCGGCCGGACGGCGACCGGGTGGGCATTGTCCGGCGTGGCGATGTCACCTGGTTTCATCCTCGATCGGATCGGACTCATCCTGATCGGCGTACCAGGGCTGCGGATACTCGGAATCGCCCTGCTGTCAGTGGGCACCGCGCTCTACGCCGCCGGGATGTCCTCGGTGAAAGCGGTGAAGATGAGCATCAAGCTCGCGGCACCGGAGCCTGGCGGGCCGCCGCCGAACCCGGGTCACCCAGCCCCTCCGGCTGCCTGAACACCGGGTCGTGCTGGGTGATGGACCCGGCGAGCGCGGCTGGTGCAAGATCTCCGCGTCCCAGCGGTAGTCCGCCTCGTCGACCGCGCGCCGGCCCCCGGCCAGGATGGCGTCCGCGGCGTCGCGGGATTCGAAGGTCAACCCGGCGATCTCGCACCTGGGACCGGTGTCGGTGATCGGATCCGTCGGCGACGTGCAGGCGATGGTCGGGCCGTGGATGGACGCGATCGTGCCCGGGCGATGCATCCGCCGAAATCACCGACACGGTGTCAGCCGGTGCGATCGACCGCCCGCGAGTGATCCATCCCACCGACGCTTGGGTACACCCCTATTGACCGTTCTTGACGAAGCAAGCGAGGCGCGACCGTGACCAGCCCACGCGACAACCCACCTCCGGAGCATCAGGGTGGGTACTCACCACCGGGCATGCCGAATGTGCCTGGGCAGCAGCCGGCCTATGGCTATCCGGCCAGTGGCCCGATTCCGAGCCAGCAACCTGCGCCGGCCGGTCCACCGCCGCCGTTCGAAGCGGGCCGAGCGCCCCAGGCAGCTCAGTCCTACACACAGCCCGGTGCGCCCCCACCCCCCGGGGAGGGGCAGCCCGGCATCGCACCTGACACGCCCGCCGCCCCCGAGTCGCCCACCCACCCGGCGGCCGGTTTCGACGATCGCGGGCAGGTGCGCCGTGGGCGGGTGAGCGTGCTGTGGGTCGGACTCATCGCAGTCGCCGTCGTGCTGATCGTGCTGATCATCTTCATTGCGCAGAACCTGACGAAGGTGACGATCCACTTCCTCGGCCTGTCCGGCCACTTCCCCATCGGCCTGATCGCCCTGATCGCTGCGATAGTGGGTCTACTGGTGGCGGCTGTGCCCGGCAGCATCCGCATCATGCAGCTGCGCAAGGCGCTCAAGATCAACACGCCGCCGGAGCGCCGGACGGCGTGAGGCCTGACCCGACGCCGAGAACCGCGGGTACATCGTGCTCGGAAGGGCGGCTCACGCCATTGCGGCTCAGTCAGCGGCCCACCGGCCGGTCAGGACCCGCCGCGCACGGCCTCGAACACTGCGGCCGCGTGCTTGTTGGCGCCCAGGTCGTCCAGCAGCACCAGACGCCCGTCCGGTCCGCACAGCGGAATGCGCCAGTTCGGGTACTCGTCGCGGGTGCCGGGCTGGTTCTGTGTACGACACTCGCCGACCGCATCGGTCAGCGCCGCGCAGCGCAGCAACGCGGGCGTCCGGGTGAGGAACGCGTGCAAGGCCACCACGATCGCTGCCTGGTCCTGCCAGCATTCCGGCGCCAACAGCCCCAGCTCGATCAGGTGATGGCGCCACCTGTCCTTCTCCCGCCGGTCCTCAGCGAGTTCGTCGTCGACCGAGCGGGTCAGCAAACCAAGGTCCGCGCGTAACCGAATGTGGTCTCCGGCCAGGTAGCCGGTGGTCGGCGGCAGGTCGTGTGTCGTCACCGAGGCCAGGCAGTGTTCGCGCCACCGATCCGGCCACAGCGGAAGCCCGCTGCCCCACTCCGCCTCGAACCACAGGATCGAGGTGCCGAGCAGGCCGAGGTCACTCAGATATCCCCTGACCCGAGGATCCACATTGCCGAGATCCTCACCGATGATGACCGCGCCGGCCCGTTGAGCCTCCAGAGCAAGGATGCCGAGCAGTGCATCCGGGTCGTAGCGGACGTACGCGCCTTCGCCGACAGGGCGTCCGGCGGGGATCCACCACAGCCGGAACAGGCCGATGACATGGTCGACGCGCAGCCCGCCCGCATGCCGCAGCGCGCTACGGAACAACTCGCGCAGCGGGGCGTAGGCGAGTTCGGCGAGCCGGTCGGGGCGCCACGGTGGCTGTTCCCAGTCCTGCCCGACCTGCGAGTACGCATCGGGCGGCGCGCCGACCGTGACATCGCGGGCCAGCACGCGGCGCCACGACCACGAGTCGGCGCCGCTCGCGCTCACACCGACCGCGACGTCGTGGATCACTCCCAGGCGCATCCCTGCCGCCCGCGCGTGCGTGTGCGCGCGAGCAAGCTGCCCGTCGAGCTGCCAGTGCAGCCAGCGGTAGAACTCGATTCGGGGCGCGAGGTCCTCGGCCGCCGCTGCGACCTCCGGGCTGTCCGGGTCGTGCAGCCCTACGGGCCAGTCATGCCAGTCAGCGCCGTGCGCCTCGGACAGCGCACACCATGTCGCGAAGCGGTGCAGCTCGGCGCCCTCCCGAGCGACGAACGCCGTGAACGCTCGGGCGCGGTCGATGTCGAGTCCGCCGTGACCCTCAACCGTCTGTGCCGCCCCGCCGGAGGGGACCGCCCCCGCGTCCCTGCTCACGTCGTGGATGATCTGCAGCGCAGCGCGCTTGGCGGCCCACGCCGAGTCCCGATCGATCAGCTCGTCAGCTGTCTGTTGCGCCCGGCAGGCCGCCCCGAGCCGGTCGACCTCCGCGCGCACCGAGGCGGACAACAACCCATACTCCGGGACGTCCTCGACGCGCAGGTACAACGGGTTCGCGAACCGTCGGGTCGTCGGCAGGTAGGGCGACGGATTCATCGGCGCGACGACCTCGGCCGCATGCAACGGGTTGACGAGCACGAAGTCCGCGCCGTGAGCGCGCGCGGTCCAGGTCGCCAAGTCGCGCAGGTCACCGAGATCGCCGACGCCCCACGACCGGCTCGACCGGACGCTGTACAGCTGCGCCGACGCACCCCAGCCCGGCCCCCGGAAACCGGCGGGCAGTGGCAGCCGGCGGGGCGTGACGATGAGCTGTGTTTCGTACCGCTCGGTGTCCGTCTCGGCGACGAAACGGTGGTAGCCGGTCGGCAGGTCGTCTGGGACCGGGACGGCCGGCCCGTACGCCAGCTGCCGTTCGCCACCGCCCTCCAGCTCGACCCGCACGCGGGCGTCGGCGCCGGCCGCGTTGAGCGACACCGACGCGCCGCTGCCAGCACGCACGACCACACAGGGCGGCAGCGCCCGCTCGGCAAGCGCGGTGCGGTGGGCGTCGAGGGCGGTGCGGCAGGCGTTGCTCGAGGACGCGTCGACCTCGAACGCCGCGAGCACCGCCCGCAGTGTGTCCGCGCTCACCGGCTGCAGATCTCCACGCCAGTCCCAGTACTCGGCGTCGACGCCGTATTCGGCAGCCAGCTCCCTCAGGAGGTCGGCGTCGGCGTCCATGCCGGTATACAACCGCACGAGTGCTCACCGGCAGCAACCCAGTACTGCGCTGAGTGCATGCCGTGGCGAGACGGTGAAATCGATGCCCAGAGTGGGAAGATGTCGGCATGGTCTCGATGCAGGAGCAGGCCAAGGCTGCTCACCCACAGACCAAACGCTTCGCCGGAATCCTTCCCCACCGCATGCTGCGTTGGCGCCGGCCGATCTGGTGGCAGGAAATCGCGATCATCGCGTTCGGGTACTGGCTGTACACCCTCGGCCGTAACGCGGTGCCCGAGCAGGTCACGATTGCCGATCGGCACGGGCGCAGCGTCCAGCACCTGCAGGACATCCTGCACCTGAACTGGGAGCTGTCGGTCAATCTGTACGTCGCCGGGCACGAGTGGCTCGCGCAGGCGATGAACTACTACTACGCGACACTGCACTTCCTGATCACGCCGGCGGTGATGGTGTGGCTGTTCATGCGGCGCTCCCACGTCTACCGCGGGGCCCGCACCGTCCTCGTGTCCACCACGCTGATCGGCCTGCTCGGGTTCTACCTGTATCCGACCGCGCCGCCGCGCCTGTTGCCCGAGTACGGCTACATCGACACCGTGCTGCGCTTCCACACCTGGGGTTCGCTGGCCGATCCCGATATCGCCAAGCACTCCAATCAGTTCGCCGCGATGCCGAGCCTGCACATCGCGTGGGCGCTCTGGTGCGGTATCGCGATCTTGATGTGCGCTCGGCACACCTGGGTCCGCATCCTCGGGCTCGCCTACCCGTTCGGCACGCTGATCGTGATTGTGGCAACGGCCAACCACTTCATCCTCGATGCCGTCGGCGGGGCCGTCGTGCTGGCGCTCGGCTTCGGGCTGCAGTTCGTGCTGTCCGGGCACGGCGCGTTCACCCCACCGCTCGACGCCCCGGACTTCGGGCTGCCCGACCTGCCGCTGCCGAGCATTCACCACACCGCCCGGCATCAGGAGCCGTAGAAGACGGCCTCCACGACCTTGCGGGCGCGCCTGGCCGCCCGTCGGTAGTCGTCGACCAGCGTGCCCGGATC
Organism: uncultured Actinomycetota bacterium; assembly: GCA_963713565.1. Taxonomy (GTDB): domain Bacteria; phylum Actinomycetota; class Actinomycetes; order Mycobacteriales; family Jatrophihabitantaceae; genus Jatrophihabitans. The sequence goes on along the minus strand of CAVQMF010000007.1, from coordinate 186,054 downwards.
GGTACCGATCGGATAGCCCAGCACCCGGCCGACCGCCACGAGTTCCGCCCCGAGCGCCGGCAGCTCGTCGGCCGCCCGGTCACGCACGAGCACGATCGCGTTGCGGACCCGGGTCGCGAACCGCCAGGCTGTCGCCAGCGTTTCGGCCTGCCCGGCCTCGAGCAGCCCGGCTGTGGACGCTGCGTCGAGCGCGTCGAGCGTGCGGGTGGTCCGCAGCCCCGCCACCTCGTGCCCGTGCCGCAACTGGAGCAGCTGGATAGTCCATTCGATGTCGGCAAGCCCGCCCCGGCCGAGCTTGGTGTGCGTGGTCGGGTCGGCGCCGCGGGGCAGCCGCTCGTTGTCGACGCGACCCTTCAGCCGGCGGATCTCGATCAGGTCGTCGGGTGCCACGCCGCCGGCCGGATACCGCACCGGATCGATCATCGCCTGGAACCGGGCGCCGAGATCGGCATCGCCGGCGACCGCGCGGGCACGCAAGAGCGCCTGCGCCTCCCACGCGGACGACCAGCGGGCGTAATAGCGCTCGTAGGACGCGAGCGAGCGCACGAGTGGCCCGTCGCGGCCCTCAGGCCGCAGCGCCGCGTCGACGTCGAGCGGCGGGTCCGTGGACGACGGCGCCGCGAGCAGCGCACGCAGCCGGGCAGCGAGGACGTTCGCGAGCTTGTTCGCCGCTTCCTCCGCACCGTCGCGTCCTTCGTGGACGAACATCACATCGGCATCCGAGCCATAGCCGGTCTCGGCACCGCCGAGGCGGCCCATCGCGATCACCGCGAAGCGCAGCGGCAGCTCGTCGAGGTTGTGCTCGCGGGCGACGGCGCGCGTCGCGACCTGTAGCGCGGCCTCGAGAGTCGCCGCGGTCGTGGCGCTCAGGGCCTGGCACACGGCGCTGACGTCGGTGACGTGCAGCAGATCGGCGAAAGCGGTGCGCAGCAGTTCCTGCCTGCGTACCCCGCGAACCGCCGCCACCGCCGCCGCCGGATCGTCCTGCCGAGCCGCCGATTCCTGCATGGCCGCAGCAAGATCGGCTACCGGCGGTGCGGTGAGTTCGTCGACGGAACTGAGCATGCGCAACGCCTCCGGTGCACGACCCAGCATCCGCCCGACGTACCGGCTGATCCCCAGGACGTAGGCGAGCCGCGACGCCACGGCGTCGCCGTCGCGCAACAGCCGCAGGTACCACGGCGTCGCGCCGAGCTCGTCGGACAGCCGTCGATATGCGGCCAGACCGCCGTCCGGATCGGGGGAGTCCGCGAAGTCGGCGAGCAACACCGGCAACAGTGTCCGCTGCAGCGCTGCACGTCGGCTCAGCCCCGTGGTCAGCGACTCGATCGCGCGCAGCGCTGCGTCCGGGCGGGTGAAGCCGAGGGCGGCGAGGCGTTTGGCGGCCTCAGCCGCAGTGAGCCGCAGGTCGGCAGAGGGGACGCGGGCGACGGCTTCGAGCAGCGGGCGGTAGAACAGCTTCTCGTGCAGGCGGCGAACCTCGCGCGCATGCAGGTCCCATTCGGCCGCGAACACCGCACGCGCATCACCGCGGCGATCCGGCCGATAGCCCATCGCCTTCGCCAGCCAGAGCAGCTGGTCCGGCTCTGTGGGAAGCAGGTGGGTGCGGCGCATCCGCTTGAGCTGCAGCCGGTGCTCCACGGCGCGCAGGAAGCAGTAGGCATCGTAGAGACTGACGCCGTCGTCGCGCCCGATGTAACCGCCGTTGCGCAGCGCGTCCAGCGCGGGCAGCGTCTCCGCGACGCGCAGGCTCTCGTCGCCGCGCCCGTGCACAAGCTGTAGCAGCTGCACTGCGAATTCGACGTCGCGCAAACCGCCACTGCCGAGCTTGATGTCCCGTTCACCGACCGTGGGGGGGATGTGCTCGATGACGCGCTGGCGCATCGCGCGCACCTCCGCGACGAAGCCCGGCCGCTCCGCCGCAGCCCACACCATCGGCGCGATCACCTGCGCATAGGAGTTGCCGAGGTCTCGATCGCCGGCGATCGGACGGGCCTTGAGCAACGCCTGGAACTCCCAGGTACTGGCCCAGCGCTTGTAGTACGCCTCATGGCTGGCGAGGGTGCGCACGAGCGCGCCGTCCTTGCCCTCCGGACGCAGGTTCGCGTCGACCTCCCAAGCCACGGCACGGCACAAGCGCATCGTCGCGCCCGCCAGCTTCGCCGCGGTGCTCAGTGCGGCGGTGGCATCACCGTCCGCGTCGACGGGTTCGCCGACGAACACGACGTCGACATCGGAGACGTAGTTCAGCTCGCGCGAGCCGGTCTTACCCATCGCGATGATTGCCAGCCGGCACGGCGGCGCGTCGCTCGGCAGCTCGGCAGCGGCGACAGCACACGCGGTCTGCAAGGTGTGCCCGGCCAGATCGGCCAGCAGCTCGGTCACGACCCGCACACCCAAGCCTTCGTCGAGGTCGCGGCCGGCGATCGCGATCAACTCGCTGCGATAGGCCGCGTGCAGCGCGGCGACCGCGTCCGACCCGGTCAGCTTGGCCGGGGTGCCCGCGGTGCCAGTGACCGGGTCGTCGGCGTCGGCACCGACCGCGGCCGCGAGCCGGGCCGGCACACCCGCCGGGTCGAGTTCCCCGCCCAACACCCGCCAGTCACTCGGATGCGTACCGAGGTAGGAGCCGAGTTCGAGCGAGGCCCCGAGAAGCGGTAGCAGCCGAGCGCGTACCTGCTGGTCCGACTCGACCGCGGTCCGCACCTCGGCGCCCCCAGGGGCGGTGATCATGGCCGCGAGCGCCCGCAACGCCGCATCGGGATCGGCCGTGCGCGACAGTGCCGCGATCACGCCGGCGGCCGCATCCGTGCTCGGCCGATTCGCCTCCTCGTCCCACCAGGACAATGGCGGCGCGGACAGAAGTGCGCCGGCAGCCTCGGCGTCGGCGAACGAGAGCCGAGCCAGCCGTGCGGCGATTCGCTCGACCTCAGCCATCCGGCGCACGCAAGCCCGGCATCGGCAGCGGGGCCCGCGCAGCCTGCATCTGCGCAGCGAGCGCCGCCCGGATCGCGGCCGGATCGCTCACCGGTGCGGCGACGGACTCGCGCGCGGCAGGCGGCGGGGCCACGGACGTCGGATCGCGCGCGATTTCGACGAAGGTGGCGGCGAAGGGCGCCCAGACCTCGGCGATGTCGTCGAGCACGCCGATCGCCCGTTCCACCACCCGACGCAGATCGAAGTCCGCCAGCGCGGGTGCGTTGGCGGCGGCCCAGCTCGTGATCATCGCCGCAGTCGTCTCGATGTGGAACTGGATGCCCCAGGCAAGCCGTCCGACCCGGAACGCCTGGTTCTCGCAGACCGGCGAGTTGGCGAGATGGACGGCGCCCGGCGGCAGGTTCGTGATCGTGTCGAAGTGCCACTGGATGACGTCCGGCGTGATCGGCACCGCGCGGAACAACGGGTCGGTCGAAGCGGCCGAGCGCTTGGCGACGAGCTGCGCGCCGATTTCCGGGCCGTCCGGATTGCGAACGACGCGTCCGCCGGTTGCGGCGGCGAGCAGTTGCGCGCCGAGGCAGACGCCGAGAGTCGGTGTCTGGGCCGCGACTGCGGCGCGCAGCAACTGCTTCAGCGCCGCAATCCATTCGACCCGCTCGTCGTCGTAGGCACTCATCGGGCCGCCCATCACGACGAGCGCGTCCCAGCCCTCGGGCGTCAGCGGCGCGTCGGCTGCGTTGATGACGTGCAGCTGGGCACCGGCGGCGACGAGCCATTCGCCGAGCCGGGCGACCGGGTCGCTGGGCGCGCACTGCACGACCAGCACCCGCGGCGATCTCACGGCCTCGACTCTAGCCAGCCGCTGACTGCGCAATCCGCGCTGCGTCCGGGCACCGTGGCGCCCCGGGGCTCCCCCGCAATCGCTCGCGACCCGGACAGCGGGTCCGTCAGAGGATCGGCAGGTAGCGGCGCAGTTCGAACGGGCTGACCTCGGCGCGGTACTCGGTCCACTCTTCACGCTTGTTGCGCAGGAAGAAGTCGAATACGTGCTCTCCGAGCGTCTCCGCGAGCAGCTCGGAATCCTCCATCGCGCGCAGCGCGTCTGCGAGGTTGTGCGGCAGCTCGCCGTAGCCGAGCGCGCGCAACTCGCCTTCGGACAGCCCCCACACGTCGTCCTGCGCACCCGGCGGGAGCTCGTAATTCTCCTCGATGCCCTTCATTCCGGCGGCCAGCAGGACTGCGAAGGCGAGGTACGGGTTGCAGGCCGAGTCGGGCGAGCGCAGCTCGACCCGGGTCGAGTTGGCCTTGCCGGGCTTGTAACGCGGCACCCGCACGAGAGCGGACCGGTTCGCATGTCCCCAGCAGATCACCGTCGGCGCCTCGACCAGTGCCCCAGGCGCCCCGAACCCCCACAGCCGCTTGTACGAGTTGACCCACTGGTTGGTCACTGCGGTGATCTCGCGCGCGTGCACGAGCAGGCCGGCGATGAACGCGCGCGCGGTTTTCGACAGGTTGAGCGGGTCGGAGGGGTCATGGAAGGCGTTCTGGTCGCCCTCGAACAGCGAAAGGTGGGTGTGCATGCCGCTGCCCGGCTGGTGCCGGAAAGGTTTCGGCATGAACGTCGCGTGGGCGCCGTGGGCGATCGCGACCTCCTTGATGACGTGCCGGAACGTCATCAGGTTGTCGGCGGTCGAGAGCGCGTCCGCGTAGCGCAGGTCGATCTCCTGCTGACCCGGCGCGACCTCGTGGTGGCTGAACTCGACGGAGATCCCCAGGCCCTCCAGCTCGTTCACCGCAGCGCGGCGGAAATCGTGCGCGACATCATGGCTGGTCATGTCGAAGTAGCCGCCGTTGTCGACGGGCAGCGGCTCGCTGCCGTCGACCGGGCGATTCTTCAGCAGGAAGAACTCGATCTCGGGGTGTGTGTAGAACGTGAAGCCGCGTTCGGCGGCCTTCGACAGCGCCCGGCGCAGCACGTAGCGCGGGTCGGCCCAGGACGGCGACCCGTCCGGCATCTGGATGTCACAAAACATCCGCGCCGACTGGGACTGGGCGCCGTCGCTCTCCGGCAGGATCTGGAACGTCGACGGGTCGGGTCGCGCGAGCATGTCGCTCTCACTGGCCCGGGTGAAGCCTTCGATCGCGGAGCCGTCGAAGCCGATCCCCTCCTCGAACGCGCCGTCCAACTCGGCCGGAGCAATCGCGACGGACTTGAGCATGCCGAGCACGTCGGTGAACCACAACCGCACGAAACGGATGCTGCGCTCCTCGACCGTACGCAGGACGAACTCTTGTTGGCGATCCACGAGGCTCCACTCTGGCCGGGTCCAGTTACCCGCAGGTTACGCGTGTCGACCCAGCCGCAGGCCATTGCGAACGGTGTCGTCGGCTCGGCGCGGAAGCGTTCAGTGCAGCGCGCTGCCCTGCACCCACCGTGCCCACGGCACGCTCCACTGGCCGCCCTGCCAGACCTGGAGCGCCGGACCGCCCGAATGCACGACCGTGACGACGTCACCTACCCGCGAGGTCTTGTAGAACCACCGGGCGTTGTTGAGGTTGAGGTTCAGGCAGCCGTGCGACAGGTTGCGATGTCCTTGCGCCCACACGGTGGCGTTCAGCTGGTGCAGGTAGATGCCGTCCACACTGATCTTGGTCGACCAGTAGACCTTCTCCGGCGCGTAGCCGGCCGGCGAGTTGGCCGGCAGCCCGTAGCTGTCGGAGGACATGATGGCCGGGTTCTCGTGGCCGATGACGGTGTACGTGCCGGGCATCGTCCACAGATAGATCGGTCCGTTCGTGCCCTGGACGGTGCCCCCGCGACCCATCGAGGTCGGCATCGTGCGGACGAGCTTGTCGCTGAAGTAGACCTTCACCTGGTGCGTCTTGGCGTCGGCGATGGACACATGCTTCGCGCCGATGACGAAGGACACGCTCTGGTCGGCCTGCCCGTAGAGGCCGTCGCCCAACTCCTTGCCGTACACCTTCGCCGTCATGGTCACCTTCGTGCCGGGCGCGTAGTAGTCCTTCGGACGCCAGTACGCGTCCTGGTTGTCGTCCCAGAACCAGCCACCGACGACCGAGGGCGTGGTGGTCACGCCGAGGGTGCGTTCGGCCTTCGCCCGGTCGACCGGCTCGTCGAAGTGCATCCGCACCACCATGCCGACGCCGTAGGTGGCGCCGTTTGCGACCGCACTGCCGTAGACGGTGTCGAAGTACGGCATCGTCAGGTTGCCCGGCGTGAGAGTCGTCACCGACGCCTGCTTGGTGACCCCTACGCCATCGACGCTTCGTCCCGTGGCGGTGATCTTGTAGGTCTTGCTGTACCCGAGATCCTCGGAGTTGGTCCATGAGGCGCCGTCGGCGGCGATGGCGCCGGTGACCGCCTTGCCTGCCGGATTCGTCATCCGTACCGAGGTCAGGGTGCCGTTGGCGATCTTGACCGTGACCGGCTGAACCGGGCTGATGTCGCCGTCGCCGAGTGGGTCGGCGGTGATGACCGCCGGCGTCGACAGCTTGCTCGACGGCCCGCTCGGTGCACCGGAGGAGGCCACCTGCGTCCGTCGGGCACCGGAGTCGGCTGCAGCCCGTGACTCGTCCGGGGTCATCGCAGCGCCGGAGGTGCAGGCAGCGAGGGCCAACGCCGCGGTGAGACCGGCTGCGGAGCCCGCGATCAGTCGGGCGCGTGGCCGGCGGACCGCCCGACGTAAGCGCTCAGCAGTGGAACCCGGTTGCATCGACCCTCCATGTCTTACGCAAGTGTTGAGCATCGCAAGCTGCCCCCCAGCACGCTGCGACCGTTCGAGTGTTCCGCACCCAACCGACAAAATCGCGCTTCGTCGGCCGGGCCGGGCCGCCCAGGTGCAGGCGGCTGTTCATTGGTAGACGTAATCGGCATCCGAATGTTTCGAGTGAGAATCGATCGTCACACGACAACCGAATTGTGCCGTAGCGCCGATCTTGATGCGCGCGACTCGCAGCGCTTTCACATTACGTTTTGAGTTCGAGCGCGCCGCCCGGACGCTCAACCGGCGCTGCCACACTTGACGGGTGATCCCGCTCCGGGTGGCGCTGGCCCAGGTCGACTGCGTCGTCGGAGATCTCGCCGCAAACTCGGACCGGGTCCTGTCCCGGACCGCCGAGGCAGCCGCACTCGGCGCGCACCTGGTGACCTTCCCCGAGATGATGCTCACCGGATACCCGGTGGAGGATCTCGTCCTGCGGCCATCGTTTCGCGCTGCATCCCGAGCTGCGCTCGAACGGCTTGCGCGCCGCCTCGATGACGCTGGTCTCGGGGAGACCGCCGTCATCGTGGGCTACGTCGACGACGACGGCTCGCCACGCGATGCGTCGGCATTCCTGCTCGGCGGAGAAGTCGTGGCACGCTGTTACAAGCACCATCTGCCGAACTACGGGGTGTTCGACGAACGCCGGTACTTCGCCCCCGGCACCGCCCTCACGATCGTCCGGCACCTCGGCGTCGACATCGCACTTACTGTCTGCGAGGACGTGTGGCAGGAGGGCGTGCCGTTCGCGGTCGCCGGCGCTGCGGGCGTCGGCGTGGTCGTCAATATCAATGCCTCCCCGTACGAGCGGAGCAAGGACGACGTCCGGCTCACCCTGCTGCAGACGCGTGCCCGCGAGGCCAACGCGCCGATCGTGTACGTGAACACCGTCGGTGGCCAGGACGAACTCGTCTTCGACGGCGACTCGATGGTGATCGGGGCCGACGGGTCGGTGCTGACCCGCGCGCCGCAATTCGTCGAGGACGTGTTCGTGGTGGACGTCCCGGTCGCGGCTGCAGAACCGTTCCCCCCGGCGCCCCAGGCCACCCTGCTCGCGGTGAGCCGGGTCGAGACCGGGGCGCGGGCACTCGCCCCGGGGACCTCCGAACCCGGCCCGGTGGCCGACCGACTGCCGGACGAAGCCGAGGTCTGGCAGGCGCTCGTGCTCGGCCTACGTGACTACGTCCGCAAGAACGGCTTCGGCTCCGTCGTGCTCGGCATCTCCGGCGGCATCGACTCGGCAGTGGTCGCAGCGCTCGCGGCCGACGCCATCGGAGGCGAGAACGTCCACGGCATCGCGCTGCCGAGCGCATACTCGTCGGCGCACTCGCTGGCCGATGCCGCCGACCTCGCCCGGCGCATCGGCGCGCCCTACCGCGAGGTCGCGATCAAGCCGATGGTGGACTCGTTCGTCTCGGCGCTCTCGCTGCGGGGACTCGCCGAGGAGAACGTGCAGGCCCGCATCCGCGGCACGGCGCTGATGGCGCTGTCGAACGCGGAGGGACATCTCGTGCTGGCGACCGGCAACAAGAGCGAACTCGCGGTTGGCTACTCCACGATCTACGGGGACGCCGTGGGTGGGTTCGCACCGATCAAGGACGTGCCCAAGACGCTCGTATGGCAGCTCGCGGCCTGGCGCAACGCGCAGGCCGAGTCGCGCGGCCAGACGCCGCCGATTCCGCCCAATTCGATCACCAAGGCGCCGTCGGCGGAGTTGCGACCGGACCAGTTCGACAGCGACTCGCTGCCCGAATACGAGGAGCTGGACGCGATCCTCGCCCGCTACGTGGATGCCGACGAGGGCGTTGCGGACATCGTCGCCGACGGTGTGGACCCGGAACTCGTGCAACGCGTCGCGCACCTGGTCGATGCGGCCGAGTGGAAGCGTCGCCAGTACCCGCCGGGCACGAAGATCAGTTTCAAGGCGTTCGGCAGGGACCGGCGGTTGCCGATCACGAACCGGTGGAGAGAACAGGTGCCCGCCGGCGACGGTGAGAGCGGCGATGTGAGGTGATGCTGATCTCACCCCGATGTACAGACATACTGGTGAGTAAGTTGCACGATTATTTCGTCCGCATGTCATTGCCCGGGGACCGGCACGGCCGGCCTCGAGGAAAGTGAGGCGAAACGGCCATGGCCGAGACCACCCTGTACGGCGGTGTCGCGAATCGGCGCATCACCATCCGCGACCTGCAGCTCGCCAAGGACCGCGGCGAACGCTGGCCGATGCTCACCGCGTACGACTACTCCACTGCTCGGGTCTTCGACGAGGCCGGCATCCCAGTCCTGCTGGTCGGGGACTCCGCCGCCAACGTCATCTACGGCTACGACACGACCGTGCCGGTCAGCGTCGACGAACTGCTGCCGCTCGTGCGCGGCGTGGTGCGCGGCACCTCGCGGGCACTCGTCGTGGCAGACCTGCCGTTCGGCTCGTACCAGGCATCCCCGCAGCAGGCGCTCGAGACAGCGGCCCGATTCATGAAGGAGGGCGGCGCCCAGGCCGTCAAGCTCGAAGGCGGGCAGCGTGTCGTGCCGCAGGTCGAGACGCTGGTCGCCGCCGGCATCCCGGTCATGGCACACATCGGCCTCACTCCCCAATCGGTCAACGCGTTCGGCGGATACCGGGTGCAGGGCCGCGGTGACGAGGCGGCACACCGCCTTTTGCAGGACGCCAAGGCGCTGCAACACGCCGGCGCCTTCGGCGTCGTGCTCGAGGTGGTGCCTTCCGAGGCTGCCGCTCAGGTGACCCGCCTGCTCCACGTCCCCACGATCGGAATCGGTGCCGGGCCGTCGTGTGACGCGCAGGTGCTGGTCTGGCAGGACATGGCCGGGTTGCGCAACGGCACACCGGCCAGATTCGTCAAGGAGTTCGCGCAGGTCGGCGATGTACTGCGGGATGCCGCTACCCGGTTCGGCGACGAGGTGCGCGGCGGCGTCTATCCGGCGCCGGAACACTGCTACACCTGACGATCGGCGATCGGAGCCGTTGCGCTGATCGAACTCGCCCGCGCACCTTGAGTTGCGTCCGCATCGCGGCGATATCCAGCGGTGCGCAAGAACCTCGGTGCGACGTCGCCGTCGCGCGGCGGTCAGGTCATGCGCCGTTCAGCCGGTTCGCTTGGCGACGGACCTGCCCGGCGAGGCGGCCTTCTTGGCAACGGCCTTCTTCGCGACGGTGGCCTTCGTGGCAGCCGTCTTCTTCGCGGCAGTCGCCTTCTTGGCCACGGTCTTCTTCGCGGCAGTCGCCTTCTTCACGGGGGCGGACTTCGCAACCGTCTTCTTCGCGGCAGTCGCCTTCTTCGCGGCAGTCGCCTTCTTCACGGGGGCGGACTTCGCAACCGTCTTCTTCGCGGCAGTCGCCTTCTTCGCGGCAGTCGCCTTCTTCGCCGGAGCGGACTTCGCTGCGGCCTTCTTCGCTGGTGCAGTCTTCTTCGCAACCGTCTTCTTCGTGGCAGTCGCCTTCTTCGCCGGAGCGGACTTCGCTGCGGCCTTCTTGGCTGGCGCAGTCTTCTTCGCGACGGCCTTTTTCGCTGCGCTCACCTGCTTGGCGACTGTCTTCTTCACTGCGGTGACCTGCTTCGCTACGGCCTTCTTCGCGGCCGTTGCCTTCGTGGCGACGGTGGTCGTCGTCGCGGCAGCCTTCTTGGTGGGAGCGTCCTTTACTGCAGCTTTCTTCGCCGCAGCCTTCTTGGCCGGAGCCTTCTTCGACTGACGCCGCCTTTTTGGCCGTAGCCTTCTTCGCGGGGCTGGTCATTCGGGTGCCTCCTCGGCAGCTGTCTCGATGGATGCGTCCATCAGTCCGACCAAGTTGACGATGACCCACGCGTGATCGTCAACACGGCGCGCCGATTTTCTTTCTGCGCGCCTTCGCTGCCAACGGCGTTGTCGTCGAGCCGCCGGCAGGTCGCATTGCCGCCGATGCCTTGTCTGCCAGGCAATTATGCGCAATAGAAGCGTGCGATGATTCGCCGAATCGGAGTCGGCAACCGCAAAACTTTTTTCCATACCGTTAGGTATGTCTTGTTTTCGACGCACGCGTAGGTGGAGGCGACGGACGAGTCGACCTGTAAGCCGGGTTCTGTCCCGACGACCTGGTCGTCGGTGACGGCCATCCATCTACGCCTGCCGTTGCCGACAGACTCCAGCGATCTACCCGCAAGCTCGGGCGGGCCGCCCTCGAACGCCTGCGCGAGCCGGCAAGCCGACTCTTCTTGATCTTGCTCCGAGTGGGGTTTACCAAGCCGCTTCGGTCGCCCGAAACGCTGGTGGTCTCTTACACCGCCGTTTCACCCTTACCGACGCTCACGCGCCGGCGGTCTGCTTTCTGTGGCACTGTCCCGCGGGTCGCCCCGGGTTGCTGTTGGCAACCACCCTGCCCTGTGGAGCCCGGACTTTCCTCGGCGCGACATCGTGCACAAGGCGCGAAGATCGCGACGCGGCCGTCCGGTCGGCTCGTCCGCCGCATCCCGAATCGTACGCGATCGCCCTCCCCGCCAACGACGTTCGATCGCTAGTGTCGAGACGTGCCCCAACCAACCGGTGACGACCTGGCAGCGATCCGCGATCGGCGCGCACAGCTGCGCACGAAGTACCTGCGCGAGTCGGCGGCGCGACCACCGACCACCGCGAGGGGAATCCACCACGCGGCATTCGTGTGCCGTGACGTCGAGGAGACGATCCAGTTCTACCAGGGTTTTCTCGGCTTCCCGCTCGTCGAACTCGTGGAAAACCGTGACTACGCCGGCTCGAGCCACTTCTTCTTCGACCTCGGCAACCGCACCCTGCTCGGGTTCTTCGATTTCCCGGGCCATGCCCACGAGCCGTACAAGGAGACCATCGGCGCATTGCAGCACATGGCGATCTCGGTGACATCCGAGCAGTTCGAGGTGGCTCGGGCGAAGCTCGATGCGGCCGGGATCGACTACCTGGGGCCCGATCGCGGCGCCGACGACAGCCTCTACATCCGCGATCCGAATGGCATGGGCATCGAGCTGTACCGCGAAACGCTCGGTGTCTTCGAAGGCTCTCGGCTGCTGTAACGGCGGTCCCCCGTCCGTGCCCGGTGCGCCCGCTGAAACCGCGGCTGTAGCGCTGCTCGTCGCAAGCGTCGCGTTCGCGGTCATCCGACCGCGCGGTCTTACCGAGGCGATAACTGCCGTCCCGGCGGCTGCGCTGCTCGTCGCGCTGGGCGTCGTTCCCGTCTCGGCCGCCGCGGACACACTGCGCGAACTGGGACCGACGGTCGCCTTTCTCGCGGCGATTCTCGTCTTCGGGCATCTGTGCGCCGAGGCCGGCGTGTTCACCTACCTCGGCGCCCTGGCTGCACGCGGCAGCAACGGATCGCCACGTCGCCTGCTGGTCCTGATCGTGATGCTGGCGGCCGTCGTCACGGCCACCCTGACCCTGGATGCCACCGTCGTCCTGCTGACCCCTGTCGTGCTCGATACGGTGCACCGGTTGCGGCTGCCAGCGCCCCCACATCTGTACGCGTGCGCGCGGCTGGCGAACAGCGCATCGCTGCTGCTGCCGGTGTCGAACCTGACCAACCTGCTCGCGTTCGGCGCGTCGGGCCTGTCGGCCGGCCGGTTCGTCGCCTTGATGGCACTTCCGTGGTTGCTCGTCTGCGCCGGCGAATGGGTGGTACTGCGCGCGTGGTTCCGTCGCGACCTACGCATCGATACCACGCCGGACATCGACCTTCCTGCCGCACCGCGCTACGCCTTCGGCGTGCTCGCCGCGACGGTGGCGCTGCTCGTATTGACGGCCTCGGTGCACATTGCTCCGGCGTGGGCAGCCGCTCTCGGCTGCGCCGCGCTGCTGGTGCCTCGGCTGCTCGCCCGCACTGTTCGTCCCCGTGCGCTCGTGGCCGACGCGTCACCGGGCTTCTGCCTGTTCGTGCTCGCCCTGGCCATCGTCGTCGACGGCGTGACCCGCCATGGGCTCGGCGAGCTGCTGCACCGGCTGATACCAGACGGCGAGTCCCTGCTCGCCTTGCTCGCCGTAGTGGCAATCTCGGCGCTGCTCGCGAACCTGGTGAACAACCTGCCCGCCACGCTCGCCCTGATTCCGGTTGCGGCCGGGCACCCCGCGACGATGCTCGCGGTCCTGCTCGGCGTGAATATCGGACCGAACGCCACATTCCACGGGTCACTGGCCACGTTGCTGTGGCGCCGACGCTTGCCTGAGGCCGAGGCACCTCGAACGCGCGAGTTCCATGCGCTGGGCCTGGTCTCCGTGCCGGCGCTCCTGGTCGGCGCGACGTGCGCCTTGTGGGTGGGTCTGCAGCTGAGCGGCTGATCAGAACTGCGACAGTGCGGGGCTCGCATTGACGACTCGGACGCAGGAGTTCCCGTCGGAGAAGTAGTCGAGGACGGTGACGGATGCGATATCGAGGAACAACCGAAACATTGCCGACGGCGGAGCATCGAGCGCGAGCCGGATCAGCATCTTGATCGGGGTGACGTGCGATACCACGACAACGGTCGACTCGGGATTCGCCGCGATGACCTCCTCGCACGCCCGTCGCACCCGTCGTTCCAGCACCGCAAATGATTCACCGCCCGGTGGGGCGACCTCGGGAGAGGCCAACCAGGCATCGACGCCGGCGGCGTCCCGGGCGCGCGCCTCGGCCATCGTCAGGCCTTCCCAGGCACCGAAGTCGAGTTCGGTGAACCCGTCGTGCAGGACGATCGGAAGGCCGCGCGCACCGGCAATCGCCTCGGCGGTCTGCACCGCACGCCGCAGTGGGGAGCTGACGACAGCGGCCACCTGACCGAATTCGCCTGCGGCCAGGACCGCTGCCTGCTCTCGGCCCGCGGTGTCCAACGGCAGGTCGTTGCGCCCGGACAAGCGCATCGCCCCCGAGTGCTCGGTGGCGCCGTGCCGGATCAGGACGAGGCGGGTCGGCGGCCCTGCGGGCGGCACCCAGGCCGGGGGCGCCGGCGTCGATCTCGTGGCGCGGTCCGGGGTCGCCCGGCGCGGCGCCCGGCCTGCCGCCTTGTCCATCGCCTCGTTCGCAAGCCGGTCGGCGTACTTGTTGCGCTCGCGCGGGATCCATTCGAAGCTCACGTCGGCGAATTCACTGCGCAGGGACGCCGCGTCATGGGCGAGTTCGCGCAGCGCGGGGTTCTTGACCTGCCAGGTGCCTTTCATCTGCTCGACGACGAGCTTGGAATCCATGCGCACCGCGACCCGCCGAGCTCCGAGTTCGTGTGCGGCGGACAACCCGGCGAGCAGTCCGCGGTACTCGGCGACGTTATTGGTGGCAGTCCCGATCGCCTCGCTGCGCTCGGCGAGCACAGCACCGGTCGCCGCGTCAAAGACGACCGCACCGTAGCCGGCCGGGCCGGGATTGCCGCGAGAGCCACCGTCGGCCTCGACGATGACCGAGTCGGTCACAGTCCGGACTCGGCGGTGCGGACAAGGATCGCCCGACAGTTGTCGCAACGCATCACCAGGTCAGGGGCTGCGTTGCGCATCGCCGACAATTCGGTGCCCGACAGCTCCATGTGACAGCCATCGCAACGCCGCAGTCGCAGCAACGCTGCGCCGGTGCCGCCCTGCGTGCGGGCCCGCTCGTACAGCGCTAGGACATCGGCGGGCACGTCTGCGGCAATTGTGTTGCGCTGGATTGCGCGCTCGGCTGCGGCCGTGTCGATCTCGGCGAAGGCCGCATCCCGCTTCGCGCTCAGTTCGGCGAGTTCGGCGTTGGCCGATTCCTGTCGGTGGGTGGCGTCTGCGAGTTCGGCCTCGGCCTGCTCGGCGCGCTCCATGACCTCGAGGATCTCGTCTTCGAGCGTCGACTGGCGTCGCGCGAGGGTGGCGATCTCGTGCTGCAGGCTGGACAGCTCCCGCGCCGGCAGCCCGCCCGCCTGCAACCGGGCCTCGTCGCGCGTGGCACGGGCGCGGACCGTTTCGACATCGGCCTCCAGCCGCCGCTGCTCGGCCGCGATGTCCTCGACCCGCGTGCGTGCGTCGATCACCGCGTGCTGCAGCGAGTCGTGTGCCTGTTGCCGTTCGCCGATCGCCACGAGTTCCGGCAGGCGGGTCCGGCGGTGCGCGAGCTGGGCCAGCGCGGTGTCGGCCGCCTGGAGCTCGAGCAGGCGCAGCTGGACTACGGGGTCGGCATTCACGTGTCGATCGGGCTCGCTTCTATGGGTGTCCGGCCGACGGGACGTGCAATGTCCACGGATCGGTGATCTGACGGGAGACTCGGACGTCCACCGTAGTGCCGAACCGCGCGCGAAGCGCATCGGCCAGGGAATCGAGCCAGGGCGCTTCGGTTGCCCAATGGGCGGCATCGACGAGCGCCATGGCGTCCTGACCGCGTTCGCTGACCGCCTCGACACCCGGGTGGTGCTTCAGGTCGGCCGTGAGATAGACGTCGGCCCCGGCCCGCCGTGCCGACTCGATGAGCGACCCGCCTGAGCCGCCGCAGACGGCGACGGTACGCACCGCCCGGCGGGGATCTCCGGCGGCGCGAACACCCCATACCGTGCCGGGCAACGCAGCAGCGGCGAGCTCCACAAAGCCCGCCAGCGTCGTGGCCGGGTGGAGTTGACCGACGCGTCCGGTGCCGCGGCCCGCAGGCACCGGCGCCATCTGCAACACGTCGAACGCCGGTTCCTCGTACGGATGCGCAGCGCGCAGCGCCTCGACGACGACGTGCCTGCGGCCACGTGGCACGATCATCTCGACCCGGGCCTCCGCCACCTGCGCGATCTGCCCGACGTCGCCGATCACCGGACGGGCACCGGCGAGTGGTCGGAACGTGCCGGTGCCGCTGGTCATCCACGCGCATCGGTCGTAGTCGCCGAGCCGCCCCGCGCCGGCCGATGCGAGAGCGTCGATCAGTTGCTGCACCGCGTTGTGCGGGACGAAGACGACGAGCTTGTCGAGCTCGCCGTCGTCCTGTGCGTCGAGCGGGCGCAGGTCGGTCAGACCGAGTGCCGTCGCCAGCGCATCCGACACGCCGGGCGCGGCGACGTCCGCATTCGTGTGCGCGACGAAATGTGCGACCCCGGCGCGGATCAACCGGTGCACAAGCGCGCCCTTCGGGGTATCCGCCGCAACGCCGTGCACGCCGCTGAGCAGTAACGGATGGTGGGTGATCAGCAACTGTGCCCGGGCGTCGACGGCCTCCGCGACCGTCGCCGGCACGGGGTCGACAGCCAGCAGGACACGCGTGACGTCGTCGGCCGGGTCGCCGCAGACCAGGCCGACCGCGTCCCACGGTTCGGCCCAGCGCGGATCGAACCAGCCCTCGAGGGCACTGATCAACTCGCGCAAGCGTGGCACGTTCGCGAACCTACCGGGCACGCCGGTGGTGGCGCCGATTCGCGTAACCTGGCAGAAGGGTGAGCGAGCGGAGGGTTACGGCGATGGTGTTGTTCGATGGAGTCGTCGGCCTGCTCATGCTCGGGTTGTGGATTTTTTGCGTGATCGACGTCATCACCGCGCCGGAGGCGGCGGTGCGCAACCTGCCGAAACTCGCGTGGATCGTCATCGTCGTCCTGCTGTTCGACATCGGATCGATCGCGTGGCTCGTCGCCGGCCGGCCGTGGAACGTCACGGGTGATCGCGTCCGCACGGGCATGGCGCGCACAAGCACGGCCACACCACGCGCGCGGTCGCGGGCGCGGCCGACCAATCCGGACGACGACGAGGAATTCCTGGCCAGCCTCCGGGCCCGCGCGGAGGAGCAGCGACGCGCCCGGGAGCAGGGCGAGCAGCCTCCGGCCGAGTAGTGCGGACTTCGTGCGGACTCGCTGCGGACTCGCGATGATCCACTTCCAGTTCTCGCGATCTCTAAGCGACATTCGCCCATCGGTACTGGTTTCCGATCGCGAGATCCACATCCGGTGCCGTGCCCAGGGTGCCCGAGCACCACGTCGGGTTCCAGCAGCGCTTGCCGATCGGGACCGGTGCGGTGCCGGAGTCACAGATGCCGTGCGTCAGCGAGTCTGCGCCGATCCCGACTTGCCCCGCAGTGCAGACACACCAGGTCCTCGACGACGCTGTGACAGCGCCAGGGTCAGCGAGGGTCGTCCTCAGCCTTGAGCAAAGCCGCATGGGGTAGTGATCGAAGGAGTGTGGATACTGTCACGCATTCACTGAGGTGTGAGCCGACGGCGGCCGCCTTGCCTGGCATCCCCGCGGCGGCCGCCGCGTGTGCGAACCTTGACCGGTGTCTCGTCATCGGGTCGCGCAGGTGCGACTGACGCGACGTGCTGGCTATCTTCGCGCGGGCGGCAGTTGGCGGAGCTTCGTTCGCCGGTACGGCTGGCGGGCGTACGCACTGCCCGCGTTGGCCGTGCTGACGGTCGCGGCGTTGCTGCGGGGAGTGCACTCGACGACGCCTGCGCGCGCGGGCGGCTTCGCCGCGTCGCGATCGACTGCCACCAGTTCGGCTACCGTTTCGTCAGCTAAGCCAGGTGCGGCGGTCACGGTCGAGGGGTCGCACGGCGGCACGGCCGAGTTTGGTTCTGCCGTGATGCCGGCCGGTTCGGCGGTGGCAGTGCGCCCGGGCAGCGATGTGACGGCGTGTGCGGGCAATACGACGTATGCGCGACTGGTGCTGGTGAGCATCTCCGAGCAGCATTTGTGGGCCTGCGAGGGCCGCAAACAGGTGAACACGACGCCGGTGACCACGGGCGCGAGCGTGGCCAATCATCAGACGCCGGTGGGCTCGTGGCGGGTGCAGGCCAAGCAGCGCGACCGCTATCTGGTCGGACCCGGCTACCGCGACTATGTCCGCTTTTGGGTGCCGTTCGATGGCGACTTCGGCTTCCATGACGCCTCGTGGCAGACGATGCCATTCGGCTCGAAGGACTTTCAGCGGTACGGGTCGCACGGCTGCGTTCATCTGCCGACCGCCGCCATGGCGTGGCTGTACGGGTGGGTGACCCCAGGCCGGACGGTGGTGACCGTCGAGGCCTGAGCCCCTCAGCTCAACGCTGTGCGGATGGCCTCGAGGTTGCTCGCCATCCACGTCAGGTAGTTCTTGCCTGCCGGCAAAGTCTCGGTGACCGGCACGACGGCGACTCGATAGCGGCGCGCGGCCGCCAAGACTTGTTGAGTTTGAGAGTCCGAGGTCTGCTGGTTGTAGGCGAGCAGCTTGACCCGGTGGCCCGAGAACAAGGCCAGCGTCTGCGCCAGAACTGAGGGCGACACGTCGGTGCCGTCCTCGACGGACCTGCTGAACGCCGGGGGCGTCTCGTTCACCAGGCCGCAGGCCTGCAGCAGGTAGACCGGGACCGGCTCGGTGATGGCGACGCCTGCACCGGCGTCGGCTGCCTTGATGCTGCGTTCCTCATCCTCCAGATTTGCGAGCTCTGATTCGAACCGGCTGGCGTTCGCGTGGAAATCCTTGCCGCCGGTTGGGTCGAGACGGGCAAGGTTTGACGTGATCGCGTCGACGAACCTACCGACGGTCGGGAAGTCATACCACACATGCTCGTTGAGGTCGCCGCCTGGCGGCGCGGTGATGCCCGATAGCCGCACGACATTGAGCACGGTCGGGTCCGTGCCGGCCGCGGACACCATGCGCTGCATGAAATCGTCATAGCCACCTCCGTTCTCGATCACCAGCTTGGCTCGCGAGAGGGCCAGCTGGTTGCGGGCGTTCGCCTCATAGGAGTGGGGGTCGGCATCTGGGTTGTTGATGATCGAAGTGATCTCGACACGGCTACCCGCGATCTGGGCTGTGATGTCGCCCCACACGTCCGTCGCAGCGACCACACGGACCTTCTGCGTCGATCCCGCCGACTGCGCCGAAGAGCTGCACCCGGACAGCAATGCGATGCCGACCAGACTCGCAATGACCATTGCGCGCGGCACGCCGATCTCCTTATCAATAATGAGAACGAGTTTCATTAACGTCGCACGCCATCAGGTGCGAAGTCAAGCTGGTGAGTGCAGGCGGGCGGCATCGGAGGCGGTTGCGCCTGCCGGTCGGAGCCCGGACAGGACGACAGTGACCCGGGCGCTTAGTCAGCGGCAAAGATCGACGACCGTCCGGGCTCGGCGGCGTCAGCACGAGATCGCTGACGGTACAAGCCGCGCCGGCCGTCGAGGGATCAGCAGCGGGCTGGGATCTCGATGTCGCAGACGCAGCTGATCGCGTGACCGTCGCCGGGCAGCGTCATGGCGATGCCGAGATCGGACACGAACGCCGCGTTCACGTCGGGTCGAGAACGCGCAGTCGAGGCCCGAGGCTCAGCCCCGTATCGAGCGATTGCGTGAGAGCCGCGAGCTGCGCCGCCAGCGCTTCGGAGCTGTCCACTCCGCTTCCCGCCGTCCCGATCGCCTGTCTTGTGAGGTGCCGGAGATGGGTGTCGCGGGTCGCCACGCCCGTCACTTCAGCGGGAGCAGGTCGAGTTGGGCAGATTCGTCGGCGTCCAGCGCTGACGTTGAACTGGTCGAACTCTCCCGGGTGGATCGAGGTGCTCGTGCTGTCCGCGGTCCAGTCGATCTGGCTCACTGCTTGGGTGACGGGGCCGTCGTCGGTGTTGATCGGCGGCGAGAGCTTGGTCTGCCTCACCGTGAACGACCAGCCCGGGTGTGGCTGGATCGAAACGGAGGCGATGGGGTGCTCGGTCGGGATGTTGACCGAGAGTTTGGTGGTGCTGGCGGTGGCCGATTCGGTGGGGACGCGGAAGGTGAGCACGGCGTAGCCGCCCTGCACTGCGTTGGCCGAACTCACGGTGACGTGCGCGCCGGCCGACGCGGCGCCAACGAGCAGGGCGACGCTCGCAAGCAGACCCGCGGCAGCGAACGTGACACGGCGGAGGGGAATACTCATCGGGTGTTCGCTCCATTCGAGTCGACGCCACCGCCGACCGGTGTCGCGAATCCTGTGGTCTTGGTCGGCGGCGTGCGTCCGGGTTCCCGGTCCCACACCCGGTGTGACGTGGTCACCAGGTTGCCCCGCTGCCGCTCACCGCGGCCATGTGATGGACAACCCAACGAGGGCTGGGAACTTTCGCTGTCGTGAGGCGACTAATGGGGTTGTGACTGTCAGCGCCGCCGGCGAGCAGGCACGACCTGAGCGCCGCCGCGGGCGGCGGCTCGTGGCTGCCCTGCTCGGGTTGGTGTGCGCGGCGCTGGTTGCGGGCTGTTCGGATTCGTCGACCGGAGCGATAGCAACTGTCGCATCCGGCTCAGCCGGCTCGTCGGGACAGTTTCGCGGCGACGAGTTGGCCGATCCGGTGGTGTTGACGCCCGCAGCCGGGTCCGCCGTGTTCCGGACCAGCGCGGGCGGTCCGACGACCTTGGCGGCGCTGCAGCGCAACCATCTGTTGCTGTTGTACTTCGGCTACACGCACTGCCCGGACGTGTGCCCGACGACCATGGCCGACCTCGGCGCCGCGATCAGTCGGTTGCCGTCGGTCGAGCAGGCGCACGTCCAGGTCGTGTTCGTCACCTCGGACCCGCGGCGGGACACGACACCGGTGCTGAGCACCTGGCTCGCGCACTTCGACGCCTCGCTGCCGGTGCCGTTCATCGGGCTGACGGCCAGTCTCTCCCAGATCGACGCCGTCGCGGAGTCGGTCGGGGTGCCCTTGGCGCCGCCGGTCAAACAGGCGAACGGTTCGATCACCGTGCAGCACGGCGCGCAGACCCTGGCGTTCCTCGACGGGAAGGCCAGCGTGTTGTGGCTGGCCGACACCACCCCGGGCAGCTACGCCCACGACATAGACCTACTGGTGCGCAAGGTCCAGACTCGATGACCCGGCAGACCCGATGACCCAGGCGCAGTTTGAGCCACGGCCGTACCCTCGCGGCCCGCAAGCGAGATCGTGCATGATTTTCGGCCCGGCGGCCCGGACGAGCTCGATCGTGCTCGCGGCTGCCCTCGCCGGTGTCATGGCAGCTGGGTGCTCCAGCGCCACCGCCGTCCGTCAGACGCAAGGCGGCGCTCACGGCGATCGCGCAGCCGGCACGTCTATGTCGATGGGCATGTCGATGAGCGCGCCGATGCCTGGTGTTCCCCCGCTGCCCGTGCCACTGGCGAGCGGACGCGTGGGTGACCTCGTCGTCTCCGGCGGCTACCTCCCCGAGCCGGCTTCGCCCGATGTTGCGGCCGCTTATCTCACGGTGGCCAACTCAGGGCCCGAGTCGGACACGCTGACCCGGGTCACGGCGCCACTCGCTTCCAGCGTCATGGCGATGACCGAAACCGATCGCGACGGTGTCGGCGTCATGACCGACCTGTCGCCGGTGATCGTGCCCGGGCACGGCTCCTTCCGGTTCTCCCCCGGCCGCGCGCACCTGATGCTGCAGCATCCCGATCGTGTGCTACGCGAAGGTCAGCGGGTCACAGTCACGTTGACCTTCGCCCATGCCGGGGCGCTCACCCTCGAGCTGCCGGTGGTCGGGCTCACCGGGCCGAGCACGATGCCGCAAGTGTCGGCCCCGCAGATGTCGGCGCCACACATGTCGATGTCGCCGGGATGACGGCTCAAGAACGGATCGGCGCGATCCGGATCGCCTGCCGCGCCGCCGCGACGACTGTCGCGGTGCCGGTCGTTGCGCTGGGGGTGATCGGCTGTGGATCGAGCGCCGGCCATCTCGATGATTCGTTGCTGATGCAGAGGCCACCGGACAGCGTCACCGTCACCACCCGGTCAGTGCCCGATCTCGGCCCGATCCTCACCGACGGCCACGGCTACGTGCTGTACATGTTCCCGCCCGACGCGCGCAGCCGGGTCAGCTGCGAGGGCGCGTGCGCAGGCACCTGGCCACCGCTCGCACTGACCGGAGGCCACCCGAGGCCGGGCGCCGGCGTCAGTGCGGCCGAGCTCGGCACGCTGCCCGACCCGAACACCGGTGCCCGCGTCGTCACCTACGCCGGCAATCCTCTCTATCGTTACGCGGGCGACGTGCGTCCGGGCACCGCCAACGGCCAAGCGCTGTTCAACCACGGCGGCCCCTGGTACGTCCTTGACCCGGACGGTCGACCCGTCACGATCGATCCGAACGGCGGCTGATGGGCACCCGACGCGGAGGTCGCCCGTGGACCGGTCCCTCGTCGAGCGGTCCGCCGCCGAGCGGTCCATCGACCAGCGCGACGGCGAGCGCCCCGCGGCCGAGCCGGGTGAGCCGCCGCGCGCTGCTGCTCGGCGCGGGCGCCGCCGGGCTGGCAGTAGGTACCGGGATCGGCGTCGCAGCAACGGAACTCGCCCACGGAGGGGAGGTCTCGGCTGGCCTGGCGTCGCCCGGCGAGGAGCTGATGGTCGAACACGGCATTCTCACGAGATTGCTTCTGGCCTACCGCGCGATGGCGGACCGGCTGCGCGAGGGCCGCCCGCTGTCCGGCGACGTCGTCACCGACGCCGCCGGGGTCATCTCCGACTACGTAGAGAGTTTCCACGAGGGCCTCGAGGAGGGGTACGTGTTTCCGCGCGTGGCGCCGCACCGGCCCGAGCTGGTCCGGACCCTGCTGGTCCAGCACGACCGCGGCCGGCACCTGACCGCGTCCATTCAGGCCGCAGCGGCGGGCAATCTCACCGCGACCCGCACCCGGTCGGCACTCGCCGGGTACCTCGCGGCCTTCGTGCGGATGTATGAACCGCACGAGGCATGGGAGGACACCGTCGTGTTCCCCCTGCTGCGCACGCTCACCCCGCAGCGCACCCTCGACGAGCTGGCCGAGCGGTTCGCCGAGCTGCAGGAGCGCGAATACGGTGAGCACGCCCTGGCCACCAGGCTGGCCCGCATCACCAGCATCGAGCAGCGGCTCGGTATCGCCGACCTGGCCGCGTTCACGCCGCCCCCCCAGCAATGAGACCCGGCAATCGACCTGGCGATGAAACCGTTGAGAGCCGGGAACCTAAGCCAGCCGCCGATCGCCTACCTAATGTGAGCAGTCGCAAGAGCAGCAGGCTACGCAGCGGCCCGACCGCCGACCCGGCAGCAGCCAAACCGACGCCGACCGCACCGGCGGCAGCCGGACCGACGACCGGCACCGCCACCAAGCGGACCGTCGCGCAGCAACGGCTGTCCACGCAGCGCGCCGCGGCCGCCCGCGAACGCATCGCCGCGGCCGAACGCCGCCGCAGGATGTGGATCGTCGGCTCCGCCGTGCTGACCGTGCTGACGGTGCTCGCCGTGCTGGTGGTCGTCAAGGTCGCCACCGGCGCCGGCGGGCCGAGGTCGGGGAAGGGCTCGACACCGGTGGCCTCGCGCGTGATCGCCGACGTCACCTCGGTCCCGACGGCCACCCTCGACGCCATCGGTGCCGGCACCGCCACCTCGATCCCGATCGCGATCACCGCCCCGGCACTGCGCACAGCGGGCAAGCCGGACGTGCTCTACGTCGGCGCCGAGTATTGCCCGTACTGCGCCGCGGAACGCTGGGCAGTGGCCGTCGCGCTGTCGCGGTTCGGCACGCTGCACGGTGTCGGGCAGACTGCGTCATCGGCCAATGACGTCTACCCGAGCACGCCGACGCTGAGCTTCCACGACGCCAGCCTGTCGAGCAACTACCTGGCCTTCACACCCAAGGAGCTACAGAGCAACAAGGTGGTCAACGGCCGGTACGCCACGCTGGACACCCTCACCGCCGCACAGCGGGCAATCCTCGCCAAGTACAACGCGTCCCCTTACGTGTCCTCGAACGGGGCCATCCCGTTCATCGACATCGGCGGGAAGTACCTCATCTCCGGCGCCAGCTACGACCCCGCGATCATTCACGGCAAGACCCACGAACAGATCGCAGCCGCCCTGTCCGACCCCAATTCCCCGGCCGCGAAGGCGATCGGCGGCACCGCGAACCTCATCACCGCCGCCATCTGCAAGCTCACCGGCGGCGCGCCGACCAACGCCTGTAGCAGCGTCGGCGTCACCACGGCTGCCGCCAAGCTGAACCCGAAATCATGATTACCACACGACACGAGCACCGCACCCTCGCGCCGAGCGGCGCTCGGCTGGTCGCGCTCCTCGCTGCGGTCGCCGCGCTTGCCGTCTCGGGCTATCTCAGCGTCGAGCACTACGACCACGGCACGAGCTTCGCCTGCCCGCACACCGCCACGATCAACTGCCTGAAAGTCACGACCAGCTCGTGGTCGGTGATCGCCGGGATACCGGTGGCCGTGCTCGGACTGGCCTACTTCGCCGTCATGACGATCCTGATCGCGATCCCGGTGGTCGACCGGCGGCTCCAACTACTGCGTCTCGGCAGCGCCGCTGTCGGCGTCCTGATGGCCCTCTACCTCGTCTACATCGAGTTGTTCCAGGTCGACGCCATCTGTCTTTGGTGCACCGCGGTACACGTCCTGACCCTGGTCATGTTCGGCGCCGTACTGTGGATGGACGCGCTCGCCCCACGGGCGTGAACCCGCCTCGCAGCAAAATGCTACGAGTGCAGTTGATCTTCGGGCTCCGCACCGAATCCGGGACAGTAAGCCACCGGGTAAGGAGCACGCCCGCCATTTCGCGCGAACTACCGGCCTCGCCGCAACTGGACAAGTACTCTCAGGCCAGTGAATACGGGCCCTGCAGATAGTGGGCGTTACTGGGATCGAACCAGTGACCGCTCGGGTGTAAACCGAGTGCTCTCCCGCTGAGCTAAACGCCCCATTCGGGCACGGTTGCGGGTGTCAGAACCGTGACGTTCAGGGTACAAGTTCGCCGTTGGGCGGATCCTCGCGTGCTCATGGCCGCAAGGACGTACCGTGATCGCGTGCTGAAGACGCTGCGCCAGCCGCGCTACGCCGCGCTCAGCGCCCTCATGATCATTGTCGCGCTGGCCTGCGTGGCGGCGGGAACATGGCAGATCTTCCGGTTCGAGCAGAAGCGGCACGAGAACGATCAGTTGCGCCACAATGCGCACTCCGCAACGACCACGGTTGACGCCGTCCTGCCCCTGGTCGGCGCTGGGACCGGCTCCTCCTCGTACGACGTCGACTTCCGCCCGGTGCGCGCGCGGGGGCGTTACGACGCGAAGCATCAGTCGCTGGTCCGCGACCGGACGATCGGCGACGACGTCGGATTCATCGTGCTGACCCCGCTGCAGACTCGTGGCGGATCGCTGCTCGTGGCGCGTGGCTTCATCGCGCAGCCGGCGTCCGGCGCGATTCCGACGATCCCGGCACCGCCACCGGGCGAGGTGACCGTGCTGGCAAGCGTGCGGGCTCCGGAATCGCGCAACGACGAGGCGAACCTGCTGAACGACTCGCAGGTGCGCTCGATCAACCCAGGCGATCAGGCCGCCCGTCTCGGCACCGACGTCTACGACGGGTACGCCGAGTTGGGTGCGGGTCAGCCCGGCACCGCAGGCGTGCGGGCGCTCCCCGCGCCGAGCCTGGCCAACCCGGCCGGCGGGGCGCTCGAGCCGCAGCACTTCGCCTATGTGATCCAGTGGTACCTGTTCGCGCTGCTCGCACTGGCCGCTCCGATCGTCATGGCGCGGGCTGAGACACGGACCACGTCCGGGTCCGCTCCGGACTTCGATGTGGACGAGCCCGTCACACGCGTGGCCGCCCCGCCCACGGAGGATGACCGGCGGGCGTCCAGACTCGCCGACCGATACGGGCGCCCCGTCCGCCGCTGAATCACCTCCCGAGATTTGAGTGGTCACTCAATCCGGGAGGGCCTTGATCGCCGCCTGCCAGACGGCCGGGTCACGAGCCTCGCCCGGACCGTTGCGCTCGCAGAAGCGAATGATGCCCCTCCGGTCGACGAGGAACGTGCCGCGGTTGGCGAAACCAACCGTGTCGTTGAACGTCGCGTACTGCTGCGCGACCGCGCCGTGCGGCCAGAAATCCGACAGCAGCGGGAACTCGTATCCCTCACGCGCGCTGAACACCTTGTGCGTGTACACCGAGTCGACGCTGATCGTCAGCACCTGCACCCGCTCGTTCTGGAACGTATCGAGCTCGTCGCGCAGGCGGCGCAACTCGCCGGTGCACATGCCGGTGAACGCCAGCGGGTAGAAGACGAGCAGGGCCGCCTTCGCGCCGCGCAACGCAGACAGTACGACCTGTTCGTTGTTCTGGTCGCGGAGGGTGAAATCAGGCGCTTCGTCGCCGACACCGACGACGGGTGCCGTCACCGCCGGCCGCCCGGGAACTTTCGCCCGACCAGCCGCGCTCCGGTCCACTCGTTGCCGATCGTCGCGATCGAGGTCTGCGACAAGCCGGCGATGGACGCCGCCTCGGACACGTCGGACGGCTCGACGTAGCTGTCCTGCCCGCGGCGCGGGGTCAGCAACCAGATGTAGCCGTCGTCGGCGAGCGGCGCGATCGAGTCCACGAGCGTGTCCACCAGGTCGCCGTCGCCGTCGCGGAACCACAGCAGCACGACGTCGACCACTTCGTCGGTGTCCTCGCCGACCATTTCCTCACCGGTGCAGTCGACGATCCCGTCGCGCAACCCTTCGTCGACGTCGTCGTCGAATCCCGACTCCATCACAATCATGCCGGGCTTCAGACCCAGGCGCTCGGCGATCCCAGTCCCCGACGGGGTGCTCGGACTCACGACAGCGACATCCTCCTCGTACGGCCTACTGGCACCGATCCTGCAATACGGTTAAGTAACTGCGCTAGCCGACCCTAGCGACTCGCGAGGGTGTTGACTTGGGTAAGGACGCAGTGCGACCCGTACATCAGTGAGGAGCCCGCGCGTGACCCGCGACCGGTTCGGCATCATCACCGACGGCCTACCCAACCAGCTGCCGGACATCGACCGTGACGAGACGAGAGAATGGCTCGAGTCGCTCGACGCGGCCATCGACTCCGACGGCCGTCAGCGTGCCCGGTTCCTGATGCTCAAGCTGCTCGAACGAGCACGCGAGCGGCAGGTGGGCGTCCCCGCGCTGCGCAGCACCGACTACATCAATACGATCCCGCCCGAGCGTGAGCCGTGGTTCCCGGGCGACGAGGAGATCGAGCGCCGCATTCGTGCCTACATCCGGTGGAACGCCGCGATCATGGTGTCGCGCGCGAACGCAACGGTCGGCGTCGGCGGGCACATCGCCACCTATGCGTCGGCGGCGTCGCTGTACGAGGTCGGGTTCAACCACTTCTTCCGCGGCAAGGACCTCGCCGCCGGAATGGGCGACCAAGTCTACTTCCAGGGCCATGCCGCCCCGGGCATCTACGCGCGCGCCTTCCTCGAGGGACGTCTCGGCGAAGATCACCTCGACGGGTTCCGACAGGAGGTCTCGCGTGCCCCGAACGGCTTGTCGTCCTACCCGCACCCGCGGCTCATGCCGCAGTTCTGGGAATTCCCGACCGTCTCGATGGGGCTCGGGCCGATCGGCTCGATCTATCAGGCGCGGTTCAACCGCTACCTGCACGCGCGGGGGCTGGCCGACACGACCAACTCCCACGTCTGGGCATTCCTCGGCGACGGGGAGATGGACGAGGTCGAATCGCTGGGGGCGATCGGCCTCGCGGCGCGGGAGGAACTGGACAACCTGACGTTTGTCATCAACTGCAACCTGCAGCGCCTCGACGGACCGGTGCGCGGCAACGGCAAGATCATCCAGGAACTGGAGTCCTACTTCCGCGGGGCCGGCTGGAACGTCGTCAAGGTGGTCTGGGGGCGCGACTGGGACCAGTTGTTGGCCCGCGACGGCGACGGCGTGCTCGTCAACCAGATGAACGCCACCCCGGACGGGCAGTACCAGACCTACACGGTCGAGAGCGGCGCCTACATCAGGGAGAGCTTCTTCGGCGGGGATCCGCGGCTGCGCAAGATGGTGGAGGACCTCTCCGACGACGAGCTAAGAAAGCTCAGCCGCGGTGGGCACGACTACCGCAAGGTCTACGCCGCCTTCGAGGCGGCCCGCGCGCACACCGGACAGCCGACGGTCATCCTCGCGAAGACGGTCAAGGGTTGGACGCTCGAGTCGTTCGAGGGCCGCAACGCGACGCACCAGATGAAGAAGCTGACGAAGGCCGACCTCAAGGCCTTCCGCGATCGGCTGCACCTCGAGATCTCCGACGCGGCCCTCGATGCCGACCTGCCGCCCTACTACCACCCCGGCGACAAGTCCGACGAGATCCAGTACATGAAGGAGCGCCGCGCTGCGCTCGGCGGTGCGTCGCCCAAGCGGGTCGTACGCAGCAAGCCGCTGGAACTGCCCGGCGACAAGGCCTACGCCGAACTCCGCGCGGGTTCGGGCAAGCAGCAGGTAGCGACCACGATGGCGACGGTCCGGCTGTTCAAGGACCTGATCAAGGACAAGCAGATCGGCGCCCGATTCGTGCCGATCATCCCAGATGAAGCCCGCACCTTCGGCCTCGACGCGATCTTCCCTACGGCGATGATCTACTCGCCGCACGGGCAGGAGTACGACGCCGTCGACCGCGACCTCCTGCTGTCCTACAAGGAGTCGAGGAAGGGCCAGATCCTGCACGAAGGGATCTCCGAAGCCGGGTCGATGGCCTCCCTGATCGCCGCGGGAACGGCCTACGCCACGCACGGCGCGCCGACCATCCCGTTCTACATCTTCTACTCGATGTTCGGCTTCCAGCGCACCGGCGATCAGTTCTGGCAGCTGGCCGACCAGCTCGGGCGCGGATTCGTGCTCGGGGCGACCGCCGGCCGGACCACCCTGACCGGCGAGGGACTTCAGCATGCTGACGGTCACTCGCTGCTGCTCGCCTCGACGAACCCGGCATGTGTGGCCTATGACCCGGCGTGGTCGTTCGAGATCGCGCACATCGTCCAAGCCGCGCTGCAGCGGATGTACGGGGTCGGCGCCTTCGACTCCGCGCAGGTGTCCGAGCACGACGTCTTCTACTACCTGACCATCTACAACGAGCCGGTGCTGCAGCCGAAGGAGCCGGACAACCTCGACGTCAACGCGCTGCTGCGCGGCATGTACCGCTACTCCGCGGTGCCGGCCAACAACGGCCGCCCGCACGCCCAGCTGCTCGCGTCAGGCGTCGCGATGCCATGGGCGATGGACGCGCAGCGGATCCTCGGCGAGGAGTGGGGCGTGGACGCCGACGTGTGGTCGGTGACGTCGTGGAACGAACTGCGTCGCGACGCGATCGAGTGTGAGGCGCACGCGCTGATGCACCCGGGTGAGGACGCACCGACGCCGTTCGTGACGCAGCAACTCGCCGAGGCGCCCGGGCCGGTGGTCGCGGTGTCCGACTTCATGCGGGCCGTGCCCGACCAGATCTCGCGGTGGGTGCCCAACGATTACACCTCCCTCGGCACGGACGGCTTCGGTTTCGCCGATACCCGCGGTGCCGCGCGGCGCTTCTTCCACATCGACACGCAGTCCATCGTGGTGGCGGTGTTGGAGCAGTTGGCGCGACGCGGAGAGGTCAAGCCCGAGGCCCCCCGGGAAGCGTTCGAACGCTACCGACTCGACGACGTCCGAGCTGCGGGGGCCGGCACGATCGGCGGCGACGCCTAGCGCGAGTGTCGGTCGGGCTCCCTACGCCCGGCGGCCGAGGACGAGGTAGGCGAAGCCGAGCACGTCACGATAGCCGCGCAGCCACTCCACCCGGTGCTTGTCCGCCGCTGCGCGGATCTCGATCGCGTCCGCCGAGTCGGCGTGCTCGAGCAGCCAGTGTTCCGGGTCGGCGAGATATCCGGACTCGAACGCGTCCCACTCGTCGCTGTTCGCGGTGTGGATGGCGAGCGGTCGAAAGCCCGCCTCGATGGCCAGCTCGACGAGTCCGGCCAGGTCCTGCATCTCATTGCGGGTGGCACCCAAGGAGGCGATCTGCTCGAGCGCGGGGCGCTTCGACCAGAACCCGGAACCCACGAGCAGCCGGCCGCCGGGCAAGACCAGATCGTGCAGCGCGTGCAGCGCCGCGCCTTGGCTGCCGAAGACGTGGTCGGAGCCGATGCACAAGACGAGGTCGGCGTGCTCCTCGAGCGCCGAGGCATCGCCTTCGACGAGCAACGCCCGCTCGGCCAGACCGCGGATCGTCGCGTTCCGCCGGCCGCGCTCGATCAGCTGGGCATCGACGTCCACCCCGACGCCGACGCTGTCCGGCACGGCGGCCAGCACGCGCAACAACAGCTCCGCCCAGCCGCAGCCGACGTCCAGGACGGTGCGGGGCGTGGGTGTCGTGACGAACCGGATCAACGCCGCAGCGCGTGCGTCGGACAGCGGCGCGTTGAAGTCCAGGTGGGCGTAGTAACCCGGCCGGTCGGTCATCGCGGCGATCCTGTCGCGGGCCCCTTGGCCCGTCCAGTCGGGAACTCGAGGATCAGCAGCTCGCCTAGCCCGCTGATCGACACGGTGTCGTCGACCGCCCGGAGCGAATCGCCCGCGCGCAACTCCTGCGCGGCGAGCGTGAAACGCCCGCGGGCGACGTACGCGTACAGCGACCCCGTCACCGTGACCGCGTCGGGCCGACCCCCCAGGACGACGAATCGGCCGGCAGTGAGCGACAGCGGCGCAGCGCGGCGCGCGTACCGCGGCTCGTCGACATCGGTGAGCAGCCAGAACTGGACGAAGCGCAGCGGCTGCACCGCCGACGCGTTGCCTTCGGCGTGTTCGATGCGCCGGCCGGCCACCTGATGCTGCACCTCACCCGGCTCGACCGTCCGGCGGCGACCCGTACTGTCCTCGTGCTGCAGCACGCCGGAGAGCACCCAGCTGACGAGCTCGACCCGCATGTGCGCGTGCCGCTCGAACCCGGCCCCGCCGGCCAGCACGTGCTCATCGCAGGCAATCAGCGGCCCGAAGCTCACGTTGTCCGGGTCGTAGTGAGCTCCGGAGGAAAACCCGTGCCAGGTGGTGATGCCGCCTCGCTCGGTGCGCCACCGGGCAGCGGCGTGCTGGACGGTGATCATCGGCCGATCGTGTGATCGGCCGTCCAGGCGAGCAGGCGCTCGGTCGACCAGGTATTGACGATCGACGGCACCGGCACCGCGCACTCGACGGCGCGTGCGCAGCCGTTCGGTTGCCAGTCGAGCTGGCCGGGCGCGTGCGCGTCGGTGTCGATGGATGTCAGACAGCCCGCGTCGACCGCCATCCGCAGCAGCCGTCGCGGCGGGTCGAGCCGCTCCGGTCGAGAGTTGATCTCGACCGCGACACCGAACCGTTCACACGCGGCGAAGACGATCTCCGCGTCGAATGCCGACTCAGGACGCGTTCCCCGCCCACCGGTGATCAACCTGCCGGTGCAGTGCCCGAGGATGTCCGTGTGCGGGTTGGCGACCGCCGCAACCATCCGCGGCGTCATCTCCGCTGCCGGCATACGCAGCTTGGAATGCACGCTGGCCACGACGAGATCCAGCCGGGCCAGCAGGGACGGCAGCTGATCGAGGGTGCCGTCGTCGAGAATGTCGACCTCGATGCCCGCGAGGATGCGAAACGGCGCGCCGCCGTCGTTCGCGTACCGCTCGTTCAGCTGCGCGACCACGTCGAGCTGACGTTCCAGGCGCTCGGCGGACAGTCCGTTGGCCACCTTCAGTCGCGGCGAGTGGTCGGTCAGGACGATGTACCCGTGGCCGAGTGCGCGTGCGGTGTCGGCCATCTCGGCGATCGGCGAGCCACCGTCGGACCAGTCCGAATGGGTGTGGCAGTCACCGCGCAGCGCAGTGCGCAGCGCAACCGTAGCGGGGTCGAGCGGCGGCGGCTCGGCGTCCTCCAGTCGCTGCAAATAGGCCGGTACGGCGCCGTGCAGCGACTCGGTGACGCAGCGGGCCGTTACCTCTCCGACGCCGCTGAGCTCGGTGAAGGTGCCGCCGGCGGCGCGTCGCGCGACGTCGTCGGGCGGCAAGTCGTCGAGCACCCGGGCCGCGGTGCGGAAGGCCCGCACTCGGTAGGTGGGCTCGCGGCTCCGCTCGAGCAGGAACGCGATCTGCCGCAGGTCGGCGATGGGGTCGCGCGGGTCCGGCACGGCTCCACCGTAGCCAGGCCGGCGACCGCGCTGTGGCACTCCGTCCATCGTTGATCAAGAGCGCGATGCGGTCGAATATCGGCCGAACAGCTCTCTCGATCATGGGCGGCGGTTGCCGGTTGCGGATTCCGGTGGCGGTAACCCGACGTGGCAAGCTGACCCGGTGAGCTCGGCCCGACCGGCGACGCGCCGCAAGTTGCCCCCCGAGATCATCCGCCGCGTCGAGCACGCCGCGGGGCGGATCGCGACCCAGAGCGTCGCCCGCATGGACGACGAACTGCGCTGGTTCCGGGAGCTGCCGTCGGATCAGCGCTCCTGGGTCACGCTGGTCGCCCAGGCCGGGGTGCAGTCCTACGTCGACTGGCTGCGCACCCCCGACGATGTCCTCCGGCTCACCGGTGAGGTGTTCGCGGCCGCGCCGTCGGCAATGGCCCGCTCGGTGTCACTGCAACAGACCGTGGAACTCGTCCGGACCACCATTGCCGTGGCCGAGGAGATACTCCCCCCGCTCGCCGACAAGGACGCGGACATCGTCCGGGAGGAACTGCTGCGCTTCAGCCGCGAGATCGCCTTCGCGGCCGCTCGCGTGTATGCCAGCGCGGCCGAGAACCGCGGCTCGTGGGACCAGCGGCTCGAAGCGCTGGTGATCGACAACCTGATGAGCGGCTCGGTCGTCGGCGACCCGCTGCCCAGTCAGCTGGCGGCGCTCGGCTGGGAGGGCGCCGGCTCGATCGCGGCCGTCATGGGCTCCGCGCCCGAAGCACACCCGGACGTGGTCCTGACCTCCGTGCACACCCGGCTGCGCCGCATCGGCATGGACGCCATGGTCGGCGTTCATGCCGACCGGCTGGTCATCATCGTCGGCGGCGTCGCCGATCCGATCAAGACCGCCACTCGCCTGCTTCCCTTGTTCGGCGAGGGCCCCGTCGTCGTCGGACCCGTCGCGGTCGACGTCGCGGATGCCGCGCCGGTGACGAAGGCCGCGCTGAGCGGGCTGCGGGTCGCGTCGGCGTGGCCCGGCGCCCCGCGGCCGGTCAGCGCGACCGCCCTGCTGCCCGAGCGCGCGCTGGCCGGCGACCTCGACGCCCGCGCGCAGCTCATCGAGGACGTGTACCGGCCGCTCGTCGAGGCCGGCGACATCCTCGTCGAGACGGTGACCGCGTTCCTCGACGCCGGCGGTGCACTCGAAGCGACGGCACGCGCCCTGTTCGTCCACGCGAACACCGTGCGGTATCGGCTGCGTCAGGTGGCCGACGTGTGCGGTGAGGTGCCGACCGATCCGCGGGGCGCGTTCACGCTGCGGGTGGCACTCGTGCTCGGCAGGCTGGACGTCACACGATGAACATAGTGAGGTAACCGACAACGACGCGCGGAAAGACGGGCGCAACATACCCGGAACAGTTGGTGGTTTCCTACAACAGCGATGACGCAAGACTGTCCGTGTCGTGGTCGCTTCCGGTGGCCCGGCAGGCCATCGTGGTAGTCGTGATAGCCGTTCTCGCTCCCGGCCAGGGCGCCCAGTCGCCGGGCATGCTCGCTGCCTGGCTCGAGCTACCGGGCGTCGCCGAGCAGGTCGGCGGGTTCTCCGAGGCGACCGGGCTCGACCTGCAGCAGCTGGGCACCGAGGCGAGCGCGGATGACATCAAGGACACCGCAGTCACCCAGCCGCTGCTCGTGATGATGGGCGTCATCGCGGCGACCCAGCTCGGGCTCGACGAGGGCGGCGAGCGAGTCGTGGCCGGCCACAGCGTCGGCGAGCTGACCGCAGCCGCCGTGTCCGGCGCGCTGTCGCCGACCGCTGCGGTGGCCTTCGCGGCCCGCCGCGGCCAGGAGATGGCGGCCGCCTGCGCCGCGGCGCCGACCGGCATGTCTGCCGTACTCGGCGGCCAGGCCGAGGAGATCGTCGAGGCCATCGAGGCCGCCGGACTCACCGCGGCGAACCGCAACGGGGCGGGCCAGATCGTCGCGGCGGGCGCGCTCGACGCGTTGGAGAAGTTCGCCGCCGACCCGCCGGCGGGAGCCCGCGTACGCCCGCTGCAGGTCGCCGGGGCATTCCATACCCACTTCATGGCGCCGGCTGAGGAGCGTCTTGGCGACTTCACCGCCACCCTCGAGGTTCAGGACCCGTGGCCGATCCTGCTCTCGAACGCCGACGGAGCGTCGGTCACCTCCGGCGCGCAACTCATCAGCCGCCTGGTGCGCCAGGTGACACTGCCCGTTCGCTGGGACCTGTGCATGCGCTCGTGCGCCCACCTCGGTATCACCGGCGTCGTCGAGCTCGCGCCCGGTGGCGTGCTCGCGGGCATCGCCAAGCGGGAGCTTCCCGGCGTGGACATCGTGGCGATCAAGACCCCGACCGACCTGGACGCCGCCCGGGCCTTGATCGCGAGCCGGCCGCAACACGGACAGGGCGAGCACACACCTGACTTCCGCGTGGTCGTCACGCCGGCGAAGGGCGTGTTCAGCCGCGCCGAGGCGGTCGACGAGGGTGCCGAGATCGCCCGCGGCACGCGCATCGGCACGGTGCGCACCAACCGTGACGAGCACGCGATCATCGCGCCGCAGGCCGGCGTATCTGGCGGAGTGGCTGCGCAATGACGGCGACATCGTCGCCGGCCGGCCTGCCGGTGGCGCGGCTGGCCGGATCGGAGTACTGAGATGACCGTCGATCTTGCCAGCAGCGCCGCAGTCCGGGGCACTCGCATCCTCGGCCTCGGGCACTACCGCCCGGCCAACGTCGTGACCAACGCCGACCTGATCGCCCGCGGCGTCGACACCAACGACGAATGGATCAAGACCCGGGTCGGCATCGCCGAACGTCGTTGGGCCGATCCGGACGAGACCGTCGTCGACATGGCCGAACAGGCCGCGAGCAAGGCCCTGGCGGCCAGCGGGGTCTCCACCGACGACATCGACTTCGTGCTCGTCGCGACGTGCACGATGCCGACGCCGGTTCCGGCAGCGGCCCCGCAGCTCGCGAGCCGCCTCGGCATCCGCGCCCCGGGTGCGTACGACATCAGCTCCGGCTGCTCCGGCTTCGTCTACGCGATCAACGCCGCCTCCGCGGCGATCCAGGCCGGGCAGGCCCGCAACGTGCTCGTTGTCGCCGCCGAGCGATTCTCCGGCTGGCTGGACATGACCGACCGCAGCACCTGCATCATCCTGGCCGACGGCGCAGGGGCGGCGGTGATCGGCCCCTCCGACGAGGTCGGGCTTGGCCCGGTCGTCTGGGGCAGCGACGGCGAGCTGTACCACACCGTCATCATCGAGGAAGAGTCACGCTTCTTCCGCCAGGACGGGCAGAGCGTCTACCGATGGGCCACGACCAAGATGGCGCCGATCGCGATCGAAGCCTGTACCCGCGCCGGAGTCGCTCCCGAAGCGATCGCCGCATTCGTCCCGCACCAGGCGAACCTGCGAATCATCGACGCCATCGCCCGGCGCATCGGCCTGCCGCCCGAGACCACCGTCGCGCGTGACATCGTCACCTCCGGCAATACCTCGGCCGCGACGATCCCGATCGCGCTGTCGCGGATGGTCGAAGCCGGCGAGATCGCGTCGGGCGCACCGGTCCTGCTGCTCGGCTTCGGCTCCGGGCTGG
Organism: uncultured Actinomycetota bacterium; assembly: GCA_963713565.1. Taxonomy (GTDB): domain Bacteria; phylum Actinomycetota; class Actinomycetes; order Mycobacteriales; family Jatrophihabitantaceae; genus Jatrophihabitans. The sequence goes on along the minus strand of CAVQMF010000007.1, from coordinate 150,910 downwards.
CCTACGCGGGCCAGGTCGTGCTCGCCCCCTGACCCACACCGCGGCCGTCCGCCCGGACGCACCGCCAACCGCTCGACCCACCCAGAAGGGATCACCACACCGTGGCTGACAACGACATCCCGCCGAACTCGCCGACATCCTGCACGAGGTTGCCGACGTGAACCCCGAGGACGTCACGCGACGGAGAAGAGTTTCGTCGACGACCTCGACGTCGACTCGCTGTCCATGGTCGAGGTCGCGATGGCCGTAGAGGAGAAGTTCGGCACCACGATCCCGGACGAGAAGCTGTCGGAGCTCAAGACGGTCGGCGACGCGGTCGACTACATCAAGGAGCACCAGAGCTCGTGAGTGGGCTCCACAGGTGCGCTGACGCGACAGGAACAGGTACATGACCAGTTCTCCCGACGACGTTGTCGTCACCGGCCTGGGGGCCACCACACCGCTCGGCGGTGACGTTGCGACGTTCTGGAGCGGCCTGCTCGAGGGCCGCTCCGGGGTGGTCGCGCTCACCCAGGACTGGGCGGCCGAGCTGTCCGTGCGTATCGCGGCGCCGATGGCCGTCGACCCGGCCCAGGTGATGTCGCGTGTTCAGGCGCGCCGCCTCGACCGCAGCGAGCAAGCAGCGATCGTCGCCGCGCGCGAGGCGTGGGCCGACGCCGGGTTCACCGGCCGGTCCGACGAGAACGGGCTCGACCCCGCCCGCGTGGCAGTCGTGATCGGCACGGGCATCGGCGGCGTCACCTCGCTGATCGCCCAGCACGACGTCATGCTCGCGAGGGGTCCAGGTCGGGTATCGCCCCTCCTGATCCCGATGAACATGCCGAATGGGTCGGCGGCCTACGTCGGTCTGGAGATCGGCGCCCGGGCCGGCGTGCACACGCCGGTGAGCGCGTGCGCGTCGGGGGCCGAGGCGGTCGCGTACGGGCTCGATCTCATCGATCTCGATCGCGCGGACATCGTCGTGGTCGGCGGCACCGAAGCGTGCATCCACGAGCTCAACATCGCCGGCTTCGCGCAGATGCGGGCGATGTCCACGCGCAACGACGAGCCCGAGCGCGCCTCGCGGCCGTTCGACAAGGCCCGCGACGGGTTCGTGCTCGGCGAAGGCGCCGGCGTGCTGGTGATCGAGCGCGCTTCCTCGGCGGCGGCGCGCGGGCGCGTCCCCTACGCGGTGCTCGGCGGTGCCGGCGTCACGGCCGACTCCTACGACATCGTCGCACCCGACCCGGAAGGCAACGGCCAGCGTCGCGCGGCGAAGTTCGCACTCGAGCCGCTCGGGGGTCGACGCGGCGCAGGTCGTGCACGTGAACGCGCACGCGACGTCCACACCAGCCGGCGACGGCGCCGAAGCGAAGTGGATCGCCGATCTGCTCGGCGAGCAGACCGTCGTGACCGCCACAAAGTCGATGACCGGTCACCTACTTGGCGCAGCCGGCGCGATCGAGGCGATCGCCACCGTCCTGGCCGTCCAGAACGACGTCGTGCCGCCGACGATCAACCTCGACAACCCCGATGACGACGTGCGCGTCGACATCCCGGACAAGGCGCGCGAGATGCCGGTGCCCGCGGCGCTCAACGACTCGTTCGGATTCGGCGGCCACAACGTCGCCCTGCTCTTCCGAAAGGCCTGAGCCATGACAGCTGCGGCGGTCGAACGAGCCGATATCGACCACCGCGATCCGGTGCTGCGGCTGGGGAAGCTCTTCGACATCGGCTCGATGGAGTTGCTGCGCCCCCGCGACGACAGCGGTGTCGTCGCGGCTCGGGGACGGATCAACGGCAATCCGGCGGTCTCGTTCTGCACGGATGCAACGGTGATGGGCGGCGCGATGGGCTCGGCGGGTTGCCGGCACATCGTCGACGCGATCGACCTCGCGGTTCGCGAACGCGTCCCGGTCATCGGCCTGTGGCACTCCGGTGGCGCGCGGCTGGCAGAGGGGGTCGAGGCGTTGCACGCGGTGGGCCTGGTGTTCGCAGGCCATGATCCGCGCGTCCGGGCGGGTGCCGCAGATCTCGGTGGTGCTCGGCCCCGCCGCCGGTGGCGCCGCGTACGGCCCGGCGCTGACGGACATCGTCATCATGTCCACTGGCGGGCGGGTGTTCGTGACCGGCCCGGATGTCGTCCGCTCGGTGACCGGCGAGAACGTCGACATGGAGTCGCTCGGCGGCCCCGATACGCACGGCCGGCGCAGCGGGGTCGTGCACATCGTCACCGATGACGAGGATGCGGCGATCGCGGCGGCGCAGTCGTTGACCTCGCTGCTCACCCGGCAGGGCACCTTCGACCTCAACCAGCTGGGGCCGGCGTACGACGTCAGCGCCGTGCTGCCGGACAACCCCAAGCGAGCCTACGACGTGCACCCGCTCATCACGTCGATCCTCGACGAGGGCGGCTTCCTCGAGTTGCACGCCAAGTGGGCACCGAACGTGGTCACCGGCCTCGGTCGGCTGACCGGGCGCACCGTCGGTGTGATCGCCAACAATCCGCTGCGGCTGGGCGGCTGCCTCGACTCTCCGTCGGCGGAGAAAGCGGCGCGGTTCGTGCGTATGTGCGATGCGTTCGGCGTGCCGCTCGTCGTGCTGGTCGACGTACCCGGCTACCTGCCCGGTGTTGGGCAGGAGTGGGACGGCATCGTGCGGCGCGGGGCGAAGTTGCTGCACGCGTTCGGCGAGTCGGTGGTGCCGCGGGTCACGCTGGTGACCCGCAAGACCTACGGCGGCGCCTACATTGCGATGAATTCGCGGGCCCTCGGCGCCACGCGGGTCTTCGCTTGGCCGTCGGCCGAGGTCGCGGTGATGGGTGCGTCGGCCGCGGTCGGCATCCTGCATCGCAAGAAGCTCGCGGCGGCGCCGCCCGGTGAGCGGGAGGCGCTGCACGCCCAGCTCGCCGCGGAGCACGAGAAGATCGCCGGCGGGGTCGCGCGGGCGATGGAACTCGGCGTCGTCGACGAGCTGATCGAGCCGGCGCAGACGCGTGGCGCGTTGGCGTCGGCGCTTGCCGCGGCGCCCGCCGGACGCGGCGCCCACGGCAACATCCCGCTGTAGGCCGGCCCACCCGTCGACCCCACCCTGCTGCGGCGGGCAGGCCCGCTACACGACCTGGTGCAGCAGGGTCACCGGCGCGCCGTCGCCGCCGACGCGATACGGCTCGAGTTCGGCGTCCCACGCGGTGCCGAGCAGTTCGGCGAGGCCATGGCGGTACTCGTCGGCCGTCTGCGCGCGTTCGATCAGCCCGCGCAGCCGCTCCTCCCCCACCACGACGTCACCGTTCGCCGAGACGATGCTGCGGTGGAAGCCGCGGCCCGGGACGTAGGCGAGCCGCTCCCCGTCGGTGACGGACGTGCCGTCCTCGGTGATCTCGAAGACCAGCATCGGCCAGGCCCGCAGCGACGCCGACAGCCGAGCCGCGCTGCCGACCGGCCCGGTCCACCCCGCCTCGGCGCGCAGCCGCGGCGACGCAACCGGTTGCCCGGTCCACTGCAGGCGCACGGGGCGGCCGAGCACCCCGGCCAAAGCCCATTCCACGTGGGGTGCGATCGCCGCAGGGCAGCAATGCAGGTAGACGACGCCACGCGTGTTGGGCACCGCGCGGCCGCCCGAACCGGTTGAACCGCTCCGCGCACTGGTCATCGCACACCTCCATGGCTCGACGGCGACGCCTTCCCCAGCGACCCGTCCACACCCGAGGTATGTGTGCTCATTGTGACCCATGGGGTCGGTGTTGCGCCAGTTGGCATCACCGCTGTCCGGCGAGTCGCCCCCGACACCGAACCTCCCCGCGCGATGGTGCGTATTACCACCAGGGTGTCGGACCGGCAATGCGATCAAGGGCACTGCGTGCGGCGCAGTAGCGGCACGAACAACGCCGGGCGACAGCAGCGGCACCCGCGCGGATCGCTCGATACGAGGAGAGGTCAAAACGGCATGCCGGACTTACCGTCGAGTGTTGTGATCGTGGGCGGCGGCCTGGCCGGCGCCAAGGCCGCCGAGGCGCTGCGCGACAAGGGTTATGACGGCCCGGTCACCCTGCTGGGTGCCGAGACGCAGTTGCCCTACGAGCGGCCGCCGCTGTCGAAGTCCTATCTTGCCGGCACATCGTCGTTCGCCGACGCCGTCGTCCTGCCCGAGCCCTGGTACGCCGAGCACGCCGTCGCGCTGCGGCGCGGCGTCGAGGCAGTGCGGGTGGACGCCGGGCACCGCCGGGTCGAACTCGCCGACGGCACATACATCGAGTACGGCGCGCTCATCCTGGCCACCGGCTCGGAGCCGCGGCGGTTGCCGATCACCGGCGCCGACAGCGCCCTGACGCTGCGCACCCGCGACGACTCCGACACCCTGCGCGCCACCTTCGGCGACGGCAAGCGGCTCGTCGTGGTGGGGGCCGGCTGGATCGGCCTGGAAGCCGCTGCTGCTGCGCGCGGCGAAGGCACCGACGTCACCTTGCTGGAAGCCGCCGAGCTGCCGCTGCTCGCCGTTCTCGGCCGGGAAATGGGCACGGTGTTCGCCGACCTGCACCGCGACCACGGCGTCGACCTGCGTCTCGGCGTCGCCATCGAGCAGATCGACGACGACGGGGTGCGCCTCGCCGACGGCACCAAGATCGGGGCCGACGCCGTCCTGCTCGGCGTGGGCGTGCGCCCGCGCACCGAGCTCGCCATCTCGGCCGGTCTGCACGTCGACAACGGGGTGCTCGTCGACGCCTCCCTTCGCACGAGCAACCCGGTGATCTACGCGGTCGGTGACATCGCCAACCACGACCATCCGGTGCTCGGTCGCCGCATCCGCGTCGAGCACTGGGCCACCGCGCTCAACCAGCCGGCGGTGGCCGCCGCGGCGCTGCTCGGCGGCGACGACGTCTACGACCGGCTGCCGTACTTCTTCAGCGACCAGTACGACCTCGGGATGGAATACGTCGGACATGCCGCACCGGGCAGCTACGCGCGGGTGCTCGTCCGTGGCGATCTCGGCAAGCGCGAGTTCGTCGCGTTCTGGCTGGATCCCGCCGATCGGATCCTGGCCGCGATGAACGTCAACGTCTGGGATGTCGCGGACGCGATCAGGCCGCTCATCGCAGCGGGCACCGCCGTCGACCCGGAGAAGTTGACCGACCCGGACGTGCTCTACGCCGACGCAGCCAGGTAGGCGAGCGCCGGGAGCACCTCGCCCAGGCGCGCCTGGACCTTCACCGCCGCAAGAGCGTCGCCGCGGGTCTCGCCCTGGTTGACGATCGCGACCGGGATGCCGAGTGCGGCGGCGCGGCGAGCGAAGCGCAGACCCGACATCACGGTCAGCGACGAGCCGAGCACGAGCAGCGCCGCCGCCGCCTCGACGAGCGCGTAACAGGCATCCACCCGCGGTCGCGGCACGGTCTCACCGAAGAACACGACGTCCGGCTTGAGCAGATCGGAGGCGCAGCCGGCGCAGCGAACGGGCGTGAACGCAGCCAGCTCGGCGTCGGACAGGTCCGCGTCGCCGTCCGGATTGACCCGCTCGACGGCTGCGGTGAAGTCGGGGTTCGCGGCGCGCAAGCGGGCATCGAGTGCGCTGCGCCGGGTCCGCGCGCCGCAGTCGAGGCAGACGACCTCGTCCAGACCGCCATGCAGTTCGATCACCCCGACTGCGCCCGCGGCCTGGTGCAGCCCATCCACGTTCTGGGTGATGATCGCGTCGAGCAGGCCGCGACGCTGCAGTTCGACGATCGCGATGTGCCCGGCGTTCGGCCGCGCCCGCGCGATCTGCCGCCAGCCGAGGTAGCTGCGCGCCCAGTACCGGCGCCGCGCCTCGGGCGAGCCGACGAACGTCTGATAGGTCATCGGCGCGTGGCGACGCAGCGCGCCGGTCGGTCCGCGATAGTCGGGTATACCGGACTCGGTGGACAGTCCCGCGCCGGTGAGCGCGACGACGCCTCCCGCGCGGATCAGATCGCGCAACGCGGCTAGGCTCATCACTCCATGGTGCGGCAGCGAGCACCAGGAGTGTCACGAGTTGCACAGGGAGAGTCCCGCGGAAACAAATCCGCAGCGCTTCGGCATTGACACGAGACGGCATCCGTCGGACCACCCAGCCCCGGCAGCCCTGGAGGAGCACCCGCAATGAGCGTTGCGTACGAGATGACTCATCTCGACAAGCTCGAGTCCGAAGCGGTCCAGATCTTCCGCGAGGTCGCCGCGACGATCGAGAAGCCGGCGCTGCTGTTCTCCGGCGGCAAGGACTCGGTCGTCATGCTGCACATCGCCGTCAAGGCGTTCTGGCCCGCAGCCGTGCCGTTCCCCGTGATGCACGTCGACACCGGGGAGAACTTCGACGAGGTGATCGAGTTTCGCGATCGAACGGTCGACACGTACGGGTTACGGCTGATCGTCGCCAGCGTGCAGGACGACATCGACGCCGGACGGTCCGTCGAGGAGACCGGTCCGCTCGCCAGCCGCAACCGCCTGCAAACGGTGACCCTGCTGCGCGGGATCACCGAGAACAACTTCGGCGCGGTGTTCGGCGGTGCCCGCCGCGACGAGGAGAAGGCACGCGCGAAGGAGCGCGTGTTCAGCTTCCGCGACGAGTTCGGCCAGTGGGATCCGCGCAACCAGCGTCCGGAGCTGTGGAGCCTGTACAACGGGCGCCACCGCAAGGGCGAGAACATCCGCGTCTTCCCGTTGTCGAACTGGACCGAGCTCGACATCTGGTCCTACATCGAGGCCGAGCAGATCGAGCTGCCTGAGTTGTATTACGCGCACACTCGCGAGGTCGTGGAGCGCGACGGGATGTTGCTCGCGGTCAACCGGTTCGTCCGGCCGATCGGCGAGGAGGTGCCGTTCGAGGCGACGGTGCGGTTCCGGACGATCGGGGACGCCACCTGCACCGGCTGCGTGGAGTCGTTTGCCGCGACGCCGGCCGACGTGGTCGACGAGGTCGCAGCGGCCCGGCTGACCGAACGCGGCGCGACCCGCGCCGACGACCGCTTCTCCGAAGCCGGTATGGAAGACCGCAAGAAAGAGGGTTACTTCTAGCCATGGCTGCGCTCCTGCGAATCGCGACGGCCGGCTCCGTCGACGACGGCAAGTCCACCCTGATCGGCCGGTTGCTCTACGACTCGAAGGCGATCTTCGAGGACCAGCTCAGTGCGGTGGAGACGACGAGCCGCTCCAGGGGACAGGACGTGCCGGATCTCGCGCTGCTCACCGACGGGCTGCGGGCCGAACGCGAGCAGGGAATCACGATCGACGTCGCCTACCGCTACTTCGCGACCCCCAAGCGCAAGTTCATCATCGCCGACACGCCCGGGCACATCCAGTACACGCGCAACATGGTCACCGGCGCCTCCACCGCCGACGTTGCGCTCATCCTCATCGACGCGCGCAACGGGGTGCTCGAGCAGTCCCGCCGGCATGCATTCCTGGCGAGCCTGCTCGGCATCCCGCACCTGATCGTCTGCATCAACAAGATGGATCTCGTCGACTACTCGCAGCAGCGATTTACCGAGATCCGCGACGAATTCTCCCGCTTCGCGATGCGCCTGGAAGTGCCCGACCTGACGTTCATCCCGATGTCGGCACTGACCGGCGACAACGTCGTCCAACGCAGCCAGGCAATGCCGTGGTACGAGGGCACCTCGTTGCTGCACCACTTGGAGGAGGTGCATGTCGCGTCCGACCGCAATCTGATCGACGTGCGGTTCCCGGTGCAATACGTCATCCGGCCGCACAAGTCGCAGGACGACGACCTGCACGACTTCCGGGGCTACAGCGGCACGGTCGCCGGCGGTGTCATCCGCACCGGCGACGAGGTCACCGTGCTGCCCTCGGGATTCACCACGTCGATCTCGGCGGTGTGGGCGCCGGGTGGCCGGCCGCTCGCGGAAGCCTTCGCCGGACAGGCCGTCACCCTCGAGCTCGCCGACGACATCGACGTCGCCCGCGGCGATCTGATCTGCCGCCCGCACAACCGTCCGCACGTCGGTCAGGACGTCGACGCGTTGGTCTGCTGGCTGACGTCGGACGTGGCCTTGACACCGGGCGCGCGCTTCACGATCCAACACACGACCCGCTCGACCCGGGCGGTCGTGCGCGAGCTCGACTACCGCCTCGACGTGAACACGCTGCACCGCGACGAGACCGCCGATGCCCTCACCCTCAACGAGATCGGCCGGATCCGGCTACGTACCCAGCAGCCGCTGCTGTTCGATGCTTACCGCCGCAGCCGCGACACCGGGAGCTTCATCCTCGTCGACGAAGCGACGAACAACACCGTCGCCGCCGGCATGATCACCGGCCCCTCACAACTGGATTCGCATGTCGTATGGCACAGCGGATCCGTGCAGCGCACCGAACGGGCCACCCAGGGCATGACCGTGTGGCTGACCGGGTTGTCCGGCTCGGGCAAGTCGACCGTCGCCGCGGAATTGGAACGGCGGCTCGTGGCGTCGGGGCGTCCGGCCTACCTGCTCGACGGAGACAACCTGCGCCACGGCTTGAACGCCGGTCTCGGTTTTTCCGCGGAGGACCGTGCAGAGAACGTACGGCGTACCGGTGAGGTCGCCAAGCTGCTCGCCGACGCGGGCATCGTCACGATCGTCTCGCTCGTCAGTCCCTACGCCGCGGACCGGGCGAAGGTGCGCGCGTCGCACGCCGACACCGCCCTGCCGTTCCTCGAGATTTTCGTCGATACTCCGCTGGCGGTGTGCGAGACGCGCGATCCGAAGGGCATGTACGCCAAGGCCCGCGCCGGCGAGATCAAGAACTTCACCGGCATCGACGATCCGTACGAGGCTCCCGAGTCGCCGCACCTGCGGCTGCGGCCGGAGGACGGCGACGCCGCAGCGCAGGCGACATTGGTGCTGGACCTGGTCGAACGCATCTCCGGATGAACACGGACGCGCGGCTCGCCGCCTCGCCGGCCTACCTCCCCGACCTCCTGAGCTGCCGGGCCGACCTCGCTCACGATCTGCGGCGCGCCGTCGCGGCCGCACAGGACTGACACTGCGCCTGCTGACCGACTGTCCCCCGAGGTTCCTGCGCCGGGATCGCGGCGGGCGCCTCCTGGCGACCACAGGTGAGCGAGGTTGGAATCGCGGCACCGCTCGGCCTGGCCCTGCACCGGTGCGCGGCTCGGGCAGGCCACACTGACCTCGTGACACAGAACGCGCTGCCGGAGGAATCGACGGACCCGGCAACCGGCGAGGACGAACCGAAGATCCATCCGGCCGCGCACGGCGTCGGGATGATCGGGCTGGCGATCGGCGCTCTGGGTGTCGTTTTCGGCGACATCGGCACCAGCCCGCTGTACGCATTGCAGACGGTGTTCTCGATCGACAACGGGGCGATCAAGCCGACGGCCGGTGACGTGTACGGCGTCATCTCCCTCGTCTTCTGGTCCATCACGCTCATCGTCACGGTGAAGTACGTGTTATTCATCCTGCGCGCCGACAACGACGGCGAGGGCGGGGTGATGGCGCTCGCCGCACTCGCTCGCAAGGCCGCCTCCGGACGCGGCCGGCTCGTTGCGGTGGCGCTGGTACTCGGCGTGATCGGTGCGTCGTTGTTCTACGGTGACAGCGTCATCACGCCCGCAATCTCGGTGCTTTCGGCGGTCGAGGGACTGGAGGTCGTCTCTTCCGGTCTGGCCGATGTGGTGGTACCGATCGCCGTCGTGATCGTCACCGTCCTGTTCCTGGTGCAGCGCTTCGGCACCCATGCCGTCGGGCGGCTCTTCGGACCTACCATGATCGTCTGGTTCATCGTCCTGGCGATCACCGGACTGCCGGAGATCGTGCGGCGCCCGCAGATCCTGCGTGCGCTGTCGCCGACCTACATCGTCTCCTTCGTCGCCGACCACCCGTACCTCACGTTCATCGCACTCAGTGCGGTGGTGCTGTCCATCACCGGCGCCGAGGCGCTCTATGCGGACATGGGCCACTTCGGCCGCTCGCCGATCCGCCGGGCGTGGTTCGTGCTCGTCTTTCCCTGTCTGACCATCAACTACCTGGGCCAGGGCTCCCTGATCCTGCGGGACCCGGCCGCGATCAGCAATCCGTTCTTCCTGCTCGCACCGAGCTGGGCGCGCATTCCGCTGGTCGGGCTGGCGACGCTGGCGACGGTGATCGCCTCGCAAGCGGTCATCTCGGGCGCGTACTCGGTGTCCCGGCAGGCAAACCGGCTCGGCTTCCTGCCGAACCTGATCGTGCGGCACACCTCCCAGCGCGAGGGCGGGCAGATCTACGTGCCGGCGATCAACTGGCTGCTGTTCGGGAGCGTGCTGGTGCTCATCGTCGCGTTCCGCTCCTCGAGCCGGTTGGCCACCCTGTACGGGTTCGCGGTGACCGGGACGTTCATCATCGACACGGTGCTGTTCCTGATCGTGGCGATGACACTGTGGCACTGGCACCCGATGAAGCTGATCAGCTTCGGTCTGGTGATCGGCGTGGTCGAGATCGCGTATTTCGGCGCGAACGTCACGAAGGTGGCCAGCGGTGGCTGGCTGCCGTTGCTGATCGCCGCAGCGGTCAGCACGGTGATGATGACCTGGCAGCTCGGCCGCAACATCATCACGGAGCGGCGGGAGGAGATGGAGGGTCCGCTGCAGGATTTCGTCGACGAAGTGCGCCGCAGCGACCTGATCAGGGTGCCGGGGATCGCCGTGTTCCCGCATCCCACGAAGGACACGACGCCGCTCGCGCTGCGCGCGAACGTCGATTTCAACCACGTGCTGCACGAGCACGTCATCGTCATCTCGGTGCACGCCGAGAACGTCCCGTACATCGCTGCGGACAAGCGGATCGAGATAGACGAGTTGCATCACACCGACGACGGGATCGTGCACATCGACGTGAAGTTCGGCTTCCAGGACGAGCAGGATCTACCCGACACGTTGCGCCGCGCCGTGGGCATGAGCCCCGACTTGGAGTTCGACCCGGATGACGCTTCCTATTTCTTGTCGCGGTTGTCCATCCAGCGCGGGGACTTGCCCGGTATGGCTACCTGGCGCAAGCGGCTATTCGTCGGCCTGGCCCACAATGCCGCCAACCCTGCGTCGAACTTCTGCTTGCCGGAGGAACGGACCGTCGTGATGGGCGCGCACCTGGAGCTGTGACGCCGCGCCGGGCAGGCCATGTACTTTTTGTCAGGTGCCGACAGCCGGTTGCTGCTGGGTGATGCAGTGGATCCCGCCGCCGCGCTCGAACAGCGCCCGCGCGTCCACCGCGACGACCTCGCGTCCGGGATAGGCGTCTCGCAGGATGGCCGCGGCGTCCGCGTCGTTGGGATCGTCGAAAGCGCACGCGATCACTGCACCGTTGACGAGCACGTGGTTGACGTAGCTGTAGTCGACGAAGCCGTCGCGGTCGCGCAGCTCGCGCGGCGCAGGCAGGTCCACGATCTTGAACCGGTCGCCGTGCGCGTCGATCGCCGACGCGAGCACGTCGCGGATCTCGGCAGTCACCGCATGATCGGGATGTGCATGGTCGCGCTGGTCGTGCAGCAGGATCACGCCGGGCGAGCTGATCGTGGCGACGATATCCACGTGCCCGCGGGTGCCGTAGGTGTCCGCGTCCCGGGTGAGCCCGCGGGGCAGCCAGACCACGGTCGTGGCGCCGACGGTGCGCGCCAGTTCGGCCTCGATGTCGGCGTGCGACGCTGTCGGATTGCGGCCGGGATCGCGCTGCACCGTCTCGGTCACCAACACCGTGCCGAGGCCGTCGACGTGGATGCCGCCACCTTCGTTGACGAGCGGCGAGTCGACGCGCTGCGCGCCGGCCCACTGCGCCACGGCCGGGCCGAGGGTGGCGTCGAGATCCCAGCTCGCCCACTCCTGCTGGCCCCAGCCGTTGAACACCCACGTCACTGCGCCGAGATGCCCGGTCTCGTCGAGCACGAAGGACGGCCCGGAGTCGCGGATCCACGCGTCGTCGATCTCACGTTCGCGGATCTCGATCTGCGGGTCGAGCAGGCTCGCTGCGATGTCGGCGTCGCGGGGGTGCACGACGACGCTCACCGGCTCGAACTGCGCGGCGGCATTGGCCACGGCAGCCCACGTGCGCCGCGCAGTCTGCGCGGCCGCGGCGGTTTCGCCGAGGGTGTAGCCCCGCGTCGGCCAGGCCAGCCAGAGCCGTTCGTGCCGATCGCCCTCGTGCGGCATCCGCCACCTCATGGGGCACCGTCAGCCATCACGTCCCGCCGTAGGGGTGCTCGGCATCCACCGGACGCGTCAGCGCCGCGTAGGTATCCGGCCGCCGGGTGCGCAGGAACGGGAACAGGTCCAGCCAGTCCTGCCGCTGCGTGAGGTCGAGGTCGGCCAGCAGCACGCACGGCTCGTCGCGCGGTGCCTGAACCAGGATCCGCCCGTACGGATCGGAGACGAACGACGACCCGTAGAAGGTGTTCCCCGGTGTGCCGTCCGGCTTGATCTCGGCCCCGGTGCGGTTCGGGACGACCATGAACAGCCCGTTCGCGATGCCGTTGCCAACGATCACCTGCTGCCACAGCGGCTGGGTGTCGAAGTCCGGATGCTCCGGCTCGGAGCCGATCGCCGTGGGGTAGACGACGATGTTCGCGCCGCCCAGCCCGTAGGCCCGCGCGACCTCCGGGAACCACTCGTCCCAGCAGGTCGGCAGGCCGATGCGGGCCTCGCCGAGCCCGTCGAGCGCGTAGACGGGGTACGGCTCGTCGGGGCCGGCCGGTCCGGCGCGGAAGTACTTGTCCTCGTAGTAGCCCGCGGTGACGGGGATGTGCAGCTTGTTCGTCGCGGCCACCACCGTGCCGGACGGGTCGACGATGGCCGCGGTGTTGAGCCCGAGCCCGTCCTCGCCGTTCGCGCTCCGATACAGCGAGATGTGGACGAACACGTCGTTGCGCTTGGCCGCAGCGCGCGCGAACACGATCGTCGGACCGGTCTCGAAATCTTCGGCCAGCTCGTTGCCCGGCCCGCTCGGCAGCGTGTCGGCCGGGTAGCGAGACAGCGTCACCTCCGGCAGGAAGACGATCCGCGCCCCGCGCCCCGCGGCGAGGTCGACCGCAGCGTCGAGCCAGTCGACCACTCCGACAGGTGTCCAGGCATGCTGTACGACGCCGACGCGCAGCGGCGCGGCCGACGACTCGGCGACGCGAGCCCACGAACGGGGCGGGTCCGGCGCCCCCTCGATGACGCGGATGTCCGGCATGGTCGCCAGCATGTCACTGCGGCCGGCCCCCCGGGCCCAGCAGCCGGTGCATCGGCGGGTCTGGATCCCCGACACGCACGGCTGAACTGCGAGCGATCCACGCAGCTGCGATACGTTGACCAGCGCGGCTGCCGACGTGATGCAGCGGGGCGGTAGCTCAGCCGGTTAGAGCAGGGGACTCATAATCCCTTGGTCGTGGGTTCGAGTCCCACCCGCCCCACAACCCTTATAGAATAAGGCATCTAGCGCAGATTCCGGCAGCACGAGTCCTGCACAGCGCTTGGACAGCAGGGGATTCGACGACCTAGAGTCTGCCCATGACCACCCGGACGACGCCCGCCGAGGCCGCTGACGAGCTGACAGACCTCGTCACGTTGCTGCCGGATTGGCGGCTGCATCTGCGAGCCGCCAACCGCGCGCCGAACACCATCACGTCATACGTCGGCATCGGCGTGCGGTTCGCCGCCTGGCTGCATGAGCAGGGGATGCCGCGCGATGTGACCCGCATCCGCCGCGAGCACGTCGAGGCGTACGTGGCCGCCGTCCTGGACCGGGCGCCGTCGCCGGCCACCGCCGCGAAGCACTACCGCAGCTTGCAGCAGCTGTTCCGCTGGCTGGTCGAGGACGGCGAGCTCACGCACTCGCCGATGGAGCGGATGAGGCCGCCGGCGGTGCCCGAGAAGCCGGTGCCGGTCATCGCCGAGGCCGAGATGCGGTCCCTGCTGGCGACGACCCGCGGCAACACATTCGAGAACCGTCGCGACGCCGCGGTGCTGCGCGTGCTGTTCGACACCGGCGTGCGTTCGAGCGAGCTGCTCGGGATCACTGTCGCTGACCTCGACTTCGACGCCGGCGTCGCGCAGGTGCTCGGCAAGGGTCGCCGTCCCCGCGCGGTGCCGTTCGGCGCCAAGACCGCGGAGGCACTGCGTCGCTATCTGCGCGCCCGTGCCCGCCATCCGCTCGCCGCGGCCACGCCGGCGCTGTGGATCGGCAAGAAGGGGCCGCTCAGCGCCTCCGGACTGGCCCAGCTGCTGGACCGCCGCGCCGCCGACGCCGAGGTCGGGCACTTCACCCGCACCAGTTTCGCCACACCTTCGCGCACCAGTGGCTCGCCGATGGCGGTCAGGAGCAGGATCTGATGCGGCTGGCTGGGTGGCGCAGCCGGGAGATGGTCGGCCGGTACGCGGCGAGTGCAGCCGACGAGAGAGCGCGCGAAGCGCACAAGCGCCACGGACTCGGCGACCGGCTCTGACTTCCGGGTTCCGGCAAACTAGACGCCGTTCTAACGTGCACTGCCGGTAGACGAGTAACTATCCACATCCCCGCGTGCTGTTCTGGTGTCCTGATGCGTCAGGAGATGACACCAGCGGACACCAGCGTCCATCTGCTGTCATCCGCGGCCACCGGAATACCCTGCAAAATAACGCGGATTGCCGCACTAACTGCTCGCGACCGAGCACTGTCTAGCATGCCCCCGACCCGATGAATTGCCGGGATCGGCAGAGCTTCGCCATTCCTATAGCGCTGTACGTGCTGCGCGGACCATCATTTCGCCATGACTCTCGATTCCGGCAATCTCGAGGCGGATCGCCGGATGCGCGCCCGAGTCGCCGCCTACGTCAGCTGGGCCAACACCGCGGACCCCGCGAGCCGTACCGCGGCGGCGCGCAAGGCCGCGCTGGACCGCTTCGAGCGGCAGGTCGATCCGGACGGCACGATGTCGGCCGCGGAGCGGACCCGGCGCGCTGAGGCCGCGCGGAAGGCGTACTTCCTCGGGCTCGCGCGCAAGTCCGCGCTCGCGCGGCGCCGCCGGAAGGGCACTGCCTCGACGGGGCGTCGTGAGCCCGCCGGGACGACGAAGCGGCCCGACCGAAGCCGAGCCGCCCGCCGGGAGAAACACGACCACGACCCTCGACCAAAGGCCCGCCGTCGCGCCCATCGTGACACACCGTCGTGACGGTTCGGGACTCGTCGAGCGTGCCGTGTGGAACGGGCGCCGCTTCCCGGACCCGCAGCCCGCGGGCCTGAGCGACGCCGAGCGTGAGCACGAGATCCTCGACAAGCTCGGGCAGGGGTGGGAACTCGCCGAGGTGCTGACGGTCGTTGAGGCGCCGGGGTGGTGGCCGGCCGGTGACCTCGACGACCCCGACCGGTGACCGCGCCGATCACCGGCGAGTTGATCGCCGCCGGCCAATACGCGCGGATCGACTTCAACGCCGACCGGGCCGACGTCGCGCAGCGCATCGCCGCCCAAGACGAACTACACGAACGTCTCCGCGCGTGGCACAAGGAGAACACCATCGCGATCGCTCGGGCGCTGGCGCGGATGCGGTGTAGCGGCTACTGGCGCCGGGCGGACAACAGGGACACCGACCGCGACTTCTGCGAGTGGATCGACGGCGAGATCGGCATCTCCGTCTCCTACGCCGCGGAGATGTTGTCCGCCGGCCGCGCGCTGGAAGTGCTCGCGGAAAATACTCGCGAGTATTTCCCGACGTCGGCGGCCCAGGTGCGGCGGCTCGGGTCTTCGTGGTACTTGCAGCATCCCGAGTCCATCGTCAACGTGTGGGCGTCATCGGTCGAGGCGGCCGGTGGTCAGCCGTCCGCCGAGCTGGTAGCCGGCCGTGCACGGGCCCACAAGGACGACATGAGTGCGGGCGGCGGTCACGCGAGTGTCGTCGTCCATCGGCGGCTCGCGCACGTCCGCCGGCAGTTGATCGAGTTGCACCGACTGGACGCCGGCCCCGTCGAAGCGTTCCTCCGCGAACTTGCCGTGTCGATCCGACGACATGAGTCACGGTCGTGACCGCGGCGACGGTCGCGGCGGCCGGTCTGGCACGCCCGGCCGACAGGTTCGCCGCCGCTGAGCGTCGCCGCGCGGGCTGGCGCCTCGACCGGCTGCTCGGCCTGGTCGTCGAGGCCGACCGCGCCGAGCACTACGGCCTGTCGCGCCGGGAGCTGGCGCGTGAGATCGGCCGGTGCCGTAGCTGCGGCTGGCAACGATGGGAGCTGCGCGCCCGGCTCGTGGACCCGGGATCGATCCCGGCCGAGGGCTGGTCGTCGTGACCGGCCCGGACCCGTGGACGTCGCCGGCAGCGGGAGTCACGCTCGACCGGCACGTCCTCGACGACGCGCAACGCGCCGAGGCCGAAAGAGCCGACCGGCTCGCCAGCGGGCAACCGCCCGCCGAGACCGCCCGCCGCCGACGCATCGACCTGACACCGGCCAGCCAGATCCGGCCGCGGCCCGTCGACTGGCTGTGGCCGGGCCGGGTCGCGGTCGGCATGCTCGCCCTGCTCGCCGGCCGCGAAGGACTCGGCAAGTCCTCGATCGCCTACTGGCTCGCCGCCCGCATCACTCGCGGCGACCTGCCCGGCGGCCCCACCCGAGCAGCGGACGTGCTCGTCTGCGCCGGCGAAGAATCGTGGGAGCACGCGATCGTCCCGCGGCTGATCGCCTACGGCGCCGACCTCGACCGCGTCTACCGCGTCGGGATCCGCGACGCCAACGACATCGTCATCGGCCTCGTGCTGCCCGACGACCTCGACGAGCTGCGCGAAGCGGTCGACGCGAAGCGGCCGGCTCTGCTGGTCCTCGACCCGCTGATCAGCCGCCTGTCCGGCGGGCTCGACTCACACAAGGACGCCGAGGTACGCCGCGCGCTCGAGCCGATGACCGCGCTCGCCGACAAGCACAAGTTCGCGATCCTCGGGCTCATCCACTTCAACAAGTCGAACTCGACCGACCCGCTGCAGATGGTGATGGCCTCGCGCGCGTTCGGCGCCGTCGCGCGGCTGGTGAACACCGTGATCCTCGACCCCGACGACGAGACCGGCGCGCGGCGACTGTTCGGCACCCCGAAGTCCAACATCAGCCGCGACGACCTGCCCGCGGTCCGTTACGGCATGGTCGGCGTCCAGGTCCGCACCGACGCCGGGATGGCCGACATCGGCGTGATCGAGTGGGGCGAGGAGACCGGCGAGACGATCCGGTCGGTGCTCGCCCGGGCCGAGGACTCGCACGAGCGCGGCGCGACCGCCGACGCCGCGGCGTGGCTCGGCGACTACCTCGAGCAGCAAGGTCCGCGGGTCCGCTCGGCCGACGCCAAGACCGCCGGCCGCAAGGCCGGGCACGGAGAGCGTGCGCTCGCCCGAGCCCGCAGCCGGCTCAAGCTGGCCATCGAGCACCGCGGCTTCCCACGCGAAACGTGGTGGGTCGACCCGGTGGCCCTCGCGGCGATGCAGGCGGCGATGTTCGAGGCGAACCCGTGAGCGCCGGGCTGCAGTTGTGCCACGCGCGGGGGGTCCGTCCCAACTGGCACAACTGGCACGACTTGGCACAACTGAAGACCCCCGTAAAACAACAGTTGCGCCAGTCTTGCCAGTTACGACGGAGCCCCCGCGCGTTGGCACGACTGGCTGGCACAACTGCACCTGAGGTTGAGGTTCAGCGATGACCGCCGACCCGATCGACGATCAGGTCCGCGCTGCTGCCGAGCACGCGCACCACGTTCTGCGCGCAGTCGGCCAGGTCGTCGGCGGCGAGTGGCGACGCGCCGGCGAGCAGTCCACGACGCGCCGACGCGTCGACGAGTGGCTCGCGTCCGCGCGCGGCGGCAACGCCCGACCGTGCCGGCACGCCGAGCGGACACCGCAGCCGGTGATGGCGTACCTCGCGGTCCCGGACGTCATCGTGTGCGCGCGGGCGGCGTGTCACGCTCGGCTGCGGCGCATCTACCTGGACTCGGTGCCGGCCGACGAGTGCGACGCCTGCCGGCGCCCTGCGCGCGGCGGATGGTTCCACGAGGTCACCGCGAGCGCCGGGCCGTTGCTGCTGCACGCGAACGTCTGCGTCGACTGCTTCGCCGAGTTGCCGGCGGCGCGACTGTGACCGAGCCCGGTGTGTTGGTCCCGGCGCCGATGTGCAGGGA
The DNA here is from genome assembly GCA_963713565.1 of uncultured Actinomycetota bacterium. GTDB lineage: Bacteria > Actinomycetota > Actinomycetes > Mycobacteriales > Jatrophihabitantaceae > Jatrophihabitans. The sequence continues at coordinate 132,833 of CAVQMF010000007.1, read as the reverse complement.
GGCTCGCTGATCTGCTGCTCGAGGCGGTCGAGAACAGGATCGGCGGTGAGCGTGCGCGCCTCGGCCGGCCCGGTGAGCGTGGCTTCGCCGCCGCGCCGTGGATCGCGTTGGTGCGGCAGCTGCGCGCCGCCGCGGACGGTGCGGCTTTCGCGTCCGAAACCGAGGTCTTCACACCGCGGCTGGTCACGGTCGAGGATGCGGCGAAGGCGGCCGGCGTCTCGTCGCAGACGATCCGCTCTTGGTGTCGCAGCAGCCGCGTGAACGCACTGCGGCACGCCGGCCGCTGGCTGATCGTCGCACCACCCGAGGAGGACGTGTCATGACGCGGATCGACCTGGCCGAGCATGTGCGTGAGTTGGCCGCGGCGGTGAGCAGGGGCGGGACGACGTACGAGCAGGGCAGCCGGGCGCGGATGGCGGCCGAGGCGACGCACGCGCTGCGGGCGGTCGGGCCGCTGTTGGACCCGTACCGCGCCGGTGGCGGGCCGCTGACCGACACGGTGCGGGTCGCGTTGTCGCACGGGCAGGACGCGGGCGCGGCGGATCGGCTGGCGCGGCACGAGGCCGCGTTGCAGGCCCGCGTCATTCAGGACCAGACGACGGCGGACACGCCGGGTCTGCTGGCGCCGTGGCTGGCGCCGCCCGGCGGTGGGCTGCCCGGGTCGCCGCTGCTCGACTTGGCCACCCCGGTGCCCGTGCTGGGTAGGACGGCGATGGTGCCCGGCGTGTGGGCGGCGCCGCCGGCCGGGCGCATCGACGCGCCGGAGAAGACCACCGTCGCCGGTGGGCCGGTGCAGCTCGACGGCGACGAACTGCCGGTGCACCTGGCGTCGTTCGCGTGCGACGTGTCGAGGCAGGTGCTGGACTGGTCGCCGCTGGCGCAGGCCGAGCTCACCGCCTTGTTCGCCAGCATCGTGAACAGCGCGCTCGAGGGGCAGCTGCTCGACCGACTTGACGGCCGGCGCGACCGTCGTGCCGGCCGGGCCCACGGTCGGCGACAGCCTCGACGCCGGTGAGGGTGCCTCGTCGTGGCCGGGCCCGGTGGACGTGTGGATCTGCGCGATCGCCGACGTGGCGGTCGTGCGGCGCGCCTACGCCGGGCAGGCCGGTGGGCCGGGGGTCGTCGCGTCGGCGGCGCAGCCGGCCGGGACGGTGCTCGGGTTCCCGGTGGCCGCGGTCGCCCTGTACGCCACCGCGCTCGACTGGATGACTTCGGATCGGCCCTCGGTGCTCGGTGTCGACGTGGGCGCCTACCGCACCGGGTTCGCGGCGGCCCGCAAGCCCGGCGCGGTGGTGGCTCTACCGGTGACGCCGTGACCGGCCCGCTCACCGGCCACCGGCACGAAGATTCAGGCCGAGGCGATGTGGCGGCTGACCGACGTCCACCTCGCCGCGATCGACCACGACGGCGACTACAGGCAGGCGTTGATCGACTGGTTCCACGTCCACGGCCTGGACCCGTGGACGGTGAGGGCCGCCGCGATCACTGCGGCGCCGAACCCGAACCTCGGCCCGCGTCTGGAAGTGCTGGTGGCGGTCCGCGGCGAGGACGGCCGCCCCACCGGGCAGGACCAGGTGGTGAGCATGCCGCTGCACGCGATGCCGCCGGAACCGAAGATCGGCTGGCACAGCGGCGACCGGCTCGCCGGCACCGACGTGCGGGGTCCGCGGTGAGCCTGAGCGCCGCCCGGTGGGCCGAGTTCGAACGCGACTTCGCCAGGATCCGCAACGCCGTCGCCGCGCTGCCAGCCGGCCAACGTGCCGCCGCGATCAGCGAACTACGCCGACGCCTCGACACCGCGGTACGAGACCTGCGCGGCGATCACGCCGCCGGCCAGCTGCGCTACGTCGATCCGCTGAACCGTCAGCTCGCCGAAGCCGAAGCACACGCCGGGCCCGCCCACGCCACACCCGCACACGCCACACCCGACGACCGCGGCCGGCGGTACTACCGCGACGCAGACGGGCGCTGGTGCACCCACCTGCCGCCCGCGCGACTGAGCACCCCGCGTTTTTCCTGAGCGCCGAGACTCTTCGTGGCACTGCCACGGAGATTCTCTCTCTCCGCGGGCGCAATCGGCCGCTGGACCAACACCCCGCCCCGGCGCGACGATCACCCGATGCCGGTGATCTACAGGTGCGGACACCCGAGGACCAGCGACAACACCTACGTCAGCAAGACGATCACCGGGGCGAACGCCGGCCGCGTCGGCTACGCCTGCAAGATCTGCCACGCCGCGAGCGTGGCGCGGGCCCGTGAGCGGCAGGCGCGGGCACGCCACAGCTGGACCGCCGCGTTGAGCGTCACCGTCAGCGACACGATCGCCGAGCACTACGCCCGCCGCGTCGCCGGCCGGTGGGGGCGCCCGACCCGCATCCGCCAGCACCACGCCGTCGAGGTCGTCGACGTGATCTGTGCCCGGTGCCGGCAGTCCTGGCCCGCGCCGGGCCCGTGCCGCCGGCTGCCGCGCGCCGGGCCGGCGCCGGTAGGTCAACGCCCCCGCGACGCCACCGCGCGCAGCTGACCGCCTTCTGCCTGCATCTCTCGACGTCGAGCCAATCCGGCGGAATCCCCTTTGCTACCAGCGGTTCCCGGCCGAATCGTGCGGGGATACGCGGCCGGGGAGAGAGACGGACAGAGCGGAGTGTCCTTCTGCGGACACCGCCAGTAAAAACCGGGCGCATGGGTGAGCTGATCCCGCAGCACTACCCCCAGGGCGTCAACAGGAGGTTCCGGCCCGGAACCTCCTCAATGCCTGTCAGCAAGCAGATGTCGCACCGCGCGCAGCAGGTTGCGACCGCTCGCGCTGGTATCTACAGATTCTGTAGATAGCTTGGTGCCGGCGCGCCTATCCGTTGCGCAGCTGACGCGCCGGCCGTTCGCTACACACCCCTCGCGGGGCACGGAAAACTCAGGCGGTCCTGTCCTCGGCGACGCCGCCGACCGCGTCCAGCGCGTCAACCTCGGCGACGCGCTCGAGCATCCCGGCCGCCGCGTACATCGCGTCGGCCAGCGCGAACAACTGCTCGCCGGTCCAAGGGGGATAGTTGCCGCGCACCCGGACGTACACGTCCAAGCGCCCGGCGTGGTACGACGGGTCGCTGCGGACCGTCACGCCGCCGATGTCGCCGCGTCTGAGCAGGGTGGCGTGGTGGTGGTGGTGGTGTGGCCGTGTCCAGTGGTGCCGCTCGCACCACGCCGGGCACGGGTCGGCCGCGCTCACGCGCGGGCCTCGGCGAGGTCGGCGAGCTCGAGCAGCATCGCCGCGACCTCGCGTGCCTGAGCCGGCGACAGCGACGTGCGGATGCCGTCGGCCACCAGGTTCACCTTGGGTTGCTCGTGCCAGTCGTCGGCCGGGTCAGGGTGGCCCTGGCTGATGAACTGGTCCAGGTACACGGCCAGCGTGTCCAGCCCCTCGACGAGCGAGACGCTGGTATCGACGCTGTTGTGGCAGTCCCAGCGCGAGCCGTCTGGTTCGGTGTGCCCGTCGTGCTCGGTGCACCACGGCACGCCGCCTGGGCAAGTGATCGTGTCGGTGATGGTCGTCATCGTGTCGCCGCCTTCCTGGGTAGTCTGCAACAGCAGGGGATTCGGCCTACAGCGGAGATTGAGCGGCGCGGAAACCCCTGCAAATACTAGGGTCTGCACAGCGCTAAGTATGAGATCCCTCATAATCCCTTGGTCGTGGGTTCGAGTCCCACCCGCCCCACCGGGCCGGCAACCGATGTCGTCAGCGCAAGTGGATTTCACGATCAACGCGACAGCTGACGTCCGGCCGACGGGCGACGCCGACGTCAGTGCACGCTCCCGCGAACCGGCTGGGGCATGCTGTCACCCAGGCGGCGAACCGAGCCGGCCTGCTCAGGACCTGATCAAGACCCGGAAGTGGCGACGTGACCCAGGCGCGCGAGACGCGGACCGATGGGCTGCAGTCGCGCAGCCTCGTCGAGCTGGTCGTCGCACGACTGCGCGAGGACATCCTCGCCGGGGCGCTCGAGCCCGGCGAACGGCTCGTCGAGGAACAGCTGACGAAGCGGTTCCGAATCAGCCGCGCGCCGCTGCGTGAGGCGCTGCGGCTGCTCGGCGAGCAGGGCCTCGTCGAGCACCTGCCGCGTCGCGGCGCCCGCGTCACCACCTACTCCGACCGCGACTTCGACGAGCTGTTCGCGGTGCGCGACGCGCTCGAGCATTTCGCCGCGTCGTTGGTGGCGGGCCGTCCCGCGGCCGATCTCGACCTCACCGCGCTGGCCACGGCGCTCGAGCAGCTCGACGCCGCGGCACACTCGGGCGACCGGCTCGCGGCGAGCAACGCCCACCGCGCCTTTCACCTCGCCGCCGTCGCGTTGGCCGACAACCGGCAGCTCGTGATGACCTACGAACCCGTGATCATGAAGCTGCAGCTGTACATGGCCGCCAACCTGCGCCGCGAGGCTGACACCACCTCACCCACCGAAGGCGTGCGCCGACACCGCCGACTGTTCGACTCACTTGTCAGCGGCGACGCGGCTCGCATCGGCCTCGAACTCGCACGGCACGGCACTCGCCGCTACTTCCACTGACGCCGGCCGACCGACCACCGCGCGCGCCGGCGCTCCCCTGGGCCCGGTGCGCGATGCACCTCATGATCAAGAGAGCAGTTCGTCGAGTATCGACGGGATCCCGCTCCTGACATGGGTGTTGGCAGCGTTTAGGGCGAATAGTTCGGTTTCGTGGTTTTGCCAATTTTCGTCCGGAGGCGACACCTGCGCTTAATCGGCACGGACTTGTCTCGAAACGCGACTGTCGACAATCGACATAACAACCTGTGAGAGCGCGAGGTGCCATGACCGCAGTCGCCAGTGCCGTCCCCACGCGGCTACCCGCCACCGATGAGCCACCGAGCCGGTGGACCCTCGGGCCGGTTGCCGCCCGCCCCTACGCCTGGCCGTACGACGAGTCGGTCGACACTGTGCACGTCGCACTGATCTGCATCGACTGGCAGGTCGACTTCTGCGGCACCGGCGGATACGTCGACCGGATGGGCTACGACATCGGCCTCACCCGGGCCGGCCTGCCGGCGACCGCGCGACTGCTCGAGCACGCCCGCGGCACCGGCATGACGGTTGTCCACACCCGCGAGGGACACGCGCCTGATCTCGGCGACCTGCCCGCCAACAAGCGTTGGCGCTCGGCGCAGATCGGAGCGGAGATCGGCTCTGTCGGGCCCGCGTGGACGGATCCTCGTGCGCGGCGAACCCGGGTGGGAGATCGTGCCCGAGGTCGCGCCGGCCGTCGGCGAGGTTCATCGTCGACAAGCCCGGCAAGGGCGCGTTCTACGCCACGAACCTCGACCTGCGTGCTGCGCACCCACACCATCACGCACCTCCTGCTGACCGGCATCACCACCGACGTGTGCGTGCACACCACGATGCGCGAGGCGAACGACCGAGGCTACGAGTGCCTGATCCTGTCCGACTGCACCGGCGCAACCGATCCCGGCAACCACGCCGCCGCCCTGCACATGGTGACGATGCAGGGCGGCGTGTTCGGTGCTGTCGCACAGGCCGACGCCGTCATCGCCGCGACCCACCGAACGGAGGCCTGAACGATGAGCCACACAGTCACCGTCGACGCCGAGCCGAGCCCATTCACGTTCGACCCGGCTCGCACCGCGCTCGTGCTCATCGACATGCAGCGCGACTTCGTCGAGCCCGGCGGATTCGGCGAGACGCTGGGCAACGACGTGTCGATCCTGCAGGCCGTCGTGCCCGCCGCTACAGGAGGTGCTCGCCGACGCGCGCGGCCGTGGGCTGATGGTCATCCACACCCGGGAGGGGCATCGTGCCGGACCTGTCCGACTGCCCGCCGGCCAAGCTGCAGCCGCGGTCGACCCGTCCCTGCGCATCGGCGACGCCGGCCCACGAGGGCCGCATCCTCATCCGGGGCGAGTACGGCCACGACATCATCGACGATCTCGCGCCGCTGCCCGAGCGAGCTCGTGGTCGACAAGCCTGGCAAGGGTTCGTTCTACGCCACCGGCCTGCACGAACACCTGCAGCAGCACGGCATCACGTCGCTGATCGTCACCGGCGTGACCACCGAGGTCTGCGTGCACACCACGGTGCGCGAGGCCAACGACCGCGGCTACGAATGCCTGGTGCTCTCGGACTGCGTCGGCTCCTACTTCCCCGAGTTCCAGCGCGTCGCCCTGGCCATGATCAGCGCCCAGGGCGGCATCTTCGGCTGGGTCGCGCCATCCCCGTCCTACCTCCACGCGCTGGCGACGACGCCGACGGCAGCGCCCGAAATCTCGCTTGCCACGTCGGACTCCTAGGAGCGCACATGTCCGTGATGAATCGTTTCTCGGCGACCTCGAAGGCGGCGCCGACCATCCGCCTGCCGTGGTGGACGAACGGCGACACCAACGCCGTTCTTCGGGCTGGGCTTCAACGTGCTCGTCAACGTCCTGGTGCTCAGCTCGCTGTGCATCGGCGGTCATCGGCCTGACCTCCGACGACGTCTACGGCACGATCCTGTTCCGGCGCTGGGCATCGAGTTGCTTGTCGGCAACGTCTACTACACCTACCTGGCGCGGCGCCTGGCCCGGCGCGAGGGACGCGACACCGTCACCGCCATGCCCTACGGGCCGAGCGTGCCGCACATGTTCATCGTCACGTTCCTGATCATGCTGCCGATCTACCTGAAGACGAAGAACCCGATCAAGGCGTGGGAGACCGGTCTCGCGTGGGCGTTCATCATCGGGGTCATCGTGCTGATCGGTGCGTTCGTCGGGCCGTACGTCCGGCGGTTCACGCCGCGCGCCGCGATGCTCGGCACGCTGGCCGGCATCTCGATCACCTTCATCTCGATGCGCCCGGCCGCGATGATGTGGGACAAGGCGTGGATCGCGCTGCCGGTGCTGATCATCATCATGGTCGGCTTCTTCGCCAACGTGCGGCTGCCGTTCGGGATTGCCGGTCGGACTCGCCGCCCTGCTGGTCGGCACCGCGATCGGCTGGATCGGCGGGTACATGTCGGTGCCGGACGTCAGCGCCGCCGCCAAGAACATCGCGATCGGGCTGCCGACCTTCCAGTTCGACCTGCTCGCGCAGGGCCTCAGCGATATCGGCCCGCTGCTCGCCACTGCGATCCCGCTCGGCATCTACAACTTCACCGAGGGCATGACGAACGTCGAGAGTGCGGCCGCGGCCGGGGACAACTACAACCTGCGCAGCGTGCTGCTCGCCGACGGTGTCGGCGCGATCGTCGGCTCTGCACTGGGTTCACCGTTCCCGCCCGCGGTCTACATCGGCCACCCGGGGTGGAAGGCTGCCGGCGGACGTACGACCTACTCGCTCGCCAGCGGGATCGTGATCGCCCTGCTGTGCTTCCTCGGCTTGTTCGGCCTGATCGGCGCCCTGCTGCCGATGCCGGCGATCGTGCCGATCCTGCTCTACATCGGTCTGCTCATCGGCGCCCAGGCATTCCAGCGCGGTGCCGCAGCGCGCATTACGTCGCCGTCGTCTTCGCGTTGATCCCGAACATCGCCGCATGGGGCCAGGGACAGATCGACAACGCGCTCGGCGCAGCGGGCACCTCGGCCGCAAAGGTCGGCGAAAAGGCCCTGGAGGCCAACAGCGTCATGTACCACGGGTTGCTGATCCTCGGCAGCGGCGCCGTACTGGTCGGTATGGTGCTCGGCGCCGTGACCGCGTTCATCGTCGATCGAAAATTCATCGCCGCCGGCGCTTTCCTGCTCGGTGGGGTGGTCCTGACCTTCTTCGGGATCATCAACGCCGAGAAGGTGGAATTCAACGCCAACGCCACCGTCGAACTCGGCTATCTGTTCGCCGCGATCATCTGCTTCGCATTCGCGTTCATGCGGTTGCCGGTGCGGGAGAAGGAGGCCGACGAGATCGCACTGGACGAAGAGGAGGGAATGTCGCCCCCGCCGGCCGCCGATATTGAACCGATCGTCGCGAGCGAGGCGGCATCGGCAGGTGCGCCACGGTGACCGACCTCGACTGTCCACCGGCGATCGACGAGGCAGCAACCGTCGAGGCGGCAACCGTCGAAGCCGAGGTTGCCAACTGCTTCGCCGACTACGAGGCCGCGCTGATCGCCGGGGACGTCGAGACGATGAACAGCTGGTTCGTCGACGACGATCGGGTGGTGCGCTTCGGACTCACCGACGAACAGGACGGTGTGGCCGCCATCCGCACCTGGCGGCAGGCCGCTGCGCGCGTGCCACCCGGTCGGCAACTGCTCGGCACGCGGATCGTCGCGTGGGGCCGTGATGTCGTCGTGGTGAGCACGTTGTTCCGATATCCCCGGACGGGGATGGTCGGACGGCAGAGCCAGACGTGGGTGCGCACGGAGTCGGGTTGGCGCATCGCGCACGCGCACGTGTCCGACCGGCAAGCCGAAGCGTGACCGCGACCCCGCCGCGGACCGCGCCCGCGGCGATCACGGCGCTGCGCGCCGCGCGACACCTCGACAATCCGGCATTCATCAGCCTGCTCGACGAGGCGGCGGTCGGCGCGGCGCTCGACGCCGCGCCGACCGGCCCGTTGCACGGCGTGCCGTTCGCGGTCAAGGACAACATCGACGTGGGGGGCATGCCCACAACGGTGGCCTGCCCGTCGCTGCGCGCACCCGCGGTGACGTCCGCCACGGCCGTGGCCCGGCTCGCTGAGGCCGGCGCAGTCGCGATCGGCAAGACGAACATGGACCAGTTCGCGACCGGGCTCGTCGGCACCCGCACGCCGTTCGGTGCCTGCCACAGCGTCGACTCGTCGGCGCACGTCAGTGGCGGCAGCAGTTCCGGCAGTGCGATCGCCGTGGCCGCAGGCGTGGTGCCGTTCGCGCTCGGCACGGACACCGCAGGCAGCGGCCGGGTGCCCGCCGCGTTCAACGGGCTGGTCGGGCTGAAACCGACCCGCGGACTCGTGAGCACCGCCGGCGTGTTTCCCGCGAGCCCGTCCCTGGACTGCGTTGCCGTCTTCGCGACGACGGTCTCGACTGCCCGCACGGTGCTCGGTGTCATCGCCGGATACGACGCCGCCGATCCCTGGTCGCGACGCGCGCCGGCCGTGCCCCCGGCAGGCGTCGCGCGAGTGATGAGCGTCGTCGGAGTGCCGTCGGGCCCACTCGAGCTCGATCCCGTTCATCGCGCGGCGTGGGACGCCGCGGTGGGCGTCGTCGCCGACGAGGTCCGCCTTGTTCGGATCGGCGTCGAGCCGCTGCTCACCGCGGCGCGGCTGCTGTACGGCCCATTCGTCGCGGAGCGCTACGCCGCGTTCGGGCACCACCTCGACCCCGACCGCCCCGAGCTGGATCCGGTCGTGCGCTCGATCGTGCGTCGTGGGGCGACGATCGACGCCGCGGACATGTTCCGGGCGCAGCAGCGGCTCCAGAAGTTGCGCCGCGAATGCGAGACGCTGTTCGCCGGCGTGGACGCGATCCTGTTGCCGACCACACCGACCCACCCGACGATCGCCCAGGTGGCCGCCGACCCGGTCGGCGTGAACACCCGCCTCGGGACCTACACGAACATGGCCAACCTGCTCGACCTCTGCGTGGTCGCGCTGCCCATCGGGCGACGGCGCGACGGGCTGGCCTTCGGGGTGCAGTTGCTCGCGCCCGGCTTCGCCGACGAACCGTTGCTCGACCTTGCGGCCCGGTTGCTCGGCGAGCCGGTTGCCGAGCCCGGTGGACCTGCCGCCGGCCGGACTCTGCTCGCCGTCTGCGGCGCCCACCTGGCCGGCGAGCCACTCAATCCCGTCCTGCTCCGGGCCGGTGCCCGGCTGCACGCCAGAACCCGCACGGCGCCGGGCTACCGGATGATCCGCGTCTGCGGCGCGCTGCCCCGGCCTGGCCTGATCGACGACGGAACCGGGCCGCCGACCGGCCTGGAGGTCGAGTTGTGGGACGCGCCGGCCGGGCTGGTGGATCAACTGGCCGTCGACGTGCTGCCGCCACTGCGCATTGCGCCGCTACGGCTGGCCGACGGATCGTCCGTGCCGGGATTCGTCGCCGAGAAGGCGGCCGCCGGGGCCGCCGAAGACATCAGCGCAGCTGGTGGCTGGCGCGCACATCTGCAGGCGCGCAGGGATGCGGCGGCCCACTGATCTGCTGGGCGACCATCGCTGCGCAGGTCCCGAGCGAGTGGACGAGGATGGCCGACGTGCCTGACGAGCCGACCGCCGATCTCGACGACGTACTGCGTGAGCTGTACGCCGTCCCCCCGACGAGTTCCTCGCCAAGCGCGCGGAACTCGTCGCCCGGCTCCGGTCCGCCGGCGTCACGCAGCAGGCCGGCCTCGTGGCCAAACTGCGCAAGCCCACCGTTGCCGCGTGGATCGTGAACACCCTTGCGCTGCGGGACGCGTCGATCGTGGATCAACTGCGCGATCTCGGCGCGCGGCTGGGCGCGGCGCAGGCCGCGCTGGATGCGGATCGACTGCGCGAACTGTCCACGCAACGCCGCAGACTCGTGTCCGACGCGTGTGCACGGGCGTTCGAGCTGGCCGGTCGCTCGCAGCCGCCCACGGCGCTGCGTGACGACGTCCGGGCCACGTTCGACGCCTCGGTCGCCGACCCCGACGTGGCCGCTCGGCTCGGCCGGCTGCAGCACGCCGAACAATGGTCCGGCTTCGGCTTCGCCGCGACGGGCCTGCCCCAGCTCACCCTCGTCCGCGGCGGCCGGGATGCGCCGGCCGGCTCGCCCCGGCCTACCCAGCGGGAAACGCAGGACACTGCCGCGCAGCGCCGGCAGCATGCGCGGATCGTCAAGGCTGCGCAGGACGAGTTCGAGCAGGCCGAGGCCGAAGTCGAGTCGGCGCAGCTGGCCGTCGAGACCCAGACGACCCGGGTGCGCGACCTCGAGTCGACCTTGCGCCGGATTCGCGACGATCTTGAGGACGCCAAGAACCAGCTCGGCGAGATGCGACTGGATCTCACCCGACACAAACAGCGCCGGCAGGCCGCGCGACGTGCGCTGGATCGCGCCGAAACCGGACGGTCGACCTGACCGCGAGCCGAGTCAGCGACCGCCGGAGTCGAGGGTCCCCGCGCCTCCCGCATCACGGTGCGCTGCCCGGTACCCGCGCGGGCTGAGCCCGTATTCGCGACGGAACGCGCGCGAGAAGTACTCGGCCGAGGCGAACCCGCACTCCAGGGCCACCCGCTCGACCTGCGTCGGGCCGACCCGGGAAGTCAGGATCTCCGCAGCGCGCTGCAGCCGCCGCCGCCTGATCCGGGCGGCCGGCGACTCGGTGCCGGTGAATGCTCGATACAGCTGGCGTAGCGACACGTCCAGCTGCGCGGCGATGGAGGCCGGCGACAGCGTCGGATCCGCGGCCTGCTCACCGATGATCGCGTCGGTGCGCAGCCGCAACTGCTCGCTGTGCGCCAGGTCCAGAAGCGGCGCCCGGACGGCGGTGCGCAGCAGCAGGGCGGCCAGCGCAGCCAGGTAGCGATCAACCCCGACCAGGCTGGACGGCGTGGACAGCTCGTCGCCGCCGGACAGCAGCAGGCCCACCGCAGCGTGCAGCAGGTGCGACTGGAACCGCGTCACCTGGTAGGTGTGCGCGCGAATCTCGCGCACCGTGACGGCGTCGACACCGAGCGCGACGAGCGGCACGTTGAGGGTGTACAGGTGCGTCGTCGTGTCGCACGGCTCGGTGATCTCGTCCGAAACGTCGTAGACGCGCAACACGCCCGCCGACCCGCCCGCCGAATCGAACACCGATCCCTCGCCTGCGGCGCGGACGAGGATGTGCACCGCGGCATCGAACGGCGCAGGCACGGGTTGGCGCGCCGGACGGTGCAATTCGGCGCCGCTGACTGTGGAGGCCGACCACACGCAGCGGGTGCCCCGGAGCCGGGCGCCCTTGAAGCGGTACGGCGCGCGACGGTCCGGCAGCGCAGCGATCTGCATACCGAGCGGGCCGGTACGCCGGCGCCCGTCGTCCGCGGCGATGTCCAGCCAGGCGACCGCACCCGGCGCCGGGATGTCGTTCTGTGGCACCGTGTCGCTGGACCCACGCCCGGTCACCAAGCGTGGATTGGCCGCCGCGACGCCGGCGAAGCGACGCAACGGCTCGCTCCCGACGGCAGTCGGCAGCTGCTGTCTCAGCCCGCCCATGTCACCAGCATCGCAGTCACCAGCATCGCAGTCACCAGCATCGCATCGATCACGGCGACGACCCGGAATCGGCTGCCGTGCCGGCCGCGGCCGCGCTCGCGGCCTGTGGGGAATCGCTCGACGACGAGGTATCGGTGGGCGAAATCGTCTCGGTAGCTGAGGTCGACCCCGACCCGGACGGGTTCGATGTGGACGAGGGGCCCGGACTGGTCGAGGACGAACCGGCCGAGGTCGACGGCGACCCGGGCGCCGAGCCACTGGTCGGCGAGGTCTTCGTCGGTGACGTGCCGGTCGGCGTTGCCGAACTCGTCGACGGCCGGCTCGGGCTGCCCGAGCACGAGCCCGCGCTCGGACTCGGGCTGGTGCGGTGACCGGCCGCGGCGGAACAGGGCGGCGGATCGGACAGGCCGCGCGGGCGTCCGGGGTCGACGGGGGGCAGCGCGGGCGGGCTCGGGGGCGTGGTGTGCGGGTCGGGAGACGTCGGCAACACCGGCACCTTGATCCGGCCGGGGCTGGCGTAGATCCGCTCCACACCGAGCACCAGCGACACGTAGGCGTCGGAGTGGTTGTAGCTCAGGATGCCCTGCACCTGGCCGCGAAGGGTGCTGAGGTCACGCCCGGCGGCGCAGAGATAGTCGGCCGCTGCGGCGGCGGCATCGAAGATGTTGAACACGTCCCGGGTGCCGTCGTGATTCGCATCGACGCCCCACGACGCCCACGTGGACGGAATGAACTGCATGGGTCCGACGGCCCGATCGTAGGTGCGATCGCCGTCCAAGCGGCCGCCGTCGGTGTCGCGGATGACGGCGGTGCCGTTGCCGTCGAGCGGAATGCCGACGACCCGCGGTGTGGACAGACCGTCGGAATGCAGGGTTGCGCCGGCGAAACGTCCGTGGTTCGACTCGACTCTGCCGATGGCTGCCAACAGCGGCCACTCGAGCCGACACCTGGGGTTGACCGACTTCTCACGAGCGGCGGCCTGCTGGTAAGCCGCAAGCGCCGTCGACGGGATCCCGCTCGCGGCGAGCCCGGATGCCGGCGTGCTGTTCGGCGGGCCGGTGAAGTCGTCGAACACCACGCCCGACGCAACGACGGTCGTGCTCACCGGGCCACTCGTGGCCGGAAACGCGACCATCGAGGCCGGCGAATCGCTCGTGCCGGAGTCGACCGCACCGGATTGGCCGGCCGCCAAAGCGGCCGGCGACAGCCCGTTCGCAGGCTGGTGCACCCGCTCGGCGACGGCGGAATCGCCACCGCCGACGAGCAGCCCCGCGACGATCGCCGCGCAGGCCGAGGCCGACAGGGCGGCCAGCGCCGACCCGCGTCGCGTCGGCGCGTACCACGACGGCCACGCGTGCTGCGGGCGATGGCGGGTAGCACCCGCAGGTGGAGCTGACGCCCCCGCACCCCGCCGCACGTGCATCCGTCGTCCCGAAGAAGTTGGTTGGGTCGCGCACAATTCGCCGCTTCACTGCACGGTTTGCATCGGGCGCACGATCACCGTAGAGGCGAGATCGAGTCGACGTCCACGAGTAATAGCCAACTTTGCCCCACCGGGCAGCAAACGAGACATGTCGGCTGACCCCGGTCGCCGGGCCACCGTCGCCAGGGCATCGCACGTGCGGCACGGGTCGCCGCGTGCTGGCTACAGTTCGAGACCCGTAACAGTGCGAGGAGTGCTCGATGCTGCGACTGGCGCGCCACCTGATCCGGGAGAGCTGGATCGTCGACGAGCTGTATCTCCGGCCGACCAGCCAACCGGACGAGCGGGCAAACATACGCGAGTCAACCCTCGAGCCGACCTCATGAACGGGCGCCGCACCGTCTCCTCCGGCGCCGTCTGGGAGCCGGTGGTCGGCTATTCCCGAGCGGTACGCGTCGGCAACTGGGTGAGTGTCTCGGGTACGACGGCCGCCGACCCCGACGGCGGTGCAGTCGGTGGCGCCGACGCCGCGGAGCAAACGCGCGAGGCGATCCGGCGCATCGAGGCAGCGTTGCGTGCGGTCGGCGCGACGCTGGCTGACGTCGTCCGTACCCGGTTGTTCGTCACGGACATCTCGAGGTGGGAGGAGATCGGCCGCGCACACGGCGAATACTTCGCCGACATCCGGCCCGCGGCGTCGATGCTCGAGGTCAGCGCGTTGATCGATCCGGCACTGCTCGTCGAGATCGAGGCCGACGCGGTCATCAGCGCGGACTAGGCCGGGGGTCGCGTCGGGGGCGCACCTCCCGAAGGACGTTACGAGTCACGCCGTCCTGCGCAAGCCGACCGGCGCTCGACTGGGACGTATGGGCGTTCGACCGCGCGTCCGCAACTGAACTGCTCACCGCGGAGAGGAGCCGCCTCACCGGCATTCCAACAGGGCGAGAAGCTCATCGCCGGCGGGTACACCCCGCGCCGGCGCTCGTGCAGGTCGGCGCGCGTCGCACCGAGGAAGGCGGCTCGGACGTGAAGGTGCCACTCGCCTCGCGAGGCTGCCCCCCGGCTCATCCCGCGTGGCTGATTGCCGTGCCCGCCCTGCCGCTCTAGCGTATGCAGCGATCCATCACCCTCGAAGGAGACATATGTCTGCCGCGCCCGTAATTGCCAGCGATTGGCACTACCCGCTGCTCAACCTGTTCTGGACGATGCTGCTGCTGTTCCTCTGGATCCTCTGGTTCTTCCTGCTCTTCCGCATCATCGTGGACATCTTCCGCAGCGATGACCTGAACGGATGGGGCAAAGCGGGCTGGACGATCTTCCTGATCCTGATTCCGTTCCTGGCCGCGCTGATCTACCTCATCGCGCGGGGTGCAGGCATGGGCAAGCGTGACATGGAGGCTGCCAGGCAGGCGGACCAAGCCGCGCGGAGCTATATCCAGTCCGCCGCAGGATCGACCTCGAGCACGGCCGAAGAGTTGCACAAGCTGGCGGACCTGCGTGATCGTGGCGTGCTGAGCCCGCAGGAATTCGACGCGCAGAAGGCGAAACTGCTCGCCTGACCCGTTCCGTCGAGGGCGGCGTGCGTTGGCAGCGAAATATGCTGCACGCACGCCGTCTTGTGCGTTGTGTGCGATCAGTCGCGGCCACGGACGTCGATGAGTTGGTCGAACATCCGCTGATGAGGCGCCGATGGTCGCGCTGGCGCCTACGGGACCGCCAGCGCTTAGATCAGAAGCGGGCAGGACGCGTTGTCGGCGAATGGGCGGTGGCTGGTGGCTGGTGACCAGGTCGGTGCCCCGGGCCCGCAGCCGGAGCCGCAGCGCACCGGCCGGATCGCCGCCGCCAAGCTGAAGATCGATCAAACCCGGTCCAACGTCGTGGCGTCGCGTTCGAAGCATTTCACCGTCGATGTGGCGCTCGATCTATCTGTCCGCGACATGTCCACCGGCGGCGCAGTGCTGGCCGGCGCGATCGCGTTTCGCGTCTTCCTCTGGACCTTGCCGGCGTCGCTCCTGGTCGTCGGCCTTCTCGGCTTCAACTCCGATGACGCGAAATCCGGAGCCAAGGGCTTCGGGCTCGGCGGGGTGACCGCCGATGCTGTCAGCACGGCGGCGGCGGAGGCGCACCGCGCTCGGTGGGCCCTTGTCATCATCGGCGCAGTGCTGCTGGTGAGCGTGTCGCGAACGCTCGGGGTCACCGTGTTCACCTCGGTCGCGTTGACGTGGCAGCTATCAGTTCGCAAGCCCGCCAGCTATCTCGTCACCGCCGGAGTGACAGCGGCGCTGATGCTCGGCATCGCCGCGATCTCTGCGGCATGCGCGTGGCTCCGACATCACTCACCCGGCGTCGGGCTCGCCGCGTCCATCGTCGTAATCGTCATCTGGACGGCCTCATGGTGGGGAATCTCGTCGCTGCTGCCGCACCCGCCACTCCCGTGGTGGGGCTTGCTTCCCGGCGCCTGCCTCGTCGGCATCGGTATGGAGATCATGCACCTGATCGTGGTCCTCTACCTGGCGCCGAGGGTCAGCAGCTCGTCGGCGCTGTACGGATCGCTCGGCGCGGCCGCAACCCTCCTGCTAGGTGCCTACCTGATTGCCCGGATCATCCTCGCCTCGGCCGGGCTCAACGCGACCATCCACACGAAGCGGAGCCTGGAGAGCAGGCAGATCGGGACGTGAGCGGACGCCGGATGCCGCGTTCCCTCCCCGTGGCGCGACGGTGCAATCCGAGGAGCGGAGATCAGCAGGCCACCGGTGCGGCAGCAGGATCACCGCGTCACTGCATCATGCGGCACCGCGTAGACGGTGTATCCGTCGGCGGATCCGAGGACCGGCTTGGCGTCGATGGCCTTCTTGGTCTCGGCGCTCAGGCCCGTTATCGAGCGGATGACCACAACCGCATCACCCGAGAGCAGGTAACCGCGGATATCCCGCTGCCATTTCTGGTTCACGGATCGAGCGCCGTGCAGCGATGCGGGGCCCGCATCGGCGCCGTAGGTGCGCGCGGTCACGTCGACCCAATTTCGGCACCCGTTGTCGAGATCTGTGCTGAGCCTGTTGAGTGCTATCAACGCCATCGGCGAATCGGCCATCAGGCAGTGCACGTGCGTTACCGCTGCTCGTAGCTGTCGAGCCGGAAACGGCGTAACGATCGAGCTCGATCGCACGAGCGCGACGGCGGTGATGGATACCGCCGTACCGAGACACGTGACAGCCGCAGACCGCCCTGCTCGAGCTGCGGAGTACCGGCCTCGACCGTCACTCGCAGCAGCAACCACGAGGGCCGCAGGCCCGGCAAGATAATCGGAGTAGTAGAAGTTGTACAGCGGCACGGCCATCAGCGCGAGCAGTTGCGTCGCGGCGATCACGACCACGAGCCGGCACTGCCGCACCTGCCACGCCGACGCGACGATCATGGCAATGAGGACGACGACGACGAGTATCACGAACGCGGTTTGCAGCGACGTCGCCCGCCAGTGCGGGTCTGCGGCACGCAGTGACGACAGCGTGTCCAAGCGACCCCATCGGGAGGATGCCGCCTGCGGCCGAGCGAACTGCTCGCTGACTATGAGGTGCCACATCGCCGCAGGGGAACGGACAAGGAACGGCAGATCGATGATCGCGAACGCCAGCAGCGACCCGGCCGCGATGAGGCACGCCCGCACGGCGGCCCGCTGCACCACAAGCTGCCAGCAGAGCACCACCAGCAGCGGGAGGATCCACCAAATCTTGACGCTCACGGCGACACCCAACGCAGCTCCCGCCGCCACCGGCCAGCGGCGCGAACGGCCGCCGGGGGTAGCCAGCGCGCCCAACGCCAAGAGCAGTGCGAAGCCGCCGAGCGGTTCGAGTCGCATTGAGATCTCTGCATCGACCGCGCCGAACCACACGGCGTAGAACCCGCCGCCGAGCAGTGCTGCGGCCCGAGACAGACCGAATCGTTGCGCGACACGGACGACGAGCGACGCGTTCACCGCGCCGAGCGCGGTGAACGCCAGGTTTCCGAGCACGAACCCTGTTTGGTCGCCGATCAGCCGACCCAGGCCAGCGAACGGAGTGAGTGCCAGCATCAGGGCCGGTGGGTGGACGAGGACAAAGTCCCGATACGGCAGACGCCCCTGTAGGAGCGAGTCGGCGGCGCTGTAGTAGACGGCGGCGTCGTAGCCATAGTTCCCGAGGAACCCTCCGCGGCTATGTGCGACCAGCGCCAGGCGCAGGGCAAATGCCACGGTGAACAGGGCCGCGAGAATCCGCAGCTGAACCGGTCGACTGTCAACACCGGGCCTGCTCACGACCGCAACGCGCGCCATAGAACATTCACGCTGCGACGACAGGCCTGAACCCATCCTGAGCGCGCCGGCGATCGGCAAGCTTGTTCCGGTGTCGCGCGAACCGACTACCTGCTAGCCGGTAGGCCAGCGTGATCGATGCACCCGGCCCACATCGAGCAGTTCCAGACCGAGGGCACGAATGCGTTCGGGCGAGGGGTCACCGGCCCAGCAACGCATCGGCGGCCCGCACCTCCACCGTGACATCACCGTCGGTGAGGACCGTCAGCGCTGCGGTGTAGCGGGCATCCAGGTCGAGGTCGACGAGGGACGCCGCGAGCTCGCGCCCCTGGTAGCTCACCAGCTGAGCCGGGTCCGCCGCCGGGCTCACGACCACATCCTTCAGCGGCACCCGCAGCCCCTGGCCGGTCGCCTTCACGACCGACTCCTTGCGACACCAGTACGTGAGGATGTCCTCGCGCCGACTGACGGGCTCGGTGGCAGTGAGGATCTGGCGAGCCAACGCGGCGGTCCGGCCGGCGGCGTGGCGCTCGATGTCGACGCCGACCGGGCCGACTCGGGTGAGCGCGACCGCCACCAGCGAACCGGAGCGCGACACCGACACGTGCAGGTCGGCGCCGCGTATCCGCGGTCGTGCGTGCGCCCGCCCGCACTCGTCGCACCGCCGATCGACACGTATCGAGGCCGGGCTTGCGTTCGTGACGCCGGCGACGGCCATCTTGAGCAGCGCCACGCCGAGCACGAAGCTGATCCGGTCGACGGGGCGCACGAACGCTTCGGCTCGGGCACGTTCGGCCTCGTCGAGCAGCGCGTCGTATGCAGGTCGATGCAGTGCGTGATCGGCAACCCACACCTCGCACAACCGCTCGCCCAACGGCGCGGTCAGGCTGGCTGCCGCCGCGCTCATCGCGGGATTCGCCGATAGGCGCGGCGGGTGCCCGGGTGCCGTTAGGCCAGGGCCTTGGCTTTGGCCTGCTCGAATTCGGCGGCGGTAATCGCACCGCGGTCGCGAAGCTCAGCCAGGCGCGCGATCTCCTCCGCGGCGCTGCCGCCGGAGCCGGTGACGTCCCGGATGTACTGGCGAGTCGCCTGGTCCTGCGCCTGAGCGGCTGCGGCGGCATGGGCGCTCATCTTGTGGCCGCGGGCGATCAGGTACACGAAGACGCCCAGGTAGGGCAGGACGATGACGAATATCGTCCATAGGGCCTTGGCCCAACCACCGAGGTCGTCGCTGCGGAAGATGTCGCCGAACACGACGATCAGCAGCCAAATCCAGATGAAGAACAGGAAGAACCACAACATGGACCAGAACACCTGGCCGGTACCGAAACTACTGGCCACAATCATGAGCGACACTCTCCACAGTTGGGCGGGTCAAACCGCATTTGCGAGTGCTCACCCTACCCTGACGAGGGTCGCGTCCAATCCGTCGGGAGCCCGGCTCGCCGCACACCGATCGGTACCTGCGCATCGGTGACCCGTCGGCATACTCGTCCGTCCTTCGCAGCACGCGGCCGGGCCCAGCCGTGGGCCCCGATGCCGCCCAGATCCGCACCCGGGAACCGGACGACAGCGACTCGGACGTCCCGCATGGCCTGTACGTACGACTGCCCGGCCGACGTCCAGCGACGATGGCTGACCACGGAAACCGTTGCGGCGCAGGGGATGCAGCGCTGATCATGCATTGATCTTGAATCCAAGCCACCGGATCGGGCTCAAGCGGCGGCCGCCTGGGAGTCCTCAGCTCGGCTGGACAGCGACGATACCTGCGACGTTCGCCGCGACCGCAAGCTCGGTGGCGTAGGTGACCACCTCGTCCGCACCGGCGCGGAGGGCGACGGCGAGATGCATGGCATCGTTGGATCGAAGCCGCCCGGGAAGTGTGCCGGCGGTGAGCAGGTCGCCGCGGGTGAGGTCGATCAGCGAGACGGCGTCCAGGACGATGCCGACCGAGTCGAGGTTGCCGTCGTGCGGGGGCCGGTGCCGCGCAGTGCAGTTCGTGTGCAGTAACCACGAGGCAACAAGGCGTTGCCCTGTGTCAGGGATGGGTGACGGTCCTCAGTAGCACATCGTTTACTCATTCCGCGAACCGATCGAGTGGGCTCAGCGCCGGCTGCGGTAGTAGTCGCGCCACACCAGCTTGTAGACCGGTATCCACTTGGGGATCGACCGCAGACCGGGGATGACGGGCAGGAGCACGAAACCGAGCGTCAGCACCATCATCAGGCCCCAGACCAGAGCGTCCGCGTTACCCGACTGCGTGAACGGGGAGACCTGGTACCACATCGTGTAAAGCCACAGCCAGGGCTGGCCGGGGAAGCTCCCGGTCTCGTTCATCATTCCCCATTGGTCACCGGCCAGATGGTCGGCCGAGGCCTTGTCGGCCATGTACGAGCCGTCGGCGATGAACAGCAGGGGCAGGGTGTAGTCGGTCTGGTAGAAGCCGTGCTCGGACAGCAGCGTCCCGTCCAGTGCGCCGGATTGCGCACGGGCGAGCAGTGCGGCGAGCAGCACCGGCACCGGCCCGTAATCGCCTGCCGCGACCTTGGCGGGGTCGTTGCCGGGCGCCTTGTCCAGGGCGTCGGCGTAGGCCGACGTCCACTTCGCCTGCTGCTCGGGCGGCGCCCCGATGTACTCGCGCAGTGCCGCCGCGAGGTTCTCCTCGGCGGGGGCGTTGGTCAGCGGTAGGAGCACGAACGCCTTGGCGGTGTCGATCGGGTGGGTGACACCGGCGAGCTTCTGCAGGTTGATCGGGCCGATCTTCTGGCTGGCGTCGGTGCTGTTGTAGGGCGGGCCATACCCGGCGGTGTCACTGCTGCCGTCGAGCTCGGCCAGTGCGGTGGCGACGAAATCGCTAGGCGCGGCATTGGCCCACTGCGCCACAGTGATCGGCTTCTCGTCGGGCGAGGAGAAGACCAGCGCCAGCCCCGCGCTCAACAACGCCACCACGATCATCGCCAGCACAAACTCCTTCACGATGTCGTAGCTACGGACTCCGAAGCTGGACGGTGACGGCTCGACGGCGGAAGTGCGTCGACTCATGACACTGCCTGATCGTCAGGGACGGAATCGCCGGCGATAGCGCCGATCGGTGGCACGACACCGCGGCGGCGGACCATCAGGACGTGCAGGACGGTGAACACACCGATGCCCAGCGGCAGCAAGATGATGTGCCACATCAGCATCTGGCCGAAATCCATCACATTGAAATACGCTCCGATGCCCACCGAGTTGAGACCGTCCTTGGCCTGCGTCGAGATCCACTGCGAATCGAAGTTCTGTTGCGTGACGTATCCGGTGAACGCCGCTCCGACGGACGTCAGGAATGCGACGGCTCCGGTCATCCAGGTGAGCGCGCGCTTCCCGCGCCACGCGGCCATGAAGAACTTCCCCCACAAGTGGATGACCATGAACGCCATGAACAGTTCGACCGACCACAGGTGCAGGCTGTTGAAGTAGTGCCCGACCGATGAGCCGTGCCACCAGGCCGGCCCCTTGAGCGCCAGGATGCTGCCGCTGAGCAGGACCATGATCAGCGCGGCGATCGTCAGCACACCGAAGACGTAGATCCACGACGAGACGTACGCGGGCTGAGTGTCGGGCAGCAGCTTTTCCGGCGGCAGAACCTCAAGGCCCTTTCGGCGCAACGCCCCCGTCCACCCTCCCCTGCGTCCGCCGGCCTCCGGCGCCGCCGGAGAGTCCGACGGTTCCGTCGCTGTCATGACTTGTCCTTGTCCTTCGGGAACGGGAGGAGCAACGCTCCAACAAAGATGATCACCATCAGCACGATGACGAGCAGGTTGGCCACCGATATCTGGATGAACCCCAAGTGCAGGTAGTGGCCCGGGTTGTTCAGGTTGATCGGCGCGGCCAATGACACGCGGACGGAGTCCATCGACATGTTCGGATCTCCCCAGCAGTGGGTGTTCCACTCAACCTCGCCGAGCTCCGGATCGGTCGACAGATTCGATATCCCTAGGCAAGTCAGGACCTTCGTCCTGGCCTACAGATCTTCATTCAGCACGGGCGGCTCCGCCGCGCCGCCGGTGGAAGGCACCTGCTCAGGTTCCCGCCGGGTGCGTCGACCACGACGGTCGTGGTCGGACGCGCGCACAGCCCTCAGGGAGCTCGGGATGTTCCAGGCCACGAGTAACGATGCGATCCGCCTGGTCAAGCCGCCTGCAACGACGACCCCGAACGACTCCAGCTCCCCAGCGGGCGAGCTACGCGATGGTCGTCGGCCGAATGGCTCGAACACGTCCGCGCCGACGAACCGCGGCGGATGGGACCGGGGGTTCTGGTCGATGTCTGGCTCTCAGGTGGGGGAACCATCCGGGTCACTCGCCGTGCACATCGGCGGGCAACGGGTCGGCACGGTCCGCCCACGCCCACCCGCTTGATACCGGCGATTGCCCGGCGTCCACCGGGATGCGGCACGGTGCAGACTTCGCTCACACGGCGGCATGGGCGCATTGGTCGATCTCGCTTGTGGAAGGGCAATGGCGTGCATCAGGCCGACTTCGACGAGATTTCCGGCGCCTGCATGGCCTTGTCACTCGTCTACCGACAGGCCCGTTGAGGGCGGTCTGTCACTCGACACCGAGTTCATCGACGGCGGTGAACTGGGCCTCGCGATCGACCGGCTGGCGGGCGATCTGGTGCTCGCCTCGTTGGGCAAGTGGACTGGGACCTCGCGTCGCGAACTGCGCTTGACGGGTGTCCGATCGCTAGGTGCCAGATACTAGATTCGGCACACGACGTGTAACGCGCCGCATCGGGTGACGTGATCGACGAGGGCTCGCTCGCGGGATCGCGTGGCAGGGAAGGACACTGCAGATGAATGACGAGGCACGCGAGACCATCGAGCGGTTCCACGAGGCATTCAACAGCCGGGACCTCACGGCCCTCGGAGACTTGATCACCGACGACTGCGTGTTCGAGGCCACCAGCCCGGCGCCCGATGGCACCCGGCACGTTGGGCGGCAGGCGGTGCTCCAGGCGTGGCGGGTCTTCTTCACAGACTCGCCAGCATCACATTTCGACGTCGAGGAGATGTTCGGCGCGGGTGATCGGGTCATCGTCCGGTGGCTCTACAGCTGGGCGGACGGGCATGTCCGCGGTGCTGATCTGCTGCGGGTCCGGGCTGGGCGGGTGACGGAAAGCCTGGCCTACGTCAAGGGCTGACCGGCTCTACGACTACACGCTCGGTGTCGCTCCGCTGCTCCTTGTCCTCTCAGCGGTCCCTGACACCGCCGCGCCCGCCGAAGCGCTCGTCGGCAGATTCGGTTAAGTCGAGCGAGTAGATCTTGGACAGTTGATCACGGTCGGAATTGGCTACATCGCTTGTTATGCAAGGGACTCAACGACAATCATTTCATGATCATAATCGTTTGACTGTCGTTCGGATGATCCTGCTTCGACTTCGCGTAATTGGATCTTGAGTTGTGCGGGCAACGGACGGCGTGACCTGCAGCCTAGAGCGCGGTGCGATCCAGCCGGAAAGCGTTGTTCTCGCACACGGCCATCAGTGAGCGGGCCTACTTCGGCCTCAGTTGCGGACCAACGACGGCCAGCGGGCACCGGGATGGGCGGCCGGTCGTCTGGGGCATGGGCTCAACCCTCCTGCACGCGCACGCGCGGTGGCAATGCATGCGGCGATTTGCCGGATCCCCACGCGGCGGAGCCGATGCCGATGTTGTGGCCGGTGGTGTGTCCGACCTCTCGAAATCGGCCCTTCCACGCAGGGAGGCCGTGAACGTGCCGTGAGGGAGTCGTGAAAACGGGGTCAGAGGCCCGATTCGAGCCCGAGCGGAGGTGTTCACTGCTCATCGCCCGCCGGTCCTGCGGTGGGCCGGCGCGGGACGCCGGTCCGTCCCTGCTTGGAGTGGCAGTGAGTGACGTCTGGTTCGTGTTCCTGACGCTGATCATCTTCGGTCTGTTGGCCCTCGTTGCGAAGGGCGCGGAACGGCTGTGAACGCGGCGAACCTCGTCGGCCTGATCCTGGCGATCCTGGTGACCATCTTCCTGGTCATCGCTCTGATCTTCCCGGAGAAGTTCTGATGTCGGACACGTGGGCGGGGATCGTCTTCGTTCTTGCCCTCATTGTCGCGCTCGCCTTGGTGCACAAGCCGCTGGGCGACTACATGGCGCGAGTACTTACCGGAACGCGGCACCTTGCCGTCGAACGTGCCGTCTATCGCGCTGGTGGCATTGACGCCGAAGCCGATCAGACGTGGGGGAGGTATCTGCGCTCGGTGCTGGCGTTCAGCGCAGTGTCGGTGCTGTTCCTGTATGGGTTTCTGCGCATCCAGCAGCATTTCTGGCCGCCGTACGCGGTGCCGCAGATGGTCGGTCACCAGGCGTGGAACACCGCGGCCAGCTTCGTCACGAATACCAACTGGCAGTCCTACTCGGGTGAGAACGCGCTGGGATATGTCGTGCAGATGGCCGGCCTGGCAGTGCAGAATTTCGTCTCTGCCGCCGTCGGTATCGCCGTCGCGATCGCCCTGGTGCGCGGTTTCGCGCGCAGCAAGACCGACCGGCTCGGCAACTTCTGGGTCGACCTGACGCGCATCAGCCTGCGCATCCTGCTGCCGATCTCGATCGTCTTCGCGATCATCTTCGTCGGTGCCGGCATGATCCAGAACTTCCACCACTACGAGACGATCCACACCATCGCCGGTGGGGCACAGACGATCCCCGGCGGGCCGTTCGCGAGCCAGGAGGTCATCAAGGAACTCGGCACCAACGGCGGCGGCATGTTCAACGCCAACTCCGCCTTCCCGTGGGAGAACCCCACCGCGTGGACGAACTTTCTCGAGATCTTCCTGCTCCTTGCCATCTCGTTTTCGCTGCCGCGCACCTTCGGCAAGATCGTCGGCGACAAGCGACAGGGTTACGCGATCGTCGCGGTGATGGCGCTCATCGCGATCGTCTCACTGACCATCAACGTCACGTCGCAGACCGCGCACCATGGCACCGCCCCCACCGCAGTCGGCGCGGCGACGGAGGGGACCGAGACAAGGTTCGGCGTCGCGAATTCCGCGGCCTTCGCCACGGCAACGACGCTGACCTCGACGGGCGCCGTCGACAGCTTCCACGACTCGTACACGAGCATCGGCGGTGGCACGCTGATCATGAACATGGCCCTCGGCGAGGTCGCACCTGGCGGCACGGGCTCGGGGCTCTACGGCATGCTGATCCTCGCGGTCATCACGGTGTTCGTGGCCGGGCTGATGGTGGGCCGAACACCGGAGTACCTAGGCAAGAAACTGGGCGCCCGGGAGGTGAAGTTCGCCTCGCTATACCTGCTCACCACGCCCGCCCTAGTCCTTGTCGGGACGGCCCTTGCCATGTCGTTCCCGGCCGAACGGGCAAGCATGCTCAACACCGGAGCGCACGGCTTCTCCGAAGTCCTCTACGCGTTCACCTCCGCGGCGAACAACAACGGCAGCGCGTTCGCCGGCATCTACCGTGAACACGCCGTGGTACGACACGGCGCTCGGTATCACGATGCTGCTCGGCCGCTTCTTGCCGATCGTCTTCGTCCTCGGCCTGGCCGGATCACTTTCCCGGCAGAAGCCGGTACCAGCCTCCGACGGAACGCTGCCGACGTATCGGCCCCTTTTCGTCGGGATGCTGTTCGGCGTCACGATCATCGTGGTCGCGCTGACCTATTTCCCTGCACTCGCACTTGGTCCACTTGCGGAGGGCCTGCACTGATGTCCACCCCAACTATGACCTCACCCCGGCCGCACCGCGCGGAACCGATCCAGACGCACCGCGTCGGCGCCGGCCTGCTCGATCCCGACGATGCTGTGGACGTCTCTGCCGGACGCGCTGCGCAAGCTGAACCCGGCGACGCTCTACAAGAACCCGGTCATGTTCATCGTCGAGATCGGCGCGGTCTTCACGACGGTGATTGGCGATCGCGAACTCCTCCGTCTTCGCCTGGCTGATCGTGTTCTGGCTCTGGCTCACCGTGCTGTTCGCGAACCTCGCCGAAGCGGTCGCGGAGGGCCGTGGCAAGGCCCAGGCCGACGCCCTGCGCCGCGCGAAGACCGACACGGTGGCCCGCCGCCTGGTGAACCGTGCGGACTTCACCGGCGCCGAGGAGCCGGCGCCTGCGCCGCAGCTGCGGCAGGGGACTGTGTCGTGTGCGAGGCCGGTGACGTCATCCCCGGTGACGGTGACGTGGTCGACGGCATCGCGAGTGTCGACGAGAGCGCGATCACCGGCGAGAGCGCGCCGGTGATCCGCGAGAGCGGCGGCGACCGCAGTTCGGTCACCGGCGGCACCAAGGTGCTCTCCGACCGGATCGTCGTCGAGATCACCCAGAAGCCTGGCGAGAGCTTCATCGACCGGATGATCGCGCTCGTCGAGGGCGCGAGCCGGCAGAAGACCCCGAACGAGATCGCGCTGAACATCCTGCTCGCCTCGCTGACGATCATCTTCCTGCTCGCCACGGTGACGCTGCAGCCGCTGGCGATCTTCGCCAAGGCGAACCAGCCCGGCATCCCGGACAGTCAGGCGCTCGACTCGAACGGCCTCACCGGCATTGTCATGGTGTCGCTGCTGGTGTGCCTCATCCCGACGACGATCGGCGCGCTGCTATCGGCGATCGGCATCGCCGGCATGGACCGGCTGGTCCAGCGCAACGTGCTCGCGATGAGCGGCCGCGCCGTCGAGGCTGCCGGCGACGTCAACACGCTGCTGCTGGACAAGACCGGCACGATCACCCTCGGCAACCGCGAGGCCACCGAGTTCCTGCCGGTGGGCGACGTTCCGGACCAGGAGCTGGCCGACGCCGCGCAACTGTCGTCGCTGGCCGACGAAACACCGGAGGGTCGCTCCGTAGTCGTGCTGGCGAAGAGCCGGTACGGGCTGCGGGAGCGGGCTCCCGGCGAGCTCACCCACGCCACGTTCGTCCAATTCACCGCCCAGACGCGAATGAGTGGCGTCGACCTGACGGCGGTCGACGGCCTGCCCACCCGGCAGATCCGCAAGGGTGCCGCCGGCGCGCTCACCGCGTGGGTACGGGAGAACGGCGGCACCGTCCCGATCCGCACCGAGCGAGCTCGTCGACGGCATCAGCGCCGGCGGCGGTACGCCGCTCGTCGTCGCGGACTGGGTCGACGGGACACCTCCGCGCATACTCGGTGTGATCCACCTCAAGGACATCGTCAAGCAGGGCATGCGCGAACGCTTCGACGAGCTGCGCCAGATGGGCATCCGCACCGTGATGATCACCGGCGACAACCCGCTCACCGCCCAGGCCATCGCGAGCGAGGCGGGAGTGGACGACTTCCTCGCCGAGGCCAAGCCCGAGGACAAGATGGCGCTGATCAAGCGTGAGCAGGAGGGCGGCAAGCTCGTCGCGATGACCGGCGACGGCACCAACGACGCCCCCGCGTTGGCCCAAGCCGATGTCGGCGTGGCGATGAACACTGGCACGTCGGCGGCTAAAGAGGCCGGCAACATGGTCGACCTCGACTCCAACCCGACGAAGCTCATCGAGATCGTCGAGATCGGCAAGCAGCTGCTCATCACACGGGGCGCGCTGACCACGTTCTCGATCGCCAACGACGTCGCGAAGTACTTCGCGATCATCCCCGCGATGTTCGCGGCGGTCTACCCAGGCCTGGACAAGCTCAACATCATGCGGCTGCACTCGCCGGAGTCGGCGATCCTGTCGGCCGTCATCTTCAACGCGCTCGTGATCGTCGCGCTGATCCCGCTCGCACTGCGCGGCGTGCGGTACAGGCCCTCGAGCGCGAGCGCGATGCTGCGCCGCAACCTCTACATCTACGGCTTGGGCGGGATCGTCGTGCCGTTCGTCGGCATCAAGCTCATCGACCTAGTCGTCCAGTTCATTCCTGGGATTCGGTGATTCTGCGATGCGTAACCTCTTCACGTCGATCCGGCAGTTCGGCGCCGCGGTGCGGATGCTGCTGATCTTCACGGTCATCCTCGGCATCGGTTACCCGCTGCTCATCACGCTGGTCGCACAGGTGCCTGGGTTCAAGTCGCGGGCCGACGGTTCGCTGCTCAAGGTCGACGGCAAGGTCGTCGGCTCGGGACTGCTCGGCCAGAGCTTCACTGACAAGGACGGCAACCCACTGGTGCAGTACTTCCAGTCGCGGCCTTCTGCGGCCGGGGCGGGCTACGACCCGACCGCCTCGGCGGCCAGCAACCTAGGCCCGGAGTCGATCGTCGACGTGCTGCCCGACCCCTCGGTGAAGGACGACACGGGCACGCAGCGGTTGCTTACCCTCGTCTGCTCACGCAGCCTCGCCATCGGCAAGCTATACGGCGTCGACGGCTCGCGGCCGTTCTGCACGCCGGACGGCGTCGGCGCGGTGCTGGCGGTGTTCTGGTCCGGACCCGGCTACCACGGACACGTGACGAAGGTCGTCAGCCTGAACCAGGAGTGCCCGACCAAGCCGTTCCTCTCGAGCTACAAGGGCGTCGCCGTGCAGTGCGCGAAGTTCGGCGCGGACTACGCGAAGGGACAGGTCGTGCCGATCCGCGGCGACGCGCCGGCCCATCCTGCTGTACCGGCCGACGCGGTCACCGCCTCGGGATCCGGACTTGACCCTGAGATCAGCCCGGCCTACGCCAGGCTCCAGGAGGCGAGCGTGGCGAAGGCCCGCGGTATCTCGGTCGCGCAGGTCGCCGCGCTGGTCGAGAAGTACACCGCCGGACGGGCCCTCGGGTTCATGGGCGCACCCCGGGTGAACGTGCTACGACTCAACCTCGCACTGGACCGCGAACACCCATCCCACGGCTGAGCGACGAGCATGAGCTCCGAGGCCCGAGGGAGGCAGCGCCGCGGCCAACTGCGCATCTACCTCGGAGCGGCGCCGGGCGTAGGCAAGACCTTCGCGATGCTCGACGAGGGCAAACGTCGAGCATCGCGAGGGACCGACGTCGTAGCCGCGTTCGTCGAGACCCACGGACGGAAAAATACCGCGAAGCAGCTCGAGGGCCTGGAGGTGATCGCGCGCCGAACCGTGCACTACCGCGGGACAACGTTCACCGAGATGGACCTTCCCGCCGTGCTGGCGCGCGCGCCGCACGTCGCCCTGGTTGACGAGCTGGCGCACACCAATGTGCCCGGCTGCGAGCACGAGAAACGCTGGCAGGACATCGAAGTGCTGCTCGACGCGGGCATCGACGTCATCAGTACCGTCAACATCCAGCACCTCGAGTCGCTCAACGACGTCGTAGAAGCCATCACCGGGATCGCCCAGCACGAAACGGTGCCCGACTCGGTGATCCGCGCGGCCGAGCAGATCGAGCTCGTCGACATGACCCCGGAGGCGCTGCGCCGGCGTATGGCGCACGGCAACATCTACCAACCCGACAAGGTCGACGCGGCGCTGTCCAACTACTTCCGGCACGGCAACCTCACCGCACTGCGCGAACTAGCCCTGCTCTGGCTGGCCGACCGGGTCGATGAGGGCCTCCAGCACTACCGCGAGCAGCACGGCATCGCGACCACCTGGGAGACCCGCGAGCGCGTGGTCGTCGCGCTGACCGGCGGCCCTGAAGGCGAGACTCTGCTCCGCCGCGCCGCGCGCATCGCCGCGCACGCCGCCGGTGGCGACCTGCTCGCCGTGCACATCGCCCGCAACGACGGACTTGCCGGCGCCAGCGTCGCCGCGCTGCAGCACCAGCGCCAACTCGTCGAGTCGCTCGACGGCACCTACCACTCGATCGTCGGCGACGACGTCCCCACCGCCATCCTGGAGTTCGCCCGCGCCAACAACGCCACCCAAATCGTGATCGGCGCCAGCCGACGGCATCCGCTGGCCGCGCTCCTCGGCCCGGGAACCGGTGGGACGATCATCCGCCGATCGGGCACGATCGACGTGCACGTCGTCACGCACGCCTACATCGGCAAGGGACGCGTGCTGCCCCGGATCACCGGCGGGTTGACGGTGCGCCGCCGTCTCATCGGTCTTGCCGTCGGCGCCGTACTGCTCGGCTTTCTGACCCCGGTCGGCGCACAACTTCGCGACAGCGTCACCCTCGCAACCGAGATGCTGCTGTTCCTGCTCGCCGTCGTCATCGTCAGTCTTGTCGGTGGCTTCTGGCCCGCACTTGCCGCCGCATTGGCGGCCAGCCTGCTGATCAACTTCTATTTCGTCCGGCCCATCCACACCTTCACCATCTCCGAACCGGAGAACGCGTTCGCGCTGGCTGCGTTCCTCCTCATCGCGGCGAGCGTCTCCCGGGTCGTCGACCTCGCCGCCCGCCGCAACACCGAAGCCGCACGGTCGAATGCGGAGGCGGAGACGCTCGCGACGCTCGCCGGCAGCCTGCTGCGCGGCGAACACGCACTTTCCGCCCTGCTGGAGCGGGTGCGCGAGACCTTCGCCGTACAGAGCGTGAGCCTGTTGCGGCGAACAGACGGCTTCGACGGCGGCGTCGTCGGTAGCGACGGCTCCCGCGGCTCATGGACATGTGTGGCCAGCATCGGCGACAACCCGTGCCTGCGGCCGAACGAGGGCGACAGCGACGCGCCGATCGGCGACGACCTGATGCTCGTTCTGCGCGGGCGCACCCTGGGCGGCGAGGACCAACGCGTCCTACAGGCGTTTGCCGCGCAGGTCGCCGTGGCCTACCGACAGGGCCTGCTGGCCGAAGCCGCCGAGGCCGCCGCGGCCATCAGCGAAGCCGACCGGGTACGCACCGCACTGCTCAACGCCGTCAGCCACGACCTGCGCACTCCCATCGCATCCGCCAAGGCCGCCGTTTCCAGCCTGCGCAGCACGGACGTGGCCTGGAGCGAGCAGGACCGGCAGGCCCTGCTCTCCGACGCCGAGGCCGCGCTCGACCGGCTCACCGACCTGGTCACCAACCTGCTTGACCTGTCGCGCCTCCAGGCGGGCGCGCTCGCGGTGGCCCCACAACCGGTCGGCCTCGACGACGTGATCGCGGTGGCCCTCGGTCACCTCAGCGCCCGCTCCAGAGTCCAGGTGGAGGTGCCGACAGATCTGCCCGAGGTACTAGCTGACGCCGGGCTGCTCGAGCGTGTGATCGCCAACCTGGTTGAAAACGCGGTCCGGTACAGTCCGCCAGAGCGACCCGTTCGGATCACTGCCAGCGAATACGGGCACATCCTCGAACTGCGCATCAGCGACCGCGGACCAGGCATCCCGGCCGCCGAGCATGAGCGCGTCTTCACGGCATTCCAACGCCACGACGACCACACCGGCAGCTCGGGCCCAGGCGTCGGCCTCGGACTGGCCATCGCCCGCGGGTTCGTCGACGCAATGGACGGTTCCATCGCTCTCGAAGAGACGCCCGGCGGCGGACTCACCGCCGCCGTCTCACTTCCCCGAGCCGACGCCGGCGCCGGACATGTCGCCGTCCGCCCGCGTATCACCGAGCCACTCACGTGATCCACGTCCTGGTCGTCGACGACGAACCCCAGTTGGTCCGCGCGCTGACGCTGAACCTGAGCAAGCGTGGCTATCGCGTCACCAGCGCGCGGACCGGCGCCGGCGCCCTGGATCAGGTGGCCACGTCCCCGCCCGATGTCATCCTGCTGGATCTCGGGCTGCCAGACGTGAACGGCACCGACGTGCTTCGCGAGTTGGATCGGCGGCGATCGCAGATCCCGGTTATCGTCGTCACCGCCAGGTCGGACAGCTCCGGAAAAGTCGAGGCGCTGGACGCCGGCGCGTCGGACTACCTCACGAAACCGTTCGACGTCATCGAGCTCATGGCACGACTGCGCGCTGTGGCCCGACGAGCGAACCTGTCCGAGCCCGACGCGCCGGTACGCCTCGGCGCCGCCGTGGTCGATGTCAACGCGCGAATGGCCGTGCTGCCGCGCGACGACGGCACGGCCGAATCCGTGCACCTCACGCCCACCGAGTGGCGGCTACTGGAGCTGCTGGTGCGGCGGCCCGGCGTGCTTATTCCCACCCGTGACCTGCTGACCGCATTGCGCGGCGAGACACAACAAGCCGACCGCAGCTACCTGCGCATCTACATGCAACACCTGCGACGCAAACTCGAACCCGAGCCCAGCCATCCGCGACATCTGATCACCGAACCCGGCCTGGGATACCGTTTCCGACCCGGACCCCCCTAGCCGGCCGGGTTTCAGGGCTCGGCGGCCCTCGTGCGGCCGCTGTAGGCGGCCGCGACCTGCGTGGCCAACAAGCTGCTGATCCGCCGCGCCAGCAGTGGGGGTGTCACACCAGGGGTCGGTCGCAGCACGAACCGCCCGAACCCCACTCCTTCGCTCATGCTGAGCAGTTCCACGTCGGTGTCGGGCATGCCGAACTGATCGAGATCCCACTCGTCGCCCGCGGTGCGGATTTGCCCGTCATCCTCCAGGCGTGGCAGCCCGCCGTACCTGCCGTTCTCGAACCGGCAACCACGCAAGCCCAACAGCGTCGTTAGCTGGGTCGAGACATGCTTGACGACGAAGGTGAGCGACGCTTCCGAGTTGATCAGACTGGCCGTGGAGGCAATGGCGTCGAGGTAGGAAGCGTCAGTCTGCGCCAGCACGCGCTGGCGCCGCCCGCGAACGGCCAGTTCGGTGACCGCGACACCCACCGCCACGAGCAGCACCGTCGTCTCGACGTCCACGCGGTGCGTAATCGTCAATCGCTCGTACGGCTTCGTGAAGAAAAAGTCGAAGCACACGGTCGCCGAAACGGCCGCCAACACCCCGGCCAGTCGGTGCCCGTTCGCAGCAACGAGCACGACAACCGCCACGAGGACCAGTGCGGCATCGGTGTTCGCGAAGTCCGATCGGAACTGCGCAAGCGCCGCCGCGACCGCGCAGGGCAAGACGACTCCGAGAGCCACCGCGATTCGGTCGCGGGGCGACCACCACGACAGCCGCATGCGTCCAACCTGCGACGCGGCGATCGAGGCGTCCAGTGTTTATACGCGATCCTCACGCCGGCGAGGTACAGCTAGCAACCAGTTCTTCGGCTCGCACCCTCGGCAAACCTGAACGCCGCAACGGCCAACCCGTTCCGAAGACCCAACCAACTCTGTTCGATATCAGCGAGGGCAAGAAGGGCCGGAATCCGTGCTTCCTGCTCCCCCGACTGGACTCGAACCAGTAACCCTTCGAGTTGATCTTGGACTGTTGATCATCATTGAAAAATCGCTACACCGCCTGTGGCGTAGGCGATCCAGCGTTGGCTGTGCATGATCATAATCGTTTGTAATCGACTATATTGGATGAGTTAAAGATGACTCTGGTTCGGTTGATCTTGAAAACGAACATCCGCCGATGATCTTCATCAGTCGCCATCACGCCGCGTTTCGACGCGCTAGGCAGTCGAACGACCCGCCTCGGTAGTGGCGGCAGGTCGTGTGCGACGTTCGCATCGATGATCGCGTGGGTGGGTGTCGAGGTGACGATGCGCGAGGTGCTCGCCGGCGCGGCAGATCCTCACCCTCGGACGGTAACTCCTCGTCTGACCCGCGGCAGTTTGGAGACGACGACGACGCTCCTTGCGAGCGCGAAAATCGTCAGACCCGACCACTACGCTCGAGCGCGGCGCCGCTTCTTTCCCGCTCCCGCATGAGCGCCGCGCTCGAGCGTAGTGGTCGGGTAGTGCGTCCCATGGCGCTTGTGGCGGCCGAGAGCCTCGCTGCGTGCACCGCGGCAGTCAGACGGTAAAAGTTCATCTCTGACATCTAAAACGACTTTAAATGTCAAATTTGAAACTTTAGCTGTACTCTGGTTACGTAGACCGTGGTCCCCACACGGCCGATCAGCTGCGTGGGCCCCACCCTGCCACGCGTGCGGCATACGACCGTACTGCGGATAGGAAGGCGGTGAGTCGGCCATGGCGACCGGACGTGGCAGCACGGAACGCGTCAAGTCGGGCAAGGCGGTACCTCTGCCGGTCCGTCGCGCGCTGGAGGACATCGGCGAACATCTCGGAACCTGGCGTCGCCTCCGCGGGCTGACTGCCGTAGAGGTCGCCGAACGCGCCGACGTCGCCCGATCCACCGTCCTTCGGTTGGAGTCGGGCCAGGGGGCCAATCTTGAGGCGCTGCTGCGGGTCGCCCGCGCGCTCGGCGTGCTCGACGACATCACCCAGGCGCTCGACCCGTACCGAAGCGACGTCGGACGCCAACGCGCAGATGAGCAACTGCCCCAGCGGGTACGGCGCCGCCACGACTACCCGGATCAGAAATGACTAGCGCGCGCCGCCGGGCAGGCGCGCGCGCATCGCGTACCGAACGCGGGAGCGAGCGCGCCAGTAGCCGTCGAACCGCTGACGTGGAGGTGTGGGTGGACCTGGCCGGCGCGCCGACCCTGGCAGGGCGTCTGTTCACCCACCGGCGGGGTCGCACCGAGTCGGCGTCGTTCACCTACGACCCGGGCTGGCTGTCCAACGACGCCGCGTATGCGCTGGACCCCGCCCTGCCACGAGTGTCCGGCACACTGCAGACCCCGACGAATCAGAAACTCTTCGGGGCGTTTGCCGACTCGTGCCCTGACCGGTGGGGTCGGCGGCTCATCGAACGCACCGAAAGGCACCAGGCGAACGCAACGAGCCGAGCGCCGGTCAGCTTCGGCGAGTTCGACCTACTCATACGAGTGCGGGACGACCTGCGGCAAGGCTCCATCCGGTTCCGTCGCGACGACGAGTTCCTCGAGCACGCCTCACTCGGCGTTCCCGCGCTGACAGATCTGCCCGCACTGCTCTCGGCCGCCGACAACATTGCCGATGACGACTCCGACGACGACCCCCAGTCGCTGGCGCTGCTGCTGCGGCAAGGCTCCAGCCTCGGCGGCGCCAGGCCCAAGGCGCACGTACGTGACGTTGATGGCCGCATCGCCATCGCCAAGTTCCCGAGCCCGAGTGACGAGTGGAACGTCATGGCGTGGGAGAAGACCGCCCTTGACCTTGCCGCCGCCGCTGGCATCGTCGTTCCCGACAATCAGCTCGTCACGACCGGCGGACGCAACGTCCTCATCGTCGATCGATTCGATCGGCTGCGCGACGGCCGGCGCCGCGGCTACCAATCCGCGATGACCGCGCTCGAGCGGACCGACGGCGAGCACGGCAACTACCTCGAGATCGCTGAACTTATCGAGACCCGCAGTCGCGCCGCGAACCGAGAGCTGGAGCAGCTGTTCCGTCGAGTCGCGTTCACCATCCTGATCTCCAACACCGACGACCACCTGCGCAACCACGCCTTTCTTCACCAGCACGCCGACATCTGGGAACTGTCGCCGGCCTTCGACCTCAACCCCAACCCCCAGGCCGGCGAGCGCCACCTCTCAACCGCCATCGACCGAGACACCGTCGCCGACGTCGACGATCTTCTCGCGACAGCCCTGCTCTACCGGCTCAGCGAGATCGACGCGCTCGGGGTGCTTCGCCGGGTGAGGGACGCCGTCTCGACGTGGGAGGCGGTCGCAGCTCGCAATGGACTGACCAGGAGCGCGTGTGCGGCGATGGCGCCGGCCTTCGCCAGCCCGGCGGCGGTCCGGACCAACGAGTTACTCGCCTGACGTCGCAATGCCGCGCCCGATCGGCGCGACACTCCACACCTATCTGTTGGCGCGCGCAACAGGGTCATGCGGCGCCAGCGCCGGCGCCCTGCTCCCGGATCCAGCGGAGCACCTCTGCGCGGAAGTAGCGGACGTGACGGCCGATCTTGAAGCTGCTGGGCCCGATGTGCTGGGTTCGCCACCAGCGCACCCGTCGCGTCCGGTACGCGGAGCAGCTCGGCGACCTCGTGCAAAGTGAGCAGTTCGTCGATGTCGTCGTGCCGGTCGTCGTCACGCTCGTTGTCGTTGCTGGTCATGGTTGTGTCCTTTCGACAGGTAGTCATTACGTACGTGAAGGTGAGTCGACGGCCTTGATCGGACATCGACGGCCGAACTTTCTTGCTCGTGACACGAGACGGTCACGGACTGCTCCTCTCTGCCGGGTGCGGTCTCGTTGTAGCGGGCGGGTATGCCACGACGGGCGCCGAACAGCGTTGACAGCCTGGTGCCGTCACACCGCACAAGTGCTATGGACGGGTGCGGATGCGACAGCCGAGCGCAGATCCGCTCGATTTCCTGCTCGCCAGGCGTTGGTTGTCGCTGACTACCGTTGGATCACGGACTTCGTGCGAATGTCCGGCACGGCGTCAGGGCTCGGTCAGCGCCCGATCCCGCGACCGGGGCGCTCATGCAGATTTTCTAAAACCCCGCCTACCCCACGACCCCCTGGGTGGATCGCGGATGCCTCGCGGTCGGTCACGGCGCGGGCGGCGACCCACGAAGCGTGACTGTCCCTTGCGGCAGTCCACCCGGCGCGCGCGAGGTCGAGCGTCTCGCGCGGCTGGGCGCGCAGCGTCGGTTCGCGCAGCAAAGCGCTGACGCGGTCGCGTGCTGACTTGAGGGTGGTCGTGTCCGCGGCGATCGCGGCGTCTTCTTGTGCGAGCCGGTTGGCCGGGTCGTCGACGTAGGCGAGATTCCCGTAATGCTGCAGTGCCATGTTGTAGTGGCGCTCGGTGTTGCGCAGCTGGTGCCAGCTGGCGCTCTTGTCCTCTCGGGCGTTCTCCGCCGTTCGGCGTGCGGCGAGGTAGTCGGGGTGCTCAGCTTCGACATGTGCCCGGGCAACGGTGGCCAGGGCCTGATGGTGGCGCGGGGTGTCGTCGAACCAGGCCGCGAACGCGACGA
The DNA here is from genome assembly GCA_963713565.1 of uncultured Actinomycetota bacterium. GTDB lineage: Bacteria > Actinomycetota > Actinomycetes > Mycobacteriales > Jatrophihabitantaceae > Jatrophihabitans. Next base: position 96,323 of record CAVQMF010000007.1, on the reverse strand, counting down.
CCTCGTCGTGCGTCGCCGGCACGGCCGGGAGGTAGTGCTGGTAGACCAGCAGGTACACCGCGAACGCCCGCAGCCCAGGCCCGTACACCGCGGTGCCGTCCACGCCGTCCGGCGCGGGCGCGGTGGTCGTCCTCCCGCACGGGCATTGGCGCCGGTGCAACCGATGCTCGATCACCGTCACGCTCACCGGCGGGATGTCGTGGACCTGCCGGCGCTGCCACCCGCCCGCAACAGCGTCGACCAGGCCGGCACCGCGGCCGGCGCATGCGGTCGGGACGTGGTCGATCACCGTGTCGGGGTCGTCGACCAGCCGCAGCGTTTTCCCTTCACTGCCGGGTTGTTTGCCCTGCTTGCGCGCGGTCTTGCCGCGCCGCGAGCGCCGCGCCGGCGCCGCCGGCCCGTCGGCTGACGGCGGCTGGGAGGAGTTCCGCGAGTTACGGCCCAGGCGCCGCTCGAGCTCGGCGATCAGCTCGGCCTGCGTCGCGATCCGTGCGCCCTGCTCGGCGTTCGATGCGCTCAGCTGTTCGATCCGATCGCCCTGCTCGGCGTTCAACGCCGTCAGATCCTCGATCGCACGAGACTGCGCGGCTATCACCGGCTATCACCGCGAGCAGATCTTCACGCGACGCCTCGGACACCGCACCAGCATCGGGATCCGCAGCCGAAGATCAAGCCGCCGCGCCGACCCCAGTCCCACCAGTCACATACGCAACAGCTGAATGGTTACGTTGTGCTTACGACTTGGGGACCGGCCGCACTAGTCCAATTCGAATTTCTCGTGGAGAATGACGTCGCCCATCCTGGACGCTCGGAAAAGTCATCTATTGCTTGGGCAAACAAGAAGGTGTGAGGTCCTTGCCAGACCGATCGACACCACTTCGGAGTGAGAATGCGCCAACAGTCTCCACCACTCCCATAAGTGGGAGCGGCGCCGGCTGCGACTGGTTGTGTGAACGTCAGAACCAATGCGAAAGAACGCATAGTAACCTGCTCGGTGGCTTTCGGTGCCGATTGCGCATAAGCCGTCTCGCCAGCCGATTCGCAGGTTGGTGCTGTTACGGGCGCTTGATGGTACGCGATCTCAGTCTTTTCCACAAGGGTCCGACGAGACTCACGAAAACTGCCCTCCGGGAGACTCTGGGCCGTCATGCTGACGGCACAAGTCCCCGCCTATGGCGAGCTGGCGACGGGCATCACGAGCCAGTTCGAAGCAGTCTCATCGAGCGCGGGCTGGCGCCTGGAGGATTTCGTCGTGAGACCTTTGCTCGAATGCGAACGGGTTACATCGCATCAGGGCCGAATGACAGCGCGCTGAACAATGTGTTCAACCGGCGTACAGGACCGATCTCGGCGGCGCTCGCAGTCACGCTTGATGCGCCGTAATGCTGTCAGGCGTTGATCGGTCGAGCACCTGCGCCGCCGCGGCGCTGACGACGTGGCGGCCGAAGTAGACGTCGAGGGTCATCGACGGGTTGGCGTGGCCAAGTTGGTCGGCGACCTGGCGCGGGGTGAAGCCGGCTTCGTCGAGGCGGGTGGCGACGGTCTTGCGGAAGACGTGCGAGGTGACCCATGACCACGGCCCCTGATCGCAACGCAGCCGCTGGCCGCGGGCGCCGATCGTGAACGAGCCGTCGGCTTCGAGTTGGAAGCCGGTGCCGGCGCAGGCATCGCAGTCGAACGAGTCGAGCAGTTGTCGCAAATCCGCAGAGGCGTTCGAGGGGTCGCGCACGGTCTTCGCCAGCGGCGCGGTGAATACCACTCCCCCGACACCGGCGGCTCGGCCGCGCACCATCGCGGCAGCGAAGTCCGGCACGGCCACGACGCGCCAGCCGGCCGCGGTCTTGGGTCGAGGCTGCACGACGAACCCCTGCCCGGGCACCCGGACAACGGTCGCGTTGACCTCCCACGTGTTCGCGTCGAGATCGAGCAGCGGGCGGCCGTCGGCGTTCGGACCATGACTCAGCGCGAGCGCCTCGCCGATCCGGCAGCCAGCATCCAGTCGACGAGATCGGGGATGTCCAGTTCGACGGCGCGCTCGTTCCCACGCAGCCACGTGGTCAACGTCAGAGTTTCCTCCGGCGTCAGTGCCCGCGGCGACTTCTTGCCGACGCTGATCCGCGTCGACGAATCGCGCACCGGGTTCGCCGACACCGCGCCGTCCTCAATCGCCATCCGGAACATCCCCGACAGGCACGCCTTGGAAGACTTGGCCGCGCTCGGGCCGTGCCGATCGGCAATCGCACGCAGGGCGCGGCTGATGACGCCGGTGGTCACCTCGCGCAGCCGCAGCTCCCCCAACGCGGGGACGACCTGGTTGCCGATCACGGACCGGTAGGTGCGCTCGGTCCCCGTCGACCAGCCGTGCGGGGCCTCCAGCCAGAGGCGGGCCAGTTCCGAGACGCGCGTCGACGCCGCGATCGCCCCGCCACCGGCCGGCGTCTGCCGGTTCGCCAACTCGAGCTTCAACGCTCGATCGGCCGCAGCGCGCGAGCGGCCGTGCTTGGCGACGAGGCGGACCCGGCCGTCGAAATCCCGGAACTTCGCCCGAGCCTGGATCTGACCGCTCGGCATCGACACGAACAGGGTCTTGCCGACCGTCCCGATCGGCAGCGGCGGACGGCCCATCCGGCCACCTCCCTAGTCATCCGATAAAAGATGAGTAAAAGATGACTCAGCATCGCTCGCACGACCCAAGAATGCAAGAAGCCCCGGAATCCGGGGCATCCTGCTCCCCCGACTGGACTCGAACCAGTAACCCTTCGATTAACAGTCGAATGCTCTGCCAATTGAGCTACGGGGGATCACCGCAGACCGCCCAGCAGGGCAGCCGAGTCAGGATAACCCACGGCCGCGTCCGCCGGCCCGCCAGTTAGGGTGGGTCCGGACGACCAGCATGGGAGCGCGCGTGAGACTGTCGAACCTCGCCTACGCCGCGATCGGCTACGTCTTGGGCGCCAGGGCGGGGCAGGAACGCTACGAGCAGATCGTGCGCGCCGCGCGGCGCGTCGTCGGCAGTCAGACGGTTCAGGCCACCGCCGGTGTCGTCAGGGCGCAGATCGACCAGGCGACAGCGAAGGCGAAGCACTCGCTCGGCGAGCGGCGCGGCGGCGCGGGTGGGGCCGGGCCCGCGTAGCTCACCCGGTCGGTGTCAGCGTCGAGAAGTCGATGTCCTGCGCCGGCTTGAATCGACAGACCGTGACTGCCACGAGCGCGCCGTTCGAGCGGTCGATCGTGACGATGTTGACCGTCGCGTCGTGGTTCAACGGACCGACGGTGAGCTGGGAGGCGAAGGTCCGCTCGATCGACTCCTCGCCGGGCGCACCGCCCGTCGACGCGCCGACGAACTGATAGCCGGTCGTGCCGTCCACCAAGGTCAGCGCGGTGGGTCCGACCTGGCGGTGTGTGTGCCCGTCGAGCGCGAGCACGGCCTTGCCGCAGCCGCCGCCGAGCGCGTCGCGTCCCGCGCTCGGATCGTGCAGCACCACGATGACGGGCCGATTCGCGCGGCAGGCGAGGGCGCCGGTCTGCTTGCCCTGTTCGGCGATCAGCCGGTCGCGCTCGGTGGCCGACGGGGGCTCGATGCCGGTGCCGTAGCGGCTTCGCCGCGGATCGGGATACCCGGCGAACGTCAGACCGTCCGCCGTGACCAGCGTCCCGTCGAGCACCTTGATCTCCTCGCGCCGCTCTGCGGTCAGTGTCAAAGCCGAGTCATGATTGCCGGCGACGAATACGTCGGTGATACCGGCCTGCTGCGACTTCGCGGCGAGGTTGCGGGTGCAGGCCGCCTCGAACGGGAACGATCCGCTGAAGTCGTCGTCGCCGGCGCTGACCAGTGTCGTGATTGCGAAGTGCTCGAGCAGGGCGACGATGACGCGATCCATGCCGATGTTGCAATGGCGGTCCGTGACGAAGCCGATGTTGACGAGATCACTTCCGTCGTCTGACGTCGGCAGTCGCAGCTCGCCCGCGTCCAGCGCCTGTTCGAGATTCTTCTGGAGCTGGTCGTAGTAGGCGTTGGTGTCGGCGAAGTATGTCCGGATGTAGGACTGTGCCGCCTCGATCAGGGGTCGGAGCACGCCGCTCACCTGGGTGCCGGCCAGCGGCGTCCCGTCGAAGATCGGGTTCGGGGTGATCCGCGTGGTGGTGTCGGGTGCGCGCCCGCTACCCGGCACGGTGCCGAGTGTGACGACCACCGCAGCAGCGACGACGGCGATCACCGCAAGGCGCCGTTCCGGTGCACGGTAGGCGATAGCCGTGTGACGTGCCCGCGCGGCGCACGGGTCTTGCGCGTCGCGTCGACGACGCCAGCCCCGGTACCCTACGCCGCAACCGCCGACCAGCAGCGCGATCACGGCACCTGCGGCCGTGCACCAGAGCAGGTGTTTGAGCACCGCCCACCGCAGGTCGCGCGCCAGCTGCCGTGGATCGCTGTAGGCGTTGATGTACGCCGGCAGCACGTCGGTGTTGAAGGACCCGTCCGCGGTCGTGAAGGTGGCTGCATCGAGGCCGAGTCGGACGCTGACGCCGACCGCCTCGCCCAGGACAGCGCGGTCGGTGGACCGCTTGCCGATGAGCACCCCGCTGAGGTCGAGCTCGTCGTGCGCGCGACCGAAGTGCACCTGCACATCCGCCTGCGCGCCGGCGATCTCGGTGTGCGCCGGCGTGGCAATGCCGTACGCGAAGCCCGCGACCGCGCCCGAGATCGCCAGCGCGAACGCCAGTAGGACCGTCCGGAGGGCACCGACCCGCGGCGGTGCGGCGCTCATCACGGTCAGGAACGGTCAGCGCGAAGGATCGCCAGCCGGGCACGGATCGCCGAGCGCACGACCGGCGTGTCCCGGGTACCTCGCTCGAGCCTGGCCCACCAAACCACGCCGTCCTTGCCGGGCTCGCGTCGACCCACGAACCGCACCGCGCCACCGGGGACCGAGACCACCTCGCGGTGCACGATGTTGTGCTCGATGCGCTGACGTAGTACCGGCGGCAGGTCGCGCGGTCGTCTGAGCCCGACGGCCACCGCCGGACGGTCGACCAGCAACACGTCGTCGACGATGTCGGCTTCGACGATGCTCAGCACGCCGTCACGCCACACCGCTTTGTCCACGTGCTGCCAGCCGATCAACCGGGGTCCGTCCGGATCGGGCCACCACACGCCTCTCGGCGTCGCGAGCACGACCGCGTCGTGATCGGTGTCGGCGAAGGACAGTACGCGCTCGCCGTGCTCGAGGCCCGCCAGCGCGGCCGCGGGCGGCTTGTCCCGACGTCCGAACAGCGCCATCACGGCGCTCCGTTCGCGCGCTCACGCAGCCCGCGGTGATAGCTCTCCAGCGAGATCAGCTCACCGAACAGGCGGGCGTGCTCGTCGGGTTGTTCGAGTGGATTGATGCGCTGCAGCCGGCTCTTGATCGTGCGGATCTGCCGGCCGGTGACGTTGGACAGCATCCGGGCCAACATGTGCGTGGCGTAGCGCTCGTCGCCGATCGGCCCTGACGGGAGCGGCTCGACCGCCAGCGCCTGGACGCCTCGCTTGACCCGCTCGTCGGCCAGCTCGGCCTGCACCGACTGCGTCCAGGCCGGCCCGCTCACCGCCGCTGCCGTGCCGCCGACGTCGGCGATCGCCCGCCGCACCTGGCGGTGCGCGTCGACGAGGAACGCCTCCGGTTCGAGCGCGTCGAACTCCGGCCCGGCGACCGCCGGCAACTGCAGCGCCACCTTCAGCACCTCGCGTTCCACAGCTGCAACCGCCTCGTCCACCTTGGCCGGGTCGGGCTCGGCCGGCTTCACCTCGGCTTGCGCGCGGCGATCACCCGATCGCACCATCCCGCGCACCCGGGTGACGACGCGCATCGGATCGTCGAGGCCGACGAGGCCGGCGAGTCGGCGGGCGTACTCGTCGCGCAGCCCGTGGTCCTTGATCTGGGCAACGAGCGGGACACCGCGATCGAGCGCGACGGTGCGGCCTTCGGCGGTGTCGAGGTCGTAGCGTCGCACCGTCGCGCGCAGCACGAACTCGACCAGGGGGATCCGTCGGGCGACGAGGTCGAGCACCGCGGCGTCACCGGACTTCATCCGCAGATCGCACGGGTCCATGCCGGTGCCCTCGATGGCGACGAACGTCTGTGCCATGAACCTCTGGTCGTCGCCGAACGCGCGCTCGGCAGCCTTCATGCCGGCCTCGTCGCCGTCGAAGGTGAAGATCACCTCGCCGGTGAACGCGTCAGAGTCCATCAGCAGCCGGCGAATCAGCGAAACGTGATCTGCCCCGAAGGCGGTGCCGCAGGTCGCGACCGCAGTGGTCACGCCGGCGAGATGGCAGGCCATCACGTCGGTGTAGCCCTCGACGATCACCGCGCGATGTTGGCGGGCGATGTCGCGCTTGGCCAGGTCGACCCCGTAGAGCAGCTGGCTCTTCTTGTAGATCGGGGTCTCCGAAGTGTTGAGGTACTTTGCCTCGATCCGGTCGTCGTCGAACAGCCGGCGGGCGCCGAACCCGACGACCTCGCCGCTGACGTCGCGGATCGGCCAGAGCAGGCGCCGGTGGAAGCGGTCGATGAGCCCGCCGTGGCCACCTTCGCGGGACAGTCCGGCGAGCGTGAGCTCCTGCGCAGTGAACCGCTTCGCGAGCAGGTGGCGGGTGAGCGCGTCCCAGGTCGAGGGCGCGAACCCGCAGCCGTAGCGGGCGGCGACGATCATGTCGAAGCCCCGCTCCCGCAGGAACTCCCGGGCCGGTTGTGCTTCGGCGCTGTGCAATTGCTCGGCGTAGAAGGCGCCGGCTTCGGCGTGGGCGTCCATCAGACGCTGCCGCTGCCCGCGGTGGCGCTCCGGCGCGGGACCGCCTTCGACGTAGCGGAGCTGGACATTCGCGCGGGCAGCGAGTCGCTCGACCGCGTCGGAGAAGTCGAGGTGCTCGATGTCCTGGACGAACTTGATCACGTCGCCGCCGGCCTGACAGCCGAAGCAGTGGAACAGCCCGCGGGCGGGCGTGACGTTGAACGACGCCGACTTCTCGTCGTGGAACGGGCACAGGCCCTTCAGATTGCCGCCCCCGGCGTTGCGCAACTGGATGTGCTCGCCGATGACGTCGGCGATCGGCGACTTCTCGCGGACGAGGGCGATGTCCTCGTCCCTGATCCGCCCAGACACGCTGCCGAGTCTAGGTCGCCGGGCAGGGCCGGGCTTGGCGCGGGCGGACGAGGCGGGCGTGCCGAGCTGTCGCTGACGAGTCCGTCAACTGCGCCACCTGATCGATCACGACGCGCAGCCGGTCGGCGTCGGTGTCCGCGTCGTGCCAGGCCGGCACGAGCAGTGCATCCAGGGTGGCGGGTGCCCCGTCCTGCACCGCGTCGGCCAGTTCGATGATCAGCACCCGCTGCGTGGCCTGCCGACCCCGGATGCCTGGACGGCGCATCACGAAGTGCGCGGCCAGTGCTTTGAGCAGTGCGCATTCGGCGACGATCTGCTCCGGCACAACCAGGTCCGCGTCGTAGCGCGTGAGCGGGGCGAGCCCGTGCGCGGCCCGCGTCGAGGCGACCGCGGCGCCGGCGAAGCGGCCCGTCAGCTCGCTCGTCGCCCTTTTCGCCGCTGCCTGGGCGCGGTAGGACCCGTCGTAGTCGGCGAGATCGCGCAGCGTCGGGAGGGCGAGCAGCGCGTCGAGGACCGGCCCCAACGCCGCCGCGGACAGCCGGCTGTACTCGGCTGCGGCGATCTCGCACACCGCCTGCCGTGCCTCGTCATCGATACCCGCAAGGCGCACCAGACCCGCATGCACGCCGTCCTCGACGTCGTGCACCGAGTAGGCGACGTCGTCGGCCCAGTCCATGACCTGGGCCTCCAGGCAGCGTGTGTCGCCGGGAGCGCCGGTGCGCAGCCATTCGAAGGCGGCGCGGTCGGCCGCGTAGACACCGAACTTCGACGTCCCCACCCGCCGCTGCCACGGGTACTTGCAGGTGGCGTCGAGCACGGCGCGGGTCAGGTTCAGCCCGCCCGACGAGCCGTCGTCACGGACCACCTTCGCCTCGAGCCGGGTGAGGACGCGCAAGGTCTGCGCATTGCCCTCGAAGCCGCCGCACGAGTGCGCCACCGTGTCGAGCGCCGCCTCTCCGTTGTGCCCGAAGGGCGGGTGGCCGATGTCGTGAGCCAGGCCGGCGGTGTCGACGATGTCCGGGTCACAACCCAGGGCGGCGGCGACCTCCCGGCCGATCTGCGCGACTTCGAGCGAATGGGTCAGCCGGGTGCGGGGGAAATCGTCCTCGCCCGGGACGGCCACCTGCGTCTTGTCCGCCAGCCGCCGGAACGCGTACGAGTGCAGCACCCGTGCCCGGTCGCGTGCGAAATCGGTCCGTAGCACTGTGCCGGGGCCGGCGTCGGCCCGCTTCGGCGGCTCGACGACGTACCGTTCCCGCGCCGCAGGCGGGTATTCGCTCACACCTGGTCGTCGATCCAGTCGCAAAAGCGCAGCAGGGTGTCGACCCACATCCCGACCGCGTACTTGAACTGCTCCCGCGTGGCGCCGGATTCGTAGTCATAGCAATGCTCGGCGCAGATCCCGACCATGCCGTCGTCGGGCAGGATCGTGAATGCCTTGGGGAACAACTTGGTTCGGTTCCACTCGTCGAGCAGCAGCGTCAGGGTCGCGCGGTTGTCCACGCTGAAGCGACGGTTGAGGTACATCCGCGCCTGCAGGACCTCACGCCGTTCGCCGTAGAAGAAGAAGAAGATGCTGCACTTCTCCCACCGCACGACCAGATCGCCGTCGTCGTCGATGGTGTGCCGCAGGCCGAATTCGTCGAGCAGCTGCTGCACCAGCGGCACGGTCGGGAGCACCATCGTCGCGCCGCTCGGCTCATGCCGCCTCGATGTCAGCGGCGTCGGGGCCAACTCGGATCCGGAGCGGGGACGGCGGCGAAACACACCCCGACGGTACCGCGCCGACACTCGTCACCGCTCGCCGCGGCGACCGCAAGGCTGGGCCGCGCGCGGCTGTCGCCGCCTGGCGGGGCAGGGCTCAGCCCCGGTGGACCGAGCGGCCGGCCTCCAGTCGGGCGACCGGAACTCGGAACGGCGAGCAGGACACGTAGTCGAGTCCGACCCGCTCGAAGAAGTGGACGGAGTCGGGGTCGCCGCCGTGTTCGCCGCAGACGCCGAGCTTGAGTCCCGGCCGGCGCGAGCGACCCTTCTCGACGGCGATGCGGACCAGTTCGCCGACACCGTCGGCGTCGATCGACTCGAACGGGCTGACACCGAAGATGCCCTTCTCGAGGTAGGCGGAGAAGAACGCGGCCTCGACGTCGTCGCGGGAGAAGCCCCAGGTGGTTTGCGTGAGGTCGTTGGTGCCGAAGGAGAAGAACTCGGCGGCTTCGGCGATCTGGTCCGCGGTGAGCGCCGCGCGGGGTAGTTCGATCATCGTCCCGACCAGGAATTCGAGGTGGACCCCGGTCTGCGAGCGGACGTCGCGGGCCACCTCGATGGTGGCGTTCTTGACGGTTTCGAACTCCTGCACGTTCGCGACCAGTGGAACCATGATCTCCACCCGGGGCACCCCGCCGGCGCGGATGCGTTCCGCGGCGGCTTCCAGGATCGCGCGCGACTGCATCTCGAACAGCCCCGGAATCACCACACCCAACCGCACGCCGCGCAGACCCAGCATCGGGTTCTGCTCATGCAGCCGGTGCACTGCCTGCAGCATGCGCAGGTCGTTCTCCCGCTGCTCGCCGCGGGCTTCGGCGACCGCGACGCGGACGGACAGTTCGGTGATGTCGGGCAGGAACTCGTGCAGCGGCGGATCAAGGAGCCGGATCGTGACCGGCAGGCCGTCCATCGCCTCGAGGATCCCGACAAAGTCCTGGCGCTGCAGCGGCAACAGCTCGGCCAATTGCGCCTCGCGTTCCTCGTCGGTGTCGGCCAGGATCAGCCGTTCCACGAGTTGGCGCCGCTCACCGAGGAACATGTGCTCGGTGCGGCACAGGCCGATGCCCTGCGCACCGAAGCGGCGAGCCCGCGCGGCATCCTCGGCGGTGTCGGCATTGGCGCGCACCGCCATCCGGCGCATCCCGTCGGCGTGGCGCATCAGCCGGTCCACGGCGATCACCAGGTCGTCGCCCTCGTCCATCTCACCGGTCTCGAAGTACTTGACCACCGGCGAGTCGACGACCGGCACCTCGCCGAGGAACACCTTCCCGCTCGTACCGTCGATGGAGATCACGTCGCCCTCGTGGATCTCCAGACCGCCAGGACCGCGCAGGACTCGCTGCTTGGTGTTGACGTCGAGCTGCTCCGCCCCGCAGACGCAGGTCTTGCCCATCCCCCGCGCGACCACCGCGGCGTGACTGGTCTTGCCACCGCGGGACGTGAGGATGCCGGCCGCGGCGATCATCCCGTTCAGGTCGTCCGGGTTGGTCTCGCGGCGCACCAGGATGACGTTCTCCCCCGACCGCGACCACTTGACTGCGGTGTAGGAGTCGAACACCACCTTGCCGACGGCCGCGCCGGGCGAGGCATTCATGCCCTGAGCGATCATCGTCCGGTCGGCGCCGTCGTCGAAGCGCGGGAACATCAGCTGTGCAAGCTGCGCGCCGCTGACCCGCGAAACGGCCTCATCCAGGTCGATCAGCCCCTGATCGACCAGCTGGGTCGCGATCCGGAACGCGGCCGCGGCGGTGCGCTTGCCGATCCGCGTCTGCAGCATCCACAACTTCCCGCGCTCCACCGTGAACTCGATGTCGCACAGGTCGCGATAGTGCTCCTCCAACGTCTGCATGATGTCGAGCAGCTCGTCGTAGCAACGCTTGTCGATCTGCTCCAGATCGGCCAATGGCACGGTGTTGCGGATCCCGGCCACGACGTCCTCGCCCTGGGCGTTCTGCAGGTAGTCGCCGTAGATGCCCTGTGCACCGGAGGCCGGGTTTCGGGTGAACGCGACGCCGGTACCCGACTCCATGTCCAGGTTTCCGAACACCATCGCGCAGATGTTCACCGCCGTGCCCAGCTCGCTCGGGATGCGCTCCTGGCGCCGGTAGATCACCGCGCGCTCGGTGTTCCACGAGTCGAACACCGCTCGCACCGCCATGTCCATCTGCTCGCGAGGGTCCTGCGGGAACGCCCGACCGGCGTGCTCGACCACCAGGTCCTTGAACGTCTCGACGAGTCTGCGGAGGTCGGCGGCGTCCAAGTCAAGATCGTTCGCCGTGCTCTTCGCACCCTTGGCCGCGTCCAGCACGTCCTCGAAGTGCGCGCCGTCGATACCCAACACCGTCTTACCGAACATCTGGATCAACCGGCGATACGAGTCGAAGGCGAACCGTTCGTTGCCCGTCTGCGCCGCCAGCCCTCGCACCGACTGATCGTTGAGCCCGATGTTGAGCACTGTCTCCATCATCCCCGGCATGGAGAACTTGGCTCCCGAGCGCACCGACACCAGCAGCGGGTCATCGGACTGGCCCAACCGCTTGCCCATCGTGTCCTCGAGCAGCGCCAGATGCTCACTCACCTCGGCCGCCAGCTCCTGCGGCTCGTACCCGGACTTCAGATAGGCCCGGCACGCTTCGGTGGTGATGGTGAACCCCGGCGGCACCGGCAGCTTGAGATTTGTCATCTCCGCCAGATTGGCTCCCTTGCCGCCCAGCAGATCCTTCAGATCCTTGTTGCCCTCGGCAAAGTCGTAGACGTATTTGTTCCCAGCCGGATTGTCGTAGCCGGTCGATGCCATGCCGGTCTCCGTTCTGCGCGTATGCCCGCAGCCTAGGCCGAGCGACGCGTGGTTGGAGCCGGTGCCGGACGCGGATCACACCGCGCCGGTTAGGATCAGCCGCCGCTGTCGGGGAGCTCCGCGCCGGACGGGACGGCGCGCGAGTCATGGTCTGCCAGCCACCCATGCGGTAGCGCCACCGGACGTGCCCCACCCGTTCGCCCGCGTGGTTGCCCGATCACCGCCGTCGGAAACGGCAGCCGCGGGTCGAGCAGCCCGAGGTGCTCGTCGAGTTCGGCGAGCGAGGACGAGCAGGCCATCGCCTGCCGCAGTCCGCTGCCCACCGCGAACCCCTTCAGGTACCACGCGACGTGCTTACGGAAGTCGATCACCCCGCGCTCGTCACCCAGCCAGATCGCGAGGAGTTCGGCGTGCCGGTGCATGAGCGCCGCCACGTCGCCCAGGGACGGCCGGGTCCGCTGCGACCGACCCGCGAAGGCTGCCGCGAGATCGGCGAACAGCCATGGCCGGCCGAGGCAGCCGCGGCCGACGACGACCCCGGCGCAGCCGGTCTCGCGCACCATCCGCAGCGCGTCGTCGGCCTCCCAGATGTCACCGTTGCCGAGGACGGGGATGTCGAGCGCGTCGGCGAGTGTGGCGATCGTGGACCAGTCTGCGTGCCCGCCGTAGAAGTCGGCCGCCGTGCGGCCGTGCAGCGCGACGTGCGCGACGCCCGCGTCCTGCGCGCGCAGCCCGGCTTCGCGATACGTCACGTGCGAGGCGTCGACGCCGACCCGCATCTTGACGGTCACCGGCACCGCGCCGCGCGCCTCGCGTACGGCCGCACGCACGATGTCCGCGAACAGCTCGATCCGCCACGGCAGCGCCGCACCGCCGCCCTTGCGCGTCACCTTCGGCACCGGGCAGCCGAAGTTGAGATCGATGTGGTCGGCCAGATCCTCGTCGACGATGATCCGAACGGCCGCGCCGACGATCGTCGGGTCGACGCCGTAGAGCTGAATCGAGCGCGGCGTCTCGTCCGCCTCGAAGCGGATCATCCGCACCGTCTTCGGGTTGCGCTCGACGAGCGCTCGCGTGGTGATCATTTCCGAGACGAACAGGCCGCCGCGCTGCCCGGGCGACAGAGCCGGCGCCATCGCTTCGCGGCACAGGCGCCGAAACGCCGTGTTCGTGATGCCGGCCATGGGCGCGAGGACGACCGGCGGGTCGGCCACGACCCGGTCCGACAGCCACAGCGGCGCGGTCGCGAGGGTAGTCATTCGATCGTCACCCGCAACGGGAAATGCCGCGCGATCGTGTCGTAGTCCCGGTCACGGTGTGGCACCGGCAAGTCCTCTCCGATGGCTATCACGACGATCAGGCACCGCTCAGCAGCCGGGAAGTCGCGCAGCCAGGTATCGCTGCACCTGGTCCAGCGCGATGCGCTCCTGCCCCATCGAGTCCCGTTCCCGGACCGTCACGGCGTCGTCGTCGAGAGTGTCGAAGTCGACGGTGATGCAGAACGGCGTGCCGATCTCGTCCTGTCGTCGGTAGCGCCGCCCGATCGCCTGGGCGTCGTCGAAATCCACGTTCCAGTGCTTGCGCAACGCCGCGGCGAGATCGCGGGCCTTGGGCGAAAGGTCGGCGTTGCGCGACAGTGGCAGCACGGCCGCCTTCACCGGCGCGAGCCGGCTGTCCAGGCGCAGCACGGTGCGCTTTTCCGGGACGCCTTTGGCATTGGGCGCTTCGTCCTCGACGTAGGCGTCGAGCAGGAAGGCGAGCACGGCGCGGGTCAGGCCCGCGGCCGGTTCGACGACGTAGGGCGTGTAGCGGGTGTTCGTCGCCGGATCGAAGTAGGTCAGGTCGACACCGGAGTGCTCCCGGTGCGTGGTCAGATCGAAGTCGGTGCGGTTGGCGATGCCTTCGAGTTCGGCGAATTCGGTGCCGCCGAAACGGAAGCGGTACTCGATGTCGACGGTGCGCTTCGCGTAGTGCGACAGCTTCTCCTGCGGATGCTCGTAGTAGCGCAGGTTGTCCGGATCGATGCCGAGGTCGACGTACCAGTTCCACCGCTCCTGCAACCAGTACTCGTGCCACGTCTCGTCCGTGCCCGGCTCGACGAAGTACTCCATCTCCATCTGCTCGAACTCGCGGGTGCGAAAGATGAAGTTGCCCGGCGTGATCTCGTTGCGGAAGCTCTTGCCGGTCTGCGCGATACCGAAGGGCGGCTTGCGGCGCGCGGTGTTCACCACGTTGAGGAAGTTGACGAAGATGCCCTGCGCCGTCTCCGGCCGAAGGTAGTGCAGCGCCGACTCGTCCTCGACCGGGCCGAGGAAGGTGCGCAGCATGCCGCTGAACTGCTTCGGCTCGGTCCACTTGCCACGGGTGCCGCAATTCGGGCAGGCGACCTCGGCGAGGCCGCCGGTCGGCGGACGGCCCTTGCGCGCCTCGAAATCCTCCTCCAACGTGTCCGCACGGTAGCGGCGATGGCAGTTCTGGCACTCGGTCAGCGGATCGGAGAACGTCGCGACGTGCCCGGACGCCTCCCACACCTGCGGCGCGAGGATGACTGCGGAATCGATGCCGACGATGTCGTCGCGACTCGTCACCATCGACTTCCACCACTGCCGGCGCACATTCTCCTTGAGCTCCACACCGAGCGGGCCGTAATCCCAGGCCGAGCGGCTGCCGCCGTAGATCTCGCTGGACGGGAAGACGAATCCGCGCCGCTTGCTCAGGTTGACGACGGCGTCGTTGCGTGCAGCGGGGGGCGGCATTTGTCTCCAGGGTGGTGATCGGGCGGTGGTTCCAGGGTATCCGTGGGCCCGTTGTCAGCTAGCCGCGCTTGCGCGCGACGGCGTCGGCGCCGCTCGATCCGATTAGCCACGGAGTTCACGAGCCACGCGCACAGCGCGCCGGCGATGCCGTCGGCGACGTAGTGCTCGCCCGCGTAGACCAGGCTGAACATCATGACCAGCGGGTAGCCGACCAGTATCGGCCGCCACCACTTCGCCACCCGCGGCCACATGAACAGGCAGAACAGCACCGTTCCACCCAGATGCAGCGACGGCACCGCAGCGACCGCGTCGGCGACCGAGAACCCCTTCGTCCACAGCCCGTGCGCGACCCCCAGGTGCAACTTGTAGAAACTGTCGCCGGCGATCCTTTCCACATAGGGGTTGGCGCCGGGCTGGGCGGTGGTGAAGTGACCGAGCAGGTTCCCGGGCACGACGTGGCCGGGTGCGTTCATACACGACGGGCTGTTCGGATGATCCGCAACGTCCGCGGGCGTGCACAGCGCCGCGGCCCACGGCGGCGCGGCGGGGATGAGCACGAACAACGTGAACCCGAGGAACGACAGGCCGACGAAACGCAGCGTCCAGCGGTAGAAATCGACCCGGCTGCGCAGCCACAGCACGCCCGCCGTCACGTAGGGCAGGAAGAAGAACGAGTAGTAGCTGATCGTGACGACCACGTCGTACCAGTGGGTCCCGGTGAATCGCGCGCCCTTGAGGCGCTCCTGCAACCAGAGCGTCGGCTCGTGCCCGAAGAACAACCAGCGATCGACGTCAATCTGCGGATGCCACCACGTCGGCATCCCGATCCGGTCCGACAACCCGCGCAGGTAGTCGTAGGCGACCAACACGAACGCCAACGGCAGGAAGTCGACGGCCACCCAGAGCAGCCAGACCGGATGCCGGCCGATGCAGCACGCGGCCAGGCCGACGGCGATCCACAGCAGCAGGCCTTCGCGGTCGAAGGGGATTCCGTCGGTGTGGCCGTACCAGACCGCCACGACCACGAAGCTCACGATCGCCGCCCACCGCATGCCGCGCAGAACCTGGCCGGCGACGGTGTCCAGTGGCAACCAGTTGGTTCGCTCGCGCCACGACGACGCAGGCCGCCACCTGGAGCGCCGTGCGGCCACCGGCGCGGTCACCGTCGCGTCGAGCGGATGCGCCTGCGTCGTGTCGAGAGCCGAATCGGCCGTCATCCGGCCGGCTCTCGATCACTCGTCCGAACGAGCACCGCACCGCCCTGCGCGATATCGACGAGCGCTTCGAACCCCGCGGGCAGATCGAGCGCGCTCGCCAGTAGTGGCGTGGCCAGCAGCTTGACCTGGTAGCTGCCGAGGGCGCGCCGATAGGAGCCGACGTTCTCCCATTCGGTCAACAGCAGCCATGATCCGGGGTCGTCGGTCGAACGCGCGAGGCTACCCCGCAGGTAGCCGGGACGCGCGGCGAGCGCCGCGAGTGCCGCCCGCGCTCGCTCGGCGAAATCAGCCTCGGCGGTGGCGAAATGGGTGACGGCGATCATGGCGGTGCGTCAGCCGGCGCATCGACGGGACCGGCGTTGCCGAATCGCCGGTCCCGCTGCGCGTATTCGAGGCACGCTCGCCACAGGTCGCGGCGGTCGAAGTCCGGCCACGCCGTGTCGACGAACGCGAGCTCCGCATAGGCCGACTGCCAGAGCAGGAAGTTGGAGGTCCGCTGTTCGCCGGACGTGCGGATGAACAGGTCGACATCGGGTAGGCCGGGCTCATCGAGGTAGGTGTCGACCGTCCGTTCGTCGATCTTGGCCGGATTGAGCCGACCGGCCGCGACGTCGCGACCCATTGCCCGCATGGCGTCGATGAGCTCGGCCCGGCCTCCGTAGTTACAGCAGAACTGAAGGGTGAGCCGGTCGTTGTCGCGCGTGTACTGCTCGGCGTCCTCCAGCTGGCTGATCACGCTGCGCCACAGCCGCGGACGTCGGCCGGCCCACCGGATCCGCACTCCGGCGGCGGCCAACTCGTCGCGGCGGCGGCGGATCACCTCCCGGTTGAACGCCATGAGGAAGCGAACCTCCTCCGGCGAGCGCCGCCAGTTCTCCGTCGAGAACGCATAGGCCGACACCGTCGACACGCCGATCTCGATCGCGCCGTAGAGCACGTCGAGCAGGGCTGCTTCACCTGCGCGGTGACCTTCGGTGCGTGGCAGGCGGCGTTCGTGCGCCCACCGGCCGTTGCCGTCCATGACGATCGCGACGTGCCGGGGCACGAGAGCCGGCGGGATGACCGGCGGCGCGGCGCCGGACGGGTGCCGCGGCGGTGGTGGCCACTCGCGCGCCCTGCGCCGACCGAGGCCCCGCCCGCCCGCCCGGGGCAGGTGCGTCGGCGCGGTCACCGCGCCAGGCTATCTGCCGCACGCCTGCCGCGCGTTGAGGTCGCTCAGGCGCAGGCAGGCAGGTCGTCACCCGGCTCAACGCGCCGCGCGTCAGGCACGGTCGACGAGCGGCAGCGAGCGCAGCCCGCGCTCGAGGTGCCACTGCAGATGCGCCGCGATCAGCCCACTGCCCTCGCGGCGCAGTGTCGTCGCGCCGGCGTCGGCGATGTCCCAGTCGCCGCCGAGTAACGCCGCCATCAGCTCGATCGTCGCCGGGTCGGGCCGGGCCGAGCCGGGCGGGCGGCATACCTCGCAGACCACTCCCCCGGCGGCGACGTTGAACGCGGCGTGCGGGCCGGGGCGCGAGCACTTCGCGCATTCGTGCAGCGCCGGTTCCCAGCCGGCGTTGGCCATCGCCCGGATCAGGAAGGCGTCGAGGATCAGCCCGGGATCGTGCACGCGGGCGGTGAGCGCCCTCAGCGCACCCACGACGAGCAGGTAGAGCCGTAATGCCGGCTCGCCCTCCTCGGTCAGCCGCTCGGCCGTCTCGCAGATTGCCGAGGCCGATGTCCACCGCGCGTAGTCGCCGGCCAACTGGGCGCCGAACGCGCCGAGCGACTCGGTCTGCTGCACCACGTCGAGCGAGCGACGCCCACCAGGCGGCGCCTGTCCGTCGGGCAGCCGGGAGTAGAGCTGGACGTCGATGTGGCTGCCGGGCTCGAGCCGTGCACCGAAACGCGACGTAGTGCGCCGCACGCCCTTGCCCACCGCCCGCACCCGACCGTGCCGACGGGTGAGCAGCGTCACGATCCGGTCGGCCTCGCCGAGCTTGTGCACGCGCAGCACCACGGCATCGTCGCGGTAGAGCGGCACTCAGCGATCGTCCCATCGGACGCCGACAGCGGCCGGCTCCGGCGCGCCGACGTGGGGCTCACGCAGCCGGAAGTAGGTCGCCAGACCCAGCGTGGCCGCCAGCAGCCCGGAGCCGAGCACGACCCAGAACGCGATCCGGGCGCCGTAGTGGTCGGCGATGGCGCCGACCGCGGACGCCCCGACGCCGTAACCGATGTTCAGGCCGACGCTGAGCCAGGTCAGCCCTTCGGTGAGCGCCCGCGTCGGCACGATCTGCTGGATGAGCCCGAACGCGGTGATGAGCGCAGGTGCGATCCCCATGCCGAGGACGAACGCACACGCGACCAGCGCCGGCACACTCACCGCGAACACCAGCACACCTGGCAGCACGCCGAACACGACGATCTGCGTACGAAATCTGGCGAGCAGGGTCATCCGCCAGTCCCGTGCACCGTAGATCAGCCCGGACACCGCGCTGCCCGCGGCCATCGCCGCGAGCGTCGGCCCGCTCATCGCCCGCTGGCCGTGCTGACCGCAGAACGCGATGAAGGACACCTCCGCGCTGGCGAACAGCGCGCCCATGCCGATCGTCGCGAGCGTCAGCAACACCATGCCCCGAGTCCGCAGCGCGCTCTCGTGTCCTGCGTCGCCGCGTGGGTGCGGTGGAGGTTCCGTCGCCCGCTGAGCGGCCAGCCACAGCGCGCCGGCGGCGATGAGACTGAGGCTGAGGTACAACACCAGAGTCGGTTCGACGGTCGTCGCCAGCACGGTCGCGACCAGCGGGCCGACGACGAAGATCAGCTCGTCCAGGATCGACTCGACCGACAGCGCGGTGGACAGTTCCGGACGTCCGTCCAGCACGTACGACCACCGGGCCCGCACCAGCGAGCCGACCGTGATGTACGTCGCGCCGAGCGCCAGGGTCGGTGCGACGAGCACGGCGTTCGGCGCGTCGGCACGCAACAGGATGGCCAGTGTCAGGGCGGTGGCCACGTGCGCCGCAGTCAGCGGCAGGATGACCCGCCGCTGCCCCAGCCGGTCGACGAGCACGGACGTGGCCGGCATCCCGACCGCGCCGCCGAAGATGTAGCAGGCACTGAGCACACCGGCGAAGCCGTAGCGCCCGGTCACGGGCCGAGACGATCAGCACGATGCCGATCGGATAGATCGCGATCGGCATCCGCATGACGAACGAGGCCGCGCAGAATGCCACCGAACCCGGGGCGCGGAACACCGCGCGGTAGTCGCGCGAACATTGCTCAGAACCCGAGCCGATCGAGCTTTTTCGGATCACGCTGCCAATCCCGCTCGACCGCGACGTGCAGGTCGAGGTGCACCCGCTCGCCGAGCAGCGCCTCGATGCCGGCTCGCGACGTGATCCCGATGCGCTTGAGCCGCTCCCCCCGGTACCGATCACGATGCCCTTCTGGCTGTCGCGCTCGACATGGATGGTCGCGAAGATCTCCTGCAGGCCGCTGTCGCGGCGGCGCATCTCGTCGATCGTCACGGCGATCGAATGCGGCAGCTCGTCGCGGACCCCGTCCAGGGCGGCTTCGCGGACCAGCTCCGCGACCCGGGTTTCGGTGTCGTTGTCGGTGGTGACATCGTCCGGGTACAGCTGGGGGCCTTCGGGCAGGTGCCCGACAAGCAGGTCAGCGAGCAGGTCGACCTGCTGCGCCGGACACTGCGGACACCGGCACGACGTCGGCGAACCCGCCGAGCCGCGAGACTGCGAGCAGCTGCTCGGCGACCCGCTGCTTGCCCACCGTGTCGATCTTGGTGACGATCGCCAGGACGGGCGAGGTCGACTCCGTCAGCTCCGCGGCGATGAACCGGTCGCCGGGTCCGATGCGCTGGTCGGCGGGCAGGCAGAACCCGACGACGTCGACGCTGCTCAGGCTCGCGCGCACGACGTCGTTCAGCCGCTCGCCGAGCAGCGTCCGTGGCCGGTGCAGACCGGGGGTGTCGACGAGCACGACTTGCGCGTCGGGACGGGTGAGGATGCCGCGCACCGCGTGCCGCGTGGTCTGCGGCTTGTCGCTGGTGATCACGATCTTGGCGCCGACGAGGGCGTTCGTGAGGGTGGACTTGCCTGCGTTCGGACGGCCCACGAAGCAGCAGAAGCCGGAGCGGAACGTCACGGCGTCCATCCTCGCACTCGGGAGGCCACGCCGACTCCTGCCACGAGATGCCCCTTATCCGGCCGGGGTCGCTGCGGTGAGAATGGCGTCGTGCAGGTGAGCCGCCATCCCTACGGCGCGCATTCCGCGCAGTTCGGCGAGTTGTACCGGCCCGCGCGCGGCCGGCCGCACGGCAGCGTCGTGATCGCGCACGGCGGGTTCTGGCGGGCGAAGTACGACCTGCGGCTCGGGGCTCCGCTCGCGCGCGATCTCGCGGGCCACGGGTACACCTGCTGGAACCTCGAGTACCGGCGCGTCGGTGGTGGGGGTGGCTGGCCGATGACCTTCGACGACGTCGCTGCCGGTGTCGACCGGCTCGCCGAGCTGGACGTCGACACGTCGCGCCTGGTGATGATCGGGCATTCGGCCGGTGGACACCTCGCGACCTGGGCGGCGGGCCGAGCCGGCCTGCCGGCCAACGCTCCGGGCGCGAATCCGCGGGTGCTTGTTGGCGCGGTCGTCTCGCAGGCCGGCGTACTCGACGTGGTCGCGGCCGCGCGCGACCGGGTGGGCGGTTCGGCGGTGCCGGATCTGCTCGGCGGACCGCAGCGCCAACACCCGCAGCGCTACCGACTCGCCGACCCGATGCAGCAACTTCCGCTCGCCGCACCGGTGCTCTGCGTACACGCGCGCGCCGATGCCGACGTGCCGCTCGCGCAGAGCGCGGCCTATGTCGAGGCGGCCCGGCGCACCGGGGGGCAGGCGCTGCTCGCCGCCGTCACCGGAGATCATTTCACGGTGATCGACCCGTCATCCCCGGCGTGGGCGCTCGTCCGGGGCGCGCTGCCGGACCTGCTCGCCGGCCGCCTGCCTGGCTAGGTCGCCGGCCCCGTCGAGATTTCGAGCGGGTCACGCCTCACCGAGCAACGCGTCGACGAACTGTTCCGGGTCGAAGGGGGCGAGGTCGTCGGCCCCCTCGCCGAGACCGACCAGCTTGACCGGCACGCCCAGGTCGCGCTGCACGCTGATCACGATGCCGCCCTTGGCCGTGCCGTCGAGCTTGGTGAGCACGATGCCGGTGATGTCGACGACCTCGGTGAACACTCGTGCCTGGGTCAGCCCGTTCTGGCCGGTCGTCGCGTCGAGGACGAGCAGCGTCTCGTCGACCGGCCCCTGCTTCTCGACCACCCGCTTGACCTTGCCGAGCTCGTCCATCAGCCCGATCTTCGTGTGCAACCGGCCGGCCGTGTCGATGAGGACGGTGTCGACCTTGCGTTCGGTGCCCTGTTTCACGGCATCGAACGCGACGGAGGCGGGATCGCCGCCCTCCGGCCCGCGCACCGTGTCGGCGCCGACACGTGATCCCCACGTCTGCAACTGGTCGGCGGCGGCGGCGCGGAACGTGTCGGCGGCGCCGAGCAGGACGGTGCGGCCGTCCGCGACGAGCACTCGGGCGAGCTTGCCGCACGTCGTAGTCTTGCCGGTGCCGTTGACCCCCACGACGAGCACGACGGCCGGTCGGTCGCCGGTCGGCGTGGAGTGCAGGGTGCGGTCCAGACCGGGCCGCAGCGCGGTGACGAGTTCGTCGGCGAGCAGGGCACGCAACTCACCCTGGGAACGGGTACCGAGCACCTTTGTGCGGGTGCGCAGGCGCTCGACGATCTCGGTGGTCGCGCCGACTCCCACGTCGGCGCTCAGCAGCGCCTCTTCGACCTCGTCCCAGTCGTCCTCGTCGAGGTGCTCGCGCGACAGGACGGACAGCAACCCGCGACCGAGCACGGTCTGCGATCGGGCCAGCCGGGCCCGCAGCCGCAGCAGCCGCCCGGCTGTCGGAGCCGGCGTCTCGATGGTGGGCTCTGCCGGCGCGACCGGGACCGCGGTCGGCACCGGCGCCGTGTCCGGGGGTGCCTCGACGGTCGCCACACCACCACCCGCCGGGTCCGGCGGGATCTCAGCCGGGCGGGCCGGCAGCGCCGACGGCGGCTCGACCCTCCGCCTCGAACGCCGACGCGGCGCGACGAGGGCGACCGTCAGCAGGATCGCGATGAGGACGACCGCTAGGGCGATGTAGACGTAATCCACGAACTCATCCTGTCAGGCAGTCGGTGGATCGCCCGTCGGGTGCGCGCCCCGCTGCGGGGCTCTACTCCAGCGTGCTGACCAGGCCACCGGTCTGCCAGATGCCCCAATCGATGTTCCAGTCGCCGTAGCCGTCGCCGAGCGACATGGCCGGGCCGTCCGCGTTCGGGTACTGCACGACGTCGCCGACGCGCAAGAAGTGGTAGAGCCGTTCCGCGTCGGCAGGCAGCAGGTTCGTGCAGCCGTTCGAGGAGTTCACACCGGCGCGGATGTGGTACGTGTTCCACGGCGCCGAGTGAAGATACTCACCGCCGTAGGTGAGCCGCTGGGTGTACTTGACGCAGCACTCGTCGTAGCCCGGGCCTTTCATGCGGACGGACTTGCCCTTCTCCATGATCACCTTGGTGCCGCGCAGGGTGGGCGTCTTCTTCGACCCGAGCGACACCGGGAAGGTGCCCCACAGCTTGCCGTCGCTGGTCACTGTCATCTTGTTGTTGGCATCGTTGACGACGGCGATGTTGCGCGCACCGGTGAGGAAATCGAGCGTCAGGTTGTTGTCGAAGGCCATCCCGGCACCGGCAGACTTGCCCTCCATGGGCAGGCCGATGTGGACGAGGGAGTGCTCCGGCCAGTACTGCTGCAGGCGCAGATGACCCTCGATCGGGTAGCCCGGGTAGTAGTTCGACGTCTCGAAGTACCACGCGCCCTTCATCGGCTTGCCGTTGACCGTGACGATCGTGTCGTCCTGCAGGGACTTGGCGCTCGTGATGCGCTTGGTGAAGAACGCGATGACCGGCATGCCTACGCCGTACGTAGCGCCGTCCTCGTTCAGCGTCTTGATGTGCACCATCGTCTTGGGCTCGGCCGCAACCGTCGGCGTCGGCGTCGAACTCGACGGGGCGGTCGAACTCGACGGCCCGGAAGCCGTCTTGGTAACGGTGGTGGTGGCGCCGCTACCGGCGCCGGAGACGCAGCCGCTCAGCAGCAGCGCAATGGCCGCGACGAGGCCCGCGACCACGGTCGTCGAACGAGAACGAGAGGGTTTGGACACCCGTCAACGGTATGCGAAACCCTGATCACGCCCAATTCGCACAAGGCATCTCACAGCTTCAGACGGCGTCGCGCAGCCGCTGGCTGATGACCTGCGTCACGCCGTCGTTGCGCATCGTCACGCCGTACAACGCGTCGGCGATCTCCATGGTGCGCTTCTGGTGGGTGATCTGGATGATCTGGCTGCTCTCGCGAAGTTGCGCGATGAGCTCGAGCAGCCGACCCAGGTTCGTGTCGTCGAGCGCCGCCTCGATCTCGTCCAGCACGTAGAACGGGCTGGGGCGGGCCCGGAAGATCGCAACGAGCAGGGCGACGGCGACCAGTGAACGTTCCCCGCCGGACAACAGCGAGAGCCGCTTGACCTTCTTGCCGGGCGGACGGGCCTCGACGTCGATGCCGGTGAGCAGCAGGTCGTCCGGCTCGGTGAGCACGAGCCGGCCCTCGCCGCCCGGGAACAGTGCCGCGAACACGATCTCGAACTCGCGCGCCACGTCGTGGTAGGCGCTGGTGAACACCTCGAGAATGCGGTCGTCGACCTCTCGGACAACGGTGAGCAGGTCCCGTCGGGTCGCCTTCAGGTCTTCGAGCTGTGTCGAGAGGAACTGGTGGCGTTCCTCCAGCGCAGCGAACTCCTCCAGCGCCAGCGGGTTCACCTTGCCGAGCAGCGCGAGATCACGTTCGGCCCGGGCGGCACGCTTCTCCTGCACCGCACGGTCGAACGGGCCGGGCTGCGGGGCCACGACCTGCTCGCCACGTTCGCGGGCCTGCTCGTACTCGGCCACCTCGATCGCGCTCGGCGGGCACGGCAGCTCCGGCCCGTACTCGGCGAGCAGCGTGTCGACCCCGACGCCGTACTCCTCGGCCGAGCGCAGCTCCAGCGTCTCGATGCGCAGCCGCTGCTCGGCACGCAGCACCTCGTCCCGGTGCACGGCATCGGTCAGTTGCGCCAGCTCCTCGGCCAGCTCGCGGTTGCGAGCCCGGACGCCCGACTGCTCGGCGTCACGGGCTTCGCGGGCACGCTGGGCCAGGTCGCGTTCGGCCTGCGCGGCCGCGACGGATTCAGCGATCCGGACGAGCACCCGCTGAGCGGTGTCGCGCACTTCGGCCGCGACCAGCGCTGCGCGGGCGCGGGCCTCGCGGGCGCGCCGGGCGCGGGCGCGAGCCGCGCGTTCGATCTCGGCGGCACGGATCAGCTGATCGGCACGTCCGTGCATCGCGCGCACCCGCTCCTCGTGGGTGCGGACGGTGAGCCGTGCCTCCATCTCCGTCTGACGCGCGACGCCGACACGCGCCTGCAGTGCGTCCCGCTCGGCGGTATCGGGCTCATCCGGCGCGTCGGCCGAGGACTCGGCGAGGCGCAGGCGCTCGGCCAGCTCGTCGAAGGCGGCGCAATCACGATCTCGGGCCGCATCGATCGCACTTCTCGCCTCGTCCAGCCGGGACGCTTCGGCACCGGCGGAGCGAACCACCTGACCGAGCTCGGCGAGCCGCTCGGCGACGGCCGACAGTTTGGCGTCCGACTCGTGCAGCGCGTCGAGCGCCGAAGCCACCTCGGCGCGCAAACGCTGTGCGTCGTCACGTGCCGCGACGAGGTCACCGTGCAGACGTTCGTGCCGGGCGGCCGCCTCGTCGGCGTTGTGCCGTGCCTCGTCGACGGCCGCGCTGATTTCGATCGCGCTGGGTGAGGAGGCGGAGCCGCCGACGGACCACCGGGCGCCCAGCACGTCGCCGTCGCGGGTGACCGCGACGACCTCCGGGTGGTCGGCGACCAGGCTCGCCGCAGCAGCGAGGTCGGCGACCACAGCGACGCGATCCACTGCGTCCTCGACGCTGACCCGCAGCGGGTCCGGTGCCCGAACGAACTCGATGACCCACTGGGCGCCGGGCGGCAGCGCGGGGCGGCCCCAGTCCGGCGCGGCGGGTGCCGATCCGACGAGCAATCCCGCCCGGCCGCCGTCATCGGCCTTGAGCAACTCGACGGCGCGCGCCGCATCTGGCGCCGAGCGCACCGCGACCGCGTCGGCGGCCGGGCCGAGCGCCGCCGCGACCGCCGCCTCGAATCCGGGCTCGACGATGAGCAGGGCCGCAACCGAACCGAGCACGCCGGGCAGGCGCGAGCCGGCCGCGAGCAGTGCGGCGGTACCGTCCTTGCGGTTGAGGCCGACGGCGAGCGCGTCGGCGCGGGCGGCCCAGGTCGACCGGTCGCGCTCGGCTTCGCGTTCGGCGTCGGCGAGTTCGCGCGCACGCGTCTCGACGGCCTCCAACGCCGCAACCGCGTCCTCGTGGCGTGAATCGAGACCGAGCTCACCGGCGTCCAGGACGCCCACCTCGCCCTGCACCCGAGCCAGCTCCGCCTGCGCCGCTGCGGCCCGGTCGCGGGCGTCGGCGGCGGCCGCCGACAGCCGCGCACTCTCGTCCCTCGCCGCGCCCGCACGGGTGCGGAGCGCATTCACCTGGCCGGCGAGCTTCGCCAGCCCTTCGCGCCGATCGGCGACCGCGCGCACCGCGGCGACGACGGCTCGTTCGGCCTCGACCAGCCGTCCCTCGAGGGAGTGACGTGACCCGACGACCTCGCTGAGCTCGACCAGCGCGGCGTCCAGGGCCTGCTGCAGCGCGGCTTCCTGCTCCCTGACCTGCGCGGCCTCGGCCTCCATCGCCTCGGGCTCGCGGCCGGTTCGCACGTCGTCAGGCTCGGTGGACAGATGCCGTGCTCGCTCCGCGGCGAGTGAGGCGGTGCCCCGGAAACGTTCCTCGAGCGTGGACAGCTGATACCAGGTGTCCTGTGCCCGAGCCACCCGTGGCGCGTCTGCGGCGAGCTGCGCATCGAGTTCGGCCTCACGTGCCTGTATCGCCTCGAAGGCCGCCTCGACGCCGGCTCGCCGTGCGCGGATCGCCTCCTCGTCGGCCACCTCGCGCTCGAGCTCGGACCGCAACGCGAGCAGGTCGTCGGCGAGCAGCCGCAGCCGCGAATCACGCAGCTCGGCCTGCACACCGGCCGCGCGTCGGGCGATCTCGGCCTGCTTACCCAGTGGCTTGAGCTGGCGGCGCAGCTCGTTGGTGAGGTCGGCGACGCGGGTGAGATTGGCCTGCATCGCTTCCAGCTTGCGCAGCGCCTTTTCCTTGCGCTTGCGGTGTTTGAGGACGCCGGCCGCCTCCTCGATGAACCCGCGCCGCTCCTCGGGGCGGGCCTGCAACACCGCATCCAGCTGTCCCTGCCCGACGATCACGTGCATCTCCCGGCCGATGCCGGAGTCGGAGAGCAGTTCCTGGATGTCCAGGAGGCGGGCACCCTGACCGTTGATCTCGTACTCGCTGCTGCCCTCGCGGAACATCCGCCGGGTGATCGACACCTCCGTGTAGTCGATGGGCAACGCGTTGTCGGCGTTGTCGATCGTCAGCGTGACCTCGGCGCGGCCGAGCGGCGGCCGACCCGCAGTCCCGGCGAAGATGACGTCTTCCATCTTGCCGCCACGCAGAGCCTTCGGCCCCTGCTCGCCGAGTACCCAGGCGATGGCGTCGACGACATTGCTCTTCCCCGAGCCGTTCGGGCCGACGACCGCGGTGATGCCGGGCTCGAAGCGCAGGGTCGTCACCGAGGCGAACGACTTGAAGCCGCGCAACGTCAGCGACTTGAGGTGCACGGATCTCCCGGGTCTGCTGCTGGCAAGCCGCGGCACCGCCCACTTGCGCCCGCCGGCGCCGCGCAGGATGACGCCAACGAACCTATCGCGTGTCGCCCGCGGATCGTGGCACCTACGCGCCCGCGGCGCCGCGCGTCTCGTGCAACGGCGCAGCGCTCAGGCCGGCCGGGACGACGCCGTTGGGACCGTCACGCAAGGACGGGTTCGGCCACTTCGGCCATTCGGTGCAGCTCGAGGTCGAATTCGGCATTGACGGTGGTGCGCTGCTCGCGCAGGGTGGCCACCTCGGTCTCGAGATCGGTGACCCGGCGTCGCAGCCGGGCGATTTCGAGCGCAAGTACCTGCTCGTTCTGCGAACCGAGATGTCCCAAGAGGGCGCGTGCCATGTGGCGACCCTTCACTTCCCTGAGTGGTCCGACGTGGCCTCGCGGAGCGCGGATCGTCGAACGTGGCGTGTCGTGGTGACGCGGCGAGAGGTGCAGCACCACGCCCGACGTACTTGCCGCGAGAGCAACTCGGACATCGGCGCAGCCTGGAGCAGCGATCCCGCCTGTCACAACATGGTCTCACTGCGGTAACACCCGGTCAACATGCGCGCCTGTGACACCGTGTCGCCCGACCCGGCATGACTGGCCCACGCGCCGTTCCGGGGGTCCTGTCGGGTGGTCACGATGCAGTGACGCCCCGCGACCGGGCGGGACCCGATCGACCTGCCCGCGGAACCCGCTGGCAGGTGGGGCACCAGTAGCTCGAGCGGTTCATGAATGCCGTGCGCCGGATCGGCGTCCCGCACTGGCGGCAAGGGTGTCCCTCCCGGCCGTACACGGCGAGCGCTCGGCCGAAGTATCCGCTCTCGCCGTTGACATCGACATAGAGCGCGTCGAAGGAGGTGCCACCGGCACGCAACGCTTCGGTGAGCACGCCGCGGACGTGTTCGAGCAGTGCGCGCCCGGCATCCCGCGGCAGGGAGGCGGTTCGGCGTGCGCCGTGCAGCTTGGCCCGCCACAAGGACTCGTCGGCGTAGATGTTGCCGACGCCGGACAGCAGCGACTGATCCAACAGCGCGCGCTTGAGCTCGGTGTCGCGTCGGCGCAGCCTGGCGACGACGTGCTCGTCGTCGAAGTGGGGGTCGAGCGGGTCGCGGGCAATGTGCGCGATCAGGCTCGGGACGTGCTCGGACGGACGATCACGCGCTGGCACGACGGTGTCGACGAGCAGGCCACCGAACGTGCGCTGATCGACGAATCGCAGCTCGCGCCCGCCGTCGGTGAAGCGGATGCGCACGCGCAGATGCCGTTCCTGCGGCGCGTCGGCGGGCAGCACGAGCAGCTGACCACTCATGCCGAGATGCGCAACCAGGCAGTCGCCGCCGGGCGCGCCGCCAGGCTCGCTCGGGCCGAGCGGCAACCACAGGTACTTGCCGCGCCGCGACGCGGCTGCGATCGTCTGCCCGGCCAACCGGGCAGCCAGATCGGCGGCGCCCGCGACGTGCCGGCGCACGGCTCTCGGGTGGCGCACCTCGACGTCGGCGATCGTGCGTCGGGCGACCCAGCGCGCCAGGCCGGCCCGCACGGTCTCGACCTCCGGCAGTTCCGGCACCGGTCAGAGCGGCTCGTCCGCGGTGAGCGGATAGCGCGCCGAGATCGCCCGCCAGGCCGTCTCGGCAGCCGATTGCTCGGCTTCCTTCTTGCTGCGACCCGTCGACGCGGCGAACACTTCGCCGGCCACCTGGGCCTGCGCGGTGAACTCTTTCTCATGGTCCGGTCCCGAGGAGCTCATGACATATTCGGGCACGCCGAGCGTGTGTCGAGCGGTGAGCTCCTGCAAGCTGGTTTTCCAGTCGAGCCCGGCGCCGGCGGTCGCGGCGTCGGCGAGCAGCCCGTCGAACAAGGTGTGGATCAGCTGACCGGCGGTGCTCAGACCGCAGTCGAGGTAGACGGCGCCGAGGACTGCCTCGAGCGTGTCGGCGAGGATGCTCGCCTTGTTGCGGCCGCCGGTGGCCTCCTCACCTCGGCCGAGCAGCACATAGGCCCCCAGGCCACCGATCCCGACACCCCGGGCGACCGCGGCCAACGCACGCATGTTGACCACGGACGCGCGCAGCTTCGCCAGGCGGCCTTCGCTCAGCTCCGGGTGACCCCGGTACAGGGCGTCGGTGACGATGATGCCGAGCACCGCATCACCGAGGAACTCCAGTCGCTCGTTGTGCGGCAGGCCACCGTGCTCGTAAGCGTAGGACCGGTGGGTGAGCGCGCGACGCAGCAGATCCGCGCCTACCTCGACACCGAGCGCCGCAGCGAGCGCAGCGTGGTCTGCCGGCTGGTCGCGCCGTCGACGCGACGCGCCGAACCCGGCACGACCCACCCCGTTGGTCGCCGATGCGTCGGGCGTCATTGATGTGTCGCGGCGATCGCCAGCACGGCGCTCAGACCTCAAGGACCTGCTTGCCGTCGTACTGGCCACAATTGCGGCACGCGGTGTGCGGCAGCTTCATCTCGCCGCAGGCCCGGTTCGGGCACCGCACAAGGGTCGGCGCAGTGGTCTTCCACTGCGAACGGCGCGAGCGCGTGTTGCTGCGCGACATCCGGCGTTTCGGAACGGCCACGGCAAACTCCTGTTGGTCGAGTGCTTCTCAGCTGTCGCTGCTGTCTGGTGCTGCCTCCGCAGCGGGCTCGTGCCATGCTGCCAGCACAGCCCACCTCGGGTCGATCTGCTCGTGCCGGTGCTCCGCGCCGTCGGCCGGCAGATCATTGCGCCGCTGCCCGCAGGTCGGGCAGAGGCCGGCGCAATCCGGCCGGCACAACGGCGTCCAGGGCAGGCCCAGGACGACCGAGTCACGCACCGCCGGCTCGACGTCGAGAAAGTCGCCGTCGACCCGGTAGACCTCGTCCTGCTCGCTCGTCGCTTCCGTCGTGCTGTTCGGGTAGGCGAACAGTTCGCAGATGTCGACGCTCAGCTCGTCGTCGACCGGGTCGAGGCACCGCCCGCACTGGCCGCGTAACGGTCCGGCGATCGTGCCCGTGACGAGCACGCCCTCCGATACCGACTCAAGACGCAGATCCAGGTCGAGCGGCGCGCCGTCCGGCACGCCGATGAGATCGAATCCCAGATTCGCAGGCGCGGGAATGCGACGCCGATACTCCCGCAGGGTTCCGGGTCTGCGACCGAGCTCGCGCAGATCGAAGACAAACCGGCTGCGCAGTTCCCGCCCGCGGCCCGCGGCGGCTGCGGCGGGCGACGAGTGCTGCATCGGTGTGGTGTTCTCAGGCATGCGAATACGGGTTGATCAGGTTGAGGCCGTCGATCAGCTTAGCCGAGCCGCGCGGGCGCGGCGAACCACGCGCCGATCACGCAGAGATACGGTCCTGCTCGCTGTCCTGCGCCAGGTCGACTGCCGGGCCGGATGACGTCCAAGCCGAGGCCCGACGGGACGCAAGGGCGGTGCGGCCCTGCTCGGCAGTCGCGGCGGCTCGATGCAGGACCGCCGATAGCTCGTCGAGCGTGCGTTCGGCGTAGTTCTCGGCGTCGGCGGTGAGCTTGGTCGCGTAGCGCTCCGCCTCGGCGCGGGCATCCTGGACGTAGCGGTCGGCGTCGGCCCGCACCTTCGTGTCGTACTGCTGGGCGTCGGCGCACAACTGCGCGTGGTAGTTCTCGGCGTCGGTACGCAACGCCGAAGCGGCTTGCGCGGCGGCCTGGTGGACCGTGGTGCCGGCGACGAGGCGACCGTGCTCGGTCTGGCCGGCGGCAACGGTGTCCAGCGCCTGCTGCTCGGCCGCCTGGACGATTTGTTCAGCCCGGTGACCGGCATCGGCGAGCACCGCGTCGGCCTCGGCGACCGCCCGCTCGCGACTGTGGGCGGAGCGCTCATAGGCCTCCTTGAGCAGGCGTTCCCGGGTGGCGATGACGGTGCGCGCCTCATCCATCTCCGGCGGCAACACCTCCCGCAGCTCGTCGAGCAGGTCGAGCAGGCGTTCCCGGGGGATGACACACGAGGCGGACATGGGCAGCGCGCGGGCCGTCTCCACGGTCTCGATCAGTTCGGTCAGCAGCTCGTCGGCGCGCCGCAGGGTCTCATCCGTCATCGACGTCGGCCTCCCTGGCTAATCGAGCTCACGCTGCGCCTTGATGCGCTCCTTGAGCCGCTTGAGAACGTTCGGCGGTACCAGCGACGCGACGTCGCCGCCCCACTTCGCGATCTCCTTCACCAGGCTAGAGGCTAGGAAGCTGTATTCCGGGTTGGTCGGCATGAACAGCGTGTCGACACCCGCGAGGCCCCGATTCATCTGCGCCATCTGCAGTTCGTAGTCGAAGTCACTCACCGCACGCAGGCCCTTGATGATCACCGGGATGTCGTGGACCTTGCAGTAGTCGACGACCAACCCCTCGAACACGTCGATCACCACGTTGGGATATCCGGCCGTCACCTCCGAGAGCAGCTCACGCCGCTCGTCGACGGTGAACAAGCTGGACTTCGACTGGTTGACGAACACCGCGATCACGAGCTCGTCGTACAGGTTGGCCGCACGATCGATGATGTCCAGATGCCCGTTGGTGACCGGATCGAACGAGCCCGGGCACAGGGCTCGCCGGACGATGCTCGAACCGCTGTCCTCGGGGGGTTTCATCGACGGCGACCGTACCAAAGCACGCCGTCGCCGTACCGGCGTGATTGACGTGACGTGACTCCTACCGGCCAGGTGGGTTCGGGCGCGCGCGAGTCGCGCTCGACGACCAGGAGCGCACCGTCGCCGAGCCAGCCGTGCGCGGCGAGCAAGGAGAGTGCGGCCCGCAGATCGTCGTCGGCAAGCGCATAGGGTGGGTCGGCGAAGACGAGGTCGAAGCCGCTCGCTGACGCACTCGACAGGTAGCCGGCGACCGACGACGCGACCAACTCGGCGCCAGACAGGCCGACGCTTGCGATGTTGCGTTCGAGGACGGCTGTTGCCCGGCGCCCCGATTCGACGAGAACCGCACGCGCGGCACCCCGCGAAAGAGCTTCCAAGCCAACTGCGCCGGTGCCCGCATACAGGTCCAGCACCGAGGCGCCGTCGAGGTCGAGGACGGTGGCGACGGAGTTGAACAGCCCTTCGCGCGCTCGCTCGGACGTCGGTCGGGTGCCGGCTGGGGGGCCGCCGAGCCGGCGGCCCTTCGCCGCCCCGGCGATGATCCTCACCCTTTCTCCAGGTACTCGGCCTGCTCGTCCTTCACCAGGGCCGCCAGTTGAGCGGCGAGCAGCGGGTGATCTGCGAGGGTGGGATCTGCGGCCACGATGTCGGCGGCTTCGGCCCGGGCCGCGACGATGAGGTCCTCGTCGCGCAACAGCGACAGCAGCGTCAACTGCCGGCGCCGCCCGGACTGGGCCGCGCCGAGGACGTCGCCCTCGCGTCGCTGTTCGACGTCCAGCCGTGCCAGCTCGAAGCCGTCGCTCGTCGCCGCCACGGCGTCCAGCCGCTCACGCGCCGGACTGCCCGCGTCGGCATCTGACACCAGCAGGCACAGGCCGGCGTGTGCACCGCGGCCGACGCGACCGCGCAGCTGGTGCAGCTGCGAGACGCCGAAGCGGTCGGCGTCGAGGATCGCCATCACCGTCGCGTTCGCGACGTCGACGCCGACCTCGATGACCGTGGTCGCGACGAGCACGTCGATCCGCCCCCCGGCGAACTCGGTCATCGTGCGGTCCTTGTCGTCGGGCGACAGCCGCCCGTGCAGCGCCGCCACGCGCAGCCCGTGCAGCGGGCCGTCGACGAGCATCGGCAGCACATCGCTCACCGCCAGTGGTGGCCGGCGAGGAGCCGTGTCGTCGTCGTCGGCCGGCTCAGCTGCGTCGTCGGCCTCGCTCTCGCCGGGTCCGATCCGGGGGCACACGACGTAGGCCTGCCGGCCCTCGGCAACCTCCTCCCGGATGCGCTGCCACACGCGTTCGAGCCAGGCAGGTTTCTCGGCCGTCGGCACGACCGTCGTCGCGACCGGCAAGCGGCCCGGCGGCAGCTCGGTGAGCGCCGACACCTCCAGATCGCCGAACACGGTCATCGCGACGGTCCGCGGGATCGGGGTGGCGGTCATCACGAGTACATGCGGCGGAGTAGCGGCCTTGCTGCGCAGCGCATCGCGCTGCTCGACACCGAAGCGGTGCTGTTCGTCGACCACGACGAAGCCGAGGTCGGCGAAGGACACGTGCTCCTGGATCAATGCGTGAGTGCCGACAACGATGCCGGCGTGCCCGCTCGCCACGTCGAGCAGCGCGGCGCGACGAGCGGCGCTCGCGAGTGAGCCGGTGAGCAGCACGACGCGCGTGGCGACGTCGGCGCCCCCGAGGCGACCGCCCTGCGCCAACGGGCCGAGCATGGCCTCGATCGTGCGGGCGTGCTGGGCGGCGAGGACCTCGGTCGGAGCGAGCAGCGCTGCCTGGGCACCGGCGTCCACGACCTGCAACATCGCCCGCAGCGCGACGACCGTCTTGCCGGAGCCGACCTCGCCCTGCAGCAGGCGATGCAGCGGGTGCGCTTGCGCGAGCTCGGCCGCGATGAGCTGACCGACCTGCACCTGACCGGCAGTCAGCTCGAACGGCAGCTGCCCGTCGAACGCGTGGAGCAGTCCGCCGGAGCGGGGGACGCGCGGTGTGGCCGGATTCGCGCCGGCCAGCCGGCGGCGCTGCGCGAGTGCGAGCTGCACACCGAGGGCTTCGTCCCAGGCCAGCCGCCGCCGCGCGGAATACCATTCGGACAGATCATCCGGTGCGTGCATCGCGCGCAGCGCCCGGTCGGCCGACATCAGGCCCCGACGGGCGCGCACCTGGGCGTCGAGCGGATCGGGCAACGGGTCGAGGACGTCCAACGTGTGCCGGACGGCGCTGTCGATCGTCCATGTCCGGACCGCTTGCGTGGCGGGATAGACAGGGATCAGGCGACCGGCGTACATGTCGGCCTCGCCGTCGTCCCAGGCGTCGCCGCGCAGCAGCAGGTAGTCCGGGTGCACCAGCTGGCGGACGCCGCGGAACTCACCGACCTTCCCGGAGAACAGCCCGCGCCGACCCGGCGCGAGGTCGTCCTTGCGCCACGTGACGCCGCGGCCGAAGAACACCAGTTGCACCTTCGCGTGGCCGTCGCCGACCGTCACCTCCAACCGCAGGCCGGAGTGCGAACGCCTGACCTCCGAGCGCATGATGTCGGCCACCACCGTCACCTCCTCGTCGACGCGAAGGTCGGCGAGTTCGGTCAGCTCCCCCCGCTCGGCCATCCGGCGCGGATAGTGCCGCAGCAGGTCGCCCGCGGACCGCATCCCGAAGGCCTTGTGCAGCGCCTTCGCGGTCCGGCCACCGACAACCTCGGCGAGAGCGGAATCGAGGGTCGGCACGGTCACTCCACCCCGATGATCACCGGGTGCTCGCACTGCCCGCCGTGATGGACGCTGACGTCGGTGAACGGCGCCCGGCTCCGCACGTGCGCCTCGATCAACTCGCCCGTGCGCGGCGGCGCCTGATCCCCGACGAGCACGGTGATGAGTTCGGCGCCCACTCCGAGCAGCCGGTCGACGATGCCGAACGCCACTGCCAGCAGGCCACGGCCGATGTCGACCACCTCGCCGTCGATCATTCCGAGCACATCGCCCGGCCCGCAGATGCCGACCGCGGTCAGGGCCGTCTCGCGCACGAGCCGCAGCTCGGCGAATCTCGTCGCTGCTGCGGCCTCGGCCATCGCCACGACGTCGTCGTCGAACGCCCGTGCGGGATCGTGCACCGCCACGGCAGACAGACCCTGCACCGGTGACCTGGTGGGCACGACGGTCACCCGCACCCCGGAGCCACGCGCTCGACCGGCGGCCGTCTCCGCCAGGCGGCTGACCCGTGCCCCGGTCGTGAGCAGGACGAGCTCGTACGCCTTCGAGGCCGCAATCGCGGCCACCACGGCGTCGACCGAGGGCGGGTCGTCAGGACCGCCGTGCACGACGTGCGCGCCCGCGCTCTCGAACAAGTGCGCCAAGCCCGCACCGGGCGCGACGGCGAGGACCGCGCTGCCTGCGTCCGGCCGCGCCGGCGGCTCCGCGAGCGAGACGACCGAGATCCCGTGCGGCCGGCCGGCCCGGACGCCGGCTTCGATCCCCGCCCCGATGTCGTCGAGGTGGACGTGCACCTTCCAGACGTCGGGTCCGACGGCAACGACGGCGACCGAATCGCCGAAATTGGCAAGGCTCGCGCGCAGTGCCCGGATCCGCTCGGCAGGCGCATCGAGGAGGTACTGCACTTCGAACCCCGGGTGGCCATGGGGATCGGTCGGCGCCCCTGCGATCGGCGGGACGCGCACCGGCGTCAGCGGCACCGACCCGCCCGTGATCGTGCGGGCCAGGGCGTCGAGCAACACCACGTAGGCCAGGCCGCCGGCATCGACGACGCCCGCTTGCGCCAGCACGGCAAGCTGGGCCGGCGTCTGCTGGAGCGCGGCGTCGGCGGCACGCAGCGCCGCGAGCACGACGTCGCCGATGTTGCCGCCCACCTCATTCGCGGCCGGTCGGCCGCACGCGGCGTCAGCGGCCGCCTGCGCGACGGTCAGGACCGTGCCTTCGACCGGTGCGACGACCGCAGACCGGGCCAGCGCAGCGCCGTGTTGCAGGCCGGCGGCGAGCGCTGCTCCGTCGTAGTGCTGCGACCCACCCGGCTCGGCATCGGCCAGGCCGCGCAGCACCTGGGAGATGATGAAGCCGGAGTTGCCGAGCGCGCCGGACGCACTGCCGTCGGCCAGCACGCGCAGCGCAGCCCAGGCGTCGGGCGCGTCGGCCGCCGACAACGCAGCCGCTGCGGCCCGGATCGTGGCCAGCGTGTTCGCACCGGTGTCGGAATCGGCCACCGGGAAGACATTCAGCGCGTCGATGTCGGCGCGGTGCTCGTCGAGCAGCCGGACAGCGGTGCGACTCCACTGGCGCACGGCGTCCGCGTCCAGCACGATCACTCCCTCCGGTCTGGCCGCAGGATACTTGGCCGGCACGACGGTTCCGCGTTGCCCGGCTCGGCGGCGCAGTCCCGCCCACGCGGGCATTTTCGATGAGCCAACGCCGGAAGTTGGCCGCCCGCGAGCGCCCGGGTTAGACTTCTCCGGTTGCCCGGGCGCGTTCCCGGGACCGTGTACCGATCCCACCCGCAAGGAGTTCCACAGTGGCCAGCGTCTGCGATGTCTGCGGCAAGGGGCCGGGCTTCGGCATGTCCGTGTCGCACTCTCACCGTCGCACCCACCGCCGGTGGAACCCGAACGTGCAAACCGTGCGCGCCGTCGTGGCGCCCGGCACCCGCCGGCGGCTCAAGGTGTGCACCTCGTGCCTGAAGGCCGGCAAGGTCAGCCGCGGCTAATCGGCTTCGCGCACCTCGGCCCGTTCTCGCTCACGCGAGGGCGGGCCGTTCGTCGTTCCCGGGGATGGTCGGACAGATCGTGGCACGACGTCCTTGCCGTAGAACAGCGCCTTCGGCGCGCCGGCATAGTGCCCGAAATCCGGCACCGCGGTGTAGCCCGACGCCTCGTACAGCGCAACCGCCTCCGGCTGCTCGGTGCCGGTATTGAGCACGAGGTGGGTGATGCCGGCGGCAGCCGCACTCGCCTCCAGCTCCGCGAGTAGCAACCGGGCCAGACCGCGCCGACGCACGGGAATGCTGACGTACATCCGCTTGATCTCCGCCGTCGACCCATCCGGGCCGCCCATCCGGCGCCAGCCGCCGATCGCCACCGGCTCGCCGTCGAGCGCTCCGACGAGGAAGAGCCCGAGCGGCGGCCTGAACTCGTCCGGGTCGACGGCAGCTGCGTCCGGGCCGCCGTAGCGAACGACGTACTCGTCCTGGACCTCGGCGACCATGCGCACCACCTCGGGCGCCTCATACGGGCACGCACGCAACTCGAACGGCATCGCTCGACCCTACGAACAACGCTCAGCGGAAGTGCTCGTGCCCACCGTTGCGCCACCGGCGGCCGTCCACCCGCACCCCTTCGCCGTCGGCCACCACGCCCACCGCGCGCCACGGCGCCGGCAGGTCGCAGCCCGCGGGGAAGGTCGCAGCGAGGCCGTAGTCGTCGCCGCCGGTCAGCATCCACACGAGCGGGTCGGTGTTCAACGCCGCGCCGACCTCGCGCAATCGCGCGGGGATCTCCATCGCGGCGGCGTTCAGCTCGATCCGGACACCGCTCGCTTCGGCGATGTGGCCGAGATCGGCAATCAGTCCGTCACTGACGTCGGTCATCGAGGTCGCGCCGAGCGCCGCGGCGTGCGGGCCCTCGAGGTACGGCGGCTCCGGCCGGCGGTGGGCCGCGACGATCTGCACCGGGGAGCGGAAGCCACGACCCAGGACCGCGAAGCCGGCCGCCGCCCAACCGAACCGCCCGCACAAGGCCACCACATCGCCGCGGCGCGCACCGTCCAGTGTGACCGGCGCCCGGCCCTCCAGGTCGCCGAGGGCCGTCATCGCGAGGGTGACGGAGTCCGCGGCCGTCACGTCCCCCCCGACGATCGCCGCCCCGACCTGAGCGCACGCCTCCCGCAGGCCGCTCATCAGGCCGTCGACCCAGTTCAGTTCCAGCGTGGGGGGCAGCGCAACTCCCACGAGCAATGCGCTCGGCACCGCGCCCATCGCCGCAATATCGGAGAACGCCCGGGCGGCGGCCTTGTGCCCGACGTCCTCGGCGGTCGACCAATCACGTCGGAAGTGCCGCTGCTCCACGAGCAGATCAGTGGACACGACGACCCGTGCGTCCGGAGTCGCGACCACGGCTGCGTCGTCGCCCGGGCCCAACACGACCTTGTCGGTCGTCTCGAGCCCGGCACTGACCCGTGCGATGAGACCGAACTCGCCGACGTCGGAAACGGTGATGGTCTCGCCCCCCCACAATCGTGTGCGCCCGTGCGACACCGCCTGCGCTACGTTCTACCGGTCCGCACGTCCCGACGAGGAGAGGACGCGCCGCGACGGACTGGCTGATGCGGGCGCCGGTGCGCGCCGGCGTTGCCGTCCGCCATTGCGTGGTGCGACACGGAGAGGTCGGTGGTGACTCCATGAGCGTCAGCGCATACATCTTGATCCAGACCGAGGTCGGCAAGGCGGCCGCGGTCGCCCAGGAAATCGGCAACCTCGCCGGCGTGGCCAGCGCCGAGGACGTCACCGGCCCTTATGACGTGATCGTGCGAGCGGAGGCGGGGTCGGTGGACGAGCTCGGCAAGCTCGTCGTCGCGAGTGTCCAGGCAGTCAACGGGATCACCCGCACGCTCACCTGCCCGGTCGTCCATCTGTAAGGCACTGTCCACCTGCAACGCGGAGCGTTCCGATCGATCCAGTGCGGCGCCGCGCGGCCCTGATCGCGACTGCGGCCACGGTGCCGTTCGTACTTGTCGTGACCCTCGTGCTCGTCGCGCTCGGCGGCGGCCCGGATGATGCGGCCAAGCCCGAGGACACCGCGACGGTGCTACCGCCTGTCACCGCGGCAGCACCGCCGAACGCGAGCACACAGACGGCCAACTGCTCCGCGCTGCTCGCCCAGCTGCCCGTCTCGCTCGGCAAGCTGGTTCCGCGTGTCGTGCACACGACACCTGACACGCCCTTCGTCGTCGCCTGGGGCGAGCCGCCCGTCCTCGTCAGCTGCGGTGTCTCGCGCCCGAAGAGCCTCTACCCGGGCTCGTCGGTGCAGTTGCGCACGACCGGGGCGCCCGGCGCACCCGCCTACGCCGTCAGCGAATCCGGCGGCGGAAGCGTGTGGACCACCGTCGACCGGGCGCCCTACATCGCGATCACCTTCCCCGCCACGGTCCAGCCGGCCGACTACCTGCCGACGTTGTCGCAGGCGATCGCCAAGGCACTACCGGCTGTGTGCTCGACGAACACCGCCGACAACCCCGACACGCTCTGCACGCGTCGGCCGTGAGCGTGCCAGGCGACACAGTGACTGGCACCGCACAGCATCCGCAGTCACACTCGCTGCATCGTTGCCCCAAAGCCCCAGCACACCGATCGGCAGGAACTCATGACCGAAGCCTTCGTGTACGACGCCATCCGTACCCCGCGCGGGCGCGGCAAGGACACCGGATCCCTGCATGCCACCAAGCCCGTGTCCTTGGTCGTCGGGCTGCTCGACGAGCTGCGCAAACGTAATCCCGGCCTCGACCCGGCCAACGTCGAGGACGTGATCCTTGGCTGCGCGTCCCCAGTCGGAGATCAGGGCTCGAACATCGCCCGGACGGCGGCGCTCGCCGCCGGCTACGAGTTGTCCGGTCCGGGCTTCCAGCTCAACCGCTTCTGCGCATCCGGTCTGGAGGCAGTGAACATCGCAGCGCAGAAGGTGCGCTCCGGGTGGGAGGAGTTGCTGCTGGCCGGCGGCGTGGAATCGATGTCCCGGGTTCCGATGGGCTCCGGCGGCGGCCCCTGGGCACAGGATCCGGAGACTGCGTACCGAGTCGGCTTCGTCCCGCAGGGGATCGGCGCCGACCTGATCGCCACGATCGAGGGGTTCAGCCGCGAGGACGTCGACACGTTCGCCGCCGAGTCACAGTTGCGCGCGGCGAAGGCGATCGCCGACGGTGCGTTCGCGAACTCGGTGATCCCGGTCATCGACATCAACGGCCGGGTCGTTCTCGACCACGACGAGTTCCCGCGCGCCGGTACCACGGTGGAGAGCCTGGGCGCCCTCAAGCCGTCGTTCGCCGCAGCGGCCGAGGCGGGCGGGTTCGGCGCGGTCGCGCTGCAGAAGTACCACTGGATCGAGCAGATCAATCACGTGCACACGCCGGGCAACTCCTCCGGCATCGTCGACGGTGCTTCGCTCGTGGTGATCGGCAGCGAGGGGGCGGGGTCGGCGAACGGGCTGACGCCGCGTGCCCGGATCGTGTCCGTCGGCGTCGTCGGGACCGAACCGACGATCATGCTCACCGGACCGGCCCCGTCAGCCGAAAAGGCGCTCCACAAGGCCGGCTTGACCGTCGACGACATCGACCTGTTCGAGGTGAACGAAGCGTTCGCGTCCGTGGTTCTGAAATTTGCCAAAGAGCTGAACGTGCCGCTCGACAAGATCAATGTGAACGGCGGCGCAATCGCGCTCGGGCACCCGTTGGGGGCCACCGGCGCGATGATCATCGGCACGCTGCTCGACGAACTCACCCGACGCGACCTGCGCTACGGCCTGGCCACGCTGTGCGTCGGCGGCGGCATGGGTGTCGCAACCATCATCGAGCGGATCTGAACGGAGCCACGAGGCAATGACCGAGACCACCATCCGCTGGGACCAGGACGCCGACGGCATCGTCACGCTCACCCTTGACGATCCGACGCAGCGTGCCAACACGATGACCGACGACTTCTGCCGGTCGCTGACCGCGGCCGTCGACCGGCTGGAAGCCGAGCGGGACACGGTCACCGGCGTGATCGTCACGTCCGCCAAGAACACGTTCTTCGCCGGCGGCGACTTGAACCTGCTGATCACGATCACGCCGGCGAACTCCCCCGAGTTCGCCGCCGGCGTCGCGCAACTGAAGGCCGACTTGCGTCGGTTCGAGAAGCTGGGCAAGCCCACTGTCGCCGCGTTGAACGGCGCTGCGCTCGGCGGCGGCCTGGAGATCGCGCTGGCCTGCAAGCGGCGGATCGCAGTGGACGATCCGAAGTCGCAGTTCGGGCTGCCCGAGGTGACGCTCGGCCTGCTGCCGGGCGCCGGCGGGGTGGTGCGGATCACCCGCCTGCTGGGCGTCACCGTCGGCCTGACGAAGGTGCTGCTGCAGGGCACCTGCTACTCCCCTGCCGCGGCGGCAGAACTCGGCATCATCGACGAACTCGCGGCGACAGCGCCGCAGATGCTGGACCAGGCCACGGCATGGATCAAGGCGAATCCGCAGGCGGTCCAGCCCTGGGACGACCCCGGCTACCGGATGCCCGGAGGGACCCCGGCGAGTCCGGGACTCGGCAGCATGCTGCCCGGCTTCCCCGGCAACCTGCGCAGGCAGCTCAAGGGCGCGCCGATGCCGGCGCCGCACCACATCATGTGCGCGGCGGTCGAGGGTGCCAACGTCGATCTCGACTCGGCGCTCACCATCGAAGGTCGGTACTTCCTGAACCTCGTCACCGGGCAGGTGGCGAAGAACATGATCCAGGCGTTCTGGTTCGACCTGAACTCGATCAACGCCGGCGGCTCGCGGCCGGCCGGTTACGACGAGCGGCGGGCGCAGCGGGTCGCGGTGCTCGGCGCGGGAATGATGGGCGCCGGTATCGCCTACGTCACGGCGCGGGCCGGGATGCATGTCGTCCTCAAGGACGTGTCCCTCGCTGCCGCGACGAAGGGCAAGGGCTACTCCCAGCAGCTGCTCGACAAGGATGTGTCGCGCGGCAAGCTGTCGGAGGCGCGCCGCGACGAGATTCTGGCTCGCATCACCCCGACCGAGGAGTACGCCGATCTGGCCGGGTGCGATCTCGTGGTCGAGGCCGTGTTCGAGAAGGCGTCGCTGAAGAAGGAGGTGTTCGCGGCGACCGAGCCGGTCGTCGCACCGGATGCGCTGCTCGGCTCGAACACATCCACGCTGCCGATCACCGATCTCGCCGACGGTGTGCACCGCAGCCAGGATTTCATCGGCCTGCACTTCTTCTCGCCGGCTGACAAGATGCCACTGCTGGAGATCATCCGAGGTGAGCGGACCTCCGACGAGGCGCTCGCCCGGGCGCTGGACTACGCGGCGCAGATCGGCAAGACGCCGATCGTGGTGAACGACAGCCGCGGCTTCTTCACGTCCAGAGTCATCTGCACGTTCGTCAACGAGGCGCTGGCCATGCTCGGTGAGGGCATCCGGCCGATGACGATCGAGCAGGCCACGACGCAGG
Source organism: uncultured Actinomycetota bacterium (assembly GCA_963713565.1). Taxonomy (GTDB): domain Bacteria; phylum Actinomycetota; class Actinomycetes; order Mycobacteriales; family Jatrophihabitantaceae; genus Jatrophihabitans. The sequence continues at coordinate 54,933 of CAVQMF010000007.1, read as the reverse complement.
CCGGCTACCCGGTGGGCGCCCTGCAACTGGCCGACGAGCTCAGTCTCGAGCTGTTCCTCAAGATTCGCGACGAGACGCGGGATGCCGCCGGCGACAGCTACGTCCGCCACCCGGCCGAGGACGTCGTCGAGAAGATGATCGAACTCGGACGGCCCGGCCGCGCAAGAGGCGCAGGCTTCTACGACTACAACGAGTCGGGCCGGCGGCTGGGGCTGTGGCGCGGGCTCGCCGACGCCTTTGCACCGGTCGGCGATCCGGCGGCGGTCGACCTGCAGGAGCTCGAGGACCGCATGCTCGTCATCGAGGCCGTCGAATCCGCGCGCTGCGTCGAGGAAGGCGTGCTGCTTAGGACCGCGGATGCGAACATCGGCTCGATCATGGGCATCGGCTACCCGGCCTGGACTGGTGGCGTGCTGCAGTACATCAACGGCTACCCGGGCGGGGTGTCGGCTTTCGTCGCTCGGGCGGACGATCTTGCGAGCCGGTTCGGGGCGCGGTTCGAGCCGAACCCGCTGCTGCGCAAGAAGGCGGAGAACGGCGAGACCTTCTGACGACTGTCGTACCCCGTCGCTAGCGTCCACTTCGAGCGGGACGGTCCCGCGGCTCGCGACCGAGTGGAGACACGCAGTGGACTACAAGCTCGAACTGTTCTGTGTTCCGGTGACCGACGTCGACGTCGCCAAGCAGTTCTACGTCGACAAGGTCGGATTCCATCCAGACCACGACCACCGGGTCAACGAGTCGTTGCGTTTCGTGCAACTGACGCCGCCCGGCTCGGGTTGCTCGATCTGCATCGGCGAGGGGTTGACGACGATGGCTCCGGGATCCATCGAGGGGCTGCAGCTCGTCGTAGCCGATGCCGATGCCGCACACGACGATCTCGCCTCGCGTGGCGTGTCCGTCAGCGACGTCGACGACCAACCGTGGGGCCGCTTCGTCTACTTCCGTGATCCGGACGGCAATGCCTGGAACGTGCAGGAGGTCAAGCGCCCGCTCGCCGGTGGTGCCGGAGGGACCTAGTCCGCCTGTCCCACGGAGCGTGATGCGCGCGACGAACCCGGCATCGCCCGGCCCTTCACGCCCGCCGCGAGCGACGCAATGCGGCAGCGATCAGTCGGTCCACGAGCGTGGGGTAGTCCACTCCGGATGCCGCCCACATGCGGGGGTACATCGAGATCGGCGTGAAACCCGGCATCGTGTTGATCTCGTTCACAACCACCCGCCCGTCCGGCGGCAGGAAGAAGTCGACCCGGGCGAGTCCGGCACAGTCGAGTGCGGTGAACGCGCGGCAGGCGGCGTCCTGCACGGCGGCGGTGGTCTCCGCCGGCAGCAGGGCAGGCACGTCGAACTCGCAGGCATCGTCGAGGTACTTGGCCGCGAAGTCGTACCAGTCGTGTCCGGAGACGAGCCGGATCTCGGCCGGCAGGCTCGCGCGGGGCAGTCCGTCGTCGTCTTCGAGGACGCCGCACTCGACCTCGCGGCCGACGACCGCGGCCTCCACGAGCACCTTGTCGTCGTGATCGAGCGCGACCCCGACCGCGGCCGCCAGGTCCGCCCACGCGGTGACCTTGGTGATGCCGACGCTGGAGCCGGCACGTGCCGGTTTGACGAAGACCGGCAGTCCGAGATGATGCAGGTCCACGGCCGAGTAACGCCGCGCCCGGTGCAGCACGGCGAACTTGCCGACGTCCAGCCCGGCGGCGCGAAGCAGGATCTTCGTGAACTCCTTGTCCATCCCCGCCGCGCTGGCGAACACCCCCGCGCCGACGTACGGGACGCCGGCCATCTCGAGCAGCCCCTGGATCGTCCCGTCCTCCCCCCATCGGCCGTGCAGCACCGGGAAGACGACGTCGACGGTGTCCAGCACACGGGCTGCGTCGCCCGGCTCCACGGCGACCAACGACGGCACGGTCGGGTCAGCCGGAAACACGACCGCGATTCCGTTGTCCACCTCCGGCAGCACCCGGCCACTGATCCGAAGCGAATCCGGGGTGGCGTCGGTGAGCATCCATTGACCGGCCGGCGTGATACCGATCGGGATGACGTCGTACTTGCCCGGGTCGAGCGCGCCGAGGACGCTGCCGGCGGACAAGACCGAGATCCCGTGCTCGCTACTGCGCCCGCCGTAGACGACCGCGACCCGGATGCGTGCCCCCACGAGCTGACCCTATCCGGGGCGCGCGGCGTCTACCTCGGACTTCATCGAGCGCGACATCAGCAGCTCGACCATCCGCTTGGGCGTCATCGCGCCGAAACAGACCGCCTCCACGGCAGCCGTGATCGGCACGTCGACGTCCTTCGAGCGGGCGAGCTCGAGGATCGCGCGGCAGGACTTCACGCCCTCGGCGATCTGACCGTGGGTGGCCGCCTGGGCCTGTTCGAGGGACTCGCCGCGGCCAAGCCGCTCGCCGAAGGTGCGGTTTCGCGACAGCGGCGAATTGCACGTCGCCACCAGGTCGCCCAGGCCGGCGAGCCCGGCGAACGTCGCCGGATCAGCACCCAGGCGGGCGCCGAGGCGGGTGGTCTCCGCCAGGCCCCTCGTGATGATCGAGGCGAGCGAATTGTCCCCGTAACCCATGCCCTGCCCGATGCCGCAGGCGAGCGCGATCACATTCTTCACCGCGCCGCCGAGTTCGCAGCCCACGACATCGGTGTTGGTGTAAGGGCGGAAGTAGGCCGTCCCGCAGCGCTGCTGCAGCATCGCCGCGCGGGCATCGTCAACGCAGGCGACAACCGTCGCGGTCGGCTGCTCCTCGGCGATCTCGCGGGCCAGGTTGGGCCCGCTGACGACCGCAATCCGCTGACTCGGCGTGCCGGCGACCTCGGCGATCACTTCGCTCATCCGCTTGGTCGTGCCGAGCTCGACACCCTTCATGAGGCTGACGAGGAGCGCTTGCTTCGGCAGCTGCGGCGCCCACTGGACGAGGTTGGCGCGCAGTGACTGCGACGGGATCGCGAATGCCACGAGATCGGCCCCGAGCAGGGCGCGGGCCGGATCGGCGGTCGCCACCAACTCCGCGGGCAGCTCGATCCCGGGCAGGTAGTCGTCGTTGCGATGTGTGGCGTTGATCTGCTCGGCGAGTTCACTGCGCCGTGCCCACAGCACGACGGCGTTGCCGGCGTCCACGAGCACCTTGGCGAAGGTGGTACCCCAGGAGCCGGCACCCAGCACGGCTGCATGGCTCACGCGGCGTCGCCGGAGCTTCCGGAAGACTTGCGCCAGTGGTACAGCTCGCCGTCCGGTGCCGCCAGCCCCCTCAGCTCGGCGACGTCGTCGCGCAGCCTGCGCATGATGACTTCGGTGATCTCGCGCAGCACCGCCGGGGTCGGCTCCTTGTCCCGGAATGCGCTGAGGTCGATCGGCTCGCCGACCGAGACCAGGTGCCGCGGGCGCGGCACCAGCTTGAGCCGCTTGTGGTAAAGATCGACCTGCTTCTGTACCCCCCATTGCGCGATCGGGATCACCGGCACGTCAGGGGCAAGCATGGCAAGGCGGGCCGCGCCCGTCTTGCCGTCCATCGGCCAGCCGGCGGGATCGCGCGTCACGGTGCCCTCGGGGTTCAGAACGATCACTTCACCGCGTTCGAGCGCCTGCACAGCGGCGGACAGCGACTGCTGCGCACCGGTCGAACCGCGCTTGACCGGAATGTGGCCCATCACCCGCATCCCCCATCCGACGGCCGGCACCTCGAAGATCGACTCCTTCGCCAGGATCCGCGGCACTCGCGCCGAGTCGAGGACGAACTTCGCGACCAGGAACGGGTCGACGTGCGAGACATGGTTCGCCACCATGATCATCGGGCCGGTCAGCGGGACGCGGTCGATGTTTCGGTACTCCATCCGCACCAATCCGGAAACCGGGTAATACAGCACCGCCCAGACGAACCGCCACCCCGGGCCGAGCTTCTCGCCGTAGCCGGGTTTACGCAGCTTCTGCAGCCTCGGCACCGATCCTCCAGCTCGTATCTGTTCCCGGACGAAGTCTGCCGTATCGGCCGCGTGACCGGCGACGGGACGGCCCTACGACGCGACGACTGCAGAGTACGCACCGCTGCGGCGTCGAGGGCTCTTCGTAGACTCCGGACGTGCGGTGGACCATCGTCATCCCCGTCAAGGCCCTCCCGTCGGCGAAATCGCGACTGACGCCAGCCAGTCCGGACGTGGGGGCCCACCGGCGGCTCGTCGAGGCGATTCGCGCGGACACGGTGGCGGCGGCGCGCGCCGCGGATGGCGTGGCCCGGGTCGTGCTCGTCGCCGACCGGCCGCTCGTGGGGGCCGCGAGCGCCGGACCCGACGGGGTGCTCGTCCAATCGCGACCGGGCCTGAACGAGGCGCTCGAGGAAGCGGCGCAGCTGGCGAGCCGATCCTGGCCGGCGGACGGCGTTGCGGCGCTCGTCGGTGATCTGCCTGCACTTCGTCCGGACGAGCTCGCCGAGGCCTTGGTCGTGGCCGCCGAGCACCCGAGGTCCTTCGTGCCCGACGCCGACGGCGGGGGCACGACGCTCCTCGCCGCCATCCCCGGCGTTGCGCTCGGACCGTCCTTCGGTACCGGCTCGGCAAGCCGACACGCGAGCGGATCGGCGGCCATCGACGCGCGGCCGGGGCTGCGGCACGATGTCGATACCGCCGACGACCTGGCCCGAGCCGCCGAACTCGGGTTGGGTGCTGCGACATCGGCCGAACTGGCTCACGGCAACGCCACCCAGAGTTCAACCGGAAGCGGCATAGTAGGGCCATGGGCATGACCCGTCACCCCGAGCAGAGGCGCAGCACACGATGAGCACGGAGATTGACCTGGCCAGCGAGCGCGCCGACATCATGCCCGACGTCGTGCCCGACGACGAACTCGACGAGAACATCGCGATGCACGTGCCCGGGCTGCCCGACGATCGGTTCGGCAACCGCGAGCTGTCGTGGCTGGCCTTCAACTCCCGGGTGCTCGCCCTGGCGGAGGACGAATCCCAGCCGTTGCTCGAACGCCTCAGATTCCTCGCGATCTTCGCGAACAACCTCGACGAGTTCTACATGGTGCGCATCGCGGGCCTCAAACGGCGCGCGGACATGGGCCTGCAGGTGACCTTCGCCGACGGGCTGACGCCGCGTGAGGTTCTGGCCCGCCTCGCGCAGCGCATCAGGGAGCTCGTTGACCGGCACGCGCGCTGCTTCCGAGAGGCGGTCAATCCGGCGCTGGAGGACGAAGGCATCCACATTCGCCGGTGGGACGCCCTCGACGACAGCGAGCGAGCCCACCTGGCCGAATATTTCGAGGACAAGATCTTCCCGGTGCTGACGCCACTTGCGGTGGACCCGTCACACCCCTTCCCGTACATCTCCGGCCTCTCGCTCAATCTGGCGGTGCTGGTCCGCGATCCCGACGACGACGTGCAGCGTTTCGCACGGGTGAAGGTGCCCAACAACGTGCCGCGCTTCGTCGTCGTGTCGCAAAGCGCGGTCGAATCGGAGTTCCTGCCGATCGAGGACCTCATCGCCGCGCACCTCGACATGTTGTTCCCGGGCATGGAGGTTGTCGAGCAGCATCTGTTCCGGGTTACTCGCAATGCTGACTTCGAGGTGGACGAAGACCGCGACGAGGACCTCCTGAAGGCACTCGAACGAGAACTGATGCGGCGTCGATTCGGGCCGGCGGTCCGGTTGGAGGTGGCCGACGACATCGACGACGACGTCATCGACCTGCTGACGAGCGAGATCGAGGTGGATCCCGACGACGTCTTGCGGGTTCCTGGTCTGCTCGATCTCAGTGCGCTGCACCAGGTGTACGACGTCGATCGCCCGCAACTCAAGGAACGCCCGTTCGTGCCGGCGACACACCCGCGCTTCGCCGAGGGCGAGTCGCCCAAGTCCGTCTTCGCGACGTTGCGCGACGGAGACGTGCTGGTGCATCACCCGTATGAGTCGTTCGCGACGAGCACCCAGCGCTTCATTGAGCAGGCGGCTGCCGACCCGGGGGTCCTGGCGATCAAGCAGACGCTCTACCGCACGTCCGGCGACTCGCCGATCATCGATGCCCTGATCGACGCCGCGGAAGCCGGCAAGCAGGTCGTGGCGCTCGTCGAGATCAAGGCCCGCTTCGACGAGCAGGCCAACATCAAGTGGGCGCGGGCGCTGGAACGTGCGGGCTGCCATGTCGTCTACGGCTTCGTCGGCCTGAAGACGCACTGCAAGACCGCGCTGGTTGTCCGCCAGGAGGGCAATGTCATCAAGCGCTACGCACACGTCGGTACCGGCAACTACAACCCCAAGACTGCCCGGATGTACGAGGACCTCGGCCTGTTCACCGCCGACGATGACGTCTGCACCGACCTCACGGACCTGTTCAACGTGCTCACCGGATACTCGCGGCAGACCGAGTACCGCTCACTGCTGGTCGCCCCGCAGGGCATCCGTTCCGGACTCATCGAGCGCATCGAGCGCGAGGTCGAGTATGCGAACGCGGGCAGGCCCGCGTTGATCCGGTTCAAGACGAATCACCTCGTCGACGAGCAGACGATCGATGCGCTGTACCGGGCGTCGATCGCGGGCGTCAAGGTCGATCTGCTGGTCCGCACGTTCTGCACCATCCGTGCGGGGGTGAAAGGGCTGTCGGACAACATCCGCACCCGCTCGATCCTCGGCCGCTTTCTCGAACACTCGCGCATCTACCAGTTCGGCGGCGACGGCGAGCCCGAGTACTGGATCGGCTCGGCCGACCTCATGCACCGCAATCTCGACCGCCGCGTCGAGGTGCTGTGCCAGGTCTCCGACCGGCAGGCCCGAGCGCATCTCGAGCTGTTCCTCGACACTGCCTTCGACGAGGACACGATCGGGTGGGACATGCAACCGGACGGCGAGTGGGTACGCTCCGCCGATGCCGGCAACGACTTCCAGGAGCTGCTGATGAAGCGGCTTGCCGACCGCAGAGAATAGGCCGATGCCGATGTGGGCCGCGGCGCCGGATCTTCGCGCCGCAGGTGGTGTTGTCTGGCGCGTGCGCAAGAGCCGCGTCGAGGTTGCGTTGGTCCATCGGCCGCGCTATGACGATTGGTCATTGCCGAAGGGCAAGCTGCACAGTGGCGAGTCCGAGCTCGCCGCGGCCGTGCGCGAGGTGCGTGAAGAGCTGGGCTCACGGGTGGCGGTGTCGCGATTCATCGGCAGTGTCGTCTACGACGTCGGTGCGGCGCGCAAACGATCCTCGTTCTGGGTGATGCGCCACGTCGACGGTGAGTTCGCGCTCAACCACGAAGTCGACGCCGTCGAGTGGCACCGGCCGAGAGCGGCGCGCGACCGGATGACGCACGCCGTCGAGCGCACGATCATGGCCGACTTCGCTGCGGTGCCGATCCCCGACTCGGTCATCATCCTGCTGCGGCATGCCAAGGCCGGCCGGCGCAGCGAGTGGCGCGGCGAAGACCGCAAACGGCCGCTCGAGGACATCGGCCGCGAGCAGGCCCAGCGGCTCGTGCCGTTCCTGTCGGTCTTTCGCCCGGATCGCATCGTGTCGGCCGGACCCGTGCGTTGCGTGCAAACGGTCGAGCCCTTCGCGCAGCGCCGCAGCATCGACATCCGCATCGACTCGGTCTTCGACGACCGCGTGTATTCGTCCTCGCCGGCGGCGGCCGAGACGGCCCTGCTGTCGCTCGCCAAGCCGGGCAAGGTGACACTCGTGTGCAGTCAGGGCGACACGATCTCCGGCCTGATCGACCGGGTGGCGCGCGGCGTGCACTCGAGCGACACGAAGAAGGGTGCCGCGTGGGTGCTGTCCGTCGTCGACGGAACGGTCGTGTCCGCGGACTACTACGAGGACGCGACCCGACCCGCCGAGGGAACGCGCCGAGCGCCGACCTGGTCGGCCGGCGCACTGACACGCTGACCTGCGAGGTCGGCCCAGTACCGGCACCGGTGGGTCGGCGCCGTCGGACTACACGCGCTTGGCCGCCTTCTTCGCCACTGCTTTCTTGACTGGTGCCGCCTTCTTGACTGGTGCCGCCTTCTTGACTGCGGCCGTCTTCGCTGCGACCTTCTTCGCCGGCGCGGCCTTCGTGGCGGCGGTCTTCTTGACAGCAGGCGTCTTGCCAGCGGCCGCCTTCTTCGCGGGCGCGGCCTTGATCGCTACCTTCTTGCTCGCCACTTTCTTGGCAGGCGTCGCAGCCTTCGCCGCGGCCCGCTTGGCCGGGGCGATGTCCTGCAACGAGGCCGGCGACTTGGTCGCGGAGTCCTTGAACGACAGGTTCTTGACCGCCGTCTTCTTGGCGGCTGTCTTCTTGGCCGCTGTCTTCTTGGCCGCTGTCTTCTTGGCGGCTGTCTTCTTGGCGGCCGTCTTCTTCGTAGCGCGACCGGCTACCGCGTCCTTCAGCGCGCTGGCGGCCTTGCGCGGTACCTGACGAACCACCCCTGCGGCCTTGCTCACCACAGCCTGAGCGCGAGCTCCGTAGTCCTGCGCACCACTCGCGATCTGCCGGAACTCGGTACCCGGCCGGAACGCCGGCACGCGCGAGGCCGCTACGGGCACGGACGCACCGGTGGCGGGGTTGCGCGCGGTGCGTGCGGCCCGGTCGCGGCGCTCGAACACGCCGAAGCCGGAGATGGCGACCTTCTCACCACGCGCGATCGTCGCGTAGATGGCGTCGATCACCGCGTCGAGTGCGACTGCCGCCTTCTTGCGGTCACCGTCGAGCCGCTCGGCGAGCATGTCGATGAACTGAGACTTGTTGGGCACGTGTCCTCCAAGGACGCACGAAGGTCTCCTCGGACGCACACGCTAGGCGCTAATGCACCCCGGAACAATGCGAAACACCCTGTGTCGCGGGACTTCTCGCGGACATGACGTTCCGCTCAGACGGTGGCGGTGGGCAACCACGGCTTTCTGGTCGCCTCATAACGAGCAACATCATCGGTGTGCCGCAGCGTGAGATCGACGTCGTCGAGGCCCTCGAGCAGCCGCCATCTCGTGTAGTCGTCCAGCGCGAAGTCATGCAACTCACCCGACCAACGCACGTTGCGTTCGACGAGATCGACCGTCACCGATGTGCCCGGATCGCCTTCGACGTCGTCCCACAACCGCTGGACGATCTTCTCGGGCAGCTGCACCGTGAGCAGCCCCGCCTTCAGTGAATTACCGCGGAAGATGTCGGCGAACCGTGGCGAGATCACGACCTTGAAGCCATAGTCCAGGAGTGCCCAGACGGCATGCTCGCGCGAGCTGCCGGTCCCGAAATCCGCCCCTGCTACCAGCACCGTTGCGCCTGCGTACTGCGGTTGGTTGAGCACGAAGGCGTCCTCGTTCGTCCGCCAGGCCTGGAACAGGCCGTCCTCGAAGCCGGTTCGGGTCACGCGTTTGAGGTAGACGGCCGGGATGATCTGATCGGTGTCGACGTTGCTACGTCGCAGTGGCACGGCGGTGCCGGTGTGCACGGTGAACTTGTCCATCGTGGCGCTCCTACAGATCGGCGGGGCTGGACAGGTGGCCGGTGATCGCGGTGGCCGCGGCGACCAGCGGCGAGACGAGGTGCGTTCGCCCGCCCCTGCCCTGGCGCCCTTCGAAGTTACGGTTCGACGTGGATGCGCTGCGCTCGCCGGGGGCAAGCTGATCGGGATTCATGCCGAGGCACATCGAACAACCCGCCTGCCGCCACTCGGCGCCGGCCGACGTGAAGATCGTGTCGAGGCCTTCGACCTCGGCCTGCTTGCGCACTCGCATCGAGCCGGGGACGACCAGCACGCGCACGCCGTTCGCGACCCTTCGGCCGTCGAGGATCTTCGCGACAGCACGTAGATCCTCAATCCTGCCGTTGGTGCACGAGCCCACGAACACGGTGTCGACCTTGATGCCGCGCAGCGGAGTGCCTGCGGTCAGGCCCATATAGGCCAGCGCCTGCTGCGCCGCAACCCGGTCCGACTCCTCGGTGAAAATTGCTGGGTCCGGCACGCTCGCGCTGAGCGGTGCGCCCTGGCCCGGGTTGGTGCCCCAGGTGACGAAGGGGGAAAGCGTGCTCGCATCGAGCGTGATCTCGGCGTCGAAGTCCGCGTCGTCGTCGGTCCGCAGACTCGTCCAGTATTCGACCGCGGACTCCCACTCGGTGCCCTTCGGCGCGTGGTCGCGACCTTGCAGGTAGTCGAAGGTCGTCTGGTCCGGAGCAATCATGCCGGCCCGCGCACCCCACTCGATACTCATGTTGCAAACCGTCATGCGGCCTTCCATCGTCATGTTCTCGAACACCGAACCGCGGTACTCGACCATGTATCCCTGCCCGCCACCGGTACCGGCCTGCGCGATCACGGCGAGGATGACGTCCTTGGGCGTGACGCCGTCCGGCAGCTCGCCGTCGATGGTGACCGCCATCGTCTTGGGCCGGTCCATGGGCAGCGTCTGCGTCGCCAGGACGTGCTCCACCTGGCTGGTGCCGATGCCGAACGCGAGCGCGCCGAACGCACCGTGGGTCGACGTGTGGGAGTCGCCGCAGACGATCGTCATACCCGGTTGAGTGATGCCGAGCTGCGGGCCGATCACATGCACGATGCCCTGCTCCGCATCGCCCATCGAGTAGATGCGCACACCGAACTGCTCGCAGTTGCGGCGCAGCGTTTCGATCTGTGTGCGGCTGACGTCATCCTTGATCGAGGCGGTGCCGATCAACGGCAGCGTGTAGTCGGTGGGCGTGTTGTGGTCCTCGGTAGCCAAGGTGAGATCGGGTCGGCGGACCGGTCGGCCGGCGAGCCGGAGCCCGTCGAACGCCTGCGGGCTCGTCACTTCGTGCACGAGATGCATGTCGATGTAGAGCAGGTCGGGCTCGCCCGCCGCGAAGTGGACGAGATGGGTGTCCCACAGCTTCTCGGCAAGCGTTCTGCCCATGGCGCGTCCTTCCTTGCTTCCCAGTATCTGGGAATCTAGTATCGCTTTATGGGACAGCCTAGCAGCGGGATCGGTGTCGTCGACAAGAGTGTGGCGATCCTGACCTCGGTCGCCGGTGCTCCCCGGACGCTCGCCGAGCTCGTCGATGACACGTCCCTACCGCGGGCCACCGCGCACCGGCTGGCCGTCGCCCTCGAGACACATCGATTGCTCTCCCGCGACATCGACGGCCGGTTCGTGCTCGGCCCGCGCATCGCAGAGCTGTCCGCCGCACTGCCCGACCCGGTTGTCGCTGCGGCGACGCCGGTGCTCGCCTGGGTGCGCGACGAGTGCGGCGAGTCCTCCCAGCTGTACCGCCGCGACGGGGCGGAGCGGGTGTGCGTCGCGGCAGCCGAGCGCACCCACGGCCTGCGCACCACAGTGCCGGTCGGCAGCCGGTTGCCGCTCTCGGCCGGTTCGGGCGCGCAGGTGCTGTGTGCCTGGGCCGACGCCGCCTCGCTATCGGATGTGTTGGGCGCGGCGGAGTTCGGCGAGCGCACGCTGGCCGAAGTGCGCAAGCGCGGCTGGGCACAGTCGGTCGCGCAGCGCGAGGCGGGGGTTGCGTCGGTGTCTGCGCCGGTCCTGAACTCGGACGGCGAGCTGCTCGCCGCGATCTCGATCTCTGGCCCGGTCGAGCGGCTGGGCCGTTCGCCCGGAGTCCGGTTCGCGCCCGTGTTGATCACCGGTGCGCGGCGTATCACGACCGCGCTCGCATGACACTGCGGCGCCTTGCCGTTGAGTGGTCACTCAGCGAAGGGGCGGGTCACCAGTTCGTCGCGACGTAGGTGGTCTCGAGGTATTCATCGATGCCCTCGTAACCGCCCTCACGACCAAGGCCGGATTGCTTCAGCCCGCCGAACGGTGCCGCGGGGTCGGAGACGAGTCCGCGGTTCAAGCCGATCATCCCGACGTCGAGGCGCTCACACACCCGCAGCCCGCGCGCGAGGTCGCGGGTGTACACGTAGCCGGTCAGTCCCATTTCCGACGAGTTCGCCAGATCGAGCGCGTCCTCGTCGGAAGTGACCGTGATGATCGGCGCGACCGGGCCGAACACCTCCTCCGTCGCCACGGCCGAATCACGCGGCACATCGGTCAGCACAGTCGGCGCGTAGAAGAAGCCGGGACGATCAGGAGCAGACCCGCCGATGAGTGCCTTCGCACCGGCGCCCACCGAACGCGATACCTTCTCGGCGATGCCGTCGACGGCCGCCCGGTTCACCATCGGGCCGAGTTGGGTCTCCTCGTCGGTACCGGGGCCCATCCGCAGCGCATTCATCTTGTCGGCAAGCTTGGCGGCGAAGTCGTCGGCGACGGACTCAGCCACGAGAAACCGGTTCGCGGCCGTGCACGCCTGGCCACCGTTGCGCATCTTGGCGAGCATCGCCCCTTCGACCGCCGCATCGAGATCGGCATCGTCGAGTACGAGGAACGGGTCGTTGCCACCGAGCTCCATCGATGCGTTGACGATGCGATCGGCCGCTTGCTTGAGCAGTGCCCGGCCGACCTCGGTCGAACCGGTGAACGACAGCTTGCGCACCCGCTCGTCGTCGAGCGCCGCAGCGACGAGCCCGCGCGCCTCGTCGGTGGTCACCACGTTGACCACTCCGTCCGGGGCGCCGGCTTCGGACAGCAGCAGTCCGAGCATGAGCGCGGTCAGCGGCGTGTCCTGCGCGGGCTTGAGCACCACGCTGCAGCCCGCGGCGAGAGCCGGGCCGAGCTTGCGGGTCGCCATCGCCGCCGGAAAGTTCCACGGTGTCAGCAGCAGGCAGACACCCACCGGCTTGCGGAAGGTAAGGATCCGGTTCGCGCCGGACGGCGCCAAGCGCAACTCACCGCCGATCCGCACAGCCTCCTCGGCGAACCAGCGGAAGAATTCGGCGGCGTAGACCACCTCGCCGCGCGCGTCGGTGAGCGACTTGCCCATCTCCAGCGCCATCAGATAGGCGAGGTCGTCCTTACGGGCGATCATCAACTCGAAGGTCCGGCGCAGGACCTCACCGCGCTCGCGCGGCGCGGTAGCAGCCCACGACGGTTGCGCGTCGGCAGCGGCCGATATCGCCCGCCCGACGTCGTCGACACCTGCCCGCGGCACGGTGCAGATCACCTCGCCCGTAGACGGGTCGAGGACATCGAACGTCCCGCCCGAGCCGTCGACCCACTTACCACCGATGAGTTGTTGGGTGGGGGTTGCGTCGGGCAGTGCCATGGCGACCTCCGAGGTTTCGACTGGCCGATCTCAGCTTGCCACTCCGACGCCCGAACGCAGCCCCGAATAGAGTGAGCGGCGCTCGAGCGGCGCCCCACGGACGCCGTCGTCCCTCGCTGAGGAGGCCATGCAGTGACCCGCAACCCCTACGACGATTTGCCCGAGGTCGCAGGTTTCGACGTGCGCAGCAACGACGTCGCGGACGGCGAAACCCTCCCGAGAGCGCAGGTGTCCGGCATCTTCGGCGCGGGCGGCGAAGACGTGTCGCCACACCTCGCCTGGTCCGGCGCACCAACGGGTACGCAGAGCTTCGCAGTCACCGTCTACGACCCGGACGCCCCGACAGCGAGCGGGTTCTGGCACTGGGCGGTGTACAACATCGCAGCGGACGTGAGCGAACTGCCCACCGGGGCGAGCGGAAGCGACATGCCGGACGGCGCCGTCGAGTTGAATCACGACGGGGGCGGTCCCGGCTACCTCGGTGCCGCGCCGCCGCCAGGACACGGACCGCACCACTACTACACGGTGGTGCACGCTGTCGACGTCGCGAAGCTGGACCTACCCGCCGGCGCGGCGCCGGCCATCCTCGGCTTCAATCTGTTCAGCCACACGCTGGGCCGCGCGATCATCGTCCCGGTCTACGAGGTCAAGTGATGACGCACGAGGTCAGGGGCGTCATCGCGCGCAGGGTGAACGCCCCTGTCGAGGTCGTGACGATCAACGTCCCCGATCCCGGCCCCGGGGAGGCGCTCGTGCAGGTGCAGGCCTGCGGTGTCTGCCACACAGACCTGCACTACCGGCAAGGTGGCATCAACGACGACTTCCCGTTCCTGCTCGGGCACGAGGCCGCCGGCGTCGTCGAGGCGGTCGGGTCGGACGTGACCGCGGTGGCGCCGGGCGACTTCGTCATCCTGAACTGGCGCGCGGTGTGCGGTCAGTGCCGCGCGTGCCGGCGGGGCGAGGCGCAGTACTGCTTCGCGACCCACAACGCAGCGCAGAAGATGACGCTCGAGGACGGCACGGTGCTCTCACCCGCCCTGGGTATCGGCGCGTTCGCGGACAAGACGCTCGTCGCCGCCGGGCAGTGCACCAAGGTCGATCCCTCGGCGCCGGCCACGGTCGCCGGACTGCTCGGCTGCGGAGTCATGGCCGGCCTCGGCGCCGCGATCAACACCGGCGGCGTCAAGCGCGGGCAGAGCGTCGCGGTGATCGGCTGCGGCGGGGTCGGGTCCGCGGCGATCGCCGGCGCCCGCCTCGTCGGCGCGAACACGATCATCGCGATCGACGTGGACGACCGCAAGCTGGCCAACGCCAAGCAGTTCGGCGCCACACACACGATCAACTCCAAGGACCTCGACCAGGACGGTGTGGTCGAAGCGGTGCAGGGCCTGACCAACGGCTTCGGTGCGGACGTGGTCGTCGATGCGGTGGGCATCCCGCAGACGTACAAGCAGGCGTTCTACGCCCGTGACCTGGCCGGCACGGTCGTGCTCGTCGGCGTCCCGAACCCGACGATGATGCTCGAACTGCCGCTGATCGACATCTTCGGCCGCGGCGGCTCGCTGAAGTCGTCGTGGTACGGCGACTGCCTACCGTCGCGAGACTTCCCGATGCTCATCGACCTGTTCCAGCAGGGCCGATTGCCGCTGGACAAGTTCGTCAGCGAGACGATCGGCATCGACGATGTCGAGGCGGCGTTCGAGAAGATGCACGCCGGCGGCGTGCTGCGCTCGGTCGTGGTGCTCTGATGCCAGAGCGGCTCGATCACACCGTCACGAGCGGCACGTTCAGCCTCGACGGCGGCACCTGGCACGTCGACAACAACGTGTGGGTGCTCGGCGACGAAGAGCAGTGCGTGGTCATCGACGCGCCGCACCGGGCCGAACCGATCGCCGAGCTCATCGGCAGCCGCATGCTCATCGCGATCCTGTGCACGCACGCGCACGACGACCACGTCACGGTGACCCGCGAGCTGTCAGACCGGTTCGCCGCGCCCGTCTACCTGCATCCCGACGACGGGGTGCTGTGGCGCATGACCCATCCCGACGACGAGTTCTACGCGCTGGAGGACGGCCAGACATTCCCGGTCGGCGAGGCCGAGCTGCAGGTACTGCACACGCCGGGCCACTCCCCCGGCGCGGTGTGCTTCTACGCCGCCGAACTCGGCGCCGTGTTCACCGGCGACACGCTGTTCAAGGGCGGCCCGGGAGCAACCGGACGCTCGTACTCGGACTACGACACGATCGTGACGTCCATCGAGCAGCGGCTGCTCACGTTGCCGCCAGACACGATCGTGCACACCGGGCACGGCGATGACACGACGATCCGTGACGAGCTCGCGGGCTCGGCCGGTTGGACCAAACCGAGCTGATCAGCCCCGATCGGCCGATGCGTCAAGCGTGGATAAGCTCGGATCACCACCCATCGACAGGAGCCAGCATGCCTACTCGTACCGCGCGCACCGCGTGGACCGGAACCTTGCAGGAGGGTTCGGGCCAGGTCGAGCTCAGCAGTTCCCAGGTCGGCACCTATGAGGTCTCGTTCCCGAAGCGCACGGCCGACGCCGCCGACGGCACGACCAGTCCGGAGGAACTGATCGCCGCGGCACATTCGTCCTGCTTTGCGATGCAACTGTCCGCGCTGGTCGCCCGGGCCGGCGGCACGCCGCAGGCCCTCGACGTGCAGGCCGACGTCTCCCTCGGCCCGGATCCGGCCGGCGGCTCCCGCCTCACGGGCATCAAGCTCACCGTGCGCGGCGAGGTCGAGGGGCTCGACGCGGACGGGTTCGCGAAGGCCGCTGCGCAGGCAAAGGCCACCTGCCCGGTGAGCAAGGCGCTCACCGGGGTGGAGATCACGCTGGACGCGGCGCTCAAGGACTGAGAGCGCCGCGCAGTCTCACGCGCACTCGACGAGCAGCGCTGGATCCGGGACAGCACCGGATGCGTCCTCGCGTCCGGCAGCCAGCCCGGCGGCAGCCGACGCGGCGCAGGTGCCGCCGGCCGGATGCGTGGAAAGGTTGCACCAGCGGGGAATGATGGACAGGTGCACCTCCCTTCGCCGCGGCGCCCCCTGCAGGCCAGCCGCGCCTGGTGGGCGCAGAGCCTGTACGGCAACGGGTTTCGCAGGATCCGGGAACTGGATCTCGACACGCACGCCTTGGCGCTGTGCGCGCAGCAGGTGCTCTGTACGGCGCCGCTGCTCGTGGCCATGTCGGCCGTGCTACAGCGCACCACCGGTTACGGCATCAGCACCTACATGTCGCGGTTCTTCGGGCTTCATGATCGCTCCGCAGATGCCGTCGAGCAGTTGTTCGTCCGCTCCTCGCCCTCGATCAGCACAGTCGCGCTGGTGATCGCGCTGATGACGGCGGTCGTGTTCAGTACCAGTGTCGGAGCGGTCCAGCAGCGTGCGTTCGAACTGATCTGGACGCTGCCGCGCGTGATCGGGGTGCGCTCCTACGCCCGACAACTGATCTGGGCGGTCGGGTTGACTGCGTTCTCCATCGGCATACTCCTGGCCGGACGCGCCGGCCGATGGATCAACAACGAAATTGTCGCCACCGGTGTGTGGGCGCCGGTGGTGCTTCAGGGCACGCTGACGTTCCTGTTCTACTGGTGGTCGCAACGCTGGCTGCTCGGCGGGCGCCTCGCGTGGCGCGCGCTCCTGCCGGGAGCGATCGCGGTCGGCGTCGGGACCACGATCCTCGTCCGGCTCACGCGCGTCATCCTGCCGCCCCAGATCTCCTGGCAGGTGCGTGCCTACGGCCAGATCGGCACGATCTTCCTGTTGTCCGCGTGGCTCATGATCCTCAGCGCCGTCGTCTTCGGCGGGGTGCTGTTCGGTGCGTTGTTCGTCCAACGACGGATGGCGAAAGGCGACGATCCGGGGGTCGAGAGCGGGTCCCCGCTGACGTTCGTCGGGCTTGCGTCCGCGGCCGCCGCCGACGAGACGGTGGACACCACCGAGCCGCGGCCCGACGATCAGGAGTTGTCCTCGATGTACTCCTCGACGTCGCGGTCGGAATCGTCGATGCCCCGGCCGTCCGGGTGAGTCGCATAGAACCGCAGCCACTTCATCGCGAGCTCGTGCCGTAGTTGCAACGAGGCGCTCTTGATGAAGTCAGGCAGCGCCTCGCGTTCCTCCTCGTCGAGATGCTCACCGTTCTCGCTGCGCGCCTTCGCGACGGCGTCGAACCATTCCGGTGTGCCGACGCCGTGCCGACCCGCTTCGCGCACCGCGTCGCGGATCTTGTTGTGATCGCCGATCGCGTCCTCGGTCTCGTCGACCGGGTCGCCGGCGTGGCCCTTCTTGAGCAGCGATGGGTAGAACACCGTCTCCTCGGCCTGGGCATGCGTGTCGAGCCGAGTCGCGAGAGGCGTCCAGACAGCGCGCCGCTCGTCGTCGGTGGCGGCGTCGTCGAGGTAGCAGAAGTGCCTGCGCAACCAGTGGTGGTCTTCGTAGATCAACGTGATGATGTCGGCCATGGCGTGGGTATTCCCATGCTGGTCCATCAGTACGCGTTCGGGTGCTCGACAGCGCACTTGCCAGGTTTGCACCAATACGTTGCCGCCGGTCGGCCGGGCATACGTCGTTTCCGCGCCGAAGGCGTTGAATTCTGCCTCCGACGCGAATCAAATGACCGACGGGGGACTCCTCACTGAAGGGCTACCGCCCGATCGTGCGCTCCGCACCGTACGCGGTGGTCGAAGATCGGCTGTCCGCTGAGGAGTTCTTCGATGACATCGCTCGTGCTAACGGCCCGGAGCACCCATTCCTCGAGGGACACCGCGCTCGACCTCGCGCTGCCCGATTTCGAGTCGTTGCGGGCGCTGCATCACTCCTGGGAGCTGGAGGATCGCCGACCTGGCGGACCGCTCGCCCGGTACGGCCGCTTTCTCGCCTGGTGCCGTCCGGACGAGCAGCTCGACAAGGGAGCCGCCGACGGCGTGCCCAGGAGGTGTACGGACGATCTTGCGCTCGCGGTCACCTACTTCACGGCACGAAACGCCGAGCCACCTGATCACGCGCAGTGGCGCACGCTGGCCGCCGCGGTCGCCGGCGTGCGCGGCCCGAATCCCTATGACGTGGCGCTCGCGTGGGCAACAGGCTGGCGCGGAGACGGTGTCCGGCGCCAATTCACGCCCGGCTACGTCGGTGAGCTCGCGGTGCTCGCGCTGATCGAGCAGGTGCATGCCTCACTGCAGACGTCGATCCGCCTGCTGGGCGAGCGCACCGGGCTCGCGGTCGTCGCCGCCGAGGAGACGGCCTCGCTGGCTGCGTCGATGGGGATGTCGCTGCTCGGCGTATGCGATTGCGGGCATCACCTACGCGGGTGCGACGGCTGCGGGTCCTCGTGTTGCTATCCGGATCACGATCTGCGTACCTGGGATCCAGACGTGTGCCACCTGCGTCCGTTCGTCGACCAAGCGGTCCGCGGCACCGCGCAGCGGCGCATCCTGGGCGGCGCGTTCGCCACGGGAATGCTCTTCCGCCTGCTCGAACGGGAAGGCCGGCTGCTGTGCCGGACCGTGGAGTGGGGGTGTTGCGAGATCTGCGGACGTAGTTTCGAAGGCGTTCGGTGTCCCGAGCCACACGCGACGCTGCCGCGGTCGATTCGCCGCGAGCCACGCAAGAACCAGTTGATTCTGCCGCCACTCGGCAACGCCGGACACGTACCGATGCAGCGTTGGTGGTGCGCGCCGTGCCGACATCTGTTCGGTGCGGCCGGCGGCGCGGGACGGCACCGGACGGCGGAGTGCCCGCGGTGCGGCGCGCCGGCCACCGCGAGCAAGGCCGTCTGGACGCTCACCCCCGCACAACCCAAGGCGTCGGATTGGATCTGACCCGTCTCCTCAACGGGGCGGCGGGCAGCGCAGGGACGCGGCCCGGCCCACGAAACCCCGCAGCTCGTAGGTCCACCCGAGCAACCCGTACCGACGCCCGACGCGGTGGCCGAGGCTGGCGACCGCGGCGAGCGCGGTCTCATGTGCCACGGCATCGGCTGCAGACAGCCGCGACGTCCACTCCGCCGTGACGCGCTCGTCCGGCGGCAGCGCGGCCGGGAACGCGAACAGCGTCACCGCACTCACCTCGCCGGCCACCTGCCGCACGCTCAACCCGAAGCCGCGGGCGCGGGCGACGAGCGTGAAGGTGGGCGGCACGTCGGGCTCGATCGGCAGGCAACGGGCTACCCACGCATCCCAACGCAGTTGTCCGCCGTGCACTGCGTAGACCTCGATCGCATCACCGTCCAGAGACGCCATCACCGGCTCGCTGCCGGGAGGCAGACCCCTGTGGACAATCGCCGCATCGAGCGAAGGGGGGCGGCGGTGGTACGCCTTAGCGCGCGTCGTGCCGTCCGCGCTCGTGCGTACCCCGATCCAGTCGGGCGGCCCCCACGGGTGATCGGCCAGGCCGCCCGCCACGGCGAACGCCGCCCGGTCGCCGACCGGGCGGAAGGTGAGCCGGGCGCCGTAACGCAACGCCGGAGCGCCGGATATCACCTCGAACAACGCGCCCCCCGCCGCCCGCAACCGATCCACCGTCGCGATCAGCGACTGCGTCGCGTCGGCGTGCGCCCCGGCCAGGGCGCTCAGCGCGAGGTGCCACTGGTCCACCACGTCGTCCGATTCCCGATCCACGCCGTCCCCCATCAGCCCCCGGAGCACTCATGCTGACGATGACCAACGCTCTCACGATCGCCGGCGCGACCGTCTACCAGGACGACGCGAACGAGATTGCCGCGTTCGAACAGGCGATTGTCGATCGACCGACGTGGACGATCAAGGACGACGGCTCGGTCGCGGAGGTGAAGGGGCAGGGGCTGCCTACCGGCGCGGACACCACCCCGCGGCCGAAGTACTACCTGCTGCCGGAGACACCGCAGATCGCGAAGGGGCCGGACGGCAACCCACTGTTCTCGCTGATCGTCTATCGCAAGGACGAGGCACGCGTCGATGATCCCAAGAAGGACGTCGGCGGCGGCGTCCTGACGTTCACCACGGAGCTCGTATCCGACAAGTTCGACCTGGTGAAGTCGCAGCTGAACAAGCAGGGCGGCGGTGGGGGTGGCACCGACCAGATCGATCTCGCCTACGTGCAGTTCGTCGAGGGCGACGTCACCATCGCGGTCGCCGGCGAGACGGGCGACGGCGGCGATCCGGCGAACAGCGAGTTCGTGAAGACGATCATCGGCGCGGGCAAGCTCGGCGGGGTGGGGGCGAACCGGCGCGCGGTGATGGTGAAGCTGACCCAGGACGGCGCGTCGATGCTGTCGCAACTGGACAAGCTGAAGACGCTGCCCATCAACGTGCAGTACAACCTCAAGTTCGAGCATCGCCTGCTCGGTGTCAAGATGATCGCGTTCTGCGACATGAAGTCGAGCTACACGCTGATCCAGACGCTGCGCGAGCAGGACTCGAGCTACAACGACGGCTACCTCGGGCTGTCGACCGAGCACCAGAGCGACCGCGTCGTGCAGCAGGTGACCGAAGCGCTGGTGCGCAGCAAGAACATGTACGTCACCGTCATCCCGATGAGCTCGAAGGTCGACCAGGACACGCTGACCTCGCTCGAGAAGGAGGGCACCGACATCCTGCAGAAGGAGGTCGCGAACGTCCTGCTTGCCGGGCCGCCGCCGGACAGCCTCGATCGCCAGCAGCTCGAACGGTTCGAGCAGACCTACAACTCCTCGCTGAACTACACGATCGACCGGCGGATGGTCCTCGAGCAGACGTTCACCCCGTCGTCGAACCTGGCGAACCTGCTCGTCGGGGCGCATCTGGAGGACCTGGTCGCCTATGTCGACCTGCGCACCAGCTTCTTCACCTTCCTGCAGGTACCGGTGATGGTGAACGCCGACTTCGACCACCTGCCGATCAGCTCGGTCACCGTGACGATCACCTATAACCGCAAGGCCTTCGACGGCTCCGGGATGCAGCAGGTGCGCGACTCGTTCAATTTCACCACCGGCGCCCAACAGGAGAAGTTCCTCGCCTACGCCAACACGCTTGCCGAGGTCAGCTACGACTGGTCCGCGGTCGTCCACTATGAAGGCTCCGACGCGACGTACACGCTGTCGAAGAAGGGCGTGAAGGACAACTTCCTGGTCATCGACGTCGGTCAGTTGGGCATTCTCTCGACCCAGTTCTCGCTGGGTCTCGTAGATACCGACATCTATCCGGTCGCCGTGGTCAGCGCCCGCTACCAGTCGGCCGCCCTCGGCCACGAGGTGGCCACCCAGCTGCGGCTGGACAAGGACACGCCGCCCGTCCCGTGGACCGCGGTGATCCAGGAAGAGCCGGTCGACGGCTTCGAGTACAAGGTCGACTGGCTGCACCAGATCGCCAAGGACAAGCCACCGGAGATCCAGACCGGGAACTGGATCAGCAGTCACGCCGACCGCATCCAGCTCGACGCACCGCACGGCCAGCAGATGACGGTCACCGTGTTCTGCTCGGGCAACTTCGCCGACGGTTCGGACAAGCTCTCCCAGGTCGCGGTCGCGCTGCACTACGAGGACCGCGCGAACAACCACATCGTGGACGGCGAGGTCACCTTCACCGACGACAAGCAGTCGGTGCCGTGGACGGTCGACCTGGTCGACCCGAACGCGCGCGACTACACCTACCAGTACAGCAACATCTATGCCGGCGGGGTGGTCAAGCGCTATCCCGAGGACGGCTCGTGGCTCGGCGGCGACCCCGGCTACATCACGGTCGGCGAGAAGTACAGCATGAGCATCGACATCTACCCGACGCTGATCAAGTTCGACGCGGAACTCGGCGGCGTGCAGATCGACCTGGATTACCAGGACGCGGCGAACGGCGTGTCGCTCGCCGATACCTACGTGTTCACCGCCGCCGTGACGCAGAAGCAGACGTGGCACGTCAAAGGTGTGCAGACCGGACCGAAGAGCTTCGGCTACACGGTTCGCTACTTCTACACCGACGGAACGACGGTGCAGAGTCAGCACATCACGCAAAGCAGTGAGGCGGTGTTCATCCCGCCGCCGCCGGTGCGCGCACCGGCAACGCCGCCCGTCCAGCCGGTGACACCCGTCCAGCCGGTGACACCCGTTCAGCCGGGGGGTTGAGTGGCTCGTGCTCGATCTCGCCGGCAGCACCCGCACCGTGGCGGGGGTGATCCTCGCCCCGGACACCGGCGGACCGTCGACGTGGTACGTCATGCCCGCCACGCCGCATCCCGCGGTCGGCCCGAACGGACCCGACGTCCAGTTGCTGCGGGTCGTGCGCGACGGGCAGCTCAGCGGCGGCTACCTGCGTCTCGGGATCACGCTCGGCGTCGACGACCGGGCGATCGCCGCCGCCACCGCCGCGCTCACCGAGGAGGTCGGCAAGCCGGTGACGCTGTCCCCGTTGCCGGTGCTGAGCGCGGAGGCCGACGTCGCGTTCTACGGCCGGGAGACCACCCAACCCGGGACGATGTCACCTCTCGTGTTGCGCAGGTACGGCACGTCGACGTTCGGTTTCGCCGCGCCGCACTACGGCGCGTTCGCCATCGACCTGACCGCCGAGGGAGTCCGGCTGGTCGAGGCCGGGCTGCGTTCCGGCGCTACGCCGATCGGTGTCACCTGCCGGCTCACCGCGGAAGGGCTGTGGCCGGCTGTCCGGGTGACCGCGCGGGTGGATTGGCGCAGCGTCTACGACCACTTCTCGGAGAACTACCGGGTCGGCGCGCTGCTCGTCGGCACGGACATCAGCCACCTCATGCAGGATCTGCAGCAGCGCAGCGCCGTACAGGTGAGCGTCATCCAGTCGCCGGTTCCGGGCGCCGAGGTCACCGACACCTCCGCTGCCGTCGCAAACGCGCTGGATTTCGTACAGAGCGAGCTCGTCGACCGCTTCTGCCGGCCGGTGCTGCCGCTGGACACCGAGCCGGCCCGCGCCTCGCTGGGCAGTGCCGGGGAGTTGTTCAACCTGGGCGCCGCCTACGAGGTCAAAGCGCTCACCCAGATCGAGACGGCGAGCGGCTTCTACGACTTCTCGCAGGCCACCGTCGCGCAGCGGGTGCTGATCTCACAGGCACCGCTGGGTGACCTGCTCGGTGGCACCGACCCTGCCGGTGTCATCGTCGACGCCGCAGCGGACGACCCGTTCTTCACCCGCTTCCACCTCGACTGCCGCACTGCGCGCCCGCTCGCGGACACGCACCTGGCCGAGGCGATCCTCGATGTGCGCTACGGCAGCGCCGACAGCCCGATCCGGCTGACCGCGGACGCACCGGCCGGCGGCTTCGACTCCTACGCCGACGCCTCGGCGGATCACTCGTGGCTCATCACCGCCCGAGTGACCTTCGCGCCCGACTCGCCGATCGACCCCGGCACGATCGTGGACCTGCCGGCCGTACCCGGCACGAGCCGTGACGTGACGCTCGACCTGGACGCTGCGCTGGGCCTCGTGCGCCTCGACGTCGAGGGCCCGACCGACCAGCGGGTCATCGCCAGCGCGGTGACGGTCACGCAGACCTCACGCGACGTGGCGCGGACGAGCCGGCAGCTGTCGGTCACCCCCGCGGCCCCGACGGCGTCGGCCTGGTTCCGCGACCACCGCGCAGCTGACACGCTCACCGTCTCCGGGCTGCACCTGCTCGCCGACGGCCGGCAGGTACCGATCGCACCGACGCTCGCCGACACCGCCCTGTTCCGGCTGCCCAACCCCTACGCCGGCTCGTTCACCGTGCAGATCGTCACCGATGCGGTGTGGACGGAACTCACCCAGGTGATCGTCGCGATCAGCAAGGACGAGTCGGCACCGGTACGCACCTTCTCCTTCGACGCTCCGGCGATCGTCGCGATCGCCCTGGACCAGAGCGACCCGACCGATCGCACGTACCGCTACCAGATCAGGCGGATCGTGGACGGTGTGACGAGCGAGGATCCGTGGCTGACCAGCGACCTGCCGTTGTTGGCGGTCGGACGCGTGCGCGCGGGTGACTTGGTCGTCGACGTGCAGCCGGTCGGGCCGGAGCTCACCTCCGTCGGGCTGCGGCAAGTGGTCGTCGACCTGCTCTACCTCGACGTCACGCACCAACTGCGCGCGGAACACACCGTCGTCATCTCCGCCAAGGCCGACAGGTACCGGTGGGAGGTCCACCTCGCTGATCCGGCCCAACGGAGCTACCAGTACCGCATCACCAAGCTGCTGCTCACCGGCGAGTCGCGGCCGGGCGGCTGGGTCGACAGCAGCGACCCGATCCTGCCCGTCGCGATCACCGCGTCCTGATCTGGAGACCTGCCGTGCTCAACTTCCTCGACCCGGTCAGCATCGCCGGCCTCACAGTTCTGCGCGACGATCGCGACGCGCGCACCTTCTACGTGCTGCCGGACAAGCCGGTGGTCCCGCTCGATCCGGAAGGGCTGCCGGACTTCCTGTTCATCCTCTACACGAAGGATCTGTCCGACATCCCGGACACCGAGGAGAGCGGCGGGGGGTACGTGCAGTTCCGCACCGTTCTGTCGTTGCCGCAGGACAAGCAGACCGCAGTCCTGGACGGCTTACGGACGCTCCTGACCCAGGAGCAGGCCGCCGGCAAGAAGCCGTTCGGCAACGACATCACGATCACCGAGCCGGTCCTCGCCGCACCCCTGTGGACGTCGGGCAGTGTCGACCTGGCCACGTTCGCGGTGAGCGACACCGGCCTGGTCCGGCAGGCGACGAGCAAGGCGCCGGTCGATCTCACGGGCGATCTCGGCGCGTCGTTCGTCGCCACTCTCGGGACGGACGGCGCGGGCGTGTTCGAAGGCGCGTTCAAGGCCTATCAGGACGGCACCCACCAGCTGCCGCTGGTGATCACCTACAACCTCAGCTACGCGGGCCGGATCACCGCCAAGCTGACGATCGACGCCAAGCACTCGGTGGTCCACGAACGCGTGTGGCAGCGGGCCACGCCGTGGCGGCTGCTCGACACCGGTTTCGTGCGCTACGTGCCGCTGGTCCTGAACACCGCGTTCCGCGTCGACATGCTGCCGGGGCTGCGCGCCCAGTACGGCCCGCGGATCTTCCCGATGATCCACCCGGGGGCCGTCGGCCAGGCGATCCAGGAGACGATCAGCGACTCGTCGGTGACGGTGAACATCGAGGAGGTGTCCACCGGTGACGCGACCGCCGACGCGGCCACCCGCGCCGCACTGCTCAAGCTGGCGACGGACCTGCTCACCGACAGCCTGATGCCGTCGCTGACGACCGGCGCCGCGTCGCCCGCGGCCGACGACGAGAACCAGACGTCGGCCAATACGTCGCTGCTACAGCTCGACGAGACCGCGACGCCCGGCACCGCCACGTTCCATCTGGAACTCAACGACGCGATGAGCATCGTGCGACAGGCGGCGCCCAATGCCCCGCTACAGGTGCTGATCGACGACCCGAAGATCTTGTCGACCTGCTTCCACGCGTTGCGTCTGGCCGATGACTTCTTCTCCGACATGAAGATCACCGTGTCGACGTCCGGTGTGGACTTCTCGGCCAGCGGCATCGCGAAGATCCACGTCTACTACCGCTACGGCCAGAGCGACGACGGCGATCCGGCCAAGCCACTGATCGAACGACACGACGACGACCTGCTGACCTCGGCCACCGACGAACTGCACTTCCGCTTCGACACCGCCCGCACCGCGAGTGGCGGGCACAAGGAGGAGTACGAGTACATGGCGGAGGTGTACTGGCAGAAAGGCGGCGCGCCGACGGTCGTCCCGTGGACGAGGACGAACCGGCGCACCGTGATCATCACGCCGCCGCTGCTGGGAGCGATCAAGGTGGACGGCGTGCTCACCGCGCCCGCGGGCAGTGTCGACTCCGCGCGCGTCGACATCACCTACGTGGCCGCCGATCGCACGAGTTACCAGGGTGCGCTCGAACTCACGCCGGCCGCCCCCCGCGGGTCGTGGCTGCAGGCGACCGGCGAGATCGTGACGCCTGAGCAGGACGCGAAGGCGCCCACCTACCGCTACACGATCACCTACCGCATCGGTCCCGTGGCGATCGTCATGCCCGAGCGGTCGAGCAGTCAGGACACCCTGGAGATCCCGACGCCGTTCACCGGCACGGCCACATTCAGCCTGATGGCTCAGGGCCCGTGGGACCGGATCACGTCCGTGGCCGGCACGCTCACCTACGCCGACCCGGCGCACAACTACGCGCTGGTGAGGTCCTTCGCGCTCAGTCCCGGCGCACCGGCCGCCGATATCACGGTGCCGATCATGGCCGGCGGTACCCGCACGGCGTCCTACGTCGCGCGCGTCGAGAATGCGGACGGCACGCACGACGACGTGCCGCAGACGAGCGTGACCGAAGGCCTGAACTTCGTCGGCGGCCCAATCACGCCACCGTTGTCCGTCGCCCTGCACACCGACCTGCTCGACTTCACCGCCGACGTCAAGGCCGTGAAAGCGGTGCTGAAGTACACGCACGCCGACGGAACGGTGACGACAGCCGAACCGATCTTCACCGCCGAGGCCCACGCGACGTACTCCTGGGTGGTGCCGCGCCGCGCCGGGGACGGCGACGACTACGACGCCGACGTCACGTTTTTCGGCATCGATCGCAGCAAGGACCAGACGCTGCACCTGGCGAAACAGACCTCCACGTCCGTCGAGCTGGATCGCTCGATGGCCAACTCCTAGGCGGCCACGCATGGATCAGACAGGCTGGGCCTGGTGCCAGAGATGCCAGGGACTGTATTTCACCGGCAACGCCACGCAGGGCAGTTGCCCCGCCGGGGGCGAGCACGATGGCAGCGCGAGCGGTCACTACCTGCTGGCGCAGGCTGCGGATCCCAGCGAACATCCGCACGGGCAGCCGCAGTGGTCGTGGTGCACCAAGTGCCAGGGGTTGGCGTACGGGCCGGGGTTCGGGTCGAGCAGGTGCCCGGCCGGTGGCACCCACGACGGCGCCGGCAGCGGCAACTACACCGTCGACTTCGCCGCCGACGACTCCCCTGCCGACGCGCAACCCGGCTGGTCGTGGTGCCACGCCTGCCAGGGCCTGTTCTTCGGCGGCGGCGGATCGGGCGGCGTGTGCCCGGCCGGCGGCCCGCATGACAACGCCGGATCAGGGGCCTACACGATGACCCAACACAACGAGCTGTCCACGCCGGTCCAGCTGTCCACGACGCAGGCGCCGCTGATATTCACCGCACCGACGGTGCTGGGCCGGCTGCTGCGCGCGGAACCGGTGTTCGCGCCGGATCAGGAAACGGCCATCACGCAGGACGCGAACGCGGTGATCACCGACCACGGCGGGACGCGCTGGTGCGCGCTGGCGACCTGGGTAGGGGCGTCGGTGAACACCGCGACCCCGACGTGGCAGTGCCGCAGCACCCAGCTGACGATCACTGTGCCGGCGGTCGTGAGCGACGCGCAGGTGCTGCCGTTCTCGCCCGGCTCGCCGACGGCATCGCTCGCCCTCGCTGACGCGACGGCGTTGCCGCTGAGCCCGGTCCTCGACAGCACCGGACTGCGTCTGGTCGCCTCGTTCGGCACCGACGCAGCCGGCCGCGCGGCCTACGACGCGGCGATCGGTGCGCTGAGCGATCCGGCCGGCGCCAAGGTAACGCTGGGCAATTCGCACACGATCACCGTGCAGGTCGATGCCCCAGCGCAGCCGACGCCGCTGCCGGACGACGGCACGGTGATCGTGCACGGCCCGATCCGTCATGGCCCGATCTTCACGCAGGTGTCCGCTCGCGATCGAATGTCCGGCATTCGCATGCGGCAGGCCCAGTTCGCCGGCGCGAGGTTCACAAACCTGCAGGCCGAGGAGCCGTCGACGGCTGCGCTGAGCGCCCAGAACCTCCAGCTGGCGAGCAACCTGCAGGTGAGCGATCAGCCGAAGCTCGCCAGCCGCGTCGACATGACCCGGATGATCCGGGTGGACCGGCCGGACTGGAACCGGGTGTTCATCCCGACCGATCCCGCACCAGGCAGCCCGACGAGTCACTCGGCGACCGTCGTCCAGGACAACACGGTGCCGCTGGCCTGGAAGGCGCAGGCCGACGCCGGCGCCTTCCCGGACATTCCCCGGCAGGCGGCCGGTGGCTGGTTACAGGTGACCCCGTCCGGCTCCACCACGTCGCTGCACTGCCTGCCCGGCGGGCGGCCGGAGCTGTTCTACTACCTGCCCACCGAGTACCGCCTCGGCTTTCATGCGGGGTCTGCCGACACCGACGTCCCGGCCACGCCCTTCCGGGTGACGATGTCGCGCGGCAGCGACGGCGACACGATCATCACTGTCACGATGACCGCGATGCCGTACCTGTCGGACGACGACCGCGCACAGCTGCGTGACTTCCTGCTGCAACACGAGCTGAAGGGCACCGAGCCCTATGTCGAGCTGGCGGCAGCGTCCGGGTTGAACGCCACCTTCCAGGCCGACTTCCTCAGCGCCGGGTCGCCGGTGGCGATGTCGAGCATCCAGTACTCGCTAGACGGCGCGGCCAGCAGCGACCTGCTGCAGCTGAAGTTCACGATGAACCAGCTGGACTACGGGTTGCTGGTGCCGATGCTGGAGAAGGGCATCACCGGCACGGTCGTGCTCGCCGACGACCACCTCAGCGTCGGCGTCCCGGTGCGCCTGTATCTGGACAAGGTGATCACGAACGCGCTCACCGTCGACATCGCGCCGACACCCGATCCGCCGCCGGACCCGTATTCGGGCGCGGTGACGATCACGAACCGGCTCGCCTATCCGGTCGATCTCGACCGGCTCGACGTCGGGCTGGTGTACACCGGCCAGCAGTCCGACATCGTGTTCGACGCCGAACAACTTCCGGTGCTCACCGCCGCGCTTCAGGTGCCGGCGAACGCCGCGTCCGCGGCGCTGCCCTACACCCCGACGCTGTCCACCTGGACGCACACCGCGGTCGTACCCGGTGTGGTGAGCGTGCACGGACCCGCGCCGGCCGAATGGATCGCAACCGTCAACCGCGATCCGTCCCTGCAGCCGTCGAAGGTCTCGGTGACCTTGTCGCCGTCGGTGCCGGCCGCGCAGGTGGCCGACGTGCGGTCGGTGACGGTGGCCGTGTTCGCGGCCGGCGCGAGCACGCCGCGACAACCGCCGTTGGACATCGCGCCCGGACACGACGCCCCGGTGGAACTGTCGCTATCGCTGACGGACATCGCGGCGGGGCTGGATCTGCGCAGCGGCTTCTTCCTCGAGTTCACCTCGCGCTTCGCCGACGACACCCGCTCGTTGCCGCAGCGGATCGCACTGGACCTCACCCGGCGCACGGTCGATCTGATCGTGTTGTGGGAGCCACCGGGCGCGTCGTACTACGTGGACGCGGACACGTCGATCGGGCCGGTGACTCGCGAGGTGGCCGGACAGGTCATCGACAGCATGCGTACCTCCGGCAAGAGCTGGGCGGTACGCGCGGTCGCTCCGGCGGCGCCGACCCCCACGCCGCCGGGTTAGGCGCGCACCGGGAGTAAGCAGACGATCAGCACCGCGGCGCGCCGGTGCCGATCAGGTGACGGTGACGTCCTGGCTGGCCTGGCGCGACGCCCCGGACGCATCACGGACCCTGACCGTGACGGTGTAGTCGCCGGGCGACTTGTAGGTGTGCCCGGCAGTGGCGTCCGCCTGCGGCCCGAGCACCGTGCCGTCACCGAAGTCGAAGGTGTAGCCGGTCGCGCCGGCAACGGTGGGCGGGGTGGAACCCGAGGCGTCCGCCTTGACCTGAAGCGGTGCCGAGCCGCTGGACGGGGTGACCTTCAGTCGGGTCGTGGCGGGCGCGGCCCGCACGGTGACGTGCCGCAGTGCAGTGGCCGACGCGCCCGTCGTGTCGGTGACGGTCACCCGGACCGTATAGGCGCCAGCCGCCTTGTACGTGTGCCGGGCGACGGCCCGGCGTTGTGGCCGCAGCACCGTGCCGTCGCCGAAGTCGAAGGCGTAGCCGGTGATCGACGCGCGCCGTGCCGGTGTCGAATCCGACGCGTCCGCGCGCACCGTGAGCGGAACCGGCCCGGCGCGCGGACGTACCCGCAGCTGCGCCGTCAGTGGTGCGCCGGCCACGGTCACCTGACGCGCGCGCCGCATGCTGGCGCCCGCCGAGTCCTTGACCTCGACCGTGATCGGATAAGTGCCGGGCGAGCGGTACACGTGGGTGGCGGTGCTCGCGGCCTGCGGTCCGAGCACCCTGGTGCCATCGCCGAAATCGAACCTGTACCCGGTGATCGACGCCCCGGTGGACGGGGTCGATGCCGAGGCGTCAGCCCGCACGCGCAGCGGGGCGCGGCCGGTTGCCGGACGGACCACCAACGCCGCGACCACCGGATTGATCGGCTGACTGGACCCGGAGGTGACGCCGGACGACTGTGTCGGCGTGGGCGTTGGCTGCTGGCGGGCATGGTGCGACCTGATCGGTGCCGCGGCGACTGCGCCGACCGTGAGCAGGGCCGCCACGACCACCGCACCCGCCGACCCGAGCGTCAGCCGGCGCAGGTAGCGCCGTTGCCCGCGCCGCACCGAGGCGTCCACGGACGGATCACGAGCGGCCGGGTGCTCCTCGAGCCAGCGCGCGAACTCCTCCTGCACGGCATTCATGCCGGTGCCCCGCCGTCACTGCGGCCCGGCGCCACCTGCGCGAGGGCGGTGTCCACCGCCGGGCGATCGAGGTCGAGCATCCCGGCGATCTGCGCGGCGTCGAGCTCTGCGTATTCGGCCAGCGCGACGATCATCCGCTGCTGCGGCGGCAGGCCCGCGAACGCGTTCCAGGCAGCGCCGCCGTCGGCGGCAGGCGGCGTCGTCACCCGATAGGGTCCGCCGAGCCGGATCGACACCTGGACGAGGTGCACCGCGCGGCACACGACGAACGCGCGCACGAGATCCGGCACGACCTTGCCGCGCCACAGCCGGCACGCGTCCTCGACCGCCTCCTGCGCGAGCGGTGCCGCCTGAACCGGGTCCACGCCGATCAACGACGCCAGCGATGCCACCGTGTGCGTCTCCTGCTCGCACGCCGTCTTCAGCGATTCGGCCCGACTACTCAGATTCGCCCTGGCGTGGACCCCGAAGACGTCGATCTCGAACTCGGTGAGGACCGGCAGCAGCAGCGAGAAGAACAACAGGGCAGCGCCGGCGACGGCGACCTCGACGCCGTGTTGCGCCCCGGACAGCCACAACGAGGCGATGAGCAGGCCCGCGCCGACGACGACCACCCCCACGCGAATCGGCTGGCGCAGGTGCTCCAACGGGCCGATCTCGCGGGGACGGCAGGGCATCGCCCAATACTTCCCTCAGCTCGCCGAATGGCGTAGCCGCCGCGCGCAACGTCACGGCCTACTTTCGCCGCGCATCACCGCACGGATCTGTTCCTCGACGTCCGTCGTCGTCAGCAACACCACCTCGTCCGCAGCCTGGAGCCGGGCATCCGGCGTCGGCGTGATCAACGTCCCGTCGCGCGAGATCGCGAGAATCGCCGAACCCGGGGGCAGCGCGATGTCGCCGACCGCCACGCCCACCAGCGGCGCGTCGGGCGGCAGGGTGACCTCGACGACGTCGCCGCTGCCGTGGCGCAGCGTCATCAGCCGGACGAGATCGCCGAGCGTGATCGCCTCCTCGACGATGGTCAGCAGGGCGCCAGGGGTGGAGACGGCGACATCAACGCCCCAGGACTGGGTGAACATCCATTGGTTGTCCGGGTCGTTGACCCGCGCGACGACCCGCGGCACGGCAAACTCGCTCTTCGCCAGGAACGCGAACACCAGATTCGCCTGGTCGTCGCCGGCCGCCGCCACGGCGACGTCGCAGCGTGCGATCCCGGCCGCGTCCAACGTGTCGGTCTCCGTCGCGTCGGCCAGCATCCAATCCGCGTCGGGCACGAGATCCGGGCGGAAGTGCGCGCGCCGCAGTTCGATCAGCAGAACCTTGTGGTGGGCGCTCAGCAGCGACTGCGCGATGGACCGGCCGACCGCGCCGGCTCCGGCGATCGCCACGCGCATGGCTCAGTCTCCCGTGTCCGGGCGCGGCTGCGGCGGCGGGGCAGCTGCGGCGTCCGCGGCCCGTAGCCTGGACGCCTTGCATCCCGACCGCGAACGGGGGCGTGCGTGAGCCTGCACGAGCTGTACGTCACGCTGCTGATCGGCGGCGTCGTCGTGCTGGTCGGGGTCATCGCCACCCGCGTCGCGTCGAGCGTCGGGCTGCCCAGCCTGCTGCTCTACCTGGCGTTGGGTGTCGTACTCGGCGAGGACGTCATCGGCATCGACTTCCACAGCGCCCAGGTCGCGCAGGATCTCGGCATCGCTGCCCTCGCGGTAATTCTGATCGAAGGTGGTCTCACCACGCGGTGGAGCGACATCCGTGCCGTGGTCGCACCCGCGGCCGTCCTCGCCACGCTCGGGGTGGGCATCAGCACCGTCGTCACGGCGGCGGCAGCCCATTTCTTGCTGGGCAGCCCCTGGCAGTTCGCGTTGCTGCTGGGCGCGATCGTGTCCTCCACCGACGCCGCGGCGGTGTTCGCCATCCTGCGGGTGCTGCCGCTGCCGCGCCGCGTGGCAGGTGTGCTCGAGGCCGAATCCGGCTTCAACGACGCACCCACCGTCATCCTCGTCGTGCTGTTCAGCGCGACCCCGCTGCACCTCGACTTCTGGACGCTGCTCGGCACGCTGGTCTACGAACTCGCCGCAGGTGCAGCGATCGGCATCGGTGTCGGATGGGTCGGCAGCATCACTTTGCCGCGCCTGGCGCTGCCCGGCTCCGGCTTGTATCCGCTGGCCACCTTCGGTCTTTGCGTCGTCGCGTTCGCTGCCGCGGGTGCGGCGCACGCCAGCGGCTTTCTCGCTGCGTATCTGGCCGCACTGGTGCTGGCGAACGTGAACCTGCCGCACCGTGCGGCGACCCGATCCTTCGCCGAGGGTCTGGGCTGGCTTGCGCAGATCGGCCTGTTCGTGCTGCTGGGGCTGCTGATCGACCCGAGTGAGCTGCAACATGCCTTGTTCCCCGCGCTGGTGGTCGGGTTGGTGCTGCTGGTCGTCGCGCGACCCGTGGCGGTGTTGGCCAGCCTGGTGCCGTTCCGGATCCCGCTGGGTGAGCAGGCGTTCCTGTCCTGGGCGGGGCTGCGTGGTGCGGTGCCGATCGTGCTGGCCACCGTGCCCGTCACCGAGGGGGTGGCCGACAGCGGCCAGTTGCTCAACATCGTCTTCGTACTCGTCGCGGTGTTCACGCTGATCCAAGGCCCCAGCCTGTACCCGCTCGCCCGGCTGCTGCGCCTCTCGCCACGCGAGAC
This sequence comes from uncultured Actinomycetota bacterium, assembly GCA_963713565.1. Taxonomy (GTDB): domain Bacteria; phylum Actinomycetota; class Actinomycetes; order Mycobacteriales; family Jatrophihabitantaceae; genus Jatrophihabitans. Next base: position 21,604 of record CAVQMF010000007.1, on the reverse strand, counting down.
GACTCGCCAGATCCTGGTCGAGTCCGCGCCGCTGGACGTCCTGGATGCCGAGCTGCTCACCATGACCGTGCCGGCCCACTCCGGCCTGCACTCGGTATCGGTGCTGGAGCTGCGTCTGCCGGATCCGAGCGTGATCAACCTGATCATCCGCGAGGGCCACACCTTCGTGCCGACGCCGGACACCCAACTGCGCGCCGGCGACGAGCTGCTGATCGTGACGACCCGGCTGTCCCGCGATCGCGCCGAACGCCGGCTGCGGGCGGTGAGCCGGCGCGGCCCGCTCGCCCACTGGTTCGACGAGTACGGCGAACCGGACTGAGCCCGCCGACGGCCACCGGTGGCGGCCTGGAGGACTACCATCGCCTGCGGCCGAAGCGGGTCCGCTCAGTCCGCTGCCCCGGCCTGAACCTTACGTTGGGAGTTCTGCGCGTGACCTTGATCGACACGACTGCCCTGCACATCCCCGACCAGCTACGGCCGCGCGACGGGCGATTCGGCTGTGGCCCGTCCAAGGTGCGGGTCGATGCGCTGCAACGACTGGCCGGCCGGCACGACCTGATGGGCACCTCGCACCGGCAGGTGCCGGTCAAGGCGCTCGTGCGGCAGGTGCGCGACGGCCTGCGTGAGCTGTTCGCGCTGCCGGACGGCTACGAGGTGCTGTTGTCCAACGGCGGCTCGACGGCCTTCTGGGACGCTGCCGCGTTCGGCCTGATCCGCCGCCGCGCGCTGCACCTGGTCAACGGCGAGTTCTCGCAGAAGTTCGCGAGCGTCACCGCCGGCGCGCCGTTCCTCACCGACCCGCTCGTCGTGTCCGCCGACCCGGGTGACGCGCCGACCCCGACAAGCAACCCCGACGTCGACGTGATCACCTGGGCACACAACGAGACGTCGACCGGTGTGCTGATCGACGTGCAGCGTCCGGCCGACTCGGAGCATGCACTGGTCCTGATCGACGCGACGTCCGGCGCAGGTGGGTTGCCCGTCGACGTCGGCCAGGCCGACGCGTACTACTTCGCGCCGCAGAAGTCCTTCGGTTCGGACGGCGGGCTGTGGCTCGCGCTGGTGAGCCCGGCGGCGTTGGCGCGCATTGCCGAGCTGGCCGCGACTGACCGGTGGACGCCGCCGTCGCTGTCGTTGGCCACCGCTGTCGAGAACTCGCGCCAGGACCAGACCTACAACACGCCGGCGCTCGCGACGCTGTTGCTGCTCGCCGACCAGATCGAGTGGATGCTCGCCGGGGGCGGCCTCGACTTCTGCGTCAGCCGCACCCGCGCCTCGTCCCAGCACCTGTACGGCTGGGCCGAGGCCGCGCCGTTCGCGACGCCGTTCGTCAGCGACCCGGCCAAGCGCTCGCTCGTCGTCGGCACGGTCGACTTCGCCGACGGCGTCGACGCGGCTGCGATTGCAAGAACCCTGCGCGCCAACGGAATCGTCGACGTCGAGCCGTACCGCAAGCTGGGCCGCAACCAACTGCGGATCGGCATGTTCCCCAGTGTCGAGCCGGCCGATCTCGAAGCGCTGACCGCGTGCATCGACTGGATCGTGGCGCAGACATCGTGACGGCGATCTCGTGAAGGTGCTCGTCGCCGAGGCCATCGGCGAATCGGGAGTCGAGCGGCTCCGCGCAGCGGGGCTCGACGTCGAAGTCGGCGTCGGGTGGTCGCGCGCCGTGCTGCTGAGCCGGATCGCCGAGTTCGACGGCATCCTGATCCGCTCCGCCACGCAGGTCGACGCGGACCTGCTGGCCAAGGCCGACCGGCTGCGGGTGGTCGCGCGCGCCGGCGTCGGGGTGGACAACGTCGACGTGGATGCCGCGACCCGCCGTGGGGTCGTGGTCGCGAACGCGCCGCAGTCCAACGTGATCACCGCCGCCGAGCACACGATGGCGCTGCTGCTCGCGCTGGCCCGCAACGTGCCGCAGGCGCATGCCTCGCTCACCGGCGGCGCGTGGGAGCGCGGTCGGTTCAGCGGTGTGGAGCTGCACGACAAGACGCTCGGCATCATCGGGTTCGGCCGGATCGGTCAGCTCGTCGCGCAGCGGGCCCGCAGTTTCGGCATGCGCGTCGTCGCGTTCGACGTCTACCTCGGCGAGGACCGATTCCGCGAACTCGGCGTCGAGCGGGCCGTCGATCCGGACGAGATCTACGCCGTCGCCGACTTCATCACCGTGCACCTGCCCAGGAACTCCGAGACCGAGAACTGGCTCGACGCCACCGCGTTCGCGAAGATGAAGGACGGTGTGCGGATCCTCAACGTGGCCCGCGGCCCGCTTCTCGTCGACGCCGATCTGCAGGCCGCCCTCGACTCCGGCAAGGTGGCCGGCGCGGCGCTGGACGTCTTCCGGGCCGAGCCGGTGACCGACCATCCGCTGTTCGGCTACCCGAACGTCATCGTCACGCCGCACCTGGGCGCGTCGACCGCCGAGGCGACGGACCGCGCCGGCTACCAGGCGGCCGAGCAGGCCGTGGCCGCCCTGACCGGGGGTGCCGTGACGAGCGCGGTCAACGTCCCGGCCATCGCGGCGGAGGATCTCGAGGCCGTCGGGCCGTTCCTGGGGCTGTGCGTCAGCCTCGGTCGCATCGCTGCGGCGCTGGCGCCGCAGCAGTCCATCGATGCCGTGGACGTCGACTTCCTGGGCCGCATCGCCGAACGGGATACCCGGCTACTCACTGTCCAGGTCGTCAAGGGCCTGCTCGCCGGGCACATCGAAGAGGACGTGAACGACGTCAACGCGGTCACCCTGGCCCGTGAACGGGGCCTCGCGATCAGCGAGAAGAGCCGGCCGCAGGCGCGTGACTTCGCCGACCTCGTCCGGGTCGGGTTACGCAGCGGCAGCGAACGCACGAGCGTCGTGGGCACGGTGCTCAGCCGCCGCAACCGGCCGCACCTGCTCGAGGCGTGGGGCTCGCGGTTCAACGTCCAGCTCGAGGAGCACCTCGCGTTGTTCCGCTACCGCGACCAACCCGGGATGCTCGGCCGGGTCGGCACCGCACTCGGCAACGCCGGCGTGAACATCATCTCCGCCGCCGTGGGACGCCGTCCGCACGACGACGACCAGGGCGAGGCGGTCATGGTGGTGACGGCCGACGCCGCAGTGCCGCCGGCCGTGCTGACGGCGCTGATATCCGACGACGCCTTCTTCGACGCCCGCGCCGTCAGTCTCTGACGCGCACCGGCACGTTCAGCCGTTCGTGCGCACCACCAGCAGGCCGGTGGTGTCCGTACCCGACTTGACGAGCGCGTCGCCCAGGGCGTCGAGTCGATGGACCTCGTAGCGGTACGAGGGCGCGGTCGCGGCGGTGCTCGGCCAGCTGATCGTGACGTCGGTCTGCGCCGGTTGCAGCAACGCGGACGCCACCTGCTGCTCGACCCCGCCCTCGGGGGTCACCCAGAAGTCGACGCGCATCGCCAGCGCGCTCGCCACGTCACCCAGCCAGACGACCCGCACGCTCGCCCGGCCCTTCGCGTCGTCGGTGATCAGCAGCACGGCGTCGTCACTGTCGCGCCATTCGCCGACGCTGCTCGTACCGTCCGTACGCAGCAGACTCGCCTTCCAGCTGTACGTGCGCTGGTCCGGATCGGACAGCGACAACCGCACCGACTTCGGTTCGGTACCGGCCGCGGTGGAAAACAGCAGGCTCTGGGTCTGGACGGTGCCGAGCACCTGCTGGCGGATCTCGACCGCGACCTGGCCGATCTGGGTCCAGTCCACGGCGGGCTGCACGAGCACCGTCGACTGCGCCGTGACCGGTCCACGCGCCAGGAAGTTCGCGCCGAACACCTCGACCTCGTCACCCTCGTGCCGCACGCCGTTGGTGTCCACCCAGTCGGCGCGCGCGACGACCCGCGGCTGTGTCGACGTCCCGGGTACGCGGCGGTACCAGTCGAATTGCTGGTGGTCCTTGTCGAGCACGAGTTCGTCCTGCGCGATCACCGGGCCGCCGTCGGTCGGCAGGATCCGCAGCACCACCGGCAGGTTGGCCACCAGATCGAACGCCGTCGTGGCGCCGCTGACCCGCACGCGGTACACGCGGAACGCGTCGGCACTGCCGGTGACGAAGGCCCGGTCGCGGCGGGTGGTGTCCGGCGGGGAGATCGTCGCCGGACCTGCCGCGGACGACGGGTCGAAGTGGAACTCGGTGTGCGTCGTGTACTGCGGCTGCGTCGGGTCCAGCGGGCAGGTGAACCGGAATGGGCCAGGGGTGTGCGCCGTGGCGACGTAGGTCTGCACGTGCTGGCCGTAGGTGATCGTGACCGCCGCCTCGCGCAGGTCCGGCACGTCGTCGAAGTCGACACCGACGATCACCGCGACATCCAGCGCAGCGAAGAACGGATCGTCGGCGGTGATCTGCCGAACCACCGGTGGCGTGCCCGCCTCGCCGGCCAGCCTGCCGAGGTAGCCGGACACGACATGGGTCAGCTCCTCGACCGTCCGCCCGTCGTAGAAGATCTCGAAGCGCTTGAGCTCCTTTTCGACGTCATAGCGTGCCTTGAGCACGAACAGCGCGGTCGTCGAGGTGATGTTTCCCCCGGTTCGGTTGCCGATGAGCTGTCCCAGCGCGCCGGACAGCGGCGCGGCGTCGGACTGCTGCGGCAGCGCGCTGGTGAAGAAGTCCCCCTCGATCCTGGCCCGGACGAGGTCCATCACCGCCTGCTGCTGGCGCTGCTGGTCGGCGTCGTCGCTGAACTGGGTGATCTCGATCTTCACGAAGCCGTGTTCGACCAGCCAGCTCAATTCCAGGTCGAGCCGCACGCTGACGTAGTAGGTGAAGCCGAGCGATGCGGAGAAGCGCTCGTAGACGCGGTCGTAGTCCATCGTGACGTGCGCGTGCAACGCCGGGGTCTGGGCGAGGAAGCGCAGCTGGTAGACGACGCCGATCGGTGCGGTGGGCATGGTCGCCGACTGGGCGAGCAACGCAGCACCCTGCTCGCTCACGTCGAGTGCGAACACCGTGTGAAAGGGGGGGACAAGCGGGGCGGCGGTGGCGCCCAGGACGCCCTGGACCAGGTTCGGGTCCTGCACGCTGAGCAGTCGCACGTCGCCGCTGCGAAACGGCGCGACGGCGATCCGTGCGTTGTCCCGCCCGGTTTGCGCGGCGAGGGCTGCGCCGCCCGGCGTCGTCAACTCGATCTCCAGTTCCGCGAAACCGCCACCGGAGCCGTCGGCGGTGCGGTACTCGAACAACGTGAACGACGAGTCGCCCAACGGCGTCGTCGCCAGCTTCGGCCCGGACGGCAGCACCCAGAACAGGTCCGGGTCGTCGCCGTCGCGCAACACCGGGATGCCGGCGATGAGCAGCGGGTTCTCGGTGGTGATCATGGTGTTGCCACGGCCACGATCGGCACGACCCGCAGCAGGTCCGGCCCGCTCATCGGCGCATCCGCGACCGAGGAGCCGTCGGCGTGGATTCGGGTGACCGCGAACGTGTACGTCTCGCGCGCCGGGTCGGCCACCGGATAGCTCCACTCGATCGGTGCGAGTGGATCCTGCACGAGGAACTCGTCGTCCGCGGCGAGACTTGTGGGCGGATCGGTGTACGTGAGCCGAATGCGCATGGCGAGTAGCCCGGCGGCGGCGAGCGTGGTGCCCACGAACACCACCTTGACCTGCCGTAGCCGGGCGTAGCCCTCACCGACGATGAGCGTCGGGTCTGGCGGTCCGGGCTGCCACTGCCCGGGGCGTACCTCGTTCGTCATCGTCTGGACGGTGACCCGGTACTCGTAGCCTCGCTGGTCCGGCGCAGCGGCGTAGGAATACACGCCCGACGTGGTCGTCGCATCGAAGCTGAGCGTGCTCACCTTCTCCGGGGTTGCGGTCGGCCGCAGCTCGACGACGAGGCGCGCAACCGCGGTGCCGAACCGGGCTGAGGCGAGCACCTGCACGTCGGCGATGTCCGGTTCCGGGTCGCCGAGCACCAGCGGACCGGGGTCGATGTCGGCCCAGTCCCGCAGCAGCTCGGAGCCGTCGGCGCGGACAAAGCGCACTCGGGCGCGCAGGCTGATCAGGCCGTCCGGACGGCGACGATAGGTGAGTAGCGCCTCGGCCGTCGTGGCGTCGAGGGTGACCGTGTCGCTGAGCCGCCAGCCGTCGAGCGCCTCGTGCGCCTCCACGTCGACGATGACGCGCGGGAAGCGGTCGAGGGGCACGCCCTGCAGCACCGGCCGGACGTCCACCCGCTTGTAGAGTTCGCGCGGATCGATCCGGACGAGGTCGTGCTGGCTGGTCCGGGTGGGACCAACCAGTCGCCCGGTCAGGCCCCTCGGCCCGTCGGCCGCGAGCTGGACCTCGTAGCGGTACGGCGTCTCCCGGCCGCCGGCCGGCGAGTACCACAATGAGCTCGTGCCGCGCGGGTTGGCAGCATTCAGCGTCAGGACAGTGTCGGCACCGGCATAGGACAGCGTGACGTCGAGGTGCTCGATACTCTCGGCGGCCAGGTCGACCAGGGTGGCGACGTCGATGCTGAGCTGGTCCGGCGGCGCCGGGTCGACACTGACGATCAATCGATCGGCCGAGCTGCCCGGCGGCAGGAGCGCCGACAGCTGACCCTGCGGCGCCAGGGTGATCTGCTCCGACTGCGCGACGGCCAGGTTGTAGGTCAGCGTCTTCAGCTCGGACGTGTCGACGGTATTGAGGCTGTAGGTGACGGTGAACAGCCCGACCAGACGGGTGATCACCGCGGCGACCGAGTCCGGTGCCGCCGGGGTCGGCGGACCCTGGTTGAGGGTCGGCGTGAACAGCGTCTCCAGGACGTACTGCTGCACCGCGTCCAGGGCGTGCTGGTAGACGCCGTCGCGGTCCGCGTCCGGCACGAGGTCGTCGACCTTGATGCGAATAGCCTGCTGCTGCACGAGATCCTGTGTCGTGGCCCCGATGTCGGTGGCCAGCAGCAACTGCCCGCCGTGCAGCCGGTTCTCGTAGTAGTGGTAGGCGTAGGCGTAGTCGGCGGTGATCGAGGCGCGCAACGCCGGACGAAGCCCGGCCACCTTCAGGGCGTAGACGACTCCGAACGGGAGGCCGCCATGGCGCATCGCCTGCTCGACGAGCATCACCGCGTCCGCGTCGAGCGTGCACACGAACAGCGTCGTGGCGTTCGACGCGAGCGCCGGCGCCGCGCCGCCGAGGACGTTGGCGACGAACTTGCCCCCCTCCGCCGCGCCGCTGTCGAGCAGGATGAGCTGGCAGTTGCCGGAGTCGGGCCACACGGGCGTCAGCGTGATGCCGCTGTGCCCGACCGCGGCAGAGATCTTGTCGCGCACCTCGCCGAGCACGTCGTCGGCCACGGCGAGGTCGACGGTCAGGCTGAACAGGCCGGCGCCGATCGTGCCCTCGGTGGTGTCGTCGAGGCGGTACTTGATCAGCTTGACGTCCGGCGTGCCCCGCTCGTCCGTGACCAGCCGCGGGCGCACCGGCACGTAGTGGAACCGCTTGGCGTCGGCGTGGTCGGCGAACACCGTCACGTCGTCGACCGTGCGAACGGGTGCGGCGAGATCGATCACGCGATCAGCCCGTGCTGGTGAGCCGCGCGGGCTGCAGCACCAGGTTCGCCACGGCACTCGTCGTCCACGGCCGCACGACCGGGTCGCCGCCGTTGGCCAGATAGGCTGTCGTCTGGTACTCGTACTTGGTCGCCTCGTCCGAGCGCAGCAGCAGTCTGACTACCGACTTCGTCGGATCCGCGGGCGAAAAGACGATGCTCTGCGTTTGTTGCTGTTGCCCGTCGGGTGGAGTGGCGCGCAGGTCGACCTGCACACCGTCGAGACCGGCCGCGGTCAGCGGCTCCAGCAGGATGACATTGACGTCGAGATAGTGCCCGCCCTCGGTGACGAACACCGCCGCGGCGTCGGTCGTCACCGCCTTCTGCTGTTCGGGCGCACCGTTCACCTTCACGAGCGTCGCCTGGTAGCTGTAGTCGCGGACGTCGGCGTCCATCAGCGGGAGCTGCACGACCTGCGGGACGAAGTCCGGGCCGGCCAGCTGGACGATCTTGTGCACCTCGAAGTCGTTGTCCTCGTCCTGGTAGACGATCTCGACGTCGGCGCGAGCGACGGTTGCCTTGTCCACCAAGGCGTTCACCACGATCTGCTGTCGTTCGACGAACGGGTCCGGCACGTACAGGTGATCGAGACTGCTCGGCGTGGCGGGGCCGTCGATCACCTTGTGCGATTCGGTGAGGTGCCACCGGTGCTGGACCGTGTACTCGGTGAGCGTCGGGTCGGTCAGACGTACCCGCCACTCCTGCCGCGCAGTGGTTGCGTTCACGAGGTAGGTGCGCGACGTGGTGAACGCGTTGGCCGCGTCGGAGTATGACAACGTGGTCTCGATCTGGTTCACCACGTCCCAGTCGACGACTCCCGGTTCGACGAACACACTGCGGATGCTCACGTCGTCGGACGGGTGGATGAGCAGTTCGCGCTCCGGCGAGCTCAGCCATTCGGTGGTGCGCCGGGCGGTGTTCGGCTGCGCGGCGATGTCCGGCGAGTCGCCGAACGCATACGTCGTTCGATGCCGCACCGCGTAGTCACCGGCATCGGGGAACGCGATGAAGTGGCCGCCGGTCAGCTGGGTGGGGGTGAACTGAACCGCGTCGGCCACGACCGGCGCGTCTACCGTGCCGCCGTGCTGCAACTCGACGTTGACCGCCTGGATGTCGTAGCGGGCGAAGTCGGTGGTCGTGGTGACGTTGACGTCGATCTGCCGGAAGAACGCGTCGTCGAGATCGATCCGGTGGATATGGGTGTCCTTGTCCACGTCGCTCAGCAGGGCCGAGAACAACCCGTTGGGCGCGTGGGTGCGCGTCTCCGGGGCAGCCACCGAGAAGTCGATGTCGAAGGTGTCCAGCTCCTCCTGCTTCTTGTACTGCAGCTGGAAGCCGATCTCGACCCGGCCGCCCTTGCCGGCCGCGCCCTGATTCATGCCGCCGGACGGTGCGGTGTAGGAAGAGAACTGGCTCGCTGCCTGGCCGGCCGCCGCAGTGGTCGTCGTCATCTGCGGCGTGAAGAACTCCTGGGTGATCAGCTGCTTGATCAGGTCGAGCGCCTGGGTCTGTAGTGCGTCCATCGACTGGTCGTCGCGTTGCCGGACGATCTCGATGGTGATGGTGGAGTCCTGCACCATCTTCTCGACTTCGTAGCCGATGTCGACAGCGAGCGCCACGCCTGTCTTGTTGTCCTGATCCTTGCTCTGCTGGCCCTGCTGACCGGCAGCCGGTTGCTGACCGGCAGCCGGTTGCTGACCGGCCCGTTGCTGACCGGCCGGCGGTTGCTGACCGGCCGGCGGGGGTGTCGGTGCCGCCGGTGCCGCGGGCGCGGCCGGTGCCGCGGGCGCCGCCGGTGCCGCGGGCGCGGCCGGTGCCGCCGGTGCCGCCGGCGCGGCCGGTGCCGCCGGTGCCGCCGGGGCCGCCGGCGCCGCCGGCGCCGCCGGTGCGGGCGTGACGGGCGCGCTGACCGTGCCGGACGCCGGCGTCGCCACCGCGGGTCGCGGCGGCACCGGCTGGCCCGGCGAAGCAGGCCGCTGGGCCCCGGTCTGCGTCTGCTGCAACCGCTGAGCCGGGGTGAGCTGCTGCTGTGCGGGTTGCTGCAGTGGCCGCTGCTGCTGGCCGGCCGGTGCCGACGCCGCCGCGGAGCCCGACGTGTATCCGGCGTGGAAGGCGAGTTTGAGGTGTTCGTAGATCTTGCTCTTGTCGCCATGCGCCTTCACCGACAGTGCGGGGCGCAGACCGGCGAACTGCAGCTCGTACATCACACCGATCGGTGAGAGGTCCAGCTCGTAGGCCTGTTCGATCAGCAACGCCGCATCGGGGGTCAGCGACACCGAGAAGGTGGCACCCAGATCGGCCAGCAGGTTCGGCGTCGACGTGCCTATCGATCCGCGCACGAGTTGGCTGGCCCGCGCTGCCTGGACAGCCGGCGCCAGCGCGGCGGGAGCAACCCCGGGTGGCGTGGGCAGGCTGCCCGGGGGCACGGGTGGCGGCCCCGGCAGCACCGGCGCCGCCCCGGGTGGCAGGGCCTGCGGCTGCTGGTAGTCGAGGGCGATGATGCTCACGGTGCCGCGGGTGTAGAGCACCGGCGTGAGGTTGATGTCAGTCGTCCCGGCCGGCACCAGCGTCGACAGCTCGCCCTTGATCGTGGCGAGCTGGACCTCGCTGAGCCCGCAGTCGACCTGGAACATCAAGAACGCGCCGCCGAGCTGATCCCGGGTCAGCGGCGACACGGTCACCCCGCTCACCGCATTGCGATAGATGAGCAGCGAGAACACCGGCTCGTGGTCGACCTTCGTGATGTGCGGGCGACCGGCGAGGTAGTAGAAGTTGCCCGCCAATGCATGGTCGCGAAAGATCGTGATGCCATCGATGCTGTAAACGGGAGCTTCGAACGTGAGCACTGAGTGCCTCCTAGGGCGGTGGCCGGAGCACGAGGATCGACGAGGAGTCGGTGAGCCAAGTCGACGTCCGTGGCGCACCCGAGGTGGGACTGACGGTGACCCGGTAGCGGTAGCTGCGCTGTTCCGGGTCGGCGAGACGCACCGTGCACACCGGCTCGTCTTCGGGTAGTTCGAGGACGACGGTGGACGTCGGCGCCGCTGCGTCGGGACCCTGCACTTCGACAACCGCCTTGGCGGCCGTCACGCCGAGGCCGAGCAAGCGACCGACGACGGTGATGTCGTAACGGAGCACGTCTCGCACGACCAGCACGGTGCGCGTCTCCTCCCGCCAAGGGGCGACCGCGTGGCCGCCGCTGGCAAGGAGCACCGTCTGCCGCACCTGGTACGCCGCCGGTACCGCAGATCCGGTGAGGGTCCAGATCGAGGTCTGACCCGGCGCGGTGAAACGCAACACCGAAACCGGGGCGTCGGCCACGACCCGCAACTCGACAACCAGCGCGGACAGATCGGTGAAGTCGCCGGCCGAGATGGCGGTGATCGTGGTGGTCGGCGTGGTGAGTTCGAGCGGCGCGTCGAGCACCAGTGACGGTGCGGTGCTCGCCTGCCAATCGCTCACGACGCGTCGACTGCCGGCCGTCCACGTCGTGCGGTAGCGGTAGGGGCCCGGAAACTTTATGTTAGCCTGCAGGTTCACAAACTTCACATATTGATCAAGAAATCGGCAATGGGGCGGCAAAAGCTGAAAGTGTAACTACCCCAAAGGATCAATCTCAGGAAGAACCAGAGTCCGCAGCCAAAACTCCTCCCACATCGCCAGCTCCTCAACCGAGTACTTTGGCCACGGCAATCGCAGATGATGAACGCCGCCGTAAGGTTTTCATTACGCATGGGAAAAACCATGATCTCGTTGCACCAATTAAAAAACTACTCGAATACGGAGAACTTACTCCTATTGTTTCGGTAGAGCGCGAATCGGTTTCTAAGCCAGTTCCTGAAAAGGTGATGGACGATATGCGCGGTTGCGGAGCAGCCATCATCCATGTCGATGCAGATCGCACAATTACCGGCAAAGATGGCCAGGAACATGTTCTTCTCAATCCGAATGTGCTTATCGAAATCGGCGCAGCAATGGCGTTTTACGGAAGGAGGTTCATCTTGCTAGTCAAAGATGGGGTCAAACTACCGTCGAATTTGCAAGGACTTTATGAAGTGCGTTACACCAATGATGCACTCGACGCCGCTGCTACGATAAAACTTCTTGAAGCAATTAAGGACATTAAGAACTACTCTCTTCCCACTGATGCTCGATATTATCAAGGATGAGAATATATAATAACATAGACTATTAAGAGTCTAGCCACCGCCACTCAAAAGCCGAATATCGTTAATCAGCATTTACGGCGTTTACAATAAATGCAATGCTAGCCTCAGCAAGGACTTTAGATGCCTGATGATATAGCCCCAAAAATCTGGGAAATTCTCAATTCCCTTACGATAGAAGCGCAAAATGCTGCAAAGGCTAAGTGTGTAGAGTTAAGTTTCGATCCCAATATAGGCATCCTGATGCTGAGATTTGCGAACGAGGTACTGACAAAGGCAAAGAAAGCAGCAGAGTCAGTTGATAAAGATTATGGCGTTGTCGTGATGGGCGACTGGTTTGTCAAGCGCGGGATTGAAGCCGGTAGAGTGATTAACTCACTGCCAGTAGAATTTGCCAGTAAAACGGACGTGGCGGCTTCCCGTGGTTAAGCGCGGATAAGGCTTGCTTTCCGAGGTTGCATACCTTACAAGTATCTCATAACAAGCAGGTAACAGAGCAAATCCCACCCTGTCCGCCCGCGCCCAGGATGGCCCAAGAGGGGCGGTTGCGGGGCCGGAAATAAAAGTGTAGAGTCTCATCCGTGAACGCCTTCAAAAATCTTCCCGGTTGGCGCTTGCTTGGCGTATTCCCCGATCACAAGCCCGACGATGTCGGAAGCTGGCTTCTCCATCACAACGGCGAGGCGCTGCTTTTGGAGGTGCCGCCCGGACTAACCGTTGGAGTTGTGGCGGCGGGCCTCTCTTCCATTGGCTCGGGCCTGCGCTGAGTTACGGTCTCGCATTTGCATGAGGATCATTGTGACGAGGTCGCATGGAAGAAATTGCAGGAGGTTTACGTGGGAACCGAGTTTATCCGGCCCGAACTGCCGCCAAGGCCGGATCGGATACCTTAATTCATCTCGGCGGTGAATCCGTTTGGCTCATCAAAGCCCCGAAACATTCGCCCAGCGATACGATCGTCGTCTTTCGGGGCGTGGCCATGACGGGAGATATTGAGCTGGGCACGGTCGATTCTGCGAACCGGGAAGTTTCATCCGACGTGAAAGCCGCAAGCATGAAATTCCTGCGAAGCTTTCAGGACCGGACGGGCTATTACGTCCATACGGTTATCAGTGCCCACTTGAACGACTTTCGCCAGGGCGTCGACTGGCCTCTTCTTTTTAAGGCGGGCTGATTGTGCTCAGGATGGCTCGGGCCTGACGGGGCTTTGCAGTCTCGACTTTGTTTCTAATCCAAATCTGGCGTTTCTGGTCGAGAATTGTCCTCGCCCTGGTCTTGCCGGTGCTGATTCTCGCGGGGTGCAGAGCACCAGGGCCGGTGGTCGATATTACCCCGGAAATCGTGGGTGACGTTACGGTCGGCCAGCCGGTGACCATTACGCTCAGCGGGCCGACGGGCGAACCGGGTGAGTTCAATCTGCCGCACGTCGATGGACTGGTCGTCAATGGCAGCGGGGCCAGCCCCAATACAAATCCACCTTCCTATAATTTTTTCGTCACACCCACCAACTCGGGCGATTTTACCATTCCCGCCTTCGACATTCACTTGGATGATGGAAAGACGTTTCACGTGCAGGCGTTGAAGCTGCATGTCATCGGCTGCGGGTAATGGAGATCGGTGCTCAAACTCAATCCCGTCGTTACCCTCATGGATCGAAGCCGATGGCCCGATCGACGATGAATCTTGGGGCGCTGCTTGAGTTCCTCGTAGATGCGTCCGATGTACTCGCCCAGGATGCCGACGCTGATGAGTTGAATGCCGCCAAGAAAAAGGACGAGGATCACGATGGTGGGATTGCCCAAAGGAAAAGGGAACCCACAAACCTTCATCCAAAGATAAATGAACGCCACCAGGAAACTCATTCCCGCGATGAGAAACCCAATTTGCGTGGAGAGTGAAAGCGCATAGGTGGAAAAACAAAAGATGCCATTGAATCCACCCCGTATCGATCCAAAAAAACGATCATATTTGGTAATGCCGGCAAAACGGGCCGGACGATCAAATTGCCACCACGGTCTGCCGAAACCCAACCAGGGCGACCATTCCTTTAAAGAAACCGTGGCATTCCTTTAGACGGTTGACTGTGTCCACCACGCGCCGACTCATCAACCGGTAGTCGCCTGTGTTCCGGGGCACGTGCCACTTCCGCAATTCTGTTAATGAGGCGATGTCCCACGAGAGCCACCATTTTTTTCACCCAAGGTTCCCCCACACGGGTACGCCGCTGGCTAATGACGACGTCGTAGCCGTCCTTCCACTTGGTCACCATTTCCGTGATGAGTTCGGGCGGATCCTGCAGGTCTACATCGATCACCACGACCGCATCGCCCCGGGCATACTGCGGTCCTCCCAAGATGGCCATGTGCTGGCCGATGCGACGGGAAAACTGCAGAAGCTTGATTGCAGCATCGGCTTTTCGTTCGCTGAGAATGACCTCTTGCGTGCGATCGGAAGACGGATCGACACAAAAAATGATTTCGAAATCCTTAACGCATCCCTGGAGAATGGGACGCACGCGATGAAGAAACTCCGGTATGGTTAGCTCTTCGTTGTAAACGGGCACAATGACGGAAAGTTCCATGAATTTATTGCCTCCTCGGAAGACGGGTGGCTGAGATCCCTCGCTGTGAGAATGGCAGTATTCCGCATCCCGCGACAAGTGCAAAGAGGAGATGACTAACGCCAATCAAAATACCTGTCTGCGAACTTGCCGTTTTCTACTTGAGGCTTAAGCGTAAGACCGATGCACGGTTCAACGTCGTCGGGAGAAAGGGAAATGGGAAAAACCGGCGGTGAACGACTACAAAATGCGAGTTCCAATTCACGGATTATTTCGTCCGGCAAACTAATATGCTCTCGCTCGATAAACCAGCGATAGGATTGCCTGTAGCGACGTTCAAATATCCGTTGGGCGGATATTCGGCGGGCCAGAGTATAAGCGAAACCTCCTTCGCAAGGGATGACCACGGAGAATGTCCCATCCGGCTTGCGACAAAGCCGATGCATTTCGTTAACCGCACGAGGAAGGTCCGGTAGATGTTCCAGGACATGAACCGCAATAATGCGATCAAAATATCCATCCGGAAAATTCAAACCCTTTTGACAGTCGCCCACCACCACTTGAACTCGAGGAAACCGTTTCTGGGTGGCGGCACGCATGTTCTCGCGCAAGTCAACAGCCACATAATTGACCTCTTGTTCGGGAGTAAGTTTCTCGTAGGCTAAATGTTCTCCCAGACCCGCTCCGATATCGAGGGTGCGAACAAAACTCGCAGGAGCATGCCAGACGGGATAAGAATGGTTAAAGTGATCGATGATACCGTATTGTTTTGGAACAACTTCATGCCAATACTTCATGAAATCATCACTAATCCGCCTCTGCTCCTCGGTGGATGGAGAGTCAGGGCGGCCATTGAGTCTGCATAAGGGAGACCTATAGTCCGAAAGATACATTTGTGTCAACCTTTATCGTCCCGCTTTCAAAGACAGCTGCGCTTCCTTGCCCGTTTTCATAACCTCTTCGGTCTACCTCTACCGCCGGATGCGTAAGCCCTAAATAATCTTTGTCGGCGTTAAGTCTACCGTCGTAGAATCATCGTCATTCCGCCATTTTATGCCGCCAAAATAATCGAACCACAAAGGCTGGTTCCTTTAAGGAAAAGCCCGTTTATTTCAATACCCGCATTCCCACACCTTCTCGCCGAGGCTCAAGCAGTATCGCAGCACCCTTCCTCTTTTTTGTTTCCCTGCTTTTGCGGCTTTGATTGCGGACGTGATCTGATTGATGTCTCATAGAATGCCGGAAGAGCGATAGTATTTGGTCCCCCGTACCTCAGCAATTAAGAAACTCCATTATCGCCAAGCGAATGGTTGCCAAACTGTTACCCTCACGCGTTGGTCGGGCTCCATTCGGTGTGGAATGACGGATAAGCCGGCGAAAGGAGAGTGATCTCCCCGACTGGTTTCAGTCGCACGAACACATCTTCCATCTCCTGACGGTCATGCTCGATATGATCGAGAACATGGATCGAGAGAATCGTGTCGAACGCGGGCTGGCTGGGCAGATTCTGCAAAATGCCGGTGCGCGTCTTGACCTGATCTCGCAACAGGTGAGACGAGAGCAAATCGGAAATCTGGGCAGACAATTGAGGGTCGGGTTCCCAGCTCAGCCATTCTTTCTGCTCCGGGCCAACAAGGAGCGGGATGTTTGAGCCGAGACCAGCATCTACCTCGAGAACCGATTCTCCGAGGCGTTTCGGGATTTTTCCAGACCAATAGGCTTTCCATTTAACCGCTGTGGCGGCTTGGGCGGATTCGTTCCCGAGATAACCTTCGTAGTGACGTGTGTGTTCATTAAATAAAAATGATCCCTCTGGTTGTAAGATGTTTCACCGAAAAAGACAAGGCTCCTGGATGGCGCACACATGTTCTCGCCCAAGTCCACGACCATCAAATTGGCCGCTGTTCGGGGCTAAGTTTCTCGTAGACCAGATGTTCTCCCATACCAGCTCTGAATTTGAGAGGGCGAACAAAACTTGCAGCGGCGTGCCTGACGGGATAAAAGTGGTTAAAGTGATCGATGATGCCGTATCGCTTCGGAACAACCTCAAGCCCATTCTTCATGAAATCATCTCTAATGCCTAATGCGCTTCTGCTCTACAGTCAATGGAGGAAAAATCTTGGATCATTGAGTCTGCATAGACTGCACTTTTGTCGGAAAAAGGATATTTGCGTTAGGAGCAGTATTTCACTGCCCAATGTTTATACAAAAGCAATGTCGACATCTACGCTAAAATAAACTTGTAAGCTGCTTGCCTTAAAAAAATCGATATGAAACAACTGCTCAAATATATTATTTCCTTAATTTCTCAAATAACGGAATACCATGATTTACACCCTGTTCGAATAATGAAAAAAGCGGCATCAGAGCAGACTGCCCAATATATTAAAGATAAAATGCCCCGTGCTATATGGCTTTTACAATGAAAATGCCATTTTGGATTATGCCGTTCACTCGGCTATAGTGCCTGGATGCTATCTTCAGTTTGGTGTTTTTAAAGGAAGATCGCTTCGACGCATAGCAAAAGAGGCCGGTTCTTTACAAAAAATTCATGGATTCGACAGTTTTGAGGGACTTCCTGAGTCATGGACAAGCGCTACCCTTAAGGGTGCGTTTTCAGTGCACGGGCGATTACCCAAAGTGCCAGCCAATGTTATTCTTCATCAAGGGCTATTCAGTGAAACATTGCCGGCATGGCTTGTTGATTATGCGGATGTTGTGTCCTTTGTTCATATAGATTGCGACCTATATTCTTCGACAAAAAATATTT
This sequence comes from uncultured Actinomycetota bacterium, assembly GCA_963713565.1. Taxonomy (GTDB): domain Bacteria; phylum Actinomycetota; class Actinomycetes; order Mycobacteriales; family Jatrophihabitantaceae; genus Jatrophihabitans. The sequence continues at coordinate 4,573 of CAVQMF010000007.1, read as the reverse complement.
TCGATCTTCTTTGGCCTCGTATTCAGTGTGGCAGCATTTTATTATTCGATGAATACTTTAATTACCCAAACTGGCACGCCCACGAATTTAGAGCTTTTCAGGAGTTCGTTGCGGAACGGAAGATTGAATATGATTACATAGCCTATTCGTGGGCCCAAGTTGTGGTCAAGATCACTAAGATTAGGCCGTCTTAAAAAACTTCTAATTGGTCTATTTCCGATCGAATGATACATTTATCTCAAGATTTTTTTGAATATCACCATCGGTCAACCAGCAAAATATAAAATGCACATTACGGTAAAACTTTGAGCATATGAATAAAGCGTTTTTAACAAAAGAAAGAGAAGGAATTAAACTTGAATGTAGTTGGCTGACTTTTAGCCTTTTCTTTACCCTCTTTTTTACGTCTTTTAATGGTTTTATTGATTCTATAGACTACGAATACGGAGCCACCGACTTTTGGCAATGCACGTTTCTTGGCGAACCAGTTGATCGCCATGGAGATCTAGTCAAGAGTGCGCTTTCGCTTGCTTCCACGCCCTCTTTCGATATTTGGGACTGGTCGCCACACTATCAATACTTTTATGACTATCCTTACTATGGAAAGCTGGGAGACGTTTCCACAGGAAGAGTAACTGTTTTCGGCATTACTACCATTAGCGTTGCTCATCCTCACCGGCACTTTGCAGGCAATATTGGCAACAGGGCCTGCTTTTGTGATGGTAATATATTATATGGTTGCTTGGCTATGGCTCGGATTCCTGTGTTGGTACTTTATCGCTGACTATCGGGAACGGATATTGGCATTTGTAGTTCTCGCGCTCGGCTATCCCTTCATGTTTATGCTTACCCGAGCAAGTCTTGGAGCGCTCATTGTCGGCTTCGCTCTAATTTTATATATCTATTTAGCCTGTAATCAACGGAATCTTATTATCACCGCACTATGTCTGGCGATTGCCTGCAACATTCGACCCAATGCCGTCCTGCTTGCTCCTTTACTTCTCTGCTTTGGATTGCGCAAATCAATTGGCGCATTTGCTATTTTTTTTGCGACAGCCGGAATCATCACTGCAAGCTCCTATGCCATTGCCGTCAATATTTATCCGGGATATTCCTGGCATGTGTTCTTCCAGGCTCTCGAAAATTACAAGAACTTCTATATTATAGGAGGCCTTGGTGACGGCTAATAATAACGCCGCATACGGAGCGATTAAAACAATATATAATATTTTACTCTTCCAAATCCATCCCCTAAATTATTAGACACTACTAATAAATTCATCTTCTGCGCCTGCGCAGGACTGATTGTCTTTGCATTATATAAGTTTTTACAAGGACGACTTCCAGTCTACTATTTTGCTTTTGTGATCACGTCCCTGTACATTCTGGCATCAACGGTTTTTGGCACGTATCATTTGCTCGTTTTATACGCTTTTATTCTGGCCGCCGGATGCAAGCCCGCGAAGGGCGGCCCCTATCCGCCATTGCTTCTCTTGATGTCGGCTTTAGTCATTATCCCCAAAAACTATATATACATCTTTCCTAATCTATCTTGTGAAGTCATCCTGAACCCCCTCATGTCTCCCTCTCAGCCTTTCCTGGATATTGTTTTTTAAATTACCGGCCCAGGGCAAGCCTACGGTAAAAGAAAATTCCCTGGCATAACTCTCCTTCTGTTCGTTCGTCCATTTGCCCAACATACCCATGTCCTTGTCTTCTCCTCTCTGGAATTTCTATTGGGCTTATGGCATTTGTGCGAGCCTCCTGGGCGCGTTGGCCTTTACTTGGGGGAAAGACCCGGGCGCAGACGCTCCAGCTCATGCGGCAGCTCGAACGGGAGAAAGCGCGGGCGGACCACTTGCCAACTTCGTCGTTCCATCGGACTCTCGCTCGCGGCGGAAACCGATCTCAATATGCTGCTGGAAAAAATCCTTCTCGAAGGGAAGTCCCTCTCGATCGCCGATGGCGGCACCCTTTATCTCGCGACGCCCGAAAAGACCCTTCGCTTTGTCATGATCGTCAACGATTCGCTCCAAATCGCCATGGGCGGAACGACGGGCCAAGAAGTCTCGCTCCCGCCGCTGAATCTTTACGATCCCGCGACCGGGGAGCCCAACCGAAGAATATCGCCACGTCGTGCGCGCTCGGGGCCAATCGTTCTCGGTGACCGACGCTTACGCGGCACAGGGATTCGATTTTTCCGGCGCCAAGGCCTTCGACCAGCGGATGAATTACCGGACCGTTTCCGTGCTTTGCGTACCGCTGAAGGACGCGAAGCAAAAGGTGATCGGCGTGCTGCAACTCATCAACGCGCAGGACCCCGAAACCAACCGCGTCGTTCCCTTTGGGACCATCTCCGCCAGATGATCGGGCTGCTGGGCCAGCTGGCCGCGGCCGCGCTGAAATCTTATTTCCGGATCAAAACCCTCACCGACCAGATCGACGATTTGAAGGTTCAAATTGACGAAGCGAAAAAGGAACGGCAAGTAACGGAGATCACCGAATCCGATTATTTCAAGGATCTGCAAACCCGGGCCCGCGAAATGCGGACCAAGGTCAAAGGACAAATCTCTACAAACCACCGTGGCCAAAATCGTATCGATTCACTCCTTCCGCGCGGCACCGGTAAGTCGAACCTGACGGCGAACCTGGCGTCGCTGGTGGCGCTCGAGGGCAATCGGGTGGCAGTGGTCGACACCGACATCCAATCGCCCGGCATCCACGTGCCTTTCGGTTTGCGAGGAGCGCATGGCGCGCGCGCTCAACCATTTTATCTGGGGCGAATGCCCCATTGAAGAAGCGGCCTACGATGTGCCGCACCGGCGTCCGGGCGGGCCGATCTATTCGTCCCGTCGAGCATGAGGATTTCCGACATCGGGCGCATTCTGAAGGAGGGCTACGACGTGCGCCTGCTCAACGACGGCTTCCAGGCCCTGATCGAAAATTGAATCTCGATTTTCTTCATCGATACTCACCCCGGCGTCAACGAGGAGACGCTGCTCTCGATCGCGATTTCCGACACGCTCGTCCTCATCCTTCGCCCCGACCAGCAGGATTTCCAGGGCACGGCGGTCACGGTGGAACTGGCGAGGAAACTCGATGTGCCGAAGATGCTGCTGGTGATCAACAAGGCGCTGCCGAGCATGAATTTCGCCGAGCTCCGGGCGAAGGTGGAGGCGATTTACCGCGTGCCGGTCGCCGCCGTCCTGCCGCTGACGCCCGAACTGGTGCAACTCGCCAGCAGCGGGTTGATTTCACTGGTCTACCCGGACCTGGAAGTCAGCCGCGAAATGCGGAAGGTCGCCGACCGGATTCTGGCTTCGTAAAGCAAGTTAAGCGTAGCCGTGCCCCTAAGGGCGTGGTTCCCTGTCACCGCTTCACGGCGGCGGCCACAGTTTTAGTTACTCCGTTCCAAAAACTTCTTACGCGGAGGCGGTCGGAAGCTTTCGGCGCATCTTGATTTCGAGGACATTTTTTCCGTTCTCACGCCGATAATCGACATGGTCGAGAAGGTCCTTGATCAAATGAATGCCCAGGCCGCCGACCTTGCGTTCCGCCAGCGGCACCGGTTCAACTTTTTTTTCCCGTGTCAGCGGGTTGAACTCGTGGCCGTCGTCTTCGATGATGCTCACGATCTCATTTTCCCGCGCTTCGATGGAGACCTGAATTTTGTGGCCGTCGTAATCGTCGTAGCCATGCTTGATGATGTTGGAAATCATTTCCTCCAGGGCCAGATTGATCCGGTAAACGGACTGGGCATCGACCCCCTGATCCTCCAGGAAATTCGTGCTCGCGTTCATCAAACTTTCCAAATTCGTGAAGTTCGTTGCTGATGGTGCGTTGGAAGGAAGTTGGCATGGGAATTGGGTCGATGGTCAGAACTGAATGGTAACGAGCGACAGATCGTCTTCCAAGGGCAAAGGACCGCGCGCAGTTTCCGGATTTGTGCAACCAATCTATCCAGGTCGATGGCGTCATTTGCCGGAAGATCTCCCAACAATTGGGTAAATTCGTCAAAGGTAAAGAGCTTCCCGTCCGGCTGGGTGATTTCGTAAGCGCCGTCGCAAAAGAGAAAGAAGCGCGAGCCCGGCGCGACCTCGCATGATTGCGCCACATAGCGGCTGCCGGGCATGCCGCCGATCATCATGCCGCGCGCGGCCAGTTTTTTGGGTGCAATCTGACCCGGTTCAAAAAGCAGCGCAGGCGGATGGCCGCCGCTCCCGTAGACCAGTTTTCGGGTCGAACGCTCGTCCATCTCAAAGGGTGAAGTAGCGGTTATGCTATCTTCCATGGGGAAGGCCCGGTTGACCGCGCCCAGGACAACCTCCGGGGGCGCGGAAATCGGTGCCCTGCATCGCACCGGAGCGAAGCACGTTGAGCACTGTCACCGAAAGCAGCGCCGCCCCGACTCCGTGACCGCAAACATCGAGAAGATAGAGCGCGAAATGATCGTCGTCGATCCAGTGATAGCCGAAGGCGTCGCCGCCCAGTTCTTGCTCGAGGGAATGAACCGCCAGTCGATGGCAAAGGGCGTCGCGAAGGGCGCGGGAAGAAGCGAGCGCAGGTAAGCGGC
>CAVQMF010000006.1:0-55634 GCA_963713565.1 uncultured Actinomycetota bacterium | reverse complement strand
TTGTGCCGACGTCGGCACAACGCCGACTATGCGCGGCCGAGCTACGAAGTCCACAGGGTGGGCCGGCGCCGATATGCGCTCCCAAGAGAGGCGTCGTCGGTACCTCGCAAAACAAGCTGCGGAGCGTCACCGAGGCGTGCTGCACCCCCCGGGGTCAATAAGCTGACGTCCTCTCGATGGGATGCCGGTGCAGCGTGCGAAGCGCTCCGGGGTGAAGGACCTGACACCTTCCGCTAGGTCCAGCACCCTTCGGTCCTGTCCAGAGAGACCGGCACTACGCGGACGGACGATCATGGGCTGTGCCGGTGCAACGCGCGCAATCGCGAATGCTCCTATAGGGTGCTTCGCAGTCGATCTTGGGAGACCGAAGTGCGCATCATTGCGTGGCTCGTCGCCGCCATCCTGGCTCTAGCTGCCACGGCGTGCTCGACCAGTAAGTCCTCCCCAGGCAAGTCCGTTTCCCCCAGCTCCGCCAGCGCGGCGGGCAAGACCATGCCGAACGTGACGGGACAGAAGCTGGATAAGGCGGAGGACACCATCGAGAGCGCTGGCGGCGATCCGGACAAGGTGAAGAAGATCGGGGGCGGCAAGCCGGCATCGTGATCAAGTCCAACTGGACGGTGTGCTCGCAGTCGCCGGCAGCCGGACAGGCGCTGCCAGCTAGTCCGCAGCTCACGGTCGAACGCTCTTGCTCCACCACGACGCCCGCATCATCGGCTCCCGCTTCGTCCAGCACGCCAAGCGCGCCCCTACCCCTAATGGTGAAGACCAGCAAGGACCTCGCTGCGCTCCTCAAGGTGGGTGACAACTGCGCCTCGTCCGTGGCAACTTTTGCCACGAAGTACGCGGGGCGGGACATCGAGTTCGACGGCAGCATCACGGCACTGCTACCTCACGGCAGCTACAAGACTCGCTACGACATCGGGATCGGCGCTGGTGACAAGGGCGACAACACAGCCTTCGGTCCCACCTTCCAGTTCCAGAACGTGAACACCACCTCCGATCTCCACTACGTGGGCGCTGTCCCGGACAACATCGGCGTGGGGACGAAGCTCCACATCGTTGCCGAGGTGGGCGAGTACGAGGGCGACAACACCTGCCTCTTCCAGCTCACGCCGGTCTCCACGAAGGTCAGGTAGCAGCGGCACTGCGCGCGGCAGGGCGGTCGGTGAGTTGACGCCGTAGCGCCGCACCCACATGACCGCATTTTCGGCATCTGGTGCGGTGCACCTTGCTGGACGCGGGGATGGATAAAGGACCGGAGCAACGCGCGCGACGCTGGTGCTACTCCGACTCCAATTCTGGGAGTACTTCTTCCTCGACTACCTCCGGACCATCCGCTTCGTCCGCCAGGTGGTGGGCGAGGTCGGTATGGTCGAGGCCGAGGCCGCGCAGTTGAGCGCGTCGCGCGGTGGCGTAGGCGATCTGGCGGTGCGCGATATCGCGTTGGAAGGCGTGCACCAGGCGCGGGTCGGCGTCGGGTTTGGAGTTGCTGACCCGAGACGGCGACGCGTATGACGTTGCGGGACAGGCCGACGATCTGGGCCCAGATGGCTGATCCTTCATCGTCGACGCGGGCGCCGTTCAGCCTGCGGCGGGCTGGAAGGAGAAGCGCCCGACCTCCCCGGCCCAGCGGCGAACGCGCGTGAGCTGATAGCCAGGGGGCAGGAGTGCCGCTGCCAGACGCATGCGTTCGCCGGCCTGGCTCGCCCGCTCGCCTGGATCGAGACAGGCCAGGAAGAGTTCCTCGACGTCGGGCCCGGCCTCGAACTCGTCGGCCGGGCGGCGCCGGAGGGACTCGACGAGACGCTCGGCCTCCTCGGGCATCGCCGAGAGGAGCGCCAGCAGGACAAGGACAGCGGGGTAGTCGGCGTCGCCGGCCCGTGTCCCGACGAACGCCGCGGTCTGGGAGGGCGGGACTCGCGCCCGCACCAGACGGTAGAGGTTCGCGAGCCGTTTGGCGGCGCGAGGGGTGGGCAGCAGCGGCGACAGCTTCGCGATGAACTCGAGCTCGTGCTCCTCGATGATCAGCGGTCGCGGCGCCAGGTCATCGGCTCGGGGCGCCCGTCGGGCGCGCGCACCGGTTGCCATGGAGCCAGCACCAAGAGAGGCACCCTCGCCGGTCGAGGCACCCTCGCCGGCCGCCTCGACCGACCCGGCGGGTGGCGGCGTCTCCGGCTGACGTACCGAGAGCACGCTGCGCATCACGCGCTCGTATCCGGGCGGCTCCATCGGTCTCAGGCGGAACGGGATCTGGAAGATCTTCTCCAGGTAGGCCTGAGGCGTCGCCGCCAGGTGGGTCAATTCGCCGGCGGGGGGCGCGTCGCGCAGCCCGGCGTCGGTCTGCGCGAGCGCGGCGTAGTGCAGTCGCAACGAGCGGAGCAGCCAGCGCGGGTCGACGCCTACAACGACGACGAACAGTGGGAACGCCAGCAGCAGGTGCACGGCCTGCAGCACATCGACGACCTGGCGGGCGTCGCAGCGGTCCAGGTCGTCGATGTACAGAACAATCCGGTCGACCTTCTCCAGCTCGGGGAAGTCGCCGGCCGGAAGCCGCGTGGCGAGCTGCTCGAAGTCGCGCTGGATCGCCGAGACGATGCCAAGGCGTGCCCGGTACTCGTCGCTGGCCAGGCCGCCCAGCACACGGTCGTAGAACCGCTCGGCATCGCGATCACCGGGACCCAGCCGGCCGCGACGGGAGGTGATCTCGGTATCGATCGCCTCCTGCGCCTGCTGCCGCGTACGGATGCCCGCGGCCAGCTCGCCGACCTCTCTCTTCAGAGCCTCGATCTGCACCTCCTGGGCTTCCTGCGCTGCCCGTTCGCGGCGGGCCGCGGCCTCCAACGCTGTGGACGCGCGTCGCAGCGCAGCGCTCGCCGGCGGCAACACCGCGACCGCGATGCGGCCGCCTGCGGCCAGCACGCCGGTGATGGAGCCGCCGGTCACGATGGCGGCCAGTGCGCTCGGCTGCGCGGCGAGCCAGGCAACGCCTGCGGCGACGAGCAGCACGGCAAGCACTGCCACGCGCTGCCGCCACCGGTGTGGGCTCCGACCGAGCAGGCGCCAAGTCTCTCTCGCCCGGGAGAGGAGCGTCTGCGCCGACGTCGCAATCGTGGTGAGGTCGTGCTCGTCGAGCGCGTCCGACGGCAGGCCAAGGTCGTGCGCCAGCGCGAGCAGGTCCTGCTTCGTCTCCTGTGAGGTCATCGCCGCGCGGGCGACCTCGCCCGCCCGGGCGTCGGCGAGCTCGGCCGTCTTGGCTGCCTTGGCCTCCTGGAGCCGCGCGAGCTCGGCGGTCCGCTCCGCCTGCTCGCGCTCGGCCTCAGCCTGCGCCGAGTCGAGGTCCATCCGCGCCGCTTGAAGGGAGGTGAGTTCTCGCACCAGTACCTCGCGACTCGCCGACCGGCCGCCGTCGAGCTCCTCGAAGACGCGGGCGGCCAGGCTGGCCCAGAGGTTCGCGTCCAGGTAGTGCCAGGCGTTGAAGGTGATCTGGCGGACGTCGGTGCACCAATGCGGTTCGAGCCCCTGCTCGGCCCGCGCCCGGGCCCGTTCGGCCAGCGCTCGGACCTGCCGTTCCAGCTCGGCCATGAAGAAGCTCTTGCCCGCACCCCAGTCGCCGAACAGCCCGATGGACAGCGGCGGCTTGTTGTCCTGCGTCATCATCACGTCCGCCAGCGCCGCCGCGTCGGCGCGCACCCCGAGTGCATCCTCGTCATGGAGAGAGTCGGGCTTGAAGCCGGCGGCCAGAGGGCTGTCGGCACGGGTGAGCAGGGCCTGGCCGTGCGGTGTCAGCAGATCGGCCAGCGGCGCCTGGAGGTCGGTCGTGAACAGCGTCAGGAGGCCCGTCTCGGCGAGGATGCTCCAGAGCGGCGGCTCCAGGAGCGCGAGCCCGAGGATGGCCTGATGGCGAGCGAACCCGGCGGTGCGCCGCCACAACGAGGCGGCGTCGGTGAGCCAATCGCCCGCCTCGCGCCGCGCCGCCCCGTCCGGGATCAGCCGGAGAGACGCCGGCGGTCCGACGTCCGCCGTGGCCATCAGCGCAGCGATGACCTCCGCCGCGGCCACCGGTCCGGTGAAACGCGTGCTGAGCTCAGCGATGAGATCGGGCGGGGCGGCGGCCGTGGGCGGGGCCTGCCCGGCCGCGGTTGCCCGCACCGCATCGACGACCAGGGCCCGCGCGCTCCGGTCGTTGAGGTCACGCCCGCGCAGATCGACCCACTGGCGCAGGGCAAGCCATTCGGGCAGCTCTACATGCGCCGGCGCATCGGGCAGCAGCAGCGCGATCACTGGCATCTCCGTGCGGCCGGCGCGCTCCAGGAGCCCCGGCAGGCTGATGCGGCCCCAGCCGCCGAGGCCGCCCTTTCCGATCACCTCGAACGTCACCGCGGAGTCACGTAGACCGGCGAGCAGGGCGTCGTCCTCCCACGACTCGCCGGCCGAGAGCTGCCGGTCGAGGAACACGTGGAGGCCGTCGCCGATCAGCAGGTCGGCCAGAACGGCGACGATCTCTGCGTCCGACGCGCTGTAGGACAGGAAGGCGTCGTAGCTCCACGGTCCGCCGTCGACGCGAGCCTCCACGGCCGGTTCGCGCGCGGCCATGTCTCAGGCTCCACCATTCGACGACATGATGAGATCACTGACGAGCGACGTCCAGCCGGTGTGGTGTGACGCGCCGAGACCTTCGCCGGTGTCTCCGTGGAAGTACTCGGAGAAGGTGATCTGGTCGCGCCAGGCAGGGTGCTCCTGCGGTACCGCACGTTCTCCGTGCGCGGGACGCCGGCCGCCGGTATCGCGCTCGAAGAGTGCGACGAGACGGTCGGAGAGATCGTCGGCGATCGCGCCGAGCGTCGCCCGGCGACCCGATCCCGCCGGGTGGTCGACCGTCACCGCGTCACCCGCGTAGGCGTGGTATCGGCGCAGCGAGTCGATGATCAGTGCGTTGAGCGGGAACCACACCGGTCCTCGCCAGTTCGTGTTGCCGCCGAAGACGCCGGACGGCGACTCGCCGGGTTCGTAGCGGAATTCCATCGTGTTCCCGCCGATCTCCAGCGTGAACGGATGGTCGCGGTGGCGCGCGGAGAGCGACCGCAGGCCGTACGGGGACAGGAACTCCTCCGGGTCGAGGGCCCGCTCGAGGATCCGCTGCAGGCGATCAGTGTCCACGAGCCGGACGAGCAGTCGCCCCTGGAGCGCCGACATCCGGTCGTCGGTCACCAAGCGGAACAGTTCAGGGCGCACGGTGGCGAACCAGCGCACGCGACCGGCGAAGCCGGGGAGCTCGTCGAGCACCTCGGCATCGAGCGCGAGCGCGGCGCAGAGCGGTATCAGGCCGGTGATCGTGCGGACGCGCAGCGGCAGCCGGCGCCCGTCGGGCAGGTTGATCACGTCGTAGAAGGCTGCGTCTTCGTCGTCCCACAGGCCGCTCGTCTGGGCCACCTCGGCCAAGCGCGCGAAGTGTTCGAAGAACTTGGAGGCGAGGTCCTCGTAGGACCGGTCGCGCCGCGCGAGCAGCAGCGCCATTTCCATCAGGTGAAGCGCGTACACGGCCGTCCAGACCAGCCCGCCGCTGCCTTCCAGCTGCAGGTGACCGTACGAGTAGGGGTCCAGCAGGGCCGCGGCTCCGCCCATCTCCGCGTGGCCGCCCTGGAAGACCGTTCGGTCCGACCCGTCGCGCCGGTTGGCGACCCACGTGAAGTGCAGCAGCAGCTTGTGGAACAAGCGCGCGAGGAAGTCGAAGTCCTCGGCGCCGTCCAGCGCGAAGACGCGCAGACCGGCCCAGGCCTGGACGGGCGGGTTCATGTCACCGAAGGACCACTCTGTCGCGGGCAGCTGGCCGTTCGGGCTCATGTAGGTCTCGCGGCCCATGAGCAGGAGCTGGTCCTTGGCCAGTCGCGGGTCGACCCGCGCCAGCGCCACGCAGTTGAACGCCAGGTCGTACGCCGAGTACCACGGGTATTCCCACGCGTCGGGCACGACGATGACGTCGTTGGCCAACAGGTGACGCCACCCGGCGTTGCGGCGGCTCTCCGGTTGCCCGGCGCCTGCCTGCCCGAGCCAGCTATCCATCTCCAGGTGGTAGAACTGCTTGGTCCACAGCAGGCCCGCGAACGCCTGGCGAAGGATGCGGGCGCGGTCGTGCCCGGCGTTGATCGGCGTGAGCGAGGCGTAGAACTCGTCGGCCTCGTCCTCGCGTCCGCGCATGACCGCGGCGAACCCGTCGCCGAGGTCGCCGGGCGCATCGCGCTGGACGAGCCGGGCGCGGATCTCCGCCGTGTCTCCGGCGGCGACCTCGAGGACGTGGTGCAGCGCCGCCTTCGTTCCGCGACCGTCGGGGGCGAGCGGGCCCCAACCATTGACCACATGATCGTTGATCGCGCTCTTGGGGTGCGGCGGTCCGTCGGCCACCCCGAAAAGCGTCGCGGCGTCGGTCTCGTTATCGCACACCAGCGCGGCCGGCTCACCGTCGCAGACGAGCGTGACACGTCCGGTCGAACGGCTGCGGGCCTCGAGGGTGCGACCGTCGGCGACGATGACCGGACGCTCGGCCCCCGCGCCGAGGTCGGACCAGGTATTGCGGAACCAGAGCGTCGGCAGCACGTGCAGCACGGCGGTCTCGGGCCCGTGGTTGCGGACGCGAATCCGCATGAGCACGTCGGTCGGCGAAGCCTTGGCGTAGTCGACGGTCACGCTCCAGAACCGGTCGTCGTCGAAGATCCCGGTGTCGAGCAATTCGTACTCCGGCTCGGCGCGGGTGCGCTCGCCGTTCACCTGCGCCAGCTCCGCGTAGGGGAACGCGCGCTGCGGGTAGTGGTAGCGCCAACGCATCCAGGAGTGTGTGGGCGTCGAGTCCAGGTACCACCACGTCTCCTTCGCATCCTCGCCGTGGTTGCCCTGGGGCGAGCCGAGCCCGAACATCCGCTCCTTGAGAATCGGGTCCTCGCCGTTCCACAGCGCCAAGGCCAGGCACAGCGTCTGGCCGGCATCGCAGATGCCGGCCATGCCCTCCTCGCTCCAGCGGTAGGCCCGCGACCGGGCCTGGTCGTGGGGCAGGTAGCCCCATGCGTCTCCGTCGGCGCTCTGGTCCTCACGCACCGTGCCCCAGGCACGCTCGGCCAGGTACGGACCCCAGCGACGCCACAGCCAGGCATTTGCCAGCCGGGCCCGCTCCGCGTCCGCCACCGCAACCGCCCTCCCGCCGTCAATGCACGGATCAAGCCTGCTCGCCCTGCGGGGTGGCGGTCAACCGAGCGACCGGCCGTGCGAAAGCACGACGGTTCGTCGGACAACGCAACGCACGGCGATGCTCGAGCCCGACGACTAGGTGCACGGGCAGCGTTCCGAGAGAAGCCGTCTGAATCGGGCGGCTGTATTACCCTTCCGTCGTGTTCACCATGACGCAGATCGACGCCCTGCATGCGCGGCTGGGCCGGGCCGAATCGTTGGCTGACTACGTGCGTGGCCTCGCCGCGATCGGGGTGGTTCACTTCGAGTCGTTCGTGGCCGACGGCCACTCGGAGTTCTACGCCGCCGACGGTCGTCGCGTCGCGTCGCCGCCGCATCACGAGATGCTCGCGGTCGCCGAGCACGGTGATCGCGATGTGGTGGTGGAGCACCTCCGACGACACGGTGAGGGCGAGACCTCGTACGTCAGATGTCCGCCGGGCTTGCGCGAAGCGGCGTCGAGAAGTGGGTGGCCGACACGCGTGCCCTCACGATGACCTACTGCGACCGGACGGGCGCTGCGCTCCTTGTCGAGGACATCACGTAGGCAGTCTGCTGTCCGCAGACAGCGGAGGACGAGCAGGCTTCGGTCCGACGTGGCGCGAAGGTGCCACTGACAGATCGATCGGCGCTCGAACCTGGGCGCGGCCCGCTGCTCTGTATCGACGGCTACGTGTCGCTCGACCACGCCCTGTCGGCGGCATGACAGCGTCTTCAACGAACCACGCTCGCCGCACCGTCAGCGTTCGGAGGAAGCCTCCGGCACCTCTCCGTTGGCGACTTCCTCGACCCAGTCGACGCCTGCGTCGGAGAGATACAAGCCGTTCGCTACGTGCTCGCCCACCCACCACGCGCCCGAGGGCAGCGGACCGCCCACGCTGATGATCTCGTCGAGCACTGACGTAATCAGCGCATCCCCGTTGTTGGCCATGATCCAGTCACGGGACTCCTGCCTGAGCAGGGGCCACCAGGTTTCGAGGTTCACGGCGTTCACACTCGACCAGGCAGCGCCGCACAGCAATGGTTCGCACCCGTCGGCCGTGCGGACATGGGCACGAGTGTGCGCACCGCCAGCGTCATGACCCTGCGGTGCTCATCCTCCATCGCTGTGTCCGAGACGCCGCTGCTCACGTCGATACTGTCGCGCACTGCGGCGTGAGCTCAACTTGAGCAACAGCGCCGGCGGCGGTCCAAGCCGCAGCTGTTCGAGCATCGCGCCCACGTCCTCACAGTGCCAGACCTCAGCGAGCCTGCCGTCTCGGATGCGGAAGATCTCCTGCCCACCCATCACCACAGGTCGACCCGTCGCCTCGATGTTCATGAAGGTGATCGGCCCGGTGTGCGTCCCACGCATCGTCCACCGCCCAGAGACGTACTCATCGTCCGCGAGCAGGGCCTCGACGTCGAACCGCAGGTCGGGGAACGCAGTTCGAATGAGCTGCGCAGCCCATAGGTCTCCGGCTCGCCCGCTCGGTTGACCGCGCATCGGCGTGTGATCCAAGAGATCCTCGGCGAGAATCTCCCCAGCACCCGAAACGTCGCCCGCCATCCAGATCTCGTCCAGCCACCGCCGGTACAACGCCTTGTTGGCATCCGCGCCCATGGTGAGATGATCGCCCATCCTCGATCACGCCGCCAGGCCGCTATGCTCTGTCTGCGGCATGACCGGCGCACCGGCGAGCGCCATACAGTCCGATCTGCACACGCTGCAACGCGGCGACCCGTGCTCGAGAACGACGGCTACCTTGCGCGAACGAAGGTGGGCGCGAAAGGTAACAGATCAAAAAAGCGGGGGCGCGCACCGGGACCGGACGGGGGGCCCGTCGGCACCGCAGTTCGGCTGTAGGTCAAAGGTCGTTGTTCGACGCGCCGTCAGCGGCGCGCTGGACTGCTTCACGTCCCCGCTGCGCGCCGTCGCGGCTGTCGTATACCTCACCTTGGGCGACGACTTCTCCGCTGCCGGCTTTGAGGCGGAAGCGGAACTTGCCGGCGTTGTCTTCGTGGACCTCGAACGTGCCGGCCGTCGCTGCTCCTCCTGGCAGCGAATTTGCGCTGGGCTTAGCGTGAGCAGCCGTGGACCGGTGGTCCGATGATGCGCGGCACCCAACCGCGGAGGCTGATCAAAGATCAACTCGTACTTCTCGTCGTCGCGCGCCGTTAGTCGTGACAGGCACGGGTTCTATTCTCATGCTCGGCCTCGACTTGGATGACGAGTCCGGCGAAAGCGAGACCACGGCTACGACTGCCAGCCAGAGGCATACAGAACGCAGTACGTCCGCGCTGCGCACGATCCGAAGGACCCCTTGTCCGGCCGCTGCGGCTGCCGTGTGCGGTGAAGAACCGTGTTCAGGCCTGGCAACGCCCCGAACTGGCGCTGCTGGCCCAGCCGGGGCTGCATGCTGTTGCGGGATGGTGATCTGGGCTCGGCGGGTCGTCCCGGTTGCCAGATAGAGCACCAACATCGACACCACGCCGAGCGCGAACGCAGGAACGGCGACGGCGCCTACCCGTATCCACCGGTCGAAGGGGGCGATCGCCCTCACCGGCGGCGCTTGCCCGCGCACGAGCGCCAAGAGGGCGTTGGCGGTCAACAGTGCGGCACAGATCGTCAGCACGATCCCAACCGTCGGTGCCTCGCCCTGCGTGGTCCAACCGTTCAAGCTGACACCCTTGAGAGTGATCGGCCCTGTCGCCGACACGGCGCGCAACCGGGGATAGACCTGGAACTGCACGAATGGCGCCACCAGGACAAGACCCGCTGCTAGCGCCGAGCACACCGCGGCGGCGTGCACACGGCCGAACGACAGCGCCTTTTCGACCGGCAACGCGTCGTCGACCGGCGGTCCCGTCCCGGAATCGGGATCGATGAACTCGACGCCGCTGCTCACCCGCTACATGTAGCGAAGGGCTGACACGGTGTCCAAGAGATCCGCCCGCCATCACAGCTCTACCGCAGCATTGCCCGATGCGTGTGCTGGGCCACCACGAGCGGCCGATCCAGCCGAAACCGCCATCCGGAGATCGGTTGGCGCCTCGTACGCGAACTGTGCGGCTGACAGCAAGCCACCGTCTGGGGCGCACCGCGCGCGTCGTCACGCCGGCGCTCGCGAGCCGCTGGCACGGCGTTACTGTGCGCTGCCTGTTGGATCGGCGGCAATGGGCGGCCGTCCTGGTCGAGGGTCGTGTGCAAGTGCGATCGCCTGATGCTGACAGGAGTCGGTACTCGAATAGCCGTGTGTACTGGCCGGCGGTTGGTCGAGGTCGGCCATCGGTTCAGAGGGGTGGCCGGTGCCTCACGGTCACTTGATTTCGTCATCCGGTCTAGCGCGGGACGCGGGCCGCGTGCTAATCGCTGGTACTGAACTCACCGATGGCGACGGCAAGCATCACCAGGCCGAGGACGAGGACCACCGCGACTTCGAGCAGGGTGGGCACGTGCCAGCCGGCCCAGGTCACGCCGGGGTCGAGGCGCTGCCGCACCGCTGCGGGAAGGGCGAGGTGGTCGAAGACGACGCGGCGCATCGGGTCGATGGCGTAGGTGAGCGGATCGATGCGGTTGAGCACGGTGAGCCAGGTCGGCAGGTTCGAGGGCGGGAACATCGAGCCGGCCAGGAAGAACAGCGGCAGGATCAGCAGTTGGGTGAGAGCCATGAACGACTGCATCTGGGTGATGCGGGCGGCGCACATGACGCCGAAGGAGGTGATCGTGAACGCCAGCAGCAGCTGGATGCCGAACACGGCGAGGACGAGGGTGAGGGCGTAGGGCACGCCGACCAGTCCAGCAATCGCGATGACGATGACACCTTGGAAGCCGGCCACCGTGGCCCCGCCGAGCACCTTGCCGATCACCAGCGAGCTGCGCCGGACCGGGGCCACCAGCATCTCGCGTAGAAACCCGAACTCGCGGTCCCAGACGATCGACGCGGCCGAGAACATCGCGGTGAACATGACCGCCATGCCCAGCACGCCCGGGTAAAGGAAGGTGCGCAGCGACAGACCACCCGTGCTGGCCGAGGTGAGTCGGGACAGGCCGCTGCCGAGGACGAACAGGAACAGGAACGGCTGGATCAGCGACGTGACGATGCGCAGCCGGTCGTTGAAGAATCTGATCAGTTCGCGTTGCCAGACGATCTTGACTGCCCGCAGCTCGCTGCCGGCGCTGCGAGTGGGTACCCGGATCTGGGCGAGCGGTGCGGTAGCGGTAGTGGTCATCGGCGTCCTCCGCCGCGGAACATCTGCATGTGTTCGCGGCCGCGCTGGGCGGTGGTGGTCTCGGCGTCGCGGATGGTCGAACCGGTGTAGGACATGAACACGTCATCGAGGGTGGGGCGGGCGACACTGACCGACCGGATCGGTTGGCTGAAGCTTGCGAACAGCCGCGGGAGGAATTGTTCGCCCGACTCGACGGCGAAGGTCACTGCGCCCTCGGAGACGCTGCCGTGCAGGCCGAACTCGTCGCGCAGCGCCGCGATCGCTGCCTGGTCGTTGTCGGTGTGGATCCGCACCCGGTCGGTTCCGACGCTGGCCTTGAGTGCCTCCGGAGTGTCCTCGGCGATGATCTGCCCGTGATCCATGATCGCGATGCGGTCGCAGAACTCGGCTTCATCCATGTAGTGCGTGGTCATGAAGATGGTGATGTCCTCGGCCTGCTTGAGCTCGCGGATGTAGCTCCAGATCGAGCTGCGGGTCTGTGGGTCCAGCCCGACGGTCGGCTCGTCGAGGAACAGCACTCGCGGGGAATGCATGAGGCCCCGCGCGATCTCGAGCCGACGGCGCATGCCGCCCGAGAACGTGCGCACCTTGCTGTCACGACGATCCCAGAGCCCGACCATCTCGAGGACCTGGCGCAGCCGGGGTCCGACCATGGCGCGAGGGATGCCGTAGAGCTCGGCGTGCAGGCGCAGATTGCGCTCCGCGGTCAGGTAGGTATCCAAGGTGGTGTCCTGGAAGACCAGGCCGATGTTGCGCCGTACGTCGTCGCGTTCGGTGACCACGTCGTGCCCGGCGACCTGGGCGGAGCCAGATGTCGGCGTCAACAGCGTGCACAGCATGCTGATCGTGGTCGACTTGCCCGCTCCGTTGGGGCCGAGGAAGCCGAAGGTCTCGCCGGTCGCGACCGACAGGTCGATGCCGCGCACGGCCTCGAAGTCGTCGTAGCGCTTGACCAGCCCGGTCACCGACACGGCCGGCGTAGTCGTTACACCGGATATAAACATTCTCCGAGTGTAGCGTTATGCTCGAGCGGTGACCGGGCTGCGGGAGCACAAGAAGCAACAGACGCGGCAGGCGATCGCCGAGGCTGCGTGGCAGCTCTTTCGCGCGCGTGGCTTCGACGCGGTGACCGTCGACGAGGTCGCGATGGCAGCTGACGTGTCGAAGAAGACTGTCTTCAATTACTTCGCCACGAAGGAAGATCTGGTCTTCGATCGCGCCGAGGATCGCGAGGAGGCGCTGGTACGGGCGGTGCGGCGGGTCGGAATGGACTTGTCACTCGCCGAGTCCTTCCGCGATCTGTTCCACGAGAGCCTGGGACGCATCGAGCGGCTGCGCGCCAAGGTGGGCCACGGGTCGGGCGGGTTCTTCGACATGGTCCATGGCAATCCAGCACTCCTACGGCGACTCCACGAGCACAACGCCCACCTGCTGCGGGTGCTTGCGATCGAATTGGCAGCGCAGTTCGGAACCGACCCCGACGACCCGGTCACCGTCGCCACGGCCGCGACTCTGCTCGGTGCCCAGACGGCGCTCCATCGCGCGCTGCGCGCCAGGGTGGCCTCCGGCGCGAGCACACCGACGATCCGGCGCGGACACCGACGGGACATCGACCGGGTGTACCGCGCGATACGAGACGGCGTACGCACCTACCCGAGCCACGAACAGCACGCCGGATCGAACGCCTCCAGGCGCGTGAGCCCAACCGTCCAGCCATCACATCCAAGCGGCAAGAGCTCGGGCCGGCTCGAAGCGTAACCGTCCCAGCATCCCGGTAGCGACACCTACCGAACCGTCCGCGACCGGACCAGCGGTCGCTTGGTGTGCGCCGCCGACCGCGGAGTCGGTTCTGACCAACTGCAGCGACTCGAAGCTGGGGGGCTGCCCTCGAACTTGACACCGGCGAAGCGAGTCGATGATCACTATCAACGACCTCGGCGACGCTGTTGCCAACCTCCACGCAGCACAGATCAAGAGCCACCTCCGCCACTCTCACCCACCTTCCTTTGCCCGACCACGGCGCACCACTGACCACAGCCAGAACGAGCAAGCCACACACGCACGATATCGATCGATATGCCCGTCAAGTACGAGCGAGCGACGTGCTCGCTATCGACGGCGATGCGCGCACCTCGGCCCGTTACCGGAAGCGATCAGAGATCGCCGACAGACGTCATCGTGCGTGTGGTCCGTGCGCAGCCTCGATCGTTTCCTTCTGCGTCCGAAGGCGCGTTGCCGGTCGGGCGCTCGCTCGACTTCCGCGGCCCGTGCGCTTCGTCCAGTGTGTTGCAGGCGAGGTGGGCGCGGTCCGTTGCGTGGACGAGGCCAGTTACGGTGTCATGCGGCTGCCTCGCGCTCGCTCTTGCGCGGACGACCTCGCGGACGCTTGCGTGCGATGACGAGTCCGTGGTCGAAGATCTCGCCGCCCCACACCCCGCACGGTTCGCGGCGCTCGACTGCACCGAACAGGCAGGCGAGCCGCGCCGGGCATTCCCGGCACAGGTGCTTGGCGAGCTCGAGCTGCGCGGGGATCTCGGCGAACCATAGGTCTCGGTCGTGCATCCGGCAAGGCAGATTCTCCGGGCACGCTGGCGACAACGGATCCAGCAGATCGACCGGTGCGGCGGGTCCGCCCTGTGCCGTCTTTCGCGCTCTCATGACGACTGCTTGAGTGCTGCGCCGCGCCGGCGTGGGAACCAACCGTGTCGATGGGCGGTGCGTCGTCGCTGCCGAGCCGAGGCGGGTTCGACCCGTGCCGGCGTGCGCTTGGCACGCGGGCGCCGCGGCGGTGAGGGTTGCAGCCGGCGGTGTTGTTCGGCAGCCGCCTGCAGTTCACGCTGACGCTGCTGGACCAGGTCCATGCCGATGCTCGACGCGACGATGAACATCATGAGGTGCCTCCTTGCCGAATCTGTCGAGGCGGCGCCTCGGCGTTGATTCAGGCTCGGTCACGATGGCCATTGAGCGCAGCGGGCGATCTACCCCTTGGTTCGCCGTAATTGGGACGGGGTGGAAATACCCAGTCCGCCCGACGCTGCGAGTCAGACCAGGCCCGCGCGCAGCGCGAGCATGGTCAGATCGGCCCTGCGGCGGCGGCCGGTCTTGTCCCGGATCCGGTCGAGGTGAGAGCGCACCGTTCGGATGCTGATGAACAGCTCCTCGGCGATCTGAGCGTCGGTGCGTCCTTGCGCGAGGAGCGTCAGAAGCTCCTTCTCCCTGGGGGTCAGCGGCATCGACACGGCTGGATCGGCCGACAGGAGAGTGGCCGATCCAGCGAGCATCCCAGCGAGGTTCGCTGCGGTCTGAAGGGTCAGCTGCGCTCCGCGGCGCTCAGCTGCCTCGGCGGCGCGCGGTCCGATGCGCTGAATCGCCTTGCGGAGCGGTTCGTGCCGGAGTCTGGTGTCCTGCGCGAGGCTGGGCGTGCCGAGTGCCGAGGCAGCGGCCGTGTACGCGGCCCACAAGGTGACGGCCTCGCTGGGTCGCCCGGTGGCCGCGCACAATCGGGCGCAGTCGTCGAGACAGTCGAGCACCCGGATCCGATCGCCGGACTGGGCAGTCAATCGCAGTGACTCGAGAATGCGCGCGCCCGCATCATCGAGTTGCCCCGTTCGCAGTGCGATGTGGGTCGTGAAGTACAGGAAGTCGGCCTGCATCGTGACGTCGCCCGCATTTCGCGCCGATTCAAGTCCTCGAGCGCAAGTCTCTCGTGCTGCATCCACGTCGTCTGTATCGGCCAAGGCCACCGTCAGGCCCAGCGCGGCGCGCCGAGCGACCTTGTCCGGCAAGCGTGTCGCGTCGATCTGCACCGCCTGCCGCGCCCACCGCATCGCAGTCTCGGCGTCATCCGCGTATTCCGCCCCCAGGCTGAGCTGCGTCAGCGCGAGCGCCTCTCCTTCGGCATAGTGCAACTGCCGAGCGACTCGCAGCGCGGTGCGAGCAGCGTCGCCGGCTTCGTCCAGCCGACCGAGATTGCGCAGACTCCCGGACTTGCCGGCAAGTCCGTCCACCAGGTCCGGCGAGGGGGAGCCCACCGGGATGCTCCTACACACCATGTCGAAGTGAGCCAGCGCGCGCTCGAACGCAGCGGTGCTGTGGGCGAGGCGACCGAGCCACTTGTGGGCCGCAAGC
This sequence comes from uncultured Actinomycetota bacterium, assembly GCA_963713565.1. GTDB lineage: Bacteria > Actinomycetota > Actinomycetes > Mycobacteriales > Jatrophihabitantaceae > Jatrophihabitans. Next base: position 40,076 of record CAVQMF010000006.1, on the reverse strand, counting down.
GACACATCATCGCGGTCGGGGTACCCCCTCAGCGCCTGTTCTAACGTGGGATAGCCAGTGAGGGCGCGGCCTCGTAGCTGCCACCAGGGTGATAGGTCCACCGCCAGCCGCAGCGCGGCAGCCGTATCGCCGTCAAGCGCTGAGGACATCGCCTCACGCAGAAGCGCTTCTTCGGCGTCCAAGCAGCCGGCGGCAGCTACCTCGCGGCCTGGCGTACGCATACCTGCGGCAGCCGCTGACGCGACCTGCATAGCGAACATGATCATCGCGGATTGCGCGTCCGCTCGCTCCCCTGACTGGTCGAGCTGCTCGAGGGCAAACGCACGAACCGTCTCCAACATCAGATACCGAGGCTGGTCGTCTCGTCCGCCGCGGGGCGGCGTAAGCAAAGAGCAGTCGACCAGCCGAAGGACTGACGATTCGTCGGCGGTTGCGGCCACGGCCTCGGCGGCCCGAAGGGTGAAAGATCCGGGAAGGATCGCCAGACGGCGAAAGACACGTCGTAGCGGATCGGCCATCAACTCGTGGCTCCAGTTCATGGTCGCCAGAAGTGAGCGGTGCCGCGCCGGCGCCGTCCGCGAGCCCTGCGTCAATACCCGGAAGGGCTCGGCCAATCGGACGTAGAGCTGCGCCACGCCGAGTGACTCGACGCGCGCGGCCGCCAGTTCGATGGCCAAGGGCAATCCGTCGAGTCGCTCCACAATCTGTGACACCAGGGCAGCGGACTCCGCGTTCAGGTCGAAGCTCGGATCAGCCAAGCGGGCCCGGTCGACGAACAACGAGACGCCAGCCGCATCACCCGCCCGGCCTGCACCCGGCGTCCTCGCCGCCAGTGGACGCAGCCGCATCCGTGCCTCTCCGGCGACGCCGATCTGCTCACGGCTGGTCGCCAGGATCACGACGTCGTCGCAGCGAGCGAACAACTCACTGCAGAACTCCGCGACCGCCCCGACCACGTGCTCGCAATTGTCCAATACCAGCAGCGTCGGCGCGCCGGCGAGGACATCCGCCACGGCCTGCGGCGTCGATCTGCCGATCTGTTGCTGGACACGCAGGCGACCCGCGATAGCCAACGAGACCTGTGCAGGCGCAGAAGTCGCAGCCAACTCGACCAACCAGATCCGGTCACCGAAGCGATCCGAGAGCCGGCGGGTTACCTCGGCGGCGAGCCGAGTCTTGCCGACGCCGCCAGGCCCGATCACAGTCACTAACCGGTGGTTGGACAGCAGCTGCGTCAACCTGTCAATCTCGTCGCCACGGCCGACGAAACTGGTCAGTGCGGCCGAGAAGCCCCGTGCGACGGTGCCCGCCGACCGGCTACCCATCGCGCCCAGACCGCTCGTTCTTACCAACGCCACTCCCACCTAGCTAGCGACCAGCGGCTGTCCGAGTCCAGTATCCAGGGCGAGCACGTGAGGCAGAACAGCCGAGCAACACCAAGCCGGGATATCGGCGAGCGAGCCGGGGCCGTCCTGGAGAGCTGTGGCAGGACCCGTACCGTCCACCGGTCTGGGCGAAGTCGCGTACAGCAGGCCCGAATTGTCACTGAGACGATCGACCACCGTCCCGTAGTCCCCGACGGACCTCATCGGCGGCCACCGCAGACTCCCCGAACCCAGACACGTCGCCGTGTGGTGTGAGGTCTCGGAAAACGGCCGCTCTCTGGTCACGTTGATCTTGTTCGACCTTCGGCATGAGAGTGCGTATGTGAGTCGGCGGCCTAGGGATCGATATGCGCGCAATCGGTTGGCAACGGGCCGCGCAGATCGACGGGTGTCTGAAGCCCGGGTTGTCCGGTGTCGATGTTTGCGGGTCGCTGTCCGTGTATGATCTGCCCCGCAAATTCGGGACCTCCTGCTGTTCCCGTGCACGGTATTGATCATGCGGCGCGTCCTGGAAGGTCGGGGCAGAGCCCGCCGCGGGTGAGATAGGCCATGGCGATAAGGGATTCGGGTGAATGGAAGCCGTAAGAGCGGCGGGTCAGGACACGCAGGTGGGTGTTCGTGGCCTCGACGCGGGCGTTGCTGAGGCCGTGGTCGACGGTGTTCAGGATGAGCGGCTTGTACTTCTCGATGGTCCTGGCGAGCTTGGTGAATTCGGGTATCCGGGAGCGCCTGGCCCAGACGAGCCAGCCCTCGAGCAGCTGCCTTCCCTTCTCGCCCTTCTCCTCGAACACGTAGCGGAGTTGCTCTTTCAGCAGGTACGCGCGGTAGAGGCGATGGTTGGTCTTGGCGATCGAGGCCATCGTGGTCTTCTGTTCGCCGGTCAGGTCCTGCAGGTTCTTCAGCAGCGCCCAGCGGGTGCCTTTCAGGCTCGAGGCCTGCCCGTACTTTCCCTGCCAGCGCAGCTTGTTCCACTGGCCGCGGCGCACCTCGTCCAGCGCTTTGGTCGCCCAGGCCACTACGTGGAAGGCGTCGAGGCAGATGGAGGCCTGCGCGGCGCGGGCCTTGACGGCGTTGTGGATCCATTCCGCGCCGTCGGCGGACACGTGCGTCAACTGCGCCGACCGTTCCGGGCCGAGCTTGTCGAAGAACTGCAGCAGCGTGGCCGTGTCGCGTCCCGGCGCCGCCCACACCAGCCTGCCTGTCGTGTGGTCGACCACGACCGTCAAGTAGCGGTGTCCTTTGCGGTGTGCGATCTCATCGATGCCGATCCGGGTCAGCCCGTCGAGACGGTCGCTCTTGCCGGCCAGGTCATCGACCACCCGGGTGACGATCCCGGACACCGTCCGCCACGTCACCCGCATCATCGCCGACACCACCGTCATCGCCGAATGCGCCGTCAGCCACGCACACGTGTCCTCGAAAGCGTGAGCGTGCCGGGCCTTCGCGCGAGCCCACGGAACCGCCGCAACAATCACCCCGTGCTCCGGACAGCTCACCCGCGGTGCGTCGGCCTCCAGGTACGCCCTGACCGTCCCGAGGTCCAACGTCCGCCAACGACGGCGCCCGTCGCCGGCATCACGGTAGGGGCAGCGTCGTCGACAGTGCGAGCAGCGCAACGCCTGCGAGGCGACCGGCCGCACCGAAGCGACCAGTACCTCCTCGCCGCGCTCGTCGTCGTGCTCCAACTCGACACCCTCGACGACCGTGTGCTCGACGCCGAGCAGACGACGAAATACCCTGACACGTGACACGCCGTTCTCCGTTGACTGGTTCCTGTTCCTAGACAGCTCAGAAACCTATACGTAGGACGGCGTGTCGCGTTAACGATCAAGAAAGGTCATGCACGGCAACGGCAGGAGAGCCCAAATTCGGACATGCGATCTAGTGCAATAACTACGCTGCGGACTGGGCCGCGAGGTTGTTGATGTAGTTCTCGTAGGCGTTGCCGCGGGGTCAGATAACCGAGTGCGGAGTGGAGCCTGCGTCGATTATAACGGAATTCGATGTAGCGCACAACGTCCCGGATGGCTTCTTCGATGGTGGTGTACCGCATTCTGTTGACACGCTCGACTTTCACGGCGGCATTGAAAGACTCAGCGAGGGCGTTATCGAAGCAACTGCCTGTGCGGCCCATCGAACGTCGCCCGCCGATCGCCTTTACTGCTTTCGCGAACTGGTCGGAAGTATATTGCGTTCCGCGGTCGGAGTGGAATACAAATTTCTCGGCGAGCGGGTAATTCCGGGCCGCCGTCGCCAGCGCGTCGCAGACCAGGTCGGCGCGCATGTGATCGGCGATCGCGTAGCCGATGCACTCCTTCGTGCAGCAGTCGATCACCGTCGCGAGGTACGCGAACCCGTCGATCCGTTCGGATGTATGTGATGTCGCCGACCAGCTTGTCCCCGGCACCTCGGCGGTGAAGTCCCGCTTCACGAGGTCCGGGATCTCGCCGGTGTCGCCGGCCTCAGTCGTGGTGGGCCGGAACGGCTTGGGCTGGCACGGATACAGCCCCAGATCGCGCATCACCGCGCGGACGAGCTCGGGGCTGCACTGGACCTGGCCGGCCCGCAGCTCGGCATGCACGCGCCGGTAGCCGTAGGTCGCGTCGGAGGCATCGAAGATCGTACCTGATCATCACCTCGAGCTCACGGCGTCGCGCCGCGGTCGCCGACGCCGCCCGGGTCAGCCAGTCGTAGAACCCGGACTTCGACACGCTCGGCCCACTCGCACATCAGCACTGATCGGGTACCACGCCTTCTCCGCGTCGATGAACTCGTACTTCGAGATCACCGATACTCCTGGGCGAAGAAAGCCGCTGCTTTTCCCAAGAACTCCGTCTTCATCCGCAATTCCCGGTTCTCCCTCTCCAATTCCGCAGCCGGGCGCGCTTCGACACGCTCAACGGCGGTTCGTCCTCGGCGTGGTCACGCCGATACTTCGCCACCCAGGTTCCGAGCGTTCCCTCATGCACGCCGATCTCCCGGGCTACCTCGACGATCGGACGCCCGCCGGACTCGACAACCATCCGCGCCGCTTCCTCTTTGTACTCCGGAGAATACCGAACTCGTTTCTCCGGCATAACGGTCTCCTTTCGGTCATCGACCCTTCTTATAGGGTGCTCTCCTGCTGTTCCCGTGCATGACGTTTCTTGATCATTGCGGCGACACGCCGTCCTACGTATAGGTTTCTGAGCTGTCGAGGAACAGGAACCGAGTCACGGAGAACGGCGTGTCATCGTGTGAGGGTATTTCGTCGTCTGCTTGGGGTCGAGCACACGGTCGTCGAGGGTGTCGTAGCTGGTGCAAGACGACGAGCGCGGCGAGGAGGTCGTTGTCGCTTCGGTGCGGCCGGTCGCCTCGCATGCGTTGCGCTGTTCGCAGCTGTCGACGACGCTGTCCGTACCGCGACGCCGGCGACGGGCGGCGCCGCTGGCGCACGTTGGATCTCGGCATGGTGCAGGCGTACCTCGAGGCCGACGCGCCACGGGTCAGCTGCCCGGAACACGGGGTGATCGTCGCCGCGGTGCCGTGGGCCAGGGCGAAGGCGCGGCATACCCACGCGTTCGAGGACACCTGCGCGTGGCTGACCGCGCATTCGGCGATGACCGTGGTGTCGGCGATGATGCGGGTTACCTGGCGGACGGTGGCCGCGATCGTCACCCGGGTGGTCGACGACCTGGCCGGCAGCAGCGACCGTCTCGACGGGCTGACGCAGGATCGGCATCGACGAGATCGCGCACCGCAAAGGACACCGCTACTTGACCGTCGATCGTCGACCACGACGACCGGCCGGCTGGTGTGGGCCGCACCGGGCCGCGAGCACCGAGCCACGCTGCTGCAGCTTCTTCGACGCCCTCGGCCGGAACGCTCGACGAAGTTGACGCACGTGTCGGCCAACGGCGCCGAATGGATCCACAACGCCGTCAAGGCAACGCGCTCCGCAGGCGCTGATCTGTCTCGACGCCTTCCACGTAGTGGCGTGGGCGACCAAGGCGCTGGACGAGGTGCGCCGCGGCCATGTGGAACAAGCTGCGCTGGCAGGGCAAGCACGCGCAGGCCTCGAGCCTGAAGGGCACCCGCTGGGCGCTGTTGAAGAACCTCCAGGACCTCACCGGCGAACAGAAAACCACGATGGCCTCGATCGCCGTCACGAACAAGGGCCTCTACCGCGCCTACCTGCTCAAAGAGCAGCTCCGCTACGTCTTCGAGGCCAAGGGCGAGCGAGGAAGACAGCTGCTCGACGGCTGGCTCGCCTGGGCCAAGCGCTCGCGGCTGCCCGAATTCACCAAGCTCGCCAGGACCATCGAGAAATACCAGCCGCTCATCCTGAACCCGGTCGACCACGGCCTCAGCAACGCCCGCGTCGAAGCCACGAACACGCACCTGCGAGTCCTGACCCAGCCGCTCTTACGGCTTCCACTCACCCGAATCCCTTATCGCCATCGCCTATGCTCACCCGCGGCGGGCTCTGCCCCGACCTTCCAGGCACGCGCCGCATGATCAATACCGTGCACGGCGAACAGCGGAGGTCCTTATAGGGGCCGGTGTCCGAAATCTGGGAGGCGCGCCAGTAGACATGTCTACGTGCGGCCCGGGGACGACGGTGGTCGCGGAAACGCGGCGACGAATCGCGGTGCTCACGTCGGCGGCACCGCTTCAGATAACGTGTCCACGACGGTGCGACACGCCGTCGTGTGTGACGTCGTAGACACCAGAAATCGGGCTTCAGATAACGGATAGCGCCGGTGAATGTGGCGCATCAGCGATCGAGGCTCGGCTCCGATGTGACGACATGGACGAGACCAGCGGATGTTGTCCTTGCCCCCAGCCCTCGCGCCGGAGTGGGTGTGCGGCGCGCTTGACGTCTTGCGGAACGCTGTCCCAACTGAGTCAATCCCAGCAGAGGCAGAACGGGTGGCCGGCGGGATCGAGGTATACCCGGAATGTGTCGCCCGCCACCTCGCCCGGCTGCACTGCATGCTTCGTTGCTCCGAGTGCCAGCACCCGGGGCTCGACCGCGTCGACATCGTCGACGGTCATGTCGAGGTGGAACTGTTGCGGCCGCTCGCCCGTCGGCCACGTCGGCGGCGCGAAGTCCTCAGCCTGAGCAAACGCCAGTCGCAGTCCGTCGACGGTAAGTACGACCCAGTCCTTCTCGATGAAGGTGATCTCTCCGCCTACGACACCTCGGTAGAACTCGGCAAGCGACCGAGGGTCCGGGCAATCCAGGACCACGGATCGCAGTCGGGCCAGCGTCATAGTCCACAGTCTTCCACCCGCCGGTGGCTGCAACGACGCCATGCAGCGTCCACCTCCGCGCGCCGACCGATCCGACCGACACGCCGCCCGCTCCCGGCGGTGGTATGCAATATCGAAGCCTCTTGCATACCTGACGGTGCGCCGCGGAACGCGCCGCCCCAAGCGGTTCTCGGGCCGCCCCAAGTCAGCCCTGCTTGGCCTGGACGAGGCGTTCGACCGCCCGGGGTGCCGTGCGTTGGAAGTCGTTGAGGCGCACCCAGGTCGGGGTGACCGTGACACGCACCATCGAGTCGTAAAGCGCGCGTACCTGCTGCTCGAACCCGGCGTGCTGGTCTGCTGGCATCGTGCGGAACGACGCTTCGAGGTATTCGTCGGGGACGCCGTTCTCCTCGCGCAGCTCGGCGGTTCCGCGGACGAGTAGGCAACACGGCGGCGGGTAGACGTCGACAGTGAGGGCGATCCGCGGGTCGCGGTGAAGTGCCGCGACTTTCTCCGAGCTGGGGATGGTGAAGAAGAGGAACTTGCCCTCGCGCAGGAGGTAGCCGACCGGGACGGCTCGGGGGCTGCCGTCGGCGGCGGCGTAGGCGATCTGCGTGATCGGTTGCCGTTCGACCAGCTCGAGAGTTACCGGGTCGCCCAGGATCTGGGTGATGCGTGCGGGGTCCATGTCATACCTCCAAGGCGTTGACCGGCTGCACGGCTTGCCATGGCCGCTGCTACCTCCAGGACGGAGCCGAACCCCCATTCTCGACACACGGGGACAACCGGATGCCAGGCACGCGGGCTCTGATCAATCTACGACCGTTCCATACGTTCCGATCTGCGCGTCTTGATACGACGCGTCGTGCCCGAGATCGACGGGAGTGCGCGCAGTTCTCCGTGCCTGTGCCGACCAAGATCACTCCGGATGCCGGCATAGCGCTACGGGATCGCCGAGTCTGGGACGCACCGGATCCTCCGCGGCCCTTGCCCGGTATGCGCGGCTGACTGGTGGCCGCAAACGCGTTCGAGGCAGGGATGCGTCCCAGTCCATCCACACGACAAGAGGGTGGGACGCGGCAACGCAACGCCCAGCCGGGTGTGATCGAGCGTAAGCCAGTTCGGATGCGACGGGACGCGATTCCACCGCAAGCCCGCGCTCGGGATCGCGGTCTTGCGGGTCGCGCATTCCGCCGCGATACCGCGCAGCTGTAGGGCGATATTAGCTCTCGCCGCGGCGTCACCAACGGGCCGATCGACCGGCATCCTGGCGATCATCCGGTACAGCTGCAACCTTCCGCGTCGCCGCTGTGCGCTGCGCCCTGGCTTGCCTCGTCCTGCGCTGTCGAGAGTATCGAGGCCCCGTCTCAGCGCGCGCTGGAACCGCCTCGCCAGCGGCGTGCGTAGCGAGGACGGGTCAAAGAAGTTGAACAGCTTGGGGCCAAGCACAGCCAGACGCAACACCGAGATGACAGCCAGGACTGCGAGCACGAGCAAGCTCAGCTCGAATAGTCGGTAGCCAACCGCGTCAGCAGCGAGCACGATCATCACACCGAAAACCAGGGCACGCACAACCCTCGGACATAGATCGTGCCACTTCGCTCATCGACGAACAGCTGCCGGATCTCGGCCGGCATGGTCATATACGCGCGGCGACCACCACCGCGACTGTCGTGTAGAACAACGCAAGGAGCGTGGCCACTGCGGTGACTGCCGCCGTCAGCGTCTCGTAACTCCCCGGCGGCAGTCGAGTGTCGATGCGGTCGAGAAACGACCACCCTGTCGTGTGTAGCGTCCAGCCGATTAGCTCGGTAAGTACGACGAGGACTATGGCCGCGAGGGCGGGAATAAGAGCTCCACGCGCCATCGCGGGAGCGGCAACGAGACGGAAATCGTTGCGCTGCTGATCCGCACCCGCCTGCAGCCGTTGCGTCCGCTGGGACCACCGCAATCTGCGCAGCCGGGTCCGCCGACGCTAACGACCCTGCCAATATGCCTCTTGTCTCAGTTCGGTCAGACGATCTACCGCTGGATCGGCCGTCCCCTGAGCGCCCATACGAGTGGCTGAGCGTCGAACCACGTCCCTGCCCCCTTCGGCACGCACGCGCCTCGGCTCAGTCTGTCCGTGTCCCACGTCCCCCGCACATCACGCGGAGCACTGACAAAAACTGGCACGTTCGCTTCGCGGCGGGCGCGACCCGCACACATTGCCTACGGCCACCTGATGCAATCGCGGGTTCCCTCCGGCGCAGACGCTCTGCACATGAAGCCCGAAGTGGCTTGCGGGCCGCTACCGATCACGGACACGAGCGTGCCCGACTGCGACTTCGCGTGCCGTTCGCCTGAACAAGCGCAGCTCGACATCGCCGGCGACATTAGTACTCTTTTTTGACTGTCCCAGATTTTGTCTTTAGGCTGGGCCGGTGGATATGGATGAGCTGGCGCTTCCGGCGCTGATGCGAGCGGCGCGGATGACTTACGGGGCGGCGATCCGGGAGGCGGTGGCGGAGGTGGGGTGTGATGACCTGCCGCGTAACGGTGCGTTCGTGCTCGGTGCGATCGCGCGGGGCGGCGTGCCCTTGAGCGGGGTGATCGAGGGCCTTGGGGTGTCCAAGCAGGCCGGTGGTGCGCTGGTGGACACGCTGGTCACCCGCGGCTACGTCGACCGGATGACCGATGCCGATGATCGGCGCCGGGTCCGGGTCGGGCTCACCCCGCGCGGCGAGGCGGTCGCCGCGGTGATCCGCGACGCGGTCGACGGGATCGATACCGCGCTGGTCCAGCGCGTCGGCGAAACCCACGTGGCGCATACCCGAACCACGCTGCTGGCCCTAGTCAGCATCCGTCAGATCGGCGATGGTCATGCGTGAGGGCCAGCCCTCGAGCACGGCGCGGCACGTGGCGGCCTACCGGTCGTGCTTCGAGCGGTTGCCGACACCCTTCGGGGATGCCGCCGACGACGACCGCCTCACACGGGACGTCGCTGCCGGCGCGGACTTCGAGCGCGTCGAGCGGATGGCCGGCTACCTGCGGCTGCGGACCGCGTTCTTCGACCGGGTCGTGCTCAAACGGACTCGAGCGCGGTGCCACCCAGGCCGTGCTGGTCGGGGCGGGCTACGACGGCCGGGCCCTGCGCTACGCCAAAGCCGGGGTCCGGTGGTTCGAGATCGACCATCCCACGACACAGGCTGACAAGCGCCAACGGCTGACCCGACTGGAGATCTCGGCGACCGAGGTCACCTTCATCGCCGCCGACCTGGCCGATGATATCGCCACGGCGTTGACCGGTGCGGGCTTCGAACCGGACGCGCCGTCACTACTCCTGTGGGAAGGGGTCGCGGTGTACCTCGACCCCTCAGTGCCCGCCCGGGTGCTGGCCCAGCTGCGTTCGATCGCCACCGCCGGAACCCGCCCGTGCTCTCGACCCGCATCCCCGCCGCTGATCCGTCCGGTCGAGACAGCCTCGGCACCCGGGTGGCCGAGCTGGGCGAGCCGCTTGCCCTCGGCGACGCCGACGTGCCACAACTGCTCACCGCCGGGCGTTGGCAGGTAGCTGAGTTGTCCGAGCGGGCCCAACGCGCCGGCCTGATCGTTGCCACCCGACTTGGGAACCGGGACGACCGGCGACCAGGTCCCGTGTCGGCGCCTACCTGGAACGCACCTTCCACCGCGACGCTTCCGGCCGCTTGGCCGAGCACCTCCACGACACCTATGGCATCACGGTCATCGGGACCCGCCGCCTCGACGCCGGGGTCCTGCGGGTCGACCGCGCCGACGGACCGCCTTGGGTGGCGCGGATCTTCCCGTCCGAACGCTCGCCCGACGCCACCCGGGCCGACGCCGACACACTCGGCTACCTGGCCCGCGTCGGCTACCCAGCCGAACGGCTCGCGAACCCCGAGCCGGTCTCCGACCACGAGGGACAGAGCGTCCTGGTCACCGAGCTCCTCGACGGCCTGCCCGCTCGCGCGTCAGTGACCCTCCACCGGCAACTCGGTGAGCTATTGGGCCGACTGCACACATTGCCTGACCCGCCGACGCGGATCGGCGTAGGTTGGCACCATCTGACGCTCGAGGGCGGCCCGACCGAGGAGATCGCCGCCCTGCGCGCACTGCTCGACGCCCGCGATCACGTGCCCGACGACTGGCGAGCGGCGCTTTCAGCATTGCGCGAGGAGGTCGACGACCTCGACGATCTCCACGACCTGCCCGTCGCGTTCACCCACCCCGACTTCGTCACCGCCAACACCATCGCCACCTCGACAGACGGCCCGGTGATCATCGACTGGACCGGCGCCGGCCAAGCCCCACGCCTGTGGACACTGGCCTTCCTACTCTGGTCCGCCGGCATGGCCGGCCCACGCCACATCGACGCCGCCATCGCCGGCTACCGAACCCACGTGCAACTCGACCCGGCCGAACTCGACCGGCTCACCCCGGCCGTCGCCGCCCGCCCGCTCATCTTCGAGGCCTGGGCCTATGCGACCGGCCGCAAACCACTCCCCGACGTCGCGGCCCAGCGCCCGCAAACCCAAGCCACCGCACACGACATCGTCGCCCGCGCTCGCAACGCCTTCCAACGCCCCTAGCTCTCCCGGACAACTTCCATCAGCCAGGATTCGGCGGTGGTTGCGCCAAGGCCGGGGTAGATGTCGAAGCGGTCGGGAGCGAGTGAATCGATCCGCCAGCCGGAGCCGAACGCGGCACGCATCTCCCCTTCGGTTACCCGGCGGGGACCCCAGTCGCCGGGCTCGCTGTCGCTGAAGCACATGAGGTGAAGGTGTCCACCTGGGCGGAGGGCCGCGTGCACCGCCGCGACGTAGTGAACGCGAGCGGTGTCATCGAAAACGTGGAACAGGCCGCTGTCGATGATGGTGTCGAAGGTGTCTTCGAGCGTGTCGAGGTGACGAGCGTCGAGCACTTGGAAACTCGTATCGACTCCACGCTCGGCCGCCTTGCGGCGGGCGGCCTCGATGGCGCGTGGGGAAACGTCGATACCGAGGGCACTGGCGCCGTGAAGCGCGGCGAGGATGGTGTGCTCGCCGGTACCGCAGCCGGCGTCGAGCAACGCGCCGGTGAGCCTGCCGGCCTCGGCGAGCCGGACGAAGGCGGGTTGCGGGCGGCCGATGTCCCAAGGGGGCGGCGGTCCAGCGTAGGACTCATCCCAGTCCGGGTGTGGGGCGTCAGCTGGCGTCATTTCCTCATCTTCTCCCTCGCTCGCAAGGCCGCTCCAGCACGGCTACGAGCTCGCCAGCCGATTCCGGCCATGCCATTCGAGCTCAGGGTCTCTCAGCAGCGCGCTGAGCGTGGTCGCGGAGATGCCGCAATAGCATGCTCGCGGGTGATGCAGATGCAGTTCGCCGGCACGCCATCATGGCGCCTGTCAGCGGGAGACGGCCGCGCGGCCGAGCAGCTGCTGTTGTTCGTTCGCCACGCGGCCATGTTGCGGGTTCCTTCCGGTCCCGACTGCGCCGCCGCGACTCCTCGGCACAGTGCCTCACACCATCGAGTTGGATCCTGGCGAGCAGCGTGTTGCCTGGGTGCAGGGGCTGAGCTGGTGGCTCGACGCGGTCGAGCTGGAGGTGGCCCGGCATCGGCCGTTTCGTCATCGCACATCGATGCGTTCCTGCCAGTCATCGGCGCGACACCGGCGGCGGCGCTGACCCTTCGGCCACGACAGCGACAGCCGCGCGCAGCTCCTCCACCATCGATGTAAAAGCCGTGCGGGATTTTATGCCAGCGGCGGCCTGTGGGTCCATTGGGACTGGCTGAAGGCGCTGGCCGGCTGGAGCCGGCGTGCTCGCCAGGCGCCGATTGATCTCGCGAGCAGCGCGCCGGCAAGTGCCAATGCAACGGCGACCGCGATGGCTGGTCGGACTGGCGTGCGTGGCCAGGTGCACGGCGACGGTGGCGTTGCCGGCCGCGCCGTTGCCGGGGACGCTGGCCGACAGGTTGGGTGCGATGACGCCGATCAGGGCGGTCCCCGCGAGGCCGACGGCGATTCCGGTTAGCGCCGATGACTCCGATCGGGAGGACTCGCTCACGATCTGGGTGATGATGCGTCCGGTCGAGCATCCGAGGGCCTTGAGCGTGCCGGGTTCGCGGACCCGGCGCGTGACGGAGGCTCCGATACGTGGTCATGGAGCTGAAGATCGGACTGTTCAAACAGGACTGTGCAGGTCAGCTCGGCTCCTACGTCGCCGCGTGGACGACAAGGTCCGCGACCCCTCGATCCACTCACCCACCGCGGGAAACCTGCTGTGCGTCAGCTGCAACGACGCTGTCGTGAGCGACGCGCTCGGCAACGGCACCGCCCCGACGGCCGTGCCAAGTACGTGGCACCCAGCCGAGGCAGCCCAGCTGGTGCTGCGAAAGGCCCGTGTCGATAGCGGGTCCGCGTGTGGGCGCGTATGTGGGTCGAGGTTCCTTACCGGTACGAGGTATCCGCTTGGCATGCTGGTCACCGCCCTCGGTGTGGCCTGACCGATCAGGTTTCCGGGCGGTGTCGGTCTGGACGCCGACACATCGACTCACGGAAGGCTGACGCCGTGCGCAAACTGACCTTTGGCATGAACCTGAGCCTGGACGGCTACATCGCCGCGCCCGGCGACGATCTCGGGTGGAGCGTGCCGAGCGGCGAGCTGTTCCAATGGTGGTCCGACCGGGTGGCGGCGACGGGTCTGGCGCTGTATGGGCGCAGACTGTGGGAGACGATGAGTTCCCACTGGCCGACCGCAGACCAGCAGCCTGGTGCCACGCCCGCGCAGATCGAGTTCGCCCGCCGCTGGCGGGACATGCCGAAGGTGGTGTTCTCATCGACGACCGGCGCGGTTGACTGGAACGCGCGCCTGGTCAGCGGCGACGCGGTCACCGAGATCACCCGGCTCAAGACCGAGGATGGCGGTCCCATGGACGTCGGTGGCGCCACCCTCGCCGCGGCGGCCATGCGGGCCGGGCTGATCGACGAGTACGCGATGATCACCCACCCGGTCCTGGTGGGCAGCGGCACACCGTTCTTTACGGCCCTGGACAACTGGGTGAACCTGAACCTGGTGGAGACCCGGACGTTTCCCGACGGGGTGGTCCTGACCAGGTACGAGACCCGGCCCTGAAATGCCCGACGTCCGATTGGCGCGGGCTATGGGCCGCCGGAGGATCTCGTGACGCGGTGTTGCGAGGCCATCGGGATACCCCTCGTGGATCACAGGTCCTCAAGGTAAGGCAAACACTGCCGGAATTCCGGTCCGAGCCGGGAACAACCATGCGCGTACCCGTCTGCGCGCTCCCGGATCAGGTGAATCACGCTGAGGTCCGACGCGCCGGTCGGTACGTGTGGGGGTTGGTTGTCTCGGCTGGCCTGGTTCCGTTGCGCACGAGGAGACCGTCCCCTTGCCGAGATGAAGCTAAAGTGATATCACTTATCTATCACTTTAGAGGAGCAGCGATGACAACAGTCGAGCAGGTGCCGTCCCCGCACACCTTCCCGGCCGGTCACCAGAGCGCCCGGGTCCAGATCGCCGAACGACCGGCCCGCACCGTGACGGGCTGGTTCGGTGTGCTCGTGTTGCTGGCCTGCGTCGCGGCTGCCATCGCCGTGCCCCACCTGGTCGAGGCGGGTTGGCTCGCGGTCCCCGTGGTGCTCTTCGTCATGGTGTTGCAGTCGCTGACCGTGGTGGCGCCGGGCCAGACCCGGGTCGTGCAGTTCTTCGGCCGATACGCCGGCACGGTGCGCCGGCCCGGGTTGTGGTGGGTGCTGCCGTTCACGGTCCGGATCGCGGTCAGCGTGCGGGTCCGCAACTTCGAGACCAATCACCTCAAGGTCAACGACGCCGACGGCAACCCGGTGGAAATCGCCGCGATCGTGGTCTGGCAGGTCACCGACACCGCCCGCGCGACCTACGCCGTGGACAGCTATCTCGACTTCGTGTCCGTGCAAGCCGAATCCGCGCTTCGCCACGTCGCCACCACCCACCCCTACGACAGCGGCGAGCAGGGCCTCTCGCTGCGCGGGTCCACCGACCTCGTCGCCGGCGAACTCGCAGTCGAGGTCGCCGAGCGGGTAGCGCTGGCCGGCGTCGAGATCATCGAGGTCCGCATCAGCCACCTCGCCTACGCCGCCGAGATCGCCCAGGCCATGCTGCGCCGCCAGCAGGCCAACGCCGTGGTCGCGGCCCGCTCGCGCATCGTCGAAGGCGCGGTCGGGATGGTCGAGATGGCCCTGACCCGGCTAAGCGAACGCGAGGTCGTCGAACTCGACGAGGAACGCAAAGCCGCGATGGTCAGCAACCTCATGGTCGTGCTGTGCGGCGACCAACCCGCCTCGCCCATCGTCAACACCGGCTCGCTCTACACGTGAGTTCGCACCGCAAGCAAGTCCTGCTGCGCATCGACCCCGACGTCCACGACGCCCTCACCCGCTGGGCCAGCGACGAGTTCCGCAGCCTCAACGCCCAAATCGAGATGCTGCTGCGTCAAGCACTTACCAGCGCCGCCCGGATGCCGAAAGCCGCGCAACCCCTACCACGCCGCGGCCGCCCACCATCGAAGTAAAACCACCCACCGACACCGCCGGGCAACCACACCCCTCCCCTGAGCACCGCGGCCGCCACCACCGAAAAGGGCGGGCGATCTGCCGCCGCCCACGGGCGACCGATCCTCATGATCGCAAATTCCAACCGGGAAGCGCGCGCACTCCCGTCGCTATGCGCGTCTCGATCGGACTCCTAACCGAATTCCGGAGCGCGCAGATCGGACTGTATGTACTTGTAGTTATCGGCCCCGAGAAGGCGGGGACGTGGGTCGACAAACAACGCGATCGACACTGTGTCAAAGAGCTAGAAATGGAGAGCCGGCAGACCAGGGTGGGGCACCGGATTTTCGCGGCGTGCTCGGCCAGGGTGTACTCGCGTAGCGCGTTCGAGGTAGCTGGCCGGGCCGACTGCGCTGTCGATGCCGTGGACGAGCTGACCGCGGCGCAGCGCCCAGCCGGCGGTCGGCTTGCGTGCGACGGAGCGCAGGATGCGGGTGACGAGCCGTGTCGCGGTCGAGCGGCGCTCGCGGAATCCGGCGGCCAGCGGGCTGGGCAGACGCGCCAAGGCAGCGGCGAACAGGTCGTAGGAGCCGCAATCGGCGATCACCGCGGCCAGTCGATGTTCGGCCGAGGCCGCCCGCGGGGCGAGATGTGCGCCCAAGCTCAAGCCGATCAACGCGATCCGATCGGGGTCGACGTCGCTGCGGGTGCGGATGTGGTCGATCACCGGGGTGATCACGTTCTCCCAGTCCGGGCGAAGCACCAACCCTTGCTGCAGCAGCGCACTGCCCTGGCCGGGGCCGTCGAAGGCCAGTACGTGGTAGCCGCGAGCGAGCGCGGCGGCGCCATTGAGGAAGTACAGCTCCTCGGCGGTGCCGTCGTATCCGCCCAGCAGCACCACGGTGGGCCGTGCGTCGCCGGATCCGTCGACAGCGAAGAAGTAGGCGGGCAGTGTTGTGTTGTGTTCTGATACGGGATCGCGAGGACCTCAGGGGGGTCGGCAGCAGCGCCGCGCCGGACCGGAACACGCGGGTCTGCGCGGCGTTGCACTCGACCAAGCGGCGATCGGCCGGTGCGCCCAGCAGCATCACGCCCGCCGTGCGGTGGTAGGTCGACGCGCGGAAGTACGCCAGCCGCGCGCTCTCCACCGCACCGGCCTCGAGGTTTCGCTGTGCAAGCTCCTCGGCCCGCTGGGCCGTCGCGGTCCATTCCTCGAACCAATTCGAGAGGTCGGTGCCGCGGACCCGCCGCGCGGTAGCCAGGCACTCACCCACGTCGGCTCCGCCGTACGCAGCGGTACCTGTAGCGCGCAGAGTCTGCGCGTCGAGCAGCTCGTCCTGACGGTAAATCTGGTCATGTCGATTCCTCCGGTTGAATCATAGGAAGCGGACGGCATACCCGTGTGGTTACGCACCAGGGGGTCAGACCGCCGGATTACGGCGTTCACTCACGAAGCTGACTGGACTTGTGGTGACAGCTTCAGAGCGTTTGCCGTCTGGTCCGAGCCCCCGAACGGCTCAGTGCCGAACAGCCGGCGTCCCGGCCTGTGGGCAACGGCCGCACCCCGCCGTGATGGGCTCGGCGATCGCCAGCGCGCTCGCCGCTGTGATGGGGCACGCTGGCCGGATGGTGTCCCGCTGGCCATGGCCTAATCGGTTTTGAACATCCGCAGCGCGCGACCCAGGCTGCGGGGTCACGCATGGCAACTGGCGTCAGCCGAAGATCAGTACGCGGCGACCAAGACGAAGTGGCTAGGTTCAGGGCTCTCATGGGGAATACCCCCGAGGCGATCGGGTGGCTGGAGGATGGGCAACAGACCCTCCAGCCGGTGTCCAGCTGTCAAGGTGAAGTAGCGGCGGCCCTCGTGACGGGCCGTCGGCGGTGCGGAGGACCGATCGGTCCGGACGGTCCGCCGGCTGTTGGTGTCAGGGAGCTGAAGACGGGGCTAGGGGGCTAGGGGCCCGCGGTGGCGGAGCCGTCGGGTGATGGAGGTTGGTTCGGCCGGGCTCGGTCGTGGGACCGAGCCCGGCCCTGTTGGCCTGGATCGTGATCTGAATGGTGGGTCGACGGTGGGGCTTAGCTGCCGTTCTTGGCGACGACGGCTTGTTGGAAGCAGAAGGCGGTGGCGCCGTAGTTAGCGATGGTGTCGATGACGATCTTGGCTAGCGCGGTCGCGCCTTCGCTCATGTCCACGAATTCCTGGATTCCGAGTGGGCAATCGATGTAGGACAGGTTGGGGATGGTCCAGTCGAGGATCGCGTTGGCCTGGTCGGTTTTGGAGGCGTGTGAGTTGGCGTATTGCCACCAGGCACCGAGGATGTTGTTGGCGCCGGCGGCCAACGTTTGGATGAACGGGGTGACGTAGCTGGAGAAGAATTCCGCATCGACCGAGGTCTGGTCGAAATAGGACCAGATGAAGGTGGCACCTTGGCACCACCACGGGGCGATGGTGGTGATGATGATGCCCGGGAGGAAGTTGTTTTTCTGCCCCCAGAGTGTGGTGTCGGTGAAATCCCAGTTCTTGCACGGCGGTGGTGTTGTCTTTGCATTCCACGGGGTTGGCCATTGCAGGATGGTCATGATCGCGGGCAAGACGAAGTCCGCGACATTCAGGAAGGTGTCGCAATTCTCACTCACCTCGGACTGCCCTGGGATTGACATGAGGTCGATGATCTCGTCGATGCCGGCCCAGATGAACTGGACCACGCCGGCGGCCAGGTCGAGGCCGAAACCGTTCTTGTCCGCGGCGCCGCGTCCGAGCAGGCCGTGCCCGGAGCGGGTCTGGATGTCGTTGTCGAAGTCGAACATCGGCCCGTCGCCGACCCAGAGGTTGTGCAGCAGGGTGGCGGGGTAGGCGACGATCAGGGACATGACCCGGGCGATGCTGGGGGTGTCGTCGACGCCGGCGAGCTCGAGGATCTCGCCGATGACAGGCAACGGGAACTCCGAGGTGAGCAGGTCACCCAGGGCGGTGAGGAAGTCTTTGATCAAATCGAGGACGGTGTCGGCGACCTTGTCGAGGAGCACCAGCACGTCGTCGGCGAGGTTGTTGAAGTCGGTGAACAGATCGCCGACGTTCGTCTGGTTCAAGGAGTTAGCCGAGGTGAAGGTCTTCAGGGCGTTCATCAGCGTGGTGCCGAGGTCGGTTGCGGTCTTCTTCTCCGTGGTGAGGATCTGGTTGAGGTCCAACAGCGAGTCCTGGAAGACCGAGATGTCTATGTGGAGGTTGTCCGAGCTCATCGGCTGGACGTGGGACATGATCTTGTTCCAGAGCCAGGTGGCCGGCGAGTGCTGCATGAATTTGAAGAAGTCCTCGACCGCGGTGAACGCCGAGCTCGAGTCGTCGCCGCCGGTGTCATTGGTGGGTGCGGGCGTCGACGCGACGGACCCGAACAGTGTCCCCTCGACATCGTCCTTCCAGGTGGTGATCTGCGCTGTGACGTTCGTTTCCTGGTCCTGGAAGAACGTGTCGGTCCGCGTCTGGAGGTTGTTCAGGATCTGGATGCCTGCGGTGGACAGCGAATCGAACCAGCCCTGGAACGTCTTGGCGTTGACGTCGGCGTCCTGAATGAGTTCCAGGACGAAGTGTTTGAGCCATTCCCACGCGTTTTTCAGGTCCGCGCCGAGGGCTTGGAAGAAACTGCTGATGGCATGGATCGCGGTTTCAACGTCCTTGATGACGTAGGTCATCAGTTGATCGATGCCGTTGCCGATGTCGATGGTGAGGTTCACCAACCACTGCTCGGCGCCCTTGTCCCACGAGGACACCATCTTCTTGAACGCGATGACACCGTGCCGCAGTCCGTGAAAGACGGAATCGGCGTCGTTCTTGGCCGAGTCCCACCAGTCGCTGTCGCCGAGCGTGCCGCGCAGTGAGTTATACGCGTTCGGGTCGGTCGAGGAACTGAACGTGGGGGGGTGGTGGTGAGGTCGAAGCTTGCCGACTGCACGTCGCTGCTGCTGGCCGGCTGGTAACCCAGGCCGAGAGTGGCGACGTGGTTGATCGCTTGCGCGACTGGCCCGGCGCCGGCACTGGTCAGCTTCGGCAACAGCGGGCCGCTGCTGACGCGGGTGTGGGAGTCCTCGTCCCAGCTGGTGTTCTGAGCGTGTGTGAGTGCGTTGCCGTCAAGTTTGCCGATGCCTGCTAGGGATCCAGTGCCGGCCAGAAACTGGTGCACGTCGGTGTCCGGGGTGATGGTGAACGGCTTCCCGGAAGGGTTGCCGGCGCTGTCGAGGGCCTGGGCGGTGAGCACCGCGGTGTCCAGTTCGGCGGCGGGGATGCTGATGGCGAGGTTCCCGGCCCTGTCGGTGGTCATGGTGACCGGGGTGCCGGGTACCACGATCGTGGCGCCGGTCGGTTGCCAGAACCCGACCGGGCGGTCGGTGCTGAGCTGCAGCTGGCCGTTGCCGACGCCGCAGCCGTTGGCGTCGAGCATCTTGATCGTGGCGTTCCAGGAGGTCACCGGCTGCAAGGTGGCCCCGTCTTGGTGCACCGTGCTCTGGGTCCAACCCGTCGGGGTCTTGCTCAGCAGGCTCAGAGTCTCGTCGATGTCGACCGCGAACAGGGTGCCCTGGGTGGGGTCGGTGGGCAGGCTGTAGATCTTCTCGATGCCGCCGGCCAGCGGGATAGCCGCGGTGAAACCGGTGGCCGGGTCGCCGATCTGAGTGACCACATTGGCGTTCTGCTGGGCATCGAGGAAGGTGAAGGTGTACAGGTCGTCGAGTTCCCAGACGGCGACCTGCCCGGCGCCGATATGGCCGCCGGGTTCGAAGAGATTGCTCTGCGATCCGCTCTCGTTGATGAACTGGATGCCGCCGTTGGTTTCTTGCCACAACTGCGCCGGCACGCCGCTGGTGTTCGCGGCGCTCACGGAGGACCACAGCAACGACACGGCACCACCGGACGAAGTACCGATCTGGAACGGGGTCGTGTTTCCATATTCCAGTCGATAGGCGTTGATGTGATAGCCGCCGTCCGTCGGCGAGTTGACGTCGTTGAGCATCACCACCGCGCGGCTGCCCGTGCTGGCGCCGACGTCGGCGTCGAGCATCAGCTGCGCCGCGACCGGCGAAGTCTTGGACGACAGCGCAAAGACCAGTTCCATCACCACCACGCCGCCGCCAACGCCGGGGGTCTGGTTATGCACCGGGTCTGGCATGCCGTTCCACCGCCAGAACGTGTACAGCCAGTTGTTCTTCGAGGCCTGCTGGGTCCAGCCGTACCAGTACAGGTCACCGGCCGCGGTCGCGCCGACACCCAACGGCCCGGCCAGCGCCGGCACCCAACCGTTCGAGGAGATGGTCCACGTGCCGTCATCGAGCAGGCTCAACTGACACGCCGGCTGCAGCTTGTTCGACGCCACCGGCGCGACCGCCATGATCATCGCGTTGTGGGTGGAGCTCGAGGCCACCGCGAGGTCGGTGATCCCGCCGAACGGGGTGTCGATGGTGGTGAAGCTCCAGCCGCAGGTGGCGGCCGGGTCGCGGCGTAGGTGCGAGAGCACCGGCAACCCGTTCGAGTCGTGGCTGAGCACGACCGCCTCGACCATGTTGTTGTGCGTGTTCAAGAACGGCATCACCTTGTCCGTCGCGCCGATCAGCACGTCATCGGTGAGGAAGTACTCCTCGGACAGGTCACAGGAGGCCTGCACGTAATACGGGCCCGGTTGCACCAGGTTGCCGTTCTCGTCGCGGACCCGCGTGGGCTTGGGCCGCCGGCCACGCTTGCCGGGCTTGGGGGCCGTGATCGTCGCAGCGGTGGCGGGCGCGGGCGGCGGTGTCTGGGCGGCGGCCGACGAGCCACCGAGCCCGAGCAAGCTGGGGCCGGCCAGCAGCCCCAGCGAGCCGATACCGAGACCGGCGAGCATGCTGCGGCGGGTGAAACCGCCGCCGGCCGGAGCCTGGGCGCAGGACGCGGCGGGGACGAGCTCCCCTCCGGGGGAGGTGCTGGTGTTGCTGAACATGACAGGTGTCCGTTCTGGTCGGGTGCGGGTCAGCGACCCGGCAAAGGGAGAAAGTGCGGTCAGTGGGTCGTTAGTCGGGGTGGGTGGTTGAGCGGTCAGTGCTGGCTGGTGATGGCGAGGTTGTGGTAGCGGCCGGTGTGGATACCGGACACGCTCGCGTGCTCGGGGACCTGCGGGATCTGGACCGGGTGGGGGCGGGTCTGATCACCGGTCTCTCCGGTGCCGAGTTGGCCGAAGCCGCCGTGCCCCCAGGCGTAGACCTGCTGCGTGCTGGTACGGGCCAGCACCGAATCCGCGCCCGCGACGACCGTGACCACGTGGCCGCGCAGTTTCGGGATCCGTACCCGCACCGGGGCGGCGCGGTTGGTGGTGTCGCGGGTGCCGAGTTGCCCGTGGCTGTTCGCGCCCCAGGCCAGCACCGTGCCGGTGTCGGTGAGCGCGACGGTGTGATTGTCGCCGGCGCTGATCGAGATTACGTGGCCCCAGGCGGGGTCGGTGGGCATCGAGTCCGGCAGCGGCTTACCGCCCGGGCCGACACCGAAGGTAAGCAGGCGGCCGTGGTCAGTGAGCACCACCAGGTGCCGCTGCCCGGCGTCGACCATCGCCGCCGTCGCCGCGCCGGGCAGCGTGAGCGAGCGTGGCGTGGCCAGATCCTCGGCACCCGCGCCGGCCCCGACATGAGTCGCCGTGGCGCGGCCCCAGGTGAGCACCTCGCCGGCGGCGGTGATGGCAGCGGAGGCGGCGTTACCGGCCGCGACCTGCGCGATCGTGGTCGTGCGGGGCACTGCCACGCGTACGGGAGTGCGCCGGGCCGACGCGGTGCCGTCGCCGAGTTGGCCGTGCTGGTTGCGGCCCCACGAGTAGAGGCCGCCGTGCCGGGTCAACGCCAGCACATGGTCCTGGCCGACCGCGATCGCGGTCACCCGGGCCGAACCTGGCAGCTCGACCCGCGCCGGGGCGAACCGCAGCGCAGTGGTGGTGCCGTCACCGAGTTGCCCGAGGCGGTTGGCGCCCCAGGTCCACACTTCCCCGGCGGAGGTCAACGCCACGGTGAAATCGGTGCCGCCCTGCACATCGACGGTGCCCGCGGGCAGGTGCACCGGCACCGGCCGCAGAGCCCGGGCCGCGCAGCCGTTACCCAGGCCGCCGGCGTTGTTGTACCCCCACGCATACCCACCGATCGACGGCGGCGTGGCTGGCTGCTGATGCTTCATCACAACTCCTGCTCATTCATCAAGTCGGGGCCTTGGCGGGCCGGTCGGGACAGATCGTGCAAGGCGCGAATGGAAAACGAATCAAATTCGCGGGGCCCCGCCCTTTGAGTCGCCGCCACCGGCGTTGAAGCGCACACGCGGTCGACGGCGCACCGGCCCCGGCCGAGGGCTATCCGGTGTCGGTGTCGGGTGGCGCAGCGCCGCGTAGGCGTCCGCGGCGAGCAGCTGCGTGGACACGGTGTGCGCGCCCGCGCGTAGCGCCTCGGCGGCCACCGCGGCGCCGGGCGCGGCGCAGAAGACCAGCACCGCCGAGCCGCCCGGAGCCACGAGAGCGGGTGGCGGCGCGAAGAGCTCGCACCGCGGTCCGCCGGCGGGTGGGTCGCTGCTGCTCAGCGCGGCCACCACCGCGGGCCACGCGGTCTCGGGGATGGCCGCGACCCGGGGCAGGTTCGCCAGCGGCCGGGTGTGCGGGCCGGACAGCTGGGGGGGCCAGTCCAGCACCACGCCGTCGAGCACGGTCAGGGCGCCCTCGGCGCACAGGTCACCGAGCACGTCCTCAGCCCACCGCACGGCGTCCTGGCCCAGCACGACCACGCACAACGCGAGCGGCGAGGCCGTCCCGGGCCCGCCACGAGCCGGGTCCGGGTGATCGGGTTCGAGCCCGGCAACCGATGAGCGCGTCGACGACCCAGCCGCCGATACCGGCGTGGATAGTGGCGGTATAGACGGAGTGGGCGCGGGTGTCATGGCCTGGTTGCCTTCGGGTTGGTTGCGGTGGTGTCGCCGGGCATCGGGTGTGTTGCTCGGCTGGTTTGGTTGGCTGTGTTGGGTTGGCTGTGTTGGGTTGGCAGCGCAGTGTCGCGGGCGTCACTGAAAGAGCGATGAAATTCCACGGCGGCGCGGCAGGCAGCCGACCGGTTCGGGCGGCCGGGAGTGGTTGCGGCGGCGATAGTCTGCGTGCTGTGAGCGTGCGGGGGGACCCTACGGACCAGGTCGCTACCGGACAGCCTTCGGCTGCCGGGGATGCGCTGTTTCGGCTGCGGGATCTGGGCGCCTTGCAGGTCGAGGTCGACGGGACGAGTTCTGCGGTTGGCGCCGCGAAGCTGGCCCGCATCCTGTCCACGTTGCTGGTGAACGCGAACCGCCGCGTCTCGGTGGACGCGCTGTTGCTCGCGGTGTGGGGTGAGCATGCGCCCGCGGCGGCAGCGGACACGTTGCTGTCGCACGTGTGGCGGCTGCGCCGGTTGATGGAACCACGTCGGCCGCCGCGTCAGCCGCCGACCTATCTGGTCAACGACAGTGGCGGGTACCGGTTGCTCGTCAACCCGGACAACGCCGATTCGTTGCGGTTCAGCCAGCTCGCCGAGCAGGGCGACGAGCTACTGATCGCCGGTGATCCGGAACGCGGGTTAGGCCGTTTCGAGCTCGCACTGGCGCTGTGGCGGGGACGTCCGTTCGACGCGGTCGCCGACCAGGAATGGGCCGCCGCGCCGGTCGCTCGGCTGGAGGAGCGGTGCGCGCAGGTTCACGAGCAGCGCCTCGAGGCGCTGCTGCGCACCGGGCGCCACGACCCCGCGATCACCGCCCTGGAGGAACTCACCGTCCGGTTCCCGTTCCGGGAACGGCTGTGGGGGCAGCTGATGCTGGCTCTCTACCGCGCCGGCCGCGCCGAAGGGGCCCTCGCTAGTTATCGCCGCGCGCGCGAGGCCCTGCTGGACAATGTGGGCCTTGAGCCTGGCCCGGATCTGCAGCGCCTGCATCAGCAGATCCTCGACCAGGACCCCACGCTGATCCCGGCCCCGCCTGCCGCGGTGTCCACGCCACCACCAGCATCAGCACCAACACAGGCGCCGGCGCAGATCCCTACGGCGGCCGAGAGGCGAGCGGCCAGCCACGTGCATCTGCCGGTGCGGCTGTCCACGCTGATCGGCCGCGACGCCGAGCTGGACCGGCTGGCCCGCCTCGTGTCCCGCCACCGGCTGGTGAGCGTGGTCGGCGCTGCGGGCTGCGGCAAGACCCGGCTGGCGATCGAGGCGGCGCGTGCGGCCGCACCCGGCTCACCGGACGGGGTGTGGTTCCTGGACCTCACCGCGGCCGCCGACCCGGACTCGATGCTGGACACCATCGTGTCCGGCATCGGCATCGCCGCCCCCGCGGTCGGCGGCCCACTCGCCGCGCTGCGCAGCTACGTCCGCGACCGACAGTTGCTGCTGGTGGTCGACAACTGCGAACACCTGCTGCCCGCTGTCCGAGCGCTGTTGGATCAACTATTGGCTGAAGAGGCGGAGTGTCGGTTCCTGGCCACCAGCCGCGAACCGATCGGCCTCGACGGCGAGATCCTGTGGACCCTCCCCCCGCTACCCACCCGTCCCGCCGACCACCCACCCGCTGGCAGTCCTCCAGGCAGCTCACCGGCTGACGATCAAGCGGACGTGCTTTCTCCGGCCGCGCTGTCTCCGGCCGCGCTGCCGCGCTGTCTCCGGCCGCGCTGTCTCCGGCCGGGCAGCTGTTTGTGGCCAAGGCCGAGGCGATCGACCCGATGTTCGACCCCGATGACGCCGGCACCGCCGATGAGGTGGAGGCGATCTGCGTGGCACTGGACGGAATCCCGCTGGCGATCGAACTGGCCGCCGGCCGCATCCGCAGCGCCAGCCTGACCGAGATCAGGCAGCAGGTCGCCGCGGACCCGACCCGGCTGGCCCGCCTCGGGCGCGACTCGACCGATCACCATCACACGGTGCAGAGCTCGATCGAGTGGAGCGTGCGGCTACTCACGGACAGCGAGCGCGGCGCCCACACCCGGTTGTCGGTACTGCCCGGCGTGTTCACCACCGAGGCAGCGACCGCAGTAACTACGGGGCCGGTGACCGACACGCAGCCGACGGATCCTATCCGCGAGGCTGCGGTGCCCGACCTGCTGGCGCGGCTGGTGCACCGCTCGCTGCTCGCGGTCGTGCCCTCGACCCGGCCCGGCGGTCCGACGCGGTTCCGGCAACTGGCCACCGTGCGGGCGCACGCCACCCGGGCCCTGGACGGCACGGGGCACACCGAGGACCTGCTGGTGCGCCGCGCCGGCTGGGTGCGGGCACTGCTTACGGCCCGACCAGCGACCTACGCTGCCGACACCGACCACTGGTATCAGCGAGTCGAGGACAACCACGACACCCTCACTGCGGTGCTGCAGCACACCCTGGTCGACCGACCCGACCCGTTCGGCGTACAGGTCACCGCTCAGCTCACCTGGTACTGGTTTCGCCGCGGGCGCATCTTGGAGGGCGAACGGTGGATGCGTGCCGCACTAACTCAATCCGGGGCGGACCCGGCAGACCGGGCGCTTACCCAAATCAGCCTCGCCAACTCACTCGCGCTGCGCGACCGAGCCGACCTCGCCGAACCTCTCCTGCGCGACGCCCTGAACGCCCGTCAAACAATGGACAAGACGCGGCTCGCCGGAGGCCTGCTCTCAGCGTCCTGGTGTGCCTGGATGTGTCAAGATCCCAGCCTCCGCTTCGCCGATGACGAGGTACGGGCGCTCACTAGCGACAACGAGCCCACAATCACGTTATTTGCCGATTTGATCAGCGCCCGCGAGGCGATCGCCTCGGCAGGGCCGGCTACCGTCGCGGTCGCCGCCGAGACACTTCGGCAGCGAGCCATGCAGCAGGGACTTGTCGGTGCCGCGTGGCTGGCCAGCCTGCTCGGCGCGATGTGTTCGCTGCTCACCGGCGACCCGCACGCCGGCCTCACCTGGATCCGCCGCGTGCAGGACTACCACCGACGGCTCGGCGGGACCACCGTGCCCGACGAGCTCGAGTACGAAGGCAACTTCGCGGTCCTGGCCGGCGACGCACAACGCGGTGTGCGATTGTTCGCCCAAGCACGCGGCGGGGCTTACCGCGCCGGACGGACCTGGCCGCTGATCCCGGCGACAGAAACCACCGTAGCCCGAGCCCGCGGAATGCTGACCACCCAGCAATACGACGAGGCCTGGCGAGTAGGCGAACACCACCCCGACCCCCACTGACATCCCACTATCTCCCCCGCCCATCAGGCGCCCCTCGTTTGATTCGTTTTTGATTCCGGCACCGCAGGCTGTGCGCCATGACTGGCATGACTGGTAGGTCCTGGCCGCGGCTACGCAGCCACCGCATCCGCCGCAACAGCGCAGAACGCGACCCGGACCGCGACGCGCGGATGAGCTTGGCCGCTCACCTGCGGGAGTTACGCCGCCGGCTGATCATCATCGTGGTGATCATCGCGGCCGGCGCGGTCGCCGGCTGGTACCTCTATGACCCGATCATGCGGCTACTGGAACGGCCCTACTGCTCCGTGCCGGCCCGCTACCGCTTCCAAGGCAGCGGGGGCGCCGAGGATCGGTGCGTGCTGGTCTATCACGGCGTGCTGGACGGGTTCACCACCCGGCTCAAAACTGCCGTGATCGCCGGCGCGGTACTGACCGGGCCGCTATGGCTCTACCAGGTATGGGCCTACCTCACCCCCGGGCTGCGCCGCAACGAGCGCCGCTACACCATCTGGTTCGTGCTCGCCTCCACCGTGCTGTTCGCGACCGGGATGACGCTGGCCTACCTGGTACTGGCCAAAGGGCTGTCCGTGCTGCTATCCCAGGCCGGCAGCGGCGTGCAGGCCATGCTGACCGTGAACGCCTACCTGTCCTTCGTCACCCTGATGCTGGTTGTGTTCGGCGCGTCCTTCGAGCTGCCACTACTGGTCGTGGTCGCCAACCTGGCCGGCGTGCTGCCGGCCCGGGTGCTGGTCAAGTCACAGCGGGTGGCGATCTTTCTCATCTTCGTGTTCGCCGCCGTAGCCACTCCGTCCACCGACCCGTTCACCATGTGCGCGATGGCCATCCCGATGGTCGCCCTGTTCGAAGCCGCGGTCGGGTTCGCCGTCCTGCACGACCGGCGCCGCGCCCGCCGCAAGGCCACCGAACAGGCGCATGCCGAGACCGCCCGCGCCGTGCGGGACGCGGAGGACCGAGAACTTTCCCCCCTCGGCTAACCACTCCCCAATCCCGATTTCAGTCAGATTTGATTGCTGCTCGAGATGCTCCCCGGACCCGCCGCCCGGCGTAACCCACCGACCCCAATACCCAAGGAAGAGAGTCAGACAATGGAATCCCTCGCCCCCTGGCACCTGATCATCATCGCCGTCGTCGCCGTGGTGCTGTTCTTCGGCTGGAAACAACTCCCCGACATGACCCGCAGCCTCGGCCGCTCACTGCGGATCTTCAAGACCGAGATCAAAGGCATGGCCGAGGACACCACCCGCGAAGCCGGCGAAGTCGCCACCGCCGCCAAGCGCGCCGTCACCGAGCCCACCGCTGCGCCCGTCGTTGCGGCCGTGCGTCCGCTGCCCACCCGCCGCGACGCCAGCTGACCCGACCCGGCATACCCGTTCGACCAACGATTTGTGAGGAGGTGTAGCGGTCGTGTTCGACATCGGTCCGCTGGAGCTGATGGTGCTGGCCATCGTCGGAGTCCTGGTGCTCGGCCCGGACAAACTGCCTGGCCTGGCTCGCGACGCAGCCCGGATATTGCGCACGGTAAGGGACCTGGCCGGCGGCGTTCGCAGCCAACTGCGCCACGAACTCGGACCCGAACTCGCCAGCCTCAACCCCAGCACACCCAACCCCCGCGCCGCACTCAAGTCGATGCTCGGTACCGCCGCCGCACTAATCCGAAAATGAAGGTGACCGGTGCTGGCGACCATGATCGGCGATCTCGATCCGGAGAGCGACTCCGTCGGCCTGCATGCATCGCCGCGGTAGGCGCGAGCGTCTTTGGCGGATTACGCCCTCGACGTGGTGCAGATCGGCAGTGTGTGCCGCCGATCGCGGCGGGCGCTCGATCAGATTGATCTCGACCGGCGCCTGGATGGCGACGTCTGGAGCGCGGCGGTGGCTACGACTGAGGACCGGTCGGAGACGACGCCGTCCCCTTCACGCATATAACTGCCTCGACGGAGACGGTCGCTGCGTGGCCGCTCCGGCAGAGGCTGACGTCGAGGCCGCCGCGGATCGCAGAGGATGGCGTTGACCCCCTTTGGCTCGACGGGATCGGGCCAGGTGCTCTGGGTTGCTCATTTGTGCAGGGTGAGGGTCCATTCGGCGGTGCTGCGGCCGGTGTCGTTGTTGGTTTCGGTGATGGTGATGGTGCCGGTGGCGTGGTGGTAGCGGCCGGCGCCGCCGAGCACGGTGCCGTGGATGGTCGCGGAGGAGGTGGTTTCGGTGAAGGCGACGGTCACCAGGCCTGCTTTCAGGGCGATGGAGGCGTAGCAGGTGGCGCTGGCCGCGGTGGGGCTGGTGGCGTGGCAGGTGGTGACGTCGGAGCCGATGCGCTGCCCGGACAGGGCGTAGTCCTGGTCGATGGAGACGTAGCCGCTGGGCCAGTCGTATTCGGTCGAGGCGGGCGCTTCGACGATCGTGCCTTTGATGACGTGCGTGTTGGGTCGCGCGGTCGCGGTGCCGTCGGCGGTGCCGGCGAGCAGGAGGCCGGCAGCGACGGTGCCGGCAGTCAGGGTGGCGGCGATGAGTTTCATGGGAGAGCCCTTCCGGGGCGTCGGGGTGGGGTGTGTCAGGTCGCGGGGTGTCAGGCCGCGGGGCGTCAGGCCGCGGGGCGTCAGGCCGCGGGGCGTCGGCGGGCGGCGGAGACGAGGATCGCGGTGGCGAGCGTGATCACGCATACGGTCGCGATGAGGAACGCGAACCAGGCCATGTCGGCAATCACCGCGCCGGGCCCGTGGTGGGCATTGCGGAGCAGGCCGGAGGCGAGTAGCGCAATGACGTCGATGGTCGCCACGGTTGCGAGTAGGCGGGTTGAGAGCAGTTTCATGTCTTCCCCTCGGTGGAGTTATTCGGTCCGGGCGGTTCCGGGCGTGGTGATGAGGGTGCCGGGTGCTGGGCGGTGGCCGCGTCGAACCGGGGTTGGCATTGTGGCGTTGCGGGCGTCCACCCTGGGGTGGAGGCCGCCGAGTGTTGGTGCGGTTAGCCTGACCGCGTGCGCCCCGCCCTGACGCGGCTGGCCGGCCCGAGCCGGCTGATCTCGCGCCGCCTCGACGCGATCGTGGCGGCAGTAGTTGTGGTGGTGGGTGTGGTGGAGGTGCTCACCGATCACCTGCACCCGTTGTGGGTGGCGGTTCCGGCGGCTGTGCTCGCCGGTGCGTCGCTGGCGCTGCGGCGCCGCTGGCCGATGGTCACGGTGGTGTGCTGCTTCGGTGCACTGGCGGTCAACACCTGGGCCGGGGTGCCGCTGTCCGCGCCGGTGGTCCCGATCGTGTGGATTCTGATCAGCGAGTACTCGATCGCGCGGCACCGTGATCTGCGGTTGGCGCTGATCGGGCTCGGGGTCGGGCTGGCGTTCTTCGCCGCGACCCTGCCCAGGGACAGCTCCGACCTGGGTTTCGGGCTGGTGCTGATCTGCGCGCCGTGGCTCGTCGGGCTGGCGATGCGCTCGAGGGTGGCCCAGACCGAGACGATCGCCGGACGCGCCGAGCAGCTCGAGCGCCGCCGCGACCAGGACGCGCGCGCCGCCGCAGCCGCCGAACGAGGACGCATCGCCCGCGACCTGCATGACGTGATCGCCCACTCGGTCAGCGTCATGGTGGTGCAGGCCGCCGGCGCCGAACAGGTGCTACCACACGATCCGCAGCGCGCCACCGTCGCGCTGCAGCAGATCCAGACCACCGGACGTGCGGCACTCACCGAGATCAGCGCGCTGCTGGGCATCTTGCGCCGCGACGGCGAGCAGATCGGGATGGCCCGCCATCCCGGCATGGCCGACCTGCCGACCCTGATCGCCCAGGCCCGCGACGCCGGATTGCCTGTCGAGCTGTGCGTCACCGGGCAGCCTCACGAGCTGCCGCCCGGCGTCGAGCTGAGCATCTACCGCATCGTGCAAGAAGCACTGACCAACACCCGCAAGCATGCCCGTGCAACCCACGCCGTGGTGAGCCTCGACTACACACCCGACGCGGTATGCCTGCAAATCGTGGATAGCGCGGCGCCCGGCCCCACCCCCGGCCGCATGCCCGGAGCCCGGCCCGGCCCGGGCGCCCACAACGGGATCATCGGGATGCGCGAACGGGTCGCGGTCTACGGCGGAACCCTGACCACCGGCCCCCAACCCAGCGGCGGATTCGCAGTACGCGCCCGCATCCCGGTGCCCACCCCGTGACCGACCACCCAGTGACCAACCACCCGATGACTGACCACCCCGATGACTGACCACCCAGTGACTGACCGCCCCGTGACCAGTCACCCGGATGCGTCATCCATCCGGATCCTGATCGCCGACGACCAGGACTTGGTCCGCGGTGGCCTGCGAATGATCCTGGACAACCAACCCGACATGCAGGTCGTCGCTGAAGCCGGGGACGGGGACCATGCGCTGGCCGGTGTACGGGCGCACGCCCCCGACGTCGTGCTGATGGACATCCACATGCCCGGACTCGACGGGCTGCAAGCCACCCGGCTGATCACCGCCGCCCAGGCGCATCCACACGTGTTGATCCTCACCACCTTCGACAACGATGACTACGTCTACACCGCGCTGCGCGACGGTGCGGCTGGCTTCCTGCTCAAAACCGCACCACCGTCAAAGCTGATCGAAGCGGTGCGCACGGTCGCGGCAGGCGAGGCGTTGCTCGCACCCTCGATCATGCGGCGGCTGATCGAAGCGCACCTGAGCCGGACCGCGCCGAGCACCCACGCCCAGGCTCGTCTGGACACGCTCACCAGCCGAGAACGCGAAGTACTCACTCTCATCGCCCGTGGCCTGTCGAACTCAGAGATCGCCGCACAACTCGTTCTCACCGAACCGACCGTCAAGTCGCACATCAACCGCATCATGCACAAAGCCGCGCTACGCGACCGCGCACAAGCAGTCGTACTCGCCTACGAGACCGGCCTAGTCCACCCAGGACAATAACGTCCGCCCGCGTGCCTGATCGACGTCGCTTCCGGCTGACGCCTATTCGGCGATCGCGATGTCGACGGGACGCGATCGGCAAAGGTGATCTTGGTCAGGTACCGAGGAGCGCGCATAGCCCCGTCGGCAGTGCCAGTCACGGCCGCCCGGATCCAACAGATCAGTCCGTCAGACGCATCCGGACATCTCAACAATAAGATCCTTCGCGCATGCGACCAATCGGACCTTGAGGCACCGGAACCGCTTATATAGGTACGCCCGCCTCATGATCCGTGAGGAACCTGTCGGCGCCTGAAGTCGCCCGCGCGGCCTGGGTGCACGTGCTCGACGTGTGTGAGCCCGTGGTCAGCGATCGCGTGCCTCTTCGCTGCTGGTCGTGAATGTCAGTGGGGCTCTCAGCTGTCGGGCGTGACCGCATGCAATCGGCGCCGAATCTCGGACGTGTTCACGCCGAGAGCGCCCAGCAGCACCGCCGCGGGATCTGGTGGTTGGAGTGTGAGGACCTGGCCCAGCATCTGCCGGGACGAGACCTGGAGCCTGCGACGGTTGGGCTTAGACGCTTCCTCAAGCACCTTCTTTGCCGCGGGCGCCATGCGGAGGCGATCCTTTTGCGCGATGTCCCTGATTCTCGGCTTCTTCGGCACGGCGCGCATCGACAGCGGGGGAACGTCGAGGCCGTACCCCAGACCCAGGGCGCCCAGGGCTTCGTGATCGAGCGACTCAAGAGCCTGGCGAGCTTGCTGCAATCTCACGCCCAACACGGCTTCGATTGAGGGATGCTGCAACAAGGCGAGCAGGATGTGATCGGTGCCAATTCGGCGATCACCTCGCCGACGAGCCTCCTCACTCGCCTGCAGGCAGATGGCCCAGGCGTGAAGCATCTCTGGCGCAACCGATCCGGTGGTCATGATGGCTCCTTGTTGTATTTCGTGTGCACAGATTGCCGGGTCACGCCCAACGCATCTCCGATCTGCTGCCACGACCAGCCCGTTTCCCTGGCGGACGCGACGTGGCTCGCCTCGACCCGCTCAGCCAAGCGATGCAGGGCCCGCGAGGCGCGAAGCCCAATCGCCGGGTCATCCGACAAGAGATTCGGGTTGAGATCTTCGACATCCATTCTTGTCAGTTTGGACTGACAGCCCCACTTTGTCAATCTAAACTGACACAGCAAACAGCTGGACTGAGGCGTACAGAACGACGTCCGTCGACGTCAATTCCAGCAGTCATAGAGAGCGCATAATCGGCGCTTCCGCGTCGATCCAGAGCGCGAGCCGCCCCACGGTTCTAGCCTGGATGCTTCATCAATTTGCCGGAGCGTTGACGCTCCGAGGGTGCCAGGCTCCGGCCTGAGTCCCGGAGGTCGCCATGACCACCACCACCCCGCCGACCGACGTCGTCGTGTCGGTCGAGCCCGTGTTCACCGACGCGGAGCGCACCGCGCTGGCCGGTTCCTCGCTGGCTACAACGGCCTGACCCGTAACGCGTACGCGCTGGATCTGCGGATGTTCACCGCCTGGTGTCAGCAACATCGGCTGCACCTGTTCCAGGCCCGACGCGCGGACATCGAATGCTTCGGACGCGATATGGAATCCCGCGGCCGGGCGCGAGCGACGATCGCGCGGCGGCTGTGCACGATCGCCGGGTTCTACCGCTACGCCGTCGAGGAAGAGCTACTTGAGCACTCACCCGCAATCCATGTGCGCCGCCCGCGCCTCGACTACGAATCACACGCCATCGGTCTCGACCGCAACGAGGTCGGATCGCTGCTCGTCCCCGCCGGCCTAGGCGCAGCCTGCGAGCATGCGCTGATCTCGCTGCTCGCGATCAACGGGCTGCGGATCTCTGAAGCCCTCGGCGCTGACATTGACGCCGTTCGGGATTGAGCGTGGACACCGCACCCTCACCGTGCGGCGTAAGGGCGGCAAGATCGTCACCATCCCGCTCGCCCCGCGCACCGCGCGAGCGATCGACCTTGCGATCGGCGACCGTCTCGACGGCCCGATCTTCTTGCGACCCGGCGGGCAGCGGATGGACCGGCACTGCGCTAGCCGGATCGTGCGCCGCGTCGCCGGCCGCGCCGAGGTCGACAACCCATCGGGCCGCACACCCTGCGCCACGCGTTCATCACCGCAGCCCTCGACGCTGGCGTCCCGGTGCGCGACGTCCAGGAAGCCGCCTCCCACGCCGACCCCCGGACGACCATGGGCTACGACCGCGCCCGGGTCTCCCTCGACCGGCACGCCACCTACGTTGTCGCCGCGTTCCTCGCCGGAGCCGCCCGATCGCACCCGCCATCGAGCACGGTTGTCCGCGCCCAGGTCGGCGCGGACAACGCGCCGCGATTAAGCCGTCGTTCAGCGCGCAGCGAGTGAAGCTGGGGCTCGCGCATATGGATCGTTCTCGAGCGGCAGGCGACTCACTCTCATCGCTCAATGAGTGGATGCCGTACGTGTCTCCACCTGCCTGCCAGTCTGGCGCCAGTCCGAATGCTGAACCGGCTCACACCCTCCGTGCCTAACAATCGCTGTCGCGTCGCGAGGAGGCTCTTGGGCCACGTCGCTGGTTGGCGTCCCTGTAGCGGTAGAGCGGTCGAGCCTCACCACACTGGAGGTCGTCGGAAGTCGAGCTTGGGTTAGGGCTTCGACTCGATGATGGAGTCAGCGCTCCAGTTTCCGGTTTGGGCGATGACGTCGAACACGTAGTGTCCAGGGCTGCCGGTTACCCTCCACGTCAGCGTCCCACCTCCACAGCAATCTGGCGCTTTGAGTGGGACGTCGGCCCAGTACCCGTGGATGGTCAGCTCGCTGGATAGATCGCCGACGAAGACGCCCGCGAAACCTGCGCCGGTCGGGTGTGGATCGAGCGTGTTCTTCACGTTCTGCGCAAAGTAGTAGACGCACGTCCCAAGTTGCGTGACGTAGAACGCGGACTCGAACTGGCGCCAGACATAGTGACCACTGACGTCCACGTGGCGGCCGTTTCGCACAGGCGGACTCGCGTCGGTCGAGCATGCGACCGACGACGTCGCACCAGTTGTGGCGTTGTGTGCCGAGCGGGAGCTTGTAGCGGGCACGGAGCCGCTGGGTGACGATGACTTGGTACACGCGGTCGCGAATACAACAACAGGTACGACAGCGGCTGCGAACAATCGGTGCATCGGTCTCCCCTAGCCGCGAATATTGTCGAGCGCCGACGAGCGCTCCTGCCGCGTCACCCGAGTGCGTAACGGATGACAACGGTCGCGATGCCTGCAACAACCAACACGGTCACGATCGGTCTCACGCGGCGCAGGCCTCGTACGTCGCGCGGGTGTCGGCCGCAGCGCGTCACGGTGTTCCGCGCGGCTGCCATGCCGGCACGACCTGCGGCGTCGTAGTGGACGACGTACCGCCCGGTGCCGTCGGTGTCGATCACCTCGACGTCGCGGGTTGCGAGGTCGAGCAGGGCCAGCTTCGTGCCGTCAGGCGACCACGCCGGTAGTCGTTAGGCCCGGCAGTTACCGTGTGTTGGCAACTGCCATAGATATCGGCGTTGTCGTCGACAACCATGCCGACCGCGAGCCGCCCGTTCGTGGCGCCGGGATAGGTCGCATGCGCCGGCGCTCCTGTAGCCACCAACGCGAACAGGGCCAAGAACACCGCGACGGTAGCCGCCACTCTGCTCCTACCGCAGGACATTAGGACGCTCACCGATCGGGACATCTGCGTTCCCTTCAGGACAGGTCAAAGCGAGCACGCTGCGACTGCGGTGGCGGGCCGAGACGCCTCGTCGATCGAGCAGTGCCGAACGTAGAGGCGCGAGAGCGAGCACACGATAGGGAAAACCCCAGCTGTCTGGCCATAAGCCCGGGCGAGGACGACACTGAGAGCAACCGGGAGGCCGTGATCGGGCTAGGGTGGGGGTGTTCGATGTTCGTCACCGAGCGTGATCACCGCGCGGCACTGACCTTGGTGGGCGATGCCGCCGCAGCCGTGAGTCGTGCCGAGTTCGTGGCGATCGTCCTGCCTGCCCTGCGACGGATCGCGACCAGCACCGAGACCAGCTACGGAGAAATCGCCACCCGCTCGTGGCGATGGACGAAGATCGACGGCTTTCCGACCATGCCGTCCGACCTGCCCGACGCGGCGCGCGCAATACTCCACCGGCCAGCCGAGCATCCCTGGGTCGGCTGGCTGCGACGGGGCTTCGACGGCACCGTACGACTGTCACAGCTGCATGGCGACGTCCCGCTCGAACGCTTGCCGTTTTACGCTGACTTCTACCGACCGCGCGGGCTAAGGCACGCCGAGTACTTAGTCATCACCCGCTCGACCAGTCACGCCATCGGCATAAGTACCGGACGAAGCGAGCGCGACTACTCCGATCGCGAACACGACCTACTCGAGCACATG
Source organism: uncultured Actinomycetota bacterium (assembly GCA_963713565.1). Classification (GTDB taxonomy): domain Bacteria; phylum Actinomycetota; class Actinomycetes; order Mycobacteriales; family Jatrophihabitantaceae; genus Jatrophihabitans. Next base: position 4,413 of record CAVQMF010000006.1, on the reverse strand, counting down.
CGCGTGCCGCTCGGCCGGGCATGGCGCGTTGCGCGGCGCACCGAACGGCTATATGCAGCCGCCGGACGGGATCTCGATGACGTTCCTGCAGAACTCGACATCCTTACCGACGCGGAACGTCATGTTGCCGCCCTAGTCCTGAACGGTCTAGACAATGCGGGAATCGCCGAAGTACTAGGCGTTTCAGTCAAGGCGGTCGAGCAGCACCTAACGCATACCTACCGCCGGCTCGGTGTGCACTCGCGGACACAACTGGTCCTCCGGATCAGGCAATGGAAGGACGCGCCGAATACCGCTACTCCGTCGTTGATGTGAATCGGGAGGAGAGCGACGTGAACACCACCGGACTCGTACTGCAAGCCAGCGCCTCAGAAGACCGGCTTAAGATGGCTTAGACATGCTGATAACGCGGTTCCTCGGCCGTTCGGTTCCGGTCATCGGCGTTGGAATCACCCTCGACCACGGATCGAACGCACCCAACACCGTCCTCGCGTTCGCGATCGTTGTCGCGCTCGGGTCTCAGGTCTGGATGGGCATTGCTCGGGCGCAGATCGCTCCCGGCTGAGTCGACGCCCACCTCGCCCACAGCCGGCTCACCGCAACTTTCTCGCCCAGCTCGCCGCCGGATCCCTCGACGGCATTGACGCGACGTAGGGTCGATCTCCGTGTTGGCCCACGCGGGATCCGTCGATAGCGAGCACCATCCGCTCGCCGCGGGGGCGCGCAGATCGAACACTACTGCGCACAGCAAAAACGCACTGGATGAAGCACGAGCCCACGCCCTTGACAAAGCGCGCTGTATATCAGTCACCGCCCACGCGAGCGACGGCGACGTCATTGCACTGATGCGCCTGCGTTTCGGCGGATCGGCAGTTCGTTGGGGCTCGCCATCTACCTGGCCAGTACCGAAGGCTACGACGAATCCGTGCTACCCAACGGGCAATTCGCTGGCAGCCCCGAAGACGCCCTGGACTGCGCCTGCGGGCTCTACCTTGCCGACCCCATCGCGTGGCCTCATCCCCGACGAACTAACGGCCGAGATTACTGAGCTCTCGTACCCTGGCGGTGTCGGTGTGCTGCTGGAACGTGGTGGCTTTGCCGTCGCGGAAGGTCCACACGTGGGCCATCTTCACCGAGGCCGGCGCTCCAGTGCCCTTGTGCTTCCAGGTGAGGTTCCCGAGCGCCACAACCGTGTCGCCGTCGGCGACGTACTGCTCGGGCACCACCGAGAAGTGGTCGCCGATCTCGCCGAGGCGCATGAAGACGTCTGAGAGCACGTTCTGCGGGCCGACAAAGGTGCCGGCGATGGGATAGCCGTCGGGTTCGGTCCATTGGATGTCGTCGGCGAAGGCGGCGAGGGCAGCGGGGATGTCGCCGGCCGCGAAGCTCGCGTAGGCCTGCTCGATGATCTCCTTGTTGGTGGCGGTCATCTGGAAACTCCTCTCGGTATGTGGGCGACGGTTGCCGCCTACAGAGAAGGCGTTCGTTCAGACGCCGGGGTGGTTCGTTCGGAACGAACCACCTCATCGCGTCAGGTGGTCCAGACGATGTCGCCCCTCGGTTCGTAGCAGCACGAGACCCCTGTGACGATCGACTGCTCGAGGTGCGCGGCGAGATCCGGCGCTCTGGACGCCAGCTCCCTGATGGCGTGGCGGATCGTTCTGGTCACGTTGACGCGGGCCCTGTCGGCTGGTGAACCGGACCGTCGGGGCCTGCCCCCGAGCCCGGTCGCTCTCTTGAGCTCCTCGATCAACGCCGTGCGCTCGGCAGTCCGCTCAGCCTGCCGCTTGCGGTCGCCGCGCAGTGCCGCCGCGTCGAGCTCGTCGTCCAGCTGGGCGAGGCGTCGTCGATACTGCCGCAGCGCCTCCCGATCGAGCACCGGGCCGGTGTCGGCTGTGGGGAGCGGCTCGTCGTTCCGTGCTCCGATGAGCGCGAGCGCGGCCACAGGCTGATGGGGCCTCGCCAGCAGCTCACGCAGGTGCCACAGGCCCTTCAGGTCGGGCATGTGGACGTCCTCGCCGTCGTACTGGATGTGCCAGGTACCGCCGTCGGGCCGAATCGTCGCTCGGTCGATCGACTGGACCTGTGAGGCCCGCCGGAGGAGCTCGTTGATCTCGCGCGCAATGCCGACCTCGCGTGACTCCTCGGCGAACCGCATCGCGTCGTGGAGGAGATGCGAGGCCGACGCGATGTCGCCTTGCTTCTCGGCGACCCTGGCCACCGCGAGAAGCGACGAAGCCATCGATCCGTGCACGTAGCCCATGCGGACCGCCCCCAGCTCCTGCCGGACCTGCAGTGCCCGATCGAAGAACGAGCGCGCCGTGTCGAGCTCCCCGCGTGCCTCGGACAACTCGCCCAGGTCGTTGCAGCAGATCATCTCCCCGATCCCGGTGCCGAGCTGCGTAGCGAGCTCGTTGCAATCCCTCAACGTGGCGATGGCACCGGCCTCGTCGCCGGCCGCGCGGCGAGCGTTCCCCAGTTGCCATACGCAGTAGGCGTGACCCCACGTGCCCTGGTATCCGGACGCGAGCTCGCAGGCGGTCGTGGCGCGCGCGAGGGCAGAGGCCGGATCTCCGTCGATGGCGTCGCACTCCGCGCGGATGCCGTGCAGCATGGCGAGGATGAGCGGCGGTTTCTCTGCTTCGGAGGTGGCGACCTCGATCGCGGCGTCGACGAGCTTGGCGGCGGCGCCCCAGTCATCGGTATCTTGGGCGAGGAGGAAGGCTTCGCAGTAGAGTCCCGTCGCCCGCAGCTCGGCCGGTGCGTCCGGTGCTGCCTCGCGGCCTCGCTCGAGCCAGACGCGGCCCTCGCGCATCTTGCCTTGGGACCACCAGAAGAGGTTGAGGTTCGCCGCCAGCGCCAGCACCGCCTCCGGATCGATCGTGAGCAGGCGGTCCAGCGCGACGCGTGTGTTGCCCTCGATGCGACGGAGCTCCTGGAGGTGCGCTGTCTCTGGGCCGGATTGCGTGGCGTCGGCCTCGTGCAGCCCGACTTCCAGGTGGAAGCGGGCGTGGCGATCGCGAATCACGTCGAGCTCACCGGCCAGCGCGAGCTGTTCGGCCGAATACTGACGGATCGTCTCGAGCAACTGGTAGACACCGATGTCGGCCTGTCTCGAGAGGAGCGACTTCTCGACCAGGCGGGCGGTCAGGTCAGCGATCTGCGCTGACGTCTGGCCGTCGCTCGCGCACACCGCCTCGATCGCCGTGAGGTCGAATCCCCCGGCGAACACGGCCATCCGTCGCAGGAGGAGACGCTCGTCGTCGGTGAGCAAGGCGTCGCTCCACTCCACCGTGGCTCGGAGCGACCGCGGTTCGCCGTCGGCGCGCCGGACCGCCTGCGGGAGGAGGTCGAACACGTGGTCGAGATGCCGCGAGATGTCTTGTAAGTCGAGTCCGACCACCCTCGCCGCAGCCAGCTCGATCGCGAGAGGAAGCCCGTCCACGCGTCGGCAGATCTGCCCGACGAGCTCGCCGGCCCGCTCGCCGTCGAGCGAAGCCCGGGCACCGGCTCCGACCCGCTCCTTGAACAAGCCGACCGCGTCGACCTCCGGCAGCGGCGCCAGCCGGTAGTTCACCTCGTCGACCACCCAAAGCGGCTCGCGACTCGTAGCGAGGACACGGAGCCGAGGCAGGCGAGCGGTGAGATTCTCGACGAGCTCGGCCACCGCCGAAACGACGTGCTCACAGTTGTCGAGCATCAGCAGGACGTCTCGATCGACCAACCACCGGGCGAGCGCGTCTTCGTCCGACTGACTCCCCGACCGCCGCATGCCGACCTGCGCGGCCACCTCGCCGGCGACGAGATCGGCTGACCGCAACGATGCGAGCCAGACGACGAACACGCCGTCGGGGAAGTGGGCCGACGAAGCGGCAACAACCGCGAGCGACAACGCGGTCTTCCCCACTCCACCCGGGCCACTCACCGTCGTCAACGAGGAAGAGCAAACGGTCTCGGCGACCTCGGCGAGCTCTCGGACCCTACCAACCAGCCGCCGCGGGCGACTGGCCCCGCCACCCGTCGTGCGGCTCAGAGCCTGCAAGCCCTTCGCGGAGGTCGCGCTCACACCCGCAGTCTCCCATCTGGGACGCCGATGCAGAGTTCCGAACGCGGCACGGAGGTGTTCCGCAACCCCGATCTTTCACGGTCGCAGTTTCGGGCAACTGCGACCGAATCGACATTCTGGACGCAACTTCAGCCCGTCAGCCCCAGGACCAAGGGCGACTGAGTGCCCAGTGCCGCGCGAGCGACCACCTGTCGATGGCGAGCCTGATCGCTACAGCGAGCGACCGCGATGAGCAGGCGAGCACGAGCAGCCACACGCTGACGAGCCGCCGAGGTCGACGCGGTCACCGAAGACCAAGGCGACCAGTTCAAGGACCGCGAACTTGCTCACGAACACGACGAGCCATG
>CAVQMF010000005.1:0-149931 GCA_963713565.1 uncultured Actinomycetota bacterium | reverse complement strand
GACGTCGGGCGAGGCCTATGGTTGCCGGGCTCGCGCGCGATATGTGCGTTGGGTCGTGTCATTTGAGGATTCACTTCCGAGGTGACTCGATCTTCCGGGGCGCGCTGAGTAAGCCGGCGGCAGGCCAGGTTGGAAGTGACGGCGCCGCCCCCCGGGGGGAGATCCCGATGGTCGCCCGCGGGGTCGTCCGCGTCGTTGTCCGCTCGTTGGACGATGGGTCGGCTGTGTCAGTCCTGATTTCGGTCGGGACGATCGGCGGGGTGTCGGTGCGGGCCGGACGAGGCTATGGCCAGGACTGCGAGAAAGGACCAGAAGTACACTGTGACCCACGCTCCGCGCGGCCGGCTAAGAGCTAGGTCGCCGCCTCCGACGTTGGCGGCTGTTAGTGCCCAAAGCGGGATGCTGGACAGGGCGATCAGGTCGAGCAACGCCCGCGACCACCGCGGACCCCGCCCGGACATCGCGTAGCCACCGGCCATCGCCAGCAGGGGTACGCTGATCGCGCCGCCGCCGATGCCGCGGGCGAAGAAGGCGCCGAGGTGCAGTGGGTCGCTGTGAACAGCGCTGCGAACGCCAACGGGCTAGCGGCGAGCCATCGTCAGCCTCGGCGTCCGCCGCTCAGACGCAGCCCTTCGGCGAGGCCGAGCAAGGCGCCGGCCGCGACGCCGGGCGCCAGAATCCATCCGAATGTGCCGGCCCACTCGACCTCGAACCCGGTCCCGGCGACCTGCGCCATGAACCCGCGCAGGCCGGCCGCCCAGGCGAGGCCGCACGGCGCGCCGACACCGACGTAGTGGAAGGCACGGGAACGGCCGCTGGTCTGTGAGCCGCGGGCGGGGTTGGGCTCCGTCGTGGTCATGGCGAGCTCAGTGGTCGGTGCGCACGCGCAGCAGCCCGTAGCCGAGCAGCGTGTAGAGCAGCATCCAGCCACCGATGCCGAGCCGGCCGGCGGCGAAGGAACCGGAGATCGCGGGGCTCAGCGGGAAGAACACGTACACGCCGAGGGACAGGACCAGCCACGGCATCCACGGCGCGCCCGTCCAGGCGGCGCGGCCCTGTCGCAGCAGGGCCACGCCGGCGACGGTCAGGCCGATTCCCACCAGCAGCACCGGCGCGGTGTAGGCGTTGAGGACCAGGTTGCCGTACCAGGAGTGTTCAGCGTGCCCGTATGCCGAGATGGCGATCACCTCGAGGAGGGCGAGGAGGGCGAGGCCGACGACTGCTACGACGGTCCCGGTCCGCGCTGTACGTGACCTGCGTACGGCGGGGAGACTGCCCAGCGCTGCCACCCCGATGGCGAGCGGGATGTGTTGCAGGGCGAAGCTCGCCTGGGCGATCACGAAGCCTGCCGAGGTGAAGGGATAGCTGAACCGGTCGACGCTGACCTGCTTCGGCCAGGCGAGCACGAGGGCGGCCTGGGCCACCCCGGCGAGGCCGGCCGCTAGGCACCAGGCGCCGGCCGTATGCACCCAGGGGCGCTGCGAGCTGGTGGTGGACGTGGATGTAAGTGCGGTCATCGGGACCTCCTGGGAATGAGTTGTTTCGACGGTAGGGACGCGGCGTGGTTGCGGCATCGGGTGCGGCTCGCGACCGCGGATGCGTGCTGGCACCTAGTTCGGTCGGGGGTTTTGGCGCTGCCCCGCGGACGGTCGCTGGTGGGACGATCTGCGTATGTCCGAGTCCGCGGCCCGCGTCGCGGTGATCGTCGCCGTCACGCTCACAGTCGCCTTCGAGACGACCGCCGTGGCGCTGACATTCGGCGCCGGCGCGCTCGGCCAGGCCCTCATCTACGCGGTGTACGCCGTCGTCCAGGTCCTCGCCGGCGCCGCAATCGTCTGGTCACACCCGCACCACCGGGTCGGCTGGCTGCTGGTGGTCAGCTCCGTCCTCAACGCCGTGTTCACCGACGCGCTCCTCGCCTACGGCAAGCAGGCGGCCGTGCACGGCTGGCCCGCCGCAGCACCGGCCCAGGTCGTCGCCCTGTCCGGCTGGATGGTCGCCGCACTCGGCTTGGTCCTGCTGTTCGTGTGGTTCCCCGACGGACACGTCAGCGGAGCGGGCCGCGCGATCCCGTGGCTGTGCGCCTTGGGTGCGCTGCTGGGTCTGCCAGGCTGGGCGCTCAACCCCCGCCTCGGCCCCGAGTTCATTGGCCACGTCAACCCTTATGCGGCGAGCGCCAGCTGGACCGAGACGCTCTTTCTTTGCGGCGCTGCCATCATCAGTGCTGCGCTGCTGGCCTCGGTCGTTGTCTTCGTGCTGCGGTTCCGAGGCTCGGAGGGAGTCGAGCACGTGCAGTTGAAGTGGATGGCGTTCGCCGCTTCGGCCGTCGCCGTTGTCCTCCCGATCTCAACGGTGCTCTGGACGGTATGGCCACCCATCCAGCTGCTTGCGGCCGCGGCGCTGACCCTCCTGCCGGTCGCCACCTCGGTCGCGATCTTGCGCTACCACCTCTATGACCTCGACCTCATCGTCAGCCGCACCGTCGCCTACGCCGCGATAACCGGCCTGCTGGCGGCGACGTACGCCGCGGTGGTGGTCCTCGCGGGCGCGGCGCTGTCCTCACCGGTGGCGGCCGCTGTCGGCGCGTTCGTCGTAGCGGTCGCCTTCCGGCCCGTCCGCGACCGGATCCAGGAACTGGTCGACCGCCGGTTCCGGCGTGCCCGCTACCAGACGCGCCAGGTGATGGCAGACTTCGCCGACGACCTGCGCCGAGGCGTCGCGACCGTCGACGATCTGGAGAATCGGCTCCGGGCGGCGGTCGGTGAGCCGACCTGCACCGTCGCCTTCGACACCGGCACCGAGCGCTGGCTCGACATCCACGGCCAACCGGTCCCCGCCGACGTAACGCCCCAGGTGCGAACCGCGATCGTGACCAACGCCCAGCTGACCCCCATCGTGGTGCACCCGCCCAGCGCGGAACGCTTGGTCCTCGAGGCGCTCGACGCGGGCCGGCTGGCCTTCGAGATCGCCGCGCTACAGGTCGACCTGCGCCGCCAAGTCGACGAGCTGGACGCGTCGCGGGCGCGGGTCGTGGCCGTCGCGGACCAGGAACGGCGCAGGCTCGCCCGCGACCTGCACGACGGCGCCCAGCAACGTCTCGTCACGATCGGGCTCACCCTGCGGCATGTCCAGCACACCCTGAACGGGTCCGCGCCACAGGCGATCCAGGACCTCGACGAGGCCGTCGCCGAGGCCGCCCACGCTATCGACGACCTGCGCGAGCTCGCCGGTGGTCTGCGGCCCTCGAGCCTCGACCACGGCCTGCGCGCCGCCCTCGACGACCTCGCCTCCCGGACCCCGATCCCGGTCCGGCTCGACGTCACCTGCGAGCGGTTCACCCCCGAGATCGAGACCGCCGCCTATTTCATCGCCGCCGAGGCACTCACCAACGCGGTCAAGCACGCTCGGGCCGAGCGGATCGTCCTCGCGGTCGCGCACGATGCCGGCCACGTCGTGGTCGCCATCGACGACGACGGCATGGGCGGGGCGGACCTGCGCCGGGGGACCGGTCTGCTCGGCCTCGCCGACCGGGCCCGCTCCCACGGCGGCACCCTCGAGATGACCTCTCGCCCCGGCGCCGGCACGAGTCTACGAGCGACCCTGCCATGCGCGTGATCATCGCCGAGGACCAGGCGTTGCTGCGCGACGGGCTGGCGCGGCTGTTCACCGACAAGGGCCACATAGTCGCCGCCACCCTCGGCTCAACCCACGGTCTCATCGACCTGGTCGCGACCACCTCGCCCGACCTGGTCGTTCTCGACATCCGGATGCCACCGTCCTACACCGACGAGGGGGCCACCGCCGCCCGACTGCTCAAGTCCGACACCCCGACCTCGGTGTCCTGCTGCTCTCCCAGCACATCGAGACCGCGAACGCCGCCGACCTCGTGGCCTGGCCAGGCTTCGGCTATCTCCTCAAGGACCGCGTCTTCGAGGTCGACGAGTTCGTCGAAGCGGCCCAACGGGTAGCCAACGGCGGATCGGCCCTCGATCCCAAGGTAGTCGCGGCCATGGTCGGCGCCCGACACGGCGGCGGGAAATTTCCTCTGCTGTCCGAGCGCGAACGCGACGTCCTCGCCCTCATGGCCGAGGGGCTCACCAATGCGGGTATCGCCGAACGGCTCTCGCTGAGCCCCAGGACCGTCGAGGCGCATGTGAGCCATCTGCTCACCAAACTCGACATCGAGGACTCCGACACCGCGCATCGGCGCGTACTTGCCGTCTTGTCCTACCTGAACGCCGACACGTCGCGATGACCAGAGCGTTTCCGTGCGTTTGGTGAGATGCACGAATTCATCAAGCCGTTCAGTCATCTCGCGGTCGACGAACCGCGCGTCGCGCTCGCGTGCCAGCAACCCGCCACCCCCCCGGAGTTCGGCCGGCCCGGTGGTCAACCGTTCGTCGAGGACCAGAGAAGTACAGAGTGGGCGTCGTAGTCGTAGATCCATCGGACAGGTAGCGGCGGTCAGTCACTTGCCATTGGTCGTGAACACCGACGAGCACGGAACCGGCCATGACACTGCGTGCTGTGGAGGAGTTCGAGATCGACCCGTATGCGCGAGTCGCACCGGGCGGTGCTAACCGCACCTATCGAGACGGTTCCCGCGCGGGCGAACGCACCATGACAGCGGCAATTCCGGATGTTTGTCCAGGGCCGCGCATGAGTGGGTGTGCGCTTTGGCCTGGAGTAGCTTCCTGTTCGGTAGATGCGTCGATGGGAGGGGTCAATGCCGTGCCCTGACGAGATCCGAGCCGGTCAGCGAGTGACGTGGGCCGGGCTCGCTGCGGGCTGGGGGAAGTGGGACCCGGTCATCATGGATCAGCTGAGCCCGGTCGGTAAGGCCATTGTTGAGAGTCTTGACATCGCTGAAGACCATCAGCATCTTGACATCGCCGCGGGGACGGGTGAGCCGGGTTTGAGTATCGCGAGGCTCGCTCCACAGGGACGCGTCGTGCTGACCGACCTCGTCGCGGAGATGCTCGACATCGCCGCGCGGCGAGCCAGTGCGCAAGGGATCGCCAACATCGAGACGACGGTCTGCAGCGCAGATGATCTGCCGTTCGGCGAGGCCATCTTCGACGGCGTCTCCGTGCGTTTTGGCTACATGTTCTTCCCGGACATGGCCCGGGCAACGGCCGAGTTTGTGCGTGTGCTCAAGCCCGGCGGACGTCTGTGCTCGTCGGTTTGGGTCGAGCCCGAGGCAAACCCGTGGACGGCGATCGCCATGCGGGCAATCACGACCGAGGCGGTCGTGACAAGACCGGATCCCGACAGACCGAACATGTTTCGATGCGCTGCTCCCGGATATGTCAGCGCCCTGTATCGGGCCGCCGGGCTGCGCGACGTCGCCGAGTGGGACGTCGACGTCGAACTCGTGACGGGATCGCCCGCTCAGTATTGGGAGATGATCAGCGAGCACGTCTCGCTCGCCGTTGCCGCGCTACAGCAGGTCGACGAACCGGCGCGGCAGCGGATTCGGGCTCACGCTATTGCGGAGGTGAGCGCGTTCGACAAAGACAGCAAGGTCCGAGTTCCAGGCCGGGCGCGGTGCATCGTGGGAACGAAGCAGGATGCGAGTAGTACGCGTGCAGGCGACGGCGCTCGGTCCTTGACAACGAGCAGGCCGCCCCAGCCCTAAAGATGTCTGCATGCATTGTCGCAATGCACGCCCATCGGCATGAGAGTGAGTTGGGATCCGCGTCCTAGCGATCCATATGCGCAGACTTCAGGTGGGCGGCCCAGCGCGCAGATCGACGGCTCGGGCGCGCGGAACGAGGAAGCAGCAGCGGGGTCCAGCCTGGCAATTCCTCGAGGTCTAGGAGCAGGTCGCGTACAAGGCCGAGGGTTACAGTGACGAGCAGGCGCGAAGGAGCTCCCATGTCCTCTGACAGCAAGGTCGAGCTGGCCGGTCTACCCGATCACATCGACGGCGCTGTGCTGAAGATCGCCGGCGTGGTCGTGATCGGCGCGATCATGTCGATCCTCGACATCACGGTCGTCAACGTCGCGCTGCCGACGTTCCAGACCGTGTTCGGCAGCCCCGCGCCACCCGCTCGCCTACTCCACGGTCGCCTGGTCGGTCACCGCCTACACGCTCGCGCTCGCGACAGTGATCCCGATGACCGGCTGGGCCGCCGACCGGTTCGGCACCAAGCGGCTCTACATGACCGCGATCGCGCTGTTCGTCATCGGGCTCGGTGCTGTGCGCGACCGCATGGAGCATCGGTGCCTTGATCGGCTTCCGGGTGCTGCAGGGACTCGGCGGCGGCATGCTGATGCCGCTCGGCATGACGATCATGACCCGGGCGGCCGGCCCGCACCGGATCGGCCGGCTGATGGCGATCCTCGGCGTACCGATGCTGCTCGGCCCGATCCTCGGCCCGATCCTCGGCGGCTGGCTGATCGAGGTCGCCAGCTGGCACTGGATCTTCCTCATCAACGCCCCGATCGGGCTCGATCGCCGTCCTCTACGCCTGGCGGGTCCTGCCCCGGGACACCCCCGAACCGTCGGAGTCCTTCGACTTCCTCGGCATGGCGCTGATGTCGCCCGGCCTGGCGTTGTTCCTGTTCGGCGTCTCATCGATCCCCACCGAAGGGTCACGCCAGCGCGCCGCGGGTCTGGGTCTCGATGCTGATGGGCGCCGCGCTGATGGTGGCTGTTCGTCTTCCACTCCTTCCGCCCCGAGCATCCGCTGCTGGACCTGCGGCTGTTCAAGAACCGCAACCTCACGGTCACGATCATCACCATGTTCCTGTTCGCTGCGGCATTCTTCGGCGGACTGCTGCTGGTGCCGACCTACTTCCAGGAGGTCCGCGGAGAGTCGACCCTGCACGCCGGACTGCTGGTCGCCCCGCAAGGCATCGGCGCGATGATCACGATGCCCATGGCAGGCTCGCAGGTGGACAAGCGCCCGATCGGCCGGATCGTGCCGTTCGGCCTGGTCTTCATCCTGATCGGCATGTTCGGGCTGACCCAGCTCACCGCGACCACGCCGTACCCGGTGATCATCACCGAGCTGTTCGTGATGGGCCTCGGGATGGGCGCGACGATGATGCCGCTGTTCACCTCCGCCCTGAAGACCCTGAAGGCCCACGAGGTGGCCCGCGGCTCCACGCTGTTGAACATCAACCAGCAGATCGCCAGCTCGGTCGGCGTGGCTGTCATGTCGGTGCTGCTCACCAACCACCTCCAGGCCTCCAAGCTCGCCGGACCCGCGATGGCGTCTCTGCACGACCCGGCCCTGGCGGCCAAGATCCCGGCCGCCGCGATCGTCGAAGGGCCTCGAGGACGCAGCCCACGCCTTCGCCCAGACCTACTGGGTGGCGTGGGTGATGGTGCTGCTCACGCTCATCCCAGCACTGATGCTGCCTCGCAAGCACGAGGAGACACACCTGCTCGACGACGAGGGCATCCCGCCCGTCACCGTCCACTGACCGGTCCCCGACCGCTAGCCAGAGCCAAGCGCTGGACTGCGACCCGGCCTGGTGCAGGCACTCATCGGGAGAGTGGGTCTAGCCCTCGGTAGCGATCCATCTGAGCGTTCTTGGCACCGTCAACGGCACGCTCGCCATTGACGGCTACCGAGCGCGACGAACGTGCGACATCAGCGGCATGGCTCGGCCGCGACAGCCATGGTGGAACGTCGACCGTGGCCCGACCTCGCTGGTGGTCAGCGGTGCTTGAATGACCCAGCGAACTGAACCGGCATTTCTCACGAAGGAGACCTGCATGACTACCTATCAGATCGGCTACTTCGTCGGCAGCCTGTCCAGTACATCCATCAACCGCGTGCTTTCCCGCGCACTCATCCGGCTCGCACCGTCCGACCTTGAGTTCACCGAGATACCGATCGGGAACCTCTCGCTGTACAGCCCCGATCACGACCAGAACTACCCACCGGAGGCGACCGCGCTGAAGGAGGCGATCGGGCGGTCGGACGCGCTGCTCTTCGTCACGCCCGAGTACAATCGCTCGATACCGGGCGCGTTGAAGAACGCCATCGACTGGGCATCACGGCCGTGGGGCAAGAACTCCTTCCACCACGTCCCGGCTGCGGTCATCGGGGCCTCGATCGGCCAGATCGGAACCGCCGTTGCGCAGCAGAGCCTCCGCGGGGTTCTCAGCTTCTGCAACGCCCGCCAGATGACCGCCCCCGAGGCCTACATCCAGTACTCGCCGGAGAAGTTCAGCCCGGACGGGGAGGTCACCGACGAGTCAACGGCGGCGTTCCTGCGCGACTTCATGGCTGAGTTCCGCGAGCACCTGGTGCGGGTGCTGACGGTCATCCCGCGGGAGAACCTCTAGTCCGGCCGGTGCGCCGACGACGGGTGCGCGGCTGACCGTCCGGGCAGCGTGTGGTCGCCGACCACGCGCAGGGCACACCCGCGGATGGAAGAGGGTGAGTCGTGGTGAGGACGAGCGCGCGGTGGTGCTCACCACGCCGGGCCCGGTGGAGAACCTCGAGCTGCACGACGTTCCCGTCCCCGAGCCGCGCCCGGGCTGGGTGCGGATCAAGGTGATGGCGTTCGGGTTGAACCGCTCGGAGCTACACACCCGGCACGGACTGGCCCAGGGGGTCACCTTCCCCCGGGTGCTCGGCATCGAAGCCGTCGGGATCGTCGACGCCGCGCCGGAAAGCGACCTGCAGCCTGGGCAGCAGGTGGTCACGCTGATGGGCGGGATGGGCCGGGTATTCGACGGCGGCTACGCCGAATACACCGTCGTCCCGCGAGGGCAGGTCATCCCGTTCTCCTCCGACCTGCCGTGGGACGTCATCGGCGCCGTGCCCGAGACGCTGCAGACCGCCTACGGCTCGCTGAGCATCGGGCTGGACCTGCGGGCCGGGCAGACGCTGCTGATCCGGGCGGCACGTCTGCGCTCGGCCTGATCGCCACCACGCTGGCGAAGGATCTCGGCGCCACCGTGCTCGCCACCACCCGCCAGGCCGGCCGGGTGCAGCCGCTGCAGGACCACGGCGTGGACCACGCCGTTCTCGACGACGGTGCCGTCGCCGGTCGAGTGCGGGCCCTCGTGCCCGGCGGCGTGGACGCCGCGCTGGAACTCATCGGCACACCGACTTGCCGGACACACTGCGGGCCACCCGCGTGCACGGCACGGTGTGCTTCGCCGGCATGCTGTCCAACCAGTGGACGGTGCCGGACTTCTATCCGATCGACTACCTTCCCCGCGGCGTGCGGCTGACCGCCTACGGCGGCGGCAGTGACGACCTCCCGCAGCAGGTGTTGCAGCGCCATCCGGACCGGCTTGCCGCCGGCGCTGCCGACCCCGGGCCGCGGCCGGTCTACCGGCTCGCCGACATCCGCCAGGCCCACGCCGATCTGGAGCACAACGCTGCTTTCGGCAAGTACGTGGTCCTCACACCGGCCGGCGTAGCCGACGGCGCCGGGGATGGTCCGTGATGGGGGCGGCCTGGTACGAGCGACGCGGACCCGCCCGTCAGGTGCTCGTCGTCGGCGAGCTACCCGACCTGCAGCCGGGCGCCGCTGAGGTGCGGATCCGGCTGACCCACTCGGGCATCAACCCCGGTGACGTCGGGAAGCGCTCCGGCCGGGGCGCGCCGATGCCCTACCCGCGGGTGATCCCGCACAGCGACGGCGCCGGGGTCATCGACGCCGTGGGCGCCGGTGTCGCCGACGCCCGGCTGGGGCAGCGGGTGTGGTGCTACGGAGCGCAGTCCTACCGGCCGTTCGGCACGGCAGCGCAATACGTGGTCGTGCCCGACACGACCGCCGTGCCGCTGCCCAGCAAGGGCGTCGATGACCAAGCCGCCTGCCTGGGCATCGCCGGCATCACCGGCTACCGCGCGCTGTTCGCCGACGGGTCAGTGCACGGGCTCACGGTGCTGGTGCATGGCGCCGCCGGTGGCGTCGGGTCCATCGCGGTACAGATGGCGCGTCGCGACGGTGCCCGCGTCCTCGCCACGGTCCGCTCCGCGGCCGACGTCGAGTGGATACGCGCCCTCGGCGCCAACGAGGTCCTCCTCGTCTCCGATCCCGACCTGGCGGCCACGCTGCGGTCCGCGGCACCCGAGGGTGTCGACCGGATCGCCGAAATCGACTTCGCCGGCAATATCCGCCTCGATGCCGAGATCCTCGCCGTCGGCGGCGTCGTCAGCTCCTACTTCTCCGTCCGGCCGGAATCAGGGTTGGCCGCGGTACGACCACTTCTCGTCGGAGCTCGTGCTGTTATATGTCATCGCGTTCGCAGTGCGAGAAATCCGGTCCTTCCTCGCGATGTGCAAGCTCGACCCAGTCGTGGGCATCGCCCAGGAGCCGGCACTCGTCGCAGGCTGCGATCGACTGTGGTGGGCTGCCGGACACCTCTGGTTTCCTGGCCAACCGAGACACGCCTACGAGGACTACCTGGCCGCGAACCGTGCAGCCTTTGAGCGCATGTCGCCGGATCGCGTCCGGCCAGTTGACCGCGACGCGCTGTACTACGCCGACCCAGCGGGCTGTCGGAGCGGCGCCTGTACGCGCTGCGGGATGCCGGCGTCCTGGATCAGTTGGGCAGGGGCTGTTCCGGCGTACCGGTTCGGCGGCGGATCAGGCGGACCCGGATCTGCTGGAGATCGCGGTGCGGGCGCCGCGGGCGACGTTGTGCCTGACGAGCGCGCTGGCCCGGCACGGGCTCAGCGACGCGATCCCGGCGCGCATAGATGTTGCGTTGCCGCGCGGGCAGCGGCACCCACGGACTCAGGCGCCGGCGAGTTGGCACGCTTTTGCCGCGGACACGTTCGACCTGGGCCGCGACGAACTGCGGCTGACCGATGAGGCCAGCATCGGGCTGTATGACCCGCCGCGGTGCATCGTCGATGCGTTCCGGCTGCGCCACCTGGAAGGGCCGGAGACGGCGATCGAGGCGTTGCGTCGGTGGCTGCGTCGTCGCGGCTCCCAACCCGCCACACTGCTGACAATGGCGCGCGCCTTCCCGAATGCTGAGCCGGCGCTGCGCGCCGCCATGGAGATCCTGCTGTGACGAATGCTCGTCGACCGAACAGGGCAACCGTCGAGGGTCGCGCCTATCTGGATCTGCAGAACTTGGCGCGCCGCCAACGCCGACCCACCGAAGAACTGCACCAGTTGTATGCGCTGGAAGGGTTCCTGGTCCTCCTCGCAGCCTCGGAGCACGCGGACGCGTTGGTGCTCAAAGGAGGCGTGCTGCTTGCTGCCTACGACGCGCGGCGGCCAACCCGCGATATCGACTTGGCGGCGCGGGCGGTCGACGGAAGCCTCGAGAAGATCCTCGACCTGGTCGGGGAGATCGCTGCAATGCCCGCCGGGGACGGGCTCGAGTTCGACAGCGAGGCGGCCACTGCGGAGGTTATCCGTGACGAGGATGAGTACACCGGGGTCCGGGTCACGTTGACCGCGCCACTGGCCAGCGCAAAGCTCAGCCTGCACGTCGATGTCAACATCGGCGATCCGATCTGGCCGGCCCCACGCACGATCGACCTGCCGCGGCTGCTCGGTGGAACGATCACGCTGGTCGGCTACCCGTTGGCGATGGTGTGCGCGGAGAAGATCGTCACCGTGCTGCAGCGCGGCACGATCAACACGCGCTGGCGCGACTTCGCCGACGTCTACCTCCTCTCCGCTCGCCACCGGATCGCTGGCGCCGACCTGGATCGCGCAGTGAGCGAGGTCGCCGGCCACCGCCACGTCGAACTGTCGCCGCTGGCAGAGGCGCTCGCCGGATACGCCGATTGAGTGGCCCGGTCGGGATAGTCGATCGCGAACTGCACCGGATAGCTCGAGAAGGTCGGTGTGTCGGTCGTCATCGTGCCGACCGGTCGGTAGAGGGGGTGAGCATCCACACCCGCAGCTTGTGTAGCTGCGGCATCAGCCCGTAGATCACGATGGGCACCGCCAGGGTGGCAAGTACGAGGGTCCGCACGATCGATGTGAGCGAGCTCAGCCAGTCGCCGAGGGTTAGGTTGAGCACAGTGAGTGTGGGGAACACGGCGAGCCAGATCATCAGCGCCAGCTGGTGCTTGGTCGGTGGTCCCACCGCCCGGGAACGAGGGTGTTCGTCGGTTGTCATTGTTAGAAGTCCTTCGCAGTCGACTTGTGTTTGAGGATTGCGTGGCGAACGTCTTCGTCGACAAGATCGCCGTTGATGTCGATCGCGGCCGCGGACCCGGCGCCGGCCGCGGTGATGACTTGCGCGCGTGGGTCCACCACGTTGCCGGCTGCCCAGACGCCCGGCACGCTGGTGCGCCCGGTCCGGTCCGTGGTCACCCACCCATCGCCGTCCACAGCGCATCCGAGCCCGATGAGAAGGGCATCGTTGGGGACGAAGCGGGGTGGCACGAACAGCGCGGCGCAGGGCATGACGCACCCGTCGTCGAGTTGGACGCCGCGCAGCCGGTCGTTTTCGACGATCAGCTGATCGATGCTTCCCTCGACGATGTCGATGCCACGGGCCGCCAGTTCGGCACACTCAGTCGTGGTGAGGGCGCCGGGCGCCGTGAGGTAGACGAGGTCGCTCGACCATTGACGCACTATCTGCGCGAAACGCACGGCGCCAGCCGTGCCGCCGATAACGCCGAGTCGCTCATTGCGGACCTCGTGGCCGTGGCAGTAGGGGCAGTGCAGCACATCGACTGACCACCGCTCACGGAGGCCCGCGATGTCAGGAAGCTCATCGCGCAGGCCGGTGGCCGTCAACAGTCGCCGGGCCGAGATCCGTTGGCCCCCGTGAAGCAGAATCCGGAACTCGGTATCGCCGTGAGGCGTCACCGTGCTCACCGGTTCGTCGAGGAACTCACCTCCGTATCCGCGTACCTCTCGCCGCCCGGCCTCCAGGAGCGCCGCCGGGGCCATGCCGTCACGCGACAAGAACCCGTGCATGTGCGTCGCCGGAGCGTTGCGTGGCTGGCCGGCGTCGATCACCAGTACGCGGCGCCCGGCCCGCGACAGGACCAGCGCGCCCGACAGTCCCGCGGCGCCTCCGCCGATAATCGCTACGTCGTATTGGCTCATGCCTCAAGATTGGAGCCAATGGGACACGACGCCAATGAATGTTGCCGTTTCCGGGAAACCGGAGTGGGATGCGGCAGATGGAGGACGCCGCGGCCGCCGATCTCGAGGGTGTGGCTTTGCGGCTGAAGCGGCTTCGGCTGGAGCGGGGCATCACGCTCACCGCGCTGGCCCGCACAACCGGGATCTCCAAGAGCACGCTGTCCCGGCTCGAAACCGGACAGCGCCGACCCACCCTCGAGCTGCTCCTGGCGCTGTCGCGTGCGTACCGGGTTCCGTTGGACGACCTGGTCGGGGCACCCGACGTCGGCGACCCGCGCATCCGACTCAGGCCGGGCCGGGTGAAGGGCAGGACGGTCATCCCGCTCACCAGGCAACCGGACGGGATGCAGGCGTGGAAGATCGTCATCCCGACGTCGAAGGTGCTTCCCGAGCCTCGTTCGCACGATGGCTCGGAGTGGATCTACGTCCTTTCCGGCCGGATGCGCCTCGTCCTGGGCGAGGAGGATTTCGTCCTGGGCCCGGGAGAGGTCGCCGAGTTCGACACGAGAGTGTCGCACTGGTTCGGCAGCACCGGCGACGAGCCAGCAGAAATCCTCAGCATCTTCGCGAGGCCGGGCGAACGGATCAAAGTCCGAACTGAACCACCCCGACGGCGATGAGCGCGACACACCCACGCAGTTGGCCTTGACGCGGCCCGCACTGTGCGCGGCTTGCCTTTCCCAATAGCGCCGCCCTTTGGATCAAGAAACGGGACGCGGCGGATGCGCTCCTGCGAGTTAGCCGAACGCCTACGCTGACCGGATGCCTGTGCTGGGCACCAAACTGCATGTGCCCTCGCCGCGTCGCCGGTTGGTGCAGCGCGCACGTCTGACTGACCGGCTGCGCACGGACGACGGTGAAGGGCCGCGGTTGGTCCTGGTCGCGGCGCCAGCCGGCTTCGGCAAAACCACGCTCTTGACGCAGTGGCTGGCGGCGGCGGAGCTATCGCAGCGCAGAGTGGCGTGGCTGGCCCTCGATTCGGGAGACGCCGACCTTCGACAGTTCTTGACGAACCTCGTGGCTGCGATTCAGACCGCCGAACCCGAGGTTGGTGTCGAGGCGCTCGCCCTGCTGGCGGCCGCAGGTGCCACACAGACCGACGCCGTCCTGGTCAGCCTGATCAACGATCTCGACGTCCTCGCAGGTCCGATGGTTGTGGCGCTCGACGACTACCACGTCATCGACGGGGGCGCCGTCCATGAGGCGGTGTCGTTCCTGCTGGACAACCTGCCATCGCAGGTCACGCTGGCGATGACAACTCGGGCCGACCCGCCGCTGCCGCTTTCTCGACTGCGTGCGCGTGGGGAGCTTGTGGAGGTGCGGGCGGCGGAGCTCAGGTTCACCGTCGATGAAGCGGAGGCGTTCTTCAACGAGGTGATGGGGCTGCGGCTGGAGCCGGCATTCGTGGCCGCGCTCGAGGCGCGCACTGAGGGGTGGGCGGCCGGACTGCAGCTGGCCGCGCTCTCGGCCCGGACCCACGCGGGCGAGGGGTCTGGCGAGGTCGCTGGTTTCGTCGAGGCCTTCTCTGGAAGCCATCGGTTTGTCCTGGACTACCTCGTCGAGGAGGTGCTCGACCGGCAGCCGGATGAGGTCCGCGCGTTCCTGCTCGACACCTGCCTACCCGATCAGCTGACCGGCGGCCTGTGCGACGCGCTGACCGGGCGTTCTGACGGTAAGCCGATGCTGGAGAACCTGGACCGCGAGAACCTGTTCGTTGTTCCGCTCGACGACGAACGCAGGTGGTATCGCTACCACCACCTGTTCGCCGACGCGTTGCGTGTCCGGTTGACCGCCCGGCGCGCCGAGCGGGTGGCTGAGTTGCATGCCGCGGCCAGCCGATGGCTCGCCGAGAATGGGCTGCTTGAAGATGCCGTGCGGCACGCGATCGCGAACGGCGATCACGAGCACACCGCCGACCTCATCGAACTCGCCGAGGCCGACCTTCGCAGACGACGCCAGGACCGCACCCTTCGCGACTGGCTGGCCACGCTGCCCGACGACGTCGTGCGTCGCCGACCGCTGTTGGCCTGCTTCGTGGGGTGGAGCCGGCTGTCCGAGGGCGACTTCGGCGGGGTGGAGGCGTGGCTCGACGCCGCCGAGGCCGGTCTCGATACGACGCCGCCACCGACCATCCCTGGGACCGGCCCGTTGGCCGAGGCGGCAAGGGACCGGGAGGGCGAGGTCCGCTCGTTGCCGGCGATGATCGCGGTCTACCGCGCTTCGGTCGCCCAGGCCCGCGGCGATGTCGAGGGCACGGTCTTGCATGCCCGCCGGGCGCTTGCGCTGGCCGGGCGGCAGGACCATTTCCCGCGGGGCGCGGCGGCCGGCTTTCTCGGCCTGGCGGCATGGGCGGCCGGCGACCTTGGTACGGCGGTGGACACGTTCAGCGAGGCGGTCGCCAGCCTGCACGCGGCCGGCATGGTCACGGATGAGCTCGGTGCGACGGTCGTGCTGGCGAACATGTGGCTGGCGCGTGGGCGTCCGGTCGAGGCGCGTCGGCTGTATGAACGCGCGCTGGCCGCGGCCGAGAGCCACCCCGGCCCGGTCCTGTCCACCACCGGGGACCTGCACGTGGGCCTCGCCGACGTGCTCCGTGAGCAGGGTGACTTCGATGCGGCCGCGGAGCACCTCGAGGTCGCCCGCGAGCTCGGCGACAAGGCGTCGCTGCTGGAGAATCGGCACCGCTGGTACACCGCGATGGCCGCGCTGTTGCAGGCAAAGGGCGACCTCGACGGCGCGATCGCGATGCTCGATGAGGCCGAGCCGCTCTTCCTGCCCGGCTACTTCCCGGACGTGCGGCCGATCGCCGCGACCAGGGCGCGGGTGCAGATCGTGCAGGGCCGCCTCGACGACGCGCGGGCGTGGGCGCGTCAGCGCGGGGTTGCACCCGAGGATCCGCCGACCTATCTGGGCGAATACGACCAGCTCACCGTTGCCCGGCTGCTCGTCGCCGAGGGTGGCACGCGCACCGCACTCGATCTGCTCGACCGTGTGCTGGACCTCGCGCAGGCGGCGGGCCGAGGCGGCAGCCTGGTCGAGGCCCGGGTGGCCCGAACGCTCGCGCACCACGCGAACGGCGACGCGGACTCCGCGGCCGCCGACCTCGCTGCCGCCCTCACGGACGGGGTGCCGGCCGGCTACTGCCGGCTGTTCCTGGACGAGGGACCGCCGATGGCCGATCTGCTCGCACAGGTCGCGGGCGCCGCTGCCCCCGACGTACGCCCTCATGCCGAGCGCCTGCTGGCCGCCGCACGCAGAACGTCGGCGCCCGCGCAGGCTGGACCCGCCGCCGAGGAAGCGCTCAGTGAACGCGAGCTCGAGGTGCTACGTCTGCTGGTGACCGACCTCAGCGGGCCGGAGATCGCTCGAGCGCTGTTCGTGTCGGTGAACACGCTGCGCACCCACACCAAGCACATCTTCACCAAGCTCGACGTGACTACGCGTCGCGCCGCCGTGGGCCGAGCCGCGGACCTCGGCCTTCTCTGAGCCTCGCCACGGCCGAATCACCAACCCGGTCACATCAGATGGTGATGTGCGCTCACCACGCCAGTTCCTACCGTCCTCGACAACGGCCGGACAGCCCGGCGACGAGGACCGACAGGAGCCAGCGATGACCATCACCACCGCCAAACTGACCCAAGCCGCGGGCATCTGCGCCGCGACCGCAGGTGCAATCTTCGTCGGCGTCCAGATCAAGCACCCGGCGTTCACCGTGCAG
The DNA here is from genome assembly GCA_963713565.1 of uncultured Actinomycetota bacterium. GTDB lineage: Bacteria > Actinomycetota > Actinomycetes > Mycobacteriales > Jatrophihabitantaceae > Jatrophihabitans. The sequence continues at coordinate 133,169 of CAVQMF010000005.1, read as the reverse complement.
GCATTCACCGACGGCATCAACTGGCACGTCCGCAGCATCGCGAAGCTCGTGATGAGCGCGCTCGCTGTCGCAGGTCTGACCGGCATGTACCTGCACCAACGCCGCCGCGTCGGCAGGCTCGGGCTTGTCGGCTACGTGACCTTCGTTGTCGGCTACCTGCTGATGTCCAGCGTCGAGGCCATCGCCGCGTTCGTCCTGCCGGGCGAGGCACACAGCCGGCCTGGCTACGTCAACGACGTTCTTCGTGCCTCTGCCGGCCTGAACACAGCCGGCGACATCGGCGCCATGCAGACCTTGCTCGCCCTGATGGGTGTGACCTACATGGCCGGCGCACTGCTGTTCGGCATCGCGCTGTTCCGCGCCCGCGTCCTGGCACGCTGGGCCGCCGCACTGCTCGCCCTCGGCGCCGTCGGCATCGCCTCGCTGAAGTTCCTGCCGGCGTCGTTCGACCGGCCGATGGCGATCCCGGTCGGCGTCGCCCTGATCGGTCTTGGTGTCTCGCTGTGGCGCACCCAGCGAACCAGCGTCTCGGCCGTTGCACCTGCGTCGGCCTCGACTGTCACCGTCGGCGCCGGGCACTGAGGACCACACCGATGAGCACCCGCGAGGCGGTTCGGCACCGGTCTTGGCCGGTGCCGGCCGCCCTGCTCGGCCTCAGTGCGATCCCGCTGACAGCCGGCACGCTGCAGCCGGTTAGTTTCGCCGTCGCCGTGTGGGCCGACCTCCGGCCCGCTCGCCGCCGCACCACACTCGCCACCCGTCTTCGGCACGCTGGAGCACTCTCATGACCACCACCACGTACGCGATCCGCGTCGACGGCCATCTCGACGATCACTGGTCAGCCTGGCTCGGCGAACTCGACCTCGCCCGCAACGACGATGGCAGCACCACGATCACCGCCGCAGTCGTCGACCAAGCACAGCTCCACGGCGTACTCGCCGGCCTGCGCGACTTGGGCGCCGTCCTCACCGAACTCCGCACGATCAGCGCAGCCGGGCAGCCCTGCCCGTCGTTGCTTGAGCACCCGCTGCATACCGAGCGGCTCACCCTCCGCTCCGCGACGCCCGAGGACGCCGATCCGACCTGGGAGTACCGCCGACTCGAGTCGGTCAACGAGTGGCTCACCGGCTGCCCCGCCGACCTCGGCGGCTACCGCGAGATGTTCTCGGAGACCGGTCGTCTCGCGAACGCTGTCGTCGTCGCCCTTGGCCACGAGTCCGACGCTCCGGTCATCGGCGACTTCATGCTCCGCCGCGAGGACGCCTGGGCCCAGCTTGAGGTCGCCGACCAGGCCCGCGGCAAGCAGGCAGAACTCGGCTCGGTGCTCAACCCGGCCTATAGCGGCCACGGCTACGCCACCGAAGCGGTACGCGAACTGCTCCGCTACTGCTTCCAGGACCTCGGGGTACGCCGGGTCACCGCGAACTGCTTCTTCGACAACGACACCTCGTGTCGCCTGATGGAGCGTGTCGGCATGCGCCGCGAACTCCACGCCGTCCAGGAGTCCCTGCACCGATCCGGCCGATGGCTCGACACGGTCGCCTACGCCATCCTGCAGGAGGAGTGGGCTCTGCTCTGAGCGCTACGGCTCGGCCGCTCCCACATGCGGGGCGTGACGGAGGACGATGTCACGATGCGGGCGATCGTGCAGGACAGCTATGGGCCGGCCGAGCGGTGGCGTTTGGCTGAGGTCGCTGAGCCGGCCATAGCCGACTCTGAGGTGCTGGTGAAAGTCCACGCTGCGGGGATGGACCGCGGCACGTGGCACGCGATGACTGGCCTGCCCTACCTGGGGCGGCTGTACTTCGGGTTGCGCAAGCCGAAGCGGCCGGTTCCCGGGCTCGACGTCGCCGGCACGGTCGCGGCGATCGGCGCGGACGTGACCAGGTTCGCGGTCGGCGATGCGGTCTTCGGTATCGGCAAAGGGTCCTTCGCCGAACACGCATCGGCGCGTGAAGACAAGCTGGTGCCCAAGCCGGCGAACCTCACGTTTGAGCAGGCCGCCGTGCTCGCCATCTCAGGCCTTACCGCCCTGCAGAGCCTGCGCGACGCCGGCCGCGTCAAAGCGGGGCAACACGTGCTGATCATCGGCGCCTCCGGTGGCGTCGGCACCTTCGCCGTACAGATCGCCAAGATCTTCGCAGCGGAGGTCACCGGGGTATGCAGTACGTCCAAGACGGATCTGGTGACGTCGATCGGTGCCGACCATGTCATCGACTACACCCAGGGCGACTTCGCCGACGGCCCGCAGCGTTACGACCTCATCCTCGACATCGGCGGCAACTCGTCGCTGACGCGGCTGCGACGCGCGCTCACCGCGCGAGGGACGCTCGTCATCGTCGGCGGGGAAGACAGTGGCCGATGGACGGGTTTGAATCGTCAACTACGCGCGCTTGGGCTGTCACCGTTCGTGCGTCAGCGGCTCACCATCAGGATCCCCAAAGAAACCCGCGCCGACATCGAAGTCCTCGCCGAGCTCGGTGAAGCCGGTCGACTCATGCCTGTCATCGACAAGACATATCCGCTCGCGGACGCCGCAGACGCGATGCGCTACCTCGAAGCCGGACGGGCCCGCGGAAAGATCGCCATCGCAGTCTGACCCAAGCCCGGATCCACGTGCGTCCAGTAGTCCGGGCGCCATGACTGGAAAGCAAGTGGTCATGACGTAACCGGACGCCAAGTTCGCGGCAGCCAGCCGGTGGAAGTCCGGCCTGAGGAGATGCCAGGGTCCCCGGTAGCGAAGCCCCCGGTTCCGGTCGAGAGGCCTGGGTCGAAGCGGGGTGGAGCAACTGACCGGTCCGCAGCATGAAGCGAAGTCTGCAGCGTCGTCAAGGCTCCCGCGGTGGCGGGAGGTAGAGGGTGCCGAGCCTGTGTGGATTTGGCGAAGGCCAGGGAAGACGTCTGGGAACCTGGAGCGGGCGTCGAAGAACCCTCCGGCGTAGGGGACGTGGAACGGTCAGAAGGGTGTCGCGGGAACTGGAGAGGCCCTCCTCGGCCTGGACCCTGTGGGGGTTCAGAGCGTGGCCCGTCTGTAACCGGTGCTCCCGGGAAATGACGGGTTGCCGAGAGGGAGTCGGAGGGGGTCGTAGTAGCGCTTGAGCCCGTGGGACAGCATAACCCCGGGTGAGCGAAGGGCCCTTACTTCACCGATGCACGTCGTTGTCGAGAGGGACGCTGATGAGTGCCGCGATGTCGGCTAGGTCCGTCAGACAGGCAGATTCGTGCGACTTGTCTGTCTGCACGTCTTCACCGAACCGCGATCAACGATCAAGATCATGTCAGCAACCTCCGGCAGCTGCGCGGTCGCCACGGGGGCGGGAAGATGTGGGTGCGGGGCGTCCGGTAAGCCGGTAGGCCTGTGATGCCGTGTGAGCTCGAATGTCAGCTTGGCGACGGGGGTCTGTTCGGGGACTACGGTTTGCGTCCAGGTGACCGATGGTCGCCGCCAGAGCGCGTGTGTCAGTTTCTTTTCCTTCCCTGATCCCTCCGGACGGCCCGTGGTCGTTGTCGGTTTGAGGGAAAGGGCGGACGGAATGAGCAAACGCGTGGTGCATGACGAGGTCCTCTACGTGCGATCGGCCGGGTTGGACCTGGGCAAGCGGTTCCTGGTGGCCTGCATCCGGACGCCGAACCCGAAACGCGCCGGCACGTGGTCGCTGCAGACGGAACGGTTCGACACGACGATGCCTGAGCTGCGCAGGCTGCTGGACTGGCTGCTTGAGGCCCGCGTCGAGGTAGTGGTGCTCGAGGCGACCTCGGATTACTGGCGCTCGGTGTACTACCTGCTGCAGCCGCGGCTGAACATGATGCTGGTCAATCCTTCGCATCTGCGCGGCATCCGGGGCCGCAAGACCGACCCGTCCGACGCGGCGTTCCTGGCCCGCGCGGGCTCCTCGGGCATGGTCATGGGCTCGTTCGTGCCGCCCCGCGAGATCCGGGAACTGCGCGACGTGACCCGCCGCCGCACCGAACTCGCTGCCGACCGGGGCCGAGAGATCCAACGGCTGGAGAAGGAACTCGAAGACACCGGCCTGAAGCTGACCAGCGTGCTGTCCGACGTGACCGGCGTCAGCTCCCGCCGGATCCTGGAGGCGCTGATCGCCGGTGAACGCGACCCGCACGTGTTGGCTGAACTCACCGTCGCCGGTGCCCGCCGAAAGATCTCCGAACTGGTCACCGCTCTGGACGGCGAGTTCACCGCACATCACAGTTGGATGTGCCGGCACCTGCTGGACCAGATCGACCACCTGGCCCAACTCGTCATCGTGCTGGACGCCAGGGTCGCCGGCATCGTCACCGAGCTGGCCAGCGATCAGGACCTGGACCACCTCGACACCATCCCCGGCATCGGCCGATCGGCCGCCGAGATCGTGATCGCCGAGACCGGTGGTGACATGGACTTCTTCGCCAGCGCCGGGCACTTGGCCTCCTGGATCGGGGTGTGCCCGGGCATGAACGAATCGGCCGGCGTCAACAAGTCCGGCCACACCCGCCACGGCAACGCCAACCTCAAACGAGTCCTCGGCACCGCGGCCATGTCCGCGATCAGAGGCAAGGACTCCTACTACGCCGTCTACTACCGTCGCGTCGCCGCCCGCCGTGGCGCACAACGGGCCTTGGTCGCCGTCATGCACAAGATCGTCATCGCGATCTGGCACGTCCTGCACAACCACGTCCCGTTCCACGACCTCGGCGCCGACTACTTCACCAAACGCGATCCACAACGAGCCATCCGACGGATGACCAAAGAAGCCAACAGCCTCGGCCTGACCATCCGATTCGACCCGATCGGCGCATAACAACACCGAAACCTCACTCGCTTCTACGGCTTGGGTGCGGCTCATCTTCGTGTCAGTCGTTTGTCACTCGGCCCGGGCTGGCATGGCCGGTCACGCAGCGACACGGGAAGGCACGAACCCAATGATCGCAGGGATGTGGTGACCTCAGGCGACACGGGACAGCATGAAATCTGACCGATCACCCGCGCTGGCAGTGTGGGGGTCAGGGGTTCGAGCCCCCTCAGCTCCACCCAGAATCGTGGCCTAGGACGGCTCTGATTTAGCTGCCGTGCGCCTCGCGGTGTTGATCATGGTTTACGGGAAAATGCTGTTCGTGGCGTTGGGGCGGACGGACGGGCAGGCGCGGTTCGATGATGCGGCGCTGCTGCTCGGTGAGCAGTTGAAGCCGGGCAGCGTGTACCGGTTGTTGGCCGAGCACGGGCACGCGCTGTTCGGTGACGGCTATTTCGCTGATCTGTTCAAGACGTCTCGGCTGGGCCGCCCGACGGTTCCGGCCCGGACGGTAGCGACGGTGATGCTGCTGCAGGCCCAGGAGGGCCTTTCCGACGGGGAGGCGGTCGACCGGCTCGCCTACGACCTGCGGTGGAAGGCGGCCGCGGGGTTGGCTGTGGCGGCGGAGTCGTTGCATCCGACGGTGCTGGTCGGGATGCGGAACCGGCTCCGGGCCTCGGCCCGGCCGCGGCGGTTGTTCGAGGACGTCAACGCCACGGCGCGGTCGGCGGGGCTGTTGACCGGCAGGCGGCGGGTGCTGGACTCCACGCCGCTGTTCGACGCGGTCGCTACCCAGGACACGGTCACCCAGTTGCGGGCCGCGATCCGCAAACTGCTTGCCGCCGCGGATCTGGCCGGGGAGCGGGATCTGGCCGGGGAGCGGGATCTGGCCGCGGCGTTGCGGGCGGTGCTGACCCGTGATGACGACTACGCCACGCTTGGCAAGCCGCCGTGTGACTGGGACGACCCGGCCGCCCGGCACGCCCTCGTCGACGCGCTGGTCCGCGACGCGCAGGCGGTATTGGCGGTGCTGCACGGCGTGGATCTCGAGGGCGCGCTGGCCCAGGCCGCGGACCTGCTGGCCCTGGTGGCCGGCCAGGACGTCGAGCAGGGCGAGGACGGCGTGTTCCGGATCGCCCGCAAGGTCGCCCGGGACCGGGTCATCTCGACGGTGGATCCGCAGGCCCGGCACGGGCACAAGTCCCGCGCCCGCACGTTCGACGGGTACAAGGCCCACGTCGGGATCGACCCGGACGACGAGCTGATCACCGCCGTCGCCGTGACCCCGGCCAACGCCGCGGACCGTGCCGTCGTCGACGACCTGCTCACCGAACCCGCCAGCGCCGGGCCCGGCGACGCCGGCAACCGTGCGGGCAGCGTCACCGACAGCGTCGCGAGCGACGCCGCCGAGACCGGCGATGCTGGGACCGAGGGCGGTAGCGCGGGCGCGGGCGGTGATTCGTTGCAGGTGTTCGGGGATTCGGCCTACGCCGACGGCGCGACGCTGGACCGGCTCACCCATGCCGGGCACGACGTGTTCACCAAGGTCCCGCCGCTCCGCAACAGCAACGGATTCTCCAAGGACCGGTTCCGCATCGACCCGGCCGCGGGCGCCGTCACCTGCCCCGCCGAACACACTGTCACGATCCGCCCGGCCCGCCGCGGCGGCGGGCAGGCCGACTTCGGCGCGTTCTGCAGCGGTTGCCCACTGCGGGCGGCGTGCACGAAATCCCGCTCCGGGCGGGTCGTCACGATCCACCCCCACGAAGCAGCGCTCCAGCGGGCCAAGACCGCCCAGCGCGACCCTGCCCGGGCCGGCACCTACCGCCAGACGCGCCCACTCGTGGAACGCAAGATCAGCCACTTCACCCGACGATCCTGGGGCGGACGGAAAGCCCGCTGCCGCGGCACCGCCCGCATCCTCACCGACGTCCTGAGCCGAGCGGCCGCCGTCAATCTCACCCGACTCGCCACTCTCGGCATGCACCACACCCCGACCGGCTGGGCCATCGCCTGACCAGCCACCAGAAAGGCGGCATCCCGACCGGCAGCGGACCCAGAACCACCACCGGCCACCGTCTCAAACGGCAGACATGGCACCCCGCCGGCAACGGATCGCATCCACACCCGCGTCGCGGTCCCCGATCTCGCGCCGAACCAGCCGCACACCAACCCCTTACATCAGGGGCGTCCTAGTTCAGTCAACGGGGCGTTCGGGTGCGGGCAGTCCTGCTGTGGAGGGCGGCCGCAGTAGCGTTGCGCGGATGTCTTGTTCTCAGCGCGGGCGATAGACCTCCGCCCAATGCAAGCCGATCGGCACGCGCTGGATCGAGCCACTCATCCCCAGCTCGCCGGACAACTTCGTCCCCGTCCACCCCAACGCCCTCGGCGAAGCAGCCGACGCCGTCGCAGTCCAGACCGCCTTCTCCGCGGCAGGAATCGGCCAACCCGAGCTCGCCGGTCGACGGGCCTGAGCATACGGTCGGGCTCGTCGGCATACGGCCCATCGGCGACCGCAACGCGACAGCGGAGCCAAGGGAACCAAGAGATCGAACATCCAGCAGGGGGTAGCAGGGCGCCGCGAATGCTACTGACGAACCGGCCGGCAGGCCCGTGCGCCTACTCGCAATCCTGTCAGCGGCGCCGTCGATCGCCCGCGCAGACCAGCACGAAAGCCGCCACACGTGTGGCTTTCGCGCTGTCGATCGCCTCGCCATGGTCGTAGTCGGTGTGGTCTGACGCCCATCGATACCAGCTCGCGTCGTGCAGCCATTCGGTCGTGCCCGAACGGCCGGCTCGACGTTCAGTAGTGGTAGCGGGCTTGGATGATGACGAGGTCGTCGCCTCGGACGGTGTAGACGAGGCGGTGTTCCTGGTCGATGCGGCGCGACCAGTAGCCGGAGAGATCTCCGCTGAGGCGTTCGGCTTTGCCGGTGCCGACGCCCGGGTCGCGGGCCGCTTCCTGGATGAGCCGGTTGATGCGCAGCAAGGTCTTCCGGTCTCCGGCCCAACTGGTGTAGTCCTCCCAGCCGTGGGCGGTGAAGACGATCCTCACTCGGGCAGCAGGTCGTGGGCGCTCGTTTGGCCGGCCTCGAACTGGGCGATGCTCTCGCGCAGTCGCTGGGCGTTGCGGGGCGATTGCAGCAGGTAGACGGTCTCTTTGAGGGAGTGGTATTCGTCGGCGGAGACGAGGTAGGCGGTGCCCTTGCGGGACACGATCTCGACTGCGATCTGGTCGTCATTGACGGCCTCGATCAGTGGGAAGAGCCGCTGTCGCGCGTCGCTGGCGGTGACGGACATCAGACCACCTCCTAGTGGTACAACAAATCGTACCACTTGTATCCGGCCCGTTTGGGACTCGGAGCGTCGCCAGATGCCGATCTGTCAGAAGAAGCTCTGTGTGAAAGCCCGGCGTGACTCCACCGAGGCGCGGCGGCGTTCGCGTCATCCGTGTCAAGTTCCGCGCCTCCACTGACGGCCCGGTGTGCTCGTGTTGCCGATCGCGTGCCAGCCAGCTGACACAACCGCGACGTCGCTACTCAGACGCGTCCGCGGATCGAGGTGTCGGCAGGGGGTCGCCGACCCATCCCGAGCTGGCGTCTCGCCCCGACGACATTCAAGATCATGTCAGTCATTTGTCAGTGTTCATCGCGCGGCACGGCGGGACACTGGCAGTGTGGGGGTCAGGAGTTCGAGTCCCCTCAGCTCCACCCAGAATCATAGGGTTCGCATGTTCGGGGCGCATGGCTGCCGGGCAGGTCATTCGGTTGTCGGTCGACGCACGCAATCTGTGCGAAGGCCCGAGCAGCGGCCGCCCGACAGATGGTGACTGGACCGGCACGAGGCGACGCGACGGGGCATGACCCCACCGCAGCCTGTGGTGCACCTCGCGTTCGACGGCGGAGAAGAAGCTCGGCGGCGGCGTTGTCGAAGCACGACCCGACCCCCATCGACTGACGGATACCGAGTTTGGCCAGCAGCCACGCCGTGTCGTTGGGCAGGTGGGTGTAGCCTGCGCGAACCGGGTCGGGGTGACGATCGCGCGCATCTTCTTCGGACCCGGTGGGGTTTCACGTCGCGGCACCGGTGCTGGGCACGGAGTTGGTCGTTGAATGCGGTGGTGGAGATCGCGGACAGGATCGTGTCGTTGCCGCCGGCAAGTTCCAGGCCGCTGCGACTGAACCACTTTGGGACCGGATGGTCGGCTATCACTGGATCCGGTCCACGGGCGGCGAGCATCCCCCACTACGGTAGCCGCGTCGGCCATGGTGAAATGGACTGCGCGCGAGTTTGGCTGCCGAACGCAATGGTTGAAGCGCGCTTCGACCTCTTCGAGATTGGGGCTGGCTGACATGGGTGATCGGCTGAAGGGCCGCACAGCACTGGTGACGGGCGCCGGCAACGGCATCGGTAAAGCGATCGCGCATTTGCTCGCCACCGAGGGCGCCAACGTCGTCGTGAACGACTTGGGCAGCGGTGTAACTGGTGAGGGGAAGAGCTCCGGGGCGGCCGATGGGACCGTCGCCGAGATCGAAGCTGCCGGCGGTACCGCGGTTGCCAACTACGACTCGATCGCCGAGCCAGACGGATGTGTCAACGCCGTGCGGACCGCTGTCGACACGTACGGCGCCTGCGACATCGTCATCGCCAATGCGGGTGCTCTGCTGTCGGGTGCACTCGCGGGGATTCACGCGACGGATGACGCGTGGGAGAAGCTGCTGAACTTGTACCTCGGTCAGAAGTTCTGGTTGGTGCGCGCCGCGGTGCCCGCGATGTTGGAGCGGGGCTGGGGTCGGGTGCTGTTCGCTTCGTCGGAGATCGCTCGGGGCACGCAGGCGAACCCGCTTGCCGCTGCTGTGATGAGCGGTTCCATCGGCCTGGCGCACGACCTCGGTACCCAGTACCGCGACAGTGGCGTGACGTTCAACTGCTACGCACCGGGGGCGGCGACTCGCGCGTTTGACCTTTACAAGACGCAGATGGACGAGGCTTTGAAGGCCAAGGGGGTTCCTGAGGACCAGTGGGCGAACTTCTACCTCCCGCCCGCCGACCGCGTCGCGCCGTTCATCGTCTGGTTGTGCTCGGACGCCGGCGCGAACGTCAACGGCGAGGTGTTCAACGTGTCCGGCGGCAAGGTCGAGCGCTGGTCACACCTCCCCCAGGTCGCCTCCCTGGTCAAGGAAGACGACCCCAAGGGCCTCTGGAGCCTTGAGGAGCTCGACGCCCTGGTCCCGTCCCGCCTCATGTCCACGCCGACCTGAAGCACTGTTCAGCCATCGATCCCGCACTCAAGACGGTTCCGCGGTCGACCGCACCACCCCGGGCCGCCGCTGATGTAGGGGTGGCCCGGTAGTCCGAACGGCGATGCCGGCCGGCGTTTGGCGGCCGGTACTAGGTCGAACCAGCATGTCGACTATCCGTGCAGAACGTATTGGCCGGGTAAGGGTGCAGTGAGGGTCGTCCATCCGTAGCCGTCGTTAGTGACGGTGGCCTTGACGTTCGGTGGGGTGTCGACGGTGAGGTACTTCGACCAGCGTACGCGTACGAGCAGCGTGCCGGCTTTGGGCACGTCGATCGTCAGGTTGGACTGGTCGGGGTCGCGGATGCGCGCTGGTGGCCCGACGATCGGTGTCGGGTTCGCGACTCGGTACAGCCTCCAGTTGGTGTTGGCCCAGACCTGCTTCAGGTAGGGCAGGTGTCCACGGGAGACGAGGCTGTACTCGGTGTTGGGGACCAGAGTCGTGTTGCCGATCGCGACGTAGCCGACGGCGTTGTTATCCAGCCAGATTTTGAAGGTCACCGCGTTCAGGTCAGCCCGGGACATCAGCACGCGGTTCAGCACGTTGTCGGTCTGCGTCAGGTAGCCGCGGGCGAGCATGGCGTGGTCCAGCAGCGCGTAGGCGGACGTATGGGCACCGTTCGGGACCGCCTCGAGACGATAGCTCGTCAAGTCGGGTATCTGGTCGAGTTCAGCAGCCAACGGTGCGTAGTAGGACACCGATGACACCGGGGAACTCGCGAGTGCCATGTCGTGCACCGTGCCCTGCGCACCGGAAAGGACAGCGAGCGCGGTGGCGAGCGCGGCCGTTGGCAGACGACGTCCGGAGGTGGCGACGACGGCCACCGGTAGACAGATCCACACGAACCGTAGGAAGTTCGAACCCATTCCCGTGGGGATCGCCACCAAGAGCGGACACGCGATCAGGGACACGAAGATGACCACGCGCAAGTACATCGGTGGGCGGCTGGCAAGGAACAACAGCAGTGCGAGCGAGGCGGCAAGCGCTTGGTTGACCGTGAAGCCCTCGGGCCCCGGGGCGCCGAAGACCACGCCGATCACACCGAGAGACACGCCCGCCGTAAGGATGGCGATTGCGCTGATCGTGCGATGCGAACGGGTGCACAGCAGGGTGCCCACCAGGCCGAGGGCAATGAACGCGCCGGAGACCGGGGACACCAGCACCGTCAGTGCTGTACCCGCCGCGGCGAGGACTCGCCGCTGATCGCGCACTGCGATTAGCGCGGCAACCGAGATCGCGGTGCCCACGGCGAACGGAATGCGCCCACTCCAGAGGTTGAGCCCGGCGGTAGCGGTGGCCACCCAGGTCGCGGCCAGCGGGTAATTGCTTCCTCGGGCCAGGCGCCAACACAGTGGAGTGATCGCGACGGTGGCCAGTGCACCGAGCAGTGCCGCGCCGACCAGCGCCGACGCAAACGGGCTTAGGACCGAATAGTTGCCCGGCGTGGACCCACCGGCGAACCAGGAGAACCAGTACGTCAACCCGACGCCGTGTGCTGTCGCCGACTGACGCGCTCGCGCGGCCCACAGGTCCCCGACCGATGGGTTCACCACCAGGAACGAGATCGCCCCCACGACGGCGGCCGCAGTCGGATACAGGCAAGGAGGCGCATCCCTAACCACCAGCGGCCGCGAACCGCGGCGACGACCCGGGGATACCGGTACGGCGGCTGTGGTCATGAACGGCTCCCTTTCCGCCGCTGCTGGCTCGGGGCGAGCGCCGCGAGGTGGACCGGTCGGGGCGCCGTCGGTGCACAAGATCAAAACACGGTGCTGACCGAGCAGCTGGGCGTTCCGAACACCGATGACTGACGCTGGGTTGCGATCGCGGCGATCGACGTGCGCGCAGGTAGCTTACCGCCGCCGAAACGAGCGGAATGCGACGACGGCGACCACTGTGTGGTCGATGAAACCCCTGTTCGGCTGCACGAATGTGACACGGCGGAGTTGGTCGCCGAGCGGCACACCGTCGGCCCACCAAATGACTCCGATCACACTGCAGAAGGCACACCTCGCGAACCGCACGTGCACCACGCGGGCCATTGTCGTCACGACGATCCGCGATCGGGACGAAGCGACCGGCGGTGATCCTCGTCGACATGCCGGGTGATGTCCCAGCCTCGTTGTGCTACGCGGGTGATTGCCGCGCGTTGGGCCTCAAGGCCAGCCCGCTGCGTGCTTGCTCTTCAGTGCTCACCCCGACGTGTCGTGAGCTGGTGTTCAGGGCACGTTGCGCGCTTTTGCCGCTTATGCCTTCGGCCGGCTTCTTCTGGTAATTGACGCCCCTCGGTGTCGCAGTAAACGGAGCTGGGAGGCCGCGGCCAGGTGAATGGCGTGGTCGACTTGCCGGTTCTCACGGCGGGACAGACGGTAGACCTTCGGCTGCCGGAGGAGATCTCGATCGGGGCGGTGCCGTTGTAGGAGGCGAAGTGGTCGCAGCCGGGTACGCGGCCGATGTCGCGGACGTAGTGTCGCGGTGAGGTCCGCGACCGCGTCGAGGCGTCATTGATGCGCTGCTTGATGCGGGCGGGATGCGCCGGGTGACCTTCGGTCGCCGACGCGGCGATAGCTCGAGCATTTGAAGGTGCTTGCGATCTCGGTGCTCGGTCGCGTCGAGTTCCGCCGCGAGGTCGGCCTCTCGTGGTGCCGGCCGGAAGGACGACTGAGTTGTTGATCCGGTTGGCGCTTGACGCCGGGGGTAACCGTGAACGCCAGCCGACTGATGGGTGACCCTGCGGGGGAGCGAGGCGGCTGACACCGGGCGGAACACCGTGCTGCCGCGGTCGGTCGTTTGCGATGGGCTTCCCTCGCGTGCTTCGGCGCGAGTCCTGGCTTCGGTGAACTGATCAGCCAAGTCGGGACGATGTGGCCCTCGCGCAACGGTGCCTCATCACCCAGGTATCACCGAGGGATGGTGGTGTGCTTGAGCTCGTTGAGGTCGGTCCAGTCGGTCAGCAGATCCACAACACGCTCGACCGAGCGGATCGATCCAGATGCTTCGGTGCCGAAGGGGGAGCGATTCATCAGCCGGGCGAAGACGGCCTGGTCACCCGCGATGAATGTGGGTACTCCCCAGACGCTGTGGGACTCGGCATACCTCTCGTGATCGGCTCGAACACGGGATAGGGCCGCTCCCGAGTCGACCAGGGCAAGGACGTCGGCGACCGGTGCGCCGTGATCGTCCAGCACCCTCGTGACCGCGGCCCGGTCGTCGAGCTGTTTGGCTTCGTCGTGGCGCAGCGCGAACAGCGCACGGTGCACGACCGGGAAGAGGTCGGGGTACTCGTCGCGGACTATGGCACCGACCTGCAGGGCGAGGATGCCGGTGTCCTGGTCGGGGTTGTCCCACACGTCAGGCTGCCCGTCCTCGACGTGGACCTGCCCGAGGGAGAACGGCGCGAAGGTGACGTGCCAGTCCGCTCCGGCGGCCAAGCCAGTCAGGATGTGTTCGTGCGCGTTGCGCGCGAACGGGCAGCGGTAGTCCCATGTCACGGTGAACTCGAGGCTCATGTGGGTGGAACCGTTCGCACACCTGCTCACATTCCCTAGCCTCCGGGTGGAGATTGCGTGGCGTCCAGCGCGATCGCCGCGTGGAGTGCCACGAACGGCGTCGGTGGCCGCGGCGCCATTCAACGCCATGAACTCCGGCATACCTGCCTGACCGGCTGCGAGAGGCCGGCATGGCGTTGGAAGCAGTGCAAGCCAAGGCCGGACACCTACCCCTGGAGTCCACGCGGATCTACCTGCACCTGACCCAGAATTGGTGGCCGACCAGTACCGGCGCGCGGCCGCGTTGATCGACGCGACGTCACCGCCGTCGCGGACATGCTTGCGCGCAGCCTCGAACTCAACGACGCGGTCGAGCTCGCCGAGCTACTCACCTTCGTCGCTGACTGGCTCAAGGCAGCTAGCGGCAACCTCACCCACAGCCTCCCGCCGGCGGCAGCCATCCCGCCTACAACGACGACGAGCGCCGCACCGACCTCCATCGCTCGCCGTCCTGCTCGGCCTCAGCGACAGTGAACAACTCTTCGGAGAGGCCCTTTCATGTTGACAAATCCGATCGGCCACCGACCCGCTTGATTAGGGTCACCCGCTATCGACGGTCATCTTTGCGCCGCCGGTCTGCTGTCACCTGCACGTCACCGATCGCTTGTCGACCGAATTGCGAGGGACATTGGTCGACGGCTCGCTGGTCAACCCATTCGGTGAGCGGGCCGACGGTCAGGCTGCTCTCACGGCCATGTACTCGCAGTACTTTGATGGCATGTTGCAGGGCTCGACTACGTCGATCACCCTGTCCCATCTGCGGCCGGTCGGTCCTGACCACGCTTTGGCTGACGCTGACCAGACGGTCCACTCACCCGATGGCGAGGTACTCCTCTCCCTTCACGTGGTGAATCTGCTGCGCCGGACCGGTGACGGCTGGCAGCTGGTGGACAGTCGCCCCTACTCGTTCCCCACTCCACCGGCGTGATGCTGGAGGACCCGGTTCGTCCACGACCAACAAGTAGCCGGGGAGCCTTGCTTCGGCTCCAGCAGCCTTGTCGACGGCTACACCGCGGCCAACTGCGAGGTCGCCGCCGCCGTGGCCCGGCGCCTGGACCTGCCGGCCGGCGTGCAGATCGGATTGCTCGACATCTTCGAGTGGTGCAACGGCAAAGGCCGACCCAGACGGCTCCGTGGCGACGACATCTCGCTCGTCGCCCGGATCGTGAACGTCGCCGGCTGCGCGTCGCTGTTCACCCGGCTCGGCGGCCCGGCGGCCGGAGTGCTGGCGGTTCGGCAAAGGGTCGGCCGGCTGCTCGACCCAGAGGTCGCGAACGCCTTTGCCTCCGTCGCGGCGACGCTGCTCGCCGACCTGACCAGGTCCACGTCGGAGACGGCGCTGGATCTGGAACCACGACCGATTTCCGTCGACGACGGCCCACAGCTCGATAATGCGCTGCGCACCTTCGGTGATGCAGTCGATATCAAGGCGCCCTTTCTGCACGGACACTCGACCGGCGTCGCTCGCCTGGTCCAGGCGACGGCCGCATGCCTGCGCCTGGCCGAGGTCGACACGGTGGACGCGGTGCGGGCCGGGTACGTCCACGACCTTGGCCGAGTTGCGATTCCCACCGCGATATGGGAGAGCCCGCACGACCTCAACCGCGACGCGTGGTCACAAGTCCAACTGCACGCCTACCACTCCGAACAGATCCTGCAGAGATCCCCGCCACTGGCGCACATCGCAACGCTAGCCGGCATGCACCACGAGCGGCTGGACGGTTCGGGCTACCACCGAGGAGCGACGACGCGGCAGCTGCCGATGCCTGCTCGCGTGCTCGCGGCCGCCGATGTCTACCAGTCGCTGATCTCAGACCGTCCCCACTGTCGGGCCTTCAGCCCACAAGGGGCCGCCGCTGAAGTAGCGGCAATGGCGCGTAGAGGCCGACTGGACGCCGACGCGGTAGCCGGCGTGCTCGCAAGTGCGAGCGGCGCCCCGCAACCACGGATCCAGACGAGCCACGGCCTGACGGAGCGTCAGGTCGCGGTATTGCGCCTGGTAGCCGGTGGGTTGTCGAACCGGGCGATCGCCGGCCGTCTGGCGATCTCACCGCGGACCGCCGAGCGGCACGTGCAGGACGTTTACCTCCGGATCGGCGTATCGAGCCGCGCGGCAGCCGCGATCTACGCGATGCAGCACGGCCTGCTCTAAACGTTCTGCGCATAAGACGTTGCGCGGCAGGAACACGGGCTCCTGGATGGGCATCTCGCCGACCGGCCGCGACGTCGAGATCGAGTGATCGATATCGTGCGAGTCGCCGACGGGCAAGTGGTCGAGCATTGGAACGTGGTGGACCAGCTGGGATTGATGCGCCAACTCGGCGCCATCGAGTAACGCCACACCCAGCCGCTCGAGGTCACCATGGCTTGCTCGACAGCGTCGCGGGAGTCGTTGTCGAGGGTCAAGGCCGCTGCATCCACGCGTGTCCAATTCGCTGGAGTCGGCATCGGCGGAGTTGACGATCGAGTGCCACAGGTCCAGCGAATGCGCTCGCAGGGCAGCGATCACGTGCGGGTCGGCGAAGTCACGGCGTTCGACCGCCCTTCCGAGATGATCGCCGGATGCCGGTGAGCGCGCACAGGTCGGGCCGAGGCCGTCCCGGCTGCTCGGAAATGCGTACCTCCGGAGCGGCCGGGTGGCGCGCTGAGCTGAGCTAGGGCTGAGCGAGGCCTACCTTGCCGCTGGCTGTGCAGGCCTTTACCTTGACGCTACGTCAAGGTGGATATTCGGCTGGTGAGCCCGAAGGTGCCCGGTCGGCTATCGGTGACAGAGGTCGCGGAGGTCGCCGGGGTCACCCCACGGACAGTGCGGTATTACCACTCGATCGGCGTGCTGCCCGAACCACCACGCGACGGCTCCGGTTACCGCCGGTACGGCGGCAAGGAGGTCATCGAGGTGGTGCGGGTCGCCCGGCTGCGGGCGTTGGGGATGCCTCTGTCGCAGATCGCGCAGCGAGTCAGCGCCACCGATTCGGATGACGTCTCGCTGACCGATGCGCTCGGTGCCCTCGCCGACGAGCTCGACGCCGAGATCAACCGGTTGATGGCTACCCGGGATCGGCTGCGGGAGCTGGCCGGCTCTGAGACCTTCGATCAGCCGGTCAAGACCCTCACCCAGGCACTGCAGGACCAGGGGGTGTTGGGGCCGGCCGAACACCTGCGGACCGGCGAGAAATGGGCCGCCGCGGTACTTGATGCTCTTCACCCGGAGGGCATGCCTGGAGTGCTTGCCCAGGCCAGCAGGCTGTTCCGCGATTCCACCGTCGTGGCGGCACTTGGCCCGCTGCGCCGTCGTCTGGGCAAGCTAAGTGTGCGGAGCTCGGATGCTGAGATCGCGGCGCTGGCCGCCGACGTTGCCGCGGTGCTGCCGTCCGGCGATGTCGACGGTGACGCTGATATCGGATTGATCGACTTGTTGCCGACCGACTGGCTCAATCCGACCCAGCAGCGTTTCATGCACCAGTTGCGGGCCCACGTGGAGGCCACCCGATGACACTGCCTACGGCGCCCGCTCCCGGATTGCAGCGCGCTGGCGCGCGGCTGCCGATCGACGAATACACCCGACGGCTGTGGCATCGGCGCTGGTTCGTCGCCGCGTATTCATCCGCGTCGAACGCCGTCGGCTACGAAGGCAACTTCCTCGGCCAGGCCTGGCAGCTGCTGACGCCGCTGCTCAACATCGGGGTCTACTACCTGATCTTCGGACTGCTTCTCCACACCAGCCGAGGTGTTCCCAACTACATCGCGTTCTTGTCGGTCGGCGTTTTCGTGTTCGCCTTCTGCACGAGCTCACTGACCTCGGGCTCGCGAGCGATCACCGGCAACCTCGGGCTGGTCCGCGCATTGCAGTTCCCGCGTGCGGTACTGCCCGTGTCGATCACTCTCGTGGCGTGGATGCGACTGCTCTATTCGCTGGTGGTGCTCATTCCGATCGTGCTGATCAGTGGCGAGCCGCTGACGTGGCACTGGTTGGAACTCGCGCCTGCGCTCGGCCTGCAGGCGGTGTTCTGCGTCGGCCTGGCGTTCGTCGTCGCCCGCCTCGGCGCACGGGTCCCGGACATGGCGGAGATCCTGCCATTTGTATCCCGGATGTGGATGTACACGTCGGGTGTGATGTACAGCGTCCAGGTCGTCACCCAAGGCCAACCTAGCTGGGTGTCTACCGTCATGACGCTCAACCCCGGCTACGTGTACCTGGTGCTCGCCCGGCACGCGCTGCTCGTCGGCAGCCCGGCCACCCCCGGCACCTGGCTCGTCGCCATCGCTTGGGCCGTCGGAACCCTTGTCATGAGTTATCTCTACTTCTGGCGCGGCGAGGAGGAGTACGGCAATGTCTGAGATCCCGAGCCACCAGTCAGCTAGGGCCGAGCCGGCGCCGCCTGTGCTCAAGACTCCGGAGCAGACCGTGGTCGTCGACGACGTCCACCTCACCTACCGCACTATTGGCGGGTCCCGACGCGGCGGGGCACCGGCGGCATTCCGGCGGATTCTGCTACGTGAAAAGGCACCCGGTCAGCGGTCCGTGCACGCCGTCCGCGGTGTCAGCTTCGCCGCCTACCGCGGCGAAGCGATCGGACTGATCGGACCCAACGGGTCGGGTAAGTCCACGCTGCTGCGGGCAATCGCGGGGCTGATGGCACCTTCACAGGGCGTGGTGTGGACCCGCGGTCAGGCGTCCCTGCTCGGAGTATCCGCGGCGATGATGGGCGCGATGTCCGGTGAGCAGAACATCGTGCTCGGTTGCCTGGCGATCGGCATGACCCCGGCCGAGATCGCCGAGGAGTACGACTCGATCTGCGAGTTCGCGGGAATCGGTGAGTTCGTGCACTTGCCCATGAATACGTACTCCTCGGGCATGGGTGCCCGGCTTCGCTTCGCCATCGCCGCCGCCCGCGTACCTGACATCCTCCTGATCGACGAAGCCCTCGCCACCGGCGATGCCCAATTCCGCCGCCGCAGCGAGACACGTATTCGCGAGTTGCGCGAGAAGGCCGGCACGGTGTTCCTCGTCAGCCACGGGCTAGCCATCATCCGAGAGTCCTGCACCCGCGCCATCTGGCTCGAAGGCGGAAGGATCGTCGTCGACGGCGACGCCAACGCCGTCGTCGACGCCTACGAAGACAAACACGACCGAGTCCGTCACCCGGCGACTCGCCCTGCTGCGACATCCCGAAGTTGACGCGCATGTTCTCTCCGAGCCGAAGTTCCGTCAAGCCGATCCCTTCGGGGGTTTTCACGAAGCTCGTGACTGCGGGGTCATCACTCAAGCGGGCGCATCGACGGGGCGTCCTCAAGCGTTGGGGCATTCGCCTGTTCGCCGTGGCTGCCGCGCTGGTCGTCCTCTGGCTGCTGTTCGTCGTGACAGTGAGAATTGCTACCACTCAGATGTGGTTCGACTCGGTGCATCACGGCTCTGTTTACAAGGCGACGATCGAGGCACAGATCCTGCTGTTCTGCATCTTCGGGGTTGTCGCCGGACTGGTTAGCGGCCTGACGATTGTGGCCATTCGCCGCATACGAACGCCCCTCTACTTCTCTCAGGACGACGACACGATTCGCTGGATATTCCGCAAGTACGAACCACGATTGTCGCGGCTCATCGTGCTCCTGGTCGTGGTCATCCCGGGAATCGTGGTCGGGCGGCGCGCGGCCGCCGGCTGGCAGACCTACCTGATGTGGCGCCACGCCACGCCATGGCACGCAACAGACCCGATGTTTCACAAGGACATCTCGTTCTTCGTCGAGGTCTATCCCTTCCACGTCATGGTGGTGGCTCTGCTCTTGCAGGCCCTCTCCTACGGCCTGTGGATCGCCGTGGTCGGCGGCTATTGGTACGGCGCGTGGCGGCTGAGGCGGGGCCGCCGGAAGGTCACCAGCGAATTCATCAGACTGATGTCGGTGTTGCTTGCTGGATACGTGGCGCTCAAGGCCATTAACTACTGGCTGTCCCGCTATGCCCTCACCACCTCCCAGCAGCATGGCCCGGTGACCGGGCCGTCGTACACGGACGTCCACGCGACGTTGCCGAGCAAGTACTTCCTGATGACCATCGCATTCGCGTGCGCCGTGGCATTGCTCGCCAACGCAGTCCTCGCCGGCCGCATCCGTGCGCTTGGTCGCGTCCGTGTGCTTGCGGGCGCCCTTGTCCTCATGGTGGTCGCCTCGTCGGTGATCGGGTCCGCCTGGCCGGCGCTGGTGTACCACTTCCGTGAGGCACCCAGCGCCGCGAAGGTGGACCTCAGCCAGATCGTCCACAACCGAAACGCCACCGTCGCAGCGTTCGACCTGGACGGGGACGTTACGACGGTTTCCTACGACCCGTCGACGACGCGTCAGAGCGCGGCGCTGGTGCAACTGGCCGGTAGGACCGCTCAGACGCCGGTGATCGACCCGAATCAGCTTTCGCCCACCTTCAACGTCGAGCAGCAACTCCAGGCGTACTACGGTTTCAAGTCGACCCTTGACATCGGCAACTACGACATCAACGGACAGTCTCTAGACGTGGCTCTGGCCGTTCGCGAGCTGCGAGCTAAGGGAATCCCCCAATCAAGCTGGGTCAACAACCATCTCGTGTATACCCACGGGTACGGCATCGTCGCAGCTCGAACCGACGAAGTGGACCCAACCAACGGGAGCCCGGCGTACCTGGACGGGGGGAACCCGCCGAGTCAGCAGATCCCCGTGACCCGGCCCCAGGTCTACTTCGGGCCAACGTTCGGCGCATCGTCGTACTCGATCGTGGGTCAACCCGCTGGCAGCCGGGAAGAGCTGGAGTTCGACCACCCAGGCAGCAACGGCTCAGCGAAGTCGGCATACACGACCTACCAGGGAGGCGGCGGGATCCCGATCGGCTCGACACTGCGCCGGCTCCTGTTCGCGGTGCAGGAGCACGACCCGAACATCTTGTTCAGCTCCGAGCTCAACAGCGCCTCGCAGCTCCTCACGCTGCGCGACCCTCGATCCAGGGTCGCCAAGGTCGCTCCGTGGCTGACTCTCGACGGCGATGTCTACCCTGCGGTCGTCAACGGGGACATCGAATGGGTCGTAGACGCCTACACCACTTCGACGAACTACCCCGACTCGCAGTTGGTCAATCTCCACACGGCCAGCGCGACAACGCTGACCGCCAACGGAGCGTCGATCGCCCAGCCGAACACCCAGGTCAACTACCTGCAGAACTCGGTAAAGGCGGTCGTCGACGCGTACACCGGAAAGGTGACGCTGTACGCGTGGGACCAGAAGCAACATCCGGACCCGCTGCTCAAGACGTGGGAATCGGTCTTTCCCGGGCTGGTCCAGCCCCAGTCCAGCATCCCGTCGGCCCTGCTGCCCCAGCTGCGCTATCCGACGGACCTGTTCAATGTGCAGCGCTCTTTGCTCGCGAAGTACCACGTGACGCAACCGGCATCCTTCTACAGCGGTAACGACTTCTGGAAGGTCCCTACCGATCCGACAGTCGCTCGCGGCGTGTCGAGCCCGCCGCTCCCCTCGAGGTACATCTCGATGTCCCCCGACGGGTTCGGCGCCCAGCGCTATTCGCTGTCCAGCCCGATGGTGACGCTGAACGGACAACAGCTCGCCGCGTTCGTCTCCGTCAACGCCAAACCCGGGCCGGACTACGGGAAGTTCACCTTGCTGAACTTCCCGTCAGGCTCGGGCGGCGAGTCGCCCTCCCAGGTGCAAAACGACATCGAGTCCGACACCGACATCACCGAGGCGCTGACACTCCAGCGAGGTGGCAACTCCAGCGTGGTGTTGGGCGATCTGGAGGCGATTCCCGTCGCAGGGCGCATGCTGTACGTCGAGCCCGTGTACACGCGGTCGAGCGGCAGTGCGTCGTTCCCGATCCTGCGTCACGTCATCGCACTGTATGCCAACGGCGATCCGTCGTTCGACAACAGCCTGGGGCCGGCTATCCGGGACGCCATCCGTTCGGCCACTGGGACGAGCTAACCATCCAGTCATGGTCGGCGCCTGGTGCCAACGGCGGCCGCCCGCGATGTTCTTGGTCGATTGTCGGGCGTGCTCGGTATCGTGGCGCAGACATTCTGTGAGGGAGCGCGCTGTGACAGCTGACACCACGATCGAGGGCGCACTCGCCCGAGCAGAGGAGAATGTTGAGAAGGCTGCTCGGTCGGCCAGCGTGCTGACGCGAGAGCTGAAGCGCGCGCATACAGCCGCCTCTAGCGGTCAGGTACGTGACCTGCGCCGTTCGATTGTGGCAGCAGCCGATCTCGCCCGTGAGTTGGCGCAAGCCGTCGTGGATGCGGGCGAGTCCCTCGACCTCGACGAAGGCGAGTTGCTCTCCTCTGGTGCGTACGCAAAGGAATTGCTAGCGACCGCGTCCGAGTTGGGCGTCGCGATGTTCGAGGCGGACGATCGGTTGTTGTGCTACCCGTCCGTCGTCCGGGTGCTCCCGGGAGAACTCGCGATCGAGATCGACCGGCGGCGGGTCCGGGGGCTGCGCCCCACCGTTGTCCTGGCGCAGCTTCAACGCGCGCAAAATGCCGGGGCGCGCTTCAAGCCGGAGCCGTTCCTGGCCAGCCTGCTCGCGGCATACGACCTGGTCATCGCCCGGCAGGGCAAGCCGGTCGGTGCCGTCGCAAAGCTCCTGGACGTCTACGCGGTGCTGACGCTGTTGCCCGGCCAGGCACGCGAATACACCAAGCCAGAGTTCGCTCGCGACCTCTATCTGCTCGACCAGACGGGCACCACCGTCGTCGGCTCGACCGGGCGAGCGCTGCGCTGGGCAGCGAGCACCGGCACGCGGCTGTCCGGCGTGCTCAGCACCGTCGCCAAGAGCGGGCAGCAGCAACAGTATTGGGGCGTCGCGTTTGAACAGATCTCCCCGTGAGCGAGATGCAGGGCAGCGGATTGCCGCTCGGCGGCACGGGTCTCACCGCCGAGTCCTACGCCGAGTTCATCGCGAAGGAATACCTCAGCGACTATGTGCGCGGGGGCGGCGCCGCCGTCCGGTTCGTTGTCACCGGCGGCGACGACGTCGCTGCCCGATGGCACACGCGGCTGGCGTCGTCGTCGGCCGACGAGGGTTACCTGTACGTCGCGGCCGGAGCGGCTGAAACGCGGGTGCATCTGATTGATCAACTGTACGCGGCCGTGGCACGCGAGGTGGACTGGACCGATCTGGTTCGGCGTCAGGTCAGTGTCGCGTGGGACCGAGTAGGGCTTGCGGCGCCGGCGCCGTCCGAGCTGTCGGTCGCGGCGCTTGCCGCGCATCACGACGTCGATCCACGTGAAGCAGCGCGCAGCATCAGGCGTCAGCTCGAAGCGACCCTGCTGCGCGATCCATCCCTTGCTCGGGAGTTCCGACTCGCAGTTCTTCGTCTGTGCCAGGCCGAACTCCGCACCGGCGACGTGCTCGCCTCAGAGCGTGCGGCCGTGCTGTCATGGCTGCGGGTCGAGCCAGTCGCGTTGCGCGAGTTGCGCTCGACTTCGCTCTACGCTCGTATCGGGCGGCACAACGCGCGTTCGATCCTCGTCTCGCTGGCCGCATGGCGCGCGCGAGTGGTCGGCACCGGTCTGGTGTTGGACCTCGACCTGGCCCGATTGGCGGTGTCGCGGCGCCCACCGCTAGAAGAGCGGGTCGGCTTGTACTACACAAAGGCCGCCGTTCTGGACGCGTACGAGGTGCTCCGTCAACTCGTGGACGCGACTGACAGCCTGCGCGGCGTGTTCGTCTCCGTGGCACTGCCACCCCAGCTCGTATCGGATGACCTCCGGGGGCTGCCCGCGTACCGCGCTTTGCAGCTGCGCGTTGTCGACGAGGTCCGTGATCGCCGTCGCGCAAACCCGTTCGCCGCCCTCGTACGTCTCGAGACCCGGTTGGAGGCGGCGCAGTGACGGTACTGATGTCCGCGCGTGAGCCGCTGTCTGCGCGGCGTGCTGTCGAGGCGCTGCGGTCAGGCGTGCCGAGCCGCGAGGGCGTTGCCGCGCTCGGCAGTGGCCAGGGCGAGATCGAGGATCGGTTCACCGGGTTGCTCGACGCAGTCGGGACCGCCCGTACCAACACGCACCGGGGTCTGCTGCTCGGTGGCGGATTCGGCTCCGGTAAGAGTCACGTGCTCGAGCATCTGGGTCACCTCGCTCTCGACCGCGGCTTCGCCGTCAGCCGGATAGTGGTCAGCAAGGAGACCCCGCTGCACGACCCGGCCAAGGTCTTGCGCGCAGCCGTCGAGTCGGCGATCAGCCCGACCGGTGCCATCGGCGCCGTGGCTGAGGCGGCGGCCGCGCTCGATCCCGGCAGCCCCGGCTCCGCCGAGCTGCTGCGCTGGGCCAGCGGCGGCCCGGTCGACGAGCGCTTCCCGCTTAGCGTCAGCTTGTTCCCCCGGGCCCAGGCAAGCGACGACGAGTTCGCCGAGGCAATCATCCGATTCTGGTCGGGCGACCGGCTCGCGGTGGCCGAACTGCGTCGGCAGGCAGTATTGGCTGGCGAGGGGCGGCGCACGCTGGCTGCTGTCCCGGTCCGCGAACTTGCGTTACAGCGATTCCGTTTCCTGGCCAGGCTGTTCGTTGCTGCCGGCTGCCAAGGGTGGGTGCTTCTCTTCGACGAGGTCGAGCTCATCGGCCGCTACACGCTGCTCCAGCGTGCTCGGTCGTACGCGCAGTTAGCCGACTGGTTACTACCAGACCAGGACGACCCTGCCAGCCCCTTGGCGACGGTGCTGGCAATGACTGACGACTTCGAAGCCGCGGTGCTGACCGACAAGAACGACCGCAAGATCTTGCCCGGAAAACTGCGTGCTAAACAGCAGCCGCAGTGGGACGAGGTGGCCGGGCGGGCCGAGACGGGTATGCGGCTCATCGAGCGTGACATGGTGCTGTTGCAGCATCCGGACAATGCCGAACTTGACAGTACCTACCGCCAGCTCAAGGCCCTACACAGCGAGGCGTTCGAATGGGAGGCGCCCGACGTCGAAGGGCTGGAGCGGTTGGGCGCGACGAGGATGCGCCAATATGTTCGAGCCTGGATCAACGAGTGGGATCTGGTCCGGCTCGACCCGTCCTATCGTCCGCAGACAGAGGTGGCGCCGGTCGTCACCGGGTACGATGAGCAGGCTGACCTAGGAGCGGACTAAGACCGGTTGCGTGCTCGCCGTTGCTCAAGCTTCGTCGGTGACGAGCGCCCCGTGCAGGCTTTACAGGCGCATTCATCTGCGTTATCGTACGTCACGTCTAGTTATTCGGGAATCGCCAAGCCGTCGGGATGTGGGCAGGACCTGCCGACGTAGCAGAGCGGTCGACCGTTACCAGCAAGCCTCGCGCGGGTTCATGACTCGCGACCAGTTGACCAGATGAGTGCGAGAGGGATCTGCATGACCCAGACAGGCGATGCTTCGGGTACTTCCTTGGACGAGGTCACGGCTCGTTATCAGGCGGAGCGGGCGAAGCGGTTGCGTCCGGACGGGCTGGGCCAGTACGAGGACATCCGTGTGTTGGACAGCGAATTGGATCGCGATCCGTACGTCGGTACCCCTCTGGTGCGCGACGTCGTCCACGACGAGGTCGACGTGGTGATCGTGGGCGCGGGATTGGGTGGTCTGCAGGCCGCCGTGCGGCTCGCGGAGCAGGGCGTGACGAATGTGCGGATCATCGACAAGGCCGGTGATTTCGGGGGCACGTGGTACTGGAATCGTTACCCGGGAGCGGCGTGTGATGTGGAGTCCTATATCTACATGCCGTTGCTGGAGGAGACGGGCTACGTCCCGAGCGAGAAGTACGCTAAGGCGCCGGAGATCTTCGCGCATTGCCAGCGTATCGCCGAGCAGTTCGACCTCTATCCGAACGCGCTGTTCCAGACTAATGTGACCGAGCTGCGCTGGCTGGATGAAGCGAGCCGCTGGCAGGTCAGCACCGATCGCGGTGACCGCATTCTCGCGAAGTTCACCGTAGTCGCCGGGGGGATCTTGCACCGGGCGAAGCTGCCCCGCATCCCGGGGGTCGAGACGTTCCGTGGCACCGCCTTCCACACCAGTCGGTGGAACTACGACTACACCGGCGGCAGCGCGTGGGAGCCGCTGGACAAGCTCGCGGACAAGCGGGTCGCGCTGATCGGCACCGGGGCGACGTCGGTACAGGTATTCCCGCGGCTCGCGCAGAGCGCCGAGCACGTGTATCTGTGCCAGCGCACCCCATCGGCCGTCGGGGTGCGGGCGAACCAGCGCACCGACCCGGACTGGGCCGCCGGTCTGGAACCGGGCTGGCAGCGGGAGCGGATCGAGAATTTCACCCGCATCGTCTCCGGCGACAAGGTGGACACCGACCTGGTGGCCGACGGGTGGACCGAGATCTTCGGGGCCAACCCGAACGCGATGGGGCTCACGACCCTGGAAGAGCATCAGATCGACCTCGAGCAGACGAACGCCGTCCGCGCCAGGATCGAGGCGATCGTGGCCGACGCGTCGACGGCTGAAGCGCTCAAGCCCTGGTACAACATGCTCTGCAAGCGGCCCTGCTTCCACGACGAGTACTTGCCGGCGTTCAACGAGCCGAACGTGACCCTGCTCGACACCGACGGTCAGGGCGTGGAGCGCATCACCAAGCACGGTGTCGTGGTCCAGGGAGTCGAGTACCCCGTCGACTGCATCATCTTCGGCTCGGGCTTCGGCGCCGAACCGTCACACACGTCGCGGCTGGGCTTCGAGATCTACGGTCGCTGGGGCCTCAGTCTCACCGAGGCGTGGGAGCGCGGCCCGGCGACTCTGCACGGGCTCCTGTCGCACGGGTTCCCGAACCTGCTTCAGTTCAGCCTGCTGCAGTCCGGGATCGCGATCAACTACGCACACCTGTTCGGCGAGCACGCCACCCACGCCGGCTGGCTGATCGGACACTGCATCAAGGAAGGCATCACCGAGATCGAGCCCACCGTTGAGGCAGAGAACGAGTGGCTGGCAGTGCTGCATGCGAACCTCGGGGCGCAGGCCATGTTCCTGGCCCAGTGCACCCCCGGCTACTTCAACGCCGAGGGAAACCTCGACATGAGCGCCGACCCGGAGATGCGGGGCATCCCGTTCTTCGGCCCCACCATGGACTATCTACAAATCCTGCGGGACTGGCGAGCCGCAGGCGACCTGCACGGCCTGCAGACGCGTACCCGAACCAGGCAATCCTGAGCAGCGGCGGCAGTTCTGCCGCCCGGTCGGTCAGCCCGAGGACGCGAATCAGGTAGGCAAGGTTGTACACACCCCAGCGGAAATGAGGTCCAATCGTGGCAATCGCCCGTCGTTACGAAGGTAAGGTCGCGTTGATCACCGGCGCCGCGCGCGGCCAAGGCCGGGCTTTCGCCGTACGGCTCGCGGCCGAGGGCGCGGACATCGTCGCCGTCGACGTCTGTCGGTCGGCCGCGACGACCGACTACCCCGGGTCGACCCCAGACGATCTGGTCGAGACCGCCCGGCTCGTGGAGGAACACAAGCGTCGCGTGGTCGCGCGCGAAGCGGACGTCCGCGACTTCGCGGCGCTGGCCACGGTCGTCGCCGAGGGTGTCGCGGAGCTGGGGCGCCTCGACGTGGTCGTGGCCAACGCCGGCATCTGCTCAGCGAACCTGTCCTGGGAGATCCCGATCGAGCAGTGGCAGGAGACGATCGACACCAATCTGAGCGGCGCCTTCCACACTGCCAAGGCCACCATCCCGACCCTGATCGAGCAGGGCGACGGCGGGGCAATCGTGTTCATCAGCTCCGTGGCCGGCCTACGAGGTCTGCCGTTCCTGGCCGATTACGCCGCCAGCAAGCACGGCATCGTCGGACTGGCCAAATCGATGGCCAACGAGCTCGGACAGTACAACATCCGGGTCAACACGGTGCACCCGCACGGAGTCGCCACCGGCATGCAGCCGCGCAGAATGGGTGAGCTGATCGTGAAGTACGCCAGCACCCTCGGCCCGATCTTCATGGGAGCACTTCCGGACCCGATATCCGGACCCGAGGACATTGCCAACGCCGTCGCCTGGCTCGCCTCGGACGAGGCCCGCCACGTGACCGGGATCCAACTGCCCGTGGACCTCGGCACGCTCGCCCGCTGACCGCCTGCTCGGTCGACAGCTTGCTGCGGGCCTCGCGTGGGCGTCCGCCTTCGGGCCGCGGGCGTCGCCGCGCAACATGAACGGCGCGGAATCACCGAGCGGGCAAGCTGCCCTCGGCTTGTAGCCGGCGAAACCACTTTCGGAACATGTCCTCGGTGTCCATGCAGTCGTGGAATCCGGCTTCGCGCACCGCGATCGTGCTGTTCAGCGTCGGGCCGTTCGGCTGCGGGTCGTTGCTCAACAGGAGATCTGTGTAGACCAAGGAGTTGTAGCCGACGAAGTCGAGCAGATTCCGCGGGGAGTTGAGGTCATGCGCGTCCACGATCGTGGCCCATTGCCCCGCTCGATTAGGCAGCTCGCCAGCCAGCGACATCGGTCGATGATCGCCGACCGCCATGCCGAGTGTTTCGGCGATCACCCCCCACACATTCTCCCAGACAAATACATCACCATTGGTCAAGTTGTAGGTGGCGTTGTGCGCCTGAGAAGAAGTGGCCGCCCAACCCAGTGCCCGTGCAACCAAGTCGGCATCGACCGCTTCGTGGATGGCCGGACCAAGCGTCCGCCCCGGATAATGCAGCGGACTTCCCTCTGCCCGCAGCAGGGCGGCATATGCACCGATCACCGGAATCGGATTCATGTTGTTGCCGGCCGCATCGCCATAGATGGTGGTTGGACGAAACACGGTTAGGCCCCAGGAATTATCGGCCTGCTTCTCGTGTAGATAGTCCTCTTGAACCCAATAGAAGTTCGGATGGTCCCGGCGGGGCTCGCGTTCGAGCAAAGGGTTGTGCGGTGGTTGGTCGCGCAGCAGTGGGTGATGGAGGCCGTACGCCTTCGTGCCGTGCAGCAATGACACGTGCTCGAGCAGGGGCGAGACGCGCTCAAGCGGCTCGAACAGGTTACGCAGCAATGCGCCGTTGTGGTCGATCTGCGCCTGATCGAACCAGCCGGGTACCAATCCCGGCGCCTCGGACAGGGCTGCGAACACGAGATGACTGGCACCGGCCAGTTCCGGTGTCACGTTGGCGATCGTGCGCGGATCGGCCAGATCGACCGGAAGCGATCGGACACCCGCGATCGGTGGTGGCGTGCGACGAGACAAACCTATGACATCCCACCCTGGGAGCGACGCGAAATGTCGCGCCGCAGCGTGACCGACGAGACCGGACGCGCCGGCGATCACCACCTTCTTGGCTCGGGTCATCGGGTCACCTACCGATCGTGCGCGCAGGAATCGCTGGGGTCGAGGCCAACATCGTCTGGAAATGTGCGTCTACGGTCAGGGCGGGCTCAGGAGGTTGTCCAGGTCCCGAAACGGACTCCGGCGAGCGCCGGCGCGGCGGGCGGATCGACGACTCGTGGGTCCTTCAGCGACGCCACCCGAGTCACGACCGGCGTCGGACGATCACGATCCGTCTTCCCTATCCGACTCCGACTCCGGCTCGGCATCGTCGGCCGGCTCGCTGGCGAGGGTCGGCACCGTCACGCCGCCATTCTCACCGCCGAGGTCGAGCACCTCCTGGAACGCGTCGCGCAGGCATTCCACGAGCACCTCACCATCGGGGATGGCGGCAGGGTCTATGTCGATGCCGAGGCAGCACACGCCCAAGATGGACACCAGCCCGATGATCATCGCAGTGCCAGCGAGCGGCGCATAGCCGAACAGCCGCTGTACTTGCGCGCCTGCGATATACAGCGGGTCCGTCGGCCCGGGGAGGTTGCTGGTGTTGATGTCGGGACCAACCGTGGCCGACGAGAGCAGGCCGACCGGCAGGACAGTCATCACGGCCGCCAATGACTCCCCTGCACCGGTGAGCTTGTCCTCTCGGGCCACGCGCACCTGTTCGCGAATGCTCGCCAGGCGGACGAGAGGATCCGAATCGGCCGGCACGACGACGATCGTGCCGCCGATCTTGTTGGTCATCATCGAGTCGTCGGGCGTGCGAATGCTGATCGACGCCCCGACCGGGATGACCGCGATGGGGACACCGTGCCGCTCGTGATATCGCACAATCCCGCCGGTCACGCCGGTGAGGAAGGCGTCGTTGAGCGAGCCCCCCACGTTCTTCCCGGCGCGGCGGAGGTCGTCGACCGCTATCTCCATGGCCTCGAAGTGCAGGGACAGACTGCGCTGCTTGAGCAGTGGCGACTTGGGTGCACGTATCGTAGACACGTTGCGTCGCAGTGATGCGGTGATGTCGGCAGCGCCCGAGATCGTTCGGCGGGGTCCGCGGGCGGCGGTGGCCGCCAGACCGAAGACGCGGTTGAAGGCCCGCCACCCGGAGCGCGGTGCGTAGCGCAAGCGGTGGTTCAGGTCGGCCCGGACGATGGCAGCCACGTCTTCGGGTGGCGGAGCGGCAGGCATCGGCTTGGGTGCCGGGTTGCGCTCCGGGTCGCAGATGATCTCCATCATCTGCATACCGCCCTGACCGTCGACCATGTGGTCGCCTCGTTGGATCAGGGCTGCACGATCGCCGTCAAGTCCCTCGACGAGGATGACCTCCCACGGCGAACGCGCCGGATCGGTGGGGGCCATCTGAATTGGCGCGGCCATGTCGAGCAACTGGCGGAGCCCGCCGGGTTCAGGCACCCGGACCCGCTTCAGGTGGTAGCGCAGGTCGAAGTTGGGGTCGGTCACCCAGTATGTGCCGCCCAGGGGCGGATCCACCAGATGCTGGCGCATGCGGGGGATCAACCTGGTCGCGCGTTCCCACGTCTCGACGAGCTGAGCCCAGTCGGGCGTGCGGTCGAGGATCCAGATCACCATGCCGACATTGCGTCGGTGCGGGTCAGCTGCCATCCTGCGCATGGTGACTTCGGTGGGCCCCAGCCGCCGATCGAGATCGGCCGACGGAACGTCCGTTGTCTGGCCCTCCGGGACCGTCATTCCAAGAGTCAGTAGCACCCGCACATCCTTGCCTAGTCCGACCGATCGTGGTGGACCAGTATCCCAGAGATGGGGTCAGCTGGCACAGATGTCCGGCAGCGGCTGCGTCGTGGATCCACGATCAGCGAGTGGGTCCCATGCGTGCGTTTCGAGCGCATTGCGCACGAAACGTCGAACTTTGGGCGACGTGAGGGTTGTGATGTGCGATGTCGGGCTCCAGAAGATCGTCGGCCGGTCCCAGTGCTCCCAGAGCTGACGTGACTGGCTCGGCGGGGCGACTCGGTCGGCGATACCGGCGTAGATGAAACGACGGTTGCGCGGTACCCGACAGGGCAGCGCCGTCGGCGTGACCACTTTGTGAAGGGCACCGATGCGGTGTCCAAGAAGGTTGTGGTTCTCCATGGCGCGCCGGATGCGTGCGTTTCGCGTACATGCAGCCGTCAGGGGCTCGTGGAGCGTCGCGGCTGTCACGCCGATGACCGCGCAGTCCAAATCTTCGAGACCGGCGACCAAGGCCGCTGCGTAGCCACCCAACGACATTCCGTGTACGGAGATGGACATCGCATTCCGGTCACGGATCCACGCGAGGCAGCGGCGCACATCCCAGACCGTCTGGGTAAGCGCATGCACATTGTCGATCCATTCGAGCGACAACATGCCATCGCCACTGGCACGCCCGGTGCGCCGCGGACCGTGCATCGGCAGGACCGGCATGAGCACGTTGAAGCCCAGCTCGCAGTGATATTTCAGTGCGCCTGTGAACAGCAGGTCCATCGGGCGTCCCATGCCGAACGGATGGAGGCTGACAAGCCAAGGGCGCGGCCCGCCGCGATGCTCCAACACACGGGCATAGCAACGCCGATTGGGCCCCACGCTTGTCCAGCGGTCGCTGCGCGGCATGCCCGTGTGCGGCTGGTACTCGCTGTTGAACGACAACCGTTGGTAGCGAACGTGGCTGACCTGCCGCTGCTCGAGATGAAACGCCTTCGGAGCCTCCGGCGCGCGGTGATAGGACGCCGGGTCGTCGAGGAAGCCTTCGTTGTCGAAGAGGTCCAGAGCGCGGTCGGTCTCCTGGCTGCGCCGGTGCAGTTCCGCCGGGCGCATATCCCGCTCGTCGATCCTTCCCGCGGTGAGAAGCATCAACTCTTCGCCGAATACCGACGCCAGTAAACCCGGGGTCAGTCTCTGCAGTGATGGGACTTCCGGGCCGGGACGCATGCCCCGAACGACGACCGAGCCCATTGACAAGGCAGTGAACGTACCTGTCCTGCCCGCTGCGCGGGCGAACTTCGCCGGCGAGAGCACCCGGCCCAATTGTCGGCCTTGACGTGCCCTGCTCACCGCGTCTGCCACCGAGGTGCCTCCATCCCGACGTCGGCGCGAGGCGTCTTCGGGCATTGCGTCGTCCTCAGGACGACCCTATGCGGGTCTGCACAGCGCCAGCTACCCGTAACTATGCACTACAAGTACGCACACCGCAGTCGGCGGCGACGTCGTTGCGATGATGAGCCCGCGTAGCCGCGTGCGGAGCCGAACCCGCCCGATGGGTACGACACCACCGTCGTCACCGGATCAAATCAGACACCTCGACGCGTGGGACGCATTCTGGTCCTGAGCGTCGAGCGTGCGAGAGGTATCAGAAGCTGGTGACCAGATCCTGGGCCAGCACGCGGTTCACCGTGGACGGGTTCGTGGCGTCGTAGTAGTGCGCGCCGGTGGCTTCGGCGATGGCGTTGAGTGTGTCGGTGTCGGCGTCGTGGCCGTAGGCGAGGGTGAATACCAGGATCGGGGCGAGCTTGTGCACGACGGCAAGACGGGCGAGCAGTTGCGCGCGCGTCTCGGCTTGATCCGTCTCGTTGTGCCCGTCGCTGAGCAGGACAACGGCGTTTATCTTGGTGGCTTGATAGGACTTCAGCATTGCGGTACTGAACTGGTCGACTGCGTTGTACAACGGTGTCTCGGACACCGGACGAAGGGCGCGGAGCCCGGCGAGAAATGCTGGCCGGTTCGAGCCGAGCGGCGCGACGGGGGTCAGCACGCCGGGCGTGAGTCGGCCGTGTGGTCGGTTCGAGAAGGCGGCGAGTCCGACCTCGTCGGTATCGCGGAAATAGCGAAGTGCGTCGGCGATAGCCCGTTTCGCGGCGCTCAGCTTCGTGACGGTCCGGGTGATGTGATCGCTCATCGAACCGGAGACGTCGACGAGAAACAGCACTCGTGCGCGCTTGCGTACCAGCGGGAAGCTGCGCTGGACCGCTGCCAGCACCGCGGCGTCCGGCATCTGGATGGCGTGCACAGTGGGTGCGGCGAATCCGACCCGGCTCAGGGCCGTCGATGTGTGGCCATTGAGGTCACGGTAGCCGCTGTGGCGTACGACGGTTTGGCCCTCGACCGTTCTGGCATACCGCACGAAGTCCGCCGCTGCGGCCCGGTCGGCCGTGCTGACCCAGCCCGCACTGAGGATTGCTGCGGGATTGTCGGCGACGAACACGCCTTCGCGGGGATAGATCGGAACCAGCTTCTCCCGTGGCGGCGAGCTGGGCATCCCCATCATGTCGCTCATGCCGGAGACGCCGCGGTTGTAATCCCACAGCGTTTTCTCGTCCATGATCATGGCCGAGAGGAAGGTCGCGACGGAACCTTGCTGCTCAGCTTCGCGGGCGTGGAAGAGAAAGTGCTGCGGGGTACTCATGTAGTGGCTGGTCGCCAACTCGCTGGTGGCGACCTTGGCCAGAAGCGAGCGAGATCGCACTTCGGCGAGCGTCAGCGCGGACCAGTCGCCGTGGTTTGCAATGAAGGATGCGACGAGCGCCGTCAGGCCCGAGGTCGCGGTGAGCGGGCTGGTCTTGCCCAGCTTGAAGGTGCCCCAGTTCGGGTGTCCCAGGCGAGCCCACACGCCAGCGTCGGCCGCGGCGCGCAGCACCGTCGACCAGGTGGGCGAGTGGGTACGCCAGCCGATCGCTGCCGCCAGCGGCGCGGGCATCGCGACCACGACGGCGGATTCCGCGACGCTTGCCTCAGCCGAGGGGATCAGTACGCCGCCCGCGGTGCGCCGCGCAAGACGTAGCCACGCGACCGAGTCCGGTAGCCAGATCGTGGGCCGACTGCCGAGCGGCATGTGCGTGAATCCGGTGGCGGCCGCCGCTTCGGCATCGCCGGAAGCAGAGGCTGCGACCTGGATGCGAACGCATCGGCCGTCGACGTCACGCGGCACAGACATGTACGAGGCGGCCAGCCCACGCACCATGTCGGCGTTCTCCAGCGACGCGAGCACCCGCACGCTCAGGCACGGCGCTGCGCCGGCACGCGCATTGGGTCGGTCGGCCGCGAATCGCAGCGACGAGTTGTCCGCGGAACCCACCTTCTTGGCGGGCGCCGGTACCGCAGTTCGGCCCTGGGCAGTCGCCCGCAGCGCCGCAACCGCAGGCCCCGGTGTCGACGGCGCGTCGCGATGGAGAACCAGAGCGACCGCAATCAGGTTCGTCGCAACCAAAGCGCCGATCAACCACCCGCACAATTGCCATCTGCTTGCCTGTTGCATTCGACGCGTCGTCACCGAGAAACGCCTCCCCCCGAAGACCGTCTCGACGCCACACGATGATGTGCCTCAGGTGCTATCGCGGACGCAGTGCAGGTCGCAGAAAGAGTAACGGAAAGTGACCCAGTGCGAACAACGGTGCACAGAAAGTGCCGTTGATGGCAATTTATCTTCCACGGAAGGTAATTTGTGGCGGCGTGCTGGACGCGCTTGTCCTGATAATTGCTCCGGCGGAGTTCTGATCTGCCATAGGCATTCGCTGGGGCTTGCTACCGCCCTCAGGCAACGCGACCGGCACGGTACAGCGGCACAGACCCTGGACACGCTGGCCGGTATTACGATGCGGGGGTGGCGGTTGCGCGGGCATCGCACGTTCCGCAGCAGGTGCGGTTCTGCCGGGCCCCCGACGGAGTGCGCATCGCGTATGCCGTTCATGGGCACGGACCGCCGTTGCTGATCTCGACGTGTTGGCTGAGCCACCTGCAGTTCGATTGGGAAAGTCCCGTGTGGCGTCATTTCCTCACCGATCTCGGCAGGTTCGCGACGGTGATCCGCTTCGACGAGCGTGGTCACGGCCTGTCCGATTGGGATGTCTCCGACCATTGCCTCGAGGCCCGAATCGGTGATCTTGAGGCCGTTGCCGATGCGGCGGGCTTTGCGCGGTTCGCGCTGATGGCGATGGCGCAGGGTGGGCCGGTGGCGATCTCCTACGCGGTCCGATATCCGGACCGCGTCTCGCGCCTGTTGTTCTACGGCAGCTATTCCTGCGCCTCGAGAGGGCTGACGCCGGACGACCTGGACCTGGAGGACGCGTTCGCGACGATGATCAAGGTGGGGTGGGCGCGGCCCGATTCGACGTTTCGCCGGGTGTTCACCTCGCTGATGATCCCTGACGCGTCCGAGGAGCAGATGCGCTGGCTGGACGACCTGCAACGGGTCGCGGTCTCGGCGAGTACCGCCCACATCGCCCGTCAGCAGCGCCTCGCCGCCGACGTCGATGCCCTGCTCGCGGATCTGGATCTGCCGACCCTGATCCTGCATTCCGTCGGCGACCGGATGAACTCGTTCGACCACGGGGTGCACCTGGCGGCAGCGATTGCGAATGCGCGACTGGTGGCGCTGGACAGCCAGAACCACATCGTGTTGCAGGACGAGCCGGCGTGGCCGGTGTTCGTCGACGAAGTGCGTCGCTTCGTCGAGCCGGACGGGCGGCCGGGGCCGTCGGTGCAACAGATCGAGGACCTCCTGTCGGCGCGCGAACTCGAAGTGCTGCAGCTGGCCGCGGCCGGACGTGACAACGAGGCGATCGCGCAGGGGCTGCACGTCAGCGTGCGCACAGTGGAGCGGCACCTGCAGAACGTGTACGGCAAGCTCGGGCTGCGCGGTAGGTCGGCGCGGATCGCGGCCGCGGCTCGGCTGCTCGCTCCTGCCGGACCGGCGCACCCGGTCATGACCGACCAGTTCTGACGGAGCCACCGATACGCGTGAGCCGCCATCCGAGTCGAACGCCGCAGCCCGCCGTTGGGTGATAGCCCCGATGCGTGCCGGCGCCTGGACTACCTACCGTCTGGTCTCGGCGGTCAATTTCCCGGCCGCCGCAGGTGAGCGGAGGAGTGCGTCATGGATCAGGTATCGACTGTGCTGGACCCGATCAAGGCCAAGCACCGAGCGCTGTGGGCGCTGGGTGACTACGACCGGGTAGCGACAGAGGTGGTGGCCGGCCTCGGCGAGGCGCTGGTTGCCGCTGCCGGTGTGCAACCCGGCGAACGGGTGCTGGATGTAGCCGCCGGTTCGGGCAATGCCAGCCTGCCGGCGGCGGCTGCCGGAGGCAGCGTCGTCGCTACCGATCTGACACCTGAGTTGGTGCAGATCGGCCGGCAGCGCGCCGCCGTGCAGGGCCTGCCGATGACCTGGCAGGAGGCGGACGCGGAGCACCTCGCCTTCGCGGACGGGGAGTTCGACGTGGTGTTGTCCTGCGTCGGCGTGATGTTCGCTCCCTTCCACCAGCCGGTCGCCGACGAGCTCGTACGCGTCACTCGTCCCGGCGGCCGCATCGCCTTGATCAACTGGACGCCGGCGGGCTTCATCGGACAGATGTTCGCCGCGATGAAGCCGTTCGCTGCGCCACCGCCCCCCGGGGCCACGCCCGGGCCGCTGTGGGGCGACGAGGACCATGTCCGATCACTGTTCGGCGATTCGATCACCGGCCTGCGCGCGCAGCGACACGCACTGCGGGTCGATCGGTTCGGTTCCGGCGCGGAGTTCCGTGACTTCTTCGCGACCCATTACGGGCCGACGATCGCCGCATACCGCAACGTCGCCGACGATCCGGATCGGATCGCCGCGTTGGACCGTGCGCTCATCGACCTGGCCGACGCCCACGGCGCCCGCGACGGCGTCATGGACTGGGAGTACCTGCTGGTCGTCGCACGGGTTGCCGGCCACGCGCAATAGTTGCGCCGAACGGCGCGGCAGCCTTCCGGCAGGGATCTTGGGGCCGTCGACCCTATGATCGGCGCATGGTCGCGGCGGGCCGGGCGTGCTGCTGATCCACCGCGCCGAGCGCGCGGACGCGCTGGTCGCGGCGCTCGGCGAAATCCTGAAGCACCCGACCGGCGATCCGTTCCGGGCAGAGATCGTGGCCGTCCCGAGCAAGGGCGTGGAACGGTGGCTCGCACAGCAGCTCAGCCACGTCCTGGGTGCGAGGGACAACGACGGCGTATGTGCCAACGTCGTGTTTCCGTCGTACACCCAGCTTCTCGACGAGTTCGCTGCGCAGGCCGACGACGACTACCGCCACGCGGTCGAACAGTGGTCTTCGGAGCGGGCGGTGTGGCCGCTCATGCAGGTCATCGACGAGTGTGCACCGAGCGAAGCGTGGTGTCGGGTGCTCGCTGCCCACCTGGGTCTGGACGGCAGTGACTCCCACCTGTCCAGCGGGCGACGCTTCGCCGTTGCGGGCAAGCTGGCGCGCCTGTTCGACCGGTACGGGCGTTCACGTCCGCAGATGATCCGGGCGTGGGCGGCGGCGGGCAATCAGGACGGCGACGGCGAGCAGCTGCCGGACGACCTCGTCTGGCAGGCGGAGCTCTGGCGCCGCCTGCGAGATCACCTCGGCACGCCGTCGCCGGCCGAGCTGCTCGATGCTGCCTGCGCCAACATCGCGGAGGGGCCGAGTTTCTCGATCTTCGGCCCTACCCGCATCCCGACCGCTCGCATCCAGATCCTCGGTGCGCTCGCCGCAACGCGAGACGTCCATCTGTGGCTGCACCATCCCTCTCCCGCGCTGTGGGCTGCGGTGAACCGGGCGGGGGGTCGGCCGGGTCGGCGACGTGATCAGCAGATCGTGGTGCGAAGCCCGCTGCTCGCGTCGATGTCGCGTGACGTCCGGGAGCTGCAACAACTGCTCAACACCGTCGCGCACCGTGATGGCCACCACGCCATCGGCCGGCGTCCGGACACGCTGCTCGGGCGACTGCAGACCCACCTCGCCGAGGACCGGGTGCTGAGCGGGCGACAGTGCGTGAACGCGGCGGACAACAGCCTGCAGGTACACGCCGCACACGGACCGGCTCGCCAGGTCGAAGTGATCCGGGAAACGGTGCTCGGGCTGCTGAGCGAGGACGACACCCTCGAGCCGCGCGACGTGCTGATCATGTGTCCGGATGTCGAGGCGTTCGCGCCGCTGGTCGCCGCGTCCTTCGGTATGACCGACGAACCGGACGGCCACCCCGCGGCGCAGCTGCGGGTGAAGCTCGCCGATCGCTCGTTGCGGCAGACCAACCCGCTGCTGCGCCTGCTCTCGCAACTGCTCGACCTCGCGGGCGGACGGGTGACCGCGACGCAACTGCTCGACCTCGCCGGCGCGAGCCCGGTCCGACGACTGTTCGGCTTCGACGACGACGACATCGAGCGGCTGCGGGATTGGACGGTCTCGGCCGGCGCCCGCTGGGGACTGGACGCGCAGCACCGTTCTGCCTACGGCCTGCAGGGTCTGGCCCAAGGCACGTGGCGCGCGGCGACGGACCGCTTGCTGCTCGGTGTGGCGATGGAGGACGACGTCGCGTGGGTGGGCACCGCGCTGCCGCTCGACGACGTCGACAGCGGCGACATCGATCTCGCCGGCCGCTTCGCCGAACTCGTCGACCGCACCGATCACGCGGTTCGCGAGCTCACCATCGCGCGCACAATTGCGGGCTGGGCCAGGACGCTCGGCGACGTCGTCCACGCTCTCGGCGAAGGTGACCAGCCGTGGCAGGCGATGCAGCTGGGCCGGGAACTGGCCGAGGTCGCCGAGACGGCCGGCGGCACGGACATCGAGCTCGGGCTCGCCGATGTCACCGCGCTGCTGCACGCAAGGCTGGCCGGGCATCCGAGCCGCGCAAGCTTTCGTACCGGCACGCTCACCGTGTGCACCCTCGTGCCGATGCGGTCGGTGCCGCACCGCGTCGTGTGCCTGCTGGGCATGGACGACGCTGCGTTCCCGCGGCAGACCATCCCCGACGGAGACGACGTCCTCGCCCGGGGGCCGCGTACCGGTGAGCGCGACCCGCGCAGTGAGGATCGTCAGTTGTTTCTCGACGCGATCTGCGCGGCGCAGGAGCATCTGATCATCGCCTACACCGGCGCCGATCCGCGCACCGGCGCGGCCGTGCCACCGTGCGTGCCGCTCGGCGAGCTGCTCGACGAGATCGACGCGTTGGCACTCGCGCCGCACGGGGGCTGTGCTCGTGATCATGTCGTCGTTCGGCACCCGCTGCAGCCGTTCGACCGTCGCAACTTCGTGGCCGGCGAACTCGGCACCGCGCGGCCCTTCTCCTTCGACGTGGCGGCCTTGGCCGGCGCCCGCGCCGCCGAGCGAACCCGGATCGGCGCACCACCGCTCGTCAGCGAGCCGCTGTCGCCGGCCGCGCAGGGCGACGCAGTCAGCCTCGAGGACCTCGTGCGCTTCCTGCAGCATCCGGCGCGCGGGTTCCTGCGCCAACGACTCGACGTGGCGACGTTTGTCGACGACGAGGAACCCGACGATGCGCTCACGGTGGAGCTCGACGGCCTGCAGGGCTGGGCCATCGGTGAACGCGTGCTGCAGCGCTGCCTGTCCGGTACACCCCAACGAACTGCGGCGCGGCTGGAATACCTGCGTGGTGAGCTCCCACCTGGCCCGCTCGGGAAGCAGGCGATGCGCACCATCGGACGCCGAGTCGACGCCCTGCTGCACGCATGCGCCGACGAACGCCAGGTGGCCGCGACCTCGGTCGACGTGGCCGTGGAGCTCGGCGACGGCCGGATCCTGGCCGGGACGGTCGGGGGAGTGCGCGGTGGCACGATCCTCAGTGTCACCTACTCGACGCTGGGTCCGCGGCATCGGCTCAGCGGGTGGCTGCGGTATCTGGCCGTGACGGCCACCGCCGAGGCCGGCGACTGCCGCGCCGTCACGATCGGGCGCTACCGGGACGGCGCCCGCCGGTCGATCCTGCACGGCGTGAGCCCCAGCCTCGCCCGGCAGGTCCTGACGTTGCTGGTCGGCATTCGCGACAGTGGGCTGCGTGCGCCGCTGCCACTCGCGCTGGCCACCTCAGAGGAGTACGCGAGCAGACGTCAGCGCGGTGCGGGCGTCGCCGACTCGCTGCCCGGCGCGCGTGAGCGGTGGGAGACAGACCGCTACCGGCCAGAACGCGACGACCCGGAGCACGTCCTCGTCTACGGTGCGAAGTCGGCGTTCGCCGAACTCACCGCACCGGCGCCGGCGGAGCACGAGCACTTCCCGGACGAGCCGACCCGCTTCGGCACCCTCGCCCGGCTCGTGTGGGGGCCGCTGCTCAGCGTCGAAACCGACGAGCGGCCATGAACTTCGATCTGCTCGGCGAGCTGCCCCGGGGCACGACGGTCCTCGAGGCGAGCGCCGGCACGGGTAAGACGTTCACCATCGCCGGCCTGGTCACCCGATATGTCGCCGAAGGCGTCGCCAGGCTCGATCAGTTGCTGGTCGTCACCTTCGGACGAGCGGCGACGCAGGAGCTGCGTGACCGGGTCCGCGAACGCCTGGTGACCGCCCGCGACGGATTGACCGACCTGCCGGCCGCACGCGCGGGCGGCGACGAACTGCTGCGCCATCTGGCCGCGGGCAGCGATGCGGACGTCGCGATCAGGAGGCACCGCCTCGTACTCGCACTCGGCGAGTTCGACGCGGCGACGGTCGTGACGACGCATCAGTTCTGCCAGCAGATGCTGACCGGCCTGGGCACCGCCGGAGATATCGACGTCGGCGCGACGCTCGTCGAGAACCTCGACGATCTCGTCACCGAAGTGGTGCAGGACCTCTACCTGCGTAAGTGGGGTCACGGCGAGATCCTCGTGCCGCCGATGACGCTCGGCGAGGCACAGCAACTGGCGAGTGCTGTGGTGCGCGATGGTCAGGCGATCCTGGTACCTGACCCGCCGCACGCCGACGACCCCTCGGCGATCCGGCTGCGGTTCGCGCACGCGGTGCGCGCGGAGGTCGGCCGCCGCAAGCGGATGCGGCGCATCCTCGGCTTCGACGACCTGCTCACCCGGCTGCGCGGCACCCTCGCCGATCCGCAGAGCGGCCCCGCCGCGACCGCGCGGTTGCGTGATCGCTACCGCGTCGTACTGGTCGACGAGTTCCAGGACACCGACCCGGTGCAGTGGGACATCCTGCGCCTCGCATTTCACCGATCGGCGACGCTGGTGCTGGTCGGCGATCCGAAACAGGCCATCTACGCGTTCCGCGGGGCGGACGTGCAGGCCTATCTCGCGGCAGCCGAGATCGCCGAGCAGCGCGCCACGCTTGCGCGGAACTGGCGCAGCGACCTAGACCTGTTGCGCGGGCTGCAGGCGTTGTTCGGCGGCGCCGCCCTCGGAGATCCGCGTATCGTCGTCGCTCCGGTCTCGGCCGCGCATCACGGCCGGTCACTTGAGAGTGCTGCTGCGCCGGTCCGGATTCGTCTGGTACGACAGGGAAATCGTGGCCAGCTGTCCGTCGATCGAGCTCGCCAGCTCGTCACTCGAGACGTCGTTCGCGAGATTGTCACGTCGCTCGACAGCGGCATCCGGTTGCGCCCGCGCGACGGGTCGCCCGAGCGCCCGGTACGCCCGGGCGACATCGCCGTGATCGTGCGCACCGGCGCGCAACTCGATCTCGTGCACGAGGCACTGCTCGCGGCGGGCGTGCCGTCCGTTCAACGCACGACGTCGAGCGTGTTCCGGACCGCGGCCGGTGCCGACTGGATCGTGCTGCTCGAGGCGCTGGAGCAGCCGCACCGCGCGGGCCGGTTGCGGCGGCTCGCGATCTCGCCGTTCGTCGGCTGGGACGCGGCTGGCCTCGAGCACAACGACGTCGACCGGCTCGGACTGCGGCTGCGTCACTGGCTGCGTGTCTACTCCGAACGCGGCGTCGCCGCGTTGTTCGAAACGCTGAGCCGCGACGAGCGGTTGCCGGCGCGGCAGCTCGGGCAGATCGACGGCGAACGACGACTCACCGATCTGCGCCATGTCGGCGAGGCGCTGCACGCGGCCACGATGGGCGGTCAGCTCGGCCTCACCGCGGGTCTGGAATGGCTGCGACGCCGGGTAGCCGGAGCCAACGAGGACTCCTCGGTCGAACGCAGTCGACGTCTCGACTCGGACGACGCCGCCGCGCAGGTCGTCACCGTCCACGCGAGCAAGGGACTGGAGTTCCCGATCGTGCACGTCCCGTTCGGCTGGGACCGCTGGGTGTTCGACGCGGAGATCCCGCTGTTCCACGAGGCCGGCGGCCGGCGCGTCCGCAACGTGGGGGGCGCCGGCAGTGACGGGTTCCGTGCCGACCAGCGCCGGCACAACAGCGAGGAGTTCGGGGAGGATCTGCGGCTGCTCTACGTCGCGCTGACCCGCGCGCAAGCGCAGGTGACAGCCTGGTGGGCGCCGAGTGCCAAGAACACGCTGTGTGCGCCGCTGCACCGTCTGCTGTTCACCGATACGCCCGCGGACGGCGTGCCGGAACGGGTTTCGGTGCCGGGCGATGCGGCGGCCTGGACCCGGTCGTCGGCCCGCGCGGTCGAGCACTGCCTGTCCGTGACGATCGTGCCCGAGGGCGACGGTGCCACCTGGCGCCGGCCGGCCGCCGCTCGGCCGCCGCTCGGCGCGGCCACCGTGCACCGGGCGTTCGACCCGTCCTGGCGACGAACCTCCTACAGCGCGCTGACGGCCGGCGTGCACGACGTGACTCCCATGGTCGGCAGCGAACCGGAGGTCACCGACCAGGACGACGAACCGGCGACCCCGGCGGCGACGGCATCGCCCGCGGCCGGGCCGGCCGCCGTTTCGCCGATGGATGCGCTGCCGGGCGGCACGGCGTTCGGCACGCTCGTCCACGCGATCCTCGAGCGGCTCGACCCGAGTGTCGACGAGCTGGCCGATGAACTGCGCACGCAGGTGCGCGGGCAGCTCGCACGGCTCGGCCCGGCCGACCTCGACGCCGCCGCGCTGGCCGCCGCGCTGCTTGCAGCCTTGCGCACGCCGCTCGGACCGCTTGCCGGCGGACGCTCGCTCGCCGACATCGCGCCGGCTGAGCGGCTGGCAGAGCTGGACTTCGAACTGCCGCTGGGCGGCGGTGATCGGCCGAACGGAATCTCGCACCTGCGCGACATCGCCAACCTCCTGCGCGGCCAGCTGCCGGCCGATGATGCCCTGGTGGGGTATGCGGAGCTGCTGACGGACCCGGTGCTCGGCGACGCCCCGTTGAAGGGGTACCTGACCGGCAGCATCGACGCGGTCCTGCGCATCGACGGCCGTTACCTCGTCGTCGACTACAAGACGAACCGCCTCGGCGCGCCGGACTCCCCGCTGACCGCGTGGGATTACCGTCCGGCGGCAATGGCCGAAGCGATGCTGCTCGCCCACTACCCGCTGCAGGCACTGCTCTACGACGTGGCCCTGCACCGATTCCTGCGTTGGCGGATTGCCGATTACGATCCGCAGCGGCACCTCGGCGGCGTGCTCTACCTGTTCCTGCGCGGAATGTGCGGACCCGACGTGGTGTTCGACGACGGCGCCATACCCGGCGTATTCGCCTGGCGTCCGCCGGCATCGCTGGTCGTGGCCGTCTCCGACATGCTGGCGTTCGGTGTGCGATGAGGCGGTTGACGACGCTGCGCGCGCACGGCTTGCTGAGGACATTCGATGAAGCCGCCGTGCTCTCGGTCGCCGACGTCCAGGTGGCGTCGCGACTCGGCGCCCTCGCCGGCGAGCCGGACGAACGCGTACTACTCGCCGTCGCGCTGCTCGTGCGCGGCACCCGACACGGGTCGGTCGTGCTCGATCTCGCCGATGCCGCAGAAACGATCACGCCCGATTCAGAGGATGCGGAGATCGCGATTGCCGCGCAACTTCCCTGGCCGGAGGTTGACGAGTGGATCGTGCGATGCGCCGCAAGCCCCCTCGCCGCAGACCGTGACGGCGGCTCGCCGGTCCGAATGATCGGCTCGCGGCTGTGGCTCGACCGGTACTGGCGGCAGGAGGCGCAGGTTGCCCACGAGCTGCTGCGGCGCAGTGTCGACCGTCCGGACGATCTCGACCGCGTCGTGCTGCGTGCCGACCTCGACGAACTGTTCGTCGACAGCGTCGAACAGCGCCTCGCCACGTCCGTGGCCGCGCTGTCGCGGATCAGTGTCATCGGGGGCGGCCCCGGCACCGGTAAGACGACGACGATCGCGCGGGTGATCACTGTGCTCCGGCGGCAGAATCCGTCCCTGCGCATCGCGCTCGCCGCGCCGACGGGCAAGGCCGCGGCTCGGTTGGAGGAGGCGGTCCGGTCGGCAGCCGGACCGCTCACCGGCGCCGACCGGAGCGCGCTCGGGCGCTTGTCGGCTTCGACGCTGCACCGCCTGCTCGGGCGGCGGCCGGGAGTCGCGAGCCGGTTCCGGCACGACCGTGACAACCGCCTGCCTTATGACCTGGTGATCGTCGACGAATGCTCGATGGTGTCGCTGACGCTGATGGCGCGCTTGCTCGAGGCGCTCGCGCCGGCGACGCGGCTCGTCCTCGTAGGCGATCCGGACCAGTTGGCCTCGGTGGAAGCCGGTGCGGTCCTCGGCGATCTCGTCGACCAGGACGACGTCGGACCAGTGCGGGCCGAGTTCGGTGCGCGGCTGCGGGACGTGACCGACGGGGTGCCGGCGCTCGTGCGTCGCGAGGGCCACGGCGCCGCGCTGCGTGAGTCAGTGGCGTTGCTGCGCACCGTGCACCGCTTCGACGAAGGTGGGCCGATCGCGCAACTGGCGCGGCATGTGCGGGCCGGCCAGGCGGACGACGCCTTGGCCCTGCTGCTCAGCGCGCCTGCCGGCCTCGTCTTCCACGACACGCCGGACGACGAGCCGCTCGGTGGCGCGGCAGTCAGTGCGCTGCGGGCCCAGACCGCCTGGGAGCGGGACGTGATCGAGGCTGCACGGGCCGGTGACGTGCTGGCCGCGCTGGCCGCCGCTGACCGGCACCGCCTGTTGTGCGCGCACCGTGCCGGCCCGAGGGGCGTGCGCTTCTGCAACGACGCGGTCGAGCGCTGGCTGACCGCCGACGACCCCGCGATCACTCCGCGGTCGGACGGCAGGTACGCCGGCCAGCCGCTGCTCGTCACCGCCAATGATTACGACAACGGTCTCTACAACGGCGACACCGGCGTCGTGGTCCAGGCCGGCGACGACTTGGCAGCTGCGTTTCGGCGAGGGGGGGAACCGATCGTGCTGCCGCTGGTGCGGCTGTCCGACGTCCGGGCATTGCATGCGATGACGGTGCATCGTGCGCAAGGCAGCCAGTTCGAGCAGGTGACGGTGTTGCTGCCGCCGGCCGCATCACCTCTCGCTAC
Organism: uncultured Actinomycetota bacterium; assembly: GCA_963713565.1. GTDB lineage: Bacteria > Actinomycetota > Actinomycetes > Mycobacteriales > Jatrophihabitantaceae > Jatrophihabitans. The sequence goes on along the minus strand of CAVQMF010000005.1, from coordinate 88,207 downwards.
GCGACAGATGTTCTACACCGCGGTCACCCGTGCCGCGTCGATCGTCACGCTGATCGGGTCGGCGGAATCGGTGCTCGCCTGCGTCGACCGTCCGGCTGCACGCGCGACGGGGTTGCGAGACCGCCTCGCCGGCTCGCTCGGCACCTGAGGGCGCGCGGTTCGGCGCGTCACGGCTTGAGCGCGAAGAAGATGAAGCAGGCGAACACGACGAGGTGTACTCCGGCCTGCATGAGCGTCGCGCGGCCGGGGACGATCGTCAGGGTCGCCACGGTCACGGTCAGCGCGAACTCGACGATCTGGGTCGGGGCCAGGCCGAGGGTGATCGGGCCGTCGAGCCAGATCGAGGCGAGCGCCACGGCGGGGATCGTCATCCCGATGCTGGCGATCGCCGAGCCCAGCGCGATGTTCAAGCTGGTCTGGAACCGATCGCGACTGGCGGCTCGGACGGCGGCGAGTGTCTCGGGTAACAGCACCAGCATCGCGATGATGACACCGACGACAGAGGAGGGCAGCCCGGCCGCCGCCACCCCCGATTCGATCGAGGGCGACTCCACCTTGGCCAGGCCGACCACACCGACGAGAGACACCGTCAACATGGCCAGGCTGAGGATCGCCGCCCGGGACGACGGCGGTGTCGCGTGCGATTCGTCGTCGCGGAGCGTGCCGTCGTCCGTCACCGGCAGGAAGTAGTCTCGGTGCCGCACGGTCTGCGTGAGCACGAACAACCCGTACAGCGCGAGCGACGCGACGGCCGCGAAGGCTAGCTGCGCGCCGGAGAATTCCGGCTTGGACAGGCTGGTGGTGAAGCTCGGCAACACCAGGCACAGCGTCACCAGCGCGGTGATCGCGGCCAACGCGGCGCGCGCGCCCTCGGAGTTGAAGGGGACGACGCGGTCGCGCAGGGTCGAGACCAGCAGCGATAGCCCGATGACACCGGAGCAGGTGATGATCACCGCCCCGAACACCGTGTCGCGTGCCAGTGTCGCGGCCTTGTCGCCACCGGACACCATCAGCGTGACGATCAGCGCGACCTCGATCACCGTGACGGCGACGGCGAGCACCAGCGAACCGAACGGTTCACCAACCCGATGGGCGATCACCTCGGCGTGATGCACCGCCGCCAGCACCGCCGCGGCCAGCACGATGGCCACCAGCACGACGAGCGCCACCGGCAGGCTGCGGCCCCATGTTGCGGCGAGCACCAGGACGGCGAGAATCGGCGCGACGATCGTCCAGTTGGTGATCAACCGACGGCCGGGCAATGCGGTCACCCGGTCAACCTTGCCGTACCGTCCGACCGGGCGGACACCGACGCCGAACGGTGTCGCAGCCGTGGCTGAGGACGGTCGCATCGAGACGTTCCGTGGCCCCCGGCAGGACCCAGGTGTGCTGCGGGAGGATCGAGGAGCTGGAGCTCTGGTGTCGGCTCGTGGGCAGGTGACACTGCCGTAGAGTTTTCACCGATGAAGGCGGTGTCGTGGACACGTACCTGGTCACCGAGCAGGGCCTCGAGCGGCATCCGCCGACGGAGCTGAAACGCCTCCTGCAACGCGATGACGCCGTTGTCTGGGTGGACATCCCGCACTGCCGGCACGAGGACGCGCAGGTGCTCTCCGAGCTGTTCGGCTTTCACGACCTTGCGGTCCGCGACTGCCTGTCCCGCAATCACGTCTCGAAGGTCCACACCTACGACGATCACGTCTTCACGGTGCTGCACGCTCCCGAGGTCGGTGCGCGGGGGCACGTCCACTACATCGAGCTGGATCAGTTTCTCGGCCCGAACTATCTCGTCACCGTGCACGGCCCGCTCAATCCGGCAGTCGACCCGAAAGTCGCCTACCTCGACACGGAAGCGGTGCGGCACCGGATCGAGAGCGGACATCTGCAGCCGCGCACGCCGCTCGACCTGTGCGCCGCCATCATCACCAGCATGGCCCGCCGGGAGATCGACCTGATCGCCGAGCTGGCCGAGGAATGCGGCCACCTCGAGCAGCGGCTCATGCTCGGGGAGGTCACGGCCGACAAGGAAGGTTTCCTCGAGGAGCTGTTCAAGGTCTGGTACGAGCTGTTGGCCATCCGCACGATCGCCGTGCACAGCAGCGCGACCTACGACCGTGTGGCACGGATGGCGCGCTTCGTGCCGGAGCCAGAACGCACCCTGATCGCCGATCTTGCCGACCGCTTCGACATGGTCGCGAGCATGGCCGAAGGGCAGCGCGAGTTCCTGCACGGGGTGATCGAGTTCTTCCAGACCCGGACGAGCACCCACATGACGATCGCCGCCGAAGAGCTTGCGAAGACGTCGGTCCGGCAGAACGACGACATGCGCAAGATCACCGCGTGGGTGGCGATCGTCGCCGTGCCGACCGGCGTCACCGGCTTCTTCGGGCAGAACGTCCCGTACCCAGGCTTCGGCGACCGGAACGGCTTCATCGCCTCAACGTTGATCATCATTGCGTTGGCCGGTGCGCTGTTTCTTCTGTTCAAACACAAACGCTGGCTGTGACACGAGCACGGCGCAGGCCGTGGCCGGTCGTGGCTCAGCTCCGGTTGCCGCCACCATGACCTTCGCTTGGCGCCTCGGCGATCCTGCTTCGGGATGATCGCGTAGTACGGCTCGTCGGTCGGGTCGGCCCAGGCGTTCTCGTCGATGTCGGACAGGTCTGCGTCCTCCTCGAAGTCGATGTCGTCCCACAGCATCCGAACCACGTCGATGTCGCGAGTAGCAAGTGCTTTTCGGCGCTCCCAATTCTTCGGGATGTTGCCCGCAGCTGGGAGATGGTCATGCCGCGCAGTGTCTCAGGGTCGAATCTGCGCGGATTGCCGATGCGCGTAACAGCCGTTGGCCACGTCGATGCCGGCCTGAGCCGCGGGCGTGGCGACCCGGTCATGCGCCTGCGCCCACACCCGACCGCCGCCATCCGAGCCGGCCATGCCCCGGCAAACGGCAGGACGTCGAGGAGGTGGTCGAAGATCGCGTCGCCGATCGCTTCGGCGACCTCCCTGTGCATGATCGCGGGCCGCGGCGCTGGCAGCTTGTGGATAACCGCCGTGGTGCGCCCCCTCCGTCGGCGAATCAGTGGAGCGACTGCGCGAAGACACGCCGAGAGATCACCTGCGGGCGGTTCAATGACCCGCAGGTGACCTTGGATCACGTGGGCGAGGCGAGACCGCCGCCCGGCGCTACCTCGCCGTTGACCGTCAGCGAATACAGCGCCTTCGGCTGGTACTGCTCGGTCGGCTCGTCGTAGGAGACGAGGACGATCACCTTCTGGAACGACGCGAACTGAGCCAGTTGCGCGGCCGTCAGCGTGAACGAATTCGCGTCGAACTGCTGCACCACCGCCTCGTGCGCACCGGCGTTGAGGCCGACGATGCGTACGTTCCAATTGAACACCTCGACCGGCCGGGCCTGGGTCGTCGACTGGAACGGCTCGGCGCTCGTTCCGTCGTTGATCACGGAGCCGCCGACATCGACGTCGTCGACGTACCAACCGCCATCGTTGACGCCACCGTCGCTGACATAGCGGAAACCGATCAGGACCGTCTCGCCCGCGTACGCCGACAGGTCGAACGTCTGGGTTGCCCAGGCGGCCGAGTCGCCGTTGAGCGCGGGCCCGTACGGACCGTGGCCGGTGTTCTCGTTCGCCAGCGCGGTGTAGGTCTGGCCACCATCGGTGGAGATCACGGTGTAGGCGTAGTCGTAGGTCGCCTCAGCGAGGTGGTACTCGCTGTAGGTCAGCGTGGCGGCATCGGCCGGCACGGTCACCTCGGTGACCGCGCTGGCGTCGAGGTTCGACACGTTGCCCGACCAGAGTGCCGAGTTGCCGCTGTGCTGCGGCGGGTCGGCGACCACCGTCCATTTCAGCTCTTCCGGCACGAGTGACGCGGCGCCCTCGAAGGACAGCGAGTTCACGTTCTTGCCCTTGAGGTAGCCGCCGTTGTCGTTGCGCAGCGCGACGTAGTCGGCCCCGTTCGCGGGTGCCCCCGGCTCGGCGTAGGCGCGCGGGTTGTCGAGGTTCACCGACGAGTTCAGGCTAGGCGACGTGACCCTGCTCTTGCTGATCCCGGTGACTACCCCGCTCGGCACATCCAGAGCCTGATCGAGCACGGTTGCGGTCTGGAAGTCGTGCAGCACGTCGAATTCCTTCGTGCCCGGCGAGAACTCGTCGAGTGTGTCCTGTAGCCCGTTCAGACCCTGGGCGTTGCCGTCACGGTGCAGTGCGCTCATGAAGTCGAGCCCGTAGCGGTCGTAGAGGAACAGCATGAACGAGTACGCATTGCCGTAGTCGGCCAGGATCGCGCTCTGACTGAGGTAGTCCTGATCACCCCACAAGGTCAGGGAGTTCTCCGGTCCGCCGCAATCGCGTGGGTTGGTGTTGTACGGGGTCTGCACCGTCCCGTAGCCCTGGTAGCAGAAGATGTGGCTGTCAGCGCCGCGTTGGTAGACGGTCTTACGTGCATCGACGTAGCCGACGAGCGTCTGCGCGAAGTCGGACAGGCCCTCGTTGACCCAGCTGACCTCGTCGGGATCCTGGTAGTACTCGAGCAGGTGCTGGTACTCGTGCGCGAAGGTGCTCTCGTACAGGTACGGGCGGGCCGGACGGCTCGTGCACACGTCGGCGTTCGGCGCGTCCGGGGGCTTGGCGCCGGTGCGGTGCAGCCAGTCGTAGGCGTCGATCGTCATCACGTTGCGGTCGAGCAGCTCGTTGAACTGGCTGGAGAAGAAGCCGGCGATGTACGTGGGCGCTGCGTTCACCCCGAGCCAATAGTTGTCGTCGCGGACGTTGTCGACCAGCGTCATGATCCGCTGACCGTCGCCGGTGGGATCGACGCCGGACACGACATTGCCGCTGCCGTCGCGATCAGGAGCGACGCTGAAGGCGGCTGACTCCTTCGGGAACATTCTGGTCTCGAACTGGGTAGCCAGGTATTCCGCCTGTGCCGGGGTCACCGTGGTCGTATTCGCGACCGCCGAACGGCAGTCGCCGGCCCGGAACGAGGTGTCGTCGGCGACCCAGACCTCGATGTGCTGCTCGACCGCCTGCAGCGTGTAGGACTTGCGATACAGAATGCCGTTGAAGTCGTCGAGCGCGAGGAGCGTGCGCGTGGTGCCGACCGCGGGTGTGCCGGCCGCCGCGGCCTGGAGTTTGGCCCTCGACGCGCGCGTGAGGTTCAGTGCCGACGTGGAATACGTCTTCGTCGGATTGATCTCTCGGACGTCGGACTGCCCTGTTGCTGCCGCGGCCGCCGTGGCGGGTTGTGCCGCCGGGGTAGCTGCCGCGGTGGTCGTCGTGATCGCTAACGACGCGGTCAGCGTGGCCACGGTCAGCGCCGCGAGCGCCGCGCGGCGGCCTCGGGGGAGTGGGTTCGGCCTGCGGCCGAACGCAGTTCAGTCATGCTGGCCCAATCTGGAGGAAAGGCGGGATAAGAGACTGCTTAGTCGATGCCCGCTCAGGTGGCAACACCCGGCCGCTCGTTGCGGGCGATAAGGCAATCTGCCGTAATTCCAGGCTGTCCAGCCCGCACCTAGCAGTCACACAGTGCTCGATCATGCGGTGGGATCGGATGGGCTACAGCCCCGTCGCGACGGCGCGCAGCACCGCGTGCGCGACCTGCGGGCCGCGGATGTCGCTGTGCCCGGACACGAATTTGTCCGCGAGCAGGTTGTGCACGACGCCGGCCTGGAAGGCGTAGTCGACATCGGTGTCCCCGAGATCCTGGTTGTCCTTCGCCTCGGGTGTCTTCTGGGCGCCGTTGCTGCCGAGACCGCCGAACGGATCGTTCTTGTCGCCGATCGCCGACGCGTTCTGCCCGCCGACCCGCGACGCGATCGCATAGGCGAGACCCACCGCGCGGTCGTTACGGGTGTGGGTGATGATCATCGGCCCGTTGATGTTGTGCGCGGTCAGCAGATGCCGGAACGCGCCGTCCTTGCTGCCGCTCCAGTGGTCGGCGAACGCGAAGTGCGAGAAGGCGGCTTGCAACAGGCTGACCGAGCTGATGCTCTGCCCGCCGAGGGAGTTGCCCGCGGCGGTGACGAGGCGGGCGCCGAAGCTGTGACCGACGAGATGCAGGCGAGCCTTCTTGCCGACGACCTGCTGGGCGAGGATCGGCGCGACCGACTTCTCGCCGATCGAACCCGCGCGCGCCTTCATCTGGTAATACGTGACGTAGTTCAACAGCGAGCGCCCCTTGGACCACAGGCTGCCGAGGCCGAACGGAAGCCCGGCCGCTGATCCCGTGTCACTGATGTGCAGTGCCCCGGGTCGGATCTGCAGCGCGCCGCCGGCCACACCGCCGCCATGCACAGCTTCCTGCGCAGTCAGTGCCTCGAGCAGCGCCGCAGGATCGAGATCCTGCATCAGTTCGTCGCCGTCCCGGTCGAACAGCACGTCGGCCGCGTCGCCCGGCTCGGCGTCAAGGTCCTTGATCAGCGAGCGCAGCAGATCGGCGTACTGACGTCGCGCATCCGACGACTGCTCGAGCAACGGGACGAGCTTGGCGGCCTTACGCATCGTCTCCTCGGCCGTGGGCGCGTCGAACCCATCGCTCATGTCGACCAGGTCGGCGGCCAGGGTTGGATCCGAATGTCCGATCGAGGCCGCACCGCCCGGGATCAGGTCGCTCTCGGCGAACTTCTTCGACGGCCAGAACACGCCTACGATGCCGATGTTGCGGCCGGCGAGCTTGGGTTCGCGATTGGCGGCGCGGACCGAGTCGAAGCTCGCCGCCAGAGCCTCGTAGAGGCTCTGGGCATCGTTCTCGTCGTTGTTCCAGCCGTGTGAGATGACGATCAGATCGTCGACCTGGTCGGCGAGTTCACCGACGGCCGCGGCTTGTTCCGGATGCACGGGCGAGCCGTCCTTGCTGAACTCCAGCTTGCGGAAGTCGTAGTTCGTCTCGAGTGTGCTCGTCATGATGTCCTCTCACACTGACTGGATCGCGCGCATGACGTCGACGAGACCGTGACCCTGGAAGTTCGGGACGCGGCCGAGGTCGGTTGCGGTCGAGGTGAAGATGTTCTTCACGACATCGGGGCGGCCGATGTACTCGCGGCGGATCGAGAGGAAGGCGGCGATCACACCGGACACGTGCGGCGCGGCCATGCTGGTGCCGCTCGACTCGACGTATTCGATATGGTGCCGACTGTCGCCGGCCGCTTCCTTACGCATGTTGCCCGTGGCGGCCGAGAGGATCCGCTCGCCCGGGGCGACGACATCGGGCTTGGCCCGGCCGTCTCCGGTCGGTCCCTTGGACGAGAAGTACGAGACGCCGTACACGTGTGGCATGTCGCGATGCGTCGACCCCACGGTGATAGCCAGATCGGCGTTGCCCGGATCGTTCACGGTGAGCATGCGGCCGGCGGCGATTGCCCGTCCGGCCAGGACATCGGTGCCGTAGGCGTAGCCGGAGTTTCCCGCCGCGACCACGACGACGACGCCGCTGCGGACCATCCGGTCGACCTCGACGCATAGCGGGCTCTGTCCGCAGGCAAACCACTCCGGGTCGAAGTCGTAGCCGAGACTGAGGTTGACACCGTGGATCACCAGCCGCCGGCCGTAGTCATTGATCTTCTGGATCGCGTCCAGCGCGGCGAGGATGTCGCTCGTCGGGCCGGTGCCCTGGTCGTTGAGCACCTTGTAGCTGACCAGCTTGCACTGGGGGGCGATCCCCGAAATCGAGTCGAGCGCCTGGAAGTTCTGCTTGATATCGCCCTGCTCGTCGCGCATGTAGCGCGCCGTCCGCACCGGATCCTCGGGTGTGCCGGCGTAGCCGCCGATGATCCCGGCGACATGCGTACCGTGCCCGTCTGCGTCCTTGGTGGCCGCACCGGTGCCGGTGAAGTCGCGATGTTCGAGCGGAGCCACCTGCAGGTTCTTGAACTTGTCGAAGTGCCGGTGGCTGCTGTCGATGCCGGTGTCGAGAACCGCCCAGCAGATGCCTTTGCCGAACGCGGCGAAGGAAGCGTGCGCCGCGTCGGCCTTGACCGTGGCGACCGATCGGTCGAGCAGGGCGTGGGCATGGAAATCCGGCCAGATCTGGAACACGGCGCGCTCGCTGGCCGGGGCGGCGTGCAGATCAAGCCGGGCCAGTTCGCGGATCACTGCAGGCTGCAGTTCCGCGACAACGAACGGCCCCCCCTCCTTGTGCGACGGCTCGCCCTGCACGACGGTGCCGATGCCCTTGTTCGTGATCGCCTCGGCGATGAGCTCGCGGGCCCGAACGGCCGCGTGCGACCGGCCGCCGGGATAGTCGAGGTTGACGTCCACGATGACCGGGATCGGCGTCTCTGGATCGTCGTTGGCCGCCAACCGGCGCAACAGCGGAACCGAGATGACCGATCGATCCTGGATGCGGGGGTCGTACTGCGTGATCCGCCGCTCGCCCGGAACTGGCTCATTCGACCCGGTGCCCGTTGCCATCCAGCGCCTCCCCGACCTTGCCGACGAAGCAACGAGACCACACAATGTCGCTCACGCGCAGCGCGTGTCAACAAGGGGTCTGTCGTACCGCACCGATGCGTGACCTTTAGGGCAATGCCTCGTGCCGGACGGGCGCCGGGCGGCAAGCTCGGACCGCACCGGGAGGGAGTTGGCTCATGATCGCGGCAGTCGTGCTCGACTTCGACGGACCCATCTTCGACGGTCGGGCTGCCCGCGACGCGGCGTACCTCAAGACCGTCGAGCATTTCGGCGAGCGGGTGTCCGCGAACCCGGTGACAGTCGAGACGATTCCGCTGTTCGGGCCGACTCGCTTCATCGCCTCGGCATTCGCCTCGGCCGGACTCGACGCAACGACGCAGGACGAGCTGCTGGCCTTCTACCGCATCGAGCTGGAACGCGCCGAACGGGCGCAGCGGGTGTCGGACGCGACCCGATCCTGGCTCGACGGTCTGCGCGCGCTCGGGTTGAAGCTGGCCCTGCTGACCGGCCGGGTCGAGGCCAATGTGCGCGAGCTGCTCGAGCGGCTGGACCTTGTGGACACTTTCGAGGTCGTGGTGGGTGGGGACACTGTCGACTCGCCGAAACCCGATCCGGCCGGCGTGCTGCACATCGCACAGCGGCTCGCGATCACCGACCTGCGCACGGTCGTCGTGATCGGCGATTCCGACCACGACTACGACGCGGCCCGCCGCGCGGGCGCGCAGTACCGCCACGCCGGCTGGTCGCTGGAACCGAACACCGTCGTGCAACGCAAGCCGAATGTGCTGCTGAGCAAGCCGGCGCACCTGCTGGTGCTGCTCGCCGCTCAGGACGACGCACGGCCCACGAGCTCCTTGCCGCGACCGATGTGCGATGCGATCGATGCGGGCGATCTGGGCTGGTTCGCCGGCTCCGGCGTCTCGATCGACTCCGGTATGGGCTCGTGGACAGATCAGTACCTGCCGATGCTCGAGCGCGCGGGGATCGACTGGATCGCCGACCAGCACCGCACGATGCCCGACGTGCTGCAGCTCGGCTGCGTCGATGAAGACATCTCGCGGCAGATCTTCGACGACTTCAGCAAAGCCTTCAAAGGCCCCCAGCTGCCCAACGCCTATCACTTCTCGATGGTCCGGTCGAAGGCCGTGCGCATCTGGACGTCGAACTACGACCAGCTGTTCGAGCGCGCGATCGACACGAGCAATGTCGACATGCGCGTGGTGTGTGACGACCAGGCGTTGCTGCGGCACTTCGCCGACCGCCGTCTCGTCGTGAAGGTCAACGGCGACTTCGAGCAGGGCTCGTGGGCTCAGAACCTCGACTGGAACCTGGTGGCAACGCGTGAGCAATTCGACAAGGCCGACCGCGAACGAGCCGAGATCTGGCGGTTGTTCGAGGACGATTACCGCGGCCGCTGCCTGGTCTTCGTCGGCGTCTCGCTCGAGGATCCGGTGCTCCTGCGAATCCTGACGATCGCGGCCGGCCGGGTGCGTCGACGCCGCTACCCGCACTACCTGCTGATGAAGCTCGCCGACGACGTCACCGAACGCGCCGTGCAGCAACGCACCGAACGCAGTCTGTCCCGTTACGGCATCACGACGCTGTACTTCGCGACCTATGCCGATATCTCCCAGTTCGTGGCATCGATCACCTCGCGTGATCTGCGTCCGATCGTCGGGGTGTCTGGTGACACGGACGCGGCTGCGGATGATCACGTGGGCGCCGACGCGGTGGTGCTGCCCGGTGGGTCGATCGACGGTGCGGCCCTGCGGCTGGTGTGCTCGTCGATGGGCGAGGCCTTGGCGAAGGCCGGCTATCGGGTGACGTCCGGGGGGGCGCCCTACGTCGGTATCGAGGCGGTCAACAGCGCATTCGAGGCCGACGCCCTGCTCGGCCGGTTCTACCTGCGCAAGGGTGGCAGCAAGGGCACGTACCAGCGCACGGCGCCGGTCGTCATCGTGGCCGGTGTCGGGTCTGATCCGTACGACGCGGTGCGCACCCGATTCATCGGGGAGCTGAACATCCTGCTGGCCATCGGCGGCCGCGGATCGGATCTCACCGGCTCCGCGGTGATCGACGAGGTCGAGCGGGCGGTACATCGAGGTGTGCCGGTGCTGATCTTCCCGCAGGCAGGAGGGCTCACGGCCGCGTACCGCGATCAGTTCCTCTCGCAGGTCGGCACGGCCTACACCGATGCCCGCCTGGTGCAGGCCGTGCGTGCGGCGAACGAGGCGATCGGTGCAGTGCCCGGCGCTGACCTCGTGGCCTGGGTGCGACGCAATCTCGTCGGTCAGGTCAGAATCGTCGTCAACGCGCTGGCGCAGGCCGCGGTCGACACGTCCGCGGCTCGGACGTCGACTTTTCCCAGCTGGTGAGCGAGCAGGAGCGCATCCGGCACGGTGTGGCGCACCTGCGCGCAGTACTGGCCGATTGCCTCTCACACGATCCCCTCGTCGATCTCGTGTTCATCGGCAACGCCAGCGACGTGTACGAGTGGGTGCCGAGCCGGATCGTCGATGTCGATTGCTTCGTGTTCACCCGTGAGTACGGCGCGCGTGCCGGTGCGGTGCTGGTGGACCTCGAGCGGCGCGCCCGCCGTGAGATCGAGACGCTCGGCCTGGATTTCGAGCTGCGGCTCATCAAGGGCGCTTACAAGCCCGATCGCCGCCCGGCCGAGCCGCCGATCATCTGCGCGCACCTCGGCCTGTTCGACGACCGCCGGTACCTCGCCCAGCCGGCGTTGCACCGCTGGGCATGGCGCAAGTACCGCTGCGTCAGCGAACCAGGTCGGTTGGCCCGGCTGGCCCCCGTCCGCCCGACCGTGGACGGCGTCCTGCACGGTCCGCGAGGCGCTGCCGAGCGGCTGACAGATCTCGGGCGAGGGGGCACGACGATGATCGAGTACGTGTTGCCGGAGCTGGCCGAGCGGCGGCTGGACTTCGCCGAGGGCACACCGCAATTCGTGGAGTTCTGTTACGCGTCGGCGGCCAGTTGCGCGCGGCACCATGCGCGGGCGCTCGGCTACCTGGAGGCCGACACCTTGGGCAACGCCGAGTTCTTCGCGTGGTACGGCGCGTCGGTGTTGGCCGACGAGTCATTGCAGCGGCTCATGACACTCAAGGCGCAGAGCCGGAACGCCGGCTACGCCGGGCTGGGTGCGCTGCCTCGTGAGCTGGCCACGCGCTACCTCGAAGCGCTGCTGCGTCAGGGGTAGGGCGGGCCCGGGCCGTCATCAGTCAGGACGCAACGGCCAGGTCGTCCGGGGCGAAGACGCGGACGAGCCCGCGCGTCGCGAGGTGGATCGGCCACAGCGAGGCGCGGGGGCTGAGCGCGGCACCCAGCGCGCGCGCCCACTCGCGATCGGACTCGCGCATCTGCTCCGGATCCGGGCGGGAAAGGAGCAGTGCGACACTCGCGGCCGCACCCTCGCGGATCAACGAATCGACGATGTGCGCCAGATTGCCGACGAACTTGTCATCAGGCTGTCCGGGCAGGTCGTCGATCGGGATCACGACAGAATGCACGCGCGACTCCTCGTCGAGGAAGAGCAGCCAGCTGCAACCTCAGCGACTGCCGATCCCGGTATCCACAGGTCCCGGCACGCCCTATCACGTAAGGGCGTGGGTCGGTGGCGGGCGTGGACGGCCTACGGAAACAAGCGGGGCCCGACGCCGATGCGAAATTGGCTTCGTCCGGCCGCAAGGAGGTAGTCGGCTGCTTGCCGGGCGTTCTCCCCAGTTCGCGACATGCGTCCGGCGATGAGCCCCGTGACGATCGGCGCCGCGAACGAGGTGCCGCTCCATGAGACGATGCCTGCCTCCGTCGGCCGGACCGCCCCATCCTCGAGCGTGCGATACGGAAGCTGCGGGTATGCGTTCACGATGTCCTCGCCAGGGGCATATGCGTCGACCCAGGCGCCATGGTTGCTGAACCACGAGCGTTGCTGTCCGTCACGACTCATCGACCCGACCCCCACACACCAGGGGAACGCTGCGGGCCAAAAGGGATTCCGAGTGGCGTCATTGCCGGCAGCCGCCACGAATGCGATCCCGCCGATCTTGCTCAGTCTGTTCTGCCACAGCAGATCGAATGACGTGGGCGGCAGATTGTTGCGGGTGTACCCGCCGGCAGACATGCTGATGATGTCGGCTGAATCCGACAGTCCGTCGGAGATCTGGGCAATCATGCTGGACTCGAGGATGAAGCCGTCAGCACCGATGTACTTCTGGACCGAGACGTCTGCGGCGGGTGCCACGCAACGGATCACGCCCGCGACGAACGTTCCATGTCCGGCGTAGGGATCGGCGAATCCGTCGGGTCCCGCGAGGATACGACCGTCGGTGATGTGGTACTGGTCGGGCGCTTCCTCGTCGGATCGGTCTGCTCGGACGCCGTCGAGCCAAGGCGCCCAAGCGTGCACGCCGGCGAGCAGCCCGGTGTCGATGACGGAAACACGCACATCCCGGCCGTTGCTCTGGTCACCGATGGTCGGCCACAGCGCTGCTCGGACGAGGGCCCGTGATCCGGCTGCCTGCGGGCTGATGACCGGCTCAGGTTCGGTCGCGGGGCAGCCGCACCCATAGCTGACGGTGAAGGCGTGCTCATGCGTTGCCACACCGGTGCCCAGGACGTTGTCCAGGTCCTCGACCAGGTGCCCGGTCTCGTATCCGTCGCGGACGCGGACCGGCAGTCTGGTGAGCCCGTCGATCAGCGCGTTGCTGCGCGGATCCTCGTGGTCTGAATCCGAGGGCGGTTGAGAGGCCCCGAGGCCTTCCACGGCCCTCCGCACCCGGTCGAGGTCGCGATCGCGAACCAACAATGACTCGTGACGATAGAAATAGCTGATCGTCCGGAGCCTGCGCCAGTCGGGCGGCCACACTCGAATGTCGTAGGGCGACGACTGCAAAGCCCGGTCGATCTCCGGCTCAAAGCGAGCATCCAGCGCCGCTCGAGCCGCGTCGATACGATCTTCAGAGACCACAGCACTCCTCCAGGAACACGCAAGGCAACAACCGTGTCAGCCTCAGCGACGGTTGTCTATCGTGTGGCTGTACCGATCTTGGGGGACCGATGTCACGAGTACCCGTGGACCCGACGGCAATCGACGTCGATGGGCTCCCCGTGATGGCTTTGTCGCAGCCACCCGAAGCCCTCCGAGCCGCTGCTCGCGTGCTCGAGAGCGCTCCGAGCCCGCGCGATCGGGCGTTGGCGCTACAGGCAAGTGGAATCGCGCTGAGGGAACTCGCAGACAATCGCGGCGCGCTGCGACGGCTGCGTTCAGCTGTCAAGGCGGCCGAGTCGCTCGGCGGTGCGGAGCTGCTATCGGACATACGATCGAGTCTCGGGATGACCCTCGTCTTCGCCGGTCGCACTGCAGCGGGGCTGCGCGAACTCGACACCGCGCTCGCCGGGGCGCGCGGACAGGCCTCTGCCCGCATTCTGGTTCGCCGTGGTTTCGCGCTGCAGATCGCGGGTCGCCCTGCTGATGCAATACATGATCTGCGTCGTTCTGCGCGCACACTTCGGCAACGCGGTGACCGCGTGTGGGAAGCGCGCGCGCAGATCAACCTCGCGCAAGCGCTGCTCGACAGCGGTCGAGCCGGTCAAGCGGCAGAAGCGCTCGAGCGAGCGGAGGAGCTCCTGCATACTGCGAATCAACCATATGAACTAGCGATAGTGCGGCACAACCGCGGCCTTGCCTATGCGCAGCTCGGAAACATTCCCGAGGCGCTCACCCAATTCGAGCGCGCGGGTGCGCTCTATGACAGAGTCGGCGCGACGCCGGCGGAGTTGGCATTCGCCCGTTCGTCGGCACTGCTCGCCGCGGGGCTACCCGCCGACGCACTGCGCGCGGGCGAAGAAGCATTGGATGTCCTGAAGCGCGATGGCGCTTCGGCTGCATTTCGCGCCAACGCGCTTGTCCGGATCAGTGACGCCGCCTTCGCGTCCGGCGCGTTCGCCCCAGCCCTGCACTATGCCCGCCAGGCCGAACGGTTGTATTCCAGGCAGGGTAGGCCTCGCGATCGAATAAGCGCCACGCTGCGTACCGTCCGAGCACGTCGGGCTCTCGGAGAACACAGCCCGGGCCTGTCTCGCGCCGCCCAACGGCTCGCGCGTGCCGCTGACGAACATCGGCTCCTGCAAGCGGCCGAGGCGAACCTACTCGCCGGTCAGATTCTCGCGGAAGCCGGCGATGAGAGCGCCGCGATCAAGTACCTGGCGAACGCCGCAAGGGCGCGTTCGCACGACTCCGCAATCAATCGTGTTCTGGGCTGGCACGCCGCCGCGCTCCGGGACAGCCTGCAATCGCGACCTAAGCTCATGTGCGAGTCGTGTGAGCGCGGTCTGCAAACAGTGAACGCATATCAGCTGACCTTCGGCGCGCTAGAGACGCGCGCGTCAGCCACCATGCACGGTTCGGAAATCGCTGCTATTGCGCTGCGCGCGGCCATCCGAGATCGCGACGCGGATGCTGTGCTGTACTGGACCGAGCGGTCGCGCTCGACCACGAGCCGGCTGCCACCTCTGCGACCTCCTGACGACCCGGAACTCAGAAATCAACTCGTGGCTTTACGTCGGGCAAAGTTCAAGTGCGACGAATCTGTTGCGCTCGGAAAGTCGGCGACCGAGTTGGAACGAAAGCTCCGCAAACTCGAGTCCGAAGTGCGCCGTCGCACCCTTACCGAGTCCGCGTCGGAGACTGAGAGCACGGCCGACGTCGACGTGAAGACACTGCATTCGGCGATCGGAGACGCGCAGCTCATCGAGATAGTCCAACTCGATGGAAACCTGTTCGTCGTACTCCTCGACGCGAATGGGATGCGACTGCTCCCAGCGGGCGGCCTGCAGGGTGTACTTGACGACGTGGCGAAAGCGCTCTTCTTACTTCGCCGGTCGGCACGTGGGAGAGCTCGGAAGTCAGATGCTTCGATGCTCGAGGAGATCGGCCGCAATTTGGAAGCAGCGGTGCTGGGTGAGGCGGTCGGCTACCTCTCGTCAGGACGGATCGCGATCGCGCCGCCCGCCACACTGCATTCCCTGCCATGGGGGATTCTGCCGTCCCTCAAAGCCCTGGAGGTCTCGGTCAGTTCGTCCGGCCGAGCATGGGCCACCTCAGTTTCCGCGAAGCCCCCGCGGACTGCCACAGCAACCTTCGTCGCGGGGCCAGGCATGCGCAGCGGCGGGCGCGAGGTGAACACGTTGGCTGCGCTCTACGAAGGCGCCACCCTGCTGGAAGGCAAGGATGCCACTGCGTCCAACGTCCTCCAGTCGCTCGACGGTGCTTCCATCGCGCATGTTGCCGCCCATGGCAGCTTTCGCGCAGAGAACCCCATGTTCTCATCGCTTCGGATGGCCGACGGGCCCTTGCTCGTCATGGACCTCCAGCGCCTTGCCCGGGCACCGCATCGGCTGGTGCTGTCCAGCTGCGATACCGGTGGCACGGCGCCGGTCGGCTCCGACGAGGTTCTCGGGATCGTGACAGCTCTCGCTCCATTGGGAATGGGCGGCTTGCTGGCACCCGTGGTCGCAATCGACGATGAATCGGCAGTTCGCGTGGGTTTGATGATTCATGAGCGTTTGCTGCTCGGCACATCGATGGCGAAGGCCTTGCAGCACGTTCGGGCCGCAGTCGACGATCCGAGCGACCGGCTCACGGCTCAAGCGTTCGTCTCTTTCGGTGCGGCGTGAGTCGGCGAGCCAGAGGGTGGCGACCTCGCGGCTGCCGAGGGACCGGAGCTGCCTTCGGAGCGGGTCCTGGGCCAGGGCCAACTGGGTGGTCGTTGATCAGATCCGTGTCCAACCGGTCGCGAACCCAGTGCCGTCGGCCAGTTCAACCCG
The DNA here is from genome assembly GCA_963713565.1 of uncultured Actinomycetota bacterium. Classification (GTDB taxonomy): domain Bacteria; phylum Actinomycetota; class Actinomycetes; order Mycobacteriales; family Jatrophihabitantaceae; genus Jatrophihabitans. Next base: position 71,942 of record CAVQMF010000005.1, on the reverse strand, counting down.
AAATCGCACATCGCCCGGGGGGCAGATCGGCACGCTGAACATGCCCAGCTCGTCGATCTCCCCGAGGACCGGGGGACGGCCGCGGGTCTCGACGGCGATCGAGCCGCGCGCAGTCGGTACGAGCTGTCCGACGAAGGAGTCGGACAACACGTCGATGTCGAGCGTGATGTCGTCGTAGCCGAACACCAGGCTGCGCACCGACATCGTCTCCGATCGGAAGGTGCCGGCGAGTTCGGTGTCGGCCTGCGAGTCGTAGAAGAGGGTCGCGAGTTCCTCGTCGAAGTTGCGCAGCTCGTACGCTGCCTTGGCGCCGGCGATGACGTCGCCGGGCACCGGGCCCCCTGCGGCCAGTGCAGTGCGCAGCTCACCGAGCAGCGCGTCGTCGTCGGACAGCCAGTGTGCGGTCATCGTTGATCCCCTCCCAGGACGGCCGTCCCGTCGGCCGGTCGAAACGCCGCCAGTGCCGGTGACTGCCGAAGTCGATCCAGGCATCGCGCCCGGGTCGGGCCGATGCTGCCGACGGGGATGCCCAGCTGCTTGCTGATCTCGCGATACGGCCGCGGCGGATCTTCCATCAGCAGAAGCAGCAGTGCTCGTCCACTGTCGGACAGCTCGCCGAGTGCGGCGAGCAGCGCGTCGTGCAGTTCGAAGAGCAGGACATTGCGGGCCGGATCGGTCCGCTCGACATCGTCGGCGATCTCGATCTCCATGGCGTTCGGTACCTCACTGCGGTGGCTGCGGAATGTGGCCAGGCACTCGCGTCGCGTTGTCGTGGCCAGCCAGCCGGCCAGCGCGGCGGGTTGGCGGATCGTGTCGAGCCGCTCGGCCAGCCGTAGCCAGACGTTCTGGCAGACGTCCGAGGCGTCGTGCGGCGAAAGCTTGTAGCGCATACAGATGCTCCACACCAACGCCGCGAACCGGTCGACCAGCGACTCCCACGCGGCCGAGCTGCCGGCGGCAGCGGCGAGAACCAACGTGGCAACCGAATCGTCGTCCGACACGTGCACCCCTTGGTCTTGAGGCGGCAGCCGCTCGCGCGGGTCTCGGCGGATCGCGGATGTCGCGACTCCACGCTAGCGGCGTCAGGAAGCAGATGCGCGGGATCGTCACCTTGATACGCACGTCGGAAAAATTGTCTTCCGACTCATGCCCCTTCCACAGCCCACGTATCACCAGGCGCCGCACTTCGCTCTGAGGTTGTCCCTCCGGAGGGAGCCGACCTTGGACCGCTTCTCCCGCGGCGCGGACCCGCCAGCCGTGCTGGCGTTCGCTGCCCTGGTCGTGGCCGCCGCGCTGTGGGGCGTGGCGACCAGTGGCACCAAGTACGCGTTGCGCGCGTTCGGCCCGTTGACGCTGCTTGCCGTCGAACTGCTTGCTGCGACCATCGCGCTGTGGGCGGTCGCGGTGATCCGTGGCGGCGGACGGGGTGGGTCGTGGCGGCTGGCCGCCGTGCTCGGGCTACTCGAGCCGGCTCTTGCCTACGCCGGCGACACCGCTGGCTTGACGCGCACCAGCGCGGCAAACGCCTCCGTGATCATCGGCCTGGAATCGACCTTCGTCGTGGTCCTGGCAGCAGTGTTCCTGCGGGAGCGGATCGGTCGCAGCCTGTTCCTCGCAGTCGGGGCCGGGTTGCTCGGGCTGCTGGCGTTGGAGCAGGTCAGCTGGTTGACCGGACCCGCACTCGGCGACCTGTTCGTCGTCGGCGGCGCGCTGAGCGCTGCCGCGTACACCATCGTCGCTCGCCGGATCGATCCGGCGATCGACTCGCTCACGCTGACCGCACAACAGTTCGCGGCAGCCTCGGCGGCCGTCCTTCCTGCCGCGCTGTCGGCCTGGGCGAGTGGTTCCGAAGCGGTGCCTGAGCACGTGCCGGCGCGGTTCTGGATCGCCGCCGTACTGGTGGGCATCGGCGGATTCGGCGTGAGCTTCCTGATCTACAACTGGGCGATCACGGTGGTCGCAGCGGGTAGCGCAGCCGTGATCATCAACCTCATCCCTGCCTTCGGTCTGATGAGCGCCGTTGCGTGGCTCGGCGAACCCCTCACGGCCGGGCGGCTCGCGGGCGCGAGTTTGATCGCCGCATCGGTGGCGATCTTCACCTGGGTGCAGGTGCGTGAGCACCGGCAGGCGCCCCTGGTGGATGGTGCGGACGCGGCAGCTGAGACATGCGGGAGGGACGAGCTTGCGTCGGCTGTGCCGGCTGCCGCGAGCCCTGCCTCCGACGGGCACCCCCGGTGATCACCCGGGCGCCGACACCCCCGCCTGGCGCCGTGGACGCCTGGCGATCCGTAACGGGGGATGGTCGCGACGGCAGTCGACTCGACGCAGCACCGACTCGGTCGGCGCGAACTCCGGCGGCTGATTGGGTTCGCGCCAGGTCGTGCGTGGCAGTTCGGGGGGCAGCCATCGCTCGTCCCACATGCCGAGAGCAAGGTCCAGGTCTCCGAAGGACTCGTGCGCCGGGGTGCGCAGGTGCTCGGCCCAGGCGCGGATGCGCAGATCGCGGACCAGCGTTGTCGTGGTGACCACCGCCGCGCTCAGTTCGTTGTCGACACCGGCCATCGACCGGCTGAACATGTTGGCCGATCCGATGCAGGCGAACACGTCGTCGATGAGTACCAGCTTCGCGTGCACGGTCAGATGCTCGACGCGGTACACGGCGAAGTTGGCGCGGTGCTCGGGGGTGAGCTGACCGACCACCTTGCGCCGCAGATCGCGGTTGAGTCTGCGATTGATCCGGCCCAGGTGCACGCCAGGGTCTTCGGGATCACGCACGCCCGAACCCACGAGAATTACCTTGACGCCCCGGCGCAGCGCGCCGCACAGGGCGGGGTACAGCTCGTAGCGCCGATCCCCGCCGAGCTCCTCGCCGAGATACTGGTCCTCGATGTAGATGTAGCGCGTCGCGGCGCTGATGGCTGCCGTCAGCGTGCCGAAGACCTCGCGCACCCCGGCCTGTGGCAGCGCATCCCAGGCGATGCGCCGCGACGGGAACACCGAGTCGAACTTCGTCCGCGGCACGGATCGCAGCACCCGCACCGCAGTGCCGGGGCGCTCGAGCTGCTGTTGCGGTGGATCCCCGGGTGCGGCCTGCGGCGCTTCCGGGTTCAGTTGTTCCCACCTCGGTAACCGTCGCAGGTAGTGCTTGCGCGGCAGCGTCGACGCCTCCACCCAGCGCCGTGCGAGGACTGACCAGACGCGTTCGGCTCCCGGGCCGCGCAGCCGCACGACGGCGTCGTGCCACCCCCACCGCCGGTTCTTGTGCCGAAGCCGATGATGCGGTGTGGTGTCGTATCGCTCGTCCTCCAGATCTATCCCGCCGACGAATGCGGTCAGCTCGCCGCCGCGAGATACGACGACGACCTTCTGGTGATTGACGCCGGCCAGCGAACCGGCGAAGTCGAGCAGCACGCACCCCTGCAGCGGTGTGTCCGCAGAGCCTGTCGGCCGCCATGAACGCAACGCTCGTGCCCGCAGTGCGCTGCCGCGGAAATCGCCCACCAGCGTGGACGGAATCGACGAAGCGAGGACCCGGCCACCGATCAGCACGCGTACCGCGGCGCCGGCCGCGGCCGCGCGGGCAAGCCGTTCACCGAGGGGCAGGTACCCGTCATCGCCCGGCCTGCGTCCGGTGAGGTCGAGGGTGGGGTCGACGGACAGGCAGCCGACGAGCACGGTGTCGCCCGGGCCCATCTCGGTGAGGAGTTCGTCGAGCTCGGCGAAGTACGCCTCGCCGTCCAGCAGCGGATGCCATTCGGTGTTGTCCACAAATGTCGGACAGTCCGCCGTGGCCTCTGGGAAGTACTCCGGCACAGGACACAACACTGCCATGGGCGCAGGAAGCCGGCGTCGGCGCCTGCCATGCTGGACGTCCCGAGCAAACGCCCTGAGGAGCCGCCGTGCGTACCGAGCCAGCCACCGCGCTGCGGCCTTGCATACAGTCCGAGATCGGCCCGCTCAGGCACGTGATCACGCATCGTCCGGGACGCGAGTTGGACCGGCTCACACCGAGCAACATCCACGCGCTGTTGTTCGACGACGTGCCGTGGGCGTCGCGGGCCCGCGACGAGCACGACCACTTCGTTGCGGTGCTCGGCAGCCGTGGCGCGGTCGTACATCGATTCGCCGACCTGCTGGCCGGCGCCTTGGACACCGTCGACGGGCGGCAGTTCGTGATCGACCGCACGTGCACGCCGGAGCGTTTCGGTGAGCAGTTGGCCCATTCCATGCGGCGGCGTTTCGAAGACACTGATCCGGTCACCCTCGCGGGCCTGCTCATCGGTGGCGTGCTGAAATCCGATCTTGGTGGCGTGTCCTCGGGAGGGTTGCGGTGGCAGGCCCTGCAGGCCGATGACCTCGTGCTGCCGCCGCTGCCGAACACGCTGTTTCAGCGCGACAACTCCGCGTGGATCGGCACCGGCGTCACGGTCAACCCGATGGCCAAGCTGGCTCGGCAGCGGGAGTCGGTCCACACCCGTGCCGTCTACCGCTATCACCCGTTGTTCCGCGACGCAGCGTTCGACGTGTTCTACGGCGACGATGATCGCGATCATCGACCGGCCACGATCGAGGGCGGAGATCTGCTCGTTCTCGCGCCGGGTGTCGTGTTGGTGGGCATGGGGGAGCGAACGACGCCTACCGCGGTCGAGTTGTTGTCCCGCCGCTTGTTCGCGGCGGGCACCGCCGAGGTCGTCATCGCCGTGGACATCCCGCAACAGCGCGCAATGATGCATCTGGACACAGTGCTCACCATGGTCGACGTGGCGACCTTCGTCGCCTACCCGAATCTCGATCTCGATCTGATGCGGGCCTGGCGGCTCACTCCCGGTGCCGACGAGCGCGAGCCGCTGCGCGTCGATCCGGCGGGGAAGCTGCTCGACGCGCTGGCCTCGGCACTGCAGGTCGACCAGGTGCACATCCTGCGCGCCGGAGCCGATCGACATGCTGCCGAGCGAGAGCAGTGGAGCGACGGGAACAACTACTTCGCGCTGGCACCCGGCGTCGTCGTCGGCTACGACCGCAACGTGGTCACCAACGCCCTGTTGGTAGCCCACGGCATCGAGGTGCTCGAGGTGTCCGGTGCGGAACTCGGTCGGGGGCGCGGCGGTGCTCGGTGCATGACCTGTCCGGTGGTCCGCGACCCCGTTGGAGCGTAGGTACGCTCGTCAGCTTCGCAGGCTGTCGCCGCCGAGATCGAGCGGCCGGACAAGGATCCAAGCGCGATTAGGTTCAGACCCTGGACCGACCGGTCACACCAAGCGACGATTGAGCGTCGACTGGGCGACGATCGCCGGGTCGCGGGTGACCGTGTCGCCGAGGACCTCGTCGATGCGCGCGAGCGCGTCGTCGGGGATCGTGACGCCGGCCGCCTTCACGTTCTCACTGACCTGTTCGGGCCGGGACGCACCGACGATCGCCGCGCTCACATTGTCATTGTGCAGCACCCACGCCACGGCAAGGGCGGCCATCGACAGCCCGAGGTCGGACGCAATCGGCTTGAGAGCCTGGACCCGGGTCAGCAGGTCGTCGTTGCCGATCCATCGCCCGATCATGTTCGCGCCGCCCTTGGTGTCGGTGGCGCGCGAGCCCTCCGGCGCGGCCTTGCCCGGCTCGTACTTGCCGGTGAGCACACCCTGGGCAATCGGCGACCAGACGATCTGCCCGATGCCGAGCTCCTTACAGGTGGGCACGACTTCGTCCTCGATGACCCGCCACAACATCGAGTACTGAGGCTGGCTGGAGACGAGGGAGATGCCGAGGTCCGAGGCGAGTGCGTGGGCGGAGCGGATCTGTTCAGCGGTCCACTCGCTCACCCCGATGTAGAGCGCCTTACCTGACCGGACGACGTCGGCAAACGCCTGCATCGTCTCCTCCAGCGGAGTGAACGCGTCGTAACGGTGCGCCTGGTACAACTCGACGTAGTCCATCTGCAAGCGTCGCAACGACCCGTCGATGCCCTCGAGGATGTGCTTGCGCGACAGGCCCATGTCATTCTTGCCCTTGGGATCGGGCCCCACCGGCCAGTACACCTTGGTGAAGACTTCCAGCGACTCGCGTCGCTCGCCTTTCAGCGCGTCGCCGAGAACCTGTTCCGCCTTGCCGTTCGCGTACACGTCGGCGGTGTCGAACGTGGTGATCCCGGCGTTGAGAGCGGCTTGGACACATTGCGTTGCGACATCGTTCTCGACCTGCGAGCCGTGCGTCAGCCAATTGCCGTAGGTGATCTCGGAGATCTGCATGCCGGAGTTGCCGAGGTGTCGAAAGTCCATGCCCGCCATCCTGCCGCACCGCCGGGGCTGCGCTGTCACAGGTGCGCCAGGAGGCCGGATGCCGGCGTCCAGCGCACGTCCGTGCCCGGACTCAGAACATCTGCGCCGCGCCGAGTTCGGCCGAGAGCGCAGCCGCACCTGCGATGTCGACCACTGGGTGAGCGAGCAGACTGTGCGGTAGGGACAGTCAAGGGCGAGAGGGACGCATGAACGCGCAGCGACTGGGCAGGATCGGGATTTGGGGAGATGTCGCGATGCCGATCCCGGGTGCGAGCTCGACCGATGCGGCGTCCGCCTACCGGCAGCCGGCCGAGGCGCCGGAGTTCACCGCGCCGTGACGAAATCTGCGGTCGGACTGCGGTCGGAGCGCGGGCCGATCCTGCTCGCGCTGATGATGTCGATCGCTCTGGTGGCGTTGGACTCGACGATCATCGCGACCGCCGTGCCGTCGATCGTCGGCAGCATCGGCGGATTCGCCCAGTTCCCCTGGCTGTTCTCGATCTACCTGCTCGCCCAGGCGGTGACCGTGCCGGTCTACGGCAAGCTCGCGGACCTGTTCGGGCGCAAGCCGGTGATCTTGTTCGGCGTTGCGACGTTCCTGGCCGGCTCGATCATGTGCGGTATCGCCTGGAGTATGACGATGCTGATCGCTTTCCGCGCCGTCCAGGGCGTCGGCGCCGGCGCGATCCAACCGATCAGCCTGACGATCGTCGGCGACCTGTACTCCGTTCAGGAGCGGGCCACCGTGCAGGGTTACCTGGCCAGCGTGTGGGGCCTGTCGTCCGTCGTCGGCCCGACTCTCGGCGGCGTCTTCTGCGAATACGTGTCCTGGCGATGGATCTTCTTCGTCAACATCCCCATCTGCGTGCTCGCCGGCTGGATGATTTCCCGTCGATTCCGCGAGGACGTGCCGCGTGAGCGGCCGCACATCGACTACCTCGGCGCGGCGCTCCTGACCACCGGCGTCACGCTTGTCATTCTCGGTGTGCTCGAAGGCGGCCAAGCCTGGGCCTGGCTGTCGGCGTCCGGCCTGGTGGTGCTCGGCGGCGGCGCCGCGCTGCTCGTCGCGTTCGTCGCGGTCGAGACCCGGGCGAGCGATCCGGTGCTGCCGCTGTGGGTGTTCCGCCGACGGCTGTTGGTGACGTGCAGCCTGGTGTCGTTCGGAGTCGGTGCCATCCTGCTCGGTCTGACCTCCTATGTCCCGACCTTCGTGCAGGACGTACTGGGCACCGGCCCGCTGGTGGCCGGGTTCGCGCTGGCGACCCTGACCATGGGCTGGCCCATCTCGGCGTCGCAGGCCGGTCGGCTGTACCTGCGCATCGGCGTGCGCAACTGCGCGCTCATCGGCAGCGCGTTCGCCGTCAGCGGCACGTCGCTGCTCCTGCTGCTCGACCAGTCGACGAACGTCGCGCAGGTGGGTGGCACCTGCTTCGTGATCGGCCTGGGCATGGGCCTGGTCGCGGCTCCGACGCTCATCGCGGCGCAGTCGTCCGTGGAGTGGGGCGAGCGGGGTGTGGTCACCGGCACGAACCTGTTCTGCCGGTCTCTCGGCAGCGCGCTGGGCGTCGCCGTCTTCGGCGCCGTCGCCAACGCAGCGCTCGGGGGTGCGTCCTCGGCGATCCAGGCGGCGCACACCGATCGTGACCTGCTCGCCGGCGCGATCCATGAGGTCTTCATCGCCGTCGTCGTCGTCGCGCTACTGATGACGGTGGTCGTCGCGTTCGTCCCCCGCACGGCGCTCGACCTCGGACCCCAGCCGCCCCCTGAGCCCGAGCCGCGCGAGGCCGTGTCCGCGGCGTGAGGGCGTGCGGTCGGACACGGGTCAGGACAAGTGCGTGCCGGCCTCGGCCGGTCGACCCCGTCCACGCTGATGCCGACCTTCTCGTCGTAGAACACGACGAGGCCGGCGATCGGGAGCAGCTCGGCGGTGGGAAATAGGTACCCGATGCGAGCCGACCTCGCTCGGGAGCGGAGGTGGGCGTCAGATCCCCACCACCGGCGCCAACGCGAACAGCATCACCGCCGACCAGGTGAGGTGGGTCAGGGTCGATGCGAGGATGCCGCCCGACGCGCGACGCTGCAGGCCGAACAGTGCGCCCATCACAACGGCCGCGAAGACGAGCATCGGATTGGCCGTCGCCACGGTCACGACTGCGTAGATGACCGTCGAGATGAGCACCGGGCGGCTTCGCCCGATCGCGGCATAAAGGGCGCCACGGAAGAACACTTCCTCGGCCGCGGCATTGAGCAGCGTGATGATCGCGACGAGGGCGAGGTTTCCTTGCTGCGCATGGGCGAGGACGTGCGAGACGAGCTCGCGCAGCGGGTCGAGCTGCCGCACGACCAGCGCGCCGAGCAGAAAGATTCCGGCGGCCGCGAGGCCGAGCATGATCGGTGTCAGGACCGGGCGACGCAGCGCCCCGCGGAACGGGATGTAGCCCAGGTGCAGCGGGCCCGACAGCAAACCGCCGGCCACCCAGACGACGGCGACCCCGAGCGTGAGCGGGTAGAACCACGGGCTACCCGGTTCGGTGGCGAGCGAGAACCCGAGCAGCGTCGCTCCGGCGAGCAGCGTCACGAACGCGACGATGCGCCGCCGGCGGAAGGCGGAATCGGGCTCGTGGTGATCGCGTGGCACCTGTCCGATGAGCGCGGGGCCGAGCACGCGTTGGACGCGCTGCCTCATCGCCGTCGGTGAGCGGCGCGTCGGGCCTCGGCACGGTCGGCCAAAGCGCGGCGTACCGCTTGTTCGTAACCGATCGTCTCCCCGGGCACGATCTGCTCGATCGAACGGTCGTGCACGACGACCTCGTTGGTCATGGAATCGACGAGGTTTCGCGCGGTTCGGATATCGACACTCGTGACCAACGCCAGCCACAGCGACGAAAGCCGGGGAGTCAGCAGCGGCACGTCCACGCTGTGGATCGTCTTGCCCTGCACTCGTCCCGCACGCTTGAGCATGTCGATGTACCGCAGGACATCGGAACCGCCGACCTCGAACGTGCGACCTGCCGCATCGGGATGAGCGAGCACGCCGACGAGATAACGCACGATATCGGCCAGGGCGATCGGCTGGGTGCGGGTCTTCACCCATTTCGGGGTGATCATGATCGGGAGCCGGGCAGCGAGCTGGCGGGTGATCTCCCACGAAATCCCCCCGTGCCCGATCACCACCGCGGCGCGTAGTGCCGTGAGCGGTACGCCGTATTGACCGAGCAGCCGTTCGACCTGCCGGCGTGAGCGCAGGTGCGAGGACAACGCGTCGCTGTCCTCGCCGAGCCCTCCTAGGTAGACGATCTGCGACACACCGGCGTATCGGGCCGCCTGGGCGAAGTTGTGGGCCGCCTCGGCGTCGGTCCTCTCGAAGTCGTCCGAGCCGAGGGCGTGGACGAGGTAGTACGCGACATCGACGCCGTGCAACGCGGCGGTCAGGCTCGGCGGGTCGTTCACGTCGCCCGCGATCGGCGTGCCCGCGCCGGCGTAGTCGGCTGGATGGCGGGTCATTGCGCGGACGTCGTGCCCGGCATCGACGAGCGCGCGGGTGAGGTGCGATCCGATGAAGCCGGTCGCACCGGTCACCAGGACGCTCGTGCTGCGCTGGGCGGGTTGCTCGGTCATGTCGCCAGCCTTCCCTGCCTCGCGCTCCGATACCGGTATCGGCCCACGAGGAGACCGTGATCTCTGCTACCCGCTCACCTCCGTGACGTCACGCCGCAGCACCTGCAGCAGTTCCTCGTACGGGCCGACGAGGTAGGCCTGGTCACCGCCGCCGAAGCGGGTGCCCCGCCGCGGCGGGAACTCCAGTGCCTCGCCTGCGTCTCGTCGGCGGATGGCGATGACCCGGATCCGCGCGGACAGCTCGGACATCGTCTTGCCGCGCAAACCCCCGGCCTCGGCGACCGTGAGCCGGCCGATCAGCATCGGCTGGTGGTCGACGTAGAACGTGGTGTGGATGTCGAGCCCGAGGGCCGCGCCGACAAACCACGGGGCCGCGAGCGCGGCCGTGGAACGCACCCATCTGAAGCCGAAGCTGGACTCGATCGTGTGTGCGAGGTTGCGGTCGAACACCCGTAGTACGACCGGCACGTCGGCCGCCCGTTCCCCGAGCAATTCGTCCACGGCCAGACCGGTTTCGAGGTTGGCGAGGTCGCTGCTGGTCAGAACCGCGACCGCGCGTGCCTTCGTGAGGTTCACTGCGTCCAGACTGGCCGCAACCGTGGAGTCGCCGAAGACCACCGGCACGTCGAGTGCTCGGGCGCGGGCCAGGAAGCGGTTGTCCTCGTCCCGTTCGAGGACGACGACGCGCTCCCCGGCCGCGACGAGCCGCTCCAGTACCCGCAGCCCTACCCCGCCCAGGCCGACGAGGATGACGTGATCGGACATCCGGGTGGCGAGCTGCCGCCCGAGGGACTGGGCGATCCGGCGGCTGACCAGCAGGTTCGTCAGCATCGCGTAGAGGACCGTCACCAGTGTCGCACCGATGATCATCAGCGCGATCGCCCACACGCGCAGCCAGGTGTCCTGGGCACCGAAGTAGAAGTCACCGAAACCGACTGTCGTCAGCGTCTCGGTGGTGAAGTAGGCGGCGTCCAGCAGGCTCATCCGCGCGCCGTCGACCGTGCGGTACCCGATCCACAACAGCAGGACCGACAGGAGCGCGATCGCGAGCAGTGCGCGCAGCGTCGTCCGCAACTGTCGTTCCGAGGACGCGACGAAGCCGCGCACGTATCGGCTCAGCAGGGCCTCGCGTCGCCGCAGTGGCCGGGCCTTCGTCGGCGCGTCGATGTCGGGTAGGTCGCGCTCGCGCAGATCGGCGGCGGTGCTGATCACAACGACGCGATCGCCGGTCAGCACCTGCAGGTCCCGACCTGGGCAGATGTGCATCTCGCTGCCGTCGGCAGGGACGACCGCCACGGGCGCCAGGTCGCCGAACAGGGACCGCAGTGTGCCGCCGCGCGGTGCCACGATCTCGCGGAGCAGGAAGGGATGACCACCGATGTCGATCGGCCGGCTGTGCAGATCGAGGCAGGCGTCGGCGAACGTCGGCGCCGCGATCGACGCGACGTCGAGCACGCTCGCCGGGCCGGTGACGCGCGCTACCGCCCGCCCGACCGCCTCGTTGCCGAGTTCGACCACGACCCGCAGGCCCGGGCGCAGCCGCCGCGCGAGCAGCGCGATCTCCAGGCTGACCAGGTCAGACGTAGCGGTACAGATCAGCGCAGCTGCTCGCTCGATGCCGGCCGCCTCCAGCGAGGCCTGGCTGCGGCCGCTGCGGCGAAGATGGGTCACCCCGAGGTCCGTGCACGCCTGCAACAGCCGCGGGTCAGGGGCATCGTCGACGACGACGACCTGCTCGCCGGCGATCCGAAGTTGTTCCACCACGCGCAGGCCGACGTCGTGCAGTCCGCACACAATGACATGCGCCAGCGGCTGCGACTCCGCGGCGTCCACGGCCGCATCCTCGCAAGTGCGCCGTTTCGCCGATGTTTCCACGCACGGCGACCTGAGCGACGCGGGTCAGTTCGTCCGGACCGTCACTCCGTCGCCGGCGACCACCGTGTCGGGCTCGGTCACGCTCGTGACGACGGGCAGACCGGCCGCAACCCACGCGCGAAACCCGCCGACGACATCGGTTGCCGGTACACCGATGGAGTTGAGCGCATCGGCCGCGAGCGAAGACGTGTAGCCCTCCTCGCAGACGACCACCCAGCGCTGGGCGGGCGCCGCCTGTCGGACCCGGGCGCCGGACGCCGGGTGCAGCCGCCACTCGAGGTGGTTGCGCTCGACGATCAGCGCCCCGGGGATCTCGCCGGCACGGTCGCGCTGTTGTTCCGGGCGGATGTCGACCAGGTACGCACCCTGCGCTACCGCCGCTGCAGCGCCGCCCGGCTCCAGCCGGATCAGCCGCGAGCGCGCATCGGCGAGCAGCTCGTCGACCGACGAGAACCTCACGAGCGCGGCTCGGCTGCGGCGTGCAGCCGCCGATGCGCGCACCGGCAACGGCGGTGCGTGAGGGAGCTCACGAGGCCCTGCGGATTTCGAACGTCGGCTCGGGATCGTCAGTGGCAAGCGTGGCAATGGGGGTCAGCGCCCCATCGGCGAGGTCGTAGTACGTCATCGTCGTCAGCGGCGGGGAGTAGGCATGCACACTGACCGCAGGAGCATCGGAGACGTTGCGCACATCGTGCACATATTGTGGCCCGAAACCGACGCTGTCGCCCGGGTGTCGTTCCTGCTCGTGCAGCCGGCCTTTGCTGATCACGGCCTCGCTCAGGGTGCCGGACAGCACGCTGAACGACCCCGACGAACCGCCATGGTCGTGCAGCTCCGTGCCCTGGCACGGCAGCCAGCTGATCAGCCAGACATCAAGGCGCTGGTCACGATAGATCCGCTGATGCCAGCGTTGGTCAAGGTCAAAGTCGATGAAGGGGTACTTCCCGCTCGTCACCTCGTCGGCATAGAAGCGGGTGAACTCGATGAGCTGGACAGGATCGAGAAGGCGAGCGCGGGCGCGGGACATCGGTGTCCTTATCGGCGAGTGGTGGGTGGACGTCAGGTCACTGACGTCGACACGCCTCGTCGAACGCGGCCGCGCGCCGCGTCGACCAGATCACGTCCAGCAGCCCGCCGACGATCGCGGCGCCGTGCTCGGTACGGATCACGAGGCCATTCTGCCTCGACGTGACGCCTTTGTCTAGTTTATGAGTAGGAAATGTGAACGGCAGCGGTCACGCCGTCAGGCGAGTGCCATCCTGGTGCGCGGCCAACCCTCGCGCTGTTCGATCCGGCCGAGTTCCTCGGCGATCCAGGCCGGGTTCGGCGGCCGCTTCGACGGGTCGGCGGACATCGCCCAGGTGAGCAGGTCGGACAGTTCCAGCGGCACGCCCTGCGCAACGATCGGCCGCACCGGATTGCTCAGGACCCGGACGATGACCGTGGCCGGCGACTCGCCCGCGTAGGCGCGGAAGGCGGCGCGGCCGGCCACCAGCTCGTACAACGTCGACGCCAGGCCGTACACGTCGCTGGCCGGCGATGGTGCGTTGCCCTCGAGCAGCTCCGGCGCGGTGTGCGGTGTCGTGACATGCCGAAGGGTGTAGGCCTTGCCTGCGTTCATCGGCACCGACTCGTCGAAACCGGCGAGCGCCGGTTCGCCCCACTCGGTGACGAGGACGTTCGCCGGCCGCACGTCGCAATGCAGCAAGCCGGCCTGATGCGCGGTCTCCAGTGCGCCGGCGATCTTGATTCCGACGGCCGCGGCCTGCTGTAGCGGGATGCGTTCGTCTGCGCGCAGCGCATCGTCGAGCGAGCCGGTGCAGCGTTCGAGCAGCAATGCAGGTCGGCCGTCGTCGAGGACGAACCGTTCGAACAGCGTGATGATGTTCGGATGGGTGCCCAGCGCGGCGAGCACCGCCGCCTCATGATCGATAGCGTCGTGCAACCAGGTCGCACTCGTCTGGTCGGGCACTTTGATGACGACCCGACGGTTCGCCGCCGGCTCGCGACCCTCGAAGATCGTGAACCGAGTGCCGGCCCGGAGCAGCTTCAGGTCCGCGAATCGGTCGCCGAGATCGGTGCCCGCCAACCAGTCGCGCGACGCAAGCGACATGACGCCTCCAGCCCCCGATATTGCGCGTATCTCGGGAACCCTCCGGCCAGGTTTGTGTGAGCCGACTTACACGCTCTGCCCAGCGTACTTCACTTCTGCTTCACAGCCTATTCGCGGCGCGGCGAGCCGCACAAAGCGTTTCGGGACGGCTGCCGCGTGGCACCGTTCGCTCATTACGGTCGGGCAGCGACCAGGACGGAGTGACCCATGCCGAGTTTCTCGTCGGCCGCCGCCCTGCACCGGGGCCGGGTCCGCACGCGCAACGAGGACAGCGTCGTCGTCAGCGAGACGTTGATCGCGGTGGCCGACGGGCTCGGTGGCCATCCGGCCGGCGATCTGGCGAGCCGCATCACGGTCGAAAGGCTGGCCGATCTGGGTGCGCAGGAGCAGCGCTGCGTGCCCGATGTCATCGCAGCGATCGAGGACGCGAACCGGCTGATCCTGGCCGCCGGCGCTGCGGAGGCACAGCGATCGGGCATGGGCAGCACATTGTGCGGCGTGATCCTCGTGTCCGTCGACGGCGTCTGGGAGTGCGCGGTCTTCAACGTCGGCGACTCGCGCGTCTACAACCTTCGCGACGGCGCATTGCGGCAGGTGAGTGTCGACCACTCCGAGGTGCAGGAGCTCCAAGAGGCCGGACTGCTCAGCCCGGTGGCGGCACTGAACTACCCGCGCCGCAACATCATCACCCGCTGCCTCGGCACCGATCCCGCCCCGGAACCGGATCTGTGGCTGGTGCCGATCGCCACGGGTGAGCGGTACCTCGCCTGTTCGGACGGACTGACCAACGAGGTCGATGACCTCACCATCGCTGCGCTACTCATCGAGCATCGCGAACCCGAGACGGCCGCGCACGCGCTCCTCGAAGCGGCACTGGCGGCCGGCGGCCGGGACAACGTCGCCATCGCGGTCGCCGATCTCGAGGTGTAGCAGCAGGTCGAGGTGTAGCAGCAGGTCGAGGTGTAGCAGCAGGTCGAGGTGGGCACCGGCGCCCGGTACCGGCCGGGCCGCGGACGACCTCGGTCTGCCCGCCGAACTCGGACAGCGAAATCCCCCCTGACCCCTGATCCCGCTAGCCTGTGCCCGTGACCGACGCATCCGACGAGTCGCACGACGGCCAGAGTCGGCGGACGCTGAGCGATCCGATCGACCGCCAGATCGCTTCCGCGCTGCTCACCGACGGCCGCAGCACCCTCAAAGCGCTCGCCGAGGTGGCCGGACTGTCCGTGTCGGCGGTGCAGGCGCGGGTACGCAGATTGGAGTCGTCCGGCGTCATCCGCGGCTACACGGCCCTGCTCGACGCAGAGGCGATCGGGCTGCCGCTCGCGGCACTCATCGCGATCACCCCGCTGGATCCGGCACAACCGGACGACGCACCGGAGCGGCTCAACGGGCTCGCGGAGATCGAGGCCTGTCATTCGGTCGCCGGTGACGACGCCTACGTGCTGTTCGTGCGAGTCGGGTCCCCGACCGCGCTGGAGAACCTCATCCGCGAGATCCGCCGGCGCGCCAATGTGTCGACTCGCACGACCGTGGTGCTCCAGACCTTCTTCGAGCGCCGCGCGGCACCGCTGCTGAGCTGACTCTGTGCCGACCTGTTACGGGAAATAGTCCTGTTACACAGCTAGCGAACCGAAAATCTGTCGGTAGTATCTAGTCATGACGACCGTTCGCGCGCCCGCGCTCGGAGACGTTTCCGCCGCGACCGTCCACGCCTCGGTCGCTGCCCACATGCTGGCCGACGGATATGACCTGGTCCTCGACCTGGCTGCGTCGCACGGCTCGACGCTCGTGGATGCCCGTGACGGACGGCAGTACCTCGACCTGTTCACCTTCTTCGCGTCGTCCGCCCTGGGGATGAACCATCCGGCGCTGACGAGCGACGAGGCACGGGCGGAACTGGCGAGCGCGGCCGCGAACAAGCCGAGCAACTCCGACATCTACACGGTGCCGATGGCCCGCTTTGTCAACACGTTCGCCCGCGTGCTCGGCGATCCGGCCCTGCCGCATCTGTTCTTCATCGACGGCGGCGCACTGGCCGTCGAGAACGCGTTGAAGGTGGCCTTCGATTGGAAGAGCCGCTGGAACGAGGCACACGGCATCGACCCGGCGCTCGGCACGAAGGTCCTGCATTTGGAAAAGGCATTCCACGGGCGCAGCGGCTACACATTGAGCCTGACCAACACCGATCCGACCAAGGTCGCCCGCTTTCCCAAGTTCGACTGGCCGCGCATCCCCTCACCGTCGATCAATGACAACGAGGACGTCGACGCGGCGGAGCGAGCGGCCTTGGATGCCGCCCGCCGGGCATTCACCGCGAACCCGCACGACATCGCGTGCTTCATCGCCGAACCGATCCAAGGGGAAGGCGGTGACAACCACTTCCGGCCGCAGTTCCTGCAGGGCATGCAGGCACTGTGCCGCGAGTTCGACGCCCTGCTCGTCGTGGACGAGGTACAGACGGGCGTCGGCATGACCGGCACGGCGTGGGCGTACCAGCAACTCGGCATCCAGCCCGATGTGGTCGCGTTCGGCAAGAAGGCACAGGTGTGCGGCATCATGGCCGGCGGCCGCGTCGACGAGGTGCCGGACAACGTCTTCGCCGTCTCGTCGCGGATCAACTCGACCTGGGGCGGCAACCTGACCGACATGGTGCGTGCCCGCCGGATATTCGAGGTGATCGAGACGGACGGTCTGATCGACCGGGCCGGTTCCCTCGGCACGCACCTGCTGCAGGAGTTGCGCGGACTGGCCGATCGGCATCCGGCGGTGTCCGCGGTCCGTGGCCGGGGCCTGATGTGCGCGTTCACGCTGCCGACGGCGACGTTGCGCGATGCGGTGATCACCCGGCTGCGTGCGGACGAAGGCGTCATCCTGCTCGGCTGCGGGGAACGTAGCGTAAGGCTGCGGCCGGCGCTCACGATCGGCGTCGGTGAACTCGACGCCGCTGTCGAGGCGTTGGACCGTACGCTGAGCGCCGTCTGTTGATTCGCCCCGCGCCTTCACCCGCTCGACGAAATAGTCCTACGCTTGCGGCAACGGTCTTCACGCGACGCCAACGAGGGATATGCGCGATGTCTATGCATCAGTGCCCGAAGTGCGAGCTGCTGTTCACCTGGCATACGGAGCTGGACGATCACTGTCGGACGGATCACCCCGACTTCCACCACGACTACCCCGCGACTGCCCCCCCGGCTGCGGTGCCACCCCCGCCCGCTACCCCGCCCGACGTGGACGCGCCCCCCGCCAAGCACCTACGTCCCAACCTGGCCGGGTGGCTGCAACCGCGCGAGTCGCGCGACCACCCCCGCCGCGTGCCGCCGGTCAGCGAACCTGCCGCGCCCGGTACCGAGGGCTGATCCTCACCCGAGTAGCTGCCGCGCGGCGCGCATGATGTCGGCCTCACTGAGCAGCACCAGGTCTGCGGCTGCGCCGAGCGGGATGTAGGTGTCCAGGCTTGCCACCCGGGCCATCTGCCGACTCGGATAGCCCGCAGCGACGAGGATGGACAGCACGCCTTCACCGACGCCGCCCGCACGTCGAGTCTCGTCCGCGACGAGGACGTGATCGCCACCCGAAACCGCCCGCACTATGGCCGTTGCGTTCAGCGGCGCAACCCAGCGCAGATCGAGCACCCGCACGCCCACACCCTGGGCAGTCAGCCGGGCGGCCACGCGCAGGCTCATCCGCACGCCGTTACCGAACGTCACGATCGTCAAGTCGTTTCCCGCACCGTGCAGCCGGGGTGAGCCCAGCGGCGCTACGGCAACGGGGGAGTACCGACCGAGCCACCCGCGGTCACCTGGCTCGTACAGGTCGCGTTCGTGGTAGAGCGCGATCGGTTCTAGGTAGACGCTGACCTGTCCGTGGTCCCTGGCCGCGGCAAGGCACGCGCGCAGCATAGGGGCGGCGTCCTCCGGGCGTGCCGGAACGGCGACGACCAGGCCGGGGATGTCGCGCAGTACACCGAGCGCGTTGTCGTTGTGGAAGTGCCCGCCGAAGCCCTTCTGGTAGGCCAGCCCGGCGACACGTACGACGAGCGGATTCGCGAAGGCGCCGCCGGAGAAGAACCGCAGGCTGGCGGCCTCCCCGCGCAACTGGTCCTCGGCGTTGTGCAGGTAGGCGAGGTACTGAATCTCCGGCACCGGCAGTAGGCCGCTGACCCCGAGCCCGAGGCCAAGACCCAGGATGGCCTGCTCGTCGAGCAAGGTGTCGAAAGCGCGCGCCGCGCCGAAGCGCTGGGTGAGCCCACGGGTCACGCCGTACACGCCGCCCTTGCGGCCCACGTCCTCGCCGAAGACGAGCATCTGTGGCAGCGCGGCCATCGCATCGGTGAGCCCAGCGTTGATCGACTGTGCCAGCGTCATCGGACCGGTCTGCTCCGGCAACCGGCCGTCGAACACGCGGGCACGCCGGCCCGGGTCGGCCGGGGGGATCGAACCCGCCGCGCCCACATCCGGCGCGAGCGGCGCCACGACAGCCTGCACGGTGCGCAGCGTCGGCGTGTCGACCAAGGCGGCTGCCGTCGATTCGACGACATCGGACACGCGCTCGTAGCGCGCGGACACCTCGCATCCGCCGATGCGCCGGGCGAGCGCGACCAGCGGATCGCGATCGGCCTCCGCGGCGATCTCGGCCACGTCGCGATACGCGGTCTCGACGTCGCTGCCGGCGTGGCTGAGGTAGCGGACGGTGTGCAGGTGCAACAGCGCCGGGCGGCGTCGCACCCGGCACCACTCGGCGGCCTCGTGTGCGGCTGCGGAAACGGCATCGGGTTCCTCACCCGCGGCGTACACGTAATGGATACCCGGCCGCTGCGCGGCGGCGGCGACCCAGCCGGCAGGTGAGCGCACGGAGATGCCGATGTCGTTGTCCTCGCAGACGAACAGCAACGGCAGCGGCAGACCTCGGGCGGCGGCGTAGCCGGCCGCGTTGAGCGCTCCGGCAGCGGTCGAATGATTGATACTCGCGTCGCCGAAGCTGCACACCGTGAGCGCGTCGCCGGGCCAGCGGACGGGGACGCCGAGCCGTTTGGCCCGCCCGATCGAGAGTGCGACGCCGACCGCGCGCGGCAGGTGTGAGGCGATCGTGGAAGTTTGCGGGATCACTGCGAGAGAGGCGTCGCCGAATACCTTGTGCCGTCCGCCGGAGGCCGCGTCGTGGATGCCGGCGAACATGCCGAGCAGCACGGCGCGGATGCCGTCGGCGAGCGGGCGCCCGGCCTGCCCCGAGCGGGCGAGGAAGAACGCGCCCGACCGGTAGTGCAACAGTGCTGGATCGGTGGGGCGAAGCGCGGCCGCCACGAGGGCGTTGGACTCGTGCCCGGCCGACCCGATGGTGTAGTAGCCGATGCCTCGTTCGCGCAGCCGTCGGGCATGGATGTCGATCAGCCGGCTGCCGGCCATTGCGTCGAATGCCGCGAGGAGCGCTGGATCGGGCGGAGCCGAGGGACCGTCGCTGCGCTCGGCCCCGGCCAGCGCCCGTCGGGTCCGGCGGTCCAGCTCCTCATGCGGTGACCGGGCGCCGACGGCGTCTGAGGTCACTGCCGGGCGTCGCGGCGCACCCGTAGCCCCCAGGCGATCAGCGGCAACTGCATCGGTAGCCGCAGTATCGTGCCGGCGCGGTAGGCAGCGGAATCGGACTTGCGGGCGTCGATCGACACCTTGATGTTCCCGGGCAGAACCGCGGCGAACAGCATCGCCGCGGCCAGCCCGCCTTGGCGTCGGGTACCGGGCGCGGCGAGCGCCGCCGCAACAGCTATCTCCGCGGCGCCGGCCCCGTAGGTCCACGTCCGTGGGGCGCCGGGAAGCATGCCCGGGATCATCGCGTCGAACACCGCCGGGACGGCGAAATGGACCGCACCCGCGCAGCCGAGCAGGCCCGCGAGGCTGAGCGCAGTGGGGGTCGCAGCCAGCACACCCCCAGCCTCTCACGGCTGGTGCACGCGTCAACCGGGACAGCCGGCCGGCCGCAAGATCATTGATACCCTCGCCGGAGATGTATGCGGGAGGTCGACTGCTATGGCGCGTGCCTGGCGGTCGAGGGGTGCCCACAGCGACTTCTTCCCCGGGTTCGCCGACGTCGTCGAGATCGGCATGGGCAGCCTCGCGACCGTCTACCGAGCCCGTGAACTCGGCACGAACCGACACGTCGCACTGAAGCTACTCAACGTTCGCGAAGCGTCACCCCGCGCACTCGAATCGTTCCAGCGAGAGTCGATCGCCCTCGGCGCGGTCAGCTCACACCCCAACATCGTCACGCTCTACCGCTCGTTCCGGGCCGCTGACGGGCGGCCCGTGCTCGTTCTCGAACTGTGTCGCGGATCGGTGGGCGTGCGCACGATCGAGGGGCACGGCATGCCGGCCGCGGAGGTCGTCTCACTCGGCGTCAAGATCGCCGGAGCGCTGGAGACCGCACACCGTGCGCAGATCTTGCACCGGGACGTGAAACCGCAAAACATCTTGATCACAGATTTCGGCGAGCCGGCGCTCGCCGACTTCGGGGTCGCGATGTTGCAGTCCTCGACCCACACGACGGCCGGCCTGTTCGACTTCACGACCCTGCACGCCGCGCCCGAATTGCTCGAAGGAGGCGAGACGTCGGCCGCCACGGACGTGTACGAACTCGCCTCGACGCTGTATCAACTCGTGGCCGGAAAGTCCGCGTTCCGCGCCTACGACGGGGAGTCGCCGGCGTCGGTCATCCTGCGCATCCTGCGGGATCCGGTCCAGCCGTTGGTCAACGCCCGGGTGCCGGCCGCGCTGTCGGACCTGCTGATCTATGCGATGTCCAAGGACAAGAACAACCGGCCGCCGACCGCGGCCGAGTTCGCCGCCGAACTGGCTGCCGTGGAGGTCGTGCAGGACTGGCCGCGCACGCAGTTCCTGATCCGTGATCCGCCGGGCACCTCGGTGGGGTTGCCGTCGGTCACCAGGCTGCCGCTGCCGACCCGCAGGGGTCGGCGCCCGGCGAAGGCCAACGGCAGTGACCTGCGAATTTCGGACGCACCGTCGCACCCGCCACCGTTGCACCCGCCACCGTTGCAGCGGCCGGCCGAGCGCACTGACGAGTTCGTCGGGCAAGCACCGCAACCTGATGCGGCCGGGATCGCGCCCGCGCAGGCACCACGGGCGCGCGAGGCCTTCGACCCGCCAGGTGCGACGGATCCACGGGCCGTGCCGGTGGACCCGTCCGGGCCTGCACCGGCGACGGATCGGCCTGAGTACGAGGGCACCCGGAACGGTCCCGCGGTCGCGCCACAGCTCGAACCCGGTGGCGGCGACCCGGCCGAGGACATGCGGCGCCCCGGGCACGGCGGCGCCGTCCAGTACCCGATTCCTCCTCAGGACTCGACTCACGATCCGGCCGGACCGCCGCAGTCGTCCGCACCTGTGCCGAACTGGTCCGTCCGCGCGCCGGCGGTCACGCCTGTGCCGGGTGCCGCGCTGCCCCGGATCGGTGATTCTCGGCTCGATCCGGCGCTGCTCGGTCGTCGCATGACCCTGCGTTCGCGCGGCTCGAGCCTGCGCGTCGACGACACGGGCATCGTCCTACGTGTCCGGCTGCGCCGCACCGAGATCGCCTGGACCGACATCTCGGGCTTTGCGCCACGCTTCGCCGGGCCCGGCGCGAGCGACGGGCGTCTCGTCGCGCTGACTGCGGCCGGACCGCTCGAGTTGCCGGCGACCCGGCGACCGGTCGGCGAACTGCGCTACCTCCACGCGCTGCTCGACGCCTACCGTCAGCGCGCGCACCCACGTCGATGAGCTGGCGGCGCAGATGGTGCCAAGAACCGGTGAACGCGCTATGAGCGTCGCCGACCGGTTGTACTGTGCTGGGCGCGGCGCGCCTTGCCCGCGTAGAACGCACGAGACACGCGTCGGCGCGCTCCGCCCGTGCTGCGGTACCGCAGGCGCGATCCGATCCGGGCCGGCCAGCTGAGCCGGTCGCGGACCGTGCGGGTGAGCACCCCTTGCGTACGCCATGCCGCGTCGGCCTCGGCCGGGCCGATCCACGACGTCGGGCTGAAGATGGCGGTGTTCGCCGCGTCTCCGAGCGCGCGGGCGTGGGCGGCGGGCTCCCCGCCGAATCGCACGCCCGTCTCGGCCGACACCTCTGTGCTGGTGAGGTTCGCGAGGTCGGGCATGCCGTACTCCTGCAGCATGTCCAGGCTCTCCTGCCATGCCCCGAGCAGGCGCTGCCGCGGATCGCCGTAGCGGCGTCTTCGCCGGGCGCGTAGCCGCCGGCGGCCGAACTGGACCAGCACCAGAAGCAGTGCCAGCGCCACGATCACGGCGAGCACGATCAGCATGATCGAGGTGATCGAGAGGTTCTCGGACGGCGGCAGGCGACTCACCTTCGCCGGCGCATGACCCGAGTTCGGCGCCTGGGTGAGCTGCCCGTCCTGCGCCGGCGACGAGCTCGCCCGCGTGGATTGGACGGGGCGGGCGCTGGACTTCGGTGTGGCTGCGGACAGCCGGGTCGGTGACGGATCGAGCACCGTCCAGCCGACGCCGCTGATCGGGATCTCGACCCAGGTGTATGCCTCGGCGGTGGTGACCGACCGGGAAACGCCCCCCATCGTCACCGCGTAGGGATCCGCATCCGAGCCGCGGCCGTCCTGCGCGAGGCGGAACCCGGTCATCACTTGCGCCGGCACGCCGATCTGGCGCGCGATGAGGCACATCAGCGTCGCGAATTGCTCAGGCGTGGCACTGCGGTACTGCCGGATCGACGTGAGCACCTCCGCGAAGCTCGTCCCGCCGGCGCGTTGCGGTGCCGCGGATGGCCCAGCCGCAGGCGCGGACGGGCTCGCCGCCGGGGTCGGCGACGGTGTCCGCGATGCCGTGGTCGGAGCGGCGAGCGGAGCGATGAACCGGTGCACGCTAGTGCCCGGCGTCGTCGACGGTGACGCCGACGGGGCCGAGGTGCTGCCGGCCAGTGCCAGGTCGCGGAAGCTTTTCGCCACGGCCTGCAGGAACCCGATGACCGATTCTTCCTTCTTGACCTGCACCTCGGTTCCCAAGGTGGTGACCAGGTCGGCGAGCGCGTTGGTCGCCACGACCGACTGCGGGAGCTGCACGCCTGCTGGGCCGTAGCCGCCGGGTGCGGCGGTGTCTGGGAGGTCGGTGAACGACGTGGCTGTCGTCGTCGAGCGGACTGTGTACATACTGCCGACCTGCAACGGCTCGCTCGGCACGATCATGCCGCTGTCGGCGTCGACGTTGACGGAGACACCCGTGACGATCTGCGGCCGGTACACGTAGGGCATCCACGGCGAACCGGCGATTGGGCCGTCCTCGATGGTGTACTGCTGGGTGATGGTCGGGCCGTTCGCCCGCAGGGTGGTGTCGGCGTCGTTGGGCACGATACCGCCGGAGGGCCGGAACTCGCGGTTGAAGGACCAGCCGTCTCCGTCGTAATAGTCGAGAGATGCGATCGGGATGTACCTCGGTGTCACGTTCTGCGTGACGATCTTGAACACCGGGGTACCCGGGGAGCGCGGGTTGCTGGGCCGAAGCCCGGCGATGAACGAGATCGGCGTGAATGGCTTCGTCCGGTCGACGGGTGGGTGTCGTTGTGGCGTGTTCGGGTTGGTGGCCAGTGCGGTGGTCTGAGCCACCCCGACGGCGCCGAGCGCGATGATGACGGACAGCGCCGCGCCGATGGTGAGGCTGCGCAGCGGAAGCACCCCGTCGGGCTGGGTGGTCTCGGCGGCATTGTCTTGCGCGACCCACGCCTGCACGGTGCGTAGCAGCAACAGCGTCAACAGCAGTGCAGCAGCCAGGATCGTGTCATAGCGGTGGCCGTCCTCGGAACTGGTGATCGCGCGAGCACTGCCGGCATAGGCGAGGGCGAATGCCCCGAGCAATGCCGCGTAGGGCAGCACCGACTGCCAGGCTCGTGCGACGCACTCGCCGAGCAGTGCGCCGGACAGCCAGCACAAGGCGACGGGGGCGACCAGCAACGTTCGTGGGCTGATCAGCGGCAGCGCGTAGGTCAGCAGCTGCGACGGACCGTGCACCAGGCCGGAGTACAGATCGTCGAACCCGAGCGGCTCGCGCAAAGTAACGAGCAGCTCGTAGAACACGAAGATCACGCAGCTGATCGTCAGGGTGAGCCAGATCTGTCGGACGCCGATGCCGACGACGATGACCGGCACCAACACGCTCAGCAGAGCTGCACCGAACAGGGGTGTCGCGAGGACGGCGGACGGGAACGCGCGCAGCCACGGTGAGCTGGCCAGCGCACAGGCGATGATCGCCAACGGCAGCAACAGGTAGGGGATGACCGAGCGGACGAGCTTCACGACAGGGCCTGCAGGTTCCACGCCGTGCGCACGGCGTCGGCGGTCGGCGCCACGATCACCGATACGCCCGGGAACTCCGCCGGGTGATGCTCGACGTCGACCGACACGACGGCCAACCGGTCGAACCTGCGCCGCAGCATGGCGACATAGGGAAGATCCTTCGGGTCGAGCGCGCCGGTGACGATCACGAGGGACGTGCCCCCGCCGGCTCGCCGCAGTGCCAGCAGCTGGGTCTGCAGGGAACCTTGCGACCATGGCTCGACACCGGTCAGATGGTCGATCAGCGGCGTGGCCGAGCGCAGCCGCGGGCCGCCGAGCACGGTCCCGTCGGTCAGCCGCAGCTCGACCGGGGCCTTGTTCGCCGCGGAGGACACGACCACCGACGCCGCGACGTCGACCGCCTCCTCGAACGAGGCCTCGGTGTACAGGCTCGGGCGCTGGTCGAACAGCACGACGGTGTAGGGCTGCGACGTGTCGACGTTGTGCTTGACCAGCAGCGTCCCGGCTCGGGCCGACGAGCGCCAGTGCACCAACCGCAGATCATCGCCGGCGACGTAGTCACGCAGCCGGTGGAACGTGATGTTGCCCTGCGGCGACGTGTCCGACGAGGGACCCTCGATATTGCGTCGCTGCCCGGTCGGCACACTGTGCAACTCGAGGACCCGCGGGTAAACCCAGATCCGTTCGGTCTCGGCATACTTGCGCGAGAGCCGAAACAGTTCGTAGGGATCGCGGCGGGTGATCTCGACCGGCTCGACGTCGAAGATTCCGCGCCGCGTCGTCGGCAGCCGATAGGCACGGGTGCCGCGCTCCCCGCCACGCAACCGGGGGATCACCGTGCGCACCTGCTGGTTGCTGAAGTGCTGCGTCGCGACCGTCACCGGGACGCTGCGTCGCCCGCGGTTGGCAAACGTCAGGAACGCGATCGCCGGCGAGCCCTTGGGCACCCGCGGCGGCTGGATCTCGCGGCCGATCACCAGGCGCGATGGTCGGGCAACGGTCGCGAAGCCGAGCACGACGATGGCGAGCAGCCCGAGCCCGATGAGATCGAATGACAGCCAGTCGAACGTCAGACCGACGGCCAGCGATATCGCGCCGGCGATCAGGGCTGCCAACCCGAACAGCGTCATGGCGCGCTACTACGCCGGAACTGCGCGCGGGACAGGGACGGAGTTCATCGCGCGGTTGATCAACTCGGCACCGCTGCGTCCCTGCAACTCCGCGTCGGGCTGCAGGATGACCCGATGCGACAGCACGAGCGGCGCCATGTCCTTGACGTCCTCCGGCGTGACGAACGGTCGCCCCGACGCTGCTGCGCAGGCCCGGGCCGCGCGTAACAAGGCGAGACTGCCACGAGGTGACACGCCGAGCCGCAACTCCGACATCGACCGCGTGGCGGCCGCGATCGTCACGATGTACTGCTCGAGCGCGGGCGCCACCTCGACCGTCCTGACGACCTCGATCATCGCTTGGACGTCGCCCGCGGTGAGCACCGGCGTCAGGGTGTTCACCGGTGAGCCCATCTTCTGGGTGCGCAGGATCTCGGTCTCCGCGCCCGGCGTGGGGTATCCCACGGACAGCTTCATCAGGAACCGGTCGAGTTGTGCCTCCGGCAGGACGTACGTGCCCTCCATGTCGATGGGGTTCTGCGTGGCGACCACCATGAACGGCCGCGACATCTCGTGCACGACACCGTCGACGGACAGCGTGCCTTCTTCCATCACCTCGAGCAGCGCCGATTGGGTCTTCGGGGACGCCCGGTTGATCTCGTCGGCCAGCACGATGTTTGCGAACACCGGGCCCTTCTTGAACTCGAACTCCCCGTTGGCCTGGTTGTAGATCGAGACGCCCGTCACGTCGGAGGGGAGCAGGTCAGGGGTGAACTGGATCCGGTGCCAGGACAGCGAGATGGAGTTGGCCAACGCGCGCGCCATGAGCGTCTTGCCGGTGCCCGGAACGTCCTCGAGCAGCAGGTGTCCCTGCGACAGCAGGCAGATCACGGCGTTGCGAAGGACTTCCGGTTTGCCCTGCACGGCGATGCCCATGTTTCGGCACAACCGCTCGACGTCGTAGGCGACCCGCTGGATGCTGTCGGTGGGACTGGCCAAAGTCGTGCTCCTCGGTCGGTGCGGTACGCCTGCACAGGCTAGGCCGTCGGCGGGTCGCCCGGGATCGTCACGTCCGAATGTTGGCCGGCGCCGGCGGTGTCGTGCCAGGAGATGCGTACCTGCCAGCCGGCCACCGGTTCGGTGGCACAGCCGGTGTAGCTGATCGTCTGTGGCGGTGGACCCGATGCGGCTGAGTCCGGGCACACGCTGGTGCCGTCGGCCGCGACCAACTGGTAGGTCCAGTTGGTACAGCCGGCGATAGCCGTGGGATCCGAGCCGGTGTAGCTGACGCTGATCGGGTCGGTGAGGGTCGCACCCCACACTGTGGCAAAGCCGGACGGCGCGCAGACCGGTGGTGGCGGCGGCGGGGGCGGCGGCGAACCGGAGATCGACCTCACCAACGGACCGCGGGGCGTGTTGCCGACAGTGTCGGAGTAGGAGATCGCGACCGTCCAGCTCCCCGAATCACCGGCGTGTTCGGCAATGCATGCGTCCGGCACCTGCACCGTGGTCCCGTTGTCCGGGCCGAGCGCCTGCGTCACGGTCTTGCACGTATTGCCGTTGGGCAGCACGATCGATTCCGACCAGCCGGTGGCGAGCACGCTCTGGTTGCCCGCGCCGATGTAGCGGATGACCACAGTGCTGTCGGCCCAGGTGGCGGTGAAGTCGCCGGCGCCGGCGTTGAGCGTTGTGGGCCCCGGCAGGGTGACGGGCTCGGCGGGCAGCGTGAGGACGCTGCCGCCGAAGACCAACGGCGGCACTGCTGCGCTGGCCTCCGACAGCCGACCGGTCACGACGCAGTTCCCGACGAATCCGTCGCGTTGGTCGACCTCGGTCACCGCGATCGGCCCGGCAGCCGGGTCGAAGGCGTCCTTGTGCAGATGCTTGCCGACGTTGCCGCAGATCGCGTCGCCGTCGAAGGTGAACTGCTCGCCGTCGGCGTCCGCGCTCGCGAGGCCCCGCAGCGCGACCGTCAGGGTGCAGGTCACCAGTCCGGTCGCCGGGCAATGGGCGTCGATGCGCACCGCCGGCCAGTCCGCTCTGGTCGACACCGTTACTACCGGCACCGCGACCGCACCTGCGCCGTGCGCCGGGGTCACGGTGGCGCCCGCGGTGTAGATCGCGCCGGGGCGGATTGCGTTGAAGTTGGCCGACACCGTGTTCACGTTCCCGTTGAAGATCACCGACTTCGTCTGGACCCGACCACCTCCGGTGACGGTGAAGGTCACGCGCGCGCCGATGCCGCCCACGGCCCGGACGGGGTTTGTGCCGAGGTCGAGCGTGACGTTGGTCGAGGAGGACGAGCCGAGCAAGGTCGAGGCTGGATTGGAGGCATGCAGCCGCATCGCTGCGACATCCGGTCGAGTCCAGCTGTACACGCACGCACTCTGCTTCGATGCCGCGCCCACCTGGCCGCGGGTGCCGGTCCCGATCACTACGAACTGCAGCCCGCGGCCGAGCAGCGCATCGCTGCCCTGGTACGTCAGGGGCGGCTGGGCTTTCGTCGTCGGGTCTGCCGCCTGCGTCGCCGTCGCCGGTGTGGCGGCCAGCCGCCGCCCGTCGCAATAGCTCGGGACGACCTGCCACGAGCCGGCGGCCACGCAGCCCTGCGATACCTGACCGCAGCTCTGCCAGGCGACATTCCAGTTGCCGTCGGCAGTCGCCGCGACCTGGACGTCGGTGGGCGCCGCTGGACCTTCCTGACCGGTTCGCAGCGTCAACGGGGCGGAGGTGGCGCTGTGCTCGTTCAGCACGGCGGTCACCGTCACCTCGTAAGTCGTGTCGGGGAACAGCCCACCGATGGTCACGCTGAGCTGGCCGTCGACGGTGTAGGACGCCTTCTCCAGCGACGGTGCGTTGCCGCTCACCCGCTTCACGTTGACCAGATATGTCGACGGGAGGCAGTCCTGCGGATCGAGTGGCACGTATCTCCAGGACAGCTGGGCGCTGCGTGAGCCCGGCTGGGGCGGCTGGAGCACCGGCGGGTGCGGACGCTGACTCGTGCTCTTGCAGTCGATGCGGGTGTTGATCGGGGTGTAAGCCTTCTGCGCAGTTCCCGGCTTGGGTGCTGCGGTCGGCTTGGTTGTCTGTCGGTGTCCTGCCTGCTCCTGGACGAGCGCGGCCGCGCCACCGGCGACGCTCACGTCGACCGCCAGGTTCTTCTTGATGACGAGCGAGGTGTCGCCGGCATCGGTGAACACGGCCAGTGCGGACCGATGCGCGGGCGAGTTGTAGATGATCCGCGGCCCACGCCCGAGGACCGTCATGTCCCGGTAGTCGTCCGGGTCGCCCACCTGGGATGGATACCGACCGAGGCTCGACGCCTTACCGGTGTCGAGGTCGATGCGGTACAACGCGCCGTTCGACAGGTCTGCGGTGTACAGCGCCCCGTCGCTTTGCGCCGGTTCGGCAAGCCTCGCGCTGCTGGCGACGCCGTGCAGGGCGGTCGATACCCGCAGGTCGGATCCGTCGGGCTTGACCGACACCAGGCGCCAGCCGGACGCTGCGTTGACCAGGAAGGCGAGCCGGCCGCGGGCGTTGGTCGTCGGCACGATCTGTTGGACGCCGCGGATCTGGTCGAAACTGACCTGCGCGCGCCGTTGTCCGCCGACGAACACCTGGATCCCTGCGTGCGAGGCCACGCCGACGGCATCGGGATCGCCGGTCTTCGTTGCCTTCGCCATGCCGAGCGCGGCGTTCGAAGCGGTCGAGCCGTGGTCGGTGCGCTTGAGCTGCACACCGGTGTTGCTGCCGGACGGGACGCTGAGCTGCGTGAGCGTCGCGCGGCCCTCGGTGGCGTTCAGCAGCAACCAGAGGTCTCCGTTCGCGCTGACCGCGCTGCCGGTCCCGATCGGCGCCGACTCGGCGCTCCGGTAGCTGGCCCGGGGCTTGACTGGTCCGGTCTGCCCGCTTGCCGTCTGCACCGTGGTCTCGTTGACCAGGAACACGTCGGTGCCGTCGGGGCCAGTGCGCTGGATGTAGGCCGCGCCCGGCGCGCCGCCCGTCGAGGTCGCGTCGTAACCGACCGATTGCGTGTGATCCTGACGCGGCCTCAGCGTCACGCCGCCGCCGTTGTGCTTGACCACGAACCCGGTCTGGTCGACGAGGTTGAACTCGCCCGAGACCGTGTTCAGGAGCAGGGTCGCATCGCTGAGCGGCTGGACGGACAGCTGGGCGACGTTGGGCGCGGACACCTCCTTGACGGCGTCGACCAGGCGCACAGTCGGCTTGCCACTGGCCAGGTCGATGCCGACCGGTGCGGTTGCGTCCGCGAGGAACACCGAACCGTGCACCAGGTCGAAGGCTCGTGCCTTGTCGGGTCGGACGACGTAGGCGATCACTGCCACCGCCGCGGCGCCGACCAGCAGGATCACGAGCAGGACGGCCGATTGTCGTCGCGACGGGCTGTTGGTCGGTGCGGCGGCCGGATCGGCGCGGAAGCTCGCCGGATCGCGCCACCTAGCGCTCACACAACCTCCCAGGCTCACGATCCGTTGCGGATCCCCTGGACCTCGTCAAGGACCCTCGGCGGCACCTGGATGGGCCCAACGGTTGGGCAGCACTTCGCACAGTTCCCCCGAACGACGCCGCGACGAGCGTATACGAGTGAGTCATGAGTTCACGTTGATCTCACAACGGACGGTCAGGTCACGGTGGTTCCCAGGCAGGCCCGCCCAGGTGCTGGCAGCGGACGGGCCGGCGACTACTCTCTTGAGCTGACGGCACGCGTGACGTGGCGTCAGAACGCACCCGAGCCAGGACGTCGATCGCAGAGGGGCCAGCGTGACGACTACCGCCGAGCCGCCGCCCGCCGGGGCGACCGGGGCGCCAGAGGGCCCACAGCCGATCGTGGCGCGGCCGTTCCCGCCGCGCAGCGCGGCCAAGGGCTCGATGTTCAGTCAGGTGTTGCGCACGACCGATCCCAAGATGATCGGCCGGATGTACACGGTGACCTCCTTGATCTGGTTCGCCATCGGCGGCGTGATGGCGCTGCTGATGCGCATCGAGCTGGCTCGCCCCGGGCGGCAGTACCTCTCGCAGGAGCAGTACAACCAGCTGTTCACGATGCACGGCACGATCATGCTGCTCTTCTTCGCGACACCGATGGTCTTCGCGTTCGCGAACCTCGTGGTGCCGCTGCAGATCGGTGCGCCGGACGTCGCCTTCCCCCGGCTGAATTCGTTCTCCTACTGGCTGTTCCTGTTCGGCTCGATCACGTCGACGGCGGGGTTCTTCACGCCGAACGGCGCCGCGGATTTCGGCTGGTACGCCTACTCCCCGTTGACGAACGCGGTCAACTCGCCGGGCGCCGGCGCCGATCTGTGGATCATGGGCCTCGCCATCGCGGGTCTCGGCACAATCCTCGGCGGGGTCAACTTCGTGACGACGGTGATCACGATGCGCGCACCCGGCATGACGATGTTCCGGATGCCGATCTTCACCTGGAACATCCTGGTGACGAGCCTGCTGGTGCTTCTCGCGTTCCCCATCCTGACCGCCGCGCTGCTGGTCCTCTACATCGACCGGCACCTCGGCTCAGTGGTCTTCGAGGCCGACAACGGCGGCGCCATCCTCTGGCAGCACCTGTTCTGGTTCTTCGGCCACCCCGAGGTGTACATCGTCGCGCTGCCGTTCTTCGGCATCATCACCGAGGTCATTCCGGTGTTCAGCCGAAAGCCGCTGTTCGGCTACAAGGGCATGGTCCTGGCGACCCTGTCCATCGCGGCGCTGTCGATGACGGTGTGGGCACACCACATGTTCACCACCGGCGCGGTGTTGCTGCCGTTCTTCTCCGTCATGACGTTCCTCATCGCGGTGCCGACCGGAATCAAGTTCTTCAACTGGATCGGCACGATGTGGCGTGGGGCGGTCTCGTTCGAAACGCCGATGATCTTCGCAATCGGCTTCCTGATCACGTTCCTGTTCGGCGGCCTGACCGGCGTCCTGCTGGCCAGCCCGCCGCTGGACTTCCACGTCGCCGACTCGTACTTCGTCGTCGCGCACTTCCACTACGTGCTGTTCGGCACGATCGTGTTCGCCGTCTACTCCGGTATCTACTTCTGGTTCCCGAAATTCATCGGCCGATACCTCAACGAGCGCGTGGGCAAGTTCCACTTCTGGCTGACGTTCATCGGTTTCCACACCACGTTCCTGGTACAGCACTGGCTCGGCGCGGAGGGCATGCCGCGCCGCTACGTCGACTACCTGCCGACCGACAACTTCACCACCCTGAACACGATCTCGACGATCGGTTCGTTCGTGCTCGGGTTCTCGCTGCTGCCGTTCGTGTGGAACGTCTACCACTCCTACCGCTACGGCGAGATCGTCACCGCCGACGACCCCTGGGGCTTCGGCAACTCCCTCGAATGGGCCACGTCCAGCCCGCCGCCACGGCACAACTTCACGTCCATCCCGCGGATCCGCTCCGAGCGACCGGCCTTCGAGGCCCACTATCCGCATCTGCTGGCCCGGCTCGAAGCCGAGGCACACGCGGGTGGACGGCACAAGAACCCGCACGCCGAACCCCTTGCCGACGCCATGTCGTCGGCAGGTGCACGACAGGGTCAAAACGACCCGGACCCCTCCTGACACCCAGCCGGTGTGTGGGCCGGCGCTGAAAACTCACTCATGCACCCGACTTCCGTGCTGGCCACCATCTCCGGACGTGACCGTCCCGGCGTGACCGCCGCCTTCTTCAGCGCACTCGCCGCGCATGACGTGGACGTCCGCGACGTGGAACAGGTCGTGATCCGCGACCGGCTCCTGCTCGCCGTCCTGTTCGATCTGCGCGGCGATCCCGGTGCGCTGCGGCAGTCGGTGAACCAGGCCGCGACCGCACTCGGCATGGAGTGCGAGGTGACGGTCGGCGACGATCCGCACTCCCCACCGCCGCGACCGGATCGGGGCAGCTGCTCGCACGTC
Source organism: uncultured Actinomycetota bacterium (assembly GCA_963713565.1). Lineage (GTDB taxonomy): Bacteria > Actinomycetota > Actinomycetes > Mycobacteriales > Jatrophihabitantaceae > Jatrophihabitans. Next base: position 39,728 of record CAVQMF010000005.1, on the reverse strand, counting down.
ATCGTCATCGGGCATCCGCTGCGGCCGGGCGCTCTGAGCCACGTTGCGCAACGTATCGCGGACGCCCAGGGCAGCATCGAGTCGATCACCCAGCTGGCGCTCGAACCGGCGTCCAGCCTGGAGATGATCGTCCGCGCGCCGGACCCGCTGCAACTGCGGGCCGCGCTGGTCCAGGCCGCCGAAGAGACCGGGGTCGATGTCGCGGTGGAGCCGGCGGGCCTCCGCCGGCGGGCGAAGCGGCTGGTCGTGCTCGACGTCGACTCGACGTTGATCCGCGACGAGGCGATCGACGTACTGGCCGCGCGGGCGGGTGTCGGGCCGGAAGTCGCCGAACTCACCTCGCAGGCGATGACCGGCAAGATCGATTTTGCCGATTCGCTGCGGGCCCGCGTCGGCTTGCTCGCCGGGTTGTCCAGCGCCGACCTCGATCTGGTGCGGGACGAGCTGCAGCTGACGCCAGGCGCGCGGACGTTCGTCCGCACGCTGCGCCGCGTCGGGTATCACGTCGGCGTGGTGAGTGGTGGTTTCAGTTTCGTGACGGACCGCTTCGTCGGTGAACTGGACCTGGATTTCGCTGCCGCCAACCAGCTTGAGGTCGTGGACGGCGTCGTCACCGGACAGCTGGTCGGCGACGTCGTGGATCGCGCGGGCAAGGCCGAGGCGCTACGCAGGTTCGCCCGGCAGTTCGGCGTGCCCGCTTTCGCAAACGGTTGCCGTCGGCGATGGCGCGAACGACATCGACATGCTCGAGCTCGCCGGGCTCGGCGTCGCCTTCAATGCGAAATCTGCGCTGCGGGCCGCGGCTGACACGTCAGTCAACCTGCCCTATCTCGACACGGTGCTCTTCGTCCTCGGAATCTCGGAAGACGACGTCCGCGAGGCCGCCCGCGCCGACTGAGCCGGGTCAGTTGCGCTGTGGCCGATCGCCGAGCCTGTCTGGGGCCGGTCGAGTCAGCCGTGCACGATCGGATCACCGGCTAGTCTGACGCCGGCCTGGCTCAATTCGTCCAGCGCCCGCACCACCGTGGGCTCGGCGACGCCGGCCGTGAGGTCGAGCCGCACGGTCACGGCAAACCCGTGCCGTGCGGCGTCGAGGGCGGTGGCCCGCACGCAGTGGTCGGTGGCGATTCCGACAACCTCCACGGTGTCCACCTGGCGCTCGCGCAGCCAGTCGCCGAGCAATGTCGCGCTGTTGACGGCCTCGAAGCCGGAATACGCGGCGCGGTATTCGCCCTTGTCGAACACCGCGCTGATCCGGGAGGTGTCGAGGTCCGGATGCAGGGCGACGCCCGGCGTGCCGACGATGCAATGCCGCGGCCAACTGTCGATGTAGTCCGGCGCGTCGGAGAAGTGGGCGCCGGGGTCGATGTGGTGATCGCGGGTGGCGACCGCGTGCTCGTAGCCGCCGGACGACAGGCGAGCACTGACCGCGCGAGCCACCGCGGTGCCGCCGGCGACTGCGAGCGAGCCGCCTTCGCAGAAGTCGTTCTGGACGTCGACCACGATCACAGCTGTTGTCACGATGCCAGCCTATTCGCGAGTTCGATTCGCCGGCTGCGACGCTTGACAGGAGCAGGACCGGCAGCGCGTCAGCGCGCGACGATGCGGGTCGGGATCGCCGGCTCGCCCCGCGAGAGCTTCAGGCCGTCCCATGGCAGGGTGACCGTCGCCGCGCGCAGGTGTTCGCGCCCGCTCGGCGAGGGTCGGGCAGCCGATCGACCGGGGCTCCGTCGCGAAGCAGCGGCCGCTGCAGCAGCCGATCGCCCTGCGCTGGTTCGAATTCACGGCGGTGCTGATGACGATCTCCTCGACCGCGGTGCCGGTCGGCTTGTGCGCGCGCAGGGCCGTCTTGCGCCCGCCGTGGCTCTCCTTGTGTTCCGAGCGTTTCGCGACCGGCCGGCCGTCCACCTCGACGAGCTTGTAGACCATGCCGGCCGTCGGCGCGCCCGAGCCGGTGACCACGGCGGTGCCCGCGCCGTAGCTGTCGACCGGTCGCAGCGCCGAGCGCGGCGATCGCGAACTCGTCGAGGTCGCCGCTGACCACGATCTTCGTGCCGGTCGCGCCGAGCGCGTCCAGCTGGGCTCGCGCGTGGTCGGCGAGCACGCCGAGATCGCCGGAGTCGATCCGGACCGCGCCGAGCTCCGGTCCGGCGACCTGCGACCGCCAGCTCGATGCCTCGGGTGATGTCGTAGGTGTCGACGAGCAGCGTCGTCCCGACGCCGAGCGCGGCGACCTGCGCAGCGAACGCGGCCCGCTCGTCGTCGTGCAGCAGCGTGAAGGCGTGCGCCGCAGTGCCTGCGGTCGGGACGCCGTACCGCGCGGGCGGCTTCGAGGTTCGACGTCGACGCGAATCCGGCAAGGTACGCCGCACGCGCCGAGGCCACCGCGGCCTGCTCGTGCGTGCGCCGCGAGCCCATCTCGATGATCGGCCGGCCGGCAGCCGCGGTCACCATCCGCGCCGCGGCCGAGGCGATCGCGCAGTCGTGGTTGAGGATCGACAGCGTGAGCGTCTCGAGGACGACCGCATCGGCGAAACTGCCGCTCACCGTGAGGACGGGTGAGTACGGGAAGTACAGCTCGCCCTCGGGATAACCGTCCATGTCGCCGTGGAACCGGTAGTCCGCGAGGTACGTCGGCGGCGGCGTCGTCGATCGCGCCGGTGCGCCGGAGCAGGTCGAGGACCTCGTCGCCGAAGCTGAACTCGGCCACGGCCTCGAGCAGCCGATCGGTGCCGGCCACGACACCGTAGCGGCGCCCGTCCGGCAGCCGGCGCGCGAACACCTCGAACACGCACTGCCGATGGGCCGTTCCGTCGCGCAGCGCCGAGCCGAGCATCGTCAGCTCGTACCGGTCGGTGAGCAGCGCAGTGCTCATGCGCGGGCGCCGGCCGGCGCGCGGATCCAGCGGTGCCCGGACATGGTGTCGAACCTAGCGAACCGCTCGATGCGCCCCGGCTGTCCGTGCCACGATGGTAGGCATGGCCGGCACCCTCACGCCGCAGCGCGAAGCCGTCGAGCGAGCCGATTCCGACGCCGTCGCTGATCCGGACCGGCCGTGGATCACGATCGTCTGGAACGATCCCGATCAACCTGATGTCCTACGTGACCCACGTCTTCATGACGGTGTTCGGCTATGCCAAGCCGAAGGCGGAGAAACTCATGCTCGACGTGCATCGACGCGGCCGGGCGGTGGTGTCGTCGGGGCCGCGGGAGCGGATGGAACTCGACGTCGCCACCCTGCACGGCTACGGGCTGTGGGCGACCCTCGAACAGCAGACGTGAAGCTGTCCGCGACGGCGCGGGCGTCTCCGCCTGCGCTTGGACACGGTCGAGGCCACGCTGCTGCAGGCCCTCCTGGACGAACTCGACACCGTGCTTGCCGGCGACGATCCAGATGACGACGTGCTGCGGCGGCTGTATCCCGCCGGCTACCGCGACAACCTCGACGCGGAGATCGAATTCCGCGCGTTGACCGAATCCGGCCTGCGCAGCGATCGGAGCGAGCGGATCGACGCGTGCCGCGCCGAGCTGGCCGCGGCGCAGAGGAACCGCGGCGGTGTCGAGGTCGATCTCGCCGACCCGGACACCGGTCGGCGTTGGCTGCAGGTCCTCAATGACCTGCGGCTGACGCTCGGGACCCGGCTCGGCGTCACCGAGGGCGACGACCTCGACTTCGACCCCCACGATCCGGACGAGCAGCCGCGGGTGGTCTACCACTGGCTCACCGCGGTGCAGGACACGCTCGTCCAGGCGCTGATGCGCTGAGTCACCCCGGGCCGCCCGGGCCGGCTTTCGTACCGCACCGCTGGGTATCGTCGAGCCCCGTGCTGCGCATTCCCCGGAAGATCCACGACGAGATCGTCGCGCACGCCCGCCGCGACCACCCGGACGAGGCGTGTGGCATCGTCGCGGGGCCGGAGGGCAGCGACACCGCCGGTGCGCTTCATCCCGATGCTGAACGCGGCCCGCTCGCCGACCTTCTACGAGTTCGACTCCGCCGATCTGCTCGGGCTGTACAAGGAGATGGACGCACGCGACGAGGAGCCGGTCGTCGTCTACCACTCGCACACGGCCACCGAGGCCTACCCGTCGCGCACCGACATCTCCTACGCGTCCGAGCCGAACGCCCACTACGTGCTGGTATCCACCCGCGGAACCGGGGCCGTCGATTCCGCTCGTTCCGCATCGTCGACGGGTGGTGACCGAGGAGCCGGTACGAGGTGACTGACGAGCCGACGTCGCAATGAGGGACGATAACGAGCGAGTTCGACGTTGCGCCCAGCAGTGTCCCACCCCATGACCACCAGGAGCAGGCACCCCATGGCCATCGAGGTCAAGATCCCCACCATCCTGCGCACCTACACCGGCGGCGAGAAGTCGGTCGAGGCGAAGGGCGACACGCTCGCCGCCCTCATCGACGACCTGGACGCCAATCACGCCGGCCTGAAAGGCCGGCTGATCACCGACGACGGCGCGCTGCACCGGTTCGTGAACGTGTACGTCAACGACGAGGACGTCCGATTCACCGGCTCGCTCGACACCGCTCTCGACGGACGGCGACTCGGTGACCATCCTTCCGGCGGTAGCCGGTGGCTGAGCGTCGCGGTCGACGCTCACCGCGCTGACCGACCGGCGAAGGACTCTCATGACGCGCTACGACTCCCTGCTCGAGGCGCTGGGCGACACGCCGCTCGTCGGCCTGCCGAACCTGTCCCCGCGATGGGCGGGCGAGCGGCCGGTCCGGCTGTGGGCCAAGCTCGAGGACCGCAACCCGACGGGTTCGATCAAGGACCGTGCCGGCACTCGCCATGGTCCGCGCCGCCGAGGCCGACGGACGCCTCACGCCGGGCTGCACCATTCTCGAACCCACCTCCGGCAACACCGGCATCTCGCTGGCGATGGTCGCCAAGCTGCACGGGTATGGGCTGGTGTGCGTGATGCCGGAGAACACGTCGATCGAACGGCGTCAGCTGCTGGAGATGTTCGGCGCACGGATCATCTCCTCGCCGGCCGCCGGCGGGTCGAACCAGGCCGTCGCGACTGCCAAGCAGCTGGCGCAGCAGTATCCGGACTGGGTGATGCTCTATCAGTACGGCAACCCCGCCAACGCGCAGGCGCACTACGAGGGCACCGGCCCGGAGCTGCTGCGCGACCTGCCGACGATCACCCACTTCGTCGCCGGCCTCGGCACCACCGGCACGCTGATGGGCACCGGTCGCTACCTGCGCGAGAAGGTGCCGGACGTCCAGATCATCGCGGCAGAGCCCCGATACGGCGAGCTGGTGTACGGCCTGCGCAACATCGACGAGGGCTTCGTGCCCGAGCTCTACGACGACTCGGTCCTGACCTCGCGGTTCTCGGTGACCTCCTACGACGCGCTGCGCCGCACCCGCGACCTGATCGACCACGAAGGCATCTTCGCCGGCATCTCGACGGGTGCGATCCTGCACGCTGCGCTGTCGATAGCCGACCGGGTCGCGGCCCGCGACGAGCGAGCCGACATCGCGTTCGTGGTCTGCGACGGCGGCTGGAAGTACCTGTCGACCGGCGCGTACAGCGGCAGCCTGCAGCAGGCCGCCGAGCGGCTCGAAGGTCAACTCTGGGCGTGACGTCGCGGCCCGCCGTTGCGAAGCGGTAAGGATTCGTACAGCGCTGCGCTGCCACGATGGAGGGGTGCGTTCGCAGACCCTGCTCGGAGCGCTGATCGGCGTGCTCACCGCGGCCGTCGCGGTCGGCGTCGGGGAGCTGGCCGCCGCGTTCGTGCGCCCGGAAGCGTCGCCGGTGATCGCGGTCGGGAACCGGCTGATCACCTTGACTCCGGAGTCGGCCAAGCAGGCCGGCATCCGTGCGGCCGGCACGGACGACAAGCTGTTCCTGCTGGTCGGTATCTACCTGCTGCTCGCTGCGTTCGGGGCGCTCATCGGCGTGCTCGCCCTCAGCCGGCTGCGCTACGGCATTGTGGGGGTGGCGGTGTTCGGCGCCATCGGACTCTACTGCGCGCTCACCGCCAACGCCGCACGTGGGACGGACGTGATCCCGACCCTCGTCGGCGCGTTCGCGGCCATCCTCGCGCTCGTCGTGCTGGTCCGGCTCGCGAGTTCGGGCGACCGTTCCGGCGACAGTGGCGCGGCCGTCGCCGGGAACGAGGCGGCCCGGCCGGACCGGCGAACCCTGCTGCAGGCCGGCGTGGCCACCGCCGCCATCGCCGCGTTGAGCGGCCTGGGCGGCCGTGCCGCACAGCACGCGCGCTTCGACGTGGCCGCCGAGCGGGCCAAGGTCCGCCTCCCGACCCCGCCCGTGCAGGGCGTCCCGGCCGGTGCCGACCTCGGCCGCAGCTCGGTGCCGTGGGCTACCCCGAACCGGGATTTCTACCGCATCGACACGGCCCTGAGCGTGCCGCAGGTCAACCCGAAGGCGTGGCGGCTGCGCATCCACGGCATGGTGGACCGCGAGCTCGTGCTGAGCTACGACGACATCCTCGCCCGTCCACTCATCGAGCGCTGGATCACGCTGTGCTGCGTGTCCAACGAGGTCGGCGGTGAGCTCATCGGCAACGCGCTGTTCCAGGGTGCCAGGCTGGCCGATCTGCTGCGCGAGGCGGGTGTGCACCAGGGGGCCGATCAGCTGCTGCTCACCTCCGTGGACGGGATGACGATCGGCGCTCCGACGGCGGTGGTGATGGACGGACGCGATGCGTTGCTGGCCGTCGGGATGAACGGCGTGCCGCTGCCGGTGGAGCACGGCTTCCCGGCCCGGACGGTCGTGCCCGGTCTCTACGGCTACGTGTCGGCATGCAAGTGGATCGTCGACATCGAGGCCACGACGTTTGCCGCGCGGCAGGCCTACTGGGTGGAGGGCGGCTGGGCGCCCAGCCCGCCGATCGTGCTGGAGTCCCGCATCGACCGGCCGGGCTCCGGCGCACACGTCACCGTCGGCGCGCCGCTCGCGATTGCCGGCGTGGCGTGGGACCAGCACGTCGGCGTCTCCAACGTCGAGGTGCAGGTCAACGACGAGCCGTGGCAGGCGACCCGGCTGGCCACGGTGCCGTCCACAGACACGTGGCGCCAGTGGGTGCTGCCGTGGACGCCGCCCGAGCCGGGGCGTTACCGATTGCGGGTTCGCGCGACGGACGCGAAGGGCGAGGTGCAGACCTCGCACGCCAGCGCGCCGTTTCCGGCCGGCGCGACGGGTCTGCACAGCGTCACCGTGCGCGCGACGCGCTGAGCACGAATACCCTGGTCGCTGTGAGTTCGCCGAAGCCGGCGCCGTTCACCGGCGGCCAACCGGAGAACCCCTCGTCCACGTCGATCTGGCTGCGCGTGCCGAAGATCGACGCGCGGACCTGGAGCGGCGCACTGGTCCTGATGTGCTGCTTCGCCGCGATCTTGTGGCTGGTCGAAATCGTGAATGCCGCACACGACTACCAGCTGAATCGCTTCGGTGTGCGCCCGCGCGAGGCTGCGGGTCTGTGGGGTGTGCTCACCGCTCCGTTCCTGCACGCCAGTTACGGACACCTCGCGTCGAACACGTTGCCGGTGGTGCTCATCGGGTTCGTGGTGATGCTGTCCGGTCTTCGGGCGTTCTTCGTGGTGACTGCGATCGTCGTCGTGCTCGGCGGCCTGCTGACCTGGCTGATCGGGCCGGGCGACACGGTGATCGTCGGGGCCAGCGGGCTGGTGTTCGGCTGGCTGGGCTACCTGCTCGCCCGGGCGTTCTTCTCGCGCCGGCTCAAATGGATCCTCGTCGCGTTCGCGGTGCTGTTCCTATTCGGCACGTTGCTCATCGGCCTGTTCCCGTCGGTGAACTCGAATGTGTCGTGGCAGGCGCACGTGTGCGGATTCCTCGCGGGTATCGCGGCGGGTGCGGCGCTGCATCCACGCGGCGGCGAGACCCGGCTGTCTCTCGGTGGCCGGCCGTGACGTCGGCCAGCGGCGCCGGCGGGGCTGCGGAGACGGCCCCGTCCGTCGACGCGGCCATCGGCATGATGGACTCCGGCGTGGGCGGCCTGACCGTCGCGCGCGCCGTCCTCGACCAGCTTCCGCACGAGGCGCTGCACTATGTCGGCGACACGCTCAACGGCCCGTATGGTCCCAAGCCGATCGCCCAGGTGCGCGCGTTTGCCCTGGACGTCATGGACGATCTCGTCGCGTCCGGGGTGAAGGCCCTCGTCATCGCCTGCAACAGCGCCAGCGCAGCCTGCCTACGCGATGCCCGGGAACGCTACGACGTGCCGGTGATCGAGGTGATCCTGCCGGCGGTGCGACGCGCGGTCGCGGCGACCCGCAACGGTCGCGTCGGGGTGATCGGCACCGTGGCCACCATCACCAGCGGCGCGTATCAGGATTCCTTCGCCGCAGCCCGCGGGGTCGAGGTGACGGTCGCCGCCTGCCCGCGGTTCGCGGATTTCGTCGAACGGGGCGTCACGAGCGGGCGGCAGTTGCTCGGGCTCGCCGAGTCCTACCTCTCGCCGCTCAACGCAGCCGGCGTCGACACCCTGGTTCTGGGTTGCACCCACTACCCGCTGCTCACCGGCCTACTCTCTGTGGTCATGGGGGAGTCGGTGACCTTGGTATCCAGCGCCGAAGAAACGGCGAAGGACGTCTACCGCACACTGCTCGAGCACGACCTGCTACGCGCCGACGAGTCACCGCCACCGCGCCACGCGTTCCGCGCGACCGGACCGTCGGAGCCGTTCGAGCGGCTCAGCGCGCGGTTCCTCGGCCCGGCTGTCGCGACCGTGATGGCCGGCTACCGGGCGGTGTCGTGAAGCTCACCGTGCTCGGCTGCGCGGGCAGCATGCCGGGCCCGGACTCGCCGGCGTCCGGCTATCTCGTCGAAGCCGACGGATACCGGTTGGTGCTCGACATGGGTCAGGGCACGCTGGGGGCGCTGCAGCGCAAGGTCCGGCCTGCCGAGGTCGACGCGATCGTGATCTCGCACCTGCATCCCGACCACTGGATCGATCTGACGGGGTACGTCGTCGCGCTGCGCTACGGCGGCGGGAGCGGTTACCGGCTGCCCGAGGGCCGCCGCATCCCGGTGATCGGCCCGGCCGGCACCCGCGACCGCCTGAGCGCCGCCTACGACCCGATCGCCCGCAAGCTCGGCCTGCAGCACCTGTTCGCGTTCGCCACACCGTCCGACGGCGAACTCGGCCCATTCATGATCTCCTACGCCGTGACGAATCATCCGGTGCCGACCACCGCTGTCCGGCTGGCGGTCGGTGACAGTTCGCTGGTGTACTCGGCGGACACCGGTGAATCGGAGGACGTCGTGCACCTCGCGAAGGGTGCCGACCTGTTCTTGTGTGAGGCATCGTTCGGTCCGGACGAGCCCTACCTGCCGGACCTGCACCTGACCGGGCGCCAGGCCGGCGAGCACGCGACCCGTGCGGGTGTCGGTCGACTGCTGGTCACCCACGTCCCGCCGTGGTGTTCCCGTGAGGCTGCCGCCGATGAGGCGTCGCGGGCGTACGCCGGCGCGATCGACATTGCGCAGGCAGGCTTCGAGTACGACATCTGAGTGCTGCTTTTCGCCGCGTGCGGAGTACGGTCTGTTGTTCGTGACGCGGGTTGCGCGAGCGGGGGATCGGGTGCGGCCTGCGACGCGCGTCGTCGCTGTCGTCATCATTCCGTTCCTACTGCTCGCCTTCGCCGTGCTGGTCCCGGTGCCCACTGACACCGCGGATCTGTTCGCCTGGCCGATCAGGCCGACGATGTCGGCGATGGTCCTCGGCTCGGTCTACCTCGGCGGCGCGTACTTCTTCGTCCGGGTCGCCTTCGCGGCGCGTTGGCACACCGTGGCCGGTGGATTCATCCCGGTGGGCTTGTTCGCCTCGCTCATGGGTATTGCGACGGTTCTGCATTGGGATCGTTTCCGGCACGACCACCTGGCCTTCTGGCTGTGGGTCGTCCTGTACTTCACGACGCCCTTCCTGGTGTTTGCCGTCTTCGTGGCGAACCAACGCGAATTCCGGCATGCTGACGCGTCGGAGCTGCTGTTGCCGGCATCCGTCGCCACCGCCATCGCCGCGGCCGGCGTGATCTCGGGGGCAACCAGCGCGTTCCTGTACCTCTTCCCTGAACGTGCGATCAGCATCTGGCCCTGGCAGCTCACCCCGCTCACCGCGCGCATGCTCGGTGCGGTGTTCGTGCTCGGCGTGGCCGGTCTGGGCACGCTGCGCGAGCGCCGGTGGACCGCGGCGCGCACGTTGGTTCAGGTGGCCATGATCATGCTCGTGTTGCTGTTGCTCGCCGGCGTGCGGGCGCGTGCCGAGTTCGATCCGAACCGGGTGCTCACGTGGCTGTTCGCGGTCGGGTTCCCGGGCGCGCTCGTCGCGATCGCCGCGGTGTACATCCGGATGGAGTCGCCGGACGGGAGATCGGTCGGTGGCTGAATCCGCGGCGGTTGCCGAGGTGGTCGCCCGGATGCAGCAACGGCTCAACGCGCTGCCCGCCGAACTGACCTGCCGACGACCGTTTCTCAGTACCTACCTGCGCACCACGGCAGCAGTGGGCGCAGCGGTGGCCGACAGCGTGTTCGAGGACCCGGAGTGGGTCGAACGATGGGACGTGGCGTTCGCGCAGCTCTACCTCGACGCCCACGATGCCGACATCGCGGGTCGCCGCCTCGACGTCCCGCGGCCGTGGCGGCTCGCGTTCGCCGCCCCGGCAGACCTGCCGGCGCTTCGGCAGGTGCTGCTCGGGATCAACGCGCACGTCAACTACGACCTGCCGCAGGCCATGCTCGCGGTGATCACGGCGCAGGAATTCACCGATGCCGCACTCCTCGGGCGTCGTCGACGTGATCACGAACGGATCGACGCGGTGCTCGCCGGGCGCGTCAAGGCGGAGGACGCCGAGCTCGCGGCGGGCGGCCGGGCACTGCTCGATCGGTTGCTGGCCCCGGTGAACCGGCTCGGATCCAGGCGGTTCCTGCGTGAGGCCCGGCAGAAGGTGTGGCACAACGTCGAGGAGTTGCACGCGGCGCGGCTGGTCGGCGAGGACGCGTACCGCGCGCGGCTGGCCGAGCTGGAGGTGCTCAGTGCTGCGCGGATCGCGGATCTGCTCGCGCCCGGACAGGTGCTGCTGCGGCTCGCGGTCGCCGGCTTCGGAGTTGTCCTGCCGCCGCTGTGATGTCGGTGCAGCGCGGCGCTGAGCCGGTCAGCCGGCGAGGAAGCTGAGCCGCACCGTCCGGTTCGCGTTGTCGATGTTCGTGTCGACGAGACAGATCGACTGCCAGGTGCCCAGCTGCAGCCGCCCACCCACGACGGGCACGGTGATCGACGGGGCGATGAAGGCCGGCAGCACATGATCACGTCCGTGCCCGGCGCTGCCGTGCCGATGCCGCCAGCGGTCCGCACGCGGCAGCAGGTCGTCGAGCGCGCGCAACAGATCCTCGTCGCTGCCCGCCCCGGTTTCCAGGATCGCGAGGCCGGCCGTCGCGTGCGGTACGAACACCGACAGCAGCCCGTCCTGCTCGCCGCGGGAGAACGCCGCGCATTCGGCGGTGAGGTCGTGTACCCGGGCAAGGCTGCCGGTGCGGATCGTGCGGGTCTCGGTGCGCATGCGTCGATAGTGCCGCGTCGCCGGAACTCGCCCGTCCTGCATGGCACAGTTGACGCGTGCAGATCGCGATCCTCGGCCCGCTCGAGGTGCGCGACGACGCGGGTGCGCGGATCGAGGTCGCCGGCGCCCGGCTGCGCTCGCTGCTCACCCGGCTGGCGCTCAGTGCGGGGACCGCGGTGGGCGTCACGGTTCTGATCGACTGTGTGTGGGGTACCCGGCCTCCCGCGGACGGTATGAACGCGTTGCAGACGCTCGTGTCTCGGCTGCGCCGGCTGCTCGGCGACTCGAACCTGGTCGCCCAGTCCCCGGCCGGGTATCGGCTCGCGCTGGACCCGGATCAGGTCGATGCGCATCGCTTCGAGCGGCTGGCCGCCGACGGTTCCCGAGCCCTCCGAGCCGGATTGTGGGACGAAGCCGCCCGCGCCTCCGGTAAAGCGCTCGCGCTCTGGCGCGGACCGGCTCTGGTCGACGCGACCGAGACGGGGGACGCGTTCACGGCGCCGGCGGCGCGACTGGCGGATCTGCGTCTGGCCACCGTCGTCGATCAGGCCGACGCCGATCTGCATCGCGGTGCGCCGACCGGCCCGATGGTCGCGCAGCTCGAAGCACAGGTCGCCGAGCACCCGTTGCACGAGGGTCTCACCGACCGGCTGATGCGTGCACTTGCCGCGGCCGGTCGACAGGCCGACGCGCTGCACGCCTACGAGCGGATCCGCGAGCAGCTTGCCGACGAGCTCGGCGTGGACCCGGGGCCGCAGCTGCAGAGCGTCCACCTGGCGGTGCTACGTGGTGAGCTGGGCGCGGCCGGGCCGATCACGCGCCGGACGAACCTGAAGGCTCAGCTAACCAGCTTCGTCGGCCGCGAGGCGGAGGTGACGCGTATCGGGAAGGCACTCGAACAGAACCGGCTCGTCACCCTCGTGGGGCCGGGTGGCGCTGGCAAGACGCGCCTCGCCAGCGAGGCCGCCGCGCGGGTGCTGGATACCGCGCCCGACGGCATCTGGCTCGTGGAACTCGCGCCCCTGACCGCGGGCGCAGACGTGCCGCAGGCCGTGCTCGCGGCGCTAGGGCTACGCGAGGCGAATCTGCTGGATCGGCGCACCACGTTGCCGGCGCGTGAGGCAATGCCGAGGTTGCTCGAGAGCCTGGCGGACAAGCGATCCGTTGTGGTCCTGGACAATTGCGAGCATCTCGTCGACGCGAGCGCCCGCCTCGCCGATCAGCTGCTCGCCGCCTGCCCGGGCCTGCGCATCCTGGCCACCAGCCGGGAGCCGCTCGGCATCTTCGGTGAGGTACTGCTCGCCGTGCCGCCGCTCGGTCAGCCGACGCCGACCGCGTCCGCGTCCGAGGCGTTGGAGTACCCAGCGGTGCGGCTGTTCGCGGACCGCGCGTCCGCGGTGGTGCGCGGCTTTGACGTCGACGACGCGAACGTCGCCGCAGTGATCGAGGTCGTGCGCCGCCTCGACGGCCTCCCGCTCGCGATCGAACTCGCGGCCGCCCGGCTGCGCACCATGCCGTTGCCCGAGATCGCCGCGCGACTCGACGATCGGTTCCGGCTGTTGACAGGTGGCAGCCGCACGGCACTGCCGCGGCACCGCACCTTGCGCGCGGTCGTCGAATGGAGCTGGGACCTGCTCACTCCGGCCGAACGCGCGGTCATCGAACAGCTGGCCGTGTTCCCATCCGGCGTCACGCGCGCCAGCGCGGCTGCGGTGTGCGCGATCGACCAGACCGACGTCGACGATCTGCTCGGCTCGCTCATCGACAAGTCCCTGTTGCAACCCGTCGACGGCGGCCGGCGGATGCGGATGCTGGAGACGATCCGTGAATTCGGCAGCGAACGTCTGGCCGAGCGCGGCGAACTGGCCGACGTCCGCGCCCGGCACGCTGCGCACTTCGCCGAGGTGCTGGCCGAGGCCGAACCGCACCTCACGCGCGCCGACCAGCTACCCTGGTTCGCCCTGCTCGACAACGAGCGGGACAACATCGTCGCGGCGCTGCGCTATCGCTGTGACGTCGGCGACGCAGAGGGCGCGCTGCAGATCGCGACCTCGCTCGGGGCGTTCGCGATGATGCTCGGCTACCACGCGGAGATCACGAGCTGGGTGACCGATGCACTCGCCGTGCCGGGACCGGCCGACTCGCAGCTGCGCACCGTGGCGCGGGCGCTGCTCGCGTTGAACGCCGCCGCCACCGGCTCGCCCGACGACCACGGTGCCGACGACCACGGCGCCGGCGACCACGGTGCCGGCAACCACGGTGCCGGCGACCCGGAGGCCCTGCGGAAGCTGGCAAACGAGCTGGCCGACGTGCAGCGAACGAGCACGCCGCTGCTGTCGCTGCTACGGCCAACTGTGGCGTTCCTCGCCGAGGAGCGGGAACTCACCGCCCGTTACCTTGCCGAGGCGAGTGCCGACCCGGACGAGTGGGCCCAGGCGGCCAGCCGCATGTTGCACGCGACACTGGCCGAGAACGACGGGGACATCGACACGATGCGCCGCGAGGGCACGCTCGCCGTCGCCGCGTTCCAGCGGCTCGGCGAGCGGTGGGGGTTGGCGAACGGCTTGCGCGTCATCGGTCAGGTGGACATGCTCGTCGGCGATCTCGACGCTTCCGCCGAGGCATTCGAGCGCGCGCTGGATCTGACGGCCGAGCTGAACTCGCATGACGACGAGGGATTCCTACTCGGCCGCCTCGCCGAGCTGGAGCTGCGCCGTGGCAATCTCGATCGCGCCCGCGGCTACGTCACGCGCGCGAATGAACGGGCCGAGGAATCCGGCTCGGTCATCGAAGCGGTCTTGACCCTGACGATGCAGGGCGGCGTCGAATTCGCCGCCGGCAATCGATCGCTGGCCGGCGAATTCCAACGCGAGGCGGTGCGCCGGCTCGCCGCATTGCCCCGCGAGAATCCCGCCCGCGGCCACATCCGGGCGCTGGTTTTGTGCGCGTCGGTGCGAATGCATGTCGAGGACGGAGACTTCGCCACGGCTGTCGACGTGGCGGCAGAGGCCTACCGGGCCGGAGTCGGCACCCGGGACATGCCCCTGCTGGCATCGGTCGGCGTCGCCATCAGCGCGCTGCGGGCTGAGCTCGGTGACGCGCTCGGCGCGGCTGTCACGCTCGGGGCATCGGCTCGACTGCGCGGTGCCGAGGACCCGACATCTCCGGACATCGCGCGCGTCACGGCCACGCTGCGGGACCGCCTCGGCGAGGCCCGGCTCGCGCACGCCCATGCCGCGGGGTGCGCGCTCGACCGCGACGCGGCGATCGAGCGCTTGGCTCCGCCGGGTCACGTCCAGGCCGACGCAGCGACGTCGCGCTGATCCTTGCGCCGGTCGTCGGCACGGGCCCGGGCTCTCGTCAGGCCCGCCGCTTGTAGGCGCGCATCGCCAGTGGCACGAACACCGCGAGCAGGCCGACCATCCAGGCCAGCGTGATCAGCAGGTTGTTCAGCACCGGGCCGCCGAGCATCAGACCACGCATCGAGTCGACGAGCCGGGTGATCGGGTTGACCACATTCCACCCCTGCAGCCAACCGGGCATGGTGCTCGGGTCGACGAATGCGCTGCTGCCGAACGACAACGGGAAGATGATCAGGAACATGATGCCCTGCACCGCTCCGGAGGTCCGCACCTTCAGGCCGATCCACAGCGAGACCCAGCAGAAGCAGAGCGCGAACCCGATGGCGAGAGTCGCCGCACCGAGCAGCCCAACTGCGTTCGTCTCGATCCGGAAGCCGATCAGGTAGCCGAAGCCGAGGAAGACGACACACAGGATCAGATAGCGCGCGAAGTCGGCGAGTACCGCCCCGACAAGCGGCACCGAACGGGCGATCGGCAGTGACCGGAATCGGTCGAACACGCCCTTCTCGATGTCGGCGTTCATGTTCTGGCCGAGGGCAATACTGCCCATCGCGATGCCCTGCCCGAGCAGACCGGGCAACAGGAACTGCAGGTAGTCCTGCCGCGACCCGCCTCCCAGCGCCCCGCCGAAGACGTACACGAACAGCAGCAGGAAGATGATCGGCTGGATCGTCACGTCGATCAACTGTTCGGGCGTGCGCCAGGTCTTGATCAAATTGCGGCGGGCGAGCACGGCCGAGTGCCGCACGCTGCGGCGAACTGTCACGCCGCGCGGTGTACTGGTCGGTACGGGTGGTGCCGCGGCCGGCGGTGCTTTCAGGATCGTCGTCATGCGGGGTTCCTTCGAAGTCGTGAAATGTCGTGTGCCCAGTGATCTCGACCGTTGCTCATGCCGCGCTCTCCTCAGACCCGGGATCGGCGGGCTGGCCGGTGATCGTGAAGAACACCTCGTCCAGGCTGGGCAGGTGCAGGGACAACTCGGTGACCGAGACGCCGGCCAGGTGCAGTCGGGACACGGTCGCGGCGAGCGCCGCGTCGCTGTCGACGGCAACGGTCAGCGCACCGCGGCCGGTGTCCTCGGCGGGCGTGGTGCCGACCGCGGACAATGCGCCGCGCACGATCTCGAGATGTCCCGGATCAGCCGGCCGGACGGTCAGCCGCTGCCCCCCGACGCGCCGCTTGAGCGCCAGAGGCGTGTCGTGCGCGATGACTCGGCCGCGGTCGATCACAGTGATCTCGTCGGCAAGGGCGTCGGCCTCCTCCAGATACTGCGTCGTGAGCAGGATGGTCGAGCCGTCGGTGACCAGGCGGCGGACGACGTCCCACATCGCTTCGCGTTTCGACGGGTCGAGGCCGGTGGTCGGCTCATCCAGGAAGACGACGGCCGGCCGGCCGACGAGCGACGCGGCGAGATCCAGCCGGCGCCGCATCCCGCCGGAGTAGGTCTTCGCGACCCGGTTGGCCGCATCGGCGAGCTCGAACCAGTCGAGCAATTCCTGCGCGCGCGTGCGTGCGGCCCGGCTGCTGAGGTCCAGCAGCTGACCGATCATGATCAGGTTCTGCCGGCCGGTGAGGTCCTCGTCGATCGACGCGAACTGCCCGGTCAGCCCGATCTGTTGGCGTACCTGCTGCGCCTGAGTCGTCATGTCGAAGCCGGCGACCCGCGCCCGGCCGGAATCGGCGCGCAACAGCGTGGCGAGGATGCGGACTGCGGTGGTCTTGCCGGCGCCGTTGGGCCCCAGCACGCCGAGGATGGTCCCTTCGCGGGCGGCGAGGTCGATGCCGGCGAGGGCCTGGGTGTCGCCGAAGCGCTTCATGATGCCTTCGGCCTCGATTGCGTAAGTCATGGCGCAACTGTGGGCCTCGGCGCTGGCACGGCGCGCACACGACGGTGACATCCGCTGTCAGCGGCGGCCGTCGTCGATGGCGGCGTCCGAGGCCGTCGCTAGGGTCGCAGCTATGCCTCGTCCCGACGCTCGCGTCAACGACCAACTCCGGCCGATCACGATCACGCGTGACTGGCAGGTGTACGCGGAGGGGTCGGCGCTGATCGAGTTCGGTGACACGAAGGTGCTCTGCGCAGCTTCCGTGCAGCAGGGCGTGCCGCGCTGGCGCAGGGGCAGTGGCCTCGGCTGGGTCACCGCGGAGTACGCGATGTTGCCGCGCGCCACGCTGACCCGCAACGACCGCGAGTCGGTGCGCGGAAGGATCGGCGGTCGCACGCACGAGATCTCCCGGCTGATCGGTCGATCGCTGCGCGCGGCGATCGACCTGTCCGCGCTGGGGGAGAACTCGATCTCGCTGGATTGCGACGTGATCCAGGCCGACGGCGGCACCCGTACTGCGGCGATCACCGGGGCGTTCGTCGCCCTTGCCGACGCCGTGTCCTGGCTTCGTGACAAAGGCGCGCTCGCTCGTCCTGAACCGCTCGTCAACTCGATCAGCGCGGTCTCCGTTGGCGTCATCGACGGTGAGCCGCGCCTCGATCTCATGTACGAGGAGGATGTGCGCGCGGAGACCGACATGAACGTCGTGGTCACCGGCGCGGGTGAGTTCGTCGAGGTTCAGGGCACCGCGGAAGGTACACCGTTTCGCCGCGACGAGCTCGACGCACTGCTCGATCTTGCAGTGGCCGGTTGTGCGGAACTCGCCCGGATTCAGCGCGAGGCGCTCGGCGCGTGACCCGCATTCTGCTCGCAAGTCGCAACGCCGGGAAGCTGGCCGAACTGCGCCGGATCCTCGGGCCTGCGTTGCCCGATGTCGAGATCGTCGGCCTCGGCGACGTTCCGTCCTACCCGGAGGTGCCCGAGTCCGGGGCGACGTTCGCCGACAATGCGCTGATCAAGGCCCGTGAGGGTTTTCGGCGTACCGGCTTGGCGAGCGTGGCCGACGACTCCGGCCTGGCGATCGACGCGATGAACGGGATGCCGGGGATACTGTCGGCCCGCTGGGCGGGTGGGCACGACGACCTCGCGAACCTGCGCCTGGTCCTGGCCCAGGTTGCGGACGTGCCCGACGAGCGGTTGGTTGCGGCGTTCGTCTGCGCCGCGGCCTACGTGGGCCCGGCGGGTGAGATCGTCGCCGATGGGCGGCTGTCCGGGCGGCTCGTCCGCGAACCGCGAGGGGCGAACGGTTTCGGCTACGACCCGATCTTCGTGGCGGACGGACAAACACGTACGAGTGCCGAGCTCACGGTCGCCGAGAAGGACGCGATCAGTCACCGGGGCCAGGCGCTGCGCCTGTTGGCGCAGCGCCTGCGACAGGAACGCGTTGGCGGGTGACGCGCGCACTCGGTGCTCACGTTCTCCCGGTGCCGATGAGCGAGCCGGGGTGGGGGCGGCGGCAACGCCCGCAGTTCCCACCTCGAGTCGGGCCACCCGACACCGCTGCTCGATGCGAAGGACGTGGCCCGCAGGCCGGCGTTTGACGGTCAATGTGCGGCGTCGGGCCGCTGCTGTGCGCCGCGAGGGAATCGAACCCCCAACCCGCTGATTAAGAGTCAGCTGCTCTGCCAATTGAGCTAGCGGCGCCGTACGGGTTCGGCCCGCCGAAGCGGGCCGAACCCCGACACTAGCACGCAGCCCGGGCGGCGGCCGGGCTTGTCGATCGTGCGCTGTGCACAGGGCAACGCGGCGGCAGCGGCTACCAATCCTGCGGCTGTGAGCCGGGCATCGCGGGGGAGGGTCGAGCGACGCGAACGCTGCGACGAGCGCTCGCCGGGAGCGGAGCACCGCCACCAGATGCTCCGCGCCGCAGTGGGGTGAGTGACGGGGCTCGAACCCGCGACATCCTGGACCACAACCAGGTGCTCTACCAGCTGAGCTACACCCACCATGGCGGTTGCCCGGGCGACACGGCCGGACGACCCGGTCAGTCTAGCTGCCCGGACTCGACACCCAGAACCGCGTTCGCCGCGGCTTTCGCCTCATCCATGGACGGCCCCGGCGCGGGGACGAACAGCGTCTGTCGGTAGTACGCGAGCTCCTGGATGCTCTCCCGGATGTCGGCGAGCGCCCGGTGTGCAAGGCCCTTCTGCGGCTGCGCCTGATACACGCGCGGGTACCACCGCTTGGCCAGTTCCTTGATCGAGGAAACGTCGACCATGCGGTAGTGCAGGTGGTCGTCGAGCGTCGGCATGTCCCGGGCGAGAAATCCGCGGTCGGTGGCGATGGAGTTGCCGCACAGCGGCGCGATCTTGGACTCCGGCACGTGCGAATTCACGTAGTCGAGCAGCTGCCTTTCGGCGTCGCCCAGCACGATGGTGGACGCGCGCACGGCGTCGGTCAGCCCGGATGAGGCGTGCATGTCCCGGACGAACGGCACCATCGTGTCGAGCACGTCGTCTGCCGCATGGATGATCACGTCGAGGCCGTCATCGAGCAGCTCGAGCTCACCGTCGGTGACGACGATGGCAACCTCGATGAGTGCATCGCGTCGTAGGTCGAGCCCGGTCATCTCGCAGTCGACCCAGACCAGCCGGTCCACTCGCTCGCTCATGACCGGCACGCTATACGCACGGCACTACCGTGTAAGGGCAGACCCGACGCGGAGGTGATCATGGCAGCGACGTTGCTCGACCAGGAGACGATCGAGGAGAAGCTGCAGGCACGGCACCCGGATTGGTCGGGCACGACCGAGAAGCTCGAGCGCTCGATCGAATTCGCCGACTTCCTCACCGCGGTGTCGTTCGTCAACCGCCTGGCGCCGCGCTGCGAGGAACTCGATCACCACCCGGATCTCGCGCTGCGGTGGCGGGTGGTCGACATCGAGCTTGCCACGCACAGCGCCGGCGGCGTCACCGACCTGGACCTCACCCTCGCGGAGATCGTCGACGAGGAGGCGGCGGCACTGCCGCTGGCCGAGTAGGCAACCCGTCGTGAGCCCGGCGTGCAGTGGACGTCGGCTGTCCCGGCCGAGATCATCGGAACGAAGGGGCTGCGTCAGAGCATCTTGCGCAACACCCGCTCCTTGATTTTCGAGTACGGCGGATAGGCCACCGGCAGGTCGAACCAGGTCGGTTTGCGCAGGACGGCCTTGCGGTGGCTGAACGTCTCGAAGCCCCACTGTCCGTGGTAAGACCCGGTGCCGCTGTTTCCCACGCCGCCGAACGGCAACCCGCTGACGGCGAGGTGATACATGAGGTGATTGACCACTGTTGCGCCGTTGCTCAGTTCGTCCAGTACGCGCTGCTCGGATCGGTACCCCTCGCTGAACAGATAGACAGCCAGCGGCTTCGGGCCCTGCTGCACGTGGGCGATCGCATCGTCGAGGGTGTCGACGGTGACGATCGGCAGCACCGGCCCGAAAATCTCGTCGCGCAGGAGCGCGGAGTCCGGGTCCGGGTCGAGCACGACTGTCAGCTCGGCCATCTTGTCATCGATGTCCACGCGTCCGCCGCGCCGGACCCGCCCGCCCGCGCCGCCGATCAGATCCGCGAGCCGCGCCGCGTGTCGAGCGTCGACGACAGGCAACCGGGGTGCCCGGGCGAACGCCGTCATCGCCTTGTCCAGTTCGGCCATGAACGCCTCGCGCACCGACCGTTCGACGAGCACGTAGTCGGGTGCGACGCAGGTCTGTCCCGAGTTCAGCTGCTTGGCCCACGCGATGCGACGCGCCGCCACGCGCAGGTTCGCATCGGCCGCGACGATAGCCGGGCTCTTGCCGCCGAGCTCGAGCGTGACCGGCGTGAGGTGTTTCGCCGCGGCGGTCATCACCGCCTTGCCGACACCCGGACTGCCGGTGAACAAGCAGTGGTCGAGGGCCTGATCGAGCAGGGTCAGCGTCTCGTCGGCACCACCCTCGACAACTGCGACCGCCTCGGGATCGAGGTAGCTCGGCACCAGCTCGGCGAGCAGGGCCGAGCACGCCGGCGCCTGCTCGGACGGCTTGAGGATGGCGCAGTTCCCGGCCGCTATCGCGCCGACCAGCGGGGAAAGGATCAGCTGGATGGGGTAGTTCCACGGCGCGACGATGAGGACGACGCCGAGCGGCTCGTACCGGTACCAGGCGCGCGCCGGCCAGAGGCCGGACGGAACGCGCACTCGCCTGGACCTGACCCACGAACGCAGCTTTCTGTGCGCGAACCTCGCTTCGGCCGCCGGCGGGGCGAGATCGGCGAGCCACGCGTCCACCCGCGGCCGGCCGAGGTCGACGGCCATTGCCGACGTGAAGTCGGTCTCTCGCTCGGCCAGCATCCGAGCGATCGCCTCGAGCTGCGCCAGCCGCCACTCGATGGGACGGGTGCGGCCGCTGTGGAACGTCGCGCGCAGGTCCGCGACGATGTCCGGGATTCCGCGCGCGCCAGCGAGTCCCGGCCGGCGCGACGGCGACGCGGTCATGGCTCATCCCCTCCCAGAGACATAGGGCGAGGTTACTGTCACCGAGCCATGACCGCGATGCGCGCCTGGGGCCGCTCTGCCCCACGATGACCCATGATCACGGGGCGAACGGCATCGTCACGCCTTGGCGGCCTTGCGCAGGTTCACCGAGGGCAGCACCTGGTCGCCGTACGCGGCGAGCGTCTCGGACTTCGCGTCGTGCTGCAGGTACAGGGCGAACTGGTCGACGCCGAGAGATTCCAGCTCACGCAATCGCTCGACCTGGTTCTGCACCGGCCCGACGAGGCAGAACCGTTCGATCACCTCGTCCGGGACGAAGTCGGTGTGCGTGCCACCGGCCTTGCCGTGCTGGTTGTAGTCGTATCCCGGCCGCCCGGCGATGTAATCGCTCAGGGCCGTGGGGACAGCGGCTCCCTCGGCGCCGTAGCGGGCCACGATGTCCGCGACGTGGTTGCCCACCATGCCGCCGAACCAGCGGCACTGGTCAAGCCCGTGCGCGAGCCCGGCCGCAGACCCGTCGGTGACGTAGGCGGGCGCCGCGACGCAGATGGTGACGGAGTCGGGGTCGCGTCCCGCCGCGGCGGCAGCCTTGCGCACTGCGGCGATCGACCACTCGGCGATCGACGGATCGGCGAGCTGCAGGATGAACCCGTCAGCCTGCTCGCCGGCAAGCGCCAACGCTCTCGGCCCGTACGCAGCCACCCAGATCGGCAGCTTCGAACCGACCGACCACGGGAACTGCACCAGGCTGCCCTTGTATTCGGCCTGCCCGCTGTTGGCGAGCGCGCGGATCACCGCGATCGACTCCCGCAGCGTCGCGAGCGACGCGGGCCGCCCGTTCGTCACGCGCACCGCGCTGTCGCCGCGCCCGATGCCGCAGATCGTCCGGTTGCCGAACATCTCGTTCAGCGTCGCGAACAGCGAAGCGGTGACCGTCCAGTCGCGAGTGGCCGGGTTGGTCACCATCGGCCCGACCATCACTTTGCGGGTGTTGGCCAGGATCTGGCTGTACACGACGTAGGGCTCCTGCCACAGCAGGTGCGAGTCGAACGTCCAGACGTGCGTGAAGCCCAGAATCTCCGCCTGCCGCGCGAGTTCGACGACCCGCGCGGCGGGCGGGTCGTTCTGCAGGACGATGCCGAAATCCATGTCTCAGATCAGGTTCTGCGAGAGGCCGCGCTTCACGAACTGCCCGTGCCCCTTGGTGCCGACGTAGCCGGACTCGTCCTTGATCACTGTGCCGCGTGACAGCACGACGTCCACATGCCCGTCGATCTCCCAGCCCTCCCAGGCGGAATAGTCCATGTTCATGTGGTGCGTGCGGCCTTCCCCGATGCCGATCGAGGTGTGGCCGTCCGGGTCATAGACAACGATGTCCGCGTCCGCGCCGGGTGCCAGCACACCCTTCTTGCCGTACAGGCCGAACATGCGGGCCGGCGCCGTGCAGCACACCTCGACCCACTTCTGCAGCGAGATCCGGCCGTCGACCACACCCTGGAACAGCAGATCCATCCGGTGCTCGACGGAGCCGATGCCGTTGGGGATCTTCGCGAAGTTGCCGATCCCAAGCTCCTTCTGGTCCTTCATGCAGAACGGGCAGTGATCGGTCGACACGGTGGTCACGTCGCCGGTGTTCAGGTAGCGCCACAGCGCGTCCTGATGCCCTTCGGCGCGGGCGCGCAGGGGAGTCGAGCACACCCACTTCGCGCCCTCGAAGCCAGGCGCGCCGAGTTGCTCCTCGAGGGAGAGGTACAGGTACTGCGGACACGTCTCGCCGAACACGTTCTGGCCGGCGTTGCGCGCCTCGGCGATCCGCGCGAGCGCCTGCCTTGCCGAGACGTGCACGATGTACAGCGGCGCGCCGGTGAGATCGGCGAGCATGACGGCGCGGTGCGTCGCCTCCTGCTCGGCCTGCCACGGCCGCGTGACGCCGTGGTAGTAGGGATCGGTCTGGCCGCGTGCCAGGGCTTGCTGGACGAGGACATCGATCGCCGAGCCGTTCTCGGCGTGCATCATGATCAGCCCTCCGTTGCCGGCGGCGGTCTGCATGGCGCGCAGGATCTGCCCGTCCGAGCTCAGGAACACGCCGGGGTAGGCCATGAACAGCTTGAAGCTGGTGATGCCCTCGTCGATCAGGCCGTCCATCGACTTGAGCGATTCGTCGTCGACGTCACCGATGATCTGGTGGAAACCGTAGTCGACGGCGCAGTTCCCGCCGGCCTTCTCGTGCCAGGCGGCAACCTGGTCCTGCACGCGTTGCCCGTGCGCCTGGACGCAGAAGTCGATGATCGTGGTCGTGCCGCCCCAGGCCGCGGCCCGAGTACCGGTCTCGAACGTGTCGCTCGCGAACGTGCCCCCGAACGGCATCTCCATGTGGGTGTGCCCGTCAATGCCGCCGGGGATCACGTACTTGCCGCTCGCGTCGATCTCCGTGTCTGCGTGGATGCCGGTGAGCGCCGTCGACCCGGGGGCGAGCAGCGCGGCGATCGTCTCACCGTCGACCAGCACGTCGGCCGGCGTGGCGCCGGTGGACGAGACGACCGTCCCGCCCCTGATCAGGGTGGTGGTCATCGGATCACCGCCGTCGCGGTGGCACCTTGGTCATGGGCGGGCGGGCGGACGGCTGTCGCAGTGCTCACGGGGCCACCGTCCGCGTGTAGGTCTCCGGGCGGCGATCACGGTAGAACTGCCAGTCGTTGCGGGTGCGGGTGATCTCGTCGAAGTCGAGGTCGCGGATGACGATCTCCTCCCGGTCCTGCGACGCGACGTCGCCGACGTACGTGCCGCGCGGGTCGACGAAATAGCTCGAGCCGTAGAACTGCACCGCTTCGTCACCGAACTCCTCGTACTCGCGGCCGATGCGGTTGTTCGCGGCGATGAAGTACTGGTTCGCGGCGGCGGCGGCGGGCTGCTCGATCTCCCACAGCCGATTCGACAGCCCCGGCTTGGTGGCGGACGGGTTGAATACGAGCTGCGCGTTGTTCAGGCCCAGTTCGCGCCAGCCTTCCGGGAAGTGCCGGTCGTAGCAGATGTAGACGCCGATGCGTCCGACCGCGGTGTGGAACACCGGGTAGCCGAGGTTGCCGGGCCGGAAGTAGAACTTCTCCCAGAACTGCGGCAGGTTCGGAATGTGGTGCTTGCGGTACTTGCCGAGCAGTGAGCCGTCGGAGTCGATGACGGCGGCGCTGTTGTAGTACTCGCCCTCGTTCTCGACCTCGTACACCGGTAACACGATGACCAGGCCCAACTCCGCGGCCAGCGCCTGGAAGCGCTCGGTGGTCGGCCCGGGCACCGACTCGACGTACGCGTAGTACTTCTGGTCCTGGACGATCCCGAAGTACGGGCCGTAGAACAGCTCCTGGAAGCCGATGATCTGGACGCCCCGATCGGCTGCCTCACGAGCCAGCTCATCATGCCTCTTGATCATGGTCTCCTTGTCGCCGGTCCACGCAACCTGCGTGATCGCGGCTCGGACAACGGTCATCTCGTCTCCCGTCCGTGCGGAACTTGCGCATGGTGCGCGCCGTTCGTTCCCGCAAGTCAATTCTGCTCGCCCTGCCGAGGGTCACCAGGTGTGCAGCGCCGGAAGTGTTCACTCGGGCCACCGGCGGACACGGTAGGTAGCGCACCGTCACACGAACGGCTCAAGGTGCCTTCCCGCTCATACTGGCCTATCCTTTCGCCAGTTACGGTCGAATTCTCGGTCTCACGCAGCACGCAGCGCACAAGATCGCTGTCCGCCGGAAGACGAGGTGTAACGGGGGGCAAATGCGCGTCGGCCATGCGCAGCAGACGCGCGCCGGCCGGCGTGCGTGGGTCGATCCTTCCCCCTCCGAACACACGGACGCCGACCAGCGGGCGGCCGACCCGCTAGCGGACAGGTCCGCCGAACCGCTGACGCCCGGTGAGGTGACGCCGCCGGGCCTGCCGAACAGACTGTCGCGAGCCCTGCGCTTCGGCCCGGATCCACGCCGTGGCGAGCAGTGGACCAAGGTGTTCGTGGCGATTCTGGTGGCCAACGTCGGTATTGCCCTGGTCTCTGTGGCCTTGCTCGTCAGCAATTCCGGGGGCGGCGGCGGGGAGTCGGCCAGCGCGCCCGGATCTCCGGCTCAGGCAGCACCGGCCCCGACCCCGGCGTCCCAACTGCTCGCGAGCACGACGTGGATGCGGCGGGAGTTGCCCGACGGCGCGGTCGTGGTGGCTGATGCCGAGTCCCGCGCAAACCTCGTCAAGGCCGGGTTCGCCGTGCGCAACCCTGCCGAACTCGGGGCGAGCGCCGGCCCCGACTACATAGTGTCCACCCGTTCCTTGCGCGCCGCGGCCCGCTCGGACGAAGGGCTTGCCGAAGCCGTCCGCTGGTCGACGCCCATCGCGGTGTTCGGCGCGGGCGCCTCGTCGATCGTGGTCCGGCAGACCACGACGATCCTCCCCGCGCAGCTTGCGGCAGATCGTGCCGCGGACGCCGCCCGCCGCCGGGCCGCCGAGCGCGAGCTATTGGCGAACCCGGCGATCACCGTCAGCGCCTCGGCTGCGGCCATCCTGCGCTCGGGCGGGCTGGACATGCGTAGTGCGACAGTCCTGGCCGTCCTCGCCGATCACGCGCCGATCAGAGTGCAGGAGATCGTCGTCGATCCGGCGGAGCGGGCGGCCGGGTTGCCCGCACGGCGGGTGGTGATCTACCCATCCGCCGCGGGTTCGGGCGAGGTGGGCGCAGTCCTCGCCGGCCTCACTGTGCCGTTCCGGCCGATCGGCGACGATCCGGCGCCCGGCGGCGGCCACCGCCTCAGCTGGTCGATCCAACCGGATCCGGACGCCGGCTGAGCGCCGACACCACGCAAGTCAATGGGAGGGACACCATGAGAGTTCGAATCGCCAGTGTGTTGTGTTTGTCCATCGCGTCGGTGGGACTGGTCGGCCTCGTGCCGGCGGCCGCGTCAACCGTGCGCGCTGACGCCTCGGCTGCCGTGACCGCCTACATACGTGGGGCGCACCTGTCGCCGGACACACCCGGCGTGGATGTCTACCTCACGGCGTTCAGCGGCGGCACGCAGACGCTGTGGCTCTCCGATGTGGGCTACGGGGATGTGAGCAGCTACCGGCGCATCGAGCCAGGCACCTACGCGGTGTCGATGCGCCCGCACGGCGCACCCGCCTCGACGAAGCCGGCCTTGACATGGTCGATCGATCTCAGCGCCGGGCACGCCTACACGGCTGCCGCGATCGGCATGAACGCCAATCTGCACGGCGTGATCCTCAACGACACCCTCACCCGGCCCAAGGCCGGCACCGGCCTGGTCCGCGTGGTACAGGCATCGAGCCGAGCGGGCACCGTCGCGGTGGCCGCAGGTGCCAAGATCCTGACCACCACGTGCGCGTTCGGCTGCACGACCGCTTACGTCCAGGTACCCGGCGGGACCTGGACGGTGAGGGCCCGCTCGATCACCGCGCCGCCGTTGTCCGGCCAGACGCCGGTGCGGATCGCCAGCGAGAGCATCACCTCGGTTGTCGTACTGGACTCGCGGACGGGTGGATTGGCACTGCGCGCCCTGAACGACGCCGCAGGCACGGCCAGCACGCCCCGGGGCGCGGTGAACGCGGGTGGTGGTGGCACGGCGCAGGACATCATCGGCGGCAGCGGCACCGGCGGTCTCGTGGGCTGGGGCGTCGCCTGGTTGGCGGTGCTGGCGTTCGTCGCGCATCTGTTGCTGCGGCGACGCTCGCTGCTCGCGCGTCCCTGATCGTGGTCGGTTCCCACCGCCGTCCAGGCCGCGAGACGCGTGCCGGCAATGGGTACCGGCGCCCCCGACCAACCGGCGTCTACGCCGCCGCGGCGGTCGCGTTGCTGATCGCCGCGGGGGCGATCGTCGTCGGACACTCCGTCGCCGACGACTCGAGCACGAGCGGGATGCGGTCGAGTTCCCCGGCGTCGCGCCCGCCGACACCGGTCGCGGCTCCGCCATCGACACACGCCACACCCGGTGCGACGCGGTCGAGCCGAACCACGACCCGGCACATCTACGGCGTCGACCCGTCCGCGGACGCGCCTGTCAGCACGGTCAGCCCGCCGGTTTCGCTGACGATTTCGGCGATCGGCGTGCGGACGCGGCTGGAGCAGCTCGGCCTGCGCCGCGACGGCACGATGCAGCCGCCGAAGAAGTGGGGGGAGGCGGGGTGGTACGCGAAGGGTGTCGTGCCGGGGCAGGTCGGTCCGGCGGTGATCGCCGGTCACGTCGACTCCCGGTCCGGGCCGGCGGTGTTCTACCGACTGCGCAAGCTCACCATCGGGGCGCGGGTCGTCGTCACGGCCCGGGACGGTTCGACGGCGACGTTCGTCGTCGACCGTGTGCACGAATACCCGAAGAAGCACTTCCCGACGGCAGAGGTGTACGGACCCACTCCCGACGCGCAGCTGCGCCTGGTCACCTGCATCGGTGACTTCGACCGCGCCGCGCGCAGCTACGTGGACAACCTCGTGGTCTCGGCACACCTGGTGTCGGCGGTTCGCACAGCTCGCGGCTAGGAGTGACGCGCCGATGAGTGCACGTGGCGCAGGCCCCGCGAGGCGGCATCGTCACGACCGCCGCGCTGTCACTGCCACGCGAACACCGGCTGCTCGAAGTGCGCGACCCGGGTCGAGCGGCCGTGCAGCGCGACCTGGCAGAACTGATAGACGACGGCCGCCGTCGGGGCGTGCACGTAACGGCCGAGCAGTGGCAGCTGGATCACCGGCCGATCCGATTCCGGAATCGTGATCAGCCGCGGTTCCACGTCGAGATCGGCCAACGGTATCCGATACACGCGGGCGACCTCGGTCTCCTCCCCGGCCAGTGTCCCGGCACCCGCGCCGCCCCACACGATCACCGGTGTCATCACATAGCCCGACCGGGTGACGTAATCGTCGAGCACCCCGAGGACGTCGCCGGCCGCGGCGAGCAACCCGGTCTCCTCACGCAGTTCGCGCAGCGCCGCGGCCTCGATCGACTCGCCCTGATCGCGTCGCCCGCCGGGCAGCGCCCACTGGCCGGCATGCGAGCGTAACCGAGCCGCCCGGCGGGTGATCAGCAGCGCCGGGCCGGTCTCACCGGAGACGACGCACAGCGCGACGGACGCCGATTTCAGATCCCGTTGCTCTGCGGGCACCCGACCGAACGCGGCGAGGTTGACTGCAATCCTCGCCCGCAGATCCACCGGTTTCGGTGTCACCGGCCCCTGGGCTGCCAGGTCGTTGTGGTGGATCCTGCCCTCCTTCATGATCACTGCGAACAACGGCCCCTCGCGGCCGCCGACGTCGTGGACGATCTCGAAGCCGGCACCGGCCCTCATCAGACGTGCTCCTGGTCGCGCTGGCCCGCCGTCGCGAAGGTTAGCCCGGCCGGCGCCGCCCACGTGAGGGGCCTTACCCGGCCTCGGTACCCCAGTCTCGGCCTGCGGATAGGACGAACTTCCGATGCGCCGGCCCTCCTCAGCCGACGAAAGTCGCTGGTGTCGAAGAAGCCACCGCTCGTGAAGGAGACGGACATGTACACCAACAAGGATATGCTCGACGCAGAGGTGGCCTACCGTCGGCAGCACCTCGGCGGCGTGGCCCACCGCGGCCCGAAGTCGCGCTGGCGCCGCAAGCGTGAGCGGCTCGCCGTCGTCCCCCCCGCCGGCGACGCCCGGGCGTGATGCTCACGGCCTCCGCATTCGACATCATTGAGTTCATGGGTGTTGACGCGGAGAACGGGTCAGGGTCGGCACCAGCGGACTCCATCGTCGGTCGCGATGCCGAGCTCGCGATCCTGAGCCGAATCGTCGACACCGGCGGCGCCGCCTTGGTCAGCGGCGACGCCGGTGTCGGCAAGACCCGACTCATCAACGAGCTGGTCACCGCCGCCCGCGCCGGCGGAGTACGTGTCCTGCTCGGGCACTGCCTGCACTTCGGCGGCGATTCCCTGCCGTACCTGCCGATCACCGAGGCGCTGGGCCGGCTCGGCCGCACCGATCCGGAGCAGCTCGCCACCCTGCGCGCCGACTTTCCCGCTATCGATCGGCTACTGCCGCAGCAACGCGCTCTCGGTCGCGACGTCGGTCGCCCGGTCGACCTCAGCGAACGGACCGAGTCGGCCGAGTTGTTCGAGGCGCTGCTCGGCAGCGTGCTCGCGCTCGCGGAGCACTCCCCGGTGCTCCTCGTCCTCGAGGACGTGCACTGGGCCGACAGCTCCATTCGTGACCTGATCGGCTTCCTGTTCGCCCGCACCGTCGGCGAACGCGTGGCGCTGGTCGTCACCTACCGTTCCGACGACCTGCATCGACGGCACCCATTGCGCCCGGTCGTTCTCGAGTGGGGGCGGGTGCCCACGGTCGTCCGACTCGTCGTTGCCCCCCTGCCCGACGAATCGATGCGCACGCTCGTGCGGCAACGGCACCAGGCGCCGCTGAGCGACGAGGCCGTCGAGCGAATTCTGCGCCGCGCCGGCGGCAATCCGTTCTTCGCCGAACAGCTTCTCGTGGAGTTCGACGACTGCGACCAGGTGCCCGCCGATCTTGCCGACCTGCTGCTCGTCCGCCTCGAGCGACTGTCGGCCGACGCGAAGGCGGTCGTGAAGGTGGCCGCCGTGGCGGGACGGCGTGTCGTGCATCCGATGCTGCGCGAGGTCACCGCTCTCGATGACAGCCGGCTCGATTCGGCCGTGCGCGAGGCCGTCGACGGCTACGTACTCGCGCGCGCCGATGCCGATGCGTTCGCGTTCCGGCACGCCCTCCTGTCCGAGACGGTGTACGACGACCTGCTTCCGGGCGAGCGCGTGCGCCTGCACGCCTCGTTCGCGGACGCGATCGCGCACGGGCGAATCGCGGGCACCGACGCCGATCTGGCCCGGCACGCGCGTGCCGCCGTCGACCTCCCGACGGCTTATGAGGCAGGGCTGCGGGCAGGCGCCGAAGCGATCCGAGTCGGCGCCCCGGCCGAGGCCATGCTGCACTACGAGGCCGCATTGGAACTGGCGTCGCGAGTCGACGTCGAACCGACCCAACGCGTGCGGGCGACCCTGGCCGCCGCCTTCGCCGCCGAGGCGGCCGGGCACCCGTACCGGGCGCTGAACCTGCTCAGGGACACGCTGCGCACCCTGCCCGCCTCCACCCCGGACGCCGAACGGGCCGAAGTCATGCTCGCGGTCGTGCGCCACGCATTGCCGCTCGAAGCCGACCTCGATCTTGCGCCGCTCATCCGCGACGCGGTGAGCCTGGTGCCGAGCGAGCCTCCGACGAGCCTTCGCGCGCGCGTCCTCGCGGCTCAGGCGCGGGTTGCCCACGATCTCGACCGCTACGACGACGGGATTCGACTGGCGACCGAAGCCCGCAGCGTGGCACTCGGGCTGCGCCTGGTCGAGGTCGCGGCGGACGCATCGACCACGCTCGGTCGGCTCGAGCAGCGCGCCACCGACCCGGAGCGCGCCGTTCGGCTGCTCGAGGAATCGGTGACCGAAGCCGCCGCCTCCGCCGACCTGACGACCCAGCTGCGCAGCCTGCACAGCCTCGGTGCCCTGCGCTACGACCGCGGCGAGCTGGTCGAGTCGCGCGCCGCCTACACCCGCGCCGTCGAGCTCGGCGTGCGGGCGGGACAGCAGTGGGCGGTCTACGCCCTGGACTCGCTGATGATGACCGCGCAGTGCGACTACGTGATGGGCAGCTGGGACCGCGCGCTCGCGCTGTGCACCCCCGACACGCCGCCCCCGCCGTTCGCGGCGGCGGCGCTGCGGGCGATCGCGATGGCCGTCGGCTCGGGACGCGGGGATCCGGGTGTCGGCGACGTCTGGGACGAGCTGCGGCCCTGGTGGCGGCACGACGCGATGATCGCGGTCAACAGCGGCGCGGCAACGATCGATGTCCTCGCGTCGGCCGGCCGGGTCGACGAGGCGCTGCGGGTGCACGACGAGGTCGTGGTCTCGGTCGGTGAGGTGTGGCAGAACGTGTGGTTCCTGGCTCGAGTGCGGTTGCACGCACTCGCCCTCGGCGGGCTCGCCGCCGCGTCGGCGCACGCCAGCGCCGTGGAGCGCAAGGTGTACCTCGAGCGTGGCGCGCAGCTGCATGCCGACATCGGCCGGGTCGTTGCCAAGGGACGCACGCGTCAGGTGACCCAGGGGCCTGAGGGACTGGCCTGGATCGCCCGCGGTGAGGCCGAGTCGGCGCGCCTGCGCTGGCAGGCCGGCGAACAGGTCGACGCCGACGAGCTCGTCGAGCTGTGGCGCGTCACCACCGACGCCTTCGGCTACGGCCAGCCCGCCGGTGGACATGTGTTCGAGCAGGCCCGTAGTCGGGCGCGGCTGGCCGCGGCACGGCAGGGCGCGGGCGATCAGGTCGGTGCCCAGCACGATGTGGACGCAGCCCGTGAGGTGGCCCGAGAGCTCGGTGCCGCGCCGCTGCTCGCGGAGCTGCGCTCGCTCGGCACCCTGCCTGCGGCCCGGCGCTCGGGCCGCGACGATGACGTCACGCTAACCCCGCGCGAACAGCAGGTGCTGCGTCTGGTCAGTGACGGCCGCAGCAATCGCGAAATCGCGCGCACCCTGTTCATCAGTGACAAGACGGTGAGCGTGCACGTCTCGAACATCCTGGCCAAGCTCGGTGCCTCCGGACGCACCGAAGCCGCCGCCATCGCCAACCGTCGGGGCTTGTTGGCGTGACTGCCGCGTGTGGTCCGGGTGCTACCGGTGTCGAGCAGACCCAACGAGGTTGCTGCCGGCGTCAATCGCGGGCATAGGCATCGAGGCCGGCGAGCACGAGGTCGGCCAGCTCACGGTCACCCTCGATCGTGGCCCGCAATTGGTCCGGGCGCAGTCGGTTGGCCGCGAGGCGGCACAGTTCGACGGTGTCGGCGATGACCGTCACGGCGGGCTCGCCGAGGGCGTCGCCGGGATGCAGCGCGACGTTGTAGCAGCCGCCTGACGGTCCGGTGAGCACGAAGCGTGCGGTGCGCCCCGGCGCGGTCGTGCGCCGGTAGGCCAGCGCCAGCGGCACCGCGTCCATCAGCCGCCCGGACAGCGTGCGGAAACGCTCCGGGTCGAGCGGCGGCAGCGCGCGGCCCGTCGCCACGGCGATGTCCATCGCGTGTGCCCACAGCTCGAACGAGCGGGCGACCATCAATCCTGCGACATTCGTGGTCACGTCGTGCAGCGGCACCTGGCGACGCGGATCACCGCTCGCCGCAGCAGCTGCGACCGCCTGCGCGGCGGTGTACCAGCGGCGCGCCACCTCCCTCGGATCGGTGCCACGCAGCTCCTCGACGACGGGGGCAGTGGCCGCAACGTGGTCGGGCAGGTACGGCACCTCGTCGGCCGGGTCGAGCCACCGGGCGCACAGCACCTCCACGCCGACCAGGTGCGCGATCAGGTTGCGAATCTCGCCGTGGACCGGGTGCGCAACGACCTCCCACTCGGCCTCGTCGAGCGAGTCGAGCAGCTCGTGCAGCTCCTGGACCGTCCGGCTGAAGGCCTCGACCGGTGGGCAGCCTGCCGGACCGTCGACCGGGCGCCCGGGACGGCGCCGCTCGAGCGCGCGCCCGAGTGCGGCGGCGCGCAGCTCCTGCGGAGGATTGGTGGCGCTGCCCTCGGCGAGGGCGGCGCTGGCGTCGATGAGACCGGTCGGGAAGGTGCCGATCCGCAGTTCCGCGTCGGCTTGCTCGTCGGCCTCGAGCGCGTCCAGGGCCAGCAGTGCGGCCAGCTCGTCGTCGAAGTCCGGCATCTAGATCGCCGCCCGCATCTCGGCCCCGAGCAGCGTGCGCAACCGCGTCATCGCCAGGCGTAGCCGGGACTTCGCCGTACCTTCGGGAATGTTCAGGGCAACGGCCACTTGCTTGTAGGTGAGACCGTCGTAGTAGGCGAGTTCGATCGCAGCACGCTGCTCCTGGGGCAGGCCGGCCAAGCCGGCCGCAAGCCGTTGCTTGCGCCAGTCCTGCATGGCTGCCTC
The DNA here is from genome assembly GCA_963713565.1 of uncultured Actinomycetota bacterium. Classification (GTDB taxonomy): domain Bacteria; phylum Actinomycetota; class Actinomycetes; order Mycobacteriales; family Jatrophihabitantaceae; genus Jatrophihabitans. The sequence continues at coordinate 6,518 of CAVQMF010000005.1, read as the reverse complement.
GACCACACCGGTTTCGGGACCGTCTTCGGTCGTCGCCGTATCCACCGACCCCTCGATGCGGGTACGGCGCTCGCTGCGCCGCACTTCGTCCACGGCGCGGCGGTGGGCGACGACAGCGAGGTAGGAGCGAAGAGAGCCGCGGGCGAGATCGACCCGGTTGGGCAGCTCCCACAGGTAGGTGAAGACGTCCTGGGTGACGTCTTGGGCGAGTTGCTCGTCGCGGGTCACGCGTCGCGCCAGGCCGTAGACGAGGCCGGCGTGCAGGTCGTAGACGACACCGAGCGCGAGGTCGTCGCCCGCCTGGATCCGGGCGAGCAGTACCGCGTCGTTCGGTTCGGGACCGACCACCGACGAGACGCTACGCGCGCGCAGGCGCACCGTCATCGTCACACCGGTCATTCGTGGCCGTGATGGGTCCGGATCACTCGCAAACCGTCGGATTCGCATGGATTCGTCCGGCGGAATCTTGGCGTGATCCGGCCGGGCGCCGCTCTACGAAGTACCGCTGACAACCGACAGCGGGAGGACTTTCAGATGAGCAACCGAATGCACGACGAGCTGCGCCGGCACGCCGTGGTGATCGGCGCGAGCATGGGCGGCCTGGCGGCCGCGGCGGCGCTGGCCACGGCCTACGAACAGGTGACCGTGCTCGATCGCGACCGGCTGCCGGCACAACCGGCGACGCGCCGGTGTGTGCCGCAGGGCAGGCACGCGCACGGCCTGCAGCCCGGTGGCCTGCGAGCTCTCGACGAGCTGCTCCCCGGACTGATCGACGAGTTGCTCGCCGCCGGGGTGCCCAGCGGCGACATCAGCGATTCGTGCACGTGGAACGTCGGCGGCGGCAGGCTGGCCCGCGGTGCGAGCGGCATCACCGGGATCGGGGTGACCCGTCCGTTCCTCGAACACCGGGTCCGGACGCGGGTCGCCGCGCTGCCCAACGTCACGATCCGCGACGAGGTCGACGTTCTGGCGCCGCTGGCCGGCGATGCGCGCCGGGTGGTGGGCGTCGAGATCGCGAACGCCGATGGCGTGGTCGAGGCGGTGCCCGCCGACCTCGTCGTCGACGCATCGGGCAAGGTCTCAAAGCTGCCGCACTGGCTTGCTGCACTGGGCTTTCCGGCGCCGGGCGAGGAACTCGTCCACTGCAAGATGGGTTACCTCACCCAGCGCTGGCGGCTGGCACAACCGCACCCGGACCTCGTCACGATCGTCACGCCCGCGCAGACGACGCACTTCGCGGTGCTGATCGAGCAGGAGGACGGCACGCACATCCTCACCCTCGGCGGCCTGCTCGACTCGGCACCGGGCAAGTCCGACTACCTCACCTTCGCCCGGCGGTTGTCCGACCCGGCGATCGCCGCCGCGCTCGTGGGGGCGACGCCGGTCGGGCAGATGCAGATGTCGCACTTCCCGGCAAGCCGCCGCCGCCGTTACGACAAGCTGCGCGCATTCCCGGCGGGACTGCTCGCGCTCGGTGACTCGATCGCCTCGTTCAACCCGATGTACGGGCAAGGCATGACCGTGGCCGCGCTCGAGGCAGTCGCGTTGCGCGATCACCTGGCTCGTGGACGGGTCGATGCGTTGAGGTTCTTCGCGACCGCGCACCGCATCGAGGACGTGGCCTGGCGCATCGCGATCGGCGGCGACCTCCGCTTCGACGCGATCGAGGGTAAGCGGACGCCGGACATGAAGATCATGAACCGCTATCTCGACCGGTTGCTGCTCGCGGCGCGCGCCGATCCGGTGCTGTCACGGCAGTTCCTCCAGGTCGCCGGATTCGTCGCGCGACCGGAGTCGTTGTTCAAGCCGTCCGTCCTCTGGCGCGTGCTCGTGGGCGGGCGCCAGGCCCGGCGGACGGGTGCATCGCCGTCTGCGGCTCAGCCGCAGACGGTGGTTGCGCCCGCGGCGGCGGCGTGAACCTGCCGGCCCAGCGTGGCACAGCCCCGTAGGGAACGACTCGTGCTCGAGCCCGCCGCCCGACGGTCGGGCCGGGTACTGCGGTACCTTGCTGCCGGCGGCCGCCTGGCGGGCGCTGACCGCCGACGTCCGGTGCCGACGCGCGGCCCGACATCTGACCGAGGAGTTCCGTGCTCATCATCGCCATCATCTTGCTCGGCCTGCTAGCCGGAGCCGCCGGCCAGTGGCTGACCGGCAACCGCCGCATCAACTGGAGCGTCGCCTTCGTCTGTGGACTACTCGGTTCGTTCGTCGGCGGCCTGCTGGCCAGCCTGATCAGCGGCGACGGCATCCGACTGCGACCCAGCGGCATCATCGGCTCGATCGTCGGCGCGGTAATCGTCACGGCTGGGTATCAATTGATCACCGGCCGGGCGGCGGGCAGCCGTAGCTGACCGGCGGCGGGGGTCTGCTTCAGTCGGCGAGCATCGTGCCGCGGCATGACGTCGCGCCGCAGCGGCAGGCGTACATGGCCCGCTCCTCCTCGTCCGGCGGGTCGTCCAGGCTGAGCCGGTAATCCAGGAAGAGCTCCTCGCCGGCGGCGATCGGACGCAGGGTGCGGATGAAGATGCGCCCCTCGCTATCGACGGCTTCGCAGTTCGGGTCGCAGCCGTGATTGATGAAGCGCGACTTGTTGCCACCGCGGCCGCCGTCGATCACCGTGCCGTCGCCGCGGTCGAAAAAGTACGTGTGGCCGTCCTCGGCGTCGGACGCGGCGTAGCGCTCGTGGGCCGTCGCCCACGGGATGACCTCTCCGACGTACTCGATCAGGTCCTCGTCTGCGGGAATGTCGACGACGGCGAACGCACCGCGGCCGTGGACCTCGGACAGTCGGACGCTGAACCTGGCGGGCACGAAACAATCCTTGCCGATCGCTACTTCGGCCTTCCTCTCGGGTGACCGGTCGTGTGCTGGCGCGTGCGTTCGTGCGACAGCGCGATCTGCACGGGCACCACCGTCGCGGAGGACTCAAGACCCGGGACGGCGAAGGAGTGCATCATCTCGGTATGCGGTCTGGGCATGGTTGTCGTCCTGAACGCGTCGACCCGCGAGCGTCGACGTCGTGAGCACGATCATCGGAATCGACATCGGCACGACCAGCACCAAATCCGTCGGCTATGACGTCGATGAGTCCGGGTGGGGTCTGCGGCCTGTGGCCGCACACAGCGTCGGGTATCAGCTCGACGAGCCCTTCCCGGGATATGCCGAACAGGATCCGGACGCGATCTTCGACGCCGTTGTCGAGACGGTGCGCCGGGTTGCCGCGCAGGCCAACGAGGTCATCGCCCTGGCGTTCAGCACGGCCATGCACAGCCTGATCGGTCTGGACGCAGACTCGAAGCCGATCACGGCGTCGATCACCTGGGCCGATTCGCGCGCCAGTTCGCAGGCCGAGCGGATCCGGGCGTCCGCGGTCGGGCTCGCGCTGCACCGTCGCACCGGCACCCCGATCCACCCGATGTCGCCGCTGACCAAACTGCTCTGGCTGCGCGAGCACGAACCCACGTTGTTCGGCCTCGCCGCGCACTGGGTCGGCATCAAGGACTACGTGATCCTGCGGTTGTGTGGCGCCCTCGTCACCGATCACTCGGTGGCGTCCGGGACCGGGCTGATGAACATGCACACCCTCGCCTGGGACGTCGAGGCGCTGCAGATCGCGGGTATCGACGCGGTGCAGCTGCCGCAACTGCGTCCGACGACGAGCATCCTGTCCGGACTCGTAGACCCGGCGGGCCTCGGCGTGCCCGCGGGCACGCCGGTCGTTCTGGGGGCCGGTGACGGTCCGCTCGCCAACCTCGGACTCGGCGCGGTGCGACACGGGGTCGCCGCCTGTTCGATCGGCACCAGCGCAGGGATCCGCGTCATGGTGGAGCGGCCGGGGGTCGACCCGGACGGTGGCGTGTTCTGCTACGCGCTCACCGAAGATCACTGGACTGTCGGCGGCGCCATCAACAATGGCGGTGTCGTGCTGGAGTGGACCGGCGACGCGCTCGCGCCTGATCTCGGCAAGGACGCCCACGAGCGGCTGCTCGCGTTGGCCGACACGGTGCCGGCCGGGTGCGGCGGGCTGATCATGCTGCCCTATCTGCTCGGCGAGCGCGCACCGCACTGGAGTTCGTTGCCGCGCGGCGTCTACATCGGAATCACGCGCGAGCACCGGCGCGAGCACCTGATCCGCGCGGCCCTCGAAGGCGTGTGTCAGCAGTTGGCGCTCGTACTGAGATCCGTGCGCGCAGCGGGTAACGAGGTGCACGCCGTGCGCGCCACCGGAGGCTTCGCGCGCAGTCCGCTGTGGCGGCAGATGTTGGCCGACGTGCTCGACATCGAGGTTCAGTTTCCACGCGGGCATGAGGGGTCGAATTTCGGCGCAGCATTGCTGGCGATGCTCGCTCTTGGACGGATCGACTCCATCGACGTGGCAAGCGATCTGGTGGAGATCGACGACATCGTCGCCCCCGATCCGGCTTCTGCCGAGGTCTACCGGTCGCTGCAGCCGGTCTTCAGTGAGCTGTACGGAGCACTCGTACCCGCGTTCACATCGATCCGCCGACTTGCCCCCCGCCTTCCCGGGTGGGGACCGAGCAGCGCTGACACGGTGCCGTCGTCGTAGAGGCCTCGCATCTAGGACGGCAGCCCCGCGAACCACAGCGGCGCGCGTCCATGGCTTCTACCGTTGGGTGGCTCCGCCCTTGCCGTAGCTGGTCCAGAAATGCCGAACCGTTGCGGGCCTCGGCCGCGTCCGGCGAGGATGAGGGCTTGCTCCGACGGCCTGGTCCGGAGCACCCAGAACGGAGAGCGCGGATGTCCGAGCCGGACAGCATCATCGACATCGTCAGCTATGACCTTCCCGGGCTGGGCGTCACCGAGGAGGTCGGCGGTTACTGGTGCTACGCCGCGACGGAGCAGGCAATCCGCATCATGATGCTCAGCGATGCCCGGCAGCAGGAGCAGATCGCCCATGACTTCTTCATGGCCTTCGCTGCGATAGGGATGGAAGGGGCCGGAGACACAGCGACCATCACGCGCTACGCCACTGCGGTTCAGGAAGCGGCTGGACAGGGTGGGGACACCTCGTACGACGCGGTGCTTCCCTACCTCGAGACACATTCGGACACCCGAGCCCTGCTCGGACGTACCTGGGGCGATCTGCAGATTGCAGGGGCCCTCAACTGCCAATACGCCAGCGACCTCGATTGGGACGCCGTCACCGCGACAATCCACGCCAATGGCCTGGTGGTCGCCGGCACGCCGATGCACTACACCGTCATCTACGGATATCGGATGGATACTGCCACGCCATCGTGGGAGCGGTCGTGGTACCTGCTCTGGGATCCGGCGAACGGAGCCGGACGCCCCGTACCGGTGGCACAGTTCGAGGCCAGCATCGTCATACACGTCACCCCCTGATATCGGCGAACCGCCGACCCGGCCGGACCCGCCCGGCGAGAATGTCTTCGCAGCCAAGCGCTTCCGAATACCTGACGCCGGCGATCCGGGCGTCCTGGCCGGCGATCGTCGTGGCGGATCGACGGCATCGAGGGCTGGGCCAGGCCCCGTGTCGGTCGCGGGTGGCACGGTGTTCAACAGTGGTACGTACCAACGCGTTGGTGCGCCTATCGCGCGGCCTGCGCCACGACCGGTTTCGTCTGGTTGTCGCACGCATCTCGGGGCGGACCGCAGAGATCGTGCGGCATGTCGCGCCCGACTATCGCCGCCATACCCTGCCGGTCCGCTGAGTCCAAGCATGCTGCGACCCGATCGAAATCTTCAGGCGGTCTTTGGCTGCCATTGAGGAGGCCACGCCATTCTCGTCCTATCGAAATCTACCCGCGGGCACGTGCCTCGGGCGTGATCACGAACGGAGGAGCGACGTTATGACCGAGCGGGGAATTGGCGTGACCGGGCCACCGATGATCGCCATTTGCGATGCGATACGACGCCATGCCACACTGCGCCTAAGATCGGGCCTTCCGGGGGATGTCGTGGTCGGTAACGGTACGTATGGGCGCATGGGAACCGAATTGCGCCTGGTCGCGGCTGCGGCGGCCATAGTCGGCGCGGGCGCCATTCTGGTAGCAGGGTGTAGCACCGGCAGCACGAGCGGTAGCAGCCGGGTCTCAAGTACCTCGTATTGCCAGATGTTCCGGAAGGACTGGCCCAGCCTTGTCGCCGCGGGTTCAATGGCGAGTGACGCATGGGCCAGCTTGCAGACCCCACTAGCTGACGAGTCGACGGTCACTCGGCAATTGCGTGCCGATCACGCCAGGTACGCATCAGCGGCTGCGTTGGCATCCACACTCGCCCAGAGTGCGCCGAAACGTCTGAAGAACGATATTACCGATGACACGGAAAATCCCAAACACCGCCTACTTGATATGTCCGCAGCCTACGCAACAATTGCGAAAGGCGACATCCGAAGGCTTGAGGATGTCGACCCATCGCAATTCGACGCTGGGACCACCGGATGCAACTTCGCCACATCAGGTGAGCCCGACGGGACCGTCGCTACTGAATTCTGGCCGTGATTACCTTCGGTACCAGCCGAATTCGAGCTGCCGAGG
>CAVQMF010000004.1:0-255784 GCA_963713565.1 uncultured Actinomycetota bacterium | reverse complement strand
GAGACTCGCGCACGGTCGCGGTCCAGGTGGCGTGCGGCGAACCGGGCGTCAGGATCCGGGTGCCAGCCAGCGGTGTGGCACCGCCCGGGTAGCTCAACTCGACGACCACCGCGGGTGCGCTCGCCGGATCCAGCGCGCCGAGCGCGAGATCGACTGCCAGCACGCCGAGCGAGTCGATGTCGAGCGCAATCGACTCGGAGTCGGTGGGGGGCAGGTCGAACGCGTAGGGCGCCGAGCCGTCGGCAAAGTGCACCTCGACGTGCGGGATCAGTGCGCGCTGGTCAGGGGTGGCGAGATCGAAGCGCGCCACCGCGGTGGCGGCCCCTGGACGCAGCGTCAACTCGCTCGTCCGGGTGATCGCCTGCCCGGTTTCGCTGGTGCCGCGGTAGTCAAGCCGGGCGACGATCAAGGCGATCCCCCGCGCGGTCAGGTCGCCGGCAGCGCTGACCTCGATGTGCGCGAGCAGCCGATCCGTGCCGAGGTCGAAGGTCGACACCCGACCGGGCGCGTCGGCCGGCAGGGCGAGATTCGCCGTGCGCCTGATCGACAGGGCGGCCGGGTAGGTCCCAGTCAGCGTCAGGTTGAGTCGTTGTTCCAGGGTGGCGGAGTACGGCACCGGCTGGCCGTCCGGGCCGAGCAGCGCAGCCGGGATCGTGGCCGAGAGCAGGTGCGCGGACAGCTCATCGAGTGTCTGCCGCTCGTCGTCACTGAGCGAGCGGCTCGAGGTGAGCGACGAGCCGGCCAGGTGCTGGGCGGTCAGGGCGCGCACCAGCCCGCTCGGCGTGAGCTGCCCGCTGGTCGCCAGTGCCTGCGTCGTCCGCAGGGATGCGTCGACGTCGCACCACACCCGCAGCGAGACGTCGTCGAGGACGTAGGGGACGAGCAGGTCGAAGTCCGCGGCCAGGAGCGCCTGCCCGCCGTCCAGTGCGGCTGCGAGCAGGCCGGCGCCGTCCGCGGTGAGGTCGACGGCGAACGTCGTGGTGGTGGTGCCGGTTCCGCGGGCCGGGCCGCCGCCGAGGACCGCCGCGCTGAACTCGGCGCCGCCATCCGCCGGTGTTTCGGCGGCGAACGCGAGTGCGACCGTGCCAGCCGCGATCGGGACGGTCGCGAGCGTGACGTCGGCGCCGTCCGGCAGCTGGTACGCGGCGCGGATCTCGTCGGCGATCCGGTCGTGCTCACCGGCCATCGGGTCGGCGCTCACCGCGACGACGAGCAGCCCCCCACTGCGGGCGTGCACGGCTGCGGCGTCCACGGCCGTGTCCGACCTGCCGTCGAGCGCGCCGCGGTACCAGTAGAAGGCGTAGTCGGCGGCCCCGTCGGCTGCGGCGGCCAGCGACGGCGAGTCGCGCAGCACGTAGAACGTCGACGTGAGCGCGCGGGTCCCGTCGGCCCAGCTGACGTCGCGGTACACGGTGCTGTCGCGAAGGTGCCGCGCGTCGGCCAGCGTGAGCACCCGCAATCACCTCGCCCCGCCGCGGACATTTGTCACACCACAGGGGTCGCGCAGGTTGCATCACGCCAGCGCGCCACACGTAGCCTCGCACTCAGGAGGAGCTTCATGACCGCCGACCTGCCGGGTGTGCGAGGCGCAGCGCGGCTCGCCCGCCGGGCACTGCGTGCTCAGCGCGCGGACGGTGCACGCCGATGAGCGTCGTGGCCGGTGCTCGTGTCGTGACGCCCGAGCGCATCCTGTCCCCCGGCTGGGTCGAGGTCGAGCGCGGCCGGATCACCCACGTCGGCGAAGGCGCCGTCCCGGCCGAGGCGTCGGACGTCATCGACCTACCCGACAGCTGGCTGCTACCCGGTTTCGTCGACCTGCACATGCACGGCGGCGGCGGCAGCGACGTCACCACCGCCCCGTCGGGCATGGCCGCCGCTGTCGCGTTCCACCGTGCCCGCGGCACGACGAGCACACTCGTGTCCCTGATGGCGCAACCGGTCGATCTCATGTGCGAGCAGCTGGGCTGGGCGGCCGACCTCGTCGCCGCCGGTGAGATTGCCGGCGCGCACCTGGAGGGGCCGTTCCTGTCCCCGGCGCAGTGCGGCGCACAGCGGCCGGAGCGCCTGCTCGCGCCGGATCTGCCGGTGTTGCACAGGTTGCTCGAGGCCGGGCGGGGCTGCGTCCGGACCGTGACCCTCGCGCCCGAGTTGCCGGGCGCCCTCGAGGTGATCGGCGAGTTGCTCGGCCACGGTGTCGTGGCTGCGGTCGGGCACACGGACGCGACGTACGCGCAGGCTGCCGCCGCGTTCGGCGCCGGGGCGGCGCTCGCGACGCACCTGTTCAACGCCATGGGTTCGGTCAACCAGCGCGAGCCCGGTCCCGCGATCGCCGCGCTCGACGCCGGCGTCCACGTCGAAATGATCAACGACGGCGTGCACGTGCACGACTCGCTCACCCGCCTCGTTGCGCGCAACTCGCCGCGCGCACTTGCCTTCATCACCGACGCGATCAGCGCGGCGGGACTCGGCGACGGCGACTACCCGCTCGCCGAGCAACCGGTGCACGTGCGCGACGGCGTGGCCCGCCTGGCCGGCACGAACCGGCTTGCCGGCAGCACCCTGACGCTGGATCTTGCACTGCGCCGTGCGGTCACCACCCTCGGTATCGACATCGAGCTCGCATCCGCAGCGCTGTCGGGTAATCCCGCGCGGGTGCTCGGTATCGCGGAGTTCACCGGGTCGATCAGCGACGGCCTCGACGCCGACCTCGTGGTCCTCGACGACGATCTCGCCGTGCGCCGCGTGATGCGCCGCGGCGCCTGGCTCTGACCGCGCGCGTGCCCCCCGCGAGAGGATGCGTGGCATGGAGGTGCTGGGCATGGAGGTGCTGGGCATGGAGGTGCTGGGCATGGAGGTGCTGGGCATGGAGGTGCTGGGCAGCCGTCTGTTGCTGCATCCGTCGAACCGAGACCGCAGCCGCCGCTTCTATCGCGACGTGCTCGGGCTGGCCGTCCACCGGGAGTTCGGCCCGCCGGACGACCCCGGAGTCGTGTTCTATCTCGGCGGCGGCTTCCTCGAGGTCTCCGGGCACGGTGCTGAGCAGGGGCACCGGGGCCTGTCGGTGTGGCTGCAGGTCCGGGACGTGACGCGCGAGCACGAGCGACTCGTGGCAGCCGGGGCGCGCGTGCTGCGCGAACCGCAGCGTGAACCCTGGGGTCTGGTCGAGATGTGGATCGAGGATCCCGACGGCCTACGGCTGGTGCTCGTCGAGGTCCCGGCGGACCATCCGCTGCGCCGGGACCAACGCTAGGACTGCTGCGGGCGTCCCACTCGAGCGCCGGTCCGCGATCGGGTACGCCAACTCATGCGTACCTCGTCCGGCACGCCTGGGCCGCCGAGGATGCCTTGGGTCTGCGTCGACCTGGACACACTGCGCCACGTCGCGACCTGCTGCCCGCCAGGGCGTAGCCGCGGGCGTCACGTCGCGATTAGGCTGCCGCAAGATTGCGGCCGGACGGGGTGTGGTGTCGACTCTCGAGGACTTCTTCCGGTCCTTAGGGCTGCTGTGGGAACGGCTGCACATCATCAGCGCGGACACCGTCCAGACGGCCGGGCTGACGTGTCAGTGGACGCAGGACCTCGTGCCGATCGGAGATCGCGCAGTTGCGGCTGGTGAGCTCGTCGAACTGCGGCTGACCCTGACCCACGACCATCCGCTCGCCGACGCATCGAAGATCCGCTTCGACATCCTGAAGTTCGACTGGTTGTTCTCCGGCGGCTTCGACGACCCGGTCGTCAGCCTCAAGACCGCCGCCGCCGACCCTCCGTCCGGTGCATTCACGATCATCGAACGCGTGGTGTCGGAGACCGAGTACTCGAGCGATCTTCCCTCGCTGCGCGAGGTCGTCGAGTCCTACCGCATCCGGCACGGTGACGACTACGAGCGCGGCGTGCTTGTCGTGCGCGAACCGGACCGGCCGGACACCGGCCGGACCGAGGTGATCACGTGGTGGCGAGCTCACCACGTCGATGACACGTCGCCCTCGCTCTATTTCGTCAGCGAGCTCCCGTCCCTGCGCGACAGCAGCACCGTGGCGCTGCACGTCGCGCCGCCGCAGCCCGGCGTGAACCTGCGGCTGTACGGGCAACTGCTCGACAGCGACCCGCCCGACGCCGACGACGCACAGCCGATACCGGACGCCGTGATCACCCTGCTCGGCCACACCGGCCGGACCTCGGCCGGCGGCGGCTTCGTCCTCGACGTGCGCTTACCTGTGGGCCGGTCGGCGATCACGGTCACGCGGTCGGGCATCGACGCGCGCACGCTCGCCGTCACGGTGGCCGAGCGCGAGGACAAGGGCTACGACCTCGCCGTCGTCGATGCCGACGCGGCGGACGCGCCGCTCGCCGCCGGGGTGGTCGCAGCCGACGCGGACGAGCAATCGGCGTTCGCGGCCGACCTGACGCTGCGAGCCCGGGTACACCGTGTCTCAGGCACCGTGTCGTGGCCGCAGACGTGGAATCCGGCAGCCGGGCCGATTCCGTTGGCCGACCGGTTCGTCTACGCCGTGCCGCTTGCCGCCGGCGCGGCACTGCCGCAGCGACCGAAGACGTCGCGCGAGTGGGACGCGCTACGCACGCGAGCCGGGGTGCTCCGCTCAGCACAGCCCAATCGACCGACGCAGCGGGAGGCGACGGCCGCGGACGGCAGGTTCGAGATCTCCTTCCTGGACCTGCAACCGAACAGCTGCTATCTGCTCTGGGTCGAGGGCGCCGATCCGCGCGCCGCGGGCACCTATTCGACCGACGTGATCGTGCGGACCGTAGCCGCGACGAGCATGCGCCGGATGGCTTTCCCGCACGGCCCGCTCAGCCCGGACAAGATCGATCGGCGGGTCGTGGACAGTACCTACAACCTGCTGGCCGACGACACGTCGGCGGCGACGGATGTGCTTCGCGTGGTGAATGTCGCGGCTCAGGGAGCTGCCGCCGACCGCAAGTTGCTGCGCCCTGGCAACGCCGACCCTGCGGGCATCGACGCCAGCCCACCCACCGGAGCGGACATCATCGACGTCAACGACGCGACGATGCGGGCAGGCGGGCTGACGCTCGAGGTCCTGCCCCTGCTCGCGGTGTTCGAAGCCGCGAGCGAACAGTGCGAGCAGGCGCGATGGGCGACCCGGACGCTGCACTCCCAGGTCGACGCGCAGTACCCGCGCGGTCACCTACTGGCGGGAACGCGCTGGGTCCTCGACGCGCGCCGTGGGCCGAGCGCGAACTGGAACGACGCCGCAGCCTGCGCCGCCCTCGAGACGACGTTGCTGACCCATCCGTTGCTCGGGTCGGCCGACCTCAACAACCCCGACTGGGGATGGTGGCGCGCGGACGCGGTGAGCGCGGCCGACTTCGCCGGCGTGACCCTCGCCGGCGGGGCGTTCGCCGGCCGTCGCCTCGTCGACGAGCTGATCCCGGTACTGGCCGCCCCGGTACCCCGTCTGCTCGGGCTGTTCGGGGGACGGCACGTGCACATCTCGCCCGGACACGGCGTATTCGCGCAGCCCTCCGACGGCTACTCGGTGCACACCAATCGCTCGGACTGGGCCGGTTACCAGCCCGGGTTGATCGAGAACTGGGCGGGTGAGGACGAGAACACCGCCGCGATCGCGATGCAGGTACGCCGGGTCGCCGACGCGAACGGCGTCTCCATCACCGTGTCGCGTGAGTCGCTGGATCCGACCCGGCCCGGCCTCGTCCAGGACGCGGGGCAGTTCGCGCCGGTCGATGTCATCGCCCACCCCGACCACCCTCGCCTGTGGCAGCAGAACGCGTACTACTGGATCGCGGCGGAGTGGGACCCGAACCATCCGGGCGACGAGATCGTGGTCGGACACGCGGTCACCAGCGCGGCCGCCCTGGCGATCGACGGCGCCGGGATCAACACCCGTTTGGCGCTGCATCGCTGGGAAGCCCTCAACGGTCCGCAGCCGGTCGACGCGTTCATTCCGGTCCACACCAACGGCAGTCCGAACGTGAACCGCAACGGATACGACGTCATGTATCTCGACGTCCGGCACGACATCAACTCGCCGGCGCCGGGCGCGGCCGGCTACCAGGAGCAGAACACTCTCGGCCTCGACGCCGCCACCCGGCTCGTGGCCGAGCTCGCCGCCGAGGTCGAGATGCACAATCTCGGTGCCGAGACGTACTACCAGGCCAATGGCAGCATCGCGACCGAACTGAACAGCACGGTTCACCACTGGCGCAACAGCACGGCGGTGCAAGGCATCCGCTCAGCCACGGCCGCGGCGAACTATGTCGAGATCAAGTTCCCGCCACCGGCCGGCGGTCCAGACCATCCGGTCGCCTACATCGAGTTGGGATTCCACTCGAACACCGGCGACGCCGCCTACCTGGCACAAGGGTGGTTTCGCTTCGCGTCCGGCATCGGGATCGCGCGTGCCGTCGAGGCCATTCTCGGGGCGCACTCCAGCAACGTCGTCGGGGCGGACGCGGTCGCCCTGCTGACGCAGGCCTTCGGCGCCACACCGACGGTGTCCGGGCTGGTCGTCCCCGACATTCCGACGCCGGCCGACGTCGGCACAGCCGTCAGCGCGGTGACGCGGGCCGACGGTCAACCGGCTGCACCGCCCGCGGCGACCACGAAGCTCGCCGACGTCGTCAGCCTCATCGAGGCCGAGCAGAACGCGACGACACGCACGATGCTCGCCCAGCAGGTGGCCGACGCCGTGGCGACGCTGGCCGGCTACACCGCGGACGCCGGGCAGGCCGACGAGCGCTCCCGGGCGTCGCTCGGACCGGTGCTGCGCGCGCTGGGCGCGCCGGCGATCGCGGCTGCTTCGGTGCCGGTGATCGGCGAGCTGCCGCGCGGCGACAAGCCGCCGACCCGCGCCGACGCCGCGGCCGCCGTGTGCGGGGCTCTCGGCCTGCGACCCGGCGCTCTGGCGACGAGCGCCGCGCCGATCAACGGAGTGACCGTCCTGCCGGCGGCCGCACCCGAAGCACCGGGGGCCTACCTCAGCGGGCGAACGCTCACCGAGATGGTCGCCGCGATCGGCACGCTGCGAGCGCAGGACGCGTATCGCCTCGCCGCCGCACGGCTGACCGACGCTCGCGGCAACCGACGACACCCGCCGTACTCCGTCGCACCCGGCGAGGACATCTACCTCGAGATCGACACGATCGGCACCGCATGGCGCGCGAGCGCCGCGGACATCAGCGTGCTCGTCACCCGCGCCGGCAACCCGGTTGCGACACTGGCGAGTGCGACGCGCACGGTCGACCGGCTCGCGACGGTCGCCTGGACGGTGACCGCGCCGGGCGTGGCCGGCGAGCAGCGCTACGACGTGAGCGCGCAGATCAAGCACCCGGCCAAGGGCGTGCTGAGGATCGGTCCGGTGCCGCTCACCATGACGGTGGTGGCGCCGTGAGCATGGCCGTCTCGGTCGGCGGCAGCGCGGCCGACCTGCTCGCCGCGATCGGGCTCACCGGTGCGGACGGACGCATCGACGGCACCTGGTTCGACGATCCCATCGGCAGCGCGAGTCAGGTCCTCGCCGACCCGCAACAGCGCGCGGCCCTGCTGCGGCTGCTCGACACCCTGCTGCCGCCACCCGGCGGCGGGCCGCCCGGCTGGCATCCGCTGCTCGACGACGGCACGAGCCCGGGCCTCGGCAACGTCTACCTCACGGTCGAGGGCGACGTCGTCGGGGTGGCCGCGCAGCTGCAGCACGACGTCGCCGACGGCGTGCACGTGCGCGCCGGAGTGCGCCTGCCGCTCGTAAACGTCGCCGGGGAACTGCGCCCGATCGCGGGCAGCGCCGAGGGACCGGTCCGGATCGGCGTCGAGCTGCGCTTCGACGACACCACGCTGCCGGTGCGCGGCATCGGCGCCGACGTAACCGTGGACGTCGCACACGGCGCGGGCGTCGTCGTTCGGCTGACCGGAGTCGACCTCGGGGCCGGCCCGGTCGACATCGAGGTCGACAGCGCGGCGCTGGGCAGCGACCTCGTCCGCGTCGTCCAGGTTCTCCTCGACCAGCTGCTCGCCACCCTGTCCGACGGTGACGAGAAGATCTCCCGGCTCGCCGACCACCTGTTCGCGCTGCTCGGCCTGGGCACCGAAGCCGGTGCGATCCCGGCCCTGCCGATCGAGCAATTGCTGGCCAACCCGACCGCAGTGCAGGGCTGGCTGCTCGACATCGTGAGCCACCCGGGGACGCTCGCCCAGTGGGCCACGCACCTGGCCGGCCTGATCGGCGTCGATCGGCCGGCGAGCGGCACGGCAGTCGCCGGTGATCCGCTGTTCGCGCCACTGCTGGCCCTCGGTCCGGTGCAACTCGACCTCGTCGTGGAGCTGTCGGAGTCCGGTCAGGACCTGGCGCTCGGGTTGGCCGTGCGGGTGGCGACCGGCGTCGCGCACCTCGACGCGAGCGTGACCGTGCTCAGCATTGCGCTGGGCGGCGGTCCCGGCCGCGCGACGCAGGTGGTGCCCCGCGCGGCGGTGCTGCTCGTCGCGCCGGGCGCCGGGGAGCTCGTCACCGACGCGCCGGACCTGCAGATCGGCACCGTCCAAGCGGGATTCCGGCTCGAACAGGGCCAGGTGCAGCCGTGGCTGGCGCTGACCGACGTCGTTCTGGACGGCGTCCCGCACGCCACCGTCGACCTGACCGACGCCGACGCGATCGTCGGTGTCGTCACCGCCGAGGTCGACCACCTGCTGGCCGAGGCGTTCGGCGACAGCGGCCAGGCGCATGCGCTGCTTGCGCTGCTCGGCCTCGAAGCACCACCGGACGACCCGACCAGCCCGCACCGCCTGAACGTCGCAGACCTGTTCCGCACGCCCACGCTGGCCCTCGGGGGCCTGCACCGCGACGTTCTGGCCGACGCCGACCACCCGTGGTCGCACGTGCTCGCTGCGTTGGGCACCCTGCTCGGGCTGGACGCGTCGGTCACCGGTACCGGCACGCCGGACGACCCGTGGCTGCTGACGATCGCCGAAGCCGGCCCCGCCCACCTGGGTCTGGCCGCGTGGAATGCGCGCGATGCGCAGACGCCGGCGGACGAGCAGCGGCTGCGACTCGGCCTGGTCGCCGAGGCGGCCATCGCACCGTTCGAGGCCCGCTTGATCAGCGAACTGCTCGCCGTCGACCTGCCCGCCACGGGCTCCGGCGGCGTGTCCCTCGTGGCCGAGCAGCGCGTCGTGCTGTCCGCGGCGCCGCTCGGCCCGGTCAGCACCCGGCTCGGGCTCACCGCGGGCGTGGACGCGGTGACCGCGACCGCGCGGTGGAAACCGGGCAGTCCGCTCACCTGGCAGGTGCAGATCACCGGGCTCACCGCCCGCGCCGGCGACGAGGCGTACGGGCCGTTCACCTGGACCTGGGCAGCCGGGCAGGCCGGCCCGGGCGGCGGCGACCCGGGGCTCGGCCCGGACCTCGGCCCGCTGGGCTTCGGGTTGCTCCGCCTGCTGTTGCGCGACGCGCTGCAGGCGTGGGGCGGCGACGCGCCGTTCGTGCTCGGCGCGCTGCTCGGCCTCCACCGCGGCCTACCGTCACTGCCCGCCGACTGGCCGCTGCTCGAACCCCCGGCCGGCGGCGGCCTCCCGGAACTGCTCGCGGATCCGGCCACGGCGCTGCGCGACCTGCTGCACCGGTTGAGCACCGGCACCGCGGCGACCGGGACGCCGTTCGCGCCGACCGCGCTGCGCGTCGTCGGGGCGCTGCTGCGTTCCTGGGACGCGGCGCCCGGCGTGCGACCCGACGTCGACGTCACGGTGACCGGCAGCGGGACCTACGACGACCCGTGGGCGGTGCCACTGCCGGCCACCGGTGCGCAAGCGGCCGACCTGCTCGTCTGGCTCGACCCCGCCGGGCCGCCGGCGGCCTGGCTCGCCGGCCTGATCAGCCGCGTGGCGAACGTCGCCTCCGGTGGTGAACTCGCCGACTTCCTCGGCGCGGCGGCTGCGTTCCACCCGGTGCTGCGCGACCTGCTGCACGACCGGGACGCGAGCGCGCTGGGCACCGCATTGGACGGCCTCGCCACGTGGCTGCACGACGGGGACGGGCTCGTCCCGCTCGCCGCCCAGTTGCCGGGAGGCGCCAGCTGGTCGCACGGCACGACGGTCGCCGCCCCGCACGCCCGGGTGCCCCAGGACGCGCAGGCCATCGCCCAGGTACGCGCCCAGCTCGATGCCTGGACCAGTACCGCGGCCGTGCTCGTCGCCCCCTCCTTCGCCGACCACACGGCGTGGACCGCGCTGCTCGCCGCCGCCGAACCCGGCCACCCCGACGGTGCGCACTTCGACCTGCGCGCGCTGCCCGATCCGGCCGAGGTCGATCTGTCCACGGTCGTTGCCGTCGCGACGCACTACACCGCCGATCTGCTCCCCGGGGCCGCGCTGTCGGAGACCGCGCAGCTCGAGCGCGTCGTGCGGCGGGTGCGGCAGTTGACCGGCGCGAGCACGGTGAGTCTCGTCGCCCATTCGAGTGCCGGGATCACGGCACGGCTGCTGGCCGCGCAGCACCCCGAGTTGGTGGGCGGTGTGATCACCCTGGCGACGCCGCACACCGCGTCCACGCTGGGGCCGCTCACCGACGCCGCGCTCGCCGGGGCACTGCGGGTGGCCTCGGGCGTCGTCGCGCCGATCGCGGACAGCGCGGCCGGGGCGAGCATCGCGCAGCTCGCCGCCCTGCTCGACGGAGCACCCGGCCCGCTGGGTGCCGCGCTGAACCCGGCCGACCGCGCCGCCTTCACCGACGGCCCGGCTGCGTTGAACGGGCTCGTCGAGACGATCCCGGGGCTGGCGATCGGTTCGGCGCTCGGCGGCGATCTCGTCGGCCTGCTCGGCGGTGCGGTCGTCGCCGATCTGCCCCCCGTCGGCGCGCCGCCGACGCATGTCGCGGCCGGTGTCCGGCTGCACCTCGACATGCCCGCCGCCGCCGCGGGTGAGATCGCGGTGCTGGCCCACGCCCGCGTCGACCTCACCCGCGTGCGCCTCGCGCCCGGCGCCATTGAACCCGTCCGCCCGGCAACGGGGGCGAGCGTCGCGGTGACTGCGACTCGGCCCGGGGGCTGGCTGGTCGGCGCAGACCTCGGCGTCGCGGCCGGCAATGCAGCCGCGGGTGCCGCCGCCCGGGTCCGGTGGCTGCAGGCGGGTGTGCGCGTCACACCCGGTGCGCCCGGTGCGGTTGCTGCGCAGCCTTGGCTGCGCCTGCACGACGCGAGCGTCGCCGCGTCGGCGGCGTTCGCGGCGGCCGGCACGCTCGACCTGGCCGCGGCCTGGCCGCCCTGGCCGCCGCCGCCGACAACACGTCCGAAGCCGCGACCCAGGTCTCCGCGCAGGTCCAGGCCGCGCTCGCCGCGGCCCTGCGCAGCGCGTTGGACGCGGTGCTCGGCGAACTCGAAACCGCGGCCGCAGGTACCCCCGCGCGCATCGTGCTCGACCTGATGCGCGGGGCCGGCCTGGTCTTCGACACCGCCGACGGCATCAGGTGCGCCGCAGCCGGGATCACCGCACTGGTCCAGACGCCGCTGGCCACGCTGGCCGCGCACCGCGATGCGTTGCTGGGGGCCCTCGCCGGGGCGCTGGGCCTGCCCGCCGGGCCGCTGACGATCAGTTTGGACTCGTTCCCCGTCGACCTGGTCCTCGATCTCGCCAACACGACGCTCCGGCTGCGAACGAGCGCCGACCTCGTTCTCGCCGGACCGCTGCGCGCCCGGTTCGACGTCAGCTTCGACACCACCTCGCTGCGCGCCCGGGCAAGCGCGGCCCTCGTCGCCGGACCGGTCGCGCTCACCGGCAACACCGACGCCAGCATCGTCCTCACCGCGTCCCCGTGGTTGGAGCGGCTGCCGCTGCGCCCGTTCGACCCGGCCGTCGTGGCGGCAGCGCTGCTCGACCTGGTGCCCCGGCTGGGGGTCTCGGCCGCGGTCACCGTCCTGCTCGGCGACAGGATCGCCGCCGAAATCGGCCCGGTGGACGCGCTGCTGCGCGATCCCGGCCGGCTGGCTTCGCCGCAGCGATGCGTTCGGGACGAACGGCGCCCTGGACGGCGCGAAGATCAACGACCTGCTCAAGACCCTCGCTAGCTCCGTCGGACTGGACTCGACGAGCGGGCTCGGGTTGCCCGGCGGATACCTGCTGTCGGCGTCGGGGACGTCCCCGGCGCGGATCGGGCTCAGCGGAACTTTCGGCGCTGCCGATGTCGCGACGCTCCACATCGACGTGGCACTCGATGTGCACGCCGATTCGCAGGTCACGCCCGCCGCCGCGATCACCGCCACGATCGCGTTGCCGGGTGACTGGGGCGCCATCGCGATCGCATTCAGTCTCGACCCGACCGGCGTGGGTCTCGTCGTGACCCCGGCGCAGAATGCGCAGCCGATCCGACTCCTGCCCGGTGTCGACGGCCTGGCCGCCCTGTCCGGCGGCCTGGCCACCGCCGCGACACAACTCCTGCCGACAGTGCTGCAGCAGGCCGTCACCTGGCTCAAGGGCCAGGCGCCGCCGCACGACGTGCTCACCGTCGTGCTGCAGTTGGCCACCGCGCGTCGGCATCTACGCCGACGACGCCGCCGGCTTCACCGACCCGACGCGCGCGGCACGGCTGCGGCAGATGCTCGATCCGGGTTGGCTGCAGCACGAGGTCGCCGACTCCGGCGCACTGGCCGACCTGCTAGCAGGCGCTGTTCGGCCCGGCACCGAAGATCACCCTGCCGGCCGGCCAGACGATTGTGCGCGTCGACGATCGGGTGCGATGGAACATGCCGGTGTTCGCCGGCTGCACGGTGTCGGTCGAGCTCGGCTGGGACGCCGGCGGCGTGCCGCAGGTGCTGGTCGGCGTCAGCAACCTCGATACCGGCCCGGTCGTCATCGCGCAGGCGCAGCTCGGTTACCTGAACGGGCTGACCGGGCAGTTGCGGCTGCGCGTCGACGCGGGCGGCGACCTCGCGTTCTTCGCGCCGGAGATCGAACTCGACGCGGCCGGCACGGGGCTCGCCGTGCGCATCCTGCCCTTGGGCGACACCGCCGCGGCGAACTGCGCGATCAGGATCGTGCCGACCCCCGCACTCGTGCTGACCTCGGACGGGGCGCTGCAGCTGGCGGCCGACTGGCTCGTGCCGCTGGTCGTGCAGTTCCTGCTGCCACTGGTTGAGGACCTGCTCGACACGCCGGTGTGGGCCGGCGGTCCGACCGCGCGGGCGATCCTCGCCGGCGCGGGTGTGCTCGATTCGCCGACCGGCCCGACCCAGTTGGCCACCCCGCTGCCGGACCTGCCGCAGCTCGGCCTCGGCGCGCTCGCCGCCGCCGTGAACAACGCCACGATTCACCTGCCCATCGGCCTGGACCTGTCGGCGAAGTCCGAAGGTGGACGGCTCGGCCTGCAACTGCACGGCGCGATCGTGATCGAGGGCGACGACGTCGACGTCTCCATCCGCCTCGGCCAGGCCGACTGGCTGACCGACCCGGCTGCGGGCATCACCGTCTGGGTGCTGCGCGCGGACACGAACGCCCACCCGCCGATCGTCCTGGACCCCGCGTTGCGCCTGACCGGGCTCGGTGTCGGCGTGCACGGCCACGGCAGCGGCAACCTGATCGACGGGCCGGTCACCGTCGGCGGGCTCGCCGCGATGGTGTTCGCCGACATCGATTTCCTCGACAACGGCAACGTCCACCTGACGATCAGCCACCCGGGCGGCGCGATCGAGGTCGCCGACGCCAAGATCGTGCTGTCCTCCGACGACGGCGACTCCTTCGTCGCGAAGGTGCTACCCAAGGAACTGCAGTCGCCGTTCTCGCTCGCCCTGGCCTACCGCGACGGCCACGTCGCGCTCTACGGCGGCATCGGCGGTGCGGACAACGGCATCGCGCTGACGTTCCCGCTCGACCTCGACATCTTCCACGTGATCTACCTGCGCGAACTGTTCCTCGGCGCCACGATCGCGGACAACCGGGTCGACGGAGTCGCCGCCATCTCCGGCAACGCGGCCCTCGGTCCGGTGGCGGTCGCCGTCGACCGGGTCGGCCTGCGGGTCCTGGTGCAGGGCGCGGGCGTGCAGTTCGGCTTCAAGCCGCCGGACGGGTTCGGCCTCTCGCTGGACGTCTCCGTGGTCAAGGCGGGCGGATTCCTGCTCGTCGACGCCGAGCACGGCCGATACGTCGGCGCGCTCGAGATCTCGGTGCTGAACAAGTTCAGCCTCACCGCCGTCGGCATCGTCACCACCAAGAAGCCCGACGGCAGCCCCGGGTTCTCGCTGCTGCTGCTGATCACGGTGACCCTGCCGGTGCCCATCCCGATCGGCTACGGCTTCTTCTTCGCCGGCGCAGGTGGTCTGCTCGGGCTCAATCGGGGCATGGACGTGGACCGGATCCGCACCGGGCTGCGTGCGGGCACCGCCGACTCAATCCTGTTCCCGACCGACATCGTGCGGCGCATCGACGTGATCGTCCGCGACCTCGAGGAAAGCTTCCCGCAGGCCGACAACCACTTCCTCATCGCCCCGATGGCGTTCATCCAGTGGATGAACCCGGCCCTGGTGACCGCCAAGATCGGCGTGATCATCGAGATCGCCAACCCGCCGAAGATCGCGATTCTCGGCGTGCTGCGCATCGCGCTGCCCACGCCGGACGCGGCCGTCGTCGATCTCAAGGTGGCCTTCCTGGGCAGCGTCGACTTCGCCGCCGGACTGCTCAGCTTCGACGCATCGATCTATGACTCCTACATCGGCTACGACGATGTCAAGCTCAGCCTCGAAGGGGACATCGCGATCCGGATCAGCTGGGGCGCGCAGCCGGATCTGGTGGCCACGATCGGCGGCTTCCACCCGAGCTACCGGCCCGCCGCAGCGCTGCAGCTACCGACAATGCGCCGGCTCACCCTGTCGCTGCTGAAGGACAACCCGCGGATCACACTGCGTCTGTACTTCGCGATCACCTCCAACACGGTGCAGTTCGGTGCTGCGCTCGAACTGTTCGTCGGCGTCGACGGGTTCTCCATCTCCGGCGACATGGGCTTCGACGTGCTCGTGCAGGTCGCACCCTTCCTCATCGATGCGCACATGTGGGCGCACCTCGCGGTCAAGGCCGGCGGCACCGACGTCTGCTCGATCAGCCTCGACCTGTCGCTGCGCGGGCCGACGCCGTGGCTGGCACACGGCAAGGCCTCGTTCTCCATCCTGTTCTTCAGCGTCAGCGTGGAGGTCGAGGCGCGCTTCGGCGAGGATCAGGCGACGACGCTACCGAGCGTGGCGGTGCTCGACCGCCTGCTCGACGCGCTGCGCGATCCGAAGAACTGGACAGCCGAGCCGCCCGTCGACGCATCGCCGATGGTCACGTTGCTGCCCGCCGGCACCGATCTCGTCGTGGACGCCGGCGGGCTGCTGTCGGTGCGGCAGAGCCTCATCCCGCTCGCCACCGACATCGGGCTCGTCGGCGCGGCGCCG
This sequence comes from uncultured Actinomycetota bacterium, assembly GCA_963713565.1. Classification (GTDB taxonomy): domain Bacteria; phylum Actinomycetota; class Actinomycetes; order Mycobacteriales; family Jatrophihabitantaceae; genus Jatrophihabitans. The sequence continues at coordinate 240,385 of CAVQMF010000004.1, read as the reverse complement.
CCCGCCGATATCACCCGCGCCACGATCACCGCGCTGACGGTCGGCACCGCGACCTCGCAGCCCGGCGATGCCGATTTCGACGACGTGCTCGCCGGCTACGCGCCCTCGACCTTCGCCGGCGCGCCCACGGACGACGCGGACCGGCTGCGCGCGCCGGCCTTCGAGCAGCGACCGACCGGGGCCCGGTCCCGCGGCGGGCACGCGCTGGTCAGCGACCTCGTCGTGCCGCACCCGGTGGCCTACGAGCAGATCATCCTCGATGACCCGGATCCCCAACCGGCACCGGTGAAGGTGACGCCGCGGGTGTCGTTCGGCGCGCTCGTCGCCGGCGGCGCGGCCGGCGGCTCGGCCGGTTCCCGGCTGCGGCGCACGAACGCCGAGCGTGGCGCGGCGGTTGCGGCCGGCCCGGTGGAGCCGTTGTACGCGGTGACCGCGGTGGACGACCTGCGGCCGCTGGACGCGCAGGGTCAGGCGGTCTCGTTCGGCGCGCACGGCTGGCCGGACGGCACGCTGCTCACGCGAGCCGACGCGGACAGCCGGCTGGCCGGCCTGCCCGGCTCGCGAGCGCGGCTGCAGATCATCCCGGAGGTGCAGGTTGTCCACTGACCCCGTGCACGACCCACTGCCGCGCTACAGCTTCCTGCCCTGGTCACGTCGCGGCGTCGCGGCGCGGATAGACCAGCCGGACAACCTCGGCGCCACGCCGGCGGCCGGCCCGGCCGGGCGGGCCACGCTCACCGCCGCGCTCACCGTGACCACGGTCGCCGCCGCCGGTGCGCCGAGCACCGGCCCCAGCGCGGTCAGCCAGACCGTGTCGCTCGTCGGGCCCGGTGACGTTAAGGCGTTCCTGCCGGACGCCGTGCTGCGCACCGCTCCAGTGGCCGGCGCGCTCACCGCGACCCCCGGTGAGCTCGCGTTCGTCGAGTTCTATGACGAGGATTTCCCGTGGCGCTACACGCCCGCGAAGGCCACGGCCGACCACAAGTTGCGCCCCTGGCTGGCGCTGCTCGTTCTCGAACCGGCCGAGTTCACGCTGCTGACCCGTCCCGGCGAGCTGTCCATCCTGGTGCTCGCGAACGGCGTCACCCTCCCGCCGCCGACCGAGAGCTGGGCATGGGCGCACGTGCAGACCACCAGTGACCTCGCCGCCGCCACCGACCTCGACGCGTACGTCACCGCGGCGCCCGATCACGCTCTGTCGCGGCTGATGTCGCCGCGGCGGCTGCGCCCCCTGACCGAATACCGCGCCTTCGTCGTGCCCGCGTTCGAGACCGGCCGGCTGGCCGGGCTGGGGACGCCTGATGCCACCAAGCCGGCGCAGCAGCCGGCCTGGGGTGGCGCCGACCAGCCGGCTCGTTTCCCCGTCTACTACGACTGGGCCTGGCGCACCGCGGAGGCCTCCGACTTCGAATCGCTGGCCCGCCGGCCGCAGCCGCTCGTCGCCGGCCAGGACTTCGGCAAGCGGACGCTGGACGTCTCCGACCCCGGTGCGGGTCTGCCTGTCACGGCAGGCGCGACGGTCCACCTCGAGGGTGCGTTGCAACCGTTCGGCTTCCAGCGCGTCGACTACCCGGGCGAACCCGGCAGCGACCTTGCCGATGCCCTGCAGTCGCTCGTCGACCGCAACGAGGACTACCGCAGCGACGTCCCCGACGACGTGACCGACGACCCGGTGATCACCCCCCCGGCCTACTCCCGGCTGCCGGCCGGGGTGTCCCGGGTCGCAGATGTCGGCGCGCTCGCGCCGCACCTGGACTGGCTCGCCGAACTCAACGACGACCCACGCAACCGGGCCGCTGCCGGGCTCGGTGCGGAGATCGTGCGCCAGCGCGACGACGAGCTCATGACCCGTGCGTGGGCGCAGGTAGCGGAACTGGCGGCGGTCAACCAGCGCCTACGCGAGGCCGACCTGGCGATGACCGCGTCCGAGCGGATCTTCGCCAAGCACATCGCGAACGCCGACGCCGATCGGCTGCTCGTCCTCACCGCGTCCGTGCAGTCGGCGATCGCGGTGAACGGGACGACGACGGTGCGCGGCGAGGTGGATGCCAGCCGGGTGCCTGCGGCGGCACAGACAACGACCTTCAGGCGGATCACCCGCCCGCAGCGCCGCCTGGTGCGATCGCTGGCCGGCGACACCCTGACCGGAATGCAGAACAGCCTCATCACCCGGCTGAACAACGCCGCGGATTCGGTACACGCGTTGTCGACCGCACCCCCCGCACCCGATCCCGGCGCGGGCGTGTCGGCCGACCTGGTGAGCGCCGCGACGAGTGCCGCTCTCGCGCAGCAGGCGACCCAGGCGGACAAACCCCGCGACGTGTTCATGGTCCTCGCCTTCGACGAGGTACTCGCTCGCGTCAACACGCCCGGCGGGCTCGGCGCGGTGAGCGCTGACCCCGCGCTCGGCACGCTGAAGGGCGCATTGAATGCCCGGCTGGACACGGCGGTCCCGGCGCCGGCGGCGCAATCGGATCCAGCCACCGACCTGCGCAAGGGCGTCCAGGCGATCGTCGCCGATATCGAGCGGCTCGACCCGGGCCAGCCCGGGCAGGCGACCGTGTCGATCAAGCCGGCGACCTTCACCGCCCACTTCGGCAAGACCATCGACGGCAAGACCTACCACGGCGTGACCGCCGGGCCCACCGGGTCGACCTTCAGCCATCCGAGCACCACCAGCGATGAGGACGTGGCGCAGGCCTTCGTCGCCGCGCTCGACAGCTTCGGCACGCTCGCCGCTTCGCGGCCCGCGGCGCCGGTGGCCGACCCCCTGGCCGGCCCGGGATCGCTGGCGGGCTCGGTCGCCGGGCGGCTGCAGCCGCGCACGGCCTTGCCCGCGCGGCTCGCAACCGTGCTGCGCGGCGTCGCAGATCCCACCGCGGAGGTCGTGCGCACGCGGCGGCTACGGCCCGTCCTCGCCCACCCACGCTTCCCGGATCCGCTGTTCGAGCCGCTGCGCCTGCTCTCCCAGGACTACGTGCTGCCCAACATCGGTGACCTGCCCCCGGAGACGATCGCGGTGATGGAGCCCAACGACCGGTTCATCGAATCCCTGATGGCCGGCGCGAGCACCGAGATGGGCCGTGAACTGCTCTGGAACGAATACCCGACCGACCAGCGGGGCACGTACTTCTCCCGTTTCTGGGACGCGCGCGACGCCGGGATCGCGGACCCGCCACCTGACATCACCGACCTCGTCGACTGGGACGGGCAGCTCGGACAGCAGTCCGGGCGCACGGGTGGCCTGTTGGTCCTCGTGGTGCGCGCCGAACTGCTCGTCAAGTTCCCGAACACGGTGGTGTTCGCCCAGCACGCCAAGTACGTGCCGGCGACCGGCGGCGGGCAGGGCCGCACGCTCGACGACACCGGCCCGGTGTCCTATCCGGTGTTGCGCGGGCACCTCGACCCGGACGTCGAGCTCTACGGATTCCCGCTCACCGGGAAGCAGGCCGGCGGCACGGCGACCGACGCCGGCTACTTCTTCTGCTTCATGGAGCGGCCCGGCCAGATCCGCTTCGGCCTCGACCTGGCCGACCCCGACCAGCCCGCTCCCGTTCTCAACACCTGGGACGACCTGGCGTGGACGCACCTGCAGCCCGGCGATGTCGATCAGATCGTGCTCGGCGGCGCCAACGCCGGCCTGACGCCGTCGACGGGCGGGCTGCCGGCCTGGAACGCGAGCTCCGCCCACCAGGCCGCGATCCTGTGCCAGAGTCCGGTACTGCTCGCCAGGCACGCCACCGACATGCTGCCGGCCGAGGTGCGGCAATGAGCACCCCTGTCGACTGGACAACCCTCGCCGCGGCGTTGCCGGGCGCGCCGGACGTCGCACAGACCGCGACCGGGTTCGCCACCGACGTGCCCGTCGTGCTGCTTCCGGTACGCGTAGAGACGCGATTCGACGCCGTCGAGGTGCCGATGACGACGGACCTGGGCACGCTGCTCACCGCCGCCCTGGCCACGCTGCACACCACGCTGCGCGGCCTGGCCGACCGCTCGTACGCGACGACCCTCACCGGCACCGTCGCCAGGAAGAAGTCGTTCAAGCAGGAGGTCGAGACGCCGCTCTACGCCGCCGTCGAGCACGACGTGCTCAGCGCCGGCACCCAGCTGCAAGCCGTCCGCGCCGCCCTCGACCAACCGCTCACCACCGGCGGCAAGACCGCCGCGGCGGCGCTGTCCGCACTTGCCGACAGCATCCGTCAGGATCTCACCGACGCCGGCGCCGCCCTGGCCGTACTGCGCTCCCCTTACCAGCGCCGGCAGCTGACCGGATTGCTCGCCGGCTTCGCCGCCACGGTCGAGCCCGTGCTCCAGCAGGTCGACGACCGCAGCGTCCCGGCGCTGCTGCTGACCGAGGCGCTGACCGTGCGACCGGCCGCGCAGGTCGCTCGCGCGCTCGGCCGTAGCCCGGACGGGCAACCCCTGCGACCCGGGCTCGTCGCCTCCGCGCGTGCGGTCTCCGACGTGCGCGTCGTACAGGGCGACGGCACCGCAGCACAGGCGCTCGGCGCGTCGCGCATCATCAGCCTCGACCACGCCGGAATCGCCGACACCGCAGCTGCTGTCGAGGCCATCAGGTCAGGCCTGGCCTCGGGCACCCCCCCGGTCGACCTGCTGTCCGCCGCGGCGTCGCTGCGCGTGCTGCCCGGTACGACCAAGGCGGACCTGCTCGCCGCCGTCGATGCCGCGCAGGGCGCCGAGGTCGACACGCTGCGCGCCGCCGTCGCCGCGGTGCCCAGCGACCGCGCCGACCTCGATCAGGCGGTGCCCGATCACCTGCGTGACGTCGTCTTCGAGGTTGCGCCGCCGACCGAGCTCGAACACCGCCTTCAGGTCCGCATCTACTTCGAGCCGCTGGCGGTCGACACGCACGAGCCGGAGCTCACCGACACCGAAGCGGCCGCCGCCGCCGCCTTCTGGTCCGAATCCGCTGCCGCCGGCACCGACGGGACCCGCAACCTCGGTGCGTGGCGAGCGCTGTGCGTCGGCCGCAGCACCCGTCGCGCCGCCTGGATCGCGCAGGTCACCGAACCGCCGGACCCGGCGCACACGCCCGGAGCACTCGCCGCCGCCGACCTGCAGGCCCAGCTCGACATCCTGGCCAAACGCCTCGGTGAGTTGGGTCGCCTCGACCCCACCACGCCAGCCGGCGCGCGGCAGCTCGCCGCGGTCGAGAAGGCGATCACCGTCCTCACGACGGGCGTCTCTGCCGCGCCGGCCCTGCCCGCCGCCGCGAAGGCTGCCCTGCGGGCTCGGCTCGAGACACTGCGCAGCGTGGCGGCAAAGCTGGCCGAGCGCGGGATCGCCGCGGCGAAGGAATGGGCCGAAACGTTCGCCATGCTGCAGGACCGCATCGACGGCCTGCCCGACGAGCCACCGGCGCGGCCGGTGCTGCCGGACACCGCACGCCGCGCGTCGACCTGGACCCGCGCGGCCGCCTCCGGCGTCCTGCCGGACCGCTTCGCGGTCGTGACGCTCGCCGGCGGAAAGGTCACGCACGTGGCCCAGGGCAGCCCCGTCCCGCCGGACCTCGAGCTGAGCCTGAATCCGAGCGACACCAGCGCCGCAGGGCAGTTCAGCCTCGACCCGGACGGCAACCTGATCGTCGCCGAGTCGATCCGCTGGCTCGTCGACTTCGACGAGGCGGTCGCCAAGGGCATGGCGGTGTCGTTGCCGATCACCCAAGCCGAGGCGGTCGCCGGCTTCGACGAGGTGTTCGTCATCGGGCTGGCCGGCGGCGACCCGCAGGCCGGTGCCGACCGGATCGCCGCCATGCTCGACGCCCACCATTACACCGCGGCCGGGCTGTCCCTGCTGCCGATAGGCACGGCGACCAACAACACCGAAGCCCAACCGGCCGGCCACACGAGTGCCGACGACGCGGACATCGCCTTTCCGATCGAACGCGGGCCGTCCATGACGGCCGACAGCGACAGCGACGGCGCCCGACTGGCGGCCGCGCTCGGCGTCCACGCCGACCATCTCGCGCACATCAGCGGCGCAGACGCCCGCGACGCCGCCAATTCCCTGACCGCCACGGCCGCGCTGTACGAAGGCACGCTCGGGCACGCGTTCGAGGAACTGGCCGCCGGGCTCATCCCGCTCGACGGGCGCGAGCGACTGCGGGCCTTCGTCACCAGCGCGGTGAGCGCCCGCGGACTGCTGCCTGCGTTGCGCGTCGCCGACGAACCGTACGGCGTACTGACGGTCACCTCGCTGTCGCGTTTCCAGCCGCACCCGCTGGAGGCACTGCCGGCGAACGCGTCCGATGCCGAGAAGGCTGCACAGAGCCTCGTCGACAATGTGCTGCTCGCGTTCCTGCAGCAGCTGCACGCGGACTGGAGCCGGCTGCGGGTCGAGGCGCACGTCAAGCACGCGCACAGCCCCGAGGTGGGCACGGCCGGCTTCGACGCCCAGCAGCACTTCCTCGCCATGCTCGGCTTGCAGGCCACGTCGGTGTCGGCGTCCTACCGGTTCGCGGTGAACGTCGCCGACCGTGGCGGCGTGCGGGGGCGAGCTGACCTGTCGCTGTCCTTCGGCATCCCGAAGCCGGGCGGGTCGAGCGGGGACTCCGCCGCCCGGTTCGGACCGTTCGCGATGATGGAGCGCTTCGCCCGGCCGCTGCAACTCGCGTACGACCTCGCGGACACCGTGCTGCGCGGGCCGGCCGACACCGGCGGCGGCGTGTCGGACACCTGGAAGCCGACCTACGATCGGCTGACCAGCGCACGCGCCTACGGGCTGCGCTTCCTGCAGGGCACGAAGCCGATGCGCGGCGTGATCGCCGGTACCGGCACCGGCGTGGCCATCACCGCGTTGCTGAACACCGCCGCCGCCGATCTGACCAGCCTGGCCACGCAGGCACGGCAGGTCAGTGCCGCGGGTGTGCCCCTCGCCGAGATGCTCGTGCGGCACGCGCTGCTGGCCGAGGCCCGCCGCGCCGCAGTGCGCATCCTGTTCCGCGAGCGACTGGTCGACGACGCGTCCTTCTCGCTGGTCGGCCAGTCCAGCCAATACGGCTGGACGACGATCACCGCCAGCATCCCGATCTCCTCATGGGGCTACCTGTTCGCCGACGTCGCAGAACTGAACTACCGCTTCGGCGTCACCTTTCCGGCCGGCGGGTTCGCCGCCTACCTCAGCACGGGGACGGCGATGGCGCAGTACCTGGCCGGACGTGGCAACAACTCGCTCGCGAGCAACTACCCCAACCACGCCGACCATCAGGGCGTCATTGACGACCTCATCGCGCATGCGAATGCCGTCGCAACTTTCGGCGCGCTCCCGGCGGCGACGATCGAGGCCCTGGTGCGCGAGCACCTCGACCTCTGCAGCTACCGGCTCGACGCGTGGCTCACCGGCCTGGCGCAGCGGCGGCTGTCGGCGATGCGCGCCGCCCGCAGCACCGGTGCCCAGCTCGGCGCGTACGGCTGGGTGGAGAACCTGCGACCGGACGAGACGACCCCGGCGAGCGCGGTACTGCCACCCGCGCTCGCCGGCCGGCCCGGACGACCCGTGATCCATGACGAGCACAACCAGGGGTTCATCCAGGCGCCGTCGCCGGCACACGCCGTCACGGCCGCCATCCTGCGCAGCGGCTACGCCTCGCAGGACAACCAGGGCGGCCTGCGCAACGACATGTCGATCAACCTCAGCTCGAACCGGGTCCGCGGCGCCCTCGCGTTGATCGACGGCGTGCGCTCCGGAAACGACCTCGGCGCGCTGCTCGGCTATCGCATCGAGCGGTTCCTGCACGAGTACTACGCACGGCCGGACACGCCGCGAGTCACCGAACTCGATTCGCTGATCGCGCCCCTGCGCCGAGCGTTTCCGACCGTGGCCGCCGTCGACCCGGCCGCCGACGCCGACCCGGAACGGGAGCGCCAGGTCGTGGACGGGCTCGCGCTCGTCCGCACCGTGCTCGACTGGGTCGACGGCCAGCCCGGCCTGCTCGTCGGTCACCATTCGCTCTACGAGATCCTCTCCGGCGGGGGACGTTTCCCCGGCTACCCATGGGGATTGCCGGCCACCGCGGTACCCACGGCCGGCGAGCTGGACAGGATCGACGGCCTGGCCCGCGCGCTGGACGACCTCGCCGACGCGGTCGACGCGCTCGCTGACCTGACCACCAGCGAAGCCGTGCACCAGATCGTGCGGGGCAACCACCCGCGGGCCGCAGCCGTACTCGCCGCGGTCGCCGAAGGCAAGGCGCCGCCGACGTCCGAGGTCGCGCAGACGCCACAATCCGGGCTCCCGGTCACGCACCGCGTGCTGCTGCAGTTCGACCCGCAGCGGGCCGACCCGCCGGCGTCTCCGCCCGGTTGGGATGCGCTGCCCACGACTCCACGCTCCGAGCTCGACCCGACCGTGAACACCTGGCTGGCCGCCCTGCTCGGCGATCCGGCGGCCATCCGGGTCCGCGTCCGCCCCTCGCCGCCCGCGGCCGGCAGCGGTCCGATCCCCGAGGTCAGCGTCGCCGACCTCGGCCTGCAACCGCTCGACCTGCTCGCAATGCTCGGTCCCGGCTTCGAGGACGGTGTCGGCGAGCTCGTGGCCCATGTGCTCGATCACCGGCGCCCGATCAACATCGAGCCGGACCAGCCCGGAGCGCCCGTCTCCGACGCGCCGGACGACTACGCGATCGACCCTCACCGGGCACCGGAGTGGGGTCCCGCGATCCGCAGCATCAGTGACGTGTCGGTCCTGCTCGAGGCGGCTGCCGATCTGCTCGGCAAGGCACGTCCGGCGAGCACGGTCGACTACGCCGCTCCCGAATCGGGCGCGGTGCCCGCAGCCACCGACGACGCCGACGCGGGTACGCGCACTGCTCGGCTACGCCAGCGCACCGGCGACGCTGCCGTCACCCTGGCCCGGTTGCTGGCCAACGACGCGACCCTGGACGAGGCGGTGCTGGGCGGCGATCCGCACGCGTTCGTCGTGGCCCACGAGGACGTGCACCTGCGCGACGACCCGGAACTCGGTCGCGTCCTCGTCAACCCGGATCTGTTCTGGACCGCCCGCGAGGCGTGGCGCGCCGCGGTAGTGGGCGCCGCACAATTCGGCGTCCGGACGGCTCCCCCGCGCCGCTACCGCACTCGCGCGCAGGTGAGCAAGGAGCTGATCCAGGCGGCGGAAACCGGCTTTGTCGAGCTCGTCGGCCGCAGCCAAGCCGCGGCGAGCGCCGATGACGCGGCAACGCCGGCCGCCGGCCGCCTGGCCGCCGTCGCCACAGCGCTGCTCGGTGAGGCCGCGGTGGCGGTGCCACGCATCGAACTCGACGCGACCCGCGCCGACGTGTCCGCATCGCTGTCCGCGCATCGTGCGACGCCCGCCGCGCTCGACGCCTGGCTCGAAGGCGCGTCGGCGGTCCGCGAGAGCATCCGTCACCTCAGCGAGGTGCTCGTCCTCGCCGAGGCGATGGGGGCCGCGGTGACCACGGCGCAGGTTGCCCAGCTCCCGCACGTCGACGGCGAGGCGTGGTTGGGGGGTGCCCTCGACGACCCGGCCGCGTTGTCCGGCCGCGTCAGCGTCGTCGTGTACGGCGCGGACCGGATCCCGGCAGCGGGCACGACGGCCGCCGCGCTCGTCGTCGACGAGTGGACCGAGGTCGTGCCGTACCGGGAACAGACCACCGGCGTCGCGCTGCATTACGACCAACCCGACGCCACCGCACCCCAGTGCGTGCTGGTCGCGGTGCCGCCGGTGCGCGACCAGCCCTGGCAGCTCGCCGACCTCATCGCCACCCTGCACGACACACTGGAGATCGCGCGCAACCGGACCGTCGAACTCGAACACCTCGGCACCGACCTGTACGGACAGCTGCTGCCGCTGGTCGTCGGCGAACTCGTGCCCGAAGCGGCCCGCTCGACCAGCCAGGCCCAGGAAGCGCCCGGCGCCCGGGTGATCCTCGACTTCGCGCAGAACAACCCGGGAGGGCACTGAGATGGCCTTCATCGCCGCCGGATCGTGCGAACCGCTGCGGGTGTGGACCCGGCTGGAACCGCGCACCCGCGAGGTCGAGTTCGCCGACGCCCTCGCTGCCCGCATCCACGACCCGATGTTCCTGCTCGCCCGCCAGTGGCAGTTCGGCGAGTTCGCCGGGGAAGACGGCGGATCGGCCGTGCTCGCCACGCTCGCCCGCCGGGTCACGCCGGTCGTGCTCGCCGGAGCCGGTCCGGACGACGGGCTCGAACCGCTGGTCGAGCAGCTGCCCTACGACTTCCCCCTGCTGGTGCGCGTCCGCCTCGGACGAACCCTGCTGTCGCGGCTGGACGAGGCAGCGGCCGCGGCGGCGCCGCTGAGCCCGCCGTATGACCCGGCGGCGTACCGCGCGCTTCTCTCGCAGGCGTTCGGACCCCTGGACACGGATCCGAGCGACCTGGTCGGCCAGGCCCGCGATCGGGCGGCGCCGCGGCAGGTCCGGGTGCGCAGCGCGGTGTCCGGCGGCGTCGACGGCGTGCGCGCATTCGGCTTGCTGCACGTCGGCATGTCGGCCATGGAACTGCCCGCCGATCTCGTCGCCGGCACCCCGCCCAGTCACCTGCCCATGCTGCTGAGTGCACTCGAGGCGTACCGGTCCTGGTTCGCCGGCACCTACGCTCTCGTCGCGCCCGGCCACGAGGCCTGGCGCGCCGACCAGTTGGAGTACGGCTTCGCGGCGACGATCCCCCGCGACGCCGGGACGGCCGCCATCACCGCCGCCGAGTACACCGGCGGACGATTGGACTGGTACAGCGCGGATCAATCCGTGCCGGGCTCCGTGGCGGCCGCAGCCAGCACCACGGACATCCGCACCGTCATTCCGGACCCGGCCGCGTTCCCCGGCATGCCGAAGCCACGGTGGTGGCAGTTCGAGGACGCCGCCGTCGACCTCGGCTCGTTGCGCGCTGACACCACCGACGCGGCCCGGATCGTGGTCAGCGAGTTCGCGCTGTTGTACGGCAACAACTGGTTCGTCGTCGCGTGCCGGCAGCCGGTCGGCACGTTGGCCGAACTCGAAGGCGTCATCGTCACCGACGTGTTCGGGTTCCGCAGCCTGATCAACGCAACCGCCGGCAGCGCCGGCGGGAACTGGACCGACTGGGACAGCTTCAGCCTCTCCCCTCGGGCGTCGGCGGCGCCCGTCGGCCCCCTGCCGCAGCACTTGTTCCTACCGGCGTCGCTCGGGCACGTCGTCGACGGCGAACCGCTCGAGTCGGTCACCTTCGTGCGCGACGAGGGTGCCGACATGGTCTGGGCGATCGAGCAGCGCATCCCCGACGCGTTCGGATCCTCACGCGACGGCGCGGAGGCCGCTCGCCGGCTTCGGCAGCAGCTCGCGCCCGAGATCGACCAGCCGGTCACCGGAGACGCCCCCTTGCGCTACGTCGCCCAGACCGAGGTCGCCGAGCACTGGATCCCGTTCATCCCGGTGCACAAGCCGCAGGACACCCGCGAGATCCGGCTGCAGCGCTCGGCGATCACCCGCATCGTGGCGCCGGTCGGCAGCCGGATCCGTCCGGTCACGTCGATCCTGCGGCAAGGCGTCGCCACCGACGACTCGTCCGCGGCGCAGTACTTCGTCAACGAGGAGGAGGTGTCGCGCGCAGGTGTCGTGGTCACCGGACGGTGGCGGCGAGCGCGTCGCTACGACGGGACGCCGATCGTCTGGCACGCCCGATCGGTGGCGACCGGACGCGGTGCCGGACACAGCGGGCTGGCCTTCGACCGCGTGGAACAGGTGCGTCCGTGACCGAGGTATTGACACCCTTCGCGGTCCTGGGGACGATCGCGGCACCTTCGGATGTGCTATGCACGCTCGCCTTTGAAACGGGTTTCAGAAGAGTATCTGAGCCGTGGGGAGTCCTCCCGGGCGAATGTGGTCGTCTCGGTCACGCGGATGCGTCGGCAGTGTCGATTCGCAGACGTTCGGGGGGCACTACGTCCCCCGTGATGGTGCTCGCCGGACTGGCCGGCGCCGGCAAGACGGCGCTCCTGCACCGCCTGGCCGGGCGCGGCGCCGCCATCGTCGACCTGGAAGGGCTCGCCGGGCACCGCGGGTCCGCCTTCGGTGGCCTGGGTCGGCCCCCGCAACCGGCGCAGCCGGAATTCCACGCGGCAGTCCTCGGCGCACTCGACGCGACCGACCACGGCCCGGTCTGGGTCGAGGACGAGGGTGCGTTCGTCGGCGCGCGGACCGTCCCGGCTCGGTTGCGCGCGCAGATCGAGACGGCAGACGTCGTCGAGGTTCGCGTCTCGTTCGAGCGACGACTGGCCCGGCTGGTCGCCGAATACGGTGACCTCGACCCCGCGCTGCTGATCGGTGCGACGCAGCGCATTCGTCGCCGCCTCGGCAATTCCGTCGCCGACCGCGCCATCAGCCACGTCGCGAATCGTCGCCCGGAAGCCGCGATCGCCGCGGTGCTGCCCTACTTCGACGACGCCTACCGGCACCGCTGGCGCTGCCTGGCCCGTCGCGTCGTGGCTCGCGTGGAACCGTGACGCGGTAGCACCCGGACCGCAGCGGGCGACCCCTGTGAACGAAAGACCACTTCGCGAGGGGACGACGATGATCACGACGACGGGCCAGCGCACGGTGTCCGGTTGCACGGTCTTCATGGACGACGTGGACATCCTGCAGACCTATGCCGCCCCGCAGAGCCCGCACATCGCGCTGGACGGCAGCGGCAAGCCGATCTTCTCCCTGGTCGAGTACCGCCGGCCGGTGGACAAGGTGTCCGAGGCCGACCGGGCCACCAAACTCGGCGGCGGCCTGCTCACGTTTTCGGTGGACCTGGCCCGTTCGGCACAACAGGATGCGGACATCCGCGAGGCGTTGTCGACAGATCCGGCGTTGCAGCAGCTGCTTGCCACTCCAGCCAGCGACCGCGTGGACTACTCGAACTGGTGGAACAACGAGATCGGCAAGGACGTCGGCAAGCTCGCCGCCGCAATCAAGATCAACGCGCTGCCGGTCGAGGACGGCAGCGTCGCGGTCGCCATCGACGGCGAGCCCACCGCGGGCGGCGAGTTCGTCACGACGCTGGTCGGCGCGGGGAAGGTGAGCATGACAGGTGACGAGCGCGCCGCCTTCGCCGCCAAGCTCACCATGGACGGCGCAGCACTGCTGTGGGAGATGATCGAAAAGAACCTCTCCGCGATCTGGGTCGGCTACCAGCTCACCTTCACCTCCCGGCTCGACGGTGTGACGATGATCTGTCACGCAGACACGCTCAAGACTTTCCACGCCGCGCAGGAGCAATGGCAGGACCTGTCCGAATCGGGCTCCTACCGCGACTCGTACAGCGGGACGAGCAGCTCGCACACCTACAGCCACGCGTCGTCCACCAGCGCCCGGGACATCTTGGGCAAGCTCGCCGTCGACACCGGTTCTGCGTGGGTGAAGATCGTCCCGACCGCCAGCGACAAGGTCGTCAAGCCGGAGATGATCGAGCAGCTCACCACGCAGGGGTGGAACCTGATCTCCGGATTCCTCGCCGACAAGCTCTTGCAGTCCACGAACCCGGACGATTTCGCGGCGAAGGACGACCCTAGCCTGCAGACCCAACTCGCCGACGGTGGCGGCGGGCGCAAGTACGGCGGTGACGACGTCCACTCCTACAAGCTCAAGCAGGTCGACGAGACGACGATCGGCAACTTCGACGCCCGCTTCGACGAGAAGGCGACGGTCACCACGACGCTCAACCCGACGGACAACCTCACGAACGTGTTGGACGGGCACGACGTCAAGGACTTCCGCGCCCAGATCGACCTCGATCCGCAGTTCTACCGCTATGCCGACGTCCAGGTGACCTGCACCGCCGACTTCGCGACCGAGCCGGTCGACATCGTCAAGGCCCATCTCGAGTACCACGGAAGCAGCGGCAGCAACAAGATCGATCAGGTGAAGGATCTGCAGTTCACCAAGGCGGCCCCCGCCCCGCAGTTCTTCTCCACCTACCTCGCCGCGCCCGACCAGATCACTTACACGTACGCGATCGACGTCTTCTACTCCGGCTCGACGAAGACCGCACACATCCAGGGCAAGTCCGACGAGACGGTTCTCGTCCTCGACACCGACACCCTCGGCATCCTGGCCGTCGACGTGCAGGTGGGCATCGTCGACTGGGACCGGTTCAAGGCCGTGCAGGTGGAGCTGTCCTACGGCAGCGGCATCGACAGCCGCAGCACGACAATGACGCTGACCCCGGACAAGCAGGCGGACAAGTGGGTGGAGGTGCTCGGGCAGCAGATGTCGGCCGACTACACCTACGTCGTCACGTGGGTGGACAAGAGCAACCAGCAACTCGTGCAGCCGGCGGCTCGCGCCCACGACCGGCGACTCGTGCTCGACCAGCCGGAGAAGCAGTCTCTGTCCATCACCCTCGTGCCGGCCGGCGCCTTCGGGCAGGGCGGGCTGCTGTCCAAGATCGTGACCGCCCTGCGCTATCAGGACCCGGCCAACAGCTACGAGCAGTCGACCACGATGACCATGTCGTCCGACGCAGACGTGAAGACCTGGGACGTCCCACTCGTGGACATCGACCACCGCAGCTACGACTACCAGGTCAACGTGTTCTACTCCGACGGCTTGACCCGAAGCGACGATAAGTGGATCACGACTGATCGCACTGTGCTGCCAGTCGGCGACCCGTACGGCTGGCGGGTGCAGTTCGTGCCGTACCTGCTGAAGAACCCGCCGGGAAAGTGGTCGTTCGCGACCCTGCACGTGAGCTTCAACGACGACGCAGAGCACATCTCGGTCGAGCAGGACTTCTCCATCACCGATTTCACCCAGCCGATCGTTTGGCGCTTCCGGCTTGCTGCCCCGGACCGGCACAGCTACACCTACCAGCTCAGTCTGTTCGGCGCGGACGCGGCCCAGGCGCCGCTGCAGTTGCCGGTGGTGACCGATACCAAGGAGGTCGTGGTCCTCTCCGACCACTGAACGCACCACTGAACGCACCACTGGACCCACCACTGGACCCACCACTGGACCCACCACGGGGCCCACCACGGGGCGGGCCACTTGGGCCGAGCCGTCCCATGGCTGCACAGCAAAGCCGGCGGTGGTCGTGGTGACCACCGCCGGCTGCGTGCAGCCGTCGCGTCAGGCGCGGACGAAATTGTCGATCTTGAGGTAGTTCGAGCGGCCGCTGCTGTCGGTGAACTCGTTGTAGCCCTTCACCTGCAGGTGCTCGACCTTGCTCGCGTCGACCCAGTACTGGATCACGAGCTGGGCCTTCTTGAAACTGAAGGTGTAGGGGGCAAGAGCGGTCGTGCCGACGGTCGAGGAGATCGAGGCGCCGTAGGTGATGCCGCGGACCACACCCCAGTTGCAGGGAGTCGGGGAACACTGACCGAACGCCTGGATCACCGGGTTCGCGGTGGTGCCGTAGATCTTGAGGGCCACCAGGCCGCCGGTCGGGGTTGGGTTCTTCCACGTGCCGAGCGCCCGGAAGTAGAGGGAGGGCCGGTAGCCGGGCAGGTACGTGCTCACCGAGTAGCCGTAGCGCGTGATCTTTTGGCCGGCGCCGAGCTTGAAGACCTCGGTCTTCGTGTAGTTCTTGCGGTTCGAGCCATCCGAGAACGTGGTCAGCTCACGCACGCTCAGGCGCAGGCCGAGCCTCGTTGACGCCACGGTGCCCTGCAACTGCCGGCGGGACCACTCCTTGCCGGCCGAGATGAAGCGCTGATTGCTCTGGAAGGTCGTGCCGAGGGTCGAGGAGACGCTCGTGCCATACACCGTCGCCGGTACGGCGCCCCACTCGCACAGCGTCGGTACGCACGCGCCGAACGCATCGACGTAGACGCTGCCGATCCGGGTGGGCGTGACTGAGATCTGCTTGACGCTCGGCGAGCTGGGGTTGGTGTTGACCCAGGTGCCGTACAGGGCGGGGTGCGCCTTCGGCGGCACCGGGCTGGCTTGTGCTGCTGGGTTGGCGAACCCGACGATGGCGCTCGCGATGGCGGCGAGGCCAATAGCTTTCGCCAACTTTCTGGCTGTGCTCATGGCTGGCTTCCTTCTGACACTTGGGCACGATGTGCCGGACCGGGTGGTGTGCAGGTCGCCGAGAGGTCTCGGTGGTGCTGCTGACACCCAGGAGTCGCCTTCCCGGCAGCTGATACGTCACCTCCTGACGTTCGGCCCAGGGGCGAATCGGATGCGAAAGCCTGCTGACTCGGACGGCCTTCCGGCCGACACTGTCTGTATGGGCAACGATGCGCACGAAGGTGCCGAAACCGCCGCCGGGTTCGCCCAGATGTCTCGCGAACTCGACGCCCAAGAGGGCGTGCAGTCGACGCTGCTCGCCATCTGCCGGCTGTCCGTCGAGCTGATCGACGGCGCTGACCATGCCGGTGTCACCATCGTGCGCGCCGGCCAGTTCAGCACGCCGGCTTCGACGAGTGAGCTGCCGGGACTCGTCGACCGGACCCAGTACTCGACCAATGAAGGTCCGTGCGTCGACGCGATCAGGAACTCCGAGGTCGTCGAGTCGGCCGACCTGGCCGCGGACCCTCGGTGGCCACAGTTCACCCGCACGGCTGTCGCATGCAGCCCGGTCCGCAGCATGCTCTCATTTCGGCTGTTCACCGATGAGGACACCCTTGGCGCGCTCAACTTCTATGCCGAGCGAACCCATGCCTTCACCGAGACGTCCCGCGCAACCGGTGCCGTCCTCGCCACGCATGCCGCGATCGCGTGGAAGGCGGCACGCGACCAGGAGCTGAACGAGAACCTGCAGGCGGCCCTGGTCAGCAGCCGGCGCATAGGCATTGCCATCGGCATCTTGATGGCGATCCGGAAGGTGGGTGAGACCGAGGCGTTCGAATTGCTGCGCATCAAGAGTCAGCGCACGCATCGTAAGGTGCGCGACGTCGCCGACGACGTGGTATTCACGGGCACGCTCGAGGACTAACCGGTGATCGTCGCAGGCTAGCGACTCGGCTCAGTGTGCGCTCTCGCTGAGCTGGAGGCCGACGACCCCCACGATGACGAGGATCACCGAGGAGATCTTCAGGAAGCTGGTCGATTCGTCCAACCAGATCATGCCGACGACCACGGTGCCCGCGGCACCGAGGCCGGTCCAGACGGCGTAGGCCGGGCCGACGGGAAGGCTGCGCAACGCGAGCGTGAGCAGCCCGAAACTACCGAGCGCAAAGACGGCGAACAAGATCGTCGGGACCAGTTTGCTGAAACCGTCGCTCAGCTTGAGGCAGACCGCGAAGCCGGTCTCCAGCAGCCCGGCCAACACGACGAGCAACCAGGCCATGAGAACCTCCGACGTGAGATCGGATCGCGAGCTGCACGAGATCGTTCGGCCGTGCCGAATCGGCTGATCCTAGGGTGTCGATCACAGCGCCGGTTCGGAAGACTGACCCGAAGGGCACCCGCTGTGATCTGCCGTCGCGGCTGCGCAATCAGTCCCGGGTGAGTTGTCCTCGTGGCATCAGCGCTGACTGCCGGGACGCGCGATCAGCGGCCGATCATCACGTGGGTGCCGCGGCCAGGGGCGGCGTCCTAGTCAACCTCGCGGGCGCGCTCGGCGAAGTCGGGCGTGTCAGGAGGGACGACGCACACCAGCAGCCCGGCTGGTTCGCGCAGCACGACCCATGAGCGGTGCCGCGACACCTCGGTGGCGCCGAGCCGGATGAGCCGCGCGACCTCGGCCTCGACGTCGTCGGCCTCGATGTCGACGTGGAAGCGCGCCTCGCCGGTGCCGATGTCCTGCAGGCCGACCACACAGCGAGCAGCCGGATCGACCAGCTCAACGAACTCCGCATAATCCTTTAGCGGCCGAGCTTCGGTATCCAGGGCCTGAGACCAGAAGGCCACGGCCGCGGCCAACCCGTGCGTCGGCACATCGATCACGACCTCGCGCAGCAGCATCCGATGGGTCATGCATGCGATTGTCCTGTTCTGGGCGCGGATCTGCCGGTGCGCAAGCAATTCTCGTGACCGGAAGCGGGAGTGCGCTGCCCGTTCGGGTGGCTCCGACGTGCGGACGGTATCGCTGCACAACGCCAGAACCTCCTTCCCGGTGCCGGCTGAGGCGGGCCCTCGTCGGCGACGACCGCCGCCCGGCGGACGTCGCATACATCACCCAGGAGGTATTCCATGACCACGTCGATCGGACGCGCAGCGACTCTGCGTGTCGACAAGCACGAAACCGGACCGGTCCTCACGGCGCGCGTGCCGACCGAACTGTCCGCCGACGAGTTCGCCAAGGTCGCCGAGCGCGGCTATGACCTGATCCATCGGCTGACCGGCTGCAACTGCCTGTCCGGCCGAATCAAGTTCGTGGTGGAGGAGAACTGGGCGGACACGATCCGCGTCGAGTTCTGAGGAGCGGACTCTGGGAGGCACGCGCGATGGTCGACACACGTCCGCTCGTCGGACTGCTCTACAACCCGGCCTCGCCGGAGCTCATCGCACGTGCTCCCGATCTGGTGGAGTACCTCGCGGTGATGCCTGACCGGCTCTGGTACGACTTCGGTCCGGGCGCACCCGCGGGGCGGTTCCACCGCGCGCTCGGCGCGATGCAACAGATCCGGGAACTCGCGCCCAACCGCACGATCGCCGGACACGGCATCGGGATGTCACTGCCCTCGGCGATGCCGCTGGACGAGGATCTCCTCGCCGCTGTTGCGCGCATGTCGCGCGACCTGGGCCCATTCGAATGGTTCAGCGAGCACCTGAGTGTGTTCATCGCCCCGCACGGCACGGTGCCCAACGCCCAGGCCGGCCTGGGCATGCCCATCGCCTACGACGAGGAGAGCTATCGCATCGTCAGCACCAAGCTCGGCCGGCTGCGAGAGGTACTCGACTGCCCACTCGCTCTCGAGACCGGTGCGTTCTTCACCCCGATGCCTGACTGCGACCTTTCCGAGCCACAGTTCCTGAACCGGCTGCACGACGAGGGCTACTGCGAAACGCTGCTCGACCTGCACAACATCTATGTCAGCTGGCGCAACGGCGGCCCGCTTCCCGACGACTACCTGGCCGAACTGGACCCGGACGCCGTCATTGAGATCCACCTCGCGGGCGGCGATGAGTTCGCCGGCTTCTACATGGACAGCCATTGCGACGTCACGCCACCCGATGTATGGGACCTCGCCTACTCGGTCGTGCCGGGGTACGGAAACCTGCGCGCCGTCACCTTCGAATTTCAAGAGACATATGCGGACCAGATCGGCATGTCTGTGCTCGAGGAGGAACTACGCGGGATGCACGCGTTGACCCGCGCCTGCTACGGACGGGTCACGTCGTGTTAGCCGAGTTTCAGCAGGCGATGTGCGATCTGATCGCATCGCCTCAGCTATGCCGCGCGGTCCGCCGCGACCCGTCCGTGCTGGGATCGGCGTACGAGCTGACCGAGCGCGAGGCCGGGCGGCTCGCTGCACTCGCGCGCGACGACGGCATGACGGCGGCGTGCAGCCTCTACCGCGCCAACCGGCTGGCGCCGCTCGCGATGAACGTGCCGCGCACGTGCCGAGCCCTGGGCGAGCTCCTCCGCGCGCTCGTCGACGAATTCTGGACCTTGCACACCGAGACCAACGTCCACTTCTTCATTGAGAGCGAGCGCTTCTGCGCGTTCCTCGAGGCCCGCATATCGTGCGGGTTCACGGTGCCCGATGCCGCGCGTGCAGCACTGTCCGAGGAGGCCGACGCGGTGCGACGGGCGCTGGCCGAGAGCTACCTCGAACCACAGCACACCGCCTGAAAGTCCGTCATCCCCGCGCGCTTCCCGGCATCGTGTCCTCGACCGACGGCGAGTGGATCGCTACGGTTCTGCTGCAGGCACTGCGGATGACGACACCCATAGGCGCGCAAGATCGGCACGATGGCCGCGCCCACATGAAACAGCGACACCGGGAGAGCGCATGAGAGATCGCCGACGCCGCATGAGGTCGGGCGGCAGTGGCTGCGCAAGTGCCGTCACCGTTGCCGGCAATGTGTCATCCGTCGGCGCACAGCTGCGGGCGACCGATCGGGTAGCTGCCGCGTCGATCCTGACGTGGTTCTCCTCGGGCGTTACCCGGCGCCCGGCTGTCTAGGATCTCGGATGGGCTGGATCGACACTGAGCTTGCGCTCGTCGCGCTTGCCGCGATGCTGTCGCCGACCACGCTCACCTTCTCGGTTCTGGTGCTCGTGCTCGGTGACAGACCGCGGCGCGCGGGGCTGTTGTTCTATCTGGGCGCCTTGGGCGCAACGCTCATCGTCGGCGTGATCGCGGCCTTCGTGCTCGGCGACCGGGCCGCATCCACCACGTCGTCGCCGAAGACGTGGGTGGCGATTTTCGACATTGTGGCCGCGGTTCTGCTCGCCGTGTGGGTCGTGCGGGTGCTGAGCCGGCCGGTAGACCCGAAGAAGATCGATAGCATGGTGGGCCAGATCAGCAAGGTCGCTTCCTCGCCCGCCGTCGCAATCCTCGGTGCCGGGGCCGCCCTCGCCAACCCGGGCGGATTCATCCCGATTGCGCTCAAGACCATTTCGGAGTTGAAGCCGAGCGCCGCGCAGTACATCGTCGACTGGCTCTTCTTCTCACTCGTGTCATTGCTCCCCCTGGCCTTCGCGATCGTGATGTTGTTCCTCAGTCCCGAGCGGACGCAGCGGGTGCTCGTCTCCGTCCGGGACTGGCTCATTCGAAACGCGATGAGAGTTGCGGCCGCGATAGTGACGCTGCTCGCCCTGTCGTTGCTGCGCAACGGAATCGCCGGTCTAGTCTCGTGACGACTCTGGCGCCCTCCGGCCGGTCCCCTGCTCGCTCGACCACGGGATCACCTTGATTGTCGCCGATCCTGGTCCGCGATGTGCCGAGGGCGATCCGCCACTGACATGCAACGGGACCGGCGGCCACCAGTTGAGTGGTGGCCGCCGGTCCCGGGCAACTGGCTCAGGCAGCGACGGCGTTCTTGCTGTCGCGCGAGGCCCAGCTGGGCAGCGTGACCTTCGCTTCGAGCAGACGACCGGCCACTGTCCGCTGAGCGTCGACGCCCTTCGTCGCATAGGTCGTGTACAGCTCGGCGACACGATCGCCGGACGGCAGCTTGACCAGCACGCCGCTGGTCTTCTCTACGAAGTTCGAGAGGGTCGAGAAGTACTTCTCGGTGTTCTCGGTGACGGTGTCCTTGACGCTCATGCGAATCTCCTTGTTAGTGGTGTGCTTGCAATAGTACGCACTATCGCTAGCTGTAGCAAGCACCAGGTCGGTCCTGACTCGCCAGCTCATCGTTACGTGCGCCACTCCCAGCCCACTCCCGTCAAGGCTGCGTCGAATCCGGGCAGGCCGACACGTCCGCCGACGCGGACGCGGACGTGCGCAACGGCCGCACGGTCCACAGCGCCGACCTCCGGTTCGCCGCCGCGATACCGGTCGTTCGGGACGCCGCACCAAACCGCACCTGGCAGGGTCATCGCTCGTTCGGGCGCAACCGCTCAGCAAGGAACGTGCTCCCGTGGCCGAGCGCCTCGCCTCGGCGATCTCGTCGAGCAGCCCCTCGGGCGTCTTCGGCACTCTCATCCCCCGGCCTCACTCATCAGCCGCTGGATGTCCGGAACGAAGGGATTCAGACCTTCGACATTCGGGTGACCCGGGGCCAACCGGGTCAGGATGGCGCGGGTGGCACTTACCGCCATGGACATCGCGGCAAACACCTCCCAATAGTGTCTATTCGTCACCGTCAGACCGGACCGCTCCTGCCACCGTTGCCAGGTCTCGTCCGCACTCGGCAGGCCCGATAGTCGTGACCCGGTGATCGCGGCGTATCGCGCGTCGAGGTACAGGTGGTACGCGATGTCGCTGCAGGGATTTGCGACGTAGGCAAGCTCCCAGTCCAACAACGCAATGACAGCACCGTCGCGCGCCAGCAGGTTCGCCATCCGGGCATCGGCCATGCAGGGACGAATGACATCGTCGGCGTCATTCGGCGCATGCGTGCGCAGCCACTCGATCGCTCGCACCTGGACCGGCACGTCACCGCCCACACTGACGTCCCGAAGGGCCGCCTCGAAATAGTCGAGGACGGCCGAGTGTGAGCCGGCGCGCGGCGATGGACCGAATGTGTCTGCGGGCAGTCGGTGCAAGTCTGCCAACGCGTCCACGAATCCGTTCCAGATCGTGGCACGAGACTGCGGATCGGCTTCGGCGAACCAACCGCTGGACGCGTAGCTCGTCAGTTTCTCATCGGGCAGTGAAATCCCGTCCAGCCGCTCCATCGCGAACCACGCTTCACCGAAGACGGCGCCGTCCGAGTCCTGCGCAACCACCGCCGGGACCGGTACCGGTGTCGATGCGAGCGCCCGCAGCACCGACGGTTCGAGGCCCGGATCGCGGTCGTACACGATGCTGGGCGACACCTGCACCTTGATGACCACGTCCGTAGGGTCGGCATCGACGATCCAGGTGACGTTGGCGTAGCCAGAAGCGGCCCGTTCCCATCCGCGGACGTCGAACGCCACACCGGTCAACTCGCCCAATCGCGCGCTTAACTCCTGCACACGCGGACCTCCGGAGCTCGTTTCACCAGGCGTCACAGTCACGTATCGTCCTTCACCGCGTCACAGGCAAGACTGAATTGCGTGACACTACTCGAGACGTTTTGCCCCGGGGTCTCGTGAGTGTCGCCCACCGGTAGGCGAGGTCTGCTCCCAGCAGGGTGCCTCGGCGCTGTGTCGGACGCCGCACCCGAGCAGGTCCTTCAGCCACGGGCGGTCCTTCGAGATCGCGATTGTCGTCGCTTGTGGGTGCAGTATCGCGCAACTACGCTCGGGCGAAGCCGCGACCAGAGGAGTCCACGAATGCCACATTGCAAGCCCGAAGAGCTCCCAGCGGGCGGCGGAGGTCGCTGGCCAACCGCCGGGGATATGTTCCGCTCCGAACAGTGGGGCGATTGGGAAGTCGGCCTCACGGACATCCCCTTCGCGTCCGACAGCACAGAGGCCGGCGTCGTCGGCGGCTTGGCGGGTGGCGTGTGCCCGTGCCCGCACTACGGCTACATCTTCAGTGGCACCATCCGCGCCACTTATCCGAACACCGGGCTACCCGATGAGGTTGCGACGGCCGGCGAGGCCTATTTCTTCCCGGCGGGTCATGTCCTGATCTACGAGGAGGCCACCAAGGCGCTGGAGTTGAATCCCGCCTTCGCGCTGAAACAATGCATGGACGCAATTGAGCGTGGCATCAGCATCATGCACAGCAGGGGCGAATTGCCGGCGGGCTGACCTCTTGCGCGCATCCGAAGACCACCGGTTCGTACGCTGATCACGGTGCCGTCAGCGGTGTTGAAGCGGCGAACAAGGTATTCCGATGACCTACTTGATCACGACAGGGTCGACTTGAGAATCCGGTCGATGATTCGTGACGGTAGCCGGGTCATGATTTCGGTGTTCACGCTGTGGCAGACTGCGTAGCGCTGTTTGGGTTTGGCTGTGGTGACGGCCCGGTAGACGGCGCGCGCGAGGATGTGCGGGTCCCGCGCTTTCGCGTCTTCGGCGGCAGCGGCCTTGGCCACCTTGTCGATGAGGTCTGCGAACGGCGATCCGGGGCGGCGCGCGGTCGCGAACCGGTCACCGATCGCACCGGTCATGTTGGTCTTGAACGAGCCGGGCTGGACGACGATCACCGGCACACCGACGAACATCAGTTCTCGCCTCAGTGCGTCCGAATAGGCCTCGACCGCGTGTTTGCTGATCGCGTACGGGCCACCGCACATCATCGCGGGCGACCGGCCTGCCTCCGAACTGATGTTCACGATCCGCCCATTGCCGTTGCGGACCAGATCGAACATCGCCTTGTTGACGCGATACGTGCCGAGCAGGTTGATGTCCATGACCCGACACATCCGCTCCTCGGCGACTTCCACCAACGTGCCGACCTCGAGCACACCAGCGAAGTTGATCACTGCGCCCAGACCGTCGCAGCGTTGCGCGATCTGTGCCGCGGCGCGCTCACAACTATCTGTACTCGTGACGTCGACCATCAGCGGGACGCGACCGTGCCCCTGAGGTGGCGCCACCAGGTCCGCAGCGAAGACCTGCCATCCGTTGAGCGCGAACAGATCCGCCGTGACGCCACCGAGCCCACCGGCCGCACCGGTGATGAGAACGCTCCTGTTCATGCCGCGAACCTCCAATGTCGAGTGACTCGGTTGGGTCAAGCCGGTAGCGGGCGCGAAACGATGCGGTGGCCGTCGCTGCGCACGAGCCGCGCCGCCTGACGGACCCTCAATCGGTCCGTCATGCCGACAGGTTACGAGGTGAAGAAATGCGCGGCGGCCCGGATCGCGTCCGGAGTGGGTGCTGGCGTCCAGCCGAGTTCTCGCGCCGCCTTGGAATGATCGAGCGGCGTCATCGTGTGCATCAGCCGCACCGTGACCGGTGTCAGCTTGATCGGGCGGCCGGTGATCCGCGCGAGGAATTCGCTGACATAGCCGACCGCGTACAGGCCCCAGAGCGGGATGCCCCACCGGGCGCGGGGCGCTCCAGTGGCGTCGGCGGCGATGTCGTGCACCTCGCGCATGGTCATGAAGCGTTCAGCGACGATGTATCGCCGGCCGGGACGACCCTTTTCCCCGGCTAGCACGAGTGCCCGGGCGGCATCCTGGACGCCGACCACTTCGGCGGCGACGCCCCTGACGTAGACCGGCAGGCGCCCGCGGGCCGCCGCGGCCACGAGCCCGCCGTGGCCCGTCGGGACGTGATCACCTGGGCCGTACGTGTTGGCCACGCACATGGCCACTGCGGGCAGGCCGCGCTCGCGGCTGTAGCGCAGCACCAGCTCCTCGGCCGCTACCCGGGACTGGATGTACGCGCCGCCACGCTCGGCCCAGTTGTGCGGCGTGCTCTCGTCCACGAGGCGGTGCTCGTCGATGGCCAGCGTGCCGATGGTGCTGGTGAATACGAAACGCGACAGCCCGGCCTCGACAGCGACGTCCAGCACGTTGCGCAGGCCCTCGACGTTCGTGCGGAAGAGCTGGTGGGTGTCCCGCAACCAGGCACGCGTGTCGACGACGCAATAGTAGACGACGTCACAGCCCCGCATCGCCGTCCGGATCGCCTCGGTGTCGAACACATCGCCGTAGTGCCGTTCGACGTCGAGGCCGTCGATGCCACGAGTGGAACTGGTCGTGCGGACAAGCACGCGGACGTTCTCGCCGCGGGCCACCAGTTCACGCGTCACATGCGAGCCAAGGAAACCGCTGGCTCCCATCACGAGCTTCGTGCCGCTCACCGGGACCACCACCCCACGGACAGGACGCTGTCTGGATCGCACCTGCCAGGCATCATGGTCGCCTCCCCATGGCGCTCCCGCGGTCCGACGAGCACGGCGCATCCACACCGACCGGTGAAGCCGATGAGCCGGGATGAACTCGGAATGCCTTCGTATCGTTCATCCCGGCCAGCGTCAGTACCGTTCAGGAGGCGAGCAACGTCTTTGCGTCGCCCAGCGTGTAGCTCGTCGCCTGACCGTTCTTGTCCAAGGTGGCTTGCAGGTATTGCGTGGTGCAATAGTTCGGCGCAATGGCAAGCAGATGGATGCCGCACTGGAAGGTGATGCCACCGCCCAGGGGCAGCTTGACCAGTGCCGGCATCTTGTCCATCGCGGCGATGATCGACTTGGGGTCGACCGCGCTGGTAACGCCCTGCAGCGCTCGCTGCAATCCGAGTACCGAGGTGAATCCGACCTCAGGCAGAGTGCCGGGGGTGCTGACGGCGTATTTGGCGTTCACGGCCTTGTACAACCGCACGTCCTGGTCCTTCGGGTCGCTCGTCTGCGCGACGACGTTGACGATGCCGGCCAGGCCGCCGGGCACAGCGTCGACAACATCCTTCGTGACCGGGCTCAAGGCGATGACGATCGGTCCCTTGAACTGAAGTTGCCTGAGCGCCTTCAGCGACGCCACGAGGAACGAATTCGTCCCAGATATGATGAACGCTCCGGTCCCGCTGTTGATGGCCTGCTGGAGCCGCCCGGTCTGATCGGCCACGGACGCCGCGATCGGGATGAAGTCCTGCTCGACACCGGCCTTGGTGTAGATCGGCTTGGTGATCGGTCCGACCGCGGCGGCCGCCGGCACGTCGATGATGACCAGCCCAGCTTTCTTGATCCCCTTCGCCTTCGCCAGCTGGACTTCGGCCGCAATTGCCGCGAATCCGTTCTGCAGCACGTAGGCACCGGGCGCGGTGAGAATCCCACCGTCGCCGCTACCCAACGCTACGTACGGGATGCCGGCCTTGTTCACCGGCCCGAAGATGTACTTGTCCTCAGCTCCGGCCGGGGCCAGCACGACGTCGACCTTGTCGTTGACCATCTGCACCCCACACGTCGTGCCTCCCGAGGCGGTGTACTTCGTCTCGCAGTGGACCAGCTGGATGACCTGACCGTTGATGCCGTTCAGATAGTCGTTGGCGTACTTGGCGGCCCCCTGGGCGGTGTCCCACGCCCCCGTGTTGTCCGCCACGTCACCCTGGCCGTCGTTCACGAAACCGACCTTGATCGGTGTCCCAGCAGCTTTGTGCGGCGTACCCAGGACCGCGGAGTCCGCGGCAGAACTGCCCGCAGAACCCGAACCGCCGCCGCTGGAGCCGCTGCTGGAGCCGCCGCTGCTGGTACAGCCAGCGGCGAGCACCGACACGACGCCGAGCACCGCCAGCGCGACAGCGCCGCGGCGGCGCGAACCAATACGAGGCATGCAGTTCTCCAAACACTCGATCAAATGCGAGCGGTCGCTCGGCACGGAAACCTGTCGTCTACTCAAAACTGGCCGATCTTCTTGCCAGAGCGCGAGCCATTCGCTTCTCTGACTCCAGTTTCCCAGTCTCTCAGCGACCCGGCCAGACGGGTCGGTATGTCGGAGCCCACGTAAACGTCGACGAGGTCGGCGCGACAACCCGACCTGCAGCCGCGCTGCCCGCCGACGCCAACGGCCGATCGAGGCCGCTCACCAGGGCAGTCGTGGGACTCCTGCGATGTACTGCCACCTGGCAGTCTCGTCGGTGTCGCCGATGGTTGGTCGGCCGAGCTACCCGATGGGTGGTGCGCGTCGCTGCTGCGCGCGCCATCAGGCTGAACGCCACGCTGCCACCATCGCCAGTGCTCGCTTCAGCCGTTCGGAGACGCGGACGGACACAACGGGCGTGCAGATGTCGACTCGTAACCGGATCAGGGTCGATGTCCTGATGCGCCACCGGCCGTCGACCTTCTCGTACGTCTCGTGGTAATGCCCGTAGCCCGCGAGGTCGATGCCCCCGGACACCCGGACCAGGTCATACATTGCCCAGATACCTGTCGCTGCCGTCTCCGAGATGAGCTCGATCTCCGGCATGTGTCCCTGGTGAACCGTAGGCCTGTCGCCGAGATTCTCCCGAACGTACGCGACGAACTCCTCGGCCCCGGTAATCACCGTGCCACCGCTGTCCGTCGTGTCGCTGACGACATCGTCGGCGAATACCTCGCGGAAAGCCATCCAATCCTTGGTGTCCAGCGTGCGAAAATATCGGGCCTTCAGCTGCTTGATCGCCTCGATGTCATCCATTGATGCCGGACTTCGCATCACCCGCCGCACCCGGAGACCGGCGATACCCGACGTTGACCTCTTCCACGGAATACCTCACAGCTTCGCCCGACTGTCGATAGGCTTCGTGCATACGCTGACTCCTGCTCGCCAGTCGAGAAATGTTGGAATTGCAAACGAACAGCGCTGAGCGGCGGGTCGCTCGTCGCTGAACAATTCGCGTGCCGCGACATTCAGAGCAAGCGACGGTGCTGTGATCCGGCCGGCGGGCGAGACCCGTGTCGTGCCACCGGGATCGACCGCCTCTCTCGCGCCGAAAACAGCGACGAGTGTCCGCGCCGGTTCTCGAGAGATTTGCTAGACGACCTGTATGGTAATTGATGTGAGCGAACTTGTACAGCCCGTCCAGGTGACAGCGAAGCAGCGCGGCCGGCCACGGAGCGCCGACCGACATCATGCGATCCTCCGGAGCACCCGCGCGCTGCTCGTCTCCGGTGGATACGAGCAGCTGACCATCGAGGCGATCGCCGCGGGCGCTGGGGTAAGCAAACAGACCGTGTACAAGTGGTGGCCGTCGAAGGCGGCCGTCGTCGCCGAAGCGGTCATGGCCGGCTACCTGAGCGTGGCCAGCGACCCACCAGCCGACTCCGGCGACCTCGCGGCTGACCTGGGCGAGTGGCTACTCGCGCAGATCGAGGCGATGGAGGACCCGACCGCGCTGGCCTTGGTTCGCGCGATGATAGTGGCAACAGCCGAGGGAAGCACGGACGCGGAACGGCTCTACGCACAGATGGCGCAACCCCACCGCCAGTACATGTTGCGCAGACTGGCCGCCGCCGCGCGACAAGGACAGCTACGTGCCGATGCGGACCTTGATGCGGCCGTCGAGGCCATCTTCGGCGCACTTGTGCTCCGGACGCTGGCTCGCACGCCGGCAAACACAGCGAGCAGCGCCGACGGTTTGATCGACATCGTGCTCAACGGCATCACTGCCCCGCAGAGCACACCCCGCCGCCGCGGCAGGGCCTGAATGTGGCCTGAATGTGGCGTCGTACTGTGTCGAACCACATCGATGCGATGTCTCAGGCCATCTGCTCGATGATCGACTGTAGGTCGAAGTAGCCGCGGCATCGTGCGATGCGTCCAACGCCACCGACCACCGTGACGCCCTCGACACGATCTCCTTGCCGTTGAACCGAAAATGGTCAACTCGCTCAACCATAACGGTGCGGTCATTCGAGGTAACCGCCGTGATATCGACGGTGACGGGACCCGCCGCACTCACCTATAGCCCGATTTCAGCCGCAGAGCATCCCGGCCACGGTGCTCGCCGCCGACGTCTGCATACACACTTTCATCAATGGGCGCGAAATCGTACTGCCATTGCGACTCGCGGCACCGTAGCCATCTCGAGCGACTTGGAATGATCGACTCGAAGGTATAGCAGTAGCATCCGCGCGATGGCAGCGCGCAGGTCGTACACAACGATCCGGACATGACCCGATTGCCTCTCGATTCGCAGACTTCGGCTCTACTGTGGATGGGCCAGAAGACTTCGAGACGGGGAGCGGCATGACAATCCCGGCGGACACGAACGTACTCAGGTCACTCGGGATGCGCCTTGTCGACGCACCGCCAGGGACTGACCTTGCCATGACGATGCCGGTACGGCCCGGCGTCACCAACTCGAGCGGCGGACTACAGGGCGGCCTAATCGCCACGCTCGTCGACGTGGTAGCCGGCACCCTGGCCTACAACTTGGCCGGAGAAGGCGCGGCCGTCCCTACGGCTGATCTGCATGTGCGCTTCTTGGCGCCCGTCACGCTTGGTCCGGCGCACGCGGCGGCCCGGCTGCTACGGCGGGGCAAGTCGCTCATCGTCATCCAGGTCGATGTGCGCGATGGCGGGCGCGACGTGCTGGCCGCCTTCGCCACGATCGCCTTCTCGGTCCGCACCGCCCGCCCGGGGCAGGAGGTCCACACCATGATTACCCGCTGAGGGGTGTCCATCTGGAGGTGTGCGACCGCAGTGTCGTGGGAATGGCCGCAACCGCCCAGCACGACAGACGACGGGTCATCCAGTGCTGGGCTCGGGGGCGTCACTGGCCGCGTACATCGTCATGTAGATCTCGGCCGATTTTGCCATCGCATCCATGCATTGCTTCAGTGCGAAAGCGGGGTTGAACTCGATCACTGTGGCTGGCTCGTCGTAGATGAGCACGTGCCCCGCCGGGAAGAAATACACCTCTCCCGCCGTAGCGAGTTCCTCAGGTTGGTCCGTGTCGGGATACCTGGCGCGAATACTTCCGGTGAGGACGTAGCCGTAGTGCGGGCAGGGACACACCCCGCCTGCCATGCCGCCGATTCGGTACGACTCGGTGCAGTCGAGGGGCTCCTCGACCGTTGTAAAGCCCACGTCGAGGTCACCCCACTGCTCGGAACGGAATCGGTGGCCCGCGAAGGGCCATCGGCCGCCTCCACCCTCTGGCAGGTCTTCCGGCCGTGCGTGTGGCATCGTCGTGCCCTTCTGTGTGCGGACGCTGTCGCGTCAGTAGCGATCGCGATCGTGCGGCCGGGGTAGGTGGCCGCCGGGACACTCGATCCGTGCCACCAACACAATTTCTAGACGTTCAGAACACTATAGTAGTTGATGGCGGTGTACAAGGTGCTCGGACCCGGCCCCCCGGTGAAGCCGGCGTGCTGGCGCCGACCTGCGTGGAGTTGCTGACCCTGCTCGCCACTCACCACGCCTGACCTACGTCACCCGACGCGGCCTGCACCGGTCGCGACATGGCGAACGTCCACCAACGCGACGTCCGCGACGGTCGCACCCGGTTCGTCGAGCAACCACTCAGCCTTCCCCAGCGGTTCGACTCGGGGCGAACGTCTCGGCAAGGACGGTCAGCTTCTGGATCTCAATGGTTCCTTGGGCAGCCACCCACGAGTAGGCATCGCGAAGATAGCGTTCTGCCGGCGTGTCGAGGTGGCCACCGAGGCCGCCGAGGACACGGTTGCAGGTATCGACCGCGCCAAGAAGCGCTTCCGCCGAAAAGAATTTCGCTTGGGCTGTCTCACGTCGATGCCGCACACCGTGCTCGCTCATCCGCGCGGCTTGATAGGCGAGCAAGCGAGCGGCTTCGACCCGCGCCTGAGCCTCCACTACAGCGAAGCCGACGGCCTGCTGCTGCCACAACGGACGCCCAGCAGCCTCACGCTCGGTCGCAAACCGTTGCGCCAGCTGCAGCGCACTCCTCGCCAGGCCGCAGTGTCCAGCCGCCAAGCTGATCCGGCTGTGGTTGAGGACCTCCAACGCAAGCTTGAGACCCTGGCCGTCCGCGCCCAAACGCTGCGACTCGGCCACTTCGATATCGAACGTAAAATCCCAGGCCTTGTGGCCCCTGAGGCCGATCCATTCGGACCTACGTACTACGTCGATGCCCTCCCAGGGGGCGTCAAGAAGAAATGCGGTCACACCCTGTTCGGAGTTCGCGAAGATGACCAAGAATTCGGCCAGGTCGAAGAACGTAATATGCCGCTTCTTCCCACGCAGCCGGTAGCCACCGCTCGTGCGCGTCGCGGTGCTCGTCAGCCGCGCGGCGTCCGACCCCGCGCCCTGGTCGGTCAGTGCGTAGGCACCAACCCGGCCGGCTGCCAGCTGAGTGAGGTATCGGTTCTTCTGGCTCTCGGTACCAGCCAGCAGAACCGCAATGCCGAACAGCTGAGCCACTTCCAGATAGGGGACAAGAGCCGGGCAGGCGGCCCCTACCTCCTCCACGACGATGCAGGCGTGCGTCTCACCCTTTCCCCCGCCCCCGTACTCGCGGGGATACGTGATCGCGGTGTAGTTGTTCAATGCCTTGAAGACCTCGTCCGGCACCTGATCATTACGGTCGATCTCCTCGGCCCGCGGGGCGATCTCTCTGGCGACGAAATCCACGACCTGCTTCTGGAACGCTCTCTCCTCGTCGGTGAGAAACACATCGGTCATGTGACGTCCTCCGCCTCATCGGAACTTCGACTACAACGCGGAAATATACATTCCATACCCTCGCTTGCCGTAGGTATTATATATTATATGTAGAACACGACACTGCCGCAGCAATGCGGGTATCGGATCGGCTCCCATAAGACCACGGCAGGCTCTGCGCATTGCGACGATTCAGCTGAATGAGACGGCTCCCTCCAGCGTATATAATACTTGGAATCGACATGCCCGAGTGATCTCGCGACTGCACCGGAGATGCCATGACCGACAACATCGTATCGATGGCGCCGGGCGGGACCGGGCCCCGACGCACCCAACTACCCGAGGAGGTTGCGTCGTACGTACGAAATCTGATCATCTCAGGAAGCGTGCAGGCTGGCGAGTACCTCCGAATGGAGCCGATCGCCGCGGCGGTGGGGGTGAGCAACACTCCGGTGCGCGAGGGTCTACTTGCGCTGCGCAGCGAGGGCTTCGTCCGACTCGTGCCCCGTCGAGGATTCGTCGTCGCGCCATTCACCCAGCAGGACGTACGAGACCTCTTCTGGGCCCAAGCGCAACTGGCAGGCGAGCTCGCCGCCCGCGCGGCGAAAAGGATCACGCCTGAGCAGTTGACCCGGCTCGACCGGAATGTGCAACAGTACGACGAGGCGATCGCCACGAGGGAAAGGCAACGCATCGCGGACTTGGGTCACCTGTTCCACCGCGAGATCAATCTCGCCGCCGACTCCCATCGGCTGGCACTGCTGCTCAGCTCGGTCGTGAAGCAACTGCCCAACCGCTTTTATGTCGAGATCGAAGGACAGGTCGAGAGCACGGACGATGCGCACCCCGCGCTGGTGACCGCGTTGCGTAGGGGCAATATCCGCAAGGCGCGATCCGTCATGGAGGCACACATCATCGGCGGCGCGGAGAGCCTGATCGCGACGCTGGACAAGCGGGTGTGGACCTCGAACGGTGCCGAGTCGGCCTCCTGACGGTTTCCCCGGCTGTGCCTGATTCGATCGGACAGCACGATATACATGTATGCCGGCACAGTGAAGGGTCGACCATGGCATGGAACGGCGCGGTGAGACGACACAGCAGCCACCTCGCACGCGCGGCAAGACCGTGGGTCTGCGGGGCGTACGCGGGGCCGACGCCGATCGGGCGCTGCGAGCACGACGGCGTGACCTTGACATGAGCACCCCTGCCGCAGCCAGAGATGAGACCGGACTGCTCGCCGGGCTTCGCGTCATCGAATGTGCGAGCTTCGTCGCCGGCCCGTCGGGTTGCATGGCGCTGGGGCAGCTCGGAGCCGACGTCATCCGGGTCGATCCCGTCGGCGGCGCCGCCGATTACGGCCGGTGGCCGGTCTCCTCCCGTGGTGGTATGAGCCTGTACTGGACCGCGCTCAACAAGGGCAAACGATCGGTCGTCGTCGACCTACGATCCCCTGAAGGACGCGAACTCGTGGTCGCGCTCACGACAACTCCCGGCCCGGACGGAGGCATCCTGGTCGACAACTCGGTGGGCAGGTCCTGGCTTTCCTACGATTCGCTCACACAGCGGCGACCCGACGTGATCCAGGTTCACATCCAGGGCCACGCGGACGGGCGCCCAGCTGTCGACTACACGGTGAACCCCGAAGTTGGCGTCCCCGGAATCACCGGCCCGGTGGGGATGGCGGACCCGGTCAACCACGTCCTGCCGGCATGGGATCTCCTCACCGGTATGACCGCGGTGAGCGGCTTGCTGGCGGCGCTGCACCGGCGGGACAGACATGGAGAAGGAACCTTCCTGCAGATCGCGCTCGCAGATGTGGCGTTGGCAGGCGTGGCGAACATGGGCTGGCTGGCCGAGGCGGACGAGCAGGGAAACCGACCGCGCCATGGCAACCACGTGTACGGCAGCTTCGGTGTCGACTTTGCGACGAGCGACGATCAGCGCGTCATGGTGGTCGCCCTGACCGTGCGCCAGTGGGAGGCACTACGCGCGGTCACCAACACCGAGAAGGTCTTCTCGGCGCTCGAGGAGGCGCTCGGCGTCGACTTGGCGATAGAGACCGATCGCTACCGGCTCCGCGAGACGATCGCCGCAATCCTGCGCCCGTGGTTCCTCGCCAGAACGCTCGCCGAGGCGAGCCGGGAGCTCGACGCGGCGCACGTCCTCTGGAGCCGATACCGCAGCATGAGCGAAACGGTGACGCAGTTCCGAGGACTGCGCCACCCCACCGTCCTCGTAGACGTCGATCAGCCCGGCATCGGCCGCGTCGTGTCCGCCCGGTCCCCCCTGCGCGCCGGCTCCACCTACGGGCCTGCATCAGTCGCGCCGAGACCTGGGGAACACACCGACGCGGTGCTTTCCGAGGTCCTCGGATTGAGCATCGCCGAGCTGGGCTCCCTCCACGACCGCGGCGTGGTGAGCGGTTCATGACGACCGTCGGACGACGCGCCGCCTTGTGTGTGCCCGCGAGCGAGCCGGCCAAGATCACCAAGGCTCTGGCCCTGGATGTCGACGAAGTCGTCGTCGACCTCGAGGACGCGGTAGCCGTGGCGGCGAAGAATGCCGCCCGCGAAAACGTCGCGCAGCTTGCCGGTCGTGATCTCGGCTGTCTGACGGTACGCATCAACGCGACGACCACCGGCTGGTGGAGGGACGACCTCGCCGCATGTGCCGGGAACGCGGCCATCACCTCGGTCGTCGTCCCCAAGGTCGAGACACCCGAAGACCTCGTCGCCGTTTCCGGTCTTCTCGGTCAGGTGGAGGCGGCTGTGGCGCGCACGACACCGCTTGAACTGCAAGCACTCATCGAGTCGCCCGCCGGGCTGGCCAACGTCTCGGCCATCGCGGGTTCGCCCCGTCTGGTGGCTTTGGTGATCGGTTACGCCGACCTCGCCGCCTCCCTCGGCCGACGGCCGGAAGCCTCTTGGCAATTCGCCAAAGACGCCGTGCTGCTCGCCGCGCGGGTGCACGGCATCCAGGCCATCGACGGTCCAGAACTCACGGTCCAGGCCGACGAACCCTTCCGTGAACGCGCCGAAGGCGCGCGCGCTCTCGGGTTCGACGGCAAGTGGGTCATCCACCCGCGGCAGGTCGCGACCGTCCAGGCGGCGTTCACCCCGTCCGACGCCGAGGTGCAGCACGCGCGGGAAATCCTCACGGCAATGGACGAGGCGGCGAGGGAGGGCCGTGGAGCCACGCAGTTCGAGGGCAGGATGCTGGACGAGGCCGTGGCTCAGCAGGCGCGTGGGGTGCTCTCCCGAACGGTGAGCAGGTGACCAGCACCGAAGGCCCGTACTTCGACGACCTCAGGATCGGCGCGGTCTTTGCCTCGGCTCCATCCATGACGCTGAGCGCGGGACGGGCGGCGGTCCACCAGTCGATCATCGGTTCGCGCCTGCGGCTTTCCCTCGACGAGGAACTGTCTCGCGCAGTCACCGGCGCAGCCCTGGCAGATCCGTCGTTCGTGTGGGACGTCGCCATCGGCCAGTCGACGTTGGCGACGAGGCGCGTCATCGCCAACCTGTTCTATCGCGGGTTCTCCTTCCATCGTCTTCCAGCGCTCGGAGACACTCTTCACACGAGGACCGAGGTCGTAGGACTGAAGCAGAACTCGAGCAAGCCGAGCGGGCTCGCGGCGCTGCGAGTCACGACCCACGACCAGCAGGACCGCCTGGTGCTGGACTTCTGGCGCTGTGCCATGCTCCCGCTCAGCTCGCCCGACGTAACCACCGGTCACCAGGATGACCTGTCGTCGATCGGCGAGACCGCAGACCCCGCGCTGCTCGACGCCCTGGTCGACGGCTGGCACATCCGGCGGCTGCCGGCGCCGGCGCCAGGCGCCGCGGGCGTTGGCCGCCACTGGTCACTGACCGCAGGTGATGTCGTGAGCAGCGCACCGGAACTCGCCCGGATGACGCTGAACCTCGCCCACGTGCACCACGACGCATTCAGCACACCTGCCGGCCGACTCGTCTACGGCGGACACGCCATCGGCCTGGCTCTGGCGCAGGTGACACGGACTCTCCCTGATCTGGTCACTGTCGCCGCGTGGCACAGCTGCGACCACACCGGACCGGTTCGTGAGGGGGACACGCTCGTGTGCGACATCTCGATCGAGGACGAGCGCCCGGTCGCGACGGACCTGCGCGCGCTCACCCTGAGCGTCCAGATGTTCGCACGGCGGACCGACGGGACGAGTCAGGTGTTGGACTGGCGTCTGGTCGCACTCAGTCGGTGAGCGCCACTGCCACGACGGTGCAGCCACCCGTCGCCACCCTCGGTCACTCAGGTGACGCCCGCAATTCCGTACCGTAGGCACGCATGCACACCGCCAGGGCTCACCGGCGGGTACCTCGAACGGGGCATTCATGGCACGGCAGACCATCGTCATCACCGGCGCGAGCGACGGCATCGGAGCGGCAGCAGCGCGCCAACTCACGGCGAAGGGCGAGCGCGTTGTCCTGGTCGGACGCTCCCCCCACAAGACCAAGGCGGTGGCTGCCGACCTCAACGCGCCCTATCTCCTGGCCGACTTCGCCGATCTCGACCAGGTCCGTGCACTCGCCGCCGACCTCAGTGCCGCCCATCCACGCATCGACGTCCTCGCGAACAACGCCGGCGGCATCATGGGCGAGCGCGAGCTCACCAAGGACGGCTTTGAGAAGACCTTCCAGGTCAACCATCTGGCCCAGTTCCTCCTCACCCACCTCCTGCTGCCGACCCTGACCGCGAGCAACGCGAAGGTCATCCAGAGCGCCAGCGCCGCGGCCAAGACCTTCGGCCAGAAGATCGACATCGACGACCTGCAGAACGAGATCGCCTACTCGCCGCAGAAGGCTTATGGCGACGCCAAACTGGCGAATATCCTGTTCACCCGCGAGCTCGACCACCGCTACCGCGACCAGGGCATCAGCGCCGCGGCATTCCACCCCGGCGTCGTAGCGACCAACTTCGCCAGCGAAACCACACACTTCATGCGGTTCGCCTACCACACCCCACTCAAGCGGATCTTCACCATCAGCCCCGACAAGGGTGCGGCCCCACTCGTCTGGCTCGCCGAGGGCACAGCCGGCGTCACCTGGCAGGCCGGCGAGTACTACGAGAAGAACAAGGTCGCGACCACCGCCCCCCAGGCCAGCGACACCGATCTGGCCCGCCGACTGTGGGATCTCTCGATGACCATGCTGAACCTCTGAGGTCCGCTGCGCTGGCTGGCCGGGAGCGACCCCCGGACGCCTGTCCAGGCCGGCGACGAACGGCCGACCTGGACATCGGGATCAGGTCACATCGGGATCAGGCGAGGTCGAAGCGATCGAGGTTCATGACCTTGTCCCACGCGGCCACGAAGTCACGCACGAACTTCTCCTTCGCGTCGTCGCTTGCGTAGACCTCCGCGAGGGCTCGGAGCTGGGAGTTCGAACCGAAGACGAGGTCGACGGCGGTGGCGGTCCACTTGACCTCGCCCGTGGCGCGATCGCGACCCTCGTACACGTTCTCGGCCGAGGCGGATGCCTTCCACTCCGTGCCCATGTCGAGCAGGTTCACGAAGAAGTCGTTGGTCAGCGTCTCGGGCCGGTCGGTGAAGACGCCGTGCTGGGATTGCCCGAAGTTGGCGTTCAGGGCGCGCATGCCGCCGACGAGAACCGTCATCTCGGGAGCGGTCAGCGTCAACATGTTGGCCCGGTCCAGCAGCAGGGTCTCCGGCGGCAACTTCTCTCCGGCTCGGAGGTAGTTGCGGAACCCGTCGGCGGTCGGTTCGAGCACGGCGAACGACTCCACGTCGGTTTGCTCCTGCGAGGCGTCCGTGCGCCCCGGCGCGAACGGGACCGTGATGTCGTGCCCGGCGTTCTTCGCCGCTTGCTCGACGGCCGCGCACCCGCCCAGGACGATCAGGTCGGCGAGCGAGACCTTCTTCCCGCCGGACTGTGAGCCGTTGAAGTCCTGCTGGATCTGCTCGAGGGTCTGCAGCACCTTGGCCAGTTCGGCCGGGTTGTTGACCTCCCAGTCCTTCTGCGGCGCGAGGCGAATCCGCGCCCCGTTGGCCCCGCCGCGCTTGTCGGTGCCGCGGAAGCTTGCCGCCGACGCCCAGGCGGTGGAGACCAGCTGGGAGATGGACAGTCCCGAGGCGAGGATCTTGCCCTTGAGGGCGGCGATGTCCTCGTTCGCCGATCAGCTCGTGATCGACCGCGGGGACGGGGTCCTGCCACAGCTGCGGCTCCGGAACCCACGGGCCGAGGTAGCGCGAGACGGGTCCCATGTCGCGGTGCAGCAGCTTGTACCACGCCTTGGCGAACGCGTCGGCGAGCTGGTCCGGATTCTCGTGGAAGCGCTTCGCGATCGGCGCGTAGATCGGATCCACCTTCAGCGCCAGGTCCGTCGTCAGCATCATCGGGGCGTGCCGCTTCGACGGATCATGGGCATCGGGCACGGTGCCCTGGGCCGCGGGATCCTTGGGCGTCCACTGCTTCGCACCGGCGGGGCTCGTCGTCAGCTCCCAGTCGTACTTGAACAGGTTGTCGAGGAACCCGTTGTCCCACTTCGTCGGCTCGTTGGTCCAGGCGCCCTCCAGCCCGCTGGTGATCGTGTCGGCGCCCTTGCCGCTGCCGAAGGTGTTCCTCCAGCCGAGGCCCTGCTCCTCGAGCGGGGCAGCCCTCGGGTTCGGGACCGACGTACTCGGCACCGGCTGCACCGTGGGTCTTGCCGAACGTGTGGCCGCCGACGATGAGCGCAACGCGTCTCCTCGTCGTTCATCGCCATGCGAGCGAAGGTCTCGCGAATGTCCCTGGCGGCAGCCAGCGGATCCGGGTTGCCGTTGGGCCCCTCCGGATTCACGTAGATCAGGCCCATCTGCACGGCGCCGAACGGACCGGCGAGCTCCCGGTCGCCGCTGTAGCGCTCGTCTCCGAGCCAGGTGTCCTCGGGGCCCCAGAAGATCTCCTCGGGCTCCCAGATGTCCTCTCGCCCGAAGCCGAAGCCGAACGTCTTGAACCCCATCGATTCCATAGGCACAGTTGCCGGCGAAGACGAGCAGATCGGCCCAGGAGATCTTCCGGCCGTACTTCTGCTTGACCGGCCAGAGCAACCGGCGCGCCTTGTCGAGGTTCGCGTTGTCGGGCCAGCTGTTGAGGGGGGCGAAGCGCTGCGCGCCGCTGCCGCCACCGCCCCGGCCATCGGCGATGCGGTACGTGCCGGCGGCATGCCACGTCATCCGGATGAAGAGCGGCCCGTAGTGGCCGTAGTCGGCCGGCCACCAGTCCTGCGACGTCGTCATCACCTCGAAGATGTCCTGCTTCAGCGCGTCGAGCGTCGAGGGTCTTGAACTCTTCCGCGTAGTTGAAGTCCTCGCCCATCGGATTGGACCGGGGCGAGTGCTGGTGGAGAACCTACAGGTCCAGCTGATTCGGCCACCAGTCCTGGTTCGTCCTGGGCCGGGCCGGCTTGGGAGTCGGGGAGGGGATTACTGGGTTTTCGCTTTCGCTGCCGTGCTCAGACACGTCGGTCCTTCTCCTGTCTCGCTGTTCGTTGTGTGGCTGGTTCCTCTTGACGTTGGTTCTCTGGAGCAAAGGCTTGGCCGGCGTCGAGCCCTGGGTGCCTGCGATCAGCCGCCGGACGCGGCAGAAGCTGCCGCGACACACTCGGGACATCGGCCCCAATAGATGACCTCGGCTTCGCCGATCTCGTAGCCCGAGTCGTCGGCGGCCGTCAGGCAGGGGGTGTAGCCGACCGCGCAGTCGACATCGGCGATGGCGCCGCACGATCGACAGACCACGTGATGGTGGTTGTCCCCGACCCGCGCCTCGTAGCGCGCGACGGAGCCCATCGGCTGCAAACGCCGGACCAGACCTGCGGTAGTCACCGCTCGCAGCACGTCGTAGACGGCCTGATGGGACACCTCCCCTAGATCCTCACGGACTAGGCCGATGATCGAGTCTGTGTCGGCGTGCGGATGATCGTGCACCGCGGTCAGCACCGCCACCCGAGGTCGTGTCACGCGCAGAGCTGCCCGACGCAGCATGCACTCGAAATCCGAAGTCGTCGGCACGCTGCGGAGTCTGGTCCACTTGCTGGAATCAATCAAGAACCTGGCAGGTCGGCCGTCGTCGCGAACGCCGCAGGACGCATGAATCCTCGGCCCCGAACGGTCCCCCGACCCTCTACAGAAGCATGAGGGTACGTCGGGAGATACAGTCTCGACGTCGACTCGATACCCGCTCGGAGGATGTTGATGGCAACAAGTCCCGGATCGCCGTGGGCCGAAGATGGCAGCGTGGACGTGGACATCATGGCCGGCGTGGCCACCGTGACATTCAACCGGCCGCCGGGCAATGGCTGGACGCCGACCCTCGGCCGCAACTTCTTCGCAGCGCTCGAGGGACTCGCCCTGGACCCCGCTGCGCGCGCGATCGTCGTGACCGGCGCGGGCTCCGATTTCTGCGTCGGCGCCGACGCCGGCGGTCTGAACAACGTCGCAGACGCCGGGTCGTTCCAAGCCGACGCGGCACGGCCGACCTACTGGACGGCGATGACGATCGCCAAGCCGGTCATCGCTGCAGTCAACGGCGCCTGCTTCGGCGTTGGCATGCAGCTTGCGTTGTTGTGCGACCTGCGGTTCGCCGGCACGTCCTCGAAGTTCGCCACGGCTTTCGCGCGGCGCGGCCTCATCGCCGAGCTGGGGCTCTCCTGGCTGCTGCCACGGATGGTCGGGCTGGGCGTCGCCAACGACCTGCTCCTGTCCGCACGCGTCGTGAGAGCCGAGGAAGCCGCGCGCATCGGCCTGGTGAACCGCATCGTCGGTGACGACGAGGTGCTCGGTGCGGCGCAGGAGTACGCGGCGCAGATTTGCGCGAAGTGCTCCCCAGCCGCGATGGCAGTGATCAAGAGACAGACGTACAGCGACCTCACCTCGACGCTGCCGGAGGCAGTGCGGCGCGCTGACGGTTACATGCAGGAGGCCCTGGAGTCGGCGGATTTCGCCGAGGGAATCCGCAGTTGGCGGGAGAAACGGGCTCCCGAATTCGACGGATTGGCGCCGACGAAGTCGCGCTTCGACCTACCGTCGGATTCGGTGCCCAGCGCAACGGCCTGAGCGCTCAGAGCTTCGCGGCGTGCGCGTCCGCCTGATCCACGAGGCGCGCGATGTCGGCCATATCCGGCGTCGCGCAAGCGGCGACGTACTGCGTGCGCAGCCGACGTACCAACTCGGCGACCGGCGGGATGTCATCGATGAGTTCGATTCCCTGGCCCGCGCTCCAGACGTTCTTCCACGGCGTGACGCCATCGGGCAGGTGATCGGTGCTGTGTGTCCGGGGTGCGACCAGTGTGTCGATGTCAACGCCCAATCGGCTCAGGGACTCCACCAGCCAGTTCGCCGGGAGACCTGAGACCGCGGGGGTATATCGCAGACCGGTGGCGTTCTGGCCGACGAGAAGTTGCTTGTACTCCTCCGCCGCCCCGGACTCCTTGGTAGCGATGAACCGGGTCCCGAGATAGGCGAGGTCCGCTCCGAGGATCTCCGCCGCCCGGATCGCCGCACCCGTGGTCACGGCTCCGGCCAGAACGATGGTGCCGTCGAACATCGTGCGGATCCTGGGCACGAGGGCGAGGTGGCTGAGCGTGCCCGAGTGACCGCCACCCCCGGCGCCGATGCACGTCAGACCGTCGACACCGGCGGCAATGGCCTTCTCTGCATGCCGCAGCGTGGTGACATCGTGGTACAGGACAGCCCCGACGTCGTGCGCCCGTTTGGTCATTTCG
Source organism: uncultured Actinomycetota bacterium (assembly GCA_963713565.1). Lineage (GTDB taxonomy): Bacteria > Actinomycetota > Actinomycetes > Mycobacteriales > Jatrophihabitantaceae > Jatrophihabitans. The sequence goes on along the minus strand of CAVQMF010000004.1, from coordinate 199,167 downwards.
GTGGGGTTGCCGACTGCCGTTATTATGATCTTGACGCCATACCTGGCGCACAGGTCGAGGTGCTTCGTCGCCTCGGCCGCATCGAAGCTGGTCACCAGGTTGACTGCGATCGGTCCGACCCGTGCCTGCGGATGCGCCGAGCGGTACTCGTCCAGGGCGTCGGTGATCTCGCCCAACCACAGCTCGAACTGCTCGAAGCTGCGGGCGTTCTGGCGCGGAAGACCACCGATCACACCCGCCTTGCAGGCCTCGCGCACCAGAGCCGGGGTACTGACGAGAAACATCGGCGCGCAGACGGCGGGCAGCGTGATCGAGTCCTTGATGCCTGGGTTCAAGGCCACTCGGCTCTCCAGTCGCAAATCGGAGCGAGGTCGCAGGGATAGGTTGCGATGATCCCCGATCGATCGGTGAGTTCGGCCTTTCCGCACGTGCCCAGTGATGGGCGTCACCATCCGCCGAGTCCCCGGCTGGGTGAGTGCCGCACCTGTGCGTGCCGGGCGCGGCGCGAGTCGCCTCGAGCTGTGCAGGTACCGATCATGCGAAGCCGCTAGGCTGCCGGTGTGGTCGCGCCCGGTAGCGGCAGGCACGCGAGTCGCGGCGAGTGGTTGCCCCCGCCGCAGGCCTCGCACGTCGCAGCCAACCCCCATTTGCAGCGGGGCGGTGGCGGACGACCGTCGCCTTCGTGCCCGGATACGTCACGTTGGCGTCGGCGATGGCCGTCGTCGTCCTGCTCATTGCTTTCGGGTCGCGCGTAGGAGCGTGAAGGCCTTGTCCGTCTCAGCGCTCGATGGAGTTCGCACCGTCCTCGACGACGTGATCGGTGTTGCCTCAACGCTCGGCGAGCAGGAGTGGCAGCGACCGTCGGCCTGTGCCGGCTGGACGGTCAAGGACGTCATGGCCCACCTCGCCGGTGCGGTGGACTCGCTGGTCAATCCGATCCCCCGGGCGCCGCTGACCGCTGAGGATGACATCGAAGCTGCAAACGACGTCGTGGTGTGCCGACTGAAGGACCGTTCGCCAACGGAAATTCTCGCAATGCACGAACGGGGCGCCCCAGCGGCGCTGGAGAGGCTGGCCGCCTTCGAGAATCCGACGGTGGGATCGGCCCGGTTCAGCCTCGGCAACGCGGGTGCATACCCGCTCTCGGCAGCCAAGGACGCACTGTGCTTCGACCATATGGTTCATCTGCACACCGATCTGCTGGCTCCGGATGGGCCACTCGATCGCCCGGCGCCCGAAATCGACGACCTTCGAATGACCCCGACGATCCGATGGATGGTTGGCGGGATACCTCAGATGTGTGGACGCCAGTTGGCCCCGACGCTCGTGCGGCCGATCGCGATCTCCCTGGACGGACCCGGTGGCCGCCGATTCACCATGACTGCTGATCCGCACGTTCCCGGCGAGATCCACCTAGTCGACGACATCGACGGGCCAGCGGCGACGATTAGCTCGACCGCCGTCGAATTCATGCGATGGGCCACGTTGCGTGCACCCTGGCAGAAGTCCGTTAAGATCACTGGCGACACCGACCTCGCAACGTCGGTCTTGGCGAACTTCCGCGTGTTCTGACTCGACGATTCCGCAGCCAAGGACCGCAGGACAGTGGCTAAGGTGACGGCGTGGACCTCCTCGACGCGCTCTACACGACTCGCGCGATGCGCCGGGTCACCACGGAGCCCATTTCCGAACGCATCAAGGCACTGATCCTCGACGCCGCTGTCCGCGCGCCGAACGGCGGCAACACGCAGGGTTGGCGATTCCTGCTGGTCGACGATCCGGAGGTCCGACGTCGGTTGCAGCCGCTCTACCGCGAATGCATCGACATGTTGTGGGGCGACTGGTACCGCAAGCGCATCGAGTCGGCCGAGGCCACACCGACCGATCCGGAGAGTGCGCAGTTCCTGCGGATCAAGCGATCCACCGAATGGGCCGCGGACCACTTCGCCGACTACCCGCTGCTGCTGTTCGGTTTCGTCGAACACGATCCGTCGGGCGGGTCGATCTTCCCGGCGGCCTGGAGCGCGATGCTCGCGGCGCGAAGCGAAGGAGTCGGCTCCGCATTGACCTCGGTGCTCACCTTCAAGAAGGACGAGGTGTTCGGCCTGCTCGGCGTACCGGTGGACGAGGGCTGGTACATGGGCTGCTGCGTGAGCTTTGGCTATCCCACCGGTCGCTGGGGACTCGCGCAACGCCGGCCGGTGGAGGAGGTCACTTTCCTGAATCGCTGGGGTGCGCCGCTTGATTTCAAGGTCGACGGACCCTTGCACAACCCCAGCTCATCGGGCGGATAACGATCCGCAACGGTCGCGTGCGCGTGGCTCGACCGATATCAACTGCGTGCCCAGCCCTTGCGGGCCCAGCTGGAACGACCTGCGGGCCAACCGCCTGCCCGGGCCGGTCCGGCCTGATCACGTGAGCGCCGCGACATGATTGCGCTCGCGGCAGATAGCGGGGCCACGGGGTACGGTATGGACAATCGCTCAGCCACGCTGGCTGAGAACGGAGGCCGACGTGCCCAAACGGGGTACTAGCAGTCGTGGGCAATCAGTCGCCACCGCGCTCTCACCGACGCGTATGTTCGACGCCGCAGCACGGACCAGTGCTTTTGCCGCCCGCTCAGCCCGTCGCTCGGTATTGCCCAGCCGGATGGCCCGCCGGGACATCCCCGCGCGCCGACCCACCTTCGGCGTCCTGACCTCCGTCTTCGCCGAGGAGCTGATGCTGCTGATGGCGTCACGCGTCGGTCAGCAGACGAACGACGCCGACGAGTTCCCGCGGATCGCCGAGGACACCCAGCGCGCCCTGACGTTCCTCGACGCAAACGGCTGGCTCGACGATCCGGCGTCGTACCACCAAACTCCACCCGCGCCGGCCGACGTTCGGGTCGAAGCAGGGCAGTTGCGCAACCTGCGCTATTCGCGACTGTCCTTCGACAGCAATTATCTGCCCCCTGCAGGTATGCCCGGCACCGATCGCTGGTTGGCCGTGCCCGCGAACCGTCGCTGCTACGCCCACCTGCTCGAGCACCGCGACGGTAAACCGCGACCGTGGCTGGTGTACCTGCACATGGCGGGGATGGGGAGTCCGTTCGACCTCACCTTCATGCGCGCCCTGCGCTACCACCGCGATCTCGGTTTCAATGTTCTCGCCCCGGTCCTGCCCCTGCACGGATCCCGGCGTGACGGTGCGCCCGGCGGTCCGGCACTCGTGTCCCTTGACTGGGTGGCAAACGTGCACGGCTTCACCCAGGCGGTCTGGGACGTGCGCCGTTGCCTGGCGTGGATCCGGGAGCGCGGGGCATCCTCAATAGCTGTGCACGGCATGTCCCTGGGCGGCTACACCACCGCCCTGGTGGCCGGACTCGAACCCGACCTGGACTGTGTCGTCGCCGGGTTGCCCGCCGCCACGGTGTACCGCCCGCTCATCGCTGCTGCCGCCAGCAAGCGCACCGTCCGCCGCACGATGGAGAGCCACGATCTGCTCGGTGACAGCGTCGAGGCGGTGCACCGGGTGATCACGCCCACCGCTTACCCGTGCCAAGTCCCCCGCGAGCGCCGGTTCATCTACGCGGGTCTCGCCGACCGGATCTCGACGCCCCGCGAGCCCTACCTGCTGTGGGAGCACTGGGACAAACCCACCATCCTCTGGAGCAAGAACACGCACATGGGTACGGCGGCATCTCCCCGGGTACGCCGTTTCGTTCGCCAGGCCGTCACGTCCTGCGCGGGCCAGTCACACGAGCCGTCGCTGGCCTCCTGACGGGCGTCACCGCACCGCGATGGTCGCGGTGCTTGGCCGATCCTCGACACCCGTGCGCCGTTGCGGAACGATCCCCTCATGCTCACGTCCTCGGGGGAAGCATGAAGTCGACCGAAGAGAACGCAGCCCCGAACGCTCCGACGGAGCTGCGCATCGCGTTGGTTTGCTACGGCGGGGTGTCGTTGGCCGTGTACATGCATGGGGTCACCAAGGAGCTGTACAAGCTGGTCCGGGCGTCGCGGCAGTTCGATCGTGACTGCGATGCGGGCGCGATCGCAGCTGATCCGGTGTCGGCGTTTGCGCCACCGCCGGACAGCGAAGGCATCGAGTACGATACCGAAGCTTCGTACTACGCGGCGTTGCGGGCGCTTCGCGCGAACCGGGCGCCGATCACGGCAGCAATCGATGTCATCGCCGGCACGTCCGCCGGCGGGATCAACGGTGTTTTCCTCGCCCGCGCGCTGGCCCACGGGCGTTCCCTCACCGGGTTGCGCTCGCTGTGGCTGCGCGACGGCGACATCGAGGGGCTGCTCAACGGTCACCCGCTCGTGCCCGCGCCGCGTAAGGCGAAGATGATGTCGAAGATGGCGGTGGCGTTGGGCCGGATCGCCCAGAAGGACAACAGGTCGGACGCGCCGCTCAACGGCGCCTTGATGTCGCAATTGCTCTACGGCGCGTTGCGGGGTATGGCGCCGGTGACCCCCAGCCTGGTGCTGCCGGCGGGCAGTCTGGACCTGTTCGTGCCGACCACCGACGTGTATGGCTACAGCACTGCGATCCCGACCGGAGTCGGCGAAGTGTCCCATACGGACCGCTCGTTTCAGCAGTTGCTCGCCTTCCACTTCGACCCGCGGGCGACCGCGACCGACACCTCGGACAACTTCGGTGACGGATCGGTGCCGGCGCTGGCATTCGCCGCCCGGGCGACGTCGAGCTTCCCGGGCGCGTTCCCATCGGTCAGCCTCAGCACATTCGCGACGGCGGTCAACGAGAGGCATCCCGGTGCGATCGAGGATCTGGGCCCGATAGCGAGCCGATTCGTCTACCAGGGTGAGTACGAATCCGATCCGGCCGACGCCTGGTACATGGACGGTGGCGTGCTCGACAACGGCCCGTTCGACCACGTGATCCACGCGATCGCCCGCAAGCGGGCCTCGGGCCCGATCGCGCGGGAGCTGATCTACATCGAGCCCGATCCCGGTGGGCCACCGAAGGCGCAGATGCAGGACCATCAGCCCTCGTGGCTGAAGGTGATCATGACGGCGCGCACCACGATCCCGTGGCACACCTCGCTGATCGATACGCTCAACGAGCTGCGCGACATGAATTCCTCAATCGCCGAAATCGGTGCGGTTACCCGAAGCCAAATGGCACACGTCCTCGACGAGATGCGCCAGATTCAGGTCGACACCCGAACCGACTACGCGGGGATGGTCGCCAAGGGCCCGCAGATCCGGACACGCGCGATGGAGCTCGCCGGCCTGGGCTACGGCGCGTACTGCCGACTCCGCGCCGATGCGGTCGCCCTCGAGATCGCCGCAGCGCTCGCGGTCAAGCTCGGCTTCCCACCCAGGTCGAACAAGAACACCTTCGTCGTCAGCGTCATCACCTCGTGGCTTCGCGCCAAACAGGAATGGGGCGCCACCGATCCGGTCACCCTCGAAGCCGAGCTGGGCGCGGTCGACACCCCGTTTCGGCTACGCCGAGCCAACTTCATCCTGCAAGGCATCAACGATCTGTTCGCCGCCGAGAACCTACCCGCCGGGCGGCTCGAGCAACTCGCGGCACTGAAGTCGGCCTGCTGGGACCTGATCGAGAAGCTGCAGGGCTTCGTCGACGATGCGACCAGCAACCCAGCCGTGCTCGAGCAGGCGAAGACCCTGATGGGAACAGACGCTCTCACCGACGGCATCGCGACCTCCGATCCGGCGACGTTCGCGGCAACCAACACCCCCGCGCTGAACGCCCTGTTCAACGCCTACCGCGACAACCTGAAGTCCGAGGGCTCGAGCCAGGCCCTGTGGAATACCTTCAAGGCCAGCACGCAAGGCTGGACCGACGGCGCGGACATCGAGCTCGCCTCGCGCTACCTGCTGTTCCCGATCTGGGACGCGACCATCTTCCCGATCGTCGCACTGGCCAGCCTGCCGCAGCTCTCACCGATCCACGTACAACGGTTCAGCCCGCTCGACGCGGTCACACTGAACCCACCGGAGCAGCCTGACTTCGGTTCACACAAGCTGCGCGGCACGACCATCGACCACTTCGGCGGTTTCTTCGAGGAGGCATGGCGCGAGAACGACTACCTGTGGGGCCGGCTCGATGGCATCGATCTCATCTTCGGCCTCCTCGCCAAGCATTGCCCGGGCATCGACCTCAGCGATGAGCGGACCGCGGCGTTCCACGCGGTGCTCGACAGCGAGACCGAAGCACTGCCGAACATCGCAGCCGACCTGGCCGAGATCCGCTCCCGCATCGGGCAACGATCCCTCGTGTAGGTCGGGCGGTCGCGGTGCCGTCGCCTTCGGTCAGCTCGGAGAGGCGGACGGTTTGGGCCCACTCGAACGCAGCGTCCCGAGCTTGCTGAGCAAGTCGAACCAGAAGCGGGCGCCGGGCGTCAGCGCGAGAGTGGACAGCAGCAGGCCGACGATCACCCCGAGCAGCAGCCACAGGTTCGCACCCGTGCCACGAGCCGGCGCCCACAGACCGCGCTTCTCGAACCAGTTGCAGTGTGCGCCTGACGCACGGCAGGCGGCCGTGTCGCCCCAGCCGAGCGGGAGACCACTGCTCGTCAGGGTGCCGATCTCCTTTCGCGCGTCAGCGATGCACTCGGCGGCCGCCTTGGGATCGCACTTGGCCTTGGCGATCGCCTCGGTCACGACAGACTCGCGCAACGCCTGGTCGGTATACAGATCTCGCGCGATCGTCACCGCGTTGACGTTGAAAGCAACCACGATCACCGCCCCGACGGCGAGCGAGATCCACCGAGTGTGACGCTTGTACCAGCCAGACACCCGCGCCATGTGGTCGTCGTACCAGCGCTCGACGTTTGATTGGAACGTCGAGATCCTTCCACTCGCGCTCTTGGCCAGTCCTTGCAGCGAGTCCTTGAACACGCCGTCGTCCAGCCGGGCAATACCGGCGTTGACACTGTCCATGGTCGTGTCGCCGGCGCCGTCAGGAATGACGAGGTCGAGCACCGCGGCGGCGAACGAAGAAGCGGAAACGTAGGACGGGAGCTTGCGCAGTACATCGCGGTCGGTGATCGCAACGGCCGTATCCGGCATGCTGGCCTCGTTGCCCGGAGAGCGGAGTAGTGGCGTGTCGAACAATTTCACGCTCATCGCCACCGGTGCGGCAGCCTCAGCAGGCACGACGGGCTTGGCCGGTGGCTCCTTCGCCTTCTTGGCCTGGCCGTCCACGAGGCTGCGCACGCCGCGGAGCAGATAGTCACCGCGCAGGCCGAGATATCGCGCAATGCCCTCGGTCGCCGCCGAGGTGAGCGCCGCGGTGACGCCAAAGGTAAATATCAAACCGATCGCGACGTCGACGATCAAGGAGTCGAACATGACGCCCTCCCACGAGGATCAACCAGACGCAGTCACCCTCACGGATTCATACACCTCGCGACCTCGACAGGTAACCCTCGGGCCAGCTAGCCACGCCGAAGATGATGGTCGGCTGGCATGACGTCGCCCAGCCGTTGCACGGACACCAGCCGTAGCCAGCCAGAGGCACAGCTATTCGCCGCCCGAGAGAATCTGAAGAACCAAGAGGACTGCGATGGTGCTCAACACCGCCAGAGCAATCAGTGCTGGCTCTGTATTCTCGCCTCTCGGCCGCGTTCCGCGCGACGCGCCGACGGAAAGCAAACTCAATACCACCCCACCGACCCACAGAATTGGCGAGATGATCAGAGTTTGAACGTTGATCGCGAATTCGATCGCGAGTGCGAGGAGTGTGCCACCGGCGCAGATCAGCGCCAGGTAGCCGAGTACGCGTGCAATCAGGGCGGGTCGGGCCGATGACATCCTGCACCCGCCCTACGTGTGAGGGGAGTCAGCCGCACGACGCATCCCGGCCGCGCCAACCGTACCGGGGCCGCAACCGGCAAGGCGAGCCCGCGTGGTCAACGGAGCAAATCGCTTGGGTACGAGCCGAATCGTGAGCGACCGCCGCGGCGATTGTCGAGCGCTATCCGCTCAGGCGGTTCCTGGCGCCGCGTAGCTGACGCTGTGATGTGCTGCAGCGTCGATTTCCTCGGGCGTGAGCAGCACGACCGTCCGCACCCGAGTCCGCCCGTCAGCGTTGACCGCCAGAGCCAACGCGGCCGCCGTGGCGTTGTCGGCAAGTTCGGCGATCGTGTACACGTCATCCCCACCGAACGCGAAATCGAATGTCTCCAGGCGGCCACCCAACCCCGCGACCGACTTCTCGATCGCGGACCGCCTCGCCGTACCTCCCTTGCTCAGGACGCCCTTCGCGCCCTCGCTGGCATAGGCCGCAATGAACAGATATCTGGGCATCAGCAAACCCCCTCGCGCGACCGGTCCACACAGCCGCTCGATGCCCACCCTCCTCCCGACCAGGCATGATCACAACCTCATCAGGCCGACCGCGCACCGACTGACCCGCGCCGCCCATGCCTCGCGCAAGCAACGCAAGACAGCCAGCCGCAACGCAAGTCCACCGCACCCGGCCACTGCGTGCACGCACGGATCGGTCGCTGTCGCTCAGCACGGCGACGCGGGTACAACCCGATGTCAGCGCTATTCCCGCCGATCCACGACGCCGAACGTAACGGAGCAAAGAAAGCAACGTCGTTATCATGGACATCGCCGCGGAATACAAATTGGCCGAGCTGTTCCGGATGTTCTGGGGACCTGGGCTCGAGGGTGACCGCGCATCCATGCCGTACTACGCCGACCCGTTGCCGTTAGGTGGTGGAATTACCTTTCAGTGCCGAGCCGGGAAAGTCGCCCGATTGGCGACTCTCCGATCGGATCTGGCAAGCCTGGTTGGCGACGCGCGAGGATCTCACGGCAGGTGGAGGCGATACGCTCCCGGCGTGGTCGAGCCGATCGACGGCGCCGGGCGGACGGGCTTGATCGCTGCGACTGATGTGGTCGACGTCTTCGTCTACGTCGTCGTGCTCAACCTCGCCGCCGAGTACCTGCCGAACGTGGTATCGGAGAGCTTCACGCTGTCGTTGCTGACCGCCGTCATGCTCAAACTGGTGCTCGAGATCGTCGTCGTCGTCAAGAACCGGGCCAAGGGTCGCCTGCACGCCGCGACGACGCCGGCCGGTAAGGCCGGCGGCGCGGTGCTTCTCTGGCTGGTCCTCGTCGGCAGCAAGTTCCTCGTGCTCAAACTCGAGAGTCTCGTCTTCGGTGACGCCATCAGCCTGGGCGGCTTCTTCTCGGTGACGTTGCTGATCGTAGTGCTGCTGCTCTCGCGCTCAGCTGTGCGACGGCTGCTGGCGCCGGTCGGTGCAACTGACCGGGGAGGTCGACCGGCGCCTTGAATCGCGTGATGTCCGCAGTGTCATCGTCGCGACGACGACCGGTCACGCTCAGCGATGGCAGCAGGCAGCTCTGTATCCCTGCGATGCCCTAACTGTCGCTCGCGGCCGCTGAGAGGGACTCGCTACTGACAGGAATTCGGACGTCTCGCCGGGATGGCAGCGGGAATGAATGTCGGCTATCGGGACAGCCCCTTCGCCGAGATGGCCGGCCACCGGTCGGCCCACGGACGGGCAGTTTCGAGTTGGCCCGCCAGACGGAAAAGCGTGGCCTCGTCGCCGTAGCGGCCCATGACGTGGACGCCGATCGGCAGACCGGCGTCGTTCCAGTGCAACGGCACCGACATCGCGGGCGCCCCGGTGAGGTTGGCGACCACCAGCGGGATGGCGACGAAGCTCGCGCTGCGCTGTTCTGCAGCCGTGGGGTTGGCGTCACTCGCGACCAGTTCGCCGAGACGTGGCGGCGGTTCGGCGAGGGTCGGCGAAAGCCAGGTGTCGAACTCGGTGAACGCCTGCGCGACGCGCCGGGTGAAGGCCTGGATGGTGGTGACCGCCATCAGGTACTCACCGCCGCTGATGGCCTTCGAGCGTTCCCAGTACAGCCGGGTCAGTGGTTCGAGCTCGTGGTCGGCGGGTTCGCGGCCGAGCTCGCGGATCCAGTAGCGCAGGGCCCAGTCGAGACCTGCTCCGTACCCACGTCCGATCGCCGAGCCGACCTCGGGCGTCAGCCCAGTGAGGTCGTGCTCGACCAGGTCGTGACCGAGTTCGGTGAGCAGGTTGACGGCATCGTCGACGGCCGCGAGGCAGTCGGGATGGACGGGTCGGTCCTCGGCTGCCTTCCGGGTGAACGCGATCCGGAGCCGCCCCGTTTGCCTACCGACCTCGTCCAGGAACGGGCGCACCGGTGCGGGCGCCAGGTACGGATCGCCGAGGGCGGGACCGGACGTGGCGTCCAGCAGCGCGGCACTGTCACGTACCGATCGGGTGAGCGCATGTTCCGATACCCAGCCCCCGAAGACGTCACCGTAGATCGGCCCGAGTGGGTTACGGGCGCGGGTAGGCCGCAGACCGAACAAGCCGGTGCACGAGGCGGGGATCCGGATCGATCCGCCCGCGTCGTTGCCGTGCGCCATCGGCACCATCCCGGACGCGACCGCTGCCGCAGATCCGCCGCTGGATCCACCGACCGTGTGCCGGACGTCCCACGGGTTGGCGGTGGCCCCGAACAGGCGCGGCTCGGTTGTCGGGGCCATGCCGAACTCGGGCGTGTTCGTCTTGCCGAGGATCACCAGTCCGGCCGCCTTGAGCCGGGTGACGAGTTCCTGGTCGACGCTCGACACGTTGTCCTTCAGGAACGCCGATCCCTCGCACAGGCGCATCCCGGCGGCCTCGGCACACAGGTCCTTGAGCAGATAGGGCACGCCGGCGAATGGCCCGCGCGCCCTCGTCGCCTGCAGCAGCGCCCGCTCATCAGCGGTCGTGATCACCGCGTTGAGCGTCGGGTTGAGTGCATCGATACGCTCGATCGCCGCCGTGACCAGCTCCGCCGCGGTCAGTTGACCGGTCCGGACGAGCTCCGCCTGGCCGGTGGCGTCCAGCGCGGCGATCCCCTGGATGTCCGAAGTGGTGAGAGTGGTCATGACCGCGCCCGCCTTACTGCATCGCGCCGGACATCATGTTCCGGCCGACGACCTCGTTGGTGGCGCCGAGCGCGTCCGTGGGGCTGAACTCGATGATTTCGGTTCCCCCGAAGCACAACGGGACGTGACCGGGCGCGCCGTAGTAGGCATCGCCGGCGACGTAGGTCTCGTCCCGGTCGGCGTAGCGAAAGACGAGCTTGCCGGACACGACGTAGCCCCAGTGCGGGCACTGGCAGCGGTCGTCGGGTAGGCCGTGGAACAGCGGTGCCGGGTCCGCGTCGACGAGGTACTTGCCGAACGTCACGGTGTACCCGTCCAGATCTGTGTCGCGAAACTCGACCTGTGGGGCCTCGACGGACAGCGCGGTGTCGGCCTTCGATGCGCGTGGCATTGGATCCTCCTGAGAGCCGGGTGACATCCCTCAGGCGTGAGATCGGATCTCACGGGTCGTGAGATCAGAGCTGCCAGCGGATGGGATGGTTCGGGCGGTAGCTGCACAGGCGTCCGGTCGTGATCGACTCGTCGAGGTGCCGGGCCAGCGCCGGGTGCACCTTGTCGATGCGACGCAGGGTGTCGCGGATGCGTGCGGTCACCGCAGTGCGGGCGCGTTCGCCGGAATCGCCGAGTCGGCGGGACCGGCCCGCCAGCCCGAATGCTCGGCTGAGCTCGATCACGAGCGCGTCCTTCTCCGCCTGGGCGCGCTCGGCGCGCTTCGGGTCGGGGTGGTCGATCTCCTCCTCGAGCTGGTCGAGTCGCCTGCGATAGGCGGCCTTGGCCTGGTTGTCGAGGACGACGTCAGAGCCCGCATCGTCGGGCAAGCCGGCGAGCTCGGTAGCGGACACCTCGGCGCCTGGCTCGGAGAGGAGGCGATGCATGTCCTGCAGCCCCTTGGCGTCCTTGAGCGCCGCCGACCGTCCGTCGAACCGCAGGTTCCACACGTCACCGTCGCGTCGGAACGCGCACCCGGACGCCTGGGCCTGCGCGAGCAGCTGGAGCACCCTGTCTCGGTGGGTGGTCATGCCGAGTTCGTCGGCGGTCTCGGCGAGCACGGTCAACGCGTCGCCCTGCTGGGCCACCCCGGTCGCCTGCAGCGCGCAGGCGAGCTCGACCTGGGCTCGGACGACGAGCGCGCGCGCGCCGAGGCGCCCGGCGCACCCTGCTGCGGCACGCAGATGCTTGACGGCGTCCCAATGTCGCCCGCAGCCACCGGCGGCCATACCGAGAAAGAGGTCGACCGGCCCAAGGACTGCGACCGCTCCCCCGATGACGACGACCTCCCCCGCGAACGGGGTCAGGAATTCATAGCGGGCTGCGCAGACGTCGGCGGCGTGCGCAGCGACTGCCGCCTCGACTTCGAAGACCGCGTTGGGCAGCGCCCGCCAGCGGTACATGGCGAGATCTTCCGGCAGCGGCAAGGCGCGCAGAATCGCCGCTGCGGACTCCTCCTCGCCGGCCGAGGCCAGCGCGACGGAGTTGAGCAGCGGGTCGAGCTCGGCCGGGTAGCCCGCCTCGCTCGCGTCAGGCACGCCGACAGAACGACCCAGCACACGGGCGATGCCCGCCACCCCGAAACGCGTGTGCTCGATCGCCATCAGCTGGGTGACGAGAACGCCCGTCGCGTCCGGCTCGGCGATCATGGCGGCGAGTTGGAAGGCCTCCCGTGCCAGCCGCTGGCCGTCGTCCCACTGCGCGGCAAGGATCGCAAGCGTCGCCCGTCGGGACTGCACGAGATAGCGGGGACGCGGTTCGCGCAGGTCGGCGGCAACCGCCTCCGCGTCGGTGAGCGCCACCCACGCCATCGGATCGGCGAGTTCGGTCAACGCGACGAACCGGCAGAACAGCGCCTCGAACACGAGATCCCGCGCGCCACCCGCGGCGGCGGCTTCGACCATCCGCTGAGCCAGTCCCAGTCGCAGCCGAGCCGTCCCCGGCCCCCAGCCGAGGTCATGCTCGGCGAACAGGCACAGCGCCTCCGCGGCACGATCCCCCGCGGCGCCGGCGAAGGCGGTCGCCTCCGCCGCCAATGTCGTCGCCCGTGAGATGTCGCGCGAGGGCCCGTCGGCCAGCTCACGCGCAAGGGCGGCACGGACTCTCGCGGCGAGCCCGGTGGGCTCGCTCAAGGCGCTCACGGCACGCGCAAGGATCCGGATCGTCGCCTCGTGCGTCGTACCGCTCAGCTCACCGGCTCGGTGCAGGCCGAGGCCCGCGAGCCCGGTGAGCTCCGGATCGTCGGCCGACGCCGCGACCTGCAGGTACGCCGCGCGGGCCGCGTCCCCTTCGCCGCTTCGCACCAGCGAGTCGGCCAGCGAGAGCCGCCAGCGGGGTCGCTCGCCACCGAGTCGCAGCGCGGTCGTCCAGTGCCGCGCGGCCTCCTCGTACGCCAGGCGCCGATCGGCATCGCGCGCGGCGGTGACCTCGTAGTCGGCGGCGACCTGGGGATCGGTCAAGGGGACCGACAGCGTCCAGTGATGCGCCAGGGCCCCCGGTGGGGCGTCCGCGCCGAGTGCCGCGGCGACGGACCGGTGGGCAGCGGCGCGGGCGGCCGGGGACAGCTGGCCGTACAGGAATTCGCGGAACAGGTCGTGTTCGAAGCGGTGTCCGGACGAGTCCGACGCGACGATCCGGGCTCGGGTCGCGGCGGCAAGGGCGTCGTCGATCAAGGCGAAATCACGACCCGACGCTCGGGCGAGCAGTGCGGTGTCAAAGCGCGCGCCGACGACGGCACCGACTGTGACCACCTCGATCGCGGCCGGCCCGAGCAACGCGACGCGCTGCCTGATCGCCTCGCCGACCGCGGTCGGGATGCCGCCGGTGTTGGTCGCGAGCAGCCGGGCGACCTGCTGGACGAAGAACGGATTGCCGCCCGTCCGGCGATAGACCTCGGCCGCTTCGGGAACGTCACCGAGCATCCTGGCCACCTCGGCCGGCGACAGCCCGACGACAGGCAGCACATCAGCGCCCGCCGGCAGATCGGCGAGGACGTCGCGCAGCGGATGGTCCGGGCCGATCTCGACGTCGCGGTAGGCGCCGAGCAGCAGCACTGGGACCTCGCGCAGTGTCCGGGCGGCGAACTCGAGCAGGCGCAGCGAACCCGCATCGGCCCACTGCAGATCGTCGATCATGATGATGATGGGAGCCTCGGCGCTGGCCTTGCGCAGCGCCTGTGCGGTCGCGACGAAGACGGGGAACCTGTGTGCGTCGCCGGTCGGTGTGCCGGTCAGGGACGCGATGTCGGCGGCGTCAGAACCGGTGAGCACGCGCAGGATCTGCGTCCACGGCCAGAATCCGGCGACGCCGTCGCCGTCCCAGCACGCTGCGGTCACGACCTGCGCACCCAAGGTCCGGGCATACGTCAGGGCATCGGTCAGCAGCGTCGTCTTCCCGATACCCGGCTCACCCGCCACCAGCACCAGGCGACTCGTACCCTGCGTCGCGGTGTCGACCGCGCGGTGAAGTTCGGCCCGGAGCCGGTCGCGCCCGACCAGCCCCCTTGCACCAATCATGGACGCAGGACCCGCCACGCGGTCATTATTGCGGCTTGGGTGCGGCCACGGGTCGCACCGAGCACCACCGCCGATCTCCCGGTCGCGAGCCCCGGACTCGGTTCCTCGGCGCCCGCCTCTTCTTGTGCGCGATGAATCCGCTACGGTCGACTACCGCGCAGAGCAGCCGTCGGCGAGCCGGACGAACGCGGCAGCCGCGATGCCTGATCCGCACGACACGCCGCACTCGTCTTGGGGGTTGCCCTTATGCCCACAGCTACGGCCGCGCCGCTGATGCTCGCGCGCGATGTGGTCCGGCGGGTCATCGAATCGGGGCGTGCGGGTGTGGACCGCGTGGTGCCAGCGGGTGAGATTCCACTGCGGGCGAGCGAGGGCGACCGCTACCCCCGTTACCCGAACTGGTGAACGCGCCCGTGTTCGCCGACGATGTCCAAGACCGGCTGGCCTCGTGGTTGACCAAGCAGATCGCCGACGCCGATGCCGACGCCGAGGAGGTTCAGGTCGCGGGACTCGACCGCGTCGAGCTCGGGCACTCGGCGGAGACACTGCTTGTCACCGTCACGTGGCGGTCGAACGGAGCGCCACGCAGCACGGACGGAGTGATCCGCATCCGTCCGCCTGAGCCGGGCCTGCTGCCTCCCTACGACCTGAAACGGCAGTTCGATATCCTGCGTTGCCTCGAGTCGACTCCGGTCCGCGCGCCCCGTGCGCTGTGGTTCGAACCGACCGGGGACGTGCTCGGACGCGATTTCTATGTCATGGAGCGCCTTCGGGGCAGCGTCCACGAGCGCGTCCTGCCCGACGAGCTCGCCGCAGACGCCAGCCGCATCCGACGGATGTGCGAGAACATGATCGAGCAGCTTGCTGCCATTCACAAAGTGGACCTGGAGGCCAGCGGCCTCGCGGCACTGGGCGACGGACACGGCTACCTCGATCGAGAGCTCGACCACTGGGCCGGCGAAATTCGCCGCGTGCAACGCGGACCGCTGCCTGCGCTCGAGCGGCTACACGCGCTGCTGCGCGAGCAGCAGCCACCGCAGTGCCCGTCGATCACCCTCGTCCACGGCGATCCGAAAGCGGGCAACGTCGCCTTCGAGGGCAGTGAAGTCACCGGGATCTTCGATTGGGAGATGGCCGGGATCGGCGACCCGCTCGCCGACCTCGGCTGGGCCGAGGTGCTTTGGAACCTCGGGCCCTCGATCACCAACCTGCCCAGCTCGCCGTCGGCCGAGGAATTCGTTGCCCGGTGGGAGGAACTGACGGGCATCCGCGCCGAGCATCGGGAATGGTATCGAGCGTTTCAGATCTTCAAGATGTGCACGATCCAGCTCGTCGCCGGGCACCTCTTCGACGTCGGCTATACCGACGATCCGCGTTTCGGGTCGATGACCCGCGTCATCGAGCCGATGACGCAGCGCGCCCTGCAGGAACTCGGGTTCGAGGACCACATCGAAGCCGGGCCGGTGTTACCCAGAGAAGAGCGCCTCGCCGCGGTTGCGAGGCAGGCTCAGCACGGATGACGAATCGGCCACGCCGGCAGGCCTCGAGGTCGGCGGTGCCGAGTCACATGAAGTCTGGCCGGTGGTCGGAGTCGGCTGTGAGCCCGAGTTCGGGCCATTCCCCCGTCATCATGCTCTCCATGATCCCGTACCCCTCTGCGTCTCCCTCGCGCACGCGCACCGGAGTGTCGCGGAGCTGCCCGAACAATGGCAGGTGCTCATCGTCCCAACAGTCGGGGATGTAGTCGCCGTCGACGTGCAGGGGCCCCATCCAGGCGCCGTGCTTGTGACCGGCCCAGCTTCCGTAACCCGCGGTCCTGAGGAAGAAGCCGGACGTACCCACTGCCTCGACCTCGATGACGCGATGCTCACCTGAGTCCATCGTCAGGCGCAACTGCCCGCCGAGCACGAATCGCGTCCGCGGGTCGTAGCTCATGTGTGGCTCCACGATCCGGACGCGAGCCTGGCTGCCGTCGGCCTCGTTGACGAACGCCGAGGCTATGCCCACGCCTTCGGACGCGTGAATGGCCGCCTCGTAGTAGGTGCCATCCGGCCGGCGCAAGAACGACGGCGTCCACTTGAACCCGCCGCGGCCGCCCGATCGCCGCAGCGACTGACCCGGTATCACATCGGGCGGTGGTGCACCCACTGCCTGGCGCACACCCCACGAATGGTCGCGGAAGCCGAACCACTCCTCGGGCCGAACATCCTCGGTCCGGCCGTCGACAGTGACAGTGCCCGACACCCAGCCGCCCTGGTGATAGCGAATCACGTCCACGTCGATGCGGCCGGTTCGCCTGTTGCGGGTGAGGTTGCGCTCCTCGAAAAACGGCGGCGTCACGCCCGACAACACAAGGTCAAACGAAATCGGCTGCACGTCGTTCGCCTCGAGTTGGAACCGCACTCGGCGCAACGGCTCGACGACCTCGTACCGAACCGGACCGACCGCCGTGTCTTCCGGAGCGGAGTCGAGCTCGCGGCTGGCCCGGACTGTCCACTGCTCCCGACCCCGCGATATCCCACCGAACCCGTCGACGACTCCCCGGTTGTGATACTTGCCGAGACCGAAGTCGACCTGCAACGACCCGTCTGTCCTAGCCAGCGAACACCAGATCTTCTCGGTCCAGGCAAGGTCGCTCTGCGAAACAGTCGCGAACGTGTCGACGATTTGGTGGTTCAAGCCTTCATCGGCACCACGCAGGATCCCGATATCACCGATCGACAAACGGCCTCCTTGATCGTTCGCGGGCGCGCACCACCGCCGCGATCGGCCGAAGCATAGCCGAGTCAGAATTGCCCGGCGGAGGCAATGGATCTCACTCGCGCTGGCTTCGTGAGGTTCGAGAATACTGACCTACGATCACGAGTCACGGTCACGGGCCGATGCTCGGACGAAGGCGTCGCTCTGCTAAGCAGTGTCAAGCCGGTACCGGCTTGCCGGGCCGCCTCGCATCCTGCATGCGGACCGCAGTCAGGTGAATGGAGGCTGGGCGATGTACCGGAAAGTTGTCGGGCGTAACTTCGGTGGGCCAGACGTCTTGGAGGTCGTCGAGATCGACCAGTTGCCGGAGCCCGGCGCAGGTGAGGCCCGCGTGCGGGTCGAAGCTGCCGGCGTCGGGTACACCGACACGATCGTGCGCCGAGGTCGCTATGTCGCATACAAGGGCGGCCTGCCGGTGACGCCCGGTTATGACATGGTGGGCGTCGTCGACAAACTCGGGTCTGGAGTGTCAGGTGTGCAGGTAGGGCAGCGGGTTGCGGACATGCCCGTGTCCGGCTCGTATTCGGAGTACATGGTGCGCCCGGCTCGTGACCTCGTACCCGTTCCGGACGGTGTTGAGCCCGCCGCCGCTGTCGAGGTGCCGTTGATGTGGGTGACGGCCTGGCAGATGCTCACCCGCTGCGTCTCGCTGTCACCCGGAGCCAGCATTCTGGTCGTCGGCGCCACGGGCAGCGCCGGCCGCGCGCTCGTCACGCTCGCCAACCATCTCGGGCTGCGGGTCATCGGAACCTGCTCGGCCGCAAATATGGAGCGATTGGCGGGGTTGGGCGCGACCGCGATCGACTACCGGCGACCCGACCTGGCCCAGGCGATCAGGGCGGCCAGCGATGGCCGCGGCGTGGCTGCCGCGTTCGACGCCGTAGGTGGTGAAAGTTGGCGGACGAGCCGGCGGTCGCTGGCGCGTGGCGGCACGCTGGTCGGCTACGGGTTTCAGGACTTCCTGGAATCGGGTGCGTCGAACCTGGTCGCGTTGCTGGGTGTGCTCCGCATCAACGCGATCTGGCCGATCCTCGGCAAGGTCGACGGATCCCGGCGGCGCACCGTGAACTACAACATCCACGACCGGCGCCGGTCGCACCCCAGTGAGTACGCCGAGGACGCGGCGACGTTGCTCCAATTGATCGCCGACGGGCGCGTGGTGCCTCCCGCGCCCGAGATTCTCACCCTCGACCAGGCTGCCGAGGCACATCGGCGCATCGCCCGCGGCGGGCTGCACCGACGACTGGTCCTGCAACCGTGATATCCCGGTTCCTGATGATCCGGGTCGTCAGCACTAGCAATCGGCAAGGCTAACGGCAACTATCGAAGGAGTGCGTGTGGACAGATCTCGTGTCGCGGTGGTCATCGGCGGCGCATCCGGGCTCGGCATGGCGATTGCGGCCGCGCTCTATGCGGACGGCTGGCGGGTGACGGTCGCTGACCGAAACCGGGCCGGCGCAGATGAGGTGGCAGGCCGCCTCGGCGACGGCGCGACCTCCGCGGTGGTGGACGTGACCGACGAGTCGAGCGTCGAGGCTCTGTTCGCGGACGTCCTCGCACGTGACGCAGCGGTGCATGCCGTCGTCAACAGCGCGGGGATCAGCGCATTCTCCATGCTCATCGACCACGATGTCGCGCGCTGGCGTCAGGTTGTCGACGTCTGCCTTACCGGCTCGTTCATCGTCGCGAAGCACGCCGGACGTTCGCTCGCGGACGGAGGCACGCTTGTCTCGCTCACGTCGCTGAACGGGCACCAGCCGGGTATCGGCATGTCGGCGTACTGCTCAGCCAAGGCAGGGCTGTCCATGCTGACGCAGGTAGCTGCGCTGGAACTTGCTCCCCGCGGCATCCGGGTCAATGCGATCGCGCCGGGTTTCATCGAGACTCCCCTGTCGGCGCCCGGTCTGGTGGTTCCCGGAATCCGCGAGGAGTACCTCGAGAATACGCCCCTCGGGCGCGAGGGAACGCCGAATGACATTGCCGCGGCGGCGGTCTATCTGTGTTCGGACGGCGCGGCGTTCGTCACCGGTGTCGTCCTCGACGTCAGTGGGGGCGCCCGCATGATGCGTTATCCCAACATGCCGAAACACCTCGCGGCGGCCGCCCGATGAGCGCATGCGTCGGTGATGCGTTCCGCGGCCGTACGGCGCTGGTGCGGTCGGCGGGTTCGAGGGCCGAGTTCTTCCCGGGCGACAGGGCCGATAACGCAGCTTGTCGCGGTTATTCGTCCACGACGTCGATCGTCACCTCGATGTTGCCGCGAGTGGCCTTCGAGTACGGACACAATTGGTGCGCCATATCGACAATTTCCCTGGCCTGATCCAACGGGAGGTTCGGGATCATGACCTCCAGCTGGACGGACAGGTCCACCCATTTGTCGGTGTTCGGGACCAGGTTCACCCTGGCACCCACAGTGGATCCGGTGATGTCCGCCTTCGTCCTGCGGGCGGCGAAGTACAGCGCCGAGTGGAAACAGCCGGCATACCCCGTCGCGAAAAGTAGTTCGGGGTTCAAACCCTTGCCTGTGCCGCCGAGAGCGACCGGCAGTGCCATCTCGACGTCGAGTGAGCCGTCGGTCGTGCGAACGCGACCGTCTCGTCCGCCGCCGACGGAGAGTGCTTCGGCAGTGTAGACAGCATCAGGCATGCAAGGTCCCTTCGGGTTGTGAGTGGTGCGGGCGGTCGATCCGTACCGTATCGTCAGCGGCCTTCCGCGATGCGACCCACGTGCTGCCGCGCTGCGCGGATCACCGAATCCACCGCAAGCGTCCCGAACGCGACCCGGTGCACGTCGTCCGGAAAGGGCGGCCACCGCGGCGCTCGAATAGCTGACACCGTCACCTCGGCGAGTTCGACGACCCACATCGACGATGTGGATCGACGCCACGCAGGTGGAATACCTCCACTCGGCTTCGTCGCAAACTTGACAATGTGTTGGTCTACGTTTGATCGAAGGCTATCCACGTGCCGGAGCGCGCACGTTGCCGTCGGAGGCGAACTGCATGGGCATCACGCCGAATCCTGACTCGCTCATTTCGGCCGACGATCACATCCTCGCGGGGCATTGCGGTGCCTGATCGGACCGGCTCGGTCGGGGCACTGGCCGGGTGGCGCGTGCTCGAGATCGTTGACGGCATCGCCGGCTCGTTCTGCGCGAAGGTCTTGAGCGACCTGGGCGCAGAGGTCCTCAAGGTGGAACCCCCGGGTGGACATCCCGCGCGGCGATCGGCCCCGCGGCGCGCAAGTGCCGAGCCGGGCACGCCGGGCGGGCAGTTCCTGTATCTCAACACCGGCAAGTCGAGTGTGACGGTGCCGGGTGGACCGCAAGGTCGCGAACAACTCCGACGACTCGCAGCGGCAAGCGACGTCCTCGTCACCGACGACCGCAGCTGGGGCGAGCGTGACGGGCTCGACGAGTCAACGACCGTGGTCGTCATCACCCCGTTCGGGTGCACCGGCCCTTATGCCAACTATCGCGCCAACCACCTTGTCGCATTTCACGCCGGCGGGGAGGGATCGATCCTGCCAAGTGGACCTGGCTGGACGATGTTCCCCGATCGACCCCCAGTACAGATCGGCGCCGACGCCGCCGAGTACGACACCGGTTGGAACGCTGCCGTGGCAACGCTCGCGGCGATGTACGACCGCCTTCGAACCGGCCGCGGCCAGAGCATCGACATCTCCGTCCAAGAGTCGGAGCTGACCCTGAATCGCACCCGCCTGAGCCGCTTCACCAACGACGGGGTCGTCCTGCGGCGCGACGGCGGCCGATACGGATCCATGGGCATGATCCGTTGTCGCGACGGCTGGGTGCAGCTGGTCGGTATGACCCCGGCCCAGTGGGACACCCTCGCGGCGTCGCCCGCGGCGGCCGAACTCGCCGACGCACGGATCGCCACCGCGGCGGCACGGGCCGAGAACCGCGAGCTCGCGACGAGGGCGATCCAGGCGTGGTGCCAGGCCCGCGACAAGGCCGACGTCGTGCGCACGCTCGCCGCGCTCGGCGCCCCTGTCGGCGCGTACGCAACGCCAGGCGACCTGCTGGCATCCGAACAGCTGTCCCATCGAGGATTCTTTCGGACGATCGACGATGGCTGCGGCACGCGCATGCTCGTGCCCGGACCGCCGTACTGCTTCTCGGCCACCCCGATCGAGGTCAGATCCGCGCCCGAACCCGGGACAGCCTCGCAGTTCGCCGACGCCGGCATCGACAAGCCCCGCCTCGCTGATGGTCGTGCGCTCGAGGGTGTCCGGATCCTGGACTTCACGTGGGCCGCCGCCGGCCCTTACGCAACCTGCCTGCTCGCGCTGCTAGGGGCCGACGTGATCAAGGTCGAATCGACGCGGCGTCCCGATCCGGCGCGGCGCGGCTTCCTGGCCGATTACGGCGGGATCGACCGCTCACCCAATTTCAACGAGATCAATCTGAACAAGCGGTCCTTCCAGGTCGATCTCTCCCAGCCGGCGGGTCTCGCGCTGGCCCACCGCCTCGTGGCATGGGCCGACGTGGTCGTCGACAACTTCCGCCCGGGTGTCATGGCGCGATTCGGGCTCGATGCCCAGAACCTGCTGGCGACGCGCCCGGATCTCGTCGTCGCTTCTTCGTCGGCCAACGGCTCCAGCGGCCCCGAGGCGATGGCAGCGGGCCTGGCCTCCATCTTCGGGGCGACCGGCGGGCTGTCGGAGCAGACCGGGTACGCCGACGGACCACCTACCGAGATCGGTGAGTCGACCGACTATCGCAGCGGCAATGCGCTGTCGGTCGCCGTGCTCGCCGCTCTCCTGCACCGAGCCCGCACGGGCGAGGGCCAGCATGTCGATCTGGCCTCGCGAGAGGTGGTGATCGCCAGCGCCCCGGACGCCCTGCTCGCCGAGCAACTCGACGTTCCGTGGCCGATCCGAAACGGCAATGCGCACCGTGAGCACGCCCCGCACGGCGTCTATCCGAGCGCCGAGGACGATGGCTGGGTGGCGGTGGCGGTCGTCGATGACGCCGCGTGGGCCGGCCTGTGCACGGTGCTGGCGCGCGAGGCGTGGATCGAGCACTACCCGACCGCACGCGCGCGGCGCGCGGCCGGTGCCGGGATCGACGACGCCATCGCGGCGTGGACCAGCCAGCGCTCGGCACGGGTGTGCTTCGAGGTGCTCCAGGCCGCCGGCGTACCGGCCATGGCAGTGATGACCAACGAGACGCTGGCAGCAGATCCGCACCTGGCCGGGCGTGAGGTTTTCGTCGATCTCGACCACCCGGAAATCGGGCGGACCCGGGTCATGCGCCAGCCGTGGCTGTTCTCGGATCTCGACGTGGACCTCAGGCCCGGCCCACTCATCGGCCAGCACAACGAGGAGATTCTCGCGACCGTCCTCGGACTCGATGCCGACGAGCGCGCGCAACTGCGCGAGGTGCTGCGGTGAGCCCGACCGGCGGCGACGTCCGGATCGGGATCGTCGCGACGACCGATGCCCGTAAGGCCGCACAACTCGAGGCCCTGCCGGTCGACTCGCTCTGGGTCGGCGGGCACATCGCCTCACGCAATCCGAGCCCCGAGGCCATCATCGGACTGACCCGGTTGGCCACGGTCACGGAGCGCGTCAGCGTCGGGAGCTCCATCCTGCTGCTCCCGCTCTACCCGCCGGCGCTGGTGGCCAAGCAGATCGCCGACCTCGACCGCGCCACCAATGGCCGGGTGATGCTCGGCGTCGGGATCGGCGGTGAGTACCGGCAGGAGTTCCGCGCCGTCCAAGTCCCCGTCGAGGAGCGTGGCCGGCGGATGAACGAGATCATCCCACTGCTGCGACGACTCTGGACGGCCACCGAGATCAGCCACGACGGCCCCTACTATCCCATGCAGGACGTCAAGATCCACCCGGCCCCCGCCCAACCCGGCGGCCCGCCGATCGTCGTCGCCGGCCGAAAACCACCGGCCATGCGACGGGCCGCGACCCTCGGCGACGGCTGGTTCCCCTACCTGTACTCGCCGCGTCGCTATGCCGAATCGGTGAATACGATCAAGGTCGCGGCCGGGACGACCGGGCGCGACCTTACCGACTTCCACTGGTGTGTCTGGGTCTTCCTCAACATCAACCCGGACGGCGACCTCGCCCGAACCGAAGCAGCCCGCTCCATGGGCGGCACGTATGACCAGGACTTCCGGGCGATGGTCGACAGCGTCGCCGCCGCCGGTACGGCGGCGCAGGTCACCGCCAAGTTGTGCGACTTCTACGACGCGGGCGCTCGCCATTTCGTATTCATGCCCGCGACCGCCGGCGCCGACCCGGCACCGGTCCTCGACCGGCTGTTCACCGACGTGGTGCCGGCGCTGCGTCAGCACGCGGCCGGTCGTCGCCAGTCCGTTCCATAGCCCACATCGCCTATCATGCTGCCCGTGCGGCGTTGGGTATGGGTCACGGTTGCGCTGGTCGTCGTGGTAGCTGCCGGCGTCAGCGCCTACGTGGTGTACCGACACCATCAGGAAGCGGGCTCGCTGACCAGCACCGATGCCGCCACGTGCACAGCGGCCAACGCCGAGGCACGGCAGATGACCGGCCCGTTCAGGTTCGGTAGTACGAGAGTCGATGTCCTCGGGGATTCGTACGCGGTCGGCACCACGCTGTCCGACCCGCAGCACCAGGCATGGGACATCCTGCTGGCCAGGCGTGAGCACTGGAACCTCACGGTGCGCGGCATCGGACGAACGGGGTTCGTCAACGGCGGGTACTGCGGCAACCAGAGCTACCCCACCCGCGTGCGTCAGGTGCTGGCCGACCGCCCGCAGATGATCATCGTCGAGGGTGGCAACAACGACGCCGGTCAGTCCGGTATCGGCGCCGCGGCGCGTGCGGTGCTGGCGAAGATTCCGTCCACCGTCCGCGTCGTCGTCATCGGCCCGACCGACGCGCCAGGACGTGACGGCGCCGACCAGCGGACCACCGACCGCGAGTTGGCCGCCGCTGCCGGACCGCGCTACATCTCGCCCCTGCGCTGGCGGCTGCATTACGGCCCGGACGAAATCCACATGACTGCGGCCGGCAACGGCGCCCTGGCCGATCACCTCGCCACAGCGTTGGCAGCGCTTCCGTCCGTGGGCGGCACCGGCTGAACCGCCGGCTGCTGCGGCCGACTTGTCCGTCGGGACTCAACGCCCACCGGCTCTACCCTGGTCCGGTGCGCGGCAGTGGCTCAGCGCGCCCGGCGCAACAGCCACGGTTGCAGGCGCTCGAAGCCGCGCACCGACACACGGCGCAGCGGGCGAACCTCGAAGCGTTCGTCGCCGGTCAGCGCATCGGCGAACTCGCGATCGATGAGGACCGTGCCGGGCCGGGCAACCGCGGTCAGCCGGGCGGCGATGTTCACGACCGTGCCGAACACGTCGGCGAGGTGTTCGAGCACCTCGCCGTACGCGACGCCGACGCGTAGGTCGGGCCGGTTGTCGAGATCGCGCAACCGTCCGGCCAGTTCCAGGGCGATCTCAGCGCCGGACTGCGGGGTGCCGGCGGTGAACATGATCTCGTCTCCGATCGTCTTGACGACATGTCCACCGTGCCCTGCCACGATCTCACTGCCGGTCGCCTCGAATGCGTCGATGAACTCGCTCAGCGCGACGTGGTCCAGACCACGACTCAGGCTCGTGTATCCGACGACGTCGGCGAACCCGACGACGAGTTCGGTGCGCTCGCCCGACACGCGGCTGATCACGGCCAGCACGTGCCGGCGCCACACGTACTGCTGCAGTTGCTCCACAGCGTCGAGCAGCCACAGCGCCACCGGGTCAGGCAGGTCCGCGTCACCCCGGGCTCCGGCGAACAACTCGACCTCCCACTGCGCCAGCCGGCCCAGCGTCTGACCCAGCGCGCGAGTGAGGGAGTCCTCGGCAGCGGCGTCAAGAAAACCTGCCGCGCGCAGTTCGCCGGCGATGCGCAGCGCATCGATGTCGTTGTCGGCAAACGCGACATCGTCCCGGCTGACCTGGGCGAAGCCGAGCGCGCTCCACAGCCTCGCCAAGCGCTCGACGGGAACCCCCGTGCGTTGGGCGACCTCGCGCAGCGTGTACCGGGGCGTGGAGCCGAGCAGCTGTTCCTCGCGGTCGAGCGCCATGGGCCCATTCTGTCCGCGGCCGGTTCACGCCGCACGGTCGGGCGGGCGAACCCCGTCGCCGCCGAAGCGACCGCGGTCAGGCTGGGCCTCTTGCGGGTGCGGGTGCCTCAGGTCCTGCGCTCCCCGGTATGGTCGACGTGGGCGAACATCCGAACGGCTGAGGGAGCTTGCCGTGAGCGGTTACACCACCATCGTCGTTGGAACCGACGGCTCCGAATCCTCCTACCATGCAGTGGATCGAGCCGCGACCCTCGCGAACGAAGCGCAGGCCACGCTCGTTATCGTGTGCGCCTTCGCCCAGCCCACGGCGGAGGGCGCCGTGCAGGCTCATGACGTCCTGGGCGGTGACGACGCCACCTACGTGCTGCGCGTCGGGCCGGCGGAGGAGGTTCTTCGCACGGCTTCGCAGCACGCCGCGCAGCAGGGGGCGGTGAAGGTCGAAGCCGTCTCGTTGGGTGGCCGGCCCGCGAAGGTGCTTGAGCAGATCGTTGCCGAGCGCGCCGCAGACCTGCTCGTGATCGGCAACCGCGGGCTGAACACGCTCGCGGGACGCATGCTCGGTTCGGTGCCTCAAGACGTCCTGCGGCACGTGCCGGTCGACGTCCTCATCGTCCACACGACCTGAGCTGATCGCCGAAAACGGCACTTCGTTCGGCAAGATCAGCACAGCATGAGTTCGAAGCCCCCGCCGCGGAAGTCAGATCGCTCCGTATCACGGCACCGCGGGCCTGCCGGGATTGGCCTGCGCGCCGTCGAAGCGGCCGGCAGGGCGGATCTTGCGGTATGCCTGCACCACTGGGGCCAATTCGGTCGGGGTCGTCCCGTGCATGATGACGCCGTCGACGCCGAGATCAAACTGATGCAAGACCCGCTCGGCACACCGCTGCGGGGAACCGGTGGCCGCCGGTTCCAGCCACTGTTGCGGTAACACGGATTCGATGTGCGTCAAGGTTGCGGTGTCGGCGCTCTGGTCGATCATGCCCGGGAACGAGGACACGACCGGATCGGTGCGGAACCGTTCGAGCGCCGCCGGATCCCACTTGTTGGTCCGCACCATCAGGTCGCCGTAACCCCGCAGGTAGGACGACAGCCGGCCGACGGTCTTCTTGAGCCGCAGGTCCTCGGGTAGGCCGTCGGGCACCGTGGCGTAGCACGACCAGATTCGCACTGACGCGGGGTCACGACCCGCCGCTTCGGCGGCCGCGCGCACAGTCCGGACGCAGCGTTCAGTTGTCTCGTCGGTGAAGAACGTGTGCAGCACGACCATGTCCATCACCCGGCCGGCCAAGGCTAGGGAGTTGGGACCGAAGGCGACGAAACCGATGGGAATGTCCTCATCGAAGTTCGAGTCCAGGTGCAGCACCGGGAACTTCCCGGCCGGCCCGTCGTGGCCCACCACCGTCTCGCCGTGCCACAACCGGCGCATGAGTCCGACAAAGTCCTCGAGCTGAGCCGTGGTGATGTACGGGACGCCCATCATGTCGAACAGCTTCTCGACGCCGCGGCCCAGGCCGAGGGTGAACCGGCCATCCGACAGGCGATGCATCGTCGTCGCATAGGACGCGGTGACCATCGGATGGCGGGTGTTGTGATTCGTTGCGGCAGTGGCGATGCCCAGTCGGCTCGAGGCAGCCGCGGCGGCCCCGGACAGGGTGCACGCCTCCTTGACGTTGAACCGCTCACCGATGAACGCGCTGCCCAAGCCGAGCCCTTCCGCCTCCGGCATCTGGTCGAGCAAGTCTGCCGGTGACGTAACCCCGCCGGCGAGAGTGTAGAAGGCGAGCTCGTTCATTCGTTCGGTCATACGTGTTCTCCCGTCACAGTGACTCTTGGTTTACCGCACGATGGCGCGCTTCTTCGACCGGGCTGTCGAGTGGCGCGGCCGCGGCGCACCCCGTCGCCCCGGCAAGCTTGCCGCGCGAGCGCATCGACCGGCGCCACCGTGTCCGGGTCGAGGGCTGGTTCACAGCAGCGCCAGGCCGAGTCCGGCCGAGGCGGCGGCGAGCCCGGCGGCGAAGCTGCCGACGATGTTGATGCTCGCTTCGAACAGGTCACCGGTTTCGGCGAGGGCGAGCGTTTCCCATGCCCAGGTGGACAGCGTCGTGTAGCCGCCGGCGAACCCGACGCCGACGATCACGGTCGCGGTCGAGCCGAGCCCGTGGTGCAACGCGAGCCCGGTCACCAGGCCGAGCAGGAAGCTGCCGGTGATGTTGATGACCGCGGTGCCGTAGGGGAAGTCGCCGCGGGTGCGGTGCTGCACGACCTGGTCGACGACATAGCGCACGACGGCGCCGAGGCCCGCGGCCAGGGCGACGGCAAAGGTGAGCATCAGACCCGCTTACGGCTGCTGCGATCAGGGTCGGCGACATAGCGGATGACCTCGACGTCATCAAGGATGACCAGCCCACCGGTCACCAACTCGTCGAGCTGCGGCAAGAACTCCGCGATCCGCCCGGGCGCATCGACGATCACGATCGCGACCGGCAGATCCTCGGACAGACTGAGCAGGTGCGCCGTGTGCAGGTGCCCGGTCGCGCCGAACCCGGCCGCCCCCCGGAAGACCGAGCAGCCGGCCAAACCGGCGCGCCGCGCCCGGTCGACGATCTCACTGCCCAGCGAATGGTGCCGGTAATGATCGGACTCACCGAGGAAAATCGTGAGCCTCTTCGCCGGCCCCTGCAGTCTCATGACGAACTCCCTTACTGACGTTCGCGGCGGCGGCACCCGGCAACAGCACGAGCCAGGACCAGACCGAGGAACGCCGCGCACAAGCCGGCGAGGACACTCGCCACCAGATAGGCGACGGCCGTGCCCGGGTGATGATGCGCGAACAGCAGGTCAGTGGTGACGACGACGGCAGAGAACGTGGTGAACGCACCGCAGAACCCGGTACCCAACAGCGGGCGAAGGTAACGCGAGGACACGACATCAGCCGCGATCACGATCACGATCGCCAAGACGAACGCTCCAGCCACATTCACACCGAACGTCGCCCACGGGAACCGGCCGCTCCCGCTCAGCCACACCTGCGTGACAGCATAACGAGCCCACCCACCGACGCAGCCACCCAAAAACACCGCGAACACGACATCCCGACGCAGCCGCGGCCAACGGTGCGCCCGCCCCAGCCCGAACGGCGACGACCCCGCCCCAGGCACGGACTCCCCAGCCGCGTCCACGTCCGGATCGATAGGCACATTCACGCAAACATCCTCGGTGATCGCGCCCAACACCGCCTACCCGGCCCCGAACCCCATGGGTGTCGACCGCGTCCGGCCGACAACGCGAGCAATACCCAATCCATGACCGACCTCCGTCAACCCGGCACCAGGTCGTGCCAGGGACCATCGGCCGGTCTACGGCGGTTCGGGCCAGGAATGTCCCGGCCCCGGCCGGACCCATCGCCGTGCATCCATTGGCCCGCAACCGGCGTCGGCGTCAACCGCGCTGAGTTCACTCAGAGCGCCTCCCGGATGGCCTCCACGGTCTCGAGATCGGCGCACGCTTCAGTCGCGTTGGTCATCCCTCGGAGTCCGACCTCGATGGGCTGCCACCTGTTGCCCACCGCGGCCGTCGTGGCCGAAGACACGAAGGCATAGAGCAATGCCATGCGGTACCGATTCCACAGCGCATCGAAACTGTCCGAGGTGACGCCCGCATCGACCAGCATCTGGTGGTACTTGCGCACCCAACGCTCGCCTTCGCGCCGGCGCACGTCGGCGGGGCAGGAGTTTCCCATGTAGATCGCGATATCGCGCACACTCGGATACTTGCTGACCACTGCCCAGTCGTAGATGCCGATCCTGTCACCGTCCACGAACTGGTTGCCGGCGTGTGTGTCACCGTGGATCAGCGTCTGCTCGCCTTCCTGCCACAGTTCCCGGATCCGTTCATGGTTCTCGTAGAACAAAGTGGCCAGCTCAGCGAACACCGGCGGAAAGTCCGCTTGGAATTGTTCGCGCGCGCTCTCGACGAGCTGAGCACCATATGCGCTGCCGAACGGCACGCCCAGCCAGGACAGTTCGTCCTTGAACCGAGGGTCCTCCCAGAAGTGAATGTGCAAACGGGCAAGCGACTCGATCAGTTTCTCCCCGAACTCGTCGGCATGCGTGTCCAGCCGATTCGTGAAGGTGCACCCCGACGCCTCGAGGTCTTCGAGCACCATGATGTATTCCGTCGGCTGCTCGCCGTGGGCTGCGTAGTAGGCCTTGGGAATCCGCAGGGGCGCCTCGGCGGCCGGACCGGCGTAGAACCTGGCCTCCTTGCGGCCCATATCACTCGTCGCGACAAGTTGCCGCTGTTCCTCGTTGAACGGGGGCAATTTCACGAACACACTGTCCGGACCGCCCACGTCCGACGCATATTTCAGCCCGAGTCGAGCTCTGCCGGTGCTACCGGAGTGCCGATCAAGCACCTCGACGCTCGTTATCTCCGCCCCCGGCACCGATGAAGCGAGCGCAGCGCTCAGCCATCCCGGTGTGATCGCCTCAGGGGATTCCGGCATCGACGAATCGGTCACGAGCGGCCCACTTTCTCAGACTCGGTGGTGAGTGTTCAACTCTTGGAGCCCAGTCCTAGCGCAATCGAAACCGCCTGTCGAGACATCACGTTGACTCGACCGAGACCCCCGCGTGGCTCGAGGCGTTGCCTCGTCTGAACGCCTCGGCGTAGCGGTGTGGGTCGCTGGCTCACACGTGCTCGGAGTCGTGCCGATCGTCGGCGCGTGTTACTCCGGACGAGCCTCGACGAGGATCACGAGGCTCTCGGGCGCCACCCCGTCGTACGCCATCGCCGCGCCTGCCGCCGGAGTTTGCATAGCAGCCATGAGCGCGTCCATATCGGAGACGTCCATGAGCACACCAACACGAGTGGCATTCTGCGGGTCGACGAACGTGCGGATATTGGTGACGCCGAGGGGGCCGAAGAACTCTTCGCGCTTGGGCGAGGCGAGCCAGTGATCCTTGTCCTTCACGTCGTGGTAGCCGATCACGGTTGGCATGGCTCCCCCTGAGGATCTGGGCCGGCAGCGGTGCCGAGCCCGACGCGCGTAAAGCTATACCCACCGGCCGCATACCGGCGAGGCGACATCGCCGCGAGTTCACCGCGCAGGAGTCGCGCCATTGCCCGCGAGGCGTCGGCCGCAGTGATCGGTAGCGTCAGATCCGAGCGGGTCGGGACTTCGGCAACCATGGGATCGCTAGTGGCCGCGGGGAGAGACCATCTCGAGAATGAACGAACTCTCTTCGGGCGGTGCGGTCGGAGCCGACGTCGGCGTTGGCTCGTCGAGCAGGTCGGCGACGTGCTCGCCAATTTCACGATCGGTGAGCCACTCGGGCCGCGCCTGCGCGCGGGTGCTGGGGCCGTTCACGATCGACCGCACCAACAGCTCACGGACCCGCACCCGCGCGTTGCGCCAGTTCTCGCGGACCAGACCGCGGTAGAGCTGGCGCTGCGCCGCTTGGGCGACCGCGAGCGGCACCCACTTGGGAACAACCAGGTCTGCCATGCCGCCGCCCAGACCAAGATAATCCCCGCCGTCACGCACGATCGGCATCAGGTGGCGGGCGGCCGCGAGGTGCGCACCCACATTTCCCGTCAGTGTCGCGTTGAACTCATCGACCGGCCATTCGAGAATCGGCCGATGCGGGTAGCTGGGGTGGATCGAGAGGACAACCGCGTCGACCTCACCAATCTCGGCGGCCAATCTGGCGCAGGAGTCCTCGTCGGCGATGGTGCCGACGATCGTCGAGACCTGCGAGTCGTACTGCTCGCCCAGCGCGTTGAGGCGTTGCGCGCCCCTGGCGACTGCGACGACGTCCCAACCGCGCGCGACCGTCGCGGCGACGACGCCTACCCCGACGTCGCCGGTAGCCCCGACCAGAACGAGCCGACCTTTAGACACGGGAATGTCCTCCAGACCCAGAGCGCGCAAGCCTATCCGTTCACTATGCGGGCAACAGCCGTCGTGGGACACCGGTGAGTGGCGAGCGAGAAACAGGATTCGACGTCGACGTCAATTTAGGGGCAGACCAGCCACGGGTCAAGCATTGCCTCGTCCGGCCTCGGGCCAGCCCGTTTCGCCACCAGCCCGCGCGGCTGCAGGTCCTCGACCAGGCCAGTCAGTGACCTCCTATCCGCTAACGAACCGCACGAAAGAACGCTGCGACGTCGGCGGCGAACAGCTCCGGCTGCTCGATCGCCGCGAAATGCCCGCCGCGTGGCTGCGACGTGAAATGAACCAGGTTGAAGCGCTCCTCGATCCAGGCGCGGGGCGAGCGAGCCCGCTCACCAGGGAAATCCGTGACGCCGGTCGGCACCTCGATCCGACGCGCCGGAATGCCGTCCGCGCCGGCGACCCGCCCCTCCCAGTAGATGCGCAGCGAGGACGTCGCACAACCGGTCACCCAGTACAGCGTCACCCAGGACAGCACCTGATCGATGGTGAATGCCCGGAAGAGGTCGCCGCCACAGTCGCTCCACGACTGCAGTTTCTCCGAGATCCACGCGAGCAGGCCGACGGGCGAGTCCTGCAGCGCGACACCGAGCGTCTGCGGTTTCGTGGCCTGCTGCACGTAATACCCGGTCGAGGTCAGACGTGACTGTTCGAGGCGCGCCCGTTCCTGCCGCTCGGGCTCGGTCGGGGCCGGCGCCCCCTCGTACGGCTCGATCAGGCACATGTTCAGGTGCAGGCCGACCACGCGGTCCGGGCGGAGGTCGGCCATGTGCGGCGTGACGACCGAACCCACATCTCCACCCTGCACGCCGTAGCGGTCGTAGCCGAGCCGATCCATCAGCACGCCGAAGGCTTGCGCGGTGCGGCGGGCGTTCCAGCCCCGCTCTCGCGTTGGCGCCGACCACGCGAACCCTGGAATCGACGGTGCGACGACGTGGAATGCGTCGCGGCGATCAGGTGGGTCGGTCAGCAGGGGGATGGCGTCGAGGAACTCGTGGAAGGACCCGGGCCAGCCGTGGACCAGCAGGATCGGCAGCGCGTCACGCCGCGGCGACCGCGCGTGCACGAAATGGATCGGTTGCCGGTCGATCTCGGTGATCCCGTGCTCGAAGCGGTTGAGACGTTCCTCCTCCGCGCGCCAGTCGTAGTCCTCCCGCCACCGGTCGAGCAGTGCACGGAAGGTCGGCTCGTCGATTCCCTGCTCGCCGGCGATCCCGTCGATCCAGTTCGGTACCCGCGCGCGGGCGAGCCGCTCCTTCAGGTCGGCGAGAACGGTGTCCGGGACGGCGACGCTGAATCGCTCGATGTCATGCATGGCCAGCCTTTCGTCGACCAGCGTCGCGGCCGCCGAGTGCCGACTCTGCGAGGACCGGAGGGTCAATCCGTGCCGTGGCGGAGCAACCGCCCCGGCGTGGCGTCGGTGCACTCGCCCTCGATGAAGGTGGTGCGGCCGTTGACGATGATCCGGTCGTAGCCGACGGCCTTCTGGATGAGCCGCCACTCTCCCGCCGGGTAGTCCGTGACGCGCTCGGCCGGCAGGCTGTCGACCGTGCGCGGGTCGTAGACGATCACGTCCGCCGGCGCACCCTCGGCGAGGAAGCCGCGCCCCTTGAGCCCAGCGGCCATCGCCGGGTAGTAGGACAGCCGCCAGTGCGCCTGCTCCAAGGACATGATCTCGTGCTCGCGGATCCAGTAGCCAAGCAGCTCGCTGGGATAGCGCGCCGTGGTGACGAACTTGGTGTGCGCGCCACCATCGCTGACCCCGGGCAGCGCCATCGACGAGGTCGCGACCTCCTTCATCGATTCGGGCGGCGTCATCAGCGTCGGCGTCGCGAATCCCACCCGCAGCTGGCCGGCGACGGCAACGTCGAGGAACGCGTCGATCTCGTGCTTGCCCTCACGCGTCGCGACCTCACCGACGGTGAAGCCCTCGTAGCGCTCCTTGAGTTCCTGGGCGCGCGGCACATCGCTCGAGATCCAATGGACCTTGATCTCGGTGAGGTCGTACCCGGCACCGAACAGCCCACCCCGCTCCTCGTGCACTTGCTTCATCGCTGCCCGGCGCTCTGGATCGGCGAACTTGACGATCTTCTCCGCGACCGTCCCGAGGCACGCCTCGCGCCAGCACGGGATCGCGTCCGCGAGGTTGTATTCCTCGAGCGTGAACTCGGACGCGAAGTTGGTCGTGAGGGCCTGGGCGAAGACGCGCAAGCCTTCCTCCTCGTTGAGGTACGCGAGTCGTTTGATCGCGTCCCGGTGCGAGAGCTGCTGACCGCCGTGCTGGTTCAGGGCACCGTCGGCCAGCAGCGCGTTCCAGATGATCGGTCGACCGCTTTCCCTCGCCATCAGCTCGGCCCACTCCATGGCGCCCGTCAATTGGGCGACACCGCGTCCGGTCGAGCCCATGGCGCGGGAGAACGCAGTCACCTCACGCTCGGTCATCATGTCGGTGACCATCGGCGTGCCGTCGTAGTCGAGCTGCACGTTGCCGACCTCGCCGTTGATCTGCGCGCTGAATCCGCAGCCGCCGACCTCCATGCCCTCGACCAGCAGGTCGCACATGCGCGCCAGTTCCGCGTCGGTACAGCGGCGATCCTTGGCCTCGTCGGTCCCGACGACGTAGCCGTAGAGCGGGGCGAGCGGGACGAAGGCCATGACATTGACCCCCTTGGGGGTGCGGTCGACACTCGCCAGGAACTCGGCGAACGTGACCCAGTCCCACGGCATGCCCGCCTTCATCGTCTTCAGCGGAACGGCCTCGTTGCGCGCAAGGCTCAACATCGCCCGCTCGCGGTCCTCGGGCTTGCACGGGGCGAAACCGAAGCCGCAGTTGCCGATGACGACGCTGGTTACGCCGTGCCAGCCGGACATCGTGCACCACGGGTCCCAGAACACCTGACTGTCGTAGTGAGTGTGCAGATCAACGAACCCCGGGGCGACGACCCGGTGTGACGCGTCGACGACCTCATCGGCGTCTGCGCTACTCACGCGGCCAATCTGGGCGACCCGGCCGTTCTTGATGGCGACGTCGGCCTTGTAGCGGGGCGTCTGCACACCGTCGATGACGGTGCCGCCCTTGATCACGATGTCGTACGCCGCCACTGTTCCTCCCAAGGAGCTGACCGCGGACGAGAAGCCGAGGTTCGGACACAATCTACGATGTGTCCGAACTCCCCGACAAGCACGCACCGACGTCCCGCGTTCATGAGCCACTACCAGTGCTCCGGTGGTACCACGGCCCGCACCAGGAAGCGCACCAGGTGGGCGCGCTGCTCGGGCTGCGAACGGGTGCGGATGCGGGGGTCGAGCATGCTGACCGCGACCGTGCCGATCCAGTGCAGCAGGTCGGACAGGTCGAGGTCGGAGTGCAGCTGGCCGTCTTCGGCCCACCGCTGCAGCAACGGCCCGTAGTGGCGCAGGTTGGCCTGGTACAACGGCTCGGAGCGCAGTTCGAGCGCCGCGACGAAGTCCCGGCTCTCGGCCGAGAAGAGTGCCTCGTTGACGGGGCTCCCCTCGATGAAGGCGTTCGGCCCGAGGACCAACTCGGGAAGCGACCGGGCCGCGGAGTCGGGGGCCTGCAAACCGCCGACGACCTTCGCGAGCGCCGCATCAACCTTGGCCAACAGCAGCCCGAGGATCAGTTGGTCGCGCGACGGGAAATACCGGTAGAGCGTTGATCGCGCGACCCCGGCCTCCTCGGCCACTGCACCCATGCGGATCGCTGCGCTGCCACGGCGAACGATGCAGCGACCGGCAGCGTCGAGCAATCGGCGACGCGCTTCGTCCTCGTCGAGCAACGCGATGTCGTCGCCCCACCGACGCCGTGACGCCGCGACCCGTCCGCCGTCGGTGACCACACCCGGATGCTATTGCGCCCTGCGTCCGAGTTCGCACCGTCGGGAGCCGGAGCCGGGCGGCGGTGACGATCCGCTTGGCCCGGGGATCGTCCAAGGCTTAGATTGCCTGCGACACTCCACGGAAAGGATCTTGCGTGCCAGTCGTCGACGTAGACAGCCATTTCCACGAGCCGATCAACTGGCTGGAGGTCACCGATCCGGCCCTCGACGCGCAGCTCGCGCCGACACACCGCTTCATGGACTTCATGCGGGCGAGCACCGAGCCCTTGCTCGCGATGCTCCCGGAGGCCGAGCGGCCCGAGGACCCGGCTGACCTGATGCCGACGTCGTTCCGCTCGGTCCTCGAGCGCCTCGATGCGCTCCAGCCCGACCGCTACGACCCGGACAGCTCGGACCCGTTCTACCTGGCGGACGCGCGGCTGCGGGCCATGGACGAGGCCGGAATCGACGTGCAGTTCCTCAACTTCACCTTCGCCTCCGGTGGTGTGCTTCGCGCCATGCAGGCCGGCCGGCCCGAGTTGGTGCCCCAGGTGCAGCGGGCCTACAACACCTTCGCCGCGAATCAGGTCGCCGGGCACACCGATCGCCTCGTCCCGGTGTGCCGCATGCACATGCCGGACGTCGACTGGTGTGTCGATGAGCTGACCCGAATGCGCGCGCTCGGCAGCCGCGCGTTCATCGTGACGCAACACCCGACGATGTCGCTGACGCACCCGGACTTCGAGCCGCTGTGGTCGGCCGCCGAGGACCTCGGGATGCTCGTATACGTCCATGTCTTCTTCGGACGCCCCGGGCCACATCCGAGCTGGGCCAACAACGGTCGCGGCGCGGATGCGTTCCGGGAATCCGTCGCCGCCGGCGACCAGCGCGCCGAGACACGAAACCTTGTCAACGCGATGGTCTTCGACGGGGTGTTCGAGCGCCATCCCAAGCTCACCATGCTGATCTCCGAATGCGGGTTCTCCTGGATGCCCGCCCTCGCGCATGAGCTCGACCAGCGGGTGAACGGCATCGCCGTCGACGGCACGCGCGAGCCGAACTTCTACCAGCTCCCGTTGAAGCCGTCGGAGTACCTGGCCCGCCAGGTCAAGGTCAGCCCGCTGCCCGGATTCATCGAGAACGGCATGGAGCACCTCAGCTTGGTAGACGCCCTCGAACAGTTCCCGGATCCCGACATGCTGGTGTTCTCCAGCGACTACCCGCATGTCGAGGGGCGGCACCTCGCCAGGAAGCTGCTCGATGATCATCTTCCCGCCGACGATGCGCTGCGGGCTCGCTTCTACGGAGAATCCATGGCCCGCGTCCTGGACCTCGCGTGAGCGAGCGGATCGCAGTGTTCGCGCGGATCGAGGCGAGGCCCGCACGCCGGGGGATTGGCCGCAGGTCAGCCCGAGATCGCGGTCAGCGAGGAGATCGCCGGTCTTGCGCGGCCCTGCGCGATCACCAGCCAACCGCGCGACGCACCAAGACGGGAGCACGCCCATGACCGACAGTTCCGACGACCTCGCGACGGTCTTCGATGCCGACAACCATTACTGGGAGACGACCGACGCCTTCACCCGGCACCGCAGCCCGCAGTTCGCCGACCGCGGGGTGCTCGTCCGCGAGGTGGACGGACGCCTGCGCTACGTCGTCGGCGGGGAGCTGCACCCCTGGATCCCCGGGCCGGGCGATGCAAATCCCCGGCCGCAACCCGGCGCGTTCCTCGACCGCACTGGGCGTTCGATCGTCGAGATGCTCACCGCGGAGGACCCGACCCAACACCCCGAGTGGTACCAGCGCGATGCGCGCCTGCCCGTCATGGACGCGCAAGGCGTCGAGGCCTGCTGGATGTTCCCGTCCCAGGGCGTCTGCATGGAGGGAGTCATGCAGCCCGACGTGGAGGCGATCCTCGACATCTTCCGCGCGTTCAACCGGTGGATCGACGACGAGTGGGGCTTTGCCTACCACGACCGCATCTTCGCCGCGCCGTACCTGACGCTGTCCGACCTCGAGGCCGCTGTCACCGAACTGGAGTGGGTGATCGAGCGCGGAGCGCGCATCGTCGCCCTGCGCCCCGGACCGGTGTTCACGCCCGAGGGTTGGCGCTCGCCGGCCGACCCGGCCTTCGACCCGTTCTGGGCGCGGGTGGCGGAGGCCCGGCTCGTGGTCGCCTGTCATCCCGGATTCGACGACGGGTACCGCGACGTCGACGACGCAGTCGCCCGTGCGTGGGGGTACCCGAGCCGCAGGCGCCGCGGTGCCGTTTCGTCCCTCAACTTCTACGAACCCGTGGTCGACGCGCTGATGTCGCACCGGCTCATCCACGACTTCCTCGTGGTGGTGATCGCGCACGGCCTGTTCGACCGCCACCCCGGCCTTCGCCTCGCCAGCATCGAGAACGGGGTCGCCTGGGTGCCGGCCGCACTGCGCACGCTCGCGCACCTCGACACCGGCGGCCTCGCCGGTCTCGATGCCACGAGCGGGAAACTCGTCGACCAGTTCCGCCAGCACGTGTGGGTGACCCCGTTCACCGACGATGATGTCCCGGCGCTGCTGTCCCACGTCCCGGCGGAGCGCGTCCTGTTCGGCTCGGACTACCCCCACGCGGAGGGCTTCGCCGAGCCGAAGCAGTTCCTCAGCCTGCTGCACGGCGTCACGGCCGACGACACCCGCAAGATCATGCGCGACAACGCGCGCGACCTGATGCGCGCTTGAGCGCATCAGGTCGACAAACCGTAGCCCGGGTACCAGCGCACTCCGACCGCGATCACTCCCGCGGGACGCGGTATCCCCCGGCTACCATCGCGCCGGATGCACGCCCCGTGGGACGCACGATCGGCAAGGACGGGTGGGATGACAACACCGACGGTCGGGCCTACCACGGCCAGGTGGACGCCGCGGTGAGCGTCCAGGACATCGACCGGCTCGGCGCCCCCCTGCAACCCATCGCACCGCTCGCCCGGATCGACCTGTCCCCGGCGAACCTGGCCACTCTGCGCGCGTCCCTCGACGAACGACGCGCGGCGTTGGCGAAGCAGGTCGACACCCGGGGCCTGACCGTCGAAGACTTCGGCGTGCAGTCACGGCACGGGCACGTCATCCCCTGCCGGATCTACCGGCCCAGCGGGGCGAGTGACCGGGTTGTGCCGCTGGTGGTGTACTTCCACTCCGGTGCGTTCGCGCTGGGCAATCTCGACACCGACCACGCCTGCTGCGTGATCCTGGCCCGCGACGCCGAATGCGCGGTGCTGTCGGTCGGCTACCGGCTCGCCCCCGAGCACCCGTTTCCGGCCGCGTTCGACGACGGCATCGACGTGATGGACGCGGCGATCATCCGCTGCGCGGACTGGCGGCTCGACGCCGATCGCGTCGCCGTGGCCGGCAGCAGCGCGGGCGGCGGCTTGGCTGCCGCGCTGGCCATCCGAGCCCGGGACGTCGGCGGACCGCCGCTGCGCCTGCAACTCCTACACCAGCCGGTACTCGACGACCGTTGTTCAACGCCGTCCATGACGGAGTTCGAGTCCACGCCGGGTTTCGACTCGGTGGCGGCCCGACTGATGTGGCAGTACTACCTGCAGGGCACCGCGGCGACCCCGGCCGCGGCCCCGGTGCGGTGCGAGCGACTCGCGGGGCTGCCGCCGGCCCTCGTCACCTGCTCCGAACTCGATCCGCTCCGCGACGAGGCGGCCGAGTACGCGATGCGTCTGGTCCGGGCCGGGGTCGCCACCGACCTCCATCTCTTCTCCGGCACCTGCCACGGCTTCGACTCGCTCGCGTTCGACTGGAGCGTCTCAGCGCAAGCGCGCGCGATGATGGTGGGCGCGATCCGGGCCGCGTTCGGCTAGTCGCGCCGCGGACCACTCACGGCGGCGGCGCAACCATCTGACCGCCGTCGACCACGTACTCCGCCCCCGTGACGAAGGCAGCGGCTGGCGACGCGAGGAAGGCCACTACCTCGGCCACGTCCTCGGGGCGCCCGATCCGGCCGAGCAGCGCGTTGGTCGACAACCGTGCGACGACCTCATCCGAGAGCATCGGGGTCGCGATCGGGCCCGGCAACACGGCGTTGACGCGGATACCGAACGCCGCGAACTCCACCGCCGCCGTCTGGCTCAGCCCGCGCAGTGCCCATTTCGACGAGACGTAAGCGGCGTGCGCGGGAAAGCCGCGCAGCGCGCCGGTGGACAGAGTGTTGACTACGGCGGCGTCCTCGGCCTCGGCCAGCAGCGGGCGGGCGGCCTTCATCCCGAGGAAGGCGCCCAGGACGTTCACCTCCCACACCGTGCGCAGTCCCACCTCGGTCTCCTCCGCGATCGGCGCGCGGCGGATGATTCCGGCGTTGTTGACGAGGATGTTCAGGCCACCGAAACGATCGACTGTCGTCGCCATGACCGACGTCCAGTCGACCTCCGAGGTGACGTCCGCGGTGATCGCCACGACGTCCGCGCGCGAGGCCATTGCGGCGGTGAGCTCCTCGGCCCGCCGGTCGCACGCAACGACGGCGAGGCCGTCTCGCGACAGCCGATCGACGATGGCCAGCCCTTGGCCACGAGCGGCGCCGGTGACGATCGCGACCCGGCGGGCAGCCATCAGCACATCACCGGCGACAGCCACCGCTCGTGGATCTTCTCGGGTCCGCGAGCGGGGGTCGCCGCGATCGGTGCGCCCATACCGTTCTCACCCGCCCACTTCGCTGCGCACGTGTCTGATTTCGACGTCATCATCGATACCATGGGCAGCGCAGCGGGGCTCGCTCAGGCCGGTGTTCGACGAGCACATCGACCGTCAGCCTAGGTTCGGCCCCGGTGCAGATCCGAGTTCGGGCCGTCCGGCCGGACCATCGACGCGGCATCGGTCGCGGCGAAAGAGACCGGCCCGCCGCCGAACACACGCCAGACGCAGACGGCGGCTGCGGGCGGCGTAGCGGCACACCGCCGAGGAACTGGAGCATCATGTCCGAGCCCGCAGACCGCGCGACGCCCACCCGGACGGACGTCGACGTGATCGTGGTCGGCGCCGGTTTCGCGGGGCTGTACGCGATCTACCGGCTGCGCGCGGCGAAGCTGAGCGTGCAGTGCTTCGAGGCCGGTGACGGGGTGGGTGGCACGTGGTACTGGAACCGCTATCCGGGCGCACGGTGCGACGTGGAGAGCGTCGACTACTCCTACTCGTTCTCACCGGAACTGCAGCAGGAATGGAATTGGACCGAGCGCTACGCCTCGCAACCGGAGATCCTGCGCTACCTCGAGCACGTGGCCGATCGGTTCCAACTCCGTGACCACATCCGGCTCGGCACCCGCGTCACGGCGGCGACCCTGGACGACGATACCGGCGCGTGGACGGTGACCATCGACTCCGGCGAGGTGAGCACCGCCCGATACGTCGTGATGGCGACGGGTGCGCTGTCAACCCCCAACCTGCCGGACCTCGGCGGAATCGAGAAGTTCGAGGGCCGGATCCTGCACACCGGCGCGTGGCCACACGACGAGGTGGACTTCACCGGGCGCCGAGTCGCCGTCGTGGGCACCGGGTCGTCGGGCGTCCAGTCGATCCCCAAGATCGCGGCTCAGGCCGAGCACCTCTACGTGCTGCAGCGGACGCCGAACTTCAGCGTCCCCGCCCGCAACAGCCCGCTCGACTCGGATTCGCTCGCGGCCGTGAAGGCGGACTACGACCGCCGGCGTGCGATGTCGTGGGCGAGCGGCGGGGGTACGCCTTACCTGGTCCGCAGCGATGGCACCTTCGACGTCGACGACGACGAACGGACCCGGATCTACGAGCAGGCCTGGGCGAACGGCGGGGCCCGCTTCGCCAAGATCTTCCCCGACCAGATGATCGATCCCATGGCGAATCAGCTCGCCGCCGACTTCGCCCACGAGAAAATCCGCAGTGTGGTCACCGACCCCGAGGTCGTGCAGCGACTGCTGCCCCGCGACCACCCCATCGGCGCCAAGCGCATCTGCGTGGACACGCACTATTTCGAGACCTACAACCGCGACAACGTCACGTTGATCGATCTGCGCGCTCAGCCGGATCTCGCATTCACCGAGTCCAGCATCCGCGCCGGCGATGCCGAGTACCTCATCGACGATGTCGTGCTGGCCACCGGGTATGACGCGCTGACCGGCACGTTGAACCGCATCGACATCGAGGGGCGCGACGGCGTCCGGCTTCGCGAGAGCTGGGCGCAGCGCCCGGTGACCTACCTCGGGCTGTCGGTGCCCGGCTTCCCGAACCTGTTCATCGTCTCCGGCCCCGGCAGTCCGTCGGTGCTGACCAACATGGTCCTGGCGGCCGAGCAGCACGTCGACTGGATCGCCGCCGCCGTCGATCACCTGCGCCTGCACGGGCTCTCGTCCATCGAGGCGACGCCCGAGGCCGCGCACGAGTGGGTGACCCGGCTCGACGAGATGGCCGGGCGCACCCTCGCCGGCGCGGCACGCTCGTGGTACACCGGCGCGAACATCGAGGGCAAGCCGCGGGTGTTCATGCCCTACATCGGCGGCTTCGGGGTCTACTGCGACGAGTGTCGCGCAGTCGTCAGCGACGGGTACCGCGGCTTCGCCCTGTCCTGACGCGCCCCGCTCCGAGCGGCACGGCGATCGCTCGCACGCCGTACCGAGCCCGCTCCCTCTCGCCTCGAGCGACTACCGGGCGGCGAACTCGATCAGGCCGTCCAGGGCCTCGACCTGCGAGCCGCGAACCCAGAGCGGGTTCACCTCGAGGACGGCCACGTCGTCGTGGGCCGCCGCCAGATCGGCGACGCGCCCGATCGCATCGACGAGCGCCGGCAGATCCGCGGCGGGTCGGTTCCGGGCGCCCTGCAAGACGCCCGCACCGCGCAACCCGCGCAGACTCCGCGCGATGTCGGCATCGGTAGCCGGCAGCCGTAACAGCGCAACGTCCTTCAGCACCTCGACGAAGATGCCGCCGAGGCCGAGCGTCAGGACGAGACCCCAGTCGGGGACGCGGGCCACCCCGACGATCAACTCGACGCCGTCGCGCCGCATCGGACTGACCAGGACACCGTCGACCTGCGGCCGCCCGGGCAGCGCCCCCGCGCGCTGCACGATCGAGGCATAGGCCGCAGCAACCTCGGGCTGCCCCTCGAGGTCGAGTCGGACGCAACCGATGTCGCTCTTGTGGGCGATGTCGGGCGAGACCACCTTGAGCGCCACCTGGGTGCCGTACGCCGCTGCCGCGGCGGCGGCCTGCTCGGCGCTGCTCACGAGCGTCCCGGGCACCACCGGCACGCCCGCGCGCGCCAGCAACCGGCGCACCTCCAGCTCGGACACGGCCTGTCCGTGCCGGAGCGCGGGCCACCCGTGCTGCACCTGCGGTGGGCGAACCGGGTCGAGACGCAACTGTTCGAGGCGGGTCGACCACCACGAGACCTTCGCCATGGCCCCGACCGCGTCGCGGATGCTCGGGATGTACAGCAGGCCTGCCTCGGTCATGGTCGCGTCGGTCTGCTCGTCGAGCGTGCTCGACACCGTGGCGACGTAGGCACCCGGCGTGCCCGCCTGCGCCAAGGCGGCTCCGAGCCCCGGCATGGGCGCCGCGGTGGGCCGGCCGCCGACCACCGCGACGAACCCGACCTGCGGGTCGGCTCCCATTGCGGCGGTCGCCCGGTCCAGCAGGGATGGATCGATGACGCCGGCGCCGGTGACATCCAGGGGGTTCTGCACCTGACCCAGGGCGGAGACGGTGTGTCTCAGGCGTTCCTCGGTCTGCGCCCCGAGAGCGGGCAATGCCAGCCCAAGCTCCTCGGCGCGATCGGCGATGATGTCGCAGGCGCCGCCGGACAGCGACACGACGCCGACTCCGGGCGTGCGCCACGGCCCGGCGAACGCGGCCAGATTGGCGGTGTGCAGCATGTCCTCCATGTGCTGGACCCGGATCACGCCCTCCTGCCGCAGCACCGCGTCGATCACCGAGTCGTCACCGACCAGCGCGCCGGTGTGCGCCGCCGCCGTGCGGGCCGAGAGTTCGCTGGAGCCGGCTTTGAGGACGACGATGGCCTTGCGCAGCGCGGCCGCCTTGCGGACCGCCACGAGGAACAGTTCTGGTTTTCTGAAGGTTTCGGCGAACACGGCGACGGCGCGGGTGTTTTCGTCGTCGAGGACGTGGTTCACGACATCCTCGGCGGTGACCATCGCTTCGTTGCCGGTGGTGACCGCGTAGCTCAGACGGATACCGCTGGTGGCCACGAACCGGGTCAGCGATCCCGCGCCCGCACCACTTTGCGAGACCAGGGCGACCTGGCCCGGGGTCACCGGCAGGCCCGGCAGAGCACAGACCACGATGCCCGCCGCGACGTTCCCGAAGCCGAGGATGTTGGGCCCGAGCATGGTGATACCGAGTTGCTCGCAGTGTTTCACCAGTTCGAGTTGGGCCGCGGCGCCGTCCGGGCCCGTTTCGGCGTAGCCGGCACTGAGGACGACGGCCGACCTGGCTCCGGCCGCAGCGGCGTCGTCGATGGCCTGCAGCACCAGCGCGCGCGGCACCATCACGTACGCGCAGTCGATTCCGCCTGGGACGTCCTCGCAGCGCGCGTACGTCCGGGCCCCGTGCACCGTGGCGCTGTTCGGGTTGATGAGGTGGGTGCGGTCGGTCGCGCCGAAGGCTCGGACGAGGCCGTACGAGATCGCGGAGAATCCGGACTTGTCGCTGGCGCCGATGAACGCGACAGACCGGGGCGCGAACAACTGGTCGAGTCGTGCCCGATCCA
This sequence comes from uncultured Actinomycetota bacterium, assembly GCA_963713565.1. Classification (GTDB taxonomy): domain Bacteria; phylum Actinomycetota; class Actinomycetes; order Mycobacteriales; family Jatrophihabitantaceae; genus Jatrophihabitans. The sequence goes on along the minus strand of CAVQMF010000004.1, from coordinate 155,364 downwards.
GCGAATCGTTCACAGTCGCCCGCTTCCCGTGGATTCCCCAACCCAGATACTATACGGTCACCGTAGAGGAATGATGCGATGACCGACAATGCGACCCAGTTGGGACGACCCCGAGACCCCAACGTCGATCTGCGCATCTCCGAGGCCGCCACCCGACTGTTCGGGCGGGTCGGCTGGTCCGGCTTCAGCATCGAGGCCGTCGCCCGCGAGGCCGGCGTCGGCAAGGCATCGGTGTACCTGCGCTGGGACACCAAGGAGGCCCTGCTCACGGCGGCCCTGCGCAACGGCCTGGCCGATATCGGCGACGTCGACACCGGCAGCCTGCGGGACGATCTGGTACACCTCGCCCGGCAGATGCTTCGGCTCTATCTCGGCGATCAGCGCGAAGCGGTACAACGCATGACCATCGAAGCGGTCGGCATCCCTGGCGTGGCCGAGCATTGGGCCGCCCTGCGCGAGTCCCAGGTGCTGGCCGCCCGCGCAATGGTTCGCCGGGCGATCCGGCGAGGCGACGCAGCGCGATCCACTTCGACCACTTTGCTGCTCGACTCGTTCTTCGGCGCCGTGATGATGCATACCCTCTCGGTGCCCGAACACCTGCGCCCACGGGTCGTCGCCGACATCAACCGCTACGCCAACCGTCTCGTCGACTTCCTGCTCCGGGCCACCCGGGAGGGCACCTGACCCACGACCGGCTTTCCGGTCCGAGCGTCGGTGGGTAGATTCTGACGAGTGACGTTCAGTAATTCATCGATGACGGCTGATCAGCTCGAGCCGAACACCCCGGTACTGGTGGGTGTCGGCCAGTTCTCCGAACGCGTCGACGATGCGGATTATCAGGGCCGCTCCGCCGTCGATCTCGGCGCCGCCGCGCTTCGCGCCGCGATCGCCGACAGCTGCGCGAACGCCGGACGACTGGCGCGCGACATCGACACCGTGGCAGCTGTCCGCCAGTTCGAGACGTCCGCGCGCACGGCCCGCGCGCCGTTGGGGCGCTCGAACAACTTCCCCCGGTCGGTGGCCGCACGCATCGGCGCCGAACCTCGCCGGGCGATCCTCGACGTGGCGGGCGGTCAGTCACCGCAGCACCTGGTCACCGAGATGGCCGCCGCGATCGCCTCCGGGCGGTCCTCCGTCGCCGTCGTCGTGGGGGCGGAGGCTATCTCCACCGCTCGCCACCTCAGTTCGTCCGCGGCGCCGCCCGACTTCACCGAACACGTCGACGGCGACCTGGAGGACCGCGGTTACGGGCACGCTGGGCTCGGGTCCAGCTATCAGACCGCGCACGGCCTCACCTCCCCAGCAGTCCGCTACGCGCTGCTGGAGAACGCCCGCCGCGCGCGGATGAAGCGCAGTCGTGCGGAGTACGCGCGCGAGATGGGCGCACTGTTCACATCCTTCACCGGCGTCGCCGCAGCCAACCCCCACGCGGCAGCCCGGATTCCACGCTCGGCTCCGGAGCTCACGACCGTCACCGGACAAAACCGGATGATCGTGGATCCCTACCCACGCTGGCTGGTGTCGCGCGATCAGGTGAACCAGGCCGCAGCCGTTGTCCTCACCTCGGTGGGCGTTGCGCGAGAGCTCGGCGTACCCGAGGAGCGCTGGACGTTCTTGCACGGATACGCCGAGCTACGGGAACGCAACCTGCTCGATCGAGCCGATCTCGGTGCCTACCCGGCGGCCGTTCTGGCCGTCGAAAACGCATTGCGGGTCGCCGAGATCTCGCTCGACGACCTGACCTCGATCGATCTCTACAGTTGCTTCCCGATCGCCGTCTCCAGCGTGTGTGACGGCCTGGGGTTGTCCGGCGACGATCCGCGGGGGTTGACCGTGACCGGCGGTCTGCCGTACTTCGGCGGGCCGGGGAACAACTACTCGCTGCACGCCATCGCCGAGACCGTGGATCGCGTACGGGCAACCCCGGGCGGCTACGGCCTGGTGGGCGCCAACGGTGGCTATCTGAGCAAGTACGCCGTCGGGATCTACAGCTGCCGACCGGTCCCGTGGCAGATCAGCTCCGACGCCGATCTCCAACACCGCGTGGATGGGTGGGCCGCCCCCGTTCTCGCTCGTCGGGCCGACGGATGGGCCCGCATCGAGAGCTGCACCGTCACCTACGACCGCAACGACCGCGCTGTCGAGGGCATCGTCGTCGGCCGGCTCGAGGACACCGACGAACGTTTCCTCGCGCGCACGCTGGCCGGAGACGATCAGATGCTCCAGCAGCTCCTGTCGGACCAGCCGGTCGGGACCCGCGTCTACTCGCGCGCACTCGGCGTCGGCAACCGGGTGGCGCTCGATCGCGACCGCATGGCGCAGCTGCTTCCGACGCGACCAGCCGCCCTCCGCAACGACTTCGACCACATCCTCGTGCGACGCGCCGAGCACGTCCTGGAGATCACGATCAACCGGCCGGAGCGGCGCAACGCCCTGCACCCACCGGCCAATGACGAGCTGGAGGAGGCGTTCGACGCGTTCTTCGCCGACCCCGAGCTTTGGGTGGCGATCCTGACGGGTGCGGGCGAGCGAGCATTCTGCGCCGGCAACGACCTCGTCCACACCGCCCAGGACCAGCCGATGTGGATCCCGGTCAGCGGGTTCGGCGGTCTCACCAGCCGGTCCTTCCTGCCCAAGCCGGTGATCGCGGCGGTGAACGGGGTCGCCTACGGCGGCGGGTTCGAGATCGCGCTGGCGTGCCACCTGGTGGTGGCTGACATCGACGCGCGATTTGCGTTGAGCGAGGCGCGCGTGGGACTCGCCGCCGGTGCCGGCGGACTGGCCCGGCTCCCCCGCGCCGTTCCGGCGGCGTTGGCCAACGAACTGGTCCTGACGGGTCGGGCGATGTCGGCCGACGAGGCGCACCGACACGGGCTCGTGAACCGGGTCGCCGGTTCCGGCGCGGCCCTGGCTGCGGCCCGAGAACTGGCCGCCGACATCGTCAAGAGCTCACCGACGTCGGTCCGCGGGTCGCTGCGGATGATGGCGGAGGCGGCGGCGATCTCGGACGTCGCGGTCGCCGCGGCACGCTATAGTCCCGCGCTCGACGACGTCGTCACCAGTGAGGACGCGGCCGAGGGCGTCGCGGCCTTCGCCGAGAAGCGCGCGCCCCGCTGGCTCAACCGGTGACGCCGAGCGTCACGGCCGGGACTCGCGCACACCGCGGGCGCCGACGTGGTTGCGCTCCTCGACGCCGCCGAAGCGAAGAAGGTGCATCTGGTCGGCCATGATTGGGGCGCGGCGGCCGCCTGGGCGCTCGCCCCGCGCCGGCTGGCGCAGGTGCTGCGCAACTCCGGACGAAGCGGCGGACACCGTCGTGCCGATGCTGCTCGACCATCTGGCGGCGCATCCGGCCTGACGGGCTCGGCGCGCGCGCCCATCGACGCGGCTTTGCCATTGCCGCCGGTCGATTGGTGGAGCAGGGTGACGTGGTGGCCAGGAAACGCTGGAATGACCTGAGCCCTCGCGCTCGCCGTCTGATCATCGCAGGCGGCACCGTCGAGGGTGCGCTCAAGATCGCTGCCCTAGTCGACATCGCCCGACGACCCGCGGTTCAGATTCGAGGCTCGAAGGCGAAATGGGCAGCCGCGATCGTCTTGATCAACTCGATGGGCGCCGTCCCGATCGTTTACTTCACTCGAGGCCGGCGACAGTAGTCGCCACGTCCACCCCGACGCTCCCGCGCCGAGTGACCTCCCGTTCGCACCGCCGGCCGGCTGGAGCGGCATTGGCAGTGACGGTGTCCCTCGTTTAGGGTCGCCTTCACCCAAGTTGGGTGTGTTGCGGCCACAGGGATCCTTCGCCTCGAGGGCAGGAGAACGGATGCGTGAGCTTGAGCTGAGTCCCGGTGCGGACGATGTCGCGAGCGGCGTCGTCGGACGTAGGACGCTGTTGGTGAGTGCCGTCGGCGCGCTTGCCGCTGCCGGACTCAGTCGGCCTGCGGTGGCAGCGGGATCGACCGGGTCAGTGGCGGCTCGGTCGAGCCCGAATTTCGATCCGGCGCTCGCGCGCCAGCTGCAGCAAGCACTCGACGATGCGCTCCGCGACCCGGGCACCCGCGCCCCTGGAGGGATTCTGCACGTGCAGAGCCCGCGGTTGGGCACCTGGACCGGGGTGGCCGGTCTCGGCCGGGTAGCGCCGGCCGAACGGATGCTGCCTGGTGATCGGTTCCGGGCCGGCAGCATCGCTAAGCCGTTTGTCGCCGTGGTGGTACTGCAACTGGCCGAACGCGGGCGGCTGTCGCTCGACGCACCGCTACCGACGGTGCTGCCCGCGAGCGTCACCGGGCGCTTCCCGAACGCGGCGGACATCACGGTGCGCATGCTGCTCGGCCACCGCAGCGGGATTCCGGAATGGGATACCCCCCTGATGGACATCGTGATCGCGTATCACCCCGGCAAAGTGTGGACGACCGAGGAGAAGCTTGATCTTGCGGCCGCCCAGCCGCCGGTGTTCGCGCCGGGCACCGGCTACGGGTACTCCAACACCGACTACAACCTGCTCGGTTTGATCATCGAAGGGGTCACCGGCCGGTCATGGCGAGACGAGGTCACCCGACGGGTGATCAACCCACTCGGCTTGACGCGCACCTACCTGCCGCCGTCCGGGCAGCGGTCGATCAGGCAACCCTACGCACACGGCTACGGCGAACTCGACGGAAAGCAGGTCGATCTGACCGGTGTCGACCCATCGATGGCCGACGCTGCCGGCGGGAGTGCGCTCGTCAGCACGGTCGGGGACCTCGCCCGGTTCGTCGACGCACTGCTCGCCGGCCGCGTCTTCCGGCACCGCGAGACGCTGCAGCAGATGCTGGCCTTCGCACCGGCCCCCGACCAGGGCGGCCAGGTCGGCTACGGCCTGGGCATCGAGCAGCGGGTGCTGCCCGGGGGCGTCGAGCTGATCGGCCACCTGGGCGGCACGGCCGGATTTCGCTCCTACGCCGGGCGCCTGCGCCCCCAGGAGATCACGATGACGTTCGTACTCAATTGGCAGACCGACCCGACCCCACTGGTCCTGCCCGTAGTGCAGGCGCTCGCAGCCATTCATTAGTGAGCTCACGCCGCCGCGACCCCTGGTATCCGCCGACGCGCACTCGCACGCCGTAGGACCGCAGGCAGCAGGACCAGGGGATCTCACTCGGCGGTGAGGATCAAGGTAGCCAGTTGGTAGTCGCGCGCGGCGACCTGTAGTTCGGTCACAGATGGGATATCGCGAGGCGTGCTTCGCAGGCCCAGCTGGCGCCCCACCAATCGCCACCCGCGCCGCTCGACGGCGTCGGACAGGACTGCGGCCACCGCTGCGGGGTCCTCCTCGAGCTCGACGTGCATCGGCCGGCGCCGCCCACGTAGGGTCACCTCCACCGTCGCGACCCCGCGCAGGTTGGCCCGCCAGGAGTGCTGCGTGGCCACCAGCTGTGACTATTGCCATGAGCTCTATCGCGAAGGCAACGGACCCGCCGCCCACGCGGGTTGGGTGTGGCGGCGGATCGGTAGTGCGTGCGCTGCCCGAGGCCGTCGATTCAGGGGTCAAGGCACCCGGATCGGGTGCCCCTGATTGGTGGATCACCGCCATGCTGGCCCATAACCACATCTGCCGCCTCCTCGACAAGCTGCGGGTTCCCGACCGCACCCAGGCCGCATCGCCGGCGCACGGGCGACCTAGCGCCGGCGCAGGCGAAACGGTGCGTCGAGCGCGAGCAGCAGGACGACTGCGACGCCTGCCGCGCCGATGATGTACCACGGCCAACGGCCCAGCACCGACAGCAGCGACGGGTGGCCGGGCACATGACGCAGGAACATGTAGTTGCTGCCAAGCGCCCAGTCGACGACGCCGATGGCGCCTGTGTACGCGACGGTGATCGCGAGCACGCGCCACACCGCGCCGGGACGCGGCGCGATGCCCAGTCCTGCGACGAGGTAGATCGCGGCGATCACTATGCCGACGTGTCCGACGACGAACTCGAAGAATTCCAGGTGCGGGAACGACGCGGACAGGTCCGGCGTCGAGACTGCCTGCAGCGTCCCCGCCAGGCCCCAGAAGTACGTGAGCTCGACGCCGAGACGCCAGCGCGGCCAGCAGCACGCCATCGCGGCGACGGCCAGCGCCACGTCGCACAGATCCAGCGGCAGCGAGCTGCGCGCGGTCCACGTTCCGTCCACGACCGGCGTGGTCACGAAGGTGAGCGCGTCCGCGGCGAGCACCAGCGCTATCGCGCGCGCCGCCCACACCGTCCAGCTGCCGGGCCGGCGCCGCGCGCCGACGCACAGCGCGAGACACGCGGCCGCGCCGATCGCGACCGCGAGCCAGTACCCACCGTGGCCAGCCACAGCGCCATCATCCGCGCCCGACGCTGAGTCCGTGGCTTCCGCGCGTGGATGCGTACGGAGCAGGAGCACGCGGCCCGGGTGCGTCTCAGCTCGATGCCATCGCGCCGCTGACCGGCCTGACGCGCTACACCGTGTGGCCGTAGCCCGGCTTGTTGGTGAGGTCCTCGGCGTCGTCTGGCGCGAACGTAGCGCGCGAGCTTATCCGCCCTCCAGCGCATTGAGCTGCGCGCTACCGGTCGCGGGTTTGTCGTCAGGCATTCATCTCCCGGCGCGGTCGAGCCAAATGATCTTGGTTGGCACCGTCGATCTCAATCGCGCAGAGTGGCTGCGCCGAGGCGGTACGCGATGAGCTGTCCTCAGCCCGCCCGTCGGGCCGACGCCACCGGCTGGCCGGTCTCGGCGGGCGTCTCGGTCGCGGGGGGGTCCACAGCCTCGATCCGGACCGGCACGCCGTTGAGGTGTGCCATCCCGGACAGCCGTTCGAGGGTCTCAGGTCGGCCCGGGGTGATCTCGTTGACATTGGCGCCGCCGGCGAGGTTGGCGGTCGTCCAGCCGGCCTCTCGATGACCCCATCCGTGCGGTACCGCGACCACCCCTGGTGCCACGTCCTCGCTGAGCCGCGCGGGCAGCTCGATCTGGCCATCGGCCGATATGACCCGCATCAGGGCCCCGTCCTCGATGTCGGCCGCGGCCGCGTCGGCGGGGTTCACCAGCGCCCGCTGGCGGCGCGACGAGTCACGGTGCTTCGGGGTGTTGTGCATCCAGGAGTTGTGCGAACGGATCTCGCGCTGCCCGATCAGGAGCAACGGCAGCTCGGCGCCAGGAGGCGGTGTGGACAGCAGCGCAGTGAGCTCGGCGGTGATGAGCGGATCGTCGAGGTGCACCCGGGCGTCCTGGTGACGGATGCGCTTGCTCAGCACCCCGGTCTCGACGTGAGGAGCGAGGACGATCCCGCGCGGGTGCTCGCGCAGCTTGGCGCGGCTCAACCCGGAGGGCTGTTGGCCGAACCGATCGCCGTCTCGGCCCATCCGCAGCATCGCGTCGACGATTACGTCGGGGGTGACCTCCCCCTTGCTCTCGGAGACGGTGCGCAGCGCGTCCGCGTCGAGCAGGTCGGCGTTGACGTACTGGGTCAACGCCCCGGACAAGGGGGTGAACCCCAGCTCCCTGGCCAGGTCGCGCACGATACGCCACTCATCCCGAGCCTCGCCGTACGCCGGCACCACGGCCTCGGTCCACTGGACGTGCGGCATCAGCTGTGCCTCGAGGTAGAGCAGGGGCAGGTCGTTGCGCTCGTACATCGTGGTCGCCGGCAGCACGTAGTCCGCGTGGCGATGCGTCTCGTTGAGGTAGATGTCGATCCCGATCTGCAGCTCGAGCTCGCCCAGCGCGCTCTCGAGCTCGCGGGCGCCGGGAACGGTGAGCAGCGGGTTGCCCGCCGACACCACCAGCGCGCGCACCTGCCCCGGGCCGGGAGTCTTGATCTCAGGTGCCATCAGCGGAGCGGGCAGCTGACCCATGACGTCAGGCAGATCGCCGACCCGGCTGCGGTGGTGGTCGTAGCCGGCGCCGGCCTTGGCCGCTCGTTCGATCGGCGAGCGGGCGAAGACGCACCCTCCCGGCCGGTCAAGATTCCCGGTCACCACATTCAGGGCGTCGAGGAGAACGTTGACCAGGGTCGCACGCGTCCCGAGGCAGGCGCCGGTCCGACCATAGGCCACAGCTGTCGACGCCTGTGCGAACGCGCGGGCGAGCGAACGGATCTCCTCGGGCGGTACGCCGCAACGTTTCGAGGCCGCCTCGGGTGGGCAGGACGCGGCCGCCTCGCGCAGGGAGTCCACGCCACGGGTCTGCCGCGCGATCGCGCCCTCGTCGGCGAGCCCCTCGGCGAACACGACATGGATCAGGCCGAGCAGCAGCCAGGCGTCCGCGTCGGGCCGAACGAACAGGTGCTCATAGGCGCGAGCCGTCTCGGTGCGCCGTGGGTCCACCACGACCACGCGCCCTCCGCGGGCGACGATGCCGCTCAGCTTCGCGCGCTGATTGCCCGCGGTGAGCAGGCTGCCCCGGGACACGAGTGGGTTCGCCCCCACCATCAACAGGAACTGGGTGCGCTCCAGGTCGGGTAGGGGGAACAGCAGTGGCGAGCCGTACAGGAGGGAGGAGGCGACGAACCGGCTGGAGGTGTCCTGCGAACTCGGCGAGTACAGGTGCGGGGAGCCGATCCCCTGCAGGAAGAGGACCACCGCCATCGGATGGGAATGCCCGAAGCCGGCCGGGTTCCCGACGTACCACGCGATGGATTCGCCTCCGTGCCGGCGCCGGATGTCACGTAGCCGTACCCCGATCTCCTGCGTGGCCGTCTCCCACGAGATCTGCTCGAAGCTCCCGTCCGGCGTGCGCCGCAGCGGGTGCAGCAGGCGTTCGGGGTCGTTCTGGACGTGCACGAACTCGATGCCCTTCGGGCAGGAGAACCCACGCGTCACCGGGTGTTCGGAGTCCGGACGCAGCGAGGTCAGCCGTCCATCCTCGACAGTGGCGACCATGCCGCACAGCGGCTCGCAGATGCGGCAGTAGGTGAGGTGTTCGGCCATGTCGCGGCGCCTCGGCCCGTACCCGAACTGCACCAGCCGGTCAGACCGTGGCTTCGATCTGGACATTCATGAGCCGGGCGAGATTGCCGCCCATGACCTTTTTCACCCGGTCCTCCGCCATGCCGTTGTGCCGCAGGGTGTCGGGAAACTTCGCCGGCTCGCTCAGACCCTCGGGGTGCGGGTAGTCCGAACCGAACAGCACCCGGTCCTCACCGATCATCTCGGCCAGCGTGTCGAGGTTCTCCTCCCAGAAGGCGCTGACATGCACCTGGCGCTTGAACACCTCTACCGGGTCCTCGGCAAACTCCTGCGGCTTTTTCTTGTACGCGTCCTTGAGGTTCGCGAGCAGCGGGCCCACCCAGGACGAACCGTTCTCGATGACCGCGATCTTGAGCGTCGGGAAGCGCGACAAGCAGCCATGCGCGATGAAGGACCCCACCGCGTCCTCGACCGGCCGCCACGTCGACAGCAGTCGGAAGGCCTGCGGCTGAAACGGCAGGTACTCGGTGTGCGTGCCCTCCCAGTCGTTCTGGTAGCGGGCGTAACCGCTGTCGGAGGAGTGCATGCCGACCAGCAGGTCGTGCTCGACGACCCTCGCCCAGAACGGGTCGAACTCGGGCAAGGCGAACGAGCGTGTCCCCTCGAGTCCCGGCACCGGTGCGGGTCGGATCAGGATGGCCTTCGCGCCGCGGGCGACGGCCCATTCGAGCTCCTCGATCGCCTTCTCGACGATCGGGAGCGTGATCACCGGCGTGCTGAAGATCCGGTTCTCGTAGTCGAACTGCCAGGTCTCGTACATCCACTCGTTGAGCGCGTGGATGACGATGTGCGTGGCCTTCAGGTCGTCGCGCAGCCGTTCCTCGATGAGGCTGGCCAGGGTCGGGAACATCAGCGTGCGGTCGATGCCCAGGTCGTCCATGAGCTGCAGGCGGGACACCGGCTCGCGGAATGAGTTGGGCGAGACGAGCAGCGGGCCGGATATCTCCCGCATCGACCTTCCCTCAGGATTGCCGCGCTTGTAGTACTCCTCCCACGCGCCCGGGCGCGCGACCTTCTCGAAAGTCGGGTTGGGGATGTACTCACTGATATGACCCTTGACCGCGATCTTGGTGCGGCCGTCGACGGTGACGTACTGGACCAGACCCTTGTACCGGGCGGGGAGGAACTTGGTCAGCGCGTCCTGGGTCTCGTAAAAGTGATTGTCCGCATCGAAGATCGAAACGTTCATCTCCGGTCCTTTCCGAGGAGAAGCCGATAGTAGAGGATGCTGCCGTTCGTCGATCCGGGCTGGTGGTCATGATCATCGGACGGCGTGGGTGACGGGTCATTCTTGGTCCACGGTATGGACCATATCGACGTGACGCTAGTCACGGGCAGACCGCGACGGGGTCCTGCGTGATGACGAGGTTGCGGGTGTCGTCGCCGCGCGGGGGCCTGCGTCTTCAGTCCTGACCCGTAGGCAGGTATCGGTGGATCTCCGTCGGGTCCTGTCGGGTGAGTCGCCGGGCGCCGCCCGGTCGAAGATCGGTGTTGCCGCGACCTTAGAATCCAGACGTGCCTGACTATCCGTCGAAGCTCGTCCTCCAGGATCGGATCGAGCCCGCTCCGCGCCGTGTGCGTGCGCTGATCGCCGGCCACACCGTGCTGGACACGGCTGCTGCGCTGTATGTGTGGGATGGTCCGTACTACCCGCAGTACTACATCCCGGCTGGCGATGTCGATGCGGCGGCGCTCGTCGACGAAGGGCGTGAGCAGAAACTCAAGCGGGGCACGGCGCGGCGCTACGGACTGCGGGTCCGTGACCGCCAGGTGCCGCAGTCCGTGCGGATCTATTCCGACGGCGCCCTGGCCGGCTACGCCCGGGTCGAGTGGAACGCAGTCGACGCCTGGTTCGAGGAGGACGAAGAGATCTTCGGCCACCCCCGCAACCCCTACGCACGTATCGACGCACTGCGGTCCTCACGGCACGTGCAGGTGTCAGTCGACGGCACGCCGCTCGCCGACACGACCTCGCCCGTCCTGCTGTTCGAGACCGGGCTGCCGACGCGTTACTACCTTCCGCGCCTCGACATCAACTGGCAGCAGCTGCGTCCGTCCGACACGAAGACCCAGTGCCCGTACAAGGGCATCACCAGCAGCTACTGGTCATTCGGCGACGTGCCGAACATCGCCTGGGCCTACGACTTTCCGCTGCCCGAATGTCACCAGATCGCCGGCCTGGTCGCCTTCTACAACGAGAAGGTCGATCTCGTCGTCGACGGCACGCCGCTCCAACGGCCGACGACTCACCCCGCGCAAGCGTCACGTGTCCACGAGGCATCGCAATAGGCCTCGACGTGAACCGGGCCGCCGCGACATCCCGTGCGACCGTGACCGGATGGTTGGGTCGTCGCAGACCGCGGTAACGGCGGGCGCGATTCCTCGCTCGGAGAAGGGGCGCCGCTCGGGCTACACCCCGCCGGTGAGTGGCTCGTCGATCAACGCGGCCATCCGCGAGAGTCCACGATCAGCAATGGCGGCCAGTCTTGCCGCTGCCTGTTGCACGGCCGGCTCGTTGGCCTGCGAGGGCTCGATGCGCGCCGGGTTCAGGTCGCAGCGGTTGGCCCAGGCCGCGATGTCGGGCTCGGCGCCGTACGTGCGCATCGCCACGGTTCCGCGGACCTGCATCCGCGCCCAGGTGGCTGGGCTGTCGGAAAAGATGTTGGGCGGGCACAGGCGGTTTCGTTCCCGGTCGTCATCTCGGGTTGCTTCCACGAAGCCGGTCAGTGCGGCGCAGAAGCACGGGAACCCGGCCCGAATCGTCTGCAGCCGGATCTTGTCCGATTGCCAGACGGGAACCAGCGGCGGATACCGCAGTCCCGACGCCGCGCAGTGCACCACCAACGAGTTGCGGGTCAGCGGTATCGTGCCGCCGTCCAGCACGATCTGTTCCGCGGTCACGTACCGGACATGTCCGAGCCGGACGACGTGCTCGATCGTGCGGAGCACGTCGAGCTCCCAGAGACCGAGAGTCGGCGCCTTGGCCATGGTCGGCATTGCGCTGGTGTCGATACGGAGCATCACCCCTGCGCTCTCCAGACGGAGGAACATGTCGTCGAGCGATTCCGCCTCGGCCGCAGCGGCCATCGTGTCCACACCCAGGTTGAGCGCGACCACGGGGTCCGGCTGAACCACAGCGCGGTTGAGCATCCACGGCTCACGCGGCCGAATCGAGGTGATTCGCCCGGGTGGCACGCCCTTCGCCAACAACCACACGATCGCGTCTGTGGCCGTCTTCCCGGATCCGACGATGACGAATCGATCCGGAGCCTCGGCCAGGCCACCGAGCTGGTTGACGGCCACCACCCGGGCGCCGTCGGTCACGCCGAACGGCGGGGGTGACGTTGCCGGAATCGTCGGTGACAGGTAGGTGGCATCGACGACACGGCGCCGAACCTCGACGCGCACCGTTTCGCCCGACACCACGCTCGTGACGAAGTGCGAGGATCCGTCAGTGTGGTAGTTGCTCCCGCCGAGGAAGGTGACCCGACCGCAGCCACCAAACCGGCCATACAAGATGCCGTCGTAGTAGTGCTGGATCTCCGATCGCCGCGCCCGTTCCTGCAATCCCGTCTCCGGACCGCCAACTTGCGCAGCTCCGGTGCCCAGCCTCGTCGATGCCACTCCGTAGAACTGAGACGCCTGATGAAGCTGGACAAATGGGTATGCGTCTTGCCAATGGCCGCCAGCGGCGTGGCGGCGATCGACGAGGATTACGTGCACGTCGGCGTGATCGATCAAGGCGTCGGTGAATGCCATACCCATTGCCCCGGCACCGACGACGAGGTAGTCGGTGGTCAACGGGCGCACGGTTGCGAGTCCAGACGGTTCAAGGCGAGGCCTTGCGGGGCACTCATACTACCTGGGCAGCGACGGACCGGGAATGACCGGCAGTTACGACGAACCACGCAGCACGGCGCCGGGCTATGTGCTCACCCGCCGATCGGACAGAATGTGTCCATGGTCTTTGGTGCCCATCTCGTTCTGTACAGCACGGACGCTGACGCAGATCGCCGGTTTCTTGCCGAGGCGCTCAGTATGCGGTCGATTGACGCGGGCCACGGCTGGCTGATCTTCGAAATGCCGCCTTCCGAACTGGCCGTGCATCCCGCGGAAGCGGCTGGAGCGCAGCTGTATTTGATGTGCGACGACCTGTTCGCTGAGGTCGAATCTCTTGTCGCGCGCGGCGTGTCCTGCTCGCCGATCGAGGAGGCTCGGTGGGGGTCGATCACGAAGATCACCCTCCCCGGCGGCCCCACGATCGGGCTCTATCAGCCGAAACACCCCTCGGCGCTGCAGCCCGGCAGCTGAGATCTACCCGCCCGCCGTCAGGGCCGCGTCACCGAGCCATCCCGCTTGTGGTGAGCAGACCAAGAGATCGTGACCGGAACTGCATTCGTCTGGCGCGTGCTGACGTCTTTCCGCGGTATGGATGCCGTGCGACGATCACCTGGGGAGCGCCGATGACCGATGTGATTGACGAACTTGTCGCAGCCATGAACGTGCACGACCTCGACCGCGCGGTCGGGCTTATTCACGAGGACTACCACAGTGAGCAACCCGCGCACCCTGGCCGGACGTTCGTTGGCCGGGGCCAGATGCGCGCCAACTGGGCCGCGATGTTCGAGGGGATCCCTGACTTCCGTGCCGAGGTCCGGCGCTCGGTACGCGACGGTGACACGACCTGGACCGAGTGGCGCTGGTCGGGCACCCGCGGAGACGGCCAGCCCTTCGAGGTGCGCGGCGTGACCCTGTTCCAAGTCGCGGACGGTCAGATCGTCGCCGGCCGGCTGTACCTGGAGGAGGTCGAAACCGAACTCGTGAGCATCGAACAGGCTGTGGAGGATCTGTCAGGCCGTCGACCGGAACGGCGCTAGCGTGTGCTGGCCGTGCCGGCTCCTCAGGGAAGGAAGCGGTCCGCCGCGCCCGGGAGCTGGGCCTGATCCATCACCGGGCGCGATCCGCGCCCCTCACCGTCACCCGGCGAAGAACGGCGTCCGACGATCCAGCAAACCGGATCACGCGTTCAGCCGGTCGTGGTGCCCAGGTGAAGCCAGCGGGATGCAGGCCGTCCGCATCGATTGCCCCACCCGCACGCGGTGAAATGTGCCGCGTGCCGTCCATTCCCATCACTGGTTCCGTCCGAGTTCAGTCAGGTTGGCCCGGCGCCTGGTCCCAACCGAGTCCGCCACGACATCGCGTGCTCACCGAGGGTGGGCGAGTGGGGGCGATTCGCGGACGGACCGCGGCCGGCGCCGACCCGGGTGCGGCGAAGGCTGTGTTGCTCATCCGTGCGGGATGATGCTGCCGCGTAGAGACACGGCGACGGTGGATTGTGCTGTAGGCCAGTTCGGGGTCCCGCCAGGGCGCTGTGCCTCCTGATGCCCGCGGGAAGGTGCCCACGATGCCTGAAGGCATGAACGTCGAGGTAGCGCACCAGCTCAGCGAACACGAAACACCTGGCGTGCGCCACGGACGTTGGCATGAGCTGCTCGAGGTGGTGGAAGTCGTGATCCTGGCGATCGTGGCTGTCGCCACCGCTTGGACCGGAGTGCAGGCCGCCCAGTGGGACGGCCGTGGGTCTTTGTTGTACGGGCAGGCCAGCACGGATCGATTCCAGGCCGATGCGGCCAGCACGTTGGCCGGCCTGCAGCTATCGGCGGACGCGTCGATGTTCACCGGATGGCTGCAGGCCCGGGCGGCCGGCGACGGGCAACTGCAGGCCATCTACGTGCGCCGGTTCACTCCCGACTACCGCGCCGCGTTCCAGGCGTGGTTGAAGACCGACCCCTTCGCTAACCCGGCAGCTCCACCCGGCCCCGGCTTCATGCCGTCGTACCACAATCCAAATCAGGACAAGGCGAATCGGCTCAACGCCCTGGCCGCGGCGACGTTCGAGCACGGCACCGCGGCGCGCGACAACGCCGAGAAGTACGTGCGGGACACGGTCCTGTTCGCCGCGGTGTTGTTCCTGATTGCGGTCGCCCAACGGTTCAAGGCGAACCGCGCACGAGTCGCGATCGGGATGATCGCGCTCGGCTTGCTGACCTTCGTAGTCGTCTCGGTGGCCCAACTACCGCGGCTGTAGCCAGTGTGAGTGTGAGCCTGTCGGACGACGACGTCGCCGCCCTTGACGAGTACGCCCGCAGCCAGGGCTTGAAGTCGCGCTCGGCCGCGGTCCAGCACGCGATTCGCCTGCTGCGCCATACCGATCTTGAGCAGGAGTACGCCGCGGCCTGGCGCGAGTGGACCGATTCCGGCGAGCAAGCCGCCTGGGACGCGATCGCTGCCGATGGACTAGCCGATGCGGCGCGATGAGATCCGCCTCATCGATTTGGCACCGACCCGCGGAAGCGAAGCCAACAAGCGCCGGCCCGCGGTCATCGTCAGCAACGACCGAGCCAACGCCACCGCCGAACGGCTCGGGCGCGGCGTGCTGACCATCGTGCCGGTCACCAGCAGCGTCTCCCGCGTGTTCCCATTCCAGGCACTGCTGCCGGCCCAGGCAACTGGCTTGCGGGTCGACTCCAAAGCGCAGGCCGAACAAGTCCGATCCGTCAGCCTCGAACGCGTCGGACCAGTCCTGGGACAAGTACCCGAGAAATTCCTGGCCAACCTCGACGACGCGCTGCGACTACACCTCGAACTGTGAGAAGGCCGCGGTCAGCCCACGGTCACCGCCGCTCCCGCGGGCGGGCGACAGTCCTGGATCGCCGACTTCTGGTCACGCACATGGTCCCGGCTGTGCCCTCGTGTCGGAGAACGTCAAGAAGTGGGTCCGGACGGGTGACGCCGTCAGGCGACGCCGGCGCGCGGAGTGACGCTGACCGGGAGGTCTGCACCCAATGCGCTGGCGAGGGCGGCCGAGTAGCGCCAGGCTCGAGATCGTCTCGCCGGATTCAACCCGCGCGGTGGCGGGGGCTGACCGATGACGGCCACCCGGTGTAGGGCCGGCAGGACACGTGCGGGGCCTGGACAAGTCGTACCCGAAGCCGGGCTTGCTGCGCGGCGTGTCCGCTGCGACGGCTATGCCGGCAAATACGGCGCGGGCGCGTGCGCGGCGCATGCCCCGGTGGCGCCCCGCAGCCGGTACCGGTTCTCGGCAATCCAGCGGTAGACACGACGCGAGAGCCGACTGACTCCCGCAGCGGTGATCAGCCACGCCGGCACGACCCAGATGCCGCCGACATCGCGCAGTGCAGCTGCGATCGCCGCGTGGCCGGAGGACACCGCACCGCTCGGGGCAACCCACTGCACCGCCTCGATCACCTGCGGCTCGCTCAGCCCCAAACGAGCGAGATCCGCTTCCTGCCAGGTCACGATGTCGGCGCCGAGTCGCAACCTGCGCAGCTGCTCCACACTGCGGGAGCAGAATCCGCAGTCGCCGTCGTAGACGAGAGTCGCCCGGAGTGGCGCACCGTCGGCATTCGCGGAGATGTTCGCGGAGCTCACCCCATCCGTCCTACCCATTGCCGCGTCATCGTGTCGAATACCTTGACCTGATGCTCCCCTGGCTTGAGCGTACCGCCGGGGCCTTTGCGCGTTGGCGATCCGGGATCTCCGCCGCCATTCATGCGCCGGCTTTGAATCCGATATAAAAGTGCATGAGCGGCTCGGCCGCGAAGATGGCAGTGAACACGCCGGCGATCATGAATGGGCCGAATGGAATTGCAGTCCTGCGATTCGCACCCCTGGTGAAGATGACGACGATGCCAACGATCGCGCCGAGGAGGAAGGCTGCGAACGCGCCGACGAGCAGCGCCGCCCATGACAGGTAGGCGAGCAATGCCCCAAGGATCCCGGCGAGCTTGACGTCCCCGAAACCCATCCCTGCCGGATAAAGGAATGCCAGCAGGAAGTAGAAGGTGAAGAGCGCCAGGCCACCGATTCCGGCGCGCAGCAACGCGCTCCAGTCGTTACCCACGGCAGATCCGACGGCGAGTAGTACCGCGACGGCCCCGTACGACGGCACGACGATGGCGTTCGGCAGGCGCAGGCAATCGATGTCGATCACCGCGAGCGCCACGCCCACCGCTACGAAATAGGTGTGGCGCGCATCGACCGCCGCGAGCAGGCCCTCGGCCTCGAGCGCGGCGGTGAAGGCGAGCTCGACCCGGGTGGAGGTCTCTTCTTTGCTCAAGACCGCGGGCTGGTCGGGCGAGCGGGAAGCGCTCGGCGGAGCGTATGCCAGGGATGGTCATTTCTGGGGACAGCCGGGCTAGGTAAGATCCCGTGGGGTACGTGAGCAGGACTTGCGGCGGAGCACGACAGATTTCGCGGGGGGCCTTGCGCTGTTGCTGACGATGCGAATCGGTGGCGGCCGAGTGCGAGCAGCGAAGGGCTGACGATGGTTCCGATTCGGGCGCACGCGGGTCTGATCAGGCGCGTGGTCGCCCTCCTGACGGCGGTGCTCCTCGCCGTCGGGCTGGTCGGCCTCGGGGCCGGGCCGGCGGCCGCCGCCGATCCGACCGCGTCGCTGTCGATCCAGAAGGCGGCGAGCGCCCAGACGGTGAAGCCGGGCCAGACGTTCACCTACACGATCCAGTTCCAGTGCACCGCCGGCACCGTCAACGGCTGCGTGAACGCCAAGCTCGACGACCCGATGCCGTCCTTCATCACCATCACCGGGACTCCGACGGTCACCGGGACCTCGAACTACGACGCCAGCATGTCCACCGCCACGGAACTGATCATGACCTTCACCGACGATCTCGGCGGAGGACAGGTCGGACTTGCGCCCGGCAACGTCGTGGTGGTGCAGGTGCAGGCGAAGGTCGCCGACGACGCTCCGCCGACCGCGGACGGCCGGACGCTGGACAACACGGCGACCGTCACCGCGGACAACGCCAACACCAAGCAGGACAGCGCCGATGTCACCCTGACCGTGCCGGCCACCCTGGCCGCGTCCACCACCAAGTCCATCGACCCGCCCGGCGGGCCGGACACCGCCGGATCCACCACCACGGTCGCCGTGTCCGGAACCAACAACTCCAACGTTGCGGTGCACCAGCTGGTCATCAACGACCCGGTCGCCCTGGACGACGGAACCCCGCCGACCACCGGCAATCCGTTCCAGTTCCTGGCACTGAACACGCTGGACAGCGTCAGCTACCCCGACGGCGCCGACACTGCCCAGGTGCGGGTGTTCAACGGCACCGAATGGGTCGACGGCCCGGTCGTGAGCGCACCGGCGAGCCCGACGCTGCCGGTGTCGGTGGATCCGGCCGACGTGACCGGCGTGCAGTTGATCTTCACTGACACCAGCGGCGACGGCATCCCGCCCGGCGCGAGCGCCGACGTGAGCTTCGACGTGGCGCTGCGGGAGGTCATCCCCGAGGACCAGCTGCCGCTGGTCATCACCAACACCGCTGACACCACCGTAATCGACGACAACGGTAACTCCGCGACCTCCGACCCAGCATCGGCCACCTACCGGATCCCGCCGAACGACGTGGACGTCTCGGCCGGCAAGACCTTCGACCCCAAGACCGTCCACGTCGGCGATGCCAGCACGGTCACCCTCACCGGGACCAACGAGTCCAGCGACCCGCTGGACTCGATGACCATCACCGAGCCCGCGCCACGCACCCCGAACCACCTGGCCGACGGCGGGCTCGTGTTCACCTCGATGGGCTCACCGGCGGGCAGCGGTGTCGTCTGGCCGGACGGCGCCACCGGCGCGAGCATCACCTACGTCTGCGCCGGCATCCCTGCCACCCCGCAGGACGCGACGGCGCCCAACACGCTGCCCGCGCCCCCGGCCGGATGCGACCCGGTCACCGGGTTCAGCGTCACGTTCACCGGATCGATCAGCCCAGGCGCCACAGCCACCATCCCGTTCGTGATCACGACCAGCACCGATCAGGGTCCGGAAGTGCTGAACCGGACGAACACGGTGGCAGTGCACGGTGTACGCCAGGGCAACACCGGCGACGCCACCCACATCGCGATCATCAAGACGATCAAGGACCGGATCAACGTCGACGTCGGGAAGACGCTTGTCCCCTCGACTATCCCGTCCTTCCCCGGCGAGATCGTCACCGCCGAGCTGTCCGGGCGGCTGCTGCCGTTCCCGGACTCGACCGTCGATTCCTCAACGATTGTCGTGCAGGATCCGGCGGAGTTCCCGGACCCCAACAACTGGTACGACCCGTTCGATCCGTGGGCCGTCACGGCAACACCGGTGCCGGCCTGCGCGACGCTGAGCGTGCAGTACACGACGAACGAGGGCGGCAGCTGGATCGACGTGCCGGGCATGGCGGGGATACGCGGCGCGACGATTTTCAACGGCATCATTCCCAAGGTCGTGTCGGTTGCCGCAAACGGCATCCGCTTCGTCTACACCGCCGACCCAGCGGGCGGCGCCTGCTCCGGCGGGTTCCCGCCCGGCACCTCGGTGAGCCCGAACCTGTCCTACACGCTGGACGAGGATGCTCCCAACGACCAGCTGGATCCGGTCACGAACTGTGCGGCCTCGTCGGGCACGAGCCCGGCCACGCCCGACGCGGATGCCGGTCCGGCGTGTGACGAGGTCCACTTCACTGCGGTCAACCCCGGTCCCGGCCCAGGCGGAATCGACCCGATCGACAAGTCCTGGGACCAGAACAGCGTGATCGAGCGTTCCGAGAGCGACGTCGGGGTGACCCTGTCGTGGTCGACCGACCTATTCACCGGCATCGGCCGCGTCGACATCACCGACACGCAGAATCCGGACACCACGCCGGTGGCAGACAGCGTCTTCGACACCTGGGATCTCTTCGGGATCGACCCGATCACGTCCAGTCAGGACCCGTGGCTCACCTATGACGAGATCACGAAGGTGCAGTTGTACGAACTGCCGGCCGGCAGCACCAACCCAGCCCTCGGCCGTTGGGTCGACGCGACCAACGACCCGTGCCCGACCGCATGCGACGGCCAATTCCCCGGCTACGCGCTCACGCCCGCCGAGCGGGCTTCGACGGTCGCCTTCCGGCTCACCTACGTCGAGAGCCCGACTCGCGCCGAGCGGCTCGGCTCGCCCGACGCACCGCCGGTGGGCAGCGGGGTGGCAGCCTCGACCGGTAATGACCGGCACATCCACCCGGTGTTCGAGCTGCGCGACGTGCGCCGCAGCGATCCCACGAAGCCAGTCGTGGCCGCAGGACGTGTACAACGCCACCGACCCGGGGCTGGTCAACAACACAGTTCGCCTGGACCCGTACTGGCATCCCGACGACGCCGACCCGATTCTCACCCGCACCGACGCCGACACCATCCAGATCACCGACGTGCCGTTGACCGCCGACGCGACCAAGGCCTGGACGGGTGGCCCGCTGGCCATACCCGAAGCGGGGGTACCGCAGAGCGACTACCCGACCAGCCGGGTCACCGTGACGGCCAGCAACACCACGCCTGCCAAGATCGGCGAACTGGCTATCACCGACCCGGACACCAGCGACCAGGGCCCGGAGTCGTGCACCACCAGCGCGTTCGACGAGTTCAACCTGGTCGGCTTCACCGCGATCACCGTGCCGGGTGATATCGGCGCGAGCGACGTCACGATCCACCTCACTCCGGGGCCTGGCGGCAAGACCGACTACACGCGTGACGAGGCCCTGGCGCTCACCGAGTCGCAGCTGGTCGCCGTCACCTCGATGACGGTCACCTACACCGGCCGCATCAACGCGGGAAGCACCGACTCACCAACCACGGCGACAGTGAGTTTCGACGCGCGACTGCGCACCACGAACCGCAGCACCGGTGACGCGCCCGAACCGGGCACGGTCTGCAACCAGACCCACGTGCACGCCTCGGACATGGACGAGTTCCCCGGCTACGCAAAGGACGCGGACGTGTACCGGCAGGCGGACATCGACCTGGTGCCCAGCGGGATCGGCGTCATCGCAGGCAAGTCGTTCGACCCGACCAGCATCACCGAGCCGTCGCACGGCCCGGTCACCGTCACGTTGTCCGGCCGGCCGGTCGGGCCGGACGGCACCGGGAACCCGCCGTCGCGCGCCGTCAAGCTGGTACTCGAGGACACCGCGCCGACGTTCTTCAACCAGTACGACTTCGCCGGCTACGCCGCGATCACCTGGGTGAATCCGGTGAACCAGGTGCAGGCGGACGTGTACGTCGGCGGCAACTGGTCGGTCAACGGCAGCGGCGATCCGGTTCTCACCGGCGGCGACTGGGTGACCGGACCCACGGTGACCGCGCCGGACACCACGCCCTCGCTGCCCGGCGGAGTGACCGCGGACCAGGTACAGGGCGTCCGGTTCACGTTCACGAAGTCGGACGGGTCCAACTGGGAGAACCCGGCCGACCCTACCCAGACGGCCAGCTTCACTGTCACCCGCCGGAACGACTTGAACACCGGCGGCCCGGTTCCGTCCGACCTCGACGGCAGCACCCCTGCGCCAGGCGAGACCGTCGCCGGCGACGCCACGAACACGACCACGGCCACCGTGACCAGTTCCGACAAGGACGCGAACGGCGACCCGCTAACCGCGAACGACGACGCCACCGCGACAGTGCGCTACCACCACGCGAACAATGCGGTGCAGGTCCGCAAGACGCCGAGCGACGACACCGAGTCGCCTGGGACCCCGTTCAAGTACACGATGACGTTCAAGAACACCGGTGATGTGGACATCACCAATCCGGTGATCAGCGACGTGTTCCCGTCCGACGCGCAGGGCCCGCAGATCCAACTCGCTCCGGATCCGGCGTACTCGTTCGCCATCGCCGGCGGAACCGGCATGCCGACCGACCCGGCGGATGTCACCATCGCCGCCTCCGCCACCGGGATCGTGTTCACGTTCCCCGACGGCAGCACGCTGCCGATCGGCGCCACCTACACGATCACCTTCATGGTCGTGACCCGGCCTGGACTGGCCGCAGGCACCCAGTTCACGAACACGGTCGGGATCGTCGGGGACCGGCCGTGGGACGCCTGTGACAACGCCGGCTCCAACACGGTCGATCCGGGCACCGGCCAGTGCCGAACGACCGCGACCAACACTGTCACCTCCGCGGGTGCGATCTCGGTGTCCAAGCAGGTCAAGGCGCAGGGCTCCGACGTCCTCGGTGTGGCCATCGACCCGCTGTGGACGTCCACGCCGCCCACCTGCGCCGCGAACGCGGACGGCTTCTACGTCCGGCCGTGCATCCCGATCGCGCAGCCGGGCGGGGACATCACCTGGCGATGGCACTTCCAGAACTCCGGCAACCTGCCCCTCGACCGTGTTCTCGGCATCGACCGGCTGCCGGCCCCGGGCGACACGGTGGCCACCGCGCCCGACCTGGCCCGCCTCAGCGACTGGCGACCGCTGCTGTCCGGGGTCCGGCCGACGGGTCCCGGTAACGGCGAGTTCCATGTGTTCGTCACGACCGGGTCCGACTGGTGTGACGGCCCGCAAGGCGCGGACGGGTTCCTGCTGTGCGACGCCAGCGATCCCGCTAACGGCGGCGCGGGCCTGAACTGGACACAGTGGCCCGCCGGCCAGACTCTCGCCGATCTCGGCGTCGACTCGGCCGCGGTAACCGGACTGCAGGTGGATTACCTGCCGGCCACTCCGCTCGCTCCGGCCGACACCTTCAACGTGGACGTGGCGATGACGGCGCCCGCGTACTCGCCGGCCGACACCCCGAACACCAAGGCCATGTCCGACACCGACACCTATGCGTTCAACACCGTCGGCACCGCGGCCCGGGTGGTCACCGGCGGCGGCCGGGCCGCAGCCGACGAGGTTCACGTCGACGCGGCCGGCGACCCGTACACTCTGACGACCGAGCCGCCGCGCGTCGGCGTGGGACTCGCGCACGGCGGGCTCCGGGTGCAGAAGGACGTCACCGGCGAGGGGGCCGACCAGTTCGCCCCCAAGACATTCCGGGTGACGATGACCTGCACGTCCGTCGGGGAGGACGTGCCGCTCCCCCGCGCCGTCCGATTGCAGACCCTGAGGGCGAACACGCCGGTGACGGTGTTCGACCTGCCCTACCACGCGACGTGCACGCTGACCGAGGGCGACAACGGTCAGACCTCGTCCACGTTCACGAGGGCGACCGTGCAGCGCGACGTCCAGGACTTCGAGACCGCCACGCTGACCAACACCTATGACTTCGCCTCCCTCGCGGTGACCAAGAAGCTGGACTCCGCTGCGGTGGACCAGGACGGCAACCCCGTCCCGTACGGGCCGTTCACCGTCCTTGTGACCTGCACCTTCCAGGGGGCGCCTGATTTCGCCGAGGGGTACGGGCCGGATCAACCGATGACCGCCGACCTGTCCGACGGGCAGACCGTGACGTTCATCCACCTGCACCCCGGCGCGTCCTGCGAGGTCAACGAGTCCGATGACCAGGGCGCGGCATCGACGACGATCGTGACCACGCCGAGCAACGGCGACCCGAGCAGCACCGACGGTCCGTCCACCACGATCGAGCTGGATCCGGACACCGGGACCCATCCGCCCAACACCGCGGTGATCACCAACACGTTCGGTATCGGCTCCATCGGCGTGGTCAAGAAGGTCACCGGCGCAGGTGCGGAGCGGTACGGATCCGGTCCGTTCACCCTCGCGATGAAGTGCGTGCTCGACGACGCCTCGGGCACCCGAACCGTGTGGGACGGCACCCTCAAGCTCGGTGGCGGGGCACCCTTGCACGCCACGGTCACGAACATCGCCGCCGGCGCGAACTGCACCATCGCCGAGGGCGACGACGGCGGCGCCTCCACCGTCACCATCGACCCGTCCGGGCCGATCCCGGTCGATGCGGACAAGACCGCCACTGTGACGGTGACGAACTCGTTCGACCCGGCGAAGCTGTTCGTGGACAAGAAGGTCGACGGCGACGGCGCAGCCTCCGCGCCGGGCTCGTTCTCGGTCAAGGTGACCTGCTCGGCCGACGGCGCCGTCCTGCCCGGCTTCCCGGTGACCGTTGACGTCAGCCCGGGGGCACCCGCCGAGGTGGACAGCCTGGTCGGCGCCGAGTGCACTGCACACGAAACCGACACCGGCGAGGCGACGAAGGTGACCTACGACCCGGCGGCCACCGACGGTTCCGACGGCTCCGGCCCCGTGGTCATCACCGACGACCCGCAGAACCCCCCGACGATCACCATCACGAACAGCTTCGCCGCGTCCGGGACGCAGGGCACCGGGTCCACCGCGCCGCTCGCGGGTACCGGAGCGCCGATCGGGATGCAACTGTGGTGGGCGCTCGCACTGCTCGTGTCGGGCGGGGCGCTGATCGCGCTGGCCCGTCTGCGTCACCGGCGGGGAAGACACCACCGGTGACGCCAACACCGCGATCCGAGACGCGCCAGCCGCGGCAATCGCTTGCCGCTGCGCCCGCTCGCCGCGATCTGCGCACTGACCCAACTGCTAGTGCGAGAGGAAGACACGCCCGCGGCTGAGTACGAGATCGTTACAGTCGCTCCGACCGGCAGCGTGCCGGACCACGACAGAACCGGTTCGGCGTAGCCCGGGTCCGGGCCGGTCGCGGCGGCCGTATCGGTGTGGCGGCGACGTTGCATTCTCGAACACCTCGCTCACCTGCCGCGACGACCGGCCCACCGTTCTCGACGCGGCGGTCCTGAAGGAGGTCATCGAGCACCTAGACCCGTCACGCCTGAAGGTGTTGGAGCGGACGGTGTTCGGCTTCGCGGCGCCGCGGGCGGTGATCGTGACGGCGCCGAGCAGCGGGTACGACGTCCGAAGTTCGTCGCCGCTGACTCGTTGGGTGGCCGACGCGAAGCCATCGCCCTAGCGTCGCCGAACGGCTCGCGGTCCACTATCAGGGAACGAGAACCGCCCGTCCGGCAACCCGGCCCGCCTCGAGGTCGGCGAACGCCTGCGGCCCGTCATCGAGTGGGTAGGTCTTCGTCTCAACGGTGATTCGGTCCAGGCGAGCCAGGTCGAGCACCTGACGTTGATCGATACGGGTACCGCCGAAGGATCGCCGCACGTCGACCCCCCAGGGGAGCGGCGTCGTCAGCGCGTGCGCTGCGTAGGTGAACGACCCTCCACCCAACCCGACGAAACGCAAGGCACCGTCGGGCGCGATCACCCTGGTCGCCAGATCGACGGTGGGCTGGATGCCGACGAAATCGAACACTGCGTCTGCGCCGTAGCTGTCGGTGAGCTCGAGGATCGACCCCGCCGCGTTCTCATCGCTGGTCAGGACCTCATCGGCGCCGTGTTCGCGGGCGAGCCCGAGCTTCTCCTCGCTGGAGTCAACCGCGATGACTCGCACGCCGGTCGTCGCCTTCAGGATCTGCAGGCCCATGTGGCCGAGTCCGCCCACGCCCAGGACGACGGCAGTGGACCCGGGGGTCAGCCGGTGACGTGCTCCGTTGATCGCGTGCATCGGAGTCAGGCCAGCATCGGCGAGAGGTCCTGCGGTTCGCGGGTCGAGCGATCCGAGCGGCTCGAGGTAGCGGGCCTTGACCTTGATGAACTCGGCCATGCCCCCGTCCGGTCCGAGCCCGGGGCACGGCGGCGGCCCACCGCGACCGCCGCGATTCATACAGGTGTTGTCCCTGCCCTCGGTGCACGGTCGGCAGCGCCCGCAGGCCCAGATGAGGAATATGAGGACTGGCTGCCCCGCGGTGAAACCCTCGACGTCCGGCCCTGCCTCCTCGACCCAACCAGCCGTCTCGTGGCCGAGAGTGATCACCGGGAATCTCGGTGCGTGGAGCACGGCAAGGTCTGAGTGACACAGTCCCGCGCCGCCCACCCGGACGAGGACCTCGTCGGGGCCGATCGTTGGGACGGCCACCTCCCGGACCTCGATCTTGCCTGGCGAAATCAGTTGCAAGGCGCGCACGTCGTGCCCTCCTGTCTTGATGCACTCCCACCGGACTCCAACAATATTCGCCGCGCCCTTACCCGCACCCACCGCCGACGGCGGATTACCTCTGGACCGGGCGCCCCAATTCGAACCGACGTGGCCCTTGATCAGCGACCGGCGCGCCCCGGGATATGACCCACCACGCGCAGCTCGGCAACGCTTGCCCTCTGGCCGACGCGGGCTCCCGGCCAGCGCAGTGTCGCGTCGCGTCGCGTCGCGACAAGCATTCCGCGCCCACCGGGTCAACCACCGCAAAGCAGCAGGAGGTTGCGGCATTCCTGCCTCAACGGCCCGACCGGCGCCGCCCGAGGGCAAACGCCGGTCAGTGTTGAAGAACGCGATGAGCTGATCGCGTCAGAGTGCCGCGATCTCGGCCTTCACAGCCGCGAGCTGCTCGGCGGACAGCTGCCCACCGGCCATCGACAGGACGGTGCCGTAGGGCATGGCCTTCGCCACCTCGATCATCGGGTGATTGGCGATCGCCGGGGAGTACTTGGTCAAGATGGCGAGTGCGTCCGGGTCTGCGAGCACTTCCCCGAACGGCGTCGAGTCGTTGAACTTGCCCATGTGAGTCCTCTCGTTCGTCGTGCACGCACACTACGCGGTGCGATTGCACCAACAATGTGGGGTGGTTGAGCTCAGGCGGTGCGATCAGGTCCGACATCGAGGAACTGGCCGAGGCGGAGCAGGTGGGCGGTGGCTCCCCCGAGCAGGAACTCCGCGCGTTTGGCGGCGGCGAAGTAGCGGGGAGTCTCGGCGTCGAGATCGATCCCTGTGCCGCCGTGGATGTGTACCGCCGTGTGAGCCACCCGGTGTCCGGCGTCGGCCGCCCAGAATTTTGCGGTCGCGATCTCGGCGGTGGAGGGCAGCGCGGACGCGATGCGCCAGGCGGCCTCCCACATGGTGAGGCGCACTCCCTCGACGTCGATGTAGGCGTCGGCGAGGCGCTGGGCCACGGCTTGAAAAGAACCGATCGGGCGACCGAACTGCTCGCGGGTCTTCGCGTAGTCGGCGGTCAGTTCCAGCGCTCGTTCGAGCACGCCCAGCTGGTAGGCACACGTTGCGATCGTCGTTCGCGCGACGAGCCAGTGGACGACGTCGCCACCGGCGACGAACCGATCGCCGGCCAGAGCCACCTGTGTCAACGTCAGCGAGGCCACCTCGTCGTCGTCCAGCGCGCGCTCGGCCACGACCGATACGCCGTCATCGGTCGGCATGACCAGGAACAGGGCGGGGCCGTCCGAAGTGTTCGCCGGGACGAGGAACGCGTCCGCAGCCGTACCGAACGGCACGACGGCCTTGGCACCGGTGAGCACCCAACAGGACCCGTCGAGTTCGGCCATTGTCGACAATTGCTCGAGGTCGCCCAGCTGCTCGGTCAACGCGGCGGTCAGCACTAGCGATCCCGCCGCGGCGGGTGCCGCCCATTCTGTGCGCTGGGCGCCGCTACCGAAGTGGGCGATCGCCGCGGCCGACAGGACGCTGGTCAGGTAGGGCACGGGCGCGATGGCTCGCCCGAGCTCGATGAGGATGAGGCACTGTTCGATGAAGTCGAAGCCGGCGCCGCCCACCGTCGACGGCAGGGCCGCAGACACGACGTCAGCATCGGCGAGTGCCTGCCACAACGCCGGGTCGAAACGTGGCCGGGCCTCATCAACAGCCTTGCGGCGTTCGGTGGTCAGCTGCGTGGTGACGATCGTGCGGACCAGGGCTGCCAGTTCTAGCTGAGTGTCGGTGAAGGTGAAGTCCATCGCGCTCACCGCCCGCTCGCGGGCAGGCCGAGCCCTACCCCGGCGATGATGTCGCGTTGCACTTCGTTTGTCCCCGCGCCGAAGGTCATGACGAGCGCCACGCGGTGCACCCGCTCGACGCGCCCTTGCAGGACGGCGGCGGGCGAGCCTGCACGCAACGTCCCGTTCGCGCCCAAGATCTCCATCAACCCTCGGTACGCATCCAGGACGAACTCGGTGCCGAACACCTTCGTCGCCGACGAGTCGGCGGGGCCGACCACGGCGCCCGAGGCAATCTGCCAGTTCTTCAACCTGATGAACTGCAATTTCGCGTGTACGCGCGCCAGGTGCAGCCGCACCCATTCCTGGTCGATGACGCGACGGCCGTCGGGTAGGCGGGTCTGTTGCGCCCAGTCACGGACCTCCAAGAGGGTTTTCGCGACAGATGCCGAGGGGGTGAGGGCGACACGTTCGCGGTTCAGCTGGTTGGTGATCAGCGGCCAACCTCTGTCGAGCTCTCCGACGAGGGACGACGCCGGGACGCGGACGTCTGAGTAGTACGTCGCGCTGGTGGTCTCGCCGGCCAGCGTGGGTACCGCGGTCCAGGAGAAGCCGGGCGCGTCGGTCGGGACGACCAGGATGGACAGACCTTTGTGTTTGGCGGCGTGCGGATTCGTGCGGCACGCCAACCAGACGTAGTCCGCATATTTGATCAGCGATGTCCACATCTTCTGCCCGTTGATGACGAAGTCGTCGCCGTCGCGGACCGCGGTCGTGCGCAGCGCCGCCAGATCTGTTCCGGCGTCCGGCTCGCTGTAGCCGATTGAGAAGTGGAGGTCACCACTGGCGATCCTGGGCAGGAAGTACGCCTTCTGCTCCTCGGTGCCGAACTGCATGATCGTCGGTCCCACGGTGTTGACCGTGAGGACAGGGAACGGGACGCCGGAGGCGGCCACCTCGTCGGTGAAGATCAGGTGCTCGATCGGGGTGGCACCGCGGCCGCCGTACTCGACGGGCCAGCTCATCGTCAGCCAACCGTCCTTGCCCAGTTGCCGGACGGTGTCCTTATAGACCTCGACGTCACCGTGATCGCCCTCGCTGACCGCCAGGGCTTTGTGGCGATCCGGAGTCATCAGCGTGGCGAAGTAGGACCGCAACTCCTCGCGCAATCGTTCCTGCTCTGGTGAATATGCGATGTGCATCGATGCCCTTCCTACGCCGCGATCAAGTGCCCCAGGATTAGACCAGCCCTGTTCTCGACATTCTCACCGGCTCCCCGATCGCCCTTATCGTCGCGTCGACCAGTCGCGCGATCGTCGCCCCCGCCGCTGCCGCTGCGTTCGGCGCGTCGACGTGACGGCAGGCGCGACGGGGACCGTGTTCAGATAGAAACCGATCGGTCGCCAAACGTCAATAGAGCCGGAGCAGGCACTTCGACGCCGTGCTACCCCGGCCGGACGTGTGCTGTTCCTCGGCGACAGCATCACCTACGAAGGCCTGTGGGACGAGTGGTTCCCTGAACTGGCAACGCTGAACCGGGGCATCAGCGCGGACACAGTCAGTGGCGCCCTCGCCCTCGCCGCCAAAGGCCGAGCTTTCCGATCCCTGGGGACCCTCAACCTCCGCCAGTGCGGCCAGCACCTTTGGAATCCGCCGGTTCGCGCGGGGGCAGATTACCCGAGGGTCCCCTACTCGCGGAGCACGCCCATGTCCGCGAGCTTGGTGAGGATCTGGTCGGCGGCCGCGTCGAGCGCGACGTTGGTGGTGTCTATGCGCAGCTCGGGACGTTCAGGCGGCTCATAGGGTGAGTCGATTCCGGTGAAGTTGGTGAGCTCCCCCCGGCGGGCCTTCCCGTACAGCCCTTTGACGTCGCGTTCCTCTGCCACGACAAGCGGAGTGTCGACGTACACCTCGCAGAACTGGTTGTCTTCGACGAGTTCGCGCGCCATTTGCCGTTCTTCCCGGAACGGGGAGATGAACGAGACCAGAACAATCAGTCCGGCGTCGACCATGAGCCGGGCGACCTCAGCGATACGGCGGATGTTCTCGATCCGGTCCTCCTCGGTGAATCCGAGATCCTTGTTGAGGCCGTGGCGGACGTTGTCGCCGTCGAGCATCGTGGTGTGGAGGCCGAGCACATGAAGGCGCTGCTCGAGCAGGTTGGCGATGGTTGACTTCCCCGCTCCCGATAGTCCGGTGAACCACACCACGCAGGGCCGGTGCCCTTTCAGGCGGGCGTGGGCCTCCCGGTCCACCTCGAGCGCCTGCCGGTGAACATTCTGCGAGCGCCGGAGCGCGAAGTGCAGCAGACCGACGCCGACGGTCGCGTTGGTCATGCGGTCGATGACGATGAATCCGCCCATGTCGCGGTTCTCGGCGTAGGAGTCGAAGACGATCGGGCGGTCGAGGTGGAGGTTGCAGACCCCGATCTCGTTGAGCTCCAGGGTCTTCGCTGCCGCGTGCTCGAGGGTGTTGACGTCGATGCGGTACTTCGGGTGGCCGATGCTGACACCGACGGTACGGGCGCCGATCTTCATCAGGTAGGCGCGGCCGGGGAGCATCTGGTGCTCGTGCATCCAGATGATGTGCGCCTCGAACTGGTCAGCCACCGCCGGCGGCTCGTCGGCCGCTGCAAGGACGTCGCCTCGGCTGATGTCGATCTCATCAGCCAGGGTGACCGTCACCGACTGACCGGCTACGGCCGCGTCGAGGTCGCCATCAAGGGTGACGATCCGCGCAACCGTCGACGTCTGGCCCGCGGGTAGGACACGCACCCGGTCACCGGGCCGCAGCGCGCCGCCGACGATCGCGCCGGAGAATCCCCGGAAGTCGAGGTCGGGCCGGTTGACCCATTGCACCGGCATTCGGAACGGCTTCGTGGTGAGGTCGTCGTCGATCTCGACCTTCTCCAGGTGGCCGATCAGAGTGGGCCCGTCGTACCAGGGCAGCTGCGGACTCGGTTGGACGATGTTGTCGCCCTTGAGCGCCGACATCGGGATGCACGCGATGTTTTCCAGGCCGATTTGCCGGGCGAAAGAGCGGTACTCCTCCTCGATGGCCCGAAACCGTTCATGGGAGTAGTCGACGAGGTCAAGCTTGTTGACGGCGAGCACGATGTGGCGGATGCCGAGAAGGGACACCAGGTAGCTGTGCCGGCGGGTCTGGGTCAACACGCCCTTCCGGGCGTCCACGAGGATCACGGCGAGGTCGGCGGTCGATGCGCCGGTGACCATGTTGCGGGTGTACTGCTCGTGCCCGGGAGTGTCGGCGACTATGAACTTCCGACGCTCGGTGGAGAAATACCGGTAGGCGACGTCGATGGTGATGCCCTGTTCCCGTTCGGCTTCCAATCCATCGAGCAGGAGTGCGAAGTCGAGATCGCCGCCCTGGGTGCCGACCTTCTTCGAGTCGACTTCCAAAGCCGCCAAGTGATCCTCGAACACCAGTTTGGACTCGTACAGCACGCGTCCGATGAGAGTCGACTTGCCGTCGTCGACGCTGCCGCAGGTGATGAAGCGCAGGAGCGACTTGTTCTCGTGGGCATCGAGGTATGCCTCGATGTCGGTGGCGAGCAACTCGTCCATTGCGTGAGCCATTAGAAGTAACCCTCCTGCTTCTTCTTCTCCATCGATCCGCTCTGGTCGTGGTCGATCACTCGTCCCTGGCGCTCCGACGTCACCGTGAGCAGCGTCTCCTGGATGACCTCGCTGACGGTCGCGGCAAAGCTCTCCACTGCGCCGGTCAGCGGGTAGTCACCCAGGGTGCGGAATCGGACGCTTCGCATTTGCGGGGATTCGCCGGGAGCCAGTGGCATCCGCTCGTCGTCAACCATGATCAAGGTGCCGTCGCGCTCGACGACCGGCCGCCGCTGCGCCAGGTAGAGCGGGACCATCGGGATCTGCTCGCGATGGATGTACAGCCAAATATCGAGCTCGGTCCAGTTGGACAGCGGGAAGACCCGCACAGTCCCACCCTGACTGCGGCGCACGTTGTACAGGCGCCACAGCTCGGGACGCTGCTGCTTGGGATCCCAGCGGTGCTGAGCGGAGCGGACCGAGAACACCCGTTCCTTCGCGCGCGACTTCTCCTCGTCGCGGCGGGCACCGCCGAACGCGCAGTCGAAGCCATGGTGGTCCAGCGCCTGCTTCAGGCCCTCGGTCTTCCACATGTCGGTGTGCAGAGCCGATCCGTGCTCGAACGGGTTGATGCCCCGCTCCAGGCACTCCTGGTTCTGCCAAACCAACAGCTGCATTCCAGTGTCGGCCGCCGTCTTGTCTCGGAACTCGTACATGGCCCGGAACTTCCACGTGGTGTCGACATGCAACAGCGGGAACGGCGGCAACGACGGATAGAACGCCTTGCGGGCCAGGTGCAGCATGACCCCGCTGTCCTTGCCGACCGAGTACAGCATGACGGGCCGCTCGGACTCCGCGACGGCCTCGCGCATGATCTGGATACTCTCCGACTCCAGGCGCTGCAGGTGACTCAGTGCGCGCGTGGTTTTGCTGGTGGTCATTGGACGATCTCCTTCATCGCAGCAAGAACTGTGTCGGCGAGGTCAACCCGGCACACAAGCAGATCGGGGAGCCAGGGGCGTGACGCGATGCGAGCGCGGCTGCGCTGAACTGCTGCGAGCGAGCATCGCCCTCAGCTCTCAGTTCGGCAGGCCGCAAGCCCCTCCCGCGGAGTTCCACCAGGAGTCGCCCTGCCTCGGTGGCGGTCGGTGCGGCGTCGCGGTGGTCCTCAATCGAGACGACCATCACCCCACCTGCTGCCCGATCGAACCGGCCACGTCGCCGAATCTCTCGAGGTACCCCCCGAAGGCTTCGTGGATGCCCGCACTCGTGAGGCCGTAGTCCTCCGGGGCGTAGCGGTGCTCACCGCGGCCGCCACGACGGTTCTCCTCAGTCCACGCGACCATGGCTGCGCGCACTTCATCGGTGAGTTCGAGGCCCACGAAGTCGTAGATGCGTTCCACGGTCGCCATGGGGCGGCTTTCGACATCGGGCTGGTACACGTCGCAGAATCGCCCCTCGCCGATCGAGTCGCGGGCAGCAGTCGCCAGCCGCACACCTGCGACGAAGTGCTCCAGGATGAATGCGCCGAGCTCGGCGGGTTCGTCCCGGTGGGATGGTGCGAACCCTTCGCGAGCGGTCCGGACCACACTGCAGGTCGACGGAATGGCCACCTCGGGGTCTCGGTGGGTCCAGAGGAACCGAGCATTCGGGTACTGCTTCGCGAGGTGGCCGAGGTGGAACAGGTACCCGGGAGCCTTGAGCAGCCACAGGTACGGCGGGCGGTGGGAGTGGAGCAGTCGATGTACCCGACCGTGGTAGGCGTAGGTGGAGGTCAGGTCTGACGTACGCCACCACTTCGTGTAGGTCGGGAGCGGCAGTGCCAGGTCCTGGTTGCCGAAGTTGAGCGCCAGTGCCGGGCCGTCCTCGATGGGGCCGTCGGCGGTCGCGATGTGCTGGGCGCTCGCGACTCCCGAACCCGCCGCGCGGCGGGGATCTTCGCTCTCGGTCGCCAGATCCGGCGGCGGAACGGGGGAACTCAGCTCCCAACGGCGTTGGTAGCGGAATTGAGGGTCGATGGCGAGCAGGTACTGGAGAGCGGTGGTGGCCGTTCGTGGCAGACCGACGATCACCACCGGTCCCTCCACCGGGTGGGCAGCCTCGTGGCCGTGTTCGGCGTACCAGCCCTCGATCCGCAGCCGGGTGACGAGTCGCCGCAACGCCTGTCGCTGCATGGCCGCTGCCGCGACCGGGTCATCGCCGAGATCCACACGCACTGCTGCCAGGAACTGCTCGAGCCCGACTTGCCACCCGTCCGGACCCAGGTCGGAAAGCCCGGTCTTGTCCATCGCCTGTGCCACAAGCTCCTCTGGAACGATAATCGCACCCACGAGTACTCCTTTCCGAGGTGGGCTGACCACCTTCAAGATCGTATGCTAGTATTTCAGCATGCTTGCTAGTATGTCAGCAGCAGGTCGGTTTGGGAAGGGGTTGGCATGGTCTTGACCGCGATGGCACCGGGGACGGTGAACTGATGGCGTTGCAGGCATCCCCCTCGGCCCAGCGGGCCGTCGACATCGTGCTGTTCCTCGCCGAGCACTCGGGCGAGACCTTCAGCGTCGCCGGTCTGGCCCGCCACGTCGGTCAGAGCCGGGCCACCTGCCAGGCGGTACTACTGGCGCTCGAGGCCTCGGACTGGGTTCGGCGGCAGGAGTCGGGCGGCTATACCCTCGGCGCCGGCCTCATCGCCGTAGGCGCTGCCGCCGCGCGGGGTGCCGGTGTAGTGGAACTCCTGCGTCCGGCGGTGAACGAGCTGAATGCGACCACTGGCTGCGAGGTGATCGCCTGCATTCCTGCCGGCATGAACCTGATCGCCGTCGCTCGGGCGGGTCCGACGGAGCCCTACGCGGTGGCCACGATCATCGGGCAGGTATTTCCCCTGGCCCCGCCGTTAGGACTTTCGTTCGCAGCCTGGGACGACGCCGAGCTGGACCGATGGCTGGCTCGCGCGCCCCAACTTGGCCGTCGTGAACGCGGACGCCTCGAAGAGGCGGCCGGGCTGGTCCGCGAGCTCGGTTACAGCCTGACCCTTGACAGCGCCACCCGGCGGACGCTGAAGGCGAGTCTCGACGCGCTGCCCGAGGCGGAGCGCGAGCAGGTCACCGCCGCCCTCGCCCATGACGAGTACGTCGCCGTCGATCCCGAACAGCGGCGCATCACACGGTTCTCGCACATGTCCGCCCCAGTGTTCGGCTCCGAACGGCGGGTGGTCGCACTGCTGGGAATCAACCTGGGCGTGGACGACGCCACCCGAGTGCCCGAGATTGCCCGCGCGCTCCGCAGGACGGTGCAGCGACTCGCAGACCACTTGGCGGCGCCTGGTGGCGCACCGGCCGGCGACGACTCACTAATCTCAGATTGACGATATTTCGTCATGAGCGCTAGTATTTCGACATCGCACACTGCGTGACCGTCGATCCGCCTATGGCATCAGGTGGGACAAAGGTTGACGGTCGCAAGCCACTGCAGCGATTCACTGACAGCGGCGCCACGAGCCAACGGAGGCGAATTCATGAACGTGACGGGTGAGTTGGACCCGACCATCGACGAGGTTACGGCGCAGACGCCGACACAACCCGACTTCCGCGAAGGGACTTCGATGTGGATCTGGGACGACGCCGGCCGCGTCGGCCTGCCCCGAGTCGCCGTCGAGTGCGTCGGCGCGACCTGGGACACGGCCCGGATCGTGATGGTGAACGTGGCCCTGCCCGATGGCCGCAACTGCATCGCCTTCGAGAACGCGCCGGCCCATCCCGTCAGCGATGCCGCCGGCCGACCCAGGGTGCTCGGAGCCGGGCCGCTCCGCTTCGAATGCGTCGAACCATTCGCCCAGTGGCGCATGAGCCTCGACGGCCAGCTGACGGCAACGACGGTCCACGACCAGATCGCCCGCGGCAGCCGAGGCGAGGACACTGGCGCTGATCCCGTCCCGGTCACGGTCGAACTCGACGCCCGCATGGCCGCCCCGCCGTGGGTGCAGGGCTCCCTCGGCGGCGAGGGTTTCATTCCGGGCGAAGACCGGTTCGAACAGCTCTTCACCGCCACGGGCACGGTGCGCATCGGTGACGAGACGCTCGCCCTCTCCGGCGGCGGACTCCGGATTCACCGCAAGGGTGCAAACCGAACACCGACCTCTGACTTCTTCGGCCACGCGTGGCAGTCGGCCCTGTTCCCCAGCGGCCGCGCCTTCGGCTACATCCACTACTACCCGCGGCCCGACGGCTCGTCGAAATTCGTCGAAGGCTGGATCATGGAAGACGACGGGGAGGTCCTGCCCGCCCAGCTCGTCCACACGCCGTGGATGAGGGACATGCAGCCCAGCGGCGAGGACGTCTCGCTGACCTTCCGCACTGCACGAGGCGACGTCCGGATAGAGGCCGAAACGGTGATGTCCACCTTCCACCCGGAACGGCAGGTCAGCGAAGGTGTGCCCTTCCCGACCCTCCACCAGGGCATCGCCCGCTACCGCTGGGAGGGTGAAGAGGTCCTCGGAATGATCGAACGTTCGATCCCCCGCATCTAGGCGGCTGCGGTTCATGGTTGCACGCACGCCGCTTTGACCTTTAGTGCGTAATGGGCCACAGGTCCGTCGCGGGCTTGGCGGCTGTCGACGACGGGATGACGAGATCTACGACGCTGTCGTGTCGGGTGGCTGGGTCGCGGCGGCAGGTTTCGCAGCAACGAGCAGGCTGAGCACGGTGGGTGGGATGCCTTCTTCGGCTGAGCCGCCGAACAGGCGGTGCACTGCTTCGCGCAGGCGTCGAAGGGCGGCCAGCGGGCCTCGCTCGGGGTCGGTGTTGCTGGGCTCGGCCGGCGCGAACTGAGCGAATGGATCGTCGTCGGGCCCGAGCACCCGCAACACCGACGTGGACTGTCCGTCGGCGCCGTAGGACTCGTAGATCCGATCCGCCAATTCACGCACGGACAGGTTCTCCTCGGTGGTGAACTCCGGCTCCAGGCCATCCTGCAGGCGCACGTCGAGCACCGTGCGTGCGTGGCCGTCTTCACCAGCGATCCGGAACAGTTCGTCGATCGCTTGTTGCAGGGAGACTTCGGCGTCGGAGCGCTGCTGTGTGTCGGCCAACGGGACGCGGGCCAGCACGCTGAGAATCGTCAACCGCTGGCCCCCCTCGCCCAGCTTGTTGTGCCACCTCGACATGGCTGCTCCTTCCGCCGACGCCCGAACCCCCGAAATGGTGGTGTTCCCCGAGCGGCGGTCGATTGACCCGCTCGGTGGGTATCGCTTAGCCCTTTTCGAGCATCACGTGGATGCCGTAGCCGGCCGCAGCGACGACGACGGCCACACAGATCACCGCGGTGATCAGCAGCGCGACGTTGCGCCGGGGGGCGTCCGCCTGTTCCTCGCCGCGTGGCAGGTACCCCGAGGCCGACAGCGCAAGCAGGCCGACCGAATAGACGGTGACCAGCCCCGCGCCGGCGCCGATGCTGATGAGCAGGATCTTCCACATCGACGGCCAGTCGACGTACGACGAATCTGCGAGAACGGTCATCAGCTGCTCGCTCCGGCGATTGCTGGCTCGTGGGCGGCGCCGCCGCCCTCGTCCCAGGCATTGTTGACATTGGCAGCGTTGACCGGACTCCGGCGAGACAGCACGTAGATGCCTGCGCAGTACGCCGCGAGCGCGAGCGCCATCACGACGACGCCCAGGTTGCCGCCGATACCGTCGACGACGGCGAAGGTGAGCGCGCCGACAGCCGCGGCAGCCGGCAAGGTCACCACCCAGGTCACCACCATGCGCCCGAAAACCCTCCAGCGGACCGGTTGCGCCCGGCCCAGCCCGGCGCCGACCACCGAGCCGGAACACACCTGGGTGGTGGACAGCGGGATACCGAAATGCGTGGAGGACAGAATGACCGCAGCGGACGTCGCCTCGGCGGCGAAGCCCTGCGGCGACTCGATCTCGATCAGCCCCTTGCCCAGCGTGCGGATAATTCGCCAGCCACCCATGTACGTGCCCAGCGAAATCGCCAACGCACAGCAGATGATCACCCAGTCCGGGGTGCTCGCGCTACCCGAGATGGTGCCATTGGCCACCAGCGCCAACGTCAACACACCCATTGTCTTCTGCGCGTCGTTGGTGCCGTGGGCCAAGGAGACCAACGTGGCCGTCCCTACCTGGCCCCACCGGAACCCGGTAGCGCGCACCTTGTCATAGGCCCGCGTGGTAACCCGGTACGCGAGCCAGGTGGCGGCCGCGGCGACCACACCCGCGATGATCGGGGCGAAGATAGCCGGGATGAAGACCTTGGCGGCCACCCCCTGCCAGAGCACCGCGCTGCCACCAGCATGGACCATGGTCGCACCGATGACCCCGCCGATCAGTGCGTGCGACGAACTCGACGGAATCCCGAAATACCACGTCGTCACATTCCAGGCCACGCCGCCGGCAAGACCCGCGAAGACAACCGTGATCGTCACAAAGTCCTGATTGACGATGCCCTTGGCGATAGTCGCCGCAACCGACAACGAGAGAAAGGCCCCCAACAAGTTGGCCAACGCCGAAATGCCCACCGCGACCTTCGGCTTGAGCGCACCCGTCGCAATCGAGGTCGCCATCGCGTTCGCCGAGTCGTGAAAACCGTTCGTGAAATCGAAGCCCAGCCCGACGATGACAACCATCACCAGGATGAAGGTGCTCGAATCGCTCACGCACACCGTCCTACCAAAGGGTCAGCCGCCCCGGCGGCCTCTGAACCGTTGTTCACACAGAACTCAGCCCGAATACACCCCTGAGTCATCTGCGCCCATCGTCTCTTGTGGACTGGCCGTTCCGGAGGGAATCGTCGACGGGTTATTCGGCCATGCTTATCCGGTTAGATCACGTAACCTGGGCAAATACCGCATCCTGACTTTCCGCGCACGATCGTGGAATTCCAGTGGTGGTTCCCCGATGACGAGGCGTGCGCGGGGTACTTGTCCGAGCCGCGCTGGCGGGACGGATTCCGCCGTCCGCGGCGCAGTTGCAGCGTCAACTCGGGCTGCGCCGATATGAGACGGCGTGGATGATGTTGCACAAGCTGCGCCGGGCGATGGTCAACCCCGAGCGGGAGCCGCTGACCGGTGAGGTCGAGGTCGACGAGTGCTTCGTCGGGGGACGTGTGGCCGGCCTGCGGGGTGGCCGCGGCGGCGGCGACAAGGCCCTGGTCGCCGTGGGTGTGGAGGTGCGCGGCGCGGGCAGCGGGCGGGCCCGCATGGCGGTCGTCGAGGACGCTTCCGCCAACTGCCTGACCGGGTTCGTGCGCGACAACGTCGCGGCTGGCGCGACCGTGCACACCGACTCCTGGCGGGGCTACCGGCCACTGAACCGGTTCGGCTACCAGCACCAGCCGCGCAGCCAGCGCGCCGCCCGCGTGCGCGGTGCGGACTCGACGAAATCCTGCCGCGAGTGCACCGGGCGATCTCCAACCTCAAGAGCTGGCTGCAGGGGACGGCCGTCCGATCGGGGCGGCCTCGGTTGCTGCGAACAACTGCAGGTGCGGGCGGCGTGCACATGTCTCGGACAGCCTCGACCCCACGATCGCATCCCCTCGACCCCGATCCGGCGGTTGAGGTGTCCGGGGGGTTGGGGTCCTGGCGCGTGACTCTCGGATGAACGGTTGACGTGCAAGGGACGGCCGGTCGCTCACGATCGGGACACATCGGCTCGGCACGACCGGCCAGCCCGAATTGCTACCGCGCCCTGGGCGCCGCTGCCTCCGGAACCGACCCTACTGCTGAGCGTCGAAGTCGCGCGGGTTGCGAGGACGCGGTAAGGCCGACACGGTGCATCGTGTCGGCTGGCGCTGGCAGCCGACACGATGCCGAGCGTTCCGCCGTCCGGTTCATCCGCAATCCTTGAACCGGTGGACGACCAGCCGCGGCGGGACGACGGTGACGGACCGCAACAGTCCGATGCTGCGGGCATCACTGGTCGGTACTGGGTGCACCTCCGTCGACCCTAACCGGACTCCGCAGTGAGATTGCTGCGAGGTGCTCACGGGCGGATCGCTCGACGAGAACCGGGACGAAGTCGCGAACCCGGCTGCGCTCGAACCTGTCGTGGCATCCACGGATTGCGCTTCTGATCTCTTCGGTCGACAAAGTCGGGAAGCGCGCAGCGAGGCGTCGCGCGATGTGGACGAGCGCGGCCTGTTCTTTCTGCACGTGGTCTGCATTGCTCGTCATGCTCACTGCGGTGGCCCCCGCTCGGCGAATCGTCGTCCGCCGACTCTACAGTTGCAGGCGCAACCATAAGCAGGTCAACCGGGCGGCGGCTGCGCGCTTTTGCGCCTGTTCACCCGGGCGCCGGCGGCGACCCGTTCACCCAGCGCGTCGAGCGGGTCCTGCGCTGAGGCCAGCCGCTTGCGATGAAACGCAGTTACCTGCAGCCGACGGTGCTTCGCCCCAGCCCGACGAGCGCTGTGGTGCGTGGGTTCGAGGACGGATCCCGTGCGAAGAAGTGCACCGGGAGAAACCCGATTTGGGAAGGTCCATGTCACCGATCAGTCCGCCCCGGGCGACCACGCCAGCGACCAGCGCCGATACCGTCGACCCGGCCGCGCATCCTGGCCCGCCGGGAACACTCAGCTGCGCGCGGCAGTTTCCAGTTGTCCTCGACGAACTTCAGGATCGAGCTTTGGTTAGTCAGCGTGTGATCGATGACGTTGCGTCGCGCGTAGGGCGAGATGATCAGCAGCGGGAGTCTCGGGCCGTGGCCGCAGCGGCCGTTCTGCCCGGCCAGCGGCGCACCGGTCGTCGCGTCGCCGCACATGCCGACGCCGGTCAGCAAGTCTTGCGGCCCCGGCGGGGTGGCCGTTTCAGCGGTGTTGGAGGGGTTGTGCACGCCGCTGTAGGCGTGGTCGTACCAGCCGCGCCACGGAATCGTCGGCTCGGTCGCCAGCAAGTTGGGCGGGTATGCCGTTGACTCCTCACCGATCTCGATCAGCCGCATCCGGACCGCGTCGAATACGAGTCCGCTGTCTGGTCCCGCCGCGTCATGCTCGTGGATCGCCGCAACCGCTGCACGGATGTCGCGAATGCGTCCGAGGTCGAACGACTCACAAGGGCCGGGCCTCGTCCGCCACCCGTGCACGCATGTCTTGGCGCAAGGCATCAGCCGGCCCGACGTCGACAGCGACGCCGAGAACGTCACGAAGCTCTTGTTCCAAGCTGATCAAGGTCAGCAGCGACGTACCGGCCGCGAAGTCGACCAGTAGGTCGATATCACTGTCCGGTCGATCCCCCCCACGCGCTACCGAGCCGAGGACTCGGACGTTCGTGGCGCCACGCGCTTCGGCGATCCGTAGGACGTCCTCACGATGCCGCGCGAGAATCTCGCTCGGTCGAACCGACGTCGTCCTTTCCCGTCGCTTCCGGCCATCGCAGCCCGGTCGGTCAGTTGGCTCCCCAGCGTCGTCTGACGCGCTGAGGGGGTGAGGCGTCAGGATCTTTGGCCTTCTGCAGCATGACTCGGACGGTGTGGCGGCAACGTCCGCAGACCGAACCCGCACCGCATTGCTTCTCGACGACCTTGGTCGTCCGCGCTCCGGCGTCGATAGCCTCCTGGACCGCGTGACTGGTGATCACCTTGCATATGCACACGTACATCGCAGGTCCCGTCGCTCAGCCGGCCGGCGCCGCGTCGGGCACTACGATCGACTCGACCAGACGGCCGATGAACATGGGTGGATAGACGCCAACACCCGCCTGGCTCATCCAGTCGGCGATCGCGCCGGCCTTGCTCTGCCACCGACTCAGGTTCGGTTCGGTGGGGATCTCCTGCAAGATCATCACCTCGTTGGGGTCGTCGAATGCGCGATACGTCCACAGGCGCAGCACATCAGTGCGCCTGGCCTGGACCTCTGTCTGGAGCCGTTCCCAGAAACGGTCGAAATCCGGGATGGGGACGATGCCGGCCACGACCACCGGCGTCGAGCCGACGAACTCCTCGCCGGACCCGACCATGTCCAACTTCTCGACCACTTCGCCCGCGAACAAGGGAGGCACGTCCTCGACGCCGGATTCAGCGAACCAAGTAAGGACGTCGGGCGACCTGAGAACGGCTTCGAGCGGACCGCGCTCGTGAACCCCGATCGTAACGAAGACCCGATTCGGATCCTCGAGGGACCGATAGACGACGAGATGATGCACGCGCAGCCGGGTCAATGGCGAGAGGTCGCGAGTGACGGCCGACCACCAGCGATCGAAGTCGGCCACCCGGTAGTCAGCGGCAAGCACGAGTGACATCGACTTATTGGTACAGCAATACTGACGATCGAACCAGGAACGCGACCCTGGGCCGAGCTCGATTCGTCCTGCCGGAGGTATTCACCGATGCGTGGCGACGCCGGCGTACTCGCACTGCTCAACGAGCAGCTTTCGAGTGAACTGACGACCATCAACCAGTACTTCCTGCATTCGAAGATGCAGGCCAGTTGGGGCTACACCGAGCTCGCCACCCCATACGCGCGCCGAGCCCTTCGAGGAGATGACGCACGCGGAGATCATCACCGACCGGATCCTGCTGCTCGACGGGCTCCCGAACTATCAGCGGCTGTTCTCGC
The DNA here is from genome assembly GCA_963713565.1 of uncultured Actinomycetota bacterium. Taxonomy (GTDB): domain Bacteria; phylum Actinomycetota; class Actinomycetes; order Mycobacteriales; family Jatrophihabitantaceae; genus Jatrophihabitans. Next base: position 113,704 of record CAVQMF010000004.1, on the reverse strand, counting down.
TGAGCGTCGGTCAGACCGTCCGGGAGCAGTTCGAGAGTGATCTGCAGATCGAACTCGAAGTCGTGGATCGGCTCAAGCCCGGAATCGCGCTCTGCAGAGAACGAACAGGACACGACGAGCGCGAACCTGCTTGAAGCTATCCTTGCCGACGAGACTACCTGCGGACCCAACTCGACCTGATGGACAAGATCGGGGGGCGCTCTACCTCGCGCAATGCCTGGCCCGGCCGCCGGAGTGACCGACCGCTGAGTGGCGCGCTACAACGCCGGACGAGTCGTCCGGCGGATCAGGTCATCTGGGGCGGACCGCCGCGTCGAGCAGGGCCAGCGTGCTGGCCCAGGACACCGCGTCGACCGACGGGTCGTACTGGCGGCCGGCCTTCGGCGTATCGGCCCCGGGGTCGGTAAATGCGTGGTAGGAGTTGCCGAATTCGGTCAGGTGCCACCGCGCCCCGGCGGCCGTCAACTCCTCCCGCAGGGCCGCGACGTCCGCCGGCGGCACGTGCGGGTCCAGGCCGCCGGTGAAAACCGATACCTGACCCTTCACCGAATCCGGTTCGGCCCGGGCCTGGGTGGCCAGCAAACCGTGGAAGCTCACTGCGGCCTTGATGTCGGCACCGCTGCGGGCCAGTTCCAGGACGCAATGGCCGCCGAAGCAGTAGCCGATCGCCGCGGTCCTCCCGGCGTCGATGCCCGGACGGCCCATCAGAACGTCGAGCGACGCCGCCACCGCGAGCGCAGAAGTGGCTGGTTGAACAACGGTTCGAAGACGGAGGCGATGACGCCGTGCTCCTCGGTGTACAGACCGTCGCGTACATGTCGGCCACGAGCGCGACGTACCCGGCATCGCTCAGGCGGCCCGGTATGGACCGCATGACGTCCCCCAACCCGAACGCCGTCGGAAAGACGAGGACGGCGGGATGCGGGCCCTCGCCGTCGGGAACGGCCACTTCGCCGCGCAGGTTGGTGTCGGCGTGGTCCAGGGCGACGATGCCCACGCGCTCAATTTGGTTCAGTGATCGATCGATCAGAAGAGCCTCTGACTTGGATCGGCGCATCCTTGCAGCGCGTCGTAGTCAAAGACCAGACAGCCCGATGCCTCCGTCGTCGGCCAGCGTTCGGGCTGCCGGGCCGGGAGACAGACGGGCGAACACCGGTGCCTTCACGCGCCTTTGTTGCCCGCCCTAAGTAATTGGCCGGGCTGCGAACCGGTCAACTGACCGTTCTCGACGATGCACGTGCCGGCCACGATGACGTGGGCGATGCCCTCGGGCTCGCTGTACAAGCGTCCCGCGCCGGCAGGTAGGTCGTCCCGCCATTCGACTGGGCCGGCGTCGATCGTGCTCTGGTCGAACACCACGAAATCGGCCCAGAAACCGGGTTCCAGACGACCGCGGTCGGTGACGCCGTAGAGACGAGCGGGGACGTCGGTCAGCTTTCGGACGGCCTCCGCCAGGGTGAGCACTCCGCGCTCGCGCTGTAGGGCGAGGAGGCGAACCGTGTAGTCGTAGGTGGAGAGAATGTCGACGTGCGCGCCGGCATCCGACGCGCCGATGATGACGTTTTCATCTCGCCACGTGTCGAACCGTGCCACCCAGGCCTCGTCGTTGGCTGCTTTCGGCGGCGGCAACAGCAGTGTTCGCAGCTCGTCGGCGACGACGATGTCGACCAACGCGTCCAGGAGGTCCTGACCGGTCTCGGCGGCGATGTCACCGAGGCGTCGCCCGCGCAGGGCCTCGTTGGTGGGGCTGTGGTCGATCGTCATCTCCGCGAAGCGGGATCGAGATTGCGGATCGAGCCCCTGGCGCAGCAGCGCCCGAGTCGACGGATCCCGGAGAGCGGCGAGTTTGTCCTTCGGGCTCATGCCGATGATCGGCGCCCAGCCCGGAACCATGGCGAAGTGAGAGGATTTGAAGCAGACGTGGGTCCGCTGGACGTCGGGATAGCTGAGCCCCACCACCATCGCGTCTCGCGCCCTTGCGTGCTCGGACGCGCGCATGCGCTGATCGATCCAGTCCTGGCTGTGGGCGACGAGGATGTTCCAGTTCAGCGGGGCCTGGGCGGCCAGGGCCATGCGCGTCATCACGTCGAGATGTAGCTCTTCGAACTCTGCGTTGGTGGGGATGAACTCGAGCTGTGCCCCGGGGAACGCACGAAGTGTCCGCGAGAGCGTGACGAGCTCGTCGGCGCTGGCGAACCGTGAAGGGACGGGGTTGCCGTCGCCGTCGAAGTGGTGCAGTCCCCACGACGAGCTGAAACCGACGCCACCCGCGGCCAGACCGTCGGCCAGCAGAGCGCCCATGGATTCCAACTCCCCCGGCCGGAGAGTCTCGTCATGCGAGCGCTGACCCAGCACGGCCCGTCGGAGCGCGGAGTGGCCAACGGAGACGCCCACGTTGACGGCTGGTCGAAGGGACTCGACACGATCGAGATATTCGCCGAACGACCGCCAGTTCCAAGGCACGCCCGCGTCGAGTGCTGCCAGCGGGATGCCCTCGACTTCTGCCAGCAACTCCATGATGTAGGTGGGATCGTCGCCGAGGGGGGCGATCGAAAATCCGCAGTTTCCGCAGAAGACGGTGGTGCTGCCGTGCAGGGACGAGGGTGCGCACGCCGGATCCCAGAAGAGCTGTGCGTCGTAGTGGGTGTGCACGTCGATGAACCCGGGCGCGACGACCAGACCGTCCGCGTCGATGCTCCGGTGGGCGTCGAGCGGCTCGGTTCCCTCTCGATCGACGAAGGCGATTCGACCGTCGCGGACACCCACGTTCCCACGGAACGGCTCCGCTCCTGTCCCGTCGACGACGAGTCCGCCAGTGATCGCGAGATCGAGCATGAATGCCCACCCTTCTCAGGGACCGAGGTACCCTGCACCTTCGTCGACCTGTCCACACCTTCGTCAAATGCCATGGCACGGACAGCGTGCGGTGCCCCGCGGGCGCCTCAGGCGGCGTTCTCGACCCACGTTCCGGGCGAAACGCCTCGACGGACGTGCCGGCCGAAACGCCTCACAGGTCGCGACCCGCTGGCTCACCGCGGGGTTGTACGGTACATCCACGACGAAGGAATCTGCGAGGGGGGCAGGGGGCGCAGCGCCGTCCGCGCGATCTGCCCCCGTGCCGAAGTGGAAATCGTTGTCAAGCTGGACGACATTCCGTCGGGCCTAGGGGTTCAGGCCGACGGCTCACCGTCGTGGCCCCGTCGAACGCAAGCAGTAGCTACGAGGTCGACACACTTGTGCTCGTCGATCCCGCCGGCGAGGCTCGCGCCTTCCAACGTCCCTGGCCTGTTCACCGACAGGATCACGCTCGATGAGCTGGGCGGCACGTGGCTTGGTTCGCCCTAACGGACGACTTCATGGGTACGTGAAGGCGGCGAGCTCACGGACCGGGTCCAGCTGCCCGGCGCCGTGGCTTACATGTTGGGCGGCGACGACCGGCGCACGCCGTTCTCCTCGGTGTCGACAGGACGCCGACGTCGACGCCAGACATCGAAGATCTGCCGGGTCCGCCGGCTCCGCCGACGGGGGGTCGGACCTGGACCATGCCGGCGCCGGCAGCGGGTGGCGGCTGCCTTGAGAAGGGAGCCGTGAGCGCCGCGCCAGGCTGAATGGCACGGCAAGATCGCAGCGTCCGACGCATTGCGATACGGACGCCTATCGCATGATGACCCGCTGGCGTCCGTCGGCCATTTCGAGAGGCCGGCCCGTCGCGTGAGAATTGTTCGTAGCCGCGTGCTCGAGCAGCGGCCCGCGAAGCTGTGTTCGGCGTTTGCGTGCTAATTTCGATAGATGTCCGCCCGAAATGGCGAGTTTGGCAGCGAAGGCATCGCGCAGATCCATGGCGTGTCGCACGTCGGGATCGGCGTGAGTGACCTCGATCGGGCCATCGCGTTCTACGAGGGCGCGGTGGGGTTCCGGTTGATCGATCGGTACACGCAGGGCGTGGCCGCGGACCCGTCCCGCTCGGATCGTCCGGCGACGCCGGGCGACGAGCCCGGGCGGCGCGAGGTCGCGCTGCTCCGGGCGGGGGGCGACGAGGGGCCAGTGATCGTCCTCTCGACGCCCCCCGAGGGTCGCGTGAAACAAGCCATGGAGATCGACGACGTAGGAACCCACCACTGCGCGTTCTGGGTCACCGGGATCGATGAATGCGTCCGGCGGATGGAGGCGGCCGGTGCACAATTCCTGTTGCCGCTGCGCACGTTCGAGCGGACCCGGGGATGGGGCGTTCCGAACGGTGTGGCGATCCGCAGCTGCATGGTGCGCGACCCAGACGGAACGTTGCTGCAACTCGACGAGCGGATTCCCCCCGCGGGACGATCTTGATTCCGGACGGCGCGTGCAGCCGGCAAGCAACACCAGAGCCGAAATTGGCTATCGCCGCCAACTCAACCAACCCATAGAGATCAATAAATTCAGATGTTCTAACGCCGGCCAACGCAGCCAACAGGGCGCGGAAGTATTTACACGCCAGTGTCGCGTGTTTGAAGCCTTTGGGCGGGGCTTTGCTTTTCCGACTATACGCCGGGACCCCATGTCCAGTACCGCGTCCAAGTAGAGCTTGCCCTCGTCGCCTGGCCCGCGAGGAAGGGGCGCCATTCGGGCGCGGGCGTCGCGCAGTAGGCGCCAGACGCTCTGGGGTGGGACGTGCGGGCGGGGCGAACAGTCACCTCGGGGTGGGTTGGTTCACGTGTGGCGATCACCTGCCTTCCTGCCTGTCGTGCGTCGGGTGTCGCAACGGGGTGAGAGCTGCCGGGCCCATCCGCCGTTACCGGGGTGCCACGGCCGGGAGACCGGGCCGCGGACGGGGTCGGCTGCGCGGCGGGCTGGACCACTGCCAGGATGCCTGCCTGCGGCGCCGCGTCCGTGGTTGTCGGCGGGCGGGTTAGGCCATTCCGCGGCGATGATCGCGTCGAACTCGGCCGTGAGCAGGTCCGTGTCACCGTAGATCAGGTCGAGGAACTGCTCTTCGACGGTCCGCGCGGTCTCGTTGGTAGCGGGTGTGGTGGGCATGCCGGCCTCTGCCGAGTCAGCTGTTGATCGCCTGCCGGTCCTCACCCTTGCTGGTTACGGAGATCTTGCGCGGCTTTGCCTGCTCGGCGACCGGGATCCGCAGGGTGAGGACGCCGGCGTCGTAGCTGGCGCTGATGTGCTCGGTGTCGAGGTTGTCGCCGAGGATCAGCTGCCGGCTGAAGATCCCGCGGGGGCGCTCCGCGGCGATCAGTTCGGCGTCGCTGGCGCGAGCCGGGCGTTCGGCCTTGACAGTGACGACGTTGCGCTCGACGTCGAGGTCGATCGAGTCCGAGTTGATGCCGGGTAGGTCGAACTCGACGTGGAAGGTGTCGCCGTCGCGCCAGGCATCCATCGGCATCACCGACGGACGGGCCAGGGTGCCGTTGGTGCCGAAAACCTGTTGGGTGAGCCGGTCCAGTTCGCGGAACGGGTCGGTGCGCATCAGCATCGTGTCCACCTCCATGACTCCTGTTCTCTCGGATGCTTGTGGGCCTCAGACCCCGATGTAGGATCTGTGGTGACGATTATAGATTTGATATAGCACTTGTGGAATGCTGACGCAAGAGGGAAATGCGGCGAAGCCGATGCGGAGGGATGTGGTGCGGTTGGTCGGGTCGGAACCGGACGCTGCGCGTGGCGTATATGGCATCTCGGTGGCCGCCGAACTGGTGGGCACGGGCGTGCAGAACCTGCGCGCCTATGAAGCACGTGGCCTGCTCGAACCAGAGCGCACCGAGGGCGGCACCCGCCGCTATAGCGCCGACGACCTGGACCGGCTGCGCCGCATCGGCGACCTACTCGAGGCCGGTCTCAACCTGACCGGCATCGCCATGGTCATGGACCTGCAGGACGAGAACACCCAACTGCGTGCAGAGAAGGAGGAACAGCAGTGGCTGCCAACCGCACCGATCAAGACCGCATCGATCCCAGCGAGCAGATCCCCGAAGCGGACCTCCTCGAACAGCAAACCCCGCTCGACCCGCCGCTGACCGACGACGACCACGACTCGATCGACCGAACTGACCGTGCCGCAGCGGCAGCCTTTCTCGATGAGGCCGACCACGTCGCCGGATCCGCTGCATCGACAGGAATACCGATTTGCCGGCCGCGCTTCACCCGCCGGAGCCACCCATACTCAGCCCACCGCGACAGCTTCTTCGCCGCCGAGTCCGCATCAATCTCGAGGATCTCGGCGACACCCTGCGTCGATACGAACCGGCGACCACCAGCGAGAACGCGCGCCAACTCCAACCGGCCGGCGGCGCTGATCCCCGCCTGTGTCACCGTCACTCCCGAACCTCGCTTGGATGCTGAGTTACGGGATTGAATCCATCAGACATCTACAGACCAGTAACTCGCGCATTAGATGAGGTGCGGGCTGTCGGAGACTTGCAGTTGGACCCGCTCGGCGCCGCCGTAACGGTCACCGTCGCAGCCGGCTTGCTCGGCGCGGCGACCGTGCCGTCAATCCCGCCGGCCCCGTGTACCGTGCCCGCGCACCCCGCTCAATAGCGCGGCGCTCGCCGCGACCACCGCGGTCACGAGATTGCGAGTCCTGGTCAACAGTTCTCCTCGAAACTCAGCGGGCCTGGCGGCCTCGTCGTGTCGGCCCGACCCGATCGTTGCAATCGTCACGCGGTTGCTGACGTCGCACGGTCGACCCGACATCGGCGTAAGCGCCGGATCTTGGTTAGCGGAGGCCGACGTAGTCGCCTGCGGATGTCGAACCGGCGTAGGCGCTGCTGGCTGGGATGTAGCTGGCTGACCAGGTGCCTGCGGCGGTGACCTTGACCAGCTTGGAGTAGTTGCCGTGCGAGTTCACTGCTGCTGAGCCGATGTAGCGCTTGGCCGCCGAGCCGGTTGGGTCGAAGTAGATGTGTACGCGACCGCCGGTGGCGCTCACGTAGTGCGAGGACAGGCCGTAGTTGTAGGGCACCAGGTTGCTGACGTGGCCGGTGGCGTGGGTGTAGTGGTTGCGCTTGACCGGCTCCGGTGTGACATTGATGGTGGTGCCGGTGGCCCGGTGGACGGTGAACGCGGTGACGTTATCGGTGTTGAGGTAGTCGTAGTCGGACTGGTAGCCGTAGTAGCTGTCGTAGTAGGAGACCTCGGCGCTGGCGCTCAAGCTCACGTCATAGGTGCCGATCGGGTCGGTGCCCTTGACCAGGAACGTGGCGCGCTGATGGGTCGGGGAGACGTAGGACAGGTCCGGGAGCTCAAAGTAGTAGCCGTTGCGCGAGGCAATCTCCACCCAGTTGCTCGAGTCGAGAGTCAGGCCGCGGCCGGCGTAGGAGTAGTAGACGTCGACGACGCCGCGCGTACCGCCCTGGGTGCTGGTCACGTCGGAGACCACGACCTTCGCTGTCAGCGATGTGTCCGCGGTGCGCTGGGTCGTTGAGCCCGTGTGTGTGGCGGCGCTCGCCGAGGAGGCGAGAGCGATGGGGGTAGCGATCGCGGCGATGGCCACGAGGCCGCCGAGCAGGATCTTGTGCATGCGCATGTGTTGGGGCGTCCCGTTCATCTCTTGGTTCGTCCGGACCGGGCGCATTGCCTGGCCGGTGCAACCAGTGTGGGCCGGCAGCCAGTTGCGCGTCTCGACCGCGCGCGACAGACTTTTACCTTCACGCGACAAGATCAGGAGCTGGTAAGCGGCTGCCGGCCGATCGCTTCCGCCATGTGTCTCACCCACGGAAGGCGATCTTGCTCGACAACGGGAGGCGCGGGTGGGTTGAGTGCACGTCAGCCGGCGGCCCGCGTGCTGGCTGTGAGGCTGTCGCGGAGGGATCGGGGTGTGGTGTGGAACCAGCGTTGGACGCTTCTGCCGAGAGCTGATTGCTCGCGGTAGTCGAGTAGCGCGGTGACCTGGGTCAGGGAGACATCGCGGTGGGAGAGGTAGCGCTGCGCGAGGTCGCGGCGGGTCTCGTCTTTGATTTCTTCGAACGTGGTGCCCTCCTCGCGCAGTCGCCGTTGGAGGGTGCGTGGGTGCATGTGCAACGTGTCGGCGACCTGTTGGCAGCTGCAGGTACCGGTGCCGAGTAGTTGTTCGATGCGCTGGCGGACCTGGGCTCGGCAACTGGTCTGTTTAGGGCGGGAGTGGGTGTCGAGGTAGCGGGTGGCGGCGTCGTGGAGTTCGCTGTCCTGGCCGCTGATCGAAAGGTCGAGATCGACTCGCGTCGATGGCGAGGGCGGCCCGCTCGGCGTCAAAGGCCAGGGGAGCGTCGAAGCGGGACCGGTAGGCCGCCTGCTGATCCGACGGCCGGGTGCGGGAACCAGACCCCACGCAGAGCGCGTTGTCCCTCGCTGAGCATGCGCACGATGCGCCAGAGCAGGCCGATGCCGTGCTCGGCGGTCTGCGCCCACGGGCGGGCGTGATCGTGCAGCACTTGCAAGTCGAGACGTACCTGCCCCGGTTGGTCGCCAGTGTTGATGGTGAAACCGACGGCCGGGTTGTAGGCGTCAAGGTGCTTCGCGGCGCACACCAGCGCCTCACCGAAGGTCGGCGAGTAGCGCATGGCCACCGCCAGGGTGCCCAGGATGCCGAGGTCTTGCCGCTCAGCCAGGCTCAACCCGAAATCGGAGCAGCTGAGCTCGGCGGCCGAGCTCTCCAGCAGATCGATCATCGCTTCGAAGCTGACCAGCGCGGTGAGCCGGTCCAGCGCCGACACCCGGATCCCGCTCGGCGCAGCAGAGGGGTGGGGTCAGCACCCAGGTCGACGACGAGATGGCGGTCGCCGCGCAGCGCCGCGCGCATCATCGCAGCCGCCATCGGCCAGCCTCATTCGCCCCCTACCTCCTCAAAGGCGATGTCTCCACGGTAAGAGCAAACCCAGTCGGCGAGGGTCGGTGCGGGCGTTGTCGTCGTCGCGCGCGTGCTGAGTGTGGGGGAAGGACGCCTGGGCACGGCCGTTACGGTGGACTGGGCTCGTCCGGGACTGTGACCTGCGGTGGTGGGGCCACATCCTCCGGGGTTGCTGCTGGGGGCGGAGGGGGCGCGGCAATGGGGCTGCGGATGGTCGTGGCGGTGCTGGTCGGCGTCGCGTCGATGGGGGTCAGTGCCGGGGGCCGGGCGATGGCGGCGGCGCCGACGTCGCTGGTGTCGACGGTGTCCGTGTCCTCGCGGCCAGTCCTGCCGGTGCCGGCAGTCGGCGGATTGGTGGTGAGTGGCCCGGCGGGTGGGGCGCGGATCGTGTTCAACCGTATGAGCGAGGCGCAACGGATCGGCCAGTTGTTCATGGTGGGCGGCGCGGCCTCCGGGGTGAGCGCCGCGACGCTGACCGCGATCAGCAGCTACCACGTCGGCAACGTGATCCTCACCGGGCGCAGCGCCGCGGGCGTATCCGCCACCGAATCGGTGACCGAGACGCTGCAGGCTCGGGCCAGCTCGGCGGCCACGCTCGGGGTGCCGTTGTTCGTGGCCACCGATCAGGAGGGCGGCCAGGTGCAGGTGCTGTCCGGGACCGGGTTTTCGACCATCCCGGGGGCGCTCACCCAGGGCGGCTGGGCCGCGTCCACGCTGCAGTCGCGGGCCCACAGCTGGGGCGACCAGCTGCGCGCAGCCGGGGTCAACGTGAACCTGGCGCCGGTGATGGACACCGTGCCGGTCGGCCGGGTCAACCCGCCGATCGGCTCTTTCGATCGCGAATACGGACACACCCCCGCGGTGGTCGCCCGGCACGGCACGGCGTTCGCGGTAGGGATGGCGCAGGCCGGCGTCGCCGCGGCGGTGAAGCACTTCCCGGGGCTGGGTCGGGTGGACGCCAACCCGGACACCAGCTCCGGGGTGACCGACCACGTGACGACCATCGACGACCCCTACCTGACGCCGTTCAAGACCGCGATCCAGGCTGGCGCGCAGTTCGTGATGATGTCCACCGCCTACTACCAGCTGATCGACGCGGCGCATCCGGCGGCGTTCTCGGTCAGGATCATCGGCGGGCTGCTGCGCGCCGCGATGGGTTTTCACGGTGTGGTGATCAGCGACGACCTCGGCAACGCGCGGCAGGTCGCCGCCTGGTCCCCGGGCCGGCGGGCCATCGACTTCCTCAACGCTGGCGGTGACCTGGTGCTGACGGTCAACGCGAGCGTCGTCCCGGCGATGGTCCAGGCGGTATCCGCGGCGGCGGCAAGCAGTGCCGCGTTCCGGGCCAAGGTAGACGCCGCGGCGCTGAGCGTGTTGACCGCCAAACAGGCACAGGGGCTGATCACCGGCGCGACCGCCGCCGCCGACTTCAACGGCGACGGAAAGAGCGATCTGGCGGTGTGGCGGCCCTCGACCGGCACCTGGTACGTGCGCGGCGTGCGCACCACCGCCTGGGGCGAAGCCGGCGACATCCCGGTGCCCGGCGACTACACCGGCGACGGCAAAACCGACCTCGCCGTCTGGCGCCCGTCGACCGGCACCTGGTACGTGCGCGGCGTGCGCACCACCGCCTGGGGCGAAGCCGGCGACATCCCGGTGCCCGGCGACTACACCGGCGACGGCAAAACCGACCTCGCCGTCTGGCGCCCGTCCACCGGCACCTGGTACGTGCGCGGCGTGCGCACCACCGCCTGGGGCGAAGCCGGCGACATCCCGGTGCCCGGCGACTACACCGGCGACGGCAAAACCGACCTCGCCGTCTGGCGCCCGTCCACCGGCACCTGGTACGTGCGCGGCGTGCGCACCACCGCCTGGGGCGAAGCCGGCGACATCCCGGTGCCCGGCGACTACACCGGCGACGGCAAAACCGACCTCGCCGTCTGGCGCCCGTCCACCGGCACCTGGTACGTGCGCGGCGTGCGCACCACCGCCTGGGGCGAAGCCGGCGACATCCCGGTGCCCGGCGACTACACCGGCGACGGCAAAACCGACCTCGCCGTCTGGCGCCCGTCCACCGGCACCTGGTACGTGCGCGGCGTGCGCACCACCGCCTGGGGCGAAGCCGGCGACATCCCGCTGTGACCCACGGCCGGCGCTTTCGATCCACCATGCGTCACGAGCGACGGCCAAATCCCGCCAGGTGGGGCGCAGTCGGCCGGCGTCGATAGGGCAGGCGAGCCAAAATCGACTGCTCGATATTCATTCTGCCCAGGACTGTCCGCCGTCCGAGGTGCTCCAGATCGACGGCCCTCGCATGTCAAGACGCCCACCGATGTGACTCTCGGCAGCGTGGACGCCGCCCCCGAGCGCGCGGAAACGTGCCGTCGTCTCCGGCGATTCAAGCGGCGAGCGGGTCGCCCGGCGGCTGCCTGGGCGCCGATGGCCCGTTCCTACGCAGCAACCGCTGATGCGAAGGTAGCGATGTGCAGCCCGCACCCCGTTCCGCGGAGAACGAGAACATGCGGCGCTGCCAACGTGGCCGTATTGAACTGTTCTCTCCAGCCCAGGCCCGGTATCCCTGTCTTCGGCGATCGCCTCGATGGGCGGACCGCCCGGGCGATCGCGAACAAAGCGATCGTGGAGGAGTTCGGTAGTCGCAACTGGGATCGCAGGGCGATGGCGGTCCTCACCGCCCGTGACGAATTCCGTGAGGCGACCCGCGCGAAACCGTCGATACCGTGAAGTCGTGTGGGGGAGGGTGACGCGCAGATTGATCGCTCTTGTGCGACGGCGGGCTTGATCTAACACTCGATCATGGCCGTGAGCGTGCGTCCGCGTGTGGGCAGGTTGAGCGGCGGCGGGCGGACCGTCCTTGTCTGTCTGGGCAGCTGCTCTCGACTGATAGGTAGAAATAGTTTCGGTGGTGATGTCGAAAGCGGCGCATGCGGTTCGGCGTATGGGCGAGTCGGCCACCGAGCAGCGGTGAGCCCCGATGGTGAGGAGGACACAATGGCGCGGTTCATGGGAATGGTGAGGATGGAAGAAGGCATCGGAGCGCCGCCGCAAGCGCTGTTCGATGCGATGGACAAGTACGTCGGCGAGCAGGCCGCCGCAGGCCACTTCCTCGACGGTGGGGGTCTGTTCGGCATCAACGACGCCATCAACCTGGTCGTGCGCAAGGGCGAGGTCACCCGGGTCGACGGCCCGTATGCCGAGGCCAAGGAGGTCGTCGGCGGATGGGCGATCCTGCAGTACGACACGCTCGAGGACGCTATCGCCGGCCAGCAGGAATTCGCCGAGTTGCATGCCGAGTACTGGCCCGAGGTCTCGTGTGTCGCCACGCTGCGCCAGATCTCCGACGGGCCGCCGCAGGCTTCCGACGCGTGATTCGCAGCTCGGATTCGGCCGTGCGGTCCGCCCTAGGCTGGCCGCATGGCCCAGACCACGGCGGAGACCATCACAGCCACCTGGCGTGAGCAGTCCGGCCGGCTGGTCGGCGCTCTGACTCGGATGACCCGCGATCTTGACCTCGCCGAGGACCTGGCGCAGGACGCGCTGGTGAGCGCGCTCGAGCAGTGGCCGACCCGCGGCATTCCCGACAACCCTGGTGCTTGGTTGATGACCGCGGCCAGGCAGCGCGCGATCGACACCTTCCGGCGTGCCGACAACCTACGCCGCAAGACCGAGGAGCTCGGTCATCGCCTGCTTGAGGAGGACGGGATGCCCGACCTCGGCGGCCACCTCGATTCCATCGAGGACGACGTCCTGCGACTGATGTTCCTGGCCTGCCATCCGGCGCTGACTGCACAGTCACGGGCCGCACTGACGCTTCGCCTGGTCGGTGGACTGACGACGGCCGAGATCGCACGAGGCTTCGTGGCCACCGAGTCCGCGATGGGCCAACGTATCTCCCGGGCCAAGAAACTGCTCACCGAGATCCGCGCGGAGTTCGAGGTCCCCGTCGGCGATGAGCGCGTCGCTCGGCTTGATGACGTGATGGCTGTGATCTATCTGATCTTCAACGAGGGATACACCGCGACGGCCGGCAGCGACTGGATGCGCACCGATCTGACCACAGAAGCGATCCGGCTGGCCAGGATGCTCGCCGAGCTGATGCCGGATGAACCCGAGGTGCACGGACTGCAGGCCCTGCTGGAGCTGCAGGCCTCGCGCGGCGCCGCCCGCGCGGACGCCGAAGGGCGCCCGGTCCTGCTCGACCACCAGGACCGCAGTCTCTGGGACGAGCTGCTGATTCGCCGCGGGCTGGCCGCGCTGAAGCGCGCCGAGATCCTCAACGCGCGTGGCAGGGCGGTCGGCCGGTACTACCTACAGGCCACCATCGCCTCCGTACATGCCCGTGCCGCCACGCCGCAGGCAACCGACTGGCGCGCCATCGCCACCCTGTACGACGTGCTCGCCAAGGCCGCACCCGGCCCGATCGTCGAAGTGAATCGCGCCGTCGCGCACGGGCGTGCGTTTGGTCCCGGTGCCGGCCTGGCTGTACTCGACAAGCTCCCGGCCGGCGCGCTCGGCTCCTCACACCTGCTGCCAAGCGTGCGGGCCGATCTGCTCGCCCGGGCCGGGCTTGCCTCCGAAGCGGCCACCCTGTTCCGCGAAGCAGCGTCACTGACCCTCAACGACAGCGAACAACACTTGCTGCTGCAGCGCGCCGAGGAATCCGAACGAATAATCACGGACCCCAGGCACTGACCCGACCCGGAACGTACTCATCTCACCGCGCCGCGCCACCGCGCGACCTCGTCACTGACCCGGCCGAGCGACGACTGCCGCAGATACAGCGCGCGGGCCGCGGCGCGATAGCCGTCGATCTCGCGTACGTTGGGGTTGATCATGATGCGCTCAGATGGATAAGTATGGTGCGCCGGACGAGGACGAGCGAGCCGACAACGGCTACCCACTTGGGGTCGCCGCCTGATGGCTGCGGCGCGACAATGTCAGCGTGGGGTCGATGTCCTCGTCGAGGCCAGGATCGAGCGTCCGCGGGTAGAGGTAGCCGCCTTTGCCGGGGATCCGACGAACGCTCCGCCGTGGTAAATCAACATCACGTCCGTCCAATGGCGCACCGCCGCCGCCGGTGACGGTCGGAAGCCGAATCGAGTTCGTGGCGCGGTTCCTCGGCCGGCGGATCGCATACACCTGCGAGGTGGCCGAGCCGGCGCCGGGCGCGCGGCTGGTCATGCGCAGCGAGCGCGGCCCGTTCCCGATGGGGACCACGTACACCTGGGAACCGGCCGGCGACGGCGCGACGCTCATGCGGCTGCGCAATCGCGGCGAGCCGAAGGGCTTCGCGGCAGTCACCGGACCGCTCCTGCTACGGGCGATGCGTCGCGCGATGATGAAGGACCTGCAGCCCCTCAAGGGCATCCTTGAGCCCGCCACACCCCCCGAGTGAATCGTCGACCAGCCGATCGTCGCCGATATCCACCGAATCCAAGACGGTGGGGAGCATGTCGCAACCAGGCGAGACCAGAGCCAGGCGCGTGCCGCCCGCCGAGCGCGAGCTGCAGCAGACCCCTCGCGCGCGAACGAACACGCGCGCCACACGGTCGATATCTCGCAGGTCGCTTGGTGCCGTGAGTCGTGCAAATCGGAACGTGTGTACCGACGGCGATGACGTCGAGTGCCACCCTCGCTCATGGCCGATGTGCACGAACGCTGTCTCCCAGAGCAATAGCGGCGATCGACACCGCGACAGCCGGCACTGTCACGCCTGACAGCAGCGATCCCCACGGCCTCATGAGGCAGCCCGGTCTGCCCCCTTGGCCCGCGTACTTCCCATCACCAAAGTGGTGTGGCGAAACATAGACTGCCGTATTGGCCGCACGCGAGGAGCCGTCGATGAGCGATGTTTCCGACTCGGTCACCACCATCACGCAGGTCGGTGACGCCTGGCAGGTCACCGCGCCAGCGATCGCGAACGCGTTGGTGCTGGAGGAGCAGGCCTGGCCGTCGGGCAGCCCCGTCGGGGTCCAGATCGTCGAGGGCGGCCCGGGCGTGTTCGACATCTACGGGTTGTCGGACACCTCGCTCGCCTGGATGGATGCCGACCTCAACGCCAAGTTCGCGATGGCCGGGTTCATCGGGCAATTCGGCCTCGGCGGTCACCCCGTCGCCGATGCCCAGGACCACGCGGCTCCTGGCGGCCAGTCTTCTGCGCCGGCGCAGTCACCCGAGCTCGTAGGCCTGCTCGCGGCGAGCGAGGAAGAAATGAGCTACGAGGGTCACATCGAGGGGTTCGCCTGGTACGCGCAAAAGGATTGGGAGGCGTACTCGTTCGCCACCCAAACGATCAACAGCTACATCGATCTGGCCAAGGACGGGTTCCCGCCCGACTCATCTGAATGGCACACGGCACTCAACGATGTCGGGCAGGCGCGTAACCAGCTGTGCAGCAACGCCGAAGTCGAGCTGAATCAGCGGATCTCGGCACGCGCCGCACATTTGGAGGCGGACAAGCGCGACCTCGCGGCGGCGCTCACTGCGGTCAAGGACGTCGAGCAGGCGCAGCAGGCGGCCGAGGAGGCAGAGCACCGCGCCAAGTGGCTCGAGGCTATGAAGCTGCTCTCAGAGGTCGTCGAGGTGATCGGGAATCCGTACGACTTTGTCGAGGCCGAGGCGGGGTTCGCGATCGAGCGCATGACGCACCTCGCCCTCGCCGCGTCGACGCTCAAGACGGACTTCGGATCGTTCATCGAGGCCGAGGCCCAGTACATGGTGCAGGTGACGCTCGCGTCGCACGGTTTCGCCTCGGCCGAGGAGATGGAACGCCGGGTCACGACTGCTTCGGGCAACGTCGAGGAGACGGCGCACGCGTTACACACCGAGGTATACGCGCGCGACGAGGCGCGTAAGTACCACGCGGAGCCGATCCATCACTGAGACGGCTCGGCCCGTCGCGCAGACAGCGGGCCCAGCCGTTGATGCCCACTCCAGGTGGGCCGGCAGGGATCGGTCGCCGATCGGGTGACACCAGCGGCCCCGTGCACCTGCTCACGCGGACCGACGCCGGCTCGAACTGACCAACCGACACGGCCATGCCGGCTGGACGTCTCGAACCCGAGGCACCGTCACCGGATCACGCAGCCGCAATGCCCAATGGCGCGGCACAGGTGAGCAGCGCCGATGAATCCGTCAGAGCACGAAGGGCACGACCATGCAGGTCGAGCGCCGGTACACCGGGTGGTCATCGGGAAAACCGCTCGGTTAGGTAGGTAGCGCTCCTCGACGATCGCGCGGTAGGTGGAGTACACCCGGGAGGGCTACCGCGATCAGCCACGCCCAGCTCAACGCCACTGCGGTACCGATGCTCGCAGTCAGGATGCCCGTGCAGATGGGGTGGCGGACGGCGCGATATGGGCCGCTGGTCACCACCCCCGGCGCTCCTTTCGGGACATCGGGGTGCCCCAGTTGCGCCCAATGTGTATGCGGGCCCGGTCAGGTCGTAAGCTTCCAACATTGCTGGGCATCAGGGCTGCGATTTCCGTCGTAGTGATCGTTCTGATCCGGTTGCGAGTATTCCGCGGTCACGCCTGAACTCGGATCTATGGACCGCAGGCCACCCGGCGTAGAGCGCCCCCGCACCAGACATCGAACTCAACTCGCTCCGCGGCCATCAGCGCCACCCGATCGGGGGCATCATCCATCAATACCCGCAGCCAGCCCAGACGACATTCTCGGCACGCACAGGTCGAATCGATGCCGCGCGCCGGCCACCTGGGTGCCGAGCAGATCAAGATCGTCGCTCAGGCTGACCGCCAGGGCGGCGACGTTCAGTTCGAGCCGCTTGGTCCGACTGGTGCCGGGGATCGGCACAACGGCGACCAGTCAGGCCCCCTGTCCGTGAACCCACGCGAGCGCGATCTAGTAGGGCAGAGGACCACAAAACGGTAGCTGCATGCCCGCAATGAGCGCGGACTGGGCCGCGAGGGGAGCGCAGCGTCTGGTTTTCGGTTATGGTCGCGCGCAGGGTAGGTGCCTATGACTGACGGCCAACCGCATAGCGGCGCGTGGTATCCCGACCCTTCGGGTGTCCATCAGCTTCGCTACTACGACACCACGTGGACCGATCAGGTCTCCGACGCCGGCGTAGTCACTACCTCGCCGCTCACAGCACCGGCAATTGGCGTTGGACCAGTTCGTCAGCTTCCCCCGCATCCCGCGCCGCAGATTTACCCACCTGTGCAAGGCCCTACAGCGCCGGCGCCGTACCCCCAGCCGTATGGCAACATTGCCCCGCCACGGTTCGGTAGGAAGGTCGGCTGGATCATCGGCGCGGGCGTTGCGGCTGCCGTCGTCGGCGTCATTGCCGTTGCCGTTGCCGCGAGCGGCTCTAAGTCATCCGGCGGTGGCGGCGCAGCAAGCGTCTCCCAGTTCTGCGCCGACCTGAACTCAGAGTTTGATAAGGCAGACGGCCACGACTCGATGTTTTACGTCGTGTTGAATGCATCCACCTGGGGTCCAGGCACGGACGTCCCGGACGTCCCGGTCCCCGAGATCCAGGCCACCATAGGGCACGCCACGAACCTCGCTGCGGAAGCTCCGACTTCCGTCTTGAAGACAGACCTGACGACCATCGCAGCCGACCTGAGAACTGACCTCGCCACGAGCGGCGGTGGCGGGCCGGACGCCTCGGAGCAAGTCGACGATGTCATGGGCTGGGAGACCGGGAACTGCTCGTGACGACCTGAGCGCGGACGTCCGAATTCAAGGCCCGTCATCACCCCGCCTACCGAACTGCCCGTTACTGTAACGGCTGCTCAACCCGTTACACGGCTCTTGGTCATTGAGCGTGGTTGCGGCTGTCGGAAGCGATCTTGTCGGGTGATCGGGTTCGGCGCGTCGTAGCCGGGAATGAGGGTCGGGGTCTTCAGGATCGAGTGCGACCAAGCAGCTCGAGAGGAAGACCCCGACGTGGACCACGATCGGTGTGGTTCGGGTGCGCGCTGGTGTGCCCGGGCCGATGCGATGTTCAACAGTGACGGCATGCACGTGCTGGACGTGCAGCGAGGTCACCGCAAGTTGGTGATGACTCACGCAGGATTGGTCGCTGCCGTCGGGGCGTTCATCGTGATCACGCTCAGCCTGGCCATCGCCACCCTCGCGCGCGGCGGCGACCGCCACACCCTGTTCCGGTACGGGCCGGCGATCGCCGTGGCGTTCTTTGCCGCCGCGATCAGCTGAGCAATTCGACGAAGCCGCCACATCAACGACCCGGCGTTCGGGGCGGCAACTGCATCTCAGAACTCCGGCTCGCAGATCCGTCAGATCGGCTCACGGGGGAAGGACGCGCTTCGAGTGCTGCGCGGTTCGCGCAGATGGGTGCGATCGGGTCGCGGTTCGTGTTCAAGTCGGACTTGGTGCTGACGAGGTTGGTACTGCGCGTCTGCCTTTGCTGTCGTCGTGTTCGCCCCAGGCACTTCCGGAAGGTCAGCCGAGCCGGTGCTACGGGCCGCCGCCATCCCGGCGTCGGGTCACCAGGTCGGGGCATCGGTACCGATTGCTCGTGCGGGTCGGTCCCAGTGCAGTGGTGCGTCGGCGACCGTGAGGGGCGGGTGAATCCGGTGCGCGGGCCCCCAGGTGGTGCCTTCGATCGCGTCCGTCAGCGGAGGCTCGGCGAGTGGTGCGCCGCCAGTACCCTCCGCCAGGCCGCCGTCGATGAGCAGTTGGGCGATGCGGGCCAGCGAGACTCGCCAACGACCGCCCAGACCGTTGTCGCGACGGTCGGCGAGACCGCGGATCGCTGATGCGGCGAGCAAGTAGCCCGCGGCGTGATCGAGCGCCTGCACCGGTAGCGGCATCGGCCGTTCACGCTGGTAGGTGCGCATGCCCTGTTCGGCGATCCCGCAGCTCATCTGGACGAGGCTGTCGAAGCCGCGCCGACGGTTCCACGGGCCTGTCCAGCCGTAGGCGCTGAGGGCTACATCGATCAGTCCTGGGCGGATGTTGTCCCGGGCCGCTTGGCCGAAGCCGAGGTTCTCCAGTGCGTCGGGACGGTAACCGTGCACGAGTACATCCGCGCCGGCCAGCAGGGTTGTGAAGCGCTCGCGATCCGCGTCGAAGGTCAGGTCCAGGCGCGCGGTCTTCTTGCCGAGCATGACCTCCGGGATGACTGCCGGCTCGTCCCAGTCGGGCGGGTCGATGCGCAGCACCTTGGCGCCCCAGCCAGCCAACAGCCGGGTCGCGACTGGTCCGGCCAGTACCCGCGTGAGGTCGAGCACCCGCACGCCGGCGAGCGGGCGCCGAGTCCCCCGCCGGTCAGGTCGGGACGCGACACGGCCCGATCGGTCGATTCGTGCCAGATCAGCCGCTCAGCGCGGACCGCGCTTCCCTGCGGATGCTGCTGCCACTGTTGGGTCGACCGCATCGCGGCGGCTGCCCCACCGGCGTCGACCACTGCCTGCTCCAGTTCGTCCGCTGTCCAGCGCCTCACGGCATTGGCTACCTCGCCGCGGTCGGCTGCGACGCCGAGCAGGCTCAACGCTGCAGCCTGGTGGCGCGGCGCATTGGTGTGCAGCCGGATCCACCCGTCACTGGCCTGGTAGTCACCGGTGATTGGATCCCACGGCCGCGGCAGTGCCCAACCCTCAGGGCGCAGAGACAGCTGAAACCAATGCGACGCCAAGTCTCGATCAACCCCGATCGTCCGGGCATGCTCCGGCTCATCGTCGCCGGCCAGTCGGTGCAGGCAGATGCCGGCGGCGGCGATCGCGGCAACGGCGAGGTCAGTGACCCGAAACGCCGACGGGAGCGACCCGGCACCGACGATGCGGATATGCGATGACGGGCCAGGCCCGAGTGCGTCGAGCATCGGTGTCAGCAGATCGCGGGGGGGACCGGGCTGGGTGGTGGTCATCAGGCGTTGCTCCTGCCCGCACGCCGTGGAGTTTTCGAGCGGGCCCGGTTCAGTGGGCTTGGCTGGTCGATGAACGCCTCACCGAGGCGGATGTACTGCTCCATCGCCGCATCGCAGGCGGCGTGATCACCTGTCGCCAAGAGGTCGAGCAACAGCCCTCGGGTGACGGCGATACCGAGCCGGGCCTGCGCGGCGGCGTGCTCGTGCGGAAATCCGAGGCGGTCGAGCAGTTCGATCACCGGTTCCAGCCAGGAGTCGACGATGCCGTCCAACAGCCCGGTGGTCCCCGGTCGTCCCTGCAGCGCCTGGCCGTAGATCTCGTAGAACAGCCGCTCGTTCGCCGCGAGGTCGGGGGCGCTCAATCGCTGCCAGAACGCCCGGGTGATCGCCGGCGCGGACATCGAGGCATCGAATTCGAGCTCCGCGAGTGCTGCCCGTTGCCGCTGTTCGACCAGTTTGATCACTTCGACCAGCAGGCCTTCCTTGGACCCGAAGTGGTAGATCAGCATGCGGTGGCTGGACCCGATATGCGCGGCCAGGCCACGCAGCGTCAGGTCGCTGGCGCCGTGGCCCGCGAGGTGCTCTGCCGCCGCGGCGAGCAGCCGGTCGCGAGCGGTCAACGTCATCTCGTTCCTCCCCTTGCGCCTCGCCGTACCATATGGTACATGTACCGTATGGTACACCAACTCAAGGTGACAACACACAGCACCGCAACCCCGGACACGCTCTACGCGCTGCTCAAGGATCCGACGACCTGGCCGACCTGGTCGCCCATGGATACAGGCGCACTCGACGCGCCTGGCGCGGACGAACCGTACGGCGTCGGCTCGATCCGCGCCCTGACCCGTGGACGCATCCACGGCTACGACCAGGTCGTAGAACTGGTGCCTGGCCGACGATTCACCTATATCCACCTCCGCGGCCTACCGGTACGCGACTACCGCGCCGAGGTCGAACTCACACCGGCCTCGGGCGGCACCCAGATCACCTGGCGAGTCACGTTCCGGCCCAAGTACGTCGGCACCGGCTGGGTCTGGCACCTCGGGATCGCGCGAATGCTTCGCCAGACCGCAGCCGGACTGGCTCAACACGCAGCCCCCACGCCATCCCCGTTCGAGAACTCCTGACCGGCGCAAACACACGACGGTGTATCGACGTGCCTGCCGCCCATCCAAAGCAGGATCACCTCGATTCGACGGTCATCGCTCGATGCTGCCGCACCGGCCGGCAGCCGACGTGCACTGAGCGCGGTGCCTGACACGGCGCAGAGAAGCTCATCGCCCCCCGCCAGGATTCCGGCCCCGCGGCCAACCAGCGACCGCGATCACGACGCCAAACGCCAAACGCCACTGCACGGCGCCGGCCGACGAGATGACACCTACGACCCCAACGACGCCAGAACAGTGCTTGCATATCTCCGCCCTGCGCCCAGACATTGCCAGCCAACCGCGCCAGATTCGGTGGTTCCGCGTCGATGGCGTGCCGGCGGTGGGGCATGGTTCTACCGTGGTTGCTTCATCCGTTGCCAGAGTGTCGACGCTTCGCGGACGCCGGGCTGCAGCCTGAGTTCCGGAGCTCGCCATGACCACCACCAGCCTGCCGACTGACATCGGCGTGTCAGTCGAGCCGTTGTTCACCGAGGGCAGATCAAGACCTACTGCCAGAAGATGACCATGACGTCCCGCCGCAGCGCCTAGGTGTGCACCAACGAACGGCTTCTTCTCGCCACCGCCACAACCGCAAACTGCACATCGACCGAAATAGGCCGGAAACGTCCGAAGCTCGCCCACGCCGCCGAGCTGCTCACCGCGTGGGTCTAACGCTTCTCGACGCTCGCCAACACCTTCGTCGCGGCTCCGCCGCAGAGTCACTCCGGTGCGATCGCGGCCTCAGCCAGCAAGCGGTCCGCGACCTCGATCAAGGCGGCGTAGGAGTTGTCGAGGCACGCGCCGTAGAAGGCAGGATCGGGGAGCATGTCCCGGCAGGCAAACACGGTCAGCGTCAGCCTGCCGTTGTAGCTGTTGATGAACTGGAAGATGCCCATGCCGTCGATCAGCGGTCCTCCCGTGTGGAGGGAGATCATCCGAGCCCCGCAGCAGTAGATGGGTTGTTGCGGTCCCGGAACGTTGGAAACGATCGTGTTTTGCAGCGGACCCGGCCCGCCCCGCTCGCCGGCGTTCCGGGCGGTTGCCCGAGCGCTCAGGCCGACAAGAACGCCCGGCAACGCCTCCGATATCTCGGTCAGCGTGCGGGCACCGATCGCGGTGGCTATCTCCTTCTCCTGCCTGGTGGCGTCGCGGACCGCGCAGACCCGATCGAGGGCGTCGGCGATATCAGTGCCGATGGGGATCATCATCCCCGAAATCTCGTTGCCCCCGGCGCCGCCCTGCTCCTTCGTCCGGACCGAGATCGGGGCCAGGGCGATCAGCGACGCCTCGGGCAGTTCACCCTTCGTCAGCAGATATTCGCGCATGGCACCACCGACGAGCGCCAGCGCCACATCGTTGAGCGTTGCATTCGTGATCGAGGATTTCACGCGGCGCAGCTCCGCCAGGGGGAAGTTGCGCGCCTCGATCACCCGGCGCGGCGAAATCGTCGTGTTGAACCTGGTGGGTGGCCCCTCGGGTGGGGCCAGCACCTTGTAGCCCTTCGCCTTTCCCACTTCGCGAATCCTCGGCACCGCGTCGGCCACCCGGCTGACCAACGGTCGGGCGCTTCTGCCGAGATTCAACGCCGCTCGGCCCAACAATGCTCTCGGTGACGGGTCCGTTTCACCGTGCCACGGCAACTCGTGCTGCGTAGCGAGTGTGTCGGGGCTGGGGTCGTGCAACGCGGTGAATATCTCCATGCCGGCCACCCCATCGACCGCGGCGTGGTGCACCTTGAGCACGATCGCGAACGCGCCGTCCGGTATGCCGTTCAAACCGATCAGACCCTCAACCAGATGCAGCGCCCACAGCGGCCGGGCCTGATCCAGTGGCAGGGCACAGATGGCCGACACCTCGGCCCAGAACTCGCCCCAAGACGTCGGTTGCCGGAGGGTGGTCTTGTGAACGTGGAACTCGATATTGAACTCGGGATCTTCGACCCAGTAGGGCAGGTCGAGGTCCATCGGCACCCGGACGACCTTCTGCCGAAACGTCCGCGCGCGATGCAGTCGACTCTGCACACTGGCCAGGAACGCCTCGAACGAGATCGTGCCGTCGGCGACGGTCGAGGGATCGTAGAAGGAGATCATGTTGATGTGCTGCGGCGCATGGGGCCGCTCGCCGTAGATGAATCCGGCGTCGGTCGCGCCCATCTGCTTCATGGCGCCGACCCGCTCTCGATACTCACGCGAAGGACAGGGGCAGCGACGCTGGTCATCCGTTGACCACGCCCACCGTTGCCGTGCGACCATCGGTCATAGCGTGGTGTGTATCACATCACGGAAGGCGTCAACGCAGCGCGTGACCCCGACGCGACTCCCAGACCACGTCGAGGCACTTTCGGTCGGTCAGCTTGGTCGCTACGGGTCGATGCTCACTGATCCGACGGCGGGCTGGGTGACGGCGGAAAGGGTCAGCTCACCGCCGGGTCGGAGTCGTTGGCGACAGGTCGAGTTGGCGTTCCGTACCCGCACCTCGGGCATCGCCTCGACCAGATCATTGACCACGCGGGTGGAGATGCCGTGTATGTAAGCCTCCATCACCACCGCATACAGCGCCTGGTCGATCCGGCGGCCCGGTTCGAGGACGCCCTGACGAACGAGCCTTTGCGGAGCTTCGGGATGCGCAGCTCGACATCGCCAGCCTGGGATGATCCACGACAGCGACTCCGGTCAATACACGTCCATCCGGTCACCGAAGACGCATCGCGACATCCTTAACCGGTTCAGCCCGTCTTCGAGGTCGGCCGCGAGCGGCGGCGGCTCGGTGCTCATGACGGTGCACCGCCGATCTTGTAATCGCTGAGCCGGCGTGTCGGCACCGACGAGAGGGTGAGCACCAGCGCCTGCCCGGCCGCCCGCGGGGTGGGGGCGGCGCCGCGAGCAACGCCGGGTCGCCGTGCGCGGCCCGCAGCGTGAGGATCTCGCTGATCTCCCGCGGCAGTTCCGACACCCCGGCAGCCGCGGCGCCGGTGCGGAACGGCGCTGCGACTTCACCGAGGGCGAGGAACCGTTTCTCCTCGGCGGTGTTGGCCCGCGGCGCCCGACGCGGCTTGTCCGGCCGCGTGGAGCCGTAGTGCGAGTCCTGCATGCTGGTTCACCCGGCCCGACCAGGGCGTGCTCGGCGACGATCTCGCCGGTGAACGGCTCGAGCGTCTGCACCCGCCGTCCAGAATGCTGATCAGCACTGTCGCGCCGATCAGCCGGTTCGGCACCGAGTAGCGGGCCGAGCCGAACCGCACACAGGACGGCTTGTCGACCTTGCGGCTGATCGGCTTCGGGCCGATCAGCCGCAGTGACGGCAACGCACCCAGCAGTTCCAGCTCGGCCTTGAGGCATTCGGCTGGGATGGCGCAGATCTCCGAATGCACGACGCCGTTTGACCTCGGCGCACCACTGCGCGGCGGCGGCGTTCGCGCCGGCCAGATCGGTCACCGACAGCTCGGCCGGCACCATCGTCGGTATGGAAAGACGCGTCGGCTCAGGCCGGCACGAGCGTTTCGTCGTGCAGTTCGCCGAACGATTCCGGCTTGTTCGAGAGGTTGGTACGTCCGAGGGTCGGCTCGATCCGGCCCATCAGGCCGTCCCCGTCGCCCCGGAACACCGTGTCGAAGCCCAGCATCATGAGCTGTTCGTCGGACAGCTGGTCGATGACGTCCTGGCGCAGGTTCATCGGGAACAGATCGCGCTGACGGATGTACGGCGCGCAGTAGACCGTGTTGACGTGCGCCCTCAGCTCACCCGAGGTGTTGATGCCGGCGGCGTGCCAGAGCCGTCCCTCGAAGATGAACGCCGTGCCCGCCGGAACCTCTACCGTTACCGCCTCTGCCGTCACCTCGGGCGCGAGGTCGGAGTACAGGTTCGGCGCCCACGCCGGACGGCCGTTCGGCTGCGGCGGCTGGTCGTCGTGGACCACCCCGTACGCCGGGGTGGGGATCTTGTGGCTGCCCGGGACGACCAGGGTGCAGCCGTTGGCGTAATTGAAGTCGGTGAGAGCGAAGAACACCGTCACGATGATCGGGTAGTCCAGGTGCCCGGCCGCCCATTTCTGATCGATGTGGAAGGTCGGTCGAAGGGCATCGGCGTCCGACGCCCTGGCGTGACCGACCCGGAGTCGATCCTTGCGCTTGAACTTCGAGCCCATCGCAAAGGAGATGTACTTCTGGTCGAGCGGCTGGGTCTGGGACATGATCGGGTCGAAGGCGGGCGTGAACGCGTGGTCCAGCACCTGGTGAACCGTGTCGGACGGGTCGATGAGGTCCTGCCAGACGGCGCCCTTGTTGAGCAACGACTGAATGAAGCCGTTGGCGTGCTCGTCGTCGAGATCGATCGATCCGCCGCGCTCCTTGGCCTCGCACAGCGCTTGCTCGATGAGCCTCGCCTTCATCGCAGCGACCTGCTCGGGACTCAGGGCATCGGCGACGATCGCGTACCCGTACTCGGTGATGTCGTGCCTCAGCGTGGCGAGATCGCTCGTCGGTGATGGCAGTTCTTTCCCACTCATCCGCACCCCTTGACTCCGTGATCGGTCGGTCCTTGCAACCTATGCTCGCTCGCCCGCCAACACAACGCGGTCGCGAACGTCATGCCCTGCCGGCTTCGGGCGCCGGCATCATCGGGGTCAGGTGATGGACGGTCTCGTCCTCGGCGCCGCACCCGGCCTGGTCCTCCACCTGCTGGAACTCGAAGCGACTGTCCACCGGCTGGAGGTGACTTGCGGCGACGGTGTGCGCCGCAATGTCGTGCTGAACCACGGCTGCGTCGCGGACTACCTCGACGCCACCTATTACCTCAGCGCCACGATCGGCCGGTACGCCCGATCCGACATGCCACGCAGACATCCCGTCACGGCGTATCTAGTCGTCCCAATGGCGCCGCGTCGGGATCACGAACGCAACATTGCCGGCAGAAGGATGGCCCTGCCACACGACTCCGCGTGCCCACGGTCGCGCGGCCAGCGTCTCGGTTTCCGCTCTTGTTAAGCTCGCCGGCGAGCATCACGATGATGCCGCTAGGGTCGCGGACATAGGTGAGCTTATAGACGTCTAGGTCGCCACGCCGCGCAGCGGGTGGCAGCCGTGCCTGGCGGCGATCTCGAGGGCCTTATCGATGTCGTCGACCGAGAAGGCGACGCGGTGCATGCCAATTTCGTTGGGCCGGGTGGGCTTTGTCTCGATCGCGTCGGGGTGGATGTACTCGAGAGCTCGAGGCGACCGTTGCCGTCTGGCGTCTGGAGCATGGCGATGTTGGCGTGGTTGCCGTCGAGGCCGACGGCGGTGTCGGTCCACTCTCCGCTGACTGTGTCCCGGCCGAGGACGGTCAGCCCGAGGTCGGTGAAGAAGGCGATCGTCGCTTCGAGGTCGCGGACGGCGATGCCGACGTTCTCGAACTTGATCGGCATGCGTTTGCCGCTACCGCGACTCCTCGCAGGCGCCCTCGCCGACGATGCATACCCACTGCTCGTCAACCCTGCAAGATCCACTCTCCAAGGTCACGCCGCAGGTCGGCCTGCACTCGGCAGGCAGTCTGTTGCACCGAGGGCGGCCGCCTCCCAATCTGCGGACGCGTTCAGCGGGGCCGCCGGTCGTCGAGGGCCACGGCAACCTGCTACGTGCCGCAGCTCACGAGCGGGCTTTCTCCGACGGTCAGTCGTGGGATGACATCGTCCTCGCCTGCGTCGGAGGGGCTCAGCCCCAGTCCTGGGCGGCGAGGAGCGCGGCTGCGACAGGCTCGAGGGTAGCGGTCAACTCGTCCACCTCGGCCGCGTCGAGAACCACGTACGGCGCGACGGCGAGGTCGTCGGTCAAAGCCTCGATGCGCTGCTTGGTCTCCCGGCCGGCCCGGGTGAAGCCGCCGTCATCAGCGACGAGGCCCCGGGCCTTCATCCCGTCGGCGAGGGCGGACAGCTGCGCGGGCGGCAGGTGGTGGATCCGGCCGAACTTCTCCGCCGGCATCCCCTGGTCGAGGGCGACCAGCACGTGGGCTTGAAGACCACCGATGCCCTCAGCCATCAGCGCCGAGATGTGCCCGTCGCCCCGGTGCTCGCGGAGCAGGGACGCCGCGTGGAACAGCCGTGCCACGGGCTCCTCGGGCACGGGCAGCGTCGCGCAGGGCGGCATACATCGGTCGACCCTCGAGTGGAGCGCTGACGGCTGCGGCGCTCAGCAGGTCCACGGCGCGCGTGAACGCGGCGGTGTCGATGAGGTCGCCGAGGATCCGGCGTAGCGCCTTCACGCAGCCCTGCTGCCGAGCGGCGATCGCGGCCTGGGGCGTGGTGGTGCTCCAGACACTCGGGATGTGACGGGCCACCTCGCCCGGCGCGAAGTTGTAGAACAGCGCGTGCACCACCTCGGCGGGCACCGAAATGCCGAGGGGAGCGGCTCGGCCGGCAAAGTAGGTGTCCCAGTAGTCGGTGAACCCGAGCGCGAACATCGCCTCGTTGGGCTCGTCCGCGCAGTAGGGTATGACGCCGATCGGTTCCACGAGCTCGAACATCCGCCGCGCCAGCGTGTTCATGGATGCGATCATGCACTCTTCCTCCTACGCCGTTAGTTTCTTGCGCAGCGGGAGACGGTCGGTAGCGCTCGTTCTCATCGAGCGTCCGCAAACCGAACCGCTCCCAGCGAGGATCTCCGACGGCAAAGACCATCGCGGGCCTGAATCACCGTTCTCGCACGCGGATCCCTTACTGACATGGGGAGCCGTCTACTGCGGTTGGGTACCGTCCGAGCCGTTGCCTGCCGTTCGATCTTCCAGAACCCTCCAGCCCGGCTGGCCCAACGAACTCTGGAGCGGCCCGGCGGTTGGCGTCGGCCGGCTACCCGGTGACGTCCTTGTTCTCGGGGACGAACTGGCTGGCGATGAAGCTCGCGCCTTGCGGGTCGTTGATCACTGCCAGCCTGGCCCATGGGGCGTCGAGCGGCCCGGAGACGACCTCGCCGCCGAGTTCGCGTACCGTCGCCGCGGTGGCGGCGACGTCGTTGACTGCGAACGTTACGCTCCAGTGCGCGGCAGGCTCGGCCTCGCCGGCGGCGATCGGATTGAGCGCGGCGACCACGTCGATGAATCCCGCAGGAGCGCCCATCTGCGCCATCTGCTCGCGAAGGCCCGGCGTCGACTCCTCCAGGTGATCGCCGTAGCCGGGCAGCGTCCACATCACGCCGGCCGGGATCGTCAGCCTCCGCCAGCCGAACACCGCCCCATAGAAGGCCTCGGCGGCCTCCGGATCGCGCGTGAGGAGGGTGTTGAAGTTCAGCGAACCGTGTTCGTTGACGACCTGCGCCCCTTTGTGCCTGCCCGGTTGCCAGACGCAAAACGCCGCACCCTCAGGATCAGTCAAGACCGCCATCCGCCCCGCGTCCATCACGTCGAAGGGCTCGGTCACCACCCCGCCACCGGCAGCGCGAGTCTTCGCTACCGTCTCCTCGGCGTCCTCGACCCAGATATAGGTGTTCCACGTCGCCGCGGCAGGCGGGCCCTCAGGGATCGACCCGACCGCCGCCACATCCCCACCCCGAATACGGCCGATGAAGTACCTGCCCGGCGACCCCGGCGGCATCGCGTCCTCGAACTCCCAACCGAACAAGCCACGGTAGAAGGCATACGCCGCCTCAGGGTCGGGCTGGCTCGTGTCGATCCAGCACGGGACGCCGGGGATGTAACCGTCTCGCTCGGGCATGACCGCCTCCATTGCCTTCAGGTGCGTTTGCCGAAGACTACGAAGCAATGCCGACAACGCATCGACTAGCCACCTGACATTGCGATCCAGCGCGCAGCGCCAGGCGGCGGCCTCACGCGATCCGACTCATGACGGCTCGCAGTGATGCCCACCAACATCCGGCTTGGCGCCGCACCCAACGGCACCAAACGCCTGAGCCAGACAAGGCATGGGAGCTGGTGCAAAACGCATCGTGACCGCCCATGCAATCAAGGTTGGCGATCAGCCCGGCGTGGTCCTGTTCGTGCGCGCCGACTCCGAGGACGAAGCTCGCAAACTCGTCGACTCGACGCCCGTCGTGCAACGAGGACTGCTCAGGTTCGAGCTCGAGCCCCAAGCAAGATCATGCACTTGTGACCCCTCGAGCTCTTCGCAGGAACTCGTTGACGTTGGACACGCAGTCCGAGAGCGGTGCCGAGCCCCATTTCTGTCTTGCCGGTCCCACATGCCGCAATCAACGACGCGCGACCACCCAGGCGGAGTTGAGCCACCGCGGCCGATATCGCAGCATCCTGATGAGCCCCCAATCGCCGAGAACGACTCATCCTCAGTCCCTCCAAAATGAAAGAACATTGGGACCGAACAGTATCTCTGCTAGTCGTTCTCGTTGCCGCACGGATCGAGAAGTCTAATCGTTCTCGACGACAAAGTCCCAGACCGCGATCAGTGGGCCGTGGTTGGGCGCCCACTGCATGACGCCTTCGCCTGTGGCCATAACGGTACGCAAATCGAACTTGGCCCGTTGACCCGAACTGAGGTGGCTCGGTGGTCGAGGCTGACCGGCGACGAGGCGCAGCTTGTACCGGTGGCCAAGACCGTCGACAGTCGAGAAATCAGAGACGTTGATCGGGACGTCGCCCGATGCAGCTCGGAAGCGTCACGGTCCACGTGCAGGTAGTCGCCGATGTCACGTACGGCAATCCCTCGCCCGGTACGTTGGGGCCCACGACTTCGATATCGGCGGAACTAGTCCCGAGTTGGGCCCGGACCGTGTCGCCTTGGGACGTGACAGCCGGATTGCCGGCGATCCCGGTAAGCATGGCGTCGGGATGGCTCGTGTCTTTCGGTAGGAAGGACGGCAGGGATCCGTATGAGTCATCACCGCTTGCGTCCACGCTAGAGGCCGGCGGCGACTCAGCGGACGAATGCGAGCAGCTCGACAAGGCAGGCGCAGACAAGACAGCAAGCAGGCAAAAGAGTGCTGGCCTGAGCGTGGCGTGGCCCGCGGCGTGGGACCGGCGCCGGGCAGGTGGCCCGGCGCCGGTGGATATACCGATCATCGCTCCCTAACGCTGTCGCGCGTTATTGAACACGTCTCGGCCGAATGGTGCCAGGCCCGGCTCGGCGGCGAAGCCGAGGTGCCCGGCTCCATCCACGCCGCGCGAGACGGTCCCGCCGGGCAACGCGGAGCGGTCGTGGCCCTTCTTGACCTGGAAGATGTCCTCCATCGTGCGCAACCAACTGTAGTGGTTATAGAACGTGGTGCTCACTGTGCCGGGCTTGATCAGCGGGCTGATGAGCACGCTGCCGGTCTGTCCGCCGCCGTTGGTCGCATGGTCGGCGTCGAAGAGCGGGTCCGCCGTCTGGCCCGGTTGCAGGTGACCAGGCGGCCCCTCGCCGCTGAGCGTGATGGTGCTGACCGAGCCGGAAGGAGCGACGGGGTTGCCGGATGCGTCGACCAGTTGGAACGAGCCGTCGATAACAGATCCGGTCGGAGACGCCGCCATCTGCGGGCCCGTGTCGCTGACGGCTCCGACGAATGTACCGGCTGGGATCGGGCTGGCTCCACCTGCACCGGTGGTGTCGACGGTATCCGTGATCTCACGCCCGGTGTCATTGGCCACGATCGACGGATCCAAGACGTAGGTCGAGTTGGGCGTCGCGGCCACCTTGTCCGGCCGTGGCCTGGGACTGGTTCCACCGCCTCCGAGGATCAGCCCCGGAACACAGCCTGCTGGGGTAGGCGTCGGCGTGGTGGATGTACACGCAGGCGGTCGATCGATGAAGGCGTTGTCGCCAGGCCCGGGGAAAAGCTGATTCCCATTGCTGTCGGTCGCCAGCGGGGTATTCGGCCCAGTCGGCTCCCGGTGGACGTCGCGTCCGTTGACGTTCTCCCCGGCAGTGTCGGCAAGGATGCTCGACGACGCATTCGGCTGATCCTGCAACGTCGGGCCGTAGGCATTTGCGTTGTTGAAACTGTTCCCGGTGTACGTGAAAGCTGGGAAGCCCTCGTCGAACGTGATGTCGATCAGACCGCCGTCCTTGAACGCCGCCGATTTCTCGATCATCGGAATGTAGTACTTCAGGAACAGGTCCGAAGCGTAGAGGCCGCCGGTGTAGTTCTTCGGCGTCGTCAACTCAGGCGCGGGCGTCGGGCTCTGATAGATCGCGTTTCCACTCGCGTCGAACGACCCAGACAGGTTGTTCCCCTTGCACACCGCATCGTGCGCGTCGCTGCAGTTGTTCGGTGAGATCCAGCTGAACGCCGGTGTCGTCGACTTCTTCTGCAGATCACGGAACAGCCCCGTGGCCGGGTCATCCAAATTGGCAATGTGCTTGGAGTCGCAGTCGTTGCCACCCTGAGCCGGGACAGTCAGGCCGGGGCTCGTCGAGCCGTTCGCTTCCTTGGTGCCGGTCAGGGAATGGAACCATGGGAAGGGGAAGTGCTTGGCGACGTATTGATCATTGGCCTGAGCGCCGGTAAGGCTGGTAACGCCGGGCGGGAACGGATGCGCCGCGCTCGCGCTCAGGAACGTCGGATTGGTGGTCGGATCGTTGGCCGCGGTGCCTGGCCCCCCACATACGGCGTCTTCGCGGCCGGGCTGGTTGTGCAGGTCCTGCGCGTAGCCCTTCCACGTTTGGCCGGACGCGTCGAGCTGGTTGAACAGCGTCGGGACCTGACTCGGGTACGTGCACCCGTTCACCCCGTTCGCGGCATTCGCGCCCGCTGGCGAGGCAACCTGGCCCTTGTTGATGCCGTTCTTGCGGATGTCGGCATTCGCACCGAAGTCGAAGTTCTCGACGCTGCAGTCTGCCTGCGTGTCGGGTTCCGGGCCCTGCCCAGACACCATCGACAGGTAATTGTCCTGACTGAAGTGACCGGTGCCGTAATAATTTTTCAGCAGCACCCCCTGCGCCGGCAGCGTCTTCCACAAATAACTGTTCTGGTTGAGACCAGTGAACGTCGCGTCGTAGGACTTATTTTCAAGAATGATCAGCCAGACGTGCTTAACCTGACCCGGCTTCAGACCGGTGCTGCTGATCGTTGTCGCGACCTGCCGCGACGAGGCCGACGCGGACGCGGACGAACCAGCGACGATGCCCATGGTTGCCGTGGCCGCCGCGGCGATACATGCCATTGTTGCCCGCCGCCGGTGTCTGCCGAGAGATGAGAGTCGCATGGGATCTGTCTAGCAATCAGCGCGCGGGGCCAACGACTCATGGCGCAAT
The DNA here is from genome assembly GCA_963713565.1 of uncultured Actinomycetota bacterium. Taxonomy (GTDB): domain Bacteria; phylum Actinomycetota; class Actinomycetes; order Mycobacteriales; family Jatrophihabitantaceae; genus Jatrophihabitans. The sequence continues at coordinate 81,705 of CAVQMF010000004.1, read as the reverse complement.
GCATCAAAGTGAACTTCTAATGAACTCACAGCCCGCTGGCGGCCGATCCGGACATGTGCACGCCGCGGCATCGGTGGTAATGGCTACCACTGTGGGTGACCAGTTCGACGTCCCATCGCCCGCGAGCGCCGCACGCCATCGGCTGACGAGGCGTTGGCGGCGTGCAGCCCACGAGCTCGGTCATCGTCGCGCTCCGCGAAGAACGCACGAACGGGCCCTCGACAACTCCGCCACCAACGAGAAGAGAGCCACCGCCGTTCCCGGCGTCATTGCGCCCGTGGCCTGACCCCAGCTGGTTGATCAGGCACTGTTGCGTTGGCTGATCGGCCTCCGGCCCCGGACGCTGGTCTGGTGACCAATTCCGTCCCTGCCTCGTCCGCCCGGCCCGGCTACCGATTCCCACGCGCGGTGATCGCGGTCGCCGGGCGCTGGTACCTGCGCTACGGCCTGTCCTACCGCGACGTAGCAGAACTCCTGGCCGAGCGTGGCATCGAAGTCGATCACGTGACGATCTACCGATGGGTGCAGACGTTCACGCCCGAGTTCGTCGATGAGGCCCACGTCAAGGTCTCCGGACGCTGGACCTACCTCTACCGCGCGATCGACCAGCACGCACCGGTCATCGACGTCCCGGTCTCCCAGCGCCGCGACAGCACGGCTGCGCGGGCGTTCTTCACCCGCGCCCTAACCCACCGCCCGACGCCGACGGAGGTCACCACCGACCGGGCACCGGTCTACCCACGCGTGACTGACGAGCTCGCCCCGAGCGCGCGACACGTGTTCGAGCAGCACGCGAACAACCGGGTGCAAGCTGATCACGGCCGGCTCAAGGCTCGGCCGCCGCCGATGCGAGGGCTCAAGACGATCACCTCACCGCGCACCGTCGCGTCCGGGCATGCGTTCGTGCCGAACCTGCGCCGCGGGCACCACGAGATCACCGCCGACGTGGACGCCCTCGACCGTGTCCGCGTCGCGTTCAACGACCTCGCGCTGTGTCTCTGACCGCACGCATCGCACTGCCGGGCGGATAGCGGCTGCCGCCTGATCGATCAACGCAACAGCGCCTGTGCAAACGTGTCAGCGACCTGCTGGCAGCTACAGGTACCGGTGCCGAGCAGTTGTTCGATGCGCTGGCGGACCGGGGCTCGGCAACTGGTCTGCTGCGACCGGGTATGGGTGTCGAGGTACGGGCCGCCGCGTCGTGGAGTTCGCTGTCCTGGCCGCTGATCGAAAGGTCGAGATCGACCGCGTCGATGGCGAGGGCGGCCCGCCCGGCATCAAAGGTCAACGGGGCGTCGAAGCGGGACCGGTAGGCCGCCTGTGATCCTGCGGCCGGGTTGGTCTCCAGAGTTGATCGCGAATCCGATAGCCGGGTTGTAACTATCGAGGTGCTGCGAGGCACAGCGCAGCGCCTGGCCGACGGTTACCGAATAGCGCATCGCCACGGCCAGGGCGCCGAAACTCCGAGGTCTTGCCGCTCGGCCAGCCGCAGCCCGAAATCGGGACAACCGAGCTCAGCCGCCGAGGACTCCAGCAGGTCGATCATCGCCTCGAAACTGATCAGCCCGGTGAGCTGGTCCAGCGCTGACACCCGGATCCCGCCCGGCGCAGCAGCCGGGTCGAATCACCACCCAGGTCGGCGACCAGATAGCGGTAGCCGCGCAGCGCCTGCGCCCGCACCATCACAGCCGCCATCGGCCACCGCCTGACCTTGTCGCGTCAAGACGAAAGTCTTGTCGCTCCAGGTCGAGACCCGCAACGTCCGCGCCGCTCACACTCGGGTAGTACCAAACCTATGCCAACCTCGCAGGTTGCCTGTGGCACGCGCACGCAACAAAATCGCCGGCGGAGTCGTCGCCATCGCGGCCGTAAGCCTTGGCCTCAGCACCTCGTACGGCGGGCCACGCCGGCGCAGGCGCGGCCGCCGGCTTCCCCGACCCACGACGTTCCACCAGATGAGACGCCCTCGCCCGCATCTCGAACCACGCGGCCCCAGAGACCCGTCGTTGCGGCCGGACTGCGGTGTTGGTCGACGCGGCCAACCACGGCTGTATATACGGTTCGGATATACTGATGTGACGATCAAGGAGCCGATCATGTCCAAGACCCTCATCGACATCGACGACGACCTGCTCACCCGCGCCCGCAGGATCCTCGGGCCGGCGACAAGCAAGAAGGACGCCGTCAACACTGCCCTGTCCAAGCTGGTACGCCTACACGAGCAGCGCGCGACCATCGACTGGATCATCGACACCGACCCAGCCGCCGACCTGCGCGACCCCGACACCCGCGCCGCTGCCCGCAGGTGACCCGCTACCTCGTCGACAACAGCGTCCTGCAACGCCTACCCCGCAGCAGCCAGATCCGCGCCGCCGTCACCGACATCCTCGACGCCGAAGACGAGCTGTGCAGCTGCGCGGCCACCCTCGACGAGTTCGCCTACAGCGCCCGCACCCCCACCGAACACGCCGAAGCCGTACAGCGGCTGCGCCACTCGTTCCTCTACCTACCCCTGACCCCGGCGATCGACCAGATCATCATCGACATCCGAACCGCGCTCTTCGCCGCCGGCAAGGGACGAGCCGCCGGAGTCATCGACGTCCAGATCGCCGCCACCGCCGTGCACCACCACGCCACCGTGCTGCACTACGACGCCGACTACCACCACATCCACGACACCTACCCGGAGCTACCCACCCGCTGGGTCGTCCCCCGCGGCAGCACCGACTGACACCCCCGCAGCAGGCCTGTCCCAGCGCAACGGGGTTACAACGTGCTGCGCGATCGGGCTCGCGCGGCGGCCACCTCCCGAGTCCCGGCCGCCGGGCGTCATGGAGCATCTCCACGCCCGTCGACAAGGTCGCTCCGGGGAGAACGAGAACATGCGGCGACAATAAAGCCGTGGAGACGTTCTCGTCGCGGAAAAGTCAAGGGTGCGGTTTGACTCGCAGCCTTGCGAGCCGGCGACGCTGAGTTTGCCGATTTGGACAGACCTGTCTTTGACGGCCAGTCGTCCACCACGGCCACACATACGGACCCGAGGCAGCGTAGGCGATGGCGGGTCGAGCGGAAAGCTCCTCACGGCAGAGGGGAGCAGATCCCAGGTCGCAGGCGGTCGAGCCGCTGCGTCGAGAGCCCGACCCGTTCAGCGTGATTAAACTTAGGCCACTACGAGGTGTTGGTCTGAATCTCAACCGTTCCTGGGTCTGGAGGCCTCCTACGAGTCAGACTGACGGGCAATCGACGGGCCATCTTCGGGTTCCACCCGCTGCTGGCGCTTGTCGATCACGGCCCGGGCGGTGTCGGCGAACCGGTCGCCGGGTCTGCTGCGCACCGGCAAGGCCACCGCCAACAACGCCGCCGATCACATCGCGGTGCTCACCGACGCGCTGGCCCAGATCCCGGCCCAGGCCCGGTCGCGGGTGTTGGCACGCGGTGACTCCGGCGCCGGCGTGCACGAGTTCGTCGACCACATCCATCAACTGGGATTGCAGTACTCGGTGGGGATCTACGCCCACGCCCCGATCGCCGACGCCCGGCGGTGCTTCCTCGCCAGGCCTGGCGGGCGGCGATCGACGCCGACGGACTACGCCGCGACGGGGCGCAGGTCGCCGAGCTGACCCGCTGGCTACGGCCCTCACCGAATCCGACGCGGGTCGTCGCCCGCCGCGAACGACCCCACCCCGGCGCGCAACTGCGCCTGACCGACGCCGACGGCTGGCGCATCACCGTGTTCGCCACCAACGTCCCCGGCGGACGGATCGCCGAACTGGACCTGACCCACCGGCTCCGGGCCCGCGCCGAGGACCGGATCCGCTGCCTGAAAGACACCGGCCTACGCAACCTGCCCCTGCACGACTTCGCTGCCAACCAGATCTGGCTCGAACTCGTCGCCCTGGCCGCTGACCTGCTCGCCTGGACCCAACACCTGGCCCTGAACGGCACCCCGGCCCGCTGCTGGGAACCCAAACGACCGCGGCTACGACTGCTGACCGTCGCCGGTCGTATCGTGCGCACCGGCCGCCGCGAATGGCTTCGCCTTCCACGAGGCTGGCCCTGGAACGATCACCTGATCGCCGGCATCAACCGGCTCCACACGCACGCGGTCTGAACCCTCACCACAGTACCCGACAACCAGGACCGGACACCCGCAGCAGACGCGGCGACCACCCCTGCCCAAACCAGAAACGCTGCACCGGACGCCACGACCAAAGCGATCCGGCCAGCTCACGAAAGATCGAGGTCTAGTCACGAAACCGCCGTGGCTCCACGCCGCGAGGGCGTCGCGCCGCCCACCTCGCTGGTCAGTGCTTCGGCCGCCGATCGCAGGGCCGCGCCACGCGTACATATATCGCCCGGTGTGAGCGTCCCGCCAATGTGCATGGTGAGTACAAGCTGCTGTCGGCCGTCAGAGTCGTAGACCGGCGCCGCAAGGAGGTTTATCGGGAGCAGGTCGGTGCCATTCAGTTCCTCCTCGAGGTAAACCCTTTCGCCCAGGGTGGAGGCGACCTCGCCCATCAGAGATCGGACCGTGTCCGGCACCTTCAGTACTGCGACTTCGGCGAGCAGGCGGTAGACCCTCGCGCCGAGTTCGGTGAGGGCTTCTACGACGTAGCCGCGGCGGCGGCCCTCGGCTATCACTTGTTCGAGCCGTCCCCGGTTTGCCATCACCGGTGCTGTCGGTGCCTCGTTGATCCATCGCTCGATGGCCGCGTCGCTGTCCCACAACACACACTCGATGCCGACCGGCGGAGCGAACGGGTAGCGCAGACCGGTGCGTACGTAGTCGGGTTGACCGTCCGGATTGGCGCCGCCGAGGACGACGATGTCCGTGCCGACGACCGTCGCGATGGCACATCTGACGCGAAAGGCGTTCGCCAGCTCGCGTAGGCGGGCTTCGGCGAGGTCGGCGGCTGGGATGGCCTGACGAGCGATCCGGCCGGCCGCCAAGAAGGCCGGCCCCAACGAGTAGGCACGGGTGACGGAATGAACGCTCAAGTACCCGTGGTTGGCGAGGCTAGTGGCGATGCCCAAACAGGTCGGTTTGCTGATGTCGAGCGCTCGCGTCAGTTCCGACAGGCCGAAAGCTTCGGTGGGGTTGGCCAAGAAATGATCCAGCATCGCTACGACACGGTCTGTCGGCGGCGATATGCGCTTGGTCGTCAAGACGGTCTCTCCTGTTCTCCCGACTAACGTACCACTGCGATTCATAGTTGGACCATTCATGTACCGACATGGTACAAATGATTTCCCGCTGCTGAGCACTCTTGGGAGAACATCCATGGCGACGACCTACGAACTGAGTCATCTGGACAAGCTCGAGGCTGAGTCGGTGCACATCTTGCGCGAGGTTGCGGCGACGATCGAGAAGCCGGGCCTGTTGTTCTCCGGCGGCAAGGACTCGGTGGTGATGTTGCACCTGGCGGTGAAGGCGTTCTGGCCGGCGTCGGTACCGTTCCCGGTGGTGCACGTGGACACGGGGCAGAACTTCGACGAGGTGATCGAGTTCCGCGACAAGACCGTCGAGCGCTGCGGGCTGCGGTTGGTAGTCGGGTCGGTGCAGGACGACATCGACGCCGGGCGGGCGCACGAGGACTACCCGGGCGCGCCGAGAAACAGGATCCAGACGGTCACGTTGTTGCGCACGATTTCTGAGGGTCAGTTCGGTGCAGTGTTCGGCGGTGCGCGCCGCGACGAGGAGAAGGCGCGGGCCAAGGAGCGGGTGTTCTCCTTCCGGGACGAGTTCGGGCAGTGGGACCCGCGCAACCAGCGACCGGAGTTGTGGTCGCTGTACAACGGACGGCACCGCCGCGGAGAGAACATGCGGGTGTTCCCGCTGTCCAACTGGACAGAGCTGGACATCTGGACCTACATCGAGCGCGAGGGCATCGACCTGCCGCCGATCTACTACGCCCACACCCGGGCAGTGATCGAGCGCGACGGAATGCTCTACGCCGTCAACCGGTTCATCGAGCCGACCGACGGCGAAGTCCCGTTCCAGGCGACGGTGCGCTACCGCACGGTCGGCGATGCCACCTCCACCGGCTGCGTGGAGTCCGACGCGGCCACCGCCACGCAGGTCGTCGCCGAGGTGGCCGCGGCCCGGATGACCGAACGCGGCGCCACCCGTGGCGATGACCGGATCTCCGAAGCCGGGATGGAAGACCGCAAGAAGGAAGGCTATTTCTAATGAGCGAGCTGCTGCGGATTGCCACGGCCGGTTCCGTGGACGACGGGAAGTCGACGTTGATCGGGCGTCTGCTGTATGACTCGAAGGGGGCGACGGTCTGGCTGACCGGCCTGTCCGGCTCGGGCAAATCCACCGTGGCCGCCGAGGTCGAACGCCGCCTCGTCGCCAGAGGACGCCCGGCCTACCTGCTCGACGGCGACAACCCACGTCACGGCCTCAACGCCGACCTCGGCTTCACCCCCGGCGACCGCACCGAGAACATCCGTCGCGTCGGGCAGGTCGCCAAGCTGTTCGCCGACGCCGGCGTCATCGCTATCGTCTCGCTCATCTCCCCCTTCGCCGCCGACCGTGAACTCGTCTACGACGCGCACCGCGCGGATGACCTCCCAATCCTGGAGATCCACGTCGACACCCCCCTGGAGATCTGCGAACAACGTGACCCCAAGGGCATGTACGCCCGAGCCCGCGCCGGAGAGATCAACGACTTCACCGGCATCAACTCCGCCTACGAGCCGCCCGAGTCACCGCACCTGCGCCTGAGCCCCGCCGACGGCGACGCCGCACAGCAGGCCGCCAAGATCATCGAACTCGTCGAACAGTTCGTCCTATGAGCGCCTTACTGAGCGATGCGGTGCTCGCCGCCGCCCTGGCCGCCGAGGCCGGCGCGCTTCTGCTCGACCTGCGCGAGACCAGCGGGCTCACCGGCAAGGAACTCGGCCAACGCGGCGACCAAGACTCCAACGAACTGCTACTGCAACGCCTGGCTCAGCAGCGCCCCGATGATGCCGTGCTGTCCGAGGAATCCGCCGACTCCCCCGCCCGACTGACCGCCGACCGCGTCTGGATCATCGACCCCCTCGACGGCACCCGCGAATACGGCATGCCACCACGCCCGGACTGGGCCGTGCACGTCGCACTCTGGGAACGCGGCCCGGCCGGAACCGCAGGGGCGATCACCGCAGCCGCCGTCGCCCAACCCAGCCTCGATGCCGTCTACGCCAGCAACACCGCCCACCTCGGACCACACCGGACCGCACAACCGATCTTCCTCGTCAGCGACAGCCGACCCCCCACCTGGGCAGCCACGGTCGCCGAGAGACTCGGCGGTGGACTGCAAGGGATGGGCTCGGCCGGGGCGAAGGCCATGGCCGTGCTCCGTGGGGATGCCGCCGCCTACCTGCATGCCGGCGGCCAATGGGAATGGGACTCCGCCGCCCCCGTCGGCGTCGCGCTCGCCGCCGGACTGCACGCCACCCGCATCGACGGCACGCCGCTGATCTACAACAGCGAACACCCCTACCTGCCCGACCTGCTCATCTGCCGACCAGACCTCGCCGAACCGCTGCTCGCAGCCATTGCGACATGCTGAATTCGGAGCTCGCCAAAGTTCGCCACCGCCCGTGCCGCCCACCCTGACGCAAACGGCGTTCCTACTGAATCCGAGGACCCGAGAATGAGTCTCACCACCGGCCGTGGACCGCTCGGCCAGGACCCCAGCGGCTGGTTCACTCCGGCCGTCCCCTCCCCCGTGGTCTTCGTCGAGCCACACCACCGCCGGGTCAAGGCCACGATCGGTAACCAGACAGTGATCGACACCGAGCGGGCACTTCTGGTACACCGCGTCGGGGCGCCGCTCAACTTCGCGTTCCCGGCCGACCTCGTCCGCTCCCTCCCCTCGACCCCGGTGCCCGAGGCCCGCGGGTACGCGACGGTGCCCTGGGACAGCGTCGACAACTGGTTCGAGGAGGGGCGCAAGCTGGTGCACTACCCAGCGAACCCCTATCACCGCGTCGACTGCCGACCGACCGACCGCGCCATCCGCGTCACCGTGCGGGATGTCGCCCTAGTCGACACCGCCAACACGGTGATCCTGTTCGAGACCTCGCTCGCGCCGGTCCTCTACGTCGACCGGTCCGAGGTGCGGATGGACCTGCTCGAACCGTCGCGTTCGGACAAGACGACCTACTGCAACTACAAGGGCATCCCGACGTACTTCTCGGCACGCATCGGCGACACCGTCGTCGAGGACGTCGCCTGGAGCTACGAGGACCCGCTGCCCGAGAGCCTGCCGATCAAGAACCTGCTCGCCTTCGACCGAGACAGGACCGAGATCCTGGCAGAGCTTCCCGATGCCTCGGACAACATCGACGATTGCGGTTGCTCGGTCGGCTGACAGGACCGCTGACCTAACGACGAACCCGCCGCGACGATTCGGTCGATCGTCCTCGTCACCAAACCCGACCGACACCGACCAGTACCGACCAGAGAGGAAATGCAATAGTGCCGTACTCAGCGTGGGAAGTGACCCACGATCGAATCTCCACACACATCCTTGAGAGCCAAGTCCTGTTCCAGCGGACTGATCCCGGCATCGAACCGGGCCAACGGGCCCAGCAACCGTGACAATCGTGGAGGGCCGGGCTATCCCGGTCGCCGCCTGGACCCCGCAGCCTCGGCCCGCATGGGTCACCACTCTGAACACAGTCGGGCGCAGCCTCGGTCTGGCAGAAGCCGTGATCTCGCTGGACGAGACTGCACTGTTGAACGCGGCGCAGGCCGCGACCGGTCTGAATGACTTCGGTGACGACGCATGGCGGGAGCCGTTCCGGATCCTCCTCGGCGACCTCCAGCACGAGGCCGACCTGACCACAACCGGCCGGCTGCTGGCCCGTGTGGACATCGTGCGTTCGCTGATCGTCCGGCTCAGGATGGCCGACACCGAACGCCGGCATCCGGAGATCCTCGACCAACCCGTCGAGGCGCCGATCTTCATCACCGGCATGGGCCGCACGGGCACGAGCATCCTGCTGGAGCTCCTGGGGCAGGATCCGCGTCTGAGGCCGGCCCTCGGTTGGGAGTTTCGCTATCCGTCCCCACCGCCAGAGGCCGGAGCGCCCAGTGATGAGGTTCGCATCGCTATGGCCACTGCGGACATCGATCTGTGGGAACAGGTCGTTCCGGAGTTGCGACGGATCCACGAGAACGCCATCGACGAGCCCGATGAGGATTCGATGGGCTTGGTGCATGAGTTCACTTCTGGAATCTGGTCCGCTACCCACCGGGTCCCGAACTACGACCGGTGGATGGCCAAGGACCGGATGACCCGGGCTCTGCGATTCCATCGACGGATGCTGCAGCACCTGCAGTGGAAGAAGCCGGGGCGGTGGATCCTCAAGAACCCGTCCTACTTCTCCCGGCTGCCGAGCTTGTTCGCCGAGTTCCCCGATGCGCGGGTCATCATGACGCACCGCGACCCGTTGAAGGTGCTCGCCTCGACGGCAGACATGTTCGCTACGTTGCGCTGGCAACGTTCCGACTCTGTCGATTACGCCGAGATCGTGAAGCCGATGGCGGCCGGCAACCCGCGTGCTTGGGACATGGTGATCGACCAACGCACGTCAGGGACTGTGCCTGAGGATCGCTTCATCGACGTGCTCTATGCGGACCTGATCCAGGACCACCTCGCGACGATCGGGCGGATCTACGATCAGCTCTGCATCGACTTCACCGATGACGTGGCTCTGCGGATGCGTACCTACCTCGACGCCAAGCCGAAGGGGCGACACGGGGGTCGGGCCTACAGCTTCGATGATCTCGGACTGGACCCCGACGTCATGCGGGACAGATTCGCGTCCTACATGACCCATTTCGACATACCGCAGGAGAAGCTGTAGCACATCGCGACAAGCCGTAAATCACAGCGACTCGTCCGGTAAATCGTTTGACGCTGCAGGAGCTACAGTCGTGCGCGCCCAGAGCTGCGCCTCAACACCATGCCACAGAAAGTGAGAGGGCTCGGTCCCGAACCTTGGGTCGCCCGAGCGGTCACGAGGGAATTCGAAGGAGTCGAGAATGGCGGTTCTGCCGCAGATCAAAGAGTTGTTCGAAGCGCAATGGAATGCGCCGCCGATGCCTACGGACATAACGCCTGGTCAGCTGCGCGAGACGATGCACGCGATGATCGATCACAGCTACGTCGCCGTCCCCGCACGACGCGAGCCGGTAGCCATCGAACGAGACATCTCGATCCCGGCGATAGCGGTGAGATCGGGCTTCGCGTGTACCGCGCAAACAATCGGCCGAACTTGCCCTGCCAAGTTCACTTTCATGGTGGCGGGTTCTTCCTGGGCACGTTGGACCAGAGCGACGGCGCCTGTCGCGCGCTGGCAGACTCGGTCGGCTGCGTGGTGATCTCGGTCGACTACCGCCTCGCCCCCCGAGCATCGGTTCCCGACAGCCCTGGAAGACAGCTACGCGCCCTTTGTTGGGTGGCGGAGCACGCACCGGAGCCCGAATTTGATCCCGCTCGCATCTCCGTCGGTGGCGGCAGTGCCGGTGGCAACCTCGCCGCTGTGGTGTGCCAGGCCGCGCGTGATCGGAACGGCCCGGCGATCGTGGCCCAAATCCTGGAAATCCCGGTCACCGACTTCACCAGTACCCGCAACCTGGACTTTGCCGACGAAGGAATCCAGATCGACAGCGCCAAGGTGTACGGCCCCATCTACCTGCGCGATGACGCCGATGCCCAGAATCCGGTGGCGTCGCCACAGCTCGCCGAGTCGGTGAGTGGACACCGCCTGCCCTGGTGATGTGTGCGGAGTATGACCAGCTTCAACCGGAGGGACAGGCGTATGCCGAACGGTTGGCAGCGGCGGGAGTCCCCGCCGAATACCGGTGTTGGGCCGGGCAGTTCCACGGCTCGCAAGGATTCGACAAGCTCATCCCCGAGGAGGCCGCGGCGTACCGGAACGAGATCGTCACCTTCTTGTCCGCTGCTCATGGGCGGACCAGTTCGGTGAAAGGAGCCCGCGGACGCTGAGTCCCCTACAAACTGCCGCGCCTCAGTGCGACTCGTCCGGCACGTCGAAATGTGCGGCGTACCGCGCAAAGAGCTTACGCGTGGCGTCGAGGTCGAGTCCGAGATCATCGAATCTGTAGGAACGGGCGCCGTGCCGGCCCCTCGGGCGGGAGACGAGGTACTGGCGCATCAGGTCGGCGACCTCATCGGTCAGCGGCATGTCGAGTTGCTCATAGATCCGAGCGATGGTGCCGAGATGGTCGTGCATCAGGTCGGCGTAGCGAACATCGACGATGCGGTCGTCGGGCACTGTCCCACCCGCGCGTTGCTCGATCACCATGTCCCACCCGCGCGAAAATCGCGTCGGCATAGGTCGGACGATCTCGGCGAAGTCCACGGTGTCCGAGCGTTGCCAGCGCAACGTGGCGAACATGTCGGCGGTTGAGGCCAGTGCCTTCACCGGGTCACGGTGGGTCATGATGACCCGGGCGTCCGGAAACTCGGCGAACAAGGTGGGCAGACTGTAGAGGTACGCCGGATGTTTGCATATCCAGCGCCCGGGCTTTTTCCACTGCAGGTGCTGCAGCATCCGACGATGGAACCGCAGGGCGTGCGCCATACGGTTCTGCGCCATCCAGGAGGCGTAGTTGGGCACGCGATGCGTCGCCGACCACGTCCCGGACGCGAACTCGTGCATCTGCCCCTTCGAGTCCTCGTCGGGTGCGTCGTTGGCTGTCTCGTGGATCTGCCTCAACTCAGGGATCACCTGCCACCACAGATCGATGTCCGCGGCGGTATCGGCGATGCGCGGATCGTCCTTCGGCAGATCTGGGACCGGCGGCGGTGATGGGTAGCGGAATTCCCAGCCCAGGGGCGCCCGGAGTCGTGGATCTTGCCCGAGCAGTTCGAGCAGAATGCTGGTTCCGCTGCGGCCCATACCGACGATGAAGATTGGCGCCACGACGGGCTGGTCAAGAATCTCCGGGTACTGCCGCCCCGTCTCCGCCATCTTCAGCCGAGCGATCAACGAGTGCAGGATGTCGATGCGGGCCAGGAGCCGACCGGTCAACGTCAGGTCGGCTTCGTGGTCGAGATCGTGCAGCAAGATGCCGAACGGTTCTCGCCAGGCGTCGTCACCGAAGTCGCGCAGCCCGGTCGCTCGCTGCGCCGCATCCAAGAGGGAGTCCTCGTCGAGGGAGACAACCGCGAGAGGTGAGCCGAGGCTGCGCCCGACCGTGTTGAGAGTGGCCACCCATGGCGGGCGTGGCGGGGGCGTCCACACGGATTCGCCATGTTCATCCTCGTCGAGCCCAGTCACGAGCACCTCGTCATCGCGGACGCGCTGGGGCTCGCTGTCGCCGAGCTGCTCGATGCGCCTGAGCGGGCCAAAGCCATGCGGCTGTCCATCCGAAACCGTCCTACCCCGTCTGGCGATGATGTACCACCGCGACTCATAAATGGACCATACCTGAACCATCGTGGTACAAAGTCAGTACCAAGCGCAACGGGCTGGACCCTTCCAAGAGCGGCCGATGCCGACGACCCGAACTACTTGCAGGGCGACAAGGAGCACTGATGTCCATAGTCGAACCAACCGACAGCGTGCAAGTGGTCGATCGCGCCTGGTCGCGCTATGCCGATCGGATCAAGGCTGCTGGTGAGTTGATCACCGGGCCGGATTTTCCGACCGACCCGCGGATCAGGGCCGAGGGGTACCGCTACGTCGAGCGACTCACGGCACAGGCGCACTACCTGTTCGTCGAGTTCGCCGACACGGAACGACCGACGCTATTCTCCCGGGGTGGCGATGTCTTCGCCTACGGCGCCACGAACGTCGACAACAACAACAGCCGCTGCATGCTCGACCCGAAAGGCATCTACCGGGTCACCGGAAATGTGCGCGGTCTCCGGGATCTGCTCTTTTCCATCAACGAGGGCGAGTTCGTGTTCGGCAAACCTGCGGTCCTGGCCGAGGCCGCGCTCGAGGACCTGACGATCGGCGAGGACGGGGAGCTGGAGCTGATCATCGGCGGCGAGCCGCGACCCACGAACTGGATGCCGCTCCCGGCCGAGGCCTACTACCTCGGCGTCCGCCAGTTCATCAAGGACTGGGAGAACGACCCGGTCGCGGAACTCCACATCGAACGCCTCGACCCGATCGGCCCGGTCCAGAGCCCCTCCCCGGCATCGCACGCCGCCGCCCTCGAGCGCGCCGCCGACTGGGTGGAGGCGAACGTCCGCGCCTGGAACAACTACGCGCAGGCCTCACGAGCACGGACGCCGATCAACGGCTTTGCCCAACCTCACTACGCCGAGGGCGGCATGAGCAACATGGTGCACGGCGGCACCATCTGGCAGCTCGAACCCGACCAGGCCCTGATCGTCGAACTGGAAACCGGCGGAGCCTCGTACTGGTCGATCCAGAACTACGTCCTGCCCTGGTTGCTGCCGCTGGACTTCATCCACCGCGTCACGAGCTTCAACGACGCGCAGGCGCACATCGACGAGGACGGCAAGGTCCGCCTCGTCCTTTCGCATCAGGATCCCGGCGTCCAGAACTGGCTCGACACCTCGGGGTTGCCCGAGGCGCTGTGTTCAGCACGCTGGATCGGCGCCACGACGCAACCCACGATCACCGCCCGGTTGGTGTCCGTTGACGACATCGCGGCGCACCTGCCCTCGGCACCGGCGTACTCGCCCGCGGCGCGCGCTGCGCAAATCGCGGCACGCCGTCGGGGCGCCGAACGACGGTTCCGACGCTGAAGGAGAGATCATGACGACGATGACCGAGGTGCTGGGCTACTTCGACCAGCTGTCGAACTGGGGCCGCTGGGGTGACGACGACCAGCTCGGCACGCTCAACCTCATCACGGCGCAGACCCGCCTCGCAGCCGCCGGCGCGGTTCGGCACGGCGTGAGCGTGTCGTGCGGTTGGGACATCGACGCCGGTCCCACCGGCAGTAAACGAGCCACATTCGCCGTGCCATACATGGCACAGGCCGGTGGCGCCGAGGACGTGACCATGGGCGGCTACCACGCCGATCACCGCTGGGGCGTGGCCGCCGAGACGCTCAACTTCGGCTTCCACGGCGGTGCCTACACCCACTTGGACTCTCCTGCACACATGTTCTGGGACGCCCAGATGTACAACGGACGCCCCGCCGAGCGGGTCGACGCCGTCGAAGGCGCGACCTGGGGCGCGGTGACCGCCGCAGCTGACGGCCTCGTCACCCGTGGCGTGCTACTCGACATCCCTGCGTCCCGAGGCATCGACTGGCTCGAACCCGGCGACCCGGTTTTGCCCTCTGACCTCGACGGCGCCGCGCAACGTCAAGGTGTGACGGTCGGACCGGGCGACGCGGTGCTGCTACGCACCGGTTACAGCAGATACCGGCACGAGACCGGCCACGTCTGGGAGTCGACCGACAACCTCACCCAGGCCGGGTGGCACGCGTCCTGCCTACCGTGGCTGCACGAGCGCGACGTCGCCTACATCGCAGCCGACACCTCCAACGACGTCATGCCCTCGGGCATCGACGGTGTGTTCATGCCGATCCACTCGATCGGACTCGTTGCCATGGGTCTATGGCTGGTCGACAACTGCGACCTCGAAGCATGCGCCGCCACCGCCGCCGCACTGTCGCAATGGGACTTCCTGCTCGCCGTGTCGCCGATCCGATTCGCCGGCGTCACCGGCAGCCCTGTCAATCCCATCGCCACCTTCTGATCGCGGCGAGCACGCCGGCCCGAGGAGAGGTTCCCATCGTCGAGGTTGCGAAACTGGTCCAGGAATTGACGCTCGAGGAGAAGGCGTCACTGACAGCGGGTGGCGGTCCGCTCAGTACGGCACCCGTGGACCGTGTCGGCATCCCCCGGATGCGGGTGACCGACGGCCCTTGACAGAACAGACACCCACGACAAACCGAGTCCACCACCGCCACGGCATGGCTAAGCAATGCGTCACCAATTCGTAACGAGTTGTTGCCGAGGTCGCGCGATGACCGAGCTCATGGGGCAGCACGCCCGGGACATCGCCGCAACACCACGTCCCGAAACTTGACCCTCCAGCGTCGAGAACAATTCAGACTGAACCGGATCACCCAACGCAACATTGCGCCAAAGTATGTAGTCATCGATTGGACGGGGCGTGCCGTCGCCTGCTCGCACGTAGTAGAAGTGCGCGTCGACGACAGCCGTGAGCCCGAGCCCTCTTGACAGCTCGACGTCCGCTTCAGACCGCGGACGCACCTTGCGCCGCCGAGCCGCCCGGTAACCGGCCAGGTAGGGGTCGTCCGGGGACGACGTGCCGGTGACCAGTTGATGCCGAACGATACGGGTCCACGTGAATATCGTCAGGTAGGCGACGTCGCCGCGATCATTGATTGCGTGGTCGCGGACTCCGAAAACCCACCGGTCGTTCCTGAACCGGTTGAACCGGTTGAAGTTGCGGCGCACGAGCCACTTCTTCGGCTTGTTGGGGTGGCTGCGCTGTGCCCGCAGGTGAGTCGCCACAGGTAATTGTCCAGCGCCGAACGAGGGCCCTTGGGCTTCTTCCCCGAGCTTCGCACCCCACCGGGCAGACCCGTTGAGCGCACATCGAGGCGGGAACCGATCTCGAACACTGGTCGGGAACTACGCGCCCGGCATGACCGGCCTCCAATCTGCGAGTCCACTCGCAATACGCGACTTCGTGTCGCACAGAACGCGCTGCACTGGGTCCGCGACGTCACCTTCGCCGAAGACTTGTCCCAAGTCCACACCGGCCACGGCCCGCGCAGCTCGGCAATCAGTCGCTCCAGCGCAGGGAGCGGTCCGCGTTTGACGCGATTGATCTCGCTCTGCCAGTGGTCCAATTCCCGCGCCAGATAGTCGCTGCCGTGGCCCAGGTCGATGCTGACGTGTTGGACGTCGACTCGATGGATCTCGGCCAGTTGCTCGACCAACGCCTCAGACATGCGCCGGATCCGTCCGGGGATAGCTGCCATCTCCGGTGGAATCTGCCGCTCGTACACGGTTCCTGGCAGGCTCTCCATGACGAAGAATGGCCGCCGAGCACATCCCCGGTCGGCTCGATGTAGAGGGCCTTCGGCGCCTTGACGGGGGCGTCGGCCAACGCCTGCAGGACGTCGAACTGCCGCTGCATGTCGTAGGGCTCGAGCAATCCGGGTTCGCGGGGTCGGATGCGCACGACGACGTTCTCGCGGCGCTCGCCGCTTCCGTCCGACCACACGACGGCAGCCTGCAACATCTCGGCAGAGTGCCCGAACTCGATGGCGTCCAGTCCTTCCAGGTGCAGTCCGTGTGCGTCCGGCTGCTGCTCGGAGAAGAACGACGTGAGCTGGTCGACTACTGGTTGCGACATCTCATGGACTTTCCGTCCAGGGGGACAGCGGCGAAGGGCGGCCGAGTCGTACGCACCCCAATCGCTCTCGCACGCGGCCCGCGCAGGTGGTGTTTAGCCAGTCCGCGGCCGGTATGCGAGAAGGAGTCCGTCGAGCATCTGATCGAGAAGCAGGTGGGGTTCGGTGGAGTGCGCGACGAGCCGAGGGCTCTCCTCGGCGACCGCCGCAATGCCACGCATCGCCACGTAGACAGCAGCGCCGAACTCATCTGCCCGCTCAGCGTCCACCAATCCGACGGTGACCAGCAGGGGTGCACTGTCGTGTGAGACGGCGATGCCGAGGGCGAAGGGAGTGGAGTCGAGGCCCGGGCGGTAGTGGGCAACCGCAATCTCGAACAGCGCCGGGTGTTCCAAGCTGAATTGCAGGAACTCGTGGCAGGCGACCGATGTCGCGGCCCGAACCGTTTGCCGATCGACCTGGCCCGCTTCGAGGACCGCCTTCGCGGCGGCACCGATGCGGGCGAGCAGGTCGGCATAGATCCGCTCGGCGAGGGCCTTGAGCACTTCCTGCTTGTCGCGGAAATGGTGATACGGCGCGCCGGTCGAGACGCCGAGCGATGTGGCGACTGCGGCCATCGAGAACCCGCCCAGCCCACGGGATTCGATGTGACGCTGTGCCTCGTGCAGGATCGCTTGGCGGAGGTCGCCGTGATGGTAGGTCTGTCGACGCACAGTGACAGCATGCCGCCTGCCGCCAAGGCGCCGAGTCTGTTGACATCGTGTCGCGCACCACATAGCTTCCCAACTAAGAGGCATTCAGATCGGGTTCTGGCAGCCGGTCGCACGATCGTTGAATTCGCTTGGGAAAGGAATTGTGTTGCCGTACAGCGCACAGGACGAGTACTTCGTCCACCAACTTCCGCGCCCGTTCGACGAGGTGCACCAGGCGGATCCGTCTTGGTCGGATCGCTGCTACTTCTTCGCCGGCTCCGCGGACGGCAGCGTCCTGTTGGCAACGGGCTATGGGAACAACCCGAACACCAACCGCGGGTCCGGCTACGCCAAGATCGCTCTGGCTGACGGTCGGCACTGGGATCTGTCGTCCAGTCGAACGGTGAGTGCGGAGAACCGCGCCGACCTGCACGCCGGTCCGATGCGCTGGACCTGCGTCGAGCCGCTGCAGCGCTGGAAACTGGAAATCGCCCCCAACGACTCCGGGATCGAGTGGGAGCTGTACTACACGCCCCGCATGCCGATGTGGGACCTGCTCCCGCTGCATTTCAGTAGCAAGGACGGCGAGCTACTCGCCGACATGTATCACATCAAGCAAGCCGGCGAAGTGTCCGGCTGGGTGAAGATCGGCGACGAACGCATCGCGGTCGAAGGCTTCCACGGTGGCCGCGATCGCACCTTCGGTCTCCGCGTGTCCGACAAGATCGACTTCTGGCTGTGGCTCGACGTCGGCTTCGACGACTTCGCGATCGAGGCCTGGGTCATGGAGGCCTCCGACGAGTCGGTGTACTACGTCGACGGTGGGATCACTTTCGCCGACGGCTCGCTGTCCAAACGTGTCGTCAAGCTGGAGCACGAGATCGAATTCGACGGCGACCGCAAACGTCCGCTCCGCACTGTTCTCGTCTTCACTGACGAGGACGGCGGCGCCTACCGCGTGACGGGCGAGTCGCCCCATCCCGAGGTCAGCGTCTACCACGGGCTGCCAGCGCCCGACTACAAGCTCGTCCAACTTGGCGACGGATCGAGACTCGTCCACTACGCCTGGAACAGCGCCGACCTCGACGAGGCCCGCCAGGTCGAGAAGGGCACCATCTCGCTCGACCAACTCATGCGCTTCGAGTTGGACGGCAACGTCGGCTGGGGCATCTTCGAACTGCTTGTCGGCGGCCAGGGATACCCGCGCTACCCGACCTGGCCGGCGATGGACATGTCGGCATTCCAACAATTAGCGTGATCTCACCGCGATTACCCACCGGTCGAAAGTTCGTATCGCCTTCCACAACCGATCATGGAGACCTCATGCGAAACCCGCGTTCGCGCCACCGCCTCGGCGTCGCACTCGCTGTCCTGAGTGCTGCCTCGCTTCTCGCCGCTGGCTGTACCAGCAGCGGCGGCTCCAGCAGCGGCTCCAGCGGCGGCGGTTCGGGTTCTGCGGGCAGTTCTGCCGCGGACTCCGCGGTCCTGGGTACGCCGCACAAAGCTGCTGGGACACCGATCAAGGTCGGTTTCGTGAACGACGGCCAGGGTGACGTGGCGGACAACACGGGGGCGTGGGACACCGCCCAGGGGGCCGCCAAGTACGCCAACGACTATCTGAACGGCATCAACGGTCAGGTCATCCAGCTGGTCCACTGCGAGACGAAGTACACCGCCTCGGGAGGCACGACCTGTGGGGTGCAGATGGTCAACGACAAGGTCGACGTCGTGCTGGCCCCGGCCGGAGCTGAGGACAAGTACATCTTCGGGCCGGTGAACAAGGCCGGCATCCCGTACGTAGCGTTGGGTAGCGGCGACGGTGGGATTCTCACCGCGCCCGGTGCCTACGTGCTGCAGAACGGATTCGCGGCAATTGCGGCCGAAGTCCAGCTGGCGAAGGCGAAGGGGATCAAGAAAGCTGGGCTGGTCATCATCGACGTGCCGGCGGCCGCCGCGGTCGGACCGATCACCAAGCCGATCTACACCAAGGCCGGTGTCGAGCAGGACTTCATCCCGATCGCGGCGTCCGTGGCCGATCAGACCGGGCGGCTCCAGCAGGCCATCAACAGCGGGACCGGAGCGTTCATCATATCTGGGACGAATTCGTTCCTCGTGGCGTCGCTGAAGGCGCTCAGGCAACTTCAGTTCAAGGGACCGATCGTCATCGCCTTGAGCCCGGTCACGAAGGATGTTGTCGACGCTGTGCCCGGCGGCCTGGCCGGCATCGTCAACGTCGTCGCGCAGACGAGCGACCCGAAGGACCAGGACGTGCGGTTGTACAAGGCCGTGAACGCCAAATACGCCGTCAGCACCCCCGGCACTCTGCCTGAGGTCGGATTCACCTCGGTACTCGGATTGCAGCGAGCGCTGCAGGGCGTTACCAGCGCGGTCGACCCCAAGTCGATCATCGCCGCGATGGACAAGATGCCGGCACTGGTCAAGCTGCCCCTGGGCGGTGGCATCACCTTCCAGTGCGGCATCCATCTGCTTGCCATTGCGCCGAACTATTGCACCACGCAATACCTGCAAGCCACCTTGGACAAGAACGGTCAGGCGACGAGCTACACGCTGGGCGACGCAAAGACGTTGCTCGCCTCCTGAAACCTGCGTGCGCACACACCGCGCCACCATGCAGACCGGGCGGATCATCCGATGAACGAAACCGGCGGGGGCGGCCCATCGGTGAACACGACTCGCACCCGGTCGTGCGGAAGGGTCTGTTGCGTTGGCTGAGCCGTCGGCTGGGCTGAGGAAACTGATCGCGTGATCACGTCGACGCGTACTTCCTCTGCTCCGGCCGGCTACCGCTTCCCGCGAGAGGTGATCGCGATCGCGGTGCGGTGGTACCTGCGTTACGGCCTGTCCTACCGCGATGTCAAGGAGCTGTTGGCCGAGCGTGGGATAGCGGTAGATCACCTCACGGTGTATCGCTGGGTGCAGGCCTTCACGGCCGAGTTCATTTGACGCCGCCCGCCCAGCGCGGCGCGCCACCCGGATCGTTGGTTCGTCGACGAACCTACGTCAAGGCCGCTGGCCGCTGGCGGCTGGCCGCTGGACGTACCTGTACCGCGCGGTCGATCAGCATGGGCCGGTCGTCGATGTGCTGGTCTCAAACGGCGCCACGCCCGTGCTGCACGAGAGTTCTTTACCCGCGCTGTGGCTCACGGCCGCCCACCGGTCGAGGTAACAACCGACCGGGCGCCGGTCTACCCACGGGTGATCAATGAATTCCTCCCAGCCGCGCGGCACGTTGTTGAGCAGTACGAAACAACCGGGTCGAGGCAGATCACGGTCGGCTCAAGGCCCGGCTGCGGCCGATGCGCGGATGAAGACGATCCGCTCGCTGCGCACCGTCGCGGCCGGGGCACGCCTTCGTGAGGAATCTTCGCCGCGGTCACTACGAGATCACCGTGGACCTGCCCGTTCATGATCGGGTTCGGGTTGCGTTCGCCGAACTGGCGCCGTATCTATGACCCGACCGTCGGCAGGCCTGGATACAACGCCGACCCGGCATCGATCAACGCAACACCGCCAGCGTCGGGATCTCGAGCCGGGTCTGGTCGACGAGGTAGTGCTGGATCTGGTTCAGAGCCGAGTGGATGCGCGTCGGCTCCTCGGATTGCAACGGCAGCATGCCGCCGATATCCGTCGGCAGGATCTTGGTCGCCATCTCGTCGTTCTGCTGCCCGTCGCGGAGCAGGATCACAGATCACACGTCTTGCGTTCGGATCCGACCGTTCCGTATCCCCTGTGGTCGCCATCCCCGGTGGTCCGCAACCCGGGACCGCGCGGCGACGACCCGGACGGCCACCACTGCTGTCAGCAGGCTGTCCCGCGCGCTATAGCCTGACGCGACCGCCCCGAAGTCGATGCTTGCGAGGGACTCCATGACCGAGCAACTGAGCGAACTGGGGTTCTACGCCCTCGCCGGCGGCCACGAGTCACCCGCGCTAATGCTCGACCAACTGCCCGAGGCCGAAGCGATGGGTCTGGGCAGCGCGTTCATCGGCGAACGGTTCGACGTCAAAGAGGCGTTGACCTTGAGCGGTGCGGCCGCGGCCGCCACCAAGCGGCTCGGCATCGCCACCGCCGCCACGAGTCACAACACGCGGCACCCGATCTCGACGGCGGCCCATGCGACGACGATGCATCGCCTGTCCGGCGGGCGTTACACCCTCGGGTTGGGTCGGGGCGTCGGCCTGCTGTGGGACCGGCTCGGAGTGCCCCGTGTCACCTCGGCCCAGCTCGAGGACGTCGTCGGCCTCATGCGACGGCTGTGGCACGGCGAAACCGTCATCGGGCACGACGGGCCGGCCGGCAAGTTCCCGGTGCTCCACCTGGATTCCTCGTTCGACGAGGACATCCCGATCGGCTACGCCGCCTTCGGCCCCAAATCGATGGCGCTGGGCGGCCGGGTCATGGACATGGTCGTGCTGCACACCTTCTTCACCGACGAGGCGGTCGAGAGGTGCGTCCGCATCGTTCGCGAGGAGGCCGACAAGGCCGGCCGTGACCCCGCGGCAGTGCGGATATGGTCCTGCTACGCCACCGTTCCGGACGGCCTGCCCGAGGCCGTGCGCTTGAAGAAAACCGTCGGCCGCCTCTCGACCTATCTGCGCGGTTACGGCGACCTGATCGTCAAGGCCAACGACTGGGACCCGGCGGCGCTGACCCGCTTCCTCACCGACCCTGAGGTGGCCGCGTTCAAGGGCACGATCGACCGGACCGCCGATCCTGCCCTCCTGGCGCACATCGCCGAGTTGCTCCCGTCCGAGTGGTTCGAGCCGATGGCCACCGGCTCGCCCCAGGAGTGCGCCGAGCGGGTGCTGCGCCAGTTCGACCTCGGCGTCGACGGCGTGATCATGCACGGGGCGACGCCGGCCGAATTGGCGCCTGTCGTCGAGGCGTACCGCACGATCCGGCCCGCTGCACGGTTCGACCACGTGCAGGCCAACCCGGGTCGGTCCGTGACGGTCTGAAATCGGCCTGGGGTCAGGGTGCGCCGTCGTCCCATCCCTTGAAGTACTGCGGGTGCGGCCCGATGTTCATGACCTCGAGCAGACCCCAGCCCTCGCCGTCGCGCTGATTGGTCGTGAAGCGACCCAGATTGTCCACGATCGCGCCCGGGTACGGCGTGATGCCGGGATCGGTGAGGTCGAAGACCTTTCGCTGCACGACAAGTTCCTCGCCGTGGTACATGCCGTGCTTCCAGTCCGCGTCGCGGCCGTATCCGCTGCCTCGCGACAGGTGGACCGGGCGGATGGCCTCACCCTCGAGCACCAGACCGTCGCGGAATCGGATCGTCGCGCCGGTGACGAGGCGGGTGCCCGGGGTGAACCGCATTTCGTGTTCAGGTCGACCCAGGTACTCGACGCGGCCGTCGGGGAACAGCCGGACGGCTTCTTCGAGGGTTCGGCGGCCCGTTCCGTCCTCCTGGCACATGTAGGCGATGGAGCTGTTCGCGAACCGTGCGACGAAGTAGTTCCAGAACAGGCCATTCATGAGGGCGGCCGGCTTGCCGCCGGACTCCGGCTCACCCACCGGGCGAACACCCCACGAGCGGTCCCGGTTGCCCCCGAAACGGTCGGGGGTCACCTCGACGCTGCGCCCCTCGAGCATCAGCGAGCCGGTCCAGGTGCCGGTCTGCAGGAACCGCATGGTGTTCAGGGTCTGCCGGCCGAAGCTGGATTCCATGATCATCCGCGGCTCCTCGAAAGCCGGGACGGTGCCCTCCCAGATCGCGTCCAGCGCGAAGCCGTCGGTCTCCTCGCAGACGAACCGGACGCGCTTGAGGCCTTCGATGACCTCGACCCGCAGCGGGCCGACCTGCATGTCCAGGCGATCGAACCCCAGCGGACGGGAGGCCCGGATGACAGTTTGCGTGTCGCGGTAGGAGACGGAGATGAAGGCGTCGGTCACGTCGAGATTGGGGTACTGCCCGAGACCCATGGCCATGAAGAACGCGTCGGTCGACCCGTGCAACGAGAAGTAGCAGCGGTCGTAGAAGTTGCGGTCGGTCGTGCCGACCGTCGCCATCGTCTCGGCGACCTGGTGGATGGGCAGATCGTCCAGCGGGGACAGCATCAGGGCGCACCGATCTCGTCGAGGGTCACTGCCGTGACCCGGGTGGCGGCGTTGTTGTACGCCATCGGACTGTCCGCGGGGACGATCCCGAACTCCTTGAAGATGACGGCCAGGCGACCCATGATCACCGCGTGCCGGAAGCCGGCGAAGACCTCGTAGTAGTCGAACGCCGCCGCACTGCGCCCGCTGCGCTCCTCGAAGCGCGCGATGGTGGCCTCCTTCGACGGGAAACCGGGCAGGCGCTCCAGACCCGGACCGTCGTACTGCTTCCGGTCGAGGAACCACGCCCAGGCCAGGTCCTCACTCGGCGAACCGAGACAAGCCATCTCCCAGTCGACCACCGCCAGTCGCTCTCCCGCCGGCGAAACCATGACGTTGCCGAGACGCGCATCGCCCCAGCAGAACACCACCTCGTCGTCCTGCGGCTTGTTCGCCGTCAGCCACGCGAACGCGCGACGGGCCACCACAAGTTCCTCGTCCTTCTCGACGTCGACCATGAACGCCTCGTAGTAGTCCAGTTGCGCGTCCAGCCCGTCGAGCAGGCCGGGCAGGTCAAGCGACGCGGGGTCGAGCGCCGCCACCTCGGCGATGGTGTCGACGGTCGACCACCAGACCCGCTCCTGCACCTCCGGCGACGCATCCTTCAACCAACCCTGCACCGAGTATGGCGGGTTGTCCGGCGGGGCGATCCCATCGACGAAGCCCATCACGAAGAACGGCGCCCCGAGCACCGACGCATCGGTCTCGTGCCAGCGCACCGTCGGGACCGGGATCGCGGTCTGCGCAGCCAACATGACCAACAGGTCGTGCTGCACCTGGAACGCAGCGTCCGGGAACAGCGTGTAGCCGGTGGGCGCCACCCGCACGACCAGACGGTCCACCCGACCGTCGTAAGACGCGTCGACGATGATCGTCTCGTTCGAGAACCCCGTCGCGTCGCTACCGGCGAAGTCGCCGAGCGCAACATCATGCCCTACCTTCTTCGACAACCACGCAGCCAGCTGCTCCGAGGATCTTTGGACGTCGCGCTGCGCGGGGATGGCCATCGGGGCTCCTAGCTCTAGGTACGGCGGCAGGGTCGTGTGCGGACGGGCCCGCTCAGCCGAACGGTTGGAGGCTGCTCGCGACTATCCACATGGAGAAGTATTGGTTCGGCGAGCCGTAGGCCATGGCGAGCGCAACCTTCGCGCCGTCGACCTGGTGCTCCCCTGCTGCACCGCGGACCTGGTTGGCCGCCTCGGCGAGGCGCAGGAGTCCGGAGGCGCCAATCGGGTTCGACGACAGGACGCCGCCGGAGCAGTTCAGCGGGAACGACCCGCCCATCTCCGTCGAGCCGTCGTCGACCATCTTCCAGCCCTCGCCCTCCTCGGCGATGTGATGGGCCTCGAGCCACAGCGGTTCGTGCCACGAGAATGGGACGTACAGCTCGGCGGTGTCGATCTGCTTGCGCGGATCGGTGATACCGGCCTGCTTGTAGACGTCCTCGCTGCACATCAGGCACGCCTGGGGTCGGACCGGGTCGCGGCCGGCGAAGCTCAGCGGCTCGCTTCGCGAGGACGTGCCGAGGATCCACGCCGGCGGCCGACCGTCGGCAGCAGCGGCCTTCGCGCCGTCCTCGTCGGTGATCACGACTGCGCACGCGCCGTCGGATGAGGGGCAGGACTCGAGGTAGCGGATCGGATCCCACATCATCGGGGAGGCCTTCACCTTCTCGATCGAGATGTCCTCGATTTTCAGGTGCGCGTAGGGGTTCTTGAGTGCGTTGAGGCGGTCCTTGACCGCCACCTTCCACCCGATGTGCTCGGGGGCGCCGCTGCGCTGGATGTAGGCACGGACGAACGGCGCGAAGGCGCCACCGGCGCCGAGGGCTGCTCCGCGACCGGCGCCGAGGGCGAACTGGGCGTTGCCCTCGGACTGCTTCTGGAACGCCACCGCCAGCACGGTCTTGTGCTTGCCCGCCTGCACGTGCGAGGCCGCGACCACTCCTGTGGTGGCGCCGACGGAGCCGGCGGTGTGCACCCGGAACATCGGCTTGCCGGTGGCCCCCAGCGCGTCGGAAAGATAGAGCTCGGGCTTCATCACGCCCTCGAACAGGTCTGGGGCCTTGCCCAGGACGACGGCTTCGATGTCGGCCATCGTCATGTGGGCGTCGTCGAGCGCGCGGAAGACGGCCTCGCGGACCAACCCGCCGAAGGACACGTCCTGGCGACGGGACTTGTGGTGCGTCTGACCGACGCCGACCACGGCACAGGGAATCACGACCGGCCCTCCAGGACGCAGATGAGGTTCTGCTGCATGCACGGTCCACTGGTCGAATGGCCCAGGGCACGGGTGCCGCCGGCGAAGATGTGGTCGGCCGCGTAGCCGATGCGGCACAGGCCGGTGGCCATGATGGGGTTGGCCTTCAGTGCGCCCCCGGACGGGTTGATCTGTACGTCGTCGCCGAGTTCGAGCACGTGCCGCAACAGGAGTTCCTCGTGGGTGAAGGACGCCTGCAGTTCGGCCACCTCGATCGGGCCCTCGCCGACGCCCGCCTCCCGCGCCGCGATCCGGGTGGACGGCGAGTCGTCGAGGCGCCGGAACGCCGGGTTGTGGCATTCGGTGCGGTGGTCGAAACCGGTGATGTAGGCGGGGCGCTCGACCAATTGCCGGGCCCGCGCGCCGGTGGCCAGCACCATCGCCGCTGCACCGTCGGTGATGGGCGGCAGGTCGTGCCGCCGCAGCGGCTCACGGACGTACTCGCCGATTAGCAGTTCGTCGACGGTCCCGCGTCCGCGCGAACGGACGGAGACTTCGGCCATCGAGCGCTCATCGGCCAGACCTGCCGAGATGAGGGCCCGGGCCTGGAGCGCCGCGAAGGTGACGAGGTCGGCGCCCAACGGCGCGAGCACGTAGGGATCCATCTCCATCGGGTAGATCAGGGTCGGGTCGCCGGTCGACGAACGACCCGAACCGGTGACCACCGCGATGTCGATGTCGCCCTCCTGCAGACGCAGCCACGCTTCGTACAGGGCCCAGGCACCGTCCATCTCGACGTGCGAGTCCTGCTTTGGCGGCCAGGCCCCGATGGCGTCGACGTTCATGACGAACGAGAACGCCTCACCGGTGATGTAGTCACACGAACCCAGACAGGTGAAGTCGACATCGGCGCGGGTCAGCCCCAGGGGCGTCAGCGCGTCGGTGATCACCGCCATCAGCATCTGCGCCTCGGTGAGGTCGGTCTGACGCACCATCGGCGTCTGCGACCAGCCGATCACGGCGATGTCGGTGCGGTGCTTTCGCGTCGTGGTCGCAGTCATCAGTAGATCCGGTTCACTAGGTCGGGATTGTCGATGTCGGGTTCGCCGGTCGGGCTCCACCCGAGCAGTCCCCGCACGGCACGGTCACCGCCGCCCCGGAAGTCCGGTGATCCCCAGACGGCCCGCACGCGTTTGCCGATCTTCACTTCCGGGACCGGCAGATCCACCACCCCTTGGTACCCGAGCACCACGTCGAAACCGTCGAGGAGCACGAAGACGCGGGCGAACGTCTCGGTCTCGGTCTGACCGGGGTACTGGGTCGGCGAGACGACGGCAAAGTTGGTGATCGTCCCGATCTGGCTGAGCTCGACCTCGTGCTCGGGTCCCAGGACGAGCGAGTCGATCGGGCACTGCGCCCGGTCGCCGGCGGCCACGTACACACGGTCACAGACAGGGCAGCGCACCCCGAGCAGACGGTGCTCGAGGGCGGCGGCGTTGGCCCGTTCGGCCATCAGCGTCACCGGGTTGGAGTAAGTGATCGACGCGACGTAATCCATCATCGTCACCGGTTGCTCGGCCGACCCGCCATCGACGCCGTTCGTCTCGGGCGTCTCGCCCGGGACGAAGCACTCGATGTCGGTGATGTGACCGACCCGCTCGGCCCGCCAGCGCGGCGCCACGCGCATACCATCGGACATCGCGTCAGGTGAGCCGGCATCGACGGCATGCAGCAGCGGGTTCGACGCCCCGTCGAGACGGATGAACGCGAAGGCGAAAGGACGATCCAGCGGGTGTTGGACGGACGGCGTCGGCACCCACGTCCACGACTCGACCCTCGCCGCCGGCCCGACCTCGACCAGGTCGCGCGGCAGCTCGGCACCGTTTGCCGGGTTCCACTCCATGGGCGGGACGAACACCGTGTCACCGTTCCGAGTCCCGAGAATGCGCTTCTCGGTGAGCGCTGACAGGAACGCGCCCGTCACTGGGCCGACCGAGCGCCTGTACGGGAAGGTGATGGTGCTCTG
This sequence comes from uncultured Actinomycetota bacterium, assembly GCA_963713565.1. Classification (GTDB taxonomy): domain Bacteria; phylum Actinomycetota; class Actinomycetes; order Mycobacteriales; family Jatrophihabitantaceae; genus Jatrophihabitans. Next base: position 54,317 of record CAVQMF010000004.1, on the reverse strand, counting down.
GGCATACGTGGTCAAAGACGCTCCCGAGTTCTCGACGACACCGGATGCGGCGGCGCGGCCAGGCCGCGCAGCGGCGCCGGCCGAGGATCCACTCCACCAGGTCTCTGACGTCCGGCGTTTGCACCATAGCCGCACCCTCTGGGCGTCGTCGCGCGGCATGGCGCCTTTCGGCGCGGCCGGTCGCCGGACGCAGCAGCAGCGGCGGGAGGCGACGAAGTGGGCTAGTACTGCAACGGCACTTATGGTGGGTAGCCTCGCCGTCGGTAGTGACTGGTGCGGGCCCGGTGTTGTCGCCGTCTTCGCCAGCGTGACCAGGACCAGACGGCTTGCTGGAAGCATTCCTCGACCCGCCAGCGTGACCCGGCGATCCAGGCGAGCAGGCTTGATCGGCGGGGGCCGTAGCAGATGTAGTAGGCGATCTCGGTGGGATCGCTGATCGAGCGGCGGGCCAGCAGCCGGTGTCCGCGCCCGCGTACCCAGCCGAGGCGGATCGGTATGCGGGCCCAGTGGTAGTCGCGTGGTCCGTGTGCGCCGGCGCCGACCCGACAACCGCCGCCACGCCTTGGCGGGCAGGGCGGCGATCAGCTTGTCGGCGCGGCCGGCGCCGGCGCTGGTGGTGATGACATCGTCGTTGCAGCGGGTGGCCAGTACGTAGGAGATGTTGTGCTGCTCGAGCCAGACCCCGCAGGTATTTCACCTGTCCGTAGGCCTGTCCGCGGTGACCCACGAGACGGCACACCCGCTTCGAGCGCCCTTTGCCGCATCGCTTGCGCCAGCACGGGGCCGCAGGACTGCCGCTGCATCCCGTCCGGGGCTACCTCCCCGGCCCGCTCGGCCGGCGTCCAGCCATTCTTACGCTCCAACCCCGCGACCAGCCCCGGACACGTACTCGCGCAACCGAGCCCGCGGCTCCGCCCGATAGAACCGGTCAGAAACCCGCCCATGCAAGACATTCAGCTCGTCAGCAGCCAGATCAACGACGACCCAAACATGATCGACTACCTGTCAAGCAAGTGCCGTTGCAGTACTAGCCTGACCGGGCCAGCACCGACCGACGGAAGGCGGACTCCCGATGGAGCACCGAACACTGGGACGCACGGGCCGGGACGTCTCGGTCGTCGGCCTCGGCACCTGGCAACTCGGTGCGGATTGGGGCGACATCGACACGGAGCTCGCGCTGTCGATCCTCGGCGCGGCCGTCGAGTCCGGTGTCACCCTGTTCGACACCGCGGACGTGTACGGCGATGGCCGGAGCGAGCAGGTCATCGGAGCGTTCCTCAAGAACAATCCCGGCCACAATGTCCTGGTGGCGACGAAGATGGGTCGGCGCGCACCGCTCGAGGTCGGCGAGTACACGCTGGCGAACTTCCGATCCTGGACCGATCGTTCGAGGGCGAACTTGGGCGTCGACCGTCTGGATCTGGTCCAGTTGCACTGCCCGCCTACGCCGGTGTACTCCACTGACGAGGTCTTCGACGCCCTCGACACGATCGTCGACGAGGGACGGGTGGCGGCCTACGGGGTGAGCGTCGAGACCGTCGACGAGGCGCTCACCGCGATCGCCCGGCCGCACGTGGCCAGCGTCCAGATCATCCTCAACGCCTTCCGCCAGAAGCCCTCGAGCGCGTCCTGCCGGCCGCCGTAGAGGCCGGCGTCGGGATCCTGGCCCGCGTCCCACTCGCGTCGGGCCTGCTGGCCGGGCGCTACACCCACGAGACCGAGTTCGCCGCTGACGATCATCGTTCCTACAACCGGCAAGGTGCGGCCTTCGACGTCGGGGAGACGTTCAGCGGCGTCGATTACGGCCGCGGGGTCGATGCGGCGACGGAGTTCTCCGCGATGGCGCCGGCTGGCGTGACACCGGCGCCAGCTGGCCCCTGCGCTGGATCCTCGATCAGCCCGGTGTCACCGCCGTGATCCCCGGCGCGCGAACCGTCGAGCAGGCGGCCGCAAACGCGAGCGCTGCCACCCTGCCGCCGCTCGCCGACGACCTACGCGGACGCGTCACCGAGCTCTACGACTCACGCATCCGGGACCTCGTCCACTCTCGTTCGTGACCCACCCGTACTCATGAAAGGCGAAACGATGGCCGAGTTCACCGTCGACATCCCCCAGTCCCAGCTCGACGACCTGCGGGCACGGGTCCGCAACGCCCGCTGGCCCGAACGCGAGACCGTCCCCGACCGGAGCCAGGGCGTCCCGTTGGACGAGCTGCAGGAGCTGTGCCGCTACTGGGCCGAGGACTACGACTGGCGGCGGTGCGAGCGGGCACTCAACGCGTATCCGCAGAGCCTGACCGAGATCGACGGCCTGGCCTTCCACGCGATCCACGTGCCGTCGCCCCACCCGGAGGCGATGCCGCTGGTTCTCACGCACGGCTGGCCCGGGTCGGTCCTCGAGTTCCTCGACGTCATCGCTCCGCTGACCGACCCGGTCGCGCACGGCGGTGACGCCGCCGACGCGTTCCACGTCGTCGTCCCCTCGCTGCCGGGGTACGGCTTCAGCGAGCAGCCCGCGAAGAACGGCTGGACAGCGGCCCGCATCGCTGCGGCCTGGGCGCAGCTGATGAGTTCCTTCGGCTACGAGCAGTTCGGCGCACAGGGCGGCGACTGGGGCGCGCTGGTGACGAACGCACTGGGCCGGCACTGCCCCGAACGGCTCACCGGCATCCACCTGAACATGCCGATCGGAGCGCCGACGGATGACCACAGCCTGCTCAGCGACAGCGATCTCGTCGCGCTGAAGAAGCTCGCCCAGTTCCGCGCCACCGGCAGCGGCTACCACGCCGAGCAGTCCACCCGTCCGCAGACGATCGGCTACTCCCTGGTCGATTCGCCGGTCGGTCTCTGCGGGTGGATCGTGGAGAAGCTGGTCGACTGGACCGACGGTGGCGACCTGTCTGCCCTGTCGCGCGACGCGATGCTCGACAACGTGACGCTCTACTGGCTCACCGCGACCGGAGCGTCCTCGGCCCGGATGTACTGGGAGAACCGCGCATGGGTCCGAGATCCCATCCACGTACCGGCCGGGTGTTCCTTGTTCCCGGGCGAGATCGTCCAGGTACCCCGTCCGTACGCCGAGAACATGTACCGCGACCTGCGGTACTGGCACGAGGTCGAGGCGGGCGGTCATTTCGCGGCGTGGGAGCAGCCCGGCCTGTTCGTCGACGAGGTCCGCGCCTTCTTCCGGCTGGTCCGCGACCAGGCAGGGTGATCCGGACCGACCCCGGTCGCGGCGTCAGGCGTTCGGTGCGAGCCTGCGCCACTCGTCGAGCGGTAGCGGGCTGCCCTGCGGCGTGAGGACCTGGCTGCACACGTGATCGGCGCCTGCCGCGCGCTGGGTGTCGACGGCCCGGGCGATGTCCTCGACATCGCCGATGGTGATCAGCGCGTCGACCGGCTCATCACTGGGCTGAGCGATGTCGTCGTCGGTGAAACCCAGCCGCTGCCAGTTCCGGGCGTAGTTCGGCATCTTCGGTAACCCTTGACGACCGGTGCAGCGACTGACAGCGCGCGTTCGCGGTCGGTGTCGAGTACGACGCCCTGCTCGACCGCCAGCAGCTTGTCCCCGAACGCCTGCCGGGCGACCGTGGTGTGGTCCGACGGCACCAGATACGGGAGCGCACCGGCGGTGCGGGTGGCCGCCAGGTCGAGCATCTTCGGTCCCAGTGCCGCCAGGCACGTCCGGTCGAGCGGCAGCCCGGCGGACTCGAGCTCGTCGAGGTAGTTCGTCATCGTCTCCATCGGGTTGCCGTACCGCTGCCCGATCCAGCGGGCCGTGGCTGACGCCGAGCCCGAGCAGCAGTCGGGAGCGGTCCTGCTCCGAACGTTCCGCCTCCAGTCGGAGACTCCTGCGGGGTGTGCATCCAGACGTTGCGGATGCCGGTGGCGATCGTGACGGTGGAGGTGGCGCCGAGCAGCACGTCGAGCGACGCCAACAGATCCCCGCCGACGTCCGGTACCCACAGTGCGGTGTAAGCCGAGCGACTCGAGTTCGGCCGCCGCGTCCGGAATGGCCTCGGCGTCGCCGTATCGCAGTTCCGTCGACCAGATGCCGAGGCCCTCGAGGGACGCTGTCATCGCGAGACCCGGGAGTGTTCATGTACCGCTGCGGCAGTGTGTCGCGGCGAGGAGGGCCGCCCGGTACCCCTGGGCGGCGGCGGCACCCAGAGTATCCAGGAGTCCTTTTCGTCAGCTCTGGGACCGGCTCGATCCTCGGGTTAGTCTGCTGCTATGCCCTCGGACCGAGCCCATGGCCGATCCAAGACAAGTCGCGTTCCTCCACGGCACCAGGTGGTTCCCGAGGCGGCCCACGGTCATCGAGTTCGGTGACGTCAACCGCTTCGCGATGAAGATCACCGAGACCAGCGACACCAACTGGGACGGGCTGCTGCCCGCAGCCGAGAGTCGATTTGCCGATTCGGCAGGAAAGTCTGAGGTGATGCCATGAGTAGCCACGACCTGATCATCCGCGGCGGCACGGTCGTCGACGGTACCGGCGAGGCGGCCCGCACCGCCGACCTCGCCATCACCGATGGTTTGATCACCGAGGTCGGCACCGTCACGGAGAAGGGCCGGCGCGAGATCGACGCCGACGGCGCCCTCGTGACGCCCGGCTTCGTCGACGTCCACTCCCACTACGACGGACAGGCGACATGGGACGCACGGCTGCACCCCACGTCCCTGCACGGAGTGACGACCGTGGTCATGGGCAACTGCGGCATCGGTTTCGCCCCGGCGCGCGCCGCCGACCGGGACCGGCTGATCGAGTTAATGGAGGGCGTCGAGGACATTCCCGGTTCCGCGCTGCACGAGGGACTCCCCTGGAACTGGGAGAACGTCGACGAGTACCTCGACGCACTCGACACCGCGCACGACATCGACTTCGCCGCCCAGGTGGTGCACGGCGCACTGCGCCTGTACGTCATGGGCGAGCGGGGCGCGAACCGTGAGCCCGCCACCGCAGCGGACGTAGCAGAAATGGGCCGGCTGGCGGCGGCGGGAATTCGGGCGGGGGCCTTGGGCTTCACCACGTCCCGGACGCTGTACCACAAGTCGGTCACCGGCGACGACACCCCGGACTACGGTGCCGACCGTGAAGAGTTGGTGGGTATCGCCTCGGCTGTCGGCGCGACCGGCACGGGGTTGCTGCAGGTCGTCACCGACTTCACCGACTTCGAGGACGAGATCGAGAACCTGTACGCGATGATGCGGGCCTCCCAGCGCCCGTTGTCGATCTCGCTCCTGCAGTTCGAGGCCGACACCGACTTCCGCAGGACGTTGGCCGCCGTGACCACGGCTCGCGAACAGGGTCTGCAGATGAGCGCCGGCGTGGGGGCCCGCGCGATCGGCATTCTCATGTCGATCGACGGCACGGTCAACCCGCTGCGGCTCTCCGCGACGTTCAACTCCGGGGCCGATGTCAAGGATCCCGAGGTCAAGCAGCGCATCGTCGCCGAGCTGGAGGCGAGCGACGGCAAGCCGTTCGTGGACTGGCTGGACCGGACGTTCGAGTTCGACGAGATCCCGAACTACGAGCCGGAGATGCGCGACTCGATCGCTGCCCGCGCGAAACGTGAGGGCCGCTCGCAGTGGGACCTGCTCTACGACCTGCTGTTGCAGGGGCCGGTCTACACGACCTTCTTCAACTACTACAGCGGCGATCTGGAGCCGGTGCGCGAGATGCTCGTGCACCCGTACACGCATTTCAGCCTCGCCGACGGCGGCGCCCACGTCGGCACCATCTGCGACGGCAGCTTCCCGACGACGATGCTCGCGCACTGGGGGCGGGACCGCACCCGGGGGCCGAAGCTGGACCTGCCGTTCATCATCCAGCGGCAGTGCCGCGGCACGGCCGAGCTCATGGGGCTCAACGACCGCGGCCTGCTCGCGCCTGGCTACAAGGCCGATGTCAACGTCATCGACTTCGAGCACCTCAATGCTCGCAAGCCGCGGATCATCGCCGACCTGCCCGCCGGCGGCCGCCGGGTCATGCAGGACGCCGACGGCTACCTGCACACGATCGTGAGCGGCGTCGAGACGTACACCAGCGGCGAGCCCACGGGCGAACTGCCAGGACGGTTGGTCCGTGGAGCGAAGAGCGCACCGGCGGCATAGGCCGACCCGAAGCTGGCTCCTGGTGGGATCGCTGATCGAGCGGCGGGCCAGCAGCCAGTGTCCGCGCCCGGGTACCCAGCCGAGGCGGATCGGTATGCGGGCCCAGTGGTAGTCGCGTGGTCCGTGTGCGCCGGCGCCGACCGACAATCGCCGCCATGCCTTGGCGGGCAGGGCGGCGATCAGCTTGTCGGCGCGGCCGGTGCCGGCGCTGGTGGTGATGACATCGTCGTTGCAGCGGGTGGCCAGTACGTAGGAGATGTTGTGCTGCTCGAGCCAGACCCGCAGGTATTTCACCTGTCCGTAGGCCTCGTCCGCGGTGACCCACGAGAACGGCACACCCGCTGACGATGCACCTGCGTATATTCCGGAGAATGACTGTGAACGGGTCATCGTCGGCGCCGGGTCACTCGGACCCGATCGATGCGAACACACCGGTGTTGGTCGGTATCGGCGAGTACTCGGAGCGAGTCGGTGAGGCCGATTACCGCGGCCTGTCAGCCGTCGAACTCGCCGCTGGGGCGCTGCGCAACGCGATAGCCGACGCCGCTGGTGTGGATGCCGACAGGTTGGCGGACGCCGTAGAGATCGTCGCCGCGGTGCGTCAGTTCGAGATGTCCTCGCGCGCGGCCAAGGCCCCACTGGGTCGCTCTGACAACTTCCCGCGTTCAGTGGCCGAGCGTGCCGGCGTCGATCCTCACCGCGCCATCCTCGATGTGAGTGGCGGCCAGTCACCGCAACACCTGGTCATCGAGCTCGCCGCGAGCAATCGCCGCCGGGCAGGCGCAGGTCGCCGTCGTGGTCGGCGCCGAGGCCATGTCCACCGCGCGGCACCTCGCCGGCACTCCGGACGCTCCTGATTTCACCGAACACATCGGGGGGCAGCTGGAGGACCGGGGCTACGGGCACCGGGGGATCGCGTCCAGTTACGAAGCCACGCACGGCCTGACCTCGCCCGCGATGCACTACGCATTGTTCGAGAACGCCCGGCGCGCGCGAACCGGCCTGTCGCGGGCGGAGTACCTGCGCGAGATGGGCGAGCTCTTCGCGCCGTTCTCCCGCGTCGCCGCCGCCAACCCGCACGCCGCGGTCAGGGCGCCGCGCTCCGTCGAGGAGCTCACGACGGTGACGCCGCAGAACCGCATGATCGCCGACCCCTACCCGCGCTGGATGATCGCGCGCGACCAGGTGAACCAGGCCGGCGCCGTCGTGCTGATGTCGGTGCAGGCCGCACGCGAACTGGGCGTGCCGGAGAAGAACTGGATCTACCTGCACGGCCACGCCGAGGTCCGCGAGCAGAGCCTGCTCGAGCGGGCCGACCTCGGCTCCTACCCGGCAGCCACGGTCGCGGTGCAAGAGGCACTGCGCATGGGCGGAATCTCCCTGGAGGACCTGACCACGATCGATCTCTACAGCTGCTTCCCGGTCGCCGTCTTCGCGGTGTGCGACGGCATCGGCCTGGCCACCGATGATCCGCGCGGGCTCACCGTCACCGGCGGCCTGCCCTTCTTCGGCGGTCCTGGCAACAACTATTCGCTGCACGCCGTTGTCGAAAGCGTGCAACGCCTGCGCGAAACGCCGGGCGGATACGGGTTGGTCGGCGCCAACGGGGGGCATCAGAGCAAGTACGCAGTGGGCGTGTACGGCACCCGGCCCGCTGCGTGGCGGGCCGGTTCGGACGCCGAGCTGCAACGCCGCATCGAGGCTTGGCCGCGCGTGCGACTCGCTCGCCGCGCCGACGGCTGGGCCCGGATCGAATCCTGCTCGGTCAGCTACGACCGCAACGGCACGCCCACGGCCGGTGTCGTCGTCGGTCGCCTCGAGCGCACCGACGCGCGCTTCCTCGCCGAGGCGATCGACGGCGACGACGAGCTGCTCGCCCACCTGCTCGGTGAGCAACCGGTCGGCACGCGGGTGTTCTCGCGTGCACTGGACGTCGGCAACCGCGTGACGCTGAGCCGGGAACGGATGGACGATCTCCTGCCGAGGCGATCCGTCGGGTTCCGCAGCGAGTACGACCACATCCTTGTGCAGCGCCGCGAACACGTCCTCGAGATCACGATCAATCGTCCGGCGCAGCGCAACGCCCTGCATCCACCGGCCAACGACGAGCTCGAAGCCGTCTTCGACGCGTTCTTCGCCGACTCCGACCTCTGGGTGGCGATCATCACGGGCGCCGGCGACAGGGGGTTCTGCACGGGACACGACCTCGATTACGTCGTCTCGGGGGAGAAGCACTGGGTTCCCGTCAGTGGCTTCGGCGGCATCACGAACCGTCCGTTCCTGCCGAAGCCGGTGATCGCGGCCGTGAACGGTGTGGCTCTGGGCGGCGGGTTCGAGATAGCGCTGGCGTGTCACATGGTCGTCGCCGATGCGGACGCACGCTTCGCGATGAGCGAGGTTCGCGTCGGCCTCGCGGCCGGTGCGGGTGGACTCGTCCGACTTCCCCGCGCGCTCCCGCCCGTGCTGGCCAACGAGTTGATCCTGACCGGACGCGTGATCTCGGCCCGCGAGGCCCACCGCTACGGCTTGGTGAATCGCATAGCTCCGGCCGGCAACGCGCTGTCCGTGGCGCGCGACCTCGCGGCCGAGGTGGTCAAGGGATCGCCCTCGTCCGTGCGGGTGTCGCTGCGCATGATCGCCGAGGCCGAGTCCATCCCCGACCTCGGGCAGGCGGTGACGCACTACAGCTCGGCGATCGACGAGGTGCTCATGAGCGAGGACGCGGCCGAGGGCGTCTCCGCCTTCGCCGAGGGGCGTGCACCCCATTGGCTCAACCGCTGAATCCAGTACCCGATCGGACTGCGCGCATCGCCTGCGCGGCGACCGCCGACGCGGTGGCGACGGCGGCGCTGGTCAGCGCCGCTCTTCGGTGCCGGGCCGACGCCACGAACGGGAGCATGCTCAGCGCGTGGGCGGCGTCGACCGCGCTGCCCAGCCACAGCACGTCGTCTGACGCAGGCCGAGGACGCCGACGATGCGACGGTCCGGAGGCGATCCCGGGGGTCCGACGAACGCTGCGGCACGATCGGGCTGCAGCGCCACCCCGACGCCGATGAGGGTATTCGCGACGCCGAACAAACGCCGCGCGGTGGTGCTCACGACTCCTCGGGTGACGTGCGGCGCTCGGCGAGCGCCTTGAAGCGGGCAAGGGCCTGCTCGCCCGGCACGAATGCCCTCGATTTCGGTGATGTGCCCGACCCGCTGTGGCGCGCCGGTGCTCGGCGACGACCTGCGTCCGGTCGAGGCAGGCTCGGGGGGTTATCGGTCGTTTCGCGCGCCGGGGTCACATCCCGCTCGGCTACTACAAGGACGAGGCCAAGACGGCCGCGGCCTTCGTCCTCGACCCGGACGGCGTCCGCTGGGCCATAACGGGCGACCACGCCACGGCCGACGCCGACGGCATGATTACGATGCTCGGCCGGGGCTCGTTCTCGATCAACACCGGTGGTGAGAAGGTGTACCCGAAGCGGTCGAGGCGGCGTTGAAGTCGCATCCCGATGCGCTCGAGGTCGCCCCCCGTGGTGCTAGCGCGTACCGGGCGCGTATCGACCCTCGACGCGCTCGCTACCATTGCCGCGCGCCGATCGCGGGTTACCAGTGCCGCGACATCTGGTCCTGGTCGACGCCGTCGGCCGTAGTGCAAGTGGCATGGGCGACTACGCCTGGGCAAAGAGATTGGTGAACTGACATGACCGCAACGACCCCACACAACCAGTCGATCGCCGACCTGCCGTTCACGCTGGCCGACGACCTGATGCGGGCCCCGATCCACGCCGGCCATGTGCTCGCGTCCGCCCTGCACCAGCACCGCGACGATCCGGTCCTGCACCTGGGTGACGTCACGCTCACCGGTGCCGACCTCGCTGCGCGGACGAGCCAGTACGCCCAGGCGCTCGAGGCGTTGAACGCCGGTACGCAGACCGCCACGGCGATGCTGGCCCAGAACCGTCCCGAGGTCCTCATCCTCATGTCTGCGGGCAGCCTGCACGGCTACCGGCGCATCGCCCTGCATCCGCTCGGCTCGGCCGACGACCAGGCGTACGTGATCAACGACGCCGGCATCTCGACGCTCATCATCGATCCGTACTACGCCGACCGGGCGCTCGAGCTGATGTCGAAGTGCTCCGGCCTGAAGGGCGTCCTCACCCTCGGCCCGGTGCCGGAATCGCTGGCCGGGGTCGGCACCGATCTGGTCGCCGCGGCCGCCGGGTTCGAACCTCAGCCGCTGGCTGCCTCGCCGCTGCCCGCCGACCACCTGAGCTCGCTGAGCTACACCGGCGGCACGACCGGCCGTCCCAAGGGCGTGATGAGCAGCCCGGCCGTGGTGCAGAACATGCTGTCCGTCCAACTCGCCGAATGGGAGTGGCCGGAGAACCCCCGCTTCCTGCTGTGCACCCCGCTGTCGCACGCCGGCGGCGCGTTCTTCTTGCCCACTCTGGTCAAGGGCGGCACGCTCTACGTCATCCCCCGCTTCGACCCGGCCGAGGTGCTGCGCGCGATCGAGGAACACAAGATCAGCGCGACGATGCTCGTGCCGACGATGCTGTACGCGCTGCTCGACCACCCCGACATCCACACCCGGGACGTCTCGTCGATCGAGACCATCTACTACGGCGCCTCGGCCATCAACCCGGCACGGTTGAAGGAGGCCATCGCCATCTTCGGTCCGGTCTTCGCCCAGTTCTACGGGCAGACCGAGGCACCGATGGTGGTCACCTACCTGAGCCGGGCCGACCACGTCAGCGGCGACGACCGGCGGCTGACGTCGTGCGGACGGCCCTCGCCCCTGGTCCGGTCGGCGTTGTTGGACGGCGACGGCAACCCGGTACCCCAGGGCGAGCCGGGCGAGATCTGCGTCAGCGGTCCGCTGCTCACCAAGGGGTACTGGCAGCGCCCGGAGGAGACTGCCGAGGCGTTCCGCGACGGCTGGCTGCACACCGGCGACGTAGCTCGTGAGGACGAGCACGGTTACTGGTACATCGTCGACCGGACGAAGGACATGATCGTCACCGGCGGCTACAACGTGTACCCGCGCGAAGTCGAGGACGTCATCTCGGAGAACCCGTCGGTGGCCCAGGTCGCCGTCATCGGCACGCCACACGAAAAATTCGGCGAGGGAGTGACCGCGGTCGTCGTCCTGCGGTCGGACGCACCGACGGACGAGGACTCGATCGCCCGATTGAAGGCCGAGATCCAGGAAGCCGTTAAGGCCCGTAAGGGTTCCGCGCACGCGCCCAAGGACGTCATCGTCGCCGACTCGATCCCGGTGACGCCGCTCGGCAAGCCGGACAAGAAGGCCTTGCGCGCCCCGTTCTGGACCGGCGACCGCGCCATCGGATAAGCGCCGACCGTTTGCTCCGACGATCGTCGCGGGTCATTAATCGGGACATAGAACCGATCGGTCGCCAAATCCTGGCCGACGCGACCGCGTCCGACCGGCCAGCCCGTGGGTGGATCGACCGCCGAGTTCCTCCAATCCCTGAGCTGTGGGCCTGACCCGGGGCTACTTGCTGCTCCAGGCTGGCGATGACCGCAGCGGTCGCACCGCTGCTTGCCGCGGCCTGTGCGTCGTGTCAGTATCCGATCGGTAGCGCCTTTTCGGGCTCTTGTACGGAGGTCGCAGATGCATGACCTGGTCGTTCGCGGCGGGACGATCGTCGATGGACTCGGGGGCGATCCGTTCGTCGCAGATGTGGCGATCAGCGACGGTGTGATCACGGAGGTCGGCCAGATTGACGGTCCGGCCCTTGAGACGATCGACGCCGACGGTCTGGTGGTTACGCCCGGATTCGTGGATGTGCACACGCACTACGACGGCCAGGCCACGTGGGATTCACAGCTCGCACCGTCGTGTTGGCACGGCGTCACGACTGTGGTGATGGGCAACTGCGGCGTCGGGTTCGCGCCGGTGCACCCGGGCAGCCAGGACGAGCTCATCGAGCTCATGGAGGGTGTCGAGGACATCCCCGGGGTCACCTTGACCGAGGGCATGGTGTGGGACTGGGAGTCCTTCCCCGAGTACCTGGACGCGCTGGACCGCAAGGCCCGCATGATGGACGTCGCCACCCACGTCCCGCACGCCGCGATGCGCGCCTACGTGATGGGCGAGAGGGCCGGTAACGGGGTCGCCACGCCTGAGGAGATAGCGGCGATGGTGGCCATCACGCGGGCCGGGCTCGACGCCGGTGCGCTCGGCGTGTCGACCTCTCGCATCCTGTCCCACCGCACGAGTACGGGCGGGGACGTCCCCGGAACGTTTTGCCGACGAGGCAGAACTCAGTGCCCTTGCCGCAGTACTGGCCGAACGCGGCAAGGGAGTGTTCGAGGTGGTGCCCCGCGGCATGGACGGTGAGGTCAGCGAGGAGGCGCACGCCGAGCTCGACCTGCTCGCGCGGCTGGCGAGCATCGCCGGCACCCGCCTGACCTTCTCTCTCGTGCAGACGCACACCGAACTCGAGCGCTGGCGGCTGATCCTCGACAGGTGCGCGGAGTTCCGTGACGCCGGGGTACCTATCTACCCGCAGGTCGCGAACCGTCCCACCACCGGCCTGCTGTTCGGACTGGAGAACCTGCGGAACCCGTTCTCGACCCGGCCCAGCTACCAGGCCCTGACCCATCTACCGTTCTCGGAGCGGGTGGCCCAGCTTCGTGACCCCGAGGTCCGAGCCCGCATCCTGGCCGAGCCCAACGACTGGCCCCATCCGCTCGCGACCTTCGTCTACGCCGGCTTCTCGAACATGTTCCCCATCGTCGAACCCCTCGAGTGGGAACCCACAGCGGACAACACCATCGCCGCGATGGCCGAACGGGAGGGTCGCACGCCCGATGAGGTCCTGTACGACTTCTACCTCCAGGGCGACGGGCGCAACCTGGTGCAGTTCCCGTTCACCAACTACTTCGGCTACAACCTCGACGACGTGCACGACATGCTCACGCACTCGGCCTCGGTGTTCGGCCTCGGCGACGGCGGCGCCCACTGCGGCGTGGCGTGCGACGCGAGCGGGCCGACCCTGATGCTCACGCACTGGGTGCGCGACCGCACCCGCGGGCCGCGCATCGAACTCCCGACAGCAATCAAATGGATGACGTCGGAAACGGCTGACCTCTACGGTCTGCTCGACCGGGGACGGATCGCCGTCGGCTACCGGGGCGACCTCAACGTCATCGACCACGACAACCTCAGGGTCCGGCTGCCGGAGACGGTCTTCGACCTCCCGGCCGGCGGACGTCGCCTGATGCAGAAGGCCGACGGGTACGTCGCCACCATCGTCGCCGGGCAGGTCACCATCCGCAACGACAAAGCCACCGGCGCCGAACCCGGCCGGCTGATCCGAGGACCCCAGCTCGCGCCAGCCTGATCCTTCCGGCGCCGACCCCACAGCAACGCCCAACCCACAGCAACGCCCAACCCACAGCAGTCACGTTTTCGAGGACGGGACACTGAGGTAGTCGCGTGGGTCGAAGCGGCCGAGCTTCCGTCGGAGCCGGGCGGCCGTCCACGGCCAGGAGAAGCTGTTGCGGCCGTTGGCGTCGAAGAAGTAGCTGCGGCAGCCGCCGGCGTTGTAGACGCTGCCCTGCAGGGCGGCCTGGAGATCCTCGGTGAACCGTTCCTGCGCGCCGGCCCGGACCTCGACGTCGACGTTGTTGGCCCGCTGGTGGGCGAGCGCGCCCATGACGTGCAGCAGTTGCGACTCGACGATGTAGAAGCCGGAGGTCACCGCCCCCAGGCCGGGGCCGAACAGCAGGTAGAGGTTGGGGAAGCCCGTGACGGTGGTCCCGAGGTAGGCCTGCGGACTGCCCTGCCAGTGCTCGGCCAGCGAGGTTCCCGACGCCGAGTGGATGCGTCCGGCGATCGGCATGTCGAGAATCTTGAACCCGGTGCCAAGGATGATCACGTCGACGGGCACCTCGCTGCCGTCGGCGCCGACCACCAGTTCGTCCTCGACCGCCGCCAACGCGGTCGGATGCACCTCGACGTTGGCACGCGCCAGCGCCGGATAGAAGGTGTTCGACATCAGCAGTCGCTTGCACCCGACGTCGAAGGCGGGGGTAAGGATCTTCTGGAGCGCGGGATCCTCGATCGCCGTATTGATGTTCTTGGTTCCTGCCGCCTTGAGCATTCCCTGCAGCTTGCGGTGCCGGAACACCAGGCCGACCAGTTCCATGCGCAGGTGCTTGCTCCACCACATCGCCTTGTGTGCGCCCGGGACCCGCGCGGCAACCCGGTTGCGCCGCGCGGACGTGGTCGTGTCGGGCTTGGGCAGCACCCATTGCGGGGTGCGCTGGAACAGATGCAGTTCGGCGACCTGGGGCGCGATCTCCGGGACGAACTGGACCGCCGACGCGCCGTTGCCGATCACGGCCACCCGTTTGCCGGCCAGGTCGACGTCATGGTCCCAGCGTGAGGAGTGGAACACCGGTCCGGGAAACGAGTCCAGTCCCGGGGTCTCGGGCCAGTTGGGCTCGTGCCACGGGCCGGCGGCCGCGATGAGCGAGCGGGCGGACACGTCGCCCTGCGTAGTCGTCAACCACCAGCGCGAGGCGGCCGGGTCCCAGTGGGCACCCAGGACCTCCACGTCGAAGCGGACCTTGGCCGGCACGCCGTGCCGCTCCGCCGTGATCCGGAGATAGTCCAGGATTTCCGGCTGGCCGGCGAACGAGCGGCTCCAGTTCGGGTTCGGCGCGAAGGAGTAGGAGTAGAGGATCGACGGGACGTCGCAGGCGCAGCCGGGATAGGTGTTGTCGCGCCAGACACCACCGAGCGAGCTGCCCTTCTCCAGCACGACGAAGTCGTCGATGCCGGCCTCCAGGAGCTTGATCGCGGCGCCGACGCCCGAGATGCCGGCACCGATGATGGCCACGTCGACGTCGATGCTCACCACGGCGACTCCGATCGCAGGATCAGGTCGGCCGCACGTTCGCCGATCATCATCGCGGGGGCGTTGGTGTTGCCGCCGGTGATCGCAGGCATCACCGACGCGTCCGCGACCCGGAGCCCGTCCACCCCCAACACCCGCAACTGCGGGTCGACCACGGCGCGTTCGTCGCGGCCGATCCGACACGTTCCGACGGGATGGAAGATCGCGGACGCGCGTTCGCGCACGTCCTGAGCCAGCGCGGCCGCACCCACGTGCGACCGACCGGGCTCGAGCTCGCCCCGGCTGTCGGTGGCGAGGTTCGCGTCGGCCATCGTCGCGCGGACGAGTTCCATCGCCGACACGAGCATTTCGACGTCGTGGGGCTCGGCGAAGTAGTTCGGGTCTATAAGCGGGGCGGCCTCGGCGTCGGTGGACCCGAGCCGCACAGTCCCGCGGCTGCGCGGATACAGCAGGATGCTCAGCACCGTCAACGCCGGAACCGGCTCCTCCGGCTGGGCCTGCCGGCTGTAGGGCATCGCGAACAACTGCAGGTCCGGAACCGTCCCCGCCTGCGGCGAGCGTACGAAACCCACCCCTTCGAACGGGGTCTGCGCGAGCCAGGTCGAATCGCGCGCGAGGCGCTCACGCACCAGCGTGCGGACGAAGCGGCCGGGCGTGGCCAGCCGCCCGGTGGTGACCGAGAAGGCCTGCGGCATGAACAGGTGGTCCTGGAGGTTGTCGCCCACCGGAACGTCGCTGATCACGTCGATGCCCAGCGAACCGAGATGATCAGCCGGCCCGATGCCCGAGAGCATCAGCAGCTGGGGCGACGCGAACGTCCCGGCGCTGAGGACCACCTCGCACTCGGCGAAGATCTTCTCCAGGCCCTTCCGGGTGCGCACCTCGACGCCGATCGCGCCGCCCCGCCGCACCAGGATCCGCTCGACAGTGCACCCGGTCGCCGTCTGCAGGGTCTTCGGGGCGTCGTCCAGATAGCAGGACGCGGTGGACTGGCGTCGGCCGCGAGCAGCGCTCTGCTGGACGATCGCCGGCCCCTCCTGCTCGGCGCCGTTGTAGTCGCCGTTGCGCTTGACGCCGGTCACGCTGCCGAGCGCGTCCAGGAAGCTCTCGGTGGCCGGCGACCGGTCGCGGACCCGGGTGACGCGGACCGGCCCGCTGCCGCCGCGGGCCTCGCTCGGACCGTCCTCGAAGGTCTCCAGCCGGCGGAAGTACGGCAACACCTCGGCGTGCGACCAGCCGTCGGCGCCGTCGGCGGCCCAGTCGTCAAAGTTCTGGCGGTGCCCGCGCACGAAAGCCATGCCGTTGACCGCACTCGAACCGCCGAGCACCCGCCCGTGGATCTGCGGGACGCGGCGGCCCTGCGCGTGCGGTTGCGGGACGCTGTCGCGCTGCCAGGTGAGGGTGCGCTGAAGCCGGGGCACGGCATGCATCGGCCCGACCAGGCCCGGTATCCGGACGACGAATGACCGGTTGCGCCGACCGGATTCCAGCAGGATGACCGACGCCCCGGCGTCGGCCAACCGCCGCGCCACGATCGCCCCGGCGCTGCCCGCGCCCACCACGACGTAGTCGGCCGAGTGAGCCAAGGCGGCCTCAGAGGCCGAGCTGAGTGCGGATGGACGGGTCGACGTACTCGTCGATCCGGGTGACCCGACCGTCCACGATGGTGAAGAAGTCGGCCAGGCGGGCGCAGAACGCGTTGCCGTTGGACTTCACCGTGCCGCGCAGTTCGATCCGGGCGATGACCCCCGTCGGCACGACATCCTCGGACGTGACGTGGGCGGTCAGGTCAGCGACCAGCGACCGCAGCACCTGGATCCCCGGCGCAGACGCCGCCACTGGCTGGTCCACGCCGTCGTTGTTGTGCCACACGACCGCGCCCTCGGCGAGCAAGTCGTCCAGTTCGGCGCTGTCCCGTCCCTCGACGAACGCGACGAAACCCTTTACTGCTGCTTCCACAGCTGCTCACCCTTCTCGTGGAACTCACCACCTGCGACGGCGAAGACGGCCCCTTGGCGCGCCATCCTAGGTGGTGGTGTCTTTCGCCGCGTGGCGGTCCGATGATTTCTTGATCATCTCGGGAGGGATGGTGTGGTCCGTTCCGGGCGGTGTTCGGTGACGTTGGGTGTGGCGCCGCGGCAGCATGATCTGCTGCGTTCGACGGCGAATTCTCGGGGTCTTGCGTGGGATCTGCGTGGAACCGGCCGCGGTGCGCGTCGAACCCGCGCTATCCCAACAGTTTGGATAGCGGGGGGACAGATAGACCCATGGCTGAGCCATGGGGAGTCTGGCCGGGGTTCGGAGAAACCGGGATAGTGGGTGACGCGTCTACGATCCGTTCGTGCCTCGCGTTGGGACGATGGTCGCCGGTCTTGGTCGCGGGTGCGTGCGGCTCCGCGGACCGACGTGCCCCCGCATCTGGCGCCGGGCGCGCTGCCGATCGGGTGGACGGCTGACGCGAGTGAGGTCGCGCAGTTGTTGTGCAACGTGACGGCGCCGGTGCTGCGGCGGGCGGTGTGCGCGTTGCTGGATTCGAAGCGGATCGACCGCGACGGCGCCGGCCGGGTGCCGCCGCCATGAACGCGTCGGGTTGGGCCGTCACCCGTCGTCGCCGAGGAATCGCACCTCCCACTCGTCAGCTGACCGTCGAGCGCTGCCTGGACAATCGGCCGAGTCGGTGGCTCGTCATCTGGCGGCGCCGTCGTCACGTAGACCTGAGTCTGGCGGCCACAGGTTGAACGTCTCGCCCATGTGCCAGCAGATGACGGCACTCTGGCTCATCCACTCGCGGACGGCGTCGATTACCTCGTCGAGCGTGTTGAACCGGAATTCGACGATCAACGCCTGATCCGGGCTGATGAGGTAGCGCTCACCCGCCGCGCTCGGCGAGGTCTGCGATTTCGAGCAACGCGCCGGCCCGCGCCTGCGCCGGCGTGATCTCGTCGCCGTGACACCAGATCTGCGGCGGCCACCCGTTCGGCCCGGTGCCGCACCCGAGCCACACATCGTCGCCCGGAATCGGGTGCGCCGAGCGGTGCGCGACGAACCGGTCGGCGACCGGGATCGTGTCGGCGATCTGGGACAGGTCGTGCTCGCCGACGTTGCACCACGACGGGCAGGTCGTGTCGGTGCCGGTCGTCATGGCGCCGCGGCCCGTCGATCTTGAAGCAAGTCGCAGTGATCCACTCGAGCGAGCCGATTCGGGCGGCGCACATCCGCGCACCGAAGAGGTTCCTGCCGTCGAGCACGACTTGGTGCGGCCTCATCAAAGCCGGATGCGCCGCGCTGGGACTTGCGACCAGCCGATGACGTTGGTCATTTCAACCCGTTTGAGCCCGGTCTTCTCCACCTCGTACTCAGGCATGAGGTCCAGCAGCAGATCGAGCGCGACGCGGGTTTCCAACCGTGCGAGCGCTGCTCCCAGACAGCTGTGCACCCCGTACCCGAAGCCGAGTGTTGAGCGAGCCGGTCGTCCGCTCGAAGTCGAAGCGATCGGGGTCGTTGAAGACCCGTTCGTCACGATTGGCCGCTGCAACCATCAACAGCACGGCGCTCTCGGCGGGAATCACGGTGCCGTGCAGCTCGACGTCGCGGGTGGTGAAGCGCCCGATGAACTGTGCGGGAGGCTGGTGCCGGAGGGTTTCGTCGACAGCGGTAGGAAGCTTGACCCTATCCGACCCCAGCGCCCGCCACATCTCCGGATTGTCGTGAAGGGTGACCATGGCGTTCGCGATCAGCTTGGTGGTCGTCTCGGAGCCGCCCGCGCTGAGCAGCACGAGGAATCCGGCGACCTCCATGTCACTGAGCGAGGTGGATGTCCCGTCCTCGCGGGTCACCTCGGCCCGGAGGAGATCGGTGATCATGTCGTCCTGAGGCGAGGACCGCCGTTCCTGGATGAGGCCGAAGAACATCGCCCACAGCGCCGACCGTGGCGTCCTTGCCCTTCTGTGGCGTGGCGATGACACCGCGATCGCGGGCCATGGCGTCCTCGAGCCACAGCCTGACCTGTTGGCTCATGCCGTCGGGCACGCCGAGCATGCGGGTGATCACCGTGACCGGGAAGAGCGCAGCGAAGTCCTCGACGATGTCGAATCCGTTCGGGTCGCACGCGGCGAGGTACTCCCGGGCCGTCCCCCGGATCATGGGCTCGAGGGCGGCGATGGCACGTGGCGTGAAGACGCGGCTGACGAGTTGCCGCATCCGCCGGTGGTCCGGGGGGTCCATCATCAAGATGATGGGGTGCTTTGGCTCATCAGACTGCAGGTTCTCCAGGTCGGTCCCCCGCTAGGACGAGAAGGTCTCGTAGTCCTTGAAGGCAGCAGTGACGTCGTCGTGCCTGGAGAGCGCGTAGAAGTCGTACTGCTCGTTGTAGTAGACGGGTGCCTCGTCGCGCATCCCAGTTCTGGAATTGCCGGTACTACAAGAATTTCTGGCATCTCCCCTTCCCGAAGCAACCGCTCCAGGATCTGACACTGCCCAACGGCCTTCGTTACAAACCATCGAACCGCTGCAGAAGTACGAACTCGGCTTCGACTGCCCCGACGGTGAGGACGTCCATCTGCAGGCGACGTGGGAGGGCATCGTCGCGGTCAACCGCGGCTCGACCGGCAGCCACCTCGACCAGCCCGGACGGGTGCGCGGCACGCTGGTGCTGGACGGCGAAACCATCGAGTTCGACGGCGTGGGCTGTCGTGACCGTACCTGGTCCCCGCGGGCGCAGACCGGGCAGACCATCGGCCCGTTCAACTCAATGGGGTACACGTGGGGCAGTTCGCTGAGTTCGGACGACGGTTTCTTCCTCCTGTCCGGGAACTTCGACGGTGAGTTCATGGAGTACGGGCTGCTCGACGGGACGCTCTACCGGGACGGCGACGTGGCGAAGCTGAAGTCCGCGCAAGCGTGTCATCACCGCCCGCGATCCCGAGAACGGCGCCCCGACGGGGTGCGCGATAGACGTCGAGGATGTCACCGGCCGCGTGGCCCACATCGAGGGCCGCAACGTCAACCGGTTCGCGCTCAACATGTACCCGAACCTGTTCGTCTGGGAATGTCAGACACGGTGGTCGATGGACGGGCTTGACCTGGTGGGCGAGGATGAGGACAACTGGGGGATCCACCCCTTCCGAAAATATGTGCGCGGCCGCAACGAGACCGCGGCACTCGACGCAACCGGAGGGCGGGCCGATGCCTGATCGCGTGTTCGTCGTCGGCGTCGGCATGACGAAGTTCGAAAAGCCCGGCAGCCGCGAGGGCTGGGACTACCCGGACATGGCACGAGAGTCCGGCACGAAGGCGCTCGCCGATGCCGGCATCGACTACGACAAGGTCGAGCAGGCCTACGTCGGCTACGTCTATGGCGAGTCGACGTCCGGGCAGCGCGCCGTGTACGAACTGGGGCTGACCGGAATACCGGTCATCAACACGAACAACAACTGTTCCACCGGCTCGACGGCGCTCTACCTGGCCGCGCAGGCGATCCGTGGCGGCGCAGCCGACTGCGTACTCGCGCTCGGTTTCGAGAAGATGCAGAAAGGATCGCTCGGCGCCGCGTACAGCGACCGCGCGCAGCCGATGGCCAAGCACATGATGAGCCTGGCGAAGCTTTACGATTTCGCGCCGCCGGGCGCGCCCTACATGTTCGGCGCGGCCGGGCGCGAGCACACGGCGACCTACGGCACGACGGCCGAGCAGTTCGCCTGGATCGGCTGGAAGAACCACAAGCACTCGGCCAACAACCCGTACGCGCAGTTCCAGACCGAGTACAGCCTCGATGACATCCTGGACTCAGCGATGATCTACGCGCCGCTGACGAAGCTGCAGTGCTCCCCCACGTCGGACGGCTCGGGCGCGGCGATCCTGGCCTCGGAACGCTTCGTCGACGAGCACGGCCTGGCCGGCCAGGCCGTCGAGATCGTCGGGCAGGCCATGACCACCGACGGGCAGAACACCTACGACGGCACGGCCGCGGCGCTCGTCGGCAAGCACATGACGCGAGCCGCAGCCGACAAGGTGTACGCGCAGGCCGGCATCACCCCGGCCGACGTGGACGTGATCGAACTGCACGACTGCTTCTCCGTGAACGAGTTGCTCACCTACGAAGCCCTCGGCCTGTGCGCGGACGGCGAGGGCGGCAGCCTGGTCGACCGGCAGGACACCACCTACGGCGGACGGTGGGTGGTGAACCCGTCCGGCGGGCTCATCTCCAAGGGTCATCCCCTCGGCGCGACCGGGTTGGCGCAGTGCGCCGAGCTCACCTGGCAGTTGCGCGGGACCGCCGGGAAGCGGCAGGTCGCCGGCGCGAAGGTCGCGCTGCAACACAACCTCGGCCTCGGCGGCGCAGCGGTCGTTACCGCGTACCGGCCGGCCGCGCGGTAGGCCGCACGGGCCAGGCGCCGTCCACGGCCGCGGTCAGTTGACCAGCCGGTCGGCCGCGGACCAATAGCGGGCACGGATCACCTTCTTGTCCGGCTTTCCGGTAGCCGTGAGTGGAAGGTTGTCGACGACATCGACGGACTTGGGCGCGTGGTGTGACCCCTTCTTCTCCTTCACCCGGGCAACCAACGCATCGACGTCAACCGTCATCCCGGCATGCGCGACAACCACCGCCTTCACCGCCTCGCCCCACTTGTCGTCCGGCACGCCGACCACCGCGACGCTCGCCACGGCCGAATCGGCCGAGATCACATCCTCGACCTCGCGCGGGAAGATGTTGAACCCGCCAGAGACGATCATGTCCTTCTTGCGGTCGACGATGGTCAGAAAACCATCGCGGTCGGCACGGGCGACATCCCCGGTGTGCAGCCAACCGCCGGCGAGCGCGGCGGCGGTCTCGTCGTCCAGATTCCAATACCCGTTCATCACCAGCGGCCCTGAACGCACAGCTCCCCCGACTCGCCCGCGGGCACCGCATTCCCGTCGTCGTCCAGAAGTGCGACCCGGAGCCACGGCACCGGGCGCCCGCACGGCGACAGCCGGACGAGGTCATCGACGAGGTGCTCCTCCTTGCGCATCACGCACAACGGTTGCGGGCACTCCGTCTGGCCGTAGAACTGGAAGAAGATCGGGCCGAGTTTCCGGATCGCCTCCTGCAACCGCGTGGGAGAGATTGCCGATGCACCATAGAAGACCGTCTGCAGGCTCGACAGATCCGTGCTGTCGAAACGCGGATGGTCGAGCAGCGCATAGATCATCGACGGCACGAGCATCAACGTCGTGATCCGGTGCCGCTCGATCGCCTCGAGCACCGCACCCGGCTCGAACTGCGGCAGCACCGCGAGGGAGCCACCGCTCGCAGCACGGGAACGAAGAACGCCCCGCCACCGTGACTCAGCGGCGTGCAGACCAAGTGCCGCACCTCCTCCGGCCACTGCCACGTATCAGTCATCAGGTGGGCCATGAACGCCACACTGCGATAGGTCGACATCACACCCTTCGGCCGGCCGGTCGGCCCACCGGTGTAGCCCAGCGCCGGCGTCGCCTCCGGATCGAGCGCCGCAGCGGCGAGCGGCATCGGCTCGAAGGTCGCAGCGAGCGCGACGATGTCGATACCCACGTCACTCGGGCACAGACTCAGTAGGTACCTGAGCTGAGGGAGTGCCGCTGCCAGTTGAGCCGCCCGCTCGCTGCTGGCGGGGTCGAACACCAGGACCTCGATGCCCGCGTCCGCGATGACGAACGCGTGGTCGTCGAACGAACCAAGCGGGTGCAGGGGGGTATTACGCAGCGGGAGCAGCATGTACGCGCCAATGGCCATCAACAGTTCCGGCCGGCTCTTCGACGGCGTCGCGCTCGCGATCTGCGGGTCGATCCCGAGACTTCGGCACGCCCGGACGTAACGACTGATGCCATCACGCACCTCGCGCGCGCTCCAGGCCCGGTCGCCCATCCTGAAGCGATCCCGATCGCCGTTGCGCTCCAACGCCGTGAGGAGCAGGTCCGGCATGTATTGCGAGCCGTGCAGCCCCGTCATCTCGACTCCTCGATCAGTAGCGGTCAGGTCAGACAAGCAACACCGTGGCGGTGCGGAAGGGCGCGTGTGCAGAAGTAGCGGCCGCCTTGAGCTGGGATCGCCGTGCATCGACCGCGCGGACGTCTTCTTCTCAGCACGTAAGACGCGAGCAGCGACCGTGCGTCAGCCAGCTTGTAGCTCGTGGCCTGGCGCGCTCCGGGCACCTCCGACGGTCGCCGACCAAGCCAGGTCTCACGACGGCTCGATCGTCTACGTGCGGGCCGGACACATCTGGTTGACGAACCCGAGCGGGCGGACGAAACGCCGAGTCACCGCAACCGCCGGATGGTCGAGTCCAACTCAATCGACACGCGGCGTGATCGTGGCTCAGAAGAACGGCGTGTTTTACCGCCTGACGCGCTACGGCAAGGTGCTCAGCCATCCGGTGCGGCCGCATGGCGGATCGCGCGGGCTCAACTGGCCAGGTTTCCATCTGTTCGGCCCCTACGGGCCACGAGTCTCACCCAACGGCAAGCGGATCGCCTACTGGTTCCGGGCCCAAAGCGTCGGGCGGACGAACGACATATTCACCTACACAGCCACGACATCGGCGACACGGTTCGATTCGTCGGTCCGCCGAAGCGCCGTCGACCAGCAGTCCCCGCATTGGATCGGCAACAACCGCCTCACGACCAGCGACCCGTACGGCACCGGGCGCGACGCCATCTCAACCTGGGTACCCTCGGGCGGCGAGGACCACCGGCAGGGTTGGTTCTACATTAAGGACGTGTTGGCGCAGGACGGAGCCCTGAGCGCCGATCACACCCGCTTCGCGATCGCAGTCGCCCGCGACGGCGCGACATCGCCGGACAACTTGATGACCTTCTGGAGCACAACAGGGCCGGTCTGGACCGGTAAGCCGCCTTACGACGGCACCGAGGCACCCCCTCCGTGCCCACGTTCGGGTGCAGCATCCAGGTCGGCGCGGACGCACAGAGCCCCACGTGGAGTCCGAACTCACGTCGAGTCGCGTTCAACAGCGCGGCCGGCGTCTACGTTGTCGGCGACACGTGAAAACTGACCCCGTGGCTTCATCTGAAAACTGACCCCCTCGACTGACTCTGGCTCCCACCGAGCTGGAGGAGAAGGGGATGTTGCACGTGGAGGACTGGGCTGAGATTCGCCGGTTGCACTTCGCCGAGGGTCTGCCGATCAAGCAGGTCGCTCGCCTGCTGGGGATCTCGAAGAACACGGTGAAAGCGAAGCTGGCGGCCGATGCGCCGCCGAAGTACGAGCGGCCGGCGACCGGGTCGGTCGTGGACGATGTCGAGCCGCGGATACGGCAGCTGTTGAAGGACTATCCGATGATGCCGGCCACGGTGATCGCGGAGCGGATCGGCTGGGACAGGGGGATGACGGTGCTGACGGCGCGGGTGCGGGATCTGCGGCCGGTGTATCTGCCGCCGGACCCGTCATCGCGCACGGCGTACGTGGCTGGCGATATCGCGCAGAACGACTTCTGGTTCCCCGACATCAGGCTGCCGGTCGGGTTCGGCCAGTTCCGCACGGCGAAGCAGTTGCCGGTGTTGACGATGGTGGCGGCGTACTCGCGGATGCTGTTCGCGTTGCTGATCCCGACCCGCACCGCCGAAGACCTCTACGCCGGTTGGTGGCAGCACATCGCCCGGCTCGGTGCGGTGCCGCGCACGCTGGTGTGGGACGGCGAAGGCGCGGTCGGCGAGTACGCCGGCGGCCGGAACAAGCTCACCGCGCAGTGTCACGAGTTCCGCGGCACGCTGGGCACGAAAGTGCTGGTGCTGCGGCCTCGGGACCCAGAAGCCAAGGGCATCATCGAGCGGGCGCATGACTACCTCGAGACGTCGTTCCTGCCCGGCCGCACGTTCACCGGCCCGGCCGACTTCAACACGCAGTTGCAGGCGTGGCTGGAGGTGGTGAACCAGCGGCGGCGGCGTGCGTTGGGATGCGCTCCGGTTGAGCGGATAGCGGCCGACACCGCGGCGATGCTGCCGCTGCCGCCGATCGCCCCGGCGACGGGCTGGCGGTGGTCGGGTCGCCTGGCGCGGGACTTCTACGTCCGTGTCGACAGCAACGACTACTCGGTGCACCCGGCGGTGATCGGGCGCCGCATCGAGGTGGTCACCGACCTGCACCGGGTCCGCGCCTACTGCGAGGGCCGCGTGGTCGCCGATCACGAACGCATCTGGGCCAAGCACCAGAGCCTGACGCTGCCCGAGCACGACGCGGCGGCTAAGCAGCTGCGCCGCGACCGGATCGGCCTGGTCCGTCCGGCACCTGAGCCGCAGGTCGAGATCCGCTGTCTCGAGGACTACGACACCGCTCTCGGCGTCGGTGAGGACGTCGGGCTCGATGAGGTCGACGGGACGGTGGCGTGATGGCGACCGCCACGACGCGGGCACCGTCTCGGTCGTCGAAGACGCCGGCGCGCGACACCGTCGCCGAGATCGCCTACCTGACGCGGGCGTTGAAGGCGCCGACGCTGCGCGACGCGGTCGAGCGGCTCGGGGAACGCGCCCGCAGCGAGAACTGGACCCACGAGGAGTTCCTCGTCGCCTGCCTGCAACGTGAGGTGTCGGCGCGGGAGAACCACGGCGGCGAAGGCCGCATCCGCGCCGCGCGGTTCCCGGCCCGCAAGACGATCGAGGAGTTCGACTACGACCACGCCCGCGGGTTGAAGCGCGAGGTCATCGCGCACCTCGGCACGCTGGACTTCATCGCCGGCAAGGACAACGTCGTGTTCCTCGGGCCGCCGGGTACGGGTAAGACGCACCTGGCCACGGGGTTGGCGATCCGCGCCTGCCAGGCCGGGCACCGCGTCCTGTTCGCGACCGCATCGCAGTGGGTCGACCGGCTCGCCGCCGCCCACCACGCCGGCCGGCTGCAGGACGAACTCGTGCGCCTCGGCCGCTACCCGTGCCTTGTCGTTGACGAGGTCGGCTACATCCCGTTCGAGCCGGAAGCGGCGAACCTGTTCTTCCAGCTGGTATCGAGCCGGTATGAGCGGGCCAGCCTGATCGTCACGAGCAACAAGGTGTTCGGCCGCTGGGGCGAGGTGTTCGGCGACGACGTCGTCGCCGGCGCGATGATCGACCGGCTCGTGCACCACGCCGAGGTGATCGCCCTCAAAGGCGACAGCTACCGGCTCAAGAACCGCGACCTCGGCCGCGTCCCCAACGCCACCACGGCAGGTGAGGAATGAGCGCCGTGCTGCGCCTAGGCGAGCAAGCCGCCGACGCGCTGCGCGAACTCAACCACCACACCCGCGACAGCGACGCATTCACCGACCCGGCCGAGCTGTGCTGGCTGCTCGCCGACCTCAACGCCACCGCACAACGCCTGCCGCAACTGCTCGCACAACTGTCCCGGTGGCTGAACCAACAGCACGCGAACGCGACCTTCCGGGCCGACAACAGCGACTGCCCCGGCGAGCTCATAGCGGCCGCGACCGCAGCCCTCGCCGGCGCCGCCAACCACGCCCGCCGCCTCGCCGTCGACGTCAATACCGCGCACCAGCACACGGCTCACCTCGCGACCACCTGACCGACTCAACAATCGATCACACAACCGACAGGGGGTCAGTTTTCGACCGCAGCCAGGGGGTCAATTTTCAGCCGCTGTTGACATACGTCGTGAACTTGCCGAGTTTCGGCACCGCGCAGCCCTGCTCACACTTCAAGTTGATCGCCGCGAAGGGAACCTCGCCCGACTGGGGTCCGGCTGCGGTGAAACGCACCGTGACCGGCCCGAGATGCCGCTTCCGCTCTTCGGTCAGCCACGATGGA
The DNA here is from genome assembly GCA_963713565.1 of uncultured Actinomycetota bacterium. Classification (GTDB taxonomy): domain Bacteria; phylum Actinomycetota; class Actinomycetes; order Mycobacteriales; family Jatrophihabitantaceae; genus Jatrophihabitans. The sequence continues at coordinate 27,553 of CAVQMF010000004.1, read as the reverse complement.
TGATGCTGGGGAGGCCAGACCATGACTGATCAAGCGCTACTCGACGCTCTCGACCGCTTGCGCGGCACCGGCCCCGAATTCAACGGATTCCTCGCCAATCACGGCCCGATGGCAGCCGAAGCCCTGATTCGGCTGGGTGCCGCCGACGCCGTTCCACGCTGGGTCGACGGCTACCTCGGCCGGCTCGATTCAGCACCAGAGGTTCGCCGGGGCATCGGCGACAGCGATTGGGCTGAACATCTCGGTGATGACGCGTTGTTCGGCGACTGGACGGCGTACCTGCGCAACCAAGCCAGAGAGATATCCTGGCGGGATCTGCTGCTGCGGTGGTGGCCGCGACTACTACCCGGACTGGCCGCCAGCGCGACCCACGGCGTGATCCGCACCGCGCACGCGGTGCGGTCTCTGCGCGATGCCGGCGCCGAACCCCACGCCCTACTTGTCGACGAACTCGCCCAAGGCCTGGGGTTCTGGGCAGCGCGCTACCAAACTCTGCCGGGCAATCCGCAACTCGCCGGCAGTTCCGATTCCGTCGCGAGCCTGCGCCGGTTACCTCGTCTCGACCCGGCAGTACCGTCCGAAGGCCTCGGAATCGCCGGTCGTCTGATGTCGCTGCGCTTGCTCGACGGCTTCGCCGACGGGTTGGACAAGTGGGGCCCGCCGCTGACACCGGATGACGCACTCGACGATCTCATCGGTGCCGCCGCCCGCGTGCTCGTCGCACGTGAGGACGTACCGATCGCGTTCTGCCACGCGGTGACCGCACCGGCGGCGGTACGCCTGGTATTGCCCGAGCTGCCGAGTGACCTGCAGAGGGCCAGCGTGGCGGCGAGCTGGCAGGTCGTCGGCGCCATTGTCGCCGCGTTCGCATCGCCGCGTCTGGAAGCAGAGAGCATCGCCGCCGAGGGCGACGCCGGTGCGCTGCTCCAAACGCTCGACGCCCGCGCAATCACCCATGGCGACGAACACGTCATCAAGCTGACCGAGGCCGCCGAGCGCGAGTACCGCCGAACCAAGAACGTCGCCCTGCTAGTCGGCGCAGATCGGTTCCGGGATCGCGTGTCCGCAGGCTGAGATCCTGTCCGATGAAAATCACACCACCCATAGGAACACACCCATAGGGAGCAGCCCGAGCAGCACTGCCGTCCCTCGGTGTGTGCGCGCCAACACCGGCTACGGCATGGCGCAGTCTGCCAACGCCGACGTGCGGATACCAGTCCTTTCGAGAATTGGACTCATTCGCGCACAACACGATGAGCGTGCGATACCCGTTATCGAGCAGATTGCTGGCGTGTCCGCAGCGCGCAGATCGATCACTAGCGGGAGTTTCCGGGCTTTCTTGATCGTTTAGCGTTTTCCCCTTATGTGGCAGGCGTTTTGGCCTGGGTCGCTGTATTAACTAAGTCGGGTGTTCGGCACGGTGACCGACGACGCCGCGCTCGACCTGATCGCCCACTGGCTGCGCGACCCCGACTGGGGAGTCGGGATGCTGGAAGACATCGCCGAGGTCGTCGCCACCACCGGCCGGAACCTCGCGCCGATCACCGACCCGGCCGGACCCGACTCCCCCGGACGGGCGACGTGGCCGCGACACTGACCGGCCTCGACCTGGTCGAGCAGACGACGCGCACCCGGACGCCGCCGTCGGTCGTGCTCAACCTCGGGATGGGCGTCGACTCGGCCGCCATCCTGTTGCGCTACCTCACCGACCCGGCGAGCCGGGACTTCGAGTGGACGACGCCGTCGTCATCACCGCCATGACCGGGGACGAGTTCGACAAACCGGACGCGACGTCGAGGAGCACATCCTGCCGCTGCTGCGCCGCCACCGCGTGCGCTACGTCCAGGTCGCCCGCAGCCAGCGCCACGTCACCAAGAACGGTGACGGCATCGTCGTCCTGTCCGACACCACCCACCCCACCCGCATCCATCTGGAAGGCGCGTACAAGCTCTCCGACGAGATGCTGGAAGCCGGGACCCCGGCGCAGCCCTCCGGCTCGCGGCTGTGCTCAGTCCACGCCAAGGGCGACGTGCTTGACCCTGTGATCGCCCGGATCACCCACGGCCACCCGTACCGGCAGATCATCGGCTACGAGGCAACCGAGCCCAAGCGCGCCGCCAACGACCGCGCCCACAACACGCAGCTGCGCACCGGCGTCTACCCGCTCATCGAGTGGGGCTGGACCCGCACCATCTGCATCGAATTCATCGCCTCAGTGACCGGCGTCATCTGGGAAAAGAGCGCCTGCGCCGCGTGCCCGTTCGCGCTGGCGAACAAGGCCGGGCTGGCCCGCGTGCTGGCCCGCTACGCCGACGAGCCTGCGGCCGGGATCGCCTCCCTGTTCCAGGAGCACGTCGCCCTCACCCTCAACCCCGCGCAGACGCAGCTGCCCGGCCGATCGGCCCGAGCCGTCGTGGCCGACGCTGGCCTGCACCAGGTGCTCACCGGGCTCGATGACAAGCTCGCCGCCGCCGAGCACGCCGTCTACGAGGTGCGTCGCATCCTGCGGCCCCGCAAGGACGACCGCACCAAGCTGGCCAACGCCAACCGCTCCGTCACTGCGATCGCCACCGGCACCCGCGAGCAGATGCACACCGCCCTGGCCGCGCTCGCCGCGCAGACCGGCGGCGACGTCGACATCGACGAGCACGGCATCGGCCGCGTGTACCTGCGCACCCGCGCGGCCGTCTTCCCGACCGTCGAACACTTCTACGTCGTGTGCCCGGCCGTCGTGAAGGACAAGCAGGCTCCCCACTTCGAGACGCGCTGGACCGCCCTGACCCGCCCCGCGCAGCTCGACCTGTTCCCCGCTGCCTGACTCACCGATCGGAGATCATCATGGCACTACGCAACCAGACCGACGGAGCCCTGCTCGGCTACAGCGTCACGATCGCGGCCGCCATCAGCAACGACGACGACGCGCTGCTCGACCTGGTCGAGGACTTCATGCGGGGCCGCACCGGCGGCACCCCGGACGCGCTCAGCCGTGCCGAGTTCGTCACCCTCGCCCGCGAGAGCCTCGCCGACGTCCTGGCCTGGCACCACGCCGGGACGGTCAACGGCATGATCCTCACGCGCTACTGCGACGTCCTCGGGCTGACCTACCCGGCCTGCCTCGGCAGCACGGCGCGATGACCGCCACCGCGGACGACGAGATGGTCGGGCAGGTCGCCGAGCAGACCGACAGCGAGCACCAGCAGGCCGACGTCTTCGAGCGCGAGAAGGACGGCGCGGCCACCGACGTCGAAGCCGCGCAGGCGGACGCGGACGACCTGACGGACGGATAACGTTTGCGCGTTTGTCAGTGCCGGGCTCTAGCCTGCTGGCATGAGCGGTGTACGAGTACTGGTCGGCACCCGCAAGGGCGCATTCGTGTTGACCTCCGACGAGCAGCGGCAGGACTGGCAGGTGGCCGGCCCGCACTTCGCGGGCTGGGAGGTGTACCACGTGGCCGGGTCACCGGCCGATCCCGACCGCATCTGGGCGGCGCCGTCCAGTGGCTGGTTCGGCCAGGTGATCCAGCGATCGGACGACGGCGGGCGCACCTGGGACACGGTCGGCAACGATTTCAGCTACGCCAGCCCGGCTGGTGAGCACCAGTGGTACGACGGCACCCTGCGTCCGTGGGAGTTCGCCCGCGTCTGGCATGTCGAGCCGTCGCCCACGGACCGCGACCTCGTCTACGCCGGCATCCAGGACGCCGCGCTGTTCCGCAGCACGGACGGCGGGGCCGGCTGGGAGGAGTTGCGCGGGCTGCGCGAGCACGAATCGGGGCCGAGGTGGCAGCCCGGCGCCGGCGGGATGTGCCTGCACACCATCGTGTTGGAGCCGAGCAATCCGGACCGGATCACGGTGGCGATCTCGGCGGCCGGGGTCTTCCGCTCCGACGACGCCGGCACCTCGTGGCGGCCGATCAACAAGGGGCTGCTCTCCGACGGCATCCCCTCGCCTGCCGCCGAAGTCGGACACTGCGTCCACAAGCTGGCGATGCACCCGGACCGACCGGACACGCTCTACATGCAAAAGCACTGGGACGTCATGCGCAGCGACGACGCCGGCGAGAATTGGCACGAGATCAGCGGCAATCTGCCGACCGACTTCGGGTTTCCGATCGCGGTCCACGCCCACGAGCCGGAGACGGTGTACGTCGTCCCGATCACCAGCGACTCCTACCACTTCCCGCCCGACGGCAAGCTGCGGGTCTACCGCAGCCGCACCGGCGGCTACGACTGGAAGCCGCTGACCGAGGGCCTGCCGCAGGAGAACTGTTATGTCGACGTGCTGCGCGACGCGTTGGCCGTCGACGGGTTGGCCGAATGCGGCGTGTACCTCGGTACTACCAGCGGGCAGGTCTATGCGTCGGCCGACGCCGGCGACACCTGGACCCCGATCGTGCGCGACCTGCCGGCGGTGCTGTCGGTGGAGGTGCAGACGCTGTGAGCATCCGGGTCGTGCTGCCGGCACATCTGCGCCAGCTCGCTCACTGCGAGCGCGAGCTCAGCCTCGACGCCGAGCCCACCCAGCGCGGCGTCATCGACGCCCTCGAGCAGCGTTACCCGGCGCTACGCGGGACGCTGCGCGATCCCGGCACCGACCGCCGTCGCTCGTTCGTGCGGTTCTACGCCTGCGAGGAGGACCTGTCGCACGAGTCGCCGGACGCCGCCTTACCCGCCGCGGTGGCCGACGGCAGTGAGCCGTTTCTGATCATCGGCGCGATGGCGGGCGGCTGACGCCCCGTCAGGGCGTGGTGGCCGGCGTCGGCGGCGCGACGAACGCGGGCAGGTTGACCGCAGCGAGGTCGCTCCAGTCGGGGGCGCCGCCGGGTATGGCGGCGCCCCACGTGGTGCGAACCGGTGCCCCGCTATCGGCAATGACGGTCACCGAGATCGTGTCCGGGGTCGTGCTGACCGCCACGATGTCGGTGACCGGGTGCGGGTACACCCGGGTACCCCCGATGGTCCGCGTGTTTCCCGCTGTCCAATCGCCGCCCGCCGGTCGCCAGGTCGTCGCCAGCCGACCACTGGCGTCGACGATGAAGATATCGGTGGACTGCACCGGGTCGCCGCGAACGATCGCGGCGACGCTTGCCGGGGTGAGCGGTCGAAACGTGTCCGATCCGATCGCCCGCAAGTCCGTCCAGTCCTGTCGGTCGGACCAGCCGGTCGCGTAGAGGCGACCGTCCATGGCAACGACGAATGCATCGATGCTGGTGCGGGATTCGACGACCGTAATGGACGTCAACGGGTGCACCGCGACCTGTGTGCCGCCGATCTGCCGGCTGTTCTGGTCGGGAAACGCGCCGTCGACGCGGCTTCGCCAGAGCGTGTGCAACCGGCCATCGGCATCGAGCACGAACAGGTCCACGACCTCGCCGTTGCGTTGACCGCACGCCAGATCGGATGTGGCGTACGTACGAAAGTCCGTGCCGCCGATACCGCTGACCGGCTCCCAGTCCGGCTGGGTTGCGCCGCGGCGGCTGGTGAGGATGCGTCCGTCGTCCCGGGCGTCGCGGCCGATTCCGAACCACAACAGTTCGGCGCCGAATCGCAGTATCCGCACGCCGCTCAGCGCGCGGACCGCAGGCGCGTTGGCGCCGGCAAGCGGTCGCGCGCGGGCCCACCTGATGTCCTGACCGACCGTCCAACTTATCTCGGCCGGCAGGTCATCCGTGCCGATCAGCGCGATAGTCGTGGACGCCGCTGTCGGCTCGGCGACCGACGGCCGTGACCACGGATGAAGTCGGTCGCCGTTGCCCGAATCGGCCGGGATCGTGGTTGCGGTGGGAGCTGCGGCCTGGGGCGTCCACAGGTCACCGTGCCGCCCGTTGCCTTCGGTTCGTACTCCGGCCGGATCACGCGCCGGTGGCAGCGAGCCGAGGGCCAGCACGCGATCGCTGCCCGGGACGAGCGCAAGGCGTGGCTCGGCCGTCGGGAATGACGGGTCGCGCACGAGCGAGGTGTTGAAGTCCCAGCCCGCGTCGCCTCCCCTGCTGAGGACCGGAATGGTGGCGTTGCGGTCAAGGGCGTACTGCCAGTGAATCGGAAAATCCAGCCGGTTGTCGGCACGGTCAGGATTGCCGGCTCGCGGGGAGCCGTGCGTTCGTGACTTCGCGATCGCCGGTCGCTCGATGAACACTCGAGCCTGCTCTCGCTGCAACGGATCCACCGCTCGCGGGGTCGACGCCGCGCCCCCGGTGAAGGGTGTCGAGAAGGAGCGGGTGCCGTTCACCACCCACACCGGTAGTCCGGGCCACCTGGCTGCGACCGCCCGCGCCATCTGGAACGGGATGTAGAGCCCGGGTCGATAACCGCGCGCGACCACTCCCGCGAAGAAGGGACCTCCTGCTGTTCCCGTGCACGGTATTGATCATGCGGCGCGTCCTGGAAGGTCGGGGCAGAGCCCGCCGCGGGTGAGATAGGCCATGGCGATAAGGGATTCGGGTGAATGGAAGCCGTAAGAGCGGCGGGTCAGGACACGCAGGTGGGTGTTCGTGGCCTCGACGCGGGCGTTGCTGAGGCCGTGGTCGACGGTGTTCAGGATGAGCGGCTTGTACTTCTCGATGGTCCTGGCGAGCTTGGTGAATTCGGGTATCCGGGAGCGCCTGGCCCAGACGAGCCAGCCCTCGAGCAGCTGCCTTCCCTTCTCGCCCTTCTCCTCGAACACGTAGCGGAGCTGCTCTTTCAGCAGGTACGCGCGGTAGAGGCGATGGTTGGTCTTGGCGATCGAGGCCATCGTGGTCTTCTGCTCGCCGGTCAGGTCCTGCAGGTTCTTCAGCAGCGCCCAGCGGGTGCCTTTCAGGCTCGAGGCCTGCCCGTACTTTCCCTGCCAGCGCAGCTTGTTCCACTGGCCGCGGCGCACCTCGTCCAGCGCTTTGGTCGCCCAGGCCACTACGTGGAAGGCGTCCAGACAGATCAGCGCCTGCGCGGCGCGGGCCTTGACGGCGTTGTGGATCCATTCCGCGCCGTCGGCGGACACGTGCGTCAACTGCGCCGACCGTTCCGCGCCGAGCTTGTCGAAGAACTGCAGCAGCGTGGCCGTGTCGCGACCCGGCGCCGCCCACACCAGCCTGCCTGTCGTGTGGTCGACCACGACCGTCAAGTAGCGGTGTCCTTTGCGGTGTGCGATCTCATCGATGCCGATCCGGGTCAGCCCGTCGAGACGGTCGCTCTTGCCGGCCAGGTCATCGACCACCCGGGTGACGATCCCGGACACCGTCCGCCACGTCACCCGCATCATCGCCGACACCACCGTCATCGCCGAATGCGCCGTCAGCCACGCACACGTGTCCTCGAAAGCGTGAGCGTGCCGGGCCTTCGCGCGAGCCCACGGAACCGCCGCAACAATCACCCCGTGCTCCGGACAGCTCACCCGCGGTGCGTCGGCCTCCAGGTACGCCCTGACCGTCCCGAGGTCCAACGTCCGCCAACGACGGCGCCCGTCGCCGGCATCACGGTAGGGGCAGCGTCGTCGACACTGCGAGCAGCGCAACGCCTGCGAGGCGACCGGCCGCACCGAAGCGACCAGTACCTCCTCGCCGCGCTCGTCGTCGTGCTCCAACTCGACACCCTCGACGACCGTGTGCTCGACGCCGAGCAGACGACGAAATACCCTGACACGTGACACGCCGTTCTCCGTTGACTGGTTCCTGTTCCTAGACAGCTCAGAAACCTATACGTAGGACGGCGTGTCGCGTTAACGATCAAGAAAGGTCATGCACGGGAACGGCAGGAGAGCCCGAAGAAGGCCGACGCATAGGCGAACGTCTCGACCTCGATGCCGTCCGGATTGCCGATCATCTCGATATCGAGGTAGATGACAGCACCTTTCCCGAGGTGTGCACTGTCCGCGCCCGACACGGCCTCGGCAGCGTGCGCGTCGCCCTTGGCCTTTGTGGGCCGATTACTCAAACCGCTTTGCGTTGCGGATGGTGACTGCTCACCGACATAGACGGCCATGACACCGAAACCCTCGGCGCGAAGGTCGTCGAGATGTTCCATCCAGCCGCGCGTGCTGGTCTGCCCCGGCCCCGGCAGCCGTCGCTGGCCGACGTTCGGCGCCGGTTGCAGGTACCCGGCCACCCAGGCGATATTCGACTGGCGGGCCAGCTCCTGCAGGAAGTTGCGCGTTGCCGGAAAGCTGCTTCGGTCGACGCCGGCGAACAGCCCGGGCGTCGGAACGGTCGAGGGCGAGCTCTCCGGCGCACCGGCAACAGGAAGCGCCCGGCCGGCAGATCGTTCTTGGACCGGTCGCGCTGGCCGCTGCGGCGCCGCGGGTCGCGCCGGTGCGAGCGGAGCCGCGGGCCGGGCCGGTCGCGATGGCAGGCGGCGCGGAGGTGTCACTCTTCGGCTCTAGACAAGGTTTGCCGGCAGGGTTCCCGATTCTTGCAGGATCGTCAGCGACGTCGGCAAGGTATACCGGTACTCGCCAACGACCTTTTCCTGCGGGTCATCCTTGATCCGCGTACTACGAATCTCGTCCGCGATCGCGACGTAACCAGGCTCGCCGGGAATCGGGGCGGCAGCGCCGAACCAGGGAATGCCGGTGGCAAGAAAGAAGAGCACTGCCTCGCTGAGATCGAGCCGAACGGGCACGACCATCCGGACCGCACCGCTGCGCACGAATTCCCGCACATGCGGATCCGCGTTGTCATAAGCAAGCAGCGTCGGCCACCGGGCCGAGTCGGCCCAGTAGTACGGATAGGCCACGTACTGAAGATTGCTCCATTCGAAGGCCTGCTCCATGAACTCGATGAGCTCGCCGGTCTTGCCCGCGAGCGCCCCGGGTTTCGGCCAGCCATTTGCGTCGTTGCGAGTCGGAACAGTGGATGGCCAGCCGTTCAGCATGCTGGAGATGCAGGCATGACGGCACAGCGCGTCGAGATCGGGTTGCGGTCGCGGCGCGGGCGGCTCGAAGGACTGGGCACGGTCCCGGGACTGCCACTCCGCCAGCCGCGCTCGGTAGGCGCCCGAGATCTTTTCGATCGTCTCCAGCTTCCACTGGTTCCGGGCCGCGTCGGTGAGCCGGCAATGCACCTCGACCACTCCCGCGAGGCCACGGACGTCTTCGGCGTAGACCGTCACCGGCACGGTGGACCCCGGCCCGAACGCGCTCTTGCTCTCCAGAATGAGGGTTCGGACCTGCGGATTCGGTCGTCCGACACCCGTGTCGACGATGAACGGGTTGCTCGGCCCGGCCGGGTTTTCGAGAAACTGTGCTGGTTTCGCCCCTGGAATGTCGATGACGACGTTCGAATTCACATCGACGTCGGCGCGTTCCATCGAGGTCACGGCCACGAAGACTGCTTCACCGATGTAGTTCTCGGGAATCTTCACATCCTTGACGACCACGGCCATCACCCGTTCGCCGGACGCATCCTTGAAATCGGTCGTTCCGAACGGCACGCCGATGACCTGCCGCTCGTCGGGTTGTGCCTTGATGCCGTCGGCGCCGTACGTCGCCGCGTGTGTGGCCGCCGTTTCGGACGTCAGCGTGTTGAACAAGTCCACAGGCAGGGCGGGCGGCTGCGCCTCGGGATTCTTCGCCTTGACCTCGCCCGCCTGCTCGATGTTGCGCCCCGGTTCCGGGATCAAGAACTCGAGGACCAGCCGCAGACCGATTCCGTATGTCGTCGCCTTCCACACGGAGTCGACCCATCGATAGATCCCCACCGTGTGGGCCGCGCCTTTGACGTTGTCGACCTTGTGGTCCTGGATCTCCTCCAACTCGGTGCGGCTACGACGGACGACCCGCTTGAGCTCGCGCTCCTTCACCTCTTCGACGCTCTTGGAAAGCACCTCCGTTGAGAACTCTGCCGCGGTCTGGCTCGCCTCGTTCTTCGTGCTGGAGTACTGGAAGCCGACGTCGGTGCTGACCTTGGTCGGGCCGTACTGACCCTCGGTCTTCACCCGGGCATCGAGGCCGACAGTCGAGTTCGCGGCCTTCTGCGAGGCCGCGGTCATCGAATTTCGCTGTTGCGTCGCCGTTTCGGTCGTGCGGTTCTCCTCGGTCTCGACCTCGGTGGTCGTCTCTTCCTCGTTGACCGTGAGGTATCGCAACGAGTGGTTCTTGAGCTCACCCTTGAGGTAGTTCTTGATGTCTTCGATTTGGCCCATCTCATAGCCGACCAACGTTTCCCGCACGACGAAGTGGTCGCACACCGCGGGCTCACGGGACAAGGCCGCTTTGGGTCGCCAGGTATTGGCCGGGAAGATTCCGGAAAAGTCGATCCGGATCGGATGCGTCGTGATCCACTCCTGCAGTGGCAACGCGGCGTCGAGGCCAGCGAGTTCGGAAAGGAGAACTGCGGCCGTGAGGAAGTCTCCGGAACCGGCAAGGTCGCGGCGCGCGGCGAGAGTGGGATCTGACGCTGCACCACGCAGCGCGGCGATGAACTGATGCTTGGCGAGAGCGACCAAGCCGGCCAGCATCGGCTGATCCCACCTCGCGGGGTCGACGTCGAGCGCCGCGCGGAGGTCAGCCACCTTCGACGTGGGCAGGTCTTTCTCGGCCGTCAGCCATGAAACGGCCTCGGCGGCGACGCCGGCAAGCTGATCATCCAAGTGCTCCTGCACGGCCTGCACGACGATCGGCGACAACTCGCTGGCAGGTTCGGGCGCTCGCAGTATCGAAAAACGAAATAGCTGCTCGGACATTTTGGGACGGCCCTTCCGCCGGCTTCGCGCGGCGGCTATCCCGCTGTCCGGATGCTATCTCTCTTTGCCGCCGTCACCCGATTTCGCAGCGGCATGGCACGGGATGACGCTTCTACCGGATCGCTTGTCCGCTGAGCACGCTCTGCCGGTGCGCGTCGAGCGCCGCTTTCACTCGCGCGTCTTCGGCGGCGTCGTCGAAGTACGTCCAGCGGGCCCACTCGCCGCGCACGTCGACGTGCGCGTAGGACGTGCTGACACCGACGGCGATGTTCGGCCCGCAGAGTGTGATGGCGAGCTTTGCGATGTCGAGGCCGCTCATCCCCGCCGTCGAGATGTCGGCAGCGCGCCCGCTCGAGTGATAGCTGTTGATCGGCTTCTGACCGCGTTTGGTGTACAGCTCGATGTTCGCGCGATAAGAGCGATAACCCGAGGTGACCGACACCGGTTGGGCGACGTGGTCGCGGATCTTCTGCAGCTGGCGGATGAGACGCCCCGAGATGCGCGCGATGTCCGAGGGCACCCCGCCGACAAAGACGAACTCGCCGACGACGAAGTTCGTCGACAGCGCCAGCGGGCGCTGCGACTCGGTCGTATCATACAGCGGAACGCCGGTCGAGTACGGGTCCCAGTAGTCCTCGTTCGGGCCGCTCGGTGCGGTCACGGTCCGCAGACGTACTCCGCTGGGGAACTGGCCCTCCGAACCGCCCGGCGCCTCGTGCTGCGCAAGGAGCGACTCGACCTCGAGCTGCTCGGCCGTGCCCTCCTGGCCGGGCATCATCTCCTGGCCGGAGCCCGGTTCCTCGAGCCATGGGGCGGTGGGCATCTCCAGCCACCTCGCGCCGGCCGGCATCGTGTCCTCGTCGTCGCGCTCACCGACGAAGTTCGGCCCGTCGTGCGGAGCCCAATCCTGCTCGCGCTGGAGGTAGCTCGGCGGCGATGCCGCGAGCAGCTCACGGGCGATCCTGGCGATCTCCTCCAGACGGAGCCGGCCGGGATCCCAGTGCTCGTTGCCGGTCACGTTGCGGTGCCCGGTCACGCCGTTGAAGGACGTCCACTCCGCGGGGGTCATCCGGCACGGCGAATTGACGCCGAAGCACGGCTCGCCTGGTCCTTGCGGCGAGACCTGGTTGAGGTTCAGCGGCACCATCCTGGCTACCGGCGCGAGCACGCGTTCGGCCAGCCAACGCAGCGTCTCCGGCGGCGCGTCGCCCATCTTGGCGGCGTATCCGGCGACCTCGACCTGGACGGCGTTGGCGGTGTTCGTCGGGAGCGACGTGGGGCGCAGCAACGCATACGCCGAGCGATGCAGCGACAGCGTCTGCAACAGCAGATTGTCCTTCGGACTGGCCCACAGGTGCGGTGGGTTGGCGTGCGTGGCGGCCATCTTCCGGAAGGCGGCAGCGCTCGGCTCGCCCTCGGTGGTGTGGAAGACGAAACGCCACGGCAGCTTGTCGTAGGTGCCGCCCGGGCGCGGGTTCTGCACCCGCTCGGCGCCGGGCACCCACATCTCGCCGGGGGCCGCCGGGGCGGTGGCCATCAGCGGCTTGACCACCGTCTCGCGGATCGTCGTCCACTCGGCGCCGAGCGCGGCGGCGCCCGGTTCGGTCGGGGAGATCGCCCGCCCGGCGCGTTCGGGATGCCGGGCGAAGAAGACCAGGTTCGTCAGCGCCCCGAGGTCCGTGGTGCCGGCGGCGATCGCCGTGCGGACGCCGGCCTGCTCGGCCGATTCGTGCGCCAGCGGCAGGCTTTCGGGACTCGTTACCGCCTGGGTGAACGGTGACCAGTACTCGGTATGTGGCGAGTCCGGAGCCAATGTCAGCTCGAAGCCGTTCCAGCTGGTCATCGTGGTCACCGCACCGGCTGCCCGTTGGGGCTCGCAGCGGCGGTCAGGCTGGCCGGTGGACGGGCCGGTGTGGGCGCCGGAATCCGCAGCGGTTGCGCGCTGAGTGGCACCGAGGTCGCGACCGGCCGGTCCTTGATGTGGGTACCGGTCGCCGAGGACCACCGGTCGATCGTGTCCCGCATCTCGCTGCCGAGCGGTGTCGTGTCGTCGGACAGGGTTGCCGCGGCCGCGGGGTCGCTGAACAGGCCCAGCTCGATCGAACGCAACAGGCTCGACATCGGCAGGGCCAGATCGATGAGCTCACGCGAGCGGGCCGCCGGTGCCATGCCGACCCGCTGCGCGACGAGGGACAGCCGGTCGGCCGGGCTCGTCGCCTCGGCCTTGAGGTCGACGATGATCGGGGTGTCGGATTGCAGCGTCAGATGGAACCAGCTGAGCACGCTGACGTGCATGAACTCCTCGCGGGCCAGCATCCCGCCGCGGCGGCGGTTGGTCAGCATGTCGGCGATCGATTCGCACAGCAGCGCCACGAACGACTGGTCGGTCGAGTTGGTGCCCGACGTGTTGCGCTGATTCTCCAGCCCGATGCTGACCTGGTGCAGGAGCTCGGTCCACAAGGCGTTGAAGTCGGTGTTCACGCCGAGTCCCACGTGCGCCTTCCAGTCGCTGCGTTCGCCCGCTGACGGCGGGTAGGCCGACAGGGCGTGTGGCAGGTCGAAGCCGAACATCCGCCAGTAGGCGTTACGCCGGGTCACCCGGGCTTGCGGACGCGCCTCGCTGACGATCCCGGCGATGGTGTACAGCGGCGGGTCGCGGAAGAACAGCTCCTCGGTGGTGCGCAGCCACTGGTGACTCTCGACCGACAACTTGCCGAGCGTCTCGCCGATGACGAGTCGGCGGACCACCTCGGCGAAGATCTCCAGCGCGCCGGTGGTCTCGATGAGGTAGGCGTAGATCAGGTGGTCCCACAACAATCCGATGCCGCTCGACCCGGGACCGAGGTCGCCGGACCACGTTCCCGGTTCGGGTGTGACGATGCCCGATGGCGCGAGCAGCAGCGGCGGCGGCGGCTGCGTCGGCAGGCCCAGGGCGGCGACGATCGCGTCCTCGCCGAGGAACGGTGCGAGCGAGGCGGCGGTGCCGATCGGCAGTTCGGGGACGAGTCGCGTGGACAACCAGTACTCGTCGGCAAATCGGCTGAGCTGAACCGGGTGGACGAGCAGGGCCTGTTCGCGGGTGCCGCCGGCATCCGCGAACAGCTTAGCCAGGGTGAGAAACATGTCGTGATCCTTCGTCGGTCGAGTCGGTCGAGTCGGTCGAATCAGTCGAGGCGGGTGTCGAGCGGAGCGAGGCGTGGGCCGAAGGCCACCAGCGGCCCGAGCCGGTCGCGAAGCACCACGATCGAGCCGATCGGGTCGGTGTCGGCGAACACCCTGGGCCGCACCACACCGCGGTCACCGTGGCGGCGTCGGAGCCCGTCCGAGCCGGGCGGTACCGGCGCCGGAGTGGGGAACGGGTCGTTGTCGTCGCCGTCGACGCGGTGGATGCGCAGCACCTCGAGCCGATCACCCGCGCGCAGCTCGACCCACCCGGCCTTCGGCGGCAGCCCGTCCAGACCGATCAGCCCCCGTCCCCGCAGCGCGGCCACGACCGGGACGTCGAACTCCCGTCCGCTCGCCGAGGAGACCCGGCCGGTGAGCGTGCCGATGGCCTGGTAGCTGAACGAGACGCGCTGGCGGATCCGTTGGGTATCGGTGATCGCCTCGCGTTCGACCGCGTCGACCTCGATCTCGATCGGGCGCTGCGCCAGCTGCTTCACCGCGTCGGTCAGTTCGATGAGCTGGTTCATCAGCTGCGCTGACGTCTGCGCCGGTGTTGGCATCGGGACTCCTGGTGTGCGCGGGTCGCTCATGCGACGCGGGTGACGAGTTCAGGTCGGGGTGTGGCGTCTGCGCCGAGAGCGCTGATCCAGGTGATCAACTGCTCGCGGTGCACCGAGGCGTTGCCCGGATCGACGACCGATCGCAGGCTGAGGAGAGCGAGCACGCGAAGGCTGTGCCGGCGGCGCAGGTAGGACGACGTGAGCAGCGTGCCGCCGGCCTGCTCCTCGAGCTCGCGCAGCGCGACGGGGTGCAGCTGGCGCGGGTCGAGAAGGTTGCACAGCGGTTGACCGCGGAAGGCTCGCATCGGACGGCGGGTGCAGACGTCGACGATCTCGTCCATCGCAGCGATGCTGCTGCGCGCGAACTGCTCGATCGCCGGGCCGGCTGTTCCGGGGGGATGCCGATCCCACCACGCCCGCGCGACGTCGTCCCACCGTCCGGCGCCGTACCAGCTTCGGCACAGGGCGACGTTGAGCATCACCCGGATCCACCCGAACGGATGCGGATCGCCGAACCGGACGCGCAGCACCTCCGCGGTCGGGCCGTCGACCACGTTGGCGAGCGCGAACAGCGGAGCGGCGCCGGCCTGCGCGAAGGCGTGCGCGTCGGCGGCGACCTCACTCGCCCACGACCGCCACATCTCGGCCAGCGCAATCGACTGTCCGGCGAAGATCGCATGCAACGCGTCGCCCAGCTCCGCGGTCCAACCGGTCAGATGAGCGACCTGGTGACCGGTCTCGTGCAGCGCCGCGGTCGGATAGCCCAGATTGTGCCGGGTGAGCTTTATCGCCGCGGCCGGCGACGGGTGCGCCTGGTCCCATAGGCGTACGCCCGCGCGCAGGATCGACGCCCCGAGGCCCTTGTCGACGTAGACGAGGGCCGGCGGGGAGTCGATACCCAGCGGGGTGAGGGTCGCGGACATCGAGTCGCCGGCCAGTGCGTCCAGACCGCGCAGCAACCGGCTCAGCGCGGGTGTGGTACGCGAGTTCACCGCGTCGCAGTAGAAGTCGATGATCACCTCGGCCTGCAGGTAGCGCGAGCGCAGCGCCAGCACCCCCGCCCGCACGACGTCGTCGGAGCGGCCGGCGGCGGCCTGGCGCTCCAGCGCCCGTGCCTCCTGCACCAGTGTGTCGACCACGGCGGTCAACCGGTCCCGGATGCCGCGCTGCAGGTAGGCCTCAAGACCTGCCCAGGCCTCGGGTGCTGCGGCGTCGTCGAGGTTGGCCAGCGCCTGCGCTGCCAGCCGCCAGTGCGAAATTTCCGAGCGAACCTGGCGACTACGGGCAGCGGCATCAGTCACGGTGCACGACCCCGGGATGGATCGACAAGGTCGGGTCGCCGATGTGCCCGCGGACCAGTGCTGCCTTGTCCGCAAACGCGAACGCGAAGGTGAGCGTCACGCCGGGCGCCGGGTCCTTCGCAGCTGCAGTCAGTGCGGCCGCCGCGGCGGGCAGTTGGTGCGCGACGCAGCGGGCGATCGCCTCGGCGAGAGCATCAGCTATCCGGGCGCTCGCGCCTTCCGGGACAGTGATCTCGCGGCGCGCAAGCAGGCGGTGCAATGCGGCTGCCAGCGACTGGCGGACCGGGCCCCCCACCCGTTCGCGGATCGTGTTGACGACCTTGACGTGCTCGTGCTTGCGCAGATGCTCGGCGAGTTCGTGGGCGAGGCGCTCGCCGATGCGCAGGTGGACGCGCAGGTGCGGCCGCGCTCCGGACAGGTCCAGCCGCAGCGCGAACGGAGGCCGGGGGTGCAGCCGCAGCCCAGGCACCACGACGCGGAACAGCCTGGCGCCCGGCTGCAAGGTGCGTGCTGGGGCACCGGGAGGCGGGCCCGATCCCGCCGGGCCCGCCGGGCCCGCCGGCCGATGATCGGCGGGGTGGGCGAACGGGAGCGGGCGGCGCCGGTTGATCTCCTCGAACTCGGCCGCAACTTCCGCGTAGGAGGGGTGCCCGTCGGGTCCGCTTCCGCCTGCCTCATTCGCCGCCTCGAACGCCGCGAGGTGGCCGAGCTGGGCGCCGGGCAGCAGCTGATAGTAGTGCACCTCGCCGTTGATCGGCCAGGCCCGCGCACCCGCGTCGAGCAGCCGGTTCTCCAAGGTGTCGCCGTCGGCGTAGATCACCGCGCGCGCCACCGGCCGGGTGAGACGCACCGGCTGCACCACGGTGTACTTCTTGTATCGGTAGTGCGGGCCGGCTCCTCGAGGGAACATCACCCAGATGCCGCGTTCGCCCTCGGCCTCGGCCGGTTTGAGGTCACCACGCAGGACCTCGGCCGGAAAATGGCGCACCGCGGCCGCGGCGAACGCCTCCTGGACGGCCGCTTCGAGCAGCAGTTCGTTGTTCAGCGACGCCTCGGGCAGCGACGCGACCTCGCGGATGGTGTCCTCGGTCGCGGCGACGAGCGCCTGTGCGCCGAGCGTTGGATCGCCGGGGCGTTCTGCCTCGAGGCCGAGTATGCGCAAGCCGACGTCGGCGATCGGACGGGACAGCGCCTTGGCTGCCGGTTCGCCGATAACGCCTTGGATCAGCGTCGCGAGCAGCTTGGCGATGAAGTCGACGACCTTGCGCCGGCCGATGACTTTTACGCCGAGCTTGATGAGCTTCAGGGCGGCGAAGATGACCGGGATGAACTCCTCCATCTGCGCGGTCGGCGGCTGTGCCGGGTCGCCCGCCACGAGCTGCTGGGCGAGCCGCTGGCGGGCGGCGTCGAGCTCGGCGATCGGGTCGGCGCCGGCCAGCTCGGCGGTGCGGGCCTCGTGCTCGAACTCGGCGAGCAGTTGCTCGGCGCTGGACTCGTTCGGCGTCAGGACGGCCTCGGCGAGCCGGGTGTCGAATTCGTCGGCGAGCCCTTCGGTCGACCATGGGCTCTCGCCGGCCGCGGGTGTGGCTGCAGCCGCGTCGGCCGGTGTCGGCTGGGCACCGTCGGCGGTCGGCCCGGTGGCAGCGGCGTCGGCGGGTTGGCCAGCGGCGGTGTGGTCGGCCGCGTCCTTCCCGGGCGCCTTGTCCTTCGATTCGGCCGGGGTCTTGGGTTTGCCGAATTTGGCGGCCAGGCGGGTGGCGTGGGCGCGAACCTCGGTGGGCAACTTACCGATCGCCTTCTGCAGCACCCGCTGCAACAGCGGGCGGACGAGCTTCTTCAGGAATCCGAACACCTTGCCGAGCGGCACCAGCTTCGACACGACCTTGCTGACGCCCTTGACGACCTTGACCACCTTGCCGATGAGCTTGCCGATGAACATCTCCTGCGCGTCGATCGGACCGGCGAGCTGCTCGTAGCTGGCGCCGGAGTACCCGGCGACCGCCTCGAGTTCGCCGGGCGCGATCGTCTCGGCCGGCCGGTTGCCGAAGTGCCGCTCGAGTTCGGTGAAC
This sequence comes from uncultured Actinomycetota bacterium, assembly GCA_963713565.1. Lineage (GTDB taxonomy): Bacteria > Actinomycetota > Actinomycetes > Mycobacteriales > Jatrophihabitantaceae > Jatrophihabitans. Next base: position 9,806 of record CAVQMF010000004.1, on the reverse strand, counting down.
AGCTGATCGGAGCGGGCGGCGAGCGATTCCATCCACGCTTCGGCCTCGGCGCTGCTCAACGACGACGCCTCCGAGACCTGACCCCAGCTGCCGCCGGCCATCAGGTGCCGCCCGGCCGCCTCGTCGGCGAGCGCCTCGAGCGCACCGCCGAACTGCTCGTCCTCGAACTCCGCACGCAGCGCCTCGAAGGTCTGCGCTTCGAGCGCGGCCTCGTCGAGCGACGCCATCGACTCGGCGAATGGTGAGGCGGCCGGCGCGTAGACGGGCGGCGCGAACGTCGCGACCTCGCTCGGCAGCTCCAGGATTCGGGCTGCGGCGAACGGGCTCGTCTGCGCTGAAGCCTGCACGGGTGGCTCGAACCGGTGCCCGTCGAGGGCATCGAGCCGTTCGGCTGACGTGTCGGCAACACTCATCACTAACCTCCTGGAACCGGCGACCCAAAGCTAGGCGCGGCCCGTCCGCCTGGCTGTCCGACGTCGCGTCGTCCGAGCGTCTGCGCGGCGTCGTCGCGCCGTCCAGACTCGCGTCCCACTGGCGTGCCGTGGCACGCATTCACCGGGTCGGTGGCTGTGTGCCCTCACGGGCAATCCCGTCGAGCGTGTCGATCACCAACTGCGCCGCCTCACCCACTGAACCCACGACAGCATCGGCCGCAGCACCGTCGCTGTCGCTCACGAGCAGGTGGATGCGTGGGCCTTCCTCCTCTGCCCACGCGCGCAGCACTATCAAGATCCACAGGTTGTCATGCGGCATGCGGACTACGCTCCGCAGTCACCGTCGCCCTCGCGTCGACGTGTTGTCACGCGAGCGGTGGTATCGAGAGGCTCCTCCGCGGCTCGATCTTCTTGACGAAGGGCACCTCCCGTGATTGCCGAACATGCCCGCCTGTGCATCCTGGGCGGCTTTCAACTCACGGTGGCGAGCCGATCCGTCGCGCTGCCGGCTCAGGCACAGCGGCTCCTCGTGCTGCTCGCTGTGCGACGGGCCAAGCAATCTCGCTCGATGGTCGCGGGCATGTTGTGGGGTGCTGTCCCGGAGCGACGCGCCCAGGCCAACCTGCGCAATGCCGTCTGGCGGGTGCGTGTGACCAGCGACATGCTCGTGGACTGCACGCATAAATCGATCGCGTTGAGCGGGCACGTCGCGCTCGACCTGCACGAGGCGCAGGGTCGCGCCCAACGCCTGCTCGACGAGGCGGCCAGCCGCGACAGCGCGGCGATGTCACACGGTCACGAGAAACGTCGAGATCGTCTCATCGCCGATTCGCCGGACAGCGTGGACGCGCTCGATCAGGATCTGCTGCCCATGTGGGACGAGGACTGGCTGGTCATCGAGCGCGAGCGGCAGCGTCAACTGCGAATGCACGCCCTCGAAGCGCTCAGTCAATCGCTGTGCAGGCACGGGCGCTACGCCGAAGCGATCACGGCGGCGCTGGCGGCGATACGCGCCGAACCGCTGCGCGAATCAGCCCAACGCGCGTTGATCGTGGCATATCTGGGCGAAGGCAACGTCAGTGAAGCCGTCCGCCAGCTCGACACCTACCGCGAGTTGTTGATCGTCGAACTGGGCATCGCCCCCAGCCGCACGCTGCGCGAGCTCGTCGCCAACGCGTGCTATGCCACGGCCTAGGCATGTCGGATCACCTGGACCCGTGCTGCGTGGTCTGGTCGGGGCAGCCGACGTTATGGGTAAGACCGGGTCATGAGCGAGCCGACACAGTCTGACGATGCCGAGGACGAACTGCGCGAGCACGACGAGGATGACGCCGGCGACGCGCGTACCGAGTCCGCGGCCGGCGAGGACACCGACGTCCTGCGCGAGCATGCGGAGGATCCGGCTGAGGGCTGAACCGCGGGCCGGACGTTGCGAAGGAGGCAACCGTCGTGACCGAGCGATGCCCGGACGCGCGTCCTGGCTGTTGGGCCGACCGTATGACGTCGACGTCCCGGACGACGAGCTCGACTGGGCCGACGGCCATCCGAGCGACCTACCGTGAGCGGACCCGGCCCCTGTCGGCGGCGGCGGCGAATCCGGCCAGGCTCCAACCGGATCCGACGGCGTCGCGCATGGACTCCCAGCCCTCGCCGTGGCGATCGAGATGACGATGGGTGAGCACGACGTGGGTGCGCCCGGGCGACGTCTCGGTGAAGGAGACCTCGACCTCGCTGGTCCTGGTGGGATTTGTCTCGATCTGCCATTGGGTGTTGATGTCCCAGCTGAACCCGACCAGGTGCGGCGGTTCGTAGGCGAGCACCCGCGCCCACCGACATTCGCTGCGTCGGTACCGCGGTCGATGATGATCCCGCCGACCCGCGGTTCGAAGATCATCTCGGCCAGCGGCGCTTCGAGGATGTGCTTGTCGTCGTCCCACCAGGTGCCGATCTCGGCGGTGAAGAGGTGAAAGGCGCGGGCGATCGGGCATTCGACGTCGACGGACGTGCTCACTGACGTCGTGCTCTGGGTGGTCGTCATGTGTCCTCCTGGTGTTCGGCCGCGGCGCGAAACGCGGCCAGCGATCGGGTCCAGAACGCGTCGAAGTAGGCGCGAATGAGCGCCAACGCGTCGGGGTCGACGGTGTAGATCCGCCGGGTGCCGTCGGCGTGGCTGCTGACCAGGCCGACGGCTTTGAGTACCTGTAGGTGTTGCGAGACGGCCGAGCGAGTGATCGGCAACTGCTCCGCCAGATCGCTCACCGCTGCCGGCCGGTCGACCAGCAGCTCGACGATCGCGCGCCGGGTGGGTTCGGCGAACGCGTCCAACATCGCACTTGCGTTAGTCATGACTAACGCAAGCGTGTGCTAACGGAGATGTTCTGTCAACCCCTCACCGAGCGGTGACGTAGTCGCCGTTCGACGCGCGGTTGACATAGGTGCTGCCGCCCGGGAAGTACCCGGCCGACCAGGTGCCCGATCCGGTCACCTTGACCCGCTTGCTGAAGTTGCCGTGCGAGTTCAGCGCCGCCCAGGTGACGTAGCGCTTCGGAGCCGAGCCGGTCGGGTCGAAGTAGATGTGCACGCTGCCGCTGGTGGCGCTCACGTAGTGCGAGCTCAGCCCGTAGTTGTACGGCACCATCTTGGACACGTGGCCGGTGGCGTTGGTATGGGCATTGCGCCTCACGGGCTCCGGCGTGGCGTTGAAGCTGATCGCGGTGTTGCGCTTGACGGTGAACGCGGTGACGTGCTCGGTGTCGAGCCAGTGCCAGTCCTCGTCGAACTCGGCGGATCCGTAGCGGACGTCCGCACTTGCCGAGAGATCGACGTAGTAGGTGCCGACCGGGTCATTGCCCTTGACGAGGAACGTCCCGCTCTCGTGCGTCGGGGACACGTAGGACAGGTCGATGAAATCGAATTAGCCGGTCGTGCGCGACTCGATGTCGATCCAGTTGTCCGAATCCAGCTTCATCGACAAGCCGGAGTAGGAGTAGTAGACGTGAGCCGGTACGGCCCAGCGCCGCGCGACCTGGTCGAGGTCGCGACCGCGTCGCCGTGGTGCCAGCGCTGGCGCAGCGGTGCCCACTCCTGGCGGCACATCCACGAGGGCGGCTTCGACGCCCGCCGGTACAGCGTCGAGCCGATCGACGAGGCGACCGCGCGGGCCTGGGTCTGCCAGCAATCACTACAGCGCGTCCTACCCCGCCGCGTCGCAGCGCTACGGCCTGTTCAACCGGGGCGGGCAGCTCGTCGGCGCGGCCGTGCTCGGCGTGCCGATGTCCGAGCGGGTCTTGACGAACGTCTTCCCGGACCTGGAGCCCCTCGTCGAGACGCTCGAGCTGTCGCGGGTGGTCCTGGCCGACGATGTCCCCGGCAACGCCGAGACGTGGCTTCTGGCGCGGGTGTTCGAGGCGGCCGCCGTGCGGGGGCTGCGCGGCGTCGTCGCCTTCGCCGACCCGGTGCCGCGTCACGTCGCGGGTCGCGTCCTGTTCGCCGGGCACACCGGGCACATCTACGTCGCCGGCAACGCCGTCTACCTCGGCCGGGCCACAGCCAGGACGCTGACGGTCCTCCCGTCCGGTGCGGTGCTGTCGGCCCGGTCGGCGCAGAAGGTGCGCGTCGGCGAACGCGGCCACGCCCACGTCGAGCGCCAGCTCGTCCAACTCGGCGCCGCACCGCGCCGCACGCACGCCGACCGGGCAGCGTGGCTGACCGACGCGCTCAACGAGATCGGCGCGACGCGGATCCGCCACAGCGGCAACCACCGTTACGCATTCCGGCTCGGCCGCACCGCTCGCCTTCGCGCGCGGGTGCGGCTCGGCATGAACCCGCTGCCCCGACCGGTCGGGATCGACCGGCCCCGCCCGAGCAGCTCGCCTTGTTCGCCGACGGCCGTCCGACGATGATCACGGCGATGCCTGGGACCGACGAGCCACGGCCGTGACCATCGTCGCGGCCCTGGTCGCGGCATTGTCCTGTCTGGCGCTCGCCCCTTACTCGGCGCGGCTGACCCGCACCGTTCCCGATCGGGAGAACCGCCGCTGGTACGTCGGCGCGCGGCCGACCGGCTCGGTGCTCGCCGCCACGATGGCGGTGTCGGGGCTGCTCGGGCTGCTCGCGGGGGCGGCGGCACGCTGGAGCGCAGTGCTGCCCGCCTACGTCGCGCTGGCCGCCGTCGCGGTGGTGCTGGTCGTCGTCGAGCATCACCGGCTGCCGAACCGGCTGCTCTACCCGGCCGCTCTCGCCACCGCGGTGCTGCTGGCCGTCGCGGCTGCCGTCCGGCACGACTGGTCGGCCTACCTGCGGGCGGTCGAAGCCGCCGGCGTCGTGTACGTCGTGGTCCTCGGTCTTCGGCTCGTCTCGCCGCGCTCGCTCGGCAGGAACGACGTCCCCCTGGCCGCGCTGCTCGCGGCCTACCTCGGCTTCCGCAGCTGGCCGCTCGGCTACCTGGGGCTGCTCGCCGGGTTCGTCCTGGCCGCCGTTTACGGAATCGTGCTGCTCATCGCTCGCCGGGCCACCCGCAAGACGCCCTTGGCATTCGGGCCCGCGCTCATCCTCGGCGCCCTGCTCGTCCTGGCCGCGACTCACCCGTGACGGCCGGGCGTCATTCCCACAGCGGCAGTTGATCGAGGTCGGCCGCCGGCCCTACTCGAGCTGCCGCTTCCAGGCTGTCGATCGTCGAGTCCTGCTGCAGCGCGTCCCTGATCGCCCGGGCACGGCCACGCGCGCCCCGCGCGTCGCGCAGCACGCCGCCGACCGTGGCGCGGCGCGGCGCATCACCCACTCGTGAGGGTTGCGCCAGGCCGTCGATGCCTCGACATGACCCGGCCCGACCACCTGGCAGAGCGGGTTGTCACACCGATGCCCGAGCAGCGGCGTCTGCTCCAGCGCGTCGACGCCGTAGGCCAGCGCGTACGCGAACCTTCTCTTCCCTGTTTGCTGTTGTTGTCCGCCTTCGGGCTCACCGGTTGCACCACCGACGCGTCCGCGCGGGAGCCACCAGAACTCAACCCTGAAACCTACGCACCATCCGCTCGCGCGCAGAACGAGCGCATCTGGCGCGATATGGGATCGGATGAGAGCGAAGGCCATGCGGGCCGGCAAGCGTGCATGATCATGCGTCGCGTCGACGCGAGTCAACGAGCCGTCACCGACCAGCAGATCGCGCACTGACCCGTCGTTATCTGAAGCGGGATTTCAGGTGTCTACGACGTCGCTGACCACGGCGGGTCGTCTCGTCGTTGACACGTAATCTGAAGCGGTGTCGCCGACGTGAGCACCGTGATTCTCCCTTCGCCGCTGCGCCTTTCTCGACTCGCGCTGGTTGGGGAGCCGGGGCGTAGACATGTCTACAACGCGACGCACCCGCAAACATCGGCACCCGACATCGGGCACTTCATATAACCGTCGCTATGCGTGGATGAGCCCGCGACCCTCGGGCGCGCAGATGGACCGTGTGCACCGGTCGAGGGAGGCGGCCTCGGTCTCGAATCGACGGTTCCACTCGATTGACTGGGCCCGTGAGCGACAGTCGAGCGCTTGCCGATCAACGGCCCGACGCGGTGTGGGGGTGCCTACGATCACAGCAGTGGCGGCCCAGTGCGTCAGCCATTTCAGGCACGCACTACTACTGAGTTGGAGGCGCTCATCATGGATCAGTTGGTCACCATGACCATTCACACTCCGGCTGGGACGCGAGGGCATTCCGCCGATGATTCCGTTCATGGCTGACCCGCAGGCGAGGGTTGTTGTCGTCACGGGTGCCTCGCGGGGTATCGGTGCCGCCATCGTCGCCGGGTATCGCCGGCTCGGGTGGGCGGTGGTGGCGAACTCGCTGACGATCAAGCCGTCCGAGGACCCGGACGTGCTCACCGTCGCAGGTGACGTCGCTGAGGCGAGCACGACCGACCGCATCATCGACGAGGCCCTGCACCGGTTCGGCCGCATCGACACGCTCGTCAACAACGCGGGCTTGTTCATCGCCAAGCCGTTCACCGACTACACCGCTGCGGACTACGCATCGGTGGTCGGAGTCAATCTGACCGGATTCTTCCACCTCACCCAGCGCGTCGTCGCGGAGATGTTGAACCGCGGCCACGGCCACATCATCAACATCACGACAACTCTCGCCGAGTACGCGAATGCCGCTGTCCCGGCGGTGCTGACCGCGCTCACCAAGGGCGGACTTGCCTCAGCCACCAAATCCCTGGCAATCGAGTACGCCGCACGTGGCATCCGGGTCAACGCCATCTCCCCCGGCATCATCCAAACGCCGGAGAATCCGCCCGAAAGCTACGACTCGCTCACCGGACTGCTCCCCGTCGGCCGAGTCGGCCAGATAGGCGACGTGGTGGACGGCGTTCTGTTTCTGGAATCATCGCCGTTCATCACCGGCGAAGTCCTGCACATCGACGGAGGCCAGAGTGCCGGGCATTGAGAAACGATTCGCCACGAACACCGGCCGCCGCGCCGTCATCGGCAGCCTCGATGACGTGGTCTCGCTGTTGGCGGAACATCGGCACTACGATCATCGTCGGCGCCCTACCCGGTCGATCGCGAGCAGGGGTGTTACACGAAAGGGTTGAGCGCATGGAGGGCCAGAACCCAGACGTGTGAGAGGAAACGACATGCGCACAACAACCCCGACCCAAGCCGCGCTGACGTCAAGCCGATTGCGCGTTCACGAATTTCCTCGACATGGGTTTGCCAGCGAACTGGCCCACGATGGGGTCGAACTGCCTCACCCCATCCGGCCGTACCTGACCAAGCACGCGACGGCTCGGTCGTTCGCGCACACCCTCGGCCAGCACCGGTGATCGCCGGTCGCACTGCAGAGATGGGCGTCGTTGTCGGTGTCGACGGCTCCGAAGCGTCTCTGCATGCTCTGCGGTGGGCAGCGTTCCTCGCCCGCACGATGCACGTCAATCTGAGCGCCGTCATCATATGGGAACCGATGGGGCTCAACAGCTGGGGTACGGAAGGGTGGGCGGCGTTCCCGAGCGACTGGGATCCAGCGGCGAACGCGCAATCGGCGCTGGACCACGCGATCGCCGCAGCCTTCGGGTCGGCCCCACCCGCCGAACTCAACACCGCTGTTATCGAAGGAACCGCGGCGCGCGCACTGCTTGCTGCAAGCGCCGAAGCAGACATGCTCGTACTCGGCAGCAGAGGACATGGCGGCTTCGCCGGTCTGCTGCTCGGATCCGTCAGTGCGGCTTGCGCCGAACACGCAAAGGTGCCTGTGCTCGTCATCCACGGGACGACTGAGCCCCCACCAACCGTCTAGACTCGCTTAGCCTTTTCGCACCGTGTTTGTGTGATCCGGCAAAGCGTAGTCCGAGGAAGGTAGCGCCCGGTCCGATATCAGATGGGTGCGGCTCTTCTGGAGTGACTATGCCGCGGTGGGGATGACGCCGTTTGGGTAGCGGGTGTGGTGGTTCCGTTGTCGTTCGCGGTTGAGGTGGTGCAGCCAGTAGGCGTCGAAGTCGCCGTTGGTGTGGAGGGCGCGGAGTTTGAGGATGGCTTCGGCTCCGTCGGCGGTCCAGCGGGCGCCGGTGATGTCCATGCGGTCTTTGACGAGGTGGCGCACGGCGCCTTCGATGACGCCGGTGGCGATGGGCCAGCCGTTGGCCAGGGCGGTCGGGTAGTCGAGGTAGCCGGCTTTGTTGGTGAGGTAGCGGGCGGCGTCGTCAGCCTTCTTGCGTTTGTCCTTGGATAGGCCGGTTTTGGTGGCGCGGCGGCGGATGCCGGCGGCGACGGCGGTGGCGTTGCCGTCGAGGACGGCGCGGGCGCGTTGCGCTACCCAGGTTTCGGCGGCGGGGTCGGCTTCGGGGTGGAAGCACCAGGCTGCGCCCCAGAGGTATTCCAGGACGTGGATGAAGTCGATGACGACGGGGAGGTCGATGCCGCGGGCGGCTGCTTCGGTGTGGATGCGGTCGATCTGGTGGTTGTTGCCGTCGACGAGCGCGACCCAGGCGCGCTGGTGGTTGGGGTCGCGGCGGTCGGCTTCGTCGAACACGGCGGCGAGGACGTCGGCGGCGTCGTCGACGACGCTGGCGGTGAGCCACTTGTTCCTCGCCCGGGGCGCCGAGACGGCGGGGGCGTGGCTGGGCTGCTCGCCGCTGACGGGCGAGGACGTCGTCGGCGGTGCGGGCAACGGGGCGCAGGTCGTAGACGGCGCCGACTTCGGCGAGGCGTTTGCGGTTGCGTTTCTCGCCCTTGGACAGCCGGGCCGCGAGTTTGGGTCGGGCGGCGGCGGCTTTGGCCGCGGTCTGCGGGCGCAGCGCGTCCGGGCGCATGACGATGCCTTTGCCGTCGGCCGAGACCACCAGCACGTCGGTGCCGTCGATCGCCTCGGGGGCGTGGTGGGTGGCGTAGAAGTCTTCGATGTCGACCGCTGCCGCGGCGGCGAGCGTCTCGGCCTGGCGTTTGCCGAGCCGCTGGCCGGTGCGGCGCCCGACCGCCTCACCGGCCTGGTCGAAGGACCCTCGCGCTGATTCGACGGCAGCCAGGCGTCGCAGCCCGTGCGAGTGCGACTCGGCCGGCAGGTTCAGCTGCGCGTCGGCCGGGTAGAGGTTGGCGTGGCCGCGGCGCCGGTAGGCCAGACGGGTGACCCGGACCGTCCCGAACAGGCTGCGCAGCGGCCGGGTGTGCCTGGCCTCGACATTGCCGTGCCGGTCGCCGTCGGCATCGAGCACCTGCAGCAGGCGCTGTTCGCGCAGCGCGCGCAGGTCGAGGTTGCCTTGCAGCATCTGGCGCAGCAGCTCCCGGCCCCGGGCATCGAGCTGCTCTTCCAGCTGCCCGTGCTCCAACCCGGCTGCCTCCTCGCCCTCCAGCCAGCCGATCAGCTGCTCGAAACACTCCCGCGGCGCAGCCATCGGCTCGCGGGCCGGCGCGACGCTCGTGTCGGGGACGCTCACGGCCGTCCGCCGCGGCCGGGATTGCCCGCGCGGCTGCTGCGCAGCCGCGCCAGCCCCGCCGCGGCACAGCTGTCCAGCTCGGCCTGCGCGGACTGGTACCGCTCGATCGCGGCCGCGACGACCTCGACCTCCTCCGGCGCGAGCGTCATCGTCTTGGTCCGGCCGGACTCGGTGTAGGTCAGCGCCGGGCTCTCATGCGCCTGGCCAGACGCGCATCGGCAGTTGGGCTTGCCGCAGCGACGCCGGAACGTCGTCAGCGTTCCGCGCAGCATCAGTGGCCGGGACCTGGTGGCGATACATGGCATCCTAAACCCTGTCTGTAGCTATCTACCATCTACAGATAGGACAGCACGGATTGCCGACGGGATCAGGGATTTCGGTTGCCTGGCGTGCCGTCAGGCGATCAATCGGCCACGCACACCACGGGAGGAACACTCACTCCAGGCGAGCCGCACCC
>CAVQMF010000003.1:0-813922 GCA_963713565.1 uncultured Actinomycetota bacterium | reverse complement strand
GATGCCCAGGCTGACCGGGTCGTAGGTGTAGGAGGTGGTCGCGGCGGCGGAGGTGCCGTACCCCTTCGTTTCGGCGGTGAGCAGTCCGCCGGTGTAGGTGTCGAGGGTTTTGTGCCCGGCCGGGTCGGTGACCAGGGTCTGCCCGGCGGTCAGCGACGGTGAGGACGACGGCCCGTAGGTGAATGTGGTGGTCTTGGCGTCGGCGTTGGCCTGGGTGAGGACCCGTTCGGAGGAGTCGTAGGTCATCGCGGTGACCGCGTTGGCGGCGCCGCCCTGGTTCTTCTGGTTCCGGATCGAGGTCATTAGGTGGGTAGTGGTGTTGTACCCGTAGCTGGTCAGGTCGTTGGTCAGCAGCGAGGGCGTGCGGGTCGACCCGACGCCGTAGACGCCGGTCAGGTCGTTGCTGGTGTCGTAGGTGTAGGTGACGGTGCGGCCGGCGGAGTCGACGAGTTTGGTGATGTGTCCGGAGGTCCAGGTCAGGGTGTAGGTGCGCCCGTCGGGGTCGGTGATGGTGGACAGTTGCGCGGAGGCGTTGTACGCGAGGGTGGTCTTGTAGGGCGTGGTGGCGTTCTTGCGGCGAGGTCCTGCTGGTGGTCAAGTGGCCGGTGCTGACGTCGAAGGTGAAGATGTCACGGCCGCGGCGGGTGTAGATGTAGCTCGAGCCCGATTTGGTGAGGGTGGCGTCATCGCGGGGCTCGACCGGTGTGTAGGTGCCTGAAGAACTGGTGAAGGCGACTTGGGAGCCGTCTTCTTGGGTGATGGTGACGGCGCCGGTGGTGCCGTTGGTGGTGGCCTTGAGGTTGTAGGGAGTCGGTCCAACCGTAGCCGAATGGGCCGTTGACGGCGCTGGCCTTGTTGGGTCCGGGCGGGGTCGGCGGTGGCTTCGGTGTAGGTGCGGGTGAAGTCCAGCGGTTCGCCGCGGCCTGGGGTGGACAGGTCGGTCCAGGTGTCGCCCTGGTAGCCGGTCGCGGTGTTTACCGGGTCGCCGGCGGTGCGTTGCGCGCAGCCGCACTGCACCCATGCCGGGTTAGAGCCCTTGGGTTCGTCCTGCACGGTGGGCGGCCCACCGATGGGTGTGCCGGGGGTGCCGCCTTCGGGGATGAAGGCGATGGCGTCGAAGGCGACGTCGTAGTTGATCAGGGACTCGTTGCCGGAGCCGGCGATGCTGGACTTGTTGTTGAGTACGACGTTGCCGCCGTTTTGCATGGCGAAGGTGCCGATGGTGGCCCAGGTGTCGGTCTGCCAGCCCTGGTTGACGCGGATCTTCCATGGTGTGGCGCTGCCGCCGGGGTTGATGGTGTAGATCACGTTCGAGGCGTCCGCGCCGAGCGCGGGCAGGTGGATCTTGACCTTGTAGTACTGCAGCGACGGCAGGTTCGGGGTCCAGGTGCCGGTGTTGATCAGGTCCGGGTTCGTGCCGGTCTCGGTGTGGGTGAACAGGTCATGGCCGCCGAGTCCGGTGCCCAGTTGGTGGGTGTCGATCGCGCCGATCGGGTCACCGGCAGCGTTGGTGCCGAACTTGTACGCGAAGGTGCCGTTGGTGGACCAGTTCTCGCCGCTGCAGCCCATCAGGTTCAGATACGGCGAGGTTTCGTCGTCGACGATGACCGCTGAGGATCGCACCACGCTGCGGTCCACGTTCAGGCGAACGGGTTGGAATTCGTGTCGACCGGTTGGCTGCCAGAGGAGTATTGGTAGTCACTGGTGGCACAGCTGCTGGCGCAGTCGGAGACCCAGGTCGCGGGGGCGTGCCACCAGCACTCGTAGTCATCGAGCATGCAGTGCCCGGCGTCGCTGACGTCGGGGTTGGTCGCGCTCTGGTTGCAGTGGTTGGCCGACAGCGAGCAGAACGTGTCGAATGGCGGCAGCTCAGCCAGCTGTTGCCGCTGTGGTAGCTCGGGGTGATGGCGGCCGGCGAACCGTCCTTGAGGATCGGGGAGGCCATCCAGCCCACACCCGTTCCTCATACGGCCAACTGGCCGGGTGCGCCGCGTCGGCGTAGGTGTCTTGCAGGTACGGGTCACGGTTGGGCGGGTAGTCCGGGTTCTCCGGGTTGTTCGCCCAGCCCATGCCCCAGGTCCCGTCCGGGCCGGTGCAGCTCGGGCCGGGAGTGCAGCCCTGGTCGTACTTGCCGGTGGGCTGGATACCGGAGTTGTACGCCCAGGCCGCGAAGAACCAGTTCTCCAGCTCCTTCGGATCGCCGTTGTTGGCGATGATGCCGTCGTCATAAAGCTGGTTCCAGGTCGTCTCCAGGATCTGCAGGCCGGCGGCGATGTTCTCCTGGTAGTCGACCGCGACCTTGACCTGGCCGCGCGCGGACAGGCTGCTGTCACCGACATGCATGCCATCGGTGACCTGCCCGATGCCGTACCCGCAGTCAGCGTTGGCGTAGTTGATCGACACGATGTCGTAGTCGGCGCCGTAATAGTCCGCGATCAGCGGGTCGCCGGCGGTGCCTTCCGGGGCGTGCCAGGACGCCTGGTCGTAGTTCGACTCCTGCGCCATGATCGCCTCATACACCGAGGCCGGCACCGTGGTCTGGCTGCTGCCCGACGGATGCTCCAGTGAGATCGGCGGGAAATCATCGCTCGGGAGTACGAGGCGAACCCCATGTTGTCGAAGTTCGCCGGCCGAGCGTAGCTGCTGCCAGTCAACTTTCCCTGCTCGATCATCTGCGATGCCCAGTCCACCTGGTTCGGCGAGGGCTGCATCACCTGATTCGACTCATTCAACGGCGCCACCGCGCACGTCGGTGACTGGTTCGCGTCCGTCGGTGGCGCGATGTCCTCGACCGCAAGCGGCCGGGTCACATCGGTCAGCGTTGCTCTGTGCGTGACGCCCGCGCCGTTCGTCGCGGCGGTTCGTGCGGATTTCAGCGTTGCGCGGGGCAACGTGCGCGCGTTCATTGACTGCGGCGCGCGTGATGACCGGCCCGACGGGGCAGGGTGGGCGGTCGTCGTGGCTCCGCTGGGGGCGGCGGCCGATCCGGTCTTGCTGCCGGGCCGGGCGGTGCTGGTTCCGGGTGCCGTCGAGGCCTTTGGGTCTGGCGAGCCGGATTGCTGTTTGCGTGCCCCCGGGCCGGCCGCGTCACCGCGAGGCCGCAGCCGCGATAGGCCGACCTGATCCTCGGACAAGGCCGACTTCTCGACGGCGCCCGGTGGACAAACCGCGCCCCGCGGGTCGTCGCCGGCGCGGTTGAGCGTGCCCGCGGATCAGCGGCGGTCTGCCGTGTGCCGGTGGCCAGCAAGACCGGATCGGTCTGCTTCCCAGCCGGGTCGCCGAGCAGCGCGCCGCCATCCAACGATGCCGCGACGGCACCGGAGCGCAACGCTCCCGCATCCACGGCTCGGATCCCGACGTTGCCCAGCTTGGAGGACGACACGTCCGTCATACCCGAGAGCAACGCTGCGCCGCTGCGACCCTGGAACAGGCTCGCCTTCGTCAAGCTGCCCGACCCGAGCAAGACCGCTTTGCCGCGGCGTTCCGCGAAGGCGTGCGTCGTCCGCGATCCGGGCGCTACGGCCAGATAGCCGACCGCGCCCCGGCGCAGCGGGCGAACGTCGTAGGCGTCGCCCGGAACTTTCGCGATGCTGCGTGCCGCACCTTTCGCGCTGACACTGACCAGGCGCGAACCCATCACGCCCACCAGGCCGCCGGCCGCCGGCACGGTCGAGGTGATCTGTCCCGACACCTTCACCGTGCGAACGATCTTGCCCGAAGCCAAATTCGCATCGACCAACTCGCTGTCGCGATCGTCTTGGCCCAGATCGAGTGTGAACACCGCCTCGTCACCGCTCCCGCAACCGGGCGAGAAATACTTCAGACCGACCCCGGCCGCAAGCGCCCGAACGCTGCCCGACCGCAGGTCGACCGAATAGGCAAACGCGCCGCGATCACGCGCGCTCTCGAGGTTCACGACGGACGTCGGCTCCACGGCGACCGCGACGTAACGCCCGTCGCCGGACACGCACTGGTAACCGGTCCACGACTGCACATCCAGCCCCGCGGGCCGAAGCAACGCAACCTCCCGCCACGCGTATCCGTCGACACCGCGCCCGGCTTCGACGTGCCAGCCACGCTCATCGCCCCAACCATTCACAACAACGTCATCCGCTGGACCCCGAGTGGTCTTGCTTGATGCCCGCACTGCTGCCGACACCGTCGGTGTCTTGGGATGATGCGAGCGGACAGGGGCCGCAGTCGCCGGTGACTGGTCAATGCCAAGAGTGAGGGCGACCACCACAAGTCCGGCCAGACCGATCCGGCCGAACGAGTTACGGGCGCGCGAAACTAGACGGTGTCGCATGGGGCCTTTCCCAAAGTCAGGACGCTGTGGCGTGCCGCTCAACCGACTTGAGCAGCGGACTTCACAGCAGCGAAACATTGATAGCACTCGCCCCAGACGCGCCAAGCCGCGCCTTCAGCCAATTCTGATCTTGCGTCTGGCTCGTTGGACTGACCAGCTGATCAAGGCGCATCGAAGCGACACCCACGCGATCCGCAGCCGAGGCTCACGCCGACCGGTTGGGCGCAACGCGCAAGTCCTCGCTCCGCGTAAAGCGACTAGCAAGATCGTTTGCAAGTACCGGATCTCGGCATGACCGCGGTCGACTGCCAGCCGCGATCAAGATCATCTATCGCATCCGCACATCGGCAAAGCCGGTTACTTGATCAAGGGTCCGGCACTGGACTGCGTCGTGCTTCAGGTCGACCGTCGATCTATGTTGACATCCACGAGTTTCGAGATCCTCCCGCCCGCACGCATCGACCCGGTCAGGTTGGCCGCTGCGGCCTATCTGGCGCGGTTCAAGGGCCGCACCCGCGTCCACACCGACTCCGACCTGCGTTGCTTTCTTTACTGGTGCGCCGAACGCGGGCTTGACCCGCTGACAACCACCCGGCCACACATCGAGCTTTACGTGCGCTGGATGCAGGAACAACGAGGCTTCGCCGCAAGCACCGTCTCGCGTCGGCTGACAGTTGTCGTCGGGTTCTACCGGACCTGCGTGATCGACGGGGTCCTCGAACACTCGCCCGCCGACTACGTACGTCGACCTACAGTCTCTCCACAGTCACCGACTCTGGGGCTGACGCACCTGCAGTTCGAGGCGATGCTGAGCGCCGGTCGGGACTCGATCAACCCCAACGACTTCGCGCTCGTGTGTCTGCTGGGTCTGCTCGGACTGCGGATCTTCGAGACCACCAGCCTGGACATCAGCGACCTGGGCGAGGAGCACGGCCACCGCGTCGTGCGTGTCGTCGGCAAAGGCCACAAGATCGTTCTTGTGCCGATGCCCCCGGCAGTGGCACGCGCTGTCGACCGGGCCGTCGCCGGTCGTGATGTCGGCCCGATTCTGCTCAACCGCAACGGCGCCCGGATGGACCGACACGCAGCAACTCGCAGGCTGCACCGGCTTCAGGATGCCGCGGGAGTCAAGATCGCCCGGATGCACCCGCACATGCTCAGGCACACCTTCGTCACGACCATGCTCGACGCCGGCGTCGACCTACGCGACACCCAGATCGCGGCCCGTCACGCTGACCCACGCACGACTATGAGATACGACCGTGCCCGCACCAACCTCGACCGGCATCCTAACTACATCCTCGCCGCCTACATGTCCTCTGGCACCTAGCGAAGCACACGCCGCCGCCGCCACGATTGTCGATATCGAGATCCGACCGTTCACGGCTGCGATCACGCGCGGGGCGGCGCTACCGTGCTCTCGTGGCGACCGGCAAGGCCGAACGACGTGCCGCGCGCGATCTCGTGGCCACCTACCACGAGTCGAGTCTCACCGAGCTCGTCGACCGCCTCGCCACGGCGTTGGACGACTACCGCGCCGCGTCCATCGACGTCCACCACGCCGACGAGGCGATTCATCACTACCACCGAGCCGCGCGCGAACTCTGGAAGTTCTGCTTCGGCGCAGGCCTCGACGTCGAGATCGTCGCCCGACTCATCGACGACCAACCACACAGCATCGACTGGTGGGCCCGGGGGCCGTCCGCGACCGCCACTGACCAACAGCGAACGGCCACGCGGCCAGCACCGACAGGTCGTCCCTACCCACGCATCGCACTCCGTCTGGGACAAACGTGGACGAGAACCCACTTACAGCTGCGCCCGCAGCAGTGGTGCCTGTTCAAGATCAAGTAACCGGCTCTGCCGATCTGCGGACGTTGGCGGGGGCGGACATTCATGCACCGCGGCGCATCTTTCTCCCTCCCGAGACCGACGCAACAAGAATGATCATGCGATTAATCGCCGATTCTGCGCGGCCGAGCTACGAAGTCCACAGGGTGGGCCGGCGCCGATATGCGCTCCCAAGAGAGGCGTCGTCGGTACCTCGCAAAACAAGCTGCGGAGCGTCACCGAGGCGTGCTGCACCCCCCGGGGTCAATAAGCTGACGTCCTCTCGATGGGATGCCGGTGCAGCGTGCGAAGCGCTCCGGGGTGAAGGACCTGACGCGTTCCGCTAGGTCCAGCACCCTTCGGTCCTGTCCAGAGAGACCGGCACTACGCGGACGGACGATCATGGGCTGTGCCGGTGCAACGCGCGCAATCGCGAATGCCCCTATAAGGTGCTTCGCAGTCGATCTTGGGAGACCGAAGTGCGCATCATTGCGTGGCTCGTCGCCGCCATCCTGGCTCTAGCTGCCACGGCGTGCTCGACCAGTAAGTCCTCCCCAGGCAAGTCCGTTTCCCCCAGCTCCGCCAGCGCGGCGGGCAAGACCATGCCGAACGTGACGGGACAGAAGCTGGATAAGGCGGAGGACACCATCGAGAGCGCTGGCGGCGATCCGGACAAGGTGAAGAAGATCGGGGGCGGCAAGCTCGGCATCGTGATCAAGTCCAACTGGACGGTGTGCTCGCAGTCGCCGGCAGCCGGACAGGCGCTGCCAGCTAGTCCGCAGCTCACGGTCGAACGCTCTTGCTCCACCACGACGCCCGCATCATCGCTCCCGCTTCGTCCAGCGCTGCCTCCAGCACGCCAAGCGCGCCCCTACCCCTAATGGTGAAGACCAGCAAGGACCTCGCTGCGCTCCTCAAGGTGTGTGACAACTGCGCCTCGTCCGTGGCAACTTTTGCCACGAAGTACGCGGGGCGGGACATCGAGTTCGACGGCAGCATCACGGCACTGCTACCTCACGGCAGCTACAAGACTCGCTACGACATCGGGATCGGCGCTGGTGACAAGGGCGGCAACACAGCCTTCGGTCCCACCTTCCAGTTCCAGAACGTGAACACCACCTCCGATCTCCACTACGTGGGCGCTGTCCCGGACAACATCGGCGTGGGGACGAAGCTCCACATCGTTGCCGAGGTGGGCGAGTACGAGGGCGACAACACCTGCCTCTTCCAGCTCACGCCGGTCTCCACGAAGGTCAGGTAGCAGCGGCACTGCGCGCGGCAGGGCGGTCGGTGAGTTGACGCCGTAGCGCCGCACCCACATGACCGCATTTTCGGCATCTGGTGCGGTGCACCTTGCTGGACGCGGGGATGGATAAAGGACCGGAGCGACGCGCGCGACGCTGGTGCTACTCCGACTCCAATTCTGGGAGTACTTCTTCCTCGACTACCTCCGGAACATCCGCTTCGTCCGCCAGGTGGTGGGCGAGGTCGGTATGGTCGAGGCCGCGCAGTTGAGCGCGTCGCGCGGTGGCGTAGGCGATCTGGCGGTGCGCGATATCGCGTTGGAAGGCGTGCACCAGGCGCGGGTCGGCGTCGGGTTTGGAGTTGCTGACCCGAGACGGCGACGCGTATGACGTTGCGGGACAGGCCGACGATCTGGGCCCAGATGGCTGATCCTTCATCGTCGACGCGGGCGCCGTTCAGCCTGCGGCGGGCTGGAAGGAGAAGCGCCCGACCTCCCCGGCCCAGCGGCGAACGCGCGTGAGCTGATAGCCAGGGGGCAGGAGTGCCGCTGCCAGACGCATGCGTTCGCCGGCCTGGCTCGCCCGCTCGCCTGGATCGAGACAGGCCAGGAAGAGTTCCTCGACGTCGGGCCCGGCCTCGAACTCGTCGGCCGGGCGGCGCCGGAGGGACTCGACGAGACGCTCGGCCTCCTCGGGCATCGCCGAGAGGAGCGCCAGCAGGACAAGGACAGCGGGGTAGTCGGCGTCGCCGGCCCGTGTCCCGACGAACGCCGCGGTCTGGGAGGGCGGGACTCGCGCCCGCACCAGACGGTAGAGGTTCGCGAGCCGTTTGGCGGCGCGAGGGGTGGGCAGCAGCGGCGACAGCTTCGCGATGAACTCGAGCTCGTGCTCCTCGATGATCAGCGGTCGCGGCGCCAGGTCATCGGCTCCGGGCGCCCGTCGGGCGCGCGCACCGGTTGCCATGGAGCCAGCACCAAGAGAGGCACCCTCGCCGGTCGAGGCACCCTCGCCGGCCGCCTCGACCGACCCGGCGGGTGGCGGCGTCTCCGGCTGACGTACCGAGAGCACGCTGCGCATCACGCGCTCGTATCCGGGCGGCTCCATCGGTCTCAGGCGGAACGGGATCTGGAAGATCTTCTCCAGGTAGGCCTGAGGCGTCGCCGCCAGGTGGGTCAATTCGCCGGCGGGGGCGCGTCGCGCAGCCCGGCGTCGGTCTGCGCGAGCGCGGCGTAGTGCAGTCGCAACGAGCGGAGCAGCCAGCGCGGGTCGACGCCTACAACGACGACGAACAGTGGGAACGCCAGCAGCAGGTGCACGGCCTGCAGCACATCGACGACCTGGCGGGCGTCGCAGCGGTCCAGGTCGTCGATGTACAGAACAATCCGGTCGACCTTCTCCAGCTCGGGGAAGTCGCCGGCCGGAAGCCGCGTGGCGAGCTGCTCGAAGTCGCGCTGGATCGCCGAGACGATGCCAAGGCGTGCCCGGTACTCGTCGCTGGCCAGGCCGCCGAGCACACGGTCGTAGAACCGCTCGGCATCGCGATCACCGGGACCCAGCCGGCCGCGACGGGAGGTGATCTCGGTATCGATCGCCTCCTGCGCCTTCTGCCGCGTACGGATGCCCGCGGCCAGCTCGCCGACCTCTCTCTTCAGAGCCTCGATCTGCACCTCCTGGGCTTCCTGCGCTGCCCGTTCGCGGCGGGCCGCGGCCTCCAACGCTGTGGACGCGCGTCGCAGCGCAGCGCTCGCCGGCGGCAACACCGCGACCGCGACGCGGCCGCCTGCGGCCAGCACGCCGGTGATGGAGCCGCCGGTCACGATGGCGGCCAGTGCGCTCGGCTGCGCGGCGAGCCAGGCAACGCCTGCGGCGACGAGCAGCACGGCAAGCACTGCCACGCGCTGCCGCCACCGGTGTGGGCTCCGACCGAGCAGGCGCCAAGTCTCTCTCGCCCGGGAGAGGAGCGTCTGCGCCGACGTCGCAATCGTGGTGAGGTCGTGCTCGTCGAGCGCGTCCGACGGCAGGCCGAGGTCGTGCGCCAGCGCGAGCAGGTCCTGCTTCGTCTCCTGTGAGGTCATCGCCGCGCGGGCGACCTCGCCCGCCCGGGCGTCGGCGAGCTCGGCCGTCTTGGCTGCCTTGGCCTCCTGGAGCCGCGCGAGCTCGGCGGTCCGCTCCGCCTGCTCGCGCTCGGCCTCAGCCTGCGCCGAGTCGAGGTCCATCCGCGCCGCTTGAAGGGAGGTGAGTTCTCGCACCAGTACCTCGCGACTCGCCGACCGGCCGCCGTCGAGCTCCTCGAAGACGCGGGCGGCCAGGCTGGCCCAGAGGTTCGCGTCCAGGTAGTGCCAGGCGTTGAAGGTGATCTGGCGGACGTCGGTGCACCAATGCGGTTCGAGCCCCTGCTCGGCCCGCGCCCGGGCCCGTTCGGCCAGCGCTCGGACCTGCCGTTCCAGCTCGGCCATGAAGAAGCTCTTGCCCGCACCCCAGTCGCCGAACAGCCCGATGGACAGCGGCGGCTTGTTGTCCTGCGTCATCATCACGTCCGCCAGCGCCGCCGCGTCGGCGCGCACCCCGAGTGCATCCTCGTCATGGAGAGAGTCGGGCTTGAAGCCGGCGGCCCGAGGGCTGTCGGCACGGGTGAGCAGGGCCTGGCCGTGCGGTGTCAGCAGATCGGCCAGCGGCGCCTGGAGGTCGGTCGTGAACAGCGTCAGGAGGCCCGTCTCGGCGAGGATGCTCCAGAGCGGCGGCTCCAGGAGCGCGAGCCCGAGGATGGCCTGATGGCGAGCGAACCCGGCGGTGCGCCGCCACAACGAGGCGGCGTCGGTGAGCCAATCGCCCGCCTCGCGCCGCGCCGCCCCGTCCGGGATCAGCCGGAGAGACGCCGGCGGTCCGACGTCCGCCGTGGCCATCAGCGCAGCGATGACCTCCGCCGCGGCCACCGGTCCGGTGAAACGCGTGCTGAGCTCAGCGATGAGATCGGGCGGGGCGGCGGCCGTGGGCGGGGCCTGCCCGGCCGCGGTTGCCCGCACCGCATCGACGACCAGGGCCCGCGCGCTCCGGTCGTTGAGGTCACGCCCGCGCAGATCGACCCACTGGCGCAGGGCAAGCCATTCGGGCAGCTCTACATGCGCCGGCGCATCGGGCAGCAGCAGCGCGATCACTGGCATCTCCGTGCGGCCGGCGCGCTCCAGGAGCCCCGGCAGGCTGATGCGGCCCCAGCCGCCGAGGCCGCCCTTTCCGATCACCTCGAACGTCACCGCGGAGTCACGTAGACCGGCGAGCAGGGCGTCGTCCTCCACGACTCGCCGGCCGAGAGCTGCCGGTCGAGGAACACGTGGAGGCCGTCGCCGATCAGCAGGTCGGCCAGAACGGCGACGATCTCTGCGTCCGACGCGCTGTAGGACAGGAAGGCGTCGTAGCTCCACGGTCCGCCGTCGACGCGAGCCTCCACGGCCGGTTCGCGCGCGGCCATGTCTCAGGCTCCACCATTCGACGACATGATGAGATCACTGACGAGCGACGTCCAGCCGGTGTGGTGTGACGCGCCGAGACCTTCGCCGGTGTCTCCGTGGAAGTACTCGGAGAAGGTGATCTGGTCGCGCCAGGCAGGGTGCTCCTGCGGTACCGCACGTTCTCCGTGCGCGGGACGCCGGCCGCCGGTATCGCGCTCGAAGAGTGCGACGAGACGGTCGGAGAGATCGTCGGCGATCGCGCCGAGCGTCGCCCGGCGACCCGATCCCGCCGGGTGGTCGACCGTCACCGCGTCACCCGCGTAGGCGTGGTATCGGCGCAGCGAGTCGATGATCAGTGCGTTGAGCGGGAACCACACCGGTCCTCGCCAGTTCGTGTTGCCGCCGAAGACGCCGGACGGCGACTCGCCGGGTTCGTAGCGGAATTCCATCGTGTTCCCGCCGATCTCCAGCGTGAACGGATGGTCGCGGTGGCGCGCGGAGAGCGACCGCAGGCCGTACGGGGACAGGAACTCCTCCGGGTCGAGGGCCCGCTCGAGGATCCGCTGCAGGCGATCAGTGTCCACGAGCCGGACGAGCAGTCGCCCCTGGAGCGCCGACATCCGGTCGTCGGTCACCAAGCGGAACAGTTCAGGGCGCACGGTGGCGAACCAGCGCACGCGACCGGCGAAGCCGGGGAGCTCGTCGAGCACCTCGGCATCGAGCGCGAGCGCGGCGCAGAGCGGTATCAGGCCGGTGATCGTGCGGACGCGCAGCGGCAGCCGGCGCCCGTCGGGCAGGTTGATCACGTCGTAGAAGGCTGCGTCTTCGTCGTCCCACAGGCCGCTCGTCTGGGCCACCTCGGCCAAGCGCGCGAAGTGTTCGAAGAACTTGGAGGCGAGGTCCTCGTAGGACGGTCGCGCCGCGCGAGCAGCAGCGCCATTTCCATCAGGTGAAGCGCGTACACGGCCGTCCAGACCAGCCCGCCGCTGCCTTCCAGCTGCAGGTGACCGTACGAGTAGGGGTCCAGCAGGGCCGCGGCTCCGCCCATCTCCGCGTGGCCGCCCTGGAAGACCGTTCGGTCCGACCCGTCGCGCCGGTTGGCGACCCACGTGAAGTGCAGCAGCAGCTTGTGGAACAAGCGCGCGAGGAAGTCGAAGTCCTCGGCGCCGTCCAGCGCGAAGACGCGCAGACCGGCCCAGGCCTGGACGGGCGGGTTCATGTCACCGAAGGACCACTCTGTCGCGGGCAGCTGGCCGTTCGGGCTCATGTAGGTCTCGCGGCCCATGAGCAGGAGCTGGTCCTTGGCCAGTCGCGGGTCGACCCGCGCCAGCGCCACGCAGTTGAACGCCAGGTCGTACGCCGAGTACCACGGGTATTCCCACGCGTCGGGCACGACGATGACGTCGTTGGCCAACAGGTGACGCCACCCGGCGTTGCGGCGGCTCTCCGGTTGCCCGGCGCCTGCCTGCCCGAGCCAGCGATCCATCTCCAGGTGGTAGAACTGCTTGGTCCACAGCAGGCCCGCGAACGCCTGGCGAAGGATGCGGGCGCGGTCGTGCCCGGCGTTGATCGGCGTGAGCGAGGCGTAGAACTCGTCGGCCTCGTCCTCGCGTCCGCGCATGACCGCGGCGAACCCGTCGCCGAGGTCGCCGGGCGCATCGCGCTGGACGAGCCGGGCGCGGATCTCCGCCGTGTCTCCGGCGGCGACCTCGAGGACGTGGTGCAGCGCCGCCTTCGTTCCGCGACCGTCGGGGGCGAGCGGGCCCCAACCATTGACCACATGATCGTTGATCGCGCTCTTGGGGTGCGGCGGTCCGTCGGCCACCCCGAAAAGCGTCGCGGCGTCGGTCTCGTTATCGCACACCAGCGCGGCCGGCTCACCGTCGCAGACGAGCGTGACACGTCCGGTCGAGCGGCTGCGGGCCTCGAGGGTGCGACCGTCGGCGACGATGACCGGACGCTCGGCCCCCGCGCCGAGGTCGGACCAGGTATTGCGGAACCAGAGCGTCGGCAGCACGTGCAGCACGGCGGTCTCGGGCCCGTGGTTGCGGACGCGAATCCGCATGAGCACGTCGGTCGGCGAAGCCTTGGCGTAGTCGACGGTCACGCTCCAGAACCGGTCGTCGTCGAAGATCCCGGTGTCGAGCAATTCGTACTCCGGCTCGGCGCGGGTGCGCTCGCCGTTCACCTGCGCCAGCTCCGCGTAGGGGAACGCGCGCTGCGGGTAGTGGTAGCGCCAACGCATCCAGGAGTGTGTGGGCGTCGAGTCCAGGTACCACCACGTCTCCTTCGCATCCTCGCCGTGGTTGCCCTGGGGCGAGCCGAGCCCGAACATCCGCTCCTTGAGAATCGGGTCCTCGCCGTTCCACAGCGCCAAGGCCAGGCACAGCGTCTGGCCGGCATCGCAGATGCCGGCCATGCCCTCCTCGCTCCAGCGGTAGGCCCGCGACCGGGCCTGGTCGTGGGGCAGGTAGCCCCATGCGTCTCCGTCGGCGCTCTGGTCCTCACGCACCGTGCCCCAGGCACGCTCGGCCAGGTACGGACCCCAGCGACGCCACAGCCAGGCATTTGCCAGCCGGGCCCGCTCCGCGTCCGCCACCGCAACCGCCCTCCCGCCGTCAATGCGGGGATCAAGCCTGCTCGCCCTGCGGGTGGCGGTCAACCGAGCGACCGGCCGTGCGAAAGCACGACGGTTCGTCGGACAACGCAACGCACGGCGATGCTCGAGCCCGACGACTAGGTGCACGGGCAGCGTTCCGAGAGAAGCCGTCTGAATCGGGCGGCTGTATTACCCTTCCGTCGTGTTCACCATGACGCAGATCGACGCCCTGCATGGGCGGCTGGGCCGGGCCGAATCGTTGGCTGACTACGTGCGTGGCCTCGCCGCGATCGGGGTGGTTCACTTCGAGTCGTTCGTGGCCGACGGCCACTCGGAGTTCTACGCCGCCGACGGTCGTCGCGTCGCGTCGCCGCCGCATCACGAGATGCTCGCGGTCGCCGAGCACGGTGACCGCGATGTGGTGGTGGAGCACCTCCGACGACACGGTGAGGGCGAGACCTCGTACGTTCAGATGTCCGCCGGGCTTGCGCGAAGCGGCGTCGAGAAGTGGGTGGCCGACACGCGTGCCCTCACGATGACCTACTGCGACCGGACGGGCGCTGCGCTCCTTGTCGAGGACATCACGTAGGCAGTCTGCTGTCCGCAGACAGCGGAGGACGAGCAGGCTTCGGTCCGACGTGGCGCGAAGGTGCCACTGACAGATCGATCGGCGCTCGAACCTGGGCGCGGCCCGCTGCTCTGTATCGACGGCTCGGGAGCGCTGGCGCGTGCTACATCAGCGATAATTCCGGATGTTTGTCCAGGGCCGCGCATGAGTAGGTGTGCGCTCTTGCCGGGAGTAGCTTCCTGTTCGGTAGATGCGTCGATGGGAGGGGTCAATGCCGTGCCCTGACGAGATCCGAGCCGGTCAGCGAGTGACGTGGGCCGGGCTCGCTGCGGGCTGGGGGAAGTGGGACCCGGTCATCATGGATCAGCTGAGCCCGGTCGGTAAGGCCATTGTTGAGAGTCTCGACATCGCTGAAGACCATCAGCATCTCGACATCGCCGCGGGGACGGGTGAGCCGGGTTTGAGTATCGCGAGGCTCGCTCCACAGGGACGCGTCGTGCTGACCGACCTCGTCGCGGAGATGCTCGACATCGCCGCGCGGCGAGCCAGTGCGCAAGGGATCGCCAACATCGAGACGACGGTCTGCAGCGCAGATGATCTGCCGTTCGGCGATGCCATCTTCGACGGCGTCTCCGTGCGTTTTGGCTACATGTTCTTCCCGGACATGGCCCGGGCAACGGCCGAGTTTGTGCGTGTGCTCAAGCCCGGCGGACGTCTGTGCTCGTCGGTTTGGGTCGAGCCCGAGGCAAACCCGTGGACGGCGATCGCCATGCGGGCAATCACGACCGAGGCGGTCGTGACAAGACCGGATCCCGACAGACCGAACATGTTTCGATGCGCTGCTCCCGGATATGTCAGCGCCCTGTATCGGGCCGCCGGGCTGCGCGACGTCGCCGAGTGGGACGTCGACGTCGAACTCGTGACGGGATCGCCCGCTCAGTATTGGGAGATGATCAGCGAGCACGTCTCGCTCGCCGTTGCCGCGCTACAGCAGGTCGACGAACCGGCGCGGCAGCGGATTCGGGCTCACGCTATTGCGGAGGTGAGCGCGTTCGACAAGGACGGCAAGGTCCGAGTTCCGGGCCGGGCGCGGTGCGTCGTGGGAACGAAGCAGGATGCGAGTAGTACGCGTGCAGGCGACGGCGCTCGGTCCTTGACCACGAGCAGGCCGGCCCCAGCCGTAGAGATGTCTGCATGCACTGTCGCAAGGCACGCCCATCGGTAGTTCCGGTCGCGCACACAACGCGGCATGAGCGGTCAGCCGCTGCGCGGCATGTCCGGTCGGTCGCGACGTACTTGCGAGCGGTTCAGGCGATCGCGGGTCGGGTGAGTTTGAGTTCGCGTGCGAGCGCGCTGGCCGAGGTGAAGGTGATGGTGGGGATGTCGAGGGTGGCGGCGGCGCGGGTGTTGTCGGGCCGGTCGTCGATGAATAGCACCTGGTGCGGTTCGGCGTCGAGGGCGGTGAGTGCGGCGGTGAACGCTGCCGGATCGGGTTTGGCCTGGCGCAGGCGGCAGCTGTAGAGGCGGTGGGTGAAGTGGGCGGCCCAGGGGCGGCGGTCGATGGCGGCGGCGAGCGGTTCGGGCGCGTTGGACAGCAGTGCGAGACCGACGCCGGTGCGGCGCCGGTGCAGGACCAGGGTGCGCAGGGTGAGCGAGTTGAGCTGTAGCCAGCCGTGCAGGTCGATGCGGGTCAGCGTCTGGGCGAGACGGGCGAGCTCGGCCGGGTCGCGGTTCAGGACTCGTGACCAGTAGAGGTGCGCGGGCAGGCCGAGGTCGTAGTCCAGGCGGTGTGCCCAGTACCGGTCGAGGAACTCGTTCGGGTGCTGTCCGGCGAGGGTTGCCAGTTCGTTGATCGTGTCGGCGGGCAGGGCGGTGCTGATGGTTTCGCCGTAGTCGACGAGCAGCCAGTCGATCATCGCGCCGCCTCCGCGAGGTTCGCGGCGTGTTCCTCGTTGCCGCGGTGCTTGAGCGCGGGGGCGGTGGCGGTGCCGATGACGACGAAAGCGATCAGGATCGGGAGCAGGCCGAGCGCGAGCGGCAGCGAGGCGACGGCGGCGAGGTGGCCGATCACTGGTGGCCCGAGCACGAAGCCGGCCCACCCGCAGGCCGAGGCGGTGGCGACGGCGGTGCCGGGGTGCAGTCCGGGGATGCGTCCTGCGGCGCTGAACACGGCCGGGACGATCGAGGCGAGCCCGATGCCGAGGCAGGCGAACCCGACCAGGGCGACGACGGTGTTGCCGATCAGCAGCGCGCCCGCGAACCCGACGCCGGCCACTACGGCGAGCGTCGGCAGGAGCCGGTCGGGGCGGTAGCGGGTGAGCAGCCGGTTGCCGCACAGCCGGACGGTGAGCATGGTCAGGCAGAAGGTGGTGTAGCCCAGACCCGCCACGAGGCCGGAGGCGTGCAGCGGCCCGGACAGGTAGACCGACGCCCAGTCAGCGGTCGCGCCCTCGCACAGCATCCCGGCGAAGGCGATCGCGCCGAGCAGCAGCATCCCGCCCGACCACCGTGAGGCGGCACGCTCTGCGACGGGCGACCCGTCGGGACCGCTGGCCTCGGCCGATGTGCCGGGCTGGTCGGCGGCGTCGGGAAGCATCCGGGTGGTGAGCAGCCCCGCCGCGAGCAGGATCAGCGTGCCGAGCACGAGCAGCTGCGGGGTGAGGGTGATCCCGGCGCCGACAGCCAACGCGCCGATGCCCGCACCGGCGAACGAGCCGATGCTCCACCCGCCGTGCAGCCCGGACATCAACATCTGCTTGCTGGAGCGTTCGACTGCTATGGCCTGGGTGTTCATGGCCACGTCGAGGGTGCCCTGGAACGCGCCCCATGCGAACAACGCCGCGAACAGCGCGGGCAGGTTGGCGACCAGCCCGACGATCGGCCCGGCGGCGCAGTAGCCCACGAGCGCGACCTGCACGACCAATCGGCTGCCCACCCGCGGCAGCAGGTAGGCCGCAGCCATCATGGCGCACACCGACCCTACCGGCGCACCCAGCAGGGCGAAGCCGAGGGTGCCGTCGGTCAGGCCGAGCGCGGCCTTGACGTGCGGGATGTGCGCGGTCCACGACGCGAACAACAATCCGTGCACGACGAACACGACCGTCACCGCGATCCGCGGCCACGAGCGTCCCAGCCGCCCAAGCCGTCGCGACCGTCCAGCCTGTGCTGGCTCAGTCGTGTCCTGGCCGGTCGCTTCGGCGACTGCTCCGCCAGTCATTGCATAACCCCTTCGCTCGCGGTGTGACGAGAGCGAAGCTATGTGCGAAAGTGAACATGTGCAACGTTCACTTCGGCACAAGATGATCGTTCATGCGGTCCGGGCCAGCGGCTACCTGCGCGTGGACCAGCTCGCCGAACTCGCCGGGGTGTCGGCCATGACGATCCGGCGCGACCTCGAGGACCTTGACGCCCACGGCGCGGTGCAGCGCACCCGTGGCGGAGCCTCCCGCGCGGCCAAGTTCGGCGAAGGCGTCCCGTACCAGGCCCGCGCCGGCGAGGACCGCCAGGCCAAAGCCGACCTCGCCGAGGCCGCCGCAGCGATGATCAACGACTACGACTCGCTGATCATCGACAACGGCACCACCTGCCAATCTGTCGCCCAAGAACTTGCCGGGCGCCCGGTCACCGCGCTGTGTCTGTCCCTGCACTCCGCCGCAGCCCTGGCCGCAGTGCCCGGCGCCCGCGTGATCATCCCCGGCGGCCCCGTCGAGCCCGACACCCTGGCCATGTACGGCGCCACGGCCATCGACGCCGTCCGCAACATCACCGTCGATGTCCTGCTGCTCGGTGCCTGCTCGGTCTCCGGAACCCGCGGGCTGACCTCAGCTACCTACGAAGACGCCGAACTGAAAAAGGCCAGCATCGCCGCGGCGACCAAGCGAGTACTCGTCACCACCGCTGCGAAGCTCACGCAGTCGTCGAACTTCCGCTTCGGCGACCCGGCCGATCTCACCTACCTGATCACCACCCACGACGCCGACCCCGACACACTCGCGGCGTTCCAAGCCGAGGGCGTCGCCGTCACCGTTGTCTAGGCGTACCGAACCGGGCGAGCACTCATCGGCATGTGAGTGCGTGTCCTCTTGAAGCCAAGGGACGTCTCGACATCCGGATGGACCTGACGGATTCATCTGCGCGGCCTCGCGCAGCGGCTCGATTCGGGTGAGTCGGCGGGGGGAGTCTCACCCCCCGCCGCTCTCAGGACTGGTTATGTGGAATTCGACATAAACGGTTGTATGTGCCACGCACGATTATGTTGAAGACGGGCCGGTCGCCCAGCGGTTTCCCTTGTGGCGTAGGGGTTTGCCGGATCGGGCGTTCCACATAATCTGCGGTGTCGATGGACGCTTCTTGGGTCGAGTTCTGCGATCTGAGAGGAGCCAGCGATGGGCAGGAAGGTGTGGGTTCCGGCGGTGTCGGGGCCGTTGGTGGGGCACGCGGCGGGGTACCGGTCGTGGCTGCGGGCGCAGGGCTATTCGCCGTCGTCGATCTCGGACAGGCTGTGGCAGTTCGCTCAGCTGAGCCGCTGGCTCGCGGACGAGGGACTCGGCGTCGGCGAGTTGACCGCCGCCCAGTGCGAGCGGTTCGCGGCGTCGCGGCGGGCTGCCGGCCAGGTGACGTTGGTGGCGCGGCAGAGCGTGACGGTGCCGGTCGAGTATCTGCGCACGGTCGGTGCGGCACCGCAGCCGACGCCGGCGTCGGTTCACGGCCCGGTGGAGGAGCTGCTCGCTGACTACGCCACGTTCCTGCTTGTCGAGCGTGGCCTGGCGCCACACACCGTGTTCGACGCCTACGTTCCGGCGGCGCGGCTGTTGTTGACCGGCCGCGCTGGGCGGCATGGCCGTGGCGGGTTGCGGCTGGACCGGCTTGCCGCAGCCGATGTGAGCGTCTTCTTAGCCGCCGAGTGCCAGGACCGCAGCGTGTCCGGG
Organism: uncultured Actinomycetota bacterium; assembly: GCA_963713565.1. Classification (GTDB taxonomy): domain Bacteria; phylum Actinomycetota; class Actinomycetes; order Mycobacteriales; family Jatrophihabitantaceae; genus Jatrophihabitans. The sequence continues at coordinate 795,001 of CAVQMF010000003.1, read as the reverse complement.
ACCCGGGACCTGGTGTCCGCGCTGCGCTGCTTCCTGCGCTACCTGCACCTGTCAGGGCGGATCGAGGCGCCGCTGGTGTGGGCGTTGCCGGCAGTCGCCGATCTGCGTGACCGCACTCTTCCGCGCGGCCTGGAACCGGCTGCGGCGCGGCGGCTGCTGGCCAGCTGCGACCGCCGCACCCTGGTCGGGCGACGCAACTTCGCGATCCTGAAACTCTTGTCGCGGCTGGGCATGCGCGCCGGCGAGGTCGCCGGACTTCACCTGGAGGACATCGACTGGCGCCGCGGGCTGTTGCTGGTGCGCGGCAAGGGCGGCCGGATCGACGAGCTGCCGTTACCCGATGACGTCGGACAGGCGCTGGTGTCCTACCTGCGCCGCCGGCCGCGATGCGACTCGCGGGCGGTGTTCGTGCGGGTCACCGCGCCCCGGCGGGAGTTGAACCGGTCCACGATCGGCTGGGTGGTGCGTTCGGCGTGTGACCGGGCGGGCCTGCCCAGGGTCGGCGCGCACCGGCTGCGGCACACGGCCGCGACCGACATGCTGCGCCACGGCGCGACACTGGCGGAGATCGGCGAGGTGCTGCGCCACCGCGAGGCCAAGACCACCGCGATCTACGCGAAGGTCGACCGGGCCGCCCTGCGGCCCTTGGCCAGGCCATGGCCCGCCCCGGTCAGCGCGTCATGAACCCTTCGCGAGGCGCTGGACGCGGCTACCTGCAGCTGCGGCGCCGGTCCGGGTTCTCGATGCCGCAGGACGGGCGGCTGTTGGAAGGCTTCGTCGGCTTCCTCGAACAGGCCGGCGCGCAACGGATCACGACAGAGCTGGCATTGGAGTGGGCGCGCCTGCCGGGGCAGGCGCACCCGTCCTACTGGCGGCAGCGGCTCTCAGTGGCGCGCGGGTTCGCCCGTCATCTGGCGATGCTCGACCCGGCCAGCGAGGTCCCGCCGCCGGACCTGCTGCCCGGGCACCGGCCACGGATCGCGCCGTTCATCTACACCGACGCCCAGATCGCGGCGCTGCTCACGGCGGCCGGGCAACTCGCGCCGCGGCTGCGGGCGGTGCGGGTGCAGACGCTGATCGGGCTGCTCGCGGTCACCGCGATGCGCCCGGGCGAGGCGTTGGCCCTCGACCGCGACGATGTCGACCTGCGCCGCGGGGTGGTCCTGGTCCCACCGGCAAGCAGCACAAGCAACGCGAACTCCCGCTGCACGACAGCACGGTGACCGCGCTGGCCGGCTACGCCCGGCTGCGGGACGCCCGCCACCCGCGGCCGGCCACGCCGGCGTTCTTCCTCTCCGCCCGCGGCGCACGGGTCGGGCGCCAGGAGCTGAACCAGGCGTTCACCAGGCTGATCCGTGAGGTTGGCCTGGACGGCCACGGTTCGCGGGCCCGGCCTCGACCGTATATGACCTCAGGCATTCCTACGCGGTGCGCACCCTGTTGGGCTGGTTGCGGGCGGGCGAGGACGTCGACCGGAAGATGCCGCTGCTGTCGACGTTCCTCGGCCACACCGACCCGGCGAGCACATTCTGGTATCTCCAAGGCGTCCCCGAACTGCTGGAACTCGTCAGCGCCCGCCTCGAGCAGCTACCCGAGGCGCTGTCATGAGCCCGCTCGCGCCGGCGTTGCAGGCCTTCTTCACCGAGCGGCTGATCAACCAGCGCAACGCCAGCCCGCACACCATCGCCGCCTACCGCGACACGTTCCGGCTGCTGCTGCGCTTCGCCCAGCAGCGGACAGGGAAGGCGCCGTTCCAGCTGGACATCGACGACCTGGACGCGCCGCTGATCGGCGCGTTCCTCACCCACCTGGAACACGACCGCGGCAACAGCATCCGGACCCGCAACGCCCGGCTCGGGGCGATCCATTCGTTCTACCGATACGCCGCGCTGGAACACCCCGAGCACGCGCGCACCATCGCAAGGGTGATGGCGATCCCGACGAAACGTCATGACAGCAGCATCGTCAGCTACCTCGACCCGGTCGAGATCGCCGCGCTGCTCGCCGCGCCGGACAACAACACCTGGCTCGGGCGCCGCGATCACGCCCTGCTGGCGGTGATGATCCAGACCGGCGTCCGGGTCTCCGAGCTCACCGGCCTGCGTCTCGGCGACGTCCAGCTCGGTGTCGGCGCCCACATCCGCGTCACCGGCAAGGGACGCAAGAAGCGTTCACCCACGCTGACCCGCGAGACAGTCGCGGTCCTGACCGCGTGGATCAAGGAGCTGCAAGGCCAACCGGAGCAGCCGCTGTTCCCGACCCGGCAAGGCCGCCCGCTCAGCCGTTACACCGTCGGCGCCCTCGTCGCCCGCCACGTCGCTACCGCAGCTATCGGCTGCCCGCCGCTGGCGACCGAACACGCCACGCCGCACACGTTGCGCCATACCAATGCGATGCTCTTGCGGGCAAAGGGCGTCGACATCGCCACGATCGCGATATGGCTCGGCCACGAGACCACCCAAACGACACACATCTACGAACATGCCGACCCGGCGCTCAAGGAACGAGCTATCGCACGCACCGCGCCGCTCGGCGCCAAACCCGGCCGATACCGGCCACCAGACGAACTCCTCGGCTTCCTCGAACAGCTTTGACTATGTGGAACGCCTGATCCGGCAAACCCCTATGCCACAAGGGAAACCGCTGGGCGACCGGCCCGTCTTCAACATAATCGTGCGTGGCACATACGACCGGACGTGACGGTCTCCCGTCATCCGGCCCCCACAGTCCGGCTTTCGGTGAATGCGACGAGGCGCCAGTGGGCGAACAGGCCGGGCTGGTGTTGATAGATCTTCTGCAGCCAGGCCATCGCTTTGGCGTACTTGCCGCGGAATCGTTTGAACTTGTGCATGGCCCACCGGGTCAGGTGTTCGTTGATGCGCCATGCGAGGAAGCGCAACTCGGAGCGGTAGAAGCGCCCGTAGTAGTTGATCCAGCCCCGGATCTGAGGGTTGATGGCCTCAGCGAGGTCGGACAGGTCCGAGCCACTGCGACGGTTCTTGAGCAACGCTCGCCAATAGCGGTCGACGCGAATCGACTACCTCGCAGCGCTGGCGTGGTCCAGCGCAGACAGATCCTCGGTGGGTTGATCAACGAATACCGACAAGCCGCCTGATAAGAACAGGGCTGAGGCGCACGGCTGAGGTTCTTGAGCCCCACAGCACACCGGCCCGCCATCGTTGACTTGTTGTGGGCTGAACCAGTCGGTGGCACCGCAAAGGAACGGCTGCCCGGTGTCGGATAGGGAGTTGCGGAACTCAGCCGGTCGGGACCGTCGCGACCGCGATCCAGAGTCCCTCGCCGCTGGTGGCATGCAGCACGGCGTCCTCGATGTCGATGTCGCGCTCGGTGGCTGTGTCGCGGCACGTCAACGGGCCCGTCCACCCGACCTCGGCGACGTGCCGCCATTCATTGAGGCGCATGGCGAGATCGTCCCAGTCGACGACGACCGTGTTCGGTGCCTCGCTGTTGCCGAACCACAGCACGTGGTCGGGCTCGGCGCGGAGTTCGGCCAGCAGGGCCTGGTCCAGCGGCCGGACAGTCGGCGGCCACGCCGCGGCGGCTGTGCCCGCACCGGCCGCCGCGGTCTCTCCACCGGTCTGCGCCGCCGCCGGGTCCGCCCCGGCGGCGGGCTGCTGGCGCAGGGCCTCGAGGTAGTCGAAGACCTGACCGTCGACGAAGACCGTGTAGGCGACGCCGTCGTTGCGGATCGTCAACCGGTACGGGCCGCCGGCGACTGGGGTCCCCTGCGCGGTGAGCGAGACGTCGACGGTCCAGCTGTTCGCGTCGAGGGCCTGACGGCCGGCGGCACCGCTCCAGGACATCTCGCCGATGGTCTTGGTCGTGTCGGCCGCGTTGTACATGACCAGCGGCGCCATGCCGAGGATCCAGTTCTCGTACTGGACGCGGAACTCCTCGCGCTCGCGCTCGCCGTCGTCCTGCGAGCCCGCGGCGGCCGCAGCAGTGCCGCTGGCCGCCGGCTGTGCTTCCGCCGTCGGTTGTGTTTCCGCGGCCGGCTGTGGCTCGGCCGGCGCATCGGTGTCCGCCACCGGGTGGCTCTCGGCCGGGGTTTCCACCGGGTTCTCGACCGGCACCGCCGCACGATCGGCCTCGAGCTGCGCCGCCTCGGCGGCCTCGGCCTGTGTGGCTCCGGCCGCCGCTTCGGTCTCGACCCGGTCGTCCGCGGCGGCGAGCTGGGTGACGTCGACGGTGGGCGCCTCGGCAGCGGCGACTTGCGCCGCGACCGCCGGGTCGTCGAGGGGGTGACCACGCAGCGCGGCCAGGACGTCGGGGCCCGCCGACACCGTCCCGGTCGACTCGTCGATCATGCAGTCGATCGTCTGCGCCGACCCACCGGCGACGGTGACGCTCATCCGTGCGCGGAACAGGTCGCCGTTGCTGCCCGGCGATTTCTCGAGAACCTCCACCGACTCCTCGTCGGCCTCGACCAGAAGGTCGCCCGAACCGTCGATGGCATGCAGGGTCACCTGGGTCATGCGCGCTTTCCTCGATCCGGTCGGCTGGTGTTGCTCATGGGCGCGTCCACTTCATTTTGCTGCGACGAGCAGCTTCTTGACCTTGGCCTTGTCCTCGGCCTGCACCGGGACGGTCTTGACCTGGACGTCGTCCGCGTCGTCCTTCGCGCCGGCCCGCGAGATGCGCGGGACACCGCCGCGAGGCACCTTCACGCTGACCGTCGTGCGCTTCCCGTCTGGAGTCGAGGCCGCGACGTCGGCCCGGAAGTACCACGTGCGCGAACTGGTCCTCTTCGCCGAGCTCCAGTCGAGCGTGTACTGCACATTGCCGTCCGACAGCTGTTGGTGACTGCCTGCGAGCCGGCCGAACTCGGCGGTGCTACGCGGCAGGTCGACGCTGGTGATCGACACCCGGCCCTCGACACTGATGCTCAGCGTGCACGGGTGCTGCATACCCGAGCGGACGGTGCCGGTCGCCGTGCACTCCAGGTGGCCGGTCTCGCCGGGTTCGGTCGTCACCTTCACCGAGTCCCAGGCGATCGAGACGGTCGAGTCGTGGTACGGGATCCCGCCGGGATTCGCCTTCTGCGCGGCACTGAGCACCAACTGGTGCACCTTCGATCGGTCGTCGGGCGCGAAAACGAAGTTGGCGCCGCGGATCTTGCCGGGCACCCCGTTCATAACGACCTTGTAGTCGGCGCCGTCCATGCCCAGGAACGTGGCGGTCTTGATGTCCCAGAACGTGTTCGACGCCTGCTGGGTCCATGCGTCAGCGAGGCCCGTCTGGAGCGTCTTAACGTCGTCGTCGGTGAGACCGTCGCGGTTGCGCAGGTCCCGCTTGACCTCTTCGCTCCACTTGTACCATTCGGCGGCGAGCGTCGCGACGGTGATCACGGCACCCACACCACCGATGGCGTTGCCGGCCTGCTTCAGCGACTCCTCCATCGCCTTCTTGACCGCCTCGTCGAGGCCCGCGAGGTCCTTGTAGAGATCGGCAGCCTGGTGTCCCAGCTCCGCGGCCTTCATCAGGAACTCGATCACCTCGGGCGAATACTCCGCGAGCTTCTCCGCGAACGCGGAGCGCTTGTCGGCAGGCACCTCGTCGAACGTCCGGCCGAACTGCTTGAGGACGACGTTGGGATCCTCCTTCGCCATCGTCACCATGATGAACTGGGTGGCCTTGTCGGCCGCCAGCATGGCGAGGTTCAGGCTGCCCGCCACAGCGGTACCGATAGGCGGGAAGAAGCCGGCGATCGTCGAGCCAACGCCCACGACCGTCTTCGCGATCAGCAGCCCGGTCGCAGCCTCGGGGAACGCGGCGGTGAAGTTCTTCGCCATGTCCTTCTCGCTCTGCGACTTGGCGATGCGCACGATCAGCTCGCAGCCGTTGGCGAGGTCGACACCGAGCGAGGCGAGGGCCTGCCCGTAGCGGGAGATGGTCGCCCACACCTCCTTGACCAGCGCGCCCGTCTCGGCACTCTGGTACAGATCGACGAGGTCGGGCGAGCTCAACTTGGCCTTGGTGACGAGGTCGGAGCGACCGGCGGCGTCGGCCTGCAGGTAGGGCAGGACGGCCTGGTACTTCGTGAAGCAGACCCGCAGGCTCGCCTCCCAGGTACGCAGGTTGCTCATGCCGCGGGCAATGCTCTGCTCGACCGATCCCCACGAGTCGCTCGCGCCCGCCAGCTTGAAGAAGTTCTTCATGTGGACGAGGTAGTCGTTGACGCCCTGCAGCAGCGCTTCCTTCTCCGTGTTGTTCTGCAGGTTCGACATCGCGCTGACCAGCGCCTCGTCGGGCTTCGCGTTGCCGACCGCACTGACGGCGGCGTCAGCGGCGAACAGCAGCCCGGCATTGGTGTTCGGCTCCTCCTTGGCCTTCGCCTTGACGGCGTCCTTGATCTCGCGGATCGCTGAGCGGAACTCCGAGAGGTCGCCGTAGGTGTTGAAGAAGCGCTTGGCGGCGTCGTACAGCTCGCGCTTCGCGGCATCCTTCGATGTCTTGTTGATCTCGTTCAGGTCGCCGAGGTACTCAGTCGCCCTGGCCGCGCTGTACGGGCAGCCGGGATTCGCGACCAGCCAGGCGATGTAGAACTGACGCCACAGCGGATTCGTCGCAGAGGCAAGCTCGGTCAGCGTTGTCGGCGTCGAATTGCCGATCAACGAGGACGGGTCGATCACGACCCACGGATACTTCGCGACCGTCTCGTCCCAGGTCATGACAGGCCCCTCTTCGGCGTACCGGAGTCACTGCGGACGCAGCGGCCGCAGCACGTCGGAGGCTTCGCCTGGTGATCGCGCGTGTCAACGGGACGCCGCCCAGTTCAGCCCGCATGAGTACGCGTACCTGCCCCGGGTGCTGCCCGTCGGGGCAGACCCCCCTGAACCTCTCCGCGTCACGGTGACCGGCGGAAGCGCATGCCATGTGTGAATCTCACGAAATCACCACGGACAGCCCCTGTCAGACCCAGATCCGCGAGTACGGCCGAGTTGATCATGTCCTGATTGGCGTGTGAAGTAGGGAAGTGCCTGTCCCGTAAGGGAAAATCGAGCTTGCGACGGCTTCGATTCCGGACACGGGAAAGGCACCTCGATGGTGGTGCGACACGAGGTCGCATGTTGTGAGTGGACACGTAGGTGGAGGTCGGCGGCGTTGTCGATGACGTAGTCCCGGGCAAGTGTTCAAGGCTCGTCCCTGCTCCGACGTGCGTCGCTGGTAACGGCGGGGTGTGAAGCTCGGAGAACAAGCCCAACGGGCTCCGTGCCATCCGGGGTCACAGGCGAAGGGAAGGCCGGACGGGTGAGTGTGAGCGAACCGCCGATGACGCCTCGTCAAGGTGAGCCCCGTTCAACTTCGACGACGAGGCCCGCTACGAGAACGAAACCGGCAGCGGCCGGCAGCGGGTCTGGCTGAATCCGCGGGATCACGCCGTAGCGGTCAGCGTCGACATCGAGTTCCGATACCAGACCTTGCAGGTCGGTGCCGAGTTCGTCGGCTACGCCGACGTGGTCATCTCGCACGTCGAGCAGGCCGTGCCGCTGAACTACCGCATTCAAGCCTATCTGCACGAGACCGTGACGGGGAGCGACGGCAAACCATCGCAGCGCCTGATCGACTCGCGGGACCTGCACTTCGTCGGGGACATCGCCGTGCCCTCGGCCCAGTACTGGGCGGACAAGCAGACCGGCGAGTCGCGGATGAACTCCGTCTTCGCCGGCATCAACCACGACTACGCCCGCCAGGCTGCTGTCATCGGCCGGCACGGCCCGGTCGGTCAACTGGATCGAGCCGTCGAGAAGACGCAGTTGATCGACGCGGTGGGCGAGCAGCTCTCGCGCGAGGATCCCAGCGTGGCCATTGAACGGGCCGACATCCTCGGTGGGCTGATCCACGAATCCTCGAGTCACTCGGCCCGACTTATGGCGCGAATCTCCGGCGGGCGACACTAGGACAGAACCAATAGGTCGAACAACCAAACGCGGCACCCCATGACGACGTGACAGTCAGGATGACAGGTGCGTCGTCGTCGGGGCGGTCGCGGCGACCGCCTGCCGGCCGGGCTACTCCGTTCAGCGAAGGGTCGCTCGGGAGAGGGTTCCGTGTGGGTTCCGACCTGGCCTGCGCCGCGCTACCGTCGATAGATGCTGCCGGCTCGGCTGCAACGTGATAAGTCTGGTGGCTGCTGTGGGTCTCGATGTGAATGAGATGGTGCCGCTTTCTGGGAGCCGACGGGAGGTGCCCCACGGTACGGAAGTCCTCGGACCGGCAGGCGATGATGACGGTGTGAGCGTGACCGTGGTATTGCGCCGGCCGGGCGCTACGGGTGACGTCTCGTATCAGCCGGCTGATTCGCAGGATGCGATGAAGGTCGTCCAGTGGTATTCGGCGCAGCCGGGTATCAAAGTCACGGCAACTGACATCGCCAGTCGACGGGTGATGCTGAGCGGTTCAGTCGCGGCGATGCAGCGGGCGTTCGGTGTGCGGCTGAATCAGTTGCGGCGCCGTGAGCGGACCTATCGCGGCCGTACCGGCGACATCCTCGTCCCGCGGTTCTTGGTCGACATCGTGATTGCGGTGCTCGGTCTAGACCAGCGGCAGCAGGCCTGGCCGCACGCGTCGAAATCGTCACCCGCCGCGGGGGCTTCTGCATTGCAGATTCGCGACGTTGCCCGAATGCTCGGTTGGCCCATTGATCGCAGCCAGGGTGTCGGACGATTCATCGCAGTGATCGAACTCGGTGGCGGCCTGGTGCTCGATGAGTTCGAGGCGTACTTCACCGAGCGCAACCTGCCACGCCCCGCGCTGACCGTGACAGAGGTTGCTGGCGGGAAGAACGCTCCGGGCGGCGATCTGGACAACGAAGTCGCACTTGATGTGTTCGTGGCGGCAGCGGTTGCACCGGGGGCAGCGTTGCGGGTGTATTTCGCGCCGCTGACCGATGACGGTTTCTTTACCGCCGTTGCGACGGCCGTGCATTCGGCGAGCCCGCCACCCGATGTTCTGACCATCAGTTGGGGTGGGGCGGAATTGACCTGGTCCGCACAGGCGATGGTCGCGTTCGACCAGTTGCTCGAGGATGCCGGTAGCCGAGGCATCACCGTCCTGTGCTCTGCTGGGGACCATGGCGCGGGCGACCGAGTCAGTGACGGTGCCCTGCACGTTCAGTTCCCAGCGTCGAGCCCACATGTTGCGGCGTGCGGGGGGACGCACGTGACCGTCACCGGTGCAATTGTGACCCGCGAGGTCGTCTGGAACGACGGCAACGGCTGGGCAACGGGTGGGGGAGTGAGCACGACCTTCGACCGGCCGACGTGGCAGGCCGATGTGGCAGCTCATGTGGAGCCGACCACGCGACGCGCGTTGCCCGACATTGCCGGGCCGGCAGGCTCGGCGCCGGGCTACCTGGTTCCGGTACACGGCCGGATGTCGGCCCTGGGCGGCACGAGCGGCGTAGCGCCCCTGTATGCCGGTCTCGTCGCCCTGTGCAACGACCTCCTCGATGATCGTATCGGGGCGCTCGCGCCCGTGCTGTACGCCTTGCCTGCTACAGCATTCGTGCAGGTTTCCGGTGGTAACAACTCCACCCCGAACATCGACGAACATCCGGCTGTGCTTGGGTATGCAGCCGACGAGACCTGCCCGTGGAACGCTTGTACCGGACTGGGCCGGCTTATTCCGCAGGTGGCACTCGCGACGTGGATCGCGGACAGAGCGTCGCACACACGTGAGTCCTGAACGTTCGCCCAGCGTGGCTCTTGCGGTTATTGCCGCCCCGACCGGTCAGTGTTAGACATGATCATCGAGCGCGATGGCGCCGGGCCGTTGCCGCCGAGCACAGGGGAAAGCCATGACGGAACAGAACAATCCTGGTCATGCAGTACACCTCGAGTACAAGATCGATCTGAGCAATCCCACCAGCGAGGGGCTGGAGTCGATCAAGAACGACCTGACGCGGAAGATCGCGGAGAACGTGGCCGCAGAACAGCAGGGGCTCGGCGGCGGTGGCGGTCTCGAGGCCGATGCCATGCCGACGCATGACCGCCACTACAGCATTCACTCCAGAGACTGACCCCGCGGTGTGGGCGCCTCCCCATCTGCGGTGAGCGCAACGATGCTCGATTGGGTCGTTCTCAAGGTAGCCCAGCGTTGCAACATCGACTGCGATTACTGCTATGTCTACAAGCGGGGCGACGAGGTATGGCGCCAACGGCCTCGGTTCGTGACCGATGACGTCGTCCGCCAGCTCGCCACACGCATCAACTCGTGCGTTCGGCGTGGGTCACTTCAGCGGTTCGTCGTGGAATTGCACGGGGGCGAGCCATTGCTGCTGGGCAAGGTTCGAATGCGCCGCCTTCTCGATCAGCTGCGCAGCGAATGCCGCGACGTCGAGTTGGACTTCCATCTGCAGACGAACGGTCTGCTCCTCGACGAGGACTGGGCGGAGTTGTTCGCCGACTACGCCATCCATATCGGTGTCAGCCTGGATGGGCCACCCTGGCTCGCGGATCGCCATCGGGTGGACCACCGTGGTCTCGGCACCACCCAGCGCGTGATCGACAACGTGATCGGGCTCCGTGCCACCAGCCCGGCTTTCGCGACGGCGTTTTCCGGTGTGTTGTGTGTGATCGATCCGACGGTCGACGGCGGCGACATGGTCGACTGGTTCCGCAGCCTTGACCTCAACGCCTTCGACTTCCTGCTCCCGGACGGTAACTACGCCAACCTGCCTCCGGGGTGGACCGGCGCGCAGACCTACGAGCAGTTCCTGATCAGCGCGTTCCGACGATGGCACGCACTCGGGGCGGAGGCGCCCAAGATCCGAACGTTCGAGATCATCGTCAGGGCGCTGATGGGCGTCGTCCCCGATCTCGATGCGTTCGGTGGCGACCTGCGCAGGATCTGTGTTGTCGAGACAAACGGCGCTATCGGGCTTTCGGACACCGTCCGCATGTGCGGCGGGAGGTACGCCGAGGACCTCTTCTTCGTTGACGAGTCCGAGTTGGACGAACCAGGCCGGCACTTCGATGTAGCTACTCTGCAGGCGCCGTGCGAAACCTGTCGGCAGTGTCCGGCATTCCGTGCCTGCGGCGGTGGCTACCTGCCGCATCGCTTTGATGGGGCGGGTTTCGACAACCCCTCGATCTACTGCCGTGCGCTGTACAGCCTCGTCGGGCACATCCAGGAACAGCTCCGGATTGACGTCCCCGACGAGTTCTGGGTGCGAGTGTGACGTGATGCAGATGGGAGCGACTGGGGTCGAGGACGCGGTGATCGCCGTCGGTGAGCAGTTCTCCTGCCCGCTCGGAGGTGCTTTCGGCGCGCTCGCCGAAACCGTCGCGGTCGCTCATCGGCGGGCCCAACTGGCGAGATTCTTGAGCACCAACTCGTCGGTTCTGCGCAACGCCTGCCCCGAGCTCTTCGCCTTCCTCACGGACCGGGCCGCGGAGCTCACGTATGCCGAAGCCTGGGACCCGATGATCGGCGAAATAGACGAGGCAGGTCGGAGCGGTGTCTCCGTGGTCGACCTCGCCGTGGCTTGGGGGCTTCAGTTGGCGTCGGCGTCAGGCACCCCGGCTGTCTGGTCGGCGCACGTGGCTGCGGTCCGGCCTCTGAGGTTCGCCGGCCGCCGGCTCGCGTGCGGGGATGCCGTGGAGCTGGCCAGTGACGGCCGATGCGCGACGCTCGTCGTATCGCAGGGAGCGCGACGTACAGCAGTGATCGACGTCGAGCGTGACGGCATGCGGTGGCGGCCACAGGGTGCGTCGCACTCCCCGGACACGCTATCCCCGGACATCGTGGGCGGCCGGGATATCCCTGCTAGCTACCTCGACGGTATCCCGGGCGCACCGGTCGCGGCAGTCGACGAAGCGATGCGAGCGAGTTTGCGCGATGGCGTCGCCTGCCTGGGCGCGTCGAGCCCGACCTACGCGGCCTGGGTCAGCCATGTGGTGCGTCAGGTGATCGCGTTACCAGTCAGCAAAGGGCGGACGAAGAGCGGAAGCAGGTCGGACCTGCCCGGGCTGCTGCACCTCTCCCTGCCAGAGAGTGCCGTCACCCTGGCCGAGAATCTCGTCCACGAGGCCAGCCATCAGTACTTCCATCTGGCGCTGCGCGTCGCACGCGTTACAGGTGGCGAAGACACGCGGCTGTATTTCTCGCCCGCCGTCGGGCGTGAACGACCGTTGGACCGGCTCATGATCGCGTTTCATGCCTTTGCCAACGTGACCGCGTGGTATGCCGACCTCTCGGTGGACGGTTCGCCGCATCGGGACGAGGCCCAGCGACAGATTGACATCCTGGCGCCGAAACTCGGCCAGCTGCGCGAACCGTTGATCGGCAACACCGATATTATGCCGATGGGCCGCGCCCTCCTTCAGCCGATCGACAGCCTGCTCGCTCAAAGCCGAATCCTTCGCCCGGTCGTGCTATGAGCATCGATCTCCTGGACGTGATCGCGGGTCGAGAGCCCCATGTCTACGAGAGCGCGTACTCGCAGTTCATCGGGCGCCAGCTCGACCTGCTCGCGTCGGTCGCCGCGAGGCTGCAGCGTTCCGATCGAGCGCTGTTTCAAGGATTCGAGGACGCGCTGGAGGCAGCCTGGCCGATCGATGTCAGTCGAGTCATCGGTGCTCCGGTCGTGACCCACAGGCTGAGGACCTCGGCCCGTCGGTCGCCGGCGGCATTCGCCGGAGATTTCATCGAGTACCTGCGGATCGAGCGGGCCGTCCGCGGAGCCGACCGCGTGGACGACGACGCGTGGACCGCGTTGGGCGACACCGTGGTCAGACCGGACGGCAGTCACGACACGCCAGTCGCCGTCGACGGTCTGCGCGCAGTAGATGCTGCGAGCCCACAGGCGCTGACCATGAACGCGGTCAGCGCGCTGTCCGACCACTCCCCGCGCGGTCGACCCTCCCCAGCCAGCCTGCAGCAGGTCGAAACACTCCTGGCCAGAGCGGTTGATCGGCTGGCCGAGGTGTCGCCATCCATGAGTGAGTTGGTTCGAACCTGCGTGCTCGGCCTCGTCGCGGTGACCGACCCGGAACTCAACTACAGCTCCAGCACGCACGGCTTGTATGTGGGACGGGTGACGATCGGCGTCGGCGACTGGGGCACAGTCGCCGACGCGGCAGTAGTAGACAGCCTGGTTCACGAAGCAATTCATTGCGTCCTGCTGATGCTCGACGCGACCGATCCGCTCCTGACCGACGACCTCGCCGCCGACGAACTGATGCCCGTGACCTCGCCGTGGACAGGCAAACAGTTGCCTGTCGCGACCTACATCCACGCAGTCATAGTCTGGTTCGGTCTGACCTTGCTGTGGTCGAACGCCACCAAATTCAGCACCTTCCCGGCCGCCGTCAACGACACGATGTTGCGACGAGCCATGCGCGGCTTCCAGTCGGGTGACGTGCTCTCCGGGCTCGACGCAGAGGCGCGACGTCTGATCGCCGATCACGCGCTGACCAGTCTTCAACGGATGCAAGCAGAAGCCCTCGCGGTGGGCCGCTGAATTCTTCAGCCAAGCAGCGTCCCACTCCACGCCACATCCGGGGTTGCGTCGCTGGGACGCAACCGCGACCCGCGGTCTTGAGGTGACGGGAGATGCGTCGAGGCCTCCCAAGGATCGGTAGCGACCAAGCAACCGGACCGGAAGGCCTCGACGTTGTCCGAGCCTACGGCGTGTACTGCTGCGCGCTGCTGCCCTGATTCCTACTGTGACCGCTGCGATCTGCTCGTGGGCCTGGCCGGCTTCCACGTCGTCGCGGTGAGCGAGCGCGACGGCAAGCGCGGACTGTCGCTGCGGGTCGTCGTCGAGTCACCCGCCCGTGTCGAGGCGTGCCGCTCGTGCGGTGTCGTCGCCGGCAGCCACGGCCGCCGTGATGTTCGGCTTGTCGATGTTCCGTGCATGGGCCGGTCGGTCGAAGTGGTGTTGCGTAAGCGGACGCGGCGGTGCGAGGAGCTCGACTGCGGAGCCGGGTCGTTCACCGAACGCGACGACGACCTGGCCCAACCGCGGGTTCTGTTGACGACGCGGGCGTGCTGGTGGGCGATCGGGCAGATACGGCGCGAACACGCGTCGGTGCAAGGGATCGCGCGTCAGTTGGGGACCGCGTGGCGCACCGTGTGGCGGGCGATCAAGGCGCTGCTCGAGGCGCTGGCCGCGGACGAATCCCGCTTCGACGGCGCCACGACCCTAGGTGTGGACGAGCACATCTGGCACCACACCTCCACCAAGCCCGAAGAGCGGGGCGGCCGAGGACCGAAGGAGCTGACCGGCATGGTCGACCTGACACGTGACGCCAACGGCAAGGTCCAGGCGCGACTGCTCTACCTGGTGCCGGGCCGCACCGGCGCCGCCTACGCAAGTGGCTCGCCGCCCGCAACGAGGCGTTCCGCGCCGGCATCGACGTGGCGACCCTCGACCCGTTCCACGGCTACAAGAATGCCATCGACGACCAACTCGAAGACGCCGTCGCCGTCCTCGACGGCTTCCACGTGATCAAGCTCGGCACCGACGCAGCCGACCAATGCCGCCGCCGGCTACAGCAGGAGATCCACGGTCACCGCGGCCGCAAAGGCGACCCGCCCTACGGCATCCGACTGATCCTGCGCTGCGGCCGCGAACGGCTCACCGACAAGCAGAAAACCCGCTTCGACAAGGCGATCAACGCCGACGAGCGCCACGACGAGGTCCACGTCGCATGGCAATGCGCGCAGCAGCTGCGCTCGGCTTACACCGCCGCGTCCCTGGCCGAGGGCCGCAAGATCGCCGAGAAGGTCGTCGCCTCGTTCCCGACCTGCCCGATACCCGAGATCGCCAGACTCGGCCGCACCCTCAGGCAGTGGAAGGCCGCGTTTCTCGCCTACTTCGACACCGGGCGTGCGAACAACGGCGGCACCGAGGCGATCAACGGACTCATCGAGCTCCACCGACGCGTCGCCCGCGGCTTCCGCAACCGCGACAACTACCGGCTACGCATGCTGCTCATCGGCGGCGGCCTCGACGGCCCGACCCACCCCAAGTAAGAAGAGCCGGTTTCTTGGGTATCGGCGACGTTGGCGCTACTGCTGCTCGCCGCCGTACCCAGGCGGGCCGTAATAGGGAGAGTCGTTTCCTGGAGGCGGCGGCCGGCCGCGCGGCGGTCCGTAGCCCGGCGGCGGATACCCGCTGCCACCGCCACCGGGCGGCGGCGGTCCGTAACCACCGCCACAGCCGGGACCACCGGGACCACGGCGGCGCAGCAAAACGAACGTCAACCCCGCAGTAGCCAGCAACGCCACGCCGAGCAGCACCACACCCAGGCCGGCGTCGAGGACCCCGAGGAACTACTCGCCTGTGCCGGCGTCGAAGCCGACGCGGACGGACCGGCCGACGACGACCCCGCGGTCGCCGACGACGGCGCCGAGGAAGCCGGGTCAGACGTCGCCGCGGGCGAACTGCTCGACCCCGAACACTGCGGGGTGTAGGTCGTCTTGGTCAGGATCGACTTCCACACCCCCACCGACGTGCCGATCGCGCCCAGCGGGTTCTCACACACCGTCGGCACGCTCGCCGACAACGCCCGGTACGCGTCCGGGATACCGAACCCATGCTTACCGTCATACGTGAACCCGGCCGGGTGATTCGCGGTGCGGATCAACCGGTTGACCACGTTCGCCGCGTTCATCGACGGGAACCTCGCCCGGATCAACGCCACCACCCCCGACACGATCGCCGTCGCATTCGAGGTCCCCGCGGTGAGGGCGTAACTACCCTTCTGGGTCAGGGCCAGGGACGGCATGCCACCGGTCATCGTGTGGCTCGTGGCCGTCGTGGAGAACGGCGCGGACACCGCCACCCCTCCAACGGTGTCACTCGGCCGGGCCTCGGTCACCGGGATCGCCAACGTGGTGGGGCCGCCGGTCGTCGATCCCGGATCAACCTGCGCGTTCGCGTCGATGCCGGACACCGCCACCGCGCCAAGCGTGGTCGGCAGCCCGATCAACGGATCGCCGTTACCCGCACCGATCACCAGCACCACACGGGCCTCGGCGTATTCGAGATCTGCCCGCTCGGCATCGAGGACCGTGCCGCCGAACGACAGATTGATCACTTTCGCGCCGTGCTCGACCGCCCAACGCACGCCCCGACCGTTCGTCGTCGAATCCAAGCCATCTCCCGTGCTGCCAGCCGACACCGACAGCAACTGCGCCTGCGGCGCCGATCATCCCCAGCCGATCCCCCGGCCTATGGCCACGCCCGGCGATGAAACCCGCCATGTTCGTCCCGTGCGGATCCTCGGACACCGGCCGCCCGTCGACGTCCCGTGACCGGACACATCTGTGCCGCCGACCACCGCCCCGGACAGATCAGGATGGGTCCGCTGAATCCCGCTGTCGACCACCCCGACCTTCACCCCTTGCCCACGTGTCAGCGACCACGCCTTCGAGATCTCCATAGTGGTCAACCACCACTGCCCAGCCCGGATCTGCGCCGCTATCGGCGCCGCTAGGGCCTGTGCTGTCGGGGTTGCGCCAAGCCGATGCTCGATGCGACGAGCGCACATAGCGCGATGCCGGACCACACCCGTCGTCTCACGATGATGTCGGGGCCGGCTCGCACGAACTGAATCGTAGTGATGATCTCCGCGATCACAGCGGCGGCGATTGCTTCGGGGACAGGCCACCCGCTCCGATCGCCGCCGCGGTCCGATGTGCCGGCCCGCAACGCGAGCGTCCCCACCCGCAACTACTACTGCCCGCCGCCGTATCCCGGCGGCCCGTAACCGGGCGGGCCGTAACCACCGCCACCACCGGAACTACCGCCGCCGGGGTCACCGGGACCACGGCGACGCAGCAACACGAACGTCAACTCCGCAGCGACCAGCACCGCGACGCCGATCAACACCCACACCCATGCAGGCGTCGAGGACCCCGAGGAACTACTCGCCTGCGCCGGATCCGAGCTGGACGCGCCGACAGACGGGCCGCCCGGCGACGACCCCGAACCGGAAGACGCTGGCGCCGACGACGGCGCGGACGAACTGCCCGCCCCCGAACACGACGGCGTATACGTCGTGTTGGCCAGGATCGACTTCCACACCCCCAACGACTTCCCCGGCGTGCCGAGCGGGTTCTCGCACACGGTCGGCACGCTGGCGGTCAACGCCCGGTACGCGTCCGGCAGCCCGAAACCGTGACCCCCCTTGTAGGTATAACCCGCCGGGTGCGACGCGGTGCGGATCAACCGGTTGATCACGTTCGCCGCATTCATCGTCGGGAACCTCGCCCGGATCAACGCAACCACCCCGGACACGATCGCCGTTGCGTTCGAGGTGCCCGCGGTGCCGCCGTAGGTGCCCTGCTGGGTCAGCACGATCGAGGCGAGATCGTTCTGCTTTGCGGTATCGGAGAACGGTGCGGACACGGCCACCCCGTTATCGGTGTCTTTCACGGTGGCAGCAGACTTCGGGATCGCATCGGTGCCCGGGTCGCCGTAACTCGACCGTGGATCGAGCTCGAGGTTCTCGTCCACCCCCGACACCGCAACGACACCCAGCACGCTGGCCGGCGGGTCGAGCGGCGGGCCGCCGAAGTTGCCGGCACCGGCGACGATCACCACGTCGTGCGCCTGTGCGTAAGCGATGTCGTCCTGCGGGATCGGCGCCAAGAAGGACATGTTGACCACTTTCGCGCCGTGATCTACCGCCCAACGCAACCCTCGGGTTTCCTCGGCCGCGGTCCCGGAAGCGGAGCTCTGCGAGGTGCGCGCGGATATCGAGAGCAGCTCCGCCTGGGGCGCCACCCCGATCAGCCCGAGGGTATGACCGGGCCCGTGCCCGCGGGCGGCGATGAAGCCCGCCATTGTCGTGCCGTGCTGTGGGCCGGCGCTGCCCTCGACGGGCTTCTGACCGTCCGACGAACCCACACCCGACTCGTCGGTCCCGCCGACCACGGCACCGGTCAGGTCAGGATGCGAAACCTGCACCCCGGTGTCAATGAGCCCGACCTTGACGTTGGCGCCGCGGGTCAGCGACCACGCCTTGGTGATGTCCATCGTGGTCAACCACCACTGCCCAGCCCGGATCTGCGCTGCTATCGGCGCGACTTCGGCATTCGCTGCCACCGGCGCCGCGCCGCCCACTGCGACGAGCCCGCTCAACGCAAGAACGGCCCACAGCCGTCGGGCCACGACGCCGGCGCGGATCGCTCGCATGGGCTGGATGGTAACCATGATCTCCGCGGGCACCGGCTGGAACAGAGCGGTTGAGGACAACCAATGCGCTGATCGCCGGGCCGCGGCACGCCAAGCGGCGCTCCGTCCGTCGTCCCCGACCACGCCCACGCCGGTACGGCTGTCTTGCCGGGTAGGCAGCACGCTCTCGACCGGATAACTGAACAATCGGGCACGACCGGACATCGGCATGTCCGGTAAACTGGCGGGACGCATACTGTCCGATCTGCGCGGGGCCAGCTAACGGTCCAGGCGCAGATGGAGCCGCGCAGATCGACGGCAGTGCGCGCGCTTCTCGGGTGCCCTGACCAAGATCACCGAGGGCGCCCCCAGCCGCAGCGCGATCGCCGATTACGGAGCTTCGGGCGTCGGCGAACTGGACCGCCGGTTCGTTTCTATGGGCGTGTATGCGTGAGCCGGTCCGCGCCCTTGCATCGTCCATCTGCTTCGGGCCTTGGTCCGTGGAGAAGATCGTTTACCACGGTCAACGCCTCGCACCGCCGGCAAGCCCCAACGAGCGCCGCGCTGCACCGGAAACCAAGGTTGACCCCCACTCGACGTGGGACAGTTCTCGCGGTCCGGCCCGATCCCGCAGAAAGCCGGGGGCTGGTTGGTGGCTGTCACGGTGGGATGATTGGCCCGGCTCGTCGTTGCTGTGGAGGGTGGTCATGGGTGGTCGCGGTCTTCGTGCAGCTGCGGTGTCGAGTCTGACCCTTGTCGCGCTTGCGGTTCCATCGGTAAGCGCTGCCGCGGGCCCAGGACCGCGCCCATCGAGGTGCGTGTCCGGCGCGCACTCGCTGTCGCGACTCGGTGATCAGGTGTATCCCGAGACCGGCAATGGCGGCTACATCAGCGTGCATACCAACGTTCACATGGTCTACGACGCTCCGAGTAACCGGTTCCTGGCGGGCAACCACGTCGCGCTCACCAACCGCGCGACGCAGTGCCTCACCGATTTCAGCCTCGACTTCGAACGCACCAGCATCGATTCGGTGGATGGCCCGGACATGGCGGTCAACGCGGTCTTCGTCAACGGCCGCCGAGCGTCGTACCGGTTCGTGCAGCCGACCTACCCAGGCGATCCGAACGGGCAAGACGATCCTGACCCGCGCGCCCACCAGGCTGGTCAGGTCAACCCGGTCGGCGGGCCGGAGAACAACCCGCTGCCGCCGGCCTGCACCCCGCAGGTGACCGGCGATGACGTGAACGCGGACGATGGCAAACCGTGCCCGGCGACCAAGTTGGTGATCACGCCTTCGCGACGGATCCGAGCGCAGGCAACGTTCACGGTCACCGTGTTCTATACCGGTCGTCCCGGCGTGCACACCGACGGCGATGGCTCGACCGAAGGCTGGTTCCGCAACGACACACCGCCCGGCGATGGCGGTTTCGTCACCACCGAGCCGGTCGGCACCGAGGACTGGATGCCGCTCAACGATCATCCGAGCGCGAAGCCGACCTACGACTTCTATGACACGGTCAACGCCGGCAAGACCGCGATCGCCAACGGCAGGCTGGTCCGCGCGACCCATCATCGACCCGACGCCCAGTTCCCGAGCGGCTCCACGAGCTGGCACTGGCACTCGGCCGCCCCGATCGCGAGCTACCTGGTCGAGAACAGCGTGGGCGACTACGAGCTGAGCTGGCGCGACGCCAGCGACGGCATTCGCTACTACGAGGCGCAGGCCAGCGCGATCAGCGCTGCGGACAAGCAAGCCAACATCGCGATCATCGACCAACAGCAAGACATCACCGACTTCCAGACACGGTTCAACGGCCCGTTCCCGTTCACCTCGGACGGCGTTCTCGTCGGCATCCCGCAGGCCGGGTTCGAAGAAGAAATGCAGACGATGATCACCTTCCAGGGTGGACGCATCGACCTGCAAACCTTCAACCACGAGAACATGCACCAATGGTGGGGCGACAGCGTCACCGAGGCCAACTACAACCTCACCTTCTTCAAGGAAGGGATGGCCACCCTCGGCGAGTATCTGTTCGCCGCGCGCAACGCCGCGAACGCCGCCGGCGGCCTGGACACGCCAGCGGGTAACGCCGCGTTCGAGGCCAGCCTGGTCAATCAGTTCAACGCCAACTACGCCCGCGGCGGGAGCTTCTGGACGGGTGCACCGTCGAAACCCACAGCGGCCACGCTCTTCTCCGGCAGTTCCACCTACACCCGCCCCGCGACGGCGTATCTCGCACTCCGCCAGATCCTCGGGAACCGCAACTTCACCCATGCCATGAAGCAGATCCAACGTAACCACCGTTTCTCCACCATCACCGAAGCGCAACTCGAGGCGGTGTTCCACGCGCGGATGCCGAACCAGAGCGCCGCGTGCTCCGCCCGCCTCGATCAGTTCTTCACCCAGTGGTTCGACACTGCCTACCCGCCCGGCGGTGGCGCGAACCGGCCCCAGTTCACCGGTCCTGGCCTAGCCGGCCCAGGCTTCTACGACAACGACGACACCTGCGGCTGAACCACGCCGCTCGGACCCACCAATCACCGCCAGCACATACCGACCGATCTGCGCGGTCCTCACAGAGATCAATGTGGCAATCGAGCCGAACAGAACGACGGATACCGCGTGTCAAGACCGACCGTCGATCTGCCGTCCAGACCGCATAATTATGCGTAGCTCCGCCGCGCCACAAACAACCGGATATTCCGCTGGTCGGGCGCCCCTACCGGATGCCGCTGGTCGGGCGCGGGAGAGGCCGCAGATCGGCACCGACAGGGGAGATCGCAGCGTTTGGGCGCGGCTCAGCGCGGTTGGACGGGGCCGTTTCGTATCTCGGGTCGGTAGCCCGCATCGGCGAGCCACTCGCGGGCACGTCCTCGACGACGGTCCTCGGAGAACACGAACCAGTCCTCGCGGTCATCCGGCCAGTCGAGGAGGACGTCCTTGAACCGACGGAAAGAGCCACGTCCCTCCAGCGCGCGATCCAGTCGTTCACGTATCCGCCGGTCCGACCGTGTCGCCGCGAAGTCGACCATGTCGCCGTAGGCCCGCCGCGATCCGGTGGGCCAGACGTGTAGCCAGCGGTCCGGCTCCTCCTGGCGGTCGTCCTCATCGACGGACTCGTCGAACACGAATTCCGGCCACACCTCACCGTTCGTAAGATCGAGGCGGCCGCCAGCGCTGTCTGGCCCGCCGTCGATCAGGTCGGCAAGCTGCTCCAGGTCCACCGCCACCTGCTTGAGAGTCATAGCCTCGGGCACCCCGACCCCACGCGCCGCGTCTATTGCGTCCGCGAGTTCCTGATCGCCGTCGCATGCGCGTATCCGCAGCGCTCCGGCGCACTGCGCGGCAAACTCGTCCGCCTCGGACGAGTCGTGAGCGAAGGCGAGGAGCGAGAGTTCTCCGACCAGTTGCAGGGGACCATCGCGGCCGAGAGATCGCGCGAGGGCCAGCGCGACCGTTCCGTCACCGTCGTACAGAACCCGGCGCGCCTCTCGCGACGTGTCCACGTCCACCACGTCAGTCTGTCGCGCTGCTGACTGACGACCCTCTGTCACCCACCCCGGACGCGGACAACGAGCAGCGACACACCTGGTGCATTTCGCGCCTGGCAAGATCATCTGGGCCCGCGGTGGCATAGGTGCGTGTCACCGTCCGCGACGTGATGAGTCTGCACAAGCTGTCGGCCGGCGACGGGTACACGTACCTGACGCGGCAGGTGGCGGCCGCGGATGACACGCATCGCGGGCGCGGGTCGCTGGGGGAGTACTACGAGCAGAAGGGTGAGTCGCCGGGCGTCTGGCTGGGCTCCGGTCTCGGCTCGCTGGCCGGGGATCTGCCCGAGTCGGTCGTGGCCGGCACGGTGACCGAGGAGCAGATGTGCGCGCTGTTCGGGCTCGGGCGGCACCCGAATGATCGGGCGATCATCCGGCAGTTGGGGCGCGACGGGGTGTCGCGGCGTGTCCAGGACGCGGCGACCAAGCTCGGTCACGCGTACCACGTCTACGAGCCGAGTGCGTTCCAGACCGCGCTGGCCGTGCGGTATCGCGAGTTCAATGCGGACCGCGGTGCGCGGTGGGACGCGGCTATCCCGGACGCCGTCCGCGCACGGATGCGCAGCGAACTGGGTCGCGAGTGGTTCCGCACCGAGCACCTGCGCGACCCGCTGGATGCGCGCGAGTTCGCTGGCTACTTGGCCCGGATCTCGCGGCCGGCGCCGATGCCGGTGGCCGGCTATGACCTGACGTTCTCCCCGGTCAAGAGCGTGTCGGCGCTGTGGGCGATCGCGCCGCGCGAGCTGGCCGCGAGCATCGCCGCGTGTCACGACGAGGCGGTGCGCGACACCATCGCCTGGTTGGAGAAGCACGCCGCCTACACCCGGCGCGGCACCAACGGCGTCGCCCAGGTCGACACGACCGGGCTGATCGCGGCGGCGTTCACGCACCGTGACTCGCGCGCCGGCGACCCGGATCTGCACACCCACGTCGCGGTCAGCAACAAGGTGTGCACCCCGGACGGGCGGTGGCTGTCGCTGGACGGGCGTGCGCTGTACCGGAACAAGGTCGCCGCGTCCGAGCACTACAACACCCGCCTCGAAGCGCTGCTGATCGAACGGGTCGGGGTGCGGTTCGGCGAGCGCGGCGACGCGGGCGACGGCAGGCGCGAGGTCCGCGAGATCGCCGGACTGCGACACGAGTTGCTGCGCGCTTGGTCGTCGCGCCGCGCCGACATCGAGGCCGAACTCGCGTACCTGAGCCGCAGGTTCCAGGCGGAACACGGCCGCCCGGCGTCCACCGTCGAGCGGGCGGAGCTGGCCCAGCAGGCGACGCTCTCGACGCGGGACCCGAAGCACGAACCGCGATCGGAGGCCGAGCAACGGCGCACCTGGCAAGCCGAAGCCGCCGAACTCCTCCGTGGCGCGGACCAGGTCGAAGCCCTCGTACGGCGGGTCACCGGCCACACGACGGCTCCGGCCGCCGTCGACGTGGACCATCTCGCCGGGACAGTGATCGACACGGTGCAGGCGTCCCGGGCGACGTGGCAGGAGCACCACATCCGCGCCGAGGCCGAGCGCGTGTGTCGCTGCCTTGCCGCCGTGCCAGACTTTCTCGTCGATCAGGTAACGGAACGCGCTCTGTCGCCCGCCCGCTCGGTGCTGCTCACCGCCCCGCCGAACATCGACGAGCCGAACCAGCTGCGCCGTCGCGACGGCTCCTCGGTGTACGAGGTGGCCGGGTCCCGCCGGTACACCTCCACCGCTGTCCTGGACGCTGAGCTCGTAGTGCTGGAGGGGGCGGGGTATTGGAATTTCTGCATGATCGCCCCCGAGACCGTCGACCTCGCGCTGCTCGAAGCCGTCGCCAACGGCGTCCGGCTCGGACCCGACCAGGCCGAGATGGTCCGGCAGCTCGCCACGTCCGGCGCGCAGGTGCAGCTGGCCCTCGCTCCCGCGGGCAGCGGCAAGACCGTCACGCTCGCTACCCTCGCGGCGGCCTGGGCCGCCGACGGCAACACCGTCATCGGCCTTGCCCCGACCGCCGCGGCGGCGCGTGTGCTGCGTGCGGAGCTTGGCGACGGCGTCGCCGCCACGGACACGCTCGCCAAGCTCGTCCACGCCGTGACGACCGGAATGGCCGTTCCCGACTGGGTCGACGCGATCGGCCCCGGCAGCCTGCTGATCGTCGACGAGGCGGGCATGGCCGGCACGCTCGACCTCGCCGCCGTCGTCGACTACGCCGGCAAACGCGGCGCGTCGGTGCGGCTCGTCGGCGACGACCGGCAGCTCGCCGCGGTCGGCGCCGGGGGAGTGCTCCGCGACATCGAGCGCACCCAGGGTGCCGTCACCCTCGCCGAGGTGCGTCGGTTCAGCCACCCGGACGGCACCCCGAACCGCGCCGAAGCCGCCGCCTCGCTCGCGATCCGCCGTGGCGATCCGACCGGCCTCGGCTACTACCTCGACCACGGCCGCATCCACGTCGGTGACACCACCACGACCGCCGACCAGGCCTTCGCCGCGTGGGCCGCTGACCGCTCTGCGGGGCTGGACGCGCTGCTGATCGCGTCCACGAACGCCCAGGTCCGCGAGATGAACCTGCGCGCCCAAGCCGCTCGGCTGGCCGCTGCCGCAGTACCGGCCGAGAGCCGGGTCGCGCTCGCCGACGGCACGACGGTCAGCGAGGGCGACGTGATCATCACCCGCCGCAACGACCGTCGCCTCTCGCTGTCGGCCACCGACTTCGTCGCGAACGGCGATCGGTGGACCGTCGCCTCGGTCCGGGGCGACGGCGGGCTCGACGTGCGGCATTCCAGCTCGCACCGGCGGGTCACGCTGCCGGCCGGCTACGTCGCCGAGCACGTCCAGCTCGGCTACGCCACCACGGTGCACGGCGCGCAGGGGCAGACCGTCGACACCAGCCACGCCGTCCTGACCGGAACCGAATCCCGGCAACTGCTCTACGTGGCGCTGACCCGCGGCCGGCGCGAGAACCACCTCTACCTCGACCTCACCGCCCCGGGTGAGGATGCCGTCATCACCATCGAGGCACAACGGCCGTCCACGGCAGTCGAGGTGCTCATGAGAGTGATCGAGCGAGACGACTCGGCCGTCTCGGCCACCACCGCACGCCGTCAGGAGCGCGACCCCGTCCCGCTGCTGCGCAAGGCGTGCGCCGAGTACCTCGACGCGCTCACCGTGGCCGGTGAATCCCTCCTCGGCCCAACACGCACGACCGCCATTGCCGCGCAGGCGGAGGCGGCCGTCCCCGGCATCAGCGACTGGCCGGCATGGCCCGCGCTGCACGCCCAGCTGCAACGGGTTGCGCTCAACGGTGATGAACCGGGCCAGGTGCTGCGCGACGAGAAGATGTTCGTCCGTCGCGACCACTCCCGCGATCTCGCCGCGATCCTGGCGAACCGGCTCGAGGTCCGTGATCGCGGCCCCGGGCCGTTGCCCTGGCTGCCGCCGGTCCCGTCCCAGCTCGCCGACGACGACTTCTGGCGTCGCTACTTCGACCGGCGGGCCGAGCTCATCCAACGCCACGCCGGGGCCATCCGCGCAGACGCCAGCACCTGGACTGAACAGACCGCGCCCGCCTGGGCCGTCCCGACCCTGCACGAGCCGGACCTCACCCGCGATCTGGCGATCTGGCGTGCCACGCACGAGGTCGACGACACCGACATGCGCCCGACCGGGCCGCCCACGCCCGGCTTCAAGTACGGCTACCAGCAGCGGCAGCTGGAGCGCCGCGTGAGCGACGCCGGAGCGATGCCCGCGAAGTCCGACGCCCGGATCGCCCAACTCGCGGAGGCCCTCCACCCCGGCATCACCGCCGACCCGCACTGGCCGACCCTGGCCCAGCAGCTCTACGCCGCCGACCGCGAAGGCCTGCACGAGCCCCAGCTGCGCAGCATCGCTACCGCCCGGCCACTGCCGATCGACCACCCCGCGGCCGCGCTGGCGTACCGGCTCGTCGACGCCATCAGCGACCGCACGCCCACGACGACGAGCCGTGCGGTCGCGGCGACAGCGAGGTCGACCGCTCCCGACGTCACGCCGCCCGAGCCCGCGGTTCGGCGTTCGCCCGAACGCATGGTGAGACGCCCGTACGAGCCGCCGCACATGCAGTCGCCGCCCGACGATCTACGCATCGTCCGATCGCAGCCGCGGCACGGCCCGCGGCGGTAGGACCAGTTCCGGGTATGGCCTGTGCTGGAATTTCTCAGCCGGACCATTCGCGTGGGCACGTCTTCGGGGTTCCACCGTGCTGGAATTTCCTTGATCGCGTTTTGGGTTCGCCACGGCAATCCCGCCTTCCCTCCGCATCTGCCGTCGCATGCCGCCCGAGCAGCGAGCGCGGGCGATGCGTCGAGGGCGATGTCCAGGATCAGCTCGGCGACGCCCAGATGGACACGCGTCAGCGGCTGCTCCTCGTTCCGTGGCAGAGGTGCTTGCTCTACTCGGCTACAGGCGCAGACATGCGCCCGGCGCGAGGAGGTGCTGATGGGCGGTCAATCGAACGACGCCGCAAGTCAGCGCCGACGTGCCGTCGATCGTCATCGACTCTCTGACGAGGAGGAGGCGTGGATCGCGCGCCAACTCGCGAGCGCTCCGCCGATTGATGACTCGGCGCGACGACGGATCGAGCAGCTTCTGGCGTTGCCGCCGGACCGACTCAATGCCGGCAGAAGCGAGAAGCGAGCGTCGTGATCAACCTCGCGTCGTTCGTCGAGACCGTCGCACCACTCGATAGCGTTCGGTGTCGTGGCGGCGAAGAAGAAGCAGGCACGACGCGATGACGCGATCGCTCCGAAGCCGGACGACCCGTACGAGATCGCGTACTTCCGTCGGCACCGCGACGACGATTCCACGCAGGCCGCGCCCGGACAGCAGTTCCTTGCGAACGTGCCGCCGGCGATCGCTGCTCGAATGCGCGCTGTGGTCATCGCCGTCGCGAAGGCGCCTCCGCATAAGTTCGCCGGCGGCGGCAAGTGGGAGGCCATGCACGACACGATGGCCGGCATCTACGAGATCCGTGTGGACGGCCCACCCAACCGCACGCACTACCGGCTGTTTTGCCTGCTCGATACCAAGGCGCAAGGGCACGGCCCACTGCTGGTGATCATCGACGGCGCGTCCAAGCCGTTCCGGACCGAGCTGCCGCAGAAGATCTACGACCGGGTCAGCGCGCTGCGGGGCGAATACCTCAAGCGTTCGAAGCGCTCGCTCGTCTGATTGTCAGCTGACCCCGGCCACTCCCCGAAGCGGCTCGGTGACTGAGACTCGATCTCCCTCGCTCATAGGGCGCAGCACGACCTCGTAGCCAAGCGCGGCCGCGAGGTCGGTGATCATGCCCAGCGACGGGTTGACCTGTTGGGCGGTCAGTAACCGTCGAACTGCGGCCGGCTGGCGTTCGATGGCACGCGCGAGGTCGGACTTCGAAAGGCCCTGCTGCTCACGCAGCTCGTCCAGCTCGTTCACCACAGCGTCGATGACGGCGATTCGTCGCGACTCCAGGATGAAGTGACGCCGGTACTCGGGATCGGCCATTGCTGCTTCGTGGTCGTCCCAGAACACGCTTCGCTTCGACATGCCCAGCCTCCTCCGAACCTCATCAGAAGCGTAACACAGGAGTTACGCCCTTGGTTCCCGGCTACGCGCTGTGACGCCAGACGATATCGATGTCGTCGGGGTTGAAGTGCGGACCTCGAGACGACGGCTTGATCGTGATTCGCTCGATGATCTCCGAAAGGATCAGCCGCTTGCGCTCGTTCGAGACGTCCGACGAATCCAGTTCGGCGATCTGTGTTTCGCGCGAGGGGAGTTGCCGAATGTTTTCGCCCTCGGCGGCCGCGGCGCGCGCCGAGTCGATGCGAGCGTTGAGTTCGGCGAGCGTGGCGTAGAAGTCCTCGTCGCTGATCTGCCCGCTGCTCCACGCTGTCCGAAGTCCGGCCTTGCGCGCCTGGAGCCGGTCGAGGTCGCCGGCCTTCACGGCGCGCTCGGCACCCGATCGGCGTGGGCGGACGTCCTCCCGCCGGAGGTAGTCGATCGCGAGCGCGACGACCAGGCGGTCGACCTTGTCCGCGTTGCGACTGACGCCGTTGCAGCCGCCGAGATCCTTGGGGCGACAGCCGTACATGCGCATGCTGCGCACCACGCGGCCGACCATCCGGGTCTCGCACTTGCCGCAGATGCACAGCCCGGACAGCAGATGCTTGCGGCCAGTGGCGGCGGGCGTCTTCACGTTCTTCGCGCCCCGGCCCGTGCCGACATCCAGCGTGTTCTGCAGCAAGATCCACTCGTCGACCGTGAGGATAGGCGTCCAATCGCCGCGTACCCATTCGCCGTCGTAGCGGACAGCCCGAAGCCACCACTCGTTAACCTTCGGCCGGTTTTCGTGGAAGACGCCGGTGTAGGCGCGGACGCCACCGAGTCGCGGATTGCGCAGGATGTTGGTGAGAGCCGTGCGCGTCCACTTCTTCCCGCCGACGGTAGGGATTGCTCGGCGCTGGAAGTCGAGGGCGACGGCCGTGAGTGATTCGCCGTTCTCGACGCGCCCCGCGGCCTCACGCAGCAGGTCAGCCTCGGACGGGACAAGCGTCTGACCATCGGACTCCCAGCCGAAGCGCCGCGGGCCCCCGCGCACGACCTTGCCCTGCTGCGCGTGCTGCACCGCGGCGCGCGCCTGCCGGCGGCTGGTGTCCTCGCTCGACTTCAGGGCCACCGAGACGAGCATCCGCGCGAGCATGCGACCGCCCGAGGTCATCAGGTCGATGTCGCCGGTGACCGGCTTGACCGGCACCTTCTTGTACTCGACCCAATCGATGAGGTCCTCGAGGTCGCGCGGCTGCCGGGCGAGACGGTCCATGTCGTAGAAGACGATGCCGTCGATGTGGCCGGCCTCCAAGTCGTCGAGCATCTGCCGAAACGCAGGCCGGATCACGCGGAAGGCGACGCGGCCGTCGGCCAGGCGGACCTTCTTCTTCCGGTACGCCGAGGTGTCGTTCTCGTCGTAGCGGCGGGCGAACGGTCCCCAGCCCATCCGCTCGCGCAACAGCTCGCAGTCATCGTCCTGGCGCGCGACTCCCTCGGCCAGGCCGAGCTTGTCGTAGCTGATCCGCTTGTAGAGGCCCGGACGCTCCGGAACGTGCGACGGCGCAAGGTCGATCGTCCGCAGGAAGAAGGGCGAACTCTCCAACAATCGCTGGTCCACCAGGCGAATCTACTACAACCTAATGCAATGGTGTGTGACCGGACGATCGCGGCCGCGTATTCGGTGCGTGGGCGTCCCCACGGCCCGGTGTCGGCACCGGTCACCTGGGCGGAGCTGCCCGACGTCGAGATGGCCGACTTCACCATCGCCACGATGCCCGCCCGCTTTGCCGCTCTGGGTGATGTGCACGCGGGCATCGACGACGCGGTGTGGACCATCGAACCGCTGCTCGACTGGGCCGACCGCGACGAGCGTGACCGTGGCCTGGGCGATGCGCCGTATCCGCCGAACTTTCCGAAACAGGACGGTGAGCCGCCACGGGTTCAGCCGTCGCGGATGAACAAGGCCAACTGGGACGATCGCGGGCGCCGCGCAGACGAGGTTCACGCGCAGGGTCTCGACTGACCTCGCCGGGTGCCACGGTGTCGAAAACCGGCCGCGTGCGCGGTGCGACGCGGCACGCGACTCCTATGCGAATTGGACCGCTTGCGCCTTCGCGAGCAGGTCCGACCGGTCGGCCGCGAGGATGAACCCGCCGCTGATCGCGTGGTCCAGATTCTGCTCGTACTTGGCCAGGTAGGCGCTCTTGCTGCCGTAGAGCGCAGTGAGCCGCGACGGTGAATACGGCTTCGTGGAGCCCAACAGCAGACAGGGAACGCTGAAATCCTTGGGCACCTCACCGCTCAAGGCCGCCACGGGCACGTCCACCGCAGGCGTGCGCAGGCCACCAAGTGCGTTGCCATTGTGATCCCGCGCCAATGCGGCGGGGGTCGCGCCGGTGAGGGTGAGTTGCTTCGCGATGGGTGGGCGCTTGCCCGAGCTGACCCACTTGGCAAATGCGGTGAACGCGGCTTGCGCGACGACGTGCTGTGGCCCGTCGTTCACTGCGGTGCGGCAACCGAGCTGGTTGGCGTAGGCACCGGCGGCGTACGCGTCCACGTGCGAGGTGCCGGCGACCTCCCAGGTCCGGATCCGGTCGGTGTCAGGCTGGCGCGCCGAATAGAACCCGAGGAACGTGACGTCGGTCTCGGTCTCGAACTGGAACACCCGTGCGGAGAGGTCGGTGCGGATCAGCTGACCCGCGGCTCCACCGGCGGAGGCGACCGAGGTGCCGTCGATCGGGACAGTGCCCCCTCCGCGGCTGTGGATGAAGATTCCGTCGAACGACTCGGTCTGCGGTTGGAGCGCATTGGCGAACGTGGTCAGGAACGCAGAGGACTGCGACTCACCGGTCGCGACGATGTGCGCGGGGCGCATGCCGCCCAGGACAGTGCTATTGGTCCCGAGGCGGAGCGTACGGGCAATTTGCGCGAAGATGTCGAACGAGTAGCGGTCGCCAGGATGATGCAGCGACCCGTACCTCGTCGGGTTGGTCTTGACGAGTCCCGCGCCTTGCGTGGTGCCGACGGTCTGGCCGCCCGCGATCGCTACCGACTGTGCCGTTACCGCGACGTAGGCATAACCGTCATCGGTCAGCATCGGGTTCAGGTACGTCCAGTCGGGCGTGGCCTCACCCGCCGACTCGTTCATCCACTCGACCACCACGGTGCCGTTGAAGTGGTGCGCGTCCGTCGGCCGGCGGACCAGGATGCGCGTCTTGTACGCCGCCTTCGTGGCCGGCGAGATCGTCCAGCGACCGTCCTTCGGCGTGCTGCTCGTGAACGCGGTTGCCGTGCCCGAGGCGAAGAACTCCTGCTCGGCGTAGCCGGCCGGCAGGTGCAGCGGCACCGCGGACGATGGCTCGACCGGGTTGCCCGGCACCGGGCCGGTCAAGGTCGCGGCCGCCGCGAAGACCGGGTTCGTGACGCTCGAGTGGCTGGGTGTCGGTGTCGTCGTCGGCGATCCCGTCGAGGATGAGGAATCACATGCACTCAAGACGCATCCGAGGGCGATCGCGGCGGCGACCGCGACAGCGGCGCGGCGATACCTCCTGAAGATCATGCTCATTGCTCGAAGTACCCCCGAAAGGCCTGACCCGCTCGCGGCGCCGTGAGGTGCAGAAACCCGCACGCTCAGAAAGATAGACCTCGCCGATCTGGGCGGCACGCGCGTCAGGTTGTTGCGGTCGGCCTGGCTGACTCGATCGAAGACCGGCTCTGGTTGGCGCCGCGTGACGCAACGCGCCGACCTGGGGCGGCGACGTCGGGCGGGTCGCCTCGCCGGGGTGCGCCGCATCGGTGAGATGCTGGACGGGTGAGCGCATCCAGTCCACCCATCGCCTACCAGCTGGCGATGCTCGCCGCGACACCGATCGTGCGGTGGTGGGGGCGCCTGCGGGTGGAGGGCGCGCACCTCCTGGACGGGCCGGGCGCAATCCTGCTCTTCGGCAATCACGACAGCCAGTGGGATCCGCTGGTCGTCGGGGTGGCGGCACAGGGACGGCAGGTGCAGGCGCTCGCGAAGGCGTCGCTGTGGAAGACGGGCGCGGTGGCCTGGCTGCTCGACGGCATGGGTCAGATCCCCATCGAGCGTGGCCGTGGTGACATCGCCGCGCTGGCCGCGGCTGTCGAGCAGTTGCAGCGTGGCGCGTGCGTCGGCGTGTTTCCGGAGGGCACCATTTCCCGGGGGCAGACGATGCGGCCGCTCAGTGGCGCCGGACGGCTTGCGCTGGCCGTTCCGCAGACCCGCATCGTCGCCGTCAGTATCACCGGCGCGGTGGACATCATCCGGTTCCCGACCCGTCCGACAATCCGGGTTACGTTCTTCGAACCGAGCGGTGGCCAAGCACAGGACGGGGAAAGTGCGATCAGCCTGACCCGTCGCGTCATGGCCGACATCCGCGCGCAAGCCCCGTTCGTCGCCGCAGGGCGCTAGCACGATCATCGGCGGCATCAATGAACCAGTTGCAGGTGAAACCTCGGCGTGTCTTCGCGCATCCGCTCCATCGTTGCGCGGGCACTGTTGCCGCGTCGAAGTCGGATACGGCTTGTGCACTGCCAATTACCGAGAATGAGGCGTGACGATGACAACGGCACCGAGCGAGCTTCCGCCACCTGCGTTGCAGATCCTGGAGATGGCGAAGAACGACCCGCAGCTGCAGGAGCTGATGCCAGACCCCGCGGTGGAGAGAGCGCTCGATCGGCCCGGGCTGTCACTTCAGCAGCTCATCGACACGGTGCTGACCGGCTATGCCGGACGTCCCGCCTTCGGTGAGCGTGCCTATGACGCCGGCGTCGACCCAGCGACGGGGCGTCGCCACCGCGTGTACCTGCCCCGCTTCGACACGATCAGCTACCAGGAGCTCCGCAACCGCATCACGAGCCTGGCCACCACGTGGCGACGGCATGAGCAGCACCGGGTGCAACCGGGGGATTTCGTCTGCATCCTCGGTTTCGGCGGAACCGACTATCTGACGGTCGACCTGGCGTGCGCCTATGCGCAGGCGGTCTCCGTCCCGCTGCAGACGACCCTGGCAACTGCGGACCTCGACGGGATCTTTACCGACGTAGCGCCCACCGCCGTGGCAGCGACGGTCGACGACCTCGTGTCGGCCGCCAAGCTGGCCGGTGCGCATCCGTCCATCCGCAGTGTCATCGCGTTCGACTATGACGAGCGCGTCGACGGCGATCGCGACCAGTTCGCCGCCGCCCAGACGGAGCTGGCACAGACGAGGTCCAAGGCAGAGTTGATCACGCTGCGCGAGCTCGTCGGGTTCGGCGATTTCGAGGCATGGGAGCCGCTTGCGCCGAACGACGAGGGTGACGAGCGGATGGCGATGATCGTCCACTCGTCCGGCAGCACGGGCACACCGAAGGGCGCGATCATCACCGAGCGCAGCGCGGCAGCTACCTGGGCCAGGGTCGGGCCCCTGCTGCCCAACGTGAAGGTGGCCTTCGCTCCCCTGAACCACGTCATGGGTCGGTCCACGGTGTTCAACACGCTCGTTCGGGGTGGCACGTGCTTCTTCACGGCCAAGTCCGACCTGTCCACGCTCTTCGAGGACCTGCGGCTCGTGCGACCGACGGACATCGTGTTCTTCCCGCGGGTGCTCGAGATGATCCATCGCCACTACCTGAGCGAGCTGGTCCGCCGCGCGATCGGTGGCGGGGTCGATGTCGAGGCGGTCAGGGCCGAGGTGAGGGAGGAGATGCGGACGAGTTTCCTGGGTGACCGCGTCGCCCTCATGATGGTCGGCTCCGCGCCCACCACCCCCGAAGTCAGGCAGTTCATCGAGGAGACGTTCCGAGTTCCGCTCAGGGATGGCTATTCCTCGACCGAGAGCGGCGGCACGATGACCTCGAGTGATCGGATCAATCGAACGCACGTTCTCGACTACAAGCTGCGCGACGTCCCTGAGCTCGGGTACTACACGACCGACACGCCCTACCCGCGCGGCGAGCTCTGCGTGAAGACCAGGGTGAGCACACCGGGGTACTTCAAGCGTCCGGAGGCGACCAGGGCGCTGTACGACGAGGACGGCTACCTGCTGACCGGCGACATCATGGAGGAGCGCGGTCCCGACCACGTCGTCTACATCGATCGGCGCAGCGACGTGCTCAAGTTGTCCCAGGGCGAATACGTGGCGGTGGGCACCATCACGAACGCCTTCGAGAGCGGAAGTGCTGTCATCCACCAGATGCACGTCTACGGCAACTCGGCGCGCTCGTACCTGCTCGCTGTCGTGGTACCGAACCTGGACGTGGCAAGCGCCCTCGTCGGCCAGGTCGTCGGCCAGGGCTCGGGCGAGGAGGCGCTGCGGGCGCTCATCCGCTCGGAGCTGAAGAAGGTCGCGGAGGCCGAGAACCTGAAGTCGTTCGAGGTGCCCCGGGACTTCATCGTGGAGCTGGAGCCATTCAGTCGGGAGAACGGGCTGCTCTCGAGTGTGAGCAAGCGACTGCGCCCCGCCCTGCAGGCCAAGTACGCCGACCGCTTCGAGCAGATGTACGTCGAGCTGGAGCAGAAGCAGAACGACGGCCTGATCGCCCTGCAGGACCCGAACAGCGAGCTGAGCGTCCTGGAGAAGGTGGGCCAGGCCCTCGAGGCGGCGCTCGGCGTGCAGGACATCGACGTCGACGAGCCCCTCAGTTTCGTCGATCTCGGCGGCGACTC
This sequence comes from uncultured Actinomycetota bacterium, assembly GCA_963713565.1. Taxonomy (GTDB): domain Bacteria; phylum Actinomycetota; class Actinomycetes; order Mycobacteriales; family Jatrophihabitantaceae; genus Jatrophihabitans. The sequence goes on along the minus strand of CAVQMF010000003.1, from coordinate 761,093 downwards.
CCTCGGCGCGGCCGCCTTCGCATCGCTGCTGAACGACGTTTTCGGGGTGGAGCTGCCGGTGAACTCGATCCTGAGCCCCGCGGGCAACCCGAAGCGCTGGGCGCAGGCGATCGAGGCCGCTCTGGCGCAGGAGCACAGTGGCCTGCCGACGTTCGAGCACGTCCACGGGAAGGGCGCGCGCCAACTCCTCTCGTCGCAACTCGACCTCAGTGCGTTCATCGACGCGCAGACGCTCCGTGCCGCGCCCATCGAGGCGCCTCCGGAGGTCTCCTCGTCGGTGCTGTTGACCGGAGCGACCGGCTTCCTCGGGCGCTTCGTGTGCCTCGAATGGCTCGAGCGGCTCTCGCCGAGTGGGGGCAAGGTGATCTGCCTGGTCCGCGCCGCCGACCACGCGGCAGCCACGCGGCGCCTCGCCGCTGCCTTCGCCGGACCTGACCCGACACTTGAGCAGCGCTTCGCCGAACTCGCCGGCGACCACCTCGAGGTGGTGGTGGGTGACGTCGCGGAGCGTCGCCTCGGGCTCAGCGCCACCGACTTCGACCGGCTGGCCGGCGAGGTGGACCGCATCGTGCACGTGGGGGCGCTCGTCAACCACATGCTCGACTACGAAGACCTCTTCGGTCCCAACGTGGCCGGCACGGCCGAACTGGTTCGCCTGGCGTTGACCACCCGCCAGAAGCGCATCGACTTCGTGTCATCCGTGGCGACCACGTACCTGCTGGACCGGACGCTCGGCAACGGCGAGCACACGCCGCTGCGCTCGAAGATCGCGCTGTCGCACCACTACGGAAACGGCTACGGGGCGAGCAAGTGGGCGGCCGAACAGCTCCTGCACGCCGCCCACCGCCGGTTCGGGCTGCCGGTGAACATCTTCCGTGGCGACATGATGCTCGCCAACCGACGCTATCGCGGGCAGATCAACGTGCCCGACGTGTTCACCCGGCTGCTCTACAGCGTCATCCTGACCGGTCTCGCGCCGAAGTCCTTCTACAAACTGGAGGCCGACGGCTCCCGGCCGGCGGCCCATTACGACGGGCTCCCCGTGGACTTCATCGCCGGGGCGATCGTCGGCATCAGCGCCGACGCCCATGGCGAGGTCCGCACGTTCCACGCGCTCAACCACCACCACGACGACGGCCTGTCCCTGGACGTCTTCGTCGACTGGATCGAGTCGGCGGGGTACCGGGTGGAACGCATCGAGGACCACACCGAATGGCTGCGCCAGTTCGAGGCGAAGCTGAGGGCACTGCCGGAGGACAAGCGGCACCGCTCGTCGCTGACCGTGCTCGAGTCGCTCAGCCACCCCTACCCGGCGGGCGAAGAGATGATCGACAGCAAGCGATTCCAGGACGCCGTCACGGAGCTTGCGGTCGGACCGGACGTCCCGCACCTGGATCGCGAGTTCATCCAGAAGTGCCTGGCGGACATGCGCACCCTCGACCTCATCGCGCCTGCCCGGTTCGCGTGACGAACGTCGGTCACGAGGTGCACGCAGGTCGGCGCCCGCTCCCGCCGGGTCCGGGGCCGCGGGCGGCGGGGTTCGGCGAGATGTCCTGCCGGCGGTGCGCGGCGCGATTATCGTGACATAGGTGCCCGGCGAGATCGAGTTCCTGGCGCAGGACGATGACTGCCGGGGCGACGAGGAACGGCCGCGGGGGCCGGCGCCCCGTCGCCGTGTCGCGTTCGTCGTCCAGGTCGGGGTCGGGTGCGTCGTCGCTGTCACGCTCGCCGTCTGGGTGGCCACCCACGCAGACCGCGGCGGCACCGATGGCGCAAGCGTGCCCAGATCCTCGTCGATCCCGCCACCACCTACCGCATCGGGGGCGCCACCGATCTACGCCTATCAGCCCTGCCGATCTGGGCAGCCGGCCGATCCGGCGATAGTCGCCGCGATGCGCCGCGATCTGCCTGGGATCCGCGTCTCGAGCCGCGCCGAGCGCACCTGCACGGCGATCTTGCGCGGCGGCGACGAGCACACCGTCGCCGAGCGGGTGGTGGGCAGGTATCGCGGCCTCGACCTGATCATCGATATCAGCGCCCGCGGCTCGTACACCCCCCGCTATCCGGTCCGGGGTCCGCACCACCACCGGCTGCTCGGCGCGGTCGACACCGAGTCCGCCGACATCGACGTCCACATCAGCATTTTCGGTGGCCCGCAAGCCGGCGCACACCTCGACGACGTGCAGCCGGCCGCCGACGACCTCAGCCACAACGTCGTCCTGTGAGCAATCAGGGCAGCAAGCCGTCGTCGGATGCCCCGCACCGCGCCGTCCTGCCCATCAATGGAGCGGCTGCGCGACGACACGCCGATATTCCACCTGCAGGTGGTGCATTGATGGCCCGGACGATCGTCATGCGGTGATCATGATGATCGCTGCCGCAGCCAGCGCAAGACCGATCTTCTGCAATTGGTTGGTGTGCTCGCGCAACAGCAGCACCGCGAGCAGCACGGTCACCGCAGGGTACAAAGCTGTGAGCACGCTCGCCAGCGAGAGCAATCCCGACCGCGATGCAAGCAGGAAGAACATGTTCGCCCCCGCGTCGCATGCGCCGGCGAGCACGACGATCGCGAGCAGCCGGCCGCGGATCGGCCGGATCGCGCCGCGGACCTTGGCGAGCGGGAGAATCAACAGTGCGGACGCGAATCGGGAGATGACCAGCGGCCACAGGCCCGAGTCGTCGCCCGCGCGGGCGAGCAACACGAAGTAGAGTCCGAAGCCGGCGCCGGACAGTACCGCGAGAAGGAGCAGCTTCGGACTGAGCCGCCCATGCGGGGTGTCGTCACCCGTCCGGCTGACCAATACGACCGCCACCAACCCGAACGCAATGCCGACCCACGCCAGCACCGCGGGCCGCTCGCCGATGGCGACCGCGACCACGACCGGCACGATCGCGGCGAGCACGGCCGTGACTGGGGAGATCACGTTGATCGGGGCAACCGTCATCAGGCTGTACATGAGCACGACGCCGACCTCGCCGGCCGCGCCGCCGACGATGCCGAACAGCACGACGTGCGCGTCGACCTCGCCCGGGAACAGCGGCAACAGCGCGGTCATGAGCAGCGCCCCGACCGGGTAGCTCCACAGCAGGACGGTGATCGCACCGCGTTGCCGCGACGCGATCCCGCCGGCGAAGTCACTGATCCCGTACAGCGCCGCCGCGATCAAGCCGAGGACGACGGTCACAACTCACGCTATCGAGCACTCGCGGCCAGGTGACGGCCGCCCGGATCACACCTTCGTCATCGCGAACTGTGCGACGTCGAGGTAACCGGTGCGAAAGCCGGCCTCGGAATAGGCGAGATACAGCGACCACATTCGGCGAAACGTCTCGTCGAAGCCGAGTCGGGCGACCTCGGCGGCCCGTTCCTCGAAACGCACCCGCCAGCGGTGCAGCGTCTCCGCGTAGTGGCGGCCGAAGTTGAAGCGGTCCGAGATGCGCAGTGACGTGTGTCCGGCCAACGTTCGCTCGATCGCTTCGACGGAGGCCAGTTGGCCGCCGGGAAAGATGTACTTGCGCATCCAGGTGTAGGTGTCCTTCGTGGCGAGCACCGTGTAGTCGTCCTGCAGGATGGCCTGCAGGCCGACCCGCCCGCCCGGGACGAGCGCGCGGTCGATCGTCTGGAAGTACTCGACCCAATGGTTGGCACCGACCGCCTCGATCATCTCGACGCTCAGGACGACGTCGAAGCGGCCGTGCACCTCGCGGTAGTCCTGCAGCAGCACCTGCACGTGCTCGGCTACCCCGGCCGCGGTGATCCGCTCGCGGGCCAGCGCGGCCTGCTCGGTCGAGATCGTCACACTCGTGACCGTGGCCCCCCGCCCGGCGGCACGCAGCGATAGCTCGCCCCACCCGGTGCCGATCTCCAGCACCCGGGTACCTGCGCCGACGCCGGTGGCGTCCAGCAGCCGATCGATCTTGCGGCGTTGTGCTTCGGCCAGCGCCTCGGACGACTCGCTCGGCTCGGCCGCATAGATCGCCGACGAGTAGGTCATCGTCTCGTCGAGGAACAGGGTGAACAGCTCGTTGGACAGGTCGTAGTGCTGGCGGATGTTGCCCCGGGCGCCTTCGATCGTGTTGTCGTGGTGTCCGGGCTGGACGCTCAGCACGGCGTGGCGCAGCTTGTGCAGCACCGGCGGGACGAGGTCGCGCATGTTCGCGGCGAACACGCTGAGCACCCCGGGCAGGTCGTCGGTCGCCCAGTCGCCGGCCATGTAGGCCTCGCCGAAGCCGATCGTCCCGGTCGTGCCGAGACGGTGGAAGAACGCGCCCGGTCGCACCAGCCGCAGGACCGGATCGCGATGGGTTCCGGCGCCGTACCAGGAGTCTGCGCCCTCGAGCACCCGCAACGGGAGCCGCTTGACCGCGTGCCGGAACAGCCGCTTCGCGATCGCCGCGCGGCCCGGCGAGTGCGGCACCGTCGCGATGTCCGGCCACCGGTCGAGGTCGATCTCACCGGCCAGCACCGCAGAGTCCTGCGTAGTGGTCATCCCCGCTCCTTCCGTCCCCGAAATCACACGACGAGACAGGCCTGTCCCGCAAGGGCCTGTTGGACGACATTCGCACCTTCGCCAGACATGGTTTCCCCGGGCGGCACATCGCACATCGTGGCGAGCACGAATCCGGTCGTGAGCGCGTGCCACAACGCAGCGCGCCGCAGCATCGAATGATGCCCGTGGTGCACCGTCACGAAACTCACGGACGCGGCCACCGAACTCAGCTGTCGAGCAAAGCCCGCAGACGCGGCGGCGCTGGTCATTCGGTCAGCGTCGCCGTGGGCGATGAGGACGCGGCGTCGAGCCAGCTGCACGTACGGGTCGCCCGGCTCGATCCACGGCGCGAGAGCGACGACCGACCGCACGGACTCATGATCCCCGGCATACATCCCCGCCCGTGCGCCCATCGAGTGCCCGACCAGCGCGATGCCGACGCCCGGGAACTGGCTGGCGAGCTGGTCCAGGGCCCAGCGGACGTCGGCCACGGGCGACTGCGCGGCGCCGTTCCAGCCACGCACGAGGTAACGCAATCGGGCCACTGCGAGGCCGTGCTCGGCGCCGAGGTGCCGCAGCGAGCTGACGAACGGCGCCATGCGCACGACGGACAGCTGCCGCGCCCGCACCGGCGACGTGGCTCGGGCGCGACCGCCGTGCAGCACGAGCGCGACTGCGCGCACGTCGCCGGGTGGTGGGTCGACATGCAGGAACGGATCGACGGCGGCAACGCTCATCGCGGCGGGCAGGTCTTTCCGGCCGGCGGCAATGTCGCGGTGATCAGGTAGGAGTTCACCGCGTCGTCGACGCAGCCGCTGCCCTGCAGATACGACGTGTGCCCCTCGCCGTCCCAACTCAGCAGCCGAGCTCGACCAAGGGTCGCGGTCAGGTCCTTCGCACCCTGGTACGGGGTGGCCGGGTCGTGCAGGTTGCCGACGACCAGAATCGTCTCGGCTGCGCGCTTCGCGGTCGGCAGCGGCGGGATCGTCCGCCGCGGCTGCCACTGCTGGCAGGTGAACAGGGCCGCAGCCGACCACAGGCCGAACATCGGATACCGCTTGACCCACTCGGCGGTCGTCTGGCGGATCGTCGCATCCGTCGGGCCGATCTTCGAATCGTTGCAGCCGATCGTCCTGTTGGCGTCGGACAGGTTCGTGTAATGGCCGTCGTAGCGCTCGTTGTATTCGTCGGCAAGCCTCAGCAGACCCGCGGAGTTCCCGTCGCGTGCTTCGGTCAGCGCACTGCCGAGCTCCGGCCAGCGCTGCTGCGCGTACAGCGCGGACAGCACGCCCAGATACACCAAGGAGCTCGTTGCCTCGCGTGTTTCGCCAGGCTCATCGCTCGGGATCGGTGTGCGCTGCGCGCTCGCCGCGATGTCGTAGACGGCCGTGCGCGGATCGCCCAGCGTGGAGCAGTGCGACTGGGCCTTGCACCATGCCGCGAACTGGTCGAACGCGCCTTCGAAACCCTGCAGCTGGTCGGCGAAAGCGGTGATGTCGCCGGTGAGCGGGTTGACCGCGCCGTCGAGCACCATCGCCCGGATCCGGCCGGGGAACAGATGCGCGTACTGGCCGCCGAGTTCGGTGCCGTAGGAGAAGCCGAGGTAGTTCATCCGGCTGTCACCGACCGCCTGCCGGATTTGATCCATGTCCATCGCGGTCTGCACCGTGTTGAACTGCGGCAGGTCGTTGCCGTACTTGCTCGAGCAGGTCCGCGCGACCATCGCGGCCGCACTCTTCGCAGCGGCGAAACCCGCCGCCGTCCGTACGTCGGGCGACGCGGCGTTCAGCTCGTCCTGCTGCGCGTCCGTGAGGCATCGCACGGGGGTCGACAGACCCACACCGCGCGGGTCGAAACCGACCAGGTCGAAGTGCGCCAGGACTTGGTCGGACAGTTGCGCGGACAACCCGAGCGCCAGATCGACGCCGGAGCCGCCCGGCCCGCCCGGGTTCATGATCAGCGAGCCGGTGTGCACCGTGTTCGCCGAGTCGTGGATCTTGATCAGCCGCAGCTCTATCGTGCGGCCGGCCGGCTTCGCGTAGTCGAGTGGGACGTCGATCGTGGCGCACTCGAAGCTGAGCCGATTGCGGCGCCCGGCCGGGAACGTCAGCGCGGACAGGGCGAACTGACCCCTGCAGTCGCGGAATTCGGCCGGGGGCTGGGTCGGCGCGGCCGAGGAGCTCCCCGACGACGAGGGCCGCGCAGATGCGTGGCCCGCGGGAGCAGACAGCGCCGTCGAACCCTGTCCGTCCTGCACCGTCGTGCACGCGGCGAGCAGCGCGGCGGCCGCGGTGACGGTCGCCGCGAGGAGGCGATGACGGCACCGGACAGGCATGTGCTGCACGGTACCCAGCACGGTCCGGTACAGCGCGCGGACGCACCTAGGTGTTGCGATCTTCATGCGCGCACTGGCGACATCGAGCGCTGTCGCGTGGCCACTTCACCGTCCGAGGCCGGCACAGAGCGGACTCATCGGCCGAGGCCAGCAACGATTGTGCTGATATCGAAGCGGTCAATGGTCTCCAACTGGTCATAGGTGCATGAGCGGGGTGTCCGGTCAGCACGCCAGCGGACGAAGAGGGCCAGGTGCCGGAACCGGGTGCCCTCCATGTGCTCGTACTTGACCTCGAGCACGCGCTCCGGTCGCAGCGGGACGAAGGACAGGTCCTTGGTGGCGTTCCAGCGGCTGACGTTGCCGGGCAGCCGCTGCCCCTGATGAGCCTCGGCGCTGGCCCACTCCTGCCACGGATGCTCGTCGCCCTCGACAGCCAGCAACGGCTCGAGCTCGTCGACGAGCTCGGCGCGCCGCTTCGCGGTGAAGGCGCCGACGACGCCGACGTGCTGCAGCTTGCCATCGTCGTTGTAGAGCCCGAGCAGCAGCGAGCCGACCAGCGGCTGCGATTCGGTGGAGGTCTTGTGCCAACGGAACCCGGCGAGCACGCAGTCGGCCGTGCGGACATGCTTGATCTTGAACATCACGCGCTTGTCGGGCTGGTAGGTGCCGTTCAACGGCTTGGCGATGACGCCGTCGAGGTGCGCGCCCTCGAGCTCGACGAACCAGCGATTGGCCACCTCGAGGTCCGTCGTGCTCGGCGTGAGATGGATGGGCGCGTTCGCGCCGGCCAACACTTCCTCAAGTGCGGCGCGCCGTTCGCTGAACGGACGGCCGGTGTAGTCCTCATCGCCGAGCGCGAGCAGGTCGAAGGCGATGAACGACGCGGGCGTCTGCTCGCTCAACATCGTCACCCGCGAGACGGCGGGGTGGATGCGCTGCTGGAGCGCCTCGAAGTCCAGCCCGTCGTCGGTGGCGATGACGATCTCGCCGTCCAGCACGCACCGCTCGGGCAGCTCCGCCTTCACCACCTCGACCAGCTCGGGAAAGTATCGGGTCATCGGCCGCTCGTTTCGGCTGCCGAACTCGACCTCGCCGCCGTCGCGAAAAATGAGAGATCTAAACCCGTCCCATTTCGGTTCATAGGACGCCCCGGGCGGGATGGTCGGGACCGACTTGGCGAGCATCGGCGCGACCGGCGGCATGACGGGCAGCTTCATCGGCTCATTGTTTCATCGGCGCCCCGGGCCGCGGACGTCATCGCGCGGTCGGCCTCCGATGGCACTGGTCGGCGAACGCACCCGCGCAAAGGGTGAGGGATCGCGGGCAAGGACCTGTCCGTACCCCCCGGACTGCTGGTGCGATCAGGACGGCTCACTGTTGAGTTCGCGGTACATGACGTGCAGTCCGACGTAGCCGTGCACGTCGTGCCGAAACGCGCCGGGCACCGTCGCGATGACTTCGAAGCCGAGCGCCTGCCACAGGTGCACAGCTGCTGCGTTCGTCGCGACGACCGCATTGAACTGGATGCCGCGGTAGCCGGCCGTCCGCGCCCAATCGATCACGTGGCCGCCGAGCGCGCGGCCGACCCCCCGCCCAGCCGACCGGGACCCGACCATGAAACTCGCCGTCGCGATGTGCGACCCGCGACCGGGTCGATTCGGGCCCATCTTCGCGGTCCCCAGCACGGTGTCGCCGTCCACCGCGACCACCGTGCGCCCGGGCGGCGACTCCATCCACCAGGGCCGTGCCTCGTCTGCGGTCAGCCCCTCCGGGAATGCGTAGCTCTCGCCGGCTGCGACGACCGAGGCGAAGATCGGGTAGATCGCCGGCCAGTCGCCCTCCTCGGCCGCCCGGATCTGTACCCCGCTCATCGAGGCGCTCCGACGCGGTACCGGACGAACAGCGCGCCGTCTTCTTCGAGCAGGCCCTCGATGGTCACCGGGTGGGCAGCGGGCCACGGCTCACCGGCGGTGATGCGGTTCGGCCCGGGTCCGCTCAGCAGTGGGGAGACGCTCAGGCACAGCTCGTCCACGATGCCGGCGCCGGCCAGTTCGGCGAACGCCGTCGGGCCCCCTTCCGAGAGCACGCGGGTGTGCCCGCGCTCGGTGAGCGCGGCGCGCACCTCGGCGGGTTCAACGACGTCGTTCCCACAGATCACGACGTCGGCCACCTCGCTCAGCGCCATCCGGCGCTCGGCCGGCGCCGCGGCACAGGTGAGCACGATGGTGCGCGCGCCGGACCGGTCCGGCGCGAACAACCCGCTCGCCGGGTCGATCCGCAGCGTGCGGCTCGTGACCGCGGTGGGCAGTTCGGGCGGCAGCCCGTAGTCGGCGCGTATCGCGGCTCTGCCCTTGCTGAGCCGGATCGCCCGGTATCCCTCGACGACGGCTGTTCCCGCCCCGACCAGGACCACGTCGGCGAGGTCCCGCAGCGCCGCGAACACCGCGTTGTCGCCCGGAGTCTGTAGTCCCGCCGACTTGCCGTCGGCGTGCGCCGCACCGTCCGCGGAGGCGATGAAATTGACCCGCAGGCCGCCACGATCGAGCCAGTTCGCTGCGTAGAAGGCATGCAGGTCTACCTCGTCGATCTGCTCGGGCAGCAGGGCGCGCACCCGCACAGCCTAGGTTCAGAGCAGAACAGTTCGCAGCGAAGGAGTGCGATGGCCAAGCCGAACAGGTTGCGCGTTCCGGTGCCGCGCCGCGTCGAGCAGATCCTCGACGCCGCGCTGGACAAGGCGATCTCCATCGAGCGACCGGTGGTCGTCGCCTACCTCGATCGTGTCCGCAAGGACCCCGGGATGACACCGGCGCAGCTCGTGACCCGGCTGGAGCGCCAGTACCTGACGACGGTGATCGGCATCGGCGGCGCGTCCGGCGCGATCTCCGCGCTGCCCGCGGTCGGTACCGGCACGGTCATGCTCTCGAGCGCGGCGGAGATCACCGCCTTCGTCTCGGCCTCATCGATGTTCGTGCTGGCGCTCGCCGAACTCCACGGCCTGCCGGTCAGTGATCCGGAGCTGCGGCGCGCACTCGTGCTGTCGGTCCTCGCCGGGGAAGGGGCGCAGGCGGTGGTCGGGGGCATGGAGCGCGGCGAGCGGCACTGGGCGCATGTCTTCGCCCGACCGGCAACGTTCGACAAGGACAGACTGGCCGGGATCAACGGGTACTTCGGCAAGCTGTTGATCCGTCGGATGGGCGCTTCGCAGGGCGCGCTGCTGCTCGGCCGGGCCGTGCCTTTGGGGATCGGCGCGGCCATCGGCGCCGGGGGCAACGCGGCGCTGGCCCGGGTCGCGATCTCCGCATCCCGTAAGGCATTCGGCGCGGCACCGAACACGTTCCCACCTCGCGTGATCGATGGATGAGCGCGACGCCGATCGATCGGCGCTAAGACTAGGTTCGTACGCGAGATCGAGTCACCGGAGGTAGCGCGTGTTCGTGGTCGTCCTGACCGATGACGGGCAGCAGCTCACTCGGCCACGGGTGGTCGGCCCGTTCGGGGACTACGACGGCGCACAGGTGTGCGCCAACGCCCTCATCCAGCAATGGGAGATCGAGCACGGCGAGGCGCCGCAGGCAGTCGTGGCCCGCGTCGAGGAGCCGTTGGTCGGAGTCGTCGTCGGCGAGCTCTGACGGCGGCGGCTGCTGTCGCGGACCGTTGGGCGCAGTCACCTGCGTCGGCGTCACAGCCGCACGACGGCCGCCGTCCGCGGGTCGAGACGCAGGCCCGTGTCGACGCGCGTCGCGGGGCCGGTGGCCAGCACGATCTCGCCACCGGTGACCGGCACCGTACGTACCTCGGCGGACAGGTTGGCGGCAACCCGGAACCGACCGCGCTCCACGACGAACCATTGCGCGGCCTCGTCGTAGCCGACCGCGACGCTGCGCAGATCCGGGTCGCGCAGGTCCGGCTCGGCGATGCGCAGCGCGATGAGGTTGCGGTACAGGTCGAGCATGTCGGCGTGCCCTTCGTCGTCGCGCTCGGCCCAGTTCAGCACCGCGCCGCGATATGCCGCACCATCCTGCGGGTCGATCATCTGCTCGGTGTTCCACCCGTGGTCGGCGAACTCTGCCAAGCGCCCTTCGCCGGTGGCTCGGGCGAGCTCGGGTTCCGGGTGCGAGCTGAAGAACGGCCAGCGGGTCGAGGCTGCCCACTCCTCACCCATCCAGAGCATGGGCGTGAACGGCGCAGTGAGCAGCAGCACCGCGCCGACGCGCAGGAGTTCCGGGGTGGTGAGCTCGGGCAGCCGGTCGCCGACTGCCCGATTTCCCACTTGGTCGTGATTTTGCAGGCAGGCGACGAACTGCCAGCCCTGGTGCTGCTCCGGATCGATCGGCGCGCCGTGCACAGCATTGCGGAAGGTCGAGAAGGTGCCGTCGTGCAGGAACGCGGTCGTGAAGGTCTTGGCGAGCACCTGCAGGGAACCGAAGTCGCAGTAGTAGCCCTGCTGTTCGCCGGTGAGCAACGCGTGCAGCGCGTGATGCACGTCGTCTGCCCACTGGGCGGCGAGGCCGTAGCCGCCGCGCTCCTGGGGTGTGATCATCACCGGGTCGTTGAGATCGGACTCCGCGATCAGCGTGAGCGGCCGCCCGACGATTGTGCTCAACATGTTCACCGCGGCCGCGAGATCGACCAGGATATGCGGGTCGGACGAGTCGTCGAGTGCATGCACGGCGTCGAGCCGCAGCGCGTCGATGTGGTAGTCACGCAGCCACATCAGGGCGTTGTCGATGATGAACCGGCGCACCGCAGGCTCTTCGACGTTGACGAGATCGCCCCAAACAGTGCGGCCGCTCTTGAGGTACGGCCCGAACTCGGGCAGGTGGTTGCCGGACGGCCCGAGGTGGTTGTAGACGACGTCCAGGACGACAGCGAGTCCCTTGCCGTGCGCCGCGTCGACGAATCGCTTGAGGCCGTCCGGGCCGCCCAGCGGCTCGTGTACGGCGTACCAGTCGACGCCGTCGTATCCCCAGTTCCAGACGCCATTTACGGCGTTGACCGGCAGCAGTTCGACATGTGTGATGCCGAGATCGGCCAGGTGGTCGAGGCGCTCGATCGCGCCGTCGAACGTGCCGCGGCCGGTGAAGGTGCCGACGTGCAGTTCGTACAGCACCGCTCGGGTGAGGTCACAGCCGGGCCACCCCGCATCGTGCCAGACGAACCTCTCCTGGTCGTAGATCCGGCTCGGCCCGTGCACACCGTCCGGTTGCCATTTCGACGCCGGGTCCGGCACCGCGGCGTCCGCTCCGTCGAGCACGAATGCGTAGTCGGTGCCCGGTTCCAGATCGGGTCCGTTCCACCATCCGCCGCCTGCGTCGTGCAGTGGGATGTCCGCCCCGCCCGTCCGCACGCAGATCGACGAGACATTGGGTGCCCACACGCGAATGGCCGCCACAGCACACACCCTGCCCGACCGGCCGACGCCGACAAACCGCGGACATGCCACGATCGACGGCGTGGCGCGACTGACGTTGAAGGCGGAAGGCCCGGCCGAGCCGGATGAGGCGTGGGAGCGGTACGCGCTGTTCGCGCGCTGGCCCAGCTGGGCACCGCAGATCAGCGACATCCAAGCGAGTGCGCAACGAATTGCTCCCGGCGTCACCGGCACCCTCGCCGGTCCGATGTGGGCCTCGGTCGACTTCACCGTCGACGCGGTCGACGAGGACGCCCGCCGCTGGTCGTGGACGGTCGAGCGTCGCCCGGTGACGATACGCATGCAGCACGGGGTGCGCGCCGTCGACAAGGGCGCCGCGACGTGGCTGACGATCGAGGGCCCGCTGCCGCTCGTTGTGCCCTACGCGCCGATCGCGCGCGCCGGGTTGCGGCGACTGGTGGCTCGCTGACGACCAGACGTGACGTGCTCTTGCCGTCGCGGCGCAGCAGGCGGATCCTGGCGACATACCGGCACTGCTGCGTGCCGGAACGCACGCAGCCGCCACGACGGGGAGGTGGCCGATGGAACTCGGCCGTCGCATGTCACGTTTTGCCGTTGCCGCAGGCCTGCTCGTCACCGCGTGGGTCGTGACGCCGGCCGCCGACGCGGCCGCACTGCCGCCATTCACCTGCGGCACGGTCTCGGCGGGGTCCACCAGCGGCTCCGCCGCACCGATCACCAGGGTCAGCGTCGGCCATCATCCCGGCTACGACCGTTTCGTCGTGGAATTCGCCGGATCGCGAGTTCCGCACTACACCGTGACCCCGAAGTCGAGCGCGGTCTTCTATCTGGACCCGAGCAATAAGAAGGTCACGTTGCTCGGAACAGCCGGTATCAGGGTCGCGCTGTTCCCGGCGAGCGGACGCAGCTACCACGGCCCGACCGACATCCGAACCTCGTTCCCGCAGCTGCGTGAAGCCCGCAGGATCGGCGACTTCGAGGCCGTCACGTCGTGGGGGATCGGGCTGGCCCACCAGTCGTGCAAGCGGGTGTTCACGCTGTCCGCGCCGTCGCGACTCGTGATCGACGTGCCCGCCTGACCGTTCGGTCAGCCGCTCGTCCACCCGCTACCGCGGGGTGTCAGAGATGCTGTCGGCTCCCGTATATGGTCATTCGGTGAGCGCCGAGCGAATCCGCCGCCTTCCGCTGGTGATGGCGTGCCTCGCCGGCCTGGTGGGCTTGGCGGCCTGCACGTCCGGTCACGGGCCGGCCCGCACGGTGACCGTCACGGCGTCGCCCAACGGCTCGTCATCGGCGTCATCGTCGGTGTCATCGTCGGCAGGCGCCCCGGCGTCGAGTGCGTCTACGTCGAAGACGGCACCACCAGCGCGGATGACGAAGCTGCCCGGTACCTGTTTCACGCTGCTGCCCACCATGTTCGTTGCCACGACCCTCGGGCGGCGTTCGCTGCCGGGTGTGGACGCGTTCGTGCTCGGCCTGCCGCAGGCCGACACCGGTCGTCTGGTCTACATCAACTGCCGCTATGGGGTCACCGGTACTGGCGCGGCGGCAACTCCGAAGGTGGAGATTACGGTCAGCTTGTACAAGACCGCTGCCCAGGCGGAGGCCCGGGTCCGCGCGACGGTCAACGACTACGTCGAGCACGGTGCGACGCCCACGACGGTGACGGTCGACAACCAGCCCGCGACGCTGCTCACCGGCGGCTCGGGTGCCGATTACCGGGTGCCGCTGTTGGTCACCTCCTCGGGTCAGCGGACGGTGGCAGTGAACATCGCCCCCACCGTGGCCACGGGCGCCTCCGTCGCCGCCCGCGCGAGCGCCGTCGCCGCGCTCGCGCTGCAACGAACCAGCGGGTGAGCGCGGTCGCTCGGGATCGATTCCCCGCGAGCGGGTTGCATGATCACGAACGTTCGTCGCGGACGAGCAACGCGACGGGGTAGACGTCGAGCAGCCCGGCCAGCAGCACGTCGCCGCTCAGTGTCCGACCGGTGAACGCATCGGCCAGCTCGCCCTCGATGCGCACCCGGGTGTTGCGCCACCCGCCGGCCCGCTCGAGCCCGACCGGCAGTCGCGTGGCGATGGTGATCGCACCCCCGCGGTCGAAGGCTATTGCGTGCGCGACGCCCGGTCCGCGCACCTCGACGGGGCGGTACGCGGTGAACAGGTCGGGTCGGTCGCGGCGCACTCGAAGCACCCGCGAGGTCAGCCACATCTTCGCCGCGCCGGTCTCGTCGATCGGAGGCGGCGTGCCAGCGCGATCGAGCTCGTCGAGCATCGACTGCAGGAGCGCGAAGTCGACCGGTCGCCGGTTGTCGGGGTCGACGAGTGAGTCGTTCCAGATCTCCGTCCCCTGGTACACGTCCGGGATGCCCGGAACGGTGAGCTGGACGATCTTCTGGCCGAGCGAATTCGACCAGCCGAACGGGGTGATCCGCTCGACGAACGCCGCCAGGGGCTCGCGCACCCGCGGGTCGTCGTATGCAGCGTCGACTGCGGCGTGTACGGCTGCCTCGAAGGCCGCATCGGGATCGGTCCAGGTCGTGGACACGGCCGCCTCCCGCATGGCTTTGTCCGCGTACGCATGCATCCGGCTGCGTTCGATCAGTCCGGTACCGGCGAAGGTCTGCCAGATCAAGTAGGCGAAGGACGCGTCCGGTATCGACGTCGCACTCATCAGCGCGCGGACGAGATCGGCCCACTCGCCGGGCAGTTCGCTGAGCACCGCAAGGCGGGCACGGACGTCCTCGCTCCGCTTCGTGTCGTGCGTCGAGAGGGTGGTCATCGCGCGTGGGGCAGCGTGCTGACGATGTTCTTGCCCCCGGTGGAACCGATCGAGGCCCAGGCCGAAGGTGGCCGGGTCGCCGCCTACCTCGTTGAGCGCGACGAAGCGCGAGTAGCGATAGAACGCGGTGTCCTCCACGCCCTTCGCCATCACCGCGCCGGTGACTTGTTGGAAGCGGCTGCACAGCTCGTCGGCGGGATCGCGCAGACGCCCCTCGAGCATCCCGATGGCGTCGACGAGGTCGGGCCGCGCCGTCTCGGCCGTCTCCACCGCCTCCGCCAGATCACCGCCGCCGTGGGGCAGGTAGGAGCGATACACGGGGAATGCGACGACGAGCTCGGTCAACGCCTCCCGTGCCTTGGGCACGTCGACGGTCAGCCGGGCCAGCCGCGACACCTCCGCCTGCAGGATCGTCTGCACGACCTGCCGCTTGCCTGCCCGGATGTGCTCGGCGCTACTGCGCTCGTCACCGGTCAATGCGCGGTACAGCTCGGTGAACGCACCCTCGGCGGACGGGTCCACGAACACGCCGCATACCTCCGCGAGCGCGTCGTAGCCGGTCGTCCCGTCGACCGGCCAATTCGTCGGCAGCTGCTCGCCGGGTTCGAGGATCTTCTCCACCAGCACCCACGAGTCGTCGCCGGCAAGCTCGCGCAGCCGGGTCAGGTATTCCAGCGGATCGACGAGACCGTCGGGGTGATCGATACGGAGCCCGGTGACGTGATCGGCTCGCACCCAACGGGCGATCTGCTCGTGTGTGCTGTCGAAGACAGCCTTGTCCTCGACGCGCAGGCCGGCGAGTGCGGTGACAGCGAAGAATCGGCGGTAGTTCTGTTCGGTGTCCGCGCGGCGGAAGCCGACCAGCTCGTAGTGCTGGTGCGCGTGCACCTCCGCGCCGGTGGTCCACCTGCCCGGCGCACTGCCGGGGGCCAGCGGGAAGCGATGCTCGAAGTAGCGCAGCTCGCCGTCGACGACCTCGAGGTCGGTGTCGCGGAAGTCGTCGCCCAGCACCGGCAGCCGCACTCGTCGGCTCGCGGCCCAGTCGATGTCGAACCAGCGCGCGAAGATCGAACCTCGGCCGAGCTTCAACACGTCCCACCAGGCCGGATTCTGAGTGGCGTCCGCAACTCCGGTGTGGTTGGGGACGATGTCGACGACGACGCCGAGGCCGCGAGCACGGGTCGCGGCGAGCAGCCGGTGCCACCCGTCGACGCCGCCGCGCTGCGGGTCCACGGTGCCGAAGCCGACGACGTCGTACCCGTGCTGCGAGCCGGCCGTCGAGGGCAGCAGCGGGGACAGGTACGCAGCGCCGGCGCCGAGAGCGGACAGGTAACGGCAGGTGGCGGCGGCAGCGTAGAGGTCGAACGCCGGTTGCACCTGCAGCCGGTACGTCGACGTGGGCGCCGGCATGTGCGGTTACGCCGTCCGCTGCAACACGAGCAGTGAACGCGGCGGCACGGACACCGTCGACTTGGCTTCCAACGTGCGTACGTCGGCGTCCGGATCAGCGGTGTCCACCACGACGTCCCACGTTGCGCCGTACTCCTCGCCGGGCACGGTGAACTCGATCGGCTCCCAGTGCGCGCTGAAGCAGAGCAGGAACGAGTCGTCGGATACCCGCTGACCCCGGCCGTCGCGGTCCCGGATGCCCTGGCCGTTCAGGTACACCGAGATGGCGCCGAACCCGCTGTCCCAGTCGTCCTCGGTCATCTCCGTGCTATCCGGCTGGAACCAGGCGATGTCGGCCACGCCGCCGCTGCGACGCGACGGGCGGCCGTCGAAGAAGCGGCGGCGGCGGAACACCGGGTGTGCGCTGCGCAGCCCGGAGACCTTCCGGGCGAACGCGAGCAGCGCGGTGTCGGGGTTGGCCCAGTCGATCCACGTCCGCTCGTTGTCCTGGCAGTAACCGTTGTTGTTGCCGTTCTGGGTACGGCCGAGCTCGTCGCCGTGGCACATCATCGGCACGCCCTGGCTCAGGAACAGCGTCGCGAGAAGGTTGCGCTGCTGGCGCGCCCGCAGCGCGAGGATCTCGGGATCGTTGGTCGGTCCTTCGACGCCGCAGTTCCACGAGCGGTTGTGGCTCTCGCCGTCGGTGTTGTCGTCGTGGTTCGCCTCGTTGTGCTTCTCGTTGTACGACACCAGATCACGCAGGGTGAATCCGTCGTGCGCGGTGACGAAGTTGATGCTCGCGACCGGGCGCCGGCCGGACGTCTCGTACAGGTCGGCCGACCCGGTGAGGCGGGCGGCGAACTCGCCGACGGTGCGGGGCTCGCCGCGCCAGAAGTCCCGGACGGTGTCGCGGTACTTGCCGTTCCATTCCGTCCACTGCGGCGGGAAGTTGCCGACCTGGTAACCGCCGGGCCCCACGTCCCACGGCTCGGCGATGAGCTTGACCTGGCTCACGACCGGGTCCTGCTGCACGAGGTCGAAGAACGACGAGAGGCGGTCGACGTCGTAGAACTCGCGGGCCAGCGTGGACGCGAGGTCGAATCGGAACCCGTCCACATGCATCTCGAGCACCCAGTACCGCAACGAATCCATGATCAGCTGCAGCGAGTGCGGATGCCGGACGTTGAGGGTGTTGCCGGTGCCGGTGTAGTCCACGTAGTACTGCCGCGCGTCGGAGGTGAGCCGGTAGTAGGCCTGGTTGTCGATGCCGCGGAAGCACAGCGTCGGGCCCATGTGGTTGCCTTCGGCGGTGTGGTTGTAGACCACGTCGAGGATGACCTCGATGCCGGCCTCGTGCAGCGCGCGGACCATCGCCTTGAATTCCTGGACCTGGCCACCGGGGGAGGTGCTCGACGAGTACTTGTGATCGGGCGCGAAGAACGCGATCGTGTTGTAGCCCCAATAGTTGTTCAGGCCCTTGTCGACGAGGAACGAGTCGTTGACGAAATGATGGACCGGCATCAACTCGACAGCCGTCACACCCAGCCCGGTGAGATGCTCGATGATCACCGGGTGGGCCATGCCGGCGTACGTGCCGCGCAGGTTGTCCGGCAGACCCGGATGCGTCTGCGTCATGCCCTTGACATGCGCCTCGTAGATCACCGAGTGGGCATAGGCACGCCTCGGCGGCCGATCGACGCCCCAATCGAAGAACGGATTGATCACGACACACTTGGGCAGATTCAGTGCCGAGTCGTCGTCGTTGCGCCTGCCCGGATCACCGAAGTGATAGCCGAACAGTGATTCGTCCCACTCGATCGTGCCGTCGATGGCCTTCGCGTAGGGATCGAGAAGCAACTTGGCCGGATTGCACCGCAGCCCCTGTTCAGGGTTGTTCGGCCCGTGCACGCGGTAGCCATAGCGCTGTCCAGGTTCGATGCCTGGCAAGAACCCGTGCCAGACATAGCCGTCGACCTCGTGCAGCTCGACCCGCGTCTCCTCGCCGTCGGGCCGGAACAGACACACCTCGACCTTCTCCGCGACCTCGCTGAACAGGGCGAAGTTGGTTCCGGAGCCGTCGTAGGTCGCGCCCAAGGGGTACGCGTTTCCGGGCCAGATCTCCACATGTGCTCCTGGTCGTGTGGTGCGGTCGTCGGCTACCACCTTGTCCGGAACCAGAGCCGCGGTTCGTCCAACCCAGATCGCGGGCCGGCGAGCCACGTCACCCGATTGTCTCGCGTGGGCGTGTCGCGTGCGCAGGCAGGCGTCACTGGCCGTGGCGGCGGTCACCGCCGGGGGCGCCGAGCATCTCGTCATCCGGGGTGAGCGAGGCCGTGGCCGGCGCGGGCGCCGGGTCGCCGCGACGGCGCACCGACGGTACGTGGCGCAGCGCCAGCGCAGCCGCGGCGCACAGCAGCGCGGCCAGCCCGAGCCACAGCATCGGACCGGGGTGCAGCTCAGGGTCGTCGATGCGGATGGATCGCGCCGACGGGTCCTTCCGCTCGATGTCGAGCTGCCCCTGCAGCGAGTCGTAGACAGCCTGCATGTGCAGGGCTGCCGAAGCGAGGACACCGACCAGGACTCCGCTCGCGATCAGGCCCAGGCCTTCGGCGGCCGTCGGCCGGCGAGCCGCTGCCGGCAGTCGGTACGCGGCGAGCAGCACCAGGGCCGCGACGACGAGGAACAGGGCGGCGATCACCCAGAGCACGATGCCGTAGCGGGTGTCGTGGTCGGTCGCGGGAGTGCTGGCCCCGTACGGCCGGCCCCATCCGTCCGCGGTGGCGTTCAGCGGATCGAACCGCCCACCGTAGGTGATGGTGTAGATGCGTCCGAACGGCGCTGCGACGCACAAGCCGGCGGCCAGCACCCAGAGCAGTGCGGTCAACCACGCGCTGCCCCGGGCACGTGCCGACGGCGTCGCGCGCTGCCGATGTCCGGTGGCGGTGTCGGCCTGCCCGGCGGCGGCCGGGCGGGTACCGAACTGCTCCGGTTCGACAAATTCGATGTTCGTCATCTCCAGCGAGTCTGCCACCCGGGAGGTCTTGTCGGACGTCGCTCGTACCGTGGTGCCATGCGCGTACGCACCGACATCACCCCGTCGACGGGCAAGTTCGAGGTCGTTTCCGACTTCGAGCCGTCCGGCGACCAGCCGGCGGCGATCGAAGAGCTGGAACGGCGGTTGCGGGGCGGCGAGAAGGATGTCGTGCTCCTCGGCGCGACGGGCACCGGCAAGTCGGCGACGACCGCGTGGCTGATCGAGCGGCTGCAGCGCCCCACGCTGGTCATGGCACCGAACAAGACGCTTGCGGCGCAGCTGGCCAACGAGTTGCGCGAGATGCTGCCGAACAACGCTGTCGAGTATTTCGTGAGCTACTACGACTACTACCAACCCGAGGCATACGTCCCGCAGACCGACACTTACATCGAGAAGGACTCGTCGGTCAACGACGAGGTGGAGCGGCTGCGGCACTCAGCGACGATGTCGCTGCTGACCCGGCGCGACGTCGTGGTGGTCGCAACCGTCTCGTGCATCTACGGCCTGGGCACCCCGCAGGAGTACGTCGACCGGTCCCTGCGGCTGCGCGTCGGCGACCAGATCGAGCGCGATCGCATCCTGCGCCGCCTCGTCGACGTGCAGTACACCCGCAACGACCTGTCGTTCACCCGCGGCACGTTCCGCGCGCGGGGCGACACCGTCGAGATCTTCCCCGTGTACGAGGAGCTCGCGATCCGTGCCGAGATGTTCGGTGACGAGATCGAGCGGCTCTACTACCTGCACCCACTCACCGGGGAGGTCGTGCGCGAGGTCGACGAGGTGTTCGTCTTCCCCGCCACCCACTACGCCGCCGGTCCGGAGCGGATGGAGCGGGCCATCAACGGCATCGAGAAGGAACTCTCGCACCGCCTGACGGAGCTGGAGGGCCAGCGCAAGCTGCTCGAGGCGCAGCGGCTGCGCATGCGTACGTCGTACGACGTCGAGATGATGCGGCAGGTCGGCTTCTGCTCGGGCATCGAGAACTACTCGATGCACATCGACGGACGCCTGCCAGGCAGTGCGCCGAACTGTCTGCTCGACTACTTCCCGGCCGACTTCCTGCTGGTCATCGACGAGTCACACGTGACCGTGCCGCAGACCGGCGGGATGTACGAGGGCGACATGTCGCGCAAGCGGATGCTGGTCGACCATGGGTTCCGGCTGCCCTCCGCCATGGACAACCGGCCGCTGAAGTTCGAGGAGTTCGTCGATCGCATCGGGCAGACGGTCTACCTGTCTGCCACACCGAGCAGCTACGAGCTGGGCCGCACGAGAGGCGAGTTCGTCGAACAGGTGATCCGCCCGACCGGTCTCATCGACCCGGAGATTGTGGTCAAGCCGACGAAGGGCCAGATCGACGACCTAATGCACGAGATCCGCGAACGCGCCGGGCGCAACGAGCGGGTGCTGGTCACCACGTTGACCAAGAAGATGTCCGAGGATCTCACCGATTACCTGCTGGAGCAGGGCATCCGGGTGCGCTACCTGCACTCCGAGGTCGACACGTTGCGCAGGGTCGAGTTGCTGCGCGAGTTGCGCCTCGGCGAGTTCGACGTCCTGGTCGGCATCAACCTGCTGCGCGAGGGGCTCGACCTGCCGGAGGTGTCCCTCGTGGCGATCCTCGACGCGGACAAGGAAGGCTTCCTGCGCTCGGGCACGTCGCTGATCCAGACGATCGGCCGCGCGGCGCGTAACGTGTCCGGTCAGGTGCACATGTACGCCGACACGATCACCGCGTCGATGCGCAAGGCGATCGATGAGACGAACCGCCGCCGCGACAAGCAGATCGCCTACAACGTCGAGAACGGCATCGACCCGCAACCGTTGCGCAAGCGCATCGCCGACATCACCGACCTGCTCGCCCGCGAGGCGGCCGACACCGACAAGCTCCTGGGCTCCACCCCGGTCGGTGGCTCGGGCCGTTCGCAGTCGCGCGGCAAGTCCGCGGTTCCCGGGCGAGGTGGCCGCGGCGTGTCCGGGGGAGTGGTCGGCGTGGGCGCGCACGCGGCGGGGGGCCTGGACATCGCGGAGATGCCGCGCGCCCAGCTGGCCGACCTCATCCAGCAGCTCAACGACCAGATGCTGTACGCCGCCCGGGAGTTGCAGTTCGAGGTGGCGGCCCGGCTGCGGGACGAGATCGGCGAGCTGAAGCGGGAACTGCGCGGCATGGACGCGGCCGGAGTCGGGCGCTGAGCTTCCACATGTCAACTTTGCCGCGGTTCTTGCGTGGGCGGACGCCGGTGGGTGTGGAATAGGCAGACACACCGACCGAGGAAGGGACGGCCATGGAGGGTGCGCGGCCGGTAGCCTCACCGCACGGCACGACACTGACGGCCCGGTCCTGGCAAACCGAGGCGCCGTTGCGGATGTTGATGAACAACCTCGATGCCGAGGTGGCCGAACGTCCGGACGACCTCGTCGTGTACGGCGGCACCGGTCGGGCGGCGCGCAACTGGGCCAGCTACGACGCGATCGTCCGCTCGCTGTGCACGCTCGCCGACGACGAGACGCTGCTCGTGCAGTCGGGCAAGCCGGTCGGCGTCATGCGCACGCACGAGTGGGCGCCGCGGGTGTTGATCGCGAACTCGAACCTCGTCGGCGACTGGGCGACGTGGGAGGAATTCCGCCGGCTCGAGCACCTTGGGCTGACGATGTACGGCCAGATGACGGCCGGCTCGTGGATCTACATCGGCACCCAGGGGATTCTGCAGGGCACGTACGAGACGTTCGCCGCCGTCGCGCAGAAGCGCTTCGGCGGCACTCTGGCCGGCACCATCACCCTCACCGCCGGGCTCGGCGGCATGGGCGGGGCCCAGCCGTTGGCCGTCACCATGAACGGCGGGGTCGCCATCTGTGTCGAGTGCGACCAATCCCGGATCGAGCGCCGTATCGAGCACCGTTACCTCGACGTGCAGGCGTCGTCCGCCGACGAGGCGCTTCGGCTGGCCGAGCAGGCCCGCGACGCGCGGACCCCGCTGTCCATCGGGCTGCTCGGAAACGCCGCCTCAGTCGTCGCGCAACTGCTGGCCAACGACGCGCCGATCGACATTGTCACCGACCAGACCTCGGCGCACGATCCGTTGTCCTACCTGCCCATCGGTGTCGAGTTCGAGGAGTGGCACGACTACGCCGCGCGCAAACCGGAGGAGTTCACCGGCCGCGCCCAGGCATCGATGGCGCGCCACGTCGAGGCCATGGTCGGCTTTCAGGATGCGGGCGCGGAGGTATTCGACTACGGCAATTCGATCCGCGGCGAGGCCAAGACCGCCGGCTACGCCCGCGCGTTCGACTTCCCCGGCTTCGTCCCCGCCTACATCCGTCCGCTGTTCTGCGAAGGAAAGGGCCCCTTCCGGTGGGCCGCGCTGTCCGGCGACCCGCGCGACATCGCCCGTACCGATAAGGCTGTGCTCGACCTGTTCCCGGACAACGATTCCCTCGCCCGCTGGATCCGGATGGCACAGGAGAAGGTCCACTTCCAGGGCCTGCCGGCGCGCATCTGCTGGCTCGGCTACGGTGAGCGCGATCGTGCCGGCGTCGCGTTCAACGACCTGGTCGCGAGCGGCGAGATACGCGCACCGATCGTCATCGGGCGCGACCACCTGGACTGCGGCTCGGTCGCCTCGCCCTACCGGGAAACGGAGGCGATGGCCGACGGCTCGGATGCGATCGCCGACTGGCCGCTGCTCAATGCGATGGTCAACGTCGCGAGCGGTGCGTCGTGGGTGTCGATCCACCACGGCGGTGGTGTCGGCATCGGCCGCTCGATCCATGCCGGCCAGGTATGCGTCGCCGACGGCACCGAGCTCGCCGGGCGCAAGATCGCCCGCGTGCTGACCAACGATCCGGGAATGGGCGTGATCCGGCACGTCGACGCGGGGTACGAGCGCGCGGACGAGGTGGCTGCCGAGCGCGGCGTACGCATCCCGATGGCCGAATGAGCTTCGACTCGCTGTGGTCGGCGATCGAGCCGATCGGCCGGCACGCCGGCACCGGTGGTTATCGCCGCTTCGCGTGGACGGCCGAGGATGGCGCGCTGCGCGAGTGGTTCATCGGCGAGGCGCACGCGCGCGGGCTGCACGTGGTCGAGGATCGCGCCGGCAACCAGTGGGCGTGGCAGGGTGACCCGGATTCGACACCGGGACTCGTGCTCGGCTCGCACCTCGACTCGGTTCCGGACGGCGGGGCGTTCGACGGGCCGCTGGGGGTGGTCTCGGCGTTTGCTGCGCTCGATGCCCTGCGAGAGCGGGGATTCGCGGCCAGCACGCCGATCGGTGTCGTCAACTTCGGCGACGAGGAGGGCGCCCGGTTCGGGGTGGCCTGCGCGGGATCACGTTTGATCACCGGCGCGTTGGATCCGGACCGGGCGCGCGCGTTGACCGACGCCGACGGCACGTCGCTGGCCTATGCGATGACCGCCGCCGGCCAGGACCCGGTCCGGCTGGGTGCGGATCCCGAGGCGATCCGCCGGATCGGCGTGTTCGTCGAGTTGCACGTCGAGCAGGGTCGTTGGCTGGTCGACGACGGACACGCCGTGGGCGTGGCCAGCGCGATCCGTCCGCACGGCCGCTGGCGAATCGACCTGCTCGGACAGGCCAATCACGCCGGCACGACCCTGCTCGCCGATCGCCGCGATGCGGTCGTGGGCTATGCCCTCGTCGTGTTGGCCGCGCGCGATTCCGCGCGTCGCCACGGCGCGCTCGCCACCTGCGGAAAGGTTCGGGTCCAGCCCAACGGTGTCAACGCCATCGCGTCGCGGGTCACCGCATGGCTCGACGCCCGCGCCCCGGAAGCGGCGCAGGTCCGCGCCGTCGTCGCGGACATCGAGGAGATCGTCGCGACGCACGGCGGCAGCGTCGTCGAGGAATCCTGGAGCGAGGCGACCAGCTTTCCGGTCGAGCTGTCGGGACGGATATCCGCGCTGCTCGGCGGTGCGCCGCTGCTCGACACCGGAGCCGGGCACGACGCAGGCATCCTGGCCCACGCCGGCGTCCCGGCCGCGATGCTGTTCGTCCGCAATCCCACCGGCGTCTCGCACTCGCCCGCGGAATTCGCCGAGCGGGCCGACTGCCTGGCCGGCGTCGACGCGCTGACCTGCGTCGTCGAGGATCTGGCCGGGTGACCGAATGACGCACCCGAACCGGATGAGCGGGGTGCGCCGGTGACGTCCTGGTTCGCCGAGCTGGCGATGCTGCCGTCCGGGTTGGCCCGCGACGTGCGCTTCGACATCGCGGACGGCCGGTTCACGGCAGTGCGCCCGAACGCCCGACCGACCGGCGCGATCGTGCTCGCGGGCATGGCCCTGCCCGGCTTCGCGAACTGCCACAGTCACGCGTTCCACCGCGCACTGCGTGGGCGCACGCACGACCGGGGTGGCACGTTCTGGACTTGGCGCGAACGAATGTACGAACTCGCCGGGCACCTCGACCCCGACACCTATCTCGCCCTCGCGCGTGCCACGTACGCAGAGATGGCGCTCGCCGGCGTGACCACGGTGGGGGAGTTCCACTACCTGCATCACGGGCCCGGTGGGCGGCCGTACGTCGAGGCGAACGTCATGGCGCACGCGCTGCGTGACGCCGCGAGCCAAGCAGGCATCCGGCTGACCCTGCTCGACACCTGCTACCTGGCCGGCGGGCTGCGGGCCGACGGGCACCGGCCGCTAGACGACGTGCAACGCCGTTTCGCCGATGCGGACGTCGACGCGTGGGCCGCGCGGGCTGCGCAGCTGGAACCCTCCGACGGGGTACGGATCGGCGCCGCGATCCACTCGGTACGGGCGGTCCCGAAGGACGCGCTGCCGATCGTGCGCGTGGCCGCCCAAGCCCGACCGCTGCACGTGCACCTGTCCGAACAGCCCGCCGAGAACGACGCCTGCATCGCGCACTACGGCCTGACGCCCACCGCATTGTTGGCGGGCGCCGGCGTGCTCGGCACCACCACGAGCGCCGTGCATGCCACCCACCTCACCGACGCCGACATCCAGGCCCTCGGCAGCACACGCACGACGGCCTGCCTGTGCCCGAGCACCGAACGCGATCTGGCCGACGGCATCGGCCCGGGCCGGGCACTCGCGGACGCCGGCTCACCGATCTCGCTGGGCACCGACCAGCACGCGACCATCGACCTGTTCGACGACGCCCGCTCGCTCGAACTGCACGAGCGGCTCGCGACGCTGCACCGCGGCCGGTTCACCCCCGACGAGCTGCTCCGCGCGCTCAGTCGCCACGCCAGCATCGGGTGGCCCGATGCCGGCCGGCTCGAGGTGGGCGCGCGCGCCGATGTCGTGGCCGTGCGGCTGGATTCCGTACGCACGGCGGGCTGTGATCCGGCACAGGTGGTGTTCGCCGCAGCCACCCCCGACGTCGACACCGTCGCCGTCGACGGTCGCTTCGTCGTGCGCGACGGCCATCATCTTCTCGGCGACATCGGCGCGCAATTGCGTGACGCGATCGGCGCCGCGTGGGAGCGTACGCGATGAGCGTGCTCGTGACCGGCGTCGCCGAGCTCGTCACCAACGATCCAGGTGTCGACGGCACGCCACTCGGGATCGTGCGGGACGCCGCGCTCGTCGTCGCGGGGCAGACGGTCACCTGGCTCGGCAGGGCCGCACACGCCCCGGCCTGCGACGCGCAGATCGACCTCGGTGGCCGCGCCGTCATCCCGGGCTTCGTCGACAGTCACACGCATCTGGTGTTCGCCGGTGACCGGGCCGCCGAATTCGCTGCCCGGCTCGCCGGCGCCCGCTACGACGGCGGCGGAATCGCGGCCACCGTCCGGGCCACCCGCGCTGCCGACGACGGCGAGTTGAGCCGGCTGTTGGCCGGGCGCATCGCGGAGCTGCGCCGGCAGGGGACCACGACCGTCGAGGTGAAGAGCGGGTACGGGCTCAGCGTCGACGACGAGCGGCGCGCGCTGCAGATCGCCTCCGGCGTGACCGATGAGACGACCTTTCTCGGCGCGCACGTCGTGCCCCCAGACGCCGACCGGGACGAGTACATCCGGCTCGTGACCGGCGACATGCTCGATGCCTGTGCTCCGTATGCGCGCTGGATCGACGTGTTCTGCGAGCCGGCCAGCGCACACGCCTTCGACGCAGACGAGGCACGCACAATCCTGCTGGCCGGCCGGGCGAAGGGGCTTGGACTGCGGGTGCACGGCAACCAGCTCGCCCCTGGCCCGGGCGTCGGCCTGGCCGTCGAAGTCGGTGCGGCAAGCGTCGACCACTGCACCTACCTCACCGACGCGGACATCGACGCGCTGGCCGCGGGCGACGCGGTGGCCACCTTGCTGCCGGGCGTGGAGTTCTGCACCCGCGAGCCGTACCCCGACGCCCGCCGCCTGCTGGCCGCTGGGGTCACCGTCGCGCTCGCCACCGACTGCAACCCCGGCACGAGCTACACCTCATCGATGCCGTTCGTCATCGCGCTCGCGGTGCGCGAGCTCGGCATGACCCCCGGCGAGGCGCTGTGGGCGGCGACCGCCGGTGCGGCCCGGTCGCTGCGCCGCGGCGACATCGGCCGGATCGCGGTCGGTGGCCCGGCCGACCTGGCCGCGTTGGACGCGCCGAGTCATCTGCACCTGGCCTATCGCCCCGGCGTCCCACTCGCCCGCGCGCTCGACCTGCCCCTCGCGGGTAGGACGCCGTGACTCGGTGAACACCACGTGGGAGCATCGGTGCCCACGTCAGGTAACGCTTCCCATCGATCAGGGGCTGTCATGCGCAAATTCGTCATCATGGGTGTGCAGGGCAGTGGAAAGGGCACCCAAGCCAAGCTGATGGCCGAAGACCTCAATCTCGAGCACATCAGCGTCGGCGACATCCTGCGCTGGAACGTCCAGCACCACACCAAGCTGGGTGCCCAGGTCCGCCGGGTAGTCGCCAGCGGCCGGCTGGTCGGGGACGAAACCGTGGAGGCGGTCGTCCGTCAGCGGCTCGCCGACCACGACTGGAACTACGGCTTCATCATCGACGGATTCCCGCGCAGCGCCCGGCAGGCGGAATTCTTCCTCGAGGGCTACGACATCGACGGGGTCATCAACCTGGACCTTCCCGACACGGAAGTGCACCGCCGCGTCCTCGCCCGACGCCTGTGCTCGCAGTGTGGTCTCGACTACAACCTCATCGCACTGCGCCCCAAGGTCGCCGACGTCTGCGACGTATGCGGCGGGCGGCTGGCGATGCGTGACGACGACAATCCGGAGGCCCTCGCCGTCCGCCTTGCCGAGTACCACGCGCAGACCAAGCCGCTCATCGAGATCTTCCAGCGCAAGGAGTTCGTCGCGACGATCGACGCAACCGCCCCGGTGCAGGAGGTTCAATCAGTGATCCGCAAGCACTTCGCCCTACCCGCCGTGACCGCCGGCCGCTAGCCGATCAGGTCGAGTTCCGACTCCACAGCATGGGCGTGTGACGATCGGGACATGGCAAGGGGGAGCAGGGCGCCGCGGATCCTGCTCGTCGTCGTCCTCGTCCTCGTCGTGGTGCTGGTGGTCGCCGACCGGGTGGGGGAGTACGTCGCGGAGCGCGTCGCGGCAAGCACGCTGCAGTCGTCGCAGAACCTGCCCTCTGAGCCGGACGTCGAGGTCAGCGGCTTTCCGTTCCTGACCCAGCTTGCCGCCGGCGAGTTCGACGAGATCACCGTGACGGCGACCGACGTACCGATCAACACCAACGCCGACCTGCTCGACCTCAGCAACCTGCAGGTGGTGCTGCACCACGTGACAGTGCCGAGCGACCTGTCCTCGGTGCACGCCGACAGCGCGGTGGCGACAGCCTCGGTCAGCTATGCCGAGATGAGCGACCGGCTCGGCGCAGATATCAGCTACGCCGGGAGTGGGCGGGTGCAGGCCAGCAAGGCAGTCTCGATCGGCGGTCACACCGTCACCGCCGAGATCAGCGCGGCGCCACAACTGGTCGGTGAGACCCTGTCGTTCGACTCGGCCGTGATCAACGGTCTCGGCTCGGTCGGTGAGAGCGTCACCGAAGCGATCGACGCGGTGTTCGACCTGACCGTGCCGCTGCAGGGTGTCCCTTTCCAGCTGCGGATCACCTCGCTGACCGTGGACGACGGCGGTCTGCAGCTCGGCCTTGCCGGCAGTGACCTGAACTACCACAAGCGCTCCGGCTAGGCCCGCTCCCGCTCGCCGTCCGGGCTGTGAATCTTGCGCTGCACCCGACGAGGCGCACCTCGGCCGGCAGCGACTTCGCCCGCGGCCGGTGCGGATATCCGCAGCGGAGACGTAGCGCACATCAACGCGCGACGGCCTTTCGTCGATTCATCATTGCGACCGGTACGGTGGCCAGCGCCGCGACCGCGAACGAGATCAACGAGGCGCTCATCCAGGACGCAGGGGTGAAATGCAGCCAGTTCGCGACGTGCGCCCACTGCCGCGACCACCACGCGAGGTAGCCGGGATTCACCAGCTGGTACGCGCAGAAGCCGACGAACCACGGCAGCAGCATCACCGCGCGAGCAGGTGCGGACTCCGACAGATCCCACGACCGGCGAGAGATCACGAAGTAGTCCACGACCAGCACACCGAGCAGCGGGACGAACACCGAGCCGATGAGAAACAGGAAGTTCTCGTACTTGTAGATGTCGAGCAGCAGCGCGCAGACGGTGGCGACCGTGCCGACCACGACGACGAGGATCCGGCGATCCCAGCGCGGCCGAAGATTCTGTACCGACACCGCAGTGGAGAACGTGTCGACAAAGGACTGATCGAGCTCGCGGGTCGCGAGCACCGCGAAGGCCAGCGTGCCGACCGGAATCGCCATGAACGAGCCGAAGATCTGATTCGGATCACCCTTCGCAACCGTCACGAGCGCGATGAGCCCGATGGTGTAGCAGACGACTTGCGTGATCGAATAGCCCACAAAGGTGCCGATGACGCCGTCGCGCACCGATTTGGAGAAGCGGGTGTAATCCGCGACAACCGGCACCCACGACACGGATACCGCGATCACTGTGTCGACGGCGATCCAGAATCCCGTCCATGTGCCGCTGCCGAAGCTCGGCAGTGGATTGCGCAGCAACTGGATGCCGAGATAGCCGAGCGCGATCACCACGGCGATCGTCACATAGCGCCGCAGGATGCGGATCCAGCCCAGCGGCCGCAGCGCCAGGGCGGTGGTCAGCACTCCGCCCGCGATCACATACACCCACCGCGGCACGCCGTCGGTGATCTGATGCATCGCGGTACTGATCGTCACCAGTTCGAAGGTCGTCCAGCCGAGCAGCTGGACGATGTTGAGCACGGTCGGCAGCCTGGACAGTCTGGCCCCGAACAGGCCGCGCAGCAGCACCATCGCCGGCTGACCGGTTTCGGTGCCCGGTATCCCGGCGATGGCCACGGCCGCCGTGCCGAGCAGCGTGCCCAGCAGCAGCGCCGTGAACGCCGCGGCCAGCGACAGCGCGGGCCCGCCGTCGATCGGGTACAGCAGGTAGATCGCCCCGGTGAAGCCGAGCAGGCTCACCCCCAGATTGCCCCACATGCCGAGCTGGTCGACGAGGCGCAGCGCCCGGGGCGCCGGCTCGTCGAGCGTGAGCGGCGCCTCGACATCCTCGATCGTTGCGGTCATCTTCGGTCTCCCTACGCCGGCATTACCCGGCGGGTCAGGCGGTCGGCGCGTGGCTCGCGCCCTCTCAGCCCCACGTCCTTCGGAGCTCCCGCGGTGGAGGTCAGAGCACGGCCATACCGTGCGTGGGTGACGATGCGCGTGCGTGGAAACGCTGCGGTATCCGACCGGCGCGGCGGGCGAGCCGACCGGCGTGGACGGCTGCGGCCATCGCCTCGGCCATCGCGGCCGGGTCCTGCGCACGGGTGACCGCCGAGGCCAGCAGCACCGCGTCGCAGCCGAGCTCCATCGCCAAAGCAGCGTCGGACGCAGTGCCGATGCCGGCGTCCAGTATCACCGGCACGTTTGCCTCGCTGACGATCATCTCGAGGTTGTGGGGGTTGCCGATACCGAGACCGGTGCCGATCGGCGAGCCGAGCGGCATCACCGCGACGCAGCCGGCTTGCTGCAGTCGGCGCGCCAGCACCGGGTCGTCGTTCGTGTAGGGCAGCACCGCAAAACCTTGCGCCACAAGGGTTTGCGCCGCGTCGAGTAGCTCGATCGGATCGGGCAGCAGGGTGCGTTCGTCAGCCACGACCTCGAGCTTGACCCAATCGGTCTCGAGCGCCTCGCGCGCGACCTGTGCGGTGCGCACCGCCTCGCGCGCTGTTCGGCAGCCGGCGGTGTTCGGCAGCACCCGCACGCCGTGACGGTCCAGGACGTCGAGCACCGACCCGCCGGCGCTCGGATCGAGGCGACGCATCGCCACCGTGCACATCGCCGCACCGGATGCGGTGAGCGTCTCCTCGACTACCTGCAGGCTGGGCGCGCCGCCGGTGCCGAGGATGAGCCTTGATGCGAGTGCGACGCCGGCGATCACGAAGTCGTCGTCCAATGTCAGCCTCCCTGGACCGCGGTGATGAGCTCGACGATCTGCCCGTCGTGCAGCAGCAGGGTCGCCCATTCGCTGCGCGGTACGACCTCGCCGTCGACGACTGCCGCAGTGCCGCGAGCCGCGCCGGCCGTGCTCACGATGAGCGCGCCGACCGTCGTGGTCTCGGCCAGCTCGTGCGCGGTGCCGTTCAGCTCGATTCGCATGCGGCCGCCTTCGCGAATCGCTCGGGCGAGAACGGGGCCAGCACGGGTGGCAGCGTGCCGTCGACGAGCAGGTCGGCGACGCCGTCCGCGGTGACCGGCGTCAGGAGGATGCCATTGCGATAGTGGCCGCTCGCGTGCACGAGCCCGTCGATGCCTGCTGCCCCGATGATCGGTGCATTGTCGGGCGACCCGGGACGCAGGCCGGTGCTGACCTCCGCGAGCACGGCTTCGCTCAGCTCGGGCAACACCGACTGCGCGTCGCGCAGCAGTTCGTACACCGCCCCCGCCCGCGGCTGCTGGTCGAAGCCGGACTCCTCGGTGCTCGCGCCGACGACGTACTCGCCGTCCGGTCTGGGGACGACGTACACCGGCGAGCCCTTGACCGTCGCGCGCAGCACCCGCTGCAGCCGGGGGCGGCCACCGAGCCGCAGTCGCAACGTTTGACCCTTCACCGGCCGCACCTCGACGCTGGCCCACGGCGGCACGCCCCCGATGTGACCGGACCAGGCGCCGGCCGCCACGACGACGTTCTTGGCCGCCACCACCCCACCGTTCGCGATGCGCACGCCACGCGCCCGTTCCCGGTCGACGAGCACGGCGGCGGACGACTGCACGAACCGCACGCCACGGCTGCGGGAGGCGGCGACCAGTGCGGCGTGCAGCAGCCGCGGCTCGATCTGGTGATCGCCCGGCGCGTGCAGTCCACCCGGCAATCCGGGGGCGAGCGCCGGCTCGAGCTCGCGCAGCTCAGCGCCGGTGAGCAGGTGCGCCTCGACGAACAACGACGCGGCGAACAGCTGCAGGTCGTGCAGGGCACGCAGGTCGGCGCCGTCCCACGCCACCGCGACGGCCCCGCAGCGACGAAAGCCGACCGATAGCTTCGCCTCGGCCGTCAGCTCCTCGGCGAAGGCGGGGTAGCGACGCAGGGACTCCAGGTTCAGCCGCAGCAGTGGAGTCTCGGTGTAGTGCAGCTCGGTCATCGGCGCGAGCATCCCGGCGGCGGTGTGCCACGCGCCGCGCGGCGGCGACGAGGGTCGCAGATCGCGCTCCGGCTCGGGATCGACGACCGTGACAGCCAGGCCGCGCTGGGCGCAGCGCCACGCGATCGCGATGCCGATCGCGCCGGCGCCGACGATCACGACGTCGCTGGCCGGTGTCCGGTCCCGCACCTGGCTCCCTCACGCCGGAATTACCCGGATCAGGTTCGACGGTCGGCCGATGCCCTCTCAGCCCGCCCCATGGCGAGCTCCCGTGCTGAGCTCACCCTACGCTCGTCGGATGGCTGACCTGTGCGCTGCGCGGCTGTACCTGTGCGTCGACTCGCGCGCGCGGCAGGGCGACCTGGCGCAGTTCCTCGACACGGTCCTGCGCCACGGCGTGGACGTCGTCCAGCTGCGCGAGAAGGGCCTAGAAGCCCGGGACGAGATGCGGCTGCTCGAGGTGTTCGCCGCCGCGGCGCAACGCCACGACGCGCTGTGGGCGGTGAACGACCGCGCTGACCTCGCCCGCGCCGTGGGCGCACCCGTCCTGCACCTGGGGCAGGACGACCTGCCCGTCGAGATCGCTCGGCGCATCGTGGGCGAGGACGTCGTGATCGGCCGCTCGACGCACTCGATCGCGCAGGCCGACGCCGCCCGGGTCGAGCGCCACGTCGGTTACTACTGCTGCGGGCCGACCTGGACGACCCCGACCAAGCCCGGGCGGCCGGCTGCCGGTCTCGCCCTGATCGAGCACGCCGCACGCCAGGAAACCGGCCCGGCCGCAAGCACCCGGCCGTGGTTCGCGATCGGCGGCATCGACAGCCCCGACCGACTCGAGGAGGTCATCGGCCATGGGGCACGCCGCGCAGTGGTCGTGCGGGCCATCACCGAGGCCGAGGACCCGGGCGCCGCGGCCGCTGCATTCGCCGCCCGGCTGCGTCGGTAGCCGCCGCGCTGCTGCCTCCCCCCGCGTGGTGGCACTTCCCAGCGACGGCTCCAGGAAGCCGCGATCGTCGGACGGGGCCGACACCCGACGCGACGCTATGCCTCGGGTGCCTCGGGCCAGTCGCGCACCCGCCAGAAGTGCCCGACCGGTCCCCGCCCGGCGCCCAGCGGGAAGGACCCAGCGACCGCGGCACTGACAAACGCCTTGCCCTCTCGCACGGCGGCAGGGACTGTCAGCCCGCGCGCCAGGCCGGCGGTGATCGCGGCGGCAAGCGTGTCACCCGAGCCATGGGTGTGCACGCTTGCGTGCCTCGGCGCCCGGAGTTCCTGGAAGGTGTTGCCGTCATAGAGCAGGTCGACGGCGTCGCCCTCAGGCAGGTGCCCGCCCTTGACGAGCACCCACTGCGGGCCCAGATCGTGCAGCGCGCGAGCGGCGTCGGGCATCCGGTCCACGCCGTCAACCGTCACCCCGGTGAGCAGCCGCACCTCCCAGAGATTTGGCGTCACAAGCGTGGCGAGGGGCAACAGCGTCGAGCGCAACTCGGCCAGCGCATCCGGGCGGAGCAGCGGATCGCCGTGCTGGGTGGCAGCCACCGGGTCGACGACGAACGGCTGCACGGCCAGGCGAGCGACAACGGCGGCCACCGCCTCGATGATCACCGCCGACGCCAACATGCCGGTCTTCGCGGCCCCGACGCCGATATCGGCCACGACGGCCTCGATCTGGGCGGCCACGATGTCCGGCGGGACCTCGTGGTACGCACTCACGCCCAGCGAGTTCTGCACCGTAACCGCGGTGAGCGCGGACATGCCGTGCACCCGGCAGGCAAGGAAGGTCTTGAGATCGGCCTGCGCCCCGGCGCCGCCACTGGAGTCCGAGCCGGCAATGGTGAGCGCAGTCAGTGGCTGCACTTGTGCGGCGGTCACTGCGCCAGTATCGCCAGCGGCGCGCAGGAGTGTCGCGGTGGGTGCACTCGACCACCGCACGATCACCGCGGCACGGTTCGAACGCCGACCCGCATTCTGCGACGCCGCACGCGGCGCGCTCGGGCTCATGCGGATCGGCGGGTTCAGTGCGATCGTCGAGGACCCGTCGGCCAACCTGCTCGACGGGCGTGCCGCCCGAGTAGCAGCAGCTGGATTCACATCAGTAACACCTGGCACACTGGCCCCATGGGCTGGGCGCGGATCTCGGCGTCCGGGGCAGCCTGCCTGGCTGTCGCCGGATGCGCGGTGATCGTCGTCGGAATGGGACGGGCAGGTAGCGATCCCGGCGCCAACGCGTTCTCGACTCCCGCCGCGCCCACCCGCACCGACCGGCCGGCGTTCCTGCCGCCCGCCCCGACGTCGGCACCTTCGCCGGGCAGGATCACCGAACCTGCGCGGGCCGCGACGTCCCATCACCGTGCCACGCCGACGCCCGCGCGCTCGACCTCATCGGCGCCGACGACGGTCGCCTCGGCGCCCACCCCTTCCTCGAGTCGCTCCTTCTCCGGGCGCGCGACGACCTCCGCGACCTCGCCCGCGACGGCCTCGCCCGCGACGACCGAGGCCGCGACGACCGAGGCCGCCCGAAGCACCCGCGCGGCTCCGGTTCCGCGACCGGCCGCACCGACGTCACGAGCGCCCGCGCCACGGCCGGTGACGCACCGCAGCGCACCAGCGGCCGCCCTGCCGCGTGGCGCTGCCCTGCCACTGCGATACAGCACGGGTACCGCGACTCGGGTGATCACCGTGACGGCGTCGTCATCGGGCCGCACCACGGCGACCCTGCAGGCCTGGACGAAAGCGCCCGGCGGGGGCTGGTTCACCTACGGATCGGCAGTCACCGCGCATATCGGGTCGGCGGGCTTGAGCACCGCGCCGAGCGAGTACCGCTCTGCCACCCCGATCGGCAGCTTCACGTTGACGCTCGCCTTCGGCGCCTACAGCGATCCAGGTACTGCGCTGCCGTACCTGCGCACCGGGCCGAATGATTGGTGGATCAGCCAGGCCGGCAGCCTGTACAACACTCATCAGCGCTGCTCGTCCGGCTGTGCGTTCACCCGTGGCGCACCGAATGAGCACCTCTACTACGAACGGCCGTACTACAACTACGCGGTCGTCATCGACTACAACACCCGCAACGCTCCGGGCGGCGTGCACCAGGGCAAGGGGAGCGCCTTCTTCCTGCACGTGACCGACGGTCGGGCCACCGCCGGATGCGTGGCGATCTCCGAGTCCAAGCTCGTGTCGCTGATGCGCTGGCTCACCCCGTCCGCCCATCCGAGGATCCTGATCGGCGTGGCGTGACACCCTGGGCGCGTGGGTGTGCGACGCGCCAAGGAGGCAGTGCTGGTTGTCTGCCTGTTCGCCGGCGCGTGCTCGGCAGCGTCACCGGCACCGTCACCATCGGTGTCGCCGGCCGCCACCCGATCGTCGCCTGCGCCGATCACGGCGTCGCCCGTGGTGCCGACGGCGGCCCCCGCGTCGTCGAAGCTCGCCGCGGCGCCGCCTTCGGCGTCGCGGACTCCTCCGAGCGCGCCGACGCGAGCCACACACCCCCCGGTGCGGCGCACGTCTGCACCGCCGAGCCGCGCGACATCGCAGATCTCGCACTTGCCGCTGCGCTTCGCGACCGGATCGGCGAGTCAGGTCGTCACGGTAACTGCCGACTCCAGCGCCAGCACCAGCGCGACCCTGCAGACCTGGCGGCGGGCCGGCAACGGCTGGTTGCGCGTCGGCCCCTCGGTGGCGGCGCACGTCGGGTCCGACGGCCTGACCACCCACCCGAGCGAATCACGTTCGGCGACCCCGATCGGCAGCTTCACGCTGACCCGGGCATTCGGCCGCGACGCTGATCCCGGCACCGCGCTGCCATACACCCGCACGACACCGAGCGACTGGTGGGTCAGCGAGGCCGGCCCGCTCTACAACACCCGGCAACGGTGCTCGAGTGGGTGTGCCTTCACGCGGAGCAGCCCCAATGAGCGCCTGTACTACACCACGCCGTACTACGACTACGCGGTCGTCATCGACTACAACACCCGCAATGCTCCGGGCGGCGTGCAGCAGGGTGCCGGGAGCGCGTTCTTCCTGCATGTCGCCGTAGGTGCGCCGACTCAGGGCTGTGTGTCCGTGGCGGCTGACCAGCTCGTGCGGGTGATGCGCTGGCTGGATCCTGCGGCGCATCCCCGGATCGTCATCGGCGTCCGATGACTCACCCCCGGTAGCCGATCCGGGACGTGCGGTGTCCCCGGTGTGGGCCGCCGTGGTGGTATTCATGGCCAATGGCAGCGGGAGAAGTCACACCGGCGCGTACCGCGCAGGGGCCGGCGGACCCCCTTGCCAGTTTGCGCCGAATACTCGACGTGATCCCGACGGCAGCGCCGAACACCCCGCTGGTCGACCTGCTGAACCTCGTCGCGAACACGCTCACCGACACCGTGAACTGCGGGCTGGTGGCGGTGCGCGTGGTAGCCGACGCCGGCGCGCCGCCGTTGTTCGTGACGGCCGGGACGAGCCGACGACACCGCCGTACCGCCGCACGCCTGCTCGATGTGGCGGTGCAGGGCCGCGATGCCGCGCACTCGAACGGGGTCATTTTCGCCGTCCCGGTCATCCGCGGCGACGCGGTGCTCGGCGGACTGTGCATCGCCGACCCGCTCGCCGCCGACAGGTTCACTGCGCACGACGAACTGCTCACCCGCGCCTTGGCGGCCGGGACGGGCGCCTATGTCGAGCGCGTTCGGGCCCACGAGAGCTCCGAACGTCGCCAACGCTGGCTCGCCGAAGCGGCCGACATCACCCGGGACCTGCTCTCCGGACGACACAACGATCCGTTGCAGCTCATCGCCGACCGGGTCCGTGAGCTCGCGGACGCCGATGAGGTCCTGGTGGCGCACGCCGGGCCGCGCGCGCGCACGATGGTCGTCGATGTGGGTTCGGGGGAGCGGGCCAAGCCGTTGCGCGGCAAGACACTGCCGGCATCGGGCACACTGAGCCGGAAGGTACTCGATACCGGCGAGGCGATGCTCATCGATCGGCTGGCCGACAGCGAAGTGCCGGCCGAACTTCGAGAGCTGCTCGACACGGACAGCAGCATCATCGTGCCGCTCGGCGGTGACGGGCCTGAGCGCAGCCTGCTGGGTCTTGGCCGGCGCCCCGGGCGCACGCTGTTCACGTCGCACGATGTCGAGTTGGCCTCGCTGTTCGCCGATCAGGTCGCGCTGGCACTCGAACTCGCCGAGAGTCGTGCGCACGCCGAGCGGCTGGCCTTGCTGGAGGATCGCGATCGCATCGCCCGCGATCTGCACGATCACGTCATCCAGCGGTTGTTCGCCATCGGGTTGTCGATCCAGAGCATCACCGCCGACGTGAGCGGCGATGCGGGCGATCAGCTTGCCGCGAGCGTGCAGGACATCGACGCGACGATCAGCCAGATCCGTTCCACGATCCACCGGCTCGGCGGTCCGCTCACCTCGCGGGAGCTGTTGCGCGTCCAGGCCGAGGAGTTGATCAATCAGATGGAGCTGGCGCTCGGCTTCCGTGCCCATCTCGAGTTGCACGGTCCCGTCGACTTCGGGCCCGACGATCGGGTGATCGACGACTGTGTCGCGGTCCTGCGTGAAGGCCTCGCGAACATCGCGCGACACGCGGGCGCGACCTCGGCAACCGTGATGATTGACGTCGCGGACAGTTCGCTCGTGCTGGAGATCCGTGATGACGGCCGGGGTCTCGGCGGCGCCAGGCGCCGCAGCGGGTTGGCGAACCTGCGTGCGCGGGCAGAACGGCACGGGGGGGAGCTCACCGTGACGTCCGATCGCGGGACCCGCCTGCGCTGGCGCATTCCAGCGGGTGGTGGCGGCTCATCCGTGGGGGGATGAGGTATGTCTGACCGCCATCTCATCCTGTACGGATGAGAAGGCGCGACCTATATGTCGTAGATCAATTATTTGTCCCAATTATCCGGCACCGACAATCATCCCGGCGGTCACTTCCACGTCATCTTGTCCAGTCCTAATGTCCTGACAATCGGCCGGTCGACGAGCGGAGTTGCCAGGTGAGCCGGCCGATCGCCGAGCCGCGACATTGTGGGTGCGGCCGGGCGGACGAAGCCAAACAGCGGCTACAAGGAGCGGGCATGCGGCAATTTGGGTTGGTTCGGCAACTCGACGAACGGGCAGCGATCACCGTGGATGACCCGGTGCCGTATCCGCTGCTGCGGACGAAGCTGAGGCCGGTGCGCCTGCCCGCGACAGTTGCGCCCCGCCGGCGGCTCTCCGAAGCCGTGTCCCGAGCGGTGCACGAGTTCCCCTTGACAGTGATCAGCGCATTGCCCGGCTCGGGCAAGAGCGTGTTGGCCTCGTCCTGGGCACAACAGCGCCCGGCACATGCACCGGTCGGGTGGCTGTCATTGGATCCGGCCGACAACCACGGCGAACGGTTCTGGCCCTACGCGGTCGAGGCGATGCGTTCGGCCGGCCTGCCGCGGGACCGACTGACCGGCTGGGACGGCAAGAACACGGCGGTGGATCAATCGATGCTCGCTCGGCTTGCGGCCGGACTGCTCGACGCACCGCGGCCGGTCGTGCTCGTCCTCGACGACTTCCAGGCGATCACCGGTGCCGGGATCGAGCAGGGGCTGGATTTCCTGCTCCGCTACGCGTACCCAAAGTTCCGCCTGGTCATCGTGACCCGAATCGATCCAGCTCTGCCGATCCACCGCTATCGCCTCGCCGGCGACGTTGCAGAGATCAGGCAGCCGGCGTTGGACTTCACCGCCGATGAGATCTCCGAGTACGCTGCTGCGCTCGGGATGACCATGGCGGAGCAGACGGTGCGCCGGCTCAGTTCCGCTACGGACGGATGGGCGGCCGGGGTCCGATCGGCGATCCTGGATCTCGACGTCCCGGCGCCGTGCCCGGAAAGTCACGTGGGGCAGAGCACGGCGATCAGCGAATTCGTCCAGGCCGAGGTCCTCGACGCTCTGTCTGCGCCCGCGCGGCAGTTTCTGCTCGTGACGAGTGTCAGCGAGCGGGTGTCTCCTCAACTCGCCGACGAGCTCACCGGCCGAGGTGACGGCGAGCCGATGCTGGCCTATCTGGCGCACCACAACGTGGTCGTCGAACAGCCTGGCGGGCGGACGGCGATGTACCGTGCCAGCGCATTGATCCGCCAGGTGGCACTGGCCCAGTTCACTCGTGAAGCCCCGGCCGAGGCTGCTGAGCTGCATCGTCGGTGTGCGGTGTGGTTTGCCGCACGAAGGCAACCGCTCGCCGCGCTCGCCCATGCCGTTGCGGGTCAGCACTGGGACTGGGTGCTGGACAGCGTCATCGAATCGGTGACCATCGGCCGGGTCTTGGTGTCGAATGACAACGGCCGCTATGCCGCGATTCTCGCCGAGGTTCCGGACGACCTCCCTGGTGGTGCGGCGGCAGTTGTCCGTGCCGCCGCCGGATATCTACGGCGGGACCATGACGTCGTCGATCGCGAGCTGACACTCGCCCGACCGCGGATCGAATCCGGCGACGGTTCGCCGCGCCTGCAGCTGTCGTTGCACCTGCTGAACGGGGTGGTCAGCGTCCGCGACGGGGACGGCCGCGTTGCGCGGACGGCCGCCGAGGCGTCCGCTTCGGCACTGAGCGCGCTCTGCGATGACGGCGGGCGGGCGAACACCGAGGAGCGTGCGCTGGTTCAGCTCGCGCGCGCCGCCGGACTTCTCTGGGACGGCGCCGAGAGCGACGCCGTCGCCGAGTTCGAACTCGCGCTGCAACTGAGCACGCAGACAGGTTCCCGCGAGTTGACCCTGACGTGCCGCGGTCTGCTGGCACTCGCCGAGGCGCTCCGTGGCCACCTGCTGCGGGCCCGCGAACTCGCGCAGCCTGTCACGCTGGGCGCGGACGTCGCCCCCAGTCGGCACGTCGCCGCGTCGTTGGCCATGGCTTGGGTGTGTGCGGAGCAGTACGACCGCACGCAATCGCGCCGATTCGCCGAGCAGCTGGATGCCGAGATCGGCGGCTCGCTCGGGCTGGTGCTCGTCCTGCTCCGGAGCCGGATGCTGCGTTGGCGTGGGGACCTGGGCGGTGCACGCCGCCTGCTCGAGGACTACCGATCGGCCTGCACGTCTGGTGCGCTCATTTCGGCGCGCCTGAGGCTCGAAGAGTTCGAGCTGCACCTGATGGCTGGACGAGCTGATCAAGCGATCGCAGTTCTCGACACCGACGACACGTCGCCGCGAATGGAGTTGGCCCGCGCCCGCGGCCATGCGACGGAGCAGGGCCCGAGGTTCTTGAGCGACGAATTCCTCGACAACGGTGCCACGCCGCTGGACGTGCAGGTAGAGGCATGGTTGCACCAATGCCGCTCGCACCTCGGGTGTGCTGACGAGCGCTCGGCGGCGTCCGCGTTGACGCGTGCGGTCGAACTCGCCCGACCGCAGCTCATGCGGCGGCCCTTCTTGGACTCGGGCCCGCTGGTTCGACGCTTCTTACGCGAGCAGGTCGCCGCAGACGTGTCGCAATGGCTCGATCCGCGGCCGTTGCGGGCTGGCGCCGCCCGTCACGAGGCAACGCGCGGCGCTCTGCCGACAGCCGTGGTCGTGGAACGGTTGAGCGAACGCGAGATGGATGTGCTGCGCCATCTCGCCGAGCCGCGGTCCACCGAGGAGATCGCGGCAGCGATGTTCGTGTCCATCAATACGGTTCGTAGCCACGTTCGGAGCATCTTGCGGAAACTGGACGTTTCCCGTCGCAATGACGCGATCCGGCGAGCGCGCGACTTGCACCTGATCTGAGGCAACACGCAATCGCTACACGCGAGCGGACCAGCCACGCAGGTGCGGCGTGGCTGGTCCGGGAGATCGTCGCGGCGCGGCGGACGCTAGTCGCCGATCGCCTTGCGGCCGCCGTAGGTGGCAAGTGCATGGATCACCAAGAACCCGATGACGATGTAGGTCAGCGACCATATCGGGTAGTACGGCATCCACCAGACCGAGCTGATAACCAGAATGCCACCGGCTCCGATACCGATCCACCGGCTCAGTTCCGAACCGGTCACCACTCCGAACGAGGCGCCGAGCAAGATGAGCGCGACGATGAAGTCGATCCAGCCGTACGTCTTCAGACTATGACCGAACACAGCATCTTCGAGGTTGCTCGGCAGGGCGCCATGATAGGTCCATGCCCATATCGCGTCGAAGATTCGCATGATGCCGGCAATTCCTAGTACCGTCCCCGCGAAAAAGCGCCAGCCTTCACCACGTTCCATGCCTTGAGTCCTTTCCTTGCGTCCATTACCCACGCCGTGGGCGGTCGCGATTCTATCTATATCCGAGTGCGGATTACACGCCCGACACGTCCTCCGCAGTGGATGAGCAGGCTCAAGTAGAAAGAAAGCTCACGACGATGTGGCCGTCACACGAGTCCGAGTTCTCGGCCGCGGGCGACCGC
Source organism: uncultured Actinomycetota bacterium (assembly GCA_963713565.1). Taxonomy (GTDB): domain Bacteria; phylum Actinomycetota; class Actinomycetes; order Mycobacteriales; family Jatrophihabitantaceae; genus Jatrophihabitans. The sequence continues at coordinate 719,661 of CAVQMF010000003.1, read as the reverse complement.
GTCTCGTCGACCGCTGACCGCAAGCTTGCGGTAGATCATCCGCTGATGGGTCTTGACCGTGTTCACCGACACGTAGGTGGCGTGCGCGATTTCGGAGTTCGACAGCGTGCTCGCGAGATAGCGCAACATGTGTGATTCTCGATCGGTCAGGGGCACGGTGAGCATCGAGGCGGCGTTGGAATCGCCTCGGCGGTTGCCCGTCATTCGATGCGAAAGATCCACCGCGAATTCCGGTTCGCGCGTACCGCTCTCGATTCGTGCGTTCAACAGCGGCGTCAGCATCGGCGAGTCCCGCAGAAATGCCCAGCGCATCACGAGCGGCGCGGCTGTGATCAGCGACTGCTCGAGCAGGTCGAGCGCGTGGTCGCGGTCGCCCCCGGCCAGCGCGCACTGCGCCCGCAGAATCGCCTGCTCAACAGCCTCCCGCGGATCCTTCGGGGCGGGCCATGACGACGGCGTATCAGCCGGTACCTCGCCACCGTCGAGCGCGAGATGCACCCGGTGGCTTACCGCCATCCATTGCCGCGGATTGTTGAGATCTCTCACGATCAGGTTTGCCTGCGCCCGATCTCCTGCACGGCGTAGCAGCTCGGCCTCCGTCAGCAGTGCGCAGTCGACGAGGGCTGGTGGCGTCGGTGCGTCGATCACCTGCTCGCGGGCAGCTCGAATCCGGGCAATGCCGCGCTGGAACCGACCCTCGATCAGATCACCACGGGCACCCAACAGGGCCGACCCGACGATGGCGTGCGGTTCGACCGCGGCGTCCCTCACCATCTCCAGCCACCGGTCGACCGCGTCAGGGTCGTCGCGATCGACCGCGACTCCGGCCAGCGCCAGGTAGGCACACGCGGATTGAGCGGCAAGCGGCAAGCCGGCGAGAGAGAACTGCGCAAGGGTTTCCCGAGCCGAATCAGCGGCGCGGTTCAGGTCCCCATGCAGCCACTCGATCAGGGCCAGGTGAGCGTGCGCGTTCAGGCGCGGAATGAGCAAACCGCCTGCCGTCCGGGCATCAGCGGCGAGGTTCAGATGCTCGCGCGCCGACGTGAGGTCTCCGGTCCACAGCTCGGCGCTACCCATATTGCTCAACGCAATCGTGCGGAGCACATCCCACGACTCGAGCGCCAGACCGGCCAACACGGTCGGCTCGGTCGGCAACCGGCGGCAAGCGGCGAGCGTCTCCTCGAGGTCACCTCTTGCACGAGCTCGACCGATGCCGATCGCGTCCAGGAGGACCTCGAACCTTCGTCGTTGCGGAGCGGGCATCCCGGCCAGCTGGCCTCGGACGCAGTCCACGAGCACGTCGACGCCGCTCACGTCGCCGCGCATCGTGCGGGCAGCCGCGACTCCTACCGCGAGAGCAGGGTGCACGAGAAGTACCTCGGGGGGGAGCGGAGCCAACAACGCCTCGAGGTCTCCCGGTACCCGCCGAACAACGAACGTCAGCACATGATTGGCCACCAGGTCGGCGGCCAGCCCCCACTGCGCTCCGGCAACGGCATGGCGCAGCGCAAGCCAGGGCATGTCCCGGGATCGGAACCACTCGGCAGCGCGCCGATCAAGGTCGCGACGCAGCACTGGATCGATCAGCCGGCCGTTCAAGAAGTCCACGATGAGATTGTGAAGTCGGTACCAATGCCCGCCCTGGCCGAGCGAATGCACGAACATGTTTGCCTCTGCGAGCTCGGTCAGGCGCTCGCGCGCGTCACCGGCATCGGTCAGCGCGTTCGCGAGGTCATCACAGATTTCGTCCACGATGCAGATCCGCTGCAGGAATTCCTGCCAAGCGCGGGGCAGCCGGTCGAATACCTCGCGCATCAAGTAGTCGGCCACGCTGTGGTCGTCACCGGAGAACGCGGCGATGAACTGGTCGGGATCGCGTGCGTTCGAGATGCCCAACGCGGCCAGCTGCAGCCCGGCCGCCCACCCCTCGGTCCGGCTGAGCAGGCGGTCCAGCCCACTGTCGGTGACGGTGACGGCCAGCTGTTCGAACATGGTTGCCGATTCATCGAGGTCGAACGCCAGATCGGCTGCGCGGAGGACGCCGAGCTGCCCGTCGAGCCGCATCCGATGCAGCGGCCACGGTGGATCATGCCGAGTCGCGATGACCACCCGCAGGTTGTCCGACGCCTGGGCGAACAGTTGCAGCAGCCCGGTGTGTATCCGGGCGCTGGAGACTTCGTGCAGGTTGTCCAGCGCCAGCCAGACAGGTCCGGGGATTTCGCTGATCAGTCGCGCCAGTCGCGCCGGGCACTCCTCGGAGCTGCCACCCGAGTCACCCACAAGTGCCTCGAAGCCCGGGCGCGTCGAGGTGAGGTTGGCCCGGGCAAACGCGGTCGCCACAGCTGGCCAGAAGGCTCCCTCGTCGTCGTCAGTCGCGCGCAGCGTGAGCCATGCGAGGGGCTCGTCGGCGACATCAGCCCGGGACAGCCACGACGAGACCAGCGACGTCTTACCCGAGCCCGCGGGAGCCGAGATGAGGATGACCGGCATGATCGCCCGCGCGCCGTCCAGCTGCCGATACAGTCGGCTGCGCGGCACCGCCCGCCGCATCTGCGGCACGGTGAACCGCGTCGCGGCCATTCCGTCGGCGTACGGTTCCTCGCGGTCAGAGCCCGCCAAGGCAACCCCGTGGACGTTGCGCAGTAGCGGGCTGCGCGACCGCGCGGGGAGCTGGCTCCAACACTCGCACCTGAAATTCATCCAGACGGGATGACACCCGATCACCCCCGCGGATGTCAGCCTAGTCTCACGTTCCGCGACTCGACAGGGGTGGACGAGGCCGATGGGCAGCGATTACGAGTTTCGGATCAAGGGACGCCTCAGTCCAGAACTGCTCGCGACATTTGCCCCATTACAGGCAGAACCGGACATGGTTCAGACGATCCTCGTCGGGGACGTGACAGATCGGGCAGAACTGCACGGCATCATCGCCCGTTTCGAAACCTTCGGGCTACTTCTCACCGAGTTTCGCCGCTTACCCGACCGTCCGGCTGGCCGGGAATCGCGCCAGTGTCCGCCGACCTAGCCCGGGCGGCCCGCAAACCCGGTATGCCGTCAGGGCGCGGTACGCCGCCGCAGCCGAATTCTCCCGAACTCGACTGTCAGGCGTCCGGCGGACCGCAGTATCCTGGCCGACGAGGCGCACGGGTTGTCGAGGCCCCTACGTTCGGTGGCGAGCACCAGCGCTAGCCGATGGACGGTGCTAGCCCGATGGGATGTGACGATGGACGGTCCTGACGCGCCGCGGGCCCTCGCGGCCATATTTGCCGTGGCAGGGGCAGCGCATCTGGCGAAGCGGCGGTTCTTCGACAGCCTGGTGCCCGACCGGCTCGACCCATTCCGGCGGGAGATCGAGATCGCCGCCGGTTCCATGCAGGTCGCCGGCGCGGTAGCCCTGTTCGTACCCCAGCTACGCCAGAGCGGCCGATGGCTCACCGTGCCGCTGCAGGCTGTCACGCTGATCGCTGCGGTCGACAACCTGCGCCATCCCGATCGGATCCGCCGTGATCACGTGCGCCTGCCTGGGGCCGGTTCGCTCGTGTCGGGCGCGAGGATCCCGCTGCACGCGACGGCGATAGTGTTGATCTGGTGGGCGACCCGAGCGGCCTCTCCTGCGGGTCACGCCGAAGCGATGCGCGCTGCGGGGTAGGCAGACGTCGGCTTGTCGCGACTGATGTAGCGCGAGGAATGGAAGGCCACGAATTTCGTCCGTCCCGGATGAGGACGGTGAGCTAGGAAGAGGAGCACGGTTATCCCGACGCGTTGACCGAATCGGTCAACGCCGCAGACCCCGTCGATGAAGGGACTTATGGTGTCCGTCGGACCTGTCCAGCTGATTGCAATCGGATTCACGCAACCCGATTTCCACGGCGAGATCATCGCCGAACTCGAACGGCTTCGCGAAAGCGACACGGTGCGCGTCATCGACGCGCTGGCCGTGTACAAGGATGCAGCCGGGGACGTCGAGGTAGAGCATCTGAGCAACCTCACGAGGGACGAGGCAGTTGAGCTCGGAAGCGTCATCGGGGCTCTTCTCGGTCTCGGACTCGACGGCGAGCCGGGACTGGAGGCAGGCGCGGCTGCCGGTGCCGCGGCCGCGGCCGACGGTGTGCAGGTGTTCTCCGAAGAGACCGCCTGGGATGTCCTGGAAGAACTGCCCAACGATTCCGCAGCGGCGCTCATCCTGCTCGAGCACCAATGGGCCGTGCCGCTTCGCGACGCGTTCATCCGCGCCGGCGGGTTCCGGATCTCCGACGGCTTCATCAGTCCTCTGGACCTGATCGACATCGGGCTGCTCAGCGCCGAAGAGGCCCAGAGCCACCACCGCCTGGAAACCTCCGCAGGCTAGCCGTCCCACTCGGTCCCACACCGAGCTACCTCAGCAGAAAGGGGGCTACCAGATGTTCGCATCACGCAGAGTCGCGCGGCGCACCAGCCGCCGTGTCAGCCGCCGACGGTGACCGACCCAGGCGAATAGGCCGGTGCTGATCGGCCGCGCGGGCCGATCAGCCACTGGCTACTGCGCCGCGATCAACGCTTCAGGTCGGCGCAGCTGCTGCAGGCCACCCGTGTGGTTGCCCACCGTGCTTCGGTGAAGGACGGGTTCGGCCTGGCGGTCACCTCGGGCGTCAGCGGTTCCATCATCACCGGCGTGATAGGGCTGCCCCTCGTCTTCGCGATGATGACCTGGCTGACCACGTTCAGCCTCGTCATGCTCGCGGGCGCCCTCATCGGGCCTACGATGTGGCCCCGAAACAACGCCCACCGACGAAGAGTCCGGGACGACTCCCGCAGCCGATCCACCCGTGTGGTCCTCGCGCCCCGACGGCTGGATCCGACAGCGGTCCCGCTCACGAGTCGACCCTCGGCCCGCGGTGCCAGGCGCGGGGACTGGATACCGTCGCGCTCGGCACGGCGCGACCTCGTCGTGCGCAAAAGGGTGAGGAGGCTGGCCCCGGTGACGTACGTGAAGGGGATGTGTCTGGTGCCGGGCGGTTCAGTCGTGATGGGCAGCCTGGACTTCTACCCGGAGGAGCGGCCGCTGCGGGAGGCCGAGGTCGGTGATTTGTGGGTGGACGAGCATCCGGTCACCAATGCTCAATTCCGCCGCTTCGTGCGCGACAGCGGACATGTCACGGTCGCCGAGGTCGCTCCGGCCGTGGGCGACTTCCCGGGCGCCGATCCAGCGAGTCTGGTGGCCGGGTCACAGGTGTTCGTCGGGACCACCGGCCCCGTGCCGCTCGATGATTGGACCCGGTGGTGGGCGTGGGTACCCGGCGCTGACTGGCGGCACCCGGAGGGGCCAGGCAGCACCTTGCACGGCCGCGACCTGCACCCGGTCGTCCATGTCGGTTTCGAGGACGCGTTGGCGTACGCAGCCTGGGCCGGCAAGGCACTGCCGTCGGAGGCGCAGTGGGAACACGCGGCCCGTGGCGGGTTGGCTGGGGCGACCTATGCGTGGGGTGATGAGTTCATGCCGCGTGGGAGGGTGCGGGCCAACACGTGGCTCGGCCGGTTCCCGTTCGAGAATCTGGCTGCGCCCGGCGCGGACCGCACGACACCGGTGAATCACTTCGCGCCGAACGGCTACGGGTTGTTCGACGTGACCGGGAACGTGTGGGAATGGACCGGCTCGCCTTGGACACCGACACATGCTGACGCGCCGGAAGCGGTGGTGCGTTCGTGCTGCGGCCCTACCACGTCGGCCCTGACCGAGCAGGACCGACGGGTGACGAAGGGTGGTTCACATCTGTGTGCTCCGTCCTACTGCCACCGGTACCGGCCGGCGGCACGGCAGGGACACGCGGTGCGCAGCACGACGAGCCACCTGGGGTTCCGCTGCTGCCGTCCGGCGTGAGCGCGGGGGGGTCATCCGGCGTGGATGATTCCGGACCGACTAGCTGGCCATACGTTCGGCCTCTGTCGACAGAGCAGGAGTGTGCAATGACTCGAGCGTTTCGTGGCACGGTAAATATGGATGTCCGTGACTCGGTGCCGGACTGGGCGCCTTACGAGCAGCCCAAAGCGGCGGACGGCGCTCCCAACGTGGTGTACATCGTGCTCGATGACGTCGGCTTCGCCGGGCTTGGTTGTTATGGCGGGATGATCGACACGCCGAACATCGACAAGATCGCAGCGCGTGGGGTGCGCTACAACGAGTGGCACACCACTGCGTTGTGTTCACCGACCCGCTCGTGCCTGCTGACCGGACGCAACCACACCACCAATGGGATGGCGTGCATCACCGAGGGTGCGGCCGGGTTCGCGAACGGCAACGGCCACATCCCACCCGAGTGCGCGACGCTGGCGGAGGTGCTGGTTGAGCGGGGGTACAGCACCGCCGCTGTCGGTAAGTGGCATTTGACCGCCGAGGACGAGATGAACATGGCCTCGACGAAGGCGAACTGGCCGCTGGGCCGCGGGTTCGAACGCTTCTACGGCTTCCTCGGAGCGGAGACGAATCAGTGGTACCCGGACCTCGTCCACGACAACCATCCGGTGGAACAGCCCTACTCGCCCGAGGAGGGCTATCACTTCAGCGTCGACCTGACCGACAAGGCGATCGCCTACATCGACGACGTGAAATCGATCGCGCCCGATCGGCCGGTATTCCTGTATTACGCACCCGGCTGCGCGCACGCCCCGCACCACGTCCCCCGGGAGTGGATCGAGAAGTACCGGGGCCGATTCGACGCCGGCTACGAACACGCCCGGGAAATCATGCTGGCCAAGCAGAAGGAGCTCGGCATCGTCTCCCAGGACACCGAACTCCCACCGATCAATCCGCTCGGCACACCGGAAAACCGGGTCGGACCGAACGGGCAACCCTTCCCGTCGCTGGACGAAACCACCCGCTGGGACAGCATGAGCGCCGAAGAGCAGGCGCTGTCGTCGCGGATGGCGGAGGTGTACGCCGGCTTCCTGTCCCACGGAGATGCGCAGATCGGCCGGCTCGTCGACCACCTGGAGGATATCGGCCAGCTGGACAACACAATCATCATCGTGGTGTCGGACAACGGCGCGAGCGGTGAAGGCGGACCCAACGGCTCGGTCAACGAGATGCTGTTCATGAACGGCATCCCGGACACGATGGCCAACAACATGACCGCGCTCGACGAACTCGGCGGGCCGAAGACGTATAACCACTACTCAACCGGCTGGGCCATGGCCTTCAACACCCCGTTCAAGATGTGGAAGCGCTACGCCTCCTTCGAGGGGGGCACCGCCGATCCCTGCATCATTTCCTGGCCAGCCGGCATCGCCGCCAAGGACGAGGTGCGCGAGCAGTACCACCACGCCATCGACATCGTGCCCACCATCCTCGACTGCCTCGAAATTCAGGAACCCGAGGTGGTCCGCGGCGTCACCCAGATCCCGATCCAGGGCGTGAGCATGCGGTACAGCTTCGACGCTGCCGCACTGCCCTCGGAACGCCATACCCAGTTCTATTCGATGCTCGGCACCAGGGCGATCTATCACGACGGCTGGAAGGCGGTCACCACCCACCCGGCGATCAGCGGTTGGGGACATTTCGAGCAGGACACCTGGGAGCTCTACCACTCGGAGGTCGACCGGGCCGAGCTCCATGACCTCGCCGCCGACAACCCCGCCAAGCTGACCGAGCTGATCGGGCTCTGGTTCTACGAGGCCGGGATCAACCACGCCTTCCCGCTCGACGACCGCACCGCGCTGGAGATCTTCCTGACTCCACGCCCGCAACTCGTGCCGCCTCGCGACCGCTACGTCTATCGGCCGGGCGGGGCAGAGGTGCCCGAGTCGGTCGCGGTGAACATTCGGAACCGGTCGTACTCGATCGGCGCGCAGGTCGACATCGCCGAGGGCAGCTCTGCGCAGGGCGTGCTGTTCGCTCACGGCAGCAGGTTCGGCGGACACAGTCTGTACGTGAAGGACAACCGGCTGGTCTACGTCTACAGCTTCGTCGGCATCACCGAGCAGCGCATCGTCGCCACCGAGGACCTACCCACCGGGACGAATTTGCTGCTGTCCGCCAGTTTCGACAAGACCGGCGAGCAACCCAAGGGCGTCGCACACGGCACCTTGTCGCTCTACTACGGCGATCGCAAGGTCGGCGAAGGACCCATCCAGACGCAGCCGGGCAAGTTCGCCATCGGCGGCGAAGGCCTCAACGTGGGCCGCGACGGTGGCGCACCCGTGACCCCCGACTACCCCGGCCAGGCGCCCTGGGCGTTCACCGGCGGCACCCTGCACCGAGTCGCCGTCGACGTCAGCGGAGACCCCTTCATCGACCTCGAACGCGAAGCGGTCGCCATGTTCGCCCGCGAGTAACCGGGTTCACCAGGACCGGCCGGACACGTCGGGCGCCGCCGGAGAGCGGTCATTGTCTCGTCGCGGAAATGGTCGTCGGATGCTCAGCACTGTTCGCAGCCCAGCATAGTTCGCCGATAATGCACATTATGTCAAGTCAGCTCGTCCGACGCTGCTGGACACGAGTGTCCTCATCGCCCAGGAAACGGGCCGGCCGCTCGACGTCGCGACACTCCCCGAACAGTCGGCGGTCAGTGTGGTATCGATCGGCGAACTGCATGTGGGCGTGCTCGCGGCGGCCGACACTGCCACGCGCGCTCGTCGCCTGTCGACTCTCGAAGCGATCTCTGTCATCGAGGCGCTGCCGATCACGGCCGAAGCTGCTCGAAGATGGGCGCAGTTGAGGGTCCGCCTGGCCGAACAGGGTCGACGTGCCAAGGTCAACGACCTGTGGATTGCCGCCGTCGCTCGGGCCAATGGAATGGATGTCGTCACTCAGGACGACGACTTCGACGTCATCGAGGGTGCTGGCGGGCCGGCAGTCATCCGGGTATGACCTGTCGGCGTAGACAGGCGCACGTCGGCGCGAGGTCGGAACGGCCCTATCCGCACCTCGATCGGACTCGACGCTAGGGTCTGCTCGTGGTCGGCAACGTCATCCGCGGCACCGGTGAGCAATGGCGTGAGTCCGGCAACGACATCACGACCCAAGGTCGGTCACCACGGATCCTTCACACGCGGGGCAGCCGATGACCACGGTGGTGCAGGTCAAACCGGCGCGAGCGGTCAGCCGCCGGCAGATGAACCTGGTCTTCGCGACGGTGCTACTGGGTATGCTGCTGTCCGCTCTCGACCAGACGATCGTGTCGACCGCGCTGCCGACCATTGTCGGCGACCTCGGCGGATCCGGACACATCTCGTGGGTGGTCTCCTCCTACCTGCTGGCCGACACGATCGCGACGGTGCTGGCCGGCAAGTTCGGTGATCTGTTCAGCCGCAAACTGGTGTTCCAGGTCTCGGCGGGCCTGTTCGTGGCAGCGTCCGCTGCCTGCGGCTTCGCCGCCAACATCACCTGGCTGATTTCCTGGCGGGCGGTGCAAGGCCTGGGCGCGGGTGGCCTGGCAGTCACCGCGACCGCGCTGATCGCCGACGTCATCCCGTTGCGCGAGCGCGGCAAGTATCAGGGCGCGCTGGGTGCCGTGTTCGGCGTCACCACCGTGCTCGGACCGCTCATCGGAGGCCTGTTCACCGACCACCTGTCGTGGCGGTGGGCGTTCTACATCAACCTGCCGCTGGGGGCGGTGGTGATCGTGCTGGCCGGCGCGACGCTGCCGCGTGGGCGCTCCACATCGCGGCCGGTGATCGACTACCTCGGCATCCTGTTCGTCTCTCTCGGCGCCGCCGGGCTCACGCTCGCGCTGAGCTGGGGCGGGACGGAGTATGCGTGGACGTCGAGCACCATCATCGGTCTGTTCCTCGCATCGGTGCTCGCGCTGATGTTGTTCGTGATCGCCGAAACGCGGGCAGTGGACCCGATCATGCCGCTGCGCCTGTTCCGCAGCTCGGTGTTCTCGGTGAGCGTTGTCCTCGCCTTCATCGTCGGATTCGCGATGCTCGGCGCGATGACCTTCCTGCCCACCTACCTGCAATTCGTCAAGGGGGTCTCGGCGACCGACTCCGGAGTGCGGACGCTCCCCATGGTCATCGGGCTGCTGACCACATCGATCTCGTCGGGCATCGTGGTGAGTCGCACCGGCCGGTACAAGATGTTCCCTGTCGTGGGCACGCTGGTGATGGCCCTCGGGCTGTACCTGTTGTCCCGGATGGACGCGCACACCGGGGTGCTGCTCATGTCGCTGGACATGCTGATTCTCGGGGCGGGCATCGGCCTGTGTATGCAGGTGCTGACGATCATCGTCCAGAACACGACCGACTTCCGAGATCTCGGTGTTGCGACGTCCGGGGTGACCTTCTTCCGGACGCTGGGCAGTTCGTTCGGTGCCGCCATCTTCGGGACGATCTACGCCAACGTGCTTGCGACGGAGCTGCCGAAGGCCTTTGCGCAGACCAACGGGGTGCGGCCCGCGGAGGTGGCCACGCCCAAGCTGTTACACGCGCAACCCAGCGCGCAGGTCCAGCCGATCATCGACGCGTATGCCCACGCGCTGCACGTCGTATTCCTTGCCGCCGTACCCGTGGCCCTGGCGGCATTCGTCCTGGCGCTGTTCCTGAAAGAGGTGCCGCTGCGTGACACCTCGCGCGCGGGTGCCAGTGACGTAGGTGGCGGCTTCGGCATGCCGGACGGCGCCGACAGCACGCTGCAGCTGCAAAGCGCCATCGCCCGGCTGATGCGCAGCCAACGGGCGGCCTCGCTCGCTGCCCTGCGCGAGTCGTCCGGCACGGACCTCGACGCCGCGAACGGCTGGTGCGTCGGGCAGGTGCACATGCGGGAGCGCTTCGATCGAGGCACCAGCCTGCGTGCGATCGCCGAGCGGGTCCGGGTGCCCGCGGCCGTGCTCCGGCCGGCGTTCACCGCGGCTCGCGAAGCCGGCTACCTCAGCGGGTCGGAAGATCGACTCGAGGTGACCGATTCCGGGCGCGCCGAGTTGGAGAAATTGATCAGCACCATGCTCGTCTGGCTGGCCGGCGAACTCGCCGACTGGGGTGCGGCGGACGATCAGCGGTTGCACGCGGCACTGAGCGAACTGGCCCGTCGGATGATCGACGACGACCCGATCCAGCCTCTCGAACTCTCCGGAGCGAGCCGCTAGCAGCGGCCGCCGCGCGCAGCGCGGACGCGACAACGACGGGTCGACGGCCTGGCCACCGGCCCGCTACGGGACGACACCCGCGGTCAGTACCACCGGCTGGTGGGTCACGTAGTCCAACTCGTCGGCCTGGTCGACGCCGGTCGGGGTGAACAGGTCCATGACCTTCGGAACGCTGTTCGGGTCGGTGGTGCACAGGGCGCTGCCGTCATTCGTCGCGCACACCCCGAAGCTGTACCCGCCCGGGGTGCTCGTGAACGCGCGCGTCTGATCCACGCCGTGCGTGCCGTCCTGCCCGGTCAGGGTCACGGTGAAGCCCCATCCGGCGCCCGGAGTTCCGCCCAGCGCCGCCTTGTCCACGACGAAGGTGACGTAGCGCGACACCGAGTTTGCGGTGCTGGTCACGGCGCCCACGCTCGAGCCGCCCGCGTCGACGAAGCGCTGGTTGCCGAAGCCTTGCACCTCGATCAGCCTGCTCCATGCGGACCCTGCGGCGATCCGGTAGTTCATCCCCGGATAGGACGGTGCCGTCGATGTCGACGACGCATTCGGATCATGCACGTAGACGTCGACGAGCTGCGCGCCGTTCGTCGACCCGAACGTCGGTGACAGGTCGCGAGTCTGCACCCGGAAGGTGACCGTCGAGCCGGTGTCGTACACCTCGAATCGGGTGAGATCGAAGGCGCCGTCATGGAAGTCCCCCGCCGTCGGGTACGCATAGTTGCCGGGCCCGTGATCGTCGCCCGTCGGATCGTCGCTGCCGTAGAGCAGCGTGCCGTTGACGATGTCGTTGACGACGGTGCGCGTGATCTGCGCGGTGCCGCCGTCCGGCACCGTGCTGGTGATCACGAGCACGCTCGTGCCGGCAGCGAGCGGGGCAGTCACCGAGAACGCACCGTCGCGTCGTGCCCTGGTCGTGAGGGTCGTGGTCGCGGTATTCGCGTCGACACCGACGCTCGCGATGTCGATCCGCGCCCGCGGCGCCGCCGTGCCGGTCACGACCGTGCTGCCGGTGACGCTCGTCTGATCGCCAGGAGCGGTGACGGTCAGCAGCGTGCCGGCCTGCCTGTGCGTGACGTAGCGATTGCGCAAGTCGGCTGGCTGCTCGAGCGAGCGGCCCGCGCCCAGATCGGCGGTGAGGCGCACCTGAGCGCCGGCGCCCCAGCTCAGCGGCGATGCCGACCCGTCTGCGGCACCGTCGGCGAAGCCGATCGACGCGCTCGCCGGGTCGCTGCCGAAGGACGACTTCGGCACGTCGGCGTGCTCCCAGACCTGCTCGGGCACCAGGCCGGGCCCGGAGTTCATCCGGTTTACCGTCGCGAGCAGCGAACCGGCCGCCGAGTCGTCACCGAGGGCGAGATACTGCTGCGCCCGCTCGACGCCGAGGACCGGCCACGGGTGCCCGGTGCCCTGGAAGTTCAGGGTCCACGGGGCCCCGTCGATAGGGCAGCTGGTCGTGGGCTCCGGTGCGTAGCAGTCGCCGTAGCCGTCGCCGTTGTAACGCAGCCAGCCGGGCCCGTTCGCGGTGTCCCGCTTGATCGTGGCGTCCGCGACGGTGAGTGAGTTCGCGATCACCGGGTCGTCGGCGGGCAGGATGCCCAGGCGCACGTACTCGAGGAAGCCGAGGTCGACCACGGCCCGCTGGTCGAGCGTCGGCCCGCCGTTGCCGAGGTTATAGCTGATCGCGGCGTTCGGGTCACCGGTCTTGGACAGCCTGATGAAGTACGGCGAGGCGGACAGCGGGCCGTTCGTCGTCACGTCCCATTGCGTGATGCTGCGCTGATACTGGTCCGCGGTGGCCAGCCAGATCCGCGCGTCAGTGGCGTCGTCGTGCCGCTGGGCGATCTTCGCGGCGGCGACGAGCCCGGCGATCTCGGCCGAAATGGTGGACGGCGAGTAACCCTGCTGCTCCTCCCAGCGCTCGACGCCGAAGCTCGGCCCGTGGCTGATCAGGTAGTTCGCCGATGCCCGGACGTGCGGCCACAGTTCGTCATCGTCAGCCAGCCCGGACTGCAACGCCATCAGCAACGGGTACGCCGTCTCGTCGAGCTGGTTGTTGAACGCGTCGGCCGCCTTCGTGCCGTCGAGCAGTGAGTTGCGCGGCTGCGATCCGTCGGCCTGTTGCGAGCTCAGTAACAGGTAACGCACAGCGGCTCGCGCAGTAGCCAGATCGCCGTCGACGTACAACGCGGTCCACGCCTCGTACAGATCCCGGGCGAACACCTCGCGATAACCGGAGTGGAACAGGTCCGCCGGGTCGTTCGCGACGATCGACTGCCCCCACGGCGCGTCGATGCCGGCCACGATGGCACCCGGGAACGTCTTGTCCTCCGAAGCCTTGACCACGTTCGCCGAGCGGTAGTAGCTCTCCACCGCGGTGTCGCGCTGGGCGGCAGTCAACCCCGGCAAGGTGGCCGGCGGGCGGCGCAGCGTCGCATCATAGTTCTGCCAGCCCCGCAGGTAGCGGTTCGTCATGCTCGCGACCGACGACGAGGCGGTCCCCGCGGCAGCGGCCACCGCGGCCGCCTGGGAGCTGCCGAAACCGAGCGCCAACGTCACCGTGCCGTCGTTGCCGCGCTGCAGCGCCGCGGTCTGCTCCACGTTGCCGCCGGTCGCGTCGGTGGTGACCGGTCCGAGCGCATGCGTCGTGTCGAGCTGCCTCAGCCCGTCGCTGGCGGTGCCGACGAACCCGCTGCTGACCGCGGTGAACTGCCGGTCTGCCTGCAGGGCGAGGTAGGAGGGGACGGCATACGCGCGATCGGCCTGCGACGTCGTGTTCGTGTCGTAGGAGACCGGGACGGGCGAGCCGGTCGACGTGTCCACCACAGCGGTATCTGCGCCGCCGTTCGCCGTACCGCCGCCACCGTTGCCACCGGCGTTCGCGTCGAGCCGGACGTAGAGGTGGTAGCTGTTCGCCGCGCCGGACATGGGCACGTACCGGGTGCGGATCACGACGCTGTCGCGCGACGGGTCTGTCAGGTAGGTGGTGACGAGTTGGTACCGTCCGCTGTTCGCCGTGGACGTGACGGTGCACGTCATGCCGCTCGGATCGGCGGCGACGGTGTACGTCATGTCCCGGGTCTGCAGGTCCGTGAAGGTCGAGCCGTCGGTGACGAGGAACTGCATCGTCTCGATGTTGGTCGCATCGACCGTCGGCGCGTAGACGTCGGACAGCACCCCGTCGGCGACGGTGAACCAGATCTTGGACGTCGTATTGCGCGCGGTGCCGACGCAATCCTTGCGGGACAGGGCGTGATGGCTGGCAGTGCCCGGCGCACCCGCCGCGTCGGATTCCGGCGCTGCTGCGGCCGGCGAGGCGATCGTCGCGAGCGCAACGGCGGTGAACACGGACACGATCCCCGAAAGCAGGCGACGGGACACGGGCGCTCCTCGGCGTTGAGGGCCACACATGATCAGCGGTCCAGTTCGCACCCTAGGCAGGGCGGATCGCGGCCGTCAACGACGTGGCCGCAGTGCACGGATCGGCCGAGTGCCTGGTCGCGAGACCTGCGCGGATGCCGAGCAGGTCCGTGACCCGACCTCTCACCGGCCGACTGCTACCTCGAGCGCGTCGAGTTCGGACCCCAGATGGGTGAGTAGTCGTTGCAGGTGCGGCACCGTGCGCCGGCATCCGGTGAGGCCGAACGCGATCTCGTCCGAGTAGCTGGTGCAGGTGATGTTGAGTCCCTGCCCGTCGAGCGGGATGGACAGCGGATACAGCCCGTCCAGCCGAGCGCCGTTCCAGAACATCGGCCGTCTCGGCCCTGGCACGTTCGAGATGACAAGGTTGAACGGCGGGCGCACGCGCCCGGTCAGGTGCAGCAGCGGCCAGAGCAGGAGCGGGCTGATACCCAGAGCCGACATCGCCACGATCTGCGTCGAACTCATCGTCTGCAATAGTTCCTTGCCCTCGTCCATCGATCGATGAACGGTCAGCAACCGCTCCCCCGCGTCGTCGAGATCCGTACCGAGGTTGCACATCACGCAGCCGATCGCGTTCCCGCCGCCATCGCCGGACGGCTTACGTTCGGTCGGATGCAAGGAGACCGGCACCATCGCGATGAGCGGGGTGTCCGGCAACCCATCGAGTTCGAGCAGGTAGGTGCGCAGCGCGCCGGAGCACATGGCGAGGACGACGTCGTTGACCGTTGCGCCGCTCGCCTTGCCCACTGCGCGCAGGCGTTCCATCGGCCAGGACTGCGCGGCGAAGCGGCGCGCACCGGTGATCGGCACGTTCAACATCGTCTTCGGCGCGACGAGCGAGATGGATCCGCTGTGCTCGGACCACGCATTGTTGACCGTGCGGGCGAGCGCGGGCAGCAGCCCGGTGGCGTCGCCGAGCACGGACGCGGGGCTCCACCCACGCTCGGCCGGCGCGTCAACCGGGCGCGGGCGCGGCTTGGACAGCAGGTCCCGAGGCGCCCACGCCGGCGGCATGTCCCGCTCGTCCGGATCCGGACTCAGCATCTTCGACAGCAGGCGAAGTGCCGCCACGCCGTCGACGACGGCGTGGTGGATCTTCGTGTACATCGCGAACCGTCCGTCGTCGAGGCCCTCGATGAGATGCATCTCCCACAACGGGCGGTGCCGGTCGAGCAGGGTCGAGTGCAACCGTGAGCACAACGCAAGCAGTTCGAGCACGCGACCAGGTCGAGGCAGGGCGCTGCGACGGACATGGTGCTCGAGGTCGAAATCGTGATCTTCCTCCCACGCCCACTGCCCCAGGGAGGTCAGTGAGCGCCGCGCCCGCTTCTGGAACAACGGCGCGACGGGGCTCCCCACCATGGCTTCCTCGTACATGCGGCGCACATCGAAGGCGTCCGCGCCGTCGGGCGGGACGAACAGTTGCAGACTGCCGACATGCATCGGTCGCTCGCGGTTTTCCATGAACAGGAAAGCCGAACTCGTCGGCGACATCGGCAGGGGCATCCGCCGATTCTGGCACTCGGCATGCGGCGGGCGGGACTCAGTCTGCCGATCGCGAGGGACACGAATGCCAGCCCCGGGGCCGGGTCAGCGATGCTGGGCCGGGGCCGTGTGGACGACGCCGTGTGTGCCCGCGCAGTTGTCGTCGTGCAGGTCCCGGTCGGCATGGTCGACCTGCAGTGTGACGTGCGATATGCGGTGCCGCTCGAGCAGTAGCCGCCGCAGCCGCGCGCCGATCTCGTGGCAGTCGTAGTCGGGGTTGACCAGGACGTGCGCGGACAACGCGGTGTCCTGCGAGCCCATCACCCAGACGTGCAGGTCGTGCACCTCGGCCACGCCCGACGTCGACGCAAGATCGGCGCCGATGCTTTCGGGTACGACACCGGCCGGCGCGGCCTCGAGGAAGATTCGGCCGGAGTCACGAATCAGCACCCAGCCGGCCCAGCTCATCAACACGGCGACGATCAGGCTCGCGACGGCGTCGGCACGCACCCAGCCGGCCCAGATCACGACCAGACCGGCGACGAACGTCGCAGCGAAGGCCCAGATGTCGGTGACCAGGTGTGCCACGACGCCGCGCACGTTGAGGCTGGCCCGATCGGCCCGGCCGGCGAGCCAGGTCGCAAGCACGTTCACCGCGGCCCCGACGAGGGCGACCACGGCGACCAGGCCGCCGTGCACGTCGCTGGGCTCGATGAGCCTGCGGATGCCCTCGACGGTGAACCAGATCGCGAGCAGGACGAGGGTGATCCCGCTGGCCTGGCCGGACAGTGCATCGACGCGGGCGAAGCCGTAGGTGTACGCACCACGTGCCGGACGTTGGGCGAGGCGCGAGGCGACGACCGCGAGTGCCAGGGCGGCCGCGTCGCTGAGCATGTGTCCGGCGTCGGCGAGCAGGGCCAGCGAGTTGGCGACCAGGCCGGCGACGACCTCGGCCGCCATGAACACGACGATCGCCGCCAACGAGGCCAGCAACCAACGCCGGTCCGCCTCCGGTGAGTGCCGGTGCGAGTGAGCGGCGCCGTGCCCGTGATCGTGCGTCACGCTTTCACTGTCCCACCGCCATCACGGCCGGCCAACAGCACCGACACGTTACCGTGCTCACCAACCGGCGTGCAGTGGGCGTCCTTCCGCATAGCCGGCCGCACTCTGGATGCCGATGACCGCCCGCTCGTGCAGCTCGGCCAGGGTGGACGCGCCGGCGTAGGTGCACGCGGACCGCACGCCTGCCGTGATCGTGTCGAGCAGATCCTCGACGCCCGGACGGAGCGGATCGAGGAACTGCCGTCCGCTCGAGATGCCTTCCTCGAACAAGGCCTTGCGGGCGCGTTCGAATGCTCGCTCACCACTCGTGCGATTCGCGACGGCGCGCGCCGAGGCCATGCCGAAGCTGTCCTTGTACAGCCGGCCGTCGGGTGCGACGTGCAGATCGCCGGGCGACTCGTGCGTGCCGGCGAACCACGAGCCGATCATCACGGCCGACGCGCCGGCGGCCAGGGCGAGCGCGACGTCGCGCGGATGCCGCACGCCCCCGTCGGCCCAGACGTACCGGCCGGCGCGACGCGCGGCTTCGACGCACTCGAGCACCGCGGAGAACTGAGGCCGGCCGACACCGGTCATCATCCGGGTGGTGCACATCGCTCCCGGCCCGACACCGACCTTCACGATGTCCGCGCCCGCCTCGATGAGATCGCGGGTGCCCGACGCGGACACCACGTTGCCCGCCGCGATCGGCACCTGCGGGGCGAGGGAGCGGACGGCGCCCAACGCCTCGATCATGCGGGCCTGGTGCCCGTGCGCGGTGTCGATGACGAGCGTGTCGATGCCGGTGCCGAGCAGTTCGGCGGCCCGGGCCTGCACGTCCCCGTTGACGCCCATCGCGGCGGCCACCCGCAGCCGGCGACCGGCGTCGAGGGCGGGCCGGTAGATGGTCGAGCGCAGCGCCCCGGTGCGGGTGATGATGCCCAGGAGCCGCCCGTCGGAGTCGACGACGGGCGCCAACTTGCGCCGTTGCAGGTCCAGTTGCTCGAACGCGGCGACCGGGTCGACCGGGTCGTGCAGGACGACCGGGTCGCGGGTCATGATCTGGTGCAGTTGGGCAAAGCGCTCGGCCCCGGCGCAGTCGGTCTCGGTGACCACACCCACCGGACGTCCGTCCTCGACGACGATCACCGCGTTGTGGGCGCGCTTGGGCAGCAGCGCGAGTGCGTCGCCGACGGTGCTGCGCGGCGAGAGTGTCAAGGCCGTGTCGGCGATGTGGTGGCGCTGTTTGACCCAGCCGACGACCTCTCGCACCACCGGCACCGGGATGTCCTGTGGTAGCACCGCGAGGCCGCCCCGGCGGGCGATGGTCTCGGCCATCCGGCGCCCGGCCACCGCCGTCATGTTCGCTACGACGATCGGGATGGTGGTGCCGCTGCCGTCGCCGGTCGCGAGATCGACGTCGAAACGAGATCCGATGGCCGAGCGGACCGGGATCATGAACACGTCGTCGTAGGTCAGCTCGTACGACGGCGTAGGGCCAACGAAGCGCACGAACACGTGAGTCTACCGGCGCGGCTGCGCACCCGAGCAGTGTCTAGGGTGGGCCGGTGCTGGCGCTGTTCGACATCGACGGAGTGGTCGCCGACGTTCGCCACCGGCTGCACCATCTGCGTGGGTGGCGCGCCTGGGACGACTTCTTCGAGGCGGCCGACCAGGACCCGCTGCTGCCCGAGGGCGCGCGGCTGGCCGCCGACCTCGCGGCCAAGCACGAGATCGTCTGGCTGAGCGGACGACCGGAGTGGCTGCGCGGTGTCACCGAGACCTGGCTGGCCGGGCATGACCTGCCCGGCCAGGAGCTCTATCTGCGGCCGATGCGCGACTACCGGCCGGCCGCGCTGTTCAAGCTGGAGGTCGTCCGCACCCTGGAGCCGCGCGGCATCGCGGCCTGGATCGATGACGATGACGAGGTGATCCGCGCAGCCAAGCAGGCGGGATTCCCCGCGGTGCTGGCCGACTGGGTGCCGCGCTCGGGTGCGCTCCGTCAGGCCCAAGATCGGGATGGCCGAACCTGAAGATCAGGCGTAAAGTTTTCGTTAGATAACGATTCTTGTATCAGCGACACGGCGTCAGGCCTCTGTGCTGGACAACGACGAGAATTAGTTCACACTGGAAACGAACACCGTACCGAAAGCGATTACGGGGAACCGTGATGATGAACATGTCGGCCGACACACCGGCCATCCGCACCTGCAGCCACCACCCGGCCTGCCCCACCGCCTACGCACCGGATCGCGACGCAGCACATGTCGTGTCCGCCCACCCTGAGCAAGGGTGGAGCCTGCTGTGCAACGGTGTGGTGGTCTTCGAGGACTTCGGCGAGCTGCTGCCTGACGGCCAGTGCACCGGCGCGCGGCGCGCGGAGCTGCTGATGGCCTCGCCCCACCGCCGCGCCAGCTGACCAGTTGCCCGCCGGATACCGGCCCCCTCGGCACCGTGGGAGCTCAGCCCACGCGTGCCCGGTCCACAATCGTGCGGGTATCCGCGCCGGGCGGCAACGTCCCGTAGGCGAGCCCGCCATGTCCGGCCAACCTGCTGCCGATGAAAGCGTCGGCAACGGCGGGGACGGCGTGACGGACCAGTAGCGATCCCTGCAGCAGCAGCGCCAGGCGCTCGACAATGCGACGCGCGCGGAACTGCACGTCCTCGGTGTCGGCAAGCTCCTTGCGGATCGTCGCGAGCGCGTCGTCGTAGCGGGCATCAGCACCGGCGGCGCGGTCCAATTCGGCGAAGAACGCCTCGACCGCGAGCGGCTCGCGGGCCAACACCCGCAGCGCGTCCAACGCGGCGACATTGCCTGACCCCTCCCAGATCGACCCGAGCGGCGCCTCGCGGTAGAGGCGCGGCATTCCGGAATCCTCGACGTACCCGTTGCCGCCGAGGCATTCCAGGGCCTCGCCGGCGTGCCCGGTCAGCCGCTTGCACAGCCAGTACTTCGACACCGACAGCGAGAGCCGGCGAAACGCCGCCTGCGCCTCGTCGCCGCGCGAGGCGCGGTCCACCGCCCCGGCGACCCGGAGTACCAGTGTCGTCGCCGCTTCCGATTCGAGCGCGAGGTCGGCCAGCACGTTCATCATCGCCGGCGCCTCGATCAGTGGTCGGCCGAACGCGTGCCGGTGCGTCGCGTGGTGAACGGCCTGCGCTACGGCGACCCGCATGCCCCCGGCGGCAGTGAGCGCACAGTCCAGCCGCGTCATGTTCACCATCTCGATGATCGTGGACACGCCGCGCCCCTCCTCGCCGACGAGCCAGCCGAGCGTGTCGTCGTACTCGACCTCGGAGGACGCGTTGGACCGATTGCCGAGCTTGTCCTTGAGCCGCTGCAGCCGAAACGCGTTACGCGTGCCGTCGGGCAGGACGCGCGGCACGAGGAAGCAGGACAGCCCGCCCGGCGCCTGGGCCAGCGTCAGGAACAGGTCGCACATCGGTGCGGAGGTGAACCACTTGTGGCCGGTGATCCGGTAGGTGCCGTCACCGGCCGGGGCGGCACGGGTGGTGTTGGCCCGCACGTCGGAGCCGCCCTGTTTCTCGGTCATCGACATGCCGGCCAGCAGCCCTGCCTTGCTGAGCGGCGGACGGAGCCCGAAGTCGTATTCGCAGCTGGTCAGCAACGATTCGTACTGCGCGGCGAGCTCGGGCGTCGTGCGCAGTGCCGGCACGACGGCGTAGGTCATCGAGACGGGGCACAGGTGGCCGGCGTCGGCCACGCCCCAGACCAGCAGCTTGCCGGCCCGGGCGACGTGCGCGCCGGGTCGGGCATCGGCCCACGGCGCGGCCTGCAGGCCGTGCGTGACAGCCACCTGCATGAGTTCGTGGTACTGGGGCAGGTAGTCGACCTCGTCGATGCGGTACCCGTACCGGTCGTGCGTACGCAGCACGGGCGGGTGCTCGTTGGCCAGCCGCCCGGCACGCTGGAAGTGCTCGCTGTTGCCCAGTCTGCCGAGCTCGCGGATCTCTGCCTCGGCCCAGCCACCACCCTCGCGGTGCACGGCCTCGACGAGCGCCGGATGAGTGGTGATGTCGCGACCCTCGATCGGTGGCACCTGGTTGGAGACCTCGTGCGTCATCGGTTCAGGGTAGGTCCGCGGCGAGTCGTGGCAGGCTTGTTGCATGTGCCGAAACATCCGAACGCTGCACAACTTCGAGCCGCCCGCGACCACGGACGAGGTGCACGCCGCAGCGCTGCAGTACGTCCGCAAGGTCAGCGGGTCGAACAAGCCGTCGGCGGCGAATCAGGCGGCCTTCGACGCGGCAGTCGCGGAGATCGCGCACGTGACGCGGCACCTGCTCGATGCCCTGGTCACCGTCGCACCTGCGAAGAACCGCGAGGACGAGGCGATCAGGGCTCGCGCCCGCAGCGAGAAGCGCTTCGCCCGCGCCTAACTCGTCAACGCGGGGCGTTCAGCGCCGCGACCAGCTCAGCCGCAGTGGCACACCGATCGAGCAGCTCCCCCACGTGGGCACGGGTGCCGCGCTGCGGCTCGAGCATCGGTACCCGTACCAGCGATTCGCGGCCGATATCGAAGATCACCGAGTCCCAGGACGCGGCGGCCACCGACGGGCCGTAGCGGCGCAGGCACTCGCCGCGGAAGAACGCGCGGGTGTCCTCCGGCGGCGCGTTCATCGCCACCCGCGACATTTCCGGATCGAGCAGCGTCTGCATCGCGCCGCGCGACACCAGCCGGTGGTAGAGCCCCTTCTCCGGCCGGACGTCGGAGTACTGGAAGTCGACGAGTTGCAGCCGGGAGGAGTCCCAGCTCAAGCCGTCGCGCTCCCGGTAACCCTCGAGCAGCCGCCACTTGGCGACCCAGTCGAGTTCCCGGGCGAGCAGGAACGGGTCGTCGCCGAGCCTGGCCAGGACTGATTCCCACCTGTCGAGGATGTCGCGCGTCTGCTCGTCGGCGTCGTCACCCATCCGGTCGTCGACGTACTTGCGCGCGCGGTCAAGGTATTCACCCTGCAAGTCGAGGGCGGTGATCGTGCGGCCGTCGGCGAGCGCGACGGCGTGCCGCAGGGTCGGGTCGTGCGACACCTCGTGCAGTTCGCGCACCGCGTGGGTGATCGCCAGGTCGTCGGCGAGGAAGTTGTCTTCGATCATCGCCAACACCAGCGCAGTAGTGCCCAGCTTGAGATAGGTGGACGTCTCGGACATGTTCGCGTCGCCGATGATGACGTGCAGCCGACGGTAGCGGTCAGCGTCCGCGTGCGGCTCGTCCCGGGTGTTGACGATCGGCCGCTTGAGCGTGGTCTCCAGGCCGACCTCGACTTCGAAGAAGTCCGAGCGCTGGGCGATCTGGAAGCCGGCGGTGCGGCCGTCCTGGCCGATACCGACCCGGCCTGCGCCGCAGACGATCTGGCGGGTGACGAAGAACGGCACGAGGTGCCGCACGAGCGCCGCGAACGGGGTCTCGCGCCGGCACAGGTAATTTTCGTGCGCGCCGTACGAGGCGCCCTTGTTGTCGGTGTTGTTCTTGTACAGGTTGATCGGCGACGCCACGCCGGGCATCGTCGGCAGCCGGCGGACCGCCGCCAGCATGACGAGCTCGCCGGCCTTGTCCCAGCGCACGGCGTCACGCGGGTTGGTCACCTCAGGGCTGGAGTACTCCGGATGGGCATGGTCGACGTAGAGCCGAGCGCCGTTGGGCAGGATGACGTTGGCCATCCCGGTGTCCTCTTCGGCGTCGATGAACTCCTGCGCCACGGGCGGGACGCCCCCGGACGCTCCCAGGTCGAAGCCGCGAGCGTCCCGCAGCGGGGACTCCTCCTCGAAGTCCCAGCTCGCCCGCCGCGAGCGACCCGCGGGCAGCGTGCCGGCGTAGGCGTTGACCACCTGTGCCGACAGCAGCATCGCATTCGCGGACGGCTGTCCGGGCAGGCTGACGCCGTACTCGACCTCGGTGCCCATAACCCGTCGGACCGTCACGTTGTCAGGCTACGGGAGCGCGCGGGAAACCATCGGGTGACGTGCTCAGGCCAGCAGCGGCGGCAGCGGGCAGCGCAGCATCGCGCAGGTCGTGCGCAGCAGCTCTGCCTCGGCGGGCTGCAGCACTCCGTCGTGCGCGACGGCGACGACCAGCGACTCGATCAACGTCTGCTTGTTGCGCGGATCGAGGCGGTTCAGCGGCGCCCACCCGGCGTCGAGGGCCCGCCACGCCTCGGTGGGCGGCACGAACGGAATCGTCTCACCGGGCAGCAGGCGCGCGACTGCCGCGGCGAAAGCCTGCTGCGCTGTCACGTCATCGGCGTGGCCGGCGGCGCTGAGCGCGGCGAGCAGCGTGAGCGCGGCGTCGCGCACCGCGCTCACCGCCGCCTTGCCCGGGCGTGAGCGCGCGACGGGGTCCGCGGTGTTGTCGAGGTACGAGCCGACCAGCCGAGTGAGGCTGTACTCGAACACGGTGATCTGTCCGTCGGCTCGGGCCAGTTCGTCGAGCGCAGCCCCCAACGCGGCCCGATCCTTGGGCGGTCGGGCAGCGAGCAGTGGCGCGGCGATGGAGACGATCGGGAGGCGCAGGATCGGGTCGAGCCGGGCGAGCACCGGGTAGAGGCCGGTGGCGTCCTGCGCGATTGCCGGGCCGAGCCGGGCCCGGATGATCCGTGCCTGCTGCGCGCCGACGTCCGGGTGTCGATCCAGCAGCATGGCGAGGATGAGGGGGACGGCAGTGCTGGGTTGGCTGGCGGCGGTTCGCAGCTCGGCCGGGATCATCGCGCTGATCCGGGCACCGACCGCGAGGTCGTCCGACGTCATGCTCGACACGCGATCGCGCACCGCGACCGGTTCGACCAGCGCCGGTCCACCCGTGCCCGGCGGCCCCGCTCCCGCGGGCGTGCGCACGGGGACGGACCGCGACCCCTCGGCCAATCCGAGCGCAGCGTCCTCGGCCAGCCCGTCCGGCCGCTCCTGCGCGAACTGCTGCTGCAGCTCGAGTGCCTGCTCGGTGCTGAAGGTGGGATCGAGCGCGGCGATCCGGTCCATCAGGGGCGGGTGGGTCGCGAACCACTGCGACACGCCACGGCTGCCCTCGCCGAAGAGCATGTGGTTGATCTGTTTCTCGCTGTGCCGGTCGCGCAGCTGCGAACCTTCCGGCAGCCCGGCGATCTTCTTCAAGGCCCCGGCCAGGCCGGTGGTCTGCCGGGTGAACTGAACGGAGGACGCGTCGGCCAGCCACTCGCGCTGCCGGCTCACCGCAGCCTTGATCAGACCGGCGAAGAACTGTCCGACGAAGCCCAGTGCGAGGAACGCGATCGCGACGAACAGGATCGGGTTGCCTTTCGAGTCGCGCGAGCGGCCGCCGCCGAACTGCAGAAAACGCAGCCCCACCAGCCCGAGCAGCAGAATGCCGTTGAGCAGGCCGATCAGGCGGACGTTGAGCCGCATGTCGCCGTTGAGGATGTGGCTGAACTCGTGGCCGATGACGCCTTGCAGCTCGTCGCGGTTGAGTCGCTCGAGTGCGCCGAAGGTCACCGTGATGGCCGCGTCTGCGGGGCTGTACCCGGCCGCGAACGCGTTGATCGCCGATTCCTGCTCCAGGACGAACATCCTCGGCACCGGGACACCGGACGCGATCGACATCTCCTCGACGATGTTCACGTACCGGCGGATCCGCGGGTCGCTCGACGACTGGTCGACGGCCACTGCGCCCACCGACTGCGCGACGACCGCGCCGCCGCCGCGCAGGGCGATGAGCTTGGACAGGGTGCCGAACGTGATGGTCAGCAAGGTGACCGCGGTCGCCGCGACGATGGCGCCCAGAACGGTGCTGGCGGGCGAACGGCGCAGGGACAGCGCGACGACGCCGTCCACGATCCCCACGATTGACAGGACCCCCAGCGCGAACAGCACGACCAGCCGAATGCTGGCGCCGCGGGCGGCTCGCTGGCGGTCGAAGAAGTTCAGAACTGCACCTTGGGCGCTTCGCGGGTCTCCGGGTGGTCAGGCGCGATCTGCCACTGCGCGGCCGGCCCGAAATGGAACATGCCGGCGAGCACCGAGGCCGGGAAGCTCTGGCGCTTGTTGTTGTAGGTCATTACCGAGTCGTTGTAGGCCTGGCGTGCGAACGCAACGCGATTCTCCGTCGACGTGAGTTCCTCCGACAGTTGCATCATGTTCTGGTTCGCCTTGAGATCCGGGTATGCCTCGGCCACGGCGGTGAACCGGCCCAACGCACTGGTGAGCGCGCCCTGGGTCTGCGCGAGTTGCTGCATGGCGGCCGGGTCGCCGGGGTTGGCGTGCGCGGCGCTCAGGCCGCTGATCGCTGCGGCGCGCGCCTGGGTCACGGCCTGCAACGTTTCCCGCTCGTGCGACATGTACGCCTTAGCCGTCTCGACGAGATTGGGGATGAGGTCGAATCGTCGCTGCAGTTGGACGTCGATCTGGCTGAAGGCGTTCTGGAAGGCGTTACGTGCCCGGACGAGGCCGTTGTAGCCGAGGATCGCCCACAGGATCAGCGCGACGACAACGACTACGGCGATGATGATGCCGATGGTCATGAGGGGCCTTTCGCGAGTCCGGGGTGCCTCAGGGTATCGACGCCGACCGCGAGGGGCGTCAGCGCGGCAGTCTGGCGCACGAGCCGAGGATCAGACGACGAGTTGCGCGATCGCAGCCAGACCGACGAGGAGGATCACCGCGCGCAGCACGTCGGGTGAGAGGCGGCGGCCGATGCGCGCGCCGATCACTCCCCCGACGACCGAGCCGGCGGCGACGAGCAGCGCCGCGGTCCAGTCGACGTGCGTCGTCACGATGAACACCATCGCCGCGACGAGGTTGACGAGCCCGGCCAGCACGTTCTTCAGCGCGTTCTGCCGTTGCAGTGATTCAGCCAGGAACAACCCGAGGAACGCCATGAGCAGCACGCCTTGTGCTGCCCCGAAGTAGCCGCCGTACACCCCCGTGCCGAGTGTCGCGACCCACAGCGCGGCACCGACGTGGTGTACGGCGTGCCGGCCGTGTGTCGCCAACCACGCCGAGACGCGCGGACCGAACACGACAAGAACCAGGGCCAGCGCGATCAGCGCCGGGACGATCGCCCGGAACGCGCCGGGCGGCAGGACGAGCAGCAGCGCCGCCCCGGTCGCGGCGCCCAGCACGCACGGCAGGGCCAGCACGAGGGCGCGTCGGCGTTGCCCGGACAGCTCGCGTCGGTAGCCGTATGCGCCGACGAAGGACCCGGGGAACAGCCCGACCGTATTGGAGACGTTCGCGGTCACCGGCGGCAGGCCCACAGCCAGCAGCACCGGGAAGGTGACGAGCGTGCCCGACCCGACGACGGTGTTGATCGCACCCGCCCACAGCCCGGCGACCAGGACGAGCACACCTTCCCAGAAGGTCACGGCGAACCAGGTCGGCGGACTGGCATGCGGGTCAGTCTGTCAGCGGCGGCGCTGCGAACGCCGCGGACATCCGCGGTTACAGGTACTGGCCCGTATTGCCGACGGTGTCGATCGAGCGGCCGGCGTCGGCACCCTTTCCGCCGGAGACGAGCGTACGGATATAGACGATCCGCTCGCCCTTCTTGCCGGAGATGCGCGCCCAGTCGTCGGGGTTGGTGGTGTTCGGCAGGTCCTCGTTCTCGCGGAACTCGTCGACGCACGCGGCGAGCAGGTGCGACATCCGCAGTCCCGGCTGGGCGATGGTCAGCAGATCCTTGATGGCCATCTTCTTCGCACGATCGACGATGTTCTGGATCATCGCACCGGAGTTGAAGTCCTTGAAGTACAGGGTCTCCTTGTCGCCGTTGGCGTAGGTGACCTCCAGGAACCGGTTCTCCTCGGATTCGGAGTACATCCGCTCGACGGTGTGCTGGATCATGCCGGCGATCGTCGAGTCGGCGTTGTCGCCGTGCTCGGCCAGGTCGTCGACGTGGATCGGCAGGCCGGCAACGAGGTACTTGGAGAAGATGTCGCGCGCCGCCTCCGCGTCCGGCCGCTCAATCTTGATCTTCACATCCAGCCGGCCCGGCCGAAGGATCGCCGGGTCGATCATGTCTTCGCGGTTGGACGCGCCGATCACGATGACGTTCTCGAGGCCCTCGACGCCGTCGATCTCCGATAGCAGCTGCGGCACAATCGTGTTCTCCACGTCGGAGGACACGCCCGACCCGCGGGTGCGGAAGATCGAGTCCATCTCGTCGAAGAACACGATGACCGGCGTGCCCTCGCTGGCCTTCTCCCGGGCTCGCTGGAACACCAGTCGGATGTGCCGCTCGGTCTCGCCGACGTACTTGTTGAGCAGTTCCGGACCCTTGATGTTCAGGAAGTAGGACGTGGACTTCTCGTCGCCGCCGCTGACGCGCTGCACCTGCTTGGCGAGCGAGTTCGCCACCGCTTTCGCGATCAGGGTCTTGCCGCAGCCGGGCGGCCCGTACAGCAGGATGCCCTTGGGTGGGCGCAGCTGGTACTCCCGGAACAGGTCGGCGTGCAGGAACGGCAGCTCGACGGCGTCTCGGATGGCCTCGATCTGCGGGCCGAGGCCGCCAATGTCCCCGTAGTCGATGTCGGGCACCTCTTCGAGGATCAGTTCCTCGACCTCGCTCTTGGGGACGCGCTCGTAGGCGTAGGCAGAGCGGGTCTCGAGCAGCAGCGAATCACCGGCGCGCAGCGGCTTCTCGCGCAGGATCTCGGCTAGGTAGACCACCCGTTCCTCGTCGGTGTGCCCGACGACCAGCGCGCGGTCACCGCCGTCGAGGACCTCCTTGAGCATGACGACCTCACCAGCCCGCTCGAACCCGCGCGCGGCGACGACATTCATCGCCTCGTTGAGCATCACCTCTTGGCCGTGCTTGAGGTCGGCGACCTGCACCTCGGGCGAGACCGCGACGCGCAGCTTGCGGCCGCTGGCGAAGATGTCGACCGTGCCGTCGTCGAAGGCCTCGAGGAACACGCCGTACCCGCTCGGCGGCTGGGCGAGCCGGTCGATCTCCTCCTTGAGCTGCACCATCTGATCGCGGGCCTCACGCAGCGTGCCGGCCAGTCGGTCGTTGCGGTCGGTCAGTGCGGCGATGCGGGTCTGCGACTCGGTGAGGCGGTCCTCGAGCAGCCGCATGTGGCGCGGCGATTCGGACACTTTGGCGCGCAGCAGCTCCAGCTCCTGCTCGAGGAAGGCGGTGCGCCGCCGCAGATCGCCGTCGCCGCCGGAGCCTCGCGGGCGCGAACTCTCCGGTCCACTGTGCGACTCGTGCGCCATTGCGGCCACCTCCCGGTCTCGCGGAGTGTTCGCGAGATCCCACCCTACACACGCGAGCACGCCGATCATCGGAACTACTCTCGTCCTGGAACAACACCGAGGACACAGGCAATCCCGCCCCCGTTAACAAGGAGTTTCCGGACTGTGAGCGAAGCGCTGCGCGTGTGGATCGATCAGTCCCTGTGCACCGGGGACGGGTTGTGCGTCCAATACGCGCCGGAGGTGTTCGAGTTCGACGTCGACGGACTCGCCTATGTGAAGGACGACACAGGCGAGCTGCTCGACACGCCAGGTGCCCGCGCGTCGGTGCCGTCGTCGCTGCGCCTGGATGTGATCTCCTCAGCCAGGGAATGCCCCGGCGACTGCATCCACGTCGTGCGCGCGGCCGACGAGGTCGAGGTCGCCGGCCCGGACGCGGAATAGCCGCCGTCCGTTTCATCCTCTGCGGGCCGGCGCGGGTCCACGGGCTGGCTACTTGGTGGCGGTGGGCCGCCGCTGCCGGGCCGGTGCGGTGACACCG
This sequence comes from uncultured Actinomycetota bacterium, assembly GCA_963713565.1. Classification (GTDB taxonomy): domain Bacteria; phylum Actinomycetota; class Actinomycetes; order Mycobacteriales; family Jatrophihabitantaceae; genus Jatrophihabitans. The sequence goes on along the minus strand of CAVQMF010000003.1, from coordinate 690,938 downwards.
GGGGCGAGCCGGCGGGCGGACACCAGGAAGGCCGTGTGGCCGATCATGCGATGATCCGGACGCACCGCGAGGCCGACGACGTGCCAGCCGCGCTGCATCGTCTCGCCCGCCTGTGGCTCGGTGAAGCCGCCGTGCGCGCGCAGGGCTTCGACCAGCCGCGACAGCTGTGTCGTCGTCGCCACGTACCCGACGAGCACCCCGCCCGGACGCAGGGCCCGCGCCACCGTGTCGAGCACGTCCCACGGGCTCAGCATGTCGAGGATGACCCGGTCGACGTGCTCGTCGGCCGGATGTGCGGCGACGTCGGTGCGGCGCAATCCCCAGTTCGTCGGCCGGGTACCGAAGAAAGTCTCCACGTTGCGCCCGGCGATGTCGGCGTGGTCCTCGCGTAGCTCGTAGGACAGCACGCGCCCGCCCGGCCCGACGCAGCGCAGCAGCGTGCAGGTCAGCGCACCGGAACCGGCCCCGGCCTCAAGCACCGTGGCGCCCGGGCAGATGTCGCCCATCGTGACGATCTGCCCGGCATCTTTGGGATAGACGACGGCCGCGCCCCGAGGCATCGACAACACGAAGTCGGCAAGCAGCGGGCGCAGCGCGAGATAGTGCGTATTGCTCGTCGAGGTGACGACGCTGCCCTCCGGCGCACCGATCAGCGCGTCGTGCTCGATGGCACCGCGGTGTGTGTGGAACTGCTTGCCAGGAGTGAGGGTGACGGTATGCAGACGGCCCTTCGGGTCGCTGAGCTGTACGCGCTCGCCGGCCTCGAACGGACCGGATCCCGGTGCCCGGCTCATCGCTTCCCGCGGTTCGGGTCGGAAATCATGCCGTCGCGCGTAGGCGTTCGGCGAAGTCCCGGCTGCTGATCAGTCCGGCCGGCGTGCCGTCGGCGTTCATCACCAGGTACTCGCGCGCGGGTGTGCTCCGGATCCGGGCGAACAGGGTCTCTGCACTCAGTCCGGCAGGCAGGATCAGGCCGGGCTCCAGTCGCCTGGCGACCGTGGCGACCGGGGTCCAGGCGCGCCGTTCGGCGGGCACGGCGGCGATCATGGCCTCGTCGACGATCGCGCCCGGCCGCTCGGCCGGGTCGAGCACGACGAGTCCGCGCGCGTGGTACTCCCACGCTCGGCGCAGCGCCTCGGCGACCGAGACGTCTGCCGCGACGAACATGCCTGGGCGCACCAGGCTCTGCACGTCGATGCTCGGCAGCCGGGCGGTGACCGTCGCGAGCTGCAACGACTGCCCCGCGCCGAACCAGAGATATGCGCCGATGGCGAAGCCGAGCAGACCCGCGGTGATGCCGCTGGTCCTGGCATTGATCACGATCCCGGCAACCATCACGCAGAGCGCAACAGCGCGCCCGCTCCACGCCGCGATCCGAGTGCTCGTCAGGGCGCTGGCCCCGCACCCCGCTAGCACGGCGCGCAGCAGCCGACCGCCGTCCAGCGGCAGACCGGGCAGCAGGTTGAAGGCGGCGAGCAACAGGTTGCTCGACCACAGCAGGGCCAGCAGGACGCCGAACAACGTGTCGGTGGGGGTGGACAGGTATCCCAGCCAGGCCGCGACCGTGATGACTATCGAGACGAGCGGTCCGGCCCCGGCGATCAGCAACTCGTCCCGCGCCCGCGTCGGCTCGCTCTCCACCTCCGACAAGCCTCCCAGCGCAAACAGGACGACCCGGCGGACCCGGTACCCGAGGCGGAGGCTCACCAGGGTATGGCCGAGTTCGTGGGCAAGGACGCAGCCGAAGAACACGACGGCAAAACCGAACGCCGCCAGATAGGCCGAACTCGAGCGGAGGTCGGGCACCGCGGAGTGAATTGCCGGTCCGTACAGCAGCGTGAGCAGCAGCCCGATCAGGGCCCACGACGGCGTGATGACGATCGGCACGCCCTTGACCCGCCCGAGGGTCAGCCCGGCGGGCGAGGGCATCGTCGGACGCCCGCCCTGCCCGGGTGATGCTGCAGTCACCCTGTGATGTTACGGCGGCGAACTGAGCATTCTGGGGCTAACGTACCGACGTGGATGTGGACGCGGACGGCGCGCGGACCACTGATCCCCCTGCACGCCGGCAACCGCAGCGGCGGCCGAGCCCCCGCCCCCGGCCCGCGGTGAGTGCCGATACCGAGGTGAGCGCTTCGACTGCGACCCGTCGGCACTGGCCGGACTGGTCGCTGCGGCTGGTCCGGGTCCTCCTCGTCACCACGATCGCGGTGGCCTCGGTGCTCGTGTTGCGCACCTACGTCGTGGGGCCGTACTACATCCCGTCCGAGTCGATGGAGCCGACGCTGCACGGATGCGCGGGCTGCAACGACGACCACGTCCTCGTCGACAAGCTGTCCTACCGGGCGCACAGCGTGCGCCGCCGGGACATCGTCGTGTTCGAGCGGCCCCGCGGCGACTTCGCGCCGGAAAAGGTGTTGATCAAGCGGGTGGTCGCGGTCGGCGGGGACCGCGTGGCGCTGCGTGGCGGTGACGTGTACCTCAACGGCCGCGTGCAGGTCGAGCCGTACGTGAACAAGCGGTGCGGGGCGCATCCGACCCGGCCGCTGACCACTCGCTCGACGTGGCGTGTTCCCGACGGCGACGTGTTCGTCCTCGGTGACAACCGCTGCGACTCGAACGACAGCCGCGCGTTCGGCCCGATCCCCGCCTCGACGGTCGTCGGACGCGCGTTCGCGATCATCTGGCCGATCAACCGCATCCGGCGGCTCTAGCCACGATGCGGAAATGTCGGACCCAGGACCTAGCCTTCGTCTCATGAGCACCATCGGCGTCGAGGCGGATCCTGTCGCGCTGCCCGAGCCGGTCCTCGGCTCGCTGTCGCCGTCGCGCGCGGCCGACTTCAAGGCCTGCCCGCTGCTGTACCGGTTCCGCTGCATCGACCGGCTGCCGGAGCGGCCATCCGCGCCGGCCATCCGCGGCACGCTGGTGCACGCGGTGCTCGAGTCGCTGTTCGACCTGCCCGCCGCGCAGCGCACGCTCGACGCGGCCCGTTCGCTGTTGCCGCACGCCTGGCAGGTCCTGCGGGAGCAGGATCCGCGGGTCGATGCGCTGTTCGTCGACGACGCCGATGGCACCGAGTTCAGCGCCTGGCTGGAGTCGGCCGGCGAGCTGCTCGGCAACTACTTCCGGCTCGAGGACCCGACGCGGCTGGAACCCGAGTCCCGCGAGCAACTCGTGGAGGTCGTCACGGCCGGCCTGCGGCTGCGCGGTTACGTCGACCGCATCGACGTCTCACCGGGCGGCGACATCCGCGTGGTCGACTACAAGACCGGCGCCACGCCGCGCGAGGCTTACGAGGCGAAGGCCCTGTTCCAGATGAAGTTCTATGCGCTGGTGCTCTGGCGCACCCGAGGCGTGGTGCCGCGACAGCTGCGGCTGATCTATCTGGCCGACACCGACACGCTCAGCTACGCACCCGACGCCGACGAGCTGATGTGTTTCGAGCGCACGCTGGCGGCGATCTGGGCCGCGATCTCGCGCGCCCTGCAGACCGGTGACTTCCGGCCGAGCCCAAGCCGGTTGTGCGAGTGGTGCGACCACCACAGCCGCTGCCCGGCCTTTGGCGGCAGCCCGCCGCCGTTCCCGGATAACCCGGTGGTCACCGACCCGCGTGACGACCTGCCCGCCGCCTGAGCGGACCCCTCGGTCAGCCGCCGAGATGATCAACCGGATCGCCGTCTCGACCGGAGTGAGGGGCCAGGAGTGCATCCAGCGAGGCGACGGACAGCTCGCGCAGCGAGCCGACGAGTGTCCGGCCGCGGCCCGGCTCGATCGGCACGCGGTGCGGCACCCCCACCACGACGCAGCCGGCGGCCTCGGCGGAGGCGATGCCGGTCGGCGAGTCCTCGATGGCGACCGTTCGCGTCGGCCGGACCCCCAGCCGGGCGCAGGCGGTCAAGTAGGCCTCCGGGTGCGGCTTGCCGTGCTGGACGTCATCGCCCGTCACCACTGTCGCGAACGTCCCGGTCGGCAAGAGTTCGACGAGCACCTGAGCCAGCCGCAGGTACGACATCGTCACCATCGCGCACGGGATCCCGGCGGACCGGCACTCCGCCACCAGATCGAGCGCCCCTGGTTGCCACCGCATCGCCTGCCCGGCGGCGGCGACGACGTCGTCGAGCATCCGCTCGACGATGACCGGCGCGTCGAGGGGCACCCCGCCCACCGTGCGCAGGTACTCCGCCGAGGTGAGCAGCGCATTGCCGACGAGCGCATGGGCGTGCTCGTCGCTCCAGCTGCCGCCGTACTCGCCGACGATCTTGTACTCGGCGGCCATCCAGTAGGGCTCGGTGTCGACGAGCGTCCCGTCCATGTCGAACAGCACCGCCTGCAACCGGAGCCCGGATTCATTGGGCTGTAGTTGATCATTCGCGTCCTCGTGCGTACACACTGGGTACACGATCTGGGAGCAGCATCTGTCGCATCGCTGCTGCCATTGCGGCCCGCCCGGCGTCCTCGTCGCTCGTCATCAAGTACGCAGTACACGCGCCAGGTGATCTCCGGCGACGCTGTGCCCGAGCCACCGGCTACACGGCCACCACCGACTACGCCCCGGGAGACCAGCGACGCTGCCGAAGTAGTGGCGCAGCGAGTGCGGCGAGACTGTGAAGCCGACCGCGCGTCTCGATCTCGTCGAACAGGTGGCCGGCGATCGCACTTCGTCAGCGCACGCCCGGTCATCGAGCTCGAGAAGATCCGCGCCGTCCGGTCGCGGCCGGCATCGCGAATCTTCTCGGCTAGCGCCTCGAGGACGACGTCCTACGGCCGGGATCTCACGGTAGGCACTAGTCGGTCTTCAGCCAGCCTAGCTCGCCGCCAGGTCGTCGCTGCTTGCGCACTACGCACGACCCGGCGCAGGCAGTCGACGTCCGCGACGCGCAGCCCGCACGCCTCGCTGATCCGCAGACCGAGCCCGGCGAGGGTCACCACAAGGCCGCTAGTAGTCGCTCGGGCGTCGCGTGCCAGTACCTCGCGCACGTCCTCGTCGGAGAGGTGCACGTCCCGGCGCCGCGGAGCGGCCGGTGCCTTCACGCGCCTTCGCCGCGTTGCGCGGCGACTAGCCCGTCCGCGACCGCCAGCGTCGAGGATCTGCCGGACCTGACGCAACATCTGCCCGACCGTGCCCGGCGCGAGTGTCTTCGACCAGGTGGCCATCGCCGCCGATGATCGCTGCTCGGCTTGATCGAGCCAACCGGCACGTCGCCGAGCACCGGCAGGATGTGGTTGTCGAGGTTCGACCGCTTTCGGGGCCGCGTGGTGTCGGCGGCGAGGGTGTGCGCGTAGCTGCGCCAGTGCGATTCGGCCAGGTCGCGGAACAAGCGGCTTGCTTGGCACGCGTCCACATAGTTGCCGGTGAGCTTCGCCGCTTCGGTCGTGGCGAGGAACTTCTGCGCATCCGTCCGCCGGGAGAACGACCTGGACCCGCTGTGCCCGCTCGGGTCCCTGTACCTCGCGTAGTAGCTCGTCGTGCCGTTCGATGTCCGCTTCTCGATGCTGGCCATCAGGCGCTCGCCGCCTTGGCGCTGGCGCGGTCGATCGCGTCGAGCAGTCGGAGCTGCGCGTCCCGAATCGGCTTGCATAGGGCAGGTCGACAGCGTCGCGGGTCGCTTCGAGAGCCTCGCGGGCATCCCGGCCATCGATCGGCGGGCGCGCGCTCCTGATCATCTTCGAGATCTTCCGCATGGTCATTCGATTGATGCTGCTCCCTCCCTCCGGCCGCTCGGCGTGGCGGCGAAGTGCCAGGGCCGCCTCGTAGGCGTCGATGGTCGCGTCTTCGAGTGCATAGAGCGCAGTGTCGAGCTGGGCGAGCAGCTCCTGAGCCTGACGATCGCCGATTACTTCTAGTGGCGTCAGGAGGTCGTCCATGGTGAGGTTCAGCGCGCGAGACAGCCCCACCAACTCATCCACAGTGATCCGGCGCGGGGGATCAGCGGACTCGATCTTGTAAATCGCGCTGGCACTTATCGGCACGCCCGCCTTAGTCATGCGCCGCGCGAGCCCATCCAGGCTCATCTCTCGCAGTTCACGTTCATAGGCGATTCGCCGCGCGACATTGCGTTCGTTGGCCAACGAACGCAGCGGGTTGACTCCGGTATTTCTAGTCCTCTCATGTTCCTACTTCGGATATAGATCGTGCCGCAAAGGATTGAAGTCGTCAACACGGGCGGGCACACTCGTGACCGGACGATGATTGATCAACAGTTCTTTTGCAGCGAGTCAACCTTCTGTATTGGAGGTCCACTGATGGCACCAGCGAGGACTACGGCGGCGGCACGGCAAATCTCGTCCATGTCGTCCGAGCCGCTGCTGACCGAGCGTGAAGCCGCGGAGCACCTCAGCATTCCGAGTGAAACGTTGCGCTACTACCGGTGGCAGGCACCGGCCCTAGGTTCATCAAAATCGGTAGATACGTCCGTTATCGCCCGAGCGACGTCGAGGCGTGGCTGGTCGAGCGGACGTCGGCATGAATGGGAGAAGCCTCCCGCTGACCACGGACGGCCTCACGAACCCCGGCGAGAAGTTCGAGTCGAGTCGTCGTCGTTCCACGGTGACCGCGTGAGCGGCTGGCGCAGCGGCACGCCCACCATGCCGAACTGCACTTCCCCTACAACGACGCTGCGGTGGCCGCGATCAAGGCTTGCGTGCCGTACACCGCGCGGAGTTGGAACCGGACGGGAAGTCGCGATCGTGCGCGAGCCCTACGTCGACTCGGCGCTGCGGACGGTCAGTCGCGTCGTCGGCCAACTCGACGTCGCCGACCTCCGTCCGCCAAGCTGTCGACAGGTTCATCCGTCGACTGGGCGAGCGCCCTGTTCGCAGCACTGCCCGAGAATCCGCGCACGCCCGTCTACCGAGCCCCGTCGAAGGTGTTGCACCCGGATATCGGCGGCTCGACGGCGATGACGCAGCGGCTCATCGACGCGTTCGGCGACCGGCGAGGCAAGGCGTCATGACCCGGCTGACCCGCGAGGACGTGGACGACCGCTTGGAGTTCCTCGGTCTGTGGCATAAGGGAAACAGCGCGCAGTGTCCGGCGCACGACGATGACACCGCGTCGCTGTCGATCGGTGAGGCGGGGATGGCGAGCTGTTGTTGTGCTGCCACGCTGGCTGCAGTTTCGCCGAGATCGTCGCTGCGCTGCGCGGTGAGTCATCGGACGGCCAGCGGTTCCGCAGCGACCCGCAGCTGCGCGCACGGGCGAGCGCGAAGGCGCGCAAGAACCTCGTCTACACCAAGGTCGGTGCTCCGTACCTGTTCGTCGCCGTCGACGGCCACCGGCTGCAGAAGCAGCGCTACGACATCCACGACCCCGACGAGCCCGACAAGGTGTTCCGCCGCACCTTCCGATGGTGGTGGGACACTACCGGAAACGGTACGTGGAGCCCTGGTGATGGCGGGCATATCCCGAAGCTGTACCGGCCGGGCGTCGCCACCGGATACGCCACGACGCCCGGAACACCGCTCCACGTGGTCGAGGGTGAACGCGACGCGGACAACCTCGCCGCGGTTGGCATCCCTGCGGTGTCGGTGGCCTACGGCGCGAACAAGGACCCGAAACGGGTGAAGTGGCTCGACGCCTGGACCGCGGAACTGCACTACGTGGACGACCTCGCGCTGATTGCCGATGACGACGAAGCAGGCCACGTGCACGCCCGCGGTGTCGCCAGGCTCCTCCACGCGGACCGGCCCTATCGCACGGTCCCGGTCACCTGTGCGCGCCCGGCTGCAACGACGTCTCCGACCACCTGGCCGCCGGCGCACCCGCGAGCAGTTGCGCTTGCTGGACGAGCCACCGGAGCCGACCTCGCTCGACGGCGTGCACACAGTGTTCCGGCGCTGGCTCGGAGCGGACTTCGACCTGCAGGCGCTCGACGTCGTGCTGGCCGTCGCCGCGGTCGAGCAACTCGACGGCGACCCGGCGTGGCTGCTCGTGGTGTCCGGTTCCGGCAACGCCAAGACCGAGATCGTATCCGCGCTGACCGGCGCGCAGGCAACCGTCACGTCCACCATCACCAGCGAGGCGCGTTGCTGTCGGCCACCGCGAAGCGGCAGCAAACCAAGGACGCGACCGGCGGCCTGCTCGCCAAGCTCGGTGCCCGCGGCCTACTCGTGGTGAAGGACTTCACCTCGATCATCAGCATGAACAGAGAGGTCCGGACCGGCGTGCTGGTCGCGCTGCGCGAGGTCTACGACGGCAAGTGGGAACGCAACGTCGGCGCCGACGGAGGCCGCACCCTGACCTGGCTCGCGCGCCTGGTGATCATCGGCGCCATCACGACCGCCTACGACACGGCAAGCGGTGTCATCTCCGCGATGGGCGACAGGTTCGCGCTGGTCCTTATCCACTCCACCCTCAACCGCATCGAGTCCGCGCGCAGCGCGCTGCGCAATGTCAGCCACGAGAAGCAGATGCGGTCCGAACTGGCCGAACGACCGGCGGTCTGCTCACTCACCTGGACTCCGCGCGCGCGGTGCTCTACGCCGAGGCCATGGACATCATGCTCAACGCCGCGAACCTGGTGACGCTGGCACGCACCGCGGTCGAGCGCGACCACCGCGGCGACGTGGTCTATGCACATGCATCGGAGATGCCGACCCGCTTCGCGAGATGCTCGGCCAGGTCGCGCGCGGCGCGCAGCGCTCGGCATTACCCGTGAGCTCGCTGTGGGTTGGCGCTGCGAGTGGCCGCCGACTCGATCCCGCCGTTGCGGCTGACGTGCTGCGCGACGTCGCCACCAATCCCTCGGCGGCGCGGACTACCGACGGGCGCGGAGGGTCAAGAGGCCGTGGCACACAGTGGACCGCACGCTCGCCGAGCTTGTCGTGCTCGGTTTGGTTGTGCACACCACTACGCTCAGGCGGTCCGCGCTGGGAACACAAGCTCGCGGAAGGCATCTCGATCGATGCGCTCGACCCGGCCTTGGCTGATTCATCCGTACCCAGAAAAGTCAGTACAGGAGAATACGGAGAAAAAGAAGAGAAACCGAACGGCCCAGAAAACCGCAGCTTGCGTCTCCTTCCTGACTAATCCGGTGATCTTGCAGCCCAATGCCGGACCTGCAAGAGCCGCTTCTGCTCTTCCTCACCGCGCCAGGCCGTGACCAGTGCGAGCACTGCTGCCTCGCCGAACAGCGGGAGGCGACCGCATCAGCACCCGTCGCCACAACCCGACGTCGCTTGACGATCCGCTGCCCGTACTGCACCGCACGGACTGCGGTCACCGTCCGATCCGGCCGGGTCACCGTCGCCGATCTTCGCCACTACTGCACCTGTCCGAACTTCGCCCGGCTCACCGGCGCCAGTCGACTACCCACCACGAGAAGGAAACGATCATGAGTGAAGATCACGACGCCGCGATCGAGGCCGAGCAGCACCAGGAGGTCGGTCCGCAGTGCGTTTGCCCGCCGGTCGCCGACCTGCTCCGGAGCGCACTGGAGGAGCGCACCGCACCACCGTGCGACGTGCATCCGCGGGTCTGTGATCCGGCGACCCGTCACGCCTGCCGTCGAATAGCGCCGATTTGGCGCGGCGCATCAAGGCGGACCTGTCGTACGGCGAGCCGTCCCGGACCTGGCCGAGCAGTTGCGAGCGCGTTGATCGCGGCCGACGAACCGACACCCCGGGCGAAGCCGAAACCGCGCAGATTCCCACCCACCCACAAGGCCCCGCCGGAAGACCGCACGGGCCACAGCTTCGCAATCCTGCGACGATAGGAGAAACGATCATGACGCACTCCATCGGTGGCGGGCTCACCGTCCGATCCATCGTCCGCCTCGCCCGTGCGGCCGGTCTCGCGCTGCCTGCCGACGTCGAGCAACTGGTCGAGATCGCCGAGACGGTCCGGACCACCAAGGACAGCCGCGCCGAGCAGAGTCCGGGCAACTGCCTGCGCGAGGTTGCACTCACGCCCGCGTCCGCGGCTGGCGCACTGCGTGACCTCGCACTCGCTCGTGCCCGCGCGGCAGAGATGGATCAGGCCGGTTACGAGTGGCTCAACGAGATCGACCGGCGCACCAAGATCGCGCTCAGCCAGCACGCCGAGCAGTTGATCACCGAGTTGGCCGCGGTCTTCGAGGAGCACCCACGCGCCGGTCTACCGCGACGCCGCGAGGTCGATCACGCCCGAGGACTCGGAGACCACAGTCGTCCGCAAGGGCGGCGCGGCCCTATCGGCATTCAACGACGTGAAGCGCGCCGATCAACAGTTCGCCTCGATGATCGCCCCGTCGCGTAGGGAATTGGGTGGCCTGGCCGGTGAAGCGGGAATGCCCCGCGCGGCCATGTTCACCCGCGACGGCGAGAACGTCGACCGGGACGAACTCGACGTGATCGCCAACACGGACGGGTCGCTACCGCTGATCATCTGCTCGCGCGGCACTACCTGCACGTCAACACCGCGAAGCAGGCGAGCGCGCTGCTCGTTGCCGCGAAGCAACGCCAGCAGGTCCAAGAGCGGGAAGCGAGCTGGTGATGGTCGTCGGCCCAGGAGCGACGGCTCCCGCGGCGCGCTGCCGCATCAGGAACGGGTGCGGCGCGGTGCCGAGACCGGCAACGACGGCGCACGATCGTGGCCCGCTCGGCTGACACAAGCTCCGCCACCTCGGCCCGGCGTGGCCTGATCCACCCGCACCGCCGAGGCGGCGGACCCGCTGCGCGGGTACGCGGCGGGAAAGACGAGCCGCCAGCGGGAGCGTCCTCCAATCCGCCCCGCTGGCGGCTTCGTCGCGTCCGCCCGCTAGAAGTAACACCGCCTCGCGGGCGGGATGAAACTCGACACCAGACCGCGAGTCTCCAGTGCGGCCAACGCGCGCTGCACGTTGCGACGCTGCACGTCGCCTGCATCCGGACCGAAGATCTCGGCCGTGATCTTGTAAGCGTCGAGCTGATCGGTCGGACTGGTATGCGCGCTCAGTCCGCGCGTCCGTTCCCGGTCAACGATGGTCAGGATGCGTTGCTGCAGCTCGCCGAGTCCTCGGCCCATCACGGTCTCCTCTGTCGGTAGGCGGCGCGCACCATCTCGGCGACGCCGAGCGTGATCATGGTCAGCCCGAAGATGATCACGATTGCTGTCTGAGTCATGTCGTCGCTCGCCCTCGGCTCAGGCCGCTTTCGCGACCTGCTCCTGTTCGCTGGCCTGCTCGACGTAGCTCACGCCGAGGACGTGCTCAGTTGCGCGCTGTGCCTGCGCGGCGGCCTGCACGATCAGCTTCTTGTCGCCCTTGAGCACGCGCAGCCACGAGGCGAGGTACGCCGCACTGTTCGGCAGGTTCGACGGGTCCATGCCCGCGTGCCCGCACAGGAACGCTGCACCGAGTTCGGCGCACAGCTCCTCCTTGGAATACAGCTCGTCACCGAAGTGCGAGAAGGTCATCGAGATTCGGCCGGGCGAGTCGCTTCTCGTGGCCGGTCGAGTGCGTCATCTCGTGGAACAACGTCGAGTAGAACTCCTCGGCGCTCTCGTACTGCTCGATGGCCGGAACAGTGATCGCGTCCGTGCTCGGCACGTAGTACGCGCGATCGCCCGAGCACGCGTTGAATCGCCGGACCGTTCGCGTACCCGCTCACGATCGCCTCGGCGCTCTCGATGCGCTCGTGCTCGGTCAGCTCGCCCTTGACCGGCGGTACCGGCTTACGTCCCTCGGTCCAGTCGGCCTGATCGGCGTTGAACACCCGGTAGTAGCGCAGCATCAAGATGTCTTTCAGCCGCTTCTTGCCGTCGATCTCCTCGGTACTCGCAGCTTCTTCCAGAACGTGACCACGGTGGAGCGCTCACCCTTGCGCACCTGCCCGCCCATCTCGTGGATCTTCTTGTAGGTGCCCCACCAAGGCGAGGTGTACTGGGTACCGGCCAGGCCGAGGAGTAGGACGTTGATGCCGCGGTACGGCTTACGCGTGCTCAGGTCGAGCGGGAAGTTACCCGCCGTGGTCCAGGGCTTGCGCCAGGGCACCGTGCCGTCCTCCAGTGCCTTGATGATGGTCTCGGTCACCAAGTCGTAGGCATCGGTGCCCTTGCCGTCGCGTACCGCGCTGAGTTCGTAACGGTCATCTCGATCAGTCCTCCTTTGACTGCTCGGTAGGGCAGGCCGTCCGTTGCCGCGGGCGGTCTGTCCGTCTGTTCGGGACCATCCCAAACACCAGTTACAGTACCCAGAATTGTCCAGATAGCAAGTCGAGACGGAGCGGATTCCCTTACGTAGCAAGGGATCGGGCCACCCTGGGGCGGTTAGGTGCCCCAGGGTCCGCGGCATCGGCACGTATAGCGCCCCAGCCACTTAGCGCACGACCTCGGCGTTTCCGGCCGTGATTTCGCCCGGCGGGGCCGCCCTGACCTCTGGGAAGCCCGACGGGACGATGTAGTAGTGGTGCGGTGCGAATCCGTTATCGAGAAGGGCATGGCGACCTTCGTGGAGGTCGGGCAGGCGTTGGCCCAGGTGCGCGATGCCGAGCTGTATCGGGAGACCGATGGCACGTTCGAGAAGTACGCCCGGCGTCGGTGGGGCATGCAGAAGTCTCAGGCGTATCGCATGATCGAAAGCTCAGCAATCACTCGTTCTATATCCCCCAGGGGATTGAACGCCCCCGCACCGAGCGTCAGGCTCGACCGCTGGCCCCGTCATTCTGGCGCGGTGTAGGAATTCCCGCTCGGTGTCATCGACTCCGTCGCTCGCCAACCGCGCGGCGATCGTTCGGAGGCTAGTGGGGACGTCCCCACTCTCTCGATCTTGACTTGAGAGATTGCCGCCGACCTGCTGTGGCGGCACCTCGGCCAGTAGGGCGTCGGCCAGCTTCCACGCCCCACCGGTTCCGGCGCGAGGGATATAGCACCGCCGACAAGGTGAAGTTCGCTCGCGACCTCATGGACAAGTGCGGCTGGTCGCAACGCCGGGCCGCCGAGGCTGTGGGGGTGGCCGACAGCACGCTGTCCCGTTCAGGTGCTGCACGGGCAGCACCTGAGAAGCGCGAGGGCAGGGACGGCAAGTTCCAGCCGCGCAAGTACACCGTCAAGGAGCGCGAGCAGCGCCGCGACGTGGTCAAGCAGATGGCCGAGAGACGATTGACGGATGGGCTCTGGCCGGATGGTCATCGTCAGGGCACCATCGGATCATGACCACGACGCCGGAGCTACCGGCCAGCCTGCCGAGTGACGGCGACGGCGCACGCTTCTGGACCAGGTGCACGGAGGCGATCGACGGCTGGACCGTGCACGACCTGGAGCTGCTGGAGCAGGTGTGCGCCGTGCGGGACACGATCAGTCTGCTGAGTACCGCGCTGGTCGGTGCGCCGCTGATCGTGAAGGGTGCCAACCGGCAGGACCTGGAGAATCCGTTGCTGTCCGAGCTGCGCCAGCAACGGTCCTTGCACGCCCGGCTGCTCAAACAGCTCGCGCTGCCCGATGACGCGACGCTGGCCGAGGTCCGGGACCGGCAGGCGAGCATGAGCGCCCGCACCCTGGCCCGACGCCGCTGGACCGGCTGAGGTGGCGCTACGGCCGAGAACGGGCGAGGGCGACCCGATCCGGTGGTTCGAGTTCGCCGACGCCGAGGAGGCCGTGCTGAGCATCGCCGCTCGGCACCTGGCCGAGCACGGCCCGCTGCTCGGCGTGACGGCCACCGTCGCCCAGCTGCGCGCCGGGCTGCCCGTCGTCACCGACGGCCACCGGTTCGACCTGCCCGACGAGTTCGCGGTGCTGGAACCGTCCGGCGCGGTCGAACCGGTATCGGTGCTGCGCGAGGACGGCCGACTGGTCGACTTCTACCGGCGCGACGGCAGTTTGATCGGCTACAGCGACCCGGACGCGCCGCGCACCGTCGCCGAGCTGGTCGAGAACCACGTACGGGAGCCCTGACCGCGCCGCCCTTGCCCGTGATTGGCGAACAGATTGCCGACAAGATCAATCACACGCGGCTTGTCCAGCAAACTGCCGAGGGCAGTTTGCTTGCCGTGCGCCTTCTGTCCAGCCGCTTTCCGGACCTCCTCCGTGGTGGCGATGAAGCCCTGTGACTGGCCTCGCCGAATCATCACACCCATCGCACGCTCGGCTCGGATCACCAACTCCCGCGCGGCCTGCCTCGCTGGTCGGCTACTCGAAGGAATCAAGCAGCGGTAGCTCGATCGGCACGCTGTTCTCGCGCAGGAAACCGGCGATCTTGGGCACGTCATCCAGGTCGCCTCTGGCGATAGCCATCACCTCCTCGAACAGATCCCACATGTACGCCGTCAGTTGCCAGCCGTTGAGGTTGAGCATGGCCGTCGCGCCGAGCAGTGCCGCGCGCTTGTTGCCGTCGACAAGAGCGTGGTTGCTCGCCAGCGAGTGCATCAGCGCGGCGGCCTTGTCGTGCAGCGTCGGGTAAGCGTCCTGGCCGTACCCGGTCGCCTGCGGGCGCGCGACGGCCGACTCCAACAGGCCGAGGTCACGGATCTCTGGTGGGTGCCCGAGGTACCCGGCGAGCTGGTCGATGACGTTCTGCGCGCTGAGGTAGAGGATCACTGGTCTAGTTGTGCCCAAGCTTTTCGAGCACCTCGCCGTACCTGCTGATCGTCTCCCTTGTGGATGCCTCGACCATTCGGTCACGCCCCTCGGTCGCCAGGTAGCGCTCCAGCGCCGTGACGATCACCGAATTGGCGCTGTCGCGGGTCAGGAAGACGAAGGTACGCAGCGTGTCGGCGAGGTCGGCAGGCAGCCGCAGTGTCATCCGGGTCTGGTCGTCCGCGGCGTGGCGGGCACCCTGAGTCTGGCTGGTCATGTCGTTGCTCCTCCGACGCGGGCACCTCCCGATGTCGTGGTGTCATGGTGTCAGGTCGTTGAGGGTAATTCAAGGTCGTTGAGGGTTGTTCTAAGTCGTTGGGGCATTAGCCAAGGCGTAACAAGGACTCGCGACCGATCCCCTGTTCTAATTCTGCTTGTGATGCGGTACCGGCGTACCGAGCGTGGCGACCTCGCCGAGGTGTCGCCGCAGCGGTGCAGCAACGGCCACGCGCTCGGGCCGCTGCTCGTCATCGTCGGATTCCTGCCCTGCAGCTGCTCGGGCTCCGGCGGTCACCGCACGTACCGGTGCCGGACCTGCGGCGTGGTCGACTACGACCCGCCGCACGACGGCGAGGCCGAGATGATCGTCGGATTCGGCCGGGAGTGATCGCACAAGATGATCTTGTCGCGTACACGCCGTGTACACAACTCAATCAACAACCGGGCCGGTCGGCCACCGGCTGCCAACGGTCGGAACGCAGCAAACACGGGAGTTCTGGCACTCACCAACGGCTGCCAACGGCCCAGGCACCGTCCATGTCGAACAGCACCGCCTGCAACCGGCCGACCGGCGTCGCGCGGGCGTCATCGATCACGCTGCGCCCGGGGTGGATCGGCGAGCGAAGGCCAACGCTGCCCGAAGAGGCACGAACGTTCGCACCCTCGGTGAGCCTGTCCGGCACGGCCACAAGGCGTACTCCACGTCGATCCTGTTCTAGTCCCTTATGCGCAGGAGGTCCCGATGCCGACGCCACCCGAAGGTGCGCAGCTGTCCGAGGACGGACATTACTGGTGGGACGGCGAGAACTGGCAGCTTGTCGATGACACCGCGGGCGGGGCGGGCGGCGGCACGGGTGACGCCGGCGCCGGCGGCACGGCGCCGTCCGGCGGCGCCGGCGGTGACGCCGCGGGCGCTGCCGGCGGCGGCGATCCGGGGGCTGGGGGCAATGAATGGCCGCCGGCCGGCTACCCGCCCGACCCCGCGAACTGGACTCCGGAGCAGTTGCAGTACTGGTTCGGCAACACCCAGGACGAGAGTCAGGACGTCGCGCTGTCCGGCGACGTGATGCAGCCGCTGGCCATCGCCGACCTCGAGGGCAGCAGCAACGAAGGGATTGCGTGATGGGTGCCGATTCGATCATCAACACGCTGTCCGCGGCGTGGACTCTCATCAAGGACAACCAGCCGACGGCCGAGATCGCGTCGACGACCTGCAATGCCGTGCCACATGTGGACGACTGGCAGGACCTGGGCAATCTGAGCGCGCCGACGCCGATCGCGACCCGCTACATCAAGAACATCAGCCCGCTCGGTTTCACCAATGTGGACTGCCAGCTGGATCTCGTCTACCAGTACGGCGCGACCTACAAGGGAGGTGGCGCGTTCATTCCCGCGTTGTGGATCACCGTCGACCACTGCGACGTCGCGCTGCTGTTCAACCTGAACGTCACACTGCGGGTGATCAGCGTGGGCAACGCGAACCCCGGCACGTCGTCACCGATTTCGCAGCTCACCGTGCAGATCACCGAACACATCACCAACCACCTCGCGTCGTCGACGAAGAGCGCGGATTACATGCTCTTCGGCGACGGCCGGCAGGCGCAGATCAGCCGTTCGGCCTGACCTGCCGGCTCACTCGTTGTCGGAGCGGTAGCCGAGGTTCGGCGAGAGCCACCTCTCGGCCTCGGCGACGGTCCAGCCCTTGCGCTTGGCGTAGTCCTCGACCTGGTCGCGAGCCGAGCCTGCCCGACGACGAAGTACTGCGACTGCGGGTGCGAGAAGTACCAGCCGCTGACCGACGCGCCCGGCCACATCGCCATGCTCTCGGTCAGCTCGATGCCGGTGTTGGCCTTGACGTCGAGCAGCTCCCAGATCGTCTGCTTCTCGGTGTGCTCCGGGCAGGCCGGGTAGCCCGGCGCCGGCCGGATGCCGACGTACTTCTCCTTGATCAGCGCCTCGTTGTCGAGCGCCTCGTCCGGGCTGGTAGCCCCAGAACTCGGTGCGCACCCGCTCGTGCAGCCGCTCGGCGAACGCCTCGGCCAGCCGATCGGCGAGCGACTCCAGCAGGATCGCGCTGTAGTCGTCGAGCGCGGCCTTGAACTCGGCGATCTTGCTTGTCGATCCCAAGCCCGGCGGTGACGGCGAACGCGCCGACGTAGTCGCGCAGGCCGGTCGCTTTCGGCGCGACGAAGTCGGCCAGCGAGCGGTGCGGCACGCCCGGGCGGTGCTCGGTCTGCTGGCGCAGCTCGCGCAGCGTGGTCAGGACCTCCGGTGCGCGACTCGTCGGTGTAGACCTCGATGTCGTCGTCGTCGACCGCGTTGGCCGGGAACAGGCCGAACACCCCGTCTGCGCGCGAGCCACTTCTCGTCGATGATCGAGTCGAGCATCCGCTGGCCGTCGTCCCACAGCTTGCGCGCGGCCTCGCCGGAGGCCGGGTTGTTGAGGATGTCGGGGAACTTCCCCTTCATCTCCCACGCGTTGAAGAACGGCTGCCAGTCGATGTAGCTCGCGCAGCTCGCCGAGCGGGTAGTCGTGGAAGGTCTTGACGAACTGGACGGGCGCCGACGGCTGCGTGGTAGTCGTCGGTGTGCACGTCGCGGGCCTGCTGGGCGATGCAGCCGCGGCCGCGGCGGGCGGTAGCCGGTCCAGTCGATCGGCGTGCGGTTCGCGCGCGCGGCCGGCGATCGGCAGGATCACCTTCGCGTCGCTGCGGGCGGCGTGCCGCTCCCGCAGCGAGTCGTAGTCGGCCTGCACGTCGGCCAGCAGCGCCGGGCGCTGCTCGTCGGACAGCAGCGCAGCGACGACCGGCACCGAACGCGACGCGTCCTTCACCCAGATCACCGGGCCGTGGTACTTCTTGTCGACCTTGACCGCGGTGTGCGCGCGCGAGGTCGTGGCGCCGCCGATGATCAGCGGGATCTCGAAGCCCTGGCGCTCCATCTCGGCGGCGAAGTTGACCATCTCGTCCAGCGACGGGGTGATCAGCCCGGACAGGCCGATGACGTCGGCGTCGTGCTCCTTCGCCGCGTCGAGGATCTTCTGCGCCGGGCACCATCACGCCGAGGTCGATGACGTCGTAGTTGTTGCACTGCAGCACGACGCCGACGATGTTCTTGCCGATGTCGTGCACGTCGCCCTTGACGGTCGCCATGATGACCGTGCCGTTGCTGCGGCCGGCGTCCTCGGGCGACTTCGCCGGCCTCGATGAACGGGATCAGGTAGGCGACGGCCTTCTTCATCACCCGGGCCGACTTCACCACCTGCGGCAGGAACATCTTGCCCGCGCCGAACAGGTCGCCGACGACGTTCATGCCGGCCATCAGCGGACCCTCGATGACCTCGATCGGCTGGCCGCCGCGGGCCTCGATGAGCGCGCGCAACTCCTCGGTGTCGGTCTCGGCGTAGTCGTCGATGCCCTTGACCAGGGCGTGGGTGATCCGCTCGTCGACCGGCAGCTGCGCGCCACTCCTCGTTGGCGGCCTCGGCCTTCGTCGCCGTCGCCGGCGAACTCGGTGGCGATCTCGAGCAGTCGCTCGGTGGCGTCGGGGCGGCGGTTGAGGATGACGTCCTCGATGCGCTCGCGCAGCCGCGCGATCGACCTGGTCGTAGACGACCAGGGCGCCGGCGTTGACGATGCCCATGTCCATGCCGGCGGCGATCGCGTGGAACAGGAACACGGCGTGGATCGCCTCGCGCACGGCGTTGTTGCCGCGGAAGGAGAACGACACGTTCGAGACGCCGCCGGAGACCAGCGCGCCGGGCAGGTTCTGCTTGATCCAGCGGGTCGCCTCGATGAAGTCGACGCCGTAGTTGGCGTGCTCCTCGATGCCGGTGGCCACCGCGAAGATGTTCGGGTCGAAGATGATGTCCTCGGCCGGGAAGCCGACCTCGTCGACGAGGATCCGGTAGGCCCGCTCGCAGATCGTCTTGCGGCGCTCGAGGTTGTCGGCCTGCCCGTCCTCGTCGAAGGCCATCACGACGACCGCCGCGCCGTACTTGCGGCACAGCTGGGCCTGCGCGGCGGAACTTCTCCTCGCCCTCCTTCATCGAGATCGAGTTGACGATCGGCTTGCCCTGCACGCAGCGCAGGCCGGCCTCGATGACCTCGAACTTGGACGAGTCGACCATCAGCGGCACCCGGCTGATGTCGGGCTCGCTGGCGATCAGCTTGACGAAGCGGTCCATCGCGGCGACGCCGTCGATCATGCCCTCGTCCATGTTGATGTCGATGACCTGCGCGCCGTTCTCGACCTGCTGGCGGGCCACCGACAGCGCGGTGTTGTAGTCGCCGTCGCGGATCAGGTTGCGGAACTTGCCGAGCCGGTGATGTTGGTGCGCTCGCCGACGTTGACGAACAGCGAGTCCGGCGTCGATCGTCAGCGGCTCGAGACCGGACAGCCGGCAGGCGAGCGGCCGGTGTGTCGGGACCCGCGGGGCGAGCCCGGCGACCGCATTGCCGATCGCGGCGATGTGGTCCGGCGTGGTGCCGCAGCAGCCGCCGAGCAGGTTGACCAGGCCGCTCTCGGCGAACTCCCGCACGATCGGCGGCCGTCTGCTCCGGCGCCTCGTCGTACTCGCCGAACGCGTTCGGCAGGCCGGCGTTCGGATAGCAGGAGACGAAGCAGTCGGCGACCGCGGGACATCTCGGCCAGGTAGGGCCGCATCTCCGTCGCGCCGAGCGCGCAGTTGAGTCCGACGAGCAGCGGCCTGGCGTGCCGGACCGAGTTCCAGAACGCCTCGGTGACCTGGCCGGACAGGGTGCGGCCGGACGCGTCGGTGATGGTGCCGGAGATCATCACCGGCCAGCGGCGACCGCGCTCCTCGAACAGCGTCTCGACGGCGAAGATCGCCGCCTTGGCGTTGAGCGTGTCGAAGATCGTCTCGATGAGCAGCAGGTCGGCGCCGCCGTCGACCAGCCCGTTGGCCTGCTCCAGGTAGGCCTCGACGAGTTCGTCATAGGTGACGTTGCGGGCGCCGGGATCGTTGACGTCCGGCGAGATCGACGCCGTCCGGTTGGTCGGGCCGAGCGCGCCGGCCACGAAGCGCGGCGCTCGGGTCCGCAGGCTGACACGCGTCGCACGCGGCCCGGGCCAGCCGGGCCGACTTGTCGGTTCAGCTCGTAGGCGAGGTCCTCCATGCCGTAGTCGGCGAGCGAGATCCGCTGGGCGTTGAAGGTGTTGGTCTCGATGAGGTCCGCGCCGGCATCGAGGTAGGCCCGGTGGATGCCGGTCACCAGGTCGGGCTGCGTCAGCGAGAGCAGGTCGTTGTTGCCCTTGAGATCGCTCGGCCAGTCGGCGAACCGCTCGCCGCGGTACTCGGCCTCGCTGAAGGTGTGCTGCTGGATCATCGTGCCCATCGCGCCGTCGAGCACGAGGATCCGCCGCTGCAGCAGGTCTGACAGCTCTCGCGTGCAGTCGGAGCGCAGTAACGCCAGATCGGGCACCGGCGAGTCCGCCGAGTTCGGCTCGGGCAAGCGGTCGGTCTGCATAGTCGAATCAGCATACGGAACGCACGACAGCCTTTCCGGCGTATCGCGTGGGTTCGCTGCCGGGTGGCTCGGTGCCGCCGAAGTAGGGTGGGCGCATGACGGCTTCGTCGGACCAGTCGGATCGCGATTCGTGGCCCGAACTAGTCGACCCGGTCCTCGTCGGGGCGTTCGAGGGCTGGAACGACGCCGGCGACGCGGCCAGCGGCGCGATCGAACACCTGCAGCTGGTGTGGGATGCGCAGCCGCTGCACGAGATCGATCCGGACGAGTACTACGACTTCCAGGTCAACCGGCCGACGGTCTCCCTGATCGACGGCGTTTCACGGCGTATCGCATGGCCGACGACCCGGCTGTCCTACTGCCGCCCCCCCGGCGCGGAGTTCGACCTCGTCCTCGTCCACGGCATCGAGCCGAACATGCGCTGGAGCGGGTTCTGCGGTGAGCTGCTCACGGTCATCCGCGAGCTGGACGTGCGCGTCGTCGTGACCTTGGGCGCGCTGCTGTCCGACACACCGCACACCCGCCCGACGCAGGTCACGGGCACCGCTTACGACAAGGAAGCCGCCGCCCGCTACGGGTTACAGAGCTCGCGTTATGAGGGCCCGACGGGCATCGTCGGTGTCCTCCAGGACGCCTGCGTGGCCGCGGGAATCCCGGCGATCTCGTTCTGGGCCGGCGTGCCGCACTACGTGTCCCAGCCGCCGAACCCGAAGGCCACGCTGGCGCTGCTCCACGGCGTCGAGGAGGTGCTCGACATCCCGATCCCACTCGCCGAGCTCCCGCAGCAGTCCGGCGAGTGGCAGAAACTCGTCGACGAGATGGCCGCCGAGGACGACGAGGTGACCGAGTACATCCGCAATCTCGAACAACGCGACGACGAGATCGACCGCACCGAGATGACCGAGGCGTCCGGCGACGCGATCGCGCGCGAGTTCGAACGGTATCTGCGGCGTCGGGATCGTGGCGGCGGCCATGCCGGTGGTGGGCACGCCGGCGGGTCCCCGCGCGGCTGACGCCGGACTCGGACAGGGGCAGCAACGTGTCCGACGTGCACCCAAGCGAGGAGCGCAGGAAGCAGCTTGCGCAGACCCGGGTTCGCGACCATCTCGCGAACGAGCGAACCTACCTGGCCTGGTTGCGCACCGCTGCCAACGTCATGATTCTCGGCCTGGCGGTGGCGAAGTTCCTCGACGACAGCTCGACCGGCTCGATCTTCGCGGGCAGCATCCTCATCCTGGCCGGTGCGGCCGGAGTCGCGTACGGCACGCTGCGATATCGGCAGGTCACCACCCAGATCGACCGGGACGAATACGACACCGGAACCCGCGGCTACGCCGCCGTCGTCGCATCGTCAGTGCTGCTCTTGGCCGTGGTGTCAGCCATGATCATCCTGGTTGCCAGCAGGGGGTGACGGGCGCAGCGTCGCCGCGCTGTCACAAGGCCACGCCGAGCAATGCGTCGACCGTGCGTGCCATGAGCGACGGTGCGCCCGGATCGTCGCCCTCGCCGCGTAGCGCGGCGCTGACCCAGGTGTCGATCGTGGCGATGGCGGCGCCGGTGTCGAGATCGTCGGCCAAGGCGGCCCGAACCGTGGCCAGCAGCCCGGAGGCGTCCGGGGCCGCCTGCGCCGCGGCGGCTGCGCGCCAGCGGGCGAGGCGCACCTCGGCCGAGGGAAGCCGCCCGCCCGTCCACTCGCGGTCGGCGCGGTAGTGCCCGTCGAGCAGGGCGAGGCGCACCGCCATCGGGTCGACCCGCGCCGCGCGCAGCTTCGAGACGAGGACGAGGTTGCCGCGGGACTTGCTCATCTTCTCGCCGTCGAGCCCGATCATGCCGGTGTGCACGTGGTGCTGTGCGAACGGCGCCGAACGGGTCAGCGCCTCGGCGTGCGCGGCCGAGTGCTCGTGGTGCGGAAAGATCAGGTCCGAGCCGCCGCCCTGGACGTCCATCCCCATCCCCAGCCGTTCGAGCGCGATCACGCTGCACTCGATGTGCCAGCCCGGCCGACCCGGACCGAGCGGCGTCTCCCAGGATGGCTCGCCAGGGCGCCGGGCGCGCCACAGCAACGAGTCGAGCGGATCCCGCTTGCCGACGCGCTCGGGGTCTCCGCCGCGCTCGGCGAACAGCGCGAGCATGGTGTCTCGGTCGTAGTGGGATTCGGTCCCGAACCCGGGGGCGGCCGCCACCGGGAAGTACACGTCGTCATCGACGTGGTACGCGTCGCCGGCCCCGATCAGCCGGCCGATCGCCTCGGCGATCTGCGGGATCGCTTCGACCGCGCCGACATAGTGACGCGGCGGCAGCACGCGCAGTGCCGTCATGTCCTCGCGGAACAGCTGGGTCTCGCGCTGGGCAAGCGCCGTCCAGTCCTCGCCAGTGCGCTCGGCACGCTCGAGCAGGGGGTCGTCGATGTCGGTGACATTCTGGACGTAGTGCACGTCGTGCCCGGCGTCGAGCCAGACGCGGTGCACGAGGTCGAACGCGAGATAGGTCGCCGCGTGCCCGAGGTGAGTGGCGTCGTAGGGCGTGATGCCGCAGACGTACATGCGGGCGGTCGCGCCCGGCGTCGTGGCCCGAACCTCGCCGGCAGCGGTGTCATGCAGGCGCAGCGTGCCGCCCTGCCCCGGAAGTTCGGGCACGGTGCACCGAGGCCAGCTGTCCATAGGCCAGCACGCTAGCTGGCAGGCTGTGGGGCTTCGCGACACCGGGCCCGCGTCTCACGCTGCCCGCGCCCCCCGCCGTACCGCCGAGTTTCACCATGCCAGGCTGGGAAACCCGGGGCGTGAGTCCCAGGGGCGCTCAGATCGGCGGCCAGGGCACCGGCGGCCAGCCGTCACCGGGCTCGGGATGCCGGCCGGTGGACAGGAGCCGGTCCACGCGAAACCTCGTCTGGCGCACCTCGCGGCGGGTGAGCAGCTCACCGAGCCGCTCCCCCAGGGAGCCGTCGAACTCGCTACGCAATCGGCGCAGGACCTCGACCACCTCCGCGGGCAGCCGGGCGCCCGCCCATTGCCACAGGACGGTCCGCAGCTTGTCCGCCGTGCTGAACGTCACGCCGTGGTCGACCCCGTACACGTGACCCTCGACGGTCGGCAACAGATGCCCGCCCTTGCGGTCGGAGTTGTTGATCACGGAGTCGAACACGGAGATGTGCCGCAGCCGCTCCAGATCCCGCCGGCGCATGAACCTGGCGATGTCCACCGAGTCGTCGGTGTCGATCCACAGCTGGACCATGCCGGCACCGGCCGGGCCGTCCCGATAGACCGTCGGCGGCACGATCACCCACCCGGTCGCCGCCGACACCTCGTAGGCCGCGACCTCACGCTCGGCGAGTGTGCCGTCGGGGAAGTCCCACAGCGGCCGCTCGCCGGCGATCGGCTTGTACACGCACGCCGCGCTGCGACCTTCGCACGTCACGGCGCAATAGAACGTCGCGTTCGACGCATCGACGATCCGGCCCTCGACGGAAAGTTCTCCGTCGCGCAGCAGGGTGATCGCGTCGTCCAGGCCGATGCCCGGGCCGCCGTCGACGGACAGCGCGAGCGGCGGCGTCAGTTCGGGCTGCGTCACGGGTCGGCGTTCCGGGTGAGTCACGGGTTGAGCGAGATGCCGCGGTGGTAGCCGTTGAGCCGGGCGCACACGTGGCCGCCGGCGCTCAGCGGCTGCCCGCACAGCGGGCACGGCGGCCGGCCGGCGTTGATGAGCTTGCGCGCGCGCTCGACGAAGGCTCGTGCCTCTCGCGGCTCGATCCGCACGCGCAGTGCGTCCGGGCCCTCCTCGACGTCCTCGAGCAGGGTCTTTTCGGCCTCCTCGTCCGACTCGACGGGCGCCTGCGCCTCGATGACGATCAGGCCCGCCTCGCCGTCCCAGGCCAGGCCCATCGCCGCGACCCGGAACTCCTCGTCGACGGGCTGCTCGAGGGCGCCGTTATCGGCCTCGCTCGCCGGCAGCGCGGTGCCGGTGCGCGCGACGATCTCGTCCAGCAACTGCTCGAGCCGATCGGACAGGACCATGACCTGCTGCTTCTCCAGCGCCACGGAGACCACCCGCTGCCCGTCGACGGCCTGCAGGAAGAACGTCCGCTCTCCGGGCGTGCCGACCGTCCCGGCGACGAATCGCGTCGGACGCTCGAACACAAACAGCTGCCGCATGATGGGTCGAGCCTAGCCAGCGCCGGCCTGCTTGTGCGTGCGTCGACGCGCTCGCCGGTGCCGCCCCTCACGGCAGCACGCTCACACGGCCCCGCCGCCGGTGCCGCCGCCGACGGTGGCGTCGTCCGCGCCGATCGCCCGGCGGCGGCGGCGCTTCGGCGGCGCGAAACCGGCCAGGTCGCCACCGGTGTCATTGACCCGGATCACGTAGGGGCGGGTCGTCGTGTAGCGGATCACCGACACCGAGCACGGGTCGGGGACGATGCGCTGGTACTGGTCCAGGTGCAGTCCCAACGCGTCGGCCACGATCGCCTTGATGATGTCGCCGTGACTGCTCGCGACCCACACCGCGTCGGCCCCGAGTCTCGCGTCCCAATCGCGTACACAGGCGACCGCGCGCGCCGCCATCTCCGACAGCGCCTCCCCGTTGGGAAAGCGGACGGCCGACGGCTGACTCTGCACCACCTTCCACAACGGATCCTTGGCCAGTTCCTTGATCGTCTTGCCGGTCCAGTCGCCGTAGCCGCACTCGATCAACCGGTCGTCCACGTCGTAGGTCGGTGTACCGACCTGTGCGTCCCGGATCGCGGCCGCGGTTTCGACGCACCGCTCGAGCGGGCTCGTCACGATGGCGGCGAGGGGTACGGGCGCGATTCGGTCGGCCACCGCCGTCGCCTGCGCGCGCCCCCGATCGTCGAGGTGGACACCCGGGGTCCGGCCGGTCAGGACGGGACCGGTCAGCGCGGTCAGGCCGTGCCGGACGAGCAACAGCGTCGACATCAGGTCGCCGAGATCACGCCGGTGGCCAGCAGCACGATCAGCAACACACCCAGCGCGATCCGATACCAGATGAAGACCCACGTGGTGTGGCTGGTCAGCCACCGCAGCAGCCATGCGATCGAGGCCAACCCGACCAGGAACGCCGTCACGACGGCGACGCCGGTGATCCCGACGCCGGGCAACTCGCCCTGATCGGGGTTGAGCGCCTCGTACGCTCCGGACAGCACCACCGCGGGGATCGAGAGCAGGAACGAGAACCGGGCTGCGGCCTCGCGCGTCAGCCCGCGGAACAACCCGGCGGTGATCGTCGTGCCCGACCGCGACGCGCCGGGAATCAGCGACAGCGCCTGTGCGGCGCCGACCGCGGCGGCGTCGGTCAGGTTGAGCTGCTCCTCCTCCCGATCCCGCTTGCCCAGCTTCTCCGCTGCCCCCAACGCGACCGCCAGCGCGATCATCGTCCAGGCGATCAGCCAGAGATTGCGCGCGCCGGTGGTGATCTGCTCACTGAAGATCAACCCGACCACGCTGACCGGCACCGTGGCGATGATGAGATACCACCCGAGCCGGTATTCCAGCGTGCCGCGCACCGACTTGTCCCAGAAGCCGCGCACCCACGCCACCGTCACGTGCAACAGCTCGCGCCAGAAGTACACAACGACCGCGAGCGTCGTCCCGAGCTGTAGGACCGCGGTGAACCGCGCCCCCGGGTCGTCGTTGCCGGGGATGCCGTAGAAGTCCCACCCGAAGAAGACCGGAACGATGCGCAGGTGCGCGGTCGACGAGATCGGCAGGAACTCGGTCAGCCCTTGGACGATGCCGAGAATGATCGCCTGGAACAGCGTCATCGCGGCGCCTTGATGTTGGGTCCCGGTTGCACCGAGCAACCTTAGCGAGCGCCGCACGCGTCGCCTGCCGAGCGAGCCGGTAGCTTCTCAGCGTGAAACTCCGTTGTGATCTTGCTCAGGTGCCTCTAGCCCAGTGTCTCCGGGGGTTGCGCAGCCTCGACAGTGCCCCGGAAAGGGCCAGATATCACACCAGATGTCACAACAGCGCCGCTAAATGTCGATCTTCAAGTGGCAGCATCCTTCGGCCCGAGGGCCATCTTTAAGTGCGAGTGACCTTGCGCCCCCGGCATTCCGGGCTTCCCGGAGCGCCCAAGGGACCGCATGCGGGCAGGCAGGGCAACCCGTGCCCGGCGCGCGCCCGTGCGACCCGGTGAAACCCGAGTTTCACCCCCCTACCCCCGGCACTCGGTCCGGCGGGCCGCCGGAGGCTTGCACGTCGGTCCTGCGGTTGTGCACCACTTTCCACGTCACCGAGTTGATCTTGGTGTCTCTCCGGGGTCGGTCGGTACGAGTGCTATCACCTCGTGATAGGTGCTATCACTCGGAGGGTTTGGCGCTCAGGACGCGCAGATCCCCGAGGTCTGCGCAGCTCCCGCGAGGAATCCGCCGGTGAACTCGGTCAGGTGATACCTGCGCGCGAGCCGCTCACCAGCCCCGAGTACGCGTCCTGTACGACCGCGCATGTCGAGATGCCGGTGGGCCGTTGGCGCCGACCTCGGACGCGCAAAAGTCGGCGCGCCTGCACCGGGACGTCCGGGCCGCCCGTGATGATCCGGGTGTGGCCTGGGATTGGAGCACCACCATCACCGGCCTGGTCGGCATCGCGGGCATCGCGGGCACCTATTTCGGTGTCCGTGCCCAAGACCGATAGCCAGAAGCAGATGGCACGCGAGGAACGTCGACAGCTTCGGTTGGAGGCGTCCTACCTGGAACTACTGACGCTGGTCGGCGAGGCCGCACGACTGGGCGTTCACCCTGTGGCGCGACTTCTTCGGCAAGGCCGCTGAGCCGTTCCCGATGCGCCCGCCGATCTTCGTCAACACGATCAACTCCCAAGGCAGGCTCAGTGCCTACTGGTCCGCGCGCATCCGCCAGTTGGTCACGGCGATGCAGGGCCAGATCGAGACCGTCTACGCGACCTGGCTGGCCGGGCAGAGCGCACACGTCGCACGGGCCGAGGGTGAACCCCGCACCGTCGACCTGATGCAACAGCACAAGGATTGCCAGGCGGCCAAGAATCGGGTCAGCGAGATCGCCAACGAGATCAAGGATCAGGTGGCCGCCGAACTCAACGGCAAGCACGACGGATCGGCGCTGCGCGAGGCCGGTGCCTAGTTCGCCGGGATCGGGATGCGGTGCTGCCCGAGCAGGTCGCGCCAGTCGCGCTCGGCACCCTCGGCCAGCGCGAGCGCGTCGATCTGGTGATCGGGTTGCTTCATGATCTCGGCGGGCTCGTACCCGAGACGGTGCCCGATCGTCACCCTGTTGCCGCTGCCGTCGGCGGTGTACGTCAACGCTTGCGCGGTCAGCCGGTCGGCCTTTCGCAGCTTGGAGTGCTTGAAGATGTTGGCATACGCCCGGGCCAGACCGAGATGGTGGTGGTCGTCCGCCCATGTGTCCACCTGCGGCTCCGTGATCTTCTCCACGTTGGCCTCGTCGTTACAGACCCAGTCTTTGAGGTGCCACAGCGCGAGCATCAGCGGATTGACCACCTGGTCCAGCACGTCGATGTTGTTGTGCCCCTGCTCGTCGGTGTAGATGGTTCGCAGTTCGCCGAGGAAGCGCTGAACCTGCCGCCACTGGTACGGCCAGCCCGGCGACGGGTCATAGCCGATCTCGATGCCGGGCGCAGCGATCGTCACCGCGACGACCAGCGGCGCTGCGCCCACCGAGATGTCGATCCGATCGGAGCCGCACGCCGAGCAGCGACCCGCTTGGTCGTCTGCTGCCAACTCGTAGCCGCACTCGCCGCAGCGTCGCGTCATCGCTGGCCGTTCTGCACCGGTCCAGATGATCAGATCCTCGACTGCCCGGCCACGGGCCGAACTCCGATCCGCACCGATGCCTGCCCCGACGGGCTGACGCTAGTCGATCCCGTGCTCGCCGGTCAGCACGGCAACCAGCTGCGCCGTCAGCACCGGATCGGGCGGCGGATCCGGTGGCTGATCCGGGTCCCGGTGCTGTGCCCGATAGGCGCGTGCGCACGCCGCCAGGATGGTGCGCGGCGTCGGCGGGTGGGCCAACACCTGCGGATGGCCGGGCAGCACCTGCATCAAGTGGAAGACCGCCCGCTGGACGCGCTCGGACAGCTCCTGCGGATCGCGGGGCACCTGCGGCGGGTCCGCCTCGTCCAGCGTCTCCGGATCCGGGCCGGACAACACCGATAGGCCGAACCACCACGGGAACGTCGGGATCTCCCGGTAACCACCGTCCGGCTCGGCCATGATGTCGGCCTCGCGCACCGAGCCCGCGTCGATCTCGCGCAGCGAGAGGTACGCGCCGAAATGCTGCGGCTCCGGCTCGACCCAGATCGGGTAGTACAACCAGAACCAGCAGCTCGCCTGCGTCCGCTCGGCGGCGGTGAACACCTCGGTGCTGCGCGCGGGCAGCTGCGGCCGGTCCCCGCGCACTCAGCCCGCCCGCGCGTCGCGATTGAACAACATCGAGCCCGACTCGGTCAGGCTGACCAGCTCGCCGAGCAACCCGATGCCGGTGCGCACCCGCTCCTCGCTCACGTCCGGACCGCTGTCCAATCCGAGGAACAGCGCGGTCCGCGTCGCCACCGCGATCTCCACCCTGGTCGCGGCGGCCATCGCCAGCGGGTTGCCCTGCTCGCGGGCCAGCTCGAAGGCGCTGTGCGCGTCGTCGCGCAGCTGTTCGAGCCAGGCGTCGTACTCGCGCCGGGCGTCACGTGGGTCGCGGCCGCCGATCGCCAGGCTCAGCGCCGCGACGTGCCGGGTGGCGGCGGTGCGTGCCTGCATCGGCCCCGAGTAACCGGTCTGGCTGGCCACCGCCGACCAGCCCAACCCCTGCGCGGCCAGCGCCGCTGCCCGGGCCGCCCGCGAGGCACTGCTCGCGCTGACGTCCAGCGCGGTGCGCGGTGCCGGGTGATAGACCGCGTGCTCGCCGTGCTCGACCGGCTCAGTCATTGGCACGCTCTCCAAGGAAGGCTCGACCGAACGCTACCGAACTATGGTCGCGCAGCGGTTGACTTGGCCGAGCACACACCTGTCCCCGGCTCGCGATCTTCATCGTTCGCGACCTGAACCGAGGTTTAGCTTTGCTCCGGCCGACGAAAGGGGATGCGATGTCGCGTAATCCGCGCTGGTGCACCAGATGCGAACGTAGTTTCGCCACCATGGCCGACCACGACGCGCACCGCTTCCTCGACGGCTCGTGCGTCGACGTGCTGGCCACGCCCGGCTGGTTCGCCACGGCGAAGCACGGCTGGCCGATCTGGCGGCACAGGCCGCACCCCAGGTTGCCGATCGGTGCCGAGGACGACGTCGATCCGACCGCACACCCGCCGTGGATCAGTAGCGGTGCCCGGTGACCGGCGCAGTTGTCGTCTGTGCCGACTGCGACCGGCAGTTTGTCGATCATGAAGCGCTCAGCGCGCATCGGGGCAGCGGCGGTCAGTGTTGCCACCCGCCGAGCCGGGGCTTGTACGGCTACGTATCTCGGTCTGGCGTGACCTGGTCGACGGTGCGCCGTACCCCGGCGGGCCGCGCGGCACGGCGCTCCGCGCGCGGACCACGCCCTACGGGTGTCGCCACCACCCCGGGACCTGTCGAGGCCGCAGAACGCCACTCAGGGCCGCTCGGGCACCAGCGACGGTAAGGAAAACGATCATGGTTTTTTGGAGGAAGGCGGCGGTGCTGCCGGACAACGGCCGGTCCGACTTCGACTCGACGCCGATGCAACTGCTGTTGCCCGAACTGCCCGAAGATGATCTCTTGATCGACGACCGGACCTGGCGGGACTCGCAGGGCTGGAACGGCGAAGCGGCGCAGCAGGCCGCAGCCAATGCGCTGCGCGACGCCAAGTCCAGAGCCCTGCAGACGCAGAGCCGCATCGTGGCCGACCTCCGGTTGAGTCAGAAGGTCAGCAAGCTGCCCAACGCACCTTGTCGGTTCTGCGGAGTGGCCACCGAGACGGTCCGAATGTCGCTCGGCAGCGCGTGGCGCTCCTGCGAATCCTGTTGGCCGCTGACGGGTGTCGAGGAGGCCGAACGCCGACTCGCGTTCGCCCGCAAGCTGATCCCCGGCCTGCCGCCCGACATCGTGCCCAATGATCTGCGCGGCACGGTGTTCGCCTACTTCGAGGAGATCGGCCACGGGCCGACCGATCGGGCCTGCGTGCCGTGGTCGTGGATCAAGCTCGACACCCTGGCCGCGCAGATCGCCGACAACCACGACTTCGGCATCTCGCTGCATCGCGCGCCTGCCGAGTACGCAGGCCGATGCTGCGGTGGCTGCGGCACCCTGCTGTCGATCATGTGGAGCCACACCACCGTGGCGGTGCAGCGCTCAGGCACGAGGACGAGCCGAAGCTGCCCTTGTGCGCGGGCTGCGGCGCGCTGCTGACGCGCTCCGGCGGTGACCCGGCGTCGGAGAGCTTCACCGACTTCTTGTTCTGGTCGGCGCTCGACCTGGACCCGAACCGGTCGAGGCGCGCTGGGCCGCAGGGCACGGCTTCGTGCCGTACGCCAGGCGCTACTGCGACGCTGATGATCAAATGCACGACTTCACCAGGAAGTGGGGTTGGAACCCGCAGGCTGATCTCGACCAGGTCAGGGACGCCTTGCTGACCAAATCCCATCCAGGGCACGCGATCGAGACCGAGGGCCACTATCGACGCCAGGAAAAGATGCGCTACCTGCGCGCCTCGCGGGACGCACGGGAGGCCGAGCCTGCGGCACACCGAAGCTCTCAGAACGACACCGGTTCCCGCCCGTGGACGTGAGCGGGAAGTGGGTCTGACGTGGTCAAGTTGCCCGACGAATTAGCCGTCGATTCCCTGCGCGCCTGCGCATCCGTCGGCGACTGGACGACGTTGCGCTCGGTGCTGGAGCACCACCACCGACGCTTTCGCACTTGGTGATCGAACTGCTCGCGACCGAGCCAGGCGTCAGTTGGCAGGAAGCTAGAACGCCACACCGATGCGAGTGCACACGAGAACGGCGCAACCGCCGGGCACCGGGCCGGTGATCGGCGGAACATGGCACTGCGCTTCCGGCCGACGTGTCAACATGATCGACGCGCAGCGGGCGAACTGACCCGTGAGGAGTACGTCGATCTTGTCCGGCGACCGTGATACCCGCTTGGGCTCAGCAGGACGAGTCGGGGTCCGCCGGTGAAAAGAGCTTGAAGGCGCTAATAGATGCCTGATGTGTTGATCGACTGCGCAACTTCCGCCCCATGGTCGGCGAGCCTCGGCGGTCTCCCGGAACCTTTGGCGAAGTCCGGCACCGCACCCTCGGTGAGCACGTCCACGAGCACCGGGGCTGACCTGCCGAGCTGGTCCACCAGACCTGACCGGAGTCGATCTCCTTTGCCGCGAGCGATCCCCATCGAGCCACGCCTCGAACAGCCGCCCCTGCACCACGACAACGGGAAATACCACACCGAACGTCTCAGCTAGGAACTGAGTGCCCATGTTCGGGTTCGCCGCCCACCAGCGAGCCGCTATCGTCGCGCTCTGCAAGGCCTTCCACGCAGATCGTTGGTCGGTTCGGGTGGGCCATCCTTGGCGAATGTGACCGTGCCCGACACGACCCGGCCCGCAGCTCCTGCTGGAACAAGAGCGCCTCGCTGATCGCCGGTACGTAGCGCGCGAAGTTCAGCCATTGTCCGCCGTAGTCGGTCGTGAGCGATCGAAGTCAGGCGTGGTCCCGGTCGCGGCGGCTTGTCCGGAAACAGCACCCACGGCCTGTCCTTGGAGTACTTGCATTGGATCACCAGGTAGGCCGCGAGATGCGCGACATTGACCAACTGCATCATCCGCGCCGCGATCACGTCGATCTCCCGTGACGCACCTTGGTCTGGGTCCTCGTAGTGGACGCCCTGCAGCACGATCACGTCGGTCCCGCGCAGGTCAGCGGGCCACTCGCATCTCCAGCGGCGCACCGTGCTCGTTGAGCCACATCGTCACCTTCGCCGGGAAGAGTCGAACTGCCCCTGCATCTGCCCAGGTGATCGGATCGCCGGCTTTCCAGCAACCTGGCTCCCGGCCAGGCGGCACCTACCGCTGCACCGACGGGAAGGTCGGTCTGAGCAAATTGCTCAATAACCGGAGAACGCATCGGCTGGCAAGGCCGGACTCCGGCACCAGCAGGAGAAACTCATTTGGCTGGCAAGTGAGTCAAATGACTCGGTAGCCGGAGAAACGCGCTTCGCGTCGCGCTCACTGCTCGTCGTCCAGCTCGTCGAGCACGTCGGTCAGCCCCTCGCCCACTGCCGCGAACCGCTCCCGCAGCCACTGCTGATCATCGTTCTGCCGGTCGCGGACGTGCTGCGCCGCGTCGTGGTCCCAGAACTCCGCAATGGCCAAGCCGAGCAGGTTCGACAGCACGTCCGGTGGCAGCGCTTCGGCTTGTACCGTCCGGCCGGAAAACGAGCGCCTGTCGGTGCTCTTGAGCGGCGCGGTCGCCAGACCAAACACTTCGATGTGTGCGAGCAGCACGGCGACTCACTCGAACTCGATCACCCCGCCGTCCACCGACGCCATCGCGGCGCAGTCCTCGGCGGCGGAATGGACAGGTGCACGCCACTCGGGTCGTGGTCGCCGATGTGCAGCACGACCAGCGGCACCTGCTCCGGCGTGTCCGCCGCGCGCAGCGACGCAGCCCGCTTGAACGTCGTGGAGTCGAAACACGAGGACGAGTAGACCGAGACGCCATACGGCTGAGTCACCTGCGACAGCATCGGCACCATGCCCGCCGCTTCGGCCCACACTTCGATCCGTTGCGGCTGCCCGTCTGGGTCGAGCCGGTAGCTGTCCGCGACATCCGGGTCCGGCATCACCAGTGCAGGAAGCCGCTGCGTGACAGTCTCGTGTAGTTCCAGCCGACGTGCTGGCTGCCATCGTCGCGGATCGCATCCCCGTCCATAAGAATGGCCCGCCGAGCTCGGTAGCCAGACCGCCAGACGGTCGTATGCCCGCTCGGTCTTGTCGAACGAGAAGTTTCCGACCAGCCGGTAAAACACCTGCCGGATGGTCAGCGGCAGATAGGCCGCGTACTCCGCGAGCACGGCCTGCACCTGCGCCAGCAGAATCCGTGACTTGGCTGCGGTCGGCGCGGGGCGTACCCGCGCACCCTGGTCATGATCAGCTCGCCGCCCAGCGCGTGGCCCAGCGTGTCGGCAGCGGACTTGATCGCCGCGTGGTCCGCCGCGCATAGGAGCGCAACAACTCCGTCGCCGAGTGGCCCAGCAACCGCGCGGCGGTGTTCACGTCGATGCCGCCGGTCAGCAGCGTGGTGGCCGCCAAGTGCCGGGCACTGTGCAGCACCACCCGCGGCAACTTGGCCTTGCTGACCAGCTAAATCCACTGGCGTGAGTACTGAAGCCGCACGCGCTCCCGTCGATCTCGCTCAACAAGAACTCGCCACCGAGGTGGTCCTTGCCGAGGCGCAGCTTGTCGGCGGCCTGCCGCTGCGAGCCATCTTCAGCACGCCGAGCAGAGCGTCATCGATTGGGATCACGCGATGCCCGCGCGCCGTCTTCGGTCGCCCTCGACGATCGAAGAGCCGGTCTCCGCCGGTGCGGGAGACAGTGATTCAAGAGCATCGAGATCGACGTCGGACCAGCGCAACGCGCACACCTCGCCGCGTCGCATCCCCTGGCAGACAAAGCGAAGCCGTGTCCCCAACGGTGCTCTGCGACCGCGCCGCAGCACTGCGCATCTGAGCCTGGTCGAGAGCCACACGCTCGGTCTGTGGCACCTTGAGCGGCTTGACCAGGCCCGCGACGTTCTTCCGGATCAGAGCGTCGCGCTGCGCCTCGCCCAACAGGTTCAAGACCACCGCGCGGCAGCGTTGATCGAACTAGCGGCCATGCACTCACGCTGCATCCCGGCCATCAGCTAAAAAAAAAAAAAAAAAAAAAAAAAAAAAAAAAAAAAAAAAAAAAAAAAAAAAAAAAAAAAAAAAAAAAAAAAAAAAAAAAAAAAAAAAAAAAAAAAAAAAAAAAACACCTAGCCAAACCACGCCTTCGCAGCCCTCTCAGTCACGAACCTGCGCCGCGCCTGCTTGCGAGTGCCGTCAGCCTGAGTTAGCCACAGCACCACCTCGAAGCGCGTCGCACCGAACAGCAACACCACCTCGCTAACAGTTGCCGTGCGCGACCGCTTGTGTCCCCCGTTGGTCATGATCATTTACCCTTACTGCCAGGTACGCCGAGCGGTTGTGGTTGTCCGTCGAGTAGCGGTTGCCTGCGCGCTTCGCAACAGCGAGTCTTCGCCTCAGCCAGCCGTGCATCAGCAGCAGCCTGCTCCTCAGCGAGCGTGCCGAGTTGCCGTCAGCTCGGCCTGGCGTCAAAACGCCAGCCCCGCCGCTCAGCAACTCCGAGCGCAGCAGCCACAGTCTGCGCGAGCAGCAACCCATTCTCAACAGCCCAGCGGAATGCCGTGATCACCAACCGCTAGCGATGCTCAGCAGTGTCGAGAGTCTGCTCGTCCAAACCCGTCAGCGTCAGCCCCAACATAGCGTCGCAGCCGAGCGTCTCAGCGACGCGCAGGATCCGGTCGTACAGCACCCGTTTCAGCTCGCTGCGAGCAGCAGCTTAGCGCTAGCGATCTCAACGAACCGAAAGTCGAAACCAACCTTGAATGTGTAGCCCAACCAGCCAACCAAACCGAACAGCACCCAGCAGTCCCCGTTCAGCCGTGCCTGCAGCGTCTGCACGATTGCCCGCCTTTCCCTTGATCTCTAGTCTCAGCTCCTGCGTTCGGATGCCTCTCAGTGCTCGTCGTAACGCACTGTCATCTGCCCCAATGCCAGCCTTCACAATACCGCATGTCAGCACGTTAGATAGCCCCAGAACGCAGTGGATTTCCTCCGTCACAACGAAAAAACACAGCTATGTCCAACCAACTGTCGAGCCAACCGCTCACAGTCACCGAAGCCGCCGATCAGCTGCGGTGCAGCACGCAATACATCAGAACCTTGTCGCCAGCAGCCAGTTGCACAGCTACCGGATCAGCAAGAATTTGAGAATCCCCAGCTCCCAGCTGAACAGCTACATCAACAAGAGCGAGCGCTAACCTATGAGCGCCTAGCAACGCTCCGAGCGCGAACTGGAGCATAAGCGAAAGCTGCGCCCTGCCGTTACCAGCGAACAGCCGCCACCAGCTGCGCTAGCAGCCCAGTCGCTGCGCCTGGGCAGCCAACCATTCCTTGCTGTCGTGCCCAGCCAGCAGTTCTGTCGTCCTCGAACAGCCTGCCGAACTACCGCGTAGCGATCACGTCACCAAGCAACCGACTAACCCCTAACCAAACGATCAAACCCCAGTTGTCGATGTCCGGAGCTTGATCAAAGCGAGCGTGGAGAACGCCAATAGCAACGATAACCCAACCACTCAGCAACGCAGTCCGAAACAGCCTGTCGATCATAGAAAGAGCTGCCCTTGCCTACGCCGCACAGAACTAACCGGTCCTGCCCTGCTCCTGAGCCGAGCCACGAGCCAAGACCCCGTTGATCACCAACGAGTTCCACGATGCCAGCACCGACACCGAACTAGTCGCGTCGTAGTAGCAGCGCTAGCCGAACGCGATGCACAGCACACCGGTCCAGCCCGACGTGTTGATCTTTGACCTAAACCCACGTAACGGAAGTCAGCACAGCTGCTAACCGTCGCGTTGCGAATGCCCGTCGAAGATCTCAGCCGAACACTCACCTGCGCGTCCAACCGAAGCAGCAGTGAACGCACTACTACTTCGCGCAGCCACCCGGAGTGTTCAGCTCAACCCAGCTGCCGCGCGGAGTCGATCTCAAACTGAGCAGCTACACGATCATCCCGCCGAGTCAGCATCCGCTCACCAGCAAACCGTACACCTAGCGATCGATCCGATCCGCGCATTGCCCGCCTCAGCGGTGTCGGTGCTGCGTCCCGCTCAGCCTGCCCTGCGCAGAAGCCAGCTTTCGCCCTATCCGGAGACGAACAGACTTGTCCTAGTCGTCGCCGAAACCGAACACGAGCACCGCAACTCGCAGCTGTACTGAGCAAGCTGCCGAACCGCTGAGAACAGCATGCCCGAGTCGGTCTTCGATAACCTAGCCAGAGTGTCGCAGCTGCCCGAGCACGAAGCAGCAGCCACGATCGCTCCGCACCCGATGGTCACGCATGAACGAGGACGAGGTCACGATCCCGGACCTCACGATCATCGGCCCGACGCCACGGATCAGCTGCGCAGGCTGTCCGAGTTCGAGCGCCGTACGGTGCGCTGGCTCTGGCAGGGATACATCCCGCTCGGTCGGATCACCTTCCTCGAAGGTGATCCCGACCAGGCAGTCCACCATCACCGACGACCTGGCCGCTCGGGTGACCACCGCAACCCATGCCCGACGCACCGACGGCTTACTGCGGCGACGTCATCATCCTGTCCGCCGAGGATGATCCGCACGACACGATCCTGCTGCGCATCGAGGCGATCGCGGGGACGTGGACCGGGTGCATGTGCTCGACCCGGACGACGTGTACGCTTGTTCCCGGAGACACCGACGACCTGGAAGCGCTCATCCGGGCGTGGCGCGAAGCTGGTGATCCTCGACCCGGTGGCCGCATTCTTCGGCGATGGGGTGCGCACCCACACCTACCACTCGCCCGTCGGCGATGGCTCCGCTCGCCGGCTGGCCGCGCGGACGGGCTGCGCCATCATTGTGATCCGGCACCTCACGAGGCTGCGGATCGAACCCCGTGCTGCGCGGCAGGGGTCGATCGGGTGATCGGTGCTGTCCGCTCGGGCCTCATCGTGCTACCCAGCGCCGACGACGCCGCCGTGCACTACCTCGTGAATCACAAGCACAACCTCGGGCCGGAGATGCCCACCTGGAATACCGGTTGCCGAGGACGTCGAGCACTCGACGGTGCGCATCGAATGGGTCGCGCGCGCGGACGTGTCCGCGTCGAAGCTGCTCACCGAGCGACAGAGCACCCCGAGGAGCGCGAGAAGACGGTTGACTGCGCGCAGATGATCCACTTCTTCGGCCGGAGAACGAGGCAGGTGGAGTCGACCGTGATCACCAAAGCGCTGCGGCCGGCGCAGGTTTCAGCACTTCGACGATCTACCGGCACGCGTCGAGCAGGCATCGACACCGTCCGCGAGGCTTCGGAAGGGCAGCACCTGCTACTGGACGAGCCCGGAATGGCCGCCCGGTGAGCCTGGAGTTCCACCCCACTATCAATTCCCGTACTGCCCACCCCGAGAAGTACGGGAATTATGGGGATTCGTGAGAACTATGGCGCGCCTCTGACGACCTCGATTCACCACCCGTGAGAGCGGTCAGGCTCCGCTAGGTCAGTCCTCGGTCGTCACGCGGTGC
Source organism: uncultured Actinomycetota bacterium (assembly GCA_963713565.1). Classification (GTDB taxonomy): domain Bacteria; phylum Actinomycetota; class Actinomycetes; order Mycobacteriales; family Jatrophihabitantaceae; genus Jatrophihabitans. The sequence continues at coordinate 653,384 of CAVQMF010000003.1, read as the reverse complement.
AGGCCCCTCTCGGTCCTGGACTCGTTGACCGCTTCGCGCGCAGGCCGCGCAGCACCCCGGCCTTGATGATCTTCGCCTGCTTTCGCGCTGGCACCTTGCGCGCGGCGTGTCCCACGTCCACAGCGGGCGTCCAGCTCGCCCCGTCCGACCTGCCGGCCAGGCCACGCTTCTGCAGGCCTTCAAGGGCTCGACGTGTCTGCCTCTTGTCGATTCCGTCCGGCAGAGCGAACAGGTGCGCGGTCAGCTCCGAAGGCGTCCAGCCCTCCGGGTGCTCGCCGGAGTGCAACAAAGCCACGATCTCCTGCTGGAATTTGCCGAGTCCTTGACCCATCGGGAGCTCCTTCGGGTGAGTTGATCTTCATCTTCAAGTGCGAGCACCGCGAGATCTCGATCTTCAAGTGCGACCAGCCTGAGGTTTGGTGACCGAGCACGGGTCGGGGGAATGAGAGTGCACAGCGTGGTTCGCCTGGCAGGACCTAGGTCCAGCGAAGTTGGTACGGCATGGCGGAGCCCCGGAGCGATGAACTCCGGAGCTTCCGCGTGTCGGTTCAGAGTCCGCATGCCCTGATGAACCGTTGCGGTCAAAGCGCGGATTCGTAGCCTTCAGCTTGCGCGCGAAGTCCTCAGCGAGCATCTCCACAGCCATAGCCATCGACGAGCTCTCGTTCTGCGCGTGATACGCGCGAGCATCCCGCAGCACCTCAGCGATCAGCTCGAAGCCGCGCAGCTCAAGCTAGCGTCCAGCTCACGCGGTCACGTCCTCAGCGAAGAACTCAGCGACAATGCACGCAGCTTCAGCGTGTGTCTTCAGCATGCCCGTGCGCAGGTCGTCCCCGTGCCGAGCACGCAGCCTGCCAGTCGGTCACCAAGTAGGACCAGCCGCCCTGAAAGCACAGCCCAGCGTGCCGCCGCCGAGCTTGTCGATCTCGACGGTCAAGCCATCGATCTCCGCCCGGTACTCGTGCTCGGACTGCAGCTCCGCCACGATCACGGAGTCGAGCGGTCGCCTGCCGACGTCTAGCCACAGGTCATGCAACCGAGCCGGAGAAGTACAGCTCAGCCTCCGAAGTGACCAAACGCTCGCCGAGCAGCAGCAGCGCCAAAAGTGCGCACTCGTGCGACTCGCAGCCGTCCTCGCCGTTCGCGTTGATCAGCGTGCAGCACGTGCACACGCTGACCTCGTAGAACACGATCTCGGCACGCTGGCAGGATCGCTTGCGCGCTGATCTTAGTCAGCGCTACCAGCGCGCTAGCGACTCGTCCTGCTCGTAATCGCAGCCGGGCACGAAGTGACTTCGAAACCAGCAGCAGCCTGCGTGCCGAGATCTCGTGCGTCGCTGTCCAGCCAAGCTCGCTCGCCGAGTGCGCGAAGCAGTGCGCGGCATAACCAGTCGTCAGCCAGTAGCCGCTCGTCCATCGTGTCAGCGATCTCGTAGTCCGCATCCCACGCTACTCTCGATCTCCTCGCCGAGTAGCCCAAACCTCACTGCCGTGTCGTGTACTCACGTCCGACTCCGCAGATAGCCGCTCATGTACGTTCGCGTGATAGTGCACAGTGCTCATAGCTAGTCGATTCCTTCCACGAATCAGCTACAGCCAAGCAGCTCGCTGCTAACCGCGCCGCTCGCTCCGCCCGCTCCCGCACAGTTCTAATTACCCCCGCAACGCAGCTACTCGCGCAGCGCGCAAGCACCCACACACCCACGCCAACGCATCCAGCAAGCACCTCACACCAATCCCCCACCACAGCCCCACCAGCAATCACCAACCCACAACAACCACCACCCACAACAACACAACACTACCAATCCAACACCCAACACCCAACCAACCCAAACACCACACACAACCCAACAGACCCGGGCCGAGATGTCACGGGACATGTCACAAGGGCCCTAGGTTTCGGCCAGATAGGGCCGGACAGCACCAGACAGAGCCAGACAGCTCTAGCCAGCAATTCCGGGGCCTGCAGCGTGGCGAGACGTAACCGAGCGAAAAACAGCAGCGAGCCGGTAGCTTCTCAGCGTGAAACTCCGCACGGTGGGGCATAGCGGGCTCAAGGTCTCCCAGCTCGGTCTGGGCACGATGACGTGGGGCATCGAGACGGACCCGGACGAGGCCGCGGCCCAGCTCGTCGCGTTCCACGACGCCGGGGGCACCCTGATCGACACTGCCGCGTCCTACGGGTACGGCGAGGCGGAGTCGATCCTCGGCAATCTGCTCGCCGATGTGGTGCCGCGGCCGGATGTGATCGTCGCGACCAAGGCCGGTCTCGCCCGCACACCGGAGGGACGCACCGTCGACGCGTCTCGCGGAGCGCTGCTGCGCCAGCTCGACGCGTCCCTGCGCAAGCTCGGCACCGACTACGTCGACCTCTGGTACGTGCACTACGTCGACGACACCGTCCCGTTCGACGAGACACTCGGCGCGCTCGACCACGCGGTGACGACCGGCAAGGTGCGCTACGCCGGCGTGTCCAACTACTGCGGCTGGCGGATCGCGCGGGCCGCGACATGGCAGCGCGCGTGGCCCGGCCGGGTGCCGGTCGTCGCGAACCAGATGCGCTACTCCCTCGTGGACCGCGCGATCGAGCGGGAGGTCGTGCCCGCCTGCCTCGACTTGGGCGTCGGGATCTTCCCGTGGTCGCCGCTGGGCGGCGGCGTGCTCACCGGCAAGTACCGCGCCGGGCTGCCGTCCGACTCCCGCGCCGCGGTCGGGCATCGGCCCGACCTCGTCGCCGTCGAGCAACCGGGCGCGGCCGGGATCGTGGAGGCGGTCGCGACTGCGGCCGAGGGGCTCGCAACCTCACCGGTCGCGGTCGCGCTGGCCTGGCTTCGCGATCGACCCGGCGTCGCCGCGCCGATCCTGGGCGCGCGCACGCTCGGCCAGCTCACCGGCGCGCTCGTCAGCGAGACCCTCGAACTGCCGCACGAGATCCGCGACGCCCTCGATGACGTGTCGGCGCCGGCCCTCGGGTACCCGGAGGTTCTGCGCTGACCGCGAGCGATCCCGTCTTTGCCGCGTTCTGCGCGGCTGGCCTGTGGCCCGGGCTCGGCAAGCGGCTGGCAGCCGTGCTGCCGGACGTCGGCATCGACGGGCCCGCCGAGGTCACGAGCGAATCGCTGGCGAAGCTGCCGAAGGTCGGCCGGCAGCGAGCCAGCCGGCTGCTGTCGGCCTGGATCGCGGCCGGCCCGGCCTACGAGGTCGCCGAACTCGTCGTGCCGGCCGGGCTGGACGCGCGGGTCGCCGGACGGGCGGTCGACCTGCTCGGGCCGCCCGCGCCGCGACTGCTGCGCGATGATCCGTGGCGACTACTCGCGGTCTTCGGCGTCACGCCCGGCGACGCCGATCGGGTGGCGCGGGCGGCGATACCCGGCGTGCGACGCGACGACGCCCGCCGATCACGGGCACTGGTCGGCTGGGCACTCGCGCGCCACGCCCGCGACGGCCATACGCATACGCCGCGCGAGGTGATCGCGGTGGACATCGCCGGGTTCGGGGTCGGCGATCCCGCGGTGGCGATCACCGCAGCGCTGGATGCCGGTTTGGCGCATGAGTCCGCCGACGGCCTGCTCGGCCTGGCGCGCTACGTCGAGGCCGAGGACAGCGTCGCGCAGAGCATCGCCCGGCTGCTCGCGAGCGCCGAACCGATCGAGGTCCCGACCTCGGCGCTGCCGCACACCGATCTCGACCAGAACCAGCGCGCCGCGGTGTCCGCCGCCCTGCGCGGTGGCGTGACGGTGCTGACCGGCGGGCCCGGCACCGGCAAGAGCCGCACCGTGGCCGCCGTGGTGGCACTGGCCGAGGCGGCCGGCAAGACGGTCGCGCTCGCCGCGCCCACCGGACGTGCGGCGAAACGGCTCGAGGAGCTGTGCGACACCCCGGCGTCGACGCTGCACCGCCTGCTCGGCGCGCAGCCACGCCAGTCCGGCGACGGCGTCCGGTTCGACGCCGGCTTCGCTCGGAGCGCGGATTGGCCCCTGGACGAGGACGTCGTCGTCGTCGACGAGACATCGATGCTCGACGTGGAACTTGCCGACGCGTTGCTGACTGCCTGCAAGGACGGCACGCACCTGCTCTTCGTCGGCGATGCCGCGCAGCTGCCGTCGATCGGTCCCGGCCGCGTGCTCGGCGACCTGATCGATGCCGGCGTCGTCCCGGTCACCGAGCTCACGACGCTCTACCGCCAGGCCGAGGGCGGCACGATCGCCCGGCTCGCCACGGACGTGCGCTCCGGCGAATTGACCGCCGTGGACGACCCGACGCGGGAGGTCGTCATCGTTGCGGCGCGCGGGTCCGCCGAGGCCGCGCACCGCGTCGTCCAACTCGTCACCGACTCGATCCCGCGGGCCCTGGCCATCCCGACCGAGCAGATCCAGGTGGTCACCCCCGTCCACCGCGGGCCGGCCGGGACGATCGAGCTCAACCGGGTGCTGAAGGCCCGCCTCAACCCGGGCAGCGGCAAGCGGCGCTTCGACCCCGGCGATCGAGTGGTCGCCACGGCCAACCACCTCGAGGCCGAGCCCTTCGGCTACGCCAACGGCGAGGTCGGCCTGGTGGACGAGGTCGATTCCGACGCGGTCGTCACCGTGGCCTTCGCCTCAGGCCCCGCGGAGGTCAAGGGCAAGGCGCTCGGGGACCTGCTGCACGGCTGGGCGATCACCGTGCATCGTGCGCAGGGATCTGAGTTCCCCGCAGTCGTGGTCGTGCTGCCACCCGAGGCCGGCGGCATGTTGTCCCGCCCGCTGGTCTACACCGCACTGACCCGCGCCCAGCGGCATCTGTCGATCGTGCATGCCGCCGGGCCGGCGGTGCGGCACGCGGTGCGGCAGGTCGGCGCACTCCCCCGCCGCACCCGGCTCATCCCGCTGCTGCGTGCGTACCTCCACGCGGCGGACTGACCTTGTCCAGCAGGCATTCCGGGCGTTCAATTACAGGCAATGGACGGCGCCGATCCCGACTGGGAGTACGCGCCGCTGCGGATCCCGGCCGAGGTGACCCGGACGCACGCGGCGGCGCAACTCTCGCTGCATGCCGAGTTCGGCGGCTGGGAACTCGCACGCGTCGTCCGCTACATGGACGGCAGCCGTCGGATCACGCTTCGCCGCAAACGCCGCAAGACCCCTGTGCCGTTGCCCGGCCTGTCCACCTGATCCGGGTCGCTGCGACGGGACGGCATTCTCGATGAGTGCCCAGGGCCGGTCCGTCGCCACCTTGCCCGCACCCCGCGTCGCCGCCGCTACCAGGGCGACGTACGCCGCCTTCATCGGCATCGGCGCCGCGTCGGCAAGCTGGGCAGCCCGGATCCCGCAGATCCGCGACGGCCTGGAACTGACCCCGGCCTCGCTCGGCCTGATCCTGCTTGCCGTTGCCGCCGGTTCCCTCGTCGCGCTCCCGCTGTCCGGCGTGATCGTGCACCGCTTCCACTCGCGACGCACGGTGGCGGTGATGGCGATACTGCTCGGAGTCGGTATGGGAATCATGGCGACCGGTTACCTCGTCGGTGTCGTGCCCGTCGTCATCGGATTCGTGATCATTGGTTTCGCCAACGGCGCCTGGGACGTGGCGATGAACGTCCAGGGCGCCGACGTCGAGCGGCACGTCGGCCGGGCGATCATGCCCCGATTCCACGCCGGCTACAGCGTCGGTACGGTGATCGGCGCGCTGGTCGGCGTCGTGATGATCGTCCTGCACATCTCGGTCACCACCCACCTGCTCGTCGTCGCCGTCCTCACCGCGGTGGTCGTGCCGATCGCGGTGCGCGGCTTCCTCCCCGACCTACCCCACGCCGCGGTCACCGACGACGAGGTGGCGACGGTCGGCCACCTCGCCCGGTGGAAGGAGCGACGCACCCTGCTGATCGGCGTGTTCGTGTTCGCGTTCGCGTTCGCCGAAGGCACGGGCAACGACTGGGTCGGCATCGCGGTCATCGACGGCTACCACACGCCGGCCGTCATCGGCACGCTCGGCTTCGCTACCTTCCTCGCCGCGATGACCGCAGCCCGCTGGTACGGACCCGCCTTTCTCGATCGCTACGGGCGCGTCCGCGTGGTCCGGGTACTGGCCGTCCTCGCGGTCGCCGGGGTGGCCCTGTTCGTGTTCAGCCCGCTCACCTGGCTGGCGTTCGTCGGCGCCGTGCTCTGGGGAACCGGCGTCTCGCTCGGCTTCCCGGTCGGCATGAGCGCCGCGGCCGACGACCCGGCCGCGGCCGCGAGCCGGGTCAGCGTCGTGGCCTCCATCGGCTATTGCGCGTTCCTGGGTGGTCCACCCCTCGTCGGCTTCCTCGGCAATCAGATCACCGTCCTGAAAGCCCTCACTGCGGTTGCCGTGCTCATGGCCCTGGCCGTGGTGGTCGCGGGCGCACTGAAACCGTTGGCCCAGGTCGGCCCGACACCGACCGACCGATCTGGTCGGTGTCATGAGTAGCCGGGATCGTCCATGTGATCGAGCAGCTCGATGACCCGCTGCGGGTCGGTGCTCGGGTTGACGAACGCCAGGCGCAGGACGGTCCGGCCACGCCACCGCGTGGGCAGGCACAGCATCAGGCCCTCGCGGGAGAGTCGCTGCGACCACGCTTCGTAGTCGCTGTCGACCCAGCCCTCGTGCTCGAACAGCACCACGGACAGTTGTGGCGGCTGGACGAGGCGCAGTCGCGGGTTGGCCTCGATCGCGGCTGCGACGATGCGCGCGTTCGTCAGCGACAGTTCAACCGCAGCGCGGTAGCGGTCGGTGCCGTGGGTCGCGAGGCTGAACCAGAGCGGCAGCCCACGCGCGCGACGGGACAGATGGACGGCGAGATCGGCCGGGTTGGACTGGCGTCGGTCGACCGTGTCCAGGTAGCCGGCGTTCTGGGCGTGCGCGGCTTGGCCCAGAGCGGGATCGCGGTAGAGCAGGGCGCAGCAGTCGTACGGCGCGAACAGCCACTTGTGCGGATCGACGATGAAGCTGTCGGCCCGCTCGATCCCGGTGAACAGCCCCCTGACGCTCGGCGCCACCAACGCCGCACCGCCGTACGCACCGTCGACATGCATCCAGACCCCCGCGCGAGCGGCGACGTCGGCAACGCCCGACAGGTCGTCGACCAGACCGGCGTTGGTCGTACCGGCGGACGCGACCACCGCGAACACGCCGTCGGCCTGCGCCAACGCGCCGCGCAACGCCGTAGCGGTCATCCGGTCCTGCGCATCGCCGGGCACCTCCACCACGTCAACGTCCATCACCCGGGCGACCGACCGCACCGAGGAGTGCACGTCGGCGGTGCACGCCAGTCGCCACCGCCCACCTGCCGGCATACCCCGCCGGGCGCGCGCGGTCTCGCGTGCTGCGACCAGCGCCGCCAGGTTCCCGGACGTGCCACCGGGGACGAAGCAGCCGCCTGCCGTGACGGGCCAGCCGAGCAGCTCGACGATCCAGCTCAGCGCCTCGTTCTCGGCATGGATGGCGCCGGCGCCGGCCTCCCAATGACCGGCGAACACGTTGGCTGCGCTGGTGACGAGCTCGAAAGCGATGGCCGCGCGCGTGGGTGCGGCCGGAATGTAGGCCAGGTTCAGCGGGTCGTCCTGGGCCCGGGTGGCGGGAGCGAGCACCTCGTCGAAGATGCGCAACGCCCGGGTCGCGCCGATGCCCGACCGGGTGATCGTCCGTCCGGCGGCTGCCGCCAGCTCCGACGCCGGCCGGGCCGTCGTCTTGGGGTCGGATGCGCGGACCACCCGTCGCCGCACCCAGTCGATCGCCTCGTCCACGACCGGCGTCTCGTCACCCCAGATCGGCGACGGCTCCTGGACAGGCACTGTTCGATTGTCCCTCGTGCTCGTGGCGGACGAACTCCAGCGGCATCCGCTCAATTGTGGGTGACGCGCACCGGGAACGACTTGATGCCGTTGACGAAGTTGCTGCGCACCCGGGTCACCTCCCCGGCGACCTCGATGTCGGCAATCCGAGGCATGAGCTCCTCGAACATGAGCCGGATCTCCATGCGCGCCAGATTGCTGCCGAGACACAGGTGCGGACTGCCCTTCCCGAAAGTCATGTGGTCGACGTTGGGGCGGGTGACGTCGATCCGATACGGATCCTCGAACTTGGCGTCGTCCCGGTTGCCCGAGGCGAACCACATGACGACCTTGTCCCCTTCGTTGATCTGCTTTCCGGCGAGCAGGGTGTCCCGGGTAGCGGTTCGCCGGAAGTGATAGACCGGCGATGCCCAGCGCAGGAGCTCCTCGACGGCGCCCGGGATGAGTTCGGGCTGCGACTGCAGTCTGCGCAGCTCGTCGGGTTGTTCGATGAGGCCGAGCATCGCGTTGCTGATGGCGTGACGAGTGGTCTCGTTGCCGGCGACGACGAGCAGCAGGAAGTACATGTTGAAGTCGCGTTCGGACAACGGGACGCCGTCTTCGGGCAGCGTGTTTGCCAAGATGGTGACCAAGTCCCTTCCGGCGCCGCCCAGCCTGCGTTCCTTCAGACCGGTTCCGTAGTCGAAGACGTCCTGCGTGCTCGGCGATCTGAACGGAAGGTGTCGGTACTCGTCGCTCTCGGGCAGGTCCGCGCGGACCTTGGCGAAGTCCGGGTCGGTGTTGCCGACGAATTCGTTCCCCCAGGCGATCAGCTGTTCCGTGTCCGCGCCGGGCACATCGAGCAGTCGGGCCAGCACCTGAATGGGGAAGTCCGCGCTGATCGACTCGACGAAGTCGAATTCGTCGGCTTCGAGGGCATTGTCGACCGTGTGCTTCGCGAGCTGGCGCAGGAACGCCTCGTGGTTCTTGACCAGATTCCGCGGGGTGAATTCACGCTGGACAAGTCGTCTCATCGCCCGATGTCGCACGCCGTCGGTCTCGAGCATCGACCTGCGCAGGTCCATCAAGTCCTCGTCGACCTCCTCGATGTTGACGAACTTCTCCGAGGTGAAGATCTCGGTATCGCGATCGACAGTCCAGATGTCGTCGTAACGTGTCACCGCCCAGAATCCGGAATTGGGCGCCGACTCGGGATTCCAATGGACGGGGTCCTCCCTTCGCAGCGTGTCGAACTGCGCGAAACCACGCAGGTTCGCGAACCCGTCGATGTCGGAGAGGTCCACGTCGTCGAGGGGAACCACGTCGGGCCGGGGCATCGGGTCTCCTTCGACTTGCGGTGTGTCGCAGCGGGCAGACGTCAGCCGGCGGCCGACAGGTCGGGACCAGCGCTCTGCCGGAGATAATCCGGGTCTTCCGGGGTGGATCGGGGGGCTGGAAACCCCGGTGCAGGCCGGTCGAACCACAGGTGCACCTGGCCGGTGCCGATCGAGTTCTCGTATTCGCCGTACTGACGCCCCGGGGCGGTGCAGTCGCCCTCGCCCAGGGCTCCGATCATCATGAGGTAGTGCGCGAACCTGGCTTCCGGCCGGTACTTCAGGAACTCGCCCATCGTGTCCAGCACCCGGGCGTGCTCACCGGCCTTGAACCACTGGATGCGGTCCTCGTCCGCGGCACGAGCCTGCGGCGTTCTGATGTGCTGCAGGCCGGCCGACTCGTGGTCGCGCAGTTGTCGAAGCTTCCAGAAGGTGTGCGAGAGCGCCCCCGAGGCAATCAACACAACTTTGCGATCCGTTTCCGCGACGGCATCGCCGACGACCCGGCCGAGGCGCAGAAAGTCCTCCACCTCGCCGGTCTGGCACACGCCGATCGAGATCCATCTCTTGTCGAGCCCTTCACCGAGGAACTTCCACAGATTGAGCGTCGCGTAGTACAACGGCAGGTACGGGTCGTCGATGGCGGTCACCCACGTGCAGTGCCGCCGGTCCAGGCGCTCCATGGCCCATGCGAGTTCCGGGTCGCCGCGCCAGTCGTACGGGATCCGGCACATTCCTCGGGGCAGCTCCTCCGCCGTGAACAATCCGGCGCGCCGATCCTGCGCGGTCACCACGAATTCGACCGTGGTCGCCCAGTGCGAGTCGAAGACCACGACCGTGTCGTAGTCGAGTTCCTCGAAGACCTCGCGCCGCAGGTCGGCCAGCGCGCCCACGAGGCTGAAATCCGCACCGTGGTTCAGCTCGCGCCGGGTCTGCTCCGGCAGCATGATCGTCGGAACGTGCGCCAACAGTCCGGCGCCCACGACCTCACCCATACGACGTCACCCGGCCAGCGTTGCGCGACATGTTCGTTACCGAACGGTAGCCAGGCGCCGTTCGCTCTGGCAAGGTCGGGGCGGCGCCGATGCCGTCACGAGCAGGCGACTCATTACGATCGCGTCATGAGTGAGTCGCGAATCGGCCGGGTGAACCGGGGCGGCGCGCGCACGAAGCAAACCCGGGACACCGGCGCAGGGAAGTCATTCGCCGAACTCCTGGCCGAGCGGCAGGCGGCCGGTCTGTCGGTCAACCAGCAGGCGATGGCCGCTGTGTCCAACATTCATCGCGTTGCGACGGAGATCCGCAATCATTTCGAGCAGGGCTTGCTGCGCAGCAGCGGTCTCACGTGGTCGGGCTTCGTCGCACTGTGGGTGCTGTGGGTGTGGGGCGATACCCAGACGCGCTGGCTGGCCGAAGAGGTCGGGGTCAGCCGGAGCACGCTCAGCGGCGTGCTGAACACGCTCGAGGGCCGCGGCCTGGTCACCAGGCGCGTGCATGAGGAGGAAGGCCGCTTGGTTGTCGTCGAGCTCACCGCACCCGGCACGCAGCTCATCGAGGAGCTGTTCCCGAGCTTCAACGATGAACAGACTCTCGTCGTGTCGCGGCTGAGCGACGACGCGCTGCGCAGGTTGACGAACTCGCTACGCACCATGCATGACACGCTGACCGCGCTCGGCGGCGCGCAGCGCCGCGTCGATTAGTCGGCGGCGCTGCCTTCCGGGTGCGCGCGCCACGCATACCGTTCGGTACCGACAAGCCATCCTCTCCAGCACCAAGCGGCAAGGTCCGCAGTGGCCCACGGCTGCCTTGACGCCCATCCTTTCGCCCGTACGGTGGTGGCACTCACCGTCTATCGCAAGGAGACGCCGTGACCGAGCTTCAGGGGTTCTTCCATCCGCGGACCGTCTCGGGCACAGCGTCCTTACTGCCCGCCCCGCCGTGGTTCTACTCCGGCGATCTGATCACCATCGAGTACCGAACCGATCCCGCCCGCGTGGCCGAACTGTTGCCCGCCCCGCTCGAGCCCGCGCCCGACGACCCGGGCGCGGTCGCCTTCATCTGGGCCGACTGGCAGTCGTGCGCGGCCGACGGGGAGCAGCTGATGGACCCGATCCGCGGGCAGTACAAGGAGGCGCTCGTGGTCATCCGCTGCGCCTTCGACGCCCGGGTGTTCAGTCGGTGCGCCTACATCTGGGTGGACACCGACTTCGCTGTCGCCCGCGGCATTCACCAGGGGTACCCGAAGAAACTCGGGTCGATCTACCAAACACGTCCGCACCCGTACGGGCCCGCTCCACGGGTGGCTGCCGGTGGCCGCTTCGGCGCGTCGCTAGCCGCCGCTGACCGCCGTCTCGCCGAAGCGCGGATCACTCTCACCGAGCCGGCCGAGACCAACGGCTTCGTCAACGCCAACCCGATGGCGCACAACCGATGGGTGCGCTCGATCGACGACCCATCGGTCATGCGGCTGGACGAGGTCATCATGACCGGTGCCGCCGAGGGCGAAGGCGGTACGCCGTGGCACGCCGAGGTCGACGCATTCTCGCTGTTCCCCTCCCCCACCGAGGAACTGCACCTGCTCGAGCCGGTCGAGTTGATCGGCGGCTACTACCAGCAGGTCGGCGTCAAGTGGGACGGTGGCTCGCTGCTGCACGACTACCTGTCCGGGCAGCCGACGCGGGAGACCGCAGATGCATGATCACCTCACCGTCGACGGCGTCCGGGTCGACACGAGGCACTGGATCAGCGGCGACCGAGTCGCATCCGAGGACACGTTCACCGATGTCTCGCCGCTGGACGAAGCCGAGCTGGGCGAGATCGCCCGCGGGGGCAAGGCCGAAGTCGATGCCGCGGTCGCCGCCGCGCACCGAGCCTTTCGTGCCTGGGCGGCAGTGCCGCGCGCCGACCGCGCCGACATCCTCGACCAGATCGCCGACGGCATCGACGCGCGCGCCGAGGAACTCGCCGTCGTCGAGACCCGCGACAACGGGGCGCTGCTGCGCTCCCACCGGCGCAGCGTGATGCCCCGCGTCGGCATGAACTTCCGGTTCTTCGCCGACAAACTGCGTGGCCTGACCCACGAGGACATGCAGATACGCGGACACCGCGAGCGCATCACCTGGGACCCCGCCGGGGTGTGCGCGGTCATCACGCCCTGGAACGCGCCGCTGATGCTGGCCACCTGGCGCATCGGCCCCGCGCTCGCCGCGGGCAACACGGTCGTCTTCAAGCCGCCGGAGTGGACACCGCTGACCGCATCGTTGCTCGCCGACATCACCGACGCAGCCGGACTGCCATCCGGGGTGTTCAACGTCGTCCAAGGCTCCGGCGCCGAAGCCGGCGCACCTCTGAGCGCGCATCCCGGAATCCGCCGCCTCTCGTTCACCGGCTCGGTGCCCACGGCCGGCGTGATCGCTGCCGCGGCCGCGCCGAACATCGTGCCGGTGTCCTTCGAGCTGGGTGGCAAGTCGCCGCTGCTCGTGTTCGCCGACGCCGATTTCGACCTCGCGGTGGCGTTGACCGTCGAACAGTTCGACAACTCCGGACAAGTCTGCCTCGGCGCGTTCCGTGTCCTGGTCGAGTCCGCTATCCACGACAGGTTCGTCGCTGCAGTCGTCGAGCGGGCCTCGTCGCTGCGCCAGGGCGACCCCCGAGACCCGCGCACGGACGTCAGCTGTCTCGTGTCACGACAACACTTCGAGCGCGTCTGCGGTTTCGTCGACCGGGCGCGATCCGACGGTGCGCGGGTGCTGCTCGGCGGCGAACCCAACAACGATCTCGGCGGCCTGTTCTTCCGACCGACCATCCTCACCGATCTCAAGCCGGACAGCGAGATCGTCACGGAGGAGGTGTTCGGTCCGGTGCTGACCGTGCAGACCTTCGACGACGAGGCGCACGCGATCGCGATGGCCAACGACACGCGCTTCGGGCTCGCCGCGACCTTGGTCACCGGCGACCGCGACCGTGCCGAACGGGTGTCGGCGTCGCTGTCCGCCGGCACCGTGTGGGTCAACTGCTTCTTCGTGCGCGACCTGGGTGCGCCGTTCGGCGGAAACGGGCACTCGGGCATCGGCCGGGAAGGAGGGAGCTGGTCGTTCGACTTCTACAGCGATATCAAGAACAGCGTCTTCGCACCCATCGGATGGGCGAGCGAGCACTGAACGCGGTGCCGTGGCCGTGGGACGATCCGAGCATCGAGGAGGAACTGCACCAGTGAGCGAGCGTCGGCGAATTCTGTTCGACGGGGTGGCCGTCGAGGTGATCCGCGAGGGCGAACTGTTGCGCGCGGCTGACGGCCGCGCCATAGCCATCGACGACGCGGTCCACCTGCCGCCGTGCGTACCGTCGAAGATCATTGCTGTGCATCTGACCTACGTCAGCCGGGTCGAGGAGTTCGGCACGTCGCTGCCTGATTCCCCGACCTACTTCCACAAGCCCACCTCCGCGCTCAACTCGCACCGGGGGCAGGTGGTACGGCCGCAGCGCTGCAAGTGGCTCAATTACGAGGGTGAGATCGCGATCGTCGTCGGACGTACGGCACGCAACATCGCACCCGCGGATGCCGGGAACTACATCGCCGGCTATACGGTCGCCAACGACTTCGGGCTGCACGACTTCCGCGACACCGACGCGGGGTCGATGCTGCGCGTCAAAGGCTCGGACACGCTGTGTCCGCTCGGTCCCGGGTTGGTCGACGACTGGGATTTCCACGGCAAGCAGATTCAGACCCGAGTCAATGGGCAGCTCAAGCAGGACGGCAACACCAGCGAGATGACATGGGACATGCACTACCTGCTCGCCGACATCGCACGCACCATCACGATGTATCCCGGCGACGTGTTGCTGTCCGGCACCCCCGCCAATTCCCGCACCGTCCACCCCGGCGACGTGGTCGAGGTCGAGGTCGAAGGGCTCGGGATGCTGTCCAACTCGATCGTCCAAGGCCCCACCCCGATCCGGTCCGACTGCGGCGCGCAGCCGAGCGAGAGCGACGACGTGCTGTCCACCGCCCAGGGCGGCGACTGGGAGTTCCGGGGCGACAAGGCGCGCATGGCCCGGTTGCGCAAGGCCTGATCACGACACCGAAGGACGATGACTCCTATGGCGCACCTCATGATCGACGGACTCGACGAGGCCGCAGCGTCGCTGCGGGCGCGCGGCATCGATGTCGTGCGGCTCGGTTACTCCGACATCATGGGCACCGAACGCGGCCGCGACTTCCTGGTCGGGTCGTTCGCGCAAACCCTCGGCGGCGGTGTGGCGTTCTGCCGGTCGGTGTATGCCACCACTCCCACGGGCGAGACGGTGGACATCCCCGGCGGCGTGTCCGACGGGCTGCCCGACGTGATCGCGATTCCCGATCTCACGACGCTGCGCGACCTGCCGTGGGAACCGGGGGTCACCAGCTGCATTGCCGACATCTACAACCCTGACGGGTCTCCCTCGCCGGAGTCGCCGCGCAATGTCCTCAAACGGGTGCTCGACCGCTTCGCCGACCTGGACCTGCAGCCGATCGTCGGTCCCGAGCTCGAGGTGTACGTGCTCGAACGCGACGCAGCCAACACGAACGGTTGGCGCCGCTACGGCGAAGGTAGCGGCAACGTGTACGTGACGGGGCGCAAGGGAGACCCGGAAAACCTGCTGCTGCGTACCCTGCGACATCTGGGCGACTACGGCTTGGTCGCCTCGGCCGGCAACCACGAGTACTGCAGCGGGCAGTTCGAGATAAACCTGTGGCATTCCGAGGCGCTCGACGCTGCCGACCGGGCCTTCCGGTTCAAGTCCGCGATCAAGGAAATCGCCCGCAAGGACGGCAAGCTCGCCACGTTCATGGCCAAGCCGTTCAACGACGAAGGTGGCTCCGGTTTCCATCTGCACGTGAGTGCCCTGAGCCGCGATGGCGACTCGGCCTTCGACGACTCGACGGGCCGGCACGGGTTGTCCAGCACCGCGCTGTCCGCTATTGCCGGCGTCCTTCAGCATGCGCCGGCCCTAGCCGCGTTGTGCAATCCCACCATCAACTCGTACAAACGCTTCGGCGCGGGCACGCTCGCCCCCTGGCTGATCGACTGGGGGCTGGACAACCGGAGCGCGATGATCCGCATTCCGTCGGACCGCGGCAGGTCCAGCCGCATGGAGGTGCGGCTCGGCGACGCCTCCGCCAACCCATACCTCGCGATCGCCGCAGTGCTGGCCGGCGCCCTGCTGGGCATCGGTGGCAAGCTTGAGCCGTCGGATCCACTCGAGGGTTACGGATATGACCCGACGCGCTCGCCGAAGCTGCCCGACAACCTCGGCTCGGCGCTCGACGCGCTCGAGTCCGACGACGAGTTCGCCGACCTGCTCGGCCCCGACTTCGTCGCCGCATTCCTGGCATACAAGCGTAATGAGCTGGAGCGCTTTGCCCACCACGTCACCGACTGGGAGTTCACCGAATACGCCTACCACCTGTAACCCGACTCGGCAGCTGCCGGTCGGGCCGAGGGAAGGGTCAGTACCTGACGTCGGCAGGTGCGACGGCGGAACTGCCATGTCGACCGCGGCCAACGCACCTCGCGGAGATCGCTTGACCACCCGAGCGGCGACCCACTCCGACGACGACCGTGAGCTCGGCTGACGTCGGCTCGAACCCGCCATCGCGGGGCTATTGTGCAGCGAACAGGAGCGAATCGCTGGAGGAGGCAGACATGTCTAATCAGTCTGCGAAGCCATTGCTCTGCCGGCTGAACCTGCGGCATTCGTGGACGAGGCAAGCGTCGCCTGACGGCGTGAGATTCGACCGCTGCAGTCGATGCGGCAAGGACCGGTACCTCGGTGGTGGCGCAGTCATGGCCGGCTAACTGCCGATCGCGTCACGGTGCTCGTGCGGCGGTGCAGCGGAACGAAGCTGAGGTACACGAAATGCGAGTGGTCCGCGGTCGGATAACGAAGGGCGACCCGGCGCCAGAAGGTCGCGCGATCGGCTGGTGGTCGGACAAGCCAAACGACTTGAGCGCCCTCGTCGAGTTCATGCCTTATCGCCGACGCCGTCGTGGGCACGTTGGTGCAACGAACCGCGTAGGCGAGGTTCTCATCCCCCGGACCGCTGACGATGCAGCCGGGCCGCACCCCCAGCCACACCAGGTCGCGCGCGTCGGCCAGTGTGCGGTCGTTGCCGGTACGCATCGATGGTCCGATCCGACTCGTGATCAACTGCACTTGCACGACAGCATGCGCGAGCAGCAGGCCGGCCAGTGCCAGGGAGCAGGCCCGGCGCCGCCGGCGGCCGCGGATGCCGCAGACGATGTACCGCAAACCGGCGGCGGCCGGTAGGCATAGCAGGCCGTAGGTCGGGATGAGGAAACGTGGCGCGGCATAGGTGACCGTGAACACGTACTGCGCCGCGATCGCCAAGCCGACCGCCGCCGGTGCCGCGTTCACCGTTAACTCACGGCGTCGCGCACCCACGAACAGCGCGACGATGACGAGCAGCACGAGACCGATCCACCAGAGGCGGTAAACGATCGCGGCGCTGGCATGGCAGCCGGCCCGGCAGAGGATCGGGCCGGCGAGTGTGCGGAACTGCGCCGCTCCGGCGAAGTGCAGGCCACCGCCGCCCTGCTCGGCCTGCGCGGCCACGATGCGCGCGCCCGGTCCGCCGAATCTCGCATACGCCTCGAGCACCCATTGCGCGCAGCCGACCGCGATACCGACGACGACCGCCGCACCGACGCGAAGGCGTCGGCGACGATCGACGGAACGGACAACCACACAGGAGAGCAGGAGCGCGGCGCCGCCGTACGCCGCGTCGGACGGTCGGAGCAGCGCGACGAGCGCGAGCGCGACGGCGACGTACCCGAGCTGGGCGCGAGATCCTTCGAGCAGATAGCGAAGCGCCCAGCCGGTGGCCGCCAGCAGGCCGAACGCCACCCACTCGTTCGGCATCACTTCAAAGCCGTAGTAGATGACCGTCCAGATGGTCGAGAACAGCAGTGCGGCCAGCGGTACCAGGTAACCGGGCCGAAGTCGCAACCACGGGCGGAACGCGAGGTAGCAGGCGAGCCCGGACAGCGCCGCCACCCAGATTCGGACGGCGCTCACCGACCAGGACAGCATCGTCACGGGAGCGGCGAGCAGCGTCGGCCCGCGAGCGCGGGGCGCGGAGAACAAGCCCGCGGGCAGGTGCGCATTGATCTGGCTCAGGTACACCGTCTCGTCGTAGCCGTACCACCAGTGGCTGCCGAGCAGGAGCAACGGCGACAACGCATGTACCACCGCCACCACCACGAGCAGCGACGCCGGCCGGCACCACACTGCCTGCGCCGGCGCCTGCTCGTCCGGCGTCGCGTCAGAGATCGGTGGGCGCACGCATGCGGCCTTGTTCATCGGGACGGTAAGCGACCCTCGCCCGGCGTGGGAGCGGACGCACCGTCCGTAGCGCGGTGGCGCCGGCCCGATGCCTCGCCCCTTCCGACTCACGGTTGCCTGACGACCCACGGCTGCAGAGACCGGCCACGCGTCCAGCATGGTGATCGCTCCTGAACGGCGCCTGACTGGCTAAGCCGGCGGACAGCCGCGTTGGGCAGCGATCTCCAAGTCGCTGTTGCCCAGACGCACATCGCCAGAGTTCGGCGGCGAGACGACGGCCAAGTCGGCTCAAGCCAGTACCCAGATCGACCCGAGGACCAGGATGGCGGTGTCGAGTTGAACGTCAGAGCTTGCGCGCGATCGTGAGCCCGTCGAACGCCGGAAGCACCACAACTTCGACTCGGTCATCGGCGGCGACCTTGTCATTGAAGGCGCGAAGTGCGGTCACGTCCGAGTCGGCCGCGCTGTCATCGACCACCCGGCCGCTCCACAACACGTTGTCGGCCAGTAGGACACCCCCTTCGCGGACCCGCGGAACCAGTTCGTCCCAGTAAGCGGGATAGCTCGGCTTGTCGGCATCGATGAACACCAGGTCGATATCTGCATCGGCAGGCAGGGTCTGCAGCGTTGCCAAGGCCGGACCGATACGCAGTTCTATGCGATCCCGCAGACCGGCGCGCTCCCATGCCCGCACGCCGACAGCCGTCCACTGCGCGCTGACGTCGCAGCACAGCACAGAGCCGCCCTCGGCCAGGCCGCGAGCGATGCACAGACTCGAGTAGCCGGTGAAGGTACCTACCTCCACGGCACGCCGAGCTCGGATCAGGCGGGCGATCATCGTCAGCAGCTGCCCTTGGTCATCGCCAATTTGCATGCGAGCGACGTCGCCCAGAGCCTCGGTGTCCGAGCGCAGCTGACGAACGAGGTCGTCCGGCGGCCAACTGCTGTGGCCGACGGCGTAGCTTCGGACGAGCTCGGTCACGGTGACGTTGCGCATGCTCTGAAGGCTAGTGCGATGTTCAGCCCAGGATGAGCCGTCACGACGGTCGATGTCAGATTCATCGACGAGGAGCCGGCTGGTCGGCCACCCGGTGGGCACCCATGACGAGGTCGGCCAGGTCGGCGTCGTCGGGTGCCGACGCACCGAGAAGAACGCGCCGCCGAGCAGCAATCCGGCCAGGACATGGTGCAGGTGGATGTTCGGCTGCCGGTCGAGCTCAACGGTGGTGTCGAGGTTGTCGTGGGGACAAGAGGGTTGGCGCAGGCAGCGCGGCCGGTGCAAATCCCGTGTTGGCCACGACAACCGTATGGGTCCTCCGCCCTGCAGGCGCGAGGCGGAGCAGGCTCAGGACCACGGCGACCGCACCGACTGCCGCGAGCAGCCACAGCGCACGATCGAGGACCGCAGTCAGTCCTGCATACGCCTGCTCGGCCGACAGCACGCAATCGTACGTCGCGTGCCCGAGCACGAGTGGCCAGACGGACCCGACCCAGCGATACAGCCCGTAGCTGGCGGGGATCCAGAACAGCACGAACACGCTTCCCCACAGGTAGTAGAGATGCAGCATCCAGCGCAGCACGAGTAGCAACCCGATCGTTGCCGGGGTGGCCCAGCGCGGCCGGCGGCCCAGCACACCCCATCCATGATCGACGATCGCAACGGCGAGCGCGAGGAGGGCAATCTCCTCGGTCACGGCGGCGGCCCCGGCCGTGACGGTGCCCACGAAAAGCCCGCCGGCGCCGTGAGTCACCCCGCGGTAGGACCCGCGCGAGAGGTGTAGCGCCGCAACCAGGTGATCACCCAGCCAACCGCTCGTCATGGCGACCGCGATGTACGCAGCCGCAGCGCAGAGCATCCCGCCGGGCACGGGGCGCATGAGCCGGCCGCCCAGTCCCATCCGCCGCGCGATGTCCGGTGCGCCCCTCGGTAGCCATCTCAGCGCCGTCCCCAGAACCACAGCCACGACGAAGACCTCGCCCTCCAACGCCGCCACCCGACTCGACCAGCTGGACGCACCGGCTGCCAGTCTGCTGAACGAGGCAGGGTCGAATACGGCTCGCAGCGAATTGACGACGGCCGAGCCGAAGATCACGAGGTACAGGCCGACCAGGGACGCCACCCCGACGACGAGTTGGCGTCCGGCCGTCGCTGCCGGCGGGCGAGAGACCGGGTTCAGGCCGGGCTGCGACGGTGCCACCGCACCAGCCTGCCAGGTCACCTGCGGCAGCTGCGCGGCTCGTCATTGACGCGTCACGAGCCACGCGGGACGACCGCTCGTAGGCCGATGAACATGACTGCGCACGACCGCGGGCTGCCACACCACCAGTTCGGTCGTCGACCAGCATCGCCGACCTGCCGATAGAACTGCCCGAACGGGCAATTCGCACGTCCCTCGCCGCTGCCCGATCGCCGCTTAGGAATCCAACCCGCGGCCGAAGATAGTGAGCCCCGCGTGCGAAGTACGTCGCACAGAGTGACGACCCAGACAGGCAGGAGGCCGACGATGACCGCACCACCACCGGGAGCACAGGTATCTGACGACGGCAACTATTGGTGGGACGGCTCGGATTGGCAGGCGGTGGCCGGCAGTGCTGCCGGGGCCGCTGCGAGCTCGACGGCGGCAGACACGTCGACCACTCCGCTCGCACAAAGCGTGGAGGAGGTACAGACGGTCGACCAGCTCGAGCCGGACGTGGCCGAGGAAGCCCAGAAGATCCAAGACTTCATCAACAGTGATCCGGGCTTCGCCGAGCTGGACAGCATGGACGTCGAAGCGCTCCTCTCGGACTTGGACTAGCGCTAGACAGCCACGATCCGCATGACGAAACCAATGTCAAGACCTAACGAGAGGGCGATCCGACATGGCGTGTGAGGCCGAGAAGAAGCGCGTCGAAGACCTGCTTCAGCAGGTCAAGGACCTCAAGGAATTGCAGGCCAGCTCCGGATTGAGCAAGGGTGCGCTCATGGTCGCGTGGGCCTGGAAATATGGCACCGCCGATGTGGGCATCCTGCAATTGAAGAACGATCTGGAAGACGCCCAGGAGAAGCTCGCGCTCTGCATGGGCAAGGACCTCGGCAATACCATCTTCGGCGAGAAGTTCGGCAAGGTGATCGACAGCCTGAGCAGCCTGGCGAGCTACATCAAGTAGCTGGCTCGATTCGGCGGGCTGACGTTGCGCGGTCTCTACGACCTCGCAACCGGCACGAGCACCACCGCGAGCGACATGATGTGAGCGGCTAGAGTGTGGTCGGTTCGAGGAGGCCGAGCATGACTGACATCTGGCCCACCATTCACGCGGAACGCCGGACCCTCGCAGCTGACCTGGCCGACCTGAACGCCGACCAGTGGTCGACCCCGTCGCTGTGCGCGCAGTGGTCCGTGCACGACGTCCTCGCCCATCTCACCTCTGCGGCCAAGATGACACCGCCGAAGTTCGCCACGAGGTTCGCGGCAGCCGGTTTCAATTTCAACAAGTTCGCAGCACGCCAGGTGGCACTCGAGGGCAAGGGCGGACCAGCCGCGACACTGGCCGCCTTCGAAGCGGTCCAGTCCCGCCAGAGCGCGCCGCCCGGGCCGAAGGACACGTGGTTGGGCGAGGCTTTCGTGCACGGTGAGGACATCCGCCGCCCGCTGGGCATTTCGCACACGTATCCGTTGTCCTACGTCGTCCGAGTGATCACGCTGTACGCCAACAGCAACACGATCATCGGGGGCAAGACCCGCGTTGCCGGCCTGACGCTCACGGCTACCGATACCGACTATTCCGTCGGCTCGGGACCGTTGGTCGAAGGGCCGGCCGTCTCACTGATGCTGGCCGCGACCGGGCGGAAGTCGGCGCTGCAGGATCTCTCCGGTGAGGGCGTGTCGATCCTGCAACAGCGCGCGTAGCCGCGCTTGCCAATCGCGAACGAGCGTGCCGCCGCGCAGTGTTCAGGCGTCCTTGCGCCAACAGTGCGGCTCGTCCTCGGTCGTAACGCCAGACGACATCGCACCGCGGATCCAGCCTCAGCTCGGCTCCTGACTCGACCGTGGGGAACTGGTTGATCCCAAGAGCCTTGCAGATGGCGGATGCCGGAACCCGTCCCGATGTCAGTGCGCTTCGTCGTCCGTTGCGTCGAGTGCGCCCCAGAGCATGGAGACACCGATCCCGGCGATGGCCATGGCGAGCGCCACCACGTCCGCTCCGGTCAGACGTCAGCGCCTTCGTGTCTGCTCAGGACTGCCTGAGGTGTCCATTCGATCTCGGTCATCCGGCGCTGGCGAGTCTGGCGGCGGCGCGGAATCCGGTCGTCGTGCAGACCGAGGCTGGCTTGTCCCCGGTCGTGGTACAGATGGCGGCAGTGATCAGAGTGGCAGTGCCGTCGACGGCCCGTGCGAGCGCCCGATGCCGGGTCGGACAGCGCCTTCGCTATCTCGGCGGGACTCTTGCCGTGAAGCACGCCGGGGTCATACACGTCGTTCGGTGAGGACGCCGTTTGACCCAGACCGTGCAGTGTGCCGAATCTGGAGAGTGCGACGGCGACGGCCGAGCGTTCCGCGGCGCAGTACGGACAGTATTCGGCGCCGACGTACAGCACTTCGGGTCTGCCGTTGCTGATCAGCGCCGGCGCATTGATCTTCGTCGGAGCCACCTTGACATCGCCCACGCCGACGGCGTCTAGTACGGACACCGGTACGGAGCTCACCGCACGCACGACCGAGGACGAGGCGGTGGTGGCTTAGTCCCGGACTTGGGTTGGCCGGTGTTGCCGGCAACCTTGACCAGGACCAGCGCCGCGACGATCACGATGATGCCCGATACAGCGCCGCTCACGATGACCGTGCGACGCCGTCGCTCGGCCTCGGCGATGCGTGCTCGGGCAGCTGCTGCGCGCTCCCTGCCAACCGATTCTGAGATGTCGTCGTCCCGGACTTGGTCGCGGTGGCTGCGCGGGACGAGGCAGCGCCGGGTCGCCGTCCGTTGCGGTTACTCCTGGTTTCACTGTCGTCGCGCTGCGCACGGCGCGGCAGGACAGTTCAACGAGATCACAGCCGCGAGCCGGAGTAGGCGTCCAGCGGGGTTTGCCGGTCAGTCGGCATGGAGTGCATGGACGGTGTCTATCGTGTCGGCCTCGGCCGCCGACTGGTCGTCGCGGTAGCGCACGACCCGCGCGAATCGCAGAGCGACCCCGCCCGGATAGCGCGTCGAACCCTGCAACCCGTCGAAGGCGATCTCGACGACCTGCTCAGGTCGCAGCCGCACCACGGAGCCGTCCAGCGGACCGTCGGCCAGCTCGGTGAACCGCGAAGTCTGCCAGTCGAGCATCGCGTCGGTCATGCCCTTGAACGTCTTTCCGAGCATCACGAACCCGCCGGTCTCCGGATCGCGCGCCCCGAGGTGAATGTTCGACAGCGTGCCGGCGCGTCGGCCGCTCCCCCACTCCACGGCCAGCACGACCAGGTCGAGGGTGTGCACCGGTTTCACCTTCAACCAGCCCGCACCGCGCCGGCCGGCCTCGTAAGGTGCGTCGAGTGACTTGGCCATGACACCCTCGTGCCCGGCCGTCAGGGTGCGATCCAGGAACGCCTGGGCCACCACCTCGTCGGACGTCACAAGCCGATTGACTCGCTGGGCATCCGGAACGACCTCGGCCAGGACGGCCGCGCGCTCCAGCGCCGGTGCGTCGAGCAGGTCGACGCCGTCGGAGTGCAGGACGTCGAAGAAGAACACCGACAGCGGCCGGGCAACGTGCGCTGCGGCGATGTCGACGGTGCGGCCGAATCGCGACGCCGTGACCTGGAATTTGTGCGGCCGGCCGTCGGTGCGCAGTGCGATCGCTTCGCCGTCGGCGACAAGGGTGGAAACCGGTAGGGCAAGCGTCGCCTCGACGACCTCGGGCAGCCGGGCGGTCACGTCGTCCAGGCTCCGTGTGTAGATCGATACCTGTCCTCCGGCCCGGTGGATCTGTACGCGTACGCCGTCCAACTTCGCTTCGAAGGCCGCGCGGCCGCCGAGCCGTTGCAGCGCATCGCCGACGCCGGTCGCGGTCTGGGCCAGCATCGGGCCGAGCGGACGTCCGACCTCGAGCCGGAATGCGGCCAGGGCCTCCGCGCCCCCGGAGGAGGCGGCAGCGGCGACCGCTGGCAGGTCGCCACCGAACATCGCAGCCCGCCGGACGTCGACAGGCCGGAGGCCGAACGCCTTGGCGACGGCGTCGACCATCACGCCGAGCAAGGCGCCTTGCCGCAGCTCGCCACCGAGGAGCCGACGCAGAAACGTTTGCTCGTCAGGCATTGCCGCTGCGAACACCTCGGCAAGCAGCGCGGCCCGGCGCGCGCGGGAGCCCTTGCCCGACGTGCCGCCGATCAGGGTGAACGCGGCGTCGACGCCGGTGACCGTCAGGCACGGCGCCTGCGCCGGCGGCGGCAGGCTTCGAACAGCCGCCCAACCGACGCCGATCTGGCGCTGCGGAAGCTCCCCGGACAGCCACGACACGACGATTGCGATCTCGACGTCGTCGGCGGCCGACAGCAGCGTCGCGATTCGCGCCGTTTTCGCGAGCCGCGAGGACGTGGCACTCACGTCGACGGACGCGGCGGCGACCTCGGCGACCAGCACCGATCCACCTTCGCATGCCTCGACGACAACGCTCCGAGAGTGCAACCCGAGCCCCGGTGCTGGGCGCGGCCGTGATCGCGGCATTTGCGTGCAGACTGGTCTCATGCCGTTGGGACGCCGGGTTGCGCATGCGAACAAGATCGGCCTCAACCGGGTGATGCGGCACGTCGTGCCGTGGTTTCCCGGCTTTGGCATCGTCACGCATCGAGGCCGCAACTCGGGACGGACCTTCACTACTCCGGTCAACGTCTTCGGCCGTAGCGGCGGCTACCTGTTCGCACTGACCTATGGCAAGGACGCCGACTGGGTGCGCAACGTCGAGCACGCCGGCGAGTGTCACATCACCACCCGTGGACAGACTCGGCATCTCGTGAACCCGCGCATCGTCCGCGACGAGAGCCGGTCGGCCATGCCACTCGTGGTACGCACCGTCCTCGGCTGGCTGAAGGTCTACGACTTCCTGCTCCTCGATTCAGCACCTGAGAGCTGACCCTGGCGTGGCGGTCGCATCCGTCGTCCGCGAACCAGCCGGGCCGAACCCGCTCGGCGATACCGGAGCCGGTCTGTGTCGTCGATCAGCAGGAGCGCAACAGTCGATCGAGCACGCGCACGCCGAACTGCAACGCCTCGATCGGCACCCGCTCGTCGATGCCGTGGAACATTGCCATGAAATCCAGGTCGGACGGCAGCAGCAACGGTGCGAAGCCAAAGCACCGGATGCCCAGCGTGGAAAAGGATTTCGCGTCCGTGCCACCGCTCATCAGATAGGGCAGCGGGTGCGCCTGCGGGTCCTCGGCGCGCAACGCGGCGCTCATCGCGTCGACGAGCGCGCCTTCGAACGATGTCTCCACCGCGATGTCCCGGACGAGTGTCTCGCGGGTGAGGCCCGCCCCGAGCAGCTCGTCGATCGTCGTCAACAACGCGTCCTCCTCACCGGGCAGATAGCGGGTGTCGATCGTCGCCTCGGCCCGCGACGGGATGACGTTCGCCTTGTACCCGGCTTGGAGCGTCGTCGGGTTGGCGGTGTTGCGAATCGTCGCGCCGATCATCCGGGCCGCCCCGCCGAGCAGGGGCAACCACGTATCGAGGTCGTCGGGATCGAGGTCCTTGCCGGTGATCTCGGCCAACCCCTCGACGGTCGACCGGACCGTGTCGGTGATGATGACCGGCCATTCATGGTTGCCGATGCGGCTGACCGTCTCGGCGAGTCGGGTGATGGCGTTGTCGCGATGCACCATCGAGCCGTGGCCAGGTGAGCCCGATGCCCTCAGCCGCAGCCAGGCCAGACCCTTCTCCGCCGTCTGGATGAGGTACAGTCGCGCGCGCTCGTCGAGCGAGACGCTGAAACCGCCGACCTCGCTGATGGCCTCCGTGCAGTCACTGAACAGATCGGGGTGATGATCGACGAGGTAGTGCGCGCCCTCGCGGCCGCCCGCCTCCTCGTCGGAGACGAAGGCCAGCACGATGTCGCGCGGCGGTCTGCGACCGGCACGCGCCCACTCGCGCAGGAGCGCAAGCGTCATGGCGTCCATGTGCTTCATGTCGATCGCGCCGCGGCCCCAGATGAAACCGTCGCGAACCTCTCCGGCGAACGGATCGACCGACCATTCCGCGGCGTCAGCGGGCACGACGTCCAGGTGGCCGTGGATCAGCAGCGGCGGACGGCTGGAGTCGCTGCCCTCGATTCGCGCGATGGTCGAGGCCCGCCCGGGCGCGGCCTCGATGATCTGCGAGTCGATGCCGACCTCATCGAGCTTCTCGGCGACCCACTCGGCGGCCGGGCGCTCGGGGTGAGTCGGGTTGGCCGTGTTGATTCGGATCAACTCGACGAGCAAATCCGCGACCTCGTCCTGTGCGGCGACAGCCGACCCGGCGCTCATCCTCATGCTGTCGTTCCTACCAGCCGCCGGGATCGCCCGGACGACTATACGACGGTCGCCCGCGTCGATGGCGGCCCGCGAGGCCCATCGCGTTGGTCGGTTAGAATCATCGGCGCACTCGTCCGGGTGGCGGAATGGCAGACGCGCTAGCTTGAGGTGCTAGTGCCCTTTATCGGGCGTGGGGGTTCAAGTCCCCCCTCGGACACAAAAAATCCCCGAATTTACTAGGGTTGAGATCCGGCCCGGGACACACTCGGGACACAAACGATCATCCGTCCGGGCCGTCGTCCCACGAGCGGCTAAACCCGATCGCGCCCGCGCGGTGCGTACGTCGCTTGACGTGCTCATCGGCGCTTCTCGGCAGACTGTAGCGATAGCCGGGGTGCTTGAGGATCCGGCGTCCGGGCTTCTTCCACTGCAGGTGTTGCAGCATCCAGCGGTGAAACCGCAACGCCTGTGCCATCCGGTCCTTGGCCATCCAGGCTTCATAGTTGGGGACGCGGTGCGTGGCCGACCAGATACCGGATGCAAACTCGTGCATCTGACCCATCGAGTCCTCGTCGGGCGCGTCGTTCGCGGTTTCGTGGATCTGCCGCAACTCCGGAATGACCTGCTCCCACAGGTCGATAGCGGCGGCGGTTGCGGCGATGCGTTGGTCGTCCCTTGGTGTGTCGGGTTCGGGTGGCGGTGACGGGTAGCGCAACTCCCAACCGAGGGCGGGGGCAGACGCGAGTCCTGGCCGAGGAGTTCGAGCAGAATGCTCGTCCCGCTGCGAGCCATCCCGGTGATGAAGATCGGCGCGTCGATCGACTGGTCGAGGATCTCCGGGCGCTGCCGCTCGGTCTCAGCCAGCCGTAGTCGGGCGGTCAGTGACCGCACGATGTCGATGCGGGCCAGCAGTCGTCCGGTGAGATTCAGGTCGGCCTCCTGATCCAGATCACGCAGCAGGATGGCGAACGGCTCGCGCCACGCCTCGTCGCCGAAGTTGCTGAGACCGGTCGCGTCCCGCCCCGCAGCAGCAACGATGCTTCCTCTAGTGTCGCGACGGCGTGCGACGAGCCGAGCCCGCGGCCGACCGTGTTGAGGGTTGTTACCCAGGACGGTCGGGGGCGCGTATCCCAGGCGGGCAGCCGATCATTCGTATCCGATGTCGATCACTTCGCCGACCCTTTCCGTGATTGCGCCTGAATTGCTGCCGATATCCCCTCTGTTCCCTCCAACGTCGCATCGCCGTCCACCAGGCCAGGCAAGCCGACGAGGGGACGTCGGCCGATTCCCCCAACGCAGCGAGGCCACGGCCATGCAACCGTCGATGATGACCTGGAAGAACCCCGGCGGCCGCTCCAGTGGCGGGTACCGCCGACTGCCGGAGAGGAAGGCGTCACGGTGGACGAAGGCCACCCGCCGCACCGGCCCATCGGCGGTCGCCGGCACAATCCGACCATCTCGGGTTTCGGAATCCACTCGGCATGGCCAAGGCCAGGGAGTCAAACGCTCGCGCATTTCGTGCCGCCGTGCATCCAGGACGCAGGCGCCAGCGCGCGCGGCGCCGCCATCGCTCATCAGGTCCTGAATGGACAGGTCATGTTTTCCTTCCCTTCCTGCCCGCTCAGCCCCGGATCTCGGCGCGGCCTTGGGTGATGACTAACTTGCCGGCGTTCTCCGCCTCGAACGCGAAGATGTTCGGCCCGGCATCGTAGATGCTCACTCGCAGGTCGTCGCCGGGGAAGGCAGGTGCGGCAAACCTGACTGCGATCCGGCGCAGGCGGTCGCCGTCGCCGTCGGCCACCAGGTCGACGACGCCTTGCGCGCACAGCGCCAGGGTCGCCAAGCCGTGCAGGAACGGCCGATCGGCTCCCGTCGCGCGCGCGGCAGCGGCGTCGAAGTGATGGGCCGACCAGTCGTCGGACACCTCCGCGTAGCGCCGGGGCATCTCAGCGTCGATGAAGGCCGCCTGGGAGCCGATTGGGTGGCGCCGGGCGTCGTCAGGAAAACGATGCCCGGGCGCCACGCCGCCGACCGGCTCACAGGTGGTGTTGAGGAAGATCGTCGTCCACCATTGCTCGGCCACCGCGGCGCCGTCGTCATCGACGGTCAGGTAATGGATCGTCACCGCTGCGTTGTGGCCGACCGGTCGCGCGCCGAGCCCCTGTACCCAGGTGTTGAGCGGTTCGCCCGCGACGATCGGCCGGTGCAGCACGATGTCGTGTTCGCCGTGTACCCCGCCGGACGCCGACGCCTGCAGGTCCTGGCTGACCGCGGCCTGCCGGCTCGCCTGCTGCGCGTCCCAGATCTGGGTCACGATCGCGGTGGGCGGGACGGTCAGTCCCGCTCGCGCCCGCGGTGAGGGATCGTCGGTGGCCGCGCAGTACTGCTTGACGAACGCACTATCGAGGCAGCCGGGGAACGGACCAAAGCGGGTGTGCAGGTCCAGCGCCGGCCCGTCGCCACTTCGGGTCACAGCGCGGTCCTCTCGTTGTGTGCCACACGCTGATCGGCGAACCCGCGGACCATCGCTTCGACGACGAACGACGCTACGAGGTGGCCGTCGACGCCGTGGACGCGGCACTGCGCGCGCGTCATGCCATCGCCGGCACAGGTGGACTCGTGGTGGCACAGCAGCCACTGGTCGGCGCGGACGCGGGCGTGCAGCGAGGTAGTGATCGCGGTGCAGATGGTGCGATGCACCTGGTTCTGTCCGATGCCTGCCTGTGGGCGCAGCGTGGCGGCGATCGGCATGTGCCCGGTGAACTGAGCGAGCAGTCCCGCGTGCAGGTACGGGTCATCAGGTACCGCACGGAACCGAACCCAGGCGCCGGTCACCGGCGGTCGCAGCGGTGCGTCCGGGTCACCGGTGTAGACGCCGTCGACGACACGCAGATCGCGGCCGGTCACCGCCATGTCGTACGGCGTCGATTCACCTGGCCCTGGCACGGCCGGCGGGGGCGCCTCGACACTGTCAACCCTGACGGCAGCGGTGAACTCAGTGATCAGCTCACCGTCCACCCGCGCCCGAACGGGGTAGCCAACGGGCCGGGCGTGCGTCGCCATCACGACGCCGCCGCGGCTGGGGGGGCGCCGCGCATGCTCGCGGTGACGGCGTCGGCTGCTGTTCGTAGGGCCGTCCCGCGTGTTTGGATCTCGACTGGTGACAGGATGCCGCCGATGTGCATGGTGGGCGCGAGTTGTTGGCTGCCGTCGCGGTTGTAGACGGGCGCGGCGAGCAGATTGATGGGCAGCGGGTTTGTGGCGGCGAGTTCTTGGTCGAGGTAGACGCGTTGGCCGAGGGTGGAGGCCACCTCGCCGACAAGCGAGCGGACCGTGTCCGGCAGGTTGAGAGTGGCCATCTCGGTCAGCAGTCGGTAGACCTTGGCGCCGAGTTCGGTCAGGGCGTCCACGGCGAAGCCGCGGCGGCGGCATTCGGCGACGACTTGGTAGAGGGGTTGCCGGTCTGTCGTCACCGGCGCGGTGGGTGCGGCGTTGATCCAGCGTTCGATGGCTGCGTCGCTGTCCCACAGCACGAATTCGATTCCGACGGGCGGGGCGAAGGGGTAGCGGATGACGTCAGCATGACCATCGGGATTGGCACCGCCCAACACGACGATGTCGGTGCCGATGACCGACGCGGCCGCGCACCGGACGCCGAAGGTGTCGCCAATTCGCGTAGGCGTGCCTCGGCGATGTCGGCGACCGGTATGGTCTGGCGCGCGATCCGCCCCGCCGCGAGGAACGCCGGCCCGATGGAGTAGGCGCGGGTGAGCGGGTGTACGTACAGGTAGCCGTGGCTGGTCAGGCTGGTGGCGATGCCCAGACACGTCGGCTTGCTGATGTCCAGCGCCCGGGCCAGGTCAGACAGCCCGAACGAATCGGCAGGGTTGGCCAGAAAGTGATCGAGCATGGCGACGACGCGGTCCGTCGGCGGCGATATGCGCATGCTCCCCATGGCGTCCTCCACGTTCCGCAGGAACGTACCACCGTGATTCAACATTGGACCATACGTGGACCGGCGTGGTACAAGATGTCACCGCCCAGCGGAGACCAGCCATGACCACCACGGATGAACCGAGCCAGCTGGACAAGCTCGAGGCGGAGTCGGTGCACATCGTGCGCGAGGCTGCGGCGACGATCGACAAGCCGTTCTGGCCGGCGTCGGTACCGTTGCCGGTGGTGCACGCGGACACGGGGCAGAACTTCGACGAGGGGCATCACCATCGACCTCGCGGACCGCAACTTCGCGACCCCGAAACGATCACCGGCGCCCACCAGCCGGAGCCCCACGTCGCCTGGCACGACGGCTGCGACCGCGCCGAGAACGTCCGCCGCGTCGGCGAAGTCGCCAAACTGATGACCCAAGCCGGCACCGCCGCCGGCGTCTGCCCCCTCTGGC
Organism: uncultured Actinomycetota bacterium; assembly: GCA_963713565.1. Classification (GTDB taxonomy): domain Bacteria; phylum Actinomycetota; class Actinomycetes; order Mycobacteriales; family Jatrophihabitantaceae; genus Jatrophihabitans. The sequence continues at coordinate 623,068 of CAVQMF010000003.1, read as the reverse complement.
CCTACCGCCACGGGCGTGACAAGGCCCGCGCCCCACACACCGCGGCACAGCTGTCGCCCCACAGCTGTCGCCCCACAGCTGTCGCCCCACAGCTGTCGCCCCACAGCTGCGCCTCGTGCCCTCCGACGGCGACGCGAGCACCCACGCCGGCAAGGTCATCGAACTCATCGAGGAGATCACCCAATGAGTCCAACCACCTCCCCATCCAGCGACGCGGCACTGGCAGCGTCGCTGGCCACCGAGGCAGGCGCCCTACTGCTCGAGCTGCGCCAGACCAGCACGCTGACCGGAAAAGACCTCGGCAAGCGGGGCGACCACGACAGCAACGAACTGCTGCTGCACCGCCTCGCCGAACTCCGCCCTCTTGACGCCGTCCCTTCCGAGGAATCCGTCGACTCACCGCAACGGCTCACCGCCGACCGCGTGTGGATCATCGATCCACTCGACGGCACCCGCGAGTACGGCACGCCACCACGCCCGGACTGGGCGGTGCACATCGCACTGTGGGAACGCGGCCAGCAAATCACCGCCGCCGCCGTAGCACAGCCCTCGCTCGAGGCCACATACACCACGCACACCCCAAACACGGCGAAAGCCAACACCACAGCCGGACCGGCCGACAACCCGACCTTGTTGGTCAGCGACAGCCGCCCCCCAACCTGGGCCACCGAGGTCGCGCACGCCCTGAACGCCACCCTGCAAAGCAGGGGATCAGCCGGCGCCAAAACCATAGCCGTCGTCCGCGGCGACGCCGCGGCCTACCTACACGCCGGCGGCCAATGGGAATGGGACTCCGCCGCACCAGTCGCCATCGCCCTCGCCACCGGCCTACACGCAAGCCGCATCAACGGATCACCCCTGACCTACAACAACACACACCCCTACCTACCCGACCTACTCATCTGCCGACCCGACCTCGCCAAGCCGCTGCTCGCAGCCATTCGCGCGTCAACGCCATGACCGAACAGTCAGCCACCGGCCGCCCTGGCCTCGGACGCCGGCCCCACGCCACCGACGAACTGGCCTTCGCCGTGTACCTCGACGGGGACGACCTGCGCGGTGAGGCCACGCTGACCCCCCACGCCTACGTCCCCGGCACCGATGTCCCGCGCATCACGGTGCTGACGGCGTGGGCGGACTACACCGTCGGAGCTCTTGCGGTGTCAGCCTTGGCACCGAGGATGCCGGTCACCCTCGAACTGTCGGTGCACTTGTACCCGGAAGCGGCCGGACTGCGAGAGATCACCTGGAAGGCCGAGGTCGTCAAGGCCGGGCGCACCGTCGTCGTCCTGCACTCGGAATTTCGCAGCCCGCACCGCCGGCCGGTCGGATTCGCGAACGCCCTGTTCGTCGCCGGGCCAGACCCCGGCAGCGTTGGGCCCACCCGGGAGCACCTCGAGTGGCACTACAGCAAGCCCCGGCAGTCACTGACCCAGCCGCTGGCCACGATGCTCGGATGCCAGACCATCGCGCCCGGCCACACCGTCCTGCCCTGCGCGCCGCACATCCTCAATACCTCGGGGGCGATCAACGGCGGCCTCATCGCCATCGCCGTCGAAGAGGCGGCATTGTCGGCCGACCCCGGCGCCGCCGCTCTCGAATCGGTCCAACTGCGCTACCTGCGCGGCGTGCACACCGGTCCGGCAACCGCCGAGGCGACGGTGCGCAACGGCATCGGCCAGGTCGACGTCCGAGACTCCGCCACCGGCAAGCTCGCCGTCGTCGCCACCACCCGTGCGGCCGACGCACACCGATCGTGACCGCACAGCAGTCTCGCGCTCCTGGCCCATCGAGTCGGACACTGCGCGAGGCCCGCGGGTACGTGACGGTGCCGTGGGACAGCGTGGACAGTTGATTCGAAGAGGGCCGACAGCTCGTGCGTACCCGCCGAACCCTTGCCATCGCGTCGACTGCCGACCGACCGGGCCATCCGGATCACCGTCGACGGTGTCGCCCTGGTCGACACGGCCAACACCGTGATCCTTTTCGAAACCTTTCCTTGCCGATGCCTACGCGACCGGTCAGAAGTACGAATGGACCTGCTCGAACTCTCGCAGTCCGGCAAGACGACCTACTGCAACTACAAGGGCACACCGAGTTACTGGTCTGCGCGCATCGGCGAAACCCTCGTCGAGAACGTCGCCTGGAGCTACCAGGACCCGCCGCCGGCGAGCCAACCGATCGTGGGCCTTCTCGCCTTCGACGGCGACAAGACCGAGATCCTGGCCGACTGCCCGATGCCCCGGGCAACATCGACGTCCGGGCTGCCCGAAGCCTTGTGCTCGAGGTGCTGAGCTATGTCGACCAGCTGTCCAACTGGGGCAGATGGGTGACGACGACCCGCTCGGCGCGCTGAACCTCATCACGTCGCAGGCCCTGAGTTGCGGCTGCGGGGGCGGTACGGCACGGCGTGATTGTGTCCTGCGCGTGGGACTTCGACGCGGGACCGACCGGCCAGGTCGGTGAACTCCGGCGTCCAGATAGCGTCCGGCCAGGACTGACCAGATGATCCGAGACCTATACCGAGTGGAATCGGCCGCTGTCTGCCTCGGCGAGCTGGGAGAGAGCCAACGGCGAGGTCGTTCGTACGTGGGCGGCGGGCTTGATCGACAAGTTGATCCTCCCCTCACCCGGCGATTGGTCACGAATGTTGGCTCGTCCAACACCCTGCCATGCCTGGTCCGACAGCTGTCCAAGCCGTGCTGTCCCTGTAGCGGCTCGCCGTTCTACCCAACTGCGGGGTTGGGCTCGATCAGTTCGATCCAGTTGCCGTCGGGGTCGGCGATGATGCAGAACGTCGCCGTCGCCGTGGCGGTGGTCGGTACCGCGATCGACACCCCACGCTCACGCGCTGAGGCCGCAGCCTCGGCGACCGAATCCACGTAGGCGCTGAGGTAACGGATCCCGGCGTGGTCGGTGGACCGGCCACCATGCACGGGTAACCCGTCCGCGCGTTGCCAGTACATCACCCGGGTTCGGCCGAAACGAACGGACCGCACGTCGACGCCGGAGCCGACCATCGGAGGTACCTCGTTCAACCCGAGCACATCGCAGAAGAAGCCGCGGGTACGGGCTGCGTCAGTGACGGTCAGGCCAACCGCGAGCGTCGATGGTCGGTCCCCCGCACCGACGATCTCGACTGCGTTGCCGTCGGGGTCCGCGAGCAGGACGATCGCACGAGTGGCGCCGCCGCGGTCGTCTCGCCGTTGCCGGATGCCGGTCATGCCGGCACCCTGAGCGCGGGCCACGACGTCGTCGACGTCCGGTACTGCCAGCCTGATGAGTCGGTAGCCAATTGCGGCATCGATGCCGCCCGGGTGGCGCGGCGGGGACGGGTCGGTGCAGAGCAGCTTCACTACGCTGCTGCCGACCGCATAGGTCAACAGCGTGCCGCTCCGTGGAAGCACGCGTGGTGGTTGCGCTGCCAACCCGAGCACCTCGCCGTAGAAGCGGGTCATCGCCTCGACATCATGAGGGACCAGGCCGACGTCGAGCGTCTGCTTCGTGAGGGTCAGCATCGCCCGAAGAGTAGACACGGCCGGTGGACGACGGGTGACCTGATGGTTGGACGGTGGTCGGGATGGCAACGCGTGATGACCTGGAGATCGGCCTGTGCTGGGGCACCCTGCAGCAGGCAAACCTGCTCGAGCTGATCGAAGCAGCGGCACGCCACGGTTTCCCGACCCTGTCCGTCCGGCCCGACATGGTCAACCCATATCTCGCCGACGATCCCTCCGGTCGAGTACTGCGGCGGCGCCTTGCTGCTGCCGGCGTCCGGGTGCGGGTGATCGATGCCTTGTCCCGCGGCCTTCCCGGGGTCCCTGATTACGTCGAGGTCGGCGCTCGGCGCACACTCCGAGCAGACGAGACGGGCTGCTTGCGCATAGCCGAGGTGCTGGAGGCGCCGTTCGTCAATGTCACGTTCTTCGGCGGGGACCTGGTGTCGCGCGACGAGGTTGGTGAGGCGCTCCGTGACGTCACTGCCCGCGCGGTGGCACGCGGTGTGCGGCTGGTCCTGGAGTTCGTCCCGGGCAGTTCGCTCGCCGACATCGACGTGGCACGGGAGGTCGTGCGACAGGTCGACGATCCCGGCTGCACGATCCTGCTCGACAGCTGGCATCTGGCGCGATCCGGCGGCACCCTCGATGATGTCCGAGCACTGCCGGAACGCTCGATCGGCGCTCTCCAGCTGTGCGATCGCAGCGACCCGGCACCGGGCGCGCCGTACGTGCCCATGCAGGGTCGCAGTCTGCCCGGCGAGGGACAGCTGCCACTGCACGAGTTGGTTGATGCCGCGCTGGCGAACAATCCGGATCTGACGGCGGAGATCGAGGTGTTCAGCGAGGAACTGCGGACGCTGACCGTCGATGCCGCGGCCGGACGCGTCGCGGCCGCCATTGCCGCCTGGCGCACGGCATCGGCAGCGACTTCGGCATCTGATCCAGCCGGCCGCTCCACGGCACGACGGTTCACGGGGCCGCCAGGGCGTCCATGACCAGCCGAGGGCTGCCTGCTCGGCACCAGACGGCGATGTGATACTGGCGACCCGGACCGCGAGCCACCGGAGGCACCCGACATGACCCCTTCGCCGAATCTCGATTGGCTGATCTCGGTCGATGACCACATCCTGGAGCCAGCGCATCTGTGGGTCGACCGGGTGGCAGCGAAGGACAAGGACCGCGCCCCGCACATGGAGACGATCGAGGGGGTCGAGGTGTGGGTCTATGACGGAAAGCTGTTCCCGACGATCGGTCTGAGTGCGGTGGCCGGCAAGTCGAAAGAGGAGTTCAGCCCCGAGCCGGTGCCGTACTCGGAGATGCGGCCGGGGTGTTACAACTCGAAGGCCCGGCTGGACGACATGGACCAGGCCGGGATCCTGGCCTCGCTGTGCTTCCCGACGATCACGAGGTTCTGCGGGCAGTTGTTCATGGAGGCCAGCGACCGCGAGTTCGGTTTCCAGTGCCTGCAGATCTACAACGACTGGCTGGTCGAGGACTGGTGCGGCGCGGCGCCGGGACGCTACATCCCGCTGATGCTCATCCCGATGTGGGACCCGCAGCTGGCCGTGACGGAGATGGAGCGGATGGCGGCTCGGGGGGTCACCACGTTCGCGTTCTCGGAGAACCCGGCACCGTTGGGGCTGCCGACGATCAACGACAAGAACGGGTACTGGGACCCGGTCATGTCAGCGGCGAACGAGCTGAACATGGTGGCCTCGATGCATGTGGGGTCCTCGTCCACCAGTCCCAGGATCTCGCCCGAGTCGCCGTTCCTGGCGAACCTGGCCTACGGCGCGATCCGCTCGGCCGGGGCGATGCTCGACTGGGTGTTCAGCGGCCAGTTCAACCGCTACCCGAACCTCAAGATCGCCCTGTCCGAGGGCGAGGTCGGCTGGATCCCGTACTTCCTCGAGCGGGCCGAGCAGGTCGTGGACAAGCAGCGGCACTGGGTCAAGAAAGGCGCGAAGTACGGGGGCCAGGAGAACCCCGACTTCGACCTGGACACCTTCGACGTCCGACAGACCTTCCGTGACCACGTCTTCGGCTGCTTCATCCACGACGAACACGGCATCGACAGCCTGGACGCGATCGGCGAGGACAACGTGATGTGCGAGACGGACTACCCGCACTCGGACTCCACCTGGCCTGACTGCATCCAGAACGCCCGCGGGCAGGTCGGTCACCTCGCCCCCGAGGTGCAGTACAAGTTGCTGCGCGGAAATGCCGAACGTCTCTATCGATTCACTCCGAGTGAGCCGCCCGCCCGGGTTCTCTGACCGGCGCCATGGACCCGTCGATCACTCGCGCCGATGTCGTGGCCGACACGACGCACGGAAAGGTTCGCGGCGAATCAGCGCCGTCGGGCGCGGTTTTCCGTGGGATTCCTTATGCCGCTCCCCCAGCGGGTAGTCGGCGGCACCGGCCGCCGCAACCGCCGCAGCAGTGGGAAGGGGTACGGGACTGCCTGGAGTTCGGCCCGGTCTGCCCGCAGTACCAGCCGGGGGACGACGCCAGCCTGCTGTCGTTGTTGGCCACGAGGCAAGACACCGCCGAGGACTGCCTGTCGTTGAACGTATGGACGCCGGCGCTCGACGATGCCCTGCGTCCGACGATGGTGTGGCTTCACGGGGGCGGGTTCACCTCGGGCAGCAGCGGGATGCCGCTGTGCAACGACGGCTCGGCGTTCGCTCGCGACGGCGTCGTCCACGTCTCGCTGAACTACCGGCTCGGAGTGTTCGGGTTCCTCTACCTCGACGAGGATTTCGACGGGGCCGAGGGCACCGGCAACCTCGGCATCCTGGACCAGATCGCCGCCCTCGAGTGGGTCCGGCAGAACATCGCGAGCTTCGGCGGCGACCCCGAACAGGTCACCGTGTTCGGGCAGTCCGCGGGCGGCATGAGCGTGACGACGCTGCTGGCCACCTCGAGAGCCGACGGCTTGTTCCACCGCGCCATCGCGCAGTCCGGGGCGGGTCACCACAATCTGAGCGCCGCCGCGGCCCGACGGATGAGCCGGCGGGTGCTCGAGATCCTCAACGTGCGCCCGGGCGACTGGGACGCGCTTTCCGCAGTACCCGCCGAGCAACTGCTCGGCGTCGCCACCCAGGTCACCTTTCTCGAGTCGGCCGAACTGCTCGGCGACGAGGCGAGCCAGTTCATGGCCTTCGCTCCGGTCATCGACGGGATCACCCGGGACCGGATGCCCGTCGCCGCGATCGCGGCCGGCTGCGCTGCGAATGTGGATCTGCTGGTCGGTTCCACGGCCGACGAGTTGACCGTCGCCCTGCACGGCGTGCCGGAGGCAATGCACCATCTCGTCCCGACACCCGACGTGGCCGGCTTCTTCCGCGCCACGGCACTGACCGAAGAGGACGTCCTGGACGTGTACGCGGCAGGACGACCCGGTCTGTCGCACCGCGACCTGATCCAGGCCGTCGCCACCGACCAGGCGTGCACCATCCCGGCGCGTCGCCTGGCCGAGGCGCAGGCCGCCCACAACGCCAATGTCTGGCTGTACCGCTTCGACTGGCCGACGCCGATCCTCGACGGCAAGCTCCGCGCCTGTCACGGCATCGACCTGCCGTTCGTGTTCGATCAGCTACCCGCAGCGCAGTTCTTCGTCGGCGCCGACGCGCCGCAGGAGCTCGCCGACGCGGTGCACGCGGCATGGATCCGGTTCGCGACTGAAGGTGATCCGAGCGGCGACGGGGTCGGGCACTGGCCCCGCTTCACCAGCCACGCCCCGCTCGTCATGTCCCTCGACACGCCCGTCCGGTTGCTCGACGACCCGAACGCCAAGGAAAGCGCTCTATGGGCCGCCGTGATGTAGTCAGCATGCTTTGTGCGCCCGCTTGAAGCGTCAGGATCGGCCAAGGGCAAATCGTAGGTAGGTGGCCCTCGGCGGGATACGCCTAGTAGGTCAGGCCGTACCCGAACCGGAACACCGGCTCTTTCGTGTCGAACGGGACGTCCGGACGGTTGGCGACCACGGCCTCCATGGAGGACGGGATGTCGAAGGGCAACCGGCCCTTCGGCGCGGCTTCCCCGAACAGCACCTGCAGGACCGCCTCGTCGCTGGCGCCGAAGTTCACCAGCAGCGACGGGATGAACTCGGCAAGTTCGGTGAGGATGGCCGGCCGGTCGAGGTAGACGTCGACGACGGTCGGTACCGTCGCGGCGATGGCGCGGATGCGCTCGATCTCCTCGGACGGGAAGGCCAGCGATCCGGCGTGGAAGTAGCTCTCGAACGAGCCGGGCTCTCCGCGCTGCTCCCACGGCGCCTCCAGCCGGAGGATGGCGACGTCGGCGTCCGCAGGACTGTCGACGATGGTCGCGCGGCCGGTCAGTGAGTCGGGCTTGAAGTTCTCGACGTAGACCTTGATCCCGGTGCTCAGCGGTAGCCGGGCGGGACCGTCCTCGGCGTTCTTGAGCACGGTGTGCGCGGCTGCCTGAGCGGCGACGCCTTCGGCCCGCGCGATCGATCCGCCGACGAGTTCGTCGGCCCGGTCAGCGTCCACGAAGGGGTTGTCGAACAGGCCTAGGCGGAACTTTTCCCGCAGCAGCCGCCGGGCCGAGCTGTCGATCCGGTCCTCGGTGACCTTGCCCGCGCGTACCAGGCCGGCCAGCACATCCGGAGAGGATTCGCCGCCGAACTGGTCCACGCCCGCGCCGAGGGACTTGAGCAGACGGTCCTCGTAGGACAGGTCCTCAACGCCCCAGACCGTGACGGACAGAATGCCCCAGTCGGTGCACACGATGCCGTCGAAGCCGAGTTGTTCGCGCAGCATGCCGGTGATGACTTGCTTGTTGAAGCCGAAGCCGACCTCTTCCAGTTCGGTGCCGACCGGCATGCCGTAGTACGGCATGATCTGCGCGACCCCGGCCGCTAGCACCGCCTTGAACGGCTTCAGGTGGTAGTCGAGGTTGTCGCCGGGATAGACCTGCTCGCGGCCGTAGGCGAAGTGCGGGTCCTCGCCGTCCTTCTGCGGCCCACCGCCGGGGAAGTGCTTGGCCATGGCGGACACCGAAGTGGGCCCGACCTGATCGCCCTGCAGCCCGCGCACGTAGGCGACGCCAAGCCGGGAGACCAGCTCGGCGTCCTCGCCGAAGGTCGCCATCTGCCGCGCCCACCGAGGCTCGGTGGCCAGGTCGATCTGCGGATGCAGGGCAACCCTGATTCCGGTGGCGAGGTATTCCTGGCGAATGATGTCGGCCCAACGCTGTACGAGCTCCTCGGAGCCGATCGCGCCGAAGCCGAGCGTCTCGGGCCACTCGGAGAACGGGCCGGCCAGGAACGAGGTCGCCGGGTTGTTGTTGAACGAATGCCGCGGATCGCTGGACACTGTGACTGGAACGCCCAGTGGGTGCTTGCGCGCTTCGGTCTGGATTGCGTTGTACCACTCGGCGATCTTGCGCGCGGTCGGCGCCATCAGGATGTTCATGTGGTTGATCCGCCGGCCGATGATGTCGAGCACCGTGCCGGCCCGGCTGAACGGGCTCACCTCATCGAGGCCACCGACGGTGGCGATCGGGTGATACATCAGCCCGACCTTGTCCTCGAGCTCCATGCGCGACAACAAGTCCTCGACCCGTTGCTCCAAGCCCAACGTGCTGTCCTGGTAAGGAAACCTGCCCTGTGAGGTCATGTCGAAACTCCTTGGGTTCGGCCCGTTCCACTCCGAAGTGGGTCGTCCCGGAGTAGTTGGCTGGACGCAGGAATATCACACGCGGGTCAGATGGCGGGTAGCGACCTACTCATCTGCCGTCCCGACTTGGCCGAACGGTGTTGGCTGCCATTGGCGAGTTGAACTCATGACCGATCCAACGACGGCTAGGGCCCCGAGCCTCAGCCAGGGACCGCACACCACCGACGACCCGCATTTGACAGCGTCCCACTTCGTGGCGCGGCAACGCTCTCGTCGAAGGCCTCCGTCCCCGGTACCGACGTCCCCGGTACCGACGTCCCCGGTCCGACGTCCCCCGCATGACGCCGCGGCGACACGCCGGGTGCAGGGACGCCAGCTAGTGTCGCGCTATTGAAGTGTGTTTACCGCGGGTAGCTCGGACGACGAGGTCGTCGGCGGTCTTGGTCCAGACGAATGGTTCGCAGCGTTCGTTCCATGCGTCGATGTAGATCTCGATTGCGGCGATGAGGTCTTTGACGCTGGTGAAGGTGCCGCGGCGGATGGCTTGTCGGGTGATGATGCCGAAGAAGATCTCGACCATGTTCAGCCAGGAGCCCGAGGTCGGGGTGAAGTGCAGGGTGATCCGCTTGTTGCGTTGCAGCCAGGTCCGCACGGCCGGGTGTTTGTGGGTGGCGTAGTTGTCCACGACGATGTGCAGCTGCCGGCGTGGGTAGGCCTTGGCGACCTGCTTGAGGAAGCGTAGGAACTCCTCGTGGCGGTGCCGCGGGTAGCAGGCGTCGGTCACCTTGCCGGTAGCGACCTCCAGCGCCGCGAACAACGTTGTCGTGCCATGGCGCACGTAGTCGTGGGTCTGCTTCTCGGGCATCCCGAGCCGCAGCGGCAGCACCGGCGCGGTCCGATCGAGGCCTGAACTTGGGATTTCTCATCGACACACAGCACGATCGCCCGCTCCGGCGGATTCAGATACAGACCCACCACGTCACGGATCTTGGCTTCCAACTGCGGGTCGGTGGAGAACTTGAACGTCTGCACCCGCCACGGCGCCAGACCCCACTTCTTCCACGTCGTGGACACCGTGAAGTCGCTGACACCCAGCTGCTTGGCCAGCAGCCGGCTCGACCAATGCGTGACCCCGAGGTTCTGCGGTGGCGCCTCCAAGGTGGCCAACACGATCCGCACCGGATCGATCACCCGCGGCCGCCCCGGCTTGGCCCGGTCGTCCAGGCCGGCGATCCCCTCGGCCGCGTACCGCTTCTTCCACGCGATCACCGTCGGCTTCGAGACACCGACCCGCTCAACGATCTGGTTCGTGCCCACGCCCTCATCGGCCAGCAGCACGATCCGCGCCCGCTGCGCCAACCCGGCCCGCAACGACGGCGCACGCGTCCACCGCAGCAATTCCATGCGGTCCTCATCAGGCATCGCCACATCGATAGTCAACGGCATGGCTCATGATCCCACGAAGTAAAGCTACTTGCCTAGCGCGACACTAGAGCTATGAGAGCCTGCTCGCGGGAGCCTCGCCATCGCCGGTCTGCTCGCCTTCGGCTGCGACAAGATCGACGTCCTGGCCGAACTCACCGACGCGCCGGGTAATACGGACGACCGCTTGTGCGAGGTGGTGAGTGCCACAAACCGGGTCCGAGAGGGCAAACTACGATCGGGTGCACTTATCCGCGAAGGAGTCGACAATGACGGTCCTGCCACAGATCAAGGATCTGTTCGAGGCGCTACGGAACGGACCACCGGTAGCGACTGACCTGCCGCCTGGACAATTGCGTGAGGCGATGCACGCAATGATGGACCAGAGCTTCCTCGCCTTCGCGACACCGGGCGAACCGGTCGCGATCGAACGGGACATCTCGATCCCGGTTGCCAACGGTGAGATCGCGCTTCGCGTCTACCGAGCAACAGTCGAACGGCCGGCCCTGCCCTGCCATGTCCATTTGCATGGCGGCGGGTTCTTTCTGGGCACCTTGAATCAGAGCGATGGACATTGCCGAGCGCTTGCGGCTGCCGTCGGCTGCGTGGTGGTCTCGGTGGACTATCGCCTTGCTCCGGAACATCGCTTCCCGACGGCTGTTGAAGACAGCTACGCCGCGCTGTGCTGGGTGGCACAGCACGCATTGGAACTCGACATCGATCCCGCCCGCATCTCCGTCGGCGGTGGCAGCGCCGGCGGAAACCTCGCCGCAGTCGTGGCACAGATCGCGCGGGACGAACACGGCCCGGTGCTCGTCGCGCAGGTCCTCGAGATACCCGTCACCGATTTCACCAGCACCCGCAGTCTGGACTTCGCGGATGAGGGAATCCACATCGACGGCGTCAAGGTCTACAGCGCCCTCTATCTGCGCGATGACGCCGACGCCAAAGATCCGCGTGCGTCGCCATTGCTTGCCGAATCGTTGGAGGGGTTGCCGCCGGCACTCGTGATGTGCGCGGAATATGATCAGCTTCAGCCAGAGGGTCAAGCCTATGCGCAGCGGTTGGCGGGAGCCGGTGTACCCACCGAATACCGTTGTTGGGAAGGCCAATTCCACGGCTCGCAGGGTTTCGACAAGCTCATTCCGGACGAGGCTCTCGCATACAGGAACGAGATCGTTGAATTTCTGTCGAATGCCTACCGGAGCTGAACCGTCCGTCCGAGATGTGATCGACGATCGTGAGCGCGGACTGCGAGCATCGCCGGATGCTGCCGGACGAGCTGGACAGCCTCGCTGCGATCGGCGAGGAAACGTGATGTGCGACCGGACTTCCCGCAATCGGACTAGACCTGGCCGGGCTGGATCCAGAACGCGCGGACGCAGGTCGGGCACCTCGCACCGGAGGTGCAGTACAAGCTGCTGCGCGCAAACGCTGGGCCTTTATCGGTTCACTCCGGCCGAGCCGCCAGTGCGGGCGCCTTCAGAGCCTTTCGCGGATGGCATCCACCGTGTCGAGGTCGGCACATGAGGCGATGGCGTTCGCCATGCCACGCTTGCCGACGGCGATCGGCTGCCATTTGCTGCCCATTGCGGCGGTCGTTGCGGATGTGACGAGGGAGTACAGCACTGCGATGCGGAATCGGCTAAAGAGCGCGTCGAAGTCGGTTGAGACGACGCCGGCGTCCGACAGCAGTTGGTGGTACCGGCGCAGCCAGCCCTCCCCCTCGCTTCGGCGGATCTCGGTCGGGCACGAGCTGCCCAGGTAGTTTCCGATATCGCGCAAGTTCGAATACTTGCTGACCACTGCCCAGTCGTAGAGGCCGATGGTGTCACCGTCCACGAACTGGTTCCCGGCATGGGTGTCACCGTGGATGAGCGTGTGCGCGCCTTCGGCCCACAGTTCGCGAATCCGGTCGTGATTGTCGTAGAACAGGTGTGCGAGCTCGCCAAGGATCGGCGGGAACTCGGCTTTGAACTGCTCGTGAGCGCTCAGCACGAGCTCCGCCCCTTGGATCGACCCGGACGGCTCGGTCAACCAGGACAGCTCGGTGTCGAACCGCGGGTCCTGCCAGAAGTGGATGTGCAGCCGGGCCAAGGACTCGATCAGTTGCAGGCCGAACCTGTCGGCATGGGTGTCCAGTCGGCTGGTGAAGATGCATCCCGATGCCTCGAGGTCTTCCAGCACCATGATGTAGTCCGTCGGCTCGTCGCCGAAGGCCGCGTAGTAGGCCTTCGGAATCCGCAACGGCGCCTCGGCGGCACCCACCCCGGCGTAGAACCGAGCCTCCTTGCGTCCCATATCGGTCCGGGCGACGAGTTGCCGCTGCTCCTCGTCGAAGGGCGGCAGCTTGACGAACACGGTGTCCGGACCGCCGACGTCCGACAGGTATTTCAACCCGAGCTTGGCTCGCCCAGTTGTGCCGGAGTGCTGATCAAGCACCTCGACCCGCGTTACCTCCGCCCCAGGCACGGACGTCGTGAGTGCCGACGTCAGCCAGTCAGCCGTGATCACCTCGGGGGTGATGGGGAACGACAAATCGGTCATGGGCTGGACAAGCCTTCTCAACTCGGCGGTGGAACAGGGCTACGTGGAACCTAGTCGTCCTCAGATACCGGAACGGCGGTGGCATCGGGGCGAGGGTCGCCGGTTGGATCGTTGAGCGAGTCGGCCCACTCGTGAAGCGCAGCATCGATTGCTGAGGTGAATCGTCCGATGAGGGCGTCCATGACCAGTGGGCGAAGGCGCGGCAGGACACTGGCGATCTGGGCTAGCGACTCCGCGCGGGTGCGGCCGGGCAGGAGTTCCTCTACCTCCATCAGGTCGCGGGCCAGCGCTGTCACATGTCGGTCCAGGGTCGTCGCAATGTGTTCGAATACGCGCGGTGAGACGTTCAGCGCCAAGATCTGCGCTGCGGTGTCCAATAGGTGGGACGCGATGTGGAACGTGCCGTCCGGCAGCCTGCGTGCAGCACCCATGGCGATGAGGGCTTCGACGTCTGTGTCCGTCAGCGACTGGCCGGCGCGACGCTCGAGGTCCCCACGCTCGACCGTATCGGCGTCGGTGTCGGCCCATGGCGCAAGAAGCGACACCCGGATCGCGACATCATCCGCAGTCGCATCGGCCGGAATTCGCTGGAGCACCTTGCCGATCGCGCTCAGCGTGTAACCGTGGTCGTGCAAGTGTCGGACGAGCTCCAGACGCGTTCGCTGCTCGGCGCCGTAGTAGGCCATGCGGCCACGTCGCGTCGGCGGTGGAACCAACCCCTGCTCGGTGTAGTAGCGGATGTTGCGCACCGTCGTTCCAGTCCTCGCGGCCAGCTCGTCGATCGTCATGCTCTCCGTTGTGCCTTCGTCCACAGAAGTGAGCGTAGACGATGCCCATCAACTGTGCCAAACTACTGTCACAGTTATTTGAGAGAATACTTGGGCCAACCGTCGAGGAGCGCAGCCGTGAACCCTGCCAAGACCACTACCGCCGACTTCAGGGTCGTGACCAAGGAGCGCCTGCTCGGGTCCGAACAGCGGTGGCGCCGATTCGGCGAGCCAACCCCTGCGGGTGGGTCGATACGTGAAGATGGCACGCCCGACTACGGGCTGTTCGGTCCTGGCAGCCTGGCGTGGGAGGTCATCCTGCACCCAGCGACGATCGTCCTGGAGACGGTGGCGCAAGGGATGGTGCAAACCACGTACCGGCCGATCCACGCAGGAGTGCGAGACCGCGACCCCATGACGCGGAAGGGTCACGCCGGAACGCTCACAGTCATGGACATGTTCGACCGGGCACAGCGCAACTCCGGAATCCATGCACCTATGTGGCTGGGTGACACAGCGACCGCTACCCGCGTGGCTTCCCATTTGCAGAACATCCACGCCAAGGTCACCGGTGAGGTCATTGACGTCGGAGACCCCGAACTCGGCGGATACGACGCGAACTCGCCTCGTGACGCGATGTGGGCAACGCTGACAGAAATGGAATCGATGCTGTGGCTCTATGAGGCCTTTGCGTTCCGTGACGGTTCGTTCCCGCGACGCCTGACGGCCGAACAGCGCGATCGGTACATCGCCGAGTTCGCCCCCTACGTTCAGCTGTTCCCCCACGCCGATGAACCGCCTCGTTCGACAGGAGAACTGGCCGCGCTCCGCGAGAAGTACGCTCCGCTATTCGATCACAGCGCGACGATGGAGACGATGCCTGACGGCGGCCACGACTACCACACCTGGCTAATGGGGAACGCAAGAGAGAACTTCCATCGTTCTCAGGTGCGTGTGCTGCTCCCAATGCTGCTGCTTTTCGGCGTCTTCAAGAAGCCGATGATGGCCGCGATGTCCGACGACACTCTTCGTGCCATGGGCGTCTCCGCGAAGGAGCGCCGCCGGGCCCGCCGAGCCCGCCGCCTGGCGCTCCCACTGGCCTGGTTGATGCAGCGAAAGCCTGTAGAGCGCTATCTGATGCGTCTTATGTGGGGTCCGGACGCCGTCACACTCATCGACTCGGCACGCAAGCTGCACAAGGATGCGCGGGTGAGGCGGTGATCCGTGGGCACCGGAGTGCGCGGTGTGACAGGTGCGGCCACATGTCTTCCAAGGACGGGCTGGGCAATGACAATCGAAACGCTTGAGCGTCCGCCGCATGGCTGAAGCTCCTGGAGCAAGAATGGAAACTGCCGGCCGATGCCGCGCTCGCGGTAATGCAGATCGGTGTGGCATACCCCGCAGGCCTGCACCCGCACGACGGCCTCACCGGGCCACGGATCGGGAACCACGACCTCCCCGACCTCGACCGGCGCCTGAGCCGAACGGGCGATGGCCCGCAGGCCACGATGCCACAACGAGTGGGTTCCGCGCGGGCGAGGAGCATCCCGGCAACAACCATCGAACGGAGGGTCTACTCTCCCGCCAGTACCGACGACCCAGTCGTCGATGGCGCCCGCCACCGAGCAAGGTCGTGCGAAGGACGGAGTGCGCCAATGTTGGGACCGGAGTCAACCGCCAGCGATGCGATCAAGGGCGTGAATCTGGACGGTCGGGTTGCAGTGGTCACCGGTGCATCGGGCGGTGTCGGCCTCGAGACCGCTCGCGCACTTGCATCCGCAGGAGCCGCGGTGCTTCTCGGGAACCGGCCCAGCGCGAAGTCGACGGCGGCGGTCGATGAGCTGCGTGCCAGCATGCCTGACGCGCACATCGAAGTGAGTGACCTCGACCTGACGTCGCTTGCGAGTGTTCGAACATTCGCGCAGAAGGTCCTCGACGCGCACCCACGCATCGACCTATTGATCAACAACGCCGGCGTGATGGCCGTGCCGTTCGCCCGTACCGCCGACGGCTTCGAGTCGCAACTGGGCATCAACCACCTCGGCCACTTCGTGTTGACCAATCTGCTCACGCCGGCACTGATCGCCGCATCACCGTCGAGGGTCGTGACCGTGTCCTCGAACGCGCACGAAAGGTCCGACATCCTGTGGGACGACCCCAACTACGAGACGAAACCGTATGAGACCTGGCAGGCCTACGGTCAGTCGAAAACCGCCAACGCCCTGTTCACCCTCGAGTTGAACGCCCGGCTCGCGCCCCATGGCGTGCACGCCTACGCCGTACACCCGGGACTGGTCGGCACCGATCTGATGCGCTACCTGGGCGACCAAGAACGCGAGGCGCTGGATTCCAGCATCAAAGGCTACGGGCTGGAGTACAAGACGCCGGCGCAAGGTGCGGCGACGTCCGTCTGGGCGGCAACGTCAGCTGAGCTGGCCGACCACGGAGGCGCCTACGTGGAGGACTGCCACCTCAGTCAAAGTGCACCGTACGCCCATGACTCGGCCGCGGCGAAACGGCTCTGGAACATCAGTGAGGAACTCGTCGGTCAGTCCTTCCCGACCCCGGCCTGAGGCGACCATGTCGACAGCACTGACGTTCACCGTGCTGGAAGAAACGTTCATGCACCTGGATGACCCGACGCACCCGATTACGGTGCATGTTGAGGTGCGTGTCGCTGAGCGACTTGATGATGAGCGTCTCCGGAAGGCGATTCACGCTGCAATCCGCAAGCATCCGCGCGCGCGAGCGCACCTGAAGCCGTGGAGCAGCGATGCCGAAAAGTACGAGTGGTTCGTCGACGACGAGCCACAGGTCGAGCGGCTACGAGCGGTCTCGGTGGATGGCCGGGCCTCACTCGACCACATCCGCAGCGAATTCTGCAGCCAACCTCTCACACTGTTGGAATCGCCGCCGTTCCGGGTGCTGCTGGTGCACCACCTCGACGGGGACGTGGTGATGCTGGCCATTCATCATTCGGCGAGCGACGGCATCGGCGCAGTGCGCCTGCTGCAGTCGATCATGAGGGCGTACGCCGAAGTCGCCGACGACACCACGAGTGTGGACCTGGCATCACCCCGACGCCACAAGGCCGGAACCGATCGGTCGAGCAGAGAAGCCGGGAACGGTGCCGATCCGCAGGAGGATCTCGCTTCGTCCTCGACACCAGTCATGCTCGCACCGCGAGGAGCCTCGAGTCTCCCAGGCTATGGCCTGCACACCCTGTCGCTCCCGCTCGAGCCGATCCTCGCTTCGACGCTTCGTCGTCGCCTCAACGCAACCGTGAACGATCTGCTGCTTGCGGCGGCCCACCTCTCGGTCGACTCGTGGCACCGCGAGGGTGGCGAACCGGCCGAACGGATCGCGATCGCCATGCCCATCAACAAGCGCCCCGAGGCCTGGCGCTACGACGTAGTCGGCAACTACTTCTCGACCGAGATCGTCGCCACCGCCGCACAGCAACGCGTCTCGCCCGAGACGTGCCTCGCCGCCGTGGTTGGTGTTACCGCTGCAATGAAAAACCCGATTGAAGGTGCAGCCCCGACAATGACGATCCGCAGCGGGCCAAAGCGGGTGGCGGACCGGCGAGGCATGATCCAATTGGTCCGCGACGCAGCACGATCATTGGGCGGCACGCTTACGCTCTCCAATGTCGGGCGCATCGAGTCGGACTGGGTCGGGGCTTCGCTGGACGTACGCGAGATGTGGTTCACGCCTCCCCCAGTCGGCCCATCGCTCGGGATCGGCGCCGCGTCGGTCGGCCCGACCCTCTACCTCGCGTTGCGCTACAGCCGTGGCCTGCTTTCCGACGCCGCGGCCCTGGAGTACGCCAGCATGCTGAACCAGGCAATTGACCAGGTGACCAATGCCTGATAACCGACGCCGCCGATACCGTTCACCAGTTCGTCGGGGTTCGTAGTGAGGGGTAGAACAATGGAACCAGCGTTGAAGGAATTTCTCTCCGTCATCGGAGGTCAGGGCGCTGCTGGCTTCCTGGCCCTGCTTGCTGGCGACGCGGTCATCTGGCACAACGACGACGGCGTCGAGATGCCGGCGAAAGACGCACTCGGCGTCTGACGCGAACCAGACCTGGTGCCGGCCGCGTTCCCGCAGCGGGATGAGGTCGGCTGTGGAAGCCCGACGTATTGGTTTGCCGAGCCTGATGGCGGGCGGATTGCGGCCAGGCGAGCTCCTCTGCGGCCCGCCTGTGTTCGGATCGGGTGCGGCGGTAGTTTGTGGCACCAGTAGAGGGAAGGTCCGTTCGATGGGTGACGCGGGTTTGCGCGATGCGGTCGATCGGTTGCGTGCTGACGGTGTCGGTCCGGATGCGGTGGCGGTCTTCACCGACCATTGCCGCGCGCTGGAGCGGAGCGCGTCCAGGCTCGTCCTGGAGGCCAGTCAGGTCCGAGACGGGATGTGACGTGAGCGAGATCTCCATTCCCGTTGTGGACGGCACGATTCGCGCGCGGAACTACCTGCCCACCGGCTCTGCACCGATCGCCGCCCTGCTATGGATGCACGGTGGCGGTTTCGCCGGCGGGTCAATCGACATGGGT
This sequence comes from uncultured Actinomycetota bacterium, assembly GCA_963713565.1. GTDB lineage: Bacteria > Actinomycetota > Actinomycetes > Mycobacteriales > Jatrophihabitantaceae > Jatrophihabitans. The sequence goes on along the minus strand of CAVQMF010000003.1, from coordinate 604,631 downwards.
GAGGCGGACGAGGTCGCGCGCGCGTTCGCCCGCGCTGGGATAGCCGTCCTCAACGTGGGCTACCGGCTCGTTCCGCCCCTGAGCCGGGTGCGGCGTTGGCGAGGTGCGCCCGCGGTGCGGTTCCCGCAACCGGTGCAGGACTGTGTCGCCGGGTGGCGCCTGCTCCTGAACGAAAGCCAGCGTCTTGGTGTCGACGCGCAGCGCGTCTTCATCGGCGGGGCGAGTGCCGGCGGAAATCTTGCGGTCATGACCACCCTCGCCGCCGCTCGGGCGCAGTCGCCCGTTCCCGCCGGGGTCGTCCTCGCCTATCCCCTGCTGCACGCTCGGTTGCCGGCCGTGGGTGACGGCGTCGCGCAGCCCGCGTCCAGCCGCTTTGCACACCAGTTCGCGCGCCCCTGGGTGCGTCAGATGTCCAAGACCTTCCTTGGCGCGGCGAACTATGGGCGCGTCACGGAGGCATTCCCGCAGGCCGGCGACCTGAGCAACTTCCCGCCGACCGTCATCGTGGTGAGCGAACGCGACGCGCTGCGGGCCTCCGCTGACGCGTTCGTCCGAGACCTCCGGCAACACCACATAGCCGTGGCGAGCCACGTCGAGGAAGGTGCCCGACACGGTCACCTGAACAAGATCGACAAGCCGCAGTTCGACCGGACGATGGCTACCTTCATCGCCTGGCTGGCGGCGCACACCTAACGGGTCCCGCTCGCCGAGCGAGACAGATCGAAGCTTCGACACGACTCGGAGACAGTGTTGTCCAAAGACCACGATTCCACAGCAGAGGGTCGCAGCACGATCACCGTGGCCGCGCAACCGAGCCATGAGGTCAGCCCGCTGCTGTTCGGTGTCTTCCTCGAGGAGATCAACTACGCGGGCGTCGGAGGTATCTACCCCGAGAAAATCCAGAACCGCGCATTCATGGACCGGCGGACCCCGCCGGCGTGGCCCGCGGCTGAGGTAGCCCGGGCCAGGGGGCGGGTCGGTAACGGGATCGAGCTCAACGGCCAGACGCGGACGGCCAAAGTGGCGCTGCCCAAGGGGATCGCCAAGGATCTGACGGACTTCACGATCGCCGCCTGGATCCGCCCGACCAAGGTGGAGCCGTTCACGAAGGTCTTCGACTTCGGTAGCGACCTGACCGGCATCCTGTTCTACAACACCTCCGGCCAGCACATGTCCATCTCGCTCGCCAGCCCGTTCTACATCAGCCCCGACGCTGGGCCCGGGCCGTCCTACGTCATCCTCCTCGACGGCAAGAAGGAGGAACTGCACGCGCCGCACGCGGTGCCGCTGGACGAGTGGAGCCACATCGCGGTCACCCAGACGGGCGGCACCGCCCGGCTCTACGTCAATGGCGTCGTCGTCGCCGAGAACACCCAGATGACACTCACTCCCGCTGATCTCGGCCCGACCAAGAACAACTGGATCGGCGCATCCCAGTTCACCTTCGACCCACCGTTCGAAGGCATCATCGACGACTTCCGGATCTTGGACCACGCCCTGGACGAGGCCGCCGTACAGTCTCTGGTGGACAAGCCGGGCACGAGTGCAGGGGACGGCGCGGTCGCCTGGTACCGCTTCGACGAGGACGGCGGCCTGACGGTGCCGGACTCCTCAGGCGCCGGGCGCGACGGCACTGTCATCGAGCACGCGTCCGCGTGGAACCTGCTGGCCGACGGCGGTTCGGTCACGGCAGCGATCGACGAGGACCAGCCGCTCAACGACGTGCTGACCCGTTCGCTGCGCCTAGACGTCGCGAGCGTCAGCGCCGGGCAACGGGTCGGGATGTCCAATACCGGCTACTTCGGCGTCCCCGCGGTCGCGGGTGTCACGTACCGCGTCTCGTTCTGGGCCAAGGCCGCGCAGCACCTCGCGGTGCCGGTCACTGTGGGCGTGGAGAAGTCGGACGGGTCGCGCGCGTTCGCCGCTGCGCAGGTGAGCGGGGTAACGGGTGAGTGGCAGCGCTTCGAGTCGTCGCTCACGATTCCCGCCGACGCCGGTGAGAGCACCGACAACCGGTTCGTGATCGGCATCGACCTGCGCGACTCCGCCGACGAGGGTGCTCTGCAGGACGTGACGATCTGGCTTCAAGTGGTGTCCTTGTTCGCGCCCACCTACGCCGACCGGGACAACGGTCTGCGGCCTGATCTCGTGGAGCGGTTGCAGGCGCTCAAGCCGAGGTTCTGCCGGTTCCCCGGCGGCACCTACGTGCTCGGGAACACGGTCGACACCCGGTTCAACTGGAAGGCCGCCCGCGGTCCGATCTGGGAGCGTCCGGGCCATGACAACGACGTGTGGCGGTACTGGAGCGATGACGGTCTAGGCATCCTTGAGTACCTGCAGTTGTCCGAAGATCTGGGCGCCACCCCGGTGATCGGCATCTACCCCGGTCTCAGTGGCGCCGTCCCGGTGCCGAAGGAAGACTTGGGCCAATATGTGCAGGACGCGGTGGATCTGCTGGAGTACGTGACCGGCCCAGTGACCAGCACGTGGGGCGCGAAGCGGGCTGAGGACGGACACCCGGAGCCGTTCGAACTGCCGCTCATCGAGATCGGGAACGAGGACTTCCTGGGCGCCGGGGACACCTACAACGAGTATCGGTACCCGATGTTCTACAACGCCATCAAGGCCGCGTACCCCGAGGTGCGGACCATCGCCACCATGCCCGTTCCCGACCATCCCATCGAGATCCTTGACGAGCACATGTACCGCTCCCCCGAAGAGATCATCGAGAAGTCCGCGCGGTACGACGTCTATGACCGCGCTGGCTTCAAGGTGCTCGTTGGCGAGTATGCGGTGATCACCGGTGCGGGCAACAACGCCACCCACGACGTCCAGGCTGCCATCGCGGAGGCGGCGTACATGACGGGGCTGGAGCGCAACTCTGACGTCGTCGCCCTGAGCTGCTACGCGCCGCTGTTCGCCTTCGACGGCAAGACGCAGTGGAATCCCAATCTGATCGGGTTCAACCACCTGACCAGCTATGTGTCGCCGTCGTACCTGGCCCAGCAGTTGTTCGCGGTGAATATCGGCGACCAGCACCTGCCGACCGAGTCGACCGACACCGGGCTGCACGCCTCGGCGACACTGGACACCACGACCGGCAGGACCTTTCTCAAGGTCGTCAACACCACCGACACCGCTAGATCAGTGGCGATCCACTTCGGCGACTCGGACGCTACCCAGGCCACTACGGAGGTGCTGACCGGCGATCCCACAGCCCGTAACGCAATCTCCCACCCTGACCACGTCACGCCGGAATCGGGAGTCCTCTCCGGTGCCGAGGGGACATTCGAATACGACGTCCCCGCGCACTCTGCGACCGTGATCGTCTGCTGAATCACCTGCCTGGGCGACGTCGGTACGGGAGGTTCGACTTGTCGATCATCGGTCGACGTGCTGGACGGGTGCAGCGCCCGAAGAAGTTCCTGCGCACCGGGCGAGCACCGGGCGTGCGATCCGTGCTCGTGTGTGCGGGCGACAGCCTCACGCACGGATTGGCGAACGCCAACTTCGTGAAGCCGCTGCAACGACGGCTCACGGGTGACGGTGTGCAGGTCGTCAACGCTGGGTGGTCGGGCGATCTGGCCGTCAACCTATTGCGACGCGTCGACGACATCGTGGCGTGCCGACCGGACGTCGTGACCGTGCTCATCGGCACGAACGATGTCGCGGCGCGGATCGACGAGAAATGGCTGAAGGGCTACCGGCGGAAGGAACTCACCGAACCTCCCAGCGCGGACTCCTACCGTCGCAGCCTCGAACGGATCGTCGAACGCCTGCAACAGCAGACCTCGGCCAGCATCGCCCTCCTCGAGATTCCCATGGTGGGCGAGAACCTCGACAGCGTCCACAATCAGCGCGTTGACGCGTACAACGAGATCATCCACGAGACGGCCGATGCGCACGGGATCCGAGTCCTGCCACTGCACCAGCGACTCGTCGACCTGCTTCCCGCCGGGCACCGTCCCACGCCGTTCGACGGCGCCAAGGGGGCAATGGGACGGGCTGCGGTGAAACACTTTCTGCTGCGCCGCAGCTGGGACCGGATCAGCGCCGACAATGGCCTGGCGTTGCTGACCGACCACATCCACCTCAACGACCGTGGAGCGCGGGTCATTTCAGATCTGGTTGAGGAATTCGTCCGCAGCCAGGGTTGATCCTCGATCAGCCTTCCGGCAATACGAAAACGTCACGCACCCGTTCAACGGACGGGTCCCGGTCGGGGACCTGACGTCATTCGCCATAGGCCGCGACGCCTGGAACGGCGGCACGCGAGATACCTGGAGTGCTTCTCACCGAGCGGGCTCGGCGCCACGACGTCCAGCGCAGCAGGGGGCGTACTTGGCGGGTGGGGCAGGCCGGATCGGGTCCCGACGCGGACTGGTCATGCAAGACTGAGCGCGAATCGTCTGCTGCACGCACCCCGGCGAGTCGTGCGGCACGTGCTCCAGGATCGCCGACCCGGCCGCGCGCCACCGTGAACGCGAACTCGGAGGATGTCGATGACACTCGCTGACGACCGCCTGCTCCGCGGCGGCATGCTGATCGGCGGGAAGTGGCTCCGCGACTCGGGGTCGACGATGGATCACGTGAACCCCGCCTCCGGGACGGTGCAGGCGGCCTTCCCGGTGGCGGGGGCCGACGAGGTCGGGCGCGCCGTCGACAGCGCACGCCGGGCATTGCCCGGCTGGCGGCGCACCGCGATCGAGCAGCGCCGGGTGCTGCTCCAGGACACGGCGAGCAGGATCCGCGCCGCGTCGGCCGACTTCGCCCGCGCGTGCACCCTCGAGACCGGCATGCCGCAGATGCTGGCTGGCATGCAGGCGAAGCTCGCCGCGGACACCTTCGACTACTACGCCGGCTGGATCGACAAGCTGACCGGTGAGGTCCTGCCGGTCGACGGCGCCTTCAACTACACCGTCGCGGAGCCGGTCGGGGTCGTGGCCGCACTACTGACGTGGAACACCCCGCCCGCGTCGTTCGCCCTGAAGGTCGCGCCCGCCCTCGCCGCGGGGTGCACCGTGGTCGTGAAGGCACCCGAGCAGGCCCCGTTCTCGTCCCTGCTCATGACCGACCTCCTGGTCGCGGCCGGCGTGCCGGCCGGCGTGGTCAACGTGCTCACCGGGGGCGCCGAGACGGGGCGGCAGCTGGTTGCGCACCCTCGCATCGACAAGATCACGTTCACCGGCAGCCCGGAGACCGCGGCGGCGATCCAGGCGGCGTGCGCGCCGAGCATCACGCCGATGGTGCTGGAACTCGGCGGCAAGTCGGCCAACATCGTGCTGGCGGACGCCGACCTGGGCGCGGCTGCCGCCGCCTCGGCCTTCGGGGTCGCCGCGCTGAGCGGGCAGATCTGTGTCGCGCCGACGCGCCTGCTCGTCCACCGCTCCGTCCACGACCAGCTGGTCGAGATGGTGGTGGGGACCCTGGCGAGCCTCCCTGTCGGCGATCCCAGTGCGCCCGCCACCTTCGTCGGCCCCGTGATCAGCAGCCGCGCCCGCACCCGCCTGGTCGAGATGATCGCGCAGGCCGGCGCCGACGGCGCCGAGCTCGTCCACGGCGGCGAGGTGCCGGGCGGGGATCTCGCCGCCGGCTTCTACCTGACCCCGGCGGTCTTTACCGGCGTCACGAACACCAACGCTCTCGCGCAGCTGGAGGCGTTCGGGCCGCTGCTCGCGGTGACCCCGTTCGACGACCTCGACGAGGCCGTCGCGCTCGCCAACGACACCCGGTACGGACTCGCCGCCTACGTGCACACCAAGGATGTGGCGCGGGCGATGCACGTCGCCGCGCAGCTCGACGCCGGCAACGTGTCTGTGAACGGCGCACCCGCAGTGATCGCCCCGGTCGCGCCGTTCGGCGGCTTCAAGGACAGCGGGTACGGCAAGGAGGGCGGCCGTGCCGGCCTGATGGAGTTCGTCCGCATCAAGAACGTCACCATCGCGACCGGGATGCCCTGACGCAGCTCACGATCCAAACAGGATCACGCCCCGCAGATTCTTGCCCGCGTGCATGTCCGCGCGCGCCTGCTCGACCTGGTCCAGCGAGTAGGTCGCGGTGACGAGGTCGTCGAGGTTGAGGGTGCCGTCGCGGTACATCTGGATCTGACGCGGGATGTCGGCCGTCGGGTTCGACGCACCGAACAGGGATCCCTGGATCCGCTTCTGGTACAGCGTCAACTCGGTGAGCGAGATCGGGAGTCCCGTGGTGGGGGGACCCATGCCGGTGACGACGACGACGCCGGCCTTGCGGATCGCGGAGAACGCCTGCGCCACGTGCTCACCGGTCGTGACCCCGACCGTCACGATCGCGCTGTCGGCACCCTGGCCGTTCGTCAGACCTCTCGCGACCTCGGTGGCCTCGGCCATGTCGGCGAAGGCGTCCGTTGCGCCGAACTTCAGGGCCATCTCGCGTTTGAACGGCACCGGGTCGACTGCGAGGACGTGATCGGCGCCGGCGTGCGTGGCGCCCTGCACGGCGTTGATCCCGACCCCACCGATTCCCATGACGACGACGGTGTCCCCCGGCCGCACGCCGGCCGAGTAGACCGCCGAGCCCCAGCCGGTTCCGACGCCGCAGCCGAGCAGGCACATCCGGTCGAGCGGAAGGGACTTGTCCAGCTTGATCGTCGAGTGGATGTCCACGACGGTGTGCTCGCTGAACGTGCCTAGCCCACCGAACTGGCGCACCAGAGTGCCGTCGGCGAGCCGCATCCGGCAGCTGCCGTCGGCCCGGGTGCCGATTATGGTGCGGGCGCCCTCGTCGCAGAGGTTCTGCATGCCGGTGGCGCACCACCGGCACCGCCCGCAGCTGGGCAGGAACGAGAACACGACGTGATCGCCTTCGGCGAAGGAGCCTGCGCCCGCGCCGACGCGTTCGACGATCCCCGCGCCCTCGTGGCCGATGCAGATCGGGAGCAGCGCGGACGGCGACTCGGCGCTGGCTAGGTGGTCGTCGGAGTGACAGAGCCCTGCCGCCACCATCCTGACGAGGAGTTCGTGCTCGCGGGGCTCTTCCAGTTCGAGGTCGACGACCTCGAACTGCCCGGGTGACTGCGCGATGATGGCTCCGCGGGTCCGCATCGTCGGCCCCCCTTCCTTCGGCCTGGCCAAAGTACGCCGGCGAACGCACGATGAGCGTCCGCCGCCACACTAACGAGTGCCGACGTGGGCCGTGCGGGGCGTCGGCATCAGCTGAACGACGCGGTCTACGGACGCGAGCGGTACGCGAGGACGCTGACGAGTCCCGCGTCTTCATCGATCTCGTAGAGCAGACGCCACTCGCGCATCACTCCGGCCGAGCAGATACCGGCGAGAGAGTCGTCGACTTCCCTGCCGACACGTCGGTCCGGCCGCCGCCCAGCCCCGCGCCAGCTACGGGAAGTGGACCGCCTGCGCCTTGTTCAGCAACTCGGCGCGGGCGGTGGCCAGGATGAACCCGCCGTTGATCGCGGCGTCGAGACTTTTCTCGTACTTGGCGAGGTACCCGCTACGGGACCCGTAGAGCCGCACCAACTTCGACGCCGGGTAGGCAGTCGTCGAGCCGAGCAGGACACATGCGCCATTACCGGTATTGGTCGACGGTTCCCCCCTCAACGCCGCGTAAGGCACGTCCACCGCCGGCGTGCGGACGCCCCCCAGCGCATTGCCGTTACCGTCGCGTGCCAACGTGCCCGAGCCCGCACTGCTGAATTCGAGCGCCTTCGCAGTGGGCGGCGCTTTTCCTGACCTGACCCAGTCAGTGAAGGCGGTGAACGCCGCTTGGATCACAACGTGTTGCGGTCCGTCGTTGATCGGCGGATTGCAACCGAGTGAGTCGGCAACCGGGCCGACGAGAAACCTGTCCACGTGCGCGGTACCCGCAACCTCCCAGGTACGGATCCGGTCGGTGTCCGGTTGGCGGGCCTTGGCAAAACCGAGCAAGGAGGCATCGGTCTCGGTCTGGAACTGGAAGACCGGCTCGGTCTGGTCGGTGCGGATGAGCTGGCCGTTCGGACTCCCACCGGAGGCGGCGGGCCCGCCGTCGAGCGGCGCAGTACCGCTACCGCGACTATGGATGAAGATCCCGTCGAACGCCCTGTCTTCGGGTTGGAAAGCGTTCGCGAACGTGACCAGATAGGCCGCGGACTGCGATTCGCCGGTTGCCACGATGTACTTCGGCCGCAATCCGCCGAGAACGGCGCTGTTCGGCTCGGCCCGGAGCCCTCGGGCGATCTGGCCGAAGAGGTCGAACGCGTACTTGTCGCCCGGGTGATTCAGCGTCCCGTACCGCTTCGGCACGGTCTGCGCGAGTCCGGTGCCCGCGGCGCTGCTCGCCCCGACGCCGCCCACTGCTGTCGCCTGCGTCGACACCGCGACGTAGGCGTACCCCTTGGCGATGAGCAAGGACGAGAGGAACGTCCAGTCAGGACTCGATTCCCCCGACGTCTCGTTCAGCCACTCGACCACGACGGTGCCGTTGAAGCGCGACGCGGACGCCGGCCTACGGACGATGATGCGCGTCTTGTAGGCCGCCTTGGTGGTGGGCGTGATCGTCCAGCGGCCGTTTCGCGGGTCGGTCCCGGTGAAGGCAGACGCGGTGCCCGCAGCGAAGAACTCCTGTTCGACGTAGTTGGGCGCCAGGTCGACCGAAACGGCGGTGCGAGGTTCGGCCGGCGTGCCCGCGATCGGACCGGAGAAGGACGCGGTCCTGGCGAACACCGGGTCGGTGACGGTCGGCGGGCTGGACGTGCTGGGCCCGCTCGACGAACCCGACGTGCTGGGCGATGACGCCTTCTTTGCTGACGACGATGAATCACATGCGGTGACCGCCGAGCCGAGGGCGAGCGCCGCCACGGACAGGGCAACCGCACGGCGGCCGATTCGAGTCACGTCGATACTGGACCACAACCCGCGCTGGAGCGCCATTTTGCCGATGTAGACGTGCTGGCCGGGTACTGACCCTCCGTTCGGCCACGATCGGCTCGACGATCTCGGCGGCGCGCACCTCCCGCCCCGACGGCTGTTGGCGTCACGCACCCGGCCCACCATCAGCCGCGCCGAGACCTGTCGGGCTCGACCGTCCGACGTCCAGAACGACTGTCTGACGATCCACCCGACTCCTGGACGGCCACGGGTAGCGCTGCGTCCACCGGCTCGGATGCTGGGTCGGGCCGCCGATTCGCAGTTGAGGCGACCTGAAGTCTCCGAGCCGTTACCGAGGTTCAGCCGGACTTGGCCCGGCACGGGACTAGAGTCGTGCGCGGCCGAGTGACCCGCAGCAGGTCCAGCGGCCGCAACGGTGCGTCAGCTGAATTCGTCCGGCCGCCGTGACTGGCTGACAGTCCAGATCGGTCGTCTGCTGGGAGGCGTCCGCAGCGAAAGGGGTCGGTGTGAATCAAGCGGCGCTGCGGATCGGGGTCCTGGGAGCGGCGAAGATCGCGCCGATGGCGATCATCTCTCCCGCGAAGCGGAGCGCCGAGGTGACCGTGAGCGCGATCGCCGCGCGCGATCCGGAGCGCGGCCGTGAGTTCGCCCACAAGCACGGCATCGCCCGAGTGATGCCGTCCTATGAGGCGATGATCACCGATCCCGCCATCGACGCGGTCTACATTCCGCTACCTGCCGCGTTGCACGGGCGCTGGACGCTGGCCGCGATCGAGGCCGGCAAGCATGTGCTGTGCGAGAAGCCGTTCGCCGCGAATGCCGCCGAAGCCGAGCAGGTCGCGGCCGCAGCCAAGGACACCAGCCTCGTCGTCATGGACGGGTTCCACTACCGCTACCACGCACTCACCGAGCGGGTGCTCGAGCTACTGAGCAGTGGCACCATCGGCGAGGTCCAGCAGTTGCGCTCCCGATTCGACGCGCCCATCCTCAGTACCAAGAACATCCGATACGACTTCGCGCTGGGCGGCGGGGCGTTGATGGACCTGGGCTGCTACTGCGTGCACCTGCTCAGGACACTCGCCGGCAATGAACCGCGGGTCATCGCGGCGCAGGCGCGCCGGTGGCGCGACACCGACGTCGACGTGTCAATGCGCGCGCACCTGGAATTCCCGGGAGGTGCCGCCGGCACAATCGCCTGCAATATGAGGAGATTCACCGGCATGGCGGGAGCGAAGATCACCGGAACCCGCGGGACGGTGCAGATGCACAACTTCATCCATCCCCATTTCGGGAACTGGATCACGGTACGAACCAGCGCAGGCCGGTCGCGCATGACGGTCCCGCGGCGCCCGCGGACCTTCGACGGCCAACTCGCCGCGTTCGCCGGCGCTGTGCTTCGCGATGAGTCCGTTCCCACCTCGGTCGACGACGCCGTCGCCACCATGCGCGTGATCGACTCGTGCTACCGCGCCGCAGGCCTGCCCGTCCGGGTCCCCGTCGACGGCTGAGCCCTTCCCGCCTAGGAGCTGAATAGGCCGCCGGGTCGATGCCGCCGGGTCGATGCCGCCGGGCAGGACGTTGACTTGAGTTGGACGGTGACCGTGTCGGCGGCGTTGGGTCCGATCATGATGCCGACGGGGCCGGGTTCGACGGTGTGATTCAGGTGGCCTGGACGCACAACTCGACTACTACGAAGCGTTCATGGCTGCGGTTGAGGAGAGTTTGCTGTCGCGCGCCGTGCCTACCGGTGGCTGAGGGCAAACCGGCCAGCCGACGAGGACACGGTGTTTTGCTGGGGAGATGCCCGCCTGGGCAACATGATGTTCTCGCCGCCTGGTGAGCGGCTGGCCGTCCTCGACTGGGAGATGGCCTGTCTCGGCTTGCCAAGTCAGGATCTCGGATGGGCGTGGTTCATCGACCGTAACTACACCAGCGGCATGGGCGTCGATCGGCTGTCCGGGTTTGCCTCCAAGGAAGCCACCATTGCCCGTTACGAGCAGCGCAGCGGGCGAAAGGTCACGGCGCTTGACTATTACGAACTGTTCGCTGGATTCCGCTTTTCGGTGATCATGGGGCGACTGGCCATCATCTTCAAGGACTGGGGGCTCATCGAGCCCGACAGTAGAATGACCCAGGAGAACGGCGGCGGCCCGCCTGACCGCTGCGATCCTCAACGAGAAGAGCCCCGCCTGATGTTGTCACCGCTCGACGAGCTGTCCATTCATCAGGTCGCTGAGACGATGGCGACCGTCGGCACGTCCGACCGCAACTTCTACGACCGCTGGTACTTCTCGATGCACGGCTCGACCGACGAGTTCTTCATGGTGCTGAGCCTGGGGCAGTACCCGAATCGTGACGTCACCGATGCCTTCATCTGCGCCTCCTACCGACAGACGCAGACGGTCATCCGGGCGTCCAGACCGCTCGGACTCGACCGCCTGGACACGCGTGTCGGGCCCCTGCGCGTCGAGGTAGTCGAGGGGCTCAAGCGGGTGCGGTTCCTGTGCGAGGAAACCGACGGGTTCGCCGTCGATGCGGTGTGGGAGGGCGTCATCCCGGCCTACGAAGAGCCGCGGATGCTGATGGAGACGAGCTTCGCCTGGCAACGCTGAACACGATGCGCTACCTGCAGACCGGCAGTTGGACGGGGTCACTGATGCTCGACGGCCGAACGATCGACGTGACCCCTGACCGGTTCGCCGGCACTCGGGACCGGTCCTGGGGCGTGCGGCCGGTGGGGGAACCCGAGACCGGCGGCAAGCCGACGGAGCAGGTCACCGGGTTCTATTGGACTACTTCGTGGTGCGGTTCGCCGACAGCACCGTCGTGTACATGTGCCAGGAGGACGGTCTGGGCCGCAGGAGTCTCGAGGAGGCGATCCGGCTGTTCCCGGACGGTCGGGTCGAGCAACTCGGGCGACCAGAGCACGAGTTGTGTTTCGTGCCCGGTTCTCGGATGGTGAGCGCGGCAACGGTTCGGTTCCGGGACGGCCTCGTGCTTGAAGGTGAGGCCGTCCGCCCGGTTCTCCTGTCGCGCAGCACCGGTTACGGCCACGACACCGACTGGCGACTCGGGATGTACCAGGGCGAGGAAACCGTCGTGCAGCGGCGGGACTTCGATCTCAAGACCCCGGAAGTAGGGACGCTCCCGGGCGCCATCGTCGACAACCTGGGTCGCTTCACAACCAACCAGGACGACGGCGTCGGTTGGGGCCTGCTCGAAGTGACGCTCAGGGGCCCGCACCCGCAATACTTCAAAGCCTGGAACGACCTGGCGCCGTAACTACGACTGATCGGCGGCCGCCGACTCTGGCAGGCGTTGTTCACCAGCCGGTATCAGCCTCAACGGAACCCGAGTGGCTGGTAAGTGGCGACATGGATCGCAAGCGGCCCAAGAGACCTCACGGGCGAGTGCGTCCCGCGCCGCGAGCTGGCGGCCGTCAGAGGCTTGAATCCACCGTGATCCGGGTTCCTCAAGGCCGGGACGGTGTCTGCCCACTGTGTCGAGGGCGATTCTGTCGGTCTCCTCGCACCCGAATCGGGGCCGCGTACGCGGCGCGTCCCCGGCGCCGCAGCGGGAACCGGGACGGGCTCAATCAACGCGTTAGCGGCAGCTCATGGTCGCCAGAACCACAGTGTGATGGACTTACGCCGTCGCCGTCAGGGTCGAGGCAGGAGAGCGATATGGCAGATGCGGCAGCGAGCGCTCGGCGGGCACTTCGGGCGGCAGCGCAGCTAGCCCTAGGCGGGTTCATGGTCGCCATCGGCCGGTCGCACCTGGGTGCACATCGTGAGGAGTTCCAGGCACAGGTCCCGGATTGGCTCCCGCTGGACAAGGACTTAGTCGTCGTGGCCTCCGGAATTGCCGAGATCGTGCTGGGCGCGGGGTTGCTGGTGTCCTGGAAGCAACCCGTACGAGCCGTCATGGGCGCGACGCACGCCGCGTTCTTCGTGTCTGTCTTCCCCGGAAACATCACCCAATTCGTCAACCGTCGGGACGCCTTCGGCCTCGACACCGACCTGAAGCGCGGACTGCGGCTTGCCTTCGAACCCGTCTTCCTGGTCTGGGCGATCGAGGCGACGGACGCACGGCGGATACTGCGCGAAGGTCGGTCAGCACGGCATCACTGATCCCCCACGCATTCGGGTCGGCCGCGAAGTTGATCTCCCGACGGTGAGCGTGGGTCGGGCGTCGGCCGGGTCCGGACGTGTGGGGCGGGCCAACGCCGTGAAATCATGAATTGCATGACTCAGTCGATCGGGACGCCAACGATTCGATTCACAGGCTCGCTGTACACGATCGGTTCATCGACCATCATGCGGCTGCCTGCGCAGGCAAGCCGGCGTCTACCGTCGCGTGGACAGGTCGCGGTTCAGGCAACGATGAATCGTACGCAGTTCCGGACGGTGCTGGAGCCGGACGGACTGAAGGGTCACTGGCTCAAAGTCGATCAAGATCTGCAACGCGCCGCGAACCTCGCCGCAGGCGACAGCGTCGGCGTCGTCATCGAGACAACTCGGGAATGGCCCGAACCGGACGTGCCACCAGACTTCGGTGCAGCTCTGGCGGCCTCGCCAAAGAAGATCCAGGACGCCTGGAACGACATCACCCCGATGGCACGGTGGGAATGGGTTCGGTGGGTCAATGCGACCCCAAATCCGTCCACGCGCCAGCGGCGAGTCGAAGTCAGCATTTCCAAGCTGAACAGCGGCAAGCGGCGACCGTGCTGCTTCGACCTTTCCGCATGTACTGACCCAGCGCTGGCCAAGAACGGCAAGCTTCGCGGCACAGCCTGATTGAGCTACCTGCCGAGCCGTGTCCGAGAGCCGTCGGTACGTGCTGCCTCGAAGCTGTCGCGTCAGACGAGTTTCCGAGCATGCGGGGAATTCTGGGACGGTGCTCCGCGACGGGACTAAGATCAACGGCCTGATGGCTCCTCTATCGCGCCGCGCGTACCTGCTGTGCGGGGGCAGTCGACCGATCAGATGTCAGCGGCCGTCGCGGTCGCGCGGCTGTTCCCATCGCTTGCGATAGGCGGCCGCAGATGTGCGGGCTTTGCCCAAGACGCGCATGCGAAGCCTTTGGGCGCTCGTTGTGGATCGTGCCAGCCGATTGCTCACGGCCAGGCTGTCGAGGCGCTCGTTCATCCTGGTGAGCTGACTGGCGATATCGCCCGGCACCGGCTGCGCCGCAGCCCCCAACATGGCGCGATTGGTGACTGTTCCCTGCGTGTCCTGCCTGAGGGGACGGGCCAGCTCGTGACCGCTGTCCTTGAAAGTGGGAACTGTTGGGCCGCGGCCCTTTCGGTGCACGGCGTAGACGGCCCAGTTCTCCCGAAATCCGCCGAGCTCATCGACCGGTACCGAATCTGCTCCGTTGGTCCAGAAGCCGGCGTAGTCGGCGCGCCTTTCAGACAGGTCGTAGCCTTTCTCCAGGCACTCCAACGGTGAGAACAGGAAGTCAAGGCACTCTGGCGAGAATCTCCAGAAATCGATGGGGCAAGGATGGTTCCGCCAGGCCCATACGGTGCGAGTCAGTACGATGCCGCCCGGCCGCAGGATCCGCCCGATCTCTGAAGCCGCGAGCCACGGTCTGTCGATGTGCTCGAACACGTCACAGCTCAGTACGACATCAAAGGACTCGTCCGCAATGGTGTCCTTGCAGTTGGTGATATCGGAGACGACGGTGTCTGGAATCTCGCCAGCGGATAGGTCGCACGCTTGATAGCGGAACCGGGGCGAGGGAAACGAGGCAATGGCGCATTTGCTCAATGTGAATCCACCCACCTCGAGTACATCGCCGGAGATGCTCAGCTGCTCGAGGTAGTGGTGAAGCGTCGCCTTGGTGGTCTTACGCATGCGATGTCGCCAATCGGGGGGATCGCTGGCCGGACAGGCGGTTCAGCAGGGCGCTGGAGGAAGTTCTCATTCGACGTCGTTCACGCCGGGCGGTGCGGCATAACCCACGCGGAGGTCCGGCGGGCAGAGGTAATCGGCCCGCCGAGCCGCGGAGGGCGAGCGTGATGCCGGCGGGCGCCCGCTCGCCACGACCCTTGCGTGCGGCGCGTTGCGGGTAGGTGCCGCGTTGGGCGGCTGCGACGCCGCGTGGTTCAAGGTCGACAGCGGGCCAGCGACTCGCGCGCCCACGCCCGAATCGCCACCGGTCAGCAGTCGACGGCGTGAACTGGCCATTGCGGCGCCTCCCGGCGACAACTGGATCGACGTCTGTCCGGACTCTGCGACCGCGATCTGGCGGCGCGGTGACGCGTGGGTGACCAGACACCGTCGGCCGCATGACGAAATGGGATCGGGGGCGTGGATGCTGACGCACTGCCCGGCCGACGGGATCGAGTATGTGCCGTGCCGAGCGTCGATCGCGGTCAGCTGGAAGGTGTAGTCCGGCCGTTGCTTACCGGGCAGGCGGCGCGCGCCGTGGCGGTGCGCGTCTGGAAGCCCGGACTCGCCTCGGTAACACTGTTGTTGGTCACCCCGAGCACTCGTTAAATCCTCCTCCGGCTATCTGTTCGTCACACCTCAGAAATCCGCCTTTCACATTGCCGACGTAGCTTTTAGCTGAGTAGCCGACTCTATCGACAATGCCGTGCACGATGATTCCGGTGGAACTTCCGAAGTAATTGCGCATGATTGACATCACCTTTGGTAGCCGGCCATCCGCGCCGGGAAGTAGATATCCCACGCTGTACGACTTCGTTGGCCCGGTGCCAAACGAAGTACTGCTTCGCATGATCGCCACCCGACACTCGCGTCAACTCCGCCGGCATATCGCTGCGTGGGTCAGCGGCCAAGGTGGGTTCCTCCACCATGAACTCCTGTCTGCCATTGAGCGAGTCCAGCGTGATTCAACGCGTGGTGTTGTCGAGTCCGTGGTTGACCAGTTCTTGGCCGGTTATGTCGAAGCGGTTCGCCAAGCAATTCGCAGCTACTTGGCCATCGAGGCTGACGCCGACCGCCTAGTACGCCAGCCGTAATCGTGATCATTGATGTTCTGTCTCGCATCGACGGTAGTGACATTCGGGGCGCAGGGTTGATGTCGCGGGCGCTCGTGACCAGGCGAGCAGGTGCCGATGATGTGTTCGTGCCAAGCAGCAGCGCGTCGAACAGGCGGCTGAATCATGGGTCGCGTTCGATCGCGGTAGGTCACCCGACCGATCTGCCCGGAGTGCCGGGGGCGAGCCGATTTGGCGCGAGGTCGAGCGGATCGTCGCAAACGCTGATGGCCACATTCGAGAGGACGCTGCCCGGGCGAGCAACGTGCTCGCTGCTGTCGCCGACGGGCGCCTGGGCGTGACTGTACGTCAGCGGAACACGTGTTCGGCCGTCTGGAATCTGGGGGCTGTGGCCGATTGATGTCAAGGACGGAGGAGCGCGGCGTCTGGTGCCGGTGTCGAGTCTGGCAGTGCGGGCAGTCGCTTCTTGTGCAGCCAGTCGTTGAGCAGCGCGACGGCGGGTTTGCCGCCGCGCTTGCGAGCGAGGTCGATGAATGCGTCGGTAGAGACCGTGTTGTGCCGATTGCGGGTGGTCCAGCTCAGCAGCAGGTCGGCGAAGGTGCTCTCGCCGAGCTGGAGCTTGAGCGCGTACAGGGTGAGGGCGCCGCGGCGGTAGACGCGGTCGTCGAACATGGAATCCGGGCCGGGGTCGGCGATGACGATGTCCTGGGGCTGGGTGTCGAGTCGGGCCCAGTACTTGCGTGCGAGCTTTTCCATGCTCGAGCTTCCGGAGGCTTCGGACCACAGCCATTCTGCGAAGCAGGCGAATCCTTCGTTGAGCCAGATGTGTTGCCATCGGTCGATCGTCAGGCAGCTGCCGAACCATTGATGCGCGAGTTCATGGGCGATCAGACGCTCGCGTTTGCTCTTTCCGTTGACGTGATTGGCGCCAAAGATCGAGATTCCTTGTGCGCCGAGTGGGACCTCGAGATCGTCGTCGGTCACGACGATTGTGTACTGCGGGAAGGGATATGGGCCAAACGTGTTCTCGAACAGTTTGATCATCTGACGCTGGCTTGAGAAATCAGCTTCGACGCGTCGGGCCAAGCGGCCGGTGACGAGCGCGCGGTGCCGGACGGGACGTCTGCCGAGATCGACCGGCTGGTACCGCCCGATCTGCACGGTGGCGAGGTACGTCGCCATCGGCTCGTCCTGCTCATAGGTCCAGGTGGTCGTCGTGGGTGCGGTGTCCCTCTTGACCAGACTCCCGTTGGCCAAGACGTGGTAGGCCGGGTCGGTCGTGACCGTGATCCGGTAGGAGGCCTTGTTGCTGGGATGGTCGTTGCAGGGAAACCACGACGCGGCGCCATCGGGCTGGCTGGCCACGAGGACGCCGTCGGTGAGGAGGTCCCAGCCGACGTCGCCCCACGTCCCGCTCACGGGCCGGGGAGACCCGGCGTAGGAAATGCTGACCACGGCGCTGGCGCCGCTGCCGAGTTGAGTGCGCGGCCAGATGTGCAGCTTGCCGTCCCTGGCGGCGAACCTGTCGGCCTTTTGGCCGTCGATGCTGACCTTGACCGCGTCGAGGCCGACCAGGTCCAGGCTGAAGCGTGCGAGACGCTGAGTGGTGACGATGGACAAGTCGGCACGTGCGCTGAGGTGGTTGCGCGCTGGCGTGTAGGTGAGACTGAGGTTGTATCGCTCGACGCGGTAGCCACCGTTGCCGGACTTGGGCACATACGGGTCGCCCGCGCTGCTCGCCCCGGATTTCACGGCTCATCCAACCACGCGACGATGGACGGCGCGGCTCCATCGGGGAGGGGCACGTGTCAGATCCAGCCACGTCGCTTGAACACCCCGTACAGCAGGAAGCTGACCAGGACCATCAGGGCGAGCGCGAAGGCGTAACCGGCAACCCAATGCAGTTCGGGCATGTGGTCGAAGTTCATGCCGTATACCGTGCCGATCAGCGTCGGCGCGAAGAGGATGGCGGCCCACGCCGAGATCTTCTTGACCTCCTCGTTCTGCTCGTTGCTCGCCTCGGTGAGCGCCTTCATGTCCTCGTTCTGCCGTTGCGCGACGAGGGTCGCGTTCACCGTCAAGATGTCACGCAGCAGGACTCGGAAGCCGTCGATGCGCTCGTTGACGAGCGCGATGTGGTCGGCGACGTCACGCAGGTATCGACGCAGTTCCTCGTCGACGCCGTACTTCTCGAAGCCAGCCGTAAGGGACGCCAGGATGCCGGACAACGGCTGCGAGGCACGCTGGAACTCGATGACCTCGCGGGTGAGTTCGTAGATTCGTCGCGATACTGCCGGAGCGCCGCGAAACACCTCGGTCTCGATCTCGTCGATATCGTTCTGCAGACCAGACACGACTGGGGCGTAGCCATCGACGACCGCGTCGAGGATCGCGTAGAGCACGGCCTCAGGCCCGTGAGTGAGCAAGTCGGGCTCGTTCTCCAACCGCCGTCGCACGACGGACAGGTCGGGCTTCTCCGAATGCCGAAGGGTCAGCACGAAATCCGGCCCGACGAAGACATGGAGTTCGCCGAACTCCACCTCCTCCACGTCGTCGAGGTAGCGCGCAGCGCGCAGGACGACGAACAGCGTGTCGCCGTAGCGTTCGAGCTTGGGTCTTTGATGCGCCAGGATGGCGTCCTCGACGGCGAGTTCATGCAGGCCGAACTCGACCACGAGCGATGCGAGGTCAGCCGCGTCCGGGCGATACAGCCCGATCCAGGCCATCCCGCCCGGCTGCGCCCGTCGCGCCGCAAACGTCTCCGGCAGCGAAGACAGCGACGTGCGACGCCGGCCGTCAACATAGATCGCGCTGTCGACCAGAGTCGTACGGGCCTGCGTGGCCGGCTCCCGCGCCGGCTCCGGCTCCGGCTCCGGCTCCACGTCCTCGTCGGGCTCCCAGGCCGGGCGGCGGCGCGACAGGCCTACGCGGCGGCGGCGTTCGGTCACAGTGACCCCCGGACAACTCGATGCAGCCGTGGGCAGGCCGCACGTCACGGTAGCGCTGTGCGCAGCCACTCGGTCAACCACAGCCGTCGTCAACCACAGCCGTCCAGTGCAAGTGCCGGCGAGCAGTGCTGCCGCTATCGGGCTTGTCGTGACATCGTCACCGGCAAGGAGTGCAGGCCGTTGTTGAAGTTGGAGAGCTTCCGGACAGGCGGTCCAGCCTGCTCGATGACCGGGAATCGGTCCAGGAGTTCCCGCAGAAAGACTTGTCCCTCGAGGCGGGCGAGATGCACACCGAGGCAGTAGTGCTCGCCGATACCGAACGCGATGTGCCGATTGGGCGAACGGCGGATGTCGAAGCGTTCCGGGTCGGTGAAGACCTCCTCGTCACGGTTGGCCGAGCTGTAATACAGGGCAACCTTGTCGCCGGCGCGAATGGGCTTACCGCGAAGTTCGAGGTCACTCAGGGCAGTGCGGCGGAAGTAGTGCAGCGGGTTCGCGAAGCGCAGGATCTCCTCGACCGCAGAACCGACCAGCGAAGGGTCGGCGCGCACCGCGGCGAACTGGTCGGGGTGGTCCAAGAGCGCGAGCAGTCCACCAGCAAGCATGCCGACGGTCGTGTCGTTGGCAGCGGTGAAAATTTGCACGAACAGCATCGCGAAGTCGACTTCACTGATCCGGCCGCCACCGAAGTCCGACTCCAGGATGAGCGTCGTGAGATCTGCCGGCGGCTCCTGCGTGGCGCGGCGTTGTGCCGCGAGGTCGAAGGCATAGACGCCCAGGTCGGTGACGGCGGCGATCTGGGCTGCGTTGTCCTCCTCGCCGCGGGCGGCGAGCGCGGCCAACTGGTGCAGCCGCTCCCAGTCGCCCCGCGGCAGCCCCAGGAGTTCGCCGATCACGCGGGCCGGCACGTGGTCAGCGACGTCGACGACGAAATCGAGGACCTCGCCGTCGGGCAGCGGGTCGAGGATGGTGCTGGTGATGGCGCGGACCCGATTCTCGAGACCGTCGATCGCGCGACGCGCGAAGCTCGGCGACAACGGCTTGCGCATCACCCGATGGCGCGGCGGATCCATACCAAGCAACATCAGACGCATCTTCTCCATCCGTTGCTCGTCGAGGTCTTCGACGATGATCCCGCCCGCCTCGGAGGAGAACACGTCGTGCCGGCGCGAGGCCATCTCGACATCCGCGTGCTTGAGCAGCGCCCAGTAGCCGCGCTGGCCCGGAATGTCCACCCAGTGCACCGGATCAACGGCACGCAGTTCGGCGAACAGCGCGTAAGGCGCGCCGTGCGCGTAAGTCTTGCGGTCGTAGATCACAGTCGACGGGCTGCTGATCGTCATGAAGTCTCCACAGGTTCGCGTACCGGTAGACGCTGGTAGTCCTCGCGTTTTGAGCTGGGCCGGCTCCGAAGGACCAGGTGCATCGCGACGCCCCGCTCTGCGAACCCGCCGACGATCATCGCCACGTGCATGGATCGTCGGCCGGTGAGTGGCCGGCCCGGGCTCAATGATCCTCCTTCGCGAGTTGCCTGAACGCTTCGGCAAGCATTTCCAAGCGCTGTTGTTCGAGTTCAGGCTGCGGGTAGGTGGCGCTGACGATCGCCTCGCCCTCGAACATGCGAGACAACGACGAGGAGACCAAGTGCGTCCGGCTCGGGCTGACCCCGAGCACCACGCCGAGAGGCCGCGAAGTCGCCTCCGCCGCGTCGAGGGTCAGCCCGGTGACCGCGTGCAATCGCCGCCGCAACTCCACGTCCGTGCGCGCCGCGACGAGAAGTTCGAACCACACCGCACGGGCGGGCTCGCGCGCCTGCTCCCGCGCGAAACGCAGCACCTCGACCGGATCCAGCTCACCCTCGGAGAAGCGGTCCACAGCCTGCGCCAGTTGACGCCGCCCAACCTCCTCGGCTGCCGCAGCGACGAGATCGAGCCGGGACTCGAAGTGACGGAATAGGCCACCCCGGGACACACCGGACCGACGGCAGATCTCTCCGAGCGAGCACCGGGCGTAGCCCAGCTCCGCGATCGTCTCGATCGTCGCGTCGACCAACCTGCCGATCGTGTCCTCCCGACGCTCTCGCTGCGTGCGCCGAGGCGTCGCCGTCGCCTGATGTGGCGACTGAGTAGCCGTCACTGCATGCGCCCCGCGCCGGAGGTACTGCTCGAGTCTCGACCCACCTCGCGGCTGCCCAGATTTTCGACGACGCGCTCGTGGCCATTGCTGAGCTGCGTGACAGCGGCCATACTACAGATAGAAACCGATCGGTCGCCAAAGGTCAAGGGTACCCGCACCGACGGAATCAGAGCTGACACACGACCATGACCCGACGACGGACTGGACGCTTATGACCATCACCGCCCCCCATGCCCCGACTGCGGTCCACATCGGCGCCGACGACCTGCCGTTCGTCGACATCGGCGGCGGCAACCTCCTCAAGGTGATCCAGGTCCGCGAGAGCGAAGGCCTGTGGATCATCGAGAACGTCTTCCAGAAGGGCTTCAGTGTGCCGACCCACCGCCACACCGGCCCGGTCTTCGGCTATACGGTCTCGGGTGCGTGGAAGTACAAGGAGTACGACTACGTCAACCGCGCCGGGTCGTTCCTGTACGAACCGGCCGGATCGATCCACACCCTGGAGTGCATCGAGGACGGCACCCGCGTGTGGTTCCAGATGTACGGCGTGAACCTCGACCTCGACGAGGCCGGCAACGTCGTGACAGTGAACGACGGCGCCGCTGCGCTCGCGGCCTACTACGCCCTGTGCGCAGCAGCCGGCCTGCCCAAGCCCCACGTTCTCGTCGGCTAGAGGCGCTGGCACGTGCCGACGACGGTGCCTCTGAGTTCGCCGAAGCGACACCGGCAACGGCGGCGACAGGCCGCGGGCCGGACGTACCCGAGGTAGGTGTCGCGGCTGAGCCCCGGTGCGGCGGTGGCGCGCTGCCCCGCGGTGCGTCCCCGACACAAATCTGTGGCTGACTCACCGCGCAGCGTCGGCTGTCTTGCGAACCGAACGGCTCAGGTTGGATACGTAGCGCACTATTCGGCGAGCCAGCACGACGCAGCCTAGGAGTGAGTAGATGGCGCAAGGTGTCACTGACCTGTTGACTGCCAGCGACGCGACCATCGCGGACGCGTCCGCTTACGGGGACCCGCTCGCGCTGCGGGGGTTGCTGTACCAGTTGACCGGGGACGAGGAGCTGCTCGACATCGAGGTGAGCAGCATGCTCATCGGCGGGTACCGCCAGGTCTTCTTCGTCAAGGACCCTGAGGACGTCGCCCGGATTCGGGCCAAGGCAGCGGCATTTCTCCGGGCGCACCGGGATTCCGGCGTCGGCCGGCTCTCGATCGGGCCGGCCGAGCGACTGCCCCGTAGCCTCAGCCTGGCGGCGGGGATCGAGGTGGAACCGGTCGAGTTGCCGATGTGGCTGGAGGAGTTCGGTCTGGACCCCTGGGCACGCGGGCTCTCCTGGGCGGCCGATGAGGCGCCGGCTGCGGCGAACGAGTTCTGCGTCGTCGTCATCGGCGCGGGCATGGGCGGGTTGAACGCTGCCGTCCACCTCAAACGGGCCGGCATACCGTTCACCGTGCTGGAGAAGAATCCCGGCGTCGGGGGGACGTGGTTCGAGAACCGCTACCCCGGCGCGCGGGTCGACTCGCCGAGCCGCACGTACTCCCATGTCTTCGGAGTCGATTTCAGCTACCGCCACCCGTACAGCCCACAGTCGGAGAACGAGGCGTACTTCAACTGGGTGGCCGATACCTACGACGTGCGGGGCGACATCGAATTCCGCACCGAGGTCACGTCCATCGTCTGGGACGACTCCGCGCAGTGTTGGGAGATCACCGCCGACGGCCCGCGCGTCTGGCGGGCCAATGCGGTCATCAGCGCCGTCGGGTTCCTCTCCCGGCCCAACATCCCCAAGCTTGAGGGCATCGAGGACTTCCGCGGCGATTGGTTCCACACCGCTCAGTGGCCGGCGCGGACCGACCTGACCGGCAAGCGGGTGGCGGTGGTCGGCACCGGATCCACCGGCTACCAGACGATCCCCGAGATCGTGAAGCACACCGAGCATCTCTACGTCTTCCAGCGCACCCCCAACTGGGTCTACGACGCGCCGGGCTACTTGTCGCCCTTCCCCGATCAGGTGCACTGGCTCGATCGAAACCTGCCGTACTACAGCAATTTCGCCCGCTTCCAGGCGGCTTACGGTCATCGTCCACAGAACTCGCTGAGCGCCTTGCAGGTCGATCCTGACTTCCACGACGAACACGCGGTGAGCCAGGTGAACCAGACCCTGCGGGAGGAGCGCCTGGCCTTCCTTACCTCGAAGTTGGGACGCCGCCCGGATCTGCTCGAGAAGATGACGCCGATAGCGCCGCCGATGGCGGCCAGGCCCGTCCTCGTCGACCGCAGCTACAGCATTCTCGACGTCCTGCTGCGCGACGACGTGACCCTGGTGACTGAGGGACTTGGCCGGGTGACGCAGGACGGCGTCGAGCTGCCGGACGGCACGCGACACGAGGTCGACATCATCGTGCTCGCCACCGGCTACCGCGCCAACGACTTCCTCTACCCGATGAAGGTTCGCGGGAAGGATGGTCTGCGGGTCGAGCAGTTGTGGGCGAAGGACGGGGCGCGCGCCTATCTCGGCTCGATGCTTCCGGGATTCCCCAACTTCTTCATGGTCTATGGCCCGAACACGAACCTGTTGTCGGGGCTGCAGATCGCCGCCATGGAAGAGGTCGTCACCCGGTTCGCGCTGGAGAGCATCGGCGCGCTGATCGAGCAGGGGCGCCGGACGGTCGAGGTCACCGAGGATGCGTACTGGCGCTACAACGGGGTGGTCGACAGTGCGGAGAAGTTCATGACCTATGTTGACCCGCGATCGCACAACTACTACCAGAACGAGTTCGGCCGGTCGGCCGTCAACTGCCCACTGGACACGCGACTGCTGTGGAACTGGTTGCGCGACCCGGCTGGGCGCCACTCGTTCGACGGTGCATCGCGCATCGACGAGAGTCTGCTGGAGGATTACCGCAAGATCGATCCGCATTTCGGCCGCGACCTGATCGTCGACTGACGAACTGCGGGCCGTACGCCTCGCGAGATCAGGCCCTCGGCGCGAGCCTTCGCCACGCCTCGAGCGGGAGCGGGCTGCCGGGCGCGGTGAGAACCTGGATGCACACGTGGTCGGCGCCCGCGGCGCGCTGCGCTTCAACTCGTCGCGCGATGTCCTCCTCGTCGCCGATGGCGATCATCGCGTCGATCAGCCGCTCGCTGGGCCCGGCGATGTCGTCTTCGGTGAAGCCCAGCCGCTGCCAGTTCGAGGCGTAGTTCGGCATCTTGCCGTACCCGCCGACGACCCGCCCCGCGATGGCCAGCGCGCGTTCGCGGTCGGTGTCGAGGACGACCCCCTGCTCGACACACAGCAGCCCGTCGCCGATGGCCTGCCGGGCGATGGCGGTGTGCTCGGGCGTGACGAGGTACGGATGGGCGCCGGCGGTGCGAGTGGCCGCGAGTTCGAGCATCTTCGGCCCGAGCGCGGCCAGGCACACTCGATCGAGCGGCATCCCGCCGTCCTCGAGAGCGTCGAGGAATGACCTCATCGTCGCCAGCGGCCGCCCGTAACGCTCGCCGATCAGTGGCCCGTGACTGACCCCGAGGCCGAGCAGGAGCCGCGAACGGCGCTCGTCGGACAGGCCCTGCCACCAGCCGACGACGTCCTGCGGTGTGCGCAGCCACACGTTCAAGATGCCGGTCGCGATGGTGATCGTCGACGTCGCGGCGAGCATCCCGTCGAGCGCCTCGAACAACTCTCCGCTCACATCCGGCACCCAGATGGCCGAGTAGCCGAGCGATTCGATCTCCGCCATGGCGTCGGGAAGGAGTGCCGGGTCGCCGTAGCGCAGGTCCATCGACCAGACCCCGAGCCCGGTCATCGCCGCTTTCATCGAATGAACTTGGAGTGGGCAGGCATTTGAGCACTGTAACCGGGTCGATCTGGGTCGCGCCGTCGTGCCCCAGCCCTATCTGACGCACAGCACGTCGGCAGCGGCGATCGGCGCATTTCGGTGCGTGCTCGCGCACGTCCTTCACACAGTCATGCGTCAGGTGTATGATTGCACACATGACGCTGACCAAGGAATTCACCCGCTCGTACGAGGATCTGTTGCCTCGGGTGATGGAGTTGGTTGCTGCGCGCCGCACTGAGTACGCGCCCAGCACGATGCGGATTCCGATGTCCCGGTATCGCGATCCGCAGGTGTATGCGACCGAGCAGGAGCGGGTCTTCGACGCGGTCCCGCTGGCGGTGGCTCCGTCGGGTGCCGTGCCCGAGGCGGGGGACTATCTGACCCGCACGTTGCCGAACGGTCGCCCGGTGATCGTTTCCAGGGGTGAGGACGGCGCGGCGCATGTCCTGCTCAATGTGTGCCGTCATCGCGGTGCGACGGTCGCGCAGGGCAGTGGTTGCGTGAAGCGTTTTGCGTGCCCCTATCACGGCTGGACGTACGGCTCGGACGGGCATCTCGCGTCGATGCCCGGCCAGCCCGGCTTCAACGACATCGATCCCACCAAGGTGGGTCTGCTCCGGTTGGCGACGGCCGAGGGCGCCGGGTTCATCTGGTGCCGGCAGAATCCGGGTGACTCGCGGCCGATCGACCTCGACGCTCACCTGGGACCGATGGCCGATGCGCTGAACGAGTATGTGCTGCCCTCGAACCGGGTGGGCGGGGTCATCGAAGTGCCGATCAACGCGAATTGGAAATCGCTGATAGAAGCGTTCTACGAGACCTATCACTTCCCGTTCGTGCACTCGAACTCCATGGTCGGCCGGGGATCGATCGCCAACATCGTGAGTTACGACGAGCTGGGACGACATGCACGGTTGGGCGTGCCGATGACCATGATGCGCTTGGATGAGCCGCCGCGTGACATGGAGCTGATTACCCAGCTGCTCTACGTCTACCCGAACGTGGTGATCGCCGCGGGGCCGTTCGGGTCGGAGTTGATCGAGGCCGTACCAGCGGGCGCGCCGAACCGCTCGTTCCTCCGCCACGTCGTATACCTCAATGACTCGCTGCAGGGTGCGGCCCGTGACGAGTACGTCGCCGCGATCCAGTCGGTGATCCGGGACGAGGACGGCCCGGTCATGGAGGCCAGCGGCCAAGGGATCGCCGCGGCCGGGCACGACGATGTGCTGCTCGGCCGCAACGAGCCCGGCTGCCAACACATCCATCGGCAGCTGCTCGAGGCGTGCGGGTGACACCGGCAGCCACGTTCCAGATCGCAGACCTGTTCGAGGCGGTCGCCGAGCGCATTGCTGGTCGTTGCGCGCTCGCGGCCGGGGATGAGCGGCGTACCTTCCGCGAACTCGACGAACGCGCTACCCGCGTTGCCAACTACTTGCTCTCCCTGGGTCTGCCGCCCGGTGCCAGGGTGGGGATCTATTCCTGGAACCGGGCCGAGTGGGTCGAGGCGTTGTTGGGCGTCCTCAAGGCTCGCCTGGTCCCGATCAACATCAACTACCGGTATGTGGCGGCCGAGCTCGGCTACGTGTTCGACAACGCCGACCTCGACGCGCTGGTGTTCGAGCGAGGGTTCGCGCCGCGCGCGGCGGAGGCGTCCGCCTCGGTACCCGGATTGCGGCACTTCGTCGTGCTTGAGGACGGCACCGCTACCGACGCCTCCTTCGCCGTCCCCTATGAGGAGGCGGTCACCGCGGCATCGTCGAGCCGGGCAGCGATCGAGCGCTCGTCAGATGACCTTTACGTGGTCTACACCGGCGGCACGACCGGTATGCCGAAGGGCGTGATGTGGCGCCAGGAAGACCTCTTTCACGCCGCCCTGGGTGGCAGCGGATTCGGGCCGGGACCGTTGGTATCGCCGGGCGAGATCGTCGATCGCATCGCGCCCGAGCCGCAGACGATCAGTCTCATCACTGCACCCTTGATGCACGGTGCCGCGCAGTGGAACATGCTGTACCACCTGCTCGGCGGCCGGACGGTGGTCCTCTACACCGGCCGGACCTTCGATGCCGACGCGGTCTGCCGGCTCATCGAACAGGAGAGGTGCACCAGCGTCAGCCTCATCGGCGACGCGATGGCGCGGCCGCTCGCGGAAGCGCTCGACCGCAGCGCAGGCCGCTACGACCTCTCCTCGCTGGTCGTGATCAATTCCGCTGGTGCCATCTTCTCGAGGGCGGTCAAGGATCAGCTGCGGTCGCACCTGCCTGAGGTGCTGCTGGTCGACGCATTCGGCTCGTCCGAGACCGGCGGCAGCTCGGTCCAACTCGACCCCGAGCAAGGCGCACGGTTCCCGCGCAACGAGACCACCGACGTCCTGGGCGATGACCTGCGCCCGGTGGCTCCCGGCAGTGGCGTGGTCGGCCGCCTGGCTCGCTGCGGACACCTTCCCCTCGGCTACCACAAGGACGAAGCCAAGACCGCGGCCACATTCGTTCTTGACCCGCACGGTACCCGGTGGGCGATCACGGGCGATCACGCGACGGTCGAGGCCGACGGGATGGTCGCGCTTCTCGGCCGGGGCTCGTTCTGCATCAACACCGGCGGTGAGAAGGTGTATCCCGAAGAGGTCGAAGCCGCCCTGAAGTCACATCCGGATGTCTTCGACGTCCTTGTGATCGGCATGCCGGACGAGCGGTTCGGCGAACGGGTGGCCGCGATCGTCCAGGCCCGAGCGGATCGGACACCGACGCTCGAAGCGCTGAGTGCCCACTGTCGTTCGATGATCGCCGGTTATAAGGTGCCGCGTCACCTCACCCTCGTCGACGTCGTGAGTCGGACGGCGAGCGGCAAGGGTGACTATGCCTGGGCCAAGCGGGTGGTGACCTGAGCGGTCCGACGTCGTGCCCCTTCGAGACGGGTACTCACTCGCGCTGACACCGCCACCCGCTCGCAGTACGAGGACCGCGCTCGCAGCTCGGCACCGAGTCCCTAGGCGGGGCTGCCGGAACCCCCGTCGCGTCGAGGATTTCTCGAGGCGACGCCGGACTCCCTGTGCACCGAGCCGACATACGTGCAGACGAAAGGAATGCGGATGAGCTTGACGGACAAGACCACGATCTACATCGGCGGGGAGTGGATGGCACCGGCCGGTGCTCGCACGATCGACGTCGTGTCGCCGCACACCGAGCAGGTGATCGCGACCGTGCCGGAGGCGAGCGAGGTCGACATCGACCGCGCGGTCGCCGCGGCCCGGCGCGCGGTTGACGACGGGCCGTGGCCCCACACTTCCGCGAAGGAACGTGCCGACGTGCTGCGCGCGCTGGCGGCGGGTATCCAGGGCCGGGCGGTCGAGTTCGCGAACACGATCACTGCCGAGATGGGCTGCCCTGCGAGCTGGGCGCTTGGCGGCCAGGTCTTCGGGCCGTCGATGATCTTCAACGGCTTCGCCGAGCTCCTCGATACTTTCGAGTTCGTCGACGAGCGGCCAGGCCTGCTTGGTCCGTCGCGAATCGTCAAGCATCCGGTGGGCGTGTGCGCGGGCATCGTGCCGTGGAATGTCCCGTTGACCATTATCGCGATGAAGCTCGGTGCCGCCCTCGCCTCCGGTTCGGCGATGATCATCAAGTCGGCGCCGGAGACGCCTCTCGTCGGCTATCTCCTGGCCGAGGTCATCGAGACGTTGGGTCTGCCGCCGGGCGTGGTGAGCGTGTTGGCGGCGGATCGGCAGATTAGCGAACTGCTCGTCCGCCATGCCGGTGTCGACAAAGTCTCCTTCACCGGTAGTACGGCCGCCGGACGACGCATCGGCGCCATCTGCGGCGAGCAGCTCAAGCGGTGCACGCTCGAGCTCGGTGGGAAGTCTGCGGCGATCATCCTCGACGACGTCGACCTGGGCAGTGCTGTGCCGCAACTGCTGCCCGCCGCCATGATGAACAGTGGCCAGGCCTGCGTTGCGCAGACGCGGGTGTTGGCTCCTCGCACGCGCTATGCGGAGGTTGTCGCCGCGCTCGGCGCCGCCGTCGACGCGGCGAAGGTCGGCGACCCGACCGACCCGGCGACGTTCGTCGGCCCGCTCGCCGCCGAACGGCAACGCACTCGTGTCGAGGGCTACATCCGCGCCGGGATCGATGAGGGCGCGCGGCTGGTCAGCGGCGGCGGCCGACCCGCCGACCTGCCGACCGGGTGGTATGTGGAACCAACCCTGTTCGCCGACGTCGACAACCACATGACCATCGCCCGAGAAGAGATCTTCGGCCCCGTGGTATCGGTGATCCCGTACGACGACGAGCGCGATGCGATTCGCATCGCCAACGAATCCGACTACGGCTTGTCCGGCTCGGTGTGGACCTCCGACGTGGACCACGGGCTCGAGATCGGCCAGCGAATGCGGACCGGATCGGTCGCTGTCAATTCAGGAGTGCTCATCGACCTCAAGAACCCGTTCGGTGGATTCAAGACGTCCGGCCTCGGCCGCGAACTCGGAGCCGAAGGTCTCGACGCATACCTCGAGACCCAGACGTTGATCCCGCCCGCGGCCAGGTGACGCGGACGCCCATCGCCAGAGGACCGCGACCACCCGCAGGATCATGCGCGAAAATACCCGCGCCGTGATGCTCCGCTGAGCGACTCGAGGAACAGTCACTGTGCTTTCGTGATAACCGGGAGTCGTCATAGAGTCCGTGTGTCAGATGCGGCCGGTCAATGCGCAGCTGCCACTGTCGGGTGCATCGTGCCACCGAGCGGTGATCGACAGCAGTGCGCCTGCACTGGCGTGAGCGACCAATGAGGCGATTGCGCCGGACGAGGATATTGCGGTGACGGCTGACTACGACCTGGTGATCCTGGGCGGCACGATCCTCGACGGCACCGGCGCGCCGGGCTTCACCGGTGACGTCGCTGTCCACGACGGCCTCGTCGTCGCCGTCGGTGCCGTCGGCGGCAGCGCAACGCGCGAGATCGACGCGGCCGGCATGATCGTCACGCCCGGATTCATCGACGTGCACACTCACTACGACGGCCAGCTGACCTGGTCGGAGGAGGCGTCGCCGTCGTCCGGGCACGGTGTCACGACCGTGGTGCTGGGCAATTGCGGTGTCGGATTCGCGCCGTGCCGGCCGGCTGACCGACACCGGCTCGTCCAGCTGCTCGAAGGCGTCGAGGACATCCCCGAGATCGTGATGACAGAAGGGTTGCCGTGGGACTGGGAGACGTTCCCGGACTTCATCGCCGCGTTGCGCCGGCGCCGGCATGACATCGACTACGCCGTGCAGTTGCCGCATGCGGCGGTGCGGGTGTTCGTCATGGGCGAGCGTGCCGTGGATCGTGAGCAGGCGACGGACACCGACCTCGCGGCCATGCGCGAGATCGCCCGGGCGGCGGTCGAGGCGGGCGCACTAGGCATCGGGACGTCGCGCAGCATCTTCCACAAGAGCCCGGACGGATCGATCATCCCGACGGCACACGCCGCGCAACGCGAACTGCTCACCCTCGCGCTCGGAATGCGGGACGCTGGCGGTGGATCGATACAGGCGATCCTGTCGGTGGAAGACACGATCGGCGACTTCGACCTCGTACGGCAGGTCGCGGCCGAGACCGATTCGCCAATGTCGTACACCCTCGTGCAGGCACGGGACGGGCGCTGGCGCCAGTTGCTCGCGCGTACCGCCGCGGCCAATCTGGACGGCCCCCCGGTGACCGGTCAGGTTCTGCCACGTCCGGTCGGGATGCTGCTCGGCCTCAGCGTCAGCTTCAACCCGTTCCTCGCTAAGCCCGCCTACGCGCGCATCGCCCACCTACCGCTCGCCGAACGCGTCGCGCTGATGCGCACGCCCGAGGTACGCGAGGCGATCCTGGCCGACACCGCAGCCGATCTGCCGCTTCCCGGCTACTCCTTCAGCCGCTGGTTCGAGATGATGTTCGTCTTCGGTGACCCGCCGAACTACGAACCGCCGCGCGAGGACAATGTTCTGGTACGGGCGCAGGCAGCCGGCGTCGCCCCGGACGAGATCGTCTACGACCTTCTGCTCGAGGACGAAGGCAGGAGCCTGCTCCTCGTCACCATCGGAAACTACGCCGACGGATCGTTGGAGCCGGTACGGGAGATGCTGCAGGCCCCACACACCGTGCCCGGGCTCGGCGACGGGGGCGCGCATTACGGCATGATCTGCGACTCGACCTACCCGACGTTCATGCTCACCTACTGGGCCCGCGACCGCGCCGGCGGACGCATCCCACTGCCCGAAGTCATCGCCTCGCTCACCAGCAGGCCGGCTGCGATGCTGGGCCTGACCGACCGGGGCCGGCTCCAGATCGGCAGCCGTGCCAACGTCAACGTGATCGATTTCGAACACCTGCGCCTGCACGCGCCACGGGTCATCGCCGATCTGCCCGGCGGTGGCCGCCGCATCGTGCAGGACGCCGACGGCTACGTCGCGACGCTCGTCGGCGGGCAGGTGGTGCAGTGGCAGGGCCGGCCGACGGGTGCTCGGCCCGGCACCATGGCGACGCGCGAGCGCTGCGCCGGCCATCCGGCGAGCGCGTAGGCCGGCCGTGCAACAACCCGATCGCGTCCGTGGCGCCGCTTCGGTGAGCCTTCGGCGCGCTTGATGGCGCTGAGCCGCCGCGCTGTCGCCGTCGGCCGGCACGAAGTGCGATCGGGCGCGTGCTCGAAGTGTCCAGCCGGCTGCGGCAAGCACCCGATTCCCGCCCCGGAACGGGCCGCCCGCCAGGGCGAACCGGCGCTGGCTAGGGTGCGGAGTACCAGCTCCGGGAGGATCTCCCCCGGCCATATCTGTTCAGTTCGTGTGACGAAGTGGAGAGGATGCAAGCGGATGGAAGCGAGTGAGTCGGGAGCCAGGGCGACGGTGGACATGGACGCGCTGCGGGCCGCGATGGAGCAGGGTGCGGCGAGCCTCGCGAGCCTGGCGACACCTTCCCCCGATGCCGCGAGCTACCTCCCGGCGTACCCCGAGCTGAGCGTCGTCGCCACCCGGGATGTAGCCATCCCGGGCCCGGGTGGCGACGTCGCGGGTCGGCTCTACCGGCACCCGTCGTCGGCGGGTGACAGCGCCCTGGTCTGGGTTCACGGAGGAGGTTTCGCCGCCGGCGACCTGGAGATGCCTGAGGCGCACTGGGTCAGCCTGATGTTGGCCGCGAGAGGCATCCCGGTGCTGTCGTTGGACTACCGCAAAGCAGTCGGGGGCGTGCGGTACCCGGCTCCGTCCGACGACGTCCTGGCCGGGTGGCTGTGGGCGGTCGCGCACAGAGCCGAACTCGGGACCCCGACCGGCGCGCTCCACCTCGGCGGTGCCAGCGCCGGCGCCTCGCTGGCAGCCGGAGTGGCAAAGCGGTTGCGCGACGGCGCAGGACAGGCGCCTTCGTCGTTACTGCTGGTCTACCCGACGCTGCATCCCGACCTCCCGCCGGCCAGCGAGGAGGTGGCCGCGGCGACGGCGGTCCTTCGCGAGCGGGTGCCACCGCAGATCATGCAGCTCATGTCCCTGAACTACGTCGGCGACCCAGCCCTGCTCGTGGACCCGTACGCCTTCCCCGGCCTGGGCCAGGTCGGCGGCCTGCCTGCGACGTTCGTCCTGAACTCCGAGGTCGACCTGCTGCGGTCGTCGGGGGATGCTTTCGTCGCAAGCCTCGCGGACGCGGGAGTGAAGGTGCAGGTCGAGTTCGAGCCCGGATCGGGGCACGGACACCTCAACGAGCCGCTCACCGACGTGGCGGTCCGCAGTATCGACCGCATCTGCGCATGGCTCGAGCCCGGAGGCGACTCACGGTGATCAGGCAGCCCTTCAACGCCGGCTGGTACGTGGGTAAGGCCGGCAGCGACACCACAATTGGCCCGGTCACCCTCCCCTACGACGCGATGTTGTTCGAAGATCGTGATCCGAGCACGCGAAACAGCCACAACACCGGCTTCTTCCCGGGCGGGACGTACCGCTACTCCACGACGCTGGTTGCGCCGGAGTCGTGGCGTGGACGCAGTGTGACTCTCGAGTTCGAGGGGGTGTACCAGCGGTCCGAGGTGCTGGTGAACGGGACGGTCGTCGGTGGTCGGCCGTCCGGTTATGCGGTCTTCCACGTCGTTCTCGACGAGGCACTCGTCCACGGTGCCGACAACCTCATCGAGGTGGTCGCGCACAACGACCAGCTGCCGAACAGCCGCTGGTACTCCGGCAGTGGCATCTACCGCCCGGTCCACCTGCTGGTCGGCGAGCGGGTGCGGGTCACCCCGCACGGCCTTCGGGTCACCACGGCGTCCATCGACGGCACGGACGCCACCCTGGACCTGTCGGTGGAGGTCGTCAACGACGGGCCGGGGTTACGGGAGGTCACGCTCGAGACACGGCTACTGGGTCCGCAAGGCACCGAGACCGCACCCGCGGATCTCGCAGCAGCTCTCGAACCGGGCAAGGCCACGACGCTGCGCCGACGGATCGTGGTCGCGGCGGCGCAACTGTGGTCCCCGGACACCCCGCAGCTCTATGCCGCGCAGGTCCGGCTCACCGACGACGGCGACGTCGTCGACACCGCCGACGCCGACTTCGGCATCCGCACGATCACCGCCGATGCCGCCCGGGGACTGCGGATCAACGGCAAGCCCGTGAAGCTGCGCGGAGCGTGCATACACCACGACAACGGCGTCGTCGGGGCGCACACGCTCGACGCGGCAGAGGACCGCCGGATCCGGCTGCTCAAGTCCGGTGGCTACAACGCGATCCGCAGCGCCCACAACCCAACGTCCAGCGCCCTGCTGCGGGCGTGCGACCGGCACGGGGTGCTGGTGATGGACGAGCTCACCGACGTGTGGTGGCGACCCAAGGTCACCTATGACCTCTCGGCCGACTTCGAGCAGTGGTGGGAGCGGGACCTCGCGGCGATGGTCGCGAAGGATGTCAACCACCCGTCGGTAATCATGTACTCAATCGGCAACGAGATCGGTGAGACCGCCACCGCGCGCGGCGTCGCCCTCAACCGACGGATCGCCGAGCGCACCAAGGAGCTCGATCCCACCCGGCTCACCACCAACTGCATCAACGGGTTCCTAAATCTGATCGGTCCGCAGGACGACGAGAAGCTCGCGGCGAAGGTCGCCGCCAGTAAGGAGAAGGGTGAGTCGTCCAACAAGAACTTGATCGTGGTGCTGAACTATCTGCTGGCCGTCCTGGACAAGGTGATGCCGCGGCTGGTCCGGCTGGGCAAGGTGGACGAGCGCACCCGGGATGCCTACGCGGCCGTGGACGTTGCGGGCTACAACTACATGCCTGGCCGCTACCGCCTGGACGCCCGGCTGTACCCACACCGCGTCATCGTGGGCAGTGAGACGAACCCGAACGACTCCGGCATCGTGTGGCGAGAGATCGAGAGCCTGCCCAACGTGATCGGCGAGTTCGCCTGGACCGGCTGGGACTACCTCGGTGAGGCCGGCTACGCCGCGGTCACCTACAACCAGCGGCGGCAGATGTTCTCGCCCTGGCCGGGCCTGACCGCAGGCATGCCGAACTTCGACATCACCGGACTGCGGCAGACGCAGTCCTACGTCAACGCGATCGCCTGGCACCTCACCCGCGGCCCGCACCTCGCGGTGCAACCGGTGAACCACGCCGGCGACAAGCGCCATCTCCGGGAAGGCCGCACCGATTCGATCCGGAGCTGGAGCTGGGAGGGGCTGGAGGGAACCGATGCGACCGTCGAGGTCTACGCCGACGCCCTGCGCGTCGAGTTGCTGCTCGACGGGCGCCACGTCGGCACCGCCAAGGTTGGGGAGCGGCGGGCCTACTTAGCCGAGTTCACCCTGCCGTACCAGCCCGGTGAGCTGACCGCGGTCGCCTACGATCTCGACGGCACCGAGATCGGACGGGACACCCTGCTCAGCGCCGGATCGGAGCTCCGGCTGACAGCGCAGCCCGAATCCGACGCGCTGCGAGCCGACGGCGCGGACCTGCTGTACGTCCCGATCCACCTCACCGACGACGCCGGTGTTCTGCGGCCGCTGGCCGACCGCGTCGTCACCGTCGAAGTGACCGGCGCCGGGACGCTATTGGGGCTGGGCAGCGGCGAGTCGATCTGCGACGAAGGATTCACCAGCGGGCGCCACACCACCTACTACGGACGGGTGCTCGCCGTGGTCCGCGCCGGCCACGACCCCGGGGAGATCACTCTCATCGCCAACGCGAAGGGCTGCGCACCCGTCACGGTGACCATCCCGGTCGTCAACCCGTGAACCGGTTCCCGGTGCACCGCCGTCTCGACTCCGCACGGGTAGCTGGGTGCTGCGCACGTAACGACCGCACGTCCTGCCGTCAACCCACGGTCAGCTGATCCTCGTCGGGAATTGGATGTCTCAGGCGCGCTGGCGGAGGGCAATTGAAGAGCAAGACCAAGGCTCATCTGTCCGATGAGCAGGTTCGCAAGGTGGTTGCGGCGGCGTTCGGCACCCACCGGGACGTGACTGTGGTCGAACTGACCGATGGAATGTTCAACTCCGTCTACTCCATCTCGACCGCGGAGCGCGACGAACCGATCGTGCTCAAAGTGTCGGCCGCTCCGGACACGCCTGTCCTCACCTACGAGAAGGACATCATGTCCACAGAGATCGCGATGCTCGAGCTACTCGCCGAGAGGACAACGCTGCCCGTACCTCGCGTCCTCGCGCACGACCTGTCCCGCACGCAGCTGAGCAGCCAGTACTTCTTCATGACCGCCGTCGACGGACAGACGCTGCGCACATCCGGTCGCAAGCTCGGCAGCGCCGGACGGGCGGCAATAGGACGTCAACTGGGCGACGCTCTCGCGCAAACACACGCCATCCGCGGCGAAAGTTTCGGTTATCCCGGTTGGGGCGACACCGCCCTGACCGCCTCTTGGAGCGCGGCATTCACCCGGATGGTCAACGACATTCTTTCCGATGCCGTTGCCCACCAGGTCAAGCTTCCCGCCGACCGGATCCAAGACGCGGTGGCCCGACACGCCGACGTGCTGGACGAGATCAACGAACCGCGGCTGGTGAACTTCGACATGTGGTCGGGAAACGTCTTCGTGACCTCTGCCGGCGCGACACCGCACGTCTCGGGCATCATCGACATCGAACGTTGCTTCTGGGGCGACCCGCTGGCTGACTTCGTAGGCATGAACCCCGGCAAGTCCAAGCCATTCAAAGACGCGAGCGTCTGGGCCGCCTACGCCGCCGGCCGCCCCGACGAGGTCTCCCCCGCCGGGCCCTCGCGCGAGGACAAGATTCGCAGCGGGCTGTACCAGCTCTACATATGGCTACTACTCGCCACCGAGACCTACCGGTACGACTCCCCGCACCGGTTCGCCGGCAGGGAACTGGCCCGCCTATTCGTCCGACGACTTCTCAAGCGAATCGAGGGCGGACTCGGTCCAGCGGTGTGACGGCAACCGCACCGCCGCTGACCGGGCCGCCGCGCCCGGTGGTACCCCGCCCCGCCGCACGAGCACCGGCAGGCGTCGCTGACTGCACCTGATACGGGCTGATCAACATCGTATTCTCGACCGCGGCGCGCGCGGCCCGTCCAAAACTCGCCTGCCGGGTCAGGTTTGGCCAGGACAAGCCGGGCACCCGCGATCTACTCGTAGCGATGGCTATGAGTCCACAACAGCAGTCTGGCAGTCATTTGGCTGCGGCCTGCAGGATCCATCGGATCGCGTGGTCGGGGTCGGATTCATAGCGGCATTCGAAGCCGGTGCGGATCCGGTCGCGCAAGTGGCGGCCCAGCCACGGGTCGACTTCGGCGATCTTGGCGAGCGCGGCCACTATCGCCTTACGGACTGCGACCCGTGCGCGCTCGGCATTCGAACCGGTGGTCCGTCTGCGACCGGCGAGCCCGCTCGCGCCGGCGAGATACGACGCGATCGCGTCGCGCTCCTCGCGGAGAGCCGGCCGGTCTGAGTGTGTGAGCCCGACGTCTAATTCAGCCAACTTGGTGCGCAAGATCCGTCGTGAATCCTCATCGAGAACGTCGAGCGCGCCCTGCTCGACAACCTCGCCGCCGATCAGGTTCAGCGCGGGCAGGTCGATGTCCGGGCTGCTGATGAGCGCGTGCAGGTGCGCGAGGCCACGCATCCGGGCCAACACGAAGGTCGCGCCCTCCCGCCCGACGAGCCACAGCCCGCCTGGTTGCTGGTACAGGTGAATCACGCGGAGGCCGGGAGACGACGCGGGGTCGGCCGGCAACTGCGCGCGGAGCCGATCCCGCCACCAGTGCGCGCCGATCCGCTCGTACGTCGCCAGCGCGGCCGCGCGGTGACGGGTCGACCTATCCGCGTCGCCGAGCAGTGCGTACGCCCTCGCCAGCGTGTCGTCGGTGACGCCGTGCCACATGACGGCGCCCGCGTTGACCACCGAGCGACCCGCGTACGGCGCCAGCAGCGCGACGGCAGCCGCGCTGATCTCGGCGTCGCCGACCGCCAGAGCCCCTTCGAGCACGCACTGGACGACGAGCAACCAATCACTGTCTTGTGCGAGCTCGGACAGCACGACCGGGGTGAACGCACCGATCATCTCGGCGACCTTGTCGAGCCGGCCGGCGCCCAGCCAGAGGACCGCTGCTTCGGCCCGCACGGTCGCGACGCCGAATCCGATGGCGTAGGCCTCGAAGGCCGGCGCTTCCGCGGCACAGGCATCAGCGTCTCCGGCGAAATACGCCGTGTAGCCGCGCATAGCGTGCAGCACCCCAGCGGCGTCCGGGATCACCGCCGCTCCGGCCGCCACGGTCGCGCGCTCCACCAGCAGCGGGGCGACCTGTATACGCTGACGCAGCAGCTCGATGGGTAGCCGACGGGTCGCCGCGAAGAACTCGGCCCGCGGCGACTCCTCGGCCAACAGCTCGACGGCGCGCATCGACTTGTGCATCCGCGGCAGGTCGAGCACCTCCCACGCCACCGTGAGCGACCAGAGCTGCGCTTGCAGCCGGGCGTGGTGGTCGGCCAGATGAGCGGCCGCGTCGGCCAGTCGAACCGCCCAGTCCCGGCGCAGAGCCAGGTCGTCGGGCCCCCAGTGCGACGCGAGCGCAGCGTCCAGGGCATCCGCCAGGAGCACCGGGTCATCGTGCTGATCGGCCAGGTGCAGCGCCTCGATCGCGAACGGTCTGGCTCGCCGCGGCTCGTTCGCATAGGCCCAGCACCGAGCCAGCGCGGCGGCAAGCCGGGCCCGCAGCGGCGGATCAGCGACGGCTTCGTAGGCCGCATGCAGGCGAACCGGCAGCACACCAGGGGTCAGGTTGTACTGCTGACCCCGGGCGAGCCCGAGAACTGCCGCGGTCCAGCCGCTCAGATCGACCTGCGCCTGGGCGACGGTGGCGGCCCGGTCGAACAAGCCCATGGCGGCCTCGCCGTCGCCGCTGGACCACGCCTGCTCGGCCTGGGCCAGCAGCGACGCCGCCGACGGTGGGCCGCTCGCCATCATCGTGACGCTACGGTCAGGACCGGACCAGCCGCACCCGCTCGGCGTGCCGCTGTTGCTGCCCCTCGTCCCAGTCGCCGGTGCAGTAGATCGCCAACTCGCCGATCCGGCCGTCCTTGACGATGCAATGGATCAGCTCGCGGCAGTACCAGCGCTGACCTTCGGCGTCCCAGCGCTCCTCGAACTGGACGAGGAAGCCACGAGAGGTACGGTCCAAAGCCTCGACGTGGACCTCACCCTGAAAGGGATGATCGTCCTCACGCAGATGGAAGGCAGCATCCTCGCCCTGGGCCTGCACCCGCCAATGCGGGACGGTGAGGTCAGCGAACACGTCCTCGGCGAACATCTCCTCCGGGCGCGCGCCAGTCTCGAGCCAGGTGACGAACTGCCGGGCCAACTCGCCCGGCCGACCCTCGACCGCGGAAAGCGCATCCAGGGCGGTCATGTGCCGGCCTCTGCCATAGCCGCGATATTGCCTCCGATGGCCTCCATGACCGGCTGCAGATCGGTGGTCCGGCTGAACTCCACCAGCGAGGTCCCGGCCGCGATGAGCGGGCGGTGGCCGGGAGCGGCCAGGTAGGCGTCGCCCTCGACGTAGGTCTCCTCGCGGTCGGGCCACCGGAAAGTGATCTGGCCCGACGTCACATAGCCGATGTGCCGGCAGGTGCAGGCGTCGCCGGGCAAGCCGCGGAAGTACGGCGTCACATCGAGATCCTGCTTGAACGTCTCGAACGAGACAGTATGGTCGTCGAGTTCGGCGTAGCGGCCTTCGACGACGTCCAGGTCGATACCGACCGGTGTGGTCGAGCGAGATGCGCTCGGCATCGGATCCTCCTTCGGGGTGGCTGAGTGCTGTCATCCCTGAGGCGTGACTTTCGACGTCACATTGTGCAGCCGGTGGCCCAGTCGCCATTCGCGCATCACGCGCGCCGAGTTCATGCCATCGAGGGGGTCGCTGAGTTCAGTCGGTCGTTCCCACGCTCGACTGTTGCTCGGACGACACGAGTTCGACAGCGAGGGTCCGGGCAAACTGCGTCCGCGTGCTGGGCCGCCACTGATTCCGCGGCACGCGCGTCGATGTCGATCACCGCGAGGTGCACCCCGTCGGCGGCGAGGTCGTCAGCGATGCCGCGGCCGAGGCCACCGGGCCCCTTCGGTCAGCACCGCGACCGTCCCCGCCAGCCGGCCCCGTTCGGAGAGCCGGTCGTTCAGGCAGCGATCACGAGATGTAGGTCTCCCCGAACATCTGCAGGAAGTCGAGCGTCGCGTCCCGCGACCCTGGCGGGTACCGAACGAGGGTGTATCCGATGCCTGCCGCCTCGGCCACGCCGATCGCCTCGCGGTTCCGCTCGACAGACCCCGTATGGTCCAGCGGCACGCCGCCGCAGATGACCTCGATCGGCTCCGTACGCCCGGCTTCGGCGGCCGCGTCGTTCATTTGGCTGATCGCCGTGCCGACTTCGGCCACCGAGGTGAGCGGCGGAGTGCGGGTCGAGGTCATCTCCGGCGGAAGGATCACCGGCATCCAACCCTGGCCCCGTTCGACGACCCGGCGGCGGGTCAACGTCGAGTTGCCGCCGATCCATACCGGAATCGGCCGCTGCACCGGCGCGGGTCGAGCCTGCACGGCTCGGGCGTCGAAGTGGCGACCCTGGTAGTTGAACGATTCGCCGGACCAATGCAGCGGCAGCACGTCGAGCAATTCGTCAAAGAGGGCGTTGCGTTCGTCGAAGGCGACCCCCAGGGCGAAGTACTCGGACTTCTGATAGCCCGTGCCGAGGCCGAGCGTCATCCGGCCGTTCGACACCAGGTCTACCGTCGCCGCCGCCTTGGCCGTCAGCAACGGGTTCCGGTAAGGCCCGACGAGGACGTAGGTGAGCAGTCGCATCCGCGAGGTGACCGCACCGACCGCCGCGAGTCCGACGAGAGGGTCGATCGACTGATGGCCGCCGGTGTTCAGCCAACGAGCACTTGGAGCCGGATGTTCGGTCAGGGCAAACGCAGCGAAGCCGGCTTGCTCGGCAGCCTGCGCCACCTCCGTGAGTGGGCCCGAGTCGAACAGGTGGATCTCGGTACCGTGAGCGTCGGGGTATTGGAAGCAGAACCGCACCGGTGTTTCCTACCACGCGCCGGCGCGCGTCAGCCTGCGCAGTCGCCGCTGGTGGCGCGGCCGGTCCACCCGGCGGCGTTCCGGGCACGGATCGGTTCGGCAGTAGGTTCTAGGACCACCGACGGGAAGGCATTGCCGATGAGTGACGCGGGTTTGCGGGACGCAGTCGAGCGGATGCGTGCCGACGGTGTCGGCCCGGATGCCGTGGCGGTATTCACCGACCATTACCGCGCTTTGGAGGCGGGGGAATCGGGGCTCGTCCTGGAGGACAGCATCGAGCCGATAGCCGAGTTGCCGCGGTTGGCGGACCTGTCCGTCGACGAGCGGACCGTCTCGCAGACCTTCGGCCGCACCGTTGTGATCAAGCTGAACGGCGGCTTGGGGACGTCGATGGGCCTGTCGCAGGCGAAGTCGCTACTGCCGGCGAAGGATGGCCTGTCGTTCCTGGACATCATCGTGCGGCAGGTGCTGGCGCTGCGTGACCGGCACCGTGTCCCGCTGCCGGTGGTCTTCATGGACAGTTTCAGCACCCACGCCGACACCGAGGCGGCGTTGGCCGCGTACCCCGACCTCCCGGTACCGCGATTGCCGTGGTTCTTCCTACAGAATCGCGAGCCGAAGCTGCTGGCGGACGGTCTCTACCCGGTGGACTGGCCAGCCGATCCGAGCTTGGAGTGGTGCCCGCCCGGCCACGGCGATCTCTACCCTGCGTTGCGGTCCTCCGGCGTGCTGCAGCAACTGCTCGACGCGGGCTACCGCTACGCGTTCTGCTCCAACTCCGACAACCTCGGCGCGGTGCCCGACCCAACCATCGTCGGCTGGATGGCGCGCCAGCAGGTCCCGTTCCTGGTGGAGTCCGTGCGTCGGATCCCGGCCGACCGCAAGGGTGGCCACCTGGCTGTCCGGCGGTCGGATCGGCGGATCGTCCTGCGTGAGACGGCTCAGACGTCGGCGCAGGACATGGACGCATTGCAGGATCTGGACCGGCACCGGTTCTGCAACTCGAACAACATCTGGATCGACCTGCAGCGACTGGCGCAGCGGTTGGACGCGCAGCACGGTGTGCTGGGTCTGCCGCTGATCCGAAACGTGAAGACCGTGGATCCATCCGATACGAGCACCCCGCGTGTGATCCAGATGGAATCGGCGATGGGCGCTGCCGTGGAGTGCTTCGACGGCGCCTGCTCGATCGAGGTCCCACGCGATCGGTTCGTGCCGGTGAAGACGACCAACGACCTGCTCGTCCTGAGATCTGATCTCTATGCGCTCGACGACTCGCTGCGGCTGCGGCGCGTCGTCGACCGTAGCGACCCGTTCGTCGATCTGGACCCGACGTTCTACAAGCTGATCAGCCAGTTCGAGCCGCGGTTTCCCGATGGCGCCCCGTCGCTGCGCGACGCAGACAGGTTCGTGGTTCGCGGCGATGTCACGTTCGGTTCGGACGTCGTCGTCCGCGGTGATGTCCGCCTTGATCAACCGGAACCGGCGGTGCTGGCCGGCACCGTCCTGTCCGGCTGAGCGGCAAGATCATGACCAACATCTCGCAGCCGGGTCAGCGACAACTGCTGGTGACCGGCGGCGCCGGCTATGTCGGCAGCGTGGTCACCGCCGCACTGCTCGAGGCGGGCCATGCCGTCACCGTGCTGGACGACCTGTCCACCGGCCACCTCGATGCCGTCCCGGCGGGGGCGCGGTTCGTCCAGGCAGGCATCACCGAAGCCGACCCCGTCCTCGCGGAGGGACGTTTCGACGCGGTCCTGCATTTCGCCGCGAAGTCTCTCGTCGCGGAGTCCGTCGCGGCGCCGGAGAAGTACTGGGCCAACAATGTGGCCGGAACCCTGGCGCTACTCGAATCGATGCGCCGGCACGGTCCACGCACCATCGTGTTCTCCTCCACCGCCGCGACGTACGGCGAGCCCGAAGGCGTGCCGATCTCGGAGGACGCGCCGACCCGGCCGACGAACCCCTACGGGGCCAGCAAGCTGGCGGTGGACCAGATGCTGCGTTCCTACGCAACAGCACACCAATTCGCCGCGGTGAGCCTGCGCTACTTCAACGTCGCCGGTGCCTTGGTCACGTCCGACCTCACACTCGGCGAGCGGCACGACCCGGAGACGCACCTGATCCCGATCGCCTTGCAGGTCGCGTCGGGGCTGCGGCCGGTGCTGAACATCAACGGCGTGGACTATCCGACGGCGGACGGCTCGTGCGTCCGCGACTACATCCACGTCGTCGACCTCGCTGACGCCCACGTGCGCGCACTCGGCCGGGCCACCGTGGGGGAACACCTGATCTGCAATCTCGGTTCGGGCGGCGGCTACTCGGTCCGGCAGGTGGTCGACGCTGTTCGCAGGGTCACGGGCCGGCCAACACCCGCGGTGGAGGGGCCGAACCGCCCTGGGGACCCGGCAGTGTTGATCGCCGCCAATGTCCGCGCGCAGTCCGAACTCGGGTGGAAACCGCTACGCACCCTGGAGCAGATGGTCACCGACGCGTGGACCGTCGCCACCGCCGCGACTGGTGCCGGAGATGGCTGAGGCGGTGTGGCGCTCGCCCGGGCGGGTGAACCTAATCGGAGAGCACACCGACTACAACGACGGGTTCGTTCTTCCGCTGGCCATCCAGTTCGGCTGCACCGCCACCGTCACCGACGATGTGCCCGACGATGTGCTGCGGGTATCGTCCGGCCAACGCCCGGGTACGGTGCGGGCACCGCTGGACGAGCTGGCCCCCGGGTCCTTGGCCGGAGCGGACACCTGGGCCGGGTACGTCGTCGGGGTCGTCTGGTCGCTGCGCCGGCGCGGGCACCAGGTGGGCGGGCTGGGGATTCACGTCGACGGGGACGTCCCGCCGGGAGCGGGCCTGTCCTCCTCCGCTGCACTGGAGTGTGCCGTCGCGGCCGCGGTCGCCGACCTCGCCGGCCTGGAGCTCACCCTCGACGAATTGGTCGCGGTTGCGCGGCACGCGGAGAACGATTTCGTCGGTGCGCCGACGGGCGGCATGGACCAACTCGCGTCGG
Organism: uncultured Actinomycetota bacterium; assembly: GCA_963713565.1. Taxonomy (GTDB): domain Bacteria; phylum Actinomycetota; class Actinomycetes; order Mycobacteriales; family Jatrophihabitantaceae; genus Jatrophihabitans. The sequence goes on along the minus strand of CAVQMF010000003.1, from coordinate 561,321 downwards.
TGTTCGGGCAGCCGGGCCACGCGCTGTTGTGCGACATGCGGTCACTCGCCGTCGAGCCCATCCCGTTCGACCCGGCGACGGCCGGCCTCGCCCTGCTCGTGGTTGACACCCGCGCGCCGCATCAACTGACGGACGGCCTGTACGGGCAGCGGCGAGATGCTTGCTCGGCCGCGGCGCGAGAACTCGACGTGGCGGCCCTGCGTGACGTCGATGATCTCGACGAGGCGATGCGGCGACTGTCCAGTGATCTGCTGTGCCGCCGGGCCCGACACGTCATCACCGAGAACCGCCGAACCCTGGCCTGCGCCGACCTGCTCCGCGCAGGCCAGATTCGCGGCATCGGACCCGTGCTCGACGCCTCACAGGCGAGCATGCGGGACGATTTCGAGATCACCGTGCCCGAGGTGGACCTCGCCGTCGACATCCTGCTGGACGCAGGCGCGGTGGGTGCTCGGATGACCGGCGGCGGATTCGGCGGCTGCGTCATCGCCCTCATCGACGATGACCGCGCGGAGGCCGCCGCCCGCGCGGTCAGGGAGGCATTCGCTGCGCGCGGCTACGACGCCCCTACCGACTTCCGGGCCATCCCGTCGGCCGGCGTGCAACGCCTGACCGAATACGGTTCAGGCTGAACCGTGAGGTCGGTGACCCGCTAGCCGAGGGCTTGCACTTGCCGAACGCTCGTCGATCGACTCCTTTTCTGCGCAAGCACAGTCAGATGGCCGGCATCCTTGGCCGCAGCAGCAGCGCAGCGGCAGGGGTTGTCGTGCCCGACGGCTTGGCCGAGTTCCTCTGGCGTACCCCTCCTGTGGCGAGCTGTCGAACAGGTCCGCGGCCGCGTCGTCCCGTGCGCTCCGCGCGTGCTCATTGACATGAGTCGTTGCATCCTGACAAGTTGTCCGGATGACTGAGACACTGGTACTTCCCGATCGCCCTGAGGCGGTCACCGCTGCGTGGATGACCGTGGCGCTCGCATCCTCCTTTCCCGGGGCACAGGTCACGCGTGTGGAGGTCCTGGACCAACACACCGGGACGACCGGCAGGATGCGCGTGCGGCTGGAATACGCCGCGGGTCCGCGCGGGCCGGAAACCGCGTTCATCAAGTTGCCCCCGTTCGATGAGGAACAACGGGCAATGGTCGCGATGACCAACATGGGTCGCAAAGAGGCCCGCTTCTACGAGGGCCCGGCCGCCGAAACGCCGATTCGCATCCCCAAGCCCTACTACGCGGCCCACGGCCCCGAACCCACGCAGTACATCATGGTGCTCGAGGACCTCGAGGCGTCCGGGTGCACCTTCACGCAAGCCGGCCTGGACGCGCACGCCGAAGCGAACGCCGAGCAGCTCATCAACTCCCTCGCCCGCCTCCACGCCCACTTCTGGAACGACCCCCGCTTGGATGCCGAATGGTCTTGGCTGCCGGGGCTGACGCGCAGTCCGCGCAGCTCAGAGATCGTCGTGGACGCGAAACGGCAGTTCGCGGCTGACTTTCCACCGGTGTTCAGCGAACTCGCCGATCTGTGGATCCACCACCGCGATCAGGTCGTCGATCTGTGGGACGACGGGGCGACGACACTGGTCCACGGCGACACCCACAACGGGAACCAGTTCATGGACGGTGCCACGGTGGGCCTGTACGACTGGGGGGTGGTCAGTAAGGCCCCCGGCATCCGCGATATCGCGATCTACCTCGGCCACTCGTGCCCAACCGAGCTACGGCGACGGGAACAGGACCGCTGGCTGCGTGGCTACCACCAGGTCCTCGTCGACGCCGGGGTCAACCCACCCAGCTTCGATGAGCTCTGGCTTCGCTTCCGAATGGGAGTGATGTATGCCTGGGTCTCCGCCACCACCACAGCCGCGTTCGGCGCCAGGATGCAGCCCGTCGACGTCAGCCGGCGGGCCATGACGCTGGCGACCGCCACCTGTGCCGACCTCGAGACCGTCGAGGCCATCCGCGGGGCCATCTGAGAGCAAGTGCCGCTGCGCCCACGCGCGCAACCACGCCAGACCTTGCACCGACAACCGCTTCGTCATCCGCGTCGACCTGCGCGCGGGCGGCGGCGCCAGCGCGAGATGCGGGTGCGGATTCCGCTGGCCGAGACTGCAGCCGAAGTAGCCCGATCCGGCTCAACCCAGGTCCCGATGCGCGACGGACTGATGCCTGACCGGGCTAGCGCTGGATGGATTTCGTCTGCAGAAACTCTTCGATGCCGTAGGCGCCGTTCTCGCGGCCGACGCCGGACTGCTTGAAGCCCCCGAACGGCGCGAGAATATTGAATCGCCCGCCGTTGACGATCACCGCGCCAGTACGGATGCGGCGGGCGAAGGCGACCGCTCGAGCGGTGTCGCCGGCCCACACCCCGCCGGACAGGCCGTACCGCGAATTGTTGGCGATGGCCACGGCGTCGTCCTCGTCGTCGAACGGAATGACGGACAGGACGGGACCGAAGATCTCCTCCTGCGCGACGGTGTCGTTCGGCTTCACGTCGGCGAGGACGGTTGGGCGCACGTAGTAGCCGCGGTCGAGCCCCTCGGGGGCTTCGACGCCGCCGGTGACGAGGCGGGCGCCCTCGTCGATCCCCTTCTGGATGTAGCCGCGCACGCGGTCCCGCTGCCGCTCCGACACCAACGGCCCGAGCCGGGTGGCGGAGTCGAGCGGGTCGCCTGGTGGGTAGCCCTCGGCGACGCCGGCCGCGAGTTCGACTGCCTCGTCGTACTGATCGCGTTGGACGAGCATGCGCGTCAACGCGGTGCAGGTCTGGCCGCTGTTGAAGAACGCGTTGGCGACGACCGCCTTGACCGCTTCCTTCAGATCGGCGTCCGGCAGGATCACACAGGCCGATTTCCCACCGAGTTCGAGCGACACCTTCTTCACCGTCTCGGCCCCGACCACGGCGACCCGCCTACCGGCGAGCGTCGAACCGGTGAACGAGACCATGTCGACGCCGGGGTGCGCGGCGAGCGCCTCGCCCACCACCGGTCCATAACCCGGTACGAGATTCAGCACGCCCGCCGGGAAGCCGACCTCGTGGATGGCGTCGAAGAGCAGATACGCCGACAACGGTGTGACCTCACTCGGCTTCAGGACGACCGTGTTACCGGCGATCAGCGCACCGCCGAGCTTCGACGCCACCTGGTTCAGCGGGTAGTTCCACGGCGTGATGGCCGCGACCACACCGAGCGGTTCCTTGGCGATGAGCGAATTGCCGAGTTCCTCTTCGAAGGTGAAGTTGTCGGCCAGTTCGGCGAACGCCTTGAGGTTCGCGATCGGGAGGAGCGTCTGTACGGACGAGGACAACCCGATCGGCGAGCCCATCTCGCAGCAGATGGTCTGCGCGATCTCGTCCTGATGCGTCATCAGCACGTCGTGCAGGCGCATCAGGTAACCGGCCCTGTCGGCGACCGGAAGGCCGGCCCAGGACTCCAACGCGGCGACGGCCGCGTCGACAGCGGCGTCGACGTCCTCGGCAGTGCCGCTGGGCACCGTCGCGATGATCTCCTGCGTGGCCGGGTTCTCGACCTCGATCGTTTCGGGGCCGGCGGGGGCGACCCACGCGCCACCGATGTAGACCTCGGTGCGGTCCTGTGTCATGCCTGCAACACTAGGCACCCCGGCGCAGTCGCCGCACGGCTGGCTGGTCGTTCGACGCCATCGGCCTCGACCCGCGCGGCGGCCGCGAACCCGTGGAGGCGCACCTCACGAGGCGGCGACGCCGCTGTCGCGCAGCATCGCTCTGAGCCGCGGCTCGTACTCGGCCGCTCGGGTGATCGTCGTATGGCCGACCGGGTACCAGTCGGTCCGCGGCTTGTCCCAGTGGCGCCACAACATGACCGCACCGGCCGCCGTCCCCAACCGGTCCCCCTGGCACGCGACGATGTATCTCCGCTCCACCGGCACACGGCATGGCTGAGCGAGCGGCGACACCACTCCCAGGACGAGGTGTGCGCGCCAATCGTGCAGGCTGATGTGGGCGCGCCGCAGTGCCGGCAGGCTGGGCTCGGTCGCCTTGAGCGGCGCGGCGATGTCGCCGGACGGCACAACCGCGATCACGCAATCGAGGTCGTCGTCGAGGGTCGACAGGACGCTGGCCACGAAGGACCCGAGAGACAATCCGTACAAGCCGATCGCCGTGGCCTGCTGGTCCTCGCGCAGCCAGCGGATGACGCGCCGAACGTCCCACACAGCCTGCGCGATACCGAACACGTTGTTGACCGGATACACCGTGGACACGAAGGTCTGACGCGAGCGCAGCCCGGCCCGGCGGTGGCCGTGCAGCGGGAGCGTCGGCAACACGAGGTTCACGCCGAGCTCATGGTGGATGCGCCGGAGTCGGAGCGTATCGAGATCACTCAACCGGCCCATGCCGGCCCCGTGAACGGCGATGAGCCACGGGCGGGGCTGGTCGTCGTCATGCCGAAGCACGGTGGCGGACATCTCTCGGTTCGCCTCGAACGAACGCCATCTCTCGGCGCCCGGTTCGTCGGGCCGAGGCTGCCAACCGCTCTCGAACCGGATCACTTCGAACGGCCGCCGGCGCCACACGGCCCGCTCAGACCGGACGTCCTGCGGCGTCGGCGGCACCTGGAAGTAGCCTGCAGGATCGTCGAGCCACCCGTTCGCGTCGTAATAGCGGACCGCGGCGTCGAGTTCGGCTGATGATTCCACGTAGTCGCTCGGAGTCGCGATCGATCCAGCGAGGCCAGCGGGAAGCATGAACAATTCGTCGAGCGCGACACCGGCGGCAAGGGCCAGCGAGGGCCTGGGGATGGGTACGTCCGGGGACATGGGCACCCCCCGCCGCTGCGCCATTGCGGCCTGTGCGGTGAATCGCAGCCCGCTCGCCCCGACCCGCAGGAACGGCGCGGCCGCCAGCACGCCGATAACGCGGCGCGTCCGCACGCGCCTCTTGCGCCTAGCGCCAGACCGCGCCGGCCGTGGCACCCGAGTTGACGTCATAAGGCCTCGCAGTGTTTCGGTGTTTCCGCGGCGAATGCCGGTGGAAGGGAGTCCGCCCATGACCGTGGATCCTCGAGAACGTAGTCGCGAACCGCGACCAGGTTCGGTGCTAGGCGCTAGGGCCCGCCTCGTCTTCGCTGGTCGTCTCTTTCGCGAAGGTCGGGATCCTGACCCCTTCATGGTCGTCGACAAGGTTGAGGACCTCCTCGAATCCCTCACGGAGGCACTCGATCAGCAGATCCGGATCGGGAACTGCCGCGGGATCGCTGTTGATGCCGATACAGCACTGCCCCATCACCGAGATCAGGCCGACGAGCATCGCGCACCCGGCGAGCGGTCCGAATCCGAACAGGCGCTCGATCTGTGCGCCGGCCATATACAGCGGGATCGGTGGCCCGGGGAGGTTGCTGGCGTTGACATCGCCACCGGCTCCCGCGAACACAGAGGTGAGCAGTGGCGTGGGCAACATGCTCATCACCGGGATCAAGGATTCCGTCACCGCGAGGGCGGGCTCGGCGCGCATCGCAAGCACTTGCTCGCGGACCCGCTGCATCCGTTCACGAGCGTCGGCGACGCCGACGGGCGCCGCGATGACGACGTCGCTGAAGCGGTTGCTCTCCATCGGGTCTTCCGGACGGCGGTTGCTGACCGTGAATCCCATCCCGAGGATGTCGATCGGCACGCCGTGCTTGTCGTGGTAGATACGGATGCCGCCGAGCAGGCCGGTCAGGAATGCGTCATTCAGCGAGCCGCCGATTGTCTTGCCGGCTCGGCGGAGGTCGGCGAGCGTGATCTCGAGTACGTCGTATCGGTGCGACAGGCTGCGCCCTGCGAACAACGGAGACTTCGGCGTCCGCATTGCCCCGAAAACTCGGCCGATCGAGGCGGCCAGCTCCGCAGCGTTCGTCGCCGTTCGGCGAGGGTGGCGGATCAGCTCGAGCGCCAATCCGGCAATACGTTCGACCCCGTGGAGCCCTGACCTCGGGGCCGCGCGAAACCGGTCGGAGATGTCGGCGCGCAGCAGTGTCGTGGAGGACACATCGCTCGGTTGCGGCGCCGATGGCATCGGTTCCTCAGGCCCGACCTCGCGCTGGAGGTCGCAGATGATCTCCATCATCTTCATGCCACCCTGGCCGTCCACGACAGTGTGGTCGCCCTTTTGCAGCACGGCGGCGCGACCACCTTCGAGCCCCTCGACGACGAGGGTCTCCCACGGCGGTCGCGCCGGGTCGGACGGTGCCATCAGAACCGGGCGGGCCAAGTCGAGAAGCTGGCGAAATGTGCCCGGCTCGGGAGCCCGCACACGGCGCACGTGAAAATGAAGATCGAAATGCGGATCGGTGACCCACACCGGCGTACCGATGCCGAGCGCGGGGTCGACCAGTCGTTGCCGCATGCGCGGCACGAGTCGACTGGCACGGTCCCAAGAGTTCACGAATCGGTCCCAGTCGGGCGCCTGGTCCAGGATCCAAATCGACATTCCCGCGTTGCGATGCGTCGGCTCCTCAGCCATCTTGCGCATCACGATCTCGAGGGGGCCCAGCCGATCGTCGCGTACGTCGCCGGAGGACTCCGCAGCAGGATTCGCAACATTTGACATAGTGGTGTGGTACTCCCTCTGGATAAGTCCCCTGTGCGGCGAGGTCAGGTTAGCGCTGGAAACCGGGCGGTGAACACCCGGTGCTCGATCGGCCGAGGACAGTTGCCCCCGCTGTGACGGCCAGTTTGCTCGATTCGCGTTTGGCGTGCGGACCCCATCGGCAGCGGGTCAGCTCGATGCGGGCCGGGTCACACCTGCGACGCTACCCCGGCGATGTCCATCGACCGCGTGTTCTCAGCGATCCGGTCCGCCCAAGGGCGCACTCGCTCGAGTTCGGCGGCCACCCGGAACAACGTGGACTCATCCAGCGATCGCCCGACGAGCTGCACACCGATCGGCAGGCCTTCTGCCGACCAGCCGAGGGGCAGGCTGATCGCTGGCTGGCCGGACAGATTGAACGGGTGGGCGAAGTTGGGGAACGTCGCGAACCGCGCTCGGTGCGTCGCCACGTCGTCATTCCAGCGCGCCCAGGTCACGGGCGGCGGGAGCACGCCCACGGTCGGGGTGACGAGCACGTCGATGGTCGACCACAGTTCGCAGAAGCGCCGCCGTGCCGCCAGTACTGCTTCGACCCACTTGTGGTGCTCCAGGATTGTCAGCGACGCCAGGTGCACCACGGTGGTCCGGTTGCGGGGTTCGACCCGGTCAAGGTCCGCCGCTGAGACGAGCGCGGCCGGTCCCGGCACCATCATGGGCCCGAAGGCGACGGCGAGGATCACGTCCCAGGCCGGCGTCGCGGCCTCCACGTGATGACCGAGCTCGCCGAGCAACGCGGCGACCCCGTCCGCAGCCGCCGCACAGTCGGGGTGGACGACGCCTATCGGCGGGGTCGTGCAGACGCCGATCCGCACGCGTGCGCCGTCTCGTACCCGGGTCTCGTCGGCGAAGGACCGGTCGCGTGCCGGTGTCCACGGCCCGGGCGACGCGAGGACGTCGAGGAAGGCCGCAGCGTCGCGAACGGACCTGGAGAGCACCCCGGGCACTGATGTGCCGAAGTACGAGGGGTTTTCGTCGGGGCCGAAGGCAACGAGGCCGCGCGATGGTTTCAGCCCCACCAGTCCGCACCAGGCCGCCGGCACTCGCACCGAACCCGCGCCGTCGGTGCCATGAGCGACAGCGCACAACCCGGCGGCCACGGCAGCAGCAGCGCCTCCGCTCGAGCCGCCCGGAGTTCGAGCCAGGTCCCACGGATTGCGGGTGGTGCCGTTCAGTTTCGAGACAGTCATGTCGGAGGAGAACTCGGGCATGTTCGTCTTGCCGACGAACGCGAATCCACCGTCGCGCAGCCGCCGGGCCACCGGACCATCCTCAGCCGCGACGGTCGCAGCGAGCGCCTCGCACGAGTGCGTCGTGGGCAGGCCGGCGACGTCCTCGACATCCTTCACCGACAGAGTGACGCCACCGAACGGTCCGGTCTCGCGGCCTTCGTCGACGGCGGCAGCGGTGGCCAACGCCCCTTCCCGGTCCACGGTCACGTACGCGCGCACCACACCGTCCAGGCGCTCGATCCGATCCAGGTACCCGAGCACCAGTTCGGTTGCCGAAACCTGCCCGGACCGGATGGCTTCGGCCTGGCCGCATGCGTCGCCGAAGAGCATGTCATCCATCGGTTCTCCCTCCATCCACGAGTCATTCTGATCTCTCGCCCGGCCGTCGCCGCCCTTGCCCCAACGACCACGAGAGGCAAGCGAGCACCATGCGCGCCTTCGGGGCACCGGCGTCGAGGCGCCGAAGGATTGGATCACGACCGCGTCACAGCGACTCCTCGGGGACGTGGAAGCGCTCCATGTAGGGCGCGAACCTCTGCCGCATGGCGTCACGATCGAGCCCGAGATCGTCGAACTCGTAGGAGCGGCTGCCGTGTCGACCCTTCGACCTGGAGTCGAGGTAGTCGCGCATACGCGTTGCCACGTCGTCGGTGAGTTCCATCCCGAGCTGGTCGTAGGTCCGGGCGATGGTGGCGAGATGGTCCTGCATCAGGTCGGCGTAGCGCACGTCGATGATGCGGTCGTCGGGCACGGTGCCGGACTCACGTTGCTCGATCACCAGGTTCCAACCGCGTGGGAACCTGGCCGCCATGGGACCCACGATCGCGGCGTAGTCGACCCGGTCCGAACGTTGCCAGCGCAGCGTGGCGAACATGTCGGCGGCCGACGCGAGCACCTTCAGCGGATCGCGGTGGGACATGATGACGCGCGCGTCGGGGAACTCGGCGAACAGACTCGGCAGGCTGTACAGGTACGCCGGGTGTTTGAGGATCCACCTACCCGGCTTGTTCCACTGCAGGTGCTGCAGCATCCGACGATGGAACCGCAATGCCCTGGGCCATCCGGTTCTTGGCCATCCACGCGTCGTAGTTGGGAACCCGGTGCGTCGCCGACCAGGTCCCGGACGTGAACTCGTGCATCTGGCCCTTGGAGTCCTCGTCGGGCGCGTCGTTGGCCGTTTCGTGGATCTGCTGCAACTCCGGGATGACCTGCACCCAGAGATCGATGTCCGCGGCGGTGTCCACGATGCGGGGATCGTCCTTCGGCGTGCCGGCTTCGGGCGGTGGTGAGGGGTGGCGGAACTCCCAGCCCAGGGCCGGCCGCAAGCGCGGATCCTGCCCGAGCAGCGCCAGGAGGATGCTCGTGCCGCTGCGGGCCATGCCCGTGATGAAGATCGGCGCGTCGACGGGTTGGTCGAGGATCTCTGGGTGCTGCCGCTCGGTGTCGGCCATCCTCAGCCGGGCGATCAGCGAATGCAGAATGTCGATACGGGCCAGCAACCGCCCCGTGAGGGTCAGATCAGCCTCCTGCTCGAGATCGCGCAGGAGAATGCCGAACGGCTCTCGCCACGCGTCGTCGCCGAAGTCGCGAAGACCGGTCGCCTCCCGTGCCGCGTCCAGCAACGAGGACTCGTCCAGCGACGCCACGGCGTGCGGCGAGCCGAGACCGCGGCCGACCGTGTTGAGGGTGGCCACCCACGGCGGGCGGGGCCGCGCACTCCACACTGGTTCCCGATCTTTCGTGCCCTCGATGTTGCTCACGTTCGCCGAACCTTCCCGTTGTCGTGCCTTCCAGAGGCTCGTTTCGAATTGTGGGACCGACCGGACCGGTGCTGCCGGTCAGACTCACAACGCCGTCCGCTCGTCCTTCGCCAAGCTGGATCGGCGAACCCGCCGACAATGGCCATCGACGACCACGAGGCCACGAGTTGTCCGCGCGTCACGGACGTGGCCCTGCGAGTGCGTCATCCCGTCGCCGACGAATGTGGACTTGTGGTGGTAGAGCAGCCACTGGTCGGCGCGGAGGTCGGCGTGCAGCGAGATCGTGATCGTGTTGCCCCGCACCGTCCACTCTCGCCCGCATCGGGCAGCCGACGTGGCGCAATCGCGTCGCCGCCATTCTCGATGCTTTCGATAAGGCTCGCTCAATTGGCGGCGCGGAAGTGCTCAGGCGAATCACTGGCCAGGCCGGCGTTCAGGACGCCGCCGCGGCTGGGGGGCGCCGCGCATGCTCGCGGTGACGGCGTCGGCTGCTGTTCGGAGGGCCGTCCCGCGTGTTTGGATCTCGACTGGTGACAGGATGCCGCCGATGTGCATGGTGAGCGCGAGTTGTTGGCTGCCGTCGCGGTTGTAGACGCATGCTCCCCATGGCGTCCTCCACGTTCCGCAGGAACGTACCACCGTGATTCAACATTGGACCATACGTGGACCGGCGTGGTACAAGATGTCACCGCCCAGCGGAGACCAGCCATGACCACCACGGATGAACCGAGCCAGCTGGACAAGCTCGAGGCGGAGTCGGTGCACATCGTGCGCGAGGCTGCGGCGACGATCGACAAGCCGTTCTGGCCGGCGTCGGTACCGTTGCCGGTGGTGCACGCGGACACGGGGCAGAACTTCGACGAGGGGCATCACCATCGACCTCGCGGACCGCAACTTCGCGACCCCGAAACGATCACCGGCGCCCACCAGCCGGAGCCCCACGTCGCCTGGCACGACGGCTGCGACCGCGCCGAGAACGTCCGCCGCGTCGGCGAAGTCGCCAAACTGATGACCCAAGCCGGCACCGCCGCCGGCGTCTGCCCCCTCTGGCCCTACCGCCACGGGCGTGACAAGGCCCGCGCCCCACACACCGCGGCACAGCTGTCGCCCCACAGCTGTCGCCCCACAGCTGTCGCCCCACAGCTGTCGCCCCACAGCTGTCGCCCCACAGCATGCGCCTCGTGCCCTCCGACGGCGACGCGAGCACCCACGCCGGCAAGGTCATCGAACTCATCGAGGAGATCACCCAATGAGTCCAACCACCTCCCCATCCAGCGACGCGGCACTGGCAGCGTCGCTGGCCACCGAGGCAGGCGCCCTACTGCTCGAGCTGCGCCAGACCAGCACGCTGACCGGAAAAGACCTCGGCAAGCGGGGCGACCACGACAGCAACGAACTGCTGCTGCACCGCCTCGCCGAACTCCGCCCTCTTGACGCCGTCCCTTCCGAGGAATCCGTCGACTCACCGCAACGGCTCACCGCCGACCGCGTGTGGATCATCGATCCACTCGACGGCACCCGCGAGTACGGCACGCCACCGCGCCCGGACTGGGCGGTGCACATCGCACTGTGGGAACGCGGCCAGCAAATCACCGCCGCCGCCGTAGCACAGCCCTCGCTCGAGGCCACATACACCACGCACACCCCAAACACGGCGAAAGCCAACACCACAGCCGGACCGGCCGACAACCCGACCTTGTTGGTCAGCGACAGCCGCCCCCCAACCTGGGCCACCGAGGTCGCGCACGCCCTGAACGCCACCCTGCAAAGCAGGGGATCAGCCGGCGCCAAAACCATAGCCGTCGTCCGCGGCGACGCCGCGGCCTACCTACACGCCGGCGGCCAATGGGAATGGGACTCCGCCGCACCAGTCGCCATCGCCCTCGCCCTCGCCACCGGCCTACACGCAAGCCGCATCAACGGATCACCCCTGACCTACAACAACACACACCCCTACCTACCCGACCTACTCATCTGCCGACCCGACCTCGCCAAGCCGCTGCTCGCAGCCATCGCCGCCGCGGCATGACTGCCGCGGGACACAGTCAGCGTCACCACGTCAAGACGTCACAGGGAGACCGACCACCAATGCCTGATCATCCGTCGAAGCTCGTCCTTCAGGATCGGATCGAGCCCGCTCCGCGCCGTGTGCGTGCGCTGATCGCCGGCCACACCGTGCTGGACACGGCTGCTGCGCTGTATGTGTGGGATGGTCCGTACTACCCGCAGTACTACATCCCGGCTGGCGATGTCGATGCGGCGGTGCTCGTCGACGAAGGGCGTGAGCAGAAACTCAAGCGGGGCACGGCGCGGCGCTACGGACTGCGGGTCCGTGACCGCCAGGTGCCGCAGTCCGTGCGGATCTATTCCGACGGCGCCCTGGCCGGCTACGCCCGGGTCGAGTGGAACGCAGTCGACGCCTGGTTCGAGGAGGACGAAGAGATCTTCGGCCACCCCCGCAACCCCTACGCACGTATCGACGCACTGCGCTCCTCACGGCACGTGCAGGTGTCAGTCGACGGCACGCCGCTCGCCGACACGACCTCGCCCGTCCTGCTGTTCGAGACCGGGCTGCCGACGCGTTACTACCTTCCGCGCCTCGACATCAACTGGCAGCAGCTGCGTCCGTCCGACACGAAGACCCAGTGCCCGTACAAGGGCATCACCAGCAGCTACTGGTCATTCGGCGACGTGCCGAACATCGCCTGGGCCTACGACTTTCCGCTGCCCGAATGTCACCAGATCGCCGGCCTGGTCGCCTTCTACAACGAGAAGGTCGATCTCGTCGTCGACGGCACGCCGCTCCAACGGCCGACGACTCACCCCGCCCACTGAACCACTTCGACTGTCTTGAGGAGACCTGATGTCCGAGAGCCTGCGCAGGCCGATGAGGCGTGGACACGGTACGCGGAGCGCATCAAGCCAGCCGGCGAACTGATCACCGGCCCCGACTTTCCGACCGACCCACGGCTGAGGGCCGAGGCTACCGTTACGTCGAGCGACTGACCGCGCAGGCGCACTATCTGTCGAGTTCGCGGACACCGCGCGCCCGGCGCTGTTCGCGCGCGGTGCCGATGTTTTCGCCTACGGCGCGACGAACATGGAACACGTACTCGCGGGCGGTCAAGGCGCGGACCCCGGTCAACGGCTGTGCCGAGCCGCATTTCGCCGAGGGCGGCGTGAACAACATGGTGCACGGCGGCACCATCTGGCAACTCGAGCCCGACCAAGCCCTGATCATCGAACTCGATCCGAGCGGTGCCCCCTACTGGTCGATCCAGAACTACGTCCCGCCGTGGCTGCTGCCGCTGGACTTCATCCACCGCGTCACGAGCTTCAACGACGCGCAGGCGCACATCGACGAGGACGGCAAGGTCCGCCTCGTCCTTTTCGCATCAGGATCCCGGCGTCCAGAACTGGCTCGACACCTCGGGGTTGCCCGAGGCGCTGTGTTCGGCCCGCTGGATCGGCGCCGCGACCCAACCCACGATCAGCGCCCACGCGGTTGCCGTCACCGATGCCGCCGCCCTACCCCCGTCCACACCGGCGTTCTCGACCGAAGAGCGAGCCGCCCAGATCACCGCTCGCCGCCGCGGCGCCGAACGCCGGTTCCGGCGCTGAGGACGACGATGAGTACCGAGGTGTTGAGCTACTTCGAGCGGCTGTCGAACTGGGGGCGATGGGGTGACGACGACCAGCTGGGCACGCTGAACCTCATTACCCCGCACTCACGTCGCGCGGCCGCGCGAGCGGTGCGGCACGGCGTGAGCGTGTCGTGCGCGTGGGACATCGACGCCGGCCCGACCGGCGCCCAACGGGCGACCTTCGCCGTGCCGTACATGGCGCAGGCGGGCGGCAGCGACGACGTGACGATGGGCGGCTACCACACCGATCAGCGCTGGGGCGTGGCCGCCGAGACGCTCACGTTCGCCTTCCACGGCGGCGCCTATACCCACCTGGACTCCCCAGCACATGTTCTGGGACGCCCGGATGTACAACGGGCGGCCCGCCGAACTGGTGCAGGCCGTGGACGGCGCGACGTGGGGAGCGGTCACCGCCGCCGCGGACGGGCTGGTCACCCGCGGCGTGCTGCTCGACATCGCCGCAACTCGCGGCGTCGACTGGCTGGAACCCGGCGACCCGGTCCTGCCGCACGACCTCGACGCCGCCGAGGAACGCCAGGGCGTCAAGGTCGGGCCGGGTGACGCCGTCCCTGCTGCGCACCGGATACAGCAGGTACCGCCACGAGACCGGACACGTCTGGGACTCCGCCGCCCACATCACCCAGGCCGGATGGCACGCATCCTGCCTGCCGTGGCTACACGAGCGCCATGTCGCCTACATCAGCGCCGACACATCGAACGACGTCATGCCGTCCGGCATTGACGCCCTGTTCATGCCGATCCACTCGATCGGGTTGGTCGCCATGGGGCTCTGGCTGGTCGACAATTGCGACCTCGAAGCGCGCGCCGCCACCGCGGCCGAGCTAGCTCAGTGGCACTTCCTGCTCGCCGTGGCGCCGATCCGCTTCGCGGGCGTGACCGGCAGCCCGGTCAATCCCATCGCCACGTTCTGATACCCCGGCATGTCCCGAGCCACCGTCGCTCGGACGCGTCTGCCTCGACCGAGAGCCGCCCTGCTGACGACAGCCAGGGAAAGGCGATCGAGAAGGCAGGCGTGAGCACCTTCGATATCGCGGCGGGCCGCGCGCTGCCGGTCTGCGCAAGCGCTCCGCGCGAACTGCCTGGTCGGCGGTGACGAGCACGCCGAGGTGCGGCTCGGCGCTGTGCTGCTTGACCATCCACGCCCGAAGTGACGGCCCGAAGCCGTGCCGGTGATGCGATCCCGCCGTTCGGGCCAGCGCGCGCCAGTCGCGGCGATCGTGTATCACCACGGCGCCCGCGCCACTCGTACTAGGTCAGTCGGCCCAGCCGAGCCGCGTCACCCGCACCATCCCCTCGCCCGAGTGGATCGCTGGAGGACCCGACGTCGTCAGCCGGCGCTGTTGATGATGTCGCCTGGGACTAGGGAGTGCCATGACACTTCTCGCCGCGCTCGTGTGCGTGCTCGCCGCCGCGGCACTGGGCGCGGTGCTGGCTCGGCTCGTCGGCGTCCCCGCGGTGGTGGGCCAGATGTGCGGGGGCGTGCTGCTCGGCCCGCTATTGGTCGGCTCAGTATTCCCGACTGCTTACGAGGCCGTATTCACGGTGGACAACCGGGCCGTGATCGCCCGGATGGGCACAGTTGCCGCCTGCGTGTTCCTCTTCGTCGCCGGCGCCAGCCATCCGGACGTGGCACGCACGCCGCGGCGCGACGTCGGTCTGCTCGCCGGCGCCAATGCGCTGGCCGCCGTTCTCGGCACAACCCTGATAATTGCGTTGGTCCGTGGGCTTGATGTCGCTGACCTGAGCGCACCGCAGAGTTGCTTCCTCGCGTTGGTGTTCACGGTCTGCGCCGTGCCCGTGCTGTTGCGCATCATCGAGGAACGAGGGCTCAACGCGGGGCGTGCCGCGCGCTATGCCGTCGCAATCGCGGTGTCCACGGACGTAGTCGTCTGGTGCCTCGTCGCCCTGCTCGACGGCACCACCGGCGGCAGCGCCCTACTAGCGGTCGGCGACGCCGGAATCGTCGTCGTTGTCGTAGCGGTGTGGCCGTTCGTCAGGCACCGGGTGCGCCACGTGGTCGGCACCGCCACCTCGGCGACGGGGGTGCTGTTGACAGCGGGTTCCTGCGCAGCGTGCGGAATCGGCCTGAGCACGCTTGCCGGAGTCGATCCGTTGATCGGCGCCTTACTCGGTGGTGTCGTATTCGGCGCCGGGCGCACAGACCGCGCGCAGCCCTGGTTCGTGAGCGCCGGCTGGTTCCGCAGACTCATGAACAATGTCGCGCTCCCCATCTTCTTCGCGTCGGCCGGGCTCGCCGCGGTCCGGCACGGGAGCACCGGTGTGGGCTTGGTGCTCGCGGCGGCGATGTCGGCGGTCGCAATCGGCGTTCGGGTTGTCGCCGTGCTCGGCCTCGCACGATGGACCGCGCTCGAGCGGGCCGAGGTTCGCACAACACTGTGGCTGACCTGCGCACGCGGCGGCACCGAGCTCGCCCTGCTGCATATTGGCCTGGACTCCGGATTGTTGCCCACCGCGCTGTATGCACCCGCGGTCGTCATGGCGATCGTGACGACGCTGCTGTCGGGGGTTCTCACTCCGTCCGCGCAACCAGACCGACCGCAGGATCCGATCGTGTCCCGAAAGGGCAATAGCGAGAGTGTGCCCTTTCGGTCTATGGAATGAGCCGGGAATCATGCGTAATTTTGACGGAACACCTGCCCCAGGAGAGCAACGATGACTACCACTTCCGTGCCGGCTCCGCCGCTCACCGTGCCGCGACACGTCACAGTGTTCGTGAATTGGGCATGTAATCTGACGTGCCGAGAGTGCTGGATGTACGGCGATTCAGCCGCGGAGAGCACCTGGCTCGAAGAGGTCAAACGCGACAACATCAGCATTGATATGTGGAAGAGCATCCTGGCCGAACTCAAAGCCGCGGAGGGTGAAAGCCCTAACACAATCTACCTGACGATCATGGGCGGCGAGCCGCTCATGCATCCGCATCTCGTCGAACTCGTCCGGCTGGCCAAGACCGTGCTGCCCAACTGCAATCTCGACATGAGCACCAACGCGACGCTGCTGGCTCGGCACGCCGACGCGCTGGTCGATGCGGGCATCGACGACGTGTACGTCTCCGTCGACGGGCCAACTGCCGAGATCAACGACCCCATTCGTGGTCGTAATGCGTATGCCCGCGCGATGAAGGGACTTGCGGCGCTGCAGGCGGCCGGGCGCCGCGCCGGACGCATGCCGAAGATCGCACTGAACTTCACCGTCACGGGCATGAACTACACCTACCTGCCGGACATGGTCCGTCTCAGCGAGCGGCTCGGCCTGTCCGAGATCACCGTCGGCTTGGCGAGTTTCTTCACCCGCGACGAGGGCAAGCGTTCGCGGCCCGTGTTCGAGGCTGCGACCGGGCGTCCCTTCCTGTCGTGGGCGGGCTACTGCAACGAACACCAGCATGCCAACATCGATCCTGCCCTTCTTGAACGCCTCTTCGACGAAGCCGAGACGATGTCGGACTCGGTTGAGGTGCTCATCGCCCCGACCCGCTACAACAATGCCGAGAAGAGCCACTTCTTCACCGGCGACTGGTCGGCAGTGGTGCGCGAGAACACCTGCACGAAGCTGTGGGCGCAGACGACGATCCTGCCCAACGGCGACGTCATCAGCTGCACCACGTTCTCCGACACCGTCATGGGCTCGATCGCCGACTCGACGCTCCAGGACGTATTCCACGGCGAAACATATCGACGCATGCGCGGCGAGATCCAACAGGGCTTGCAACCGATTTGCTATCGCTGTTGCGAGTTGAACATGGACATCGACGTCGAGCCCGAGTTGTACGGCATTCAGCCATGGGCAGGTGCAGCCAGATGACCGCGACCACCAGGACCGTCGACAGCGCTACATACGACGACAACGATCGGGCTCGCAAGATCTACGGAGACGCATTCCGCTATGCGTTCGAGTACGCCTACGGCAGCCACATTCCGGGCGCAGTCGCCGAGTTCGGCTGCTACCAGGGGTTCAGCTCGCTGCTGCTGGCCGACCTGATCCTCGAATTCGACGCGCAGTCGGACTTCTATGCCAAGATCTTTCCTCGGCACCTCTACGTGTACGACTCGTTCACCGGTTTCCCGTTGAGCACGAACCGGGTCGACGCAATTTCCTACGAGGTTGCCGACAGCGGCTATTGGCGCGAGAACGAGGACGCGTCCCCGCCCGGTACCGAGGAATTCCTGCGCGCCGAGTTCACCCGACGCTTCGGCGACTCGGGCTGGTCGGTCGTAGCGGGCATGTTCGCGGACAGCCTGGCCGCACACCCGGTCGACCACCAGGTAGCGATCGCGAACCTCGACTGCGACCTGTACTCGTCCTCGGTCGACGTGCTCGACCACCTGCTCGGGCGGCAGCTGCTACCCGACGGCGCGGTGCTGCTACTCGATGACTACAACTGCAATCGGGCCAATCCCCGCTTCGGCATGCGCCGCGCGATGCGCGAGTGCTTCGCGCGCACGGACGGCCGGTACGAGTACAGCGAGTTCCTTCGCTACGGCTGGCACGGGCGTGCGTTTTTCGTCCACAGCCTCGTCGACAGCCCGAACCCGGACGCCTAGCCGTGCCGGCGAGGACCTCCATGCGTGCGCTGGTCGTACGCGGCCGGGGCAGGCATGGAGTCGAGGACGTGCCCCGTCCCGTCCCTCGGCCCGACGAAGCCCTGGTCGAGGTCAGCCACGTTGCCGTCTGCGGCACGGACCTGAAGCTGTTGCACGGCGACCTGCATGACGCGCACTATCCGGTCATCCCCGGGCACGAGTGGGTCGGCCATGTGCTGGCCGCACCAAGTCGCCCCGAACTCGTGGGACAGGCGGTGGTGGGCGAAGGGATCACGCCCTGCCGGCACTGTGTGCACTGCGCGCTCGAGCAACCGAATCTGTGCACCGACCTCGACGAGGTCGGCTTCACCCGCCCGGGCGCCGCTGCGGACGCCTTCACGATTCCGGCGGCGAACCTGCGCGCGCTGCCAGCTCAGTTGACCGGCCCCCAGGCGTGTCTGCTCGAGCCGCTGTGCGTCGCCCTGCACGCCGTCGAGCGCGCTCCGGCCCTCGCCGGTGCGCAGGTAGGAATCATCGGGGCCGGGACAATTGGGCTGCTCGTCGGCCAACTCGTAAGGCACGCCGGCGCAGCGCAGTTGTCGCTGGTCGAGCCCTCGGCCGCGCGCCGGGAGATGGCCACGTCCCTCGACCTGTCCAGCCGAGCATCGCTCGACGAGTGGCGCGACGACCCGCCGGAGATCGTTTTCGACGCGACCGGGGTGGCAGCGGTGTTCCCAGCCGGGCTGCACGCCACCCGCCCGGCCGGCACGTACGTGCTCGTCGGGTACTCCGGCGCGGCCGCTACGTCATTCGCCCCGAGCACGGTGATGCTCGGCGAGTACACCGTGCGTGGCGTGCTCTCCGGATACAACCAGATCGACCGCGCGCTCGAGGTTGCGGTGCGCGGTGAGGTTCGGCTGGCGCCGTTGGTGAGCGAGATTCTCCCGTTGTCCGACTACCGTGACGTGCTCGCCGAGCGCGGCGTCGCTCCGCTGCGAACGGTGTTCAGCCCGGCCGCGTGAGCCGGGCTGTGGTTGCGCCTGCGGAAACCCGCAACCTGATCCGGCGGCACGCCGCCGGATCAGCACACGCTCTCGTACAGCGTCGCCGTCGCCGCCGCGACCGCGCTGAGGTCGTAGCGGGCGCGCACGGCGATCGCAGCCCGGGCGGCGGTCCGCTCTCGCCATTCGGGATCGGCCAGCGCCTTGCGGATTGCCTCGGCGAATGCACCAGCCGTCCGTTCCGACACGAGCCAGCCCAGCTCGCCGTGGTCCAGCACGCTGGCCACCCCACCGACGTCCAGCGCGACGATCGGCACCTTGGTCGCCATCGCCTCGAGCATCACGCTGCCGAATTCCTCGTGTAGTGAGGACATGAGCAGCAGGTCCATCGTGCCCATCAGCGCCGCGACATCCTCGTTCGGCACGTAGCCGGTGACCGTGAACCGCTCGGTCAACCCGCGGGCGACGAGATCACGCTCGAACAGATCGCGCTCGTTGCCGTCACCGCACACCACCCAGTCGACCGGCTCGTCGCGCAGTTCCTCGGCGATGTCGAGGATGATCGGCCATCCCTTCTCGCGGGCGATCCGGCCGACGTATCCCACCACGGCGCGTTCCGTGGCGATGTCGTACCGCTCGCGCAGCGCAGCCACCCGCTCCGGCGTCGCATTCGCGCAGAAGGCGTCCGCGTCTATGGTGTCGGGCAGCACGGCGAACCGGTCCGCGCCAAGACCCGAAGCCGCGCACAACCCGGGGACGCTGCGCGGCGTGAGGGTAACGATGCGCGCGGCGGCCTTCATCGCGCGTCGCTCCACCCAGCGTGCGATCGGCTGCAGGCCCCGGTCGAGGGCGTTCATCGGGTGGTAGGTGACGATGATCGAGCAGTGCAGCGTCAACACCAGCGGCACGCGCAGCAGCCGGGTGAGGATCCAACCGGTGAGCGGCGGGATGATCACCCCGCTGCAGTGCACGTGCAGGATGTCGGGGCGCCGCCAGCCGCGCACGAGGCGGGCCGCCACGCCGAGCGCCCACGAGAGGTTGAGGTCGACCATGCCGCGGATCCGCGAGCGCATCGGCAGGATCGGGATCCGCACGCCCCGGACCTCCGAGTTCGGAGAGAGCTGCCAGGTCCGAGGGGCGCCGGGAATGCGTAGGGTCAGTACGGTCTGGCCCACCCCGGCCTGGTCCAATGCCGTGGTCAACCGGTAGATCTGCGACTGCATGCCCCCGATCGCATCGAACTTCACCGGCCATTGGCTGTCGGCGAGTTGCGGCCAGTAGAAGTGCGGGGTGAGTCGCAGCACATGCATGCCCGTGCGATTTCGGCGCCGCGTCATCGCGCACCGTCCGGGGCGGCGCAGGAGTCGTGCTCGGCGAGAATCCGCGCGAGTTCGGCAACCCGTTCGGAGTCGTTGAGGGTGCGCATGCAAAAGTCGCAGATGGTCGTGTACCGCCCGCGCGCGGCATCGGCGAAGAGCGGGTTGCCGGCCACCATCGCGCGGAAGTAGATCGGCGATGACGGGTCATAGAAGCCGCGCACGATACGTTCCCGCTCGCTCATCTCACACTCGGGCGTCGTGGTGCGGATCGAGCCGAGCCAGACCGGCGTGCGCTTCATCGCGTCCGTGCTGATGTCGAGCTCGCAGCACGCGTAGACATCACCCGTGGCGTGCACCGTGGTGGTCAGGCTGTCGCATTCGGGCAAGTCCTCGACCCGATGCCCGACCCGGATCTGGACGAGGTCGCGACCGCGGCCCCGGTCGAGCAATTCGTTGCGCAGGAATGGCTCGCCAGCCGCGCGCAACGCGGCGACGATCTCGGCGTCCACCTTTGCGTCCGGCGACGGGCAGAAGTTGATCTCCGTTAACAGACCCATCTCCCGGCCGGTGCGCGCAGCTTGGATCGTGCGCTGCACCGGAAACCGCTCGACATGGTAGGCGTCGGCGCTCAACGCCATACCCGAGATGCCGGCCGCGACGAACGGTGCCAGCCGCGCGATCGCGATATCCGGGGTACGCGCCCAATAGGCGTTGGTCTCCACATCGACGACGAATCCCAGACTGCGCGCCGCCGCGATAAGGCCACACACCTCGTCGGGGAAGAGGAAGACCTCGCCACCGCTGAAAGTCACGTGCTTCTTTCCCTGCGCGGCGCCGGCCCGTAGCGCGGCGATCACTTCCTCGCTGGACAACCGCTCCTTGCGATGCGGACTTGACTCGACGATGCAGTGCGCGCACGAGAGATTGCAGGTGAGCGTGAAGTTAATCGCCAGCCGCTCGTGCGGCGCGAAGCGGTCCCAGATGGGCACCGGATCGGTCAGATTCTCAGTCATTGAAGACGTTTCTGCAGCAGGTCGGCGGGGACGAGTGGCGAATGGGAAACCACCGATAACGATGATCCCATCGCGGCCGACAACATTGTTGCGCTTTAGGGCAGGTCCGCGACTGTGCGCTATCGGGCAAAGCTCGGAACGAAAGCGCAAATAGTGGTTTCACCTGGTTGCGGGCGACATATCTTCATGCCTAACTGTGTGCGCTGACCGACTTGGAAGGACTGTCAAGACGATGACAATCACTGTGCAGGGCAACCTGGAAATGATCGACCGCGCCCGGCGGGTGACTGCCGCGGAAGACTACGACATCGGCACCCGTTTCCCGTCCGTCTTCGTCAGCGCGACGGGTTCGTGGATGACTGACGTGGAGGGCAAGCGGATCCTCGATGTCACGGCCGCGAGCGGGTCGCTGCTGCTGGGCAACCAGCACCCGAAGGTTGTCGAGGCGGTGTCCCGATGTGTGCGTGAGCACGGTGCCGTCTTCGCGAGCACGCTGACCCCGCAGCGCATCGAGCTCGCCGAGCGGCTGTGCGAGCGCTACCCGGCCGGCGAGAAGGCCGTCTTCTGCAAGACCGGCTCCGAGGCCACTACGACCGCGATCAGGCTCGCGCGTGCCGCCACCGGCCGCGACCTCATCCTGACCTCCGGCTATCACGGCTGGCACGACTGGCAGCTGACGTACCTCAACATGGGCTTCGAGCCGCGCACCCGGGTAGTCAACTTCGGCTACAACGAGACGGCGCTGGCCCGCCTTCTGGAGGAGTTCTCCGACGACATCGCCGGTGTCTTCGTCACGCCGGAACCGGCCTGGTTCGACGAGGCGTACTACCAGCGACTGTCGGACCTCTGCGCCCGCCACGGGGTCCTGTACATCATCGACGAGGTGATCACCGCCCTGCGGTGGGGGGTCCGCGGCCTCAACGGCACCGGCGGCGTTCGCGCCGACATGATCACGGTGAGCAAGGGTCTCGGCAACGGGCACGCAATCTCCTCCGTGCTCGGCCGCCGCGACATCATCGACTCCTACGACAGGGCCGGCATCGCGGGTACGTACACCCGCGAGGTGCCGCCGATGGCCGCCGCCCTCGCCGTGCTCGACGTGATCGAGGACGGCTCGGTGCACGAGCACTGCGAGCGGATGGGGCGGCTGCTCCGGGACGGCATGCGCGAGGTGCTCGGGCAGGTCGGCATCCCCGCGCATCTGGCCGGGCCGCCGATGATGTTCGACACCGTCGTGGAGTCCGAGCAGCTGTCCTGGGAGATCTACCGCGCCGCCTACGACTATGGCGCCTATTTCGAGGACAGCGGGACGCACATGGTCACCGCCGCGTACGGCGAGGCCGAGGTGCAGCATGCGCTCGATGCGCTGGAGCAGGGCGCACGCCAGGTGAAGAAATCGGTGGCGATTCGGGGAGGCGCACTCCCCCAGGCTCGCAAGCTGCAGTTCGCGCTCGAGGCGTTCGGCGGCTCCCTGCACGATGAGCCCGAGGTTCTGGAACGCATCGACGACACCGTCGCCAAGGTGGCTGAGCGCGACCGCACCGGCGCGACGGTCCTCGATCACGCGTGCGGTTGACACCGTGACCACCATTTCCGCGCTCCCACGGCGCCGGGCCGCCCTCGCCGAGGGCCACCTGCAGGACGGCCGCGAATCGCGCACGCGGTCCGACCTGTCCTGGAGGGCACGGCTCATCACGATTGGATCTGCGCAGTACCCGTACCACTACGGCAACGAGTGCCTGCCGGAGATCTTCGCCGAGCTCGCGGCGATGCACGCCGATCAGTTCTTCGTCGTCACCGACGACACCGTGCTCAGCGTGCACGGTCCGCGGTTGTTGCCCGGCCTGTCCAAGCTGGCACCGGTCACCGTGCTCAGCCAGCCCGCCGGTGAAACGATCAAGCGGTTCGGCGTACTCGGCCGCAACCTCGAGACGATGCTGGAAGCCGGGGCGACCCGTCGCTCGGTGGTGCTCGCCTTCGGCGGCGGTGCCCCCGGCAACCTGGCCGGCCTAATGGCGGCGATGCTGTTTCGCGGCGTCCGTCTGGTGCATATCCCGACCACCACGACGGCCGCGATGGATTCCGTGCTGTCCATCAAGCAGGCGATCAACTCCAGCCGCGGCAAGAACCACTTCGGCACCTATCACGCGCCCCACGCCGTGCTCGCCGACGTCCGGCTGCTGACCACGCTGCCCGACCGCGAACTGCGCTCGGGTCTGTGCGAGGCCGCCAAGAACTGCCTGGCAATCGAGCCCGAACTGCTCGGCGAGCTGCGCGAGATCGTCCTACGCGGTGACCTGGGCGGACCGGCCGAGCTGCTGTGGCTGCTGGATGTCAGCGTCCGCGCCAAGACCCGAGTGACGATCGGTGACACCCGCGAGCAACGCGCCGGTCTCGCACTCGAGTACGGCCACACAGTGGGGCACGCCGTCGAATTGTCCGACGATCGGGCCGCCGACGCACGTCTCTCGCACGGCGAGGCCATCGCGTTCGGGATGGTCGTGGCAGCGCATCTGTCCAACCGGCGCGGCTGGTTGACCAAGGACCAGGTGAACCTGCACGAGGAGATCGTTGGCGCGCTCGGCGCGCCCACCCGGCTGCCGAGGCACATCTGCATCGAAGCCGTGATCGACCTCGTCCGCCGGGACAACAAGCGCGGCTACGTCCCGCACGGCCCGCACGAGGTGCCCTTCGTGCTGTTACGCGAGCTCGGTCGACCCGCCGGCGAGCCCGACATGCCGCTCGTGCCAGTCGCGCTCGGCGAGCTTCGCGACGTGCTCGAGATGCTCGCCGACACGACACCATTCGTGATCCGCACTGCGCGGGCCGCCGGGTAATGGTCGAGGCGCGCGCCGACGTCGACGACGAGTGGGACGTCTGCATCATCGGGAGCGGCGCATCGGGTGCGACGACGGCGTGGCTGTGCGCCCGAGCCGGACTGCGCGTCGTGGTCGTCGAGCAGGGCCTGCCGGTGGACGCGGACACCACCTACGACGACCTGCTCGCTGCGGCCGAGCCGGCCTGGGCGCGGCAGGAGAACGGCACGTGGGGCAAGATCGGGTATCCCTGGACGACGTGCAACGTCGGAGGCGGCACGGTCTTCTTCGGCGGTGCGTTCTTCCGCTACCGGCCGATCGACTTCGACGCCGAGCTCGCCCTCGGCCGCGCCGAACTCCCGCTCGCATTTCCGTGGGGTCCGGACGAGCTGGACCTCTACTACCGCGCGATCGAGGATCACATCGGCGTCTCGGGCAGCGCCGACAGCGATCCCACGCTCCCGCCGCGCGGCGCGCCGTATCCGTTGCCCGCGGTGCCGCGATCGGCCGAGGCGGAGGTCCTCGCCGACGGAGCCCGCGCGATGGGCTGGACCCCGTTTCCCACCCCGCTCGCCGTCAACAGCCGCCCGTACCGCGGCAGCCGGGGCTGCGCCGCCGACGCCCCGTGCATCTGCCGTCCCTGCCTGGTCGGTGCTAAGGGCGACGCAGTCACCCGGTTCTTGCGGCCCGCCCTCGACAACGGTGCCGACCTGCTCCCCGGGCACAAGGCGGTGCGGCTCGTCTCCGACGGCCGCACCGTGCGTTCGCTCGAGTGCGTGCAGATGTCGACCGGTCGGCGGGTGCAGGTCCGGGCGCGAACCTTCGTCGTCGCCGCGAACGCGGTGCAGAGTGCGGCGCTGCTGCTGCGCTCGACCGGCGATCGGTACCCCGGTGGTCTCGGCAACACCCACGACCTCGTCGGACGCGGCTTGTGTTTCAAGCTCAGCGAATACCTCGTCGGCTACCACTACGGCGGCGACGCCGCGCTGTCGCAGGGCAGGGTGCTCGGGCGTGGCCCGTTCTCGACCTGCGCCGTGGCCGACCTATATCGGCATCGGCCGGCCCCGGGCGGGCTCGGCGGCATCCTGTATGAGGCCCGGCCCGAGCGCCCGTTTCGGGTACGCGGCAATGAGCGGCTGGTTCGCATCGAAGCGCTCGTCCCTGACGAGCCGCAGCTGGCGAACCGGGTCCGCATCGGGCTCGGCACGGATGCCCACGGCGTGGCGGACGTCGTCCTGGACTACCAGGCCCACCCGCGTGATCTCGCCCGGCTGGAGTTCATGCTGCAGCAGGGCGAGGCGCTGCTCCGAGCGGCGGGGTGTGCCGTGATCGCCCGCGAGCCGTCGGGCTGGGCGCTGGGCAGCAGCCACCTGCACGGGACCTGTCGAATGGGCACCGATCCGGCGACGAGCGTCACCGACCCCGACGGCCGGCTTCACGACGCGGACAACGTCCTGGTGGCCGACGGCGCGGTGCTGCCGTTTCCGAGCGGAGCCAGCCCTACGTTGACGATCCAGGCCGTCGCGCTGCGCACCGCCCACCGGCTGTTGGCCACTGACTACGGCGTGCGCGACCCGTTGATCGAACTGACGACGGATCGGCCGGCGCCGCAGCCGCTGCTCACGTCCCAACGCTGAACGCGGTCCCCAGATGCGCACGCACCGCCGCCGTCGTCGTCATCGCATACTCGTGCCGTTCGGCACCGACCTGAACGGTCATCGGCACGCTCGCGAGCTTGTCTGCCAGTGCGCGGTACACGCGATGCACCACGGTGCCCGGCGCGTTCTCCTCGGCGGTCATCGGGAACTGCAGCAGCCCGATCTCGCGCAGCCCGTCCGCACCGGCCGACCAGGTCAGTACGGCGCCGAGCAGGATCTCGATCCAGGTGCGCTGGAAGGTGCGGCGCAGTACCCGCACCAATTCGACCGGCTCGTGGCGCTGCGCCGCAGGCAGCTCCAACACGTCGTCACCTCGGCGCACCTCGCTGCTGTCGTCGCGGCCCTGGAACAGATACGTGTAGCGGGCACCCAGGTCGCTTTGCAGGCCGGCGAGGTACACGGCCGAGCCGTGGCGCACCCCGTAGGCATAGCCGACGAAGCCCGGCCGGCCGGCGTCCATGTAGTTCCAGTCAGCTGCCTCGAACATCCGCTGCGGCAGTGGCGCCGGCGCGCGCATGTAACAGCGAAGCGTGATCGGCTCGCCGAACATCGGGAACCGGCCGTCGGCCACGTCGTCACACACGCCGGCCATCGCGACCACCTCGAAGCCGATCCGCCGGTAGCTGAACGGCAACGGAGGCTGCAGCGGCGCGGTGTCGTTGAACGAGCGCAGCAGCACGCCGAGCGGCACACCACGCTGCTCGGCGATGTCCTCGCGCGGCGTCGGGTCGGCGAACCAGCGCGTGAACAGCTCGCGGCGATCGGCAAGCCCGGGGTTGTCGTAGATCCACTCGGCGAGGAAGTCCCGCTCCGGCAGCGAGATCACCCGCTCTGTCGCGGGCTGATGTGTCGCTGCCATACCGCTCCTCCACCGCGTCCCGTCGAACCGTCGGCTTGCTCATGAGCCGAGCGGATGGTCTCACTAGCGCCCGGCCGCCGTCACCCGTCCGGCCGGACGGGGGTACCCCGCTGCGTGCGCGAGCGACCCGGATGCTGCTGCTCTCGCCGCATCCGGACGACATCGCCTGGTCGCTGGGCGGCACGCTCGCCCAGCTGCGCACGGGCGGCGCAGGCGTGCACACCCTCACCTTCTTCACCCGAACGCGCTACGCCCCCGGGCATTGGGTCGCCGACGTCGAGCGCGTGTCGGCGGCGCGCGCCCGCGAGGAACGCGCCTGGGCGGCCGCGACCGGTGTCACGCTGCTACGCGGCGAACTGGACGACGCCAGTCTGCGCGGGTTCGACGACGATTCGGAGTTGGGCGCCACACCCGAGCCTGAGATCGTTCAGGCGGCCGGCCGCCTGCTGCATGACGCGGTCGTTGCCCTAGAACCGGACGCGATATACGTGCCCGGCAGCTGCGGAGGGCACGTCGACCACACCGCGGTGCGCCTCGCTGCCGACGACCAACCGTTCGACGTGCCGCTGCTGTACTACGAGGACCTGCCGTACGCAGCGACGAGCCGTGCGGCGTCCGGGCGGCACCGGCTCGTCGTCGGCATCGACGACCACTGGCCGGCGAAGGAGGCAGGCATGCGGCACTTCGCGTCCCAGTCGTGGCAGGACGTTCTGCCGCTCGTGCGTGCGCATGCCGAACAAGTGGGCGGCGAGCCCGTCTCGACCGACAGCAGGTCCGGCGCCGACCTGGTGCGACATCTGACCAGGACGGTTGTCCAATGACGATCAAGCCGATGCGGGTCGCCGTGCCCGACGGCGACCTCGCCGACCTGCGCGAGCGCCTGCGCCGGACGCGGTGGCCGAACCCGTCGCCCCGCCCTGGCTGGACTCTCGGCACCGACGACGTCTACCTACGCGGGCTCGTCGAGTACTGGGCCGACGACTACGACTGGCGCGCGGTCGAGCGCCGGCTCAACTCCTACTCGCACTTTCGGGTCGCGCTCGACGACGTTGTGATCCATTTTGTGCACTGCCGCGCGCCGGTCGGCGACGCCATCCCGCTGGTCCTGACCCACGGCTGGCCCAGCACGTTCGCGGAGTTCCTGCCGCTCGTGGACCTGCTCACCGACCCGGGCGCCTACGGCATCGACGGGCCGGCCTTCGATGTCGTCGTACCGTCATTGCCGGGCTATTGCTGGTCGACGCGTCCGCGACAGCCGCACACGATGCGCGACACCGCCACGCTGTGGCACCGGCTGATGCAGCAGCTGGGTTATCCGCGCTACGCGGTGCACGGGGGCGACTTCGGCTCAGGTGTCGGTACGTTCCTGGCGCTTCAGCAGCCGGACGCAGTGATCGGACTGCACCTCAACGATCTCGAACTCGCGCCTTGCTTCGGCACCGGCAGTGCCCCGCTGTCACCGGCCGAGCAGGCCTACGCCGAGCGCGAGAAGGCCTGGTACGCAACCGAAGGCGGCTACCACGCCATCCAGTCCACCAAGCCGCAGACCCTGGCCTTCGGGCTGAGCGACTCCCCGGCCGGGCTCGCTGCGTGGGTCGCCGAGAAGTGGCGGTCGTGGTCGGACAGTCACGGCGATCTCGACGCGCGAATCCCGCGGGACATGCTGCTGACGACGCTCACGCTGTTGTGGGTCACCGGGGGCATCGGACCGTCGTTGCTCGACTTCGCCGACAACAGCGACGTGTACGACAGCATCGCAGTATCCGACCGGGTTCGCGTGCCGACCGCGGTGTCGTTGTTCGGACACGAGTTCGTCGACGCCGGCACGATACCGCGCGAGTGGGCCCAGCGCTTGTACGACATCACGACCTGGACAGTGCAACCACGCGGCGGGCATTTCCCCGCGATGGAGGAGCCGCGGTTACTCGCCACTGCCATTGCGCAATTCTTCGACCTCGTGAGCTGCAATTCGACCCGATCGGGCGCCGTTCGACCCGATCGGGCAAAGTCCGGATAACACCCCTGGTTGTCGTAATCGGCGCACGTACGATCTCGATACCGAATCTCTGCCGATCAGGTTTGGGTTATTCCACCGCGCAGGCTGAGCACAGCTTTCCGAGCACAGGAGCGCAATGACCACCACATCGACGACGACGGTCCGGGCCGTACCGACCCGTCTCGCCGTTGACCAGCTCGTGCCGCACGTCGCGAAGCGCATGGATGCTGTCGACACCGCTGCCGAGAAGATCAGCCTCGATCCGGGGCTGTGCGAGCTGATCCGCACCCGCGCCTCGCAGCTGAACGGCTGCGCGTTCTGCACGGACGCGCACAGCGCCGAGGCGGCCGAGAACGGCGTCCCGGTCCGTCAGTTGCTCATGCTGCCGGCTTGGCGCGAATCGCCGTTGTTCACCTCGCGTGAATGCGCTGCCCTCGAGCTCACCGAGGCGATAACGCTGATGAGCGAGGGGCGGGTCACGGACGAGTTGTGGTCCCGCGTCTCCGTCGAATTCACCGACGTCGAGCTGGCCGAGCTGGTGTGGACCATCGCGATCATCAACACCTGGAACCGGATCGCCGGGCCGGCACGACCCTGGGTGATCGAGTGATGACGCTCGCCGACACCGATCTCGCCGTGGACGAGATCGGCGTATTCACCGACTTCGCCGCCCGGGTCGATCTCGACGGGGCGGTGGTCGCCGAGATCGGCGGCAGCTTCCCACCGGACGTGATGGCGCGCCACAGCGTGCAACGCTGGTACTCGATCGACCCGAACCGGCCGGATGGCATTGACCCCGCCGGGATACGCACGGTGATCGCCGCCCGGGCCGAGGAGATGCCGCTGCCCGACGCCAGTGTCGATGCCGTCTTCTCGTGCAACGCGTTCCAGTTCATCGACGTCGCGGCATCTCTGGCGCAGGTGCGGCGCGTGCTGCGTCCCGGTGGCACGCTCTACGCCCATTTCGGCCCTATCTGGAGCGCCGCCGACGGACATCAGCTCGAGTACGTCTCCCATGCAGGCCGACCGCTGACGTTCTGGGAAGACACGTTGCTTCCCCCGTGGGCGCACCTCGCCTACGAGCCCGAGCAACTGCGGGCGCTGCTGGGCTCGGGCCTGCCGCACGAACTCGCCGATCTGCTCGTCTGGCACGTGCACGAGAGCACGACGATCAACCGGCTGTTCTTCGAGGACTACGTGCACGCCGCTCTCGGCAGCGGGCTGCAGTGGGTCCACGTCGCGGCCTGCGAGGTCGTCGATTACCCGATCGTGCCGCCCACCTACGACGTCGCCCTGCATCGGGCGACCGATCCGGTGGCGCTGTCCGACGAACTGACACGACGACGCGGACGCCCCACCCGGCTCGGTCCGCGCGACGTGCTCATGGTGCTGCGCAAGCCGGTCGATCCAACGAGCGGAGAACCCCGATGAGTCAACTCGCCCTGCACGGCGCCGAACCCGTCCGCGACATGCGGCCCTGGCCGCGCTGGCCCCAGTACGACGAGGACACGGAGGACAGCGTTCTCGACGTCCTGCGCTCGCGCCGCTGGGCGGTCAGCTGGCCCACGTCCGGGCACCCGTCGCGGGAGCGGCAGTTCGCCGCGCAGTTCGCCCGCTACAACGGCGTTCCCTACGCGGTCAGCGTCGACCACGGCTCCAGCGCGCTGCTTGTCTCGCTCGAAGCGCTCGACATCGGCCCGGGCGACGAAGTGATCGTCCCGGTCATGACGTGGGTTGCGCCGGTCACCGCTGTCCTGCGTGTCGGCGCACTTCCGGTCGTGGTCGACGGCGACCCCGAGACCGGCTGCATCACCGCAGAGCACATCCGCGCCGCACTCTCGCCGCGAACCCGCGCCGTGATCGTCGTCCACCTGGCCTGCACGGTGGCCGACCTCGACGCGATCCGCGACGTCGTCGACGAGGCCGGGATCTCGCTGATCGAGGACTGCGCGCAGGCGCACGGCGCCGAGTGGCGTGGCCGCAAGGTGGGCACGTTCGGCGACCTCGGTGCCTTCAGCTTCCAGGTCGGCAAGGTGCTCGCGTCCGGCGAAGGCGGCGCGGTGATCACGTCGGATCCGCAGTTGTACCGACGGGCCCAGCAGCTGCGCTGCGATTCGCGTCTCTACGTCGAGGGCGACATGTCGGACGGCGACCTCGAGCTTATCGAGACCGGCGAGGTGATGGGCGGCAACTACTGCATGTCCGAGCTCTCCGCGGGACTGCTGCTCGATCAGCTGCAGCGCCTGGATGTCCAGCACGCGCACCGGGCGAAGATGTCCGCCGAACTGGAAGCCGGGCTGGCCGAACTGGGCGACTTCGGGCCGATCCCTCTGCCTGAGGCGGCGACGCTGCGTTCGGTGTACGAGTACGGCATCCGGTTCCGACCGGGCACGTTCGGCAGCGCATCGGTCGAACGGGTGGCCGACGCGGTATCGGCGGAGCTGAGGATGAGCCTGTGGCCACCGGATCTGCCGCTGCACCGCAGCGTCATGCTGCACCCGCACACCAAGCGTCGCTTCGCCGCGATCTGGACGGACGAGGGTCGTGAGCGCGCGCTGGGGCGCGAATACCCCGGTGCGGAGACCTATCGCGACACGACCTTGATTTTCCATCATCAGGCCCTGCTCGGCGACGTCTCGGACATGGCCGACATGGTGGCCGCAGTGGCGAAGGTGCGCGCGTACGCCGACGAACTGCAGTAAGCCTGCCGACGTCAGGGCCGCACGAAATCCAGGGGGGCGCGGTCGAGACCGTTGAAGTCGCACGCCAGCTCGAC
Organism: uncultured Actinomycetota bacterium; assembly: GCA_963713565.1. GTDB lineage: Bacteria > Actinomycetota > Actinomycetes > Mycobacteriales > Jatrophihabitantaceae > Jatrophihabitans. Next base: position 530,089 of record CAVQMF010000003.1, on the reverse strand, counting down.
GGAATAGCCGGTGATGTTGCCGAGCACGAAATAGTCGCCGGGCTCGGGCAGCACGCCGTCGTCGGCGACCGGCACGACCTCCTGCTCGTCGAGCCAGTCCTCCTCGAAGCAGCTGCGCCCGCACAGGCGCCAGAGCCGATCGGGGCCACCCGTGCTCGATGCCAGCCGACGCAGCACCGGTATGCGCAGGTAGTCCGCCCACTGGAGGTGGTTCATCGTCCCCATGTCCAGCACGAGGTAGCCGTGCTTTTCGGTGTGCTTGAGTTCGAGCACCTGCGTGACGAGGCTGATGCAGTCGGTCAGCCAGAACCGGCCCGGCTCCAGCACCACGCCGACATCCGGCCCGGCTGCCTCGCGGACCGCCGCGAACAGCTCGCCGAGAGCGTCTCGGGTCGGCGGGCTGAGCACTCCCCCGCCGACGTCGATCGACTGCAGGTCGAGTCCGTGCGCGACGGCCGCCGCGACCAACTCCCGCGCCGCGAAGGCAAAACTCGCGGTGTCGTTCACCTCCGACGCGTTGTGGGTGTGCAGCCAGGCCAGTCGGCAACCGTTTCCCGCCGCGATCTGCTTCGCCTCGCCGAGCTCGTGCAGCCCGATGCCGAAGCGGCTCGGCTGCCACAGCGGCATTCCGTCGGGGATGTCGAGACCGTCGAGATTGACCCGGACGCCGACCTCCGTACCTGGACACGCGCGCGTCAGCTCGACCAGCTGCGCCAGCGAATCGCAGTGCCAGCGGGTGATCTGCCCGTCCCGGAACGCGGCGAACAGATCGGCGCGCTCACGCGTCGGCAGGGCCGGCGAGGTCAGACTCAGTGTGACCGGCCCGTCGACGGCCGCCGCTTGGGCGTGTGCGAACTCGCGGGCGTTGGCGATGTCCAGTCCGAGGCCGTGTGCGACGGCGAGCCCGAGCACCTCGGGACGCGTCGACGCCTTCACCGCGCAGAGCAGCTCGATGTCGTGGTCTGCTGCTGCCGTCATGGCCACCGCGTAACGGGCCTCCAGCGCGTCGAGGTCGCCGATCAACCCGAGGCGATGCTGCCGCGCGGCGGCATCGAGCACGTCGCGTCGGCGCTCGGGCACGCCTTCAGGCAGCAGGACGCTCCGCCGCGAACCGGTCATCCGCCCGGCGTCCAGTCGACGCGGGCCAGCAGGTTCGCCGACACGATCTCGACGACCTGTGCCACGACCTGCGGGTCGTGCATCCCCACGCACAGCCGCAGCACGGTGTGCGCGTGACCGTGCGGGAATGGGCCGTCCTCGGCCGGGTACCAGCTCAGCCCGGTGTAGTGGAAACCGAAGCTCGCCGACTTCCAGATCGGGATCTGCAGCGCCGCGGCCTGCCGCTCGACCGTGGTCAGCACCCCGTCGAACGCGTCCCACGGCACCCACACCTCAGGCGCACCGAGGTTGGGCGGGCCCGGAAGGTCGAGCACGTGGATCTCCACGAAGCAACGGTGCTGGTTCTCCTCGATGAGATAACGCCCGCTCGGTTCGAGCACCCGGCGCAGCAGTTGGCCGGCGAGCGTGTTTGCCGAACGCAGCACCCGGTTCCCGCGCGCCACCAGCGTCGGCTCCGGCAGCCCGAGCGCAGCAAGCAGCCGCAGCGTAGGTGGTGACGCACACCCGCCCGACACGGCCAGCGCGTCCGGCAGGTAGTTCGCAAGACCGTCGAGCATCGCGCGCGTCCGGTGCGACGGCCGCGGCCCGTTCAGAAGGGTGAGCGAACCCAGCGCACAGAACTCCAGGCCGAGCTGGTCCAGCTTGGCGTGGCTGCGCAGCAGCAGCAGCGAGGTCCGCATCGTGGCAAGGTCGATGCCGTCGACGAAGGGATGCTCATCGGCCGGCGCGCACGTGTTGTCCCACACCGTGCAGCCGACACGGTCGGGGTCGACGTCTCGCAGGATGCGGCGCACCGAGTCGGCGTCGCCGTCCGGGCGGCTCGAGTCCAGAAATACCACCATCGGAGTCTTGATCGACTTCGCGGCGGCCGCGATCGCCGTGCAGTCGTCGAAGGTCCGGATATCCACCCAGCGCAGCTCGGCGAGCTCGAACAAGATCGCCGTCTCGTGATAGAGGCGATTCGTGAGTACCGTGCACGGTCGGCCGGAGTCAGACGCGATCCGCGACGCGGCGATCAGCCACGCGGTGATCGCCGACATGCCGGTGCGTGCATACCAGGTCGAGATCTCGGGCCGCATCGCGGCCGTCCACGCGTACGGGGAGGTGAGCGCGGACGTCACCGGGAAGCGGATCTCCGCGCGGTCGTAGTCATACGTGCAGACCGCCTCGTCGCGGGGATCGGTGTCGCCGATGTACGAGATCGCGTTGCGCCATGAACCGTCACTGTCGGCGAGACGCAGGCACAACTGGCGTAACGCGAAACTGCGTTGCACGCATTCGAGCAGCGGGTGACGTGCTGCGTCGCGCCACCACCGCAGCTCGGCCTCGACGCGCGCCCGTTGCGCCGGGACGCTCGAGGACTGTTCGCGGATGCGGGCGAGCAGATAGCCCACGTCCTCGCGCAGCCGTTGCAACTGCGGGGCTTCGGCTCGAAGCGGTGACCGGATCGCCTCGGCCGTCGGATGCTCCAGCGGTGCGAACTCCCCGTCGCATCCCACCGCATGGATGGGCACGGCAGACATGCCGTCATGCTAGGAAAGTCGTAGCCGGGATCGACATGATCCGGACTCGGATGTACCCGATCGGGCCACCGGTTGACCCTTTCGGGACTGCCCGATCGCATTCGGCGTCGGTACGCTCGAACACGACACAACGGGCGCTCGCGTCGTGTCGGCCATCGAGTTTGGGCCGCGTCACTCGGCTTCCGGGGGGTGCAGGCCGAAGGCGATGAGCCAGCTCCACAAGCGTATTCGCCATCGTGCACACCGGTCACGACCGCTGGCCGGCGCCCGGTGGCGTTCGCGCTGAAACGCTCAACGTATGCAGCCTCAGCGCTGAGTGGAAGCCGCCTTGTCAGAGTTCACCCACAAGACAAGGACGCAAAAAAATGGCATTCCACACCTCTCGTTCCCGCTCCTTGCTCGCCGGTGCCCGGCGCCGACTGCGCCGCCGCGGCGGCGACGTCGCCGCGATCGCCGATCACCTGGATCCCACTACTGCAGCGGGCCTGCGCTACGCGGACAACCTCGACGGCGTCACGGACGCCGACTTCGTCGGCATCGGTCTCGGCGGCACCAACATGATGGCAATGATCTGGTCCGTCGCAATGGGTCGTCGTGCGGTCGGCGTAGAACTGCGCGGCGATCCGGCATTGGGTGTGCACTGGAACATCCGCGAGGATTTCTACCACCACCTGGGCCTCATCGACGAACTCATGCTCGAACACTGGGGCGAGGACCGTGTTCCGCGCCGAGGCGACGGCCGCCTCTACAAGCTGCGGGAGTGTTTCTACGAACCAGGTACCGAGGCCGGCGGCATCTATACCGACGAGGTGATCACCGGATTTCTGAGCTCGTTCGACGGCGACGACCACCGGATCGGCGGTCTCGTCCACCACGTCGAATTCATCGACGATCGCTGGGCGGACCGCAAACCGCAGCGCATAGTCACCATCGTCAACTCGCCCGAACCACCTACCCGGCATGACCCGAACAAGATCGGTCGGCCGGTCGCCGAGGTTCTCGACGGCCCGTCGACGTTCCAGGCCGGCGCTTCCGAAGTCCTGGTCATGCTGCGCCGCTACCTCGAGATGATCGAGGAGATGGATCTCGCGGCGGGCGTCGAGCCGAGGGTGCGCCTGTTCCTGACGCATCGTGTGGTGGCCGGCGACCCGGGAGACGACAGCTACTTGCGGTGGTTCAAGCAGGACGAAGGTTTCGTAGACCTGCCGGACGGGCGCAAGGGCATCCGCATCGAGGCGGTGCGCGAGCTGGATTACCGGGGCAAGTTCTACCGCACCCGCATCCCGGGCACCGAGGTCATCGACATCGGCGTGCCCGAGTTGTTCATGATCGCCGAAGGCTTCCAGAGCGACGACGCCGAGCGGCTCGGCTTCCAACAGGAAGACGTCGAAGTCGATCACCATGACGGTCGCGGCCCGGTGGTAGCCCAAGCCGACTATCTGGCCGGGCTCGTCGAGATCAACGTCGATGGTCGGCTACGCCGGCGTATCGCGTCGGAATTCGACAAGGCCGGTAACGAATACTGGGTGCGCCAGATCGCGGTGGGCCACGAGGACGACCCCGAGGTGGGCTGGATCCTCGTGCAGGTACCGGACTTCAAGACGTTCGACCCGATCCTCGCCGGGCTCGTCACCCCCGGCACGAGCCGCAAGTCCAAGGAGTACCTGGGGGCGTACCAGCACCTGCTGCGCGAGTTCTACCTCGAGCAGGTCTCGCTGATCACGGAGATGCCGGTCGCGCAGCTCGAGGAAGTCCAGATGCCGTACGGTCCGAAGCTGTTCAGCCTGATCGAGCGCGTCGGCGCCGATGCACAGGTCGCCGCGAACGGCGTCGTCGCGGGTGACTCCTTCGGTAACGGCCACTTCCTCACCAGTGGCGGCGCGATCACCGGCATGGTCGGCCACGCCTCACGGGTCCTGCGCTATTGGCAATCGCGCGACGCCGGCGCCAGCGCTGCCGATGCGATCACGCAGCTGGCTCACGACATCAAGGAGGACACCGAGGGGTGGCTGCAGGTCAGCGCACAGGAGTTCAGCCAGGCAGTGCCGATCAACTTCGGCGCCGAGCGAATCGCCGACATCGAGGCCAAGACCGGTCGGGACAGCTCTGCGCGAGCCACCACGATCGATGCCACCCGCCGGCACCGGCACTCGCTCGTGCCGCTCAACCCGTCGGACTGGCGCCGCCTGGTGATCCACGCAGGCCGGCTGCACGCCGAGGGGCTGCCGCCGCTGCTCGACACCCACCCGGCCGTGCGCGACACGGCGGTGTCCGAACCGGTTACGGGCGCGACCGTGACGCCATCGGTTGTGTCGACGGAAGGCGAGAGGCCGACCGTCGCGATGGACGACGCGGTGACGATCGATCGGGCCGCGGCGACGCGCGAGCCGGTCACCGTCGGGGCTGATCCAACATGACCTCAGCCCGTCATGCGCCGAGGGGCGACTCCTACGGATCTCTCGGCGAGACCGTCGTTGCCCGGGAACAGCCGGCCGTACCACCGCTGACCCTGCGTCGACGTCAGCTGTCGCTGCTCGTGGTCTGCGTCGGTGTCCTCGTCGTCCTTGTCGACACCTCCGTGGTCAACATCGCATTGCCCTCGATCAAGACAAGTCTCGACATGCCGCAACAGGATCTCGCGTGGGTGGTGAACGCCTTCCTCATCCCGTTCGGCGGGCTGCTCCTGTTCGGCGGCCGGCTCGGAAACCGGATCGGCGTGAAGCGCGTCTTCGTCGGTGGTCTGGTCACCTTCACCCTCGCCTCGTGCGCCTGCGGGCTGGCCGTCACCGAATGGATGCTGATCGCGGCCCGGTTCGTCCAGGGCGCCGGCGGTGCGTTCGCCACATCGATCATCCTGGCAATGATCGTCGACATGTTCACGAAACCGCAGGACCAGGTGAAGGCGCTGGCGTTCTACGCGTTCGTCGCCTCCGCGGGCGGCGCGCTCGGGCTTGTGCTCGGCGCCGTACTCACCGATTTGTTCGGCTGGCGGTGGGTATTCCTGATCAACCTGCCGATCGGGATCATCACGGTGCTCGCCGCCCAGCGCATCCTGGCCGACACCCAGCCGGCGCGCCGGGACCGCATCGACGTGTTCGGCTCGCTGCTGACCGTTGGCGCGATGATGCTCGGCATCTACCTCCTCGTCCAGACGGTCGATCATGGGTGGACTTCGCAGCGCACGCTGAGCCTTGTCGCGCTGTTCGCCGCCGCGGTCATCGCATTCGTCGTCCAGCAGTCATACACGTCCAGTCCGATCGTCCCGATGACGCTCATCAAGGCGCGCAACGTCGCCTGGCCCAACCTCGTGCTCGTGCTGCTTGTCGTGGGGCCGCATGTCACGTTCTTCCTGGGCTCGTTGTACATGCGAGAGGTACTCGGGTACACGCCGCTGAAGGTCGGATTCGCGTTCCTCCCGGTAGCCGGCACCATTGCGATCGTCACGCTCAAGGTGGCGCCGCGACTGTTCAAGAACGTCGACCCGCGCAGCGTGCTCCTGGGCGGGCTGCTGTCCATCGCGGTCGGGTTGGTACTGCTCTCGCGCATCGCGGTGGGCGGCACGCTGGTGGAGCACCTCCTTCCGGGCATGGTGTTCATCGGTATCGGCGCGGGCCTGTCCGTGCCCGCGGCGCTCAACGTCGTCCTGGCCGGCGCCACGCGCCAGGACAGCGCGATCCGATCCGGGCTGACCACGATGACCCAGCAGCTGGGCGGTGCGCTCGGGCTGGCTGTGGTGTCCAGCGTGGCAAGCACCCGCACCGAACATGCGCTCCGCACCGGCACCGAACCGCTGCACGCCCTCACCGACGGCTACCAGATCGCGTTTCTGGTCGCCGCGGGCATCGCGCTCGGCGCGCTCGTGATCACCCGTCTGACGGTGAAGCCGTCGGTCCCCGACACTGCTCCACCCGAACTGGACCCGACGCGACGCGGGGTCGTCGAACGCGAATCCGACGCGACCGGCGCGGTCGACCCGGATTTCCTGGCCCTCGGCCTGAGCGGCACGAACATGATGGCAATGCTGTGGTCGATCGCGCATGGCAAACGGGCCGTCGGCGTGGAGATGCGCGGCGATCCGGTGGCAGCCCAGATGCACTGGAACGTCCGCGAGGACGTCTACCATCACCTCGCGCTGATCGACCGGTTGATGCTCGAGCGCTACGGAGAGCAGCAACTGCCGCGCCTCGGTGACGGTTCGCCGTTCCGTCTGCACGAATGCTTCTTCGACACCGATCCCGACAGTGCCGGTGACGCCCGCGCCGACGAAGTGCTCAGCGGCTTCATCCCCGACTCGCACATCGCCGGAGTCGTCACCGACTCGGTGCACGTCGACGACCGCCCGGTCCACGATCGGCCCGCGCGTACGCTGACCGCGCTCGGGCCGGCGCCTCGCCCGACCGGTCCGTCGCCGGACAAGATCGGCCGCTCGATGGCGACTGTGCTGGCCGAACGCTCGACCTTCCAGGTCGGCGCGCAGGAGCTGCTGTTCGTGATCCGCCGGTATCTGCGGGCGATCGAGCGGCTCGACCTGGCCGCCGGCGTACCGCCGCGCTGCCGCATCTTCACCTACCACCGGGTGGTGGTTCCGGACCGGCGGCGCAGCGGCCGGTGGGGCTGGCTTCGTAGTCGGTACACCCGAGAGCCGGATGGATTCGTCACCGAGCGGGACGGCCGGCTGCGCATCCGCATCGAGGAGGTAGCCGAACTCGACGGCAAGCGCAGCTACCAACGCGTCCGGACGCCGGGCAGCATGGTGCTCGACATCGGCGTACCGGAGTTGTTCGTGATCGCCCAGGGCCTGCAGAGCAGCGACGCCGCCCGGCTCGGGCTGCGGCACGACCCGGTCCTTCTCGATCACCTGGACGGGCGTGGGCCGGTGCCTGCCGAGGCCGACTACCTCGTCGGCGTGATGACGATCTACGCCAACAGCGAGCGGCGCAGCCGGATCGGCACCGAAACCGACCGCTACGGCAATCAGTACTGGGTGCGGCAGGCGATGATCGGCCACGAGGACGATGCCGAGGTGGCATGGATCGCGGTCGAGGTCCCCGACTACCGCACCTTCGACCCGATCCTTGCCGGGATCGCGCCTCCGGACGCGGCCATCGACTCGGCCGAGTACTTCGGCGGGTTCCAGTACCTGGTCCAGCGCTACTTTCTCGACCACGCCACGGTGCTCACCGGCCTGCCCCGATTCGAGATCGCCCGGATCAGCATGGCGGCCACGCCGACGATGTTCACCGTTGCGGCACGCATCGGGCGCGACGCCCGGGTGGCGACGAACGGCGTGGTGGCCGGTGACGCCTTCGGCAACGGCGGCTTCCTGACCAGTGGCGGCGCGAATGTCGGCATGGTCGGGCACGCGTATCGGGTGCGACAGTACTGGCTCGACCGCGAGCGCGGGATCACACCGGACACCGCGATCACGACGCTCGCGGCATCGATCAAGCGCGACACTGCGGAGTGGATCGACGAGAGCCTCGACCAGTTCCGCCAGCCTCCGGCGGCGATTCCCACTGCTGGTGTGACCCCGGACGGCGTTCGCCGGCAGGCCGCCATCGAAGCGACCCGGCGGCTACGTCGCTCGGTACAGCCGATCGACTACAACGACCAGTGGAGCCGCATCACCCTATTCGTCGGACGATTGCACAGCTACCCGCTGCCGAAATTGTCCGGCGAGGCGGCCGATCTGCTCGCGTTGCCACCAGAGATGTCACCGGCCGTGGCCGCGTCCCTCGGGCTCTCGCTGGAGCCGTTCGAGTGGCCCGCCATCCCCTCGGACGGGGCTGCGCCGAGGTACGATTCGCCGCTACCGGCCCAGCTGCACGCTGACTATGCGCCGCGGCACGCGGCGCCAGCCGGATCGGAGCCGCGGCATGCGCTGCAGGTCTATGTGGTGCCTCGGCACGCCGCGCCGGACGACGATGCGGCAGGCGAGCTCGCGGACAAGCTGAGCGCCGAATTATCCGCCGACCTGGCTGCCGGTCTGTTCGACGACACTGCCGGTGTGAATGTGACCGACCGGGTCCGCCACATCTTCGACTCCATGGACGGCGACGTGTTGTGCAGCGAGGCCGCGGCCGTGCACTGAGCCCTCCTCACCGAAGTGACCGTTCACGACGGACAGCGATCACGAAAGGGCGGCCGGGTTGCCCCGGCCGCCCTTTCGACTTTGTGACCGGCCGTCTCGTGGCCCTGTCACCTGCAGTGGCTCAGCTGCGATAGGCGGCGTAATAGGTGCGCAGCGCGGTGATGATCTCGTCGTCGACGAAGAACAGCATCTCCGGCGGCGGCGTGAACTCGGGATCGATCTCCTCGAGGGTTCGCGCAAACGAGATGCGGAACTGCTCCTCGATGATCGGCGGCAGGTCCTCGGGCAGGCTCCAGTCGTGCTCATAGCCGACTGCCATTGTGTGCTTGACCGCCGTCTCGAGGCACTGCGCTCGGGTCAGTCCCGACAGGGGTGCCCGCGCCGGCGCGAACACGTCCAGGCGGGAGTCGTACTCCTCACCGAGGATGCGGGCGGTCATCTCCGCGGCGAGCAGCGGCGACTGGTGCAGGCCGTCGCGGTAGGTCCCGGTCATCATCCACAGCCCGCCCAGCCCGACGTGCCCCAGCAGCGGGAACCCGTCGAGTGACACGGGGCGGTTGCCGACCATGATCTGCTCGATGGTGCCGTTGACGAGATCGGCGCGCAGCTGACGGATGCCGCTCAGCAGCAGGTTTATCTCGCCGATCGCGGCTCGGTCTATCGGGCTCGGCACGATCTCGTTGGTCGCGCCGAGATAGATGCGGCCGTTGCCGCGGGGCACCGTGTGCAGCCCGCAGGCGAACGCACGGTTCGGCGTGCGGATCACTGAGCTGGGGATCTCCCCGTTGTCGGTGTTGACCAGCAGTGACACGCCGGCGCCGGCGACGACGGCCGGGACGCGCACCTGTTCCTCTGCGGGCAGGACGTCCAGTAACGACCACGATGATGCGCCTGCAGCCAGCACGACGACATCGGACTCGAGCACGTCGCCGTTGTCCAGCTGCACGCCGGTAACCCGTGATCCGTGCGCACGGACCTTTCGCACGTTGGCGTCGACCAACGTGCCTTTCGCGCGGAGGAGCGCGGCGTTGAGGGCCCGTAGCAGCGCGGGCGTATCAATGGCGTGCTCGCCCGGGATGTGCATCGCCTTGAGCGAGCGGGAAGTGGGCACCGGGTCCAGCCAGTCGATGTCGGCGGGGTCGACGTCCTCGTACGGCTCGGAATACTCGACGAGCGCCCGGCGTATCGACTCGTATCCGGCGGTGTCGATCGCGGGCACACCGATTGTATTGAGGATCACGGTGGTGCCATTGGTGATGCGGATGCGTTCTTCGGTGGAATCCTCGAGCAGCGAGCTTTCCCAGTCCTTCCACATCGCCGTTGCGCGGACGTCCATGTCGAGCTTCATCCGGCCGTAATCGCTCGCGAGCAACGACGGTGTGACCTCGCCGAAGCAGCCGTTCATCGCTCCGGCGGCCGATGATGCGGCACGCGGCCGATCGATCGCGCCTACGCAGGCCACGCGCAGGCTGCGGCGCGCGAGTGCGAGCGCGAGCGATGTTCCCAGGCCGCCGTTTCCGACGATGATGGCGTCGAATCGATGATCCAGGTCAGGGAGTGATGACACGACATCCTGCCTAATGACTAGCAATAAATGTCATCGGAGCTTAATTGCGTACACCAATCCGCGTCGAGGTCCTAAAGGGCATGACAGCATGCATCGTTGTGAGCGCCGACGATGCTCCGTCATTGCCGCGGATTGCCGCCGTCCGCGGAGCGTGGCAACCGGTAGGCGTGCGCACGTACGGCGCCGGGATATATCGAGTCGGCGACTGCTATGTCAAGATCGCGCCCGCGTCGTGGGGGCCGGACGATCTGCGGTTGTCCCCGCCCGGCGAGGCGGCGCGGCTGGCCTGGCTCGGCGGGCAGGGCCTGCCGGTGCCAGACGTGGTGGACGTCGGCGGTGACGACGACTGGACCTGGCTGGTGACCCAAGCATGTCCGGGCGTGCCGGTCACGCACGCACCGGATCCGGACGTCGCGGTTGACGCATTCGCCGATGTGGCCCGCACGCTGCACCAGCTGGCATCGCAGTCGTGCCCGTTCGGCCTCAACCTCGAGACGCTGCGCGAATGGGCTCGACGGGCCACCAGTAACGGCTGGGTCGACACGGCAGACCTCGATCCGGGAAACGCCGGACGCAGCCCCGGGCAACTGCTCGCCGAACTCGAGGCGATGCCGCAACCGGACGACATCGACACCGTGACGCACGGAGACCTGACGCCGGACAACGTGCTCGTCGATCCCGCTACGGGCTCGGTCACGGCCGTGCTCGACGCCGGCAGGCTCGGCGTCACCGGCGTCTGGCGCGATCTCGCGGTGGCTCGGCGCAATCTCGTCGAACTCGATCCGCGACTGCCCGAGCGCTTCCTGACCCGGCACGGCACCCGCCCCGACCCCGCGCGCGAGGCGTTCTACCGGCTGCTCGACGAATTCCTCTGACGCCGGTGCGCGCGGGCGATCTCGACCCCGTACGCACGGCCCATCTCGTCCTGCTGGGCGCGGGTGAGCACGTGCTCGCCACCGAGCTGCCGCGCCGCGAGACAGACCTGGGCTATCCACTCGACCTGTGCCGCGACGAGTTCGGCGGCGGCGGCGCTCGCGCCGAGCGCGACGACGCCGTGGTTGGCGAGCAGGACCGCGCGGCTGCCGGGAGCCCGCTCGAACGCCCGCAGTGCCGCACGGGCCAGCGCCGCGGTCGACGGCACGGCGTACGGCTCGCTCACCAGGATCTGCCCGCTGGCGGGGCCGAGGTTCTCGTTGCAGATGAACGGTATCGGCTTGCGGGCGACGCTGAACGCGGTCGCACAGCGCGAGTGCGTATGCACGATGGCCGCGACGTCGGGCATCGCACGAAGCAGCGCGACATGCAGCGGCAACTCCGACGTGGGGTCCAGCCGCCCACGCCAGCTACCGGTTGCCAGGTCGACGACGGGATAGTCCTCGGCATGCAGCTGGGTGTATGACGTCCCGGCGGGCGACACCGCGATACGCGCCCGGCCGCGACCGCCGACGCGAACGCTGACGTTGCCGGCTGATCCGATGACCAGACCGTCGGCCACCATGCGCAATGCGGCGGAGTGGGCGGCCGCTTGTGCGGCTTTCGCGGTCACCGGCAACATCCACCTCTCGCTGCCCGTAAGGGCCCTCCCGGGCCCTTACCGGCCATCATGTGCCATTGACGCGACTGCCGGCCCGAACCTAGCGTCGGCATGCCAGGAAGACAATCGAGCGAAAAGCGGTGTGTCATGCCGAATCTGCCGCGGCTCGCAGGACTCGCGGGCTCCCAGGCCGCACCCCTCACGAGTGCGCGGATCACGCCCGTCGTCTGGCACGACGGCGTGGTCCGCATCGTCGACCAGACTCTGCTGCCCGGCCGGCTCGAGTACCTCGATCTGACGACGGTGCCCGAGGTGGTCACAGCGATCGGGCGGCTTGCTGTGCGCGGCGCACCGGCGATCGGCGTCTGCGGAGCGCTCGGTGTGGCGCTGGCCGCATTCGCCTCGCCCGACGCGGCCACGGTGCGTGCCGACGCCGAGGCCATCGCTGCGGCTCGGCCCACTGCGGTCAATCTGCGGTGGGCCGTCGAGCAGGTGCTCGGCGAGTTGGATCACGGCAGTGCCGCGGTGCTCGCCGCGGCGCAGCGACTGCGCGAGGACGCGATCGCCGCCACCGAGAGGATGGCCAGCGCCGGCGCGGACCTGCTGAGCGAGCTCGTCCCGGCGCGCCCGATGACACTGCATACCCACTGCAACGCCGGCGGTTTGGCGGCGATGGGCAACGGCACAGCCCTCGCCGTCATAGATGCGGTGCATCAGCGCGGCCTGCTGCGCGACGTGCTCGTCGACGAGACCCGCCCGCTGCTGCAGGGAGCGCGGCTGACCACGTTCGAATTGGCCGGCCTCGGGATCGCGCACCGCCTGTGCGTGGACGGCGCGGCCGCGTTCCTGCTGGCGCGCGGGCGGAGCCACGCTGTCGTCGTCGGCGCCGATCGCATAGCGGCCAACGGCGACGTGGCCAACAAGGTCGGCACGTTCACGCTGGCGCTCGGTGCCCGGTACGCCGGCGTCCCGTTCGTGGTTGTCGCGCCCGAATCGAGCGTCGACCCCGACGCGGAGTGCGGCGCGCAGATCCGCATCGAGGAGCGGGGAGACGACGAGATCACCGAGTGGGACGGCCGCCCGATCGCGCCCGAGGGGACGCGCACGCTCAACCTCGCCTTCGACGTCACGCCAGCAGATCTCGTGACCGCCATCGTCACAGAGCAACGGATCGTGCTGCCGCCCGCCGGCGAGGGCAGTGCGTGCATGGCGTCGGCACAGGGCTCCTGATCACACCCGCGGTGGGCGAGATCGCCGGTCGAATCTGCAGAGCGGCAGGGCTGAAACGCGGGCCAGCGTCGACATCACCGTGCTGACCAACTGCCACGACGTTTGTACCTACGGGTAGCACCTAGCTCCCGCTCCAGCCATCCCACTGTCGTGCGGCCCGAACCTCGGCGGATACGGCACCCGGCGAGGTATCTATCTGCGATTCCGCGCGTCCTTACTTGAGGGGCCGACCAGGGAGCGACTGATGGTGAAGTCCGAGGATCCGTCCGGCGTCCGGAGTGGACGTCATCGCAGACAGCGGCGTTCGCGGATTGTGCCCTTGGCCGCAGTCATCGGCGTGCTGGCCGGTACCGGCCTGACGGGCCTCATCGTGGTGAACGGTCGCGACAGCGACAGTGGTGCGGCCGTCGGGCCGCCATGTACCCGCACGGTTCGTACCCTGCACGTGTCGGCGGCGCCGAGCATAACGCCGGCACTTGCGGTCATCGCGAAGTCGATGAACTCGGCAACCTGCCCGACGACGGTTGTGAGCGTCGAGGCCGCTGACCCTGCGACCGTGACCGAAGCATTGGAACACCCGACCGCGGACCGACGAGCGCCCGACGTCTGGATCTCCGACTCGTCCCTGTGGCCGACCGAGGTCACGCACGCCGCGGCCGACTGGCGATCGATTGCACGTTCGCCGATCGTGCTCGCCGTCGCGTCGAAGATCGCGCACGCGCACCCCACTGGGTTGACACTGCGCGCGGTTGCCAACGCCGCCACGACGGCGCACCCGATTGTCCTGAGCGCCCTCGATCCCGCGCACTCGGCCACATCCGTCGGCATCCTGGCCAGCCTGACCGCGTCGGTGCGTCAGAACCAGGTCACTCGCGGCAGTCTCGCCGCCCTGCTCCGCGCCGCCGATCTGGACGGGCACAGCGAGGTGCTCGGTTCGAGCACGTCACGCCGAGACCCGGCCGCCGTTGCGTCGACGGAGCAGGCGGTCTGGGCCGCGAACCGGCTGGCTGCGGGCGAGGAGTTCACCGCCGTCTACCCGTCCGCGCCGGCACCGACGCTGGACTACCCGTACGTCGTACTGTCGGGTGACAACCCCGCCGATCGCGCTGCGGCCGCGTTCCTGGCGAAGATCAGCAGCCCGGCTGGTCAAGCCGTACTCGCCGCCCACGGCTTCCGGTCACCGGATGGTGTCGCGGGCCGCGAACTCGGCCAAGTCCGCGGCGTCGACCCTCACGCCGCAGGGTCCGGGGGCAGCCCGACCGTCGGCGATGCCTCGATCGTCGCCAGCGCCGTCGCCATAGTGCGCAAGCCGTCGCGCTTGCTTGCGATCTTGGACGTGTCGGGATCGATGGCCTCGGCCGTCCCCGGGGAGCCGGGCCAGACCCGCATGTCGATCGTGCGGACCGCCGCTGCCGAGGGCCTTCGGCTCCTCCCCGACAGCAGTTCGGTCGGCCTGTGGCGGTTCTCCGCCGACTTGACGCCGAGCACGGACTACCAGCAGCTCGAGCCTGTCTCGCCACTGAGCGCGGACAAACGCGCGCGGCTTGCCAAGGCGGTCCGAAATCTGGACGAGGTGCCAAACGGCGGCACCGGGCTCTACGACACGATCCTCGCCGCCGTGAACTCGATGCGCGCGGATTACGACCCGACTCGGGTGAACAGCATCGTCGTGCTCTCGGACGGTAAGGATGAGGCCGATGCTCGGCACGGGATCTCGATTCGGGAGCTATTGACCGCCCTGGAGGCACAGCGTCGTTCGAGCCAACCGGTGCAGGTTGTCAGCATCGCGTACGGGCCGCAGAGCGACGCCGACGCGCTGCGCGCCATCAGCGCGGCGAGCGGCGGCATCCTCTACCTCTCCCCTGACCCGAGCGATCTGCCGAAGATCTTTGCGAACGCAATTGGACATCGACTCCGGGACACCAGGTCCTGAGTCCGAAGCGGCACCGATCAGACCGCTGAACCGCGCCGCTACAACACCATCGGGGTGGCACACATGGATTCGCGCAACGTGTGCCCGAACGGGCACACGACCAGCGTCCATGTATCTGGCGGCCCTCGGAACAGCTCCTGTTCGAGTGTTGGCAAACGTTCTACACGAACCGCCAGACGACGTCGTACTCGGAGGAAGCCATGCCTCTTGCAACAGCCACACGACCGGTGTTCGCGCCCGCAAGCCACTGTATCGGGACTCGAGAAACGGTACGGATCAGCGGTCCGGTCGCTGCACCCACACCTCGGCGCGGGCCGCTGCGGGAACGTGAGATCGCGGTGCTGCAGCTGGTTGCGGAGGGGTACGACACCGGCGAGATCGCGCGGAAATTGTCGTACTCGGAGCGCACGATCAAGAAGGTGCTGCATGACCTGACAATGCGGCTGCAACTGCGAAATCGGTCGCACGCCGTGGCATATGCGCTGCGAGCCGGGCTGATCTGAGCCGGCCGGGCCCGGCCGCCCACGGCGACGGATTCTGCGCGGTGTGCCCGGCTCGGATCGGGATGCAGCGACCGCACCGTGGGCCCAGGCGGCGTCGCCAACGGTGACTGGTAGGAATAGTGCGAGCGGCGGCGCACTCGGCGCCGGGCTACCGAGCTCGACACCGCTACGCTGCCGCCTGCACTGCGTCCACCGATGAACGGCGCACTCGCCATCGCGGTTCTCCGGGGGTCCGGCCACGCTGACGAAGGGCTCTGATGAAGCGCGAGATCGAGGTTTTCTACGAGGGCTTGGATTTCGGGGAGGGCCCGCGTTGGCACGACGACCGGTTGTGGTTGTCTGATTTCTTCCAGCGCCAGGTGCAGTCGTTCGGTCGCAGCGGCGACCCGCGGGTGGAGGTTGAGCTCGACGATCAGCCCAGCGGCCTGGGGTGGTTGCCCTCGGGGGAACTGCTGGTCATCGCGATGACCTCTCGGCAGGTGCGGCGGGTCGACGAGGAGGGGCGTGCGCACCTGCACGCGGACCTGTCGTCGTTGGCGACCGGTGACTGCAACGACATGGTGGTGGACGGCAGGGGAAACGCTTACGTCGGTAACTTCGGGGTGCACAACGAGGCCGGCGCCCGGATCGCGGATCTGGTGCTGGTCCGTCCCGACGGCAGCGCCGAAGTGGTGGCAACGGATCTCCTGTTCCCGAACGGCTCGGTGATCACTCCGGACGGCACCACGCTGATCGTCGGGGAGTCCATGGGTGGGCGGTATACGGCGTTCACCATCCGTGACGACGGCAGGCTGACCGACCGGCGGGTGTGGGCGGAGGTCGCGGGCAAGGCGCCCGACGGCTGCGTGCTCGATGCCGAGGGCGCCATCTGGATGGCCGATGCGTTCGGCACCGGGTGCGTGCGGGTGACCCAGGGTGGCGAAGTCGTGGACGCCGTGAAGGCCAGCCAGCCGGTTTTCGCATGCACCCTCGGCGGCCCGGACCGGCGAACGCTCTACCTGGTGACTGCTCCCGGCCACGGCGAAGAACAGAACGCGGGCAAGAGGAAGGGTCGGATCGAGACCACGGAGGTCGAGGTCCCCGGAGCCGGCTGGCCCTGAGTGTCTGATGAAGGATCGGTGTGGCTTGTAGCCTTGCTGACGCTTCGCCAACTTTCTCGCCAACGCCCGATCAGCGTCGGCGAGACGACGGGGACAGGTGATCGAGACGTGACCTTCACGGACTATCAGGGCAAGCGCGTAATCGTCACGGGCTGTTCCTCGGGCATCGGACAGGCGGCCGCGGTAGCTCTGGTCGGTCTCGGCGCCGAGGTGCACGGCGTCGACCGGAAAGAGCCCGACACTGATCTGGCCGCTTTCCAGCGTATTGACCTGGCCGACCCCGGCTCGATCGAGGCGGCAGCCCGCAACTTCAGTGGTCGAGTGGACGCCCTGTTCAACTGCGCGGGGGCGACCCCGATGCTCCCGTCAGTGGAGATTCTGAAGGTCAACTTTCTGGGCACGCGGATGTTCACGCAGTTCGTAGTGGAGCTCATGTCCGACGGCGGCGCGATTGTGAACACGTCCTCGGACGGCGGATCCGGCTGGCGAAAGCATCTGCCGCTGTTGTTGGAGTTCGTCGCCGTCGACACTTTCGACGGCGGCGTTGCCTGGTACGAGGATCGGCAGGATGCCGCCGGCCACGCCTACTCCTTCAGCAAGGAGGCGTTGAACGTCTGGACGATGCGGCAGTCCGCGACACTGATCCACCGCGGTATTCGAATCAACACCTCGAGCCCCGGAGCTGTCCAGACGCCGATGCTCGACGCGATCGAAGCAGCATTCCCCCGCGAGATGATCGAGGTCACGGAGCAGCCGATCGGCCGACGATCGTCTCCGGAAGAGCAGGTCGGACCGCTGCTGTTCTTGAACAGCGACAGCGCGTCGTACATCAACGGCGCCGACCTGGCCGTCGACGGCGGGTACTGGGCATCGCTGTCGGTCGCCGGCGAACTCTGGGACTGAGCTCGGCCGGTCGCCGGCAAATCGGCGGCCGAGCTTCGGTTCCAGCGCCGCCTCCTCAACCACCGGACTTGCCACGTCGAGGTGACTCCAGCACGCCGGCCTCACTGGCCCTTGCGCGGTCTGGGGGCAGCTGTGGCATCGTGGCCTGCGGGTCAATGCGTGGACTGTGCGCTTCGCGCGACGGCCAGGTTCCGCCGCTCTAACACCAGGAGATCCGTGATGCCGTCGACCGTGCAGGGGGTCATCGCCCGTTCGGCTCAGGCGCCGGTCGAGGTCGTGGAGGTCGTGGTTCCCGATCCGTGGCCCGGCGAGGCCGTCGTCCGGGTGCAGGCCTGCGGGGTATGCCACACCGATCTGCATTGCCGCGAGGGCGGCATCGGCCGGCAGTTTCCGTTCCTGCTCGGGCACGAAGCTGCCGGCATCGTGGAAGCGGTCGGCGAGGGCGTCTCCGAGATTGCGCCGGGCGATTTCGTCATCCTGAACTGGCGCGCGGTGTGCGGGCACTGCCGCTCGTGTCGTCGCGGCCGTCCCTGGTATTGCGCCAACCCGCACACCGCCACCCAATCGATGACCACGCTCGACGGCACCCCGCTGACGGCGGTGCTGGGCATCGGGGCCTTCGCGGAAAAGACGCTCGTGGCAGCGGGACAGTGCACCAGGGTTGACTCTGCGGTGCCGCCCGAGGTGGCCGGGCTGCTCGGCTGCGGGGTGATGACGGGTCTGGGCGCCGCACTCAACACCGGCAACGTCGGCCGCGGCGACAGCGTCGCGGTCATCGGCTGCGGCGGCGTCGGCACGGCGGCCGTCGTCGGCGCCCGCTTGGCCGGTGCGGGCACGATCATTGCCGTCGACATCGACCCCCGCAAACTCGCCACGGCGACCGAGTTCGGGGCCACTCACACCGTCGACAGCTCCTCGACCGACGCGTTGAAGGCAATCAAGCAGGTCACCGACGGGTTCGGCGCGGACGTCGTCATCGACGCCGTGGGGCGACCCGAGACGTTCCAATTGGCGTTGTACAGCCGCGACCGCAACGGCACCCTCGTCCTTGTCGGTGTGCCCACTCCTGGCGCCAGCATTGACCTTCCCCTACTGAACGTCTTCGGCATCGGCGGCACAGTGAAGTTCTGCAACTACGGGGACTGCCTGCCATCTCGCGACTTCCCGGCGCTGGTCGACCTGTACCAACAA
Source organism: uncultured Actinomycetota bacterium (assembly GCA_963713565.1). GTDB lineage: Bacteria > Actinomycetota > Actinomycetes > Mycobacteriales > Jatrophihabitantaceae > Jatrophihabitans. The sequence continues at coordinate 511,395 of CAVQMF010000003.1, read as the reverse complement.
GGCCGGCTACCACTCGATGCGTTCGTCACTGAGAAGATCGGCATCAACGACATCGAGGCCGCCTTCGAGAACATGCAGCGTGGCAACGTACTTCGGTCCGTGGTCACGTTCTAACAGGCTCGTGGAACCGCACGACGACGCAGTTGCCGGTGATCGACCCCGTCGTCCGCACGCGGGCCCCATCTCGGCGATCACTTCGACTTCCTCCATCGCGGCGTCGATTGGCGGCCTCTAAGGTGTGGTTCGGGCCGCCCCTAGCCCCGGCCAATGTGATGAGGAGTGTGGTGAGCGTGGCGTATCCAGGTGCTCAGGGTGAGATTCCCGAGCGCGGTTACTACTTCTTGGGCAACGAGGTCCGCCGCCCTGGACCGTTCCCACGGGACGAGGTGGAGGCGGCCCTCTCGCGGTACTTCGAGCTCGCTGCGCACGGTACGAAGACCGGCGACTGGAACCCCTGGGTCGACCTCTTCACCGAGGACGCCATCTACGTAGAACACTCCATGGGCATCATGCGGGGCCGAGAAGCCATCCGGACGTGGGTCACCACGGTCACCGGAGCCCAGCCGATGGAGACCAGAATCGCGCCGGACTGGTACGTGATCGAGAACGACCTCTGCGTGGTGTACACCCTGAATCAGCGGCCCGCGCCGGATGGCGGTGACCCGTACCAGTTCATCGGGCTGTCGCCCTTCTGCTATGCAGGCGACGGCATGTGGTGTTACGAGGAAGACATCACCAACCCGCACGAGATAGTCCGCACCAGCGAGTTGTGGGCGGCCCAGAAGGCGGCGACCGCGCACGAGTCAGGCTGAGGTCCAACCAACCGGGCGGCAAGAATCGCGCTCTGCCGCTCGCCACGCCGACTGCCTGATGATCCCGCCGCGGCTCGTGCGCACTCCGGCGCGAGCCGCGCCGGTCGGTCAGCTCGGCCGTAAACGTCTAATCCTGCGCCTTCACGCGGTCGTAGGTGTTCTCGCCGACGCCGCGCTCCCTCAGCTTGTTCTTCTGCACCCGGAACGTCGCCTGGGTGCTCGGCATCGATTCGAGGATCTCCACATAGCGGGGGAGGGCGAATTTCGGCACCCGGTCGGCGAGGAACTCGCACAGTTCGGCGGGGTCGACCGTCGCACCGGCGGCGGGGACCACGAAGACCATCACTTCGTCCTCGCCGACCTCGGACGGAACGGCGACTGCCGCGGCCTGCGCAATGTTCGGGAAGGCTTGGACGGCCTGCTCTACCTCGAAGGAGGAGATGTTCTCGCCGCGGCGGCGGATGTAGTCCTTGGCGCGGTCGACGAAGTAGTACTCACCGTCCTCGTCGTAGACGAAGGCGTCGCCGGTGTGGTACCAGCCGTTGCGCCAGGCGCGGACGGTGGCCTCAGGCATGTTGGCGTAGCCGACGTTCAGGGTCCACGGAATCTTCGGCCGGACGATCAGTTCACCGACGGTGTTGGGCCCGACCGGAACGTCGTGCGGGTCGACGACGGCGACCTCGGTGGGTGAGTCTTCGGGCGCACGGCCGACACTGCGCCAGTTGGACCCGTCGATTTCACGCTCGAACGAGAAGAGCACGCTGCCGACCTCGGTGCTGCCGAAGCAGGTGTACACCTTGACGCCGAAGCGGCGTTTGAACTCCTCGACCTCGGGGATGACCGGACCCATCAGCACGGCCTGCAGCGGGTTGTCGGCGTCGTCGTCATGCGCCGGCATGCTCTGCAGGAAGCCGGCGATGACACTGATGGTGTAAGTCGTCGTGCACTCGTACTTGCGAACATCGCTCCAGAAGTCGGAGATGCTGAATCTCTCCCGCGTGACGAGCTTGCCGCCGAAGGCGGCGGGAAGCAGCAGGCTGGACTTGCCGAGCACGTGGAACGGCGGCCAGAAGCCGTAATGGGCGCCGCCGTCGTGGAACTCCGCCGGCGCGTACAGCAGCCGCAGGCTCTCCTGCATGCCCCAGGGGATGAGCACCCCCTTGGCCTTGCCCGTGGTACCGGAGGTGTAGATGACGTTCATGACGTCCCACTGGTTCGGCTCCGCCAGGTCGTCGGCGGGCTCGATGTCGGTCATCAACTCCTCCCCGGAGACGACCCGGAAGCGCTCCGTCAGCCGAGCGTCGACCTCGTCCCCGGGCTCGGCGTCGAAGATGACCACCACGTGGACGTTCGGCAGGTTCTCGGCGACCAGGGCCAACTGCGGGGCGAAGCGACGTGAGGTGATGATGACCCGTGCCTGCGCGGTGTTGATGGCGTGGGTCAGCCACTCACCGCGGTAGTCGGTGTTGATCGGAACCTCGACGGCCCGCAGCCAGGTCGCGCCGAGCCAGACGAACAGCGCGTCCGGCGTGTTGGGCATCAGCGTGACGACATACTCGCCCGGCTCCACCCGCATCCGGCGGTATGCAGCCGCCCACCGCCGGGAATTGCGGTCCAGCTCCGCCCACGTGAAGGACTCACCGGTCGAGATGGATTCCACGGCGACAGCGTCGGGCGTCGACGCTGCGCGGTCCGAGATGAGCACCGGAACTGGTTTGAAGTGATGCACGCGCGGGTCTCCTTGTGTGCGGGTCGGTCCCTGAACTACCTGTCCTGTGTCCCGTCGTTCCGGCTGGCTCGGCGAGGCCACCCACCGGACCGAACTCGGATGCAGCAGATGGCAGCACGGCGGTCAGGTGCACAATGCTCGGGACTCGCCGGGCTTGAGGCAGCGTAGTACGGCCCGGTCACGCTTGTTACCCCGGTCACCCTGACTCCCAGAAAGTCCACGTCCGTCCCGACCCACGCCCGTACAGCCGGCAAACGACAACCGAGGTGCCAGGTGGTTCTCGTGACGCCGAGAGGCGGGTCGTTCCTCGATCGCCGAGTACGGACAACTCCGAGGCGGACATGCCCGGCGGTTCAGGCACGATGTCGCCCGCTAGTCGCGCGGCGTTGACCGAACACCGGCCGAGCACGTGGTCACCCTCATCGTGAAGGGCTGACCCGGAACCTGGTGAACGCCGGGTCATCGGCCCACGCCGCCGAAGGCCGGCGCCGGATCGCGGCATTCGGCAGACCGGATCGACAGGTGCAGCGCGGCGCGCATGGTGCAATGAACCTGTGCCTCTCTCCGACGGTGACATTGCGGCTCTGGCTCGGCAAGTCGTCGATCGACGCGATCCGAACCTGGATATCCAGATCGTCCCTGCCGATCCGGTCGATCCCTATCGTTGGGGCACACCGGCCTGGACCGTGTCAGCCGGTGGGGCGAGCACCTATGTGACTGCCGACATGAGCGCCGATGATGCGCTGGCCAAGCTCATCGCCGATCTGGACCAGCCATGACCGCAGCTTGCCGGTACCCGGCGTCGCGCGATCCGGCGCGACGGTCGGGTGCAGATCCGGATCGTGACCAGAGCAAGCGCCAGGATCAGTTCTGCGGCAACAGCCTGGGGTCAGGATGAAGTGAGGTCGACAGGCCGATGAGAATGAACTCGTTGTCGTCGGGGCTGAGCGGACCAGTCCGGTCGTTTGTTCGGCTGCGCGCCCTGCCGTTGGAGAACGGGTAGTTGTTGTCGTTGGCCACGATGATCGTGTGGTCGTCGACTGCATAAACGGACTCAATGGTGTTGAACGGGAACCGGAAGAAGTCACCGTCGCCACCAACCTTGTTCGGGTCGGGCACCGCCATCAGGTCAACGAGCGGTTGCTTGTCGACATAGCCCCCACGACTCCTGGCGCCGTCCGTGTCCAGGATGAATACCTTCTTGAACCGCGGAGCGGCAAGGCCATCGCCGTTGCTGTCACGTTCGACGAGAAGGAACCGGTGCCCGTCGAGCGCGGTCAGCTCCGCAGCGCTTTCCCCTCCCGTTCCGGTCGGGGGAACTTGGTTCGGGTAAGCGGGCGTCCCGTCGAGCAGCTTCAGAGCTGTGAGGTCCACCTTTGCGCCGGGGAACTCCAGCCGCAGCTTGCGCACCTCTCCGGTAAAGCGGCGGGCCTTGATGTCGAAGGTGGCAATTCGCAGATCCTGCGGATCGTCTTGACCCACCGCGCCCTCGGTCATGGCGTACAGGCGCCTTCGATCGGGGCTGATCGCCAAGTCCTCGAAGCCGCGACTCGAAGCGACGGTCGGCTGCTCGCCGCCGAGGACGTTCAGCGTCGGATTCTGCGGGGCCTTGACTCCCGGATCGCTGATCGGAGCCTCGAGCAAGCGTCCGTCTCGATCGGCGTGAAGCAAGAACGGGCCGAATTCCTCGCCGATCCAGAATGTCCCGTCGCGGCCGATCTCCACCGATTCGGGGTCGAAGTCGAATCCCGTGAGAATGCGCGCCGCAGGGTCACTCCCGCATGCCGGCGGAACCGTCGCCGGTAGGGCGTTGAACGACAGCGGCGGCAGCGGCGAACCGTGAGCCGGATCGCATACCGTCTGCCACGGCACCTTTCTTCCGGGATCGCTCAGTGTCACGGTCTGCAGTACGCGCGGCCCGGACGCGTCGCCGAAGGCGGGATCGATCCGGTAGATGACAAGCTGCCAGTCCGCCGAGACATCGCGGGTGCCGTAGCCGTTGTCAGCCAGGGCCCACCACGTGCCGCGCCCCGCGGGCACCAGGGCACTGATGCCCTGCACCGGCTGCGTGGTGAACACCGGCCCGGTGGGCGGCACAGTCAAGCCGTTGGCCGTGGCGACCGCCCGGTTATCGGCCGTCAAGAATGCGCCGGACGGCGGAGACAACGCTCGAGTCGTCGTGCCGGCCAGCACGCTACGGGCGAGCAGTTGGGCCTGCTGGTGCGGCGCAGGTGGTCGCTCCGCCTGGGTGACGGCACCGCCCACCAGCACACCGACAACACCTGCGACGACGACCGCAATACCTGTCTTCATTTCCTGTCCCTTTCAACCGCTGACCGACCGGCAAAGCGTTGTCGAGCACCGGCGGAGAATTCGAATGTGTAGTTACGGTCGCCTCACCGACCTGCGCTCGAGTACCGTTCCCGGTCCGATGCAGGGGGGTTAGCGAACGTGCCGTAACAGATATTTACCGGCCGCAATTTCGAATGCGCTTCGTCGTGATGCATCAGAGGTCATCGCATCCTCGCCTGGAGAATATCGCCCCCGCGCGTCGGGCGGCGCATATCGGGACGAGTACTACTCTGATGATCAAGCATGTGCAAGAAATCTCTTATCCCCAAGGCTGGGTTCGGCACAACATGCACCGGTATTTCGCCGACCTTTGATTTCCTTCCCACCAGAAGTTCGTCTTCCGGCCGAGGAAAGTGTCCCGCACGGGTTTGAACGGACGATGCGCCAAGAAAGTCCGGATTCCCGCCCGACCCTGCGCAGCCCTCAGATCTGCGACTCCCTGGTCGTCCAGCCAGCTTGGGCGCGGTTTGGTATGCGGGCAGTGTCGGCGGAGCACTCAAGATCACGTGTCGGGTTCAAGCGAACTCGGGTCGGCCGGGACGTCGACGGCGAGCTCGCGCAGCGCGTCCAACGGCACGATCCGCAGCACCGCCGCGTTCGTTGCGGCCAAGACGACGGGCGCGGCGACGCCGTCCTGATAGGCACGTGCCCAGTTCAGCGCAGTCACGCACCATCGGTCACCTGGCACCAGCCCCGGGAAGCCATATTCCGGTCGCGGCGTCGAGAGATCGTTGCCGATGCCGCGCTGGTGGTCGAGAAACTCAGCCGTGACCACCGCACAGATCGTGTGGCTGCCGAGATCCTCCGGGCCGGTGTTGCAGCAGCCGTCGCGGAAGAACCCGGTCAGCGGGTCTGTGCCACAAGGCTCCAGATCGTCACCGAGGACGTTGCGTTCTGTCACCCGCACAGCATCGCGCGCCGCGAGGGGAATCGCTGCACGTGATGCCAGGCAGGCGTCGAGTTCTCGTCTGCGCCCAGACCATCGCAGATGTCGACAGTTCGGCGGCCGTCCCGTAGCCGGGATGAGTCGGACCTGCGATGCCCGGCCGACGGAACGAGATGCCTCGGCGGGAACGTCCACCTGGTGGAGGTCTCGTCATGATTCGCACACTCACCGCAGCCTCGGTACTGATCTTGTTGGCGGGCTGCGCAAGCTCGGCAACGACCGCGGCGCATACCGCGACGGACCGCTCATCTGCCGGCGCCGCGCCCGTGTCGGCCGAGCAGATCTGCGGTGCTGCCTTCGCCGGCGGCACACTGCTCGGCTGGACCAAGACGTACGTCGGCGATCTGCGCGCGTATCAGTACGGTGGTCCCGTGGCCCGGGTTCCGTTGCGTTCGTCGTTCGCCGGCCAGCCGCCGACGACGAGGGGCGCCTGGTGCCTGGTCCGGCGCGGCCCTGCCTCCGCAAGCCTGTGGGGTGTCGTGCCAGGACTGCGCCCGGTACGCGCCATGACCGTGACCGGTCCGGGTGAGGACAGATTCCGCGGCGAGCTGCGCCGCGCGCCGGTCGTCCCTTAGGGCCGATCGTCCGGTAGCCGAGGAAAGATCGACGAAGGCTCCGGGTGATTCGGCGGACGGTCAGCGAGAATGGCGGCGAGCCTGCCGACACTTGGCTGGGGCTGCGGGCAACACGTCGACGTTGCTCCGACCCAGGGTCGGTCCGGAACGGCCGGCGGATCGCCCCCGCCGCACCCGGTGGACCTCCTGCCGTCCGCGGGACCGTCTCGACGACGGCGTCCTCACGCGCCGCCGGCGGTGACGATGGCGTCGGTGAGGAAGCCGGCGAGCAAGCCGGCCAGTAGGCCGTAGGCAAAGATGTCGGGCTTGGCCGCGCGGGAGGCGATGCCGATCAGTTGGCAGACGACGTAGATGATCGAGCCAGCGGCGAGGGTGAGGAACAAGACGCTGACCGCGTCGTTGGTGACGCTGTGCCCGACTGCTGTGCCGACGAAGGTCGGCGCGCCGCCGATGAACGCGAGCGCCGCCAGGAAGTTCCAGCTCGGCCGCCGGGCGACTCCGTCCGGGTCGACGTCACCGGCGAGTGGGGCGACGATTCCGAAGCCCTCGGTGGCATTGTGCAACGCGAAGCCGATGACCAGGACAGTCGCCAGTGCCACCTCGTCGCGCGCGGCTGACTGCCCGATGGCCAGACCCTCGGCAAAGTTGTGCAGCCCGATGCCGACTGCGATGAGCAGCGCGAGGCGGCGGGCCGGCGACCAGGTCGCCACCGCACGCAGGCCGGTCGGTAGTTCAGTGATCGCCATCGCGCCCGGGCCGCCGCGCGGTGTCGAAACCCGATGCAACCAGCGTTCGTACGCGACCAGGGACAGCAGCCCGACGGCCAGGCCTACGGCGAACAGCACACCGTACCCAAGCGCCGGACCGATACCTGCGGAGCCGTCGTGCACGGCGGCGAGCGCGACGTCGATCGGTTCCCACGCATGCGTGAGCACGTCCCACACCAGGAACAGCAGGATGCCGACCGCGATGGCGTTGAGGAAGAGCCGCAGGGCCGGGGCGGGGCGGCGTAGTCGCCCGATAGGCATGCCGAGCACGATCGTCACTCCGGCGATCAAGCCCAGCAGCAGGGTGTCGGTCAACGTCATGTCGTGCTCCAGCGAGATTAGGCACTCCTAACTCGACGTAGGCTAGCCGGGCCCGGATCGAACAGCCACTATCGACTTGGTAGTACGTGTGGGACGGGGTGACCGATTACCATGTCGCGGTATCGCCGCCGCGGATGTCAGGAGGTCCGACTGTGCCGCGACGCGAGCCGGGAGCCCTCGAGCGGGAGATCCTGGTTTGCCTGGCAGCCAATGACGAGCCGATGTCGGCGAGCCAGGTGCGGGCCGAACTTCCGGGGCAGCTTGCCTATACGACGGTGATGACCACGCTTGCGCGGATGTACGGCAAGCGGGCACTCGCCCGGACCCAGCGTGGTCGGGCCTATGTGTACGCGCTGCCGGACAGTCCGGACACCGCCCATGCCTCGATGGCGGCGTATCGGATGCAGCGCACGCTCGACGACGGGGCCGATCGGGCCAGCGTCCTGGCGCAGTTCGTGGCCAATCTCGAGCCCGACGACGAGCAGCTGCTGCACGAGTTGCTGCGTGACACGACCCGCCAGCGCAGGAGCCGTCGGTGATCGGGCTAGCCCTCGCGCCGTTCGTCCTCAGTGTCGTCCTGTGGCCGGTCGCGCCCGCGCTGGCAGCGCGGTGCGCGCCGAAGTGGACGGTGTGGTCGCTGACCGTTCTGACGCTCGTCGCCGCGCTGGCGACCGGACTCGTGCTGTGCGCGATTGCCGGTCTCGGGTTCGCCGAGATCCCGGCCGTCGGCGATTTGGGACATTGGTCCGCAGCCGCGCTTGCGGACCGCGCCAGGGTGCCAGCGCCGCTCGCGGCCGCAGCCGCTGTCGTTGCGGCGATCCTGCTGGGTGCGGCGATCGTTCACCTGCTGCGCGCCGTTCGCGGCCTGATTGATGCGGCGAGGAGTTGCCGTGCGCTCGGGCCGGGTGTCGGTGGGTTGATCGTCGTCGACGACGACCGTGTTGCGGCCTTCGCGATCCCGGCGTTGCGTGGTCGTACGGTGGTGTCCCGAGCCCTGCTTCGCACGCTCGACGCTGACGAACGACGAGCCGTCCTGAGTCACGAATCCGCTCACCTGCGGCACCGGCACTTCGTGTATGTCCAGCTGGTCGAGCTCGCCGGAGCGGCGAACCCGCTGCTGCGTCCGGCTGGTGCCGCCGTGCGGCGCGCGGTCGAGTCATGGGCCGACGATGATGCCGCCGAGGCGGTCGGGGACCGCGTGTGTGTCGCCCGCGCGGTGGCCAAGGCGACTCTCGCGCGACGTGTCACGCGGCCGGCTGGCCATGCGCTGGGCGTCGCTGCGACATCTGATCTCGCGCACCGGATGCGGTACCTGCTCGACCCAGAGCAGCGCCGAACCGGCCGATGCGTGGCGCTGATGTTCATCATCGCCACGATATGCGCCGGCAGCGCGCTTGCGGTGGGCGCGCACGCGCACGCGATGTTCGAGATCGCTGAATCCGCCTTTGCCCCGTCTCACTGAGACGACTACTACAACAATTGTAGTAGTTTCGTACGTGTGCATCCCGACCTGAGCTGGTTCGAGGCCGGCCTCATCGGCACCATGCAAGGAGTCACCGAGCTGTTCCCGGTGTCCAGCCTGGGGCACAGCGTCCTGATCCCGGCGGTTGTCGGCGGTTCTTGGGCGCAGGATCTGAACGTCCGCGCACCCGAATCGCCGTACCTGGCGTTCATCGTCGGCTTGCACGTGGCGACTGCGCTCGCGCTCATCATCTACTTCTGGCGCGATTGGGTGCGGATCGCGCGCGGTCTGGGCCAGAGCATCGTGCGTCGCGAGATCGTCTCCGCCGACCAGCGGCTGGCGTGGTTGCTCGTGCTGGCTACCATCCCGATCGGGATCGTCGGGCTTGTCGGTGAGCACGCCTTCCGCACCACGCTGTCGCGGCCGGTGCCCACCGCATGCTTCCTGATCGTCAACGGCCTGATACTGCTCGGCATCGAATGGGCTCGACGGCGCTCGGCCGACGTCGACAGCGAGTACGTCGACGAACGGATCACCGGCCCGAAGTCGGACGGGCGACTGGCGGGGCTGCCGGTTGCCCATGCGCTGCAGGTCGGGTCGGCGCAGATTATGGCGCTGGCGCCAGGCATCTCCCGCTCCGGGATCACCATGAGTGCCGGCATGACCCGTGGCCTGTCCCGCGAGGACGCCGCCCGGTTCTCGTTCCTGCTCGCGACACCGGTCATACTCGCAGCCGGGCTGCTCAAGCTCGGTGACCTCGCCGGTCCGCTCGGCGACGGAATCCGGCCACAGGTCATCTTCGGATCACTGCTGTCGGGAGTCGCGGCGTATCTGTCCGTGCGCTTCCTGACCCGCTACCTCGCCGGACGGTCGCTTCGGCCGTTCGGGTTCTACTGCGTCGCGGCCGGCGCGTTCTGTCTGGTCTGGTTCGCGGTGCGTTGAGCGGTGCGTCTGCCGGGCTATCGCTGCGGGCGGCGCGGGCTGGTATTGTGGTCTCGGTTTGTCAGCAGTTCCTTCATCGGCAATGCACGAGGCAGGATTGTTGCAGTTGCGCCTGTCGTCTTTCTGATCATCGAGAGCCGAGAATCCGCAAGACCACGCTGCGCACATGGTGTGCGTAGCAACTCGTCATGATCCGAAGGAGCATGCACAATGGCACAGGGCACCGTGAAGTGGTTCAACAGCGAGAAGGGCTTCGGCTTCATCGCACCTGACGACGGCAGCAAGGATGTCTTCGTCCACTTCTCCGCCATCACCGGCAGCGGCTACAAGAGCCTCGACGACAACCAGCGCGTCGAGTTCGACACCGTCCAGGGCCAGAAGGGCCCGCAGGCCGAGAACGTCCGCGCCGTCTGAGCTCACCAGCTCACTCACTCGTCCCGCCGCGACCATCGCGGCGGGACGAGTTGCATTTCGGGGCGGCCCGGTGCGCCCGAGTCCATTGCGCCGGACTCCCGGGCGTCAATCAGCGTGCCGACATCCCCGGCCGCAGACGCCGTCGGCGAGCACACCCCTGTGGTTGGTAGACGGACGGGCTCGTTGACCCGTCCGGTTCACAACAGGGGGTTGCGCTCGTGACCATCGAAGTGGGGATGAAAGGGATCGACTTCGCGTTCATGCCCGACCACGAAGGCTATGCCGGTATCGCCCGCAACGGCGCGGGATACGTCAGCCGATATTCGGCAGGCGTCGGCGGTGAGTTCAACGAGAAGTGCACGAAGGAACACGAGATCGCCGACGCCATCCGGCACGGCGTGGACTTCATCGCGAACTTCGAATTCAGGGAGGACACGAGAGAAGGCGGCGCCGGACCAGGGCGCAGGCACGGCGCAGCCGACAAGGATTTCTGGGACCAGCGCGGCCTGGCGCGCGGCGCGGGCGTGGTGCTCAGCTGGGAGCCGGGCAACGAGTCGTCCAAATTCGGTGTGGTGGCGGACTTCCTCACCGCGTACAAGGAAGCGATCGGCCGACCGATCGGCTTGTACGCGGGACTTCAGGCGCTGTTGTTCATGCGGCGCCGCGATCTGATCGAGTTCACCTGGTTGCCGATGTCCTCGGCGGCATCCGGCCTGAACTTCGGCAACATCACGCAGCGCGAGTATGCCGCGCGGATGCTGAAGGTCGCGCAGGACAATGGACTCAACGAGGTGCAGAATCGCAACCGCTGGTACCGCAAGGTCGACGCGCACGGCAACGTCACATTCGGCGCCGACGAGAACATCATCGTCAACCTGCCCGACGTCGCGTTCTCCCAGATGCAGGCCGCAGGACACTTCCACCAGCCCGCCGCGCACCCGGCCGCACATCCGGCTGCACATCCGCCCCTCCGACGCCGCACCCGGCCGCACCGACCCACCATCCGGCAATGGGCGCCAAGTTGTGGCAGGGCGCGGACTGGCCTGGGCGCAAACTCGGCTTCGGGCCCAAGGACCACTTCGGCAACATCAACGGCCCGGACCAGTCGCACGGCGGTGCCACAGCGCAGGAGCGCACGTTCGTGAAGATGATCCAGCAGCGGCTGGTGATCGGTGGGTTCGTTCCGAGCCACCACGACCCGCACGACGGATGGGCCGACGGCATCTACGACATCAAGGGCGACGGTCGACTCACCGGGGCGACCACCCAAGCCGTTACCCGGTTCCAGGCCAAGTGCCGACCCGGCCACCTCACCACCCGACCAGGGGAGATCTGGCCCGACGACTGGGAAACGCTGTTCAACCTCTGACCTGCCGGGCGCACGACTGCACCCGTCTGCCCTGCCGCCGGGCCGGATGATCTCGCGGCTGTCCGAGTCCCGCCGGGCGAGGGTGTGAGTCGTCCCTCAACCGGGGGCGGTCGCGCGCCCGCTACGGTCGAGGGATGACTGACGGCGACTTCATGGGATCGGGTCTCGACGCCACCCTCGGTGTGCATACGGAAGCGGCCGGGCCGGACAAGGTCGTGCTGAGCATCGTCATCGGCCCACAGCATCTGCAGCCCTATGGCATCGTGCACGGCGGGGTGTATTGCTCCTTGGTCGAAACGAGCGCGAGCATCGGCGCAGCGCTGTGGTACGGCGATCGCGGCAAGGTCGTCGGGGTGTCGAACCACACGAACTTCCTGCGTTCTGTGGGCGAGGGCCGGGTGGTCGCGACGGCGATGCCGATCCACCGCGGCCGCAGCCAGCAGCTGTGGCAGGTCGAGGTCGTGGATGCCGACCGCCGGTTGCTCGCCCGCGGCGAGGTACGGGTGCAAAACCTCACCGAGTGAGCCGACACCGCTCGCCGTCCGCCCGGCCCGGATCGCCGCGACAGCCCGCAGTAGTGTCGATTCGCCGACGCGAGGGGAATCCGATGTCCGACACAGCCGTTTTCGCCGCCCCCGGGAGAGATCCGCTCGAGCTGCCGATTCGCGGTACGACCGAGGGGTCACCCGGCGCGGACATCTCCAAGCTGCTGTCGACGACCGACCTCGTCACCTATGATCCGGGGTTCGCCAATACGGCTTCCTGCACCTCGCAGATCACCTATATCGACGGCGATGCCGGGATCCTGCGCTACCGCGGCTATCCCATCGACCAGCTCGCCGAGAAGTCGACCTTCCTCGAGGTCAGCTACCTACTGATCAACGGCGAGCTGCCGACGGCCGAGAAATTGACCTCGTTCGAGAACCACATCCGTCGGCACACCTTGCTGCACGAGGGGCTCAAGCGGTTCTTCGACGGATTTCCCAGCGACGCCCACCCAATGCCGGTGCTGTCGTCGGCGGTGTCGGCGTTGTCGACGTTCTACCAGGACTCACTCGATCCGTTCGATCAGAACGACGTCCAGCTGTCCACCTACCGGTTGCTGGCGAAGGTGCCGACCATCGCGGCATATGCGTACAAGACGAGCGAAGGGCAGCCGCTGCTCTATCCGGACAACTCGCTGGGCCTGGTCGAGAACTTCCTGCGCATGACCTTTGGCTTCCCAGCCGAGCCCTACGACGTCGACCCGGCCATTGCCAAGGCGCTCGACATGCTGTTCATCCTGCATGCCGATCACGAGCAGAACTGCTCGACCTCGACAGTGCGGCTCGTCGGCTCATCGCAGGCGAACCTGTTCGCGTCCGTGTCGGCCGGTATCAACGCGCTGTTCGGTCCGCTGCACGGCGGGGCAAACCAGTCGGTGCTGGAGATGCTCGAGCAGATCCGTGGCAAGGGCGGCAACGTCTCCGATTTCGTGCGCAAGGTCAAGGACAAAGAGGACGGCGTGAAGCTGATGGGCTTCGGGCATCGCGTCTACAAGAACTACGACCCGCGCGCCGCGATCGTGAAGAAGTCCGCGGACCAGGTGCTCGAGGCGATGGGCAAGCGCGACCAGCTGCTCGACATCGCGCTGGAGCTGGAGCAGGTCGCACTGGCAGACGACTATTTCATCTCGCGCAGGCTCTACCCGAACGTCGACTTCTACACAGGACTGATCTACCGGGCCATGGGCTTCCCGACCCGCATGTTCACGGTGCTGTTCGCAATCGGCCGGCTGCCCGGTTGGATCGCCCAATGGCAAGAGATGATCAACGACAAGCAGACCCGGATCGGCCGGCCGCGCCAGCTCTACACCGGACAAGGCGAGCGGGCGTTCGTGTCGATCGACGAACGCTGACCGCGGTCCGCGCCTACCTCGGTCCGGCGAGGTTTCGCGTACCTGAAACCGACAGGTCGACAGGACGCGAATAGTGGACGTGGAGTCCGCCCTCGCCGAGATCGGCGAACGCCTCAACCGGGGTGAGCCGGAGGCGCTCGAAGACGCGTACCGCTCGCTCGGCCCGCTCGTGATGTCCTATCTGGCCCGCTACGTCCCGCAGCCGGATATCGAGGACGTCATGCAGCGGGTGTTCTACGAAGTGTGGCGCGTCCACGACCGATACGACCCGGACCAGTCGCTGCGTGGCTGGGTGCTCGGCATCGCGCGCAAACGCGCCATCGACCACCTGCGCAAACGGCGCGACGTCGTCGTTCCGATCGACTCGGTGCGCGAGATCACCGGCGACGACGGCCGAGAGATCGCGGAGCGCCTCGTCTGGGCCGACGAGGTGCGCGGCGCGCTGGACCTATTGCCCGATCTGCAACGAGAAGTGATCGAACTTGCCTATTTCGCGCAGTACACGCAGACCGAGATTGCGGTCGCGCTGGATATCCCGCTGGGCACCGTCAAGACCCGAACGGCGCGCGGTCTGCAGCGCCTCGCCGGGCTGCTCGAGAACTCGCGGGGGCGATGATGAGCGCACACATCTCTGAGGAACTGCCGCGGCTGCTGACCGGTGACGCGACCCGCGGGGAGGTGCAGGCCGCAGCCGAGCACCTGCGCGCGTGCCCGGACTGCCAACAGGAGCTGGTCTCGGCCGTCGTCGCGCATGCCGCGCTGTCCTCTGCGCAGCGGTTCGCGCCACGGATCATCGCCGCCCCGCAGGTCGGCCCGAAAGGAGAGGCGGACAGTCCAGGCGAGCCCGCCCCCGGACCATTGCCCGACCTGAGCGACGTCTTCGCGCAGGTACGCAAGGAGGCGATGGCGCCCGCGGCGACGTCGGGGGCCGGACCGGCCGGACATCATCGGCGGCGGTGGGTCGCCCTCGGCGCCGCCGCGGCCGTGCTGGTCGGGGGCGGCGTGACCTATGCGCTGGTTCAGACGGACGAGCCGGCGCCCAGCTCGCGGTCGGTCGCGCTGGACCCGTACGGCGTGGGCAAGCATCCGGCCACCATGACGATCACCGGCAACCAGATGACCCTCGATGCGACCAAGCTGCCACGATTGGACCGCACGCGGGTCTACGAGGTGTGGCTCACCAACAACGCGCGCACGAAATTGCAGTCGGTCGCGACGGTCGGCAGCGACAACAAGGCCGTGTTCACCGTCGCGCCGGCCGTGCTGCAGCAGTACGGTGATATCGAGGTCAGCGTGCAGCCCGCCGACAAGCTGGACTACAGCGGCATCAGCGTCCTGCGCGGCGACTACGACTGATCGGACACGCCGGAGAGCTTCTTCGGCGGCAGCGGCACGAACATACTCGTGCGGGCCGCGTAGTCGGCCCAACCGTCACGCGCGCTCATGTGCTTTTCGAGGATGCGCGCGCCGGAGCCTTTGGTGAGCAGCAGCGTCATGATGATCGGTGCATAGATCGTCACCACACCAGGCAGGGTGTCGGCGGCGACCAGGAAGATGCCCCACCACACACAGGCGTCGCCGAAGTAGTTGGGGTGCCGGGTGTAACGCCACAGCCCGATGTCGATGACTTTGCCCTTGTGCGTCGGGTCCCGACGCCAGCGTTCCATCTGCGCGTCCCCCACCGCCTCGAAGAACACTCCGACGGCCCACAGCGCCACGCCGATCCAGGCGAGCACCCGCACCGGGCGCGCCTCGAACGTGCCGACCAGGATCGGCGACGCGATGAACAGCGCGAGCACGCCCTGCAACAGGTAGACCATGCGCAGTGCGTAGAGGTCGCGGCTGCCCTTCGCCCTTGCCAGCAGTTGCTCGTAGCGCGGGTCCTCCCCCTTGCCGAGGGATCGCCGTCCCACGTGCTGCGCGAGGCGCAGTCCCCAGCTGGCCGGCAGGATCAGCAGCAGCCACCGGCGCACGTCGTCGCCATGTCCGGACGATCCGGAAAACGCCACGACCGCGATGACGACGAACAGCAGACCCCACGTCGTGTCGATGATGTTGTGCCGCTTGGCGAATTTCGCACAACCGAAGGTGATCAGCAACGTCACGGCGACGGCCGCCGCTGCGTATGCGACGGTCGCCGCGAACGCGGAGGTGTCGAAATTACTCACGTGCGGGTGGTACCCGGCTGCGAGGCCGGAATCGCCCACGGCCGAGTCGCCGGCATCGCGCTCGCGCCGCGAGCGGTCGGGCGAACCGCGAGGAACTGGTCCACCCCCATCCGGCCCTCGTCGAACGTCAACGCCCCACCGACGAGGTAGAGCCGCCACACCCGGGCGACTTCCTCGCCCTGCATAGCGACGAACTGGTCCCAACGCTCGCTCGAAGTGCGCCCGCCATGCCTCGACCGTGCGCACGTAGTGCTCGCGCATGGCCTCGACGTCACGGATCTCGAAGCCGGCCGTTTCGAGGTGGCGCAGCGTCTGCGACATCGGGCGCATGTGCATGTCGGGGGCGATGTACGCCTCGATGAAGGCGCCGCCCCCCGGCGCCGTGTCGTGCCGTCGCGACATCTGCTGCAGCACGAGCCGCCCGGTCGGCTCCAGCGCGCCGTAGAGCACGGCGGCGTAGGCCGGATACTGCTCCTCGCCGACGTGCTCGCCCATCTCGATCGACGCTACGGCGTCGAAGGTCTCGCCGGCCTCGGCGAGCTCGCGGTAGTCCTGCAGGCGCACGTGAACGCGATCGGTGAGCCCGCGGTCGGCGATCCGCTTGGCGACGAAGTCGCGTTGCTGCGCCGACAGAGTGACGCCGGTTGCCTGGACGCCGTAGTGCTCGGCCGCGTGCAGGATCAGCGAACCCCAGCCGCAGCCGACATCGAGCAGGCGCATCCCCGGCCGCAGCTCGAGCTTGCGGCAGACGAGGTCCAGCTTCGCCCGCTGGGCATCGGCCAGCGATTGTCCCTCGTGCGTGAAGTAGGCCGACGAATAGGCCATGGTGTCATCGAGCAGCAGCTCGTAGAACTCGTTGGACAGGTCATAGTGGTGTGCGATCGCCGCGCGATCGCGCAGCCGCGTATGCAGCCGGCCGGTCAGCTTGGCTTCCGACGTCGGAGGTTCGGGCCGCCCGCCGAGGGCGCCGAGGCGGGTCGCGGTCGCGGCCCCTCGCGCCATCCCCCGCAGCCCGACAGACACGCCGGTCCCGGGGCGGCTTCGGGCCAGCTCCCAGGCGCGTCGGAATCCGTCTGCGAGATCGCCGTCGACGTCGATGTCGCCGCTGACGTAGGCACGTGCCAGGCCGAGCTCGCCGGGCGCCCAGAGCAGCCGACGCAGTGCGCGCCGGGAACGGATCACGACGACGGGGCCGCCGGCCGGACCGGCCTCGCTACCGTCCCAGGCCCGGATCCGCACGGGCAACTCGACGCCGACGGCATCGCGCACGAGCCTGGCCAGGCGATCGGCGACGGTGGGCTTACGGGCCACGGTGACCTCCGGTTCGGCAATATGCGCGGGACGCGGCTGGACGGGCAATCCCTTGCGCCACAGGGCAATGCCGTGCTTCGTGATCAACGCGCGGACGAGCCACGTCTCGAACGGGTGGCGACCGGCGGCGGCCAGCACCGCTCGTGGCGCGGCCGGTCGGCGCCGGCCGCGCACCGACGCCGTGAACGGGGGGCCACCCGGACGGTGCAGGGTCATCGTGATCGCCAGCTTGTCCGCCGGCTCCGGCACGCTCATCCGATAGTGACCATCCACCGGGTAGAACGGCGAGACATAGAATTCCTTGACCGCGTCGGCCCGCCCTGCCTGGTCGGGCCGCAGCAGGTAGCGATGCCGCTGCGCGTAGGTGTTGTGCACCTCGGCGATGACGCAGACGATCGCCCCGGACCGGTCATGACACCAGTAGAGCGTGAGCGGGTTGAACACGTAGCCGAGGCTGCGTGCGTGCGCGAGCATCGTGATGCGACCACCGGCCAGATCGATGCCCTGCTCGGCGAGATACGCGTCGACGTTCGCCCGCAGGGACGCGTGGGGGTCCCCGAGGTGATCGCGAGCCGCGAACCGGGCGAGCGGGCCGAACGAGGGCAGATCGTCGAGGTCGACGAACCAGAGGTAGCTGCGGTGCCTGACCTCATGGCGTACCGGATCGGCACGCACGTGGGCGATGTCGACCTCGTAGAGACACGACCTCACCAGGGCACCCCAAGGCAGGCCGCGGCCTCGGCGCCGGAGCGGCAGCCGTCCTCGTGGAACCCCCACCCGTGATAGGCGCCGGCATAGGCGACGACCCGGTCGTTCAACTCCGGCAACCGGCTACGTGCCGCTACGGAGGACATCGTGTACACCGGGTGTTCGTAGTCCATCCGATCGATCACCAATGCCGGATCGATGTCGTGTTCGCTGTTCAGCGTCACGACGTAGGTCTGTTGGCAGTCCAGGCGCTGCAGCCGATTCATGTTGTAACTGACCTGCACGGCGGTCGGCGACGCGTCGCAGGTGGGCAGCGCATAGTTCCACGACGCGGCGGCCCGCTTGGTCGTCGGCAGCAACGTCGCGTCGGTGTGCAGCACGGTCGGATTCACGGTGTAGGTGATCGCGCCGAGCACGTCACGCTCGGCGGCGGTCGGCGCGGCGAGCAAGCTCAGCGCCTGATACGGATGGGTCGCGATGACGACACCGTCATACTGCTCGACGGCATCTGAGTCATCACGCAACTGCACCCCGAACGCCGTGCGCTCGATGGCGCGAACCGGCGTCGACGTCTGCACCGACGTCAGGCCCTTCGCCGCCTTCTCGACGTAGCGGACCGAGCCGCCGACGACCGTGTACCACGTCGGGCTGCCCGTGAGGCTGAGCATGCCGTGATTGCGCAGGAAGGCGAACAGGTAGCGCGCCGGGTAGTCACCGGCCGCGGTGGGCGCGGTCGACCAGACGGTGGCGATCAACGGGGTGATGAAATGTGCGGCGAAGTACGGCGAGAATCGCCCAGCCGCAAGAAACTCACGCACGGTCAGCGCGTCGTCGTCACCGGCAAGCAGCGCCTGCGCCCGGCGGTGGAACCTCACCACCTCGGTGAGCATGCGCAGGTACCGAGGGTTGGTGACCGCCTTGCGTGACGGCAGCAAGCCGGACACGCCGCGGCCTCCGGCGTACTCGAGGCCACAGCCCGCGCACGAGATCGACATGCTCATGTCGGACTCCTGAGTGGCGACGCCGAGTTCGGTGAACAGCCGCCGCAGGGTCGGATAGGTGTGCCGGTTGTGGACGATGAACCCGGTGTCGATGCTGCGCCACTTGTCGTCCGCGCCGAGGACGTCATGAGTGTCCGAGTGCCCTCCGAGTCGATCGTTCGCCTCGTACAAGGTGACGTCCGTGCCGTGCTGCAGCACATAGGCGGCGGTCAGCCCGCCCACGCCGCTACCGACGACTGCAATCCGGCGACGTGGCACTGGGGGTCCCTTCGCAGCTGCGTGATCGCGTCCGCGGGATCCGCGGCCGTCATCGAAGAGTTCGCGCAATGCCACCGCGGCGGTTTCACGACGTGCGCAACCGCACGACGAGGGCGAAATGCCGGGAAGGGCGGCCGCGCGGCCAGCTCTGTCGAGCCACGTCTGGAAAGGAGGAACGAGCGGCACGGGAGGGATGTGCCGCTCGTCCTGACCGACAAGTCTAGGGCACACATCGCAATTGCGGTGGATTAGCGTCGGCGTCGTGCTCGACGCTTACTACACGCTGCACTCCGGCTCCCTCGACGCGGGAAGGTTGCGATCGTCACCGGCCACAGCCGGGCCGTGGTCGGACGACTTGCAGCACGGCGGACCGCCGAATGCGCTGGCCGTCGCCGCAGCCGAGACGGCCATCACGACCGCGACGGCGCGAACCGACCTGATCGCGGTGCGGCTCGCCGCGGACTTCGTGCGACCGGTCCCCGTCGCCGAGATCGAGACACGCAGCCGCGTCGTCAGAGCGGCGCGAAGTGCCGCCCTCGTCGAGGTCACGATAGGCACCGACGAGTACGACTGCCTGCTCGTCCGGGTCTGGTTCGTCGCCGACCGGGACACCGCGCAGTTCGCGGCGAGGTCCCCGTTGCCGCCGGCGATACCGGATGCCCCGTCCAGCCATGATTTCCAGTTCGGCTACGGCTGCAGCCTGGACTGGCGCTTCCTGCACGGCGGCCTGCGTGAGCCCGGACCGGGTGCGGCATGGGTGCGCGCAACAACTCCGCTCGTCCGCGACCACGACCTGTCCGGGCTCGGGCGCACCGTGCTGGTGGCCGACTCGGCGAGCGGGATTTCCAGCGAGCTGGATTGGCGACGCTGGTCCTTCGTCAACATCGACCTCGACGTCCACCTGGCCCGCCCGTTGGTCGGCGAGTGGGTGCTCATGCAAGCGCGTACCCAGCTCGGGGGCAATGGTTGCGCGCTGGCCCGCTCGACGCTGTCCGACGAGCGCGGCGAGGTCGGCGCCGGGCTGCAGACACTCGTGCTCGCCGCCGTCCCCACCTGATCGACGGCTGTGCGGTCGTGACCCGCCGACAGCCTCGCCAACAGGTCGCGGGCGCCGCCCCGGCAGCACCTACGGGGGCGGCGCGGGACACTGGCGCGGTGTCGACGCAGATCGAGAAGAACGCGCCGCCGACGCCGGGAACCGAGCGGCTCGGACTCGAGCTGCTGGCCGTGCTCGGTGTCTCCTACGGAATGGACGGCGTCAGCGCGTTCGTCTCGTTCCTGCGGGCGCAGGTCACCATCAATCGCGGGCCGGGCTTCGGCGGCGTAGCCACCGGGCCGATCAAGCACGCGGCCAAGACCCAATTCCAGTGGCTGGACATCCTCGACCAACTTGTCAGCATCGCGTCCGGCGTCATGCCGGCGTTCCTGGCGATCGTGCTGCTGCTGCGCACGCCCGGCGGCCCCGGGTTCGGCATCGGTCTGGACCGCCTGCGGCTGCGGGAAGTCGGGCAGGGCCTCGGATTCGCTGCGCTCATCGGCGTCCCTGGCCTGGGCCTGGTCTACGTCGCGCGCAGGTTGGGGCTCAACGCGCAGATCGTCGTCACCGACTTCCCCGACGTCTGGTACCGGGTGCCGACGCTGCTGCTCGAGGCCGCCCAGCAGGGGTTGTCCGAGGAGATCGTCGTCTGTGCCTACGTGCTCACCCGACTGCGCCAGCTGGGCTGGTCCAACTCGCGCGCGCTCGCGGTCGCGTCGGTAGTGCGCGGCTCCTACCACCTGTATCAGGGCTACGGCGGATTCATCGGGAACGCGGTCATGGGCGTGCTGTTCGGCTGGTGGTTCCAGCGCACCCGGCGCATCTGGCCGCTCGTCATCGCGCACTTCGTCATCGACGCGGCGAGCTTCATCGGCTACGTCTACCTGCACGATCGGGTCAGCTGGATCTGAGTTGCCGCGGCCTGGCATCGTGACCGACGTGGACGAGCTCGCGCTACGCAACCCCATCCCGGTGGACGAGGCCGAGGGTTGGGTGACGACGTTCTTCACCACCATGCTGATCGGCGCTGGCGACCGCGACTTCCCCCACCGACTGCGCCGCTGGACACAGGAATGGCCCGGCGAGCGAGCCTGGGGGGTGCAGGATCGTGGCCGTTGGATCGCCACCCTCGCGACCGAGCAACGCTCGCTCACCGTCCCGGGAGGCGCCATCGGCACCCGTGACATCGTCGTGGACGCGCTGACCGCGGTGACCGTCGCCGCCACTCATCGCAGGCTCGGCCTGTTACGCCGGATGATCACCGAGTCGCTCGCGGCCGCGAAGGACCGCGGTGACCCGCTCAGCATGCTCATCGCCGCGGAATGGCCGATCTACGGTCGCTACGGCTACGCGCCCGCCACCCTCGGGGCGACCTACGAGCTGCGGACCCGGCTGCCGCATCCGCAGCTCCCGCCGCCCACTCCGGGCACCACCCGCATGGTCGACGCCCGCGAGCTGTATTCGATCGCGCCGGACCTGTTCGCCCGCGCGCGCCGGCTGCGCCCCGGTCAGGTCGACCGCGCCGGGTCCTGGTGGGGGCGGCGCCTCGGCCAGGGCGGCTGGACCTCGACCGGGTCCTCGTCCACCTGGATCGTCCACGACGGGCCGCAGGGGGTGGACGGCATGCTCGGCTGGCACGTGACCCGTGACTTCGGGCTCAGCGGTCCGTTGGGCGCGATCACGGTCGCGGACTTCGTCACGGCGACCGACGCGGCCTACCTCGACCTGTGGAGCTACCTCTGCGGCATGGACGTCGTCGAAGACGTCACACTGCGCGATCGTCCGGTGGACGAGCCGATCCGGTGGCTCATGCACGACGGCCGCGCACTGTCCCAGGTGCACACCGGCGACGCGCTCTGGATCCGGTTGCTCGACGTTCCCGCGGCGCTATCGGCACGCGGGTACGCCATCTCCGGCCAGGTCGTTCTGGACGTCGTCGACGCCGACCTCGGCGGCTACGGTACGGGCCGCTTCGCGCTCGCGGTCGACGGCGAGACCGTGTCGTGCCGGCCGACGCAGGACCCCGCCGACCTGCGTCTCGATCAGCGAGTGCTCGCCGCCAGCTATCTCGGCGGCCACCGGCTCCGTCAGTTGGCCTGCGGCGGACGAGTCGAGGAACTGACGCCCGGCGCACTGGACCAGGTCGACGCGATGTTCTCGACCTCTCTGGCACCGTTGACCCAGACGTACTTCTGAGGACCGCATCTCTGGGCGACCCCGCAACTGCTGAGCGACCGCAAAGCTGGGCCGAAGCCCGCCGGCACCCGCTGGGCGCGCGAGCCTAGCGCGGCTCCTCGTTCTGGGGCGCCTCGTTCTGGGGCGCCTCGTTCTGGGGCGCCTCGTTCTGGGCGCCTCGTTCTGGGGCGCCTGTTCGGATTCCTCGGCCACGAAGGGCCGTTGGCCGACAGACGTCCTGGGCAATGCGGAGTGCGGTCCGCCCTCGAGCAGCCCCTGCTCGCCGGCAGGCAACCCGGCATGAGCGGCCCGCGTCTCCGCGTCGGAGTCCGACGCGCGCAAGTCGATCGCCTCAGGCTGTTCGGACGCGGGGGGCATCTGCGAGTCGAACCAGCCCGTCGTGTCGATCGTCGCCTCGCTGGTGTCCGGGCCGCCACCACCGCTCGCAGTGAGCCACGAGGGCGCACCGTCGTCCCCGCCGGTGAGCTTGGCCAGCCCGTCGAGGGCCTTGCTGAACTCGCTGGGCACGATCCACATCTTGTTCGCGTCGCCCTGCGCGATCTGCGGGAGCGTCTGCAGGTACTGGTAGGCGAGCAGAGCCGGGTCGGGTTTCGCGGCGTGGATGGCATTGAACGTCGTCTCGATCGCCTTGGCCTGGCCCTGTGCAGCCAGGTAGCGGGCCGCGCGCTCGCCCTCGGCGCTGAGGATGCGCGCCTGACGGTCGGCCTCGGCGGCGAGGATCGCGGCCTGCTTCTGGCCCTCGGCGTCGAGGATGCGGGCCGCCTTCTGACCCTCGGCCGTCTTGATCGCCGACTCTCGCTGACCCTCGGCGGTGAGGATGACTGCGCGCTTGTTCCGGTCGGCACGCATCTGCTGTTCCATCGCGTCCTTGATCGACGCAGGCGGGTCGATGGCCTTGATCTCGACCCGGGCCACCCGGATCCCCCACGGCCCGGTGGCCTCATCGAGCACCCCGCGCAACTGGGTGTTGATCGAGTCGCGGCTCGTCAGGGCCTGCTCGAGGTTCAGCGAGCCGACGACGTTGCGCAGCGTGGTGATCGTCAACTGCTCGACTGCCTGGATGTAGTTCGCGATCTCGTAGCTCGCCGCCCGCGGGTCGGTCACCTGGAAGTAGATGACGGAGTCGATCGCGACCGTCAAGTTGTCCGACGTGATCACCGGCTGCGGAGGGAAGCTCACCACCTGTTCACGCAGGTCGATCAGCGGCCGCATCCGGTCGACGAACGGCAGCAGCAAGGTCAGACCCGGGCCCTGCGTCCGCACGTACCGGCCCAGACGCTCGACGACGCCGGCGCGCGCCTGCGGCACGATGCGCACCATCCGGATGATCACGATGATGACGACCACCGCGACGATGATCGCGGCGATGGCTGCGGCGTCCATAGGGTTCCTCTCAGGCGAACGGATCTTGCCAGACCACGGCGGTCGCGCCGTCGATGCCCACGACCGAGACGCGGGTGCCGGGTGGCAGTTCCTGTCGCGGGTCCTTGGCCCGCGCCGTCCACTGTGCGCCGTTGAGCCGCACGAGCCCACCGTCGCGAGTCACCTCGGTGAGCACGATGGCTTCCCGACCGACGAGCGCGGCGGTGCCGTCGATGGCGGTCGCCCCCGAGTTCAGGTGCCGGATCGCGACGGGCCGCACCAGCCACACCAGCCCGAGCGTCAGGATGAGCGCGACGAGCACTTGGAGCAGAACCGCCGCGCCGAACGCGGCCACCAATGCGCCACCGAGTGCGCCGCCGGACATCATGAGCAGGACGAACGTGCCTGAGACGGCCTCGCCGCTCGCAAACGCGCCCGCGATGATCAGCCAAATCAGCCAGTCGGGCATATCGCCATGGTGGCACCCGCAGCGGCGAAAAGCCCGTCGGCGGGTTATCCCGTCACGAAGTCGATGAGCTGCTCGACCGCCCGCAGCAACGGCACCTCGACGTCGGCGTAGCTGTCGACACCGGCCAGCACCCTGCGCCACATCTCGTGCGGCTCTCGCACGCCGAGCGCGGCGCACACGCCACTCTTCCAGTCGGTGCCGCGCGGCACCGACGGCCATGCCGCGATGCCGAGCGCAGTGGGCTTGACCGCCTGCCACACGTCCACGTACGGGTGTCCGGTGACGAGCACGTGCTCGGTGAATCCGGCTCGGCGCAGCTCGGCCACGATGCGCGCTTCCTTCGTCCCGTCGACGAGGTGATCGACGAGTACGCCGACCCGCCGCTGCGGGCCCGGGCCGAAGCCGCGGACCTGTGCCACCAGATCGTCCACGCCGCCCAGCGGCTCGACCACCACTCCCTCGACGCGCAGGTCGTCGCCCCAGATGCGTTCGACCAGAGCGGCGTCATGTATCCCCTCGACCCAGATCCGGCTCGCGCGGGCGACCCGAGCCGTCGCGCCGGCGACCCGGTACGACCCGGAGGCGGTCTTGGCCCGGCTCGCCGGGGCGGTGCTGACCGTGGGACGCACGAGTGTCACCGGCCGGCCGTCGAGCAGGAATCCGGCGGCCAGCATCGGGAAGCTGCGTCGGTGTCGATCGCGGTCCTCGAGCGTCACGACGTCGCGCTTCTCGCCGGCATCGATGGCACGGCCGACCTCGACGATCGCGCCGCAGAATGCGCCGTCGGCGGTTTCGACCACCAGGTCGGCTTCGGCCGCGATCTCGGGCACCTGTCGCCGACGCTGCGGTGGACGCGCGAGCACGTCTCGGTAATCGGGCACGAGGACGGACGCTACGGGCGGCAGCCGCTGCGGTGCGGATGCCACGCCCATTAGGGTGGCGTGCCGTGCAGATCTCCCGCAGCGGCCCGCTCGCCGCCTGGGGCAATGCGTACCTGACGGGAACCGTCAGCCTGGATCAGGCCGTCGACGCGGTGACCGGCCGGGACGCCGCGCACGTCGTCGTCGGGCTCGGGGCCGACGACCCGCGCGATCCGGCGGCGTACCGCGGATCGCTTCGGGCAGCACTGCTCGGGTGCCGTCGCGCTGGCGCGTCGATCCGGGTGGCGCTGCCGGTGCCCGGCGACGTGCGCGGGCTGCCCGGCCCGGCAACGTTCCGCACCGCCGCGCTGGAGGCCGGCGAAGCGGTGCTCGCTGGTCGGCTCGGGCTGGTCCCCGACGTCGTCGACTTGACGCCGAGCAGCGCGCCGCCGCAGGTGACCTGGACCGGCTACGCGGTCGAGCACGTCAGCCCGGATCTGTTGAGCATCGCCGATGCCCAGTACGAGCTGACCACCGCGATCCGGGAGTCGGCGCGGGCGCTGGCGGCCGCGGATGTCGCCGGCGGATCCCGCGACGTCACCGACCCGATCGCCGCGGCGCGGCGTGCCGGCGGAGGACTGAACCTGCCTCCACTGTTTCCGCAGCGGGCGGTGAGCCTGCTGGCACAGGCCGAGCGCATCCGGGCGATCCTCGAGCTCGCCCTCGCCGACCCGATCGGCGGCGCGGTCGACCACAGCGGGATCGCTGCGCGCAGCGAAGCGCTGCGCTCGCTGGCGTCGGCCGTCCGACGGGCCAGGGTCGCCGGCTACAACGCCGCGGGGCCGGCGGACGAGGATTCCGCAACACGCCGGTAACCCACGAGGATCTGGTTCGAGCCACAATGCTCGGACATGGCGGCACAAGTATGACGCTGAGTCATCTGCCCACCGGACGCCACGCGCGCGCCGGTGCACCCCCGATCGTGCGCATCGACTCGCACACGATCCACGGGTATCGGCGGGTCTTCCGGCTCGCCGGCAACGGGCCGCCGTTGCTGCTCATCCACGGCATCGGCGACAGCTCCGAGACCTGGCGCGCGGTCATCCCGGAGCTGGCGCGCAACCACTTGGTGATCGCACCTGACCTGCTGGGGCACGGCGGGTCGGACAAGCCCCGCGCCGACTACTCCGCCGCGGCCTATGCCAACGGCATGCGAGACCTGCTCGGCGTGCTCGGCATCGATCGGGTCACGCTCGTCGGCCATTCGCTCGGCGGTGGCGTCGCGATGCAGTTCGCCTACCAATTCCCGGAGAAGACCGAACGGATGGCGCTCGTCGCCACCGGCGGTGCCGGCCGTCGGGTGTCGCCGCTGCTGCGCATGGCCACGCTGCCCGGCGCGGAGGCGGCGATCGCGTCGCTACGGCTGCCGGGCGCGCGCCGCGTGGTCAACACGGCGATGTCGCTGCTGGAGCGCTTCGACACCGGCCTCGGCCTGGACGCGCCCGACCTGCGGCGGATGGTCGACGCACTGCCCGATGCGACGGCTCGGGCGGCGTTCATCCGCACGCTGCGCTCGGTCGTCGATTGGCGCGGCCAGGTCGTGACGATGCTCGACCGCTGCTATCTGGTACGCGGCATGCCGACACTGCTCGTGTGGGGGGCACGGGACAGCGTGCTGCCCCTGGATCACGCCTACCAGGCCTACGTCGCGATGCCGGGGAGCCGGCTCGAGGTGTTCGAGGGTGCGGGTCACTTCCCGTTCCGTACCGACCCGGCGCGATTCGTCCGCCTCCTCGAGGACTTCTGTGCCTCCACCAAGCCGTCCGAGTGGGGCATCGAACAGTGGCGACAGTTGCTGCGGGAGGGCCGCCCCGGCGCCGTCCACGGCAACGAATCGATGCTGTACCAGGACTCGCTACGCAGCGCGAGCGAGCGCTCCGCGACCTGACCGTCAGCTGGTTAGCGCAGTGGACCGGGCCGAACTCAGCGCGCGTCGACCGCTCGCTTCGGCGCGGGGCAACAGCCATCCGGACAGTCGATGCCGCACAACCCGAGATCGCCGAGCGCGTGCGCCGCGCCGCCGCTGACCTGTTCCTCGATCAGCTCGCGCACGGCCGAGACGAACGCCGGGTGCGTGCCGGCGGTGGCTGCCCGCGCGAACCGCAGCCCGAGCCCGGCCGCCGTCGTGCGGGCTTGCTCGTCGAGGTCCCACAGCACTTCCAGATGGTCGGAGACGAACCCGGTCGGGGCAAGCACGACCGCCCGCGTCCCGGCCGATGCGAGATCCTTCAGGTGATCGTTGACATCCGGGCCGAGCCAGGGCGTGTCCGGGCGGACCCGAGCGCGACTGCCACACCAGGTCGAAGTCGGCCCCGGACCCACGCACCGCGGCTGCCACGAGCCGGGCGCTCTCCCGCTGCTGCGCGGCGTAGAGCCCGTTTCGCAGCGGCCCGGACGCGTCGTTCATCGCCACCGGGATGGAGTGCGCAGTGAACACCAGCCGCGCCGAGTCGCGGTCCCCGGGCGACAGCGTCGCAAGCGCCGCCCGGGCGCCGTCGGCGTTCGCGCGGATGAAGCCCGGATGGTCGAAGAAGTGCCGCAGTTTGACCAATTCCGGCGCGCCGGTGCCGGCCACCCGACGTGCCTGCGCGAGGTCGTCTCGATACTGACGGCATGAGGAGTACGACCCGGTCGCGCTCGTCACGAACACCAGGGCGCGACGGACCCCGTCATCGCGCATCTGGCGGACCGCGTCGGCCGCGTACGGCTTCCAGTTCCGATTGCCCCAGTAGATCGGCAGCTCGATGTCGTGGGCGCCGAGTTCGTAACGCAGCGCATCGATCAGTGCCCGGTTCTGCTGGTTGATCGGCGACACACCACCGAAGTGCTGGTAATGCTCGGCAACTGCGACGAGCCGCTGCTCCGCGATGCCGCGTCCACGCGTGACGTTGTGCAGGAACGGCAGGACGTCATCGGGACCTTCGGGACCGCCGAAGGACAGCAGCAGCAGCGCGTCGAACGACAAGTCAGCTACACGCCCATCGCGTGGAAACCACCGTCGACGTGGATCAGCTCGCCGGTGGTCGCCGGGAACCAGTCCGACAGCAGCGCCAGGGTGCTGCGGGCCACCGGTTCGGCGTCGTTGTTGTCCCAGCCGAGCGGTGCGCGGCCGTTCCAGGCGTCCTCGAAGGCGCTGAAACCGGGGATGCTCCTGGCGGCCATGGTCCGGATGGGGCCCGCGGCGATCAGGTTGACCCGGATCCGCTTCGGGCCGAGTTCGCGGGCGAGGTAGCGCGAGGTCGACTCGAGCGCGGCCTTGGCAACTCCCATCCAGTCGTAAGCGGGCCAGGCCACCCGCGCATCGAAGTCCAACCCGACGATCGACCCACCGGCCTCGCCGAACAGTGGCAGCGTCGCCGTCGCGAGCGACTTGAGCGAATACGCCGACACCTGCACCGCGGTCGAGACATCCGTCCACGGCGCGTCGAGGAAGCCGCCACCGAGGCAGGACGCCGGCGCGAAGCCGATCGCATGGACCACACCGTCGACGCCGTCGACGTGCTCGCGCACCCGCTCGGCAAGAGAGTCCAGCTGCGCATCGTCGGACACGTCGAGCTCGATCACCGGCGGCGGGGTTGGCAGCTTGCGCGCCACCCGCTCCACGAGCGACAACCGGCCGAACCCGGTGAGCACTACCGTCGCGCCCTCCTGTTGGGCCAGGCGAGCGATCGAGAACGCGATCGAAGCGTCGGTGATGACACCGGTCACGAGCAACCTTTTTCCGTCGAGCAGACCCATCAGATCCCCATCCCGATGCCGCCGTCGACGGGCAGCACCACACCGGTGACGTATGCCGCGGCGGGCGAGGCCAGGTACACGGCCGCCGCCGCGATCTCCTGCGCCGATCCGTAGCGCTTGAGCGGAACGCTGGCGAGTACCTCGTCCTTGCGGTCCGCGGTCATGGCGGCCGTCATGTCGGTCTCGATGAAACCCGGCGCAATCACGTTCGCGGTGATCGACCGGCTGCCGAGCTCGCGCGCGATCGACCGAGCCAGACCGATCAGGCCGGCCTTGCTCGCCGCGTAGTTCGCCTGCCCGGGCGCCCCGACGAGCGCGACGACGGACGAGATGAAGATCATCCGACCACTGCGGGCCCGGAGCATGCCCTGCGCGGCCCGCTTCGCCACGCGGTAGGCGCCGGTCAGGTTCGCGTCCACGACCGACGTGAACGAATCCTCACTCATCCGCAGCAGCAGCGTGTCATCGGTGGTTCCGGCGTTGGAGACGAGAACCTGGACCGGGCCCAGCTCTGTCTCGATGGCGCGGAAGGCCGCGTCGACGTCCGCGCCGGACGTGACGTCGCAGCGCACCCCGAACAGGCCGTCGGGCGCACCGCTGCCGCGGTGCGTGATCGCCACCCGGTCTCCGTTGGCCGCGAACGCGCGCGCGATCGCCAGCCCGATTCCCCGGTTGCCACCCGTCACCAGCACGGTGCGCGCGGGCGCACCGGGTCCGTCGTCGTCGCCATTCACGATTATGGACGCTAGCCGATGTCTGCGGCCCTACGCCGAACGGCCTGTCGCGGACGCGTTCAGACCAGTCGGCCGGACCACAGCATCGCCGCGCCGCCAGCGGCGAAAAGGCACAGCAACCCGGCGAGCAGGAACCGCCAGCTGATGTCCTCGTACTTGGTGGTGTAGCCGATCTGCGAGCCGATGTTCTGGTACACCGAGCGTAGTTCGGCCTCCGAATGCGCGGTGTGGAACTTGCCCCCGGTGTTGATCGCGATCGTGCGCAGCGTGTTCTCGTCGGCCGGCACCGGCACCGTGCGCCCGTGGTCGGTGATCGTGCCGGTCTGCGTGCCGAAGGCGATCGTCGAGATCTGTATGCCGGCCTTCTTGGCCGCGTCGATCGCGCTCGACACACTGCGGCCCCAGGTGTTGGTCCCGTCGCTGAGCAGCACGATCCGCGCCGGAGGCGCCTTGCCGCCCTTGGGTGTCGTGGCCTTGTTGAACACCTCGATCGCCTGCAGCGAGGTGAAGATCGCCTCGCCGATGGCGGTCCGCGGCTGGAGGCTCAAGCCCTTGATCGCGTGCCGGACCGAGTCCCGGTCGAGCGTGGGCGACACCAGCAGGTCGGCGGAACCGCCGAACGCGACGAGCCCAAGGTTGATGCGGGGCGGCAACAGGCCGGCGAACTGAACACCGGCGTTCTTGGCCGCCGTGATCCGCGACGGCAGCACGTCGACCGCATCCATCGACATCGAGACGTCGATACTGAGCATGACCGTCGCTCGCTCCCGCGGCACCTGCACGGCCGCCGACGGGCGCGCCACGCCGATGGACAGCACCGTCAAGCCGATCAGCAACAAGGTGAAGGTCAGGTGCCGCCGCCAGCCGGGACGCCGCGGAGCCACGCTGCTGAGCAACTCCACGTTGCTGAACCGGGCGACGTAGCGCTTGCGGCGCAGCTGCAACGCGAGATACAGCCCGGCGAGCGCGAGCACGGCAAGCAGCAGCACGAGATAGGCAGGTGACAGGAAATGCATCAGCGGACCCCCGCTCCGACGGCGCCGACCACGAACTTGCGCCGCGCGATGACGAAGCGAACCACGTCGGCGATCCAGTCCCGGTCCGTGCGCAGTTGCAGATGAGCGGCGCCGGCGTGCCTCAGCCCGGCGGCAATGCGGTCTCGCTGCGCGCGCGCTTGTGCCGCGTAGTTCTCGCGTACTCGTCGATCAGATGTCTGAACCTCAAGTTGACGTCCAGTCTCTGTATCGACGAAAGTGACAAGCCCCGCGGCCGGCAGCTCCAGTTCGCGCGGGTCGAGGACCTCGATCGCCAGCAGCTGGTGCCGGTCGGACAAGCCGCGCAACGGTCGCTCCCACGACGGCGGTTCCCCCGACTGTGGCTGCCCCGACTGTGGCTGCCCCGACTGTGGCTGCCCCGGACTGTGGCTGCCCCGACTGTGGCTGCCCCGACTGTGGCTGCCCCGACTGTGGTTGCCCGGCCGCGGCGCTGGTGGTGCTCTCCAAGAAGTCGGATACGACGGCGATCAGCCCGCGCCGGCGTTGCGGTCGCCGCACCGCCTCGAGCATGGACGCCAGATCGCTGCCGCCGGCTTGACCGGCGCGCGGCGTCTGCGCGATCTGGCGCAGCAGGTGGCGCGCGTGGGTGCGCCCGGCTCGCGCGGGGACGACGTAGGACTGCTCACCGTTGCCGACGATGGCGCCGATCCGGTTCCCGCCCCGGATCGTGAGGTGCGCAACCGCGGTGATGCCGGCGAGCACGAGCTCCCGCTTCTCGGTGAGCGCCGTGCCGAAATCCATGCTGGCCGACAGGTCGACCACCAGCCACGTCTCCAGTTCACGGTCGGCGATCGTCTGCCGGATGTGCGGCACCGTGGTGCGCGCGGTGACCGCCCAGTCCATCCGGCGCACGTCGTCGCCGGGCACGTACTGGCGAGCCTCCCCCGCCTCGCTGCCCGGGCCGGGCACAAGTCCCTGGTAGTTGCCCTGCAGCAGGCCGTCCAGCTTGTTGCGAACCGTGTACTCGAGTCGCCGCAGCAACGCGTCGGCGGCCTCCAGGTCGAGCGTCGGGCCGTGCTCGGTGGCCGGTGGCGCCGCGCGATCGGGTCGTGACGCGGTCACGCTGACCGCTCACCCCACGAGCCCCGCTGACCCGCAGCCGGCTGGCCCTGAACGCCCGGACCGAACGCCGCACCCTGCTGTGGACGCGGCGACAGCAGCTCCGGACCGCCGGCGCGCTGCCGCGGCGCCACCTGCGGCAGCGGCACTGTCTGCAGCACGCGACGGATCGCGTGCTCGGCCGGCACCCCGTCGGCGACGGCGTCGTAGCTGAGCACCAGGCGATGGGCGAGCACATCCACCGCGATGTCGAGCACGTCCTGCGGCAGGACATAGTCGCGTCCGCGCAGCAGGGCCATCGCCCGACCGGCCGCGACCAGCCCGAGGCTGGCTCGCGGGCTGGCGCCGTAGGAGACCCACTGCGCGACGTCGGACATGCCGTGCTGTTGGGGGTTACGCGTGGCGAGCACGAGCCGCACCACATAGTCGACGATCGCGTGATGCACGAACACTCGACCCGAGGTGGCTTGCAGCCGCTGCAGTTCGGCGGTGCTGAGCACCGCATTCGCCGACGGCGGCGCCACGCCCATCCGATAGATGATCTCGCGTTCCTCGGCGGCGCTCGGGTAGCCGACCGCGATCTTCATCAGGAACCGGTCACGCTGCGCCTCAGGCAGCGGATACACGCCCTCGGACTCGATCGGATTCTGCGTGGCCAGCACCAGGAACGGCGCCGGGACGTCGAACTGGGTTCCGCCGATCGTCACGTGCCGCTCGGCCATCACCTCGAGCAGGGCCGACTGCACTTTTGCCGGTGCTCGGTTGATCTCGTCGGCGAGGACGAAGTTCGCCATGACCGGACCTAGTTCGGTGTCGAACTTTTCCGCGCCCGGACGGTAGATGCGGGTGCCGACGATGTCGGACGGAACGAGATCCGGGGTGAACTGCAAACGGGAGAACGACCCGCTCACGGTGCGGGCCAGAGTTTCGACGGCCAGTGTCTTGGCGACGCCCGGCACACCCTCGAGCAGGCAGTGGCCCTGCGCCAACAGGCTGACGACCATCCTCTCGACGAGGCGTTCCTGGCCGACGATGACCCGCTTGACCTCGAAGATCACCCGTTCGAGGGCCGAGGCGTCTGCCGCGGGGGTCTGGATGTGCTCGGACACGGATGCTCCTCGATGCTGCTGTGCTCAGGACGCGAATCACGGTACGTGACGCGCCTGTACGGTGCCTGGGTGCCGGAACCGACAGCTGCGCCGTGCTGCTCGGCGCGCGGCTGTCGTGCCGCGGCGACGACGGATCTGAGCTGGCGCAACCCCCGGCTGCACGACCGGACACGGGTGAAACACTGGCTCGCCTGCGACGAGCACGCCGACCACCTGGCCGACTTCCTGTCCCGCCGCGAGTTCCTGCTGCGGCGCCATCGGTTGCCGTAGAGCCGGTGCGCTCAGCCGCCGATGGCGGACATGGTGCGCTCGGGCTGCGCGAATCCGGCCGCGCCGATACCGTGCCCGGCCTGCTTTCCCGCCACCGCGGCGACGATCAACGCGGCGAGTTCGGCGTCGGACGCGCCCGAGCGCAGCGGCCCGCGAAGATCGGTCTCGGCCTGCGCGAACAGGCAGGTGCGCAATTGGCCGTCCGCGGTCAGCCGCAGCCGATCGCAGTCGCGGCAGAACGGACGGGTCACGGACGCGATCACGCCGACCCGTCCGGGCGTCGAGGCCCAGGTCGCGCGGTCCGGCCCGTCCAGGACGTCGAACTCCTCGGCGGGTGCGGGCCCGCGCCCACCGCGCGGGCGCAACGTGTACCGAGCAGCCAGCAGCTCGAGGATCTCCTGTGCGGTGACCATCGACGCGCGCGACCAGGTGCGGTCCGCGCCCAACGGCATGTGCTCGATGAAGCGCAGCTCGTAGCCGTGGCGTAACGACCACGCGAGCAGGTCCGGCGCCTCATGCAGGTTCTCGTCCCGCACCAGCACCGAGTTGATCTTCAGCGGAGACAGCCCTGCATCGGCCGCAGCCGCGATCCCCGCCAGGACATCGGCCAACCGGTCGCGCCGGGTCAGTGCCGCGAACCGCGCGGCATCCAGCGTGTCCAACGAGATGTTGATGCGGGCCAGGCCGGCGTCGGCGAGCTTGCGCGCACAGCGGTCCAACATCACGCCGTTGGTCGTCAGCGAGATCTCCGGCGGCGGGGTGAGGCGAGCCAACCGGGTGACGACGTCAGGCAGCGTCGGATGCACGAGCGGTTCGCCGCCGGTGAGCCGGATGCTCATCACCCCGAGTTCGACGAATACCCGCCCGAGCCGGACGAACTCGTCGTCACTGAGGCGCTGGGTCCTCGTCAGCCAGTCCAGCCCCTGCGCCGGCATGCAATACGTGCACCGCAGCGAGCACAGGTCGGTGAGCGAGATCCGTAGGTCGCTCGCCACCCGGCCGAACGCGTCGCGCAACCGCCCGCGCGCGCCGACCGAAGAGCTGATCACCCGTTCGAGGCTACCCGTGCTCAGGTCAGCGGACGCGTTGCGCCGAAAAACGATCCGTACTCGTAGAGAGAGGCGATCTGGACGTATCCCCCCGAGTACGGAGCCTCGATGATTCTGCCACCGCCGATGTACATCGCGACGTGGTGTATGCCGCTGCGCGTGCCGTCATAACTCCAGAAGACCAGGTCGCCGGGTCGCAGCTCGCCGGCGCTCGGATGATACGAGCCGACCTGCACGTACTGCGTCGCCGCGTAATGATCCATCCGCACGTACGGACCCCACGCATACATCATCAGTCCGGAACAGTCGTATCCGAAGACGTGGCAGTCGTTGCTCGCATCACCGCTGACGCAGACCCCATACGTCGGTCCATCCGCGTTGCCCCCCGCCCATGCATACGGGGTACCGAGCGTGCTCATCGCCCGATTGACAGCGGTCCGGGCCATCGCGCGGGTCCAGCCGCCCGACGCCGGCGCCGACGAACCGGGATTCGGGATCGACGACGACCCGCCGGCCGACCCGCCGCCGGCCGACCCGCCGCCGTGATGAGTGCGCGCCCGTGCTGCCGCCTCGCGAGCGGCCTCGCGCGCGGCGGCAGCACGTACCTCGGCAGCACGTACCTCGGCAGCGCGCGCGGCGGCCGCACGGGCGGCGGCCGCACGGGCGGCGGCTTCGCGCGCGGCCTTGATCCGCGCCGCGCGCTCGGCGGCCAGCTTGGCTGCCCGGATCGCCGCCAGCCGCGCCTGCTCCGCCCTCCACGCGAGGTAGACGCCGCGCTGGTTGTTCAGCGTCGCCAACTGCTCCTGCGCGGCGTCGAGCTCGTTGCGCTCGGTCGTGAGGTCAGCAGTGAGCGCAGCCTGCTGTTGCTGGGCAGTGGCGACCGCCTCGGTGGCATCGGCATCAGCCTGCCGGGCATCGGCAAGGGCACGCTTGGCGACTCCCTCCGCCTTGACCAGGGCGCGTTCGGCGCGCTGCGCGGCGGCGTCCTTGTTCGACTTCACCACGGTCGCGCGTTCGAGCTGGCCAATGGCATCGAGCTTGTACTGGGCCTGGTACTCCTCGATCGCGGCCCGATCCAACAGTGCGCCGGGGTCCTGCGCGGTGAGCAGGGCGCCGGTCGTACCGTCCACCACCCCACCCATATAGGTCGCCTGCAGATTCTGGACGAACTTGCGATGCGCGCCGACCACACTCATCCGCGCGGCGGCCACACTCGCCTTGGCCGCGGCGACCCGTTGACGGGCCACGACGACCTGATCGCGCGCCTGCACCCACTTCGACTGCGTGTAGGCGACCTTCTGCTCGGCGAATTCCTGCCTGCCCCTGAGCTGCTGCAGCTGGGCCTGCGCGTCGGCGATCGACGCACCGAGCTGGCCGACCCTGACCGCGAGCGCCTCCTTGGAGCCGCGCGCCGCGTTCAACTGGCCGTCCGTCGGATTCGGCGGCGGACTGGGGGTCGCCGAGGCAAACCGTGGGGTGGCACAGAGCCCGGCGGTGAGCACCAACGCGATACCGGCTCCGACCAGGCGACGCGGCACGGTTCGGCTCAGCTGCATTGCGATGGGTCTCCTCGCTCCGTGCGGCGCCTCGCAGCGCTTGCCGTCGGCGCTCTCCCCTGCGCTCTCCCCGGATCAGCCACCTCAGACTGCCACCTAAATCCCATGCGCGCCAGGGGTCCCACCAGAATCAATCGCACCACGAGCCACAGCACCTTCACCAGGCTGGTTGGTGCGTTGATGCCCGATCACGGCGACGGTCCCGGCCGGGACCGCGGATGTCAGCGGCGCTCGCCTAGATCATCAGCAGCGCGCGTCGACAGTCGACCGGTCGGGCGCCGGGGAGGTCTCGGCGGTCATGGACGGCCGGACCTGGCCCGAGTGACGCCGTTCCCACCAGTTGAAGGCCCAGTGCACGATGAGTGCGTAGGCCGCACCGGCCACGATGTCGAGGACCCAGTGCTCACCGCAGTAGACGAGGGTGAACCCCATCGCGACCGGGTACAACGCGAGCAACCAGCGCCAGCGTGAGCGCAGCTGCGCCGCGATGAACAGCGCGGCGAGCGTGGCGAACGCGGTGTGCAACGACGGCATTGCGGCAACCGGATTCGCGCCATCGATCTGCGCTCGGGCGAGCGCCTGGTGCACACCTCCGGCGTGCAGGTCGATCCATCCGCGCGCCGACAGCCGCGCGACCGGCTCGGTCAGCCCGTCTCGGGCGGCCAGCCAGGGTGGCGCCTCCGGGAAGACGACGTAGGTCGCGATGCCGGCCAGCGCCAACACGACGACGCGCGAGATGTAGCGCAGCCACAGCTCGCGGTTACGCAGCCACAGCACGGCCGCGAGCACCGGAGTCATGAGAAAATGCGTGGTGTAGACGAGCGTGCACGCGATGTCGTACCAGTACACCTGGTTCGGGTCGTAGAGGTGATCCTGCAGCCAGACTGTCGGCACGATGCCACCGAAGACCCACTTCTCGGCGGAGACGATGTCGGCTTCGTGCAGGGCTAGGCCGAGCGAGTCCGCGACACCGCGGGTCTGGTCGTACAGCAGCAGGACGGCGGTGAACGGCAGCCAGTCCAGCACGACCCGCAACATCATGCGCCAGCCGCGGCCGATGCTCGTGAGCAGCAGCGCGGTCACGATGAGGGCGGCGAGTGTGCTCCGCCCGGTGGGTACGCCCGCGGTAATCACGAACCCGGTCAGGATGGCGGCATACAGCAGGTACGCGAGCAGCCGGACGCGCCGCCAGCCGACGGCGGTGATCGGCCGGACCACGCCCGAGCTGGCACCGGCCTCGGCCTCGGTCTCGGTTTCGACCAGGTCGAGGGGTGCGTGATTGCCGAGCGCATCACCGTCTTGCACCACCGTCACGGTGCGAAGCTTACGGTCCGAGACCCGTTCGACCCGGCAACTCTCCTCAGCGCTAGCATGGTATCTTGACGTCAAGATATCTCGCCGAGCCGTCGGCATCCCGATCACGACTCAGCCAGGGAGCGTGCTGTGCCAGTAGAGAGCAAGAACAGCTTCGGAGCCCGTCACCAGCTCGCGGTCGGCGGTCGCTCGCTCGACTATTTCCGCCTCGACGCGCTCGACGACGTACAGCGGCTGCCGTTCAGCCTGAAGGTGCTGCTCGAGAATCTGCTGCGCACCGAGGACGGTGAGAACGTCACGAGCGCCCAGATCGAGGCGCTGGTGAACTGGCAGCCCGACGCCGAACCCGACACCGAGATCCAGTTCTCCCCGGCCCGAGTCGTGATGCAGGACTTCACCGGCGTGCCGGCCGTCGTCGACCTGGCCACGATGCGCGAGGCCGTCGTGGAGCTCGGCGGCGACGCCACCAAGATCAACCCGCTGGCGCCGGCCGAGCTGGTCATCGACCACTCGGTGATCGCCGACCTGTTCGGCACGCCCGATTCCTTCCGACGCAACGTCGAACTCGAATACGAGCGCAACCGGGAGCGCTACCAGTTTCTGCGGTGGGGCCAAACTGCGCTGCGCGAATTCAAGGTGGTGCCGCCGGGCACCGGCATCGTGCACCAGGTCAACATCGAGTATCTGGCTCGCGTGGTATTCGACCGCGACGGGATGGCCTATCCCGACACCCTCGTCGGCACCGACTCGCACACCACGATGGTCAACGGCCTGGGCGTACTCGGCTGGGGCGTCGGCGGCATCGAGGCAGAAGCAGCGATGCTCGGCCAGCCGGTCAGCATGCTGATCCCGCGGGTAGTCGGGTTCAAGCTGGCCGGCGAGCTGCCCGACGGCTCGACGGCCACGGATCTGGTCCTGACGATCACCGAGATGCTGCGCGAGCACGGCGTCGTCGGCAAGTTCGTCGAGTTCTACGGCACCGGCGTTGGCGCCGTCCCGCTCGCCAATCGCGCCACGATCGGCAACATGAGCCCGGAGTACGGCTCGACCTGCGCGATCTTTCCCATCGACGACGAGACGCTGCGCTACCTGCGCTTCACCGGCCGCAAGGACGAGCAGATCTCGCTGGTCGAGACCTACGCCAAGGAGAACGGGCTCTGGCACGACCCGTCAACAGCCCCGGCCTTCTCCGAGACGCTGGAACTCGACCTGTCCACGGTCGAACCCTCGCTCGCCGGCCCCAAGCGGCCCCAGGACCGGGTACCGCTCAGGTCGGCCAAGTCGATGTTCCGCGAGGCGCTCGGCAACTATGTGGAGTCGGTGCAGGACGCGCACGACGAGGCTGAGGACGAGTCCTTCCCCGCCTCGGACGTGCCCAGCTTCAGCGAGGCCGCGACCGTGCCGTCCGCCGCGCACGGCGCGAACGGCCGCACCTCCAACCCGATGCCGGTCGCATTCGCGGACGGCAGCCACGGCGTGCTGGATCACGGCGCGGTCGTCATCGCCGCGATCACGTCGTGCACGAACACCTCGAACCCGTCGGTGATGGTGGGCGCAGCGCTGCTGGCCAAAAAGGCGGTCGAGAAGGGGTTGTCGCGCAAGCCGTGGGTGAAGACGTCGCTGGCACCCGGGTCGAAGGTGGTCACCGACTACTTCGACCGCTCGGGCCTCACGCCCTATCTCGAAAAGCTCGGCTTCAACCTCGTCGGGTACGGCTGCACCACCTGCATCGGCAACTCCGGGCCGATCATCGAGGAGGTCTCGGTGGCGGTGAACGAGGGTGATCTCGCGGCCACGGCCGTGCTGTCGGGCAACCGCAACTTCGAGGGCCGCATCAACCCGGACGTGAAGATGAACTATCTCGCGTCCCCGCCGCTCGTCGTCGCCTATGCACTCGCCGGCTCGATGGACATCGACCTGCTCACCGAATCGCTCGGCGACGACCGCGACGGCAATCCCGTCTACCTCAGCGACATCTGGCCCTCGCTGCAGGAGATCGAGGAGGTCGTCGACCAGGCGATCGCGAGCGAGATGTTCACCGCCGACTACGCCGACGTGTTCACCGGCGACGAACGGTGGCAGGCGCTGCCCACGCCCGAGGGCGCCACGTTCGAATGGGACCCACAGTCGACCTACGTGCGCAAGCCGCCGTACTTCGACGGGATGGCCCACGAACCTTCGCCGGTCACCGACATCGAGGGCGCCCGCGTCCTGCTCAAGCTCGGCGACTCGGTGACCACCGATCACATCAGCCCGGCCGGTGCGATCAAGGCCGACTCCCCCGCGGGAAGATACCTCGCCGAGCACGGCGTCGAGCGGCGCGACTTCAACTCCTACGGGTCGCGTCGTGGCAACCACGAGGTCATGATCCGCGGCACGTTCGCCAACATCCGGCTGCGCAACCAGCTCGCGCCCGGCACCGAGGGCGGCGTCACCCGGGACTTCACCGCGGACGCAGCGGTCACATCGGTGTACGAAGCGTCGGTGAACTACGCCGAGGCCGCGACGCCGCTCGTCGTGCTGGCCGGCAAGGAGTACGGCTCGGGTTCGTCGCGCGACTGGGCGGCCAAGGGCACCGCACTGCTCGGCGTGCGGGCGGTGATCGCGCAGTCCTACGAGCGAATCCACCGCTCGAACCTCATCGGCATGGGCGTACTGCCCCTGCAGTTCCCCGACGGCGAGAGCGCGGAGTCGCTCGGGCTGAGCGGCGAGGAGACGTTCACGATCACCGGCATCACCGCGCTCAACGACGGCAGCACCCCGCGCACCGTGCAGGTGCGCGCCGACGACATCGAGTTCGAGGCACGCGTGCGCATCGACACCCCGGGCGAGTCCGATTACTACCGCCACGGCGGGATCATGCAATACGTCTTGCGCTCACTACTGTGAGTGCGCGCTGCGTATCCACTGGATAGCGGCAACGTTACGAATTGGTCTCGTCGCTTGGTCATCCGCACCACCCGGGCATATGTTCGCGCGCACAACATTCGTAGGGCGTGAGCCCATGTGGTGAAAGGTTGAGCGCGTATGCGCAAGGGCGTACTTGCGGCCGCGGTGTTCGGTGTCTCCGCGGCCATGCTCATCAGTGGCTGTAGCAGTTCCGGAGGAGGCGGCGGCGGCAACACGAACTCCGCGCCGGGGACGAGTGGTGGCACCAGTTCGGGTGGCGGCGGCACCAAGACGGCGGCGTGCAAGCTGACCAATCCGCCAAAGAGCGCGGCGAAGATCCCGGCGGCCCCCTCGACGGCGAAGGCGAGCGGCAAGGTCGGCGTGATCCTGCCCGACACCACCTCCTCCACCCGCTACACGCTCTACGACGCGCCGCTGCTCAAGTCGGCGCTCACCGCGGCCGGCATCACAGCCGACATCCAGAACGCCGGCGGCAGCACCGCCAAGCTACCCGCAGATCGCCCAGAGCATGATCGGCGAGGGCGTCAAGGTCCTGATCATCGACTCCATCGACGCCGACCTCGGGTGCAGCGGTCGAGAAGCAGGCCACCACCGCAGGCATCAAGGTCATCGACTACGACCGGGTCAACCTCGGCGGCACGGCCCAGTACTACGTCTCCTTCGACAACGAGGAGGTCGGCAAGCTGCAGGGCCAGACGCTCGTCGACTGCCTGAACGCCGACAGGCGCTCAAGAACCCGCAGATCATCGATGATGGACGGCGGCAAGGACGTCGACAACAACGCCATGCTGTTCGCGAAGGGCGCGCACTCGGTGCTCGACCCGCTGCAGTCGGCCGGCAAGCTGAAGATCGCCTCAGGAGGCGACGGTCAAGGGCTGGGACGTCAACCAGGCGGCCCCGACCTTCACCCAGGCGCTCACCGCGCAACGGCGGCAAGGTCGACGGCGTGCTCGCCGCCAACGACGACATCGCCAACGCGGTCGATCGGTGTCCTCAAGGGCAACGGCCTCGCCGGCCACGTCGCCATCACCGGCCAGGACGCCGGCGTCGAGGGTCTGCAGAACATCATCAACGGCGCAGCAGAGCATGACGATCTTCAAGAACGTCAAGCATCGAGGCCAACGCGGCGGCTGCAGCTCGCCATCGCGCTGATCGGCGGCAAGGACCCGGCCGCGGCCGGCCTGACGCTGACCAAGTTCGACGACCCGAAGGCCCCGAGCCACAACATCCAGGCGCTGCTGCTGCCGGCCGCAGGTCATCACCCAGGCCAACGTCGCAGGACGTCATCAAGGCCGGCGCGCTGACGCAGGCCGAGATCTGCAAGGGCATCGAGTCCGATGCACGGCAGCTGGGTATCACGTAATCGCCCGGCTGACGCAGCCGTGGCGATGGCCGGGCAGCAGCCTCGGCCATCGGCCGACGCTCGGCACGCGGATGCCATACGGACGCTCCGGACGTCGCCGAGAGACGGCGACCGGTGACCGAACCGATCCTGGAAATCGACAGGGCTGAACAAGAGCTTCGGCCCGGTGCACGTCCTGCACGACATCGACTTCGCCGTCTATCCCGGCGAGGTCACCGCGCTCGTCGGCGACAACGGCGCCGGCAAGTCGACGCTCGTCAAGTGCTTCGCGGGCATCAACAGCATCGACAGCGGCGAGATCCTCTTCGAGGGCAAGCCGGTCACGCTGCCACGATCCGCGCGGCCGCGGCAGCGCTCGGCATCGAGTTCGTCTACCAGGACCTCGCGCTCGCCGACAACCTCGACATCACCCAGAACATGTTCCTCGGCCGGGAGATCAGCCGCTTCGGGTTCCTCTCCGACGGCGAGATGGAGCGCAAGGCCCGCGAGGCGCTGACCAGCCTGTCGGTGCGCACCGTCTCCTCGGTCCGGCAGCTCGTCGCCAGCCTCTCCGGCGGCCAGCGGCAGACCGTCGCCATCGCCAAGGCGGTGCTCTGGAACAGCAAGGTCGTCTTCCTCGACGAGCCGACCGCCGCCCTCGGTGTCGCGCAGACCCGTCAGGTGCTCGACCTGGTCCGGCGGCTTGCCGACCAGGGCCTCGGCGTTGTGCTGATCTCGCACAACATGAACGACGTCATGGAGGTCGCCGACCGCGTCGCGGCGCTCTATCCTGGGCCGGATCGCGGCCGAGGTGCTGAACCAAGGACACCAGCACCACGCAGATCGTCGAGCTGATCACCGCCGGCCGCAGCGGCGACATCGGTCTGACGCCCGCCACCGCCGACCAGAGCGATGTGAGGGGCAACAATGACGACTCCCGATCCGGGTAAGGTCAAGTCCGACGCCGACCTCACCAAGCCGGGCGCCATCGCTCCCGAGCGCGCCAGCCAGTTCTCCCTCGACGTCGAGCGGCGCAGCATCCGCGACGCGTTCGACCAGTGGGTCGGCCGGCTGCGTAGCGGTGACCCAGGCGCCCTGCCTTCCGTCCTCGGCCTGCTGGTGCTGGCCATCATCTTCTCGCAGGTCAGCTCGCGCTTCCTGTCCAAGCAACAACATCGGCAACCTGCCCGGCCAAGGCGGCTACATCGCGATCATCGCGCTGGGCCTGGTCTTCGTCCTGCTCCTCGGCGAGATCGACCTGTCCGCCGGAACCACCGGCGGCATGTGCGCCGGCTTCGCCGCCCAGGCGATCTTCTCGGACGGGCTGCGCGAAGGCACACCGGGCTTCCTCTACGCGTCGCTGATCGGCGTGATGGCGTTCGGCCTGCTGCTCGGCATCTGGCTCAAGTCGATCACCGGCCCGGTGGTCGTGGCGATCGGCATCATCATCGCGCTGACGGGTCTCAGCAAACACGTGATCTTCGCGCTGATCATGGCAATCGCGATCGGAGCGGCAGTCGGCATCATCATCGGCTGGCTGGTCGCCAAGGTCGGCATCCCGAGCTTCATCGTCACCCTGGCGCTGTTCCTGGCCTGGCAGGGCGTGCTGATCTTCGGCATCAATTCGCAGCCGGTCGAGCGTCAACGGATACGCGTTCTGGTACGGGCTCTCGCACAACAACATGTCGGTGTTCTGGAGTTGGGTATTCACGATCGTGCTGATCGCCGGATACACCGGCTACACGGCGTTGAAGTCGGTCCGCGCCCGCGCCAAGGGCCTCGCGGCGGACGACATGTCACTCGTGCTCGCGCGCGCCGGCGCCCTCGCGGTGGTGGCCGTGGGTATCACGATCTTCCTGACGCAGAACCGCAGCTCCGTGCCCGACGTGACCATCGCGGGTATCCCCTGGGCGCTGAGCGTGCCGATCACTCTGATGATCATCTGCACGATCGCGCTGACGAAGACGACGTGGGGACGGCACCTGTTCGCGACCGGCGGGAACGCCGAAGCCGCGCGCCGCGCCGGCATCGACGTCGTGCACATCAAGGTCACCGCGTTCACGATCTGTTCCGCCTTCGGCGCATTGGGCGGCATCTTCCTCGCGTCGGAAGTCGGTGGCGTGTCCCTGGACCTCGGTGCCGGCAACATCCTGTTGTTCTCTGTCGCCGCGGCCGTCATCGGCGGTACGTCGTTGTTCGGCGGCCGGGGCAAGCCGCGTGACGCCCTGATCGGTGCGTTGGTGATCGTGATGATTCCGAACGGCATCGGATTGCGGCCGAGCCTCCCGGCGCAATACCAGAACGTGATCACCGGATTGGTGCTTCTGGTCGCGGCCGCGGTCGACGCACTGTCTCGGCGCCGGTCTCGTTCTAGCTGATCGACAGGTCCGATGCGATGACGCGTCCGATCACGGCGACGCGGCCGGACGATATCCGCCGGCACAACTTGGCGGTGATGCTGGCGCACGTGCACCAGGACGGCACGCTGACCCGCGCCGAACTCACCCAGCGACTCCGGGTCAGTCGCTCCACTGTCGGGGCGCTCGTCGCCGATCTCACCCGGCTCGGGCTCATCGAGGAGATCGTGCCGACCGGCGGCGCGGGCGTCGGGCGCCCCTCGCACATGATCGGGCCGCACGTCGGCGGCCCGTTCGCCGTGGCCGTCGATATGGACATCTCCCAGGTCACGGTCGCCGCAGTCGGTCTGGGCGGTGAGGTCCTGGCGCGGGACGTGTTGCCCCTTCGCGTGCCCGATGAGTCGCCTGCGCGCCTCGCCGAACACATCGCCGCGTCGATTCCCCGGCTGCGCTCGGCGCTGCCGCCCAGCGCCTGGGTCGTCGGCGTCGGCCTGAGCGTGCCCGGCACCGTCGACCGCCAGACGGGGATCGTCGCGACGGCGCCGAACCTTGACTGGCACGACGTGGACCTCGGCCGCGAGTTGCACGCCCGCGTCGGGGCCACGGTGATGCTGGGCAACGACGCCGACCTCGCGGTCCTCGCCGAGCGCCAACGCGGCAGCGCCCGCGGCGTCGACGACGTCGTCTTCCTGATCAGCCGGATCGGTGTCGGCGCGGGGATCATCTGCAACGGCGCGCCCCTGCACGGTTCACGCGGCCACGCCGGCGAGATCGGCCACGACGTGCTCGATGTCGGTGGACCGCCCTGCCACTGCGGCAAGCACGGCTGTGTCGAGACGTATGTCGGCGGCGGCGCGCTCCTGCGCGAGGCGGGCTACACCGTCACGCCGACCGATGAGGCGATCGAGAATTTGCTGCGCGACGCGCGCGCCGGGGTCGAGGTCGCACTGACCGCGGTCCGCACAAGTGCCCAGCCACTGGGGCGCACCATCGCGAGCCTGGTGAACACCCTCAACCCGCAACGCATGGTGCTGGGCGGGTCGCTGGCAACGACGCTCGAGCTCGCCCGCCCGGAAATCGAGGCGGCACTCGGGGCCTTCACGTTCGAGCGCTCGGGCGCTGCCGTCGAGCTCGTGCAGCCGGCCCTGGGCGCCGATTCGTCGCTGCTCGGCGCCGCCGAGATCGCGTTCGCTCCGCTGCTGACCGACCCGCTGGGGGC
Source organism: uncultured Actinomycetota bacterium (assembly GCA_963713565.1). Lineage (GTDB taxonomy): Bacteria > Actinomycetota > Actinomycetes > Mycobacteriales > Jatrophihabitantaceae > Jatrophihabitans. The sequence continues at coordinate 466,668 of CAVQMF010000003.1, read as the reverse complement.
GGCGTCGGCGATGGTGGGCTGACCCGGTCGGTGCCGGCCTACGGAACGCCGGCGGCCTGGCGGGCGAATTGGGTGCGGTAGAGCTCTCCGTACAGACCGCCGGCGGCGAGCAGATCGCGGTGCGTGCCCTGTTCGATGATCCGTCCCTCGTCGAGCACCACGACGACATCCGCGTCGAGGATCGTGGACAGCCGGTGCGCGATCACCAGCGAGGTGCGGCCCTCCAGCGCGCGGGCGAGGGCCGCCTGCACCGCGACCTCGCTCTCACTGTCCAGGTGCGCCGTGGCCTCGTCCAGGATCACGATCCCGGGCGCCTTGAGCAGCAGCCGGGCGATCGCCAGACGTGCCTTCTCGCCACCGGAGAGCCGGTAGCCGCGGTCGCCCACGACCGTGTCGAGACCGTCGGGCAGCGACCGGACGAGATCGGCGATCTGCGCGTCGTCGATTGCCGTCCACAGCTGCTCGTCGGACGCATCCGGCGCCGCGTAGAGCAGATTCGCGCGGATCGTGTCGTGGAACATGTGTGCCTCTTGGCTGACCACGCCGATCCGGTCATGCAGCGACTGCTGGGTTACGCCGCGAACGTCGTGGCCCCCGACGAGGACCTGCCCGCCGGTGACGTCGTAGACCCGCGGCAACAGCTGGCTGATCGTCGTCTTGCCCGCTCCGGACGGCCCGACCAGCGCCACCAGTTGACCCGCTTCCGCGCGGAAGGAGATGCCGTGCAGCACCTCCGGCGGCGTGCCGGTGTCCAGCACGGCGACGTCTTCGAGCGACGCAAGGGACACGTCGGTGGCGCTCGGGTACGCGAAGCGGACGTCGGCGAACTCGATGCTGCGGGCGTCGGACGGCAGCTCGACGGCGTCCGCGGCGTCGGCGATCATCGGCTGTAGGTCGAGCACCTCGAAGACCCGGTCGAAGCTGACGAGCGCGCTCATCACATCCACCCGGGCGTTCGACAGCGCGGTCAGTGGCCCGTAGAGCCGGCTCAGCAGCAGTGCCAGGGTGACGACAGTGCCGGCGGACAGCTCGTCGTGGATCGCGAGATAGCCGCCGAGCCCGTAGACCACGGCCTGGGCAAGCGCGGCCACGAGGGTGAGCGAGACGAAGAAGGCGCGGCCGTACATCGCCGATGTGACACCGATGTCGCGCACCCGCGCGGCCCGGCTGCGAAACGACTCGTCCTCACGTTCGGGACGGCCGAACAGCTTCACAAGCAGTGCACCGGCGACGTTGAACCGCTCGGACATCGTCGCGTTCATCGACGCATTGAGGTTGTACGCCTCACGCGTGATGTCTTGCAGCCGCGCGCCGATGCGCCGCGCCGGGATCACGAACAGCGGCAGCATGACGATCGAGATCAGCGTGATCTGCCACGACAGCGTGAACATCACCCCGGCGGTCAGCACCAGGCTGACGACGTTCGATACCAGCCCCGATAGCGTGGACGTGAATGCCTGCTGTGCGCCGAGCACGTCGTTGTTGAGGCGGCTGACCAGCGCGCCGGTCTGCGTGCGGGTGAAGAACGCCAGCGGCATGCGTTGGACGTGCCCGAACACCGAGGTGCGCATGTCATAGATCAGGCCCTCGCCGATGCGGGCCGAGTACCAGCGTTGCGCAAAGGACAGCGCGGCGTCGACGACGGCGAGACCGGCGATGACGAACGCAATCTTGACAACGGTGCTGGCCGCGCCGTGTCCGGTGATCTCGTTGACGACCCGCCCGGCCAGAATCGGCGTGATGACACCGATCAGCGCGCTGCCGGTGACCATCACCAGGAAGATCACGAGCTCCCGCCGATAGGGGCTCGCGAAGCGCAGAACGCGTCGCCACGTGCCCTTCGGGATCGACTTCCCGGCGGAGGGGTCGCGCCGCATCGAACCCAACATCCGCCAGGCGCTGGCGTGATCCATCGACATCGGCACACCTCCGTCCGCGCAACGCTGCGCGCCCACGGGCTGTTCCCGTAGCAGCCACCCCGGCGGCGCGATCCTGATGCGCCGGAGCAGGCATGCCCCGGTGAGCGCAGCACGATCACCGAGGACCGCTGCTCGGGGCAGTCCTCGGGTCAGTCTTCGGCGTCGAGCCCCGCGATCGTACGCAGCCGCCGGTACTGCGCCTCCCGCTCGGCGGCCTGCGCCTCCTGCTGCGAGCGCCCGCCCGCGCGCTGGAGCAGCGCCTTGGTCTCGGCCGCGGCGTTGCGGTCGATCGCGAGCAGCTGCACGAGCGTCTCGTTCACCGCGGCCGCCAATCCGGACGACGGCACGACGCGCGAGGCCAGCCCGATCCGCACGGCCTCCTGCGCCCCGACGCGTCGGCCCGTCAGGCAGATCTCCGCGGCAACCGAGTACCCGACCAGATCGACGAGCCGTTTCGTACCACCCAGGTCAGGCACGATGCCCAGCGAGGGCTCGGCCATGGTGAACTGCGCGTCATCGCCGACGATCCTGATGTCACAGCCGAGCGCGAGCTGGAACCCGGCACCGATCGCATGCCCGTGCACTGCGGCGATGCTCACGAGATCGGCGCGCGAGGTCCAGTCGAAGGCGTGCTGCCATCGACCGATCCGAGCACCCGCCTCGTCCTGGGACAGCTGCGGCAGCTCCAGGACACCCGTGCCGGGTGGACCGGCGAGCAGTGCGCGGTCCAGGCCGGCGGAGAATGCCCGACCCTCGGCGCGCAGCACCGCGACGCGGATATCGCCGGACAGCGCATGCCGGGCCCGGGTGAGTTCGTCCCACATCGTCGGCGACTGGCAGTTCAGTCGCTCCGGACGGTCGAGGACGAACGTCGCGACCTGCGGACGCAGATCGACCCGGAAGCCTGCTTCCGGGTCGATCTCGAGCTGCGGCATGCTGCCGATTATCTCGGCTATTTCGCCCTCGCCTTCGCCTTGCTCCCGGTCTTCGTCCGCGTGGCCCCCCCTCGGCCGCGCAGCGTCACGCCGGACTCCGTCAGCACGCGGTGCACGAAGCCGTACGAGCGGCCGTGCTTGTCCGCGAGCTCACGGATACTTGTGCCCTTGTCGTAGGACTTCTTCAGCTCGCCTGCGAGCTTTGTTCGCTCGGCGCCGGTGATCCGGGCGCCCTTCTTCAGAACAGCCATGACTCAAGCCTCCAAATCGTGCCGGCGGGCCCCCCGCGGGCGCACCGGCGTGTCGGTTGCGTGTGCAACCTCCGCCGTGTTGATAGCAGCAGGAGCGGCGCTGCGCAAGATCGTCTGAAGCGATCGTGCGCGATCTTGTGTTAAGAAACCCTCAACGCGCTGCGAAAAGATGGACCAAGCCCGGACAACCCGGTAATTCTGATCAACGAACGGCTCCGGGCAGGTGCACGCGAACGATGCCTCGGTGTCAAGCGAGCGTGATCAAGTCACTGAGTTCGGCACTCCAGGAATCCTCCACGCCGTCCGGTAGCAAGATCACCTTCTCGGGCGCGAGAGCCTCCACCGCGCCCTCGTCGTGGGTCACCAGCACGATCGCGCCGGCAAACGTGCGCAACGCATCGAGAACCTGCTGTCGGCTGACCGGGTCCAGGTTGTTCGTCGGCTCGTCGAGCAGCAGGACGTTCGCCGCGCTCGTCACGAGCATGGCCAGGGCCAACCGGGTCTTCTCGCCGCCGGACAGCACACCGGCCGGCTTGTCCGCGTCGTCCCCGGTGAACAGAAAGGCTCCGAGGATCTTGCGCAGGTCGGTGTCGTTGAGATCCGCCCGACCCACGCTGGACGCGGCGCTGCGCATGTTCTCGAGCACGCTGCGGTCATGGTCGAGGGTCTCGTGCTCCTGCGCGTAGTAGCCCAGTCGCAGACCGTGACCCGGCACCACTTCGCCGGTGTCCGGCTCCTCGAGTCCCGACAGCAGGCGCAGCAGCGTGGTCTTGCCCGCGCCGTTGAGGCCCAGCACGACGACGCGGGCTCCCCGGTCGACCGCCAGGTCGACATCGGTGAACACCTCGAGCGAGCCGAACGACTTCGACAGGCCTTCCGCGGTCAGTGGCGTGCGCCCGCACGGTGCCGGTGCGGGGAACCGCAGCCGCGCGACCTTGTCCTGGACGCGCAGCTCGGCCATGCCCGCCGCGAGGACGGCTGCACGTCGATCGAGCTGGTGCGCGGCACGCGCCTTGGTCGCCTTGGCGCGCATCTTGTCGGCCTGGCCGCGCAGCGCCTCGATCTTGCGTCCGGCGTTGGCGCGCTCGCGATGCCGCCGCCGCTCGTCGGACTCACGTTGCTGCAGGTACGTTTTCCAGCCGACGTTGTACGCGTCCAGGGCACCGCGATTGGCGTCGAGGTACCAGACCTTGTTCACGACCGCGTCGAGCAGACCGACGTCGTGGCTGATGAGCACGAGCCCACCGGTGTGCTGGCGCAGGAAGTCGCGCAGCCAGACGATCGAGTCGGCATCAAGATGGTTCGTCGGCTCGTCGAGCAGCAACGTAGTGGGTTGCGCGCCGGCGTCGGCGAACAGGATCCGCGCCAGCTCGACACGCCGTCGCTGCCCACCGGACAGCGTTTGAAGGGGCTGGCCCAGCACCCGATCAGCAAGCCCCAGGTTGGCGCAGATGCGCGCGGCGTCACTTTCGGCGGCGTAACCACCGAGCGCGGTGAATCGTTCCTCCAGGGCGCCGTAGGAGCGCAGCAACGCGGCGTCGTCGGGACGTTCGGCGAGCTGGACCTGCGTCTTGGCAATATCGGTGACGAGGGCGTCCAACCCGCGCGCGGACAGCACCCGATCGCGGGCGAGGACGGTGAGATCGCCGGTACGCGGATCCTGCGGAAGGTAGCCGACGGGCGCGCTGCGTTCGATGCGTCCGGCGTGCGGCAGGGTCTCGCCGGCGAAAGTGCGCAAGGTGGTCGTCTTCCCGGCTCCGTTACGGCCGACGAGACCGATGCGATCACCGGGTTGGACGCGCATCGTCGTGGGTTCGAGCAGGATGCGCGCGCCCGCGCGCAACTCGAGCTCGGTGGCGGTGATCATGTTCAGGCTCCTCGAAGTGGGCACAGCTGTGGCGTCGTTACCAGCCGTGTCACCTCTGAGTGCGGGCCACCACGCCTCTACGGTACCCGTGCGCACGATCGGACTCGGTCGGGCTGGGATTTTGCCGGCCGATCGCGCAGCGGCAGATTTGACTGACGCCCGGCGCGTCGGGTGCGGCATGATCCGACCGGACTGCCCGGTGACTAAGGAGGTATGACGTGAGCGCGCACGATGAGCCCAAGATCCTCACGAAGAAGTCCTACCTCGCCGAGGAAGCGCGCCTGCAGGGCGAGCTCGTGGCGTTTCAAGAATGGATCAGAACGACCGGCCTCCGGCTCGTCGTCATCTTCGAGGGACGCGACACCGCGGGCAAGGGCGGAACGATCAAGCGGATCACCGCGCGGCTGAACCCCCGGCTGTGCCGTGTTATCGCGCTGCCGGCACCCACCGAGCGGGAACGTTCGCAGTGGTACTTCCAGCGCTACCTTGCACACCTGCCGGCGGCCGGCGAGATCCTCATCTTCGACCGCTCGTGGTACAACCGCGCGGGTGTCGAGCGGGTGATGGGATTCTGCACCACCCGGCAGTACCACCAGTTCGCGCAGACCGTGCCGACACTCGAGCACATGCTCATCAGGGACGGGATCGTGCTTATCAAGTACTGGTTGAGCCTGTCGGACGAGGAGCAGCGGCGCCGGTTCCAGGCCCGCATCGACGACCCGTCCAAACGCTGGAAGCTGAGTCCGATGGACCTCGAGGCGCAGGCGCGCTGGGTCGACTACGCCGAAGCCAAGGACGCGATGTTCGAGTTCAGCGACACGGCGGACAGTCCCTGGTGGGTGATCGACGCAGACGACAAGCGCTCGTCACGGCTCAACGTGATGGCACACCTGTTGTCGATGTTGCCCTATGAGCAGCCGACGCTCGCGGCCATCAAGTTGCCCGAGCGCCAGCAACGCGACTATGAGCGCCCGCCGAAGGAGACGCAGCGTTTCGTGCCGGAGCGCTACCGCGTGGTCTGAACCGCCGACGGCGAACGCGGCGCGCCGCCTCCCCCGCACGGGCCGGGCTGGGGCATCACTCGAATTCGACGTCCTTGTCCGAGATCCGCGCGAGCGCCTCTGCGAACACCCGCTGATCGGGCGAGTTCGACACGTACACCGTGCCCTTGGAGAACGCACCGGCCTTCTTGATCCGGACAGTGCCTTCGGTGTACCCATGCGCACCGAGGTGCTGCAGCGCGGCGTGTGAGTGGCCGTCCCCGATCAGCACGGCGATGCCGCCCTGGTAGAAGTAGGTCGAGTCGCCGTCGTCAAGCGCCTTGAGCACGTCGCGATTGCGGGCATCGGCCTCGTCGGCGTCGAACGGAGCGAGGATAGCGGCGCTCGCGTCGTCGTCCTGCGCGACGTCCGGATTCTGGCCGATCACCACATCCTCGGGCGCGGTGCCGCGCGCGGCGGTCACCGCGGTCGGATCTCCCTCGACTCCGGTACATGCGAGCCAGAACAGCTCACCGGAGTATGTGCCCAGGATCCCGTCACAGGTGTGGGTCGCTCCAGACGGGATGTGACGCGGGTCGGTCGGACAGGTGTCCGGCGTCCCGGTGCACATCAGCATCGGGTCGGGCCCGTCGATGCCGGCCCGGATGAGGGTGTGGCCGCCGAAGCTCGGGTTGTTCTTCAGCTCCTCGCCCCACAGCTCGCGGGCCGATCGCAGGCTCAGGTTGTACGTGACCCGCGACGAGTCGAGCGCGGGCCACGGCTTGTTCAGCACCGCGAACACGTCGAGATCAGCGCTGCCGTACATGAGGGACTGGCCGGTGTCGCTGTAGAACTGGATGGTCGTGCCGGCCGGGATGGCGACGTACTCCATGCCCGCGGGAATCGCCCCGGAATCCACTTCGAGCTCACCGTGGCCCAGCAACACATAACCCATGCCGTTCTCCCCTATCCGGACAGCAGTCGACCAGGACAGCCAACCAGTGCGGCCCGGGCTGTGCGCTGCCCCTCGGGGCATAGTTTTGCCGGTGGCGACCGATCGCCGTCGGCGGCGCTGCGGCAGGGTCAGACGTTGAAGCCGAGCGCGCGCAGCTGCTCGCGGCCGTCGTCGGAGATCTTGTCCGGGCCCCACGGCGGCAGCCACACCCAGTTGATCCGCACGGCACTTGCCAGTGGGGACGGCCCGCCGGTGAGCGCGGCGTGCGCCTGGTCCTCGATCACGTCGGTCAGCGGGCACGCCGCCGAGGTGAGCGTCATGTCGATGGTGACGACGTTGCCATCGTCCTCGGCGTCGACGCGCACGTCGTAGACGAGTCCGAGATCGACCACGTTGATGCCGAGTTCGGGGTCGACGACGTCACGCATCGCCTCATCGATGTCATCGCGCGATGGCAGTGCAGTGGCTGTCACGAGGGGACCTCCGCTCCGCGCCAGCCGGCCTCGGCTACGGCGCTCTTCATGGCCATCCAACCCAGCAGCGCGCACTTGACCCGCGCCGGATACTTCGACACTCCTTCGAACGCGACCGCGTCCTCGAGTTCGTCCTCGTCGGCCTCGGTCAGTTCGGCCGCGCCGCGCGACTGCATGAGCTCGAGGAAGCGTGCCTGCAGTGCGATGGCGTCCTCGACCGGCTTGCCTACCACGAGTTCGCTCATGACCGATGTCGATGCCTGGCTGATCGAGCAGCCCTCACCGTCCCAGCCGAGGTCGACGATCTCGTCGTCCACGACGCGGACCCGCAGGGTGACCTCGTCGCCACAGGTCGGGTTGACGTGATGCACTTCGGCGTCGAATGCCGCCGGGAGTCCACGATGCTGCGGGTGCTTGTAGTGGTCGAGAATGATGTCGCGGTACAGCGAGTCCATCGGCACGCTCATCTGCTGAAGACCTCCTTCACCAGCTCAACGCCGCGCACCAGCGCGTCGATTTCGTCGAGCGTCGTGTAGACGCCGAACGACGCGCGGGTGGTGGCCGCAACGCCGTAGCGCAGGCACACCGGGCGCGCGCAATGGTGGCCGGCTCGCACCGCAATGCCCTGCTCGTCGAGCAGCTGTGCCACGTCGTGGGGGTGCACGCCGTCGAGCACGAAGGAGATCGCCGCGCCGCGGTTCAGCGAGGTCGACGGGCCGACTATGCGCAGCCCGGACACGGTCTGCAGTCCCTCCAACGCGTACGCGGTGATCGCCTTCTCGTGCTCGCGGATATCCGCCATGCCGATCGCGGTGACGTAGTCGACCGCCGCCCCGAGCGCGACCGCCTGCGCGATCATCGGTGTCCCCGCCTCGAAGCGGTGCGGCGGCTCGGCGTAGGTCGAGCCCTGCATGGTGACGGTCTCGATCATCTCGCCGCCGCCGAGGAACGGCGGCAGGTCCCTGAGCATGTCGTAGCGGCCCCACAGCACCCCGACTCCGGTCGGTCCGTACAGCTTGTGCCCGGTGAACGCGACGAAGTCGGCGTCGAGCTGCTGCACGTCCAGCGGTAGGTGCGGCACCGCCTGGGCGGCGTCCACGATGGTGAACGCACCGACCGCCCTGGCCCGCGCGACGATGCGTTCGACCGGGTTGATCGTGCCGAGCGCGTTGGACTGGTAGACGAACGAAACGATCTTGGTGCGCTCGTTGATCACCTCGTCGATGGCAGCATCGACAAGGCGTCCCTCGTCGTCGAGCGGGATCCAGCGCAACGTCGCGCCGGTGCGCTGGGCCAGCAGCTGCCACGGCACGATGTTGCTGTGGTGCTCCATCTCGGTGATCACGATCTCGTCACCCGGGCCGATGCGGAAACGCTCCGCGCCGAGGTGGGTGGCCGCGTTGGAAAAGGCGTATGCGAGCAGATTGAGTGCTGCCGTGATGTTGCTGGTAAAGATCACTTCGTCACGCGAGGGCGCGTTGAGGAAGCCGGCCACGATGTCCCGCGCACCCTCGAACGCCGAGGTGGCCTCGCTGCCGAGGGTGTGCACGGCGCGCGCCACGTTCGCGTAGTGGTTGGCGTAGAAATCGGCCTCGGCGTCGATCACGACCTGCGGCTTCTGCGCGCTGTTGGCCGAGTCCAGGTACACCAGCGATTGGCCGTGCACTTCCCGCGTCAGGATCGGAAAATCCTTGCGGATCCGTTCCACGTCGAACCCGGAGCTGGAGGCCATGGCTAGGCGCTCGCTGTCTCGTTGACGCCGAAGCGCGCGTAGCCGTCTGCCTCCAGCCGCTCGGCGAGTTCGGCACCGCCGGATTCGACGATCCTGCCGTCGAAGAACACGTGCACCCGGTCAGGGGTGATGTAACGCAGGATCCGGGTGTAGTGCGTGATGAGCAAGGTGCCGATGCCGGTGGCCCGGACCTTGTTCACGCCCTCGCTGACCGCCCGCAGGGCATCGACATCGAGACCTGAATCCGTTTCGTCCAGGATGGCGATCTTCGGTTTGAGCAGCTCGAGCTGCAGGATCTCGTGGCGCTTCTTCTCACCACCGGAGAAACCCTCGTTGACGTTGCGCTCGGCGAAGGCCTTGTCCATGCCGAGTTCGGTCATGGCGGTGTTGACTTCCTTGACCCAGGTACGCAGCTTGGGTGCCTCGCCGCGGACAGCGGTCGCCGCGGTGCGCAGGAAGTTGGCGACAGACACGCCCGGCACCTCCACCGGGTACTGCATCGCCAGGAACAGCCCGGCGCGGGCACGCTCGTCGACCGTCATCGCCAACACGTCGGCGCCATCGAGGGTGATCGAGCCGCTGGTGACCGTGTACTTCGGGTGCCCAGCTATCGAGTACGCGAGGGTCGACTTGCCGGAGCCGTTCGGCCCCATGATCGCGTGCGTCTCACCGGAGCGGACCGTCAGGTCGACGCCGGACAGGATCTGCGTCGCGTCGTCGCCGGAGCCGACCGTGACGTGCAGGTCGTGGATGTCCAGAACACTCATCTGCTACTCGTTCTCGCTATCGAAATCAGGAGCGAAGCCCAGCCGGGCCTCGATCGCGGTCATGATCTGCTCCTGCACGCCCGGCAGGCCGATCCGTTCGACGACATCGGCGAAGAACCCCCGCACCACGAGCCGGCGTGCTTGTGCCCCGGGGATGCCTCGTGACTGGAGGTAGAACAACTGCAGGTCGTCGAATCGTCCCGTCGCACTCGCGTGTCCTGCGCCGGCGATGTCGCCGGTCTCGATCTCCAGGTTCGGCACCGAGTCGGCGCGGGCACCGGCGGACAGCAGCAGGTTGCGGTTCATCTCGTAGGTGTCCGTGCCGGTCGCCGAGGGTCGAATGCGGACGTCGCCGATCCACACGGTGCGCGCCGAGTCGCCGAGCAAGGCGTTCTTGTACAGCACATTCGACCGGCAGTTCGGCATGCCGTGGTCGACGAACAGCCGCGACTCGAAGTGTTGCGCATCGCCGGCGAAGGTAATGCCGAGCAGTTGTGCGTAGCCACCCGGCCCGGCGAAGCGCACCGTGGGCACGATGCGCACGACAGATCCACCGAGCGTAACGTTCACATGCCGGTAGGACGCGTCGCGCCCGACAAGCGCCGCGTAGGAAGACAGCTGTACCGAGCCCTCGTCCGCTGCGTTGACCGCAACCACGGCCAGCTGCGCGCCGTCGCCGACGATGATCTCGATATTGGCTGCGACCTGGATCAGGCCGCTGTGGTCGATGACCAGCGTGGCGCGCGCATGCGCGCCGACCTCCACGACGTGATGGGTATACGAGCGACCGCTGATTCCCTTGCGCCGCAGGACGATCGGGTCGTCCAGCTGCACGCCGGCATCGACGCGGACGTGTAACCCGCGCCGCGCGTGCGCCATGGCCAGCGCACTCACCCGGTCGGCGGGGGTGAGCACCGTGCCGAAAGCATCGAGTGACGACGGGTCGACCGCAGTTACCTGCGCCCCGAGCGGCACCGTCTCGTCACCGTCGATCACGCCATCCGCGTCGAACGGTTCGAAGAACTCTCGGATGCGGGCGAGCGGAGTGAACCGCCAGCCCTCCTGCGAGGTGTTCGGGATCGGGAAATCGCCCGGATCCCGCGACGTGAACCGCTCGGCGGGCGAGCCAGTAGGGCCGAGCGCGAGCTCACGCTCGGTGGTGGTGCTGGTCAACTAGCCCACCGCTCCTTCCATCTGCAGCTCGATCAGCCGGTTGAGCTCGAGGGCGTACTCCATCGGCAGTTCCCGGGCGATCGGCTCGACGAAGCCGCGGACGACCATGGCCATTGCCTCGTCCTCGGACATGCCGCGGCTCATCAGGTAGAACAGCTGGTCCTCGCTGACCTTGCTGACCGTGGCCTCGTGCCCCATGGAGACGTCGTCCTCACGGACGTCGACGTACGGGTAGGTGTCCGAACGGCTGATCTCGTCGACGAGCAGCGCGTCGCACTTGACCGTGGACGCGCTGTGGTGCGCGCCCTTGTTCACCTGGACCAGGCCGCGGTAGCTGGTGCGACCACCCCCCCGGGCAACTGACTTGCTGATGATCGTGGACGAGGTGTGCGGGGCGAGGTGCAACATCTTCGCGCCCGCGTCCTGGTGCTGGCCCTCGCCGGCGAAGGCGATCGACAACACTTCACCCTTGGCGTACTCGCCGGTGAGCCATACCGCGGGGTACTTCATCGTGACCTTCGAGCCGATGTTGCCGTCGATCCACTCCATCGTCGCGCCGGCCTCGGCCTTGGCCCGCTTCGTGACCAGGTTGTACACGTTGTTCGACCAGTTCTGGATCGTGGTGTAGCGGCAGCGCCCGCCCCTCTTGACGATGATCTCGACGACGGCCGAGTGCAGCGAGTCGCTCGAGTAGATCGGCGCGGTGCAGCCCTCGACGTAGTGCACGTAGGCGTCCTCGTCGACGATGATCAACGTGCGTTCGAACTGGCCCATGTTCTCGGTGTTGATCCGGAAGTAGGCCTGCAGCGGGATCTCGACGTGCACGCCCTTCGGCACGTAGATGAACGAGCCGCCGGACCACACGGCGGTGTTCAGCGCAGAGAACTTGTTGTCGCCGGAGGGGATCACCGAGCCGAAGTACTCCTGGAACAGCTCGGGGTATTCCTTCAGCGCGGTATCGGTGTCGAGGAAGATCACGCCCTGCTTCTCGAGCTCCTCGTTGATCTTGTGATAGACGACTTCGCTCTCGTACTGCGCTGCCACGCCGGAGACCAGGCGCTGCTTCTCCGCCTCCGGGATGCCCAGCTTGTCGTAGGTGTTCTTGATGTCCGCGGGCAGGTCGTCCCAGGTCGCCGCCTGCTTCTCGGTCGAGCGCACGAAGTACTTGATGTTGTCGAAGTCGATGCCCGACAGGTCGGAGCCCCAGTTCGGCATCGGCTTCTTGTCGAAGATCGACAGCGCCTTGATCCGTCGCTGCAGCATCCACTCGGGCTCGCTCTTCTTGGTCGAGATGTCGCGCACGACCGCCTCGGACAGGCCTCGTCGCGCACTGGCGCCCGCGACGTCGGTGTCGGACCAGCCGAAGCCGTATCGGCCGAGCGCGTCGATCTGCTCGTCCTGCGTCAGCGGCGCGATCGGTGTCGTGGTCATATGTGCTTCCTCCCAGTGGGGACGGACATCGTGCTCGATGGGGACGTGCTCGGCAGTGGAACGTGGGTGGTACAGACCCCGTCGCCGTGCGCGATGGTCGCCAGGCGCTGGACGTAGGTGCCGAGCACCTGCTCGAACGCGCGCGTCTCCGCCTCGCACAGTTGCGGGAATTCGGCGGCGACGTGCGCCACCGGGCAGTGGTGCTGGCAGACCTGGACTCCGTGGGCGACGGGGGCACGCTCGACGGTCTGCACCGTCGAGGCGTAGCCGTGCACGGTCAGTGCGGCCGCCAGCTTCTCCGCCCGCACGGGCAGCGGCGCGTTCGTGTCGATGTCGTCGGCGAGACGCTGGGCGAGCGAGTGGGCCCGGTGCTCGGCGAACGCCACGACTGCGGCCTCCCCGCCGGTCTGCTTCAGGTAGCGCAGCGCCGTGCTAGCGAGATCGTCGTATGCGTGCGGGAACGCGGCGCGGCCCGAGTCGGTGAGGGCGTAGGTGCGGGCCGGCCGGCCGCGCCCGCGCTGGGCCGCCGGCCGCGGTTCCCGCTCGACCAGGATGCCGTCTGCGACGAGGGCATCCAGGTGCCGGCGAATCGCCGCAGGGGACAACCCAAGCCGATCGGCGAGGTTCGCGGCGCTCTGGGGGCCGCGCTCGAGCACGGTGCGGGACACCGCATCGCGTGTGCGGTCTCCGCCGCCGGCCGCCGCGGACGAGGCGGTGAAGTCCCGCGGCGCGTCCGTCTCGAATTTCACAACACCAGTATGACGTATTTCCCCGGGAGATGGTGGCACGGAGGTGCACGACCTGCTCAGGGCGCGCCGCGTTCGCATCGTTCGGACCCCGCGGCTAGCGTCGACGCATCTACCGGGTGGGAGATCGGGTATGACGCGTCCCAACGTCCGGCTCCGGCCGGTTCGCGAGCCGGACGAGGCCGTCGTCCGCGCAGCCCAGGAAGCGATGGTCGCCGACGACTTCGACTTCGCGCTGGGTCTGTCCCACGGCGAGACCTGGCCGCAGTATCGCGAGCGGCTGGCCCGCGAGCACGCGGCGCTCGGCCTGCCCGAAGGGCGGGTGCGGGCCGACCTGCTGCTCGCCGAGATCGACGGTGTACTCGTCGGCCGTACGTCGATCCGCTACGAGCTCAACACCTGGCTGCTCGCGCACGGCGGGCACATCGGCTACTGCGTGCTCCCGGAGTTTCGCCGGCGTGGGATCGCCAAGGAGATCCTGCGCCAGAGCCTCGCCCTCGTGCGGGCTGCCGGCGTGGGTCGCGCGCTGATCACCTGCGACGACGACAACACCGCCTCGGTCGCGGTCATCGAGAGCTGCGGTGGGCGGCTCGACCCGCAATGGCCGCGCAGTCAACTGCCCGACGCGCCGGCACGGCGCCGGTACTGGATCGAATGACGCGGGTCAGGGCAGCGAGTCCACCAGCTCGCCGATCGAGCGGCGCCGGCCGGTGTAGAACGGCACCTCCTCACGCACGTGCCGCCGAGCACCCGAGGCACGCAGGTGGCGCATGAGGTCGACGATGCGGTGCAGCTCGTCTGCCTCGAAGGCAAGGATCCACTCGTAGTCGCCGAGGGCGAACGAGGCGACGGTGTTGGCGCGCACGTCCTTGTAGTCGCGGGCCATCTGGCCGTGCTCGGCGAGAAGTGCGCGCCGTTCGGCGTCGGGTAGGAGATACCACTCGTAGGAACGCACGAACGGGTAGACGCATACGTAGTCGCGGGCGTGTTCGTCGACGAGGAACGCCGGCACGTGGCTCTTGTTGAACTCGGCCGGTCGGTGCAACGCCATGGTCGACCAGACGGGTTCCAGATGCGCGCCGAGGCGGGTGCGGCGAAACCGGGAGTAGGCCTCCTGGAGCGCATCGGCTGTCGCCGCGTGCCACCACACCATCAGGTCCGCGTCAGCCCGCAACGCCGAGACGTCGTAGGTGCCCCGGACGACGACGTCCTTCGCGGCAAGCTGCTCGAACAGATCACCCACCTCGGCGGCCGACGGTTGCCGGTCGTCGTCGCCGATCGGCTCACGGGCCCGGAACACCGACCACGCGGTGTAGCGGACGACGTCATTCAGCTCGCGCGCGGTTTTGCCGTCGACCATGCCTTCATTGTCCCCGATCCGGTGCGACCGCGGCGATGCGGCCAGGGCGGCCAGGTTGGTCGGAGATGCCGGGGCGGCCGGGGTGCGCGGCTATCCGCTCGACCGCGGCACGGGCGCTGGCGATGCAGGCCGGGATGCCGATGCCGTCGAGGGCGGCGCCGCACACCGCAAGGCCCGGAACGGCGGCGACCGCGCTGCGGATGCGGCTCACCCGGCCCACGTGACCCACGGCGTACTGCGGCAGGCCGCCACCCCACCGGGTGACGCGGGCGTCGACCGGGGTGGCGGAGATGTCGAGCAGCGGGCGCAATTCGCGTCGAACCAGGCCGATCAACTCGGCGTCGTCGAGCTGGAGCGCCAGCGGTTCGCCGATCCGTCCGACCGAGGCACGCAGCAGGCACAGCGGTGTCGGCAGGGGCCATTTCTGCGACGACAGCGTGACCGCCTTGATCGCGAGCCGCTCCCCGGCGGCGACGAGCACGCCGCTGCCGGGCGGCGGAGCCACCTCGTCGCCGGCGAAGGCGAACGACACGATCGCCGTGCTTGCGCTCTCGATCCCGCCCAGCTCGACTGCGGCACCCGGCGCGAGGTCACGCAGCAGTCGCGCGGCTTTCGCCGCCGGAGCAGCCACGACCACCGCGTCGGCTTCGACGAGCTCCGCGACCGGCACCGCACCGCACTCCAGCGCGAAACCGGTCGGTGTGCGCCGGATCGCTCGCACTGTCGTCGACGTCCGCACGGCGAACCGGCCGGAGCCGGCCAAGCGCTCGGCCAGCACACCGAGCCCGCCGCGCAGGCTGGTGAAGATCGGGCCGGCCGCCGGATCACGGGTGCCGACGTCGGTGACCGCGCGCGCGGCCGCGAGCAAGGAACCGCCGCCTGCCAGGGCCCCGAACAGCCGCGGCATCGTGGCCTGCGCCGACAATTCATCGGCACGACCGGCGTACACGCCGCCGAGCAGCGGCTCGACGAGCCGATCGGCGACCTCGTCACCCATCCGGTTGCGCACCAGCACGCCCACCGGCAGGTCGGCTGTCACCGGCGCGAGCGGGGCCATCGTCTGCTCGCGCTCGGCGGCGTCGAGCCCGGCGGCGCTCAGTACCCCCGACGCGCGCAGCGCATCGAGATCCGTGGGAATGCCCAACATCGTCCTGGCCGGCAGCCGGTGCGCTGCCCCGCCGGCTCGCACCAGAGCCGACGTCGTGGAGGCGGCGATGCGCTCGCCCCCGAGCCCGAGTTCGGTCAGGAGCGCGACGCCTTCCGGACGTGCGGTGAGCAGTGCCTCCGCGCCAACGTCGACCACGACGCCGCCGACCTCGTCGACTCGCAGCTTCCCGCCGACCTGCGGCGATGCCTCGAGAACGGTGACATCGAATCCCGCGGCGGCCGCGTACCACGCCGCGGCCAGACCTGAGACGCCGCCGCCGACGACGACCAGCCGTCGGCTCACAGCGAGTGGACGAGCTCGACGATGCGGGTCAGGACGTCTGGATCCGTGTCGGGCGGCACACCGTGGCCCAGATTGAAGATGTGCCCGGCGCCTGCGCGTCCCTCGTCCACCACCCGTCGCACGGCCGCGTCGATCGCCGGCCAATCTGCGCCCAACAGCGCCGGATCGAGGTTGCCCTGTACCACGGCTCCCGGGCCGAGGCGGCGTGCCGCCTCGTCAAGGGGCACCCGCCAGTCGACACCCACCACGTCCGCGCCGGCCGTCCGCATGGCCGCCAGCAGCTCGCCGGTGCCGACCCCGAAATGGATGCGCGGCACCCGGCCCGCGAGTGGCTCGAGCACGGCGCGGCTGTGCGGCAGCGCGAATTCGACGTAGTCGGCCAAGGACAGCGCGCCGGCCCAGGAGTCGAACAGCTGGACGGCAGCCACGCCGGCGTCGATCTGGACGGTGAGGTACGCGCGGGCGATCGCGGCCAGCCGGCCGCACAGCGCATGCCAGACGTCCGGGCGCGAGTGCATGAGCGCTTTGGTCCGCGCATGGTCGCGGGAAGGACCACCCTCCACGAGATAACTGGCGAGGGTGAACGGGGCGCCCGCGAAGCCGATCAACGGCAGGTCACCCAGCACACCCACCAGCGAGCGCACCGCGGCGGTGACGTACGGCACGTCGTCGGGGATCAGCGGCCGGAGCCGTTCGACGTCGGCAGCTTCGCGGATCGGTCGCGTGGCCACCGGACCGACGCCCGGCACGATGTCGATGCCGAACCCGGTGGCAACGAGCGGCAGCACGATGTCGGAGAACAGGATTGCGGCATCGACCCCGTGCCGGCGCACCGGCTGCAGGGTGATCTCGGTGATCAGTTCGGGGTCCCGGCAGGCGTCGAGCATCGTGGACCCGACTCGCAGCGCCCGGTATTCGGGCAAGGAGCGGCCGGCCTGGCGCATGAACCAGACGGGGGTCTCGGTCCGGGCCGGCCGGTGGCGGCACGGACCAGCAGCGGTTCGGGACGCGTCCCAAGGGCGGCGTCGGCGGTGGTGGCGTCGGTCGTCATCGCCGCCCATCGTCGCACGCGTGTTCGGCGCGCCTGCGAAAGATTGTCGGTGCCGTGTGCCACGTTTGGTCGGTTGCGCGCCGTTGCCGGTGCCGCTCGAGGAGGGAGTCGCGCGGTGGTCGCCGAACTCGTTTTCCTGTACTGCCCCGAATGCCGGCGCGACTGCCTGGCCGAGGCACCGCCGTGTGGCGACGGCCACGGCGAGCGCTGTCCCGACCGCGCCTGCGTCGAGTGTGGCACCGCCCTCCTCGTCGACGCACCGATCTTCGAATTCGCCCCGCCGCAGGCCCGATCAGCGACCGGCCCGCGCCGCCGGTCGGCGGCGTGACGACGGCGCCGACACCGATGAACAGCGTGTCCCCCATCGACTCCCGGCCACCACACAGCGGGACGGACGCTGATGAGCCGGCAGCGTTCGGCGTCGCCGCCATCGCCCCGCACCTGTTCCGCGCCGCAGTCCAGAACCTGATCGATGCCCCCGTCCGGCGCGAGGTCCGCGTCGAAGCGCTGCGGGCACCCCAGCGGCTAGCGCCCTACAGCTATGCGATCAGCGCCGACGTCCTCGACTCCGATGGTGCCGAGCTCGCGACGGGTCGGCTGGTGTTGTTGCACGACCCGGACGGCCAGGACGCCTGGGACGGCGTGCTGCGTCTGATCGCCTACGCTTCGGCCGACCTCGACGAGCAGATGGTCGTCGACCCGCTGTTACCCACGGTCGGCTGGAGCTGGCTGACGAGCGCGCTCGACGAGCGACAGGCCCGATACCGTGCCGCCGGCGGCACGGTCACCCAGACCACGTCCACCCGCTTCGGCGACATCGTCGGCCCACCGACAACAGTTGCGCTGGAGTTGCGGGCATCCTGGACGGCCGACACCGCCGAACTCGGTCCGCACCTGCGCGCGTTCGTCGACATGCTGTGCACGGCCGCCGGCCTCCCGCCCGAGGGTGTGACCGTCCTGCCGCAGGCCTGACGTGGCCGACGACCCCGCCGCGGCCCAGCCGGACGCGGCGGTAGCCGGCCCACCGACGGGCGACCAGCAACCCCTGGTACCACCGCCGCAGCCCCCGCCGCTGCGCGAACCGCGCGACGGCGTACCCGAACCCCTGGTCGACCAGGCCGCCCTGCGCCGGCTGGTCGAGCGACTCGCGGCCGGCTCGGGCCCGGTGGCCCTCGACGCCGAGCGCGCCTCGGGATTCCGCTACAGCCAACGCGCGTACCTCGTGCAGCTGCGCCGCACCGGCGCCGGAACCTCACTCATCGACCCGATCGCACTACCCGATCTCGGTACCGTCGACACGTCCCTACGCGACGCAGAGTGGATCCTGCACGCCGCGACACAGGACCTGCCGTGCCTGGCCGAAGTCGGCATGCGGCCGCGACGGCTGTTCGACACCGAGCTTGCCGGCCGGCTGCTCGGCGAGGAGCGCGTCGCCCTCGGCACGATGGTCGAGCAGCACCTCGGTATCCGGTTGGAGAAGGGCCACTCGGCGGCGGATTGGTCGACCCGTCCCCTCCCCCACGACTGGCTCGCCTATGCAGCGTTGGACGTCGAACTGCTCGGCGAGCTGCGCGAGCGGCTCGTCGACGCGCTCGCTGCCGCCGGCAAGCTCGACTGGGCCCATCAGGAGTTCGAGGCCATCCGGCTCGCCCCACCGAACGCGCCACGCGCCGATCCGTGGCGACGCACGTCGGGCATTCACCGGCTGCGGCAACGTCACGAACTGGCGGTCGTCCGCAGCTTGTGGCAGGCCCGCGACGAGTACGCGTCCGGACGCGACATCGCGCCCGGACGCGTGTTGCCGGACTCCGCTATCATCGAAGCGGCGCGCAGCAACCCCACTCGGCCGGCCGATCTCGCGGCGCTGCCGGTGTTCGGCGGCCCGCGGCAGCGGCGACGGCTAGACCTGTGGTTCGGCGCTGTCGACCGAGCGCAGCGCCTGCGCGTTGATCAGCTGCCGCCGATCAACGTGGGCGACGGCGACGGCATGCCGGCCGCGTCTCGCTGGCGCGACCGCGATCCGGAAGCGGCCAAGCGGCTGGCGGCCGCCCGCGACGTCGTCGCGACGCTGGCCGAGCAGCATCACGTTCTCGGGCAGAACCTGCTGGCCTCTGACGTCGTTCGGCGATTGTGCTGGGCACCCCCGGTCCCACTCGACGCCACGGCCGTGCGTGACCGCCTCGCGGTGCTCGGCGCCCGGCCGTGGCAGATCGAGCTGACCGCGGCGGCGTTGGCTGCCGCGTTGCGCACCTGACGCGGCGCTTCGTGACCGACTCGGCGCGCGGCGCAACCGGTCCTGCGGATCGCACGGCATGCTGGTGCCGTGACGCGGCGGCTGCTCTGGGACCAGCACACCTGCCTGGCGCTGGACATCGACGCCGACGTCGGGCAGTTACGTCGTTTCGCCCGCCCCGGCGGCACGGTCGTCTCGGTGAACGTGGGCTACTCCCCGCACTCGCGGGAGACGTCGCTCGCACTCGTGCGGGCCTTTCGGGCCGGCGTCACCGAACACCCAGATCTGCAATTGGCGGGCACCCTCGCCGAGGTCGACGAGGCGGTCGCGGCCGGTCGGATCGCGGTTGCCTTCGACCTGGAGGACGCCGGCCCGCTCGGCGGGGACCTCGGTGCCGTGCAGACTTTCGCCGAACTCGGCGTGCGGACCCTGCTGCCGACCTACAACCACGCGAACGCGGCCGGGTGCGGCTGCCTGGACGGCACGGACACCGGCCTCACCAACTGGGGACGCGCCCTGGTACGCGAGATGAACGCCGCCGGCATGGTCGTCGACGGTTCGCACTGCAGCGTGCGGACCGGGCTCGATCTGTGCGCCGTGTCCGCTGCGCCGGTCGTCTACTCGCATTCCTGCCTGCGGTCTGTCTGGCAGCACCCGCGCAATGTGACCGACGAGCAGGTACTCGCGTGCGCTGCGACCGGCGGCGTCGTGGGTATCACCGGCGTCGGGATCTTCCTCGGCCCGAACACCCCCACGCTCGACGCGATGGTGCGCCACCTCGAGGCCGCTGTCGATCTCGTCGGCGTGGACCACGTCGGCGTCAGCACGGACTTCTCCTTCGACGCCGACGATTTCCTCGCGCACATCGCGACGAGCCCCCACCTCTACGACGAGAGCTACACGAGGTGGGGGCCGATCGAGTGGATGCCGCCGGAGACCTTCCTCGGCCTGGGCACCGCATTGGCCGAACGCGGCTGGCACGACGACGACATCACCGCTGTCCTCGCCGGAAACTTCCGACGCGTCGCGCAGCAGGTCTGGCCGCTCGGCTGAGCGGTGACACATCGCGCGAGTGCGGCACCCGAGACGGACCACTCGGGGCGCGGCGGCGGTTACCCGAAGCAGGCGTTCACGTTGCCGAACCCGATGTACTACCTGCCGCAGCCGTGATCCGCGGCCGCTGGTCGAGCTGGCGCAGCTCCCGCGGCAGTTCGACCCGGACAGTAAGCCCACCGAACGGCGGAGCGGCGGCCTGCAGCGTGCCACCATGCGCCGCAACGATGAGTCGGACGATGGCCAGGCCAAGTCCGGCACCACGAGTCGCGGTGCGCATCCGGCCGCCGCGGCGGAACGGTTCGAACAGCGGGCTCACGTCGCCACCCGGAATCACCGAGCCGCCGTTGGCCACGTGCAGCCACGCCTTGTCGTTCGTCTGACCCGTCGTGATCCGCAGCCAGCCACCCGGCACGTTGTGCCGGATCGCGTTCTCGACCAGGTTGCCGATCAACCGTTCGAGCAGCCGCGGGTCCCCGATCGTCTGCGCCGGCTCGACCTCGGTCTCGATGCGCACCCGCTTCTCCTCGGCCTCGGCCGCGACGGCACCTAGCGCGTCCGGGACCAGCCAGGCCAGGTCGACCGGTTCGGTGACCTCCAGCTCGCCACCACCGACCGCCTGCAGGCGCGCAAGAGTGAGTAGCGAGGTCACGAGCCGTTGCGCGCGTTCCGCGGCCGAGGCGACGACCGCACCCATCCGGCGCAACTCCTCGGGGTCGGCATCGGGATCGCTGAGCGTCACCTCGAGCTCGGTGCGGATCACCGACAACGGGGTACGCAGCTCGTGACTGGCGTTGGCGACGAACAGCCGCTGGCTGTCGAAGGCCGCGTCCAGCCGTGCCAACATCTCGTCGAAGGTGTCCGCGAGCTCACGCAGCTCGTCGTCCGGGCCGGTCAGGTTGATCCGCTGGTCGAGCGTCTCGGTCGACAGCGCCCGGGCCGCCTGCGTCAGCTTCGCGATGGGGCGCAGGGCGTGCTTGGCCAGCAGATAGCCGGCGCCCGTGCCGACGATGACGATCACTGCGAAATAGATCAGGCCGGTGCGCAGCAGGTAGCTGGTCGCATAGTCCTGCGCGTCCGTCGTCGCGAACGTGACCCGCTTACCGGTAGTCGTGTCGACGTACACCTTGCCCGGCGTGTCGAACATCGGCAGCTGCTCGATCGCCTGGTTGACCAGGATCACGCAGGTGAACAGCAACGCGATGCCCACGAGAAGGACCAGCCCGCCGTAGAGCAGCGCCATGCGCACCCGTAGCGTCGGGCGGAAGAACCTCACGGGCCCAGACCGGTCACGGCGTCGAACCGGCTCCCTCGCTCCCGCTCAGCACACCCGGGTCGATGCGGTACCCGGAACCGACCACCGTGTCGATGATCGCGGGCTCGCCGAGTTTGCGGCGCAGCGTCATCATCGTCACGCGGACGGTCGTGGTGAACGGGTCGGCGTTCTCGTCCCACACCCGATCCAGCAATTCCTCGCTGCTCACGACGGCGCCCTGCGCCATCAACAGCGTCTCCAACACGCCGAACTCCTTGCGGGTCAGATCGACGAGTTCGCCGCCGCGCGACACCGTGCGCTTGGCGGAGTCCAGCTCGATGTCCCCGGCACTGAGCACCGGCGGGGCCGCGGGCGTAGTCCGCCGCCCGAGCGCGCGCACCCGGGCCACCAATTCGGCGAACGCGAAGGGCTTGGCAAGGTAGTCGTCCGCGCCGAGCGCCAAGCCGGACACCTTGTCCTCGACGGTGCCGCTCGCGGTCAGCATCATCACCCGGGTCAGGACGCCCTCATCGGTGAGCCGGCGGCAGATCTCGTCGCCGGACATCCCGGGCAGGTCCCGATCGAGCACCACAACGTCATAACGAGTCAGTGCTGCCTTGCGATACCCGTCGTCCCCGTCAGTGGCCACATCGACGGCCATGCCCTCGCGACGTAGCCCACGTGCAACAGCCTCCGCGAGTTGCACTTCGTCCTCAACGACAAGTATCCGCATACCCCGTACCTTCCGCCGACGGTCAGTCCCGCTCAAGCTGACGTGCTCGCCGCGCGACATCGTCATCGCCCGGTCGACTCCCCTGCGCCACATGCGAGTGCAGCGCCGCCCACTCGACGACCCGCCGCCCGATGTCCTGGACGGTGAGCCCGGCCGACGCCCGAACGCCCGCCACGTTGCCGTGTTCGAGGAACCGTACCGGTATGGCGATCTCCCGTGCTGCGATGTCACAGCCCGCGTGACGCAGAGCCTGCGAAAGCCGCGATCCGATACCGCCGGCGACGACGCCGTCCTCGATCGTGACGACGAGGGACGCGCCCGCGGCCAGCTCGGCGATTGCCGGGTCGACGGGCGAGACCCATCTCGGGGCGACGACGCGCACCGCGTACCCGGCCCGCCCGATCGCAGTAGCGGCCTCGAGCACGTCGCCGGCCATTGCTCCGACCGCGACGAGCAGCACGTCGACCGCCGCCCCGGGCGCGGTTTCGGCGATGACGTCGTATTGTCCGACCCGGCGCAGCGCGGGTACCGGATCGCCCAGCGGCGTCTTCGGGAAGCGCAGCACTGTCGGCCCGTCGTCGACCTCGACCGCTTCGCGCAGCAGCTCCCGCAAGGTCGCTTCGTCGCGCGGCGCGGCGATCCGCAACCCGGGTACGACACCGAGAATCGCGAGATCCCACATGCCGTGGTGGCTCGGCCCGTCATCGCCGGTGATCCCCGCCCGGTCGAGCACGACGGTGACCGGCAGCCGATGCAGCGCGACGTCCATCAACAGCTGATCGAAGGCCCGGTTGAGGAATGTCGCATAGATCGCGACGACCGGATGCAGGCCGCCGGTGGCCAGCCCCGCGGCCGAGGTCAGCGCGTGCTGCTCGGCGATTCCGACGTCGTAGCAGCGCTGCGGGAAGCGGCGCGCGAACTCACCGAGTCCCGTCGGTTCACACATCGCCGCGGTGATGGCGACGATGTCGTCGCGACGCTCCCCGAGGGCGACGAGTTCGGCGCCGAACACCGACGTCCAGCTCCGGCCGACGGTGATGCGCGCGCGGCCCGTTTCCGGATCGAAGCCGCGTGACTGGTGCATCTGGTCGGCTTCGTCGTTCTCCGCCGGCGCGTAGCCGTAGCCCTTGCGGGTGACGCAGTGCACGATGACCGGGCCGTCGAAGCCGCGGGCCAGGCGAAACGCGTTCTCCAGCGCGGCGATGTCGTGTCCGTCCACCGGGCCGAGGTACTTCAGGCCGAGGTCCTCGAACATGCCCTGCGGCTGCAGCATGTCCTTGAGGCCGCGTTTGACGCCGTGCAGGGCGTCGTAGATCGGCGGCCCCACGAGCGGCGTCCGGCCCAGCCTGTTCTTGACCTGGCCGAGCACCCGCTCGTAGCCGGGCGACAGCCGAAGGCCGGCCAGGTGCTCGGCGAGGCCGCCGGTGGTGGGCGAGTAGGAGCGCCCGTTGTCGTTCACGACGACGACCACCGGTCGGTCGCCGGCCGCGATGTTGTTCAACGCCTCCCAGCACATGCCGCCGGTGAGTGCGCCGTCGCCGACGACGGCGACCACGGGGCGCCGCTCACCGCGAACCGCGTAGGCCTTGGCCAGACCGTCGGCGTAGGACAGCGCCGTGGACGCGTGCGAGTTCTCGATCCAGTCGTGCGGGCTCTCCGCGCGGCTGGGGTAGCCGGACAGCCCGCCCGCCTGGCGCAGGGTCGGCATCTGCGCTGCCCGACCGGTGAGGATCTTGTGTACGTAGGCCTGATGGCCGACATCCCACAGGATCGGCTCCGTCGGGGAATCGAAGACCCGGTGCAGCGCGATGGTCAGCTCGACCGCGCCGAGGTTCGGGCCGAGGTGGCCGCCGGTACGCGCCACGGTCTGCACCAGCAGATCGCGGATCTCGGTTGCGAGCACCGCGAGGTCATCGGCGTCGAGTTCGCGCAGATCTGCCGGAGAGTCGACCCGATCGAGTACCCGCGTCACGGCGTCGATCGTACGGCGCACAGATCACGCCGAGGTGCAGACGTCAGCCGGCACGGCGTGGCGGCGCGCTGCGCAGCGGCGCGAGAGTCGCGACGCACTCCACATGATGCGTCATCGGGAACGCGTCGACAGCGCGCAAGCGGGTCATCCGCCATCCCGAACGCGTCGCCGCGGCGACATCGCGAGCGAGAGTGCCCGGATCGCACGAGACGTAGCCGATGACTCGGGGTGCCAGCTTGATGAGTTCCTGCACCACTGCTTCGCCGGCGCCGGCACGCGGGGGGTCGAGCACCACGACGTCCGGACGGATGTCGAGGGCAGTGAGGGCTTCGGCGGTGACCCGTCCGGTGCGGACCTCGGCCCAGGGCAGTCCGGCGAGGTTGGTAGCCGCATCCGCCACGGCCTGCGCGTCCGCCTCGATACCTACCACCCGTCCGCCCGCACCCACGGCCTGCGCCAGCGCCGCCGTGAATGCCCCGGCGCCGGCATACAGGTCCAGAACGGTCTGAGCCGACACCGGCTCGACCGCCTCGAGCACCGCCTCGGCGAGCACCGCGGCGGCAGCGGGGTGCACCTGCCAGAAGCCGCCGGCGGCGGTGACGAACTCACGGGTACCCACCAGGTGCCGCAGCTGCGCCGGTCCCGATACCAGCTCCACCCGGTCCGGTGGCCGGCGTCCACGACCCGGCTTGCCCCTGCCCGGACGGTGGGCGAGCACGGATACCGCGCCGTCGTCGCCGCGGACCGCTTCCACCCCGGACAGGCCGGGCCAGTCCTGGTGCAGGATCGACGCATCGCCGACGCCCGGTACACCGAGCAGGCAGTGCGTGACCGGCTGGACTGCGTGGGAGGCATGGCGGCGCAACCCCGGCTGACCGGCAGAGTCGACGGCGTAGGTGATCCGGGTGCGCCAACCGAGCAGCCCGCCGGGTAGCTCGGTGACGCCGTCGAAGACGTCGCCGACGTCGATGCCGGCAATCCGCGCGAACTGGTCGTGGATCACGGTTGCCTTCAGCTCGCGCTGCGCCGCTCCGGAAGCGTGCTGCCAGTCGCACCCGCCGCACCGGCCCGGCCCGGCGTACGGGCACGGCGGCTCGACCCGCTCGGGCGACGCGGTCACGACCTCGACCGCATCGGCCCGGCAGAACCGCCCGCCGCGGTCCTCGGTGATCTGCGCGCGGACCCGCTCACCCGGCAGCGCATGCCGGACGAACACCACCCGGCCGGTCTCTGCCAGCCGGGCGACACACGACCCTCCGGCAGCCGCCGCACCCACCGTCAGTTCGACGACGGCGCTGCGCAGTGCGGCGGCGTCAGCCACTGGCGACCGGCGTGTCGTCACTCGGCTGCGATCCGGTGACGGCCGGCGAGGCCGGCGTGTCCGCCGACCGGACCGGTCCGGCGAGCTTGGTCTTACTCGATTCGAGCTGCCACGGCACGCTGGTGACCATCACGTTGGGCTGGAACAGCAACCGGTTCTTCAACCGGAACGCGGACTGGTTGTGCAGCAACTGCTCCCACCAGCGACCGACGACATACTCGGGGATGAAGACGCTGACCACGTCGCGCGGGCGGTCTCGCCGCAGCGCCCGGATGTAGTCGAGCACCGGCCGGGTCACCTCACGGTAGGGCGACTCGAGGACGGTCAGTTGCACCGGAAGGTCATGTCGTTCCCATTCGGCCAGCAGCGCGCGGGTGTCGTCGTCGTTCACGTTCACCGTCAGTGCTGTGATCGAGTCCGGACGGGTGGCGCGGGCGAATGCCAGCGCACGCAGCGTCGGCTTGTGCACCTTGGACACAAGAACCACGACGTGGTTGCGCGACGGCAGCAGCAGACCGGTCTGCTCGGTCGCCAGCTCACGCGACACCGAGACGTAGTGCCGATTGATCGCGCGCATGATCGCGTAGAGGATCGGCATCGCGATCAGCACGAGGTAGGCGCCCTTGTCGAACTTGGTGATCACCACGATCACCAGCACAATCGCGGACAGCGTCGCCCCGAAGGCGTTGATCAGCCGCGAGCTGACGATGCGCCGTCGTTCCTTCGGATCCCGTTCGGTGCGCAGTGCCCGGTTCCAGTGCCGCACCATGCCGGACTGGCCGAGCGTGAACGAGGTGAACACGCCGATGATGTAGAGCTGGATCAGCCTGGTGACGTCCGCCTTGTAGATCCAGATCAGCGCGCTGGCCACGATCGCCAGCATCAGGATGCCGTTGCTGTAGGCGAGCCGGTCGCCGCGGTTGGACAGCTGGACCGGCAGGTTTTTGTCCCGCGCCAGGATCGAGCCGAGCAGCGGGAAACCGTTGAACGCGGTGTTCGCGGCCAGCACCAAGATCAGCGCAGTCGTCGCCTGCACATAGAAGAAGCCGACCGAGTGCGGTCCGCCGAACACAGCGCTGGCGACCTGTGCGATCACGGTGCGCTGCGGCTCGTGCTCGCAGGAACCCTGCGGGAAGTTCGTGAAATGGCAGCTGTTGCTCGTCGGGTCCGTGATGTGCACCTTCGAGATCAGCGCCAGCGCGGTCAGCCCGGTGAACATGGTGACCGCCATCACGCCCATCATGACGAGCGTCTTCTGCGCGTTGCGTGCCTTGGGCGGCTTGAACGCCGGCACACCGTTCGCGATCGCCTCGACCCCGGTGAGCGCCGTACAGCCGGAGGAGAACGCGCGCATGGTGAAGAAGGTCAGCGCGAGGAACGTGAATGATCCGTACCCGTGCTGGACCTCGACGCCGTACTTCGCGCTCTCCGCGACCGGCGGGTCACCCATCGCCGTGCGGAACAGGCCGGTGCCGATCATGACGAACACGCCCGTCGCGAACAGGTAGGTCGGCGCCGCGAACGCGTAACCCGCCTCCCGCAGGCCACGCAGGTTCACCGCGGCGAGCAGCACGACGAAACTGACCGCCATCCACACCCGGGCGCCGTGCAGCGACGGCACCGCGGAGATGATGTTGTCGACGCCGGACGAGACGGACACCGCGACCGTCATCACGTAGTCGACCAGCAGCGCGCTGGCGACGACTACGCCCGCCGAGCGGCCGATGTTCTTCGACGCAACCTCGTAGTCGCCCCCGCCGGTCGGATAGGCCCGCACGAGCTGGCGGTATGACAGCACCACCGCGGTCATCAGCACGACGACCGCCGCCGCGACCCAGGGCGCGAGGTACAGGTACGCCGTCCCGCCGACCATCAGGACGAGCAGGATCTCCTGCGTTGCGTAGGCCACGCTGGACAGCGCGTCACTGGCGAAGATCGGCAGTGCGAGCCGCTTGTCGAGCAACGTGTGCTCTGCGCGCTCGCTGCTCACCGGCCTGCCGATGATGAGGCGCTTCAGAACGCGTGGGAGACCGGCCACGGGCCGAACGATACGGCCGGCGCATGCACCGGTGATGCCTGGCACCCATGCGTGCGGCGCGCCCGCACGCATGTCAAGCTCGCATCGTGCACATCGTCATCATGGGCTGCGGCCGGGTGGGCACCTCGCTCGCGCTCAAACTGGCGCCCCTCGACCATACGGTCGCGGTGATCGACCAGGACCCGTTGGCGTTCCGGCGTCTCGGCGACGACTTCCCCGGACAGATCGTGAACGGCATCGGTTTCGATCGCGAGACGCTGATCGAAGCCGGCATCGAACGTGCCGCGGCATTCGCCGCCGTCAGCAGCGGTGACAACTCGAACATCATCTCCGCGCGCGTTGCCCGGGAGACGTTCGGCGTGCGCCGCGTCGTCGCCCGCATCTATGACCACAAGCGTGCCGAGGTGTACGAGCGGCTCGGCATCCCGACGGTCGCCACAGTGCCGTGGACCGCGTCGCGGCTGCTCAAGGCGGTGCTCGGCGAGGCCACGTCCGAGGCGTGGCGGGATCCGTCCGGCGCCGTGGCGCTCGTGGCCGTGAGCCCACACGAGGGTTGGATCGGTCGCTCGATCACCGAGTTCGACACGGTGACGGGCGGGCGCACGGCGCTGTACACCCGCTTCGGCAAGGGCCACCTGCCGTCGCCGTCCACGTTGGTCCAATCCGGCGACTCCCTGCACGTCCTGATCACCGACGAGCATCGCGATCGGCTGCACGAGATCGCCACGCACGGGCCGGCTGCCACCCAGTGAGAGTCGCCATCGCCGGAGCCGGCGCCGTCGGCCGCTCCATCGCCCGCGAACTGCTCAGCAAGCACCACGAGGTCCTGCTCATCGACAAGGACCCGCACAAGGTCGACCCGCGGCGGATCACCGGCGCCCGTTGGCTGCTCGGCGACGCCTGCGAGGTCGCAAACCTCGAACAGGCGCAGCTGGACCGGTGCGACGTCGTCGTCGGTGCCACCGGCGACGACAAGGCGAACCTGGTCGTGTCACTGCTCGCGAAGACCGAGTTCGCGGTCCGCCGGGTCGTCGCCCGGATCAACCACCCGGCCAACGAGTGGCTGTTCACCGAGGCCTGGGGCGTCGATGTCGCGGTCTCGACGCCGCGGGTTCTCGCCGCCCTCGTCGAGGAAGCGGTCGAGGTCGGCGACGTCGTCCGCCTGTTCGGCATCCGGGAGGGTCAGGCCAACCTCGTCGAACTCACCCTGCCCGAGGATGCGCGCTGCTCGGGCAAGCCGGTACGCGATCTGTCGCTGCCGAAGGACACCACGCTGGTGGGTATCGTGCGCGGCAGCCGGGTGATCACGCCCACGCCGGAGGAGCCGCTCGAGCCCGGCGACGAGCTGTTGTTCATCGCGTTGCCCGAAGCCGAAGACGCACTGCGCGCCTCGATGTTGGCCAGCTAAGCCACGCCCGACACGGGCTACCCGCCGCCCACGCGGCTACGCGGCGCCGATGCGTCGGCGCGCGCGGGTGACGACCAGGAAGCTGAACCCGACCGCGGCGAGGAACAGCGGATAGCCCATCGCGATCCGCGCGAACGCCAGCCAGCCGGTCGCGTTCTCCCCGTACAGCGTGAGCTGGACGATGCCGCGGGCCAGGAACACCGTCGTCGCCGCCAGCGTCGCCCACGTGTAGGCGATCAGCAGCGGCCGCACGCGGTACCACCTAGGCGCCGGTTCATCCGGTTGCGCCGGGGTGGGCGTCACCGCAACCGTCTCGACGGGTGCGGCCGGCTCCGGGTCGCCCGCGGTCGGTGCCCCAGCGGTGTGTGGCGTGGGGTCGAGGAATTCCCACAGCAGGCCCACGATCGGTCGGCGGACCAGCACCGAGATGGCGAAGGGGACGGCGTAGGCAAAACTCGTCCAGATGTGCACGAGGAAGAATCCGCGGGCTTGCCCGGTCCATGACGCGATGGCGGCCGCGAGGAGCACCCCGAACAACCCGGATGCGGCCTGCATGATCGGCTGATTGCGGGCGAAACGGTACACGGCAAGCACGAGCGCCGTCCCAACCGCAGCCAGCAGGGCCGGTGTCAGCGACGTGAACACGTTCACGATCACGAAGACGACGGTGGGGATTGCCGTGATTACCGCGCCCGACCAGCCGCCGATCCCGATCAGGAGCTGCTGGCGGTAGGTCTCTCGCAGTTCGCGGCGCAGATCGCCCGTACCGGGGTCGCTCGGCACTCGTCCCTCACGTCGCCGGGGACAGCAGCTCGTACCACGGGTTGTACATCGCAGGACGCCCGTTGTGATCGCCCACACGGCCGCGCGCGAGCACCCGGCGACCCGGCTCGATCCCGACGATGCGGCGGCGGCCGAGCCAGATCAGCTCCATGACGTCGGACCCATCGGAAAGCACTGCGGTGAGCGTCGGGACGGTCTCGCTCGGTGTGTACACGACGGCCCGCAGCCGGCCGACCACCTCTGCCGTGTTACCGCAACACAGCTCGCGGACAGGTACGCAACACCGCTGTACGACCTCGTCCTGCAGCTCGTCGGCGTCCAGGCGTTGCGGACTGGCCGTCAACCGGTGCCGAAGCGATAGGTGTCGACCCACGGGTCCAGGGTAGCTACTGGCCGAGCTCGCCGGGCAGTTCGACGTCTGAGGGCAGGGCAAGAGGAACCGGCTCGCGCACCGGCAGCGGCGCGCTGCCCCGCACCACGACCACCTGTCGCAGCGCGTCCTCGAAGATCGAGGCCTTGTCCGCGTCGGCCGCGGCCGGACCGGCCACCATCGCGCGCAGGAACCAACGCGGCCCGTCGACCCCGATGAAACGGACCGGCACCATCGCGCCGCCGTCGGCCACGATGCTGCCGTGCAGTTCCGTCCCGAACGCGCCCTCGCGCTCGCTGGGTCGTGCATTGCGCTGTGCCTTGAGCGACTCCGCGATCTCGGCGCGGACGCCCTGCCAGATGCCCTCGTTGCGCGGCGCGGCGAAGACGCCGAGCTGCATGGTGCCGTCGGCGGTGGTCAACGTCGCGGACACCACGTGATGCGACTCGTCGACGTCCACGCGCAGATCGACGCCGTCGCCCACCGGCACCCGCAGCGCACCGAGATCGATACGCGGCACCTCGTCGTCCGGAGCGTCACGCTCGTCGAACGGGCCGGAGGTCGGTTCCGGCTCCTCGCGGATGCGCACCTCCCAGGGGGGCGTGGCGTCCAGCTTGGAGCGGTCCGTTCGCCGCTGCCTGCGTCTGCCCGGCACTAGTGCGTCCCTTCCGCCTGGGAGACGAGCGCCGCAGCCCCGCCGGTCGAGCCGTGGCCGCCGAGGCCGCGCGCCGAATCGGGCAGCTGGGTCACCTCGACGAACTGGACGCGCTCGACGCGCTGGACCACGAGCTGCGCGATCCGCTCGCCGCGCGCCAGCCGCAGTTCCCGAGCCGAGTCGTGGTTGATCACGATCACCTTGATTTCCCCGCGGTAGCCGGAATCGATCGTGCCGGGCGCGTTGACCAGCCCGAGCCCAGCCCGCGCGGCGAGTCCGGAGCGCGGATGTACGAACGCGGCATATCCTTCCGGCAGCGCGATGGCCAGACCGGTCGGCAACACGGCCCGCTCACCGGGCGCGAGAGTGAGGTCGGCGGCCGCGACGATGTCCGCACCCGCGTCGCCGGGCAGCGCATAGGTCGGCAGCGGCAGGTCCGCGGCGTCGCGCCGCACCAGCACCCGGACCGCGGGTGCCGCGCCGGCAGCGGCTTCGGTGTTCGACCCGATCGTCACGGGGGCTGAGGCTACCCTCGGCGGCATGGGTGGCGGCAGCGAGCGTCCGACCGGCCGACAGCCGGCAACAACGGCCGGCACCGGCTACCGGGAGCAGCTGCGCACCCCCTGGTGGTGGTACCTCATCGCCGCCGGCGTGGCATGGCTGCTCGGCGTGGAATTCCACATCGCCGGCCTGCGGGTCAGCGGGTGGATCTTGTTCGGCGTGCTGGTCGCGGCCAGCGCGGTGATCGTCTGGACCTTCGGCCGCAGCCGGCTGGAGATCGCCGACGGCGAGGTACGCATCCGCGGCGCGCACCTGCCGCTGCGCTATGTCAGCGGCGCCGTCGCGCTCGACGCGCGCACCCTGAGGCGGGTGATCGGCCGCGAGGGAGATCCGGCCGCCTTCGTGTCGATCCGGCCGTGGATCGGGCCGGGCGTGCAGTTCTGGATCGACGACGAGGACGACCCGACCCCGTACTGGGTGATCAGCTCACGTCACCCGGACAGGGTGCTCAGGGCACTGCGCGCCACGCGTTAGGTTGCCTCTCATGACGGCTGCCACCCCACCATCTTCCGCGGGCCAATCGCCGCACAGCCCGTCATCCGGCGGCACCGCTGCGGATTTAGGCCGCCGGTTCGCCGGTCGGGTCGCGCTCGTCACCGGCGCCAGCCGCGGCATCGGGCTCGCCGTCGCGGCGCGGCTGCTCGCCGAAGGCGCCCGCGTCGTGATCACTGCCCGCAAGCCCGAGGGTCTGTCCACGGCCGAGAGCGAACTCGCAGGTGGCGCGGATCTGGCCTCGGTCGCCGGCAAGGCCGACGACCCGGGGCATCAGCATGAGGCGATAGCTACGGCCGTGCGCCGGTTCGGGCGCCTCGATGTACTCGTCAACAATGCCGGCATCAACCCCGCCTTCGGTGCGCTCACCGAGATCGCCGACGACGCCGCACGCAAGATCATGGAGGTCAACGTGCTGGCTGCGTTGTCCTGGACGCGCCGCGCGGTCGCCGCAGGCCTCGGGTCCGACGGGCACGGCGCTGTCGTGAACATGGCCTCGATCACCGGCCTGCGGGCGGCGCCGGGCATCGCCTACTACGGCGTGAGCAAGGCGGCGCTCATCGGACTGACCGTGCAGTTGGCCGCCGAGCTCGCCCCGGGCGTGCGAGTGAATGCGATCGCGCCCGGCGTCGTGAAGACCCGGTTCGCGGCCGCCCTGTACGAGCACGACGAACAGCGCGCGGCCGCTGCGTACCCGCTGCGCCGTCTGGGAGTGCCCGCCGACATCGGCGCCGCGGCGGCATTCCTGGCCTCCCGGGACGCCTCCTGGATCACCGGGCAGACCCTCGTCGTCGACGGCGGTGCCACCCTTCGCATCGGCAGCTGACGCGCGCAGGCCGCCGGTACCCGCGCCGACCCTGCGTACCGGGTGACCGGACTCAGCTGCCGCTCAGGCGCAATCGCGGCAGATCGGCTGGCCGTTGCGCTCCCGGGCGAGCCTGCTGCGGTGATGGACCAGGAAACACGACGCGCAGGTGAATTCGTCGCTCTGCTTCGGCAGCACTCGAACGGTCAATTCCTCGCCGGACATACTCGAGAGATCTGCCCCGGGCAGCTCGAGCGACTCGGCCAGTTCGGTCTCGTCCACGTCGATCGACCCGGACTGCGCCTCGGCGCGTCGTGCCTTCAGTTCTTCGATCGAGTCCTCGTTGAGCTCGTCAACATCTCCGCGACGTGGGGCGTCGTAATCAGTCGCCATGCGTCGTCAACTCCTCTGTGGGGTCACCACTGTCGTTTCTCGGTGGTGCCAATGTCGTCACTGTCGTGGCGGACACCGACCGTCACGCCCTGCAACGTCCGATGTCCGTCGTTTGTGCCCGCGAGGCGGAACAGATCTGCACGTCGTTCGCGTGCGCCAGCGCGGAACGGTACCGCGCGAATGTTTCGGCCCAACGGCGGGGTTGTCGGTCACATTCCCGCTCACCCGCCGTTACCATTTGGCACCCGTATTCAGAGGGAGGTCGGCGTCGATGGCGAGCACCACGGGCCGTCGCCCGCTGCCGGCACTTGTTGCCCTGCTCGCACTGCTCATCCTGACCGGCCTGGTGTGGTGGCGGGTGCTCAACCGGGACACTCATGTCGACAGTGCGAGCACGCCCTGCCCGACGGTCACGCCGGCGGTCGTGCTGCCTGCGCCGAGCACCGTCCACGTCGTGGTCCTGAACTCGACGTCGCGCGTCGGCATCGCCACCAAGGCGCGCTCCTCGCTGGTGGACGCCGGATTCAACGTCCCCGCGATGGCGGCGAACGACAATCTCGCACTGCTGAACAAGATCACCACGACGGCCCAGATCCGGTACGGGCCGGCCGGCGCGCAGAATGCCAGGCTGGTGCACTACTACTTCCCCGGTGCCGCCCTGGTGCGCACCGCCACCCCATCCAAGATCATCGTTGTGTCACTCGGCACGAAGTACAACGGTGTGGCGACGGCGGCCGCGGTGAAGGCCCGGCTCGCGCGCGACCACGCGATCGCGGGCCCGCCGGCCCCGCTCCCGAGTGGCGCCCCGTGCCCCGGCACCACCGCGACTACCGGCTGACGCCGTCCGCGTCGAGCGTTTCAAGCAGGGCGCACAATTGCGCCGCCAGACCGACTCCGACCGCGACGTAGAGCTGTTCCGACGCAGGTCGGCCGCGCAGCCCACTCGTCACGCAGCCGGCTTCGGTGGCGACCAGACCGCCGGCGGCGTGATCCCACCGGTGCAGTCCGGCCTCGAAGTAGGCGTCCAGCCGGCCCGCGGCGACGAAGCAGAGGTCGAGTGCCGCACCACCCAGCCGGCGCAGATCACCGACCTGCCCGAGCAGCCGGGCGACGACCGCACCCTGCCGGGCACGCGTGCGCGCGTCATAGGCGAAGCCGGTGCCGACGACGGCCCGGCCGAGGCTGACGTCACGCGGTCCGGTCAGTGGCTGGTCGTCGAGGTAGGCACCACCGCCGACGACGGCACGGAACATCTCGCCGGTCGCCGGGTTGCACACGGCGCCGGCCGCGACGGAACCGTCCACCTCTGCGGCCACCGACACCGCGTACTGGGGGATGCCCAGGACGAAGTTGACGGTGCCGTCGATCGGATCGAGTACCCAGCGCACACCGGTGGTGCCTGTGCGGCCACCACCCTCCTCACCCAGGATCGCGTCGTCGGGTCTGCGGCGCGCGAGCTCGCTGATCAGCCACCGCTCGCACGCGTGATCGACCTCGGTGACCAGGTCCGTGGACGTGCTCTTCGTCGCGACGGACATCTCGGCAGGGCGCCCGCTACGGACCAGCTCGGCCGCGCCGGCAGCGAGCTCCACGCACAACTGGCCCAGTTCGGCCGGCGTCGGAGGATCGCCGAGCACACTGCTGCCCATACCCTCATCGCACCACGAGCGCGGTGCACGTTCGGGGATAGGGTCCGGTTGTCGCCGCCGCGGCGGCCGTGCGCAGGTGAGGAGCAGCGATGATCTCGCAGACGACACCGAGCCGGGCGTTCGGAATCGACATCGGCGGCACCGGGATCAAGGGTGCCCTCGTAGACACGACGAACGGCTCACTGGTCACCGAACGCAAGCGGATCCTCACTCCCAAGCCGGCGACCCCGGATGCCGTGGCTGCGGTGGTCGCCCAACTCGTGTCCGACGCCGACTGGCAGGGCGACGTCGGCGCGACCTTCCCGGCCGTAATCAAGCACGGCGTCGCCCGCTCTGCGGCCAACGTCGCACCCGAGTGGATCGGCACCGATGTCGACCGGACGTTCGCCGCAGCGCTGGGGCACGGCAGCGAGGTCGTCGTGCTGAATGACGCCGACGCCGCCGGTCTGGCTGAAGCCCGCTTCGGTGCCGCGAAGGACGTGTCCGGCGTCGTGATCATGCTGACCTTCGGGACCGGCATCGGCAGCGCGCTGCTGATGAACGGCGTGCTAGTCCCGAACACCGAACTCGGCCATCTCGAGCTGGACGGCCACGATGCAGAACGCCGCGCCGCAGCGTCGGTGCGCGACGAGTACGACATGTCCTACGACGCGTGGGCGCGGCGGGTGAACCGGTACATGCAGCACGTGGAACGGCTGTTCACGCCTGACTTGTTCGTCGTCGGCGGCGGCGTCAGCAAGAAATCGCAGAAATGGGTGCCGCTTCTGGAGCTGCAGACGAAGGTCGTGCCCGCGCAGTTGCTCAACGAGGCCGGCATCGTCGGCGCGGCGATGGCCGCCGTTGAGGGCCACAGCGACTGATCCTCGCGGCTCCGCTCGCGGCTGCCCGCGACGGCAGTACAATGACGCTTCAGGGAACTGCGCACGATCTGGGCTCGATCTTCGAGCCGCCAAACAGACGGCCTGCGACCCGCATACGATCCAGCCCGCGACCTGCGGCGCCGCATCCGCGTTCGGACCAGCGTTCGTGCGCACTCGTCGTGAAAGGTTCTATGTGAGCTCGACCAAGCACTCTCCCGACGAAGACACCGTCCGTGCGGCGTCCCGCTCCATCGCCGCGGCAAGTACGACCCGCCGCTCGACGGCGACGGTGCGGGCGGCGAAGTCCGCAGCAGCCCACCCCGCGGAGGCCGCGATCGAGACTGCGGCCGACGCACCGGCCCAAGCGCGCGGCACCTCCGCGCGACGCAGTGCGAAGAGCACGCGCGCAGCCTCGAGCAGGTCGACCAGAGCCAAGGCCGCGACAACGGTCGACGCGGGCAAGGGCGTGGCCACGGTCGCGGACGGATCGTCGGAAGACCCGCCGCTCGACGACGCCGCAATCGGTGTCGCCGTCGCTGACGCCGGTGACTTGCAGGTCGACGGCGAGATCGACGAGGAGATCGCGGCAGAGATCGCCAAAGCGGTGGCGGTGCCCGACGCCGCGGTCGTCCCAGCCGCGAGCACGGCCGACGACGAGTCGGACGACGCCGCCGACGACGGCACGGTGGGTGTTCCGGCAGCGGCCGTCGAGGGTGAGGGCGAGTTCACCTGGGACGAGGAGGAGGAGTCCGAGGCCCTGCGCCAGGCCCGCAAGGACGCCGAGATGACGGCGTCGGCAGACTCGGTGCGCGCGTACCTCAAGCAGATCGGCAAAGTGGCCCTGCTCAACGCCGAGGAGGAGGTCGACCTCGCCAAACGGATCGAGGCAGGACTCTACGCAGCCGAACGGGTGCGCCAGGCCGACGAGCAGAGCGAGAAGCTGGTGTTGCAGGTCCGCCGCGACCTGCGCTGGATCGTGCGCGACGGCGAGCGCGCGAAGAACCATCTGCTGGAGGCGAACCTGCGTCTCGTCGTCTCGCTGGCCAAGCGCTACACCGGTCGCGGCATGGCCTTCCTCGACTTAATCCAGGAGGGCAACCTCGGGCTGATCCGCGCGGTCGAGAAGTTCGACTACACCAAGGGCTACAAGTTCTCGACCTACGCCACCTGGTGGATCCGGCAGGCGATCACCCGCGCGATGGCCGACCAGGCCCGCACCATCCGTATCCCGGTGCACATGGTCGAGGTCATCAACAAGCTGGGTCGCATCCAGCGCGAGCTGTTGCAGGACCTCGGCCGCGAGCCGACGCCCGAGGAACTCGCGAAGGAAATGGACATCACCCCGGACAAGGTGCTCGAAATCCAGCAGTACGCCCGTGAGCCGATCTCGCTCGATCAGACCATCGGTGACGAGGGCGACTCCCAGCTCGGTGACTTCATCGAGGACTCCGAAGCGGTCGTCGCAGTCGATGCGGTGTCGTTCACCCTGTTGCAGGACCAGCTGCAGTCGGTGTTGCAGACGCTGTCCGAGCGCGAGGCGGGTGTAGTGAAGCTTCGTTTCGGCCTCACCGACGGCCAGCCCCGCACCCTCGACGAGATCGGCCAGGTCTACGGCGTCACTCGCGAGCGGATCAGGCAGATCGAGTCCAAGACGATGTCGAAGTTGCGGCACCCGTCGCGCTCGCAGGTGTTGCGCGACTACCTCGACTGATTGCGATCGGGGCTGCGGCGATCGGGAGTCGGTCGCGGTCTCCTCAGCGTTCGTCGAGCGCCGCTGTGGCCGGAACACGTCCCAGGCGGTCGGACTCATCCTGGATCGAGACAGCGATCTCGCGCAGACGTGACTCGTTCTCGTGGAAGTGGTGGGCACAGAGCAAGAGGTCGAAGCCGGAACCCATGGT
This sequence comes from uncultured Actinomycetota bacterium, assembly GCA_963713565.1. Lineage (GTDB taxonomy): Bacteria > Actinomycetota > Actinomycetes > Mycobacteriales > Jatrophihabitantaceae > Jatrophihabitans. The sequence goes on along the minus strand of CAVQMF010000003.1, from coordinate 429,096 downwards.
CGCCCGGACGTAGGCCTGCGCGCCGCAGCGGTCGCACCGCTCCGCGGAGGTGAGGGGACTCGCGGCTAAAGCGGTCGTGGTCATCTCAACACCTTCTCTGTCCTCGTCGTGCCGGCCCGGGCGAATCGCCGGAGCGCGTCCTACGGACAACGGCGGCTATCCGAACACTGTGCCGTCTCCAGATAACCATCTCTTTGCCGATCACGCTCTCGGACACCCGAAGACGAAACCTATTCGCAACAGCACGAACCGGGATCCGCCCGCTGCTCGTACGCTGGTTCAACGACGTGGGCCCGCGTTTCGATTCCCGTCGTGAGCGCCCGTGACGCCGGACACCGGGATGACGGAACCGGCTGCGGCTCGGTTCAGCCGCGGCGAGCGCTAATGCGAACGTCGTCGTGCCTGATCCGGGCGTCGCGGTGACGAGGAAATCGCGCCGCCGCTGCTGGTGCTAGGCCTGTGGCGCGGCCAGCTGAGAAACCAGTCGCTGGACACCGGGGCCTGGCCGCGACACGCACCCCGCTGCGGACGTCGCGCACCCGCACCGGCCCGCGGACTGGGCAGACTGGTGCCATGTCGTTCCTGGGTCGCTTCCTACGTGGCGTGCGGCTGTTGCCCATGCTGCTCAGGCGCGCTGTGGTGAAGGCCTGGCACGACCGCGTCATGGGGTTGTCAGCGGAGGCGGCGTTCTGGCAGCTGCTCAGTCTGCCGTCGTTGTTCCTGTCGTTGATCGCCACTCTCGGCTATGTCTCGCGGTGGTTCGGCAGCGGCACGGTCGACCGTACCGAATTGCAGATCGAGAACGCGATCAGCCGAGCGTTCAGCGATCAGGTCGTCACCCAGGTGATCCGCCCCACGTTGCGCGAGGTTCTGCACGGTGACCGTCTGGACATCATCAGCATCGGCTTCCTGCTCGCCCTGTGGGCCGGGTCCTCGGCCACCGCAACGTTCGTGAACACGATCGCGATCGCCTACGACATGCGCGACATGCGCGGCCCGGTCCGCAGCCGGCTGACCGCCCTGTGGCTGTTCCTGGGAACGATGCTGCTCGGCGTGTTTCTGCTGCCGATGCTCGTGCTCGGCCCGGACCTGCTGCGCAAGGCCTTCCCAAAGAGCATCCGGCCCACCGTCAGCACGCTGATCGAGGTGGGCTACTACCCCATCCTGATGCTGCTTCTGTTGCTGGGACTCACCACGTTCTACAAGCTGGCGACACCTCGCCTGCTGCCTTGGCACCGGCACCTACCGGGCGCGATGCTGGCCTTGCTCGTGTTCCTCGCCGGATCCACGGGCCTGCGCGGCTACATAACCTTCATCATCGACAACAACCACGCGTACGGGACCCTGGCCGCGCCTATCGCAGCGCTGCTGTTCTTCTTCGTCCTCGCCCTCGGGGTATTGCTCGGCGCCGAGCTGAACGCCGCGATCGAGGAGCGCAAGCCGGCGAAGACGAAGCCACCGAGGGTGCTCGATCCGCGCAACTGGCAGGTGTTCAAGGAGGACACAAATCGCACCGCGGGCGGCGACGCGAAGTCGGGGTCGCCGACGGCGGCGAACCTGCCTCAGGAGCGCAGGCTCTCGTAAATCTCCTTGCACGCCGGACACACGGGCGAGCCGGGCTTCGCCGCCTTCGTGACCGGAAACACCTCCCCGCACAGCGCCTCGACGAACGTGCCCATGACCGCACTCTCCGCGATCTTGTTCTTGCGGACGTAGTGGAACAGCTCCGGCCCGGTATCGGTGTCTGACGTCGCCGGCGATTCCAGGACCTGGGTGTCTGCCATCCGGCAATTGTCGACGATCAGGTGCTAGCCGTCGAGCGTGCGGTCGTCGCGGCCGGACGGCAGCGCCCGTTCGGGGCGCAGGTCGTGGCGATAGCCGAGCCGCCGCGCGCGCTTCTTGGCTGGCCGGTCGTTGGCGATGATCACCGCACACCAGGGCAGCACCATGCCGCCGACCACGAACGCCAACGCAAGAAGCACCGAGACGCGGTACGTGCTGGCCGCAGCGATCACACAGACCGCCCGCAGCGACATCATGATCGCGTACTTCCGGCGGCGCCGGTCGTACTCGTCATCGGCACTTTCCCGAGCGGTGGTGATGAGCACCGGCTCCTCGGCATGAGAGCGGCGCATGAACCCATCGTGGCACCGATGTGAGCGAAAAGCTCGCCTACAGTCCTGCCACGATGACCGGATGCCCCTCGGCCTGGTCGGCGCAGTCGAAACGAGCGCACTTCGTGCTGCGCCGGGCACCGGCACCGGCTCCCGGGCACCCATCGGTCGCGGCCTCCTGCGTGTGGCGGGCCGCACATGAGGGCGGTTGTGCAGCGCGTGAGCCGGGCGTCGGTCGAGGTTGCCGGTGCGGAGGTCGCAGCGATCGAGACCGGGCTTGTCGTGCTCGTCGGAATCACGCACGCGGACACCCGCACGCAGGCCGACACTCTGGCCCGCAAGGTGTACAACCTGCGGATCCTGCGCGAGGAACGCAGCGTCGCCGACACCCCGGGTGCCGCCATCCTGGTAGTGAGTCAATTCACGCTCTACGGCGATGCGCGCAAGGGCCGCCGCCCGACCTGGGCCGCAGCCGCACCGGGCGCGATCGCAGAGCCGCTGATCGACGCCCTGGTCGCGTCCCTGCGAGCGCTCGGCGCTGCCGTGCACACGGGGGTATTCGGCGCCGACATGCGGGTACACTTGATCAACGACGGCCCGACGACCGTGCTGTTCGAAGTCTGAGGCGGCACTGAGCAGATCGGGCTCGGACCACGGTAAACACGCCGATTCTTGGGAACACCGAGGCGGGGTCAGCACGTTGTTCGTATGAATCCGCTTGGGGGGCCCGGTACGAAGACCCCGTGAGTCGGATCCGGCCGTAGGTACGTCACTTTCAAGGTGGTTTGGTACATCGTGACAACGTCCCGCAACGCAACCTCTCGCCCCGCCGCGCGCCGCGCCGGTGGGCCTGGGTCGCGCGCGTCGTCGGCGGAGCCACGGGTCACCGCTCGCGGTCACCGCAGCGCCCGCACAGCTACGAAATCCGCTCAGGCGCCCGAGCCGATCGAGCAATTGGACATCGTCGCGACGCAGGCCAGCGAGGTCGAGACCCCACCGAAGGACGCCGAGCAGCCTGCGACGACCGCAGCCTCCGGCGCAGTCACCGAGATCGACACCGGTGCTGCCGCGGTCCGGTCGACTGCGCGTGCGAGCACGCCCGACCTGGACGAGGTGGCGGCCTCGGCCGATCTGGTCCGGGTATACCTCAACGAGATCGGCAAGGTTGCCCTGCTGACCGCGGCCGACGAGGTCGAGCTGGCCAAGCGCATCGAAGCCGGCCTCTACGCCGCACACCTGCTCACGGCCTCGAACAGCTTCACCGCAGCGCGCAAGCGCGAACTGCGGGCGCTCGTCATCGACGGCGAGCGGGCCAAGGATCACCTGCTGCGCGCGAACCTGCGCCTGGTGGTGTCGCTGGCCAAGCGCTACACCGGTCATGGCATGCCGTTCCTCGACCTGATCCAGGAGGGCAACCTCGGCCTGATACGCGCGGTCGAGAAGTTCGACTACACCAAGGGCTTCAAGTTCTCGACATATGCCACGTGGTGGATCCGGCAGGCGATCAGCCGCGCGATGGCCGACCAGTCACGAACCATCCGACTTCCGGTCCACCTCGTGGAGCAGGTCAACAAGCTGCAGCGCATCCGACGGGAGCTGAACCAGGAGCTAGGTCGGGAGGCGAATCACGCCGAACTTGCCCACGAATTGGACATCACCGAGGAGCGGGTCCGCGAGCTGATCGACCTGTCGCGCGACCTGGTAAGCCTGGACCAGACCGTCGGAGCCGATGACGACGCCTCGCTCGGCGACTTCATCGCTGACGAGCGCGCTTCGTTCGCGGCAGAGACAGTGGTCGAAGGTGGCCTGATGCGCGCCCAGCTGCAGGACGTGCTCGATACGCTCGACGCCCGCGAAGCCGCTGTGGTGCGGATGCGGTACGGCCTGGACGGCGGCCAGCCGAAGACCCTCGACGAGATCGGCCGAGCGTTCAAGCTGTCCCGTGAGCGCATTCGCCAGATCGAGCGCGAGACGATGGCCAAACTTCGTCACCCGTCGCGTTCGCAGGTGCTGCGCGACTACCTGGAGAACTAACTCAGCGGTTGAGCCAGCGAAGAACTCCTGGGTGGGCCAGGAGCGCTACATCGGGAGCTGCCTGGCGCCGAAGCACGGTTGGACGACCACCGCATCCATCTCCCGCAAGGTTGGGTGAGCAGGCGCTCAGGCGGTGCCGTCAGCGCGCGCCCGAGGTGCTCGAACAACACCCCTCGTCAGGCACCGCGGCAAGGCGGGCTCCATCCCGATGACGTTCCGGGCGACCCCGGCCATGGCCAGGTCCGAGAGCTACGGCCCGACGCGGCCCGCAGGGCGGCGCTCGCTTGGTCGGTGGACTGTGCGTGCCGGTCTAGCATGACAGCAGCGCTGCGTGTAGCGGGGCTGGCGTCGCGGCGAGGAGGTGTCGATGAGTCATCACAGTGAGCTGATCGACACCACCGAGATGTACCTGCGCACCGTATTCGAACTCGAAGAGGAAGGTGTGGTGGCCCTGCGCGCCCGGATTGCCGAGCGCCTGGCGCAGAGCGGGCCGACCGTCAGCCAGACTGTCGCGCGAATGGAGCGCGACGGGCTGTTGCATGTTGCCGACGACCGCCACCTGGAACTCACCGACAAGGGTCGGCACGAGGCGATCGGAGTCATGCGCAAGCACCGCCTTGCCGAGCGATTGCTTGCCGATGTCATCGGCCTCGACTGGGAGGACTTGCACGTCGAGGCGTGCCGCTGGGAACACGTCATGAGCGACAAGGTTGAGCGGCGCATCGTCACGCTGCTCGACAAGCCACTGGTCTGCCCGCACGGCAATCCGATACCCGGTCTGGATCAGCTCGGCCTGCCCTTCAGCACGTCGGATTCAACCGGCCCGCTGGTCGCGCTCACCGACGCTGCGATCACCAGCGAAAGCGACGTGATCATTGACCGGATCAGCGAGCAGCTCCAACCAGATGTGGCGGTGATGCACCGCCTCGACGAGGCGGGACTACGGCCCGGACGTCGCGTCAAGGTGACCGCCGCGCCGGGCGGGGTCGATATCTGGCTCGAAGGTGACCACCACGTTCTGTTCGCCCGGGAAATCAGCGACCACGTATTCGTTCGCGCGAGCTGACACATCCGCCTGTGCCGGCGACGATCGACGCGGGATCGCAACGGGTCCAGCCCGCTCGTCGGGCCAAGTAGACTGCGATCTCGCGAGCCGTTGCCGCCTCGCCGCGGCATCGGCGTCGGTGCCATCTGGTTGACCGCACCGTCCGAGGCCGGCGCGTCCTCGGACGCGGCCTGCACAGGCGGGCCCGATCGAGAGGGACCTCGGTGGCCTACGACCCGCAGGGCTTCCTGAAGCATTCCCGTGTCGACACGCCGAAACGTCCGGCCGGAGATCGTGTGCGCGACTGGCAGCCGATCTACCTGCGGGCGAGAGACGAGGTTGTCAGCGAGCAGGCTGCCCGCTGCATGGATTGCGGGGTCGCGTTCTGTCACAGCGGCTGCCCCCTCGGCAACCTGATCCCCGAATGGAACGAGTTCGTCGCCCGCGGCGATTGGGCGACCGCAAGCGAGCGGCTGCACGCAACGAACAACTTCCCCGAATTCACCGGGTGGATCTGTCCGGCGCCGTGCGAGGCGGCGTGCGTGCTCGCGCTGAACACCGACCCGGTGACGATCAAGCAGGTCGAGGTGAGCATCGTCGAGAAGGCCTTCGAGGAAGGCTTCGTCGACGCGCAGCCGCCGGCCGAACGCACCGGCACGCGGGTCGCCGTCGTCGGCTCCGGCCCGGCAGGTCTCGCGGCTGCCCAGCAGCTGACCAGGGCCGGCCACGCGGTCACAGTCTTCGAGCGCGACGACCGGATCGGCGGCCTGCTGCGCTACGGCATTCCTGACTTCAAGATGCCCAAGGACCTCATCGACCGACGAATCGAACAGCTGCGTGCCGAAGGCACCGCCTTCGAGGTCAACACAGACGTCGGGCCCGACGACGTTGCTCGCCTGCGCATGGAGTTCGACGCGGTCGTGCTCGCAGTGGGTGCGCTGGCACCGCGGGAACTGAGCACGCCCGGTCGCGAGCTCGATGGCATCCACCAGGCGATGACATACCTGCCTCAGGGCAATCGGGTGCAGGCCGGTGACATCGAGGCGCCGGAGATCGACGCCGCGGGCAAACGCGTGGTGATCATCGGCGGTGGGGACACCGCCGCCGACTGCCTCGGCACCGCGAACCGGCAAGGTGCGCTGTCGGTCACCGTTCTCGACCACAACCCGCGCCCGGCCGCGCGGGTCGGCTTGGTCAATCCGATTTGGCCGTCGGCGCCAAGCAGCCGCGGCACGTCGCCGGCCCACGACGAAGGCGTACACGAGGCGTGGGCCCGCGAAGTGGTCTCGTTCCGCGCCGACCCGGTCGGGCACGTGTGCGCGGTCGTGGTCGATGAGGTCGAGATCCTGCGGGTGAACGGTCGTCGCGAGTTCCGTCCCGTGCCCGGCTCGCAGCACGAGCTTCCTGCCGATCTCGTCCTGCTGGCGGCCGGCTTCATCGGCACCGACGTGCCCGAGCTGCTCGACGCGTTCGGCGTCGACCGCGCGCCCGGCCGCGGCACGGTGGCCATTGACGAGCGCTGGCAGACGTCGGCCGAACGCGTGTATGCCTGCGGCGATGCCGCGCGTGGCGCCTCCCTCGTCGTGTGGGCGATCGCGGAAGGGCGCGCCTGCGCGGCTGCCGTCGACAATGAACTCACCGGGCTGTCCGAGCTGCCACGGCCCGTCCGACCACACGCTGTCGCGCTGTAGGAATCCGGTAGGGCTCACGAGGCCCGCCGATCGCGCCCGTGGCCCGGGCGCGGCATCCGCAGCCGCGGCATGCGACGCGGGTCGAGACCGCGTGCGAGTGCGGCCAAGAGCAGATCCGCTGCGGTGTAGCCCGGATCGCTGGCCACAGCACCGTCGGCCGCGATGCCGGCGAGGGCACCGTCCCCGGACCGCCACGAAGCCCAGCCGAACAGAAACAACGGTGGCGCGTCATAGGGAGCCGGCAGCTGCCGAGCCAGCGCCCGCCACAACGGCCGACCGTCGATGCGGCCGTCGTCGATGGCCATCCACACGGAGTCTCGCACTGCGATCTCGCGCAGCGCGGACCCGAACCGTGCCACGTCGTCGTCGACGACCTGCGTCCATTCCGGCTCGTCGGCGGCTCGGGCAGCAGCAAACAGCGCTCGCTTCACGGCCCGGGTGTAGCTCTCGCCGCGCCCGTCCAAGACAGCAGACACGCCCGCACTGTCGTGCCGGTCGATGGCCGGCCCGAGACGGTTGCGTGCCATCTCGGACTCCGGCTCGAGGAGCTGTTCGAGAGCGGCGCGATCGGGCAGGGCCACGACCCCGGCAACGGTCGCAGCAGTCATGAAGCTGGACGGCTCGGTCGGGACCTGCTGACCCTCCGGTGGGCAACAATGCGCCGAGTCGCACGACAGCGACCACCACCGGCGGCCCAGGACCAGCAACACGTCGGTCAAGTAGCAGTCCACTGCGCTGGTGGCATCGTCGAGCGCTGCCGCGAGATCGCCGCGCTGTTCATGCGGATCGCCGAGATCGAGGCATGATTCGTCGTCGTAGACCGCCGCCACGACTGACGTGCTGCCGCCGCGGGCCATCACCGCCACGGTTTCGTGCAGTACGCCGGCAACCGAGGTGTCGGCAAGATCGAGGCGCGCTGTCACGACGAGGACGCCGTCTGCCAGACCGACGAGCACCAGGCTGCGCTCGGGGTGGAAGCCGAGCAGGTAGGGGACGGCCTGAAGTAGTTCCGCGGGGCCGACAATGCGTTGGGTCACGGTCGATGTGCTGGTCATGGCGCACAAGCTTGGTCTGGTGGGTTCTGTCGCGTCGGCTTCGTCGCCAGGGTGTGGATAACCTGCGACATGTGCACGGACGGCGCCGGACATGTCGCCCGGTTGTGATAGCAGGCCGGGCGGTTGGCAGGAACGACTGCCTTGGTCGGCTCAGTGCAGGGTGCCCGCGCGCCAGCGCGCAGCCGCGGCGGTGAGTGCCGCCGCTACCCGCTCGTTGCGCGCGGCCAGTTCGATCCGGTGCCCGCCGTCGTTGCCGGGCCCGCCGTCGGATTCGGCCGCTGCCAGCGAGCGGCGTCCGGCAGCCACAACCCGGAAGAACGCCGCAGCCCGTTCCAACGCGACTGCGAGATCTCCCTGATAGACCCCGGCAAGCACGGAGTCCGCGAGCTGACGCACGGCCGCGACGTCGGCGTAGTCGGCGACGCCTGCGACGACCGCGTCCGCGGGTGCGAGCGGTTCGCCGTTGCGCCACAGCCGGGTGACCTCCTCGCCGTCGTGCTGGCACCACTGCCGCAGGAGGTACAGCGCCCACAGCGCGCCGGGCAGACTGACCGGATCGGCGTCGCGCCACAGCGCGGCCAGCGTGTCCAGCCCGACCCGGTCCGCGAGTGCCACGAACCGCGCACCGTCGCCGGGTGATCGCCCGGCACGGATGACGACTGCCGCTGTGGCGGCAGCCAGCTCCGCGCGCGAACTCGCCGGCCAGTCACCACACGCGGCGTCGATCAGGTCGGTGAGGTCGGCGAACGGAGCAGGACGGTGATGACGTTGCCCACCTGGCAGCACCTCATCACTGTCGCGCTCTCGCACCGCTTCACGATACGGCGAACCCGCGCCGACCGTGCCGTCCAACTTGAGTCGGATATGGCTGACTCGCGAGCCGGTACCGTGGACGGCGGCGTCGGCCCGATCCACGGCCCCCGGTCCCACAACTGCCGCCACGAGCGGCCTTCCGCCGAGAGGCGACCTGGCGGGCCGACGTCGACAACCCGCTGATCGCGGGCGGCGAGATCGCGTCATTGGGGGTCGTCACAGTGGGTGTCGTCGAGCGGCCTGGGCCGACGCCCGGACCCGGGTGCCGGATGAACGGGACGCACCGGACGTGAACGACGGCAATGGCTGGGCGTTCTGCACCCTCGGGCATCGGCATTGGGGGCTCTTCGGCGCGGCCGGCTTGCTGCTCACCGACGGAGCGCAGGTCCTGCTGCAGCATCGCGCCGCATGGACCCACGAAGGCGATACCTGGGCGGTTCCCGGCGGCGCCCGCAACAGGCACGAGGCACCCATCACCGCCGCGCTGCGCGAGGTCGCCGAAGAGACATCCCTGGACCTGCGTGCGGTCAGTCCGCTCGGCGAACTCGTCGATGATCACGGCGGCTGGTCCTACACCACGATCGTGGCTCGCTCAGCGGCGATCGTCGACGTCGTCCCGATAAACGCCGAGAGCACGGCGATCCGCTGGTGGCCCATCGACGGCGTCGCTGATCTGCGGTTGCATCATGGCTTCGCATCGGTGTGGCCGCGACTACGAGCCTTGGCCGATGAGGCCGGCGACCAGCGGTGAGCGCACCGTGGATCTGCACCCGGCTGATCCCGTAGCACCCCGATACACCGTTGCCGACACCGACCCGCCTACCCGGTGCCGGCATGGGTGGGTGACGATGACCACATGCGCCTCGACCACCTGTCCTATGTGTCCGGTCGCGAGGGTCTGGGTGCCTGCGCGCAGCGCCTCGGCGCGCGTCTCGGTGCACCGTTCGTCGATGGCGGCATCCACCCGTCGTTCGGCACCCGCAACTTCATCCTGCCTCTTGCCCACGGTGTCTACCTCGAGGTGGTCTCCACCCTCGACCATCCGGCCGCGGACCGCGCCCCGTTCGGACGAGCGGTGACTGCCCGCAGCGCGATCGGCAGCGGCTGGCTCGCCTGGGCGATCAGCGTCGAGGACATCACCGCCGTCGAAGCCCGACTCGGCCGATCCGCCGCGTTCGGTCACCGCCGACGGCCGGACGGCTTCGACCTGAGATGGCGCCAGATCGGGCTCAACGACGTCGCCGACGATCCACAGTTGCCGTTCTTCGTCGAGTGGGTATCCGGCGACGAGCACCACCCGTCCGTCGGTGGGTCGGCGATCACCCTGCGTCGCTTGGAGATCGCCGGCGACGAGCCGACCGTCGACACCTACCTCGGCACTTCGGCACGTCAGCCGCTGGAGGGCATCGAGGTGGAGTGGCTCTCGCCGTTCGACGGGGACACCGGGGTGGTCGGAGCCGTCTTCGACACCGCCCGCGGCGACGTCCGGATCGACTGAGGTTCGCGCACAGCCTGCGCCGCAAGAGCTTCGACCGCACCCGCAGCGGGGGGGCCGGCAGGCTCTTCGTCCGGATGTCGCGCGGCCAGCAGCGATCCGACGAGGATAAGCGCAAAGCCGACCGCGATGCCCGGCGTGAACGGCTCGCCGAGCAGCAGCACGCCCAGCAGCACCGCGACCGCCGGGTTGACGTACGTGATCACGGTTGCCCGGGACGGGCCGATCGCGCCGATGAGCGAAAAGAACAACACGAAAGCGACGGCGGTGCACACGACCCCGAGCACGACCACCGACCAGGTGGCCGCCGCGCTGACCGAGGCGGGCCAGTGGGTGAGGGCGTAGGGCAGGTAGGCGGCGGCGCAGATCAGCAGTGACGCCGACACGACCGGGATGCTCGGCAGCCGCGACAGCCGACGCGACATGATCACCGGCGCGACCGCGTAGCACACGACCACGAGCGACATCTCGACGAGCGGCACCGCACCGACATCGCCGACGTCGAGACCGAGGAGCACGCCCACTCCGGCCAGCCCGAGCAGCAGCCCGACGTAGCGCATCGCGCCGCCAACGTGCCGCTCCACCCCGGCCACTCGCGCGGCCACCACGCCGACGAGCGGGACGGCCGCGATGAGCAACCCGGTCAGTGAACTGGACAGCACCCGCTCGGCGTCGGAGAGGAACAGCCATGCCACGGCAATCTCCAGGGCGGTGAACACGAGCAGGGCTCGCCAGTGCGGCAGCACTACCCGAAATCCGCCTCGCGTGAGCGCGAACGGCAACAGGATCAGGCCGCCGATAGCAGTACGGGCGAACACCAAGGTGCCGGGAGCGAAGTCGCGGACCGCGACCCGGATGAGCAGGTAGGGAATGCCCCAGATGACGCACATCGCGGCGAACAGAGCCCAGCTGCGGCGCGACACGCGGCCTCCTCGAACCGACGACCTCCCGCGCCGAGGACTGACCATCACAATCAGACGACGCCCGATCGGACATTAGAGCGTCGACGCGACGGCTGGCATTCCGCGCCGTACGGTTGCGCCAGCAACAGCGTCACGATTGGTAAGACACCGCAACCTGCCAAGGGGTTGAGCCGGGGCGCGAACGCGCGCATCCTGCGCTGAGGAGGCGTACTGATGGAGACCACGGGCGGTGTTGGGCCAACCGACGGCAACCACATCGGCGAGCGATTCGTGCCGATCGGCGACTACGGCTTCCTGTCCGACGGCGAGACGGTGGCGCTGGTCGCACCCGGCGGCTCCGTCGATTGGATGTGCCTGCCACGAATGGATTCCCCGAGCGTGTTCGGCGCGATCCTCGGTCGGCATGCCGGCACCTTCCGGATCGCGCCGTCGGACGTCACCGTGCCCGTCGCGCGCCGCTACCTGCCGGGCACGATGGTGCTCGAGACGAGCTGGGGTACCGACACCGGGTGGATCATCGTCCGTGACGCGTTGCTGCTCGGGCCGTGGCGCCACGAGGAGCACCTGTCGCGCTCGCAGCGCCGCACCCCCACCGACTACGAGGCCGAGCACGTCCTGCTGCGCACGATCCGCTGTGTGAAAGGCGAAGTTCAGACGGTGATCGAATGCGATCCTTCGCCGGACTACGGACGCCTGCGCCCACGCTGGGAGTACACCGACAAGGTCTATCACCAGGGCAGGTTGGTGTGTGCCGAATGGGACATGTCAGTGCTGCTCACCACGGACATGCGACTCGGCTTCGAGGGAACCAGAGCGAACGTCCGCACCCTGCTCAAGGAGGGCGAGACGCGCTACATCGCGATGTCTTGGGGCGCGAAGGATCCGCCGCTGACGTACGCGGATGCCTACAGCCGGCAGGTGTGGACGGCCCACCACTGGCAGCACTGGCTGGCACGCGGCGAGTTCCCCGATCACCCGTGGCGCAGCTACCTGCAACGCAGCGCGTTGACCCTCAAGGGCCTCACGTATTCCCCCACCGGCGCGATCTGCGCGGCCGGCACGACATCGCTGCCGGAGACGCCCGGCGGCAATCGCAACTACGACTACCGCTTCACCTGGATCCGCGACGCGACGTTTGCGCTGTGGGGCATGTACTCCCTCGGCTACGACTGGGAGGCCGTGGACTTCTTCTCCTTCATCGCCGACATCGCCGAACAGGACGACGACCTGCAGATCATGTACGGCATCGGAGGCGAACGGGATCTCCCCGAGATCGAACTAGACCACCTGCCCGGGTACGCGCACTCGCGGCCGGTGCGCATCGGCAATGCGGCCAGCAAGCAGCGCCAGCACGACGTGTGGGGTGCGCTGCTGGATTCGGTGTACCTGCACAGCAAGGCGCACGACCACATCGACACCCGGGTGTGGCCGATCCTGGCCAAGCAGGTGAACGCCGCGCTGGACCACTGGGGCGATCCGGACGCCGGCATCTGGGAGGTACGGGGGCAGGCGCAGCACTTCACCTCGTCGAAGATCATGTGCTGGGTGGCGGCGGATCGCGGCGCCCGCCTGGCGGCGATCATCGGCGAGGACGCGGCCGCGGACAAGTGGCAGAAGGCCGCCGAAGAGATCAAGGAGGACATTCTCGCCAACGGGGTCGACGAGCGCGGCGTGCTGATCCAGCACTACGGCACGAAGTCGCTCGACGCGTCCCTGCTGCTCGCGCCACTGGTCCGCTTCCTGCCACCGGACGACGAGCGGATCGTCAACACGGTGCGCGCGATCGCCGACGAGCTCACCGAGGACGGCATGGTGCTGCGCTACCGCGTCGAGGAGACCGACGACGGCTTCAGCGGTGAGGAGGGCTCGTTCACCATCTGCTCGTTCTGGCTGGTGTCAGCGCTGTGCGAGATCGCGGACTACACGCGCGCCCGCCGCCTGTGCTCGCGCCTGCTATCCCTCGCCGGGCCGCTCGAGCTGTACGCGGAAGAGATCGACGTCCACAGCGGCGCCCACCTGGGCAACTTCCCGCAGGCGTTCACCCACCTCGCGTTGATCAACGCGGTGTTGCACGTGATCGCGACTGCCGAATTCGAGGACGGCGAACTGCACATCGACGGATCACGCTGACCGCCGCTCTGCAAGGCTGCCTGCATGGGTGATTCCGCGCGCATCGAGTTCGCACCCGCCGACGCCGATGGCGGGATCTACCCGTGGCTCACCGCGTCCGTGATCCCACGGGCGATCGCGTGGGTGTCGACGGTCGGAGCCGACGGGGTCGACAACCTCGCGCCGCATTCCTTCACGACGGTCGCCGGCGTCGACCCGCCCACCCTGTGCTTCGTGTCCGTCGGACACAAGGACACGCTCGCCAACGCGCGTGCCACGGGCGAGTTCGTGCTCAACATCGGTACCGGGGCACTGCTCGATGCGATGAACGACTCGGCGACGAGTTTCCCGATCGCGTACAGCGAGTTCGACGCCGCGGGCCTAGATCGCGAACCGAGCGCGGTGGTGGTGCCACCGCGGGTGCGGGCCGCGCCGATCGCGTTCGAGTGCCGGGTGAGCGGCGAGCACGAGATCGGCAACTGCGTGATGGTCTTCGGCGAGATCGTCTACGTCGCGGCGGCGAGACGGGTGCTTGCCGACGATGGCCTGCCCGATGCCCGCCTGCTCGACCCGCTTGCCCGTCTCGGGCGCGCGCAATGGTCGCGGCTGGGCGAGGTGATCACGTTGCCGCGGATTCCCTTCACCCGGTGGGAGGAGGGTCAGCGCAGCGCTGGATTCAGGAGATGACATCCCGCGAGCGCAACTCACGCCGCGACAGCGCTCGGCCGTTCAGCGGCAGGCAGGTGACGACGAACTCGGTGCCGAAGCTGGTGAGCAGGATGCTGCCGTGCAGGACCTTCGGCATCCGGCCCGCCCGTTTGCGCGCCTCGGTGACCTTCGGCTGCGCCTCGACGACCTGGTAGCGCTGCGGATTGCTGACCTGTTCGCTGGACAGGCTCAGCAGCCCGAGTCGGGACAGGTTCGTCAGATATTGGCTCGTCCGGTCGAGATTGCGGCAGCCCGCGTGCTCGGTGATCATCGTCAGCCGCTCGGCGATCAGGACCGACCCGATTCCGAAGGGTCGTCGGGTGCGCACGTCCACCGACGGCTGCGGGCCCTCCAGGTACAGGAAGCGCAGCACGCGAGCTTCGTCCGGGGTGATCTCGGTGAGGATCCGGGCGAAGGCCGGATGGGTGTCCTCGACAACGCGGACATCGTTGGACCGGCGCAGCAACTCGTCGCCCTGCCGTTGCAGGTCCTCGGTCGTCGAGCCCTGCGCCTGCCCGCGATTCGGCATGGGCCGGTAGGGCATCGCGTCGTCGCTGACGCCGAGCGCCTTCCACGCCGCGTTGCGCAGATCGTGCGCCGCCTCCTGCATGATCGCCGCCGCCGGCTGGCCGTCGATCGCCCGCTGCGCGACGTAGTTCGCGCTGGCGAGGGTGGTGCCGAGCCCCCAACTCACCACGTGCCAGGCCGACACCGCCGCCACCCGCGCCAGGTTCGGCGTGCCCTTGATGATGGTCGGGGCCGGGCCGAGGATCCGGGCCGCCGGTTCGGCGACGACGCGGGGCAGCCCGGGCAACGGCCGGCGCGCAGGCGGCCGGTGCGTCGGCGGCCGGGCGGCGGGCCGCGAGTCGGCCGGCGGCCCACTCCGCACCGGTGGCTCGGCCATGATCAGCTCATCTCCGACTCGATGCACACCGTTGAATCACACCCCGAAGATCGCGAGATGAAGCAGTCCGGCGAACAGGCCGAGCGCACCACCATGGAAGAACAGTAGCCACTCATCCTGCTTGATCGCGGAACGCAGCATCTCGACGAAGTCGTCCGGACCCATCCGGCTCATCTGGTCGGCGATGTACCGGTAGATCTTCGTCGACTGCCGCTTGCTGAACTCGACGTCGTCGAAGGCGAGCGGCGCCAGCCCGGTGGCCTCGACTGCCAGCGAGGAACGGATCTGGTCGTACTCCTTTGCGCCGATCGCGAATCGCACCGCCGCCCGTGCCGGCCCGATCGCGTTGTCGACTGCCGGGCGCAGTGAGTCCTCGAGTAGCTGCATGGTGCGGTCGCTGCGCGGGCCGGTCATCAGTTCGTTGCCGAGGTTGTGCAGGGTGATCACCTTGTCGGCCACCATCCGCGCGTACATCTCGGTGACCTCGGGCTGGCGCTTGATGAGCAACCCCTGTCGCCACGGCACCCACTTCGTCGGGTAGACCGGCTCGAAGATCAACAGGATGCCCAGCCAGTTGACGACCCAGCCGATGATCACGCCGCCGATGGGTAGGACGTACCAGTACGGGAAGACCTGCAACACGGCGAACAGCACGAAGCCCATCGGCAGGCCGAAGTAGAAACCGAAGTTCTTCATGAACCGCAGCTCCTTGCGGCCCATGATCAGAAACAGCTCGTTCAGCAGCTCCGGGTGTGCGGTGAAGTACTTGATCACCATGAGTTTCGCATCGATCAGCTGGTCGATGTTCTCGCCGATCTCGTCGGTGATGCCGCGCACGACTTGTGGCAGTTGCCGCCGCACGCGGGTGTAGACCGCTTCCTTGACGATGGGCGGCAGTTCGCGCCACAGCTGCGAGTTCTCCTGCCGCATGATGTCCTCGACGATGTTGCGGATCTCGCGGCGGGCAACGACGGCGAGATGCTCGGCGATGCGGTCCGGCTCGAGTTCGCGGTAGAAGTCGCCGATGTTGCCGAGCTTCGCCAGCCCCTTGTCGACCGCGATGCTTGCCATCTTGTCCGCCCGCGAGGGCACGATGCCCTGCCATCCGACCCGCCCGTCATGGCGGATCAGTGGCAGCACCTGCACGCGCCGCGGCAGTAGTGGGAACAGAACGCGCAAGCCGGGCAGCCGGAACCCGTAGAAGCGCAGCGGGCTGAACAGCATAAGCACGCCGGTCCAGTTCGTGACGTAGCCGATCACGCCCGTGAACAGCGGGATGGTGATGAGGTCGATCAGCGTCTTGCGGTCCACGATCGCCTCCCCTCCACCCGCGGCTGCCCCGCTGTACGCGCGAGTATCTCGGTATGGACGCCGACAGGCGAACGGCGCCGTCGGCCGCTCTTACCAGCGCGTAATCTGGTGGCCACCGCAGCCGTCGACGAGGTCGGGAGGTACGCGCCCGTGGATCTCGCGCTCAGCAAGCAGGACCGCGTGTTTGCCGAGGAAATGCGGGAGTTCTTCACGACCCAGATCCCCGCCGAGTTGCGCGAGCGGCTCGCCCGGGGCGAGCACGCGAGCAAGGACGACATCGTCTCGACGCAACGCACGCTCAACGCGCACGGCCTGGCGGTGCCGCACTGGCCGGTGGAGTGGGGCGGACGGGAGTGGACACCGCTGCAACGGCACCTGTGGGCCGAGGAGATGACGCTGGCGCACGTACCACCGCCGATCGCCTTCAACACCGCGATGATCGGGCCGGTCATTGCGGAATTTGCCAGCCGTGAACTCCAGCAGCGATTCCTGCCGCCGACAGCGAGCGCGGACATCTGGTGGTCGCAGGGATTCTCCGAGCCAGACGCGGGTTCCGATCTTGCGTCGCTGCGCACAACGGCCGTGCGCGACGGCGACGAGTACGTCGTCAACGGCCAGAAGACCTGGACGACGTTCGCGCAGTACGGCGACTGGATCTTCAACCTCGTCCGCACGGACCCGTCGGCGCGCCAGCAGCAGGGCATCTCGATGCTGTTGATCGACATGACGTCACCGGGCGTCACCGTCCGGCCGATCCCGCTGATCGACGGGGGTGTCGAGGTCAACGAGGTGTTCTTCGACGAC
Organism: uncultured Actinomycetota bacterium; assembly: GCA_963713565.1. GTDB lineage: Bacteria > Actinomycetota > Actinomycetes > Mycobacteriales > Jatrophihabitantaceae > Jatrophihabitans. Next base: position 412,090 of record CAVQMF010000003.1, on the reverse strand, counting down.
GTCCGGGTGCCGGCCGACCTGCTTGTCGGCGAGGAGAACAAGGGCTGGACGTACGCGAAATTCCTGCTCGGCAACGAGCGCACGTCCAACGCGGGCGTCGGCTTGATCAAGACCAGGATCTCGCGGATCAAGCGGCTGGCCGGTGATCTGTCCCGGCAGCCGTTGTTCCGCGCGCGCCTGACCCGGCTCGAGGTGGAGACCACCGCGCTGGAGATGACGGTACTGCGCGTCCTGGCGCGTGAGGCGGCACTGCCGCGCGGCACACCGGACCCCGTCTCGTCGGTGTTGAAGCTGCGCGGGTCGCAGCTGCAGCAGGACGCCTGCGAGCTACTCACGGACCTGCTCGGACCGGCAGCGTTGCCGTACCGCAACGAGGCGGCGGCGGCCGGGTTCGCCGACCTGCGGGAGGGCGCGAGCGATGCCTTCCCGACCTACTTCAACTGGCGCAAAGCCTCGATCTATGCCGGGTCCAACGAGGTCCAGCGCGGCGTCATCGCCAAAGCGATCCTGAAACTCTGAGGAACCCGACGCCATGGACCTGGAGCTCACCGACGAGCAGCGCATGCTCGGCGACACCGTCGATGCACTGCTGGCCAAGGAGTACGACCCGGTCACCCGGCTGGCACTGCTCGACTCAGACGCCGGGTGGAGCCGCGCGTTGTGGCGACGCTACGCACAGCTCGGCCTGCTCGGACTGCCCTTCGAGGAGGAGCTCGGCGGTGCGGGCATGGGCGCGCCGGAACTGACCGTGGTGATGCAGTCCTTCGGGCGCTCGCTCGTCCTCGAGCCCTACCTGGCCACTGTTGTGCTCGGCGGTTCACTCGTCGCCGCCGCCGGGACGCCGCAACAGCGTGCGGCGCTGCTGCCGGGTGTCGCCGACGGCTCGACCTTGCTCGCATTCGGCTATGCCGAGCGCGGCTCTCGCTGGTCCTTCACCGACATCGGCTGCACTGCTGCGCGCGTCGGCGGAGACTGGCGCGTGAGCGGGCAGAAGATTAGCGTCCTCGGCGGCGATAGCGCCGACCACCTCGTCGTCACGGCCCGCACCGACGACGCCATGATCGGGTTGTTCCTGGTCGACGGTTCGACCGAAGGTGTGCACCGCGACCGGTACCGGATGCAGGACGGGCAGCGCGGCGCCGACCTGCTGTTCACCGACGCGCCGGCGCAAGCGCTCGGCGGGCCGGCCGGGGCGCTCGCCGACCTTGATCGGGTCGTCGACACGGCCAGTGCCGCGCTGTGCGCCGAAGCCGTCGGCGCGATGGAGCGGATGCTCGAGCTGACCGTCGGCTATCTGAAGACCCGCGAGCAGTTCGGCCGGCCGATCTCTACGTTCCAGGCGCTGCAACACCGCGCTGCCGACATGTACGTGTCGCTGGAACTTGCGCGCTCGATGGCGATCGTCGCCCGGCTCGCGCTCACCGATGACGATCCCGCTGCCCGGCGCCGGATGGTGCACGCGGCGAAGATCCAGATCGACACGGCGGCGCGTCATATCGGGCAGGAGGCGGTACAGCTGCACGGCGGCATCGGAATGACCTCTGAGTACCCCGTCGGCCACTACCTCAAGCGAGTCAGCGTCATCGCGAAGACATTCGCCGACACCGACCTGCTCGTCGACGAGCTGGGCGCGGCCGGTGGGTTGATCCCGGGGCGCTGACGCTCCGGCCCGTTTTCTGGCAAGCTCCGGCCCATGGGCGAGGACGTCGACAGCCGGACCTTCACCCGGCAGGACCGGCAGCGGTACCGGGAAAAGCTTCGGTCGTGTCTGGACACCTTCGCGCACATGCTCAGCGAGTCGAAGTTCGACTTCGAACGTCCGCTCACCGGGTTGGAGATCGAATTCAACCTCGTCGACGATGCGCAGAATCCGGCGATGCGCAATGCCGAGGTGCTCAACGCGATCGCCAACGACGATTTCCAGACCGAGCTCGGCCAGTTCAACATCGAGATCAATGTCCGTCCGCGCAGCCTCGTCGACGTGTCGCTGGCCGAACTCGAGACGGATCTGCGGGCCAGCCTGAACGACGCCGAGGAACGGGCCCGATCGGTCGGCGCGCACATCGTGATGATCGGCATGCTGCCGACCCTGGATGCCGATCATCTCGGTGGCGAGGCGCTGAGCGCCAACCCGCGCTATCGGCTGATCAACGAACAGATCTTCGCGGCCCGTGGCGAGGATCTGCACATCGTCATCGACGGCCCGGAACGGCTGGCAACCTACGCCGACACCATCGCGCCCGAAGCGGCGTGCACCAGCGTGCAGTTCCACCTGCAGGTCAGTCCGCAGGGGTACGCGCACGCGTGGAACGCGGCTCAGTGCGTCGCCGGTGCGCAGCTCGCGCTGGGCGCGAACTCACCTTTCCTGTTCGGCAAGCAGCTGTGGCGTGAGACCCGGATTGCGCTGTTCGAACAGGCCACCGACACCCGGCCGCAGGAACTCAAGGAGCAGGGCGTGCGGCCGCGGGTGTGGTTCGGCGAGCGGTGGATCACCTCGATCTTCGACCAGTTCGAGGAGAACGTGCGTTACTTCCCGGCGCTGCTGCCCGTGACCGACGACGAGGATCCGGCCGCGGTGCTCGAACGCGGGGACGTGCCACGCCTGAGTGAGCTGCGCATGCACAACGGCACGATCTATCGCTGGAACCGGCCGGTCTACGACGTGTATCGCGGCAGGCCGCACCTGCGGGTGGAGAACCGGGTCTTGCCGGCAGGACCAACGGTGGTGGACGTCCTGGCCAACGCCGCCTTCTACTACGGCGTGCTCCGCGTGCTGGTCGAGCAGGACCGCCCGTTGTGGTCGCAGATGTCGTTCTCCGCGGCGACCGACAACTTCTACACCTGCGCCCGGCAGGGCATCGACGCACAGGTGTACTGGCCCGGCCTGGGTGATGTGCCGGCCACCGAACTCGTGCTGCGGCGGTTGCTGCCACTCGCCCACCAGGGTCTGGCCGACTGGGGGGTCGACACGGCGGTCAGCGACCGTCTGCTCGGGATCATCGAGAAACGGTGCACGACGCACCAGAACGGCGCGGAATGGCAGGCGCAGACGTTTCAGGCGATCGATGCCCGGCTGCAGCCGCTGGACCGGCGCGAGTCGCTGCGCGAGATGCTGCGCCGCTATGTCGAGCTGATGCACAGCAACGAGCCAGTGCACACCTGGCCGATCGGATAGCGTCGTCGGTTGCCCAGCGACACCTTTCCTCCCTGGCGGTCGGCGCGCCGACGCGGCTGATCATGTTGTCCTTCCTCGTGGTCGCCGACGCGCAATCACCGCGACCACAACGGAGAACGGCCGCCTTTCGCACCAGGAAGCGGGCCGACGCGCTGGCGGCCCACGCATCTAGGCCATTGCTGACAGCCGGTTGCGCTCGTCGCTCGCCCACGCGCCGAGCAGACCGCGATAGTGCGCGACGAACTGGTCGTGTTCGTGCGGCGGAAACGTGGAGCGCACCGTGTCGACGAGCAGCCGGTCGAAGTCCGGGCCCTCGAACCAGGCCAGCACCGCCTCGTCGAGGTGGGCGAGCCGACCGGTGCAGAAGTCGCCGTATCGTTCCACCTCGAAGTAGTCGTCGGCGAGTTTGCGGTAGGCCGCAAGCTTCTGCGCATACTCGAGGTCGGTGCGATCGGCGATGTCGAAGTACCGGCGTGTGTCGAGGTCGTAGCGTGGCCGTCGGCCGGTGGCGGTGCAGAACACCGTCCATCTGACCAGCGCCTTCATGGCCCACGGGAAGTAGTAGTGCAGGCTGGTGATCGCGACGTCCGGACATGCGTTCGCGTAGTCGATCGGGTACACGACGCCGTCCTTGACGAGCGTCTCGCACGAGTTGAACTCCCAGCGGAAGAACGCATTGACGAGCCGTCCGATCGTCACGGCCTCGTCACCAGTACGCGCATCGAGGAAGTCGTGCGTGACGGAGTAGCGCGCGTGCATCGGTTGATCGGGATCGAAGTTCATCACCATCGTCTCGGCACCGATGGACAGGCTGCGGGCGAAGACGTCGAAGCCGTCGACCGCCTTCTGCAGATGCATCAGGCGTTGTCCTGACTCGTCGTAGGCGCGGTGCAACTCGTCGGCATTGCGGATCCGGCTGACCCCGACCCAGGCACCACCGTCATACGGCTTCATGAATATCGGATACCCGATCCGGTCGGCGATGGCGTCGAGGTCGAACGGGCGGTTGTAGCGCGCCGCGGTGTACGCGTATTTCGCGTTGTCCGGCGGGTTCTTGAATGGCACGAGCACGGTGTCGGGGACGTGCAGGCCGAGGCGCATCATGGCGCAGTACGCCGCGTGTTTTTCCATGCTCTGGAAGCTGAACGGGCTGTTGAGCAGGTACAGGTCGTCCATCAACGCGGCCTTCTTCAGCCACTCGCGCGGGACGTAATACCAGTACGCCAGCCGATCGATCACCAGGTCGTAGCGCGGCTTGGCACGCAAATCAAACGGCTCGATCGTGATCCGCTCGACGTCGTAGCTGTGCTCGGTCCCGCGGGCGTCGGTGACGGCTCCGACCCTGCGCAGGATCGCCTCGAAGGCGGTCGGCCAGTCTTCCTCCGTACCGAGCAGCAGACCGACGAGGTGATTCACGTTCACTCCTTCAGCAGAACCTCGGCAGATGGTGGCGCAGCTGACGCTGCCAGGACGACCAGTCATGCGGAATGTCGTATCCCCATACGTCCAGCTCGTACCGGATGCCCTTGTCCCGCAGGATATTCGCGAACGCGCGGCTGCTGGGCAGCGCACCTGTCGGGTGGGTCTCCCAGTCGCCCTGGCCGACGACAATGAGCAGGCTCAGCCGGCTGCGCAGCCAGTCCAGGTGATCGCCGTGCAGATTGGGCACGTAGGCCATCGGGTTGTTGAAGTACGTCGCGTCGCCCTGCTCACCCCACGCCTGCCAGGCGGTCGGGTCGTAGTTGCCGGAGAAACACATTGCGAGCGGAAACACGTCGGCGTGCCTGAGCGCGAAGTTCGCCGCGTGGTACGCGCCGAGGCTGCAGCCCAGCGTCGCGATCTCGGCATCTCCCGCGCCGCAATCAGTGCGGATCCACCGCACGACGTCCGACATGATCCAGTTCTCGTACTCGCCGTGTCGGCGCGCCCGTTGCTCGACCTCAACGGCGCGATCGGACCACGTCCACGCGTCCGCGCTGTCGACGCAGTACAGCTTCACCCGACCGGCATCGACGAGATCGGCGACCGCGCCAACCATGCCGTTGTTCTCAAAGTCCCAGGCGCGACCCTGCTCGGACGGGAAGACGAGGACAGGTCGGCCGTAGTGGCCATACGCGATCAGGGTTACCGAAGGGAGGTCGACGTGCTCACGACGCATGGGCGCTCACCAGCTTCGTGACAAGCGTGCTCAGATGCGGGTCGAGGGCATCGCGCCAGGCGGTGTAGTTGTGGGCGTCGCGCACCGTGGCCTCCTCGACGGGGTAACCGAGTCGGCGCAGCGTGTGCGCCATCGCTCGGTTGTTCGCGAGATTCTCCTCCGCCGTGCCGCAGGTGATCACGGTCGGCACCGCGCGCGGAGTCGTCCGTGCGTCGGCGACGCCGGCAACAAATGCGGTCACCGCCGCGAACCCGCTGAAGCTCGACTCCTGCGCATCGAGTGCAGTGGTGAAGAAGCTGCCGGACTGCAGGAACAGCGCATCGAGCAGGCCTGGATATGTGAGGTGGGCATGCAGCATCGCGAGCGCGCCGAGACTCACGCCGACGCCGATCGTCGCCGTGGCGGTGCGGCGCAGCGACGTCTCGACAGCGCCCGCAAACGCCTCGGCGTAGCGCGGGTCAGCCGAATACCAGTCATTGCGATCGCCCGGATCGAGCAGCACAGCGCGCAGCGGAGGCAGCGCGGCGGCGGCAATGCCGCTGCCCAGGTACTGCGTGAACCCGCCCAGCTTCGCGTACTCGGGCCCGTCGTGGACGAGCACCAGAGGAGCGGGCTCGTCCGGATCGAGGTCGGCCGGTGCCCACACGACAGCGTGGATCTGTGTCTCGAGCGCCGGCGCGTCGAGGGTCAGCTGAGCCTCGACGCTCGGTACCGGGTCGATCCCCAGCCAGCGCGGCGCCCGGTAGGTGGCGAACTCCACGACCGACTTCTCCCCGAAAGCGCCGGGTGCGCGCCGTGGGCTGTCCGGGTCGGCGAGCGTGGCGCGATTGCCGTGGTGATCTTCGACGTCGAGCAGGTACTCCATCCGATCGACCGGTGGGAGCGCGAGCACGAGCCGCCACACCCCCCGCCGGCGAGTGAACTCGAGCGGGCCGGTCAACCCGATCTCCTGCGCGAGGCGCACCGTCCGCAACCGGCCGGCGCGATCGGCGAGCTCGAAAGTCACCGACGTCGCGTCGACAATCGGTGAGCTGCCCACCCTCCGGACCCTAGTGCTGCAACGGCGGTACGAGATACGACGCAGCCGACGCTTCGCCTTGGGAAGCGCGCGCCGGCGAGGTCGTTCGCTGTCCGGCCCGGACGACCGGTGGCCCGGCCCGCATCGGCCAGGCCACCTTGGTCGAGTAGTTCAGCTGCAGCCGCTCGTGCTCCCACATCCCTCGCAGACGAAGCAGCTACCGGCGGGGCGCATCTTCGTACCGCAGTTCATGCACAGCGGCGCATCGGCTGAGCTTCCGGTGAGCGACTCGAGCAGCTCGGTCGAGCTGCGCACGCCGGGCGGTGCCGGCGCAGCGATCTCGGCCACGAGGTCGCTGTCGGTATCCGGGACCGCGTGCTTCGTCAGCGGCGCCGACTGCGCGAGGGTCTCGAGATCCTCCTCCTGTTCGACCGGCGAGTAGGAGCCCGTTTCCAACTGCCGGGTGCGCTCGGCCGCGGTATATATGCCGAGGCCGGCGCGATCGTCGAAGGGCAGGTAGTCGAGTGCGAGCCGCCGGAAGATGTAGTCGAGCATCGACTGCGCCATCCGGATGTCCGGGTCGTCGGTCAGCCCGGCCGGTTCGAAGCGCATGTTCGTGAACTTCTGGACGTAGGTCTCCAGCGGTACGCCGTACTGCAGCGCGATGGAGATCGCTATCGAAAAGGCGTCCATCACGCCGGCGAGCGTCGAACCCTGCTTGCCGAGTTTGAGGAAGACCTCGCCGAGCCCGTCGTCCGGATATGAGCCAGCGGTCATGTATCCCTCGGCACCACCCACGGTGAACGACGTCGTCTTCGACGGGCGTGACTTCGGCAGCCGCTTGCGCTTGGGTCGGTATTCGACGACCGCGTCAGGCACCGCCTCGGCTGCCGCCTCCCGCTTCGCGTCCTTGCCGGCGGACAATGGCTGGCCGACCTTGCAGTTGTCGCGATACACCGCGAGCGCCTTCAGACCCAGCCTCCAGCCCTGGTAGTAGACGTCCTCGATATCGGCCACGCTCGCGGATTCCGGCAGGTTCACCGTCTTCGAGATCGCTCCCGACAGGAACGGCTGCACCGCCGCCATCATCCGCACGTGACCCATCGGCTTGATCGCCCGGGCGCCCATCGCGCAGTCGAACACCTCGTAGTGCTCCAACCGCAGCCCCGGCGCGTCGACCACGTGTCCGCGCTCGGCGATGTACTCGACGATCGCCTCGACCTGCTCCTCCTGATAGCCCAGGATGCGCAGCGCCCGCGGCACCGTCTGATTCACGATCTGCATGGAGCCGCCGCCGACCAGCTTCTTGAACTTGACTAGCGCGAGGTCGGGCTCCACGCCCGTGGTGTCGCAGTCCATCATCAAACCGATGGTTCCCGTTGGTGCGAGAACGCTCGCCTGCGCATTGCGCCAGCCGTACGTCTCGCCGATCTTGTTGCCCTTGGCCCATTCCTCGGTTGCGGCGGCGAGAACCGCACGGTCGTTGTCGTGCAGCGAACGCACGGTGTCGTTGGCCGCGGCGTGCTTGCGCATGACCCGGGCGTGGGCCTTGGCGTTGCGGGCGAAGCCGTCGTACGCGCCGACCACTGCGGCGAGCTCGGCGGAGCGTCGGTAGGCGGTGCCCGTCATCAGCGATGTGATGGCACTTGCCAGTGCGCGGCCACCGTCGGAGTCGTAAGCCAGACCCAACGCCATAAGGAGCGCGCCGAGGTTCGCGTAGCCGATGCCGAGCTGTCGGTAGGCGCGGGTGTTGACCCCGATCGGTTCGGTCGGGAAGTCCGCGAAGCAGATCGAGATGTCCATGGCAGTAATGATCATCTCGACGGCTCTGACGAACTTCTCGGTCGCGAACGAGTTGTCGTCGTTGATGAACTTCATCAGGTTCAGCGACGCGAGGTTGCACGAGGTGTTGTCGAGGCTCATGTACTCCGAGCACGGATTGGACGCGGTGATCCGACCGGTCTCCGGGTTGGTGTGCCAGTCGTTGATCGTGTCGTCGTACTGGATGCCGGGGTCCGCGCACTCCCACGCGGCTTGGGCAACCTTGCCGAACAACTCCTTGGCGTCAACGGACTCGAGCACCCGATTGTCCGTACGGGCCCGCAGCCCGAATTCCTTGCCTTCCTCGACGGCGTGCATGAACTCGTCGCTGATGCGCACTGAGTTGTTGGCGTTCTGGTACTGCACCGACGTGATGTCGGCACCGCCGAGGTCCATGTCGAAACCCGCGTCGCGCAGGACACGAATCTTGTCCTCCTCACGCGCCTTGGTGACGACGAACTCCTCGATGTCGGGGTGATCGATGTCGAGGACGACCATCTTGGCCGCCCGGCGCGTCGCGCCGCCGGACTTGATCGTTCCGGCCGACGCGTCGGCGCCACGCATGAACGACACCGGCCCGGATGCGGTTCCGCCGGAGGACAGCAATTCCTTCGACGACCGGATCCGCGACAGGTTGAGACCCGCACCGGACCCACCCTTGAAGATCAGACCCTCCTCCCGGTACCAGTTCAGGATCGAGTCCATGGTGTCGTCGACAGCCAGGATGAAACACGCTGACACCTGCTGTGGAGACGACGTCCCGACGTTGAACCACACCGGTGAGTTGAAGCTGAACACCTGGTGCAGCAGCATCCAGATCAGCTCGTGCTCGAAGACCTCCGCGTCTTCGGCCGAGGCAAAGTAGCCGTGCTGCTCGCCGGCCGCGCGGTACGTGCGCACGACCCGGTCGATCAGTTGGCGTAGCGACCATTCGCGCACATCCGTACCGACCGCCCCACGGAAATACTTGGTCGTGACGATGTTGGCAGCGTTCACCGACCAGAAGTCGGGAAACTCAACGCCGCGCTGCTCGAAGTTGATCGAGCCGTCGCGCCAGTTCGTCATGACGATGTCGCGACGTTCCCAGCTCACCTCGGCGTACGGGTGCACGCCCTCGGTGGTGTAGACCCGCTCGACGCGCAGCGCGTCTGCAGACTTGCGCGATCTCGCCCGTCCTTTGACGGGAGCACTCGCGGATTTGTTGGTCTCGTCGGCGGGCACGTGCGTTGCGGCGCCGGAATGGGTGACGTCGGCCTCGGTCATGTGCTGTCCTTTCTTGGGCTTACGGCAAACGCGTGTGCGATGGGGTGGGTGCGGGCGTGCTCGGCGGCACTCAGGGTGCATGCCCGCGATGCTCGGCGCGCAGGTCGACAATCGCCTTCTCGAAGTCCTCGACCGAGCTGAACGCCTGGTACACGGACGCGAAGCGCAGGTAGGCCACCTCATCGAGCGCGCGTAGCGGGCCGAGGATCGCCAGCCCGACCTCGTCGCTGGGCACCTCGGCAACCCCGGTGGCCCGGATCGTCTCCTCGACGGCCTGCGCGAGCTGGGCCAGCTGATCCTCGTCGACGGGTCGGCCCTGGCAGGCTCGCCGCACGCCGTTCACCACTTTCTGCCGGCTGAACGGCTCGGTGACGCCGCTGCGCTTGATGACCGCGAGCGTGGCCTCCTCGACCGTGGTGAAACGACGCCCGCACTCCGGGCACGACCGACGCCGCCGGATGACCTGGCCCTCGTCCTGCTCGCGGGAATCGACGACTCGTGAGTCGGGGTAGCGGCAGTACGGGCACCGCATGAGCGACCTCCCTGACCTCGAGCCGGCCTGTCCAGACCGGCGATCTGTGCGTGGCGCTGTCGACAACATGGGGATCACGCTGTGGACGATGCGCCCCTCTTGTGGACGGGCTACCCCAACTTGTGGACGAAGTACATCCGTGTAACTACTACATGTAGGGGTGAACGGTAGAACGCACCGCGGTGTTCCGCAAGAGCCGGTCTCGGCGCGTCGCCCAGCTGCGCGCTCGACTGTGCGGCCGGCGCCCCCGCAGGTGCCCGCCCATGCCGCCCGGCAACTCAGCGCAACCGCAACACCTGACCGGGACTGATGTCGACGTCGGCCAGGTGATTGCGGCGCTGCAGATCGGCCACTTCGGCACGCGGATCGCGTCGCGGCGCCGCTCGAGCGGCGATGGACCACAGCGTGTCCCCGGGGCGACGATGACCGTGGCGGGCACGTCGGGTGCAGCCGCCGGGCCGGGAGCGGATCGGCCAGCCAGCCACGCCAGCGAGGTGCACAACACGGCGACGGCCAGCGAGAGCACCAGCACGCCGCGCCGAGTGAGCCGAACGGGCGCGGCGAACGGATCGGTGTCCGGCGGCGCAAGCACCGCGACCGATGCAAGCCGACCGGGCGCGGCGACGGCATACGCACCAGCACGCTCGGGAATGCCGACCGCCGGGGCGACTTCGGTGGCTACCGACATCGGATCCTCCAGAGAACGAGCTCAGGTTTCATCGAACACAGTTTCGATAGAACGTGTGATCGAATGTGTACCAGCGGGGTCCGACAAAAACCACGCGTCACGGCGTGTCGTTCGAACAAATGTTTGAGTTCGGTGGGCTGCGGGGCTAGCGTCCGAGTCAGTTCCGGCACGCAGGTGCCGAACCCACGGAGTCGGCCGACCAGTCGACACCGGCGAAACGTCCAGCGATTCACACCCGGATCCAGTCGCACGTCCAGCAGCGATCGACTTGCCGTGAGCGGAGGCCAGTACGTGCCGAAGGACAGCACCACGAACAATCAGCGGCGCAAGACGCAATCGCCTGCCGCCGCCGATCGCGGGGCACTAGAGGGGACCGGCGATCCAGCCTCGGAGCCGTCCAAGCGACGGCGCCCCGGCCGCCCCAAGGTGACCGAACTGCCGGATCCGGTAACCGGCCTCACGCGCCGCCAGCAGGCGATTCTCGACGTGATCCGCAACTCGGTCGAGCAGCGCGGTTATCCACCGAGCATCCGGGAAATCTGCGAGTCTGCGGGCCTCGCCTCCACCTCCAGTGTGGCGCACCAGCTGGCGATGCTCGAACGCAAAGGATTCCTGCGCCGCGATCCCAACCGGCCGAGGGCGGTCGACGTCCGTGCCTCGAACGACACCGCAGCACGCGCCACCAAGGCGAAGGCAGTCCGCCGCGCGGTTGCCGTGAGCGACGACGCTCCGCGCGGCGACCTGCCGGTGTTCGTCCCGGTCGTCGGCCGCATTGCCGCGGGCGGCCCGATCCTCGCGGAGCAAGTAATTGAGGATCTGTTCCCGCTGCCCAAGGCGTTGGTCGGCGACGGCACCCTCTTCCTGCTCAGGGTGGTCGGCGATTCCATGATCGACGCCGCGATCGCCGACGGCGACTGGGTCGTGGTGCGCCAGCAGCCGAGCGCGGACAACGGCGACATCGTCGCGGCGATGATCGACGGCGAGGCAACCGTGAAGACGCTGCAACGACGCGACGGACACGTTTGGTTGGTCCCGCACAATCCGGCCTACTCGCCCATTGACGGCGACGAGGCAACCGTGCTCGGCCGAGTGGTGACGGTGCTGCGACGCATCTGACGGTTCACCGTGGCGTCTGCCTCGTCGGCGCTTGGACCAGCGTGGAGCGCCGAGGTACCCCGCGGCCACGCCCAGGGTGCGGCGCAGGCGCTCAGTGCGTGCCGGCCTCGGGCGACTTCGCGGCTACGGCGGCGCCGTTCGGACGAGGGGCGGGGCGGGGCCGAGCCCGAACCGCCTCGGCTGCGGGTGCCTCACCGCTGGCGGCAGGTTCGGCAGCGGCCGGCGGCTCCGCCGCCGTCGGCTCGGTGGTCACGGTCGCCGCACCGGCCGGGCGATCCGTAGGTATCGTCTCCGCCCGCGGCAGCGCCCGCGGCTCGGCGCTGCGCTCCTGTGCGTCCGCGCGCGACTTGTCGTCGGCGCTCATCCCCTTGATCTCGGTCTTGAAGATTCGCAGCGAACGCCCCAGCGAGCGGGCCATGTCCGGCAGTTGCTTCCAGCCGAAGAAGAGCACGGCTGCCACGATTGCCAGCACGAGCAGGTGCCCCGGCGTGAACAATTCCATCGCACGGCCTCCAAGCCCGGTTGGCTAGTCCCTCGAACCCGCGATCATGTTACGCCGCAGGCATCGGTCCGGGCGGGGAATCGGCCGGGCCGGGCCGGCCGGCGCACGACGGCGCTACCCATCCTCGCCGGGACTCGTGGACGCCCGGTCGCCAGGTGCGCTCAGCCCACAGTGGGAGCGGCGAACGGCTCCAGCGTGCGGGCGAGAGCCGCGTCGACCCGGGCGCGCAGCAGGGTTCCATGCGCGGTGTGCTCGGTGTGCAGGACCTCGGCCCGGTCGTGCACCGCGGCAACCAGATCTCCGCGGGCATAGGGCACGAGTGCGGTCAGCTCGACGGCCGGCCGCGGCAGGCGGATCTCGATCCGCTCGCGCAGCTCGACCAGTCCGTCACCGGTGCCTGCCGACACGAACACCGCATCAGGCGCGAGCGCGCGGAGCCGGATCAACATCTCCGTCGACGCAGCGTCGATCTTGTTGAAGACCAGCTGCTCGGCGACGTCGAGGGCACCGATGTCGGCGAACACTTCGCGCACCGCGCGGATCTGCGCCTCGGGGTCGGCATCGGACGCGTCGACGACGTGCACGATGAGGTCGGCGTCGGCCACCTCCTCGAGCGTCGAGCGGAACGCCTCGATGAGTTGCGTGGGCAGGTGCCGGACGAAGCCGACGGTGTCGGCGATCGTGTACACCCGGCCGTCGGCGGTTTCGGCCCGACGGACCGTGGGATCGAGCGTCGCGAACAGGGCGTTCTCGACGAGTGCGTGGGCATCGGTGAGGCGGTTGAGCAGGGAGGATTTTCCGGCATTGGTGTATCCGGCCAGTACTACAGAGGGGATCTGGCGCTCGGTGCGTCGTGCGCGCTTGACGTCTCGCGCGGTCTTCATGCCGGCGAGCTCGCGGCGCAACTTCGCCATCCGGGAATTGATCCGCCGGCGGTCTATCTCGATCTTCGTCTCACCGGGACCCCGACCCCCGATGCCGAGACCGCCGGCGGCGCGGCCACCGACCTGCCGCGACAGAGATTCCCCCCAGCCGCGCAGGCGTGGCAACAGGTACTGCAGCTGGGCCAGCTCCACCTGCGCCTTGCCTTCCTTCGACCGGGCGTGCTGGGCGAAGATGTCGAGGATGAGCGCCGTGCGGTCGACCACCTTGACCTTCACCACGGCCTCGAGCTGGCGCAACTGACCAGGCGCGAGTTCCCCGTCGCAGATGACCGTGTCCGCCCCCCGCGCCGCCACGATGTCGCGAAGCTCCTTGGCCTTGCCGGAGCCGATGTAGGTCGCCGGATCGGGTCGGTCGCGCCGCTGGATCAGGCCCTCGAGGACCTCCGAACCGGCCGTCTGCGCCAGGCGCGCGAGTTCGACGAGCGAGTTGTTCGCCTCGGTCACGGTGCCGGACGTCCAGACACCTACCAGCACGACCCGTTCGAGGCGCAGTTGGCGGTACTCGACCTCGGTGACGTCGTCGAGCTCGGTCGACAGGCCGGCGACGCGCCGCAGCGCGTGCCGCTCTTCGAGCTCGGCGTTGGCCAGTTCGCTATCGATGGATTTCGTCATGTCTCGTCCATCGTGACACGGCGGACCGCCGACTTTTGCCAGCTCATTGCGTGAGTAGGCGCGCCTCGTCGACATTGATCTCGGCGACGAGGACGGCGGGCCCGCTCAGCTCGACCTCGCCGTCCGGACGCCAGACGACCGTGCAGGTGCCGCCCACGACGTCGACTTGCCACGGCGCGCCGTCGGCGTCGGTGCCGTCGGCTCGGGCACTGGCCAGCGCTGCGGCACAAATTCCGGTGCCGCACGAACGGGTCTCTCCGACGCCGCGTTCGTGCACTCGCATCTGCAGCCGGCGCGGGCCGCGGCGCAACACGAACTCGACGTTCTGGCCATGCGGCAGTGCTGGGCGCACCTCCGGGGGGTTGCGCAGATCGAGATCGGCGAGCAGGTGCTGGGTGTCAATCGGGACGACTACATGAGGATTGGGGATCTCCAGGGCACTGCCGGACAGCTCGACGGCCGTGGTGCCGGAGCTGAGCGCGGCGGTGACGATCGGCCGGTCGGCGAGAAACCGGGGCAGGCCCATGTGCACAGTGACGTCTCCGTCCCCGCGAACCCGCACTCGTCGGATTCCGCCGCGAGTCGCCACCGCCGCATCCCGTTCAACGAGCGTGGCGTCGATGAGGTACCGCAGAAACACCCGAATTCCGTTGCCGCACATCTCGGCGACGCTGCCGTCGGCGTTGTGGTAGTCCATGAAGTACTCGGCATCGGCGGCCATGCCGACCGCTTCGGGGTGCTTCGCCGAGCGGACCACGCGCAGGATCCCGTCGGCGCCGATCCCCGCCCGCCGGTCACACAGGGCACGGACGAGCTCCGGGGACACCTCGATGACGCCGTCGAGATCGGGCAGCACCAGGAAGTCGTTCTCGGTACCGTGTCCCTTCACCAGCCGCACGAGTCCAGCGTAGTGAGGGCATCGTCGCGCAGGGTCGGGCTGGCCGCGTCGAGCCAACGGATACGCGGGTCGCGGCGAAACCAGGAGCGTTGTCGGCGCACAAAGCGACAGGTGGCCCGGATCGTCGACGCGATCGCCTCGTCGAGATCGCCGACCAGCGTGCCGGCGTCGTCGAGGCAGCCCAGCAACTGCGCATAGCCCAGCGCCTTGCCCGCCGTCGGACTCTCCCGCAGGCCGCGCGGCAGCAGGCCTCGCACCTCGGCCACGAACCCCAGCTCAAGCATGCGGTGCACGCGCAGCCCGACGCGCTCGTCGAGGTCGTCGCGGTCGAGGCCGATCTGGACGCTGTCATAGATCGATTCGAAGCCCGGCATGCGTGCGGTGAACGGCGCGCCGGTGAGCTCGATGACCTCCAGCGCCCGGATGATCCGACGGCCGTTCGTCGGCAAGATCGCCGCGGCTGCGGCCGGATCCAGGTCGGCAAGCCTGAGGTGCAGGGCGTGCGGCCCGACCGCGTCGAGCTCACGGCGGAGGTGAGCTCGGATACCCGGCGATTCGCCCGGGAAGTCGAGGCGATCGAGCGCGCCGCGCAGGTACAGCCCCGATCCGCCGACGAGGACGGGCAGCCGCCCACGACTGTGGATGCCGGCGATGGCCGCGCGGGCGAGGCTCTGGTACTCGGCGACCGCGGCCGACTTCTCGATCGGCCAGATGTCGAGCAGGTGGTGCGGCACCCCGCCTCGCTCACCAGGCGGCACTTTCGCCGTGCCGATGTCCATGCCGTCGTAGAGCTGCATCGAGTCGGCATTCACGACCTCGCCGCCCAGGTGCACGGCGAGGTCGATCGCGAGGTCGGACTTTCCGGCCGCCGTGGGGCCGACGACGGCGAGCACCGCAGGGCGCATCCCCGGGGCGGGCACGGTCGACGCCACTTCGCGAGGCTAGTCGTCCGGCCCGGACCCATGCGCCATCGGACATCCATCATGTCTAATGCACTGTCATGGACGACCGCGGACCGCTGGCATGACCTCACCGTGGGGTCGTATCGTCGCCGACGGCACCGTGTATGTCCGGACTGCCGACGGCGAGCGGGCGATCGGTTCCTGGCAGGCCGGCGACACGGCGGCCGGGATCGCGTTCTACACCCGTCGTTACGAGGATCTCGCGACCGAGGTGACCCTACTCGAGCAGCGGCTGGAATCCGGCGCTGGCGACCCGTCGAGCACCCGCAGCCACGCTCGCGAGTTGCAGGAACAACTGCCCACCGCCGCGGTCATCGGTGATCTTGAGGCACTCAGCATCCGACTGGAGGCGCTGCTCGAGGCCGCCGATGCGAAGGCGAGCGAGGCCAGCGCGGCGCGGGACAAGGCGCGCGCCGACGCGATCGCCAACAAAGAGGCGCTGGTCGCCGAGGCCGAGAAGATCGCCGAGTCGGCCACCTCGTGGAAGGCCTCCGGGGAACGGCTGCGCACCATTGTCGACGAGTGGCGTCAGATCAAGAACGTCGATCGCAAGACCGACGACGCGTTGTGGAAGCGGTTCGCCGCGGCCCGCGACGCCTTCGGCCGTCGCCGGGGCCAGCATTTCGCGGCGCTGGGCGCCGAGCGTGACACCGTGCGGCAGGTGAAGGAACTGTTGATCGCGCGGGCTGAGGAGCTGTCGACGTCGTCGGAATGGAAGCAGACCGCCGCCGCAATGCGCGATCTGATGACGGAGTGGAAGGCCGCCGGGCGAGCCGGACGCGACGTGGAGGACGCGCTGTGGGCACGTTTCCGCGCGGCTCAGGACGCGTTCTTCGCGCGCCGGTCAGGCACGTTTGCCGAGCGCGACGCCGAGCAGTTGAGCAATCAGCGCAAGAAGGAGGACGTGATCACGCGCGCCGAGGCGCTCGACCTGCGCGATCCGATGGCCGCGCAGACAGCGCTGCGGGATCTGCAGGTGCACTTCGACGCGATCGGACACGTGCCGCGCGACGCGATCCGCCGCCTCGATGATCGGATGCGTGCCGCGGAGGATCGGGTCCGCGCCGCGGTCGAGGCGCAGTGGCGGCACAACAGCGTGCAGACGAACCCGTTCCTCGCCGCGCTGCGTGATCGTCTCGCCGAGGCGGAGGAGAAGTTGGCGCGTGCGCGCAAGAGTGGCGACCAGGCGCGGATCAAGAAGGCCGAGGACGACGTCGCGCAGCGGCGCGCCCTCATTCCCGAGTAGGGAGCGGGCGGCCAACGCGTCATCGTGTCGGGCCGAGGCCGATCCTCAGCAGCGGGCGTGCCGGCATCCTGTCCTGCGCAGGCGCTCCGCGCCAGCGGCGGTGCGTGCGGATGCCGCCGTCTGCGACGAGGTGGTGCGGGGCGGCGTAAGTCACCTCGGCGGTGACGACGTCCCCGGGGCGTGCCTGTCCGGCGAGATGAACGAGCCGGCCGTCGCGAGCGCGACCGGATACCCGGCCGGTCGCGCTGTCCTTGCGGCCGTCCACGGCGTTGACGAGCACTTCGACCTGATGCCCGACGAGAGCCTTCGCCGCCGCCCACGAGATCTCGTCCTGCAGCGCGACGAGCCGTTCGTAGCGCTCCTGCACGACGGCCTTGGGTACCTGCCCGGCCATCGTCGTCGCGGGCGTACCGGGCCGCTTGGAGTACTGGAAGGTGAACGCGCCGGCGAAGCGGGCGGCCCGCACGGCGGTCAGGGTCTGCTCGAAGTCCGCCTCCGTCTCCCCGGGAAAGCCGACGATGATGTCGGTGGTGATTGCTGCGTGCGGCATGGCGGCACGTACCTGGTCGATGATCGCGAGATAGCGCTGCTGCCGATATGAGCGCCGCATCGCCTTGAGCACGGCGTCGGACCCGGACTGCATCGGCATGTGCAGCTGTGGCATCACGTTCGGCGTCTCGGCCATCGCGGCGATCACGTCGTCGGTGAAGTCGCGCGGGTGCGGGCTGGTGAACCGGACCCGCTCCAAACCGTCGATCTCCCCGCAAGCGCGTAGCAGTTTGCCGAACGCGAGCCGGTCGCCGAACGAACGGCCGTAGGAGTTGACATTCTGCCCGAGCAACGTGATTTCGACGACGCCGGACTCGACGAGCGCGCCTACCTCGGCCAGCACATCGCCGGGTCGGCGGTCGGTTTCCAAGCCGCGCAGCGACGGCACGATGCAGAACGTGCAGCTGTTGTCACAGCCGACCGAGATCGAGACCCAGGCACTGTGCGCTGATTCGCGACGGGTCGGCAGGTCCGACGGGAAGTTCTGCAATGCCTCGACGATCTCGACCTGCGCGCTGCGATTGTGCCGAGCGCGTTCGAGCAGCACCGGCAGCGCGGCGAGGTTGTGGGTCCCGAAGACGACGTCCACCCACGGCGCCTTGTCCACGATCCGCCCGCGGTCCTTCTGCGCCAGACAGCCCCCGACCGCGATCTGCATGTCCGGGTTGGCGAGCTTGGCCGGATACAGGTGACCCAGATTTCCGTAAAGCCGGTTGTCCGCGTTCTCGCGGACCGCGCAGGTGTTGAACACGACGAGGTCAGGTGGTCGGTCACCGGCAGCCCGCTCGTAACCTGCCTGTTCGAGCAGACCGGCGAGGCGCTCGGAGTCGTGCGCGTTCATCTGGCACCCGTAGGTGCGGATCTCGTAGCTGCGCGGCGCGCTCGAAGTCGTCATGGCGCCGTCGAGGATACGGCCCGGTGCCACGGTCAGTGGGCGATCTCCGTCGAGCGTGACTCGCGCACCACGGTCACGCGGATCTGGCCCGGGTAGGTCAGCTCGTCCTCGATCTGCTTGGCGATCTCGCGAGCCAGAACCGACGCAGCGAGGTCGTCGACCTCGGTGGGCTGCACCATCACCCGGACCTCCCGGCCCGACTGCATCGCGAAGACCTTCTCGACCCCGAAACGCGTGCTCGCGATCTCCTCGATGCGAGCCAGCCGCTTGACATAGGACTCCACGGACTCCCGGCGCGCGCCCGGCCGTGCGGCTGAACACGTGTCCGACGCCTGAGTGAGTACCGCCTCGATCGTGCGTGGCTGTACCTCGTTGTGGTGGGCCTCGACCGCGTGCGCGACGGCCTCGCTCTCGCCGACCTTGCGCAGCAATTCGGCGCCGACGATCGCATGGCTGCCTTCCACCTCGTGCGTCAGTGCCTTGCCGATGTCATGCAGGAAGGCGCACCGTTTGACCAGCGTCGGCTCGACCCCCAGCTCAGCAGCCATGACCCCGGCGATGTGCGCGGTCTCGACGAGATGGCCCAACACGTTCTGCCCGTAGCTGGTGCGGTACTTCAGGCGGCCGATAGTCGGGATGAGCCGCTCGTCGAGCGCGCCGATCCCGACGTCGGCGAGCGCGTCCCGAGCGGCGCGCAGGCACAGTTCGTCCACCTCCGCGCAGCTCTGCTCGTACGCCTCCTCGATCCGGTGCGGATGGATGCGGCCGTCGAGGACCAGCTTCTCCAGCGTCCGACGGCCGATCTCGCGGCGCACCGGATCGAAGCAGGACAGCAGCACAGCCTCGGGAGTGTCGTCGATGAGGACATTGACACCGGTCACCGACTCGAAGGAGCGGATATTGCGACCCTCCCGACCGATGATCCGGCCCTTCATCTCCTCGGCGGGCAGGTGCAGCACGCTGACGACCGATTCCGTGGTCTGCGCACTGGCCACCCGCTGCACGGCTTCGGCCACGATGGTGCGGGCCCGCTCGGTGCCCTCGGTCCGCGCCTCGTTCTCGATGCTGCGGACGAGCACCGCTGCTTCGCGTCGGGCGCCGGTTTCGATGCCGTTGAGCAACTCCGCCTTGGCCTGCTCCGCGGACAGGCCGGCGATCCGCTCCAGTTCGCGGACATACTCCTCGGCCTTGTCGGCGAGGGCCGCGCGTTCGGCATCCACTCGGCGGCGTTCGGCGTCGACGTCTCGCTTGCTCGTCGTCATCTGCGCCTCGAGCGCGTGCAGTTCGCCGGCCCGGCCGGTGATCCGGGCTTCCCGGGCGTCGAGGAGCCGCTCCGTCTCGTCCAGGCGGGCGACGCGCGCGGCGTGCGCGGCCTGCTGCCGCTGCAGGTCTGCGCTCAGGCTCGCCGCTTCGGCCACCCCGGCGCGACGGGCCTCGGCGAGGACGGCGTCAGCCTGCTGGCGCGCCCGGGCCAGGGTCTCGTCCGACTGCACCCGAGCGGCCTGCATATCCGCTCTGGCGGCCTTGCGCGCGGCCTCGGCATCGGCCTCGGCCGCTCGACGCAGGTCGTCGGCCTCCTGCTGCGCTGCATGGCGCACACCGGCGGCCTCACTCAGGGCGCTGCTGTGCGCGTCACGCTCGACGTCGTTGCGCGCCGCCCGGTCGCGGTTATCGCGCTTGGACGTGTTCGAGCGTCGCGCGTACAGGGCGAGGAAGAACAGACCGAGCACGAATGCGGCCCCGATCGCCGCGTACCAGACCCCGTTCATCCGCGCCTCCTGACGATCAGCGCACAGTCGGACACCATGCGATCAGGAGATGTGCGACAGCGCCACTACCTCGTCGCTGCACCCTAGGTTGCCTGCCGACTAGGTCGGCGCGCGTCACCTGGTGTGGCGGTTCATGCGGCGTGGCCGGCGGTCGTGCTCCGGCCACACAAGGACGGGACCTCCCTTCGGCGAGTCCGTTCGGTCTATCGTGCGGGCGCCGCCGTCGCAGACGTAGCGGCGCGTGCTGGCATTACTCCTGGTGCAATTGAGATTATGAACACTGGGGGAACAAATCAAGTGACCACCCGCACCCGTGCGTCGAATTCGTCCCCGCGGCACGGTTGTGCTGGCGCACCCCGCCAGGCCAACTTCAACCACTGGGGCTGACGACGCTGCGGCGGTCGACCCGGTCAGACGCTGAAATCGGGCGGCGAGATCGAGCCCGAACGCCGGGGGTCGGGATCCGGGGCGACCGCGCGCTGGACCACGTCGTAGGCCAGGCCCGCCGAGTAGCCCTTGCGGGCCAGCAGCCCCACCAGCCGGCGCTGCTGCACAGGCACCGGTAGGCCGGCGAGGGCAGGGCGACGCCGATCTACCAACGCCATCGCGCGTTCGCGCTCGGTGTCCGGGTCGATCTCGGCCACCGCCTGCGCGACCACCTCGTCGGCCAGGCCACGCTGGCGCAGCTTCGCGGCCACGGCACGACGAGCCAGCCCCCGCTCGCGGTGCTGCGCCCCGGCCATCGCATGCGCCAACGCAGCATCGTCGATCAGTCCCACCTCAGTGAACCGGTCGAGCACCCGAGCGGCCGGTTCGTCCGGCACCCCCCGTTGATGCAGCGTGGCGGCCAGCTCCGCCCGACTCCGCGCCCGGCTGGTCAGCTGCTGCAGGCAGATCGTGCGGGCCACCGCCTCCGGATCCCCGAGATCTTGTTCCGGGTCGCCCAGCGGTTCCACGAGATCCTCGCCTGCGGTCTCGGGCGTCGGCCGGACGCCCCCTCGGCGTGCCACGCAACTCAGAAGTCGACCGGCGCCGGGAGCGGCTCGATCGGCGCACCGGACTCGTCGACGCGCGGGCCGATGCCCAACTTCTCCTTGATCCGCTTCTCGATCTCGTCGGCGAGGTCCGGGTTGTCGCGCAGGAAGCTGCGGACGTTCTCCTTACCCTGCCCGAGCTGATCCGACTCGTAGGTGTACCAGGCGCCGGACTTGCGGATCAGCCCCTGTTCCACCCCGACGTCGATCAGCGAGCCCTCGCGGCTGATGCCCTCGCCGTAGACGATGTCGAACTCGGCCTGCTTGAACGGCGGTGCAACCTTGTTCTTGGCGACTTTCACGCGGGTGCGGTTGCCCACCGCTTCGGCACCGTCCTTGAGCGTCTCGATGCGCCGCACGTCGAGCCGGATTGATGCGTAGAACTTCAGCGCCCGCCCACCCGTGGTCGTTTCGGGGGATCCGAACATCACGCCGATCTTCTCCCGGAGCTGGTTGATGAAGATCGCTGTGGTGCCGGAATTGCTCAACGCACCGGTGATCTTGCGTAACGCCTGGCTCATCAACCGCGCCTGCAGGCCGACGTGGCTGTCGCCCATCTCTCCTTCGATCTCGGCTCGTGGCACGAGCGCGGCCACCGAGTCGATGACGATGACGTCCAGCGCCCCGGAGCGGATCAGCATGTCGGCGATCTCGAGCGCCTGCTCGCCGGTGTCCGGTTGGCTGACCAGCAGGGCGTCGGTATCGACCCCCAACGCGCGGGCGTACTCGGGGTCGAGGGCGTGCTCGGCGTCGATGAAGGCCGCGATCCCGCCGCCGGCCTGAGCGTTGGCCACTGCATGCAGCGCCACCGTGGTCTTCCCGCTCGATTCCGGCCCGTATATCTCGACCACCCGCCCGCGTGGCAGGCCGCCGATGCCGAGCGCGACGTCGAGGGCGATCGACCCGGTCGGGATGACCCCGATCGGCGCGGCGGCGCGCTCGCCTAGGCGCATGACCGAGCCCTTTCCATGCTGCTTCTCGATCTGTGCCAGGGCGACGTCGAGCGCCTTGTCCCGGTCGAAGCTGGTGGCCATGAGGACCTCTTTCGCGAAGTCGTGTGCTGTCATCGGCGACGCTATGGGCTGGTACCGACAGAAACCGCTGCGCTGCATCCTGCTGTGGACAGCCAGCGAGTTTCGGCTCGTCCTGTGGATACCGTCGCGCTCGACAGTAGCCGAACACCTGTTCGACAGATCTCGACACGCCGACGATCAGCGCAACGACGCCGGCATCTCGAACTCGGCGCACACGGCACGCCAGACGTCCTTCGCCTCGACGCCGGCGGCGAGCGCGGCGTCGATCGTCGAGCCGAGCGCGGGGACTCGGTAGTCGGCGGCCAGGCTCGCGGCGTAGCCCGCCCCGAACCGGACCTCCATCCGCCGCCAGAAATCGGTGAGTCGCACGAGCGCCACCCTACGATCTCAGGGTGACGACGACCGAGCTGTGGTACGCCATGCCGGTTCTTCGCGGCCGGCTGATCCAGCTCGAACCGCTCACGCTGGAGCACGCCGACGGCTACCTGGCGGCTGTCGGTATCGGCGACGATGCCGAGGACGTGTTCCGCTGGTTGAACTCTCCAGGGTCGATGTCCGGCGCTCCCCGTACGATCGACGACGCTCGCGCCGACGTCCTTGCCGCACTCGCCGACCGCGCGGCGGGCCGCCGCTTCGCCTACGCACAGATCGATGCGCAGACCGGTCAGTTCGCCGGTAGTACCTCCTACTACGAACTGTCTCCCGCGATGCGATGCATCGCCATCGGACACACCTGGCTGGGCAAGCGATGGTGGCGGACCGGCCACAACACCGAGTCGAAGCTACTCATGCTCAGCCACGCGTTCGGCCCGCTCGGCGCAGCCCGGGTGGTCTGGCACACCGACATCCACAACGAGCGCTCGCAGGCCGCGATCGCCCGGCTGGGCGCGACCCGCGAAGGCGAGCTGCGCAAGCATCGGATCCGGCGCGACGGCTCATGGCGCACGACCGTCCAGTACTCGATGATCGACGACGACTGGCCGGCTGCCGAGCAGCGCCTCACGGCCTGGTTGCGCCGTCGTGACGGCGAAGCTTGATGCTGGTCCCTGGTGCATCGTCGACCGCATCGAGATCCGGAGGGCTGGGCAGTGGCGCGGATCAGGATCGGCACCTCGGGGTGGCTCTATCCACCCTGGCGTGGGGTCTTCTACCCGCCGAAGCTGGCGCATCGTCGCGAATTGGAGTATCTGTCGAGCAAGCTGAACAGCGTCGAGATCAACGCCACGTTCTACTCGCTGCAACGACCGAGCAGCTTCCGGCATTGGTACGAGCAGACCCCACCCGGCTTCACGTTCGCCGTCAAGGGACCGCGCTTCATCACGCACCTGAAGAAGCTCGCGGGCATCGAGTCGCCGCTCGCCAACTTCTACGCCTCCGGGGTGCTGGCGCTGCGGGACAAGACCGGGCCGTTCCTGTGGCAGCTGCCCCCGACGCTCGGCTTCGACCCCGCCCGGCTCGCGGCGTTCTTCGCCAGGCTGCCCCGTTCGGCCCAGGAGGCAGCCTGGCTCGCCCGGCACCACGACGAGCGCATGCGTGATCGGTCGCTGGTCGACACCGACGGCGACCTGCCACTACGCCACGCGCTCGAGGTACGCCACCACAGCTTCGTCACACCCGCGTTCACCGATCTGCTCCGCAGACACAACGTCGCGCTCGTCATCGCAGACACCGCCGGGCGCTGGCCGTTGATCCGCGAGGTCACCTCCGACCTCGTCTACCTCCGGCTGCACGGTGACCTCGAGCTGTACACGAGCGGGTACACCGCCGCAGCTCTGGACGATTGGGCCGAGCACATCCGGAGCTGGGTCGCCGACGGCCACGCCGTGCAGGTGCACTTCGACAACGACGTGAAGGTGCACGCACCCTACGACGCCATGTCGCTCGCGGAGCGCCTGCGTTGAGAGCGTCAGTCCTCGGCGGGCGCGCCCGGGATCTTCTCGCCGATGAGGTCCATCACCGAGGAATCCGTCAGGGTCGTGACGTCACCCAGCTCGCGGTGATCGGCGACGTCGCGCAACAACCGGCGCATGATCTTGCCCGATCGGGTCTTGGGCAGCTCGGCCACGATCATGATCTGGCGCGGCTTGGCTATCGCCCCGATCTCCTTGGCGACATGGTTGCGCAGGGTCCTGACCAGCTCAGCACCCTCTGACTCGTCGGTGGGGCCGTCGCCGCGCAGGATGACGAACGCCACGATGCCCTGACCGGTCATCGCATCAGTCGCACCCACGACCGCCGCCTCGGCCACCGCCGGGTGTGAGACGAGCGCCGACTCGACCTCTGTGGTGGAGATACGGTGCCCGGAGATGTTCATGACGTCATCGACGCGACCGAGCAGCCACAGGTCGCCGTCCTCGTCCTTCTTCGCGCCGTCACCGGCGAAGTAGTAGCCCTCGTCCGCGAAGCGCGACCAGTAGGTCTGCCGGAACCGCTCCGGGTCGCCCCAGATGCCCCGAGTCATCGAGGGCCACGGCTCGGTGAGCACCAGGAATCCGCCGCCTCCGTTGGGCACCGGCTTGCCCTCGTTGTCCACGACGTCTGCGCCGACGCCGGGCAGCGGCCGGGTTGCCGAGCCCGGCTTGGTCTGGGTTACCCCGGGCAGCGGGCTGATCAGGATCGCGCCGGTCTCCGTCTGCCACCACGTGTCGACGACCGGGACGCGATCGCCGCCGATGTACTTGCGGTACCAGATCCACGCCTCGGGGTTGATCGGCTCCCCGACCGAGCCGAGCAGCCGCAGCGAGGACAGGTCGTGCGCTCCCGGCACGTCGTCCCCCCACTTCATGAACGTGCGGATCGTGGTCGGCGCGGTGTACAGGATGGTGATCTCGTACTTCTCGATCATCTGGAACCAACGGTGCTCATCCGGGCTGTTGGGGACGCCCTCGTACATGAACGACGTCGCCCGGTTGGCGAGCGGACCGTAGACGATGTAGCTGTGGCCGGTGATCCAGCCGATGTCCGCGCCGCACCAGTACAGGTCGTCGTCCGGCTTGAGGTCGAAGACCGCGTGGTGTGTGTAGGCGGCCTGCGTGAGGTAACCGCCGGACGTGTGCAGGATGCCCTTCGGCTTGCCCGTGGTCCCCGAGGTGTACATGACGAACAACGGGTGTTCTGCGTCGAACGACTCGCACTCGTGCTCGGTCGAGGCGGTACCGACGGCCTCGTGCCACCACACATCGCGCGAGGCGTCCCACTCGACGTCCTGCTCGGTGCGCTTGACCACCAGCACGTGCCGGACGTCCGGGCACCTGCGCAGCGCCTCGTCGACCGCGGGCTTGAGCGCCGACGGCGCACCCCGCCGGTATCCGCCGTCCGCGGTGATCACCACCCGGGCGTCGCAGTCGATGATCCGGTCGGACAGCGCGGAGGAGGAGAATCCGCCGAACACGACGATGTGCGGTGCGCCGAGCCGCGCGCAGGCGAGCATGGCGATCACCGTCTCGGGGATCATCGGCAGGTAGATGGCGACGCGATCACCGGCCCGCACGCCGAGTGCGGTCAGTGCGTTGGCCGCCTGGCACACCTCGTTCTTGAGCTGGGTGTAGGTGATCGAGCGGGTGTCCCCCGGCTCGCCCTCCCAGTGGTACGCGACCTGGTCGCCGTGCCCCTCCTCGACGTGCCGATCCACGCAGTTATAGGCGACGTTCAGTGTCCCGCCGACAAACCATTTCGCGAACGGCGCATCGGACCAGTCGAGGACCTCCGACCACTCCTGGGACCAGGACAGGCGCCGGGCCTGCTCGGCCCAGAACGCCAGGCGATCGGCGTCGGCCCGGTCGTACGCGTCGGCCCTGACGTTCGCCGCGTCGGCAAACTGCTGCGACGGCGGGAAGCGGCGCTCTTCGTGCGACAGGTTGGACAGCGTCTCGCTCATACACCCGAACCTAGCCGGTGACGGGATGAGTGGCCGCGAACAGCTGCCGCAGCGCGCGCATCTTCTCGACCGCGTAGTCGCGATCGACGCGTTGGACCGCGTAGATCGCCAGCGTCTCGTCACCGGGTAGGACGAGGCGGGCGAACCGCACGCTCCTCGGGAACTCCACGGCCACGACCGCGCTCCAGGGAATCGTGCGCCAGTTGCCGACGTAGCCGCGCAGTTGGACGGTTTCGGCATCCGCACGCAACCGCGGCCGCGCGGGCAGGCGCAACCCACCGGCCACGACGAGGCCGACGACGACAGTGAAGATCTGGTCCTTGACGCCGAAGGAGGCGCCCGCGTTCGCCTGCCGCATGAAGATCGCGGTCAGGATGAAGACGACGAGCGCGAACGCGGCAACGCCGTTCGCGACGCGCGCCGTCATGATGGGCTTGGCGGTGACCACCGCCGACGTCTCGCTCACAACCGGCACGCTGCGATCGCGGTGACCAGGATGCCTCTCGCGCCGAGCACCCACAGCTCGTCCATCACGGCGTTGGTATCGCGGCGAGGCACCATCGAGCGCACCGCCGACCAGCCGTGCTCATGCAGCGGGGAGACGGTCGGCGACTCGATGCCGGGTGTGATCGAGACCGCCTTCTCGACCAGCTGATCCGGGATGTCGTAGTCCATCAGCACGTACTGCCGCGCGATGATCACACCCTGCAGTCGACGCGCCAGCTGCTCGACCCTCGCCGACGGTTCGGCCCCGGCCCGCTGGATCAGCACCGCCTGGCTCGTGAGCAGCGGCTCGCCGAAGATCTCCAGGCCGGCGTTGCGCAGCGTCGTGCCCGTCGAGACGACATCGGCGATCGCGTCCGCGACCCCGAGGCGAACCGCGGTCTCGACCGCGCCATCGAGGCGGATGACCTCGGCCGCGAGGTCACGTTCGGAGAAGTAGGCGGCCACCACGCCGGGATACGCGGTAGCAACGCGTAGGCCGGCGAGATCGGCTGCCGACGACGCGGTGCCCGGCATGGCGGCGAAGCGGAACGTCGACGCGGCGAAGCCGAGTTGCAGGATCGCCTCGGCGGCGGCACCTGAATCGAGCAGCAGATCCTCCCCGGTGATACCCACGTCGAGCCGGCCGGAGCCGACGTAGATCGCGATGTCGCGCGGGCGCAGGAAGAAGAACTCGGTCTCGTTGTCGGCGTCGAGCAGGACGAGTTCGCGCGAATCATGGCGCTGGCGGTAGCCGGCCTCGACGAGCATCTGGCTGGCGGGCTCGGCGAGCGAGCCCTTGTTCGGAACAGCGATGCGGAGCATGGCTACCTGTCTGTCGGGACGGTCGGCGGCAGAAGTCGGCCTACAGATGTCGGTACACGTCATCGAGTCCGATGCCCTTGCCGAGCATGATCACCTGTATCCGGTAGAGCAGCTGGCTGACCTCCTGAGCCGTGCGCTCCGGGGATTCGTGCTCGGCCGCCATCCACACCTCGGCAGCCTCCTCCACGACCTTCTTGCCCTGCTCGTGCACGCCGGCGTCCAACGCGGCCACGGTGCCCGAACCGTCGGGACGCTCGCGCTGGCGGTCTGTGAGCTCGGCGAACAGCTCGTCAAAGGTCTTCATCTCGACGTCGAAGCCTACCGGCGGTGGCCCACCGGCTCGGGCCCCCGCTCATCGTTCGTGATCAAGAGCGCGCTTCCGTGGACATTCGACGAGATTGCTCTCTTGATCATGATGAAGCGCTCGGTCAACCGTGCCGGCGTGGCCAGGACGACAGCGACACCGCGGTGGACACCGCCGCCATCGCCGCCTCGTGTCCCTTGTCCTCGATGGAGTCGGGCAAGCCGGCGCGCTCGAGCGCCTGCTCCTCGGTGTCGCAGGTCAGCACGCCGAATCCGATCGGGATGCCCGTGCGGGCGGTAATCGCGGTCAGACCGGCGGTCGCGGCGTCGCAGACATACTCGAAGTGCGGCGTGCCACCCCGGATCACGACGCCCAGCGCGACGAGGGCGTCGACCGGGTGGGTCGTCACCCGGGCTGCAGCGACCGTCAGCTCGAACACACCGGGCACCCGCAGCTCGGTGATGTCCGCCACGCCGGCTTCGGCCAGCGCCCGGCGAGCACCGTCGAGCAGCCCGTCCATCACCGTCTCGTGCCACCGGCTCGCGAGGACGACCACCGACAGGTCCCGGCCGTCGACACGCAGTGTCGGGGCGCCTTCGCCGCTCACCGGTCGATTTCTCCAGGCGACTGACCCTCGAGGATGAAGTCGGGGTCGTGACCCATCCGGTCTCGCTTGGTCTGCAGGTAGCGAAGGTTCTCCGGGTTGGCGTGCACGGGCAGTGGCCGACGGCCGCTGACCCGCAGGCCGTATCCCTCGAGCCCGGCGCGTTTGGCCGGGTTGTTGGACAGCAACCGCATCGAATGGATGCCGAGATCGACGAGGATCTGCGCGCCGGTGCCGTAGTCGCGGGCGTCGGCGGGCAGGCCGAGCTCGAGGTTGGCGTCGAGGGTGTCGGATCCGGCGTCCTGCAATTGGTAGGCCTGCAGCTTGTGCAGCAGGCCGATCCCGCGCCCCTCGTGCCCGCGGATGTACAGCACGACACCGCGCCCTTCGCGGGCGACGGCCGCGAGCGCTGCGTCCAACTGCGGTCCGCAATCGCAGCGGAGCGAGCCGAACACGTCGCCGGTCAGGCACTCCGAGTGCACCCGGACCAGCACGTCCTCGCCGTCGCCGATGTCGCCGAAGACGAACGCGACGTGCTCGCGCTGGTCGTAGCTCGACGAGTAGCCGACGGCGGTGTACTCGCCGTAGCGCAGCGGCACCCGAGCCGACGCCACGCGCGACACGAGCTTCTCGAAGCGCCGCCGGTAGGCGATCAGGTCAGCGATGGAGATCAGCGCGAGGTCGTGCTCGTCGGCGAATACTCGCAGTTCGTCGGCCCGGGCCATGCCGGCCGGGTCCTTCTCGCTGACCACCTCGCACAGCACGCCGGCCGGATGCAAGCCGGCCAGCACCGCCAGGTCGACGGCGGCCTCCGTGTGCCCGGGTCGGCGCAGCACGCCGCCGTCCTTGGCACGCAGCGGCACGACGTGCCCGGGGCGGGAGAAGTCGGCGGCGCTGGAGGTCGGGTCGGCGAGCAGCCGGATCGTGTGCGCCCGATCGCTCGCGGAGATGCCGGTGGTCACGCCGGCCCGCGCGTCCACAGTGACGGTGTACGCGGTGCCGCGCCGGTCCTGGTTCGTGTGGAACATCGGCGGCAGGTCGAGCCGGTCGGCATCGCCCTCGGTGAGTGGCACGCAGATGTAACCGGAGGTATAGCGCACCATGAAAGCGATCAGCTCGGGCGTCACGAGCTCGGCGGCGAAGATCAGGTCACCCTCGTTCTCGCGGTCCTCGTCGTCGATGACGATGACGGCCTTACCTGATTTGACGTCGGTGATCGCCCGCTCGATCGAGTCCAGGTGGATGGTCATCGGCGGGGCCCCATCAGCCGTGCGACGTACTTGGCCAACACATCCACCTCGAGGTTGACGGTGTCGCCGGCCGAGCGGGTGCCCAGGGTGCTCGCCCGCAGCGTTTCGGGGATGAGGCCGACTTCGAACCAATCGTCGCCCACGCCGGCGACCGTGAGTGACACGCCGTCGACGGCGATCGACCCCTTGTCCGCGACGAATCGGGCCAGCTCACCGGGCAGGCCGAAGCGCACGGTGTCCCACTGGTCGCCCGAAGTGCGGGACACCACGACACCGGTGCCGTCGACGTGTCCCTGCACGATGTGCCCGTCAAGGCGCGCGTCGGCGCGGACCGCACGCTCGAGGTTCACCGGGTCGCCGACGGCCAGGCCACCGATGCCGGAGCGCTTGAGAGTCTCACCCATCACGTCGAACTCGATCGCGGTGATCGCTGCGCGGTGCCATCCCACGACGGTAAGGCAGACGCCGTTCACCGCGATGGATCCCCCGTGCACGAGGTCGTCGACGACGCGGGTGGCACCGACCGTGAGCACGGCCGAGTCATCGCGACGTTCGACGGCGACGACCTCGCCGACCTCTTCGATGATCCCGGTGAACACGCCGCTCACTCCTCGATCCGCTCGGTCCAGTGCGGACGCGCCACGACCTTGATATCGGCGCCGAGTCGCGACACCGACTCGACGTCCAACGTCGCGGCGTCGGCCAGTGTTCCGATGCCGGCATTCCCCAGCGCGGCCGGCCCCGAGCCGAGCAGCATCGGCGCCAGGTAGGCGATGACCTCGTCGACGCAGCGCGCCTCGACGAACGCCCCGGCAACTGTGGGTCCACCTTCGAGCAGGACGTGACGCACGCCGCGATCGTGCAGTGCTTTGAGTGTGAACTTCGGCACGGCGGTGTCGAGCAAGACGGTCTCGGCGGCGTCGTCGAGCACCCGCGCATCCTGCGCGTAGGTGCTCTGCAGGCGATGTCGGCGGTCGAGGACGACCCGCAACGGCTGCCGGTCGGCCCGCTCGTCGCCGTCGCGGACCGTCAGGTGCGGGTCGTCGGCGAGCACGGTGCCGCTGCCGACGACGATGGCGTCGACGATCGTCCGCAGGCGGTGGGCGTCGGCGCGGGACGCGGCCGAGGAGATCCAGCGCGCGGTGTGATCGGCGGCCGCGACCCGCCCGTCCAAGGTCGCGGCGAACTTCCAGGTGACGAACGGCCGCCCGGTGCGTACGGCGTGCAGCCACGGCCGCAATGCGCCGCTGGCGGCCGCGTGTTCGGCGACGCCGGCGACGACCCGCACACCGGCGTCGCGGAGCCGGTCCGCGCCGCCGGCGGCCTCCGGATTGTTGTCGGCGACGGCATAGATCACCGTCGCCACGCCGGCCGCGAGGAGGGCGTCCGTGCACGGGCCGGTGCGCCCGGTGTGCGCGCAGGGCTCGAGAGTGACGACGACCGTGCCGTCGCGTGCGGCGCCACCCGCGGCACCCAGCGCGATGATCTCCGCGTGCGGACCGCCCGCCGGTGCGGTCGCGCCTTCCCCCACGAGCCGGCCGTCGTCGGCGAGGACGACGGCGCCGACCGCTGGATTCGGGCTCGTTCGGCCGCGGACGGTCTCGGCCAGGGCGAGCGCGCGGTGCATCGCCGCCTCCTCGGCCTCGGTGACGTCCATCAGTCGTTCATCGACGCCCGGGCCTTGGCCCGCAATGCCTCGACCGCTCGGCCCGGGTCCTCGGCGCCGAAGACGGCCGAGCCCGCGACGAAGACGTCGGCTCCGGCGTCGGCTGCGGCGGCGATCGTGTCGGCTGTGATCCCTCCGTCGACCTCGATGAACAGCCGCAGATGCCCGCTGCGCACGTGCTGGCGGGCCCACGCGACCTTCGGCAGCATCTCGGCCATGAACGTCTGACCGCCGAAGCCCGGTTCGACGGTCATGACGAGCAGGGTGTCGAACTCGCGCAGCAGGTCGAGGTAGCGCTCCAGCGGCGTGCCCGGTTTGACGGCGAGCCCGGCCAGCGCACCGGCCTTCCTGATCGCGCGGGCAGTCTGCGCCGGGTCACGCGCGGCTTCGACGTGGAAGGTGACGTTTGCCGCCCCGGCCTCGGCGTAGCCCGGCGCCCACCGGTCGGGGTCGTCGATCATCAGGTGGCAGTCGAGCGGGATGTCGGTGGCGCCGTACAGGCTCTGCACGACCGGCAGGCCCAGAGTCAGGTTGGGCACGAAATGCGCGTCCATGACGTCGAC
Source organism: uncultured Actinomycetota bacterium (assembly GCA_963713565.1). Taxonomy (GTDB): domain Bacteria; phylum Actinomycetota; class Actinomycetes; order Mycobacteriales; family Jatrophihabitantaceae; genus Jatrophihabitans. The sequence goes on along the minus strand of CAVQMF010000003.1, from coordinate 380,302 downwards.
GTGCAACCAGTCGGCACGCTCGACGGAGTCCGCGGCCTCGGCCAGGCGGGCGAAGTCGGCCGCCAGGATGCTCGGCGCGATCATCGGCTCGGCCTTCCCCGCAGTCGTCACGCTGGCGAGTCTAGAGAAGACAACGCGACTCTCAGGGCGAAATCAGTGCGCAGAACATGGCGTCCGTGCCGTGCCGATGCGGCCACAACTGCACCGTCGGGCCGGCGCCGAGGTCGGGGACGGCGCGCAACGCCGGGCGCGCGTCGAGCAGCTCGTGCCCGGCCACTACTTCCGCGGTCTCGGCCAGGTGCGGCGAGCAGGTGACGTAGGCGACAACGCCCCCCGGGCGGGTCAGGCGCACCGCGGCTGCCAGCAGCTCGCGCTGCAGGGCGACGAGGCCGGCCACGTCCTCGGGACCACGGCGCCATCGTGCCTCGGGCCGCCGGCGCAACGCGCCCAACCCGGTGCACGGCGCATCGACGAGCACTCGGTCGTAGCCACCGTCGCGGCTCGGGATCTCGCGCGCGTCGCCGACCCGGACGTCGACCTGCCACGGCGCCGTCACGCTGCGGACCAGCTCGGCACGGTGCGTGCGCTGCTCGTTCGCGGTGAGCCTCGCGCCCCGCCCCGCGGCGAGTGCGGCGAGCAGGGCGGCTTTGCCGCCCGGCCCGGCACACACGTCCAGCCACCGCTCGTCGCGGCCGGTCAGCGGCGCATTGGCCAGCGCGAGTGCGCACAGCTGGCTGCCTTCGTCCTGTACACCGGCCCGGCGTTCTCGCACTGCCGCGATGGCCGACGGGTCACCGCCGGCCATCCGCAGCGCGTAGGGCGAATAGGGGCCGGCGCTGCCACCCGCGGACTGCTGCAGCTCGGCGACCGTCGAGCGTCCGGGCCACGCGACGAGGTGGGTCGTCGGCCGATCGTCGTCGGCGGCCAGCGCGCGCGCGGCCTCGGCGACGTCGCCACCCAGCGCGTCGGCGAATGCGGCGACGATCCACTCCGGGTGGGCGGTACGGACCGCCAGCGCGCGTTGTCGCGACGCGCCCCTCGTCAACTCGGTTGTCCAGGAGGTCCAATCGTGGTGCGCGACGCGCCGGAGCACGGCGTTGACGAACCCGCCCGCGCGGGCGTACCCGACGGCCGGTGCGAGGTCCACGGTGGTGGCGACGGCCGCGTGCGGCGGGATGCGGGTGCGCAGCAACTGGTATGCGCCGAGCCTGAGCAGGTCGCGGACGCCGGGATCGACCTCGGCGAGGTCACGATCCACGCAGCGGGCCAGGATCTCGTCCAGCGTCCCACCTGCACGCAACGTGCCGTAGCCGAGTTCGGTGCTCAGCGCCGCATCACGACCGGCCAGACCGGCCGCCGTGATCAGCCGCGGGAGCGCGAGATTGGCGTACGCCCCGTCCTCCTCGACGGCACGAAGCAGCGAGAACGCGACGACGCGGGCGGGATCGGCGGCCCTCGGCCGCGGGCGAGTGCGCCGCGCCTTGGGGCGGCGCCCCTCAGGCAACCGACTCCCCCGACTCGACGCGGGTGCCCCGCGCCCAGTCGGGCGCCGGCACCGGCCGCTTGCCCGGCGCCTGCACCGTGCCGAGCTCAACCTCGCCGGTCGCCGTGCCGACGTCGACGCGGGAGCGCGCGACGCGCAACTGGCCTGGCGCGAGCTCGTTTGCTCCGCGCAGTCGTAGCGGACCGAGCTTGAGCCGTTCGCCGCGAAACGTCGTCCACGCGCCGGGCACGGGCGTACAGGCGCGGCTGGTGCGCTCCACGTGGCGGGCCGGCGCCGTCCAGTCCAGCCGCGCGTCGTCGACGGTGATCTTCGGGGCGAGGGACACGCCGTCCGCGCTCTGCGGGCGGGCGACCAGTGTCCCGTCGGCGATACCGTCGATCGTCGCCGTCATCAAGCCGGCACCGCTCGCGGCAAGGCGCGCCAGCAGATCGCCGGCGGTGTCCCACGGGCTGGATCGGCTCGGTGACGACGCCGAAGACCGGGCCGGTGTCCAGGCCCCGCTCGATGCGAAACGTCGAGGCGCCGGTGACGTCGTCGCCGTGCAGGATCGCGTGCTGGACCGGGGCCGCCCCGCGCCAGGCCGGGAGCAACGAGAAGTGCAGGTTCACCCAGCCGAGCCGCGGCAGCGCGAGCGCCGTCGCCGGCAGCAGCGCGCCGTAGGCCACGACCGGGCAGCAGTCCACCTCCAGGGCGGTGAGCTGCTCGAGGAACTCCGGCTCCCCCGGGTGCTGCGGGGTCAGGACGGGCACGTCGGCCGCTGCCGCGAGGGCGGCCACGGGTGACTCGCTGAGCGTGCGGCCGCGACCGGCGCGCGCCGCTGGACGAGTGACCACGGCGAGCACGTCGTGTCGCGGTGAGTCGAGCAGCGCGCGCAGCGTCGGCACCGCCGCCTCCGGCGTACCGGCGAAGACCAGTCTCACCGGGACGCGTGCGGCGACAGCTTGAGCGTCGAGTTGGCCGGCCGGCCCCATTCGGCCGCGCGGATCGCGCGCATCGCGGCACGGCGGGTCTCGGCATCCAGACGATCGACGAACAGCACCCCGTCGAGATGGTCGGTCTCGTGCTGCACGCAGCGGGCGAGCATGGCGGTCCCCTCGACGGTGACCGGATCGCCGTACATGTTCTGCCCGTGCGCGACGACATTGAGCCTGCGGCGGCAGTCGAAGGTCAGGCCGGGAATGGACAGGCAGCCCTCGGGGCCGTCATCCTGCTCGTCGTCGGGAAAGTGCAGCACCGGGTTCACGAGGTGCCCGCTCATCGAGTCGTGCACGTGGTAGGTGAACACGCGCAGTCCCACGCCGATCTGTGGAGCGGCCAGGCCCTGCCCCGGCGCATCCAGCATCGTCTGCTCCAGGTCGGCGACGAGGGTCCGCAGTTCCTTGTCGAAGTCGAGCACCGGATCGGCGGGTGTGCGCAGCACCGGATCGCCGAACAGGCGGATCGGCACCACGGTCACGAGTGGCGAGTCTAACGATCCACAGGCACACATTGCCGCCCCGAAGTAGTTAGGATGACTAACGAACGAAGGGAATCTCTGTGCGCTCCGCAGCCCACGACCGTCGCACCGCGCTCTCGGTGACGACGGTCGGCGTCCTCGTCGCCACGCTGAACACGTCGATCCTGCTGATCTCCCTGCCGGCGATCTTCGAGGGGCTCGGCCTGGATCCGCTGGCACCGGCCAACATCTCCTATCTGCTGTGGATGCTGATGGGCTTCCTGCTGGTCACGGCGGTCCTCGTCGTGACCTTCGGCCGCCTTGGCGACCAGTACGGCCGGGCCAAGCTGTTCAACCTGGGCTTCCTGATCTTCACCCTCGCCTCGTTCGGCTGCGCCCTGGTGCCCAACTCCGGCGCGGCCGGGGCGCTGGAGATCATCGTGCTGCGTGTCGTGCAAGGCATCGGCGGCGCCATGGTGATGGCGAACTCGACCGCGATCATCACCGATGCGTTCCCGCCGGACCGGCGTGGCTTCGCCCTCGGCGTGAACCAGGTGGCCGCGCTGGCGGGGTCGTTCCTCGGCCTCGTGGTCGGCGGGCTGCTGTCCGAATGGCACTGGCGGGCGGTGTTCTGGGTCAGCGTGCCGATCGGCCTCTGGGGCACCTGGATGGGTTACCGGACGCTGCACGACGAGCCGCGCGACCGCGCACGCAAGGTCGTGATCGACTGGTGGGGCAACCTCACCTTCGGCGTCGGGCTGATCGCCATCCTGGTCGCGATCACCTATGGCTTGCAGCCCTACGGCGGCCACACGATGGGCTGGACATCACCCATCGTGCTCGGCGGCCTCGGCCTGGGCGTCGCGCTGCTGGTCACGTTCGGCGTGATCGAGACGCAGGCCGTCGATCCGATGATCAACATGAGACTGTTCCGGATCCGCGCGTTCACTGCCGGGCAGCTGGTGAACCTGCTTGTCCGCCATGGCGCGCGGCGGTCTGCAGTTCATGCTGATCATCTGGCTGCAAGGCATCTGGCTGCCCCTGCACGGCTACACCTTCGAGGAGACACCGCTGTGGGCCGGCATCTACATGCTGCCGCTCACCATCGGCTTCCTGATCGCCGGACCCGCCTCCGGCGCGCTCTCCGACCGGTTCGGCGCGCGCGCCTTCGCGACCGGCGGGCTGATCCTCACCGCACTCACGTTCGTCGGCCTGATCCTGCTGCCGGCCAACTTCAGCTACGCGGCATTCGCCGTGCTGCTGGCGTGCAACGGCATCGGTTCCGGGCTGCTGGCCGCCCCGAACACTGCGGCGATCATGAACTCCGTACCCGCAGCGCAGCGGGGAGCAGCGTCGGGCATCCGGGCTACCGGCATGAACGCCGGCATGGTGCTGTCGATGGGCGGGTTCTTCACGCTGATGGCGGTCGGCCTGTCCGAACGGCTTCCGCAGGCGCTCACCCACGGCCTGACCGCGGCCGGGGTGACGCCGCAGGCGGCCGATTCGGCGTCACACGTGTCCCCCGTCGGGACGCTGTTCGCCGCGTTCCTCGGCGACAACCCGATCCGCGAGCTGGTCCCGAACCCCGGGTCGCGCGCGAACACCGATCTGATCTACGGCCACTCGTTCTTCCCGCAACTCATCTCCGAGCCGTTCCGGCACGGACTGCTCATCGCGTTCGTCGCTTCGATCATCATGCTGCTGCTGGCGGCTGGGGCCTCGATGCTGCGCGGGGAACGTTACGTACATGACGACGTCTACGCCGACGGCATCGTGCACCACGACTCCGCCTACGAATCGTTGGCCCGAACGGGCGACGCGCTGGCGGTGCCGGCCCTGCTCGAGGACACAACCTATGACGAGGAGCTCGCCGGCACGGGCTACCGCCTGCCGGTCACATCAGCTCGACGGGATCCAGCACGATCTTGACCGGTTCGGCGGAGCGGCGGGCAGAACGCCCGGCGGCCGCGGCCTTCAAGCCTGTGCCAGCTCGGCTCCGCGCTGATCGGGGGACGCGGACCAGCAGCCGCTCGGATTCGCCGCCGACGGCGACCGGACCGACGACCGCAGCGGTGTCCGGCAGCCGGGCCGCGCCGAGCAGTTCGGCGAGCGCCGCCGGGGGGCCGGTCAGCGCGGCCATCCGGGTCGCCGGCGGGAATGCCAGCTCGACCCGATCGGCCAGCTCGCGGGCCGCGAAACCGGCCGCATCCCACCGCACCAGCGCCTGCACAGCCGGTGTGCCGGCGTCGGCGCCGACCACGACGGCGCCCCCGGGACGGACGAGCGCCGCCGCGTTTGCCCACCGCCGAAACGCTTCCTCGCCCGCTCGCAGGTCAGCGCGCGACAGTAGCGCCCAGCCGTCCAGCAGTAGCGCCGCGCCGTAGCCATCGGCGCAGTGGGGCTCCGCGCCGGGCGTGGCGACGACGACCGCCGCGGTGCCGTCGACCTCGGCCAGAACCCGGTCGCCGCCAGAGGTGCGCACCGGCGTACCGGGAAAGGCCCGCCCGAGCTCCTCCGCCGTTCGCCCGGCGCCGATGACGACGGCACGCAGTCGACGCCGCCCGCAGCTCGGGCACGTCCACTCGGCCGCGGGGCGGCCGCACCACCGGCAGGCGGGCACGCTGCGCGCGTCGGACACGGTCAGCGGCCCGGCACAGACCTGGCAGCGGGCCGGGCTGCGATCGGCGGCACAGGCCAGGGACGGCGCGTACCCGCCCCGCGGTACCTGCACGAGCACCGGCTGTGCGGCGGCGAGGGCGGCGCGCGCAGTGCGGATCGCCAGGCTGGGCAGTCGGGCGGCCCCCGCTGCGGCGTCGCGAGCGATTTCGACATCGTCGGCGACCGCGCGCACCCGCGGGGCGACAGAGCGCAGGGTCGCGCGATCGGGCACGATCTCATGCGCCCAGCCGGAGTCCACGAGCTGCTGCGCCTCTGCCGTGCGGCCCCACCCGCCGATCAGCAACGCCGCGCCGGTCTGTGCCGAACGCAGGACGAGCACGTCGCGCGCGTGCGCGTACGGCGCGCGCGGCTCGGCGTGCAGATCGTCGCCGTCGTCCCAGATCGCGAGCAGGCCGAGCCGCACGACCGGCGCATAGACCGCCGACCGGGTGCCGACGGCCACCCGCACGGTGCCCCGGCGCACCGCGAGCCAGCGTCGGTAGCGCTCGGCCGGGCCGAGATCGGCGGCGAGGGCCACGTGCCGGCCAGGACCGAGGGCAGCGGTCATCGCGGCGTCGAGACGGGCGAGATCACGCGCGTCCGGGACGACGACGATCACGCCGAGATCCGCGTCCGTCGCCATGCGGGCGACCTCGGCGAGCCGGGCCGGCCAGTCCTCCATGGGCAGCGCTGACCAGACCGCGCGCGCCGCCCGCGCACCCGTGACGGCCGCCAGGAACGGCGCCCCGGCCCGATAACCGGCGAGCCCGGCAGCGTCGGCGGACGCAGGCGGTCCAGGCAATGCCGACTCGGGCGGCGCGGCCGCGGCATTCTCGGCACTCACATGCCGGGCCGGAACGCCGAGCCGGACGACATCGACGAAGTTGCCCGCCCAGCGATCGGCGACGGCGCGGAACAGCGCGCTCGTCTCGGCGGTCAGGACCGGCTGCGTGCCGACAGTGCGCTCGACGAACGCCAGCGCACCGGTGTGCTCGCTGGCCGCGCATCGCTCGAGGACATAGGCGTCGACGAGGCGACCGGCGAAGCGCACCCGCACCCGCGAGCCGGCCTGGACGTCATCGTCCATCGTCGTGGGCACGACGTAGTCGAACGCCCGATCGAGATGCGGCAGCGGAACATCGACCATCAGCCGGGCGATCGGGTAGGTGGCTGCCGGCTGCCGTCCTGCCTTCGGCGCGGCAGGACGGCGTGCGGTCACCCGAGCTTCCTATCAGCCACCGGCGACGATTCCTGGAGTCCGGGCCACCGGTGACGCTGCGCGACCGTGACCTTTCCGGGTATGACGCCGCCGGGCGTCGCTCGCAGGAGAACCGCGGACGCAGGCTATGAGTTCGCGAGCTTGGCCAACTGCTCGGCGCGGTCGGTGCGCTCCCAGGTGAAGTCGTCGAGCTCGCGACCGAAATGTCCGTAGGCCGCGGTTGCGACGTAGATCGGCCGCTTGAGTTCGAGATCGCGGATGATCGCGGCCGGCCGTAGGTCGAAGACCTCCGAGATCGCGTCGGCGATCTTGTCGACGTCGACCGTCTCGGTGCCGAACGTCTCGACGAACAGCCCGACCGGCTCCGCCTTGCCGATCGCGTAAGCCACCTGCACCTCGCACCGGGAGGCGAGCTTGGCCGCCACGACGTTCTTCGCCACCCAGCGCATCGCGTAGGCGGCGGAACGGTCGACCTTGGACGGGTCCTTGCCGGAGAACGCGCCGCCGCCGTGCCGTGCCATGCCGCCGTACGTGTCGACAATGATCTTTCGGCCGGTGAGGCCGGCGTCGCCCATCGGACCGCCGATCACGAACCGCCCGGTCGGATTCACCAGCAGCCGGTAGCCGTCGGTGTCGATGTCCAGCGCAGCCAGCACGGGCCGCACGACGTGCTCCTCGATGTCGGGCTTGAGCAGCGTGTCGAGGTCGATGTCGTCGGCGTGCTGCGTCGACACGACGACGGTGTCGAGACGAACAGGTTTCTCGTCCACGTACTCGATGGTCACCTGCGTCTTGCCGTCGGGCCGCAGGTAGGGGACGGTGCCGTTCTTGCGCACCTCGGTGAGCTTCTCCGCGAGCCGGTGCGCGAGCCAGATCGGCAACGGCATCAGTTCGGGCGTTTCGTCGGTGGCGTAGCCGAACATCAGGCCCTGATCGCCGGCGCCCTGCGCGGCAATCGCGTCCTCGCTGCCCTCCACCCGCGCTTCGTACGCCTGATCGACGCCTTGCGCGATGTCCGGCGATTGGCTGCCGATGGACACGCTGACCCCGCAGGACTCCCCGTCGAAGCCCTTACGGGACGAGTCGTAACCGATCTCGAGGATCCGTTCGCGGACGAGTTTGGGGATGTCCGCGTAGGCGGACGTGGTCACCTCGCCGGCGATATGCACCTGCCCGGTCATGATCAGCGTCTCGACGGCGACCCGGCTGCTCGGGTCCTCGGCGAGCAACGCGTCGAGGATCGAGTCGCTGATCTGGTCGGCGATCTTGTCCGGATGCCCCTCCGTGACGGACTCGGAGGTAAATAGACGACGGGGCACGGGTTCTCCTGATGACTGTCGAGACAATTCCTGCAGAGTCTATCGGCGCGTCGCGGTTGTGCTCGCTCAGCGCGGCGGGTGCGTCGCCAGCCGGGACGCGACTGCGTCGCACAGCGCGGCCGCCAATACGGACTTAGGGCCGAAATCGACCACCGTTTCGGCACCGTCTGCGTCCAGGATCACACCGGCGTTGTCGACCTGGCCGAACGCCTTGCCCGGACCGACGGCGTTCACCACGAGCAGGTCGCAGCGCTTGCGGGCCAGCTTCGCGCGCCCGTGGTCGAGCACCGTTGCGCCGGAGTCGCCCGTTTCGGCAGCGAAGCCGACAATCACGCATCCGGGTCGCCGGGCCGCGACCAGCTCGGCGAGTACGTCGGGGTTCTGCTCGAGCTCGAGCGGGGCAGGCGCCGCCTCCGTCTTCTTGATCTTGTGTGCCACGTTCGTGGCCGGCCGGAAATCCGCGACGGCAGCCGACATCACGATGACGTCCGCGTCTGCGGCCGCCTTGTGCACCGCGTCGCGCAGTTCCAGGGCGCTGCCGACCCGGACGACCCGGGCGCCGGACGGGTCCGGCAGGTCGACGTTCGCAGCGATCAGGGTGACGTGCGCGCCCCGCGCCGCGGCGACCATCGCCACCGCATAACCCTGCCGTCCCGACGACGCGTTGCCGAGGAACCGAACCGGGTCCAGCGGCTCGCGGGTGCCTCCGGCACTGACGACGACGTGGCGCCCGGCGAGGTCGTACGGCAGGCCGCCGGGCCGGGTGACCAGCAGCTGCGCGAGTTGCGCGATCTCCGCCGGCTCCGGGAGCCGGCCCTTGCCGGTGTCGGTGCCGGTCAACCGTCCCACAGCCGGTTCGAGCACGATCGAGCCGCGCCGACGCAGGGTGGCCACGTTGTCCAGCGTCGCCGGGTGGTCCCACATCTCGGTGTGCATGGCCGGGACGAACAGGACCGGGCAGCGCGCCGTCAGCAGCGTGTTGGTGAGCAGATCGTCGGCCAGCCCGTGCGCGGCCCGCGCGAGCAGGTCTGCGGTGGCCGGCGCCACGACGACAAGGTCGGCTTCGCGGCCGAGGCGGACGTGCGGGACGTCCGCCGCGTCGGCCCAGACGTCCGCCGCGACCGGCTGGTGCGACAACGCTGCCCAGGTGGGCGCGCCCACGAACTCGAGCGCGGCGGCGGTCGGCACGACCCGCACCGCGTGGCCGGATTCGGTCAGCTTGCGCAGCAGATCGGCGACCTTGTAGGCGGCGATCCCGCCGCCTACACCCAGAACGACTCTGCTCACCGGCTCAGTGTGGCCCGTCAGGGGGCGCGACGCTCAGCTCTCGGCGGCCGGGATCGCCGACGGCTTGAACTCGATGAGGTCACTGTTGATCTCACGTAGCGCGATCGACAGCGGCTTTTCCTGCGGCGCGGTCTCGACGAGCGGGCCGACGTACTCGAGCAGGCCCTCGCCGAGTTGGCTGTAGTAGGCGTTGATCTGCCGGGCCCGCTTGGCCGCGATGATCACCAGCGCATACTTCGACTGGGCGCGGTCGAGCAGCTCGTCTATCGGCGGGTTGGTGATGCCTTCGGCGGTGGTGACGGGTTCAGACACGACTCAGCTCTCTGGACGATGCGCTCGGATGCGCCGTACGGACGCAGATCGGCAGCCGCCTCGAAGGCAGACTCCCTCGGACGTGAGTCTACCAACCTCGGCGACAGCGGCCGGCCACCGCGCAGCGCGGCGAGGTCCCGATCGGCGTTGGCCCGACCTGGATCCAGCCGACCGCGGTGAGCGGTGATGATGGCACCGGGCGCTGATCGGCGAACGCGCACTGGCTAGATTGCCCGCAACACGTTACTCATCCGTTCACGAGTGCACTCGCACGACGAGGAGGACGCCGATGGCCGATCCTGCCGCCGGAGCGGTGATCGGTGGTGCCACGGGAGCGGTGATCGGTGTACCCGCCGAGACCGTGGCCGGGGAAACGCGCGTTGCTGCGACGCCGAAGACGGTGCAGCAGTTGCGCGGGTTGGGGTATCGGGTGCTGGTGGAGTCCGGCGCGGGCCTGCGCTCGTCGTTCTCCGATGACGCGTACGTTGCGGCGGGTGCCGAGATCGGCGCGCGCGCGCAGGTGTGGCGCGCCGAGGTGGTGTTCAAGGTCAACGCGCCCTCCGCGGACGAGCTGGCCTCGATGGGCGAGGGCAGCCTGTTGGCGAGCCTGCTCAGCCCGGCACTCAACCCGGAGTTGGTGGATGCGCTGGCGGCGCGGCCGATCACCGCGTTGGCGATGGACGCGGTACCCCGGATTTCGCGGGCGCAGTCGCTGGATGTGCTCAGCTCGATGGCCAACATCTCCGGCTATCGGGCGGTGGTGGAGGCAGCGCATGCGTTCGGCCGGTTCTTCACCGGCCAGGTGACCGCGGCCGGGAAGGTGCCGCCGGCGAAGGTGTTGGTGGCCGGTGCCGGGGTGGCCGGGTTGGCGGCGATCGGCACGGCGAGCAGCCTGGGCGCGATCGTGCGGGCGACGGATCCGCGCCCGGAGGTCGCTGATCAGGTCCGGTCACTGGGTGGTGAGTTCCTCTCGGTCGACGTCGAGCAGGAGGTCAGCGCCGACGGGTACGCCCGGGCAACGTCCGAGGCCTATGACCGGCGGGCCGCGCAGATCTACTCCGAGCAAGCCGCCGACGTGGACATCATCATCACGACCGCGTTGATCCCGGGGCGGCCGGCGCCGAAGCTGCTCACCGCGGCGGACGTGGCGAGCATGAAGCCGGGCAGTGTCATCGTGGACATGGCCGCCGCGCAGGGCGGCAACGTGGCAGGTTCGGTGCCCGGCGAGAAGGTGCTCACCGAGAACCGGGTGACGATCATCGGCTACACCGATCTGGCCGGGCGGTTGCCGGCCCAGGCCTCGCAGCTGTTCGCGACCAACCTGGTCAACCTGATGAAGCTGCTCACGCCGGGCAAGGACGGCCGGGTGGTGCTGGACTTCGACGACGTCGTGCAGCGCGGCATGACGGTGGTCCGCAACGGGGAGAAGACCTGGCCACCACCGCCGGTACAGGTCTCCGCCGCGTCGGGCGCAGCCGCTGCCGCGCCGGCGCCGGTGCATCCGCGCAAGCAACCGATGACCACGCGGCGCCGTTACGCGATCGTCGGCATCGGGTCGGCATTGCTGTTCCTGCTCACCGCGTTCGCGCCGGCCGAGCTGATCGCCAACTTCACCGTGTTCGTGCTGGCGATCGTGATCGGCTACTACGTGATCGGCAACGTGCACCACGCGCTGCACACGCCGCTGATGTCGGTGACCAACGCGATCTCCGGGATCATCGTGGTCGGCGCGATCTTGCAGATCGGCGTCGACGACACGGTGGTCCAGGTGCTGGCCTTCCTCGCGACCCTGCTCGCGAGCATCAACATCTTCGGCGGATTCGCCGTCACCCGCCGGATGCTCGGCATGTTCACCCGATGACTGCCGAGAGCGTCGCAAAGGCCGCCTACATCGTCGCCGCGCTGCTCTTCATCCTGAGCCTGGCTGGGTTGTCGCGGCACGAGACCGCGAAACCCGGCATCGTCTACGGCATCGCGGGCATGGCCATCGCCTTGGCCGCGACGATCGGCCTGGCGGCGCGTCACGCGGTCGCGGCCGGCATCGTGTTGCTGATCGTCGCCGTGCTCATCGGCGCCGCGATCGGGCTCTGGCGCGCCCGCGTCGTCGAGATGACCGGCATGCCCGAGCTGATCGCGCTGCTGCACAGCTTCGTCGGGGCGGCCGCGGTGCTGGTCGGCTGGGGCGCCTACTACGCCGTCGAGGCCCACGGCGCCGCGCAGGAGGAGATCGCCGACGACCTGCTGCGCATCCACCACGCCGAGGTGTCGATCGGCGTGTTCATCGGCGCGGTTACCTTCACCGGCTCCATCGTCGCGTTCCTGAAACTGTCCGCCCGGATCAGCTCCAAGCCGCTGATGCTGCCCGGAAAGAACCTGCTGAACCTCGGCGCGCTCGCCGCGTTCGCCGCGTTGACCGTCGCCTTCGTGATCCATCCCTCGCTCGGGCTGCTCGTTGCCGTGACGGCCATCGCCCTGGCACTCGGCTGGCACCTCGTCGCCTCCATCGGCGGCGGCGACATGCCGGTCGTGGTGTCCATGCTCAACAGCTACTCGGGCTGGGCCGCGGCGGCCTCAGGGTTCCTGCTCGACAACAACCTGCTCATCGTCACGGGCGCGCTGGTCGGCTCCTCCGGTGCGTACCTGTCCTACATCATGTGCCAGGCGATGAACCGCTCGTTCGTGTCGGTCATCGCCGGCGGCTTCGGCATCGAGGCCAGCACCGGCGACGACGCCGAGTACGGCGAACACCGAGAGGTCAACGCCGAGGACGCCGCCGACATGCTCCGCGAAGCATCTTCGGTGATCATCACTCCCGGTTACGGGATGGCCGTCGCGCAGGCGCAGTACCCGGTTGCCGAACTCACCCACAAGCTGCGCGAGCGCGGCATCGATGTCCGCTTCGGAATCCACCCCGTCGCCGGCCGCCTGCCCGGCCACATGAACGTGCTGCTCGCCGAGGCCAAGGTCCCCTACGACATCGTCCTCGAGATGGACGAGATCAACGACGACTTCGCCAACACCTCTGTCGTGCTCGTCATCGGCGCCAACGACACCGTCAACCCGTCCGCCGCCGAGGACCCCAGCTCACCCATCGCCGGGATGCCCGTCCTGCGTGTCTGGGAAGCCCACGACGTCATCGTCTTCAAACGCTCGATGGCCACCGGGTACGCCGGCGTGCAGAACCCACTGTTCTTCCGCGACAACTCCCAGATGCTGTTCGGTGACGCCAAAGCGCGCGTCGAGGACATTCTCAAGGCATTGTGATTCAGCTGTTCTCGGTGATCAGTGCCGCGACATCGCGCGCGGCCTGCTCGACGTCGTGGTTGACGACGACCTCGTCGAATTCGTCCTCCGCAGCTAGTTCGGCTCGGGCGTGCCGCAGCCGAGCGACCAGCGCGTCGGCCGATTCGGTGCCGCGTCCGGACAGCCGGTGCACCAGCTCGTCCAGCGACGGTGGGGCGAGGAACACGAACTGCGCCTCGGGCATCGAACGGCGCACCTGCCGCGCGCCGTCGAGCTCGATCTCGAGCAAGGTGGGCGTCCCCGCGGCAAGGTGATCGAGCACCGGTTGGCGAGGCGTCCCGTAGCGGTTGCCGGCGAACTCGGCGTGCTCTAGCAGCATGTCCTGCGCCACCAGTTGCGCGAACCGCGCGCGGTCGACGAAGCCGTATTCGACGCCGTCCGTCTCACCGGGGCGCGGCGCCCGCGTCGTGCACGACACCGACACCCACACGTGCGGGATCAGCCGGCGCAGCACCGCGACCACCGACCCCTTGCCGACGCCGGACGGTCCGGACAGGACGGTCAGGCGGGCCGGCATGCAGGCGAACCTACCGGCCGCGCAGAGCTGCGTAGGGTCAGGCCCATGGAATTCCGACGGCTCGGCGACTCCGGTCTCGTGGTCTCCGTCGTCGGGTTGGGCACGAACAACCTGGGCATGCGGCTGGACATGGACGGCAGTCGTGCGGTCGTGCACGCCGCGCTCGACGAGGGCATCACGCTGTTCGACACCGCCGATTCCTACGGCGCATCGGAGACCCGGCTGGGTGAGCTGCTCCAGGGCCGGCGCCGCGACGTCGTGCTGGCCACGAAGTTCGGCAGCGACGTCAGCCGCCGCGGCGGCGACAACGGCGCCGATTGGGGTGCCCGCGGCTCGCGCCGCTACATCCGCCGCGCCGTCGAGTCGTCGCTGCGCAACCTGCGCACAGACTGGATCGACCTCTACCAGTTGCACCGGCCAGACGACGCGACGCCGATCGAGGAGACGCTGTCCGCGCTCGACGATCTCGTCCACGAGGGCAAGGTCCGCTACCTGGGCTCATCGAACTTCACCGGTTGGCAGGTCGCGGACGCGGAGTGGACGGCACGCACCCGGCAGCGGGAACGGTTCGTCAGTGCGCAGAACGAGTACAGCTGGCTGCGCCGCGGCATCGAGGCCGACCTGGTGCCGGCGATCGAGCACTACGGCATCGGCCTGCTGCCGTTCTTCCCGCTCGCGAGCGGGCTGCTGACCGGCAAGTACCGGCGCGGGGAGGCACCGCCTGCGGGCAGCCGACTCGAGGCGTGGGGTCGGGAGGCCGATCTGAGCGACGACGTGTTCGACGTCGTCGAGGCGCTCGAGTCGTTCGCGGTCGCCCGCGGGATCACGTTGCTGGACGTCGCGATCGGCGGCCTGGCGGCCAAATCGGCGGTCGCGAGCGTGATCGCCGGCGCCACCACGCGCGAGCAGGTGCAGCGCAACGTCGCGGCCGGATCGTGGCGCCCGTCCTCGGCTGACCTGGTCGTGCTCGACGATCTGACGGCTCCCCCGTCGTGATCATGCTCACACCAGAGCGTGCTCGCTAGAGGGCTTCCACCGGGGGCAACCCGAACATCGACGGCGCGTTCTGCACGTGGGTGCGGATATCGGCGCGCTCGCCGTCGGGCGCGTCGATCCAGCCGAACAGCGGCTCGTCGATCTCAGGGTTAACGAAGTACATGAGCGACTGGCGCTGGTCGAGGCCATGGTTGCGCACCTGGTGGTACAGCGGCTCGATCTTGCCGCCGGACAGCGCCGTGAGCACCGAGCCGGGCATGATCACGACCTCGTCCGCGGCCGGCAGCACCGGGTGCGCCTCGTCGTTGACGTAGATCTCCAGGCCGGGCGCGGTGGCGTGCAGGACGGTCACCATGTGGCCGTCCTCGTGCTTGTCCTGCAGCAGATCCCGCTCGGCCGGGGTCGGGAGGCAGTAGTTGATCTGCAGGTAGGACGCCTTCTCGAACTCCGGCGCGTCGTCGGTGCCGAAGTTCCTGGCAACCTCGCCCAGGATCGCCTTCACGAGCGGCGCGAGGGAATCGCGCCAGTCGAGGAAGGCACTGGTGAGGTCGGGGATGTCCTGGGCGTTCGGGATGAGGTCGAGGCGGCTGGACCAGAGCGTGAAGCACTCGTTCATGTCCGGCCGGTCCGGGGTGATCGAGTACTCGATGCCGAAGGGCCGGTAGCCGTAGTTGTGGTCGGTACTGCCGTGCGCCTGCTTGTCATCGACGGGGCGCTGGAAGAACCGGACCGCGGTCGAGATCGCGTTGTGCAGGTTTGCGGCGTCGGCGTCGGCGAGCTTCACGACGGCATAGCCCTTGTCGAGGATGTCCTGACTGGCCTTGGTGATGCGGTCAATCGCGACGGTCACTGAATCGCTCCCGGATGGGCGGGCAAGGTCCCGTGCACTGTACCGAGCACCCCGTCCACATCCCAGGCGATGACAGGCGTTTCGTCAGGTTTCGCGGCCCCGCGCCGACCTGGGCCGGCAGCGGTCGCGGCTGATCAGGTGCGCAGGAAGGCGAAATCGCCGGCCAACCGGTCGACGGCCGCGCGCAGCGCCGCGACGTCCGGGCCGTGCCGCAACACCTCGCGCGACACGCTCGGGACCACGTCGTGGATCACCTCACCGAACACGCGGCGCACGGTCTCCGGCGTCGCGCCCTGCGCGCCGACCCCCGGCGCGAGAACGGGACCGTTCAGCGCCGTCAAGTCGAGCAGCCCCGCCGCGATGGTCGCTCCGGCGACGACGCCGACCGAGCCGAGCGGCATGGCACCCGCGTTGAGTCGGGCCACCTCGTCGACGACGGTCTGCGCGACGCTCGCCCCCGAGCTCGTCCGCGCGTGCTGCACCTGCGCACCCTCGGGATTGGATGTCGCAGCCAACACGAACACCCCAGTGTCGTGCCGTCGGACCAGCTCGAAGGCCGGCGCGAGCGACCCGACGCCGAGAAACGGGCTGACCGTGATCGCGTCCGCCGCGAGAGCGGCGGCCGGGTCGAGATAGGCCTGGGCGTAGGCGGCCATCGTCGAGCCGATGTCGCCGCGCTTGACGTCGAGCAGGACGAGCGCGCCCGCGGACCGGCACGTCGCGATCGTGTGTTCGAGGACGGCGATTCCGGCTGAGCCGTACACCTCGAAGAACGCCGACTGCGGCTTCAGCACGGCGACGTGCTCGGCGAACGCCCGTACGCAGATATCGGCGAAGCGGGCGAGCCCAGCAGCGTCCTCGGTCAGCCCCCAGGAGGACAGCAACGACGCATGCGCATCGATGCCGACGCACAGCGGACCCCGTTTGTCGAGTGCCTCGTCGAGTCGTGCGCCGAACGTCATGCGGCGACCTCCGTCCCGATCACGGGGTGCTCCCGGGTGCTCGGGCGCGCCGATCACGACGCAGCTGCTTCGGCGGCCGCGGGCGCGAACCGGGCGGCGCGCTGGTCGCGGTCGAGGTGCGCGAACCCGACGGCGTCGGCGAGCGATGGCAAGCCCCGCTCGGCGAGCGCGGCCTGCAACTCGCCGAGAACGCGAATCGGGGCGGACGGATCCCCGAAGATCGCGGTGCCGACCGCCACCGCCGATGCGCCTGCGAGCACGAACTGCAGCGCATCGAGGCCCGACCGGATGCCGCCCATCCCGATGATCGGCAGGTGCGGAAACGCGTGGTGCACCTGCCACACGCAGCGCATCGCGACCGGGCGGATCGCCGGCCCGGACAGCCCGCCGGTGATCCCACCCAAGGCCGGCGCGAGCGTGTCGGTGTCGATCACCATGCCGAGCAGTGTGTTGATCAGCGAGAAGCCGTCGGCGCCCGCGTCCGCGCAGGCACGGGCGATGTACACGATGTCGGTAACGTCCGGCGACAGCTTGGCGAAGATCGGTTGGTCGGGATCGGCCGCGCGGCGTACGGCGCCGATCACGCGCGAGGACGCGATGGCATCGCAGGCGAACACCTGGCCGCGGGATTCCACGTTCGGGCAGGAGATGTTGACCTCGAGCGCGGCAACGGCAGGATGCCCGGCGAGCTTGCGGGCCAGCGTGGCGAACTCGTCGGTCTGCCCCCCGGCGATCGACACGATGGCGCGCGCGCCGCAATCGGCGAGCCAGGCCAGATCGTTGGCGATGAACGACTCGATACCGGGCCCCTGCAAGCCGATCGAGTTCAGCATCCCGCTCGGTGTCTCGGCCATCCGCGGCGTCGGCCGCCCCGAGCGCGGTGACAGCATGATCGATTTCGTGACGACGGCGCCGAGTTGCGCGATGTCGAAGAACTGGTGCAACTCGCGCCCGGCCGCCGCGCAGCCCGAGGCCGTCAACACCGGGTTCGGCAGTGTGACGGTGCTCAGGCGGGTGGTCATGTCGACCGTCATCGCATCAGTGGCCTCTCATCGCGTCGGCGCCGACCAAATCCGGCGGCAGGTGACCGACGTCGCTCCAGCG
Source organism: uncultured Actinomycetota bacterium (assembly GCA_963713565.1). Classification (GTDB taxonomy): domain Bacteria; phylum Actinomycetota; class Actinomycetes; order Mycobacteriales; family Jatrophihabitantaceae; genus Jatrophihabitans. The sequence continues at coordinate 362,836 of CAVQMF010000003.1, read as the reverse complement.
CACGCTCAGCGCGTCGAACACCGGCCCTTCGACGCAGGATCGGACGAAGCGCGACTTGCCGTCGTCGCCGCGGACGGGCAGCACGCAGGTCATGCACACCCCGATGCCGCAGGCCATCGACTCCTCGACCGCCACCTGCGCGCGGATCGCCCGCCGTGCGGCGATGCTGCCGACGGCCTGGAGCATCGGCATCGGTCCGCACGCATAGACGATCTCAGCGTTGACCCGTTCGATCGCCGCGGGTAGCACATCCGTGACGAGGCCCCGCTCGCCGGCCGACCCGTCGACGGTGGTGACCGCCACCTGGCCGACCAGCCGTTTCGCCGCGAGCTCGCCGTAGAGCCGCGCACCGGTTGCCGCCCCGAGGACGAACTCGACGGGCGAACCGTTGTCGAGCAGCACCTGGGCCAGCGGCAGCAGTGGCGCAGCGCCGTACCCGCCGCCGACCAGCACGACCGGTGACGGGCCGGCCGGAATCGGGAACGGCGTGCCGAGCGGCCCGACAACGTCGAGCACGTCACCGACGCGCTGCTGCCCGAGCCAGCGCGTACCCGGGCCGTGTTCGGCGACGACGAACGCGATCGTGCCCGCGTACGACGCCGTCGGTGTGGCACCGGAGAGCGCAAAGGCCCGCCGCAACCCCATTGCCGAGTTCTCCCCGCCGACCGCGACCGCCACGAAGTGACCAGGCTTGAACCCCGTCGCGATACCCGGCGCAATGACCGTGAACTGGACGTACGCCCCGACGCGCTGCACAGAGAAGATCTCCGCAGTCCGCTCCTGCACAGGCCCGCTCATCCGCTCGCCCGTGTCGAGTGATCAGTCGAGGGTCTCACGGTCCGGCCTCGCCGTGTCGCCAGGGCGCCAGCCGGGCGTGGAACTCCTGCAACGAGCACACGCCGATGTCGCCGCGCACGAGCTCCTCGATGCCCTGCACCGCGGCGGCGAACGCCTGCACGGTGGTCAGGCACGGGATCGCTGCGGTGACCGCCGCCGTGCGGATCTCGTAGCCGTCCAGGCGCGGGCCGCCGGACCCCCATGGCGTGTTGAGCACGAGATCGACGTCGCCGGCGAGGATCCGTTCCACGACGTTGCCCGGCCCGTCGCTGAACTTGCCGACGATCTCGGCATCCACGCCGTTTCGGCGCAACACCTGCGCGGTGCCGGCCGTGGCGAGAATTCGGAAGCCGAGGTCGTAGAGGCGTTTGACCGGGAAGATCGCGCCACGCTTGTCGCGGTTCGCGATGCTGACGAACACCGTCCCCTTGACGGGCAGCGAGCCGTACGCGGCGGCCTGGGACTTCGCGAACGCGGTCCCGAACGTCGCGGCGAACCCCATCACCTCGCCCGTCGACTTCATCTCCGGGCCGAGGATCGAGTCGACCTGATCTCCGCCGGGCGTCCGGAACCGGGAGAACGGCAACACCGCCTCCTTGACCGCGATCGGCGCGTCGGCAGGCAGATCCCCGCCGTCGCCCCGCACCGGCAGGATCCCCTCTGCACGAAGGCGCTCGATCGTCCAGCCCACAGCCACGAGCGCAGCCGCCTTGGCGAGCGGGACGCTCGTCGCCTTGGACACGAACGGCACGGTCCGGCTGGCACGGGGATTGGCTTCCAGGACGAATAGCGTGTCGCCGACGAGCGCGTACTGCACGTTCAGCAGCCCGCGCACCCCGACGCCGGCCGCGATGGCGAGAGTCGAGCGGCGCACGGTGTCGATGTCGCCCGCGCCGAGGGTGATCGGGGGCAGTGCGCAGGCCGAGTCGCCGGAGTGGATACCGGCCTCCTCGATGTGCTCCATCACCCCGCCGACGTACAGCTGCGTGCCGTCGTAGAGCGCATCGACGTCGATCTCCACTGCGTCGTCGAGGAACCGGTCCACCAGCACGGGGTGCTCACTGGTGATCTCCGTCGCCCGGTTGATGTAGTCGGCCAGGTGCTGCTCGTCGTAGACGATCTCCATGCCGCGCCCGCCGAGGACGTAGGACGGGCGCACCAGAACCGGGTAGCCGATCGAGTCGGCGACCGCCTTGGCCTGCCCGAACGACGTGGCCGTGCCGTGTGTGGGCGCAGGCAGGTCCGCCGCGGCCAGCACTCGGCCGAACGCACCGCGATGCTCGGCGAGGTCGATCGCCTCGGGCTGGGTGCCGAGCACGGGTACGCCGGCGTCTTTGAGCCGTTGGGCGAGCCCGAGCGGAGTCTGCCCGCCGAGTGTGCAGATGACGCCGGCCACGGTGCCCGAGTGCTGCTCGGCGTGCACCACCTCGAGGACGTCCTCGAAGGTCAGCGGCTCGAAGTACAGCCGGTCGGAGGTGTCATAGTCCGTAGAGACCGTCTCCGGGTTGCAGTTGATCATCACGGTCTCATAACCGGCCGCACGCAACGCCATCACCGCGTGCACGCAGGAGTAGTCGAACTCGATGCCCTGCCCGATCCGGTTCGGCCCGCTGCCGAGAATGATCACCTTCTCCCGATCCCGCTGGGGCGCGACCTCGGTCTCCTCGTCGTAGGAGGAGTAGTGGTACGGCGTGCTGGCCGCGAACTCGGCGGCGCAGGTGTCGACGGTCTTGAAGACCGGGCGGATGCCGAGTCGGTGCCGCAGCGAACGGACACCGTCCTCACCGGCGAGTTCGGGACGCAGCGCGGCGATCTGCCGATCCGACAGCCCGTGCCGCTTTCCCTTGCGCAGCAGGCTTTCGGTGAGCGTCGGGGCGTCTCGCAGCTCTGCGCCGACCTCGACGATCAACGCGATCTGATCGATGAACCACGGGTCGATTCCGGTGGCTTCGGCGACCTGTTCCACGCTCGCGCCGGTCCGCAATGCCTGCTCGACGTGATAGAGCCGACCGTCGGTCGGGATCGCCGCGCGGGCCAGCAACTCCTCGATGTCGAGCGACTCCTCCGGTCGCGTCCAGAAGCCGGCTGCCTTCGTCTCCATCGAGCGCAGTGCCTTGCCGAGCGCCTCGGTGAAGTTACGGCCGATCGACATCGCCTCGCCGACGCTTTTCATATGCGTCGTGAGCACCGGGTCCGCGCCGGGGAACTTCTCGAAGGCAAAACGCGGCACCTTGACCACGACATAGTCCAGCGCGGGTTCGAACGCGGCCGGCGTCTCGCGCGTGATGTCGTTGGGGATCTCGTCGAGGGTGTAGCCGACGGCGAGCTTGGCAGCGATCTTCGCGATCGGGAACCCGGTGGCCTTGCTCGCCAGCGCGGACGATCGGGACACTCGCGGATTCATCTCGATGACGATCATGGCACCGTCGGCCGGGTCGATCGCGAACTGGATGTTGCAGCCGCCGGTGTCGACACCGACCTCACGCAACACCGCGATGCCGACGTCGCGCATGTGCTGGTACTCGCGGTCGGTGAGCGTCATCGACGGGGCGACGGTGATCGAGTCGCCGGTGTGCACGCCCATCGGGTCCAGGTTCTCGATCGAGCAAACCACCACGACGTTGTCGTGCCGGTCACGCATCAGCTCGAGCTCGAATTCCTTCCAGCCGCGCACCGACTGCTCGACGAGCACCTCGTGCACCGGGCTCGCGGCCAACCCCCGCGCCACCATCGTGCGCACCTCGTCGGCGTCGTTGGCCAGGCCGGAACCGAGACCGCCCATCGTGAACGACGGCCGGATCACCACCCGGCTCCCAACGTTCGCAGCGAAGACGACCGCCTCGTCGAGCGTCCGGCACACCAGCGACGCCGGTGTTTCACCACCGGCGCGCCGGACGATCTCCTTGAACCGCTGCCGGTCCTCGCCGCGCTGGATGGCGTCGATGTCGGCGCCGATCAGCTCGACCTCGTAACGTTCCAAGACGCCGGTCTCGTGCAGCGCGACGGCCAGGTTGAGGGCGGTCTGCCCGCCGAGGGTGGGCAACAGGGCGTCCGGGCGCTCCTTGGCGATCACCCGCTCGACGAACTCCGGCGTGAGCGGCTCGATGTAGGTGGCATCGGCGAACTCGGGGTCGGTCATGATCGTCGCCGGGTTCGAGTTGACCAGGCTGACCCGGAATCCCTCGTTGCGCAGCACCCGGCATGCCTGCGTGCCGGAGTAGTCGAACTCGCACGCCTGGCCGATGATGATCGGTCCGCTGCCGATGACGAGGATGTGCTCGATGTCCGTGCGCTTGGGCACTAGCGCGTCCCCTCCAGCAGCTGCACGAATCGATCGAACAGGTAGGCGGCATCGTGCGGTCCGGCCGCGGCCTCAGGGTGATACTGCACGCTGAACGCCCGGGTGTCGCGCGCGCGCAGCCCCTCGACGACGTCGTCGTTGAGACAGACGTGGCTGACCTCGACGCTGCCGAACTCGGTCTGGGTCGGAGCGGACAGCGGGGCGTCGACGGCGAAGCCGTGGTTGTGCGCGGTGATCTCCACCTTGCCGGTGAGCCGATCCTGCACCGGCTGGTTGATCCCCCGGTGGCCGTAGCCGAGCTTGTAGGTCCCGAACCCGAACGCCCGCCCGAGCACCTGGTTGCCGAAGCAGATACCGAAGATCGGCACCTCGCGGCGCAGCAACTCGCGCACGGTCGCGATCGCGTGGTCGGCCGCAGCCGGATCGCCCGGCCCGTTCGCGAGGAACACCGCGTCCGCGCCGCTGGCCACGATCTGCGCCGCGGACGACGTCGACGGCAGCACGTGTGAGGTGATACCGCGTTCGGCCATCCGGTGCGGGGTCATCGACTTGATGCCGTAGTCCAGCGCCGCAACCGTGAAGCGGTGCTCGCCGATCGCGTCCACCCGGTACGGCCGCGGCGTGGTCACCTCGGCGGACAGGTCGGCGCCCACCATCGACTGCGACGCGAGCACCCGGTCGCGCAGCGCCGCGCAGCCCGTCTCGGTGGCGCTGGCGAGGCTGGACACCGCGCAACGCATCGCGCCGCGCTCGCGCAGGTGTCTGGTCAGCGCGCGGGTGTCGATGCCGCTGATGCCGACCACGCCCTGCGCGGCGAGCTCGTCGTCGAGGCAGCGGCGGGCGCGCCAATTCGATACGCGCCGCGCCGGGTCGCGGACCACATAACCGGCCACCCAGATCCGGCGGGACTCCGGGTCCTCGTCGTTGACCCCGGTGTTGCCGATGTGTGGCGCGGTCTGCACGACGACCTGCCGGTGGTAGGACGGGTCGGTGAGCGTCTCCTGGTAGCCGGTCATGCCCGTGGTGAACACCGCCTCACCGAACGTCTCCCCGACCGCGCCGTACGACTCGCCGATGAATGTCCGGCCGTCCTCCAGCACCAGGATCGCGGTGCTCACGCGAACGCACCGTGAACGAGCGCCCCGCCGCGGGCGGTGAGCCGGCCCCGGTAGATCGTCGCGGCGACACTCGCCGGCAGAAGCACACCCGCATACGGCGTGTTGCGCGACTTCGAGGCGAGTCCGGCCGGGTCCACCGTCCACGAGGCGGACGGGTCGACAAGCGTCAGGTTGGCCACCGTGCCCGCCCGCAGCGCCCCACCGTGCCCGGCGAGCCGGGCGATCGCGGCCGGTCGCACCGACATCCGATCGGCCACCGCGGCCCAGTCGAGCAGCCCGGACTGGACCATCGTCGACGCGACGATGCCGAGCGCGGTCTGCAGGCCGAGCATGCCGAACGCGGCGTCGCCGAAGGCGTGGTCCTTGTCGTGCGCTGCGTGGGGTGCGTGGTCGGTGGCGACGGCATCGATCGTGCCGTCGGCCAGCCCGGCGCGCAGCGCCGCGACGTCGTCGGCCGGGCGCAGCGGGGGATTCACCTTGTACACCGGGTCGTAGGTCTCCAGCAGGTCGCAGGTGAGCAGCAGGTGGTGTGGCGTCACCTCGGCGGTGACCGCGATCCCGCGCTCCTTGGCCCACCTGATGACCTCTACGGTGCCGCCGGTGGACACGTGGCAGACGTGCAGCCGCGAGCCGGTGTGCGCGGCGAGCATGACATCGCGGGCGACGATCGACTCCTCGGCGACCGCCGGCCAGCCGGGTAGCCCCAGGCGTCCGGACAGCTCGCCCTCGTGGGCGCAGGCACGCGCGTCGGCCAGCCGCGGATCCTGCGCGTGCTGTGCGATCACGGCGTCGAACGGCTTGACATACTCCAGTGCGCGGCGCATCAGCTGTGCGTCGTGCACGCACCGTCCGTCATCACTGAAGATCCGCACCGCAGCGGCCGAGCGCGCCATGCCGCCGATCTCGGCCAGCCGCTGGCCGGCGAGGCTCCGCGACACCGCTCCGACAGGACGCACGTCGACGAGGCCGACCTCGACGCCGCGGCGCCACACCTGCTCCACGATCTCGGCAGTGTCGGCGACCGGGTCCGTGTTCGCCATGGCGTGCACGGCGGTGTAGCCGCCGAGCGCGGCGGCCGCCGAGCCGGACGCGATCGTCTCGGCGTCCTCGCGGCCGGGTTCGCGCAGGTGCGCATGCAGGTCGACCAGACCAGGCAGCAGCACCAGCCCACCGGCGTCGATCTCGGTGTCGGCGCTTCGCCGCGCGCCGACCTCGGCGATGACGCCGTCCTCGATCAGCACGTCCGCCGGTGTGCCGCCCAGCGGTCGGACGCCGGTGAGCAGCAGGCTGCTCATACGCCGGGCTCCTCGGCGCCGGCGAGCAGCCGGTACAGCACCGCCATGCGCACCGACACGCCGGCCTGCACCTGCTCGAGCACCACCGAGTTGACGCTGTCGGCGGCCGCGGAAGAGATCTCCAGCCCGCGGTTCATCGGCCCCGGGTGCAGGATCACGACGTCGTCGCCCAGCAGCGCCAGTCGCTCCGGCGACAACCCGTACCCGATCGCGTACTCCCGCTCGGTCGGGAAATAGCCGACATCGGGTTCGCGATCACCATCGAGCGACCCACTGGTCATCCGTTCCCGCTGCACGCGCAGCATCATCACCGCATCCACATCGCCGTACGCCTTGCCGGACAGCACCGCGTCGAGGTCCCAACTCGTCTCGCACGGCCAGGACGCGATGCCCGAGGGCATCAGCGTCGGCGGGGCGACGATCGTGACCCGCGCGCCGAGCGTGCGCAGCAGCAGCACATTGGACCGGGCGACCCGGCTGTGCGTGACGTCCCCGACGACGGCGATCGTGCCGCTCGGCCAGACTCGCCGAGCCGACCGCGCAGCGTGTAGGCGTCCAGCAGTGCCTGCGTCGGATGCTCGTGCGTACCGTCTCCGGCGTTGACCACATGACAATCGACCCAGCCCGCGATGCGGGCCACCGCACCGGACGCGCTGTGCCGCACGACGAGCGCATCCACTCCCATCGCGGCGACGGTCAGTGCGGTGTCGCGCAGGCTCTCACCCTTGCTGACGCTCGAACCCTTGGCGCTGACGTTGATCACATCGGCGGACAACCACTTGCCGGCGATCTCGAACGAGGACCGGGTCCGGGTCGAATCCTCGAAGAACAGGTTGACGATCGTGCGGCCGCGCAGCGGCGGCAACTTCTTGACCTCGCGGGTCTGCACGGCGTGCATCCGCTGGGCGGTGTCGAGGATCGCGAGCGCCTCGCCCCGGTCGAGGTCGGCGGCGGACAGCAGATGTCTCATCGGCCTTCCTCCAGGAGCACGACGTCGACACCGTCGACCTCGTCCATCAGGACCCGCACCCGCTGCTGCAGCGAGGTCGGCAGGTTCTTGCCCACGTAGTCGGCACGGATCGGCAACTCCCGATGGCCACGGTCGATCAGCGTCGCGAGCTGTACGCTGCTGCGGCCGGCCAAGTTCGGTAAGTGCGTCCAGCGCGGCGCGGCAGGAGCGTCCCGAGCACAGCACATCGTCGACGAGGATGACGGTCCGTCCGTCGATGCCGCCGGGGGGCTCCTGCGTCTGACCGAGCGGCCGCACCCCGCGCAGGCGAAGATCGTCGCGATAGAGGGTGATGTCGAGCGAGCCGACGGGCACCCGGACGCCGGCGAACACCGCAATCCGGGCGGCGAGGCGGTGGGCGAGCGGCACGCCGCGGGTAGGAATGCCGAGCAACGCGAGGTCGAACCCGCCCTTGGCGGTGTGCTCGATGATCTGATGCGCCATCCGGTCGGTGACCCGCCCGACGTCGGCGGCCGTGAGGACAACAGTGCTCGCCGTGGCTGCACCGTCGGTTGTCGGCGCTGGCGGGTCGGACGGGAACGGCGCCGCCGAGCCGCTGTCGCCCGGCGAAGTCGCCGACGAGCGGGCAGAACCCACGATGACGCCTCCTTGTCCGCCTCACGGGACGGGCCATTAAAGGAGCAAGACAGTCGTAGGTTACCTCAGCGCACCCAGCACGCACCGGAGCGGCGCGGATGCCGATCCCAGATTTGTTTGCGATAATGGCGGTGGTTTTGACAGGTTGTATGGCCCAAGTTACGGTCCAGGCGGCTCAAGACTGAAGAATGTACATCGACCTCACCTCCAACCCGGTCGACCACGGGGAATTCATGAACGACACGCAAGAGACCATCGCGAACGAGGGCTACGCGAAAGCGCTCGGTGCCCGCCTGCGCGCCATCCGCACCCAGCAGCACCTGTCGCTGCACGGTGTCGAACGCAAGTCCGCCGGCAAATGGAAGGCCGTCGTGGTCGGCTCGTACGAGCGCGGCGATCGCGCGGTGTCCGTGCAGCGCCTCGCCGAACTGGCCGACTTCTACGGCGTCCCGGTCAGCGACCTGCTGCCGCCCGACGACAGCCCGTTCGCCGGCGGCGGCGGCGCGACACCGCTGAGCCGGATCGTGCTCAACCTCGACCGGGTGCAAGACCTCACCGAGGGCAACGCAGACATCCTGCGCCGCTTCGCCACCTCCATCCAGCGCCAGCGCGGTGACGTCGGCGCCCGGACGCTGTCGGTGCGCTACGAGGATCTGCGCACCCTCGCCCTGATGTACGACACGTCGATCGAGGCGCTCACCGAGCGGCTGCTGCGCTGGCAGGTCCTGGCGCCGGAGTCGGTCATCGTCGACGGCGAGCCGTAATCACGGCTGTCGGTCACGCAGGACTCGGGCAAGGATCCCGTTGACAAAGCGGGGCGATTCATCCGTCGACAGCGTCTTGGCAAGTTCGACGGCCTCGTCGATTGCCACCGCGTCCGGCACGTCGCTACGCCAGAGCACCTCGTAGACCCCCAGCCGAAGCACCGCGCGATCGACGCCCGGCATCCGTTCGACGGTCCAGCCCTCGGCGTACTCGGCGAGCAGCGCGTCGATCCGCTCGCGGTTGGCCTGCACGCCCTCGACGAGTTCGACCGTGTACGAGTTCACCGGCGGCTCGGCCAGCGCCACCCGCTCAGCCAGCGTGGCGACCGGGTCGACGCCGCGCAGGTCGGCTTCGTACAGCACGTCGACGGCGCGCTTTCGCGCCTTGCTGCGAGCGGCCATCGTTCGGGTACGTCAGCCTGTGACGCGGCCGAGGTAACGCCCGTCGCGGGTGTCGACCTTGACCTTCTCGCCGGTCGCGACGAACAGCGGAACCTGAATCTCGGCACCGGTCTCCAGGGTGGCGGGCTTGGTGCCGCCGGTGGAGCGATCGCCCTGAACGCCGGGGTCGGTGTGGCGGATCACCAGTTCGACGCTGGTCGGCAGTTCGATGTAGAGCGCCGCGCCGTCGTGTATCGCAATGACGACCTCGGCGTTGTCGAGCAGGTAGTTGGCGCTCTCGCCGACGGTCGCTGAAGGAACCGGCACCTGGTCGTAGGTGTCGGCGTCCATGAACACGAAGTCGGCGCCCTCCTTGTACAAATAGGTCATCGCCCGCTTGTCGACGTTGGCCGTCTCGACCTTGGTACCGGCATTGAACGTGCGGTCGACGACCTTCCCGGAGAGCACGTTCTTCAACGTGGTGCGGACGAACGCGCCGCCCTTTCCAGGTTTGACGTGCTGGAACTCGACGACGGTCCACAGCTGCCCGTCGATGTTGAGGACCAGGCCGTTCTTCAGGTCGTTGGTGGTTGCCACGCCGCTGCTCGTCTCTCGGTCGGTGTCGGTGCATGCCGCAGATAACGGCCGACCGTGCAGTCTACGAGGCAGCCGCGAACTCCCGTCGGTGCGTCTGGCGCGGCCCGCGATCCGTGCTCGGGGCGGGGGGCGCCCCGCTCACGTGCCGCACCGCCGTCCAGGTCCGGTTCACGGTGTTGCGCCGAGGGTCGAGGACAGCCAGGACAGTGCCAGCACGTACCCCTCCAGGCCGAGCCCCACGATTACCCCGGCGGCGTGCGGCGACACGACACTCGAGTGCCGCACCGGCTCGCGCTTGAACACGTTGCTCAGGTGCACCTCGACGAGCGGCGCGCTGAGCATGGCGCTCGCGTCGGCCAACGCGAGCGAGGTGTGCGTGAACGCCCCGGCGTTGAGGACGACGGGCGTGCCGGCGTCGGCGGCCTCGTGCAGCCAGCCGAGCAACTGCCCCTCGTGCTCGGTCTGCCGCACCTCGACTTCGAGCCCGAGTTCGGCCCCGGCACGCACGCACAGCTCCCGCAGTTCGGCGTAGGTGGTGGTGCCGTACACGTCGGGCTGGCGGGTGCCGAGACGACCCAGATTCGGGCCGTTGAGGACGAGTACCCTCACCTGCTCACCTCCGCGTAGGCGCCCGCCAGGACGGCGGGGTCGGAGACCTCGACCGACACCGGCCGGGCCAGCCCGTCGAGGACAACGAAGCGTAACCGGTTCCCGCGCGCCTTCTTGTCCACGCGCATGGTCGCCAGCAGCTCCGGGAACGCGGCGGCCGGGTACGAGGTGGGCAGGCCCAACGCCTCGAGGATCGCCCGGTGCCGATCCGCGGTGGGGCGGTCGAGCCGGTCGAGTCGGCGACCCAACGCCGCGGCGAAGACGAGCCCCACCGACACCGCGGCGCCGTGCCGCCAACGGTATCCCTCCGCGCGCTCGATCGCGTGCCCGAGCGTATGGCCGTAGTTGAGGACCTCGCGCAGCCCCTGCTCGGTGAGATCGGCGCCCACGACGTCGGCCTTGACCCGCACCGAACGCTCGACCAGCTCCCGCTCGACCGAACTGCCCGCCATGGCCGCCGCGGCCGGGTCGCGCTCGATCAGCTCCAGGATGGCCGGGTCGGCGATGAATCCACACTTGACGACCTCGGCCAGCCCGGCGACGTAGTCCTCGCCGGACAGGGTCGCCAGCAACGGCAGGTCGCACAGGACGCCGACCGGCGGGTGGAAGGCGCCGACCAGGTTCTTGCCACGTGCCGTGTTGATGCCGGTCTTGCCGCCCACCGCGGCGTCCACCATTGCGGCGAGCGTGGTGGCCACGTGGACGACCCGCACCCCGCGCAGCCAGGCGGCGGCCACCCAGCCCGCGAGGTCGGTCGCCGCTCCGCCGCCCAGGCCGATGATCGCGTCCGAACGGGTGAACCCGAGCTCGCCGAGCGCGTCCCAGCACCGACCTGCGACCGCGAGCTGCTTGGCGTCCTCCCCGTCGGGCACGGCGAGCAGGTGGGTTTCGACCTCGGCGGCGCGCAACTCGTCACGCGCCAGTTCGGCGACGCCGCGCAGCCGCGGCTGGTGGATGATCGCCACCCGCACTGCGTCACCGACCAGGGCGGGAAGTTCGCCGAGCAGGTCCCGGCCGACCAGCACCGGGTAGGGCCGGGCGCCGGACACCTCGATCCGGGTGCTGTTCACGTCGCGTGGATCTGCCGTTGGTGCAGCCGTGCCGCGACGGTGGCAGCCACCTGTCCGGGCGTGCGGCCGTCGGTGTCGACCGTGAACGCGGCCAGCCGCCGGTACAGCTCGCCGCGCTCGCGATCCAGTTCGGCGAGCCGATCCGCCGGGCCGCCGGCGAGCAGCGGTCTCGTCGACCCGTCCCCGACTCGCGCGAGGAGCGTCTCGAGCCGGGCGCGCAGAACCACGACCGGCACGCCCGACGCGGCGATGCCGGCACGGGTGGCCGGTGTCGTCAGCGCGCCGCCGCCGAGGGCGAGCACACCGGCGAAGTCGCCGAGCGCGGCGAGGATCGCACGGGACTCGGCGTCCCGGAACGCTGACTCCCCCGATTCGGCGAAGATCGTGCGCACGTTGCGGCCCTCTGCGATCTCGATGAGTTCATCCGAATCGGCGAACGGCACGGCAAGGATCTTGGCGAGCCGGCGTCCGCTGGTGCTCTTGCCCGCGCCCGGCAGGCCGACGAGCACGACCCGGGGACTCATGTCCTGACCTGCGTCGCCGCTGCCAGGCCACGCTCGACGAGTCGCTGCACATAGCCATCGCGGTTTCGCCGCGTCTCGGACACCGAGTCGCCACCGAACTTGTCGAGCACTGCTTCGGCGAGCACGAGGGCGACCATCGCCTCCGCCACCACCCCTGCCGCGGGAACGGCGCACACGTCCGAGCGCTGGTTGATGGCCACCGCGGGCTCCCCGGTCTGCGTGTCGACGGTCCGCAACGCTCGCGGGATGGTCGAGATCGGCTTCATCGCCGCCCGTACCCGCAGCACTTCGCCCGTCGTCATGCCGCCCTCGGTGCCACCCGATCGCCCGGACATGCGGCGGATCACCCCGTCCGCGCGGACGATCTCGTCCTGGGCCTGCGAGCCCCGGATACGGGCGAGCTCGAACCCGTCGCCGAGCTCGACGCCCTTGATCGCCTGGATGCCCATCACGGCGGCGGCGAGCCGCGCGTCGAGGCGACGATCGCCGTGCGTGTGGCTGCCCAGGCCGGGCGGCAGGCCATAGGCCAGCACCTCGACGACGCCGCCGAGGGTGTCGCCGGCCCGACGCGTCTCGTCGATCTCGGCGATCATCGCCGCGCTCGCCACCGGGTCGAAGCAGCGGACCTCCGACTCGTCGACGCGTGCCGCATCGGCCGGACCCGGCAGCACCGCGGGCGGTGCGGTGACCGTGCCGATGGACACGACGTGGCTCAGCACGTCGACGTCGGCGACCTGACGCAGGAACGCTTTGGCCACCGAACCAAGGGCGACGCGGGCGGCGGTCTCGCGGGCGCTGGCGCGCTCCAGGATCGGCCGCGCGTCGTCGACGTCGTACTTCTGCATACCGGTCAGATCGGCGTGTCCGGGGCGCGGGCGGGTGAGCGGGGCGTTGCGCGCCTGCTCGGCGAGCAGGCCGGCGTCGACCGGATCGGCCGACATGACCGTTTCCCACTTCGGCCACTCCGAGTTGCCCACCCGAACGGCCACCGGGCCGCCCATCGTGCGCCCGTGCCGCACCCCGCCGGTCAGCTCGACCTCGTCCTGTTCGAATTTCATCCGGGCGCCCCGGCCGTACCCGAGGCGGCGGCGGGCCAGGTCGCTCGCGATCTGGGCGGTGGTGATGGCGACGCCGGCCGGCAGTCCGTCGAGCACGGCGACCAGGGCGGGGCCGTGCGACTCGCCGGCGGTGATCCATCGCAGCACGGGCCGAGTCTGTCAGAACCAGCCGATCGCCTATGCCCGATCAGCCGGCTGACCGGTTGTGCCACTCAGCCGGACGGGTGCAGCCGCGGCACGGCGAGCACCGCGAGCGCGCCCAGCACGAGCATCGGACCGAAGGCGACGGGGCTGCTCATCGTCGCGCGCCGCGCGGCGACGAGCGTCAGCGCGACCGCCGCACCGAGGACGAAGCCCGCGAACAGCCCCCAGAACACGTACGCCCAGCCGAACCAGCCGAGATAGCCGCCGAGGAGGGCACCGACTTTCACGTCGCCGACCCCGAACCCACGCGGTGAACCGAGGTTGAGCGTGAGCAGCACCGCAAGGACGGCCACGGCAGCCGCGCCGGCGCGCGCCAGGGCCGACCAGTCACTGCGCGCCCCGGCGGCCAGCGTCAGCAGCAGTGCGCCGGCGATCGCAGCCGGGACGACCAGGCGATCGGGCAGCCGGTGGTGCTCCCAGTCGACCACCGACAACGGCGTGGCCGCGACAGCCAGGGCGGCGAACGCGGGCAGCAGCGCGCTCCATCCCGCCGCCGCGCCGGCGAGGCCGCCGAACAACACTCCGACGAGCACCACCGCCGCGACCCGCGGCGGCTCCGCCCGCTCACCGCGCCACCACCGCCGGTTGCTCCGGTCCGGGACGCTGCGCGTGAGTCGGGCCAGATACGGCGCAAGCGCGGTGCAGCCGGCCGCGACGACGAGGGCGCCCAAAGCGCCGAGGGCAGCAGACATGGGCGCCGAGCCTACGGCGCCGCGGGTGACTACCGTCGGGCCTGTGTATGACGCGATCGTGCTCGCCGGTGGTGCGGCGCGCCGGTTGGGTGGCGTCGCCAAGCCACAGCTGCGGATCGGCACAGTCACGCTCCTCGACCGCGTGGTGGCTGCGGTGCCGGACAGTGGGCGCGTCGTCGTGGTCGGGCCGCGGCAGCCGGTCCACCGGTCGGTGACCTGGTGCCGCGAGGACCCGGCGGGCGGCGGCCCGGTGGCCGCGCTCGCCGCCGGAGTGCCGCGCACCTCAGCCGATGTGGTACTCCTGCTCGCTGCGGACCTGCCCGGCATTGCACCCGCGGTGCCGATGCTGCTCAGCGCCGTGCCGGTGGACGGGACGGCGTGCCTGTGCGACCGGGCCGGGCGGCTGAACTACCTGGCGGCCGCCTGGCGACGGTGCTCGCTGCTCACCGCGTTGGCCGCCCTCGGCGCGCCGGCCGGCCGATCGATGCGTGCGCTGGTGGCCGGCGTCGCGACCGTCGCCGTCGCGGACGGCGACGGGTGGGGCCGCGACTGCGACACCTGGCAGGACCTCGCGCTCGCCCGCACGCTCGACGGTCAACCGGATGGAGGAGCTGATGGCGGATCTGCTGGCGCAGTGGGTGGTTGATCTCTCGGCGGCGCTCGGGATCGACGCGACGGACGTCGATCGGACGTTGCTGCTCGATGTGGCACGCGACGCGGCACACGGCGTGGCGCGACCGGCGGCGCCACTGACGACGTTTCTCGTCGGCTATGCGGCCGGTTTGCGCGGCGGTGGTGCCGAGGCGGTCGCCGCGTGCGCCGCACTCGCCCAGCACCTCGCGGCCGCGCAGGCGGCAGCCGGCGACCCACCGACCTGACTGGTGACCGCGCCGGGGACGGCGGACAACCGCGGCGCGGACCACGTCGTCTCGAGGGTCAGGTGACCGCGTCGGCGCCGGCGTACACGTTGAGCCGACCGTCGCGCACCAGGCCGGCCAGCACCAGGCCGTACTCGCGCGCGAGGTCGACAGCAAGGCTGGACGGCGCCGACACCGCGACGATCCCGGCCGCGCCGGCGGTGACCGCCTTCTGCACGATCTCGAAGGACACGCGTCCGCTGACGACGAGCAGCCGGTTCTGTGCCGGCAGTTCGCCGGCGAACAGCGCCGCGCCGACGGACTTGTCGACGGCGTTGTGGCGCCCGACGTCTTCGAAGACAAGCGAGACCGAACCGCTGTGCGCCGCCAGCGCGGCGGCATGGACGGCACCGGTGCGGTCGAACGTGCGCTGACCGGCGCGCAGTGCGGCGGGCAACCCGGACAGCGTCTCGCGCGACACCGTCCACCCACCGGTGCGCGGTGCGCTCGTCGCCGACGGGCGCAGATCGAGCACGTCCGCACTGCACACGCCACACGCCGCCGAAGTCACGAACGCCCGTGGCCGCGGCGGCCGGACGCCGTCCTGCAGCGTGATGTGCACGCGGTCGGTGTCGTCCTCACGACAGGCGCGCAAGGTGGCGATGTCGTCGGGCTCACGGACGCCGGACTCCACGACGAGCCAACCGGCGGCCAGTTCCAGGTCGTTGCCCGGAGTACGCATCAGCGTGGCAATGTGCTGCCCCCCGAGGGCGAGCACGAGCGGCGCTTCTACGGCGAGGTAGTCGGGTGCGGGTGCCGGCTCGGCCCCGAGCGCCAGCCGGACGATCGCGCGTCGCGTCGTCCCGCCTGCCATGGCGGCAAGCCTAAGTGCCCCTGAGCGGGGCCCGACAGACACCACACCGCAGTCAGACACCACAGTCGGGCAGTGCAGCAGCCAGCGCAGCGCGCATGTCAGCCACCGGTGCGTCCTGGCCGGTCATCAACGACACCTGGGCCGCCGCCTGGTGCAGCAGCAGCAGCGCCCCGCCGACCACCGTGGCCCCCGCGTTACGGGCAGCGTCCGCGAGCAGCGACGGCCAACCCGCGTAGACCACGTCCAACACCGTCTGGCCCCGCCGCCACGACCGTGCGGCGAGCGGGTCCGCGACGCCCGCAGGCAGCGTCGAGACGACCAGATCGGCGTCCAAATCGGCGTCCAGGGCCGACGCGGCGCGATCCAGCCGCTGCAGGGTGACTCGCATGCCGACGCGCGCAGCAGTGTCCAGCGCCCGCGTTGCGCGGGTCGGCTCGCGCACCAGCATGGTGCAGGAGTCCAGCCCGAGGGCGGCGAGTGCCGCGAGCGTCGCCTGCGCGGTGCCGCCGGCGCCCAGCACGGTCGCCGACCGCGGCGCCACCGCGTGCTCGGCGAGCGCGGCCATGATCCCGGCAACGTCGGTGTTGTCCGCGATCCACCCGTCCGCGGCCGGGAGCAGCGTGTTCGCCGCGCCGACGGCTCGCGCCACCGGTCGCAGGTGTGCCGCCACGTCGAGCAGCGCGTGCTTGAGCGGCATCGTCGCCGAGAAGCCGGCCCAGTCGACACGTTCGGCCAGGCGGGCCGGCAGCTCCGCAACGCCGCAATCGATCGTCGTGTAGGTCCAGTCCAGGCCGAGTGCGGCGTACGCCGCGCGATGCAGCACCGGTGAGAGCGAATGCTCGATCGGGCGGCCGAGGACGGCGGCCTGGCGCGCCGGCATCGCTTACCCGCAGCCCCAGTGGTGCGCGCGGCACTTCGCGGCGGCCTTGACGAACTCGGCCTCGCTGGTGAAGAAGGCGAGGTGGCCCTCGGCGTCGCCGTTCACGTAGAACATCCACTTGCCGGGGGTCGGCTTGGTCACACCGTCCATTGCCTCGGTGCCCGGATTGCCGATCGGCGTCGGCGGGAGCCCCGAGTACAGGTACGTGTTGTACGGCGAATCCAGCTGGTGATAGATCACCTTGCGTGGGTCGAGGCCCTTCAGCTTGGCGCCGTACACGCTCGTCGCGTCGATCTGCAGCGGTTTGTGGACCGCGAGCCGGTTCAAGATCACCCGGGCGACCTTCGGATAGTCGTCGGCGAACTTGGCTTCGCCCTGCGCGATCGAGGCGATGATCAACTGCTGGTACGGGGTGATGTGCAGCGCCTTCGCCGCCGAGGTGAAGTTGGTTTGGCGCGCGTTCTCGGTGAAGTTGTTCACCATCTGCTGCAATGCCTCGACTGCCGTCGAGTTGCCCGCGATCGGATAGGTCGCCGGGAACAGGAAGCCCTCGACCGAGGTCGGTGTCGTGCCGTTGATGGTGTACTCCGTCGGGACCCCGAGCGCCTTCACGTCCTTCAGTGCCCTCGCGACATCGGCCGCGGGCAGGCCCGGTCCACATCGTGTCGATTGTGCCGAGCTGGCACTGCATTGCGGTGTGGTCAGCGCGGCGGTGACGTCGAATGTGGTTGCACCCTCGGGCACGAGCACGTCGTTGTTCAGCCGGCTGCTGGGCTCCAGCAGCAGGGTCAGCGCGGAGCTGGCGGACATGTGTTTGCGCAGCCGATAGGACCCCGGCTGGATCGTCGTCGACCTGTCGTCGTCCGCCGCGGCGTTCGTGAACGCACGCACGCTCGCCACGACGCCACGATCGTGCAGCTCGGTCCCGATCTGCGTCGCGCCGTCGTCGGCGTGCACGGTGACGATCACCGTCCCGGTGCCGGATCCGGCATAGTCGTCGGGGTTCAGGTACCGGTAGATCGGGCTGACGACGAGGTAGACGCCGACGGCGGCGACCACGATGAACAGGGCAGCGAGAACCGCGACCAGGCCACGGTTACGGCGACGGCGTTTGCTCGCGTGCCCGCCAGAGTGTCCTCCGCGGGTGGCCCGACCGCCGGCCCGCCGGCCCACATCTGCCTCGACGGTGTCGTAGTCGTCGAGCAGGTATCCGCTGTCGTGCGGGTCGTGAAAGTCAGGCAGTTCGGGACTGTCGTGCAGGTCGGGGTGGTCCTGCGGGCCCAGGAGGAACAGGCCGCCATGCGGGTCCGCGGCCGGTCCGCCTTCGCGCTGCGTCACGCCGCCGCCTCTCTGCTCAGTCCGTCGTGCGGTTCGCACTGTGCCGACGGTCAGCCGCGGCGCAGCTCCAACCACTGCTGCAACAATTCCACGGCGGCGAGCTGATCGATGACGCCACGCCCGGCCGGTCCTCGGACCCCGCCCTCGCGCAGTTTACGCTGTGCTGACACCGTGGTGAGCCGCTCATCCACGTAGTCCACAGGTTTCGGGTCGATCCGGGCGGCGAGCGCCAGGCCGTACGACCTGGCCATTTGTGCCGATCGCCCTTCATGTCCGGACAGGGTGCGCGGGAGTCCGACGACCACGCCGACCGCCTCGTATTCATCCATCAAGGCGGCCAGCTCACCGATGTCCGCGTCGGTGCGTGTGTCCCGCCGCAGCGTCGCCAGCGGCACGGCGAGCACCCCGCGCGGATCGCTGTGCGCAACCCCGACTCGGACCGTGCCGACATCCACGCCGAACCAAATACCCGGCTGCGCCGGTGTACCTAACGCAGGCTGCCCGGGATCCGGCACGAACTCGCCGCGTGCGCGGTCGCCGGTCATGGCGACGCGGCCAGCTCCGCACGTACCGCGGCGAAGGCCGCATCCAGCCTGCCTACGTCGCCACCCGCGCCCTGGGCGAGATCGGCCTTGCCGCCCCCGCGGGCACCGAGTGCGGGGGCGAACGTCCGCACGAGCTCCCCAGCCTTGAGGCCGTGCTCCTGACCCGCCTCGTTCACCGCGGCGACGAAGGCGACACCGCCGTCCGCAGCGGCCGAGGCGAGCAGCACGAGGCCGGGCTCGGCCGGCCGGAGCCGACTGCGCACGTCCACCGCCAAGGCGCGCAGGTCGCTTCCGGCGACGCCGTCCGGGGCCCGCGCGGTGACGCACCACACCGGACCGACCTGTTGCGCGCCCGCGGCAAGCGATGCGGCGCCCGCGAGCACCTGCGCCGCCCGCAACCGGCCGAGTTCGCGCTCGGCGCTCTTCAGTCGCTCCAAGACTGCGCCGATGCGCTCCGGCAGCTCGTCGGGCGGCGTCTTGAACTCATCCGCCAGCTGGGACACGAGCACATGCTCGCGGGCGAGGAAGCGGAAGGCGTCCAGGCCGACCAGGGCCTCTACCCGGCGCACGCCGGACCCGATCGACGCCTCGTTGAGCAGTTTGACCATCCCGATCACCGAGCTGCGCGGCACGTGCGTGCCACCGCACAGCTCGCGGGAGTAGTCGCCGATCTCGACGACGCGGACCTCGTCGCCGTACTTCTCGCCGAACATGGCGATCGCGCCCAGGCGGCGCGCCTGCGTCTGGTCGGTGACGAACCAGCGCACCTCGAGATCACGCAGGAGCACCTCGTTGATCTCCTGCTCAACATCGGTGAGCACGCTGCGCGGGACGGCGGACGGCGTCTTGAAGTCGAATCGCAGCCGTCCGGGTGCATTGAGCGAGCCGGCCTGCGCAGCGCTGTCACCGAGCGAGCGACGCAGCGCGGAGTGCAACAGGTGCGTGGCCGAGTGGCTGCGCGACACCGACACGCGCCGCGCCGGATCGACCTGCGCAAGCACCGGGTCACCCGGGCGCACCTGTCCCGACAGCACGGTCACGCGGTGGGTGATGAGTCCGGGAATCGGCTCCTGCACGTCGACGACGGTGAGGTCGGCCGCGCGGCCGTTGGCGTTGACGAGAATGCGGCCCCAGTCCGGCTGCTGACCACCGCCTTCGGCGTAGAATGGGGTGGAGTCGAGGACGACCTCGACGTCGTCGCCCTCAACCGCGGCCGCGACCAGCCCGTCGGTGCCGATGATGGACGTGACGACGGCCTCGCGGACCACCTCGACGTAGCCGGTGAAGATCGTGGCGGCCGAGCTGTCGCGGGCGGCGCGGTACAGCGACAGGTCGGCGTGGGCGGTTTTCTTCGCCTGCGCGTCGGCCTTGGCTCGGGCCCGCTGCTCGGCCATCAGCCGACGAAAGCCCGTCTC
Source organism: uncultured Actinomycetota bacterium (assembly GCA_963713565.1). GTDB lineage: Bacteria > Actinomycetota > Actinomycetes > Mycobacteriales > Jatrophihabitantaceae > Jatrophihabitans. Next base: position 342,871 of record CAVQMF010000003.1, on the reverse strand, counting down.
GTCGACGCTGATGCCCTGCTCGGCCGCCATCTCGAGGGTGAGCTCGATGGGGAAGCCGAATGTGTCGTGCAGCTGGAACGCGCTCGAGCCGGGCAGCTGGGTGCGGCCTGCCGCGCGGGTCGTGGTCACCGCGGTGTCGAACAGTGTCGTGCCCGCGCGCAGGGTGTGCAGGAACGCGTCCTCCTCGGCATAGGCGTAGGTGGAGATGCGCTCGAAGTCGCTGGCCAGCTCCGGATAGGACGGCGCCATGCAATCGCGGGACACCGGCAGCAGGTGGGGCAGTACCGGCTCGTGCACACCGAGCAGGCGCATCGCTCGCACGGCGCGGCGCACAATGCGGCGCAGGACGTAACCGCGGCCCTCGTTGGACGGGGTGACGCCGTCGCCGATGAGCATCAACGCGGTGCGGACGTGGTCGGCCACGACGCGCAGCCGCACGTCGTCGGGGTGCGACTCGCTGGCCGCGTGCCCGGAGTGGGCGCCGTAGGTCTTGCCGGCCAGGTGCGCCGCGTGCTCGAGCACCGGGCGCGTCTCGTCGATCTCGTAGAGGTTGTCGACGCCCTGCAGCAGCGTGGCCATCCGTTCCATGCCCATGCCGGTGTCGATGTTCTTGCGCGGCAGCTCGCCGAGGATCGGAAAGTCGGACTTCCCGGGGCCGGTCTGCGCGCCCCGCTCGTTCTGCATGAAGACGAGGTTCCAATACTCCATGTAACGGTCCTCGTCGACCGCCGGGCCGCCCGCCGCCCCGTAGTCGCGCCCGCGGTCGTAGTACAGCTCACTGCACGGCCCGCACGGCCCGGCGATACCCATGGACCAGAAGTTGTCGTCCATGCCCTTGCGCACGATGCGCTCCAGCGGCAGGCCGACGACGTTGTGCCAGATGTCGATGGCCTCGTCGTCGTCGAGGTAGACGGTGGCCCAGATCCGTTCCGGGTCGAGACCGAAGCCGCCGGCATCGAGCGGGTTGACCGACAGCTGCCAGGCCAACTCGATGGCACCCTGCTTGAAGTAGTCGCCGAAGCTGAAGTTCCCGTTCATCTGGAAGAACGTGTTGTGCCGGGTGGTCTTGCCGACTTCCTCGATGTCCTGCGTGCGGATGCACTTCTGAATGCTCGTCGCCCGGGCCCAGGGCGCGCTCTGCTGGCCGACGAAGTAGGGCACGAACTGCACCATGCCGGCGTTGACGAACAGCAGGTTGGGATCGTCGAAGGGCAGCGGTGCGCTGGGCACGATGGTGTGCCCGTTGCGCTGGAAATGGCCGAGGAAGCGCGCCCGGATCTCCGCAGATCTCACAAAGCCACTCTGCCAGACGTGCCGCGGCGCCGATCTTCCTGCACGCGTGGGCGCCGGCGCGCGCCGGGCGCGAAGTTTGACTGCGCTATGACACGGGTGGCGGCGCCTCGTCCGGGTCTTTGCCCAGGATGCCGTCCATGCCCGTGCTCTCGCGCAGCTGAGCTTCGCGCTCGCTCATGGCCGCGCGGACGTCGGCGGCGAAATCGCCGACGGCATCAGCGATTTCGGCCAACCCTTCGCCGATCCCCGTCGCGATGCTCCGAGGGGTCAATCGCTCGACGGCTCTGGACACCTTGCGCACGACCAGCGCCCCGATGGTGATGCCCATCACCAGCCAGAACAGCCTGCGCATCAGGCCCTGCCCCGCACGGCCCGGCGATCCGAGCGGTGCCGGCGGCGCGCCACCTTCACGGCGTCGGCGTCGCGCCGGTCGGAGACGGTCTTGCGGACGCCGTAGGTGAACGCCGCAGCCTTGATCATCGGGCTGCCGAGCGTGCTCGACACGACCGAGGTGAGCGCCGCGACGTTCGTCGTCATCGAGTTGACGTTCCGCGCGATGCCCTCGACATGCACCAGCTGAGTGTTCACCGCCTCCACCGTGCTGTGTGCGTCGACGAGCAGCGGTCCGACGCCCTCGTGTGTCTGCCGCAACGTGAGCGTGGCCTCGTCCAGCGTGCGGCCGAGCTTGAGCAACGGGACGGCGAGCAGCAAAACGAGCAGCACGAAAGCGCCCGCCGCGATCAGAGCGGCGATTTCGCCTCCGGACATCGGGCCTCCTGAGCGAGTGGATTGTTCGGCGCTTCGTGTTGGGAGGACCCTATCGGGTCATTCCGGACTGCCGGCGCCGCGCGACCCGCGCCCGCGGATGATGCTCCGCAATCGGGCGACCCGCTCGCGGATCGCATGCTCGGCCCCGCGTGCGGACGGTGCGTAGTAATCGCGCCCGACGAGCTCGTCCGGCGGGTACTGCTGGTGCACGACGCCGTCCGGTGTGTCCGGCGGGTAGACGTAGCGTTGCCCTGCGCCGACCTCGCCGGCCCCCGGATAATGCGAGTCGCGCAGTGCCGGTGGCACCGCGCCGGCCAGGCCGTTGCGCACATCGGCCTGAGCCGCGTCGATCGCGCGCACCACGGCGTTCGACTTCGGGGCGAGCGCGAGGTGGATGGTGGCGTGCGCCAGATTGATCCGCGCCTCGGGTAGACCGATCAGCTGTACGGCCTGTGCGGCGGCGGTCGCGGCGAGCAGTGCGGTCGGGTCGGCGAGCCCGATGTCCTCGGAGGCGTGCACCACCAGGCGCCGGGCGATGAAGCGCGGATCCTCCCCCGCCTCGAGCATCCGGGCCAGGTAGTGCACAGCTGCGTCGGCGTCCGATCCGCGAATGGACTTGATGAACGCGCTGATGACGTCGTAGTGCTGGTCGCCGTCGCGGTCGTAGCGAACGGCCGCGCTGTCGACAGCCTGCTCGAGCGTCGCAAGATCGACGGCCTGCCGTCCTTCGGCGACGACCGTGCCGGCCGCGGCTTCCAACGCGGTCAGTGCCCGCCGGGCGTCGCCGCCGGACAGTCGCAACAGGTGCGCACGGGCCTTGTCGTCGAGCGTGACCGCACCGGCCAGACCGCGCTCGTCGCGCAGCGCCCGGTCCACAACTTCCTCGACGGCGCGCTCGTCCAGCGGCTGCAGGGTGAGCAGCAGGCTGCGCGAGAGCAGCGGCGAGACGATCGAGAAGAACGGGTTCTCCGTCGTCGCGGCCACGAGGGTGACGTGCCGCGCCTCGACCGCGGCCAGCAACGAGTCCTGCTGGTTCTTGGAGAAGCGGTGGATCTCGTCGATGAACAGCACCGTCGGCCGCCCGTTGTGCGTGAGCTCGGCCTTCGCGCGGGCGATCACCTCACGCACGTCCTTCACCCCGGCGTTGAGCGCGGATAGCTGCTCGAAGCGCCGATTCGTCGCCGAGCTGACGATCAGCGCGAGGGTGGTCTTGCCGGTGCCGGGCGGTCCGAAAAGGATCAGCGACATCGGCGCGTCGCCTTCGACCAGCCGGCGCAACGGCGAGCCCGGTGCGAGCAGGTGCTCCTGGCCGACGACCTCGTCCAGTGTGCGCGGGCGCATCCGCGCGGCCAGAGGCGCGCCCGGGTCGTAGTCGACGACAGCCGATGCCGCCCGCTCGGTCTGCGCATCGAACAGCGTCACGCGGACCAGCGTAGGTACCCGACCGCCGTTGCGTTCACGTCACCTGATCCGTGGGGGTCCGGCGATCCACCGGCTCGGCCAACGCGAGCACTTCGGCGAAACCCTCGGTCATCGCCTGCTCGAAAACGTCGAGGTCCGCAATGGCTGCGCTGTCGACGGTGAACCCGATGCGCGCGACGCCGACGTAGGTGAGCAGCACCGACATCGCGGCCGGCCCCGGCAGCGGCCCGAAGGCGAACATCGAAGTCACCGTCGAGCCGACCAGACGGACTGGTACCGGCGGACCCGGGACATAGCTGGCCTGCATGTCAAGATGATCTTGTACGAGGCCGGCCAGACCCAGCAGCCGCGCCGGCAGCGCGGCGAGCGCCGGTGCGAACGTCGTCAGGGCGTCGAGCGCCGGCTCCGCACGTGCGGACTTCACCGTCTCGGTGATCCGGCGGATCCGCTCGGTTGGATCCACGATGCCGGTGGGCGCGGCGAAGCGGACAGCGGCGAAGCGGTTGCCGGCGTCCCCGCTGGCGTCGTCGGAGCGCCGCCCCCGGGTACTGACCGGGATCGCGAACGGCACCTCGTCGACCTGCAGGCCGTGCGCCTCGTGGTAACGGCGCAGGCCCCCCACTACGGCCGCGAGATAGCCGTCGTTGAGCGAGCCGCCGGCACGGCGCGCCGCCCTGCGCAGCTCGAGAGCCGACACCTCGAGGAGCAGGTATCGCCGATGGTTGCTGCGCTCGCGCATCGCGGGCGAACTCGCCGTCGTGGTCGGAAGGACCATCCGACTCAAGGAGCGCGCATAGCTTGCCGCCTGCCCGACGCGCGCCTTCGGGTCGCTCAGCACGTCGGAGGTCGCCCGCATCAGCCCGATCGAGTTACGCCAACCGGCAAGCTGCAGACGTGCCGGGCCCCGCACCATCCGCTCGGCGGACAGCCGCGCCCCGGTCAGCGGCCGGGCGGACCTGGTCGCCGCCGTGCCCGGCACCGCCGCGGTGCTCGCGTCATCCGGGCCCGCCGCCGCCTCGCCGACGCCACTGTCGACCAGTCCGGCGAGCAGTTGCATTCCGGCCAACCCGTCGGTGAGCACGTGCGACATCCGCGCGACCAGCGCCGCACCGATCGTGGCGCCGTCCACCAGGGTCGCCTGCCACAGCGGCCGGCTCGGATCGAGCGCGAGGTCACCCCAACTCTCGACTAGCTCGAGCAACTGCCGCAGCCCCCCGGCCCCGGCGAGCGTGCTCCGACCGACATGCCGCAGGATGTCGAAGTCGGGATCGACCGCCCACTCCGGCGGGCCGAAGCCCGTCCAAGGATGCACCAGACGCTGGCTCAGGCGCGGCTCGCTCACCGCAGTCCGGCGCAGCCGGTCCACGAAACGATCCCAGTCAGGGGCCTCGTCGAGCAGCAGGACAAGGGTGATCATCGATCGACGCCGCGGGTCCGTTTCCTGCTTGAGCAGGACGTGATCGACCGGGTCGATGGGCCGACGGTCGGTCATCAAAGGTCACGACAGACGTTCGAGGATCATGGCCATGCCCTGCCCGCCGCCGACGCACATCGTCTCGAGCCCGAACTGCGCATCGTGGAACTGCAACGAGTTGATCAGCGTGGACGTGAGCCGCGCACCGGTCATGCCGAACGGGTGGCCGACGGCGATGGCGCCCCCGTTGACGTTGAGTCGGTCGAGGTCGATGCCCAGATCCCGATAGGACGGGATCACCTGCGCCGCGAACGCCTCGTTGATCTCGACGAGGTCGATGTCGCCGATCTGCAGCTGCGCGCGTGCCAGTGCCTGCCGCGACGCCTCCACCGGGCCGTAGCCCATGATCTCCGGCGAGAGCCCACTCACACCGGTCGCGAGAATCCGGGCGAGAGGAGTCAGCCCGAGATCGGCCGCCTTGCGGTCGCTCATGATCACCACCGCGGCGGCGCCGTCGTTCAGCGGGCAGCAGTTGCCTGCGGTGACCCGTCCATCGGGGCGGAACACCGGCTTGAGGGCGGACACCCCCTCGTAGGTGACGCCGGCCCGCGGCCCGTCGTCGGTGGAAACGACGGTGCCGTCGGGCAGCGTGACCGGCGTGATGTCGCGGGCCCAGAAGCCGTTGGCGATCGCCTGCTCGGCCAGGTTCTGCGACCGGACGCCGAAGCGGTCCATGTCCTCGCGGCTGACGTCCTTGACCAGGGCGAGGTTCTCCGCCGTCTGCCCCATCTTGATGTAGATGTCGGGCAGCAGCCCGTCGGCGCGCGGGTCGTGCCACTCGGCCGTGCCCGATTCGGCAAGCTTCGCCGAGCGCTGCTCCGCGTCGGCGTAGATGGGGTTGTGCGTGTCCGGCCAGCCGTCTGCGGTGCCGCGACCGAATCGGGACACGGTCTCGACACCGGCTGAGATGTACACCTCGCCCTCGCCGGCCTTGATCGCGTGGAAGGCCATCCGGGTCGTCTGCAGCGACGACGAGCAGTACCGATTGACCGTCGTCGCGGGCATGAAGTCGTACCCAAGTTGCACCGCAACCGTGCGCGCGACGTTGTCGCCGGCCTCCCCGGCCGGCTGGCCGCAACCGATCATCAGATCGCCGACGTCGTGCGGATCCAGCGCCGGCACCTTGTCCAGCGCGGCCCGTACCATCTGGGCGGCCAGGTCGTCCGGCCGCATCACGGTGAGCGATCCCTTGCCCGCACGGCCGATGGGCGACCGCGCGACCGATACCACCACTGCGTCAACCATCAGGACTCCTCAGCTCGTACCGCACTCGGAACAGCGCACTGTCTGCCTGCGGCGCCGGGTCGCGAAGTCCCGGTGTCTCGCCGGTCACCGGCGGCGCCATGCGAGTCGCGGCACTATCTGCATGTCTGAGTCAGCGTATTCCTTCTCGCGCGATGCGATCCGTCCACACCCGGTGTGGCCGCCGGGGTAAGGACCTGCGCGGCGGCCCCTGTCAGACCTGGTTACCGCGGCACTACGGCTGGCCCGGCCTGAGTTGCACGAACAGGGCGTCGGCATCGGCGCACAACGTGCGACCGTTGTGTAATTCGCCCGTGATGAACAGCTTGCGGCCTTCTTCGCGCGTGACCCGAGCCTCGACCTGCAGGTCGGTGTCGATCGGTGTGATGGAGCGGTAGTTGACATGCAAGAACGCGGTCCGCGCCGGGCTGCGCCCGCCGGCGGTTGCCAACCGGCCGAGCACCTCGTCGAACAACAGTGGGATCGCACCGCCGTGGACTGCCCCGTTTCCGCCCAGGTAGAACCGGCCGAACCTGACCAGACCGCGCACCGACTGCTCGTCGCCCTCGAGCGTCTCGTACGGGGGCAACATCACGTGGCCGCGGCCCACGAGGTCGAGGCGGTGACCGAAGACCTGATCGCGCTCGCGAACCGCCATCGTCGACAGCGTGTCGGAGAATTCGCGCAGCGTGCCGGACATGCGAAGGATCGTCGCCGCGTCCGGCAGCGCACCGGCTACCCGGTCGAGGTACTCGCGCAATGCATCGATCAGCTCCGCGTACTCGGCGCCTCCGTGGTCGCTGTGCCCGCGCACCTCGCCCCACTCGTGTGTGGAGGGAAATCCGCCAGGAGTCGGCGTGACGTCGTCGGACATCGTATGCGCTCATCTCTGCCGCACTATCGGCGTACTAGGCTAACCGGGTTGTCTTCGTGCCGCTCGAGTCGAGGAGCGTCGTGACCGAGCCGGTCCTGGTCGAGTCGATTCGGCCCGCAATGATCATGCCGAACGGTGCGGCCCCGCGGCCGGCAGCGGGGTTCGAGCGCCGGCGCCCACGATGAGCGACTCCGCGCGGCAGCCACCGGAGGACACCGCAAGCACGCTGCGTGATCTGCTGGACCTCGAGGCGATCGAAGTCAACCTCTACCGCGCCAACTTCGTCTTCGATGACCACATTCCGCTCTACGGCGGGCAGGTCGCCGCGCAGGCACTGCGGGCCGCGGCCATGACAGTCGGCGACGATCTCTTCCCCCATTCCTTGCATGGCTACTTCCTGCGCCCGGGCGATGCGTCCTACCCGACGGTCTACCGGGTGTTCCGCGATCGCGAGGGGCGCTCGTTCAGCGCGCGCCGGGCGGTGGCACTGCAACGCGGAAAGATCATTTTCAACATGGCTGCCTCGTTCCAACGCCGCGAAGGTGGCGCGGACCTGCAGCACGCTGTCATGCCGGCGGTTCCAGCGCCCGATCAGTGCTCGGCGTACCGCATTCCGCGCCTGTTCTCCTTCGAAGGTCGCGAACTGGCGCAACCGTACGGCAACACGCGCTTGCCGACCCGGTTCTGGGCGCGCAGCGAGCTCGTCACCGACGATCCGGTGCTCAACGCCTGCGCCCTGACCTACCTGTCGGACATCTCGAATGGCCTGTCACCGTTCGACTCGAAGGAGTACTCGTCCGCGTCGAGCCTCGACCATGCGGTGTGGTTCCACCGGCCCGTCGACGTGTCGCAGTGGATGCTCAACGACATGACCCCGCACAGCGTCGCCGGTGGCCGCGGCTGGTACACCGGATCGTTGTTCACCGAGTCCGGTGTTCAGGTCGCGAGCCTCGCGCAGGAGGCCTTGTTCCGCGCGCGGCGTGCCGTTCCCGGCCACGCCCAGCCCGGAGGTGCCCGCTGACTCGCACGAGCTATCGAAGTCGCCCGCGAGTGACGAGGATGCGGAACGTCTCGCGCGCAGGGTCGGGCGCGAGTCGCCGGCGATCAGCTCTGACGGGGCGCCGCTACGACCGTCAATTTTCGCGATGCCGAGCTACGACCAGTCCGACCACGGCGCCGAACGCCAGGTGATCGGCGAGCTGGGCGGGCCGGTGCAGCGCGGCGACGCGCGGGAACCGAACGGCAGCGATGCGCAGATCGAGCACGGCAATGCCAACCCCGGCCGCGGCACCGGCGAGGACGGTGTGTCGACGGGGCAGGCAGGCGGTGAGCACCACTGACCACCCCAGCGAGACCGCGCCGTGCACCACGACCCCGGCCGCCAGTAGCGCGAGCTGGCGTCGCTCCCGAGGCAGCAACATCGACCCGGCGGCGAGCGTGGGCTCGAGCACGTCGGCGTGCGTGGCCACTGAATGCACGGTGGACGGCAGGCCGCTGAACACCGCGCTCGCGATCGCGGCGCGGAGCGGGAGCGGCAGCCGACGCGCGGCCGTCACGCGGCGGGGCCGCGTTCAGGAGCTTGACCTGTTGATGACGGGCACCACCGTCGAGCCGGCAGGTGAACAACGCACCGCGTCACGGGGCTGACTAGACCACACGACGGTGTGGTGCACCTGAACCACCCGGCGATGAGTGGTTCGGCGGCGCGCGACCCGGGCCCAGCGAAGTAACCTTGCGGCGATGAGGTTGACACTCGCCGTCCTGGGCGACTCGATCGCGTACGGGCAGGGTGCGACCAGACCGTCCGACACCGCAGGTGCCCGGCTTGCGGCGCGGCTGAGCACCACCGGTTGCGTGACGACGTTGCGCGTCTACGCGGTCCCGGGTGCGCGTAGCGACGCACTCGGTGCCCAGGTTCGGCAAGCGGTGTCCGAGCCTCCGGACATCGCCCTCATCGTCATCGGCGCCAACGACCTCACCCGCCTCGTGCCACCGGCCCAGGCAGCGGCCGACCTCGGCGCCGCGGTCCGCGCGTTGCGCGCCGTGAACGCCCAGGTCGTGGTGGCACCGGCGCCCGATCTCAGCGTGGTGCCGTGGGTGCCGGTGCAGGTCCGAGCACTCGTGCGGGCCGGCAGCGCGGCATTTCGCCAGGCCCAGACTCGCGCGGCGCTCACCGCCGGAGCACGCGTCGCGGACATCGACGGTTACACGTCGAGCAGGTTCGCCAACGACGCCTCGCTGTTCTCCAGCGACCGCTTCCATCCGTCCAGCCCGGGCTACGCGCTGATCGCCGAGGCGCTCACACCAGCCGTCCTCGCCGCGGCCGCAGACGCAACCGGAACCGCAGGTCGCCCGCACGCGTGAGCAGGTGGCCGGCAGCCGACACGCTGGCCGACGGACGCAATCGCGACTAACGTCAGCCGCCATTGCCCGCGAAGTACCGGGATGTCGGGGGCGCTGACGAGATCGGCCCGCGCCGGGCGCTCGCGGTGGTGACCACGCATCCAGGAATACCCCGGAGTGCGGAGGTGTCAGTGTCGGTCTTTCAAGCGGTGCCCGGCGTGCGGGCAGTGACGACCTACCGCCGTCAATGGCTCGCCAAGGACGTCGTAGCCGGGGTCGTGCTGACCACGCTGCTGGTGCCGCAGGGGATGGCTTACGCCGAACTCGCCGGCCTGCCGCCGATCACCGGCCTCTACACCTCCATCATGTGCCTGATCGGTTACGCCGTCTTCGGTCCGTCGCGCATCCTCGTCCTCGGTCCGGATTCCTCGCTCGGGCCGATGATTGCCGCGACCGTCGTGCCGATAGTCGGTGCCGGCGGCAATCCCGAGCAAGCCGTCGCGATCGCGTCGATGCTCGCCATCATGGTCGGGGGCATCATGATCCTGGCCGCCGTCGCGAAACTCGGCTTCATCGCGGACCTGCTGTCCAAGCCAACGATGATCGGCTACATGAACGGCCTGGCGATCACCATTCTGATCGGCCAGCTACCCAAGCTGTTCGGATTCAAGGTGAGCGCCGACGATCTTCTGGGCGAGCTCAAGGGCTTCGTCGAGGGAATGATCGACGGAGACGCGGTGCCGGCCGCAGCGGCCGTCGGCATCAGCGGGATCGTGGTGATTCTGGTGCTTCAGCGCTGGCTGCCGAAGGTTCCTGCCGTGCTGGCGATGGTGGTGCTCTCCATCGCCGCGACGGCCGCGTTCGACCTGTCGGCGCATGGCGTCAGCCTGGTCGGCACGCTGCCGAAGGGCTTCCCACCGTTCACGATCCCCAGCGTGTCGGTTTCCGATCTTGGCCCGGTAATCGGCGGGGCACTGGGCATTGCCCTCGTCTCGCTCGCCGACACGATCTCCACGGCGTCGTCGTTCGCGGCCCGCTCCGGCCAGGAGATCCACGGCAACCAGGAGATGATCGGGATCGGCTCGGCGAACCTCGCCGCCGGCCTGTTCCAGGGCTTCCCGGTGAGCACCAGCGGGTCGCGCACGGCGGTGGCCGAGCGGTCCGGAGCGAAGACCCAGCTGACCGGCGTGGTCGGTGCTTTGCTGATCATCGTCATGATCGTGTTCGTGCCCGGCCTGTTCCGCGACCTGCCACAACCGGCCCTCGCCGCGATCGTGATCACCGCTGCGCTGTCGCTGGCCGACATACCGGGCACAGTTCGGCTGTGGCGCCAGCGACGGACCGAGTGCCTGTTGTCGATCGCCGCATTCCTCGGCGTCGCGCTGCTCGGCGTGCTGGTCGGCATCGCGATCGCGGTCGGGTTGTCCATCCTCAACGTCTTCCGACACGCGTGGTGGCCGTACCAGACCGAACTGCGCTGGGTCGAGCAGGCTGCCGGATACCACGATGTCCGCTCCTACCCGGGCGGTACGAACGTGCCGGGCCTGATCATCTACCGGTTCGACGCCCCACTCATCTTCGCCAACGCCAAGTCGTTCCGTGACTCCATCAGGCGATTGGCGAGGTCCGAGCCGACGCCACGCTGGATCGTGATCGCGGCCGAGCCGATCACCGACGTGGACACCACCGCCTCGGACATGCTGGAGGATCTCGACGAGGCGTTGAATGCGCAGGGAATCAGCCTGGTGTTCGCGGAGCTCAAGGATCCCGTTCGCCGCAAGATCGAGCGGTACGGGCTCACCCGGTCGATCGACCCCACGCACTTCTTCCCGACGGTCGACGCCGCGGTCGACGCGTTCCACGTGGCGACCGGCGAGGTATCTGCCAGCCCCCACGACGGGCCACACGCACAGGACAGGAATGGACGATGACCGAGGTCGAGGGGTCCGATCGAGTGGGCGTGGCGCAGCGCTGGCTGGCTCGACTGGCCTTCCTGTTCGCATTTGCCGCGGTCGTGGCGCTGCTGGTCGGCGGCGCCCAGAGCATCGGGATTCTCGTCGTCGGCGTCGTGGGCCTCGCGGTCGCCCTTGCCGGCCTGTGGTGGTTCCTGAGCAAGCGCGGCGTAATCCGCTGGCTCGCCGCGCTGCTTGCCCTCGGTGCGCCGGTCACGGTGGTGGCGATCTTCCTGTATCGGGACCTCGTCGCCGACATCGTCGTCGTCCTCGTCCTGGCCGCGGCGTCGGTCGCGTCCGGGCGGGCTGCCCTGAGCAGGCGGGCAGCGCGCACCGGCATGCCGGAACGGTCGACGCCGCCACCCCGCCGGCCGTGGATGATCATGAATCCGCGGTCCGGCGGCGGCAAGGTCACCAAGCTCGACCTGCAGACGAAGGCCGCCGCGTTGGGCGCCGACGTGGCGCTCATCGAAGGCCCCGGCCAGGTCGACGTCGCGGCGCTGACCCGCGCCGCAGTGAGTACGGGCGCCGACCTGCTCGGAGTCGCCGGCGGAGACGGCACGCAGGCGCTCGTAGCGGGCATTGCCGCTGAGCACGACCTGCCGTTCCTCGTGATCTCTGCGGGCACGCGCAACCACTTCGCGATGGATCTCGGCCTGGATCGCGATCACCCTGAGTCCGGCCTCGACGCGCTCACCGACGGCGTGGAGATCACCGTGGATCTCGGTGTGGTCGGCGGCCGAACCTTCGTCAACAACGCCTCGTTCGGCGCATACGCGCAGATCGTGCAGAGTCCCGAGTACCGCGCCGACAAGCGCGGCACGACGCTGCGGATGCTGCCGGACCTGCTCTCCGGGCAGCGCGGGCCGCGTCTCGTGGCTCGGGTGGATGATCGAGGTGACGATTGCGGGGCCGGCCGCGATCCTGATCAGCAACAACCCCTACGAAATGGTGGATCCCGCCGGTCTGGGTCGGCGGTCCCGGCTGGACGGCGGAGTGCTGGGGGTCATCGCGATCACCGTCGACAGCGCCGTCCAAGCGGCCGCGCTGCTGCAGATCGGGCGGCGCAAGGGGATGCGCGCGTACAGCGCGCACGAGGTCGTCATCGACGCCGACGCCGACGAGATACCGGTGGGCATCGACGGAGAGGCAGTTCTGCTGCCGACCCCGGTGCGCTGCCAGATCCTGCCGGGCGCGCTCCGGGTACGCGTTCCCCGTGTCCGCAACCCCTATACCGGGCCCGCGGCCGGCGGGAGCCTGGTCCGACTGCGCCATCTGGCACTCAACACGCCGGGCAGATAGACCACCGGCGGCGACGTGCCCGCGGGTGAGCCTCACCGGACGGACTGGGGCTACCCGCGCACGCGGGGGCAACGGACCGCGGTGCGGCCCCCGTCGGACACCACGTACCAGTCGCCGGCACGCCGCACGACCTCGGGCGGCGGACGGTCGGTCGGCAACGTCGCCGCGCCCGCCGCGACGTCGTGCATCGAGACGTCGAGCAGGCAGCCGCGTTCACCGCGAAGCGCGACAGCCACTGCGGCCGCGGCGAACGCACCGGCGAGCGGGTCGGCGAGCGCGTCGCCAACCGGATTCGGCCGCCGATCGTCATCCCACCACACCAACCCGGCGCCGGCGGCGACGTCGTCACCGAACCCCACCCGCATACCGTCGGCGACGTCACGACCGTAGGCGGTGATACTCGCCCAGATCGTCCCGCCCGCGACGTGGTCCTCCGCCACGATGTCGAGCTGGCGCAGCGCCCGCGGCCGCGACGACTCGAGCACCACGTCTGCGCGCGCGAGCAGTGCGTGCAGGTCGGCGCGGTGGGTCGCGAAGTCGAGTACGACCGAGTCGTGGCCGCGGTGCAGCAGCTCGAAGAACCCCGGCGCACCGCCACGTGCGCCGTCGGGTCGCCGGGCGCTTTCCACCTTGATGACGCGCGCACCGCGCAGGCCCAGCAGATTCGCGCACAGCGGCCCCGCCCACAGCGAGGTCAGGTCGACGACGACCGGCGCCCGCACCGGCCGCCGAGCGCCGCCGAGCGTGACCTGGACGGCGGCGCGCTGCGGTGGCCGGGTGCCCTCGACGATCGCCGCCGCGGGCAGTCCGAGCAGCTGCGCCCGGGCGGCCGCATCGGCGACGCGCTGGCTGGCCAGCCAGTCGGCAACGGCTGTCCACGGATCCGCGACGAGACCGGCCTGCATCAACGCGGGCAGCAGCTCGAGGTCCGGGTCGCGCGCGAGCGACAGGCCCAGCCAGCCGTCGCGGGCCGGCAGGGCGCGGAAACCGCCGCCTGGCGACCACGGCGCGTTGCGGTGCAGCCCGGCGTAGGCCGCACGCTCCCCTAGCAGTTCGACCCCGGGGATCGGCGCCCCCGCAGCGTCCGCGGTGAGCACCGCCAGCGCGGCGCGCAGCGCGCTGGCCGGGGCGCCCGGCGATAGCCGCGGCGGCCCGTCCACCCGTCCGGTCAGCGCCATCGCACCCGAACGTGCCCAGTCGAGCACCGACGGCGTCGGCGGCAGGGTCAGATCGCCGAGGGCGGGTGCGCCGAGCACGTCGAGCTCAGCCGTCAGCCGCGCCGCGGCGACCAGCGCTGCCGATCGGCCCACCGGTGCTCAGCCGCGCTCGTCGATCAGGCCCCACGACAGCGCGGTCGCGACGTCCAGCCGCTCCCCCGTCAGACCGAGGTAGGCGGTGCGCCAGCGGCCGATGCGCCGGGTGACACCCACGGTCCCGCCCGCGCCGGGCACCAGGCCCATCGACATCTCCGGCAGCGCGAAACACGTCCCGTCCGCAGCGCTGACGTGGGCGGCGAAGGACGGGATCTCGATACCCGCGCCGATGCAGGCACCGTGCAGCCGCGCATGCACGCGATCCCGGCAGCGGTCGAGCCGTGCCCCCACGCCGCGATCGAGCCGGATGAGGTGGGCGCTCGTCACGTCCGTGGTCGGCCCGAACTCGTCGAGATCGCCGCCACTGCAGAAGGACGAGCCGTTGCCGCGCAGTGTCACCTGCGCGATCGTCGGATCGGCGAGCACCAGGTCGAACGCGTCGACCAAGCCGTCGCGGATCGGCACGCCGAACGCGTTGTGCCGGTGCGGCCGGTTGAGCGTCACGTGCAGGGTGTCGGCATCCCGGTCGAGCAGGACTGCCGGGCCCGCCTGCGCCGGAATCCGCTTGATCGGCCGGGATGCGCGCCACCGCCGGAACTCGTCGCCGGCCAAGAGCATCGAGTAGGCAAGAGACTCGGCGATCAACCCCTCGCGCACCGCGAGGGTAGATGTCAAGCGCAGCAGGCCATCCAGCGTGCGAGCTGCCCGCGGCGCGGACGACACGGCCATCGAGATCACCGCGCGCGCAGCGTCCAGATCAGCGACGCCGATCATGGTCCGCGGCAGCTCGCTGCGCCCTCCGGCGACGAGCGTGCACGCCAGCGCCGCGGCCAGCGAGTGGGTGTCCGGGAGTGCTTCGTCGGCCAACCCGACGAGCAGCACGTCGGCCCGCTCGGCGGCTGCGGCCGCGTCGCGCACCTCGCCGACCGGCGGCCGAGTCGAGCTGAGATCGACGAACGCGAGCGGTGCGATCGGCGCGTTGTCGTCGTCCAGGACGAGGCCCGCGGCGGCGACATAGGCCGGCACGTCCGCGATGTCGACGATCGGTGCGTGCATGGAAGTCTTCCTACCGGGTGCGGTCGTGGACGATGTGGCCGCGGATCACGGTCATCCGCACGGCGTCACGGTGGGGGTTGCGCAGCTGGTCGGACAGCGGGCGGTCGAGCAGCACGAGGTCGGCATCGGCGCCGATGCGCAACTGCCGCGCCGGTCCGCCTGGATCGGCCGGCCCCGAGAGGAATCCGGCCAGCGCAGCCCGAGCGCTCACCCGCTCATGCCCGGCCACCGCACGGCCGGACGGCGCCCCGCGCCGCACCGCCGCCCGGATGGTCGACCACGGATCCAGCGAGCCGTACGGGGCGTCGCTGGCGCAGCCGACCGGCACGCCTGCATCCAGTAGCGAACGGAACGGCCACAGCAACGCCTGGTCGTCGGCGTCGACCCGGTCGAGGTATTCGTCGCCGCGCAGCGCCACGAGCGACGGCTGCGTCACGACCGTCAGACCCAACCTGGCCAGCATGGCGACGGCCTCCGGCGGCGCGATCGCCGCATGTTCGATCCGATCACCCGGACACGTCCCGACGTCGGCGAGGACGGCGAGGGTCAGCAGCAGCGCGACCCGCGTCACGCAGTGCACTGCCACCGCCCGCGGCCGGCACGCAGTTATCTGCCCACGAAGCTCGTCCGGCGTCGGCAGCGCGTGATCCGCAACGACGATCTTGCGCGGGCCGCACCGAAGCGGTGGCGCGATCGCCTCGGTGTCGGCGCCCAACAGCGTCACCCGCTGGTCGAGCGCGCCGGCGGCCAGTGAGGAGATCACCCGTTCCGGGAGATCGGGCGTGGCGTCGGTGACGCCGGTGATGCCGAACGCGGCCAGCTGCCGGGACAGCACGTGCAGTTCGGGCGCGGGCGCCGGCGGCAGGCGCGCCCCCAGCCACGGGTCCAGACGCCACAGCCGACCCGTCGCCCGCCCGGTGCCATCGCGTTCGATGCCGTCGACCCCGGTGGCGGTGTCGAGCTGCAGCGCCTGCGCTCCCGCGGAGTTGACGACCCACAGTGACCCGCTGCGGTGTTGCACACGTACGGCGACGTCGGCGCGCAGATCGTCGAGATCGGCGCGATCGAGCTCACCGGCCACCGACTCGTCGTAGCCGACGCCGCGCAGCCAGCCAGCGTGCGGCGTCGCCTTGCGCAGCCGGGTCCGCAGCTGCGCGCGGCTGCGCGTTACCGGCGGCCCGCAGGGCACGGATTGCGCTGCCGCAGCCGTCGCGAGCAGGTGGCAGTGGTGATCGTGCAGGCCGGGCAGCAGCGCACCGCCGGCACAGTCGACCACCGTGTCCGCGCCACCGGGCAGCGAAGCACCCACGCGCCGCACGGTGCCGGCACCGATCAGCAGATCCGCGCGCGCACCGCCGATCGAGGCGTTGCGCAACAGCAGCGTGCCAGGTTCCATCACTGACACCCTAGGCACGCGGAGTCAGGGTCACCTTGCTAGCCGCACGGACCACGACATGGTAGGTCTACCAGCGGGGACACCTACGGTCCCGGACCCGTCCGGGCCGTCACTAGCTCAGGAGGATCACGGTGCGCGGTGACAGCGACGTGCTGGCCCTGCTCAACGAGCAGCTGACAAGCGAATTGACCGCGATCAACCAGTACTTCCTGCACTCCAAGATGCAGGTGAGTTGGGGTTTCACCGAACTCGCCGTCCACACCCGTGCGGAGTCTTTCGAGGAGATGCGGCACGCCGAGACGATCACCGACCGGATCCTGATGCTGGACGGCCTGCCCAACTATCAGCGACTGTTCTCGCTGCGCGTCGGACAGACCGTTCGTGAGCAGTTCGAGGCCGACCTCGCGGTCGAGACGGAGGTCGTCGAACGGCTGCGCCCGGGTATCCAGCTGTGCCGGGAACGCGGCGACGCCACCAGCGCCAACATCCTCGAGGTGATCATGGCCGAAGAGGAGGGCCACATCGACTATCTGCAGACGCAGCTGGACCTGATGAACCAACTCGGCGAGGCCATCTACCTGGCGCAATGCGTGGCCCGCCCGCCGGCGTAGTGGCACGGCTGCCGTGCGCGTACCGCACACAGCCAACTACGTTCGACTGGTGAGCGGGTCGGTCGGCCCGGGTCATCGCCCCTTCCAGACCGGCGCTCGCTTCTCCGCGAACGCAGTCGCTCCCTCGCGAGCGTCCTCGGACGCGAACACCGGTGTCATCAGCTTGTTCTGCTGCTCCCACCCCTCGGACCGGGTCCAGTCGGCTGCGCTGCTGGCAATGTGCTTCGTGACGGCGACTGCAAGCGGACCGTTGGCGGCGATCCTGGTGGCGAGCTCGACAGCTGCGTCGACCGCCTGACCCTCGTCGACGACCGAGTTGACCAGGCCGATATCGGCCGCGCGCTCGGCCGTGATCGGGTCACCGGTGAGCAGCAGTTCGAGCGCTATCGCCGGGGCGACGCGGCGGCCGAGCAGGAGCGCAGCGCCCCCGCCGGCCACGAGCGCGCGCTTGACCTCCGGCACCCCGAAGCGCGCCGTCCGGGACGCGACAATGAGATCGCACGCCAGGAGCAGTTCGAAACCGCCGGCCAGCGCCCAGCCCTCGACAGCGCCGATCAACGGCTTGCGCGGCGGGGTCTGCGTGATGCCGCACAGCCCACGACCCTCGAACGCCGGCGACTCGCCCCTGAGGAACGCCTTGAGGTCCATGCCTGCGGAGAAGTTGCCCCCGGCACCGGTCAGCACGCCGACCCGGAGTTCGTCATCGGAATCCAGCTGATCGACCGCGTCGCGGACGCCGACGGCGACCGCCAGGTTGAGAGCATTCTTGGCGTCCGGCCGATTGATCGTGATCACCTGCACGGCGCCGTGCCGCGTTAGCTGGACCTCATCGCTCATGGTCTCTCCGCCCGCGGCTCAGCCTGAGCCGCATAGTAAGACAATTGCCCACAACGCTGTCTGCTGAGCAGGTTGCCTGCGCTGCCGATCTGTTGCATCTTGCCCCACGAGCGCCGGCCTTCAGCAATGGAGATCACCGTTCGAGGCGGCGTGGCGGCACGCGAACGGCCGCCGATCGGGCGATCCGCGACGCGCGGGTTGATGATCGCGGTGTACCTGACCGTCGAGGCCTACGATCCGCTCGGCGACGTGCACGGTTGAATGGAGCAGGTGAGCGACGTGCCCACCGAGTTCCGGAAGGGAGATGTCGACGGGATGGCCGACGCAACACTGCGCTCCCGCGCGGGCGCTCTGACGCCCGACCGCGCATTCTTCGCGGCGCGATCGCTCACGGGTGACCGGCGCTGCCGCGAGCCCCATGATCGCAGCACTCCGGCGATCGCCGCGATCATGGATGAGCGGTCGCGCGAGGAGCCGAACCCGTGAGCGCGGTGACAGCTGCGGACGTCGCGGTCCTCGTGTTCCGCGTCGCGGTAGGTGTCGTGTTCGTCGCACACGGCTACAACCACATCTTCGGCGGCGGCAAGATCCAGGGCACCGGCCGCTGGTTCGAGAGCCTCGGCATGAAGCCGGGGATCCTGCATGCCTGGTTCGCGAGCCTCACCGAGGTCGGAGCGGGTTTGCTGCTGATCGTCGGTGCGCTGACCCCGTTGGCCAGCGCCGGAGTGATCGGGACGATGCTCGTCGCCTGGATCACGAATCACCTCCGGAACGGGTTCTTCATCTTCCGGCCCGGTGAAGGCTACGAGTACGTCATGACGCTGACCTTCGCCGGCGTCGGTCTGGCCGGCATCGGTGCCGGGCGGATCTCCCTGGACCACACGTTCAACTGGTTCGACCCGCCGGGCTGGGTGGGGTTCCTGATCGGGATCGGCGCCGGCGTGCTCGGCGCCGCCGGTCTGCTGATCACGTGCTGGCGTCCCGAGCCGAAGCACCCCTGAGCCGGCCGGCAGCGTGCGCCGACGCCGGCCGCGCACTCGAGCTGGGACATCCGAATCCGGAGCCGCCTCAGGATGAGGTCATGGATGACCAGATCACCATGGTGACGCGGACGGGCTCTCAGGGTCCGACTTCTCCAGCCGCACGACCTGGGCCATCGTGCCGACGAAGATCGGCGGGTACACCCCGACACCCGCCTCCTGGTAGAACTCCGCCGCAATCTCCGGGTAGTGCAACCACGCACGCGCGCGGGCGAGCGTCTCGATCTCCTGCAACGACATGATCTCGTCGCCGTCGTCCACAGCGCGGTAGATCCAGTACTTGCGCATTCCGGCCGCGATGGAGCGCCGACGCTGCTCGTGCACCATTTTCATGTAGTGGTCGAAGTCGGCCACTCGGACGACGCTCGCGACGATCACACCCCAGGCCCGCCGACCCAGGTCGGGCCCATCCTCGTCGTAGCGGATCTTCGCGACCGGAGTGCCGACGAACACTGGCGGTATCTCCTCGACCCCGGCCGTGTCGAACCAGTGGATCCACCGCGGCGAGGTCAGCAACTGCTGCACTCGCTCGCGCGAGCGCAGTCCGACCGTGACGAAGACCCGGCTGGGGTCGTCGACGGCGCGGTAGACGACGAGATGGCGAACGCCGAGCGCGGCGAGCTCCTCCCGACCGCCGTGCATGACGGTCCACCACCGGTCGTAGTCGGCAACGCGGTAGTCGGTTGCCAGGACGAAGGACGTCAATGCGCACCTCCCTACGGAATACGGATAAGGCATGCCTTCCCTGGCAACCGTATAGTCGCCTTGGACCGGACGGCAGCACCGGTGTCAGGAGGCGGTTGCGTGTACGTCTGCATGTGCTGCGCCGTCACGAGTCACACCGTAGAGGAGACGATTCGCTGCGGTGCGCGCTCGACGAAGGACGTTGCGGCGCAGTGCGGTGCGGGTTCGATCTGCGGCCGCTGCCGCGCCACGGTCAGAAAGATCCTGGCCCACGGCGACCCGATGGGCCCGGCAGCGCCGCGGCCGATGCGCCGTGTCGCGGACTCGCGCTGACTGTGCTGTGCCAGCCGGCCAACCGGCGCGACCTCGGCATTGACCACTCACCACCCTGGTGACTGACCGGGCTCCGGGCAACGACGTAGTGGCAACCGCCGGGGTACGCCCTGCGAGACTGACACCCAAGCGCAACCCCGAGGAGCACATGCAGTGAACACCTATGACTTCACCGTCACGGCCACCGACGGATCGACCCGGTCGATGTCCGACTACGCAGGGCAGGTCCTGCTCATCGTCAACGTGGCGAGCAGGTGCGGGCTCACCCCGCAGTACGAGGGCCTGGAAAAGCTGCACCGCGATCTCGCCGATCGCGGCCTGCAGATCCTCGGCTTCCCGTGCAATCAGTTCGGCAACCAGGAACCGGGCACCGAGGAGGAGATCCAGGAATTCTGCTCGCTGACCTACGACGTCACGTTCCCGATCCTGCACAAGATCGACGTAAACGGACCCGATGCAGATCCGCTGTACAAGTACCTGCGTGCCGAAGCAGCCGGCAGTTTCGGCCCCGAGAACGGCCGGTTGTACGAGGTGATGAAGCAGCGCGACCCGCAGTCCGTCGTGGGCGACGACGTGAAATGGAACTTCACCAAGTTCCTCGTCGGCCGTGACGGCGACGTGATCAAGCGCTACGAGTCCGGCGACACACCGGAGCAGATCGGCCGAGAACTCGAAGACCTGCTGTGAGGCTCACCGTCCTGGGTGCCGGCTCGTGGGGTACGACCGTGGCCTCGCTGCTGACCTGGCGCAACCGCTCGGCAAACCTGTGGTGCCGCAGCCCGGAACTCGCCGAACGGATCAACACCACGCATCGCAACCCGCGCTATCTCGGCGACACCAAGCTGCCCTACGGCCTGCGGGCAACTGCCGATCTCGACGAAGCGGTCCAGGCCGCGGACGTGCTCATCGTCGGGGTACCGACGCACGGCTTTCGCGACATCCTGACCCGCGCGAAGGACAGCATCCGGCCGTGGGTCCCGGTGGTCAGCCTGTCCAAGGGCTTCGAGCACCCGTCGTTGCTGCGGATGACGCAGCTCATCCGGGAGGTCCTGCCCGGACACCCCGCTGCCGCGTTAACCGGACCGAACCTGGCGAAGGAGATCATGCAGGGCCAGGCAGCCGCCGCGGTGATCGCCACCGAGGATCTCGACGTCGCAGCCGCGCTGCAGGCCGAGATGCACTTCGGCCTGTTCCGCGTCTACACCAACCACGATGTCATCGGCTGCGAACTCGGCGGTGCGTTGAAGAATGTGATCGCGATCGCCACCGGCATGGCGCAGAGCCTGGCGACCGGCGACAACACCCGCGCGGCGGTGATGACCCGCGGCCTCGCCGAGCTGACCCGCCTCTCGGTCGCAATGGGAGCCGAGCCGGCCACGCTCAGCGGGCTGGCGGGGATGGGCGATCTGATCGCCACCTGCATGAGCCCGCTGAGCCGCAATCGATGGGTCGGCGAGCAGCTCGGTAGCGGCCGGCCCCTGGCCGACATCCTCGCCGAGACACCGATGGTCGCCGAGGGCGTGCGGACCTCCGCAGCACGCGAGCAGCTCGCGACCCGGTACGGCGTCGCGATGCCGGTGTGCCACGAGGTCCACCGCGTGCTGACCGGTGAGATCGACTCGTCCGCCGCGTACCGAGGGCTGGTCGAACCGAGCCACGAGGGGGCGCCTGGGTGAGCGCGACCATGCCGGTTAGGTTCGGCGTCTACGTCCCGCAGCTAGTGCTCAGCTTCGACGACATTCTCGAACGCGCCCGGCGTTGCGAACGGCTCGGCTTCGACCGCTTCTGGCTCTACGACCACCTGCACGGCCCGGGTCTGCCGGACACACCGTCCTTGGAGGGCTGGACGCTCGCGACCGCGCTGCTCGCCCGGACCGAACGGCTGCGGGTCGGGCACCTCGTGCTGTGCAACAACTTCCGGCACCCCGCGGTGCTCGCGCGGATGGCGACGACCCTGGACATCATCTCCGGCGGCCGGCTCGAATTCGGTCTGGGCAGCGGCTCCGACCCGCGCGAGCACCTTGAGGCCGGTCTGCCGTACGGCACCTACGCCCAACGATCAGCCCGGTTGGGCGAGGCACTGCAGATCATCACGTCGATGTTCGCGAATCCGCACACCACGTTCGTCGGCGACCACTACACGGTCACCGAGTTGCCGAACATCCCCGGGCCCGTGCAGCAACCCGGGCCGCCGATCCACATCGGCGGTGCCGGGCGCCGGACGGTCTCCCTCGCCGCGCAATACGCCGACGTGTGGAATGTGCCGACCTACGCGCTCGACCGGCTGCCGGACACGCTGGCGAGGTTCGAGCAGGAGTGTGCGCGGTACGGACGCGACCCAGCCGACGTCCGCCGCTCGGTTCAAGGCGTCGTGGCGGTCGCACCCGCGCCCGCCCTGCCTGCGGCGCTCGAGACGGCTCGCCGACGCTTCGGTGCCGCCGGGTTCGGACTCGACGCGGGTGGCTTCGTCGGGACGCCGGCGCAGGTGGCCGATCGGATCGGCCAACTCGTCGACCTGGGCTTTTCCGACTTCGAGTTCTTCATTCACGACCGAGGGACCGAGCAGACGCTCGGGTTGCTGGCCGACGAGGTCACGGCACACTTCGCCTGAACAGCCGGTAGCGTTAGTCCATGACCGACCAGTCCGGACAGGCACAGCCGCAACAGCCACCAGATCCGCAGGTCGGCCTTATCAAGAGCGGGCAGGGATATCCGCCGCCCGGCGCCCAGGGGTATCCGCCGCCAGGGCAGGGATATCCGAACGCACCTGCGGCATATCCGGGCGGCCCCGTCGCCGGGTACCCGCCCGCCGGGCCGCCGGGCCGGCTTCGGTCGGTCAGCACATGCATCCTGCTCGCGATCGTCACGCTCGGCATCTACACCTTCGTGTGGACTTGGAAGACCCACGACGAGATCAAGAAGCACGCCGGCAACGGTGTGGGTGCGCCCATCGGGTTTGTGATCTACCTGCTGGTATCGCCGGTGACCTGGTTCCTGATTCCGATGGAGATCCGCGAGATGATGAGCCGCACCGGGCAGACGAGTCGCGTGACCCCCATCTGGGGCTTGTGGTTCCTGCTGCCGATCATCGGGAACTTCGTCTGGTTCATCAGGGTGCAAGGCCAGCTCAACGACTACTGGCGATCGGTCGGCGCGCGCGACTGACGCTGGGCCCGCGCCGTCAGCAGGTAGCACAGCGCACCCAGCGCGCTGACGCACACCCCGGTGATCACTGCGGACAGCGGCAGGTTCACCGCGAGCACGGCGCAACCGGCGAACCCGACCGCGCACAACACCCGGGGCGGCCGCCGCTGGTCGCGGCGCAGCGACCACGCCGACGCATTCGCGATCGCGTAGTACAGCAGCACGCCGAAGGACGAGAAGCCGATCGCGGCGCGCAGGTCGATGCTCACCACCAGGACGACGACCACGACGCATACGGCGAGTTCGGCATGCACCGGCACGCCGAACCGGGGATGTACGTAGGCCAGGGCGCGGGGCAGGTGCCGGCCCCGCGCCATCGCGAACGTCGTGCGAGACACGCCGAGAATCAACGCCAACAGGGCGCCGAGCGACGCGACGATCGCACCGACCCGAACCACCGAGGCGGCCCACTGCGCGTCGCCCGCATCGACCGCCGCCCGCAGCGGCGAGGCCGTCGCGGCGAGTCCCTCCGGGCCCGCGGCGAGCAGCGCCGCGACGGCCACCGTGGCGTACACGAGCCACGTGATGGCCAGTGCGATCGTCACCGCCCGCGGGATGGTGCGCGCCGGGTCGCGTACCTCCTCCCCCAGCGTCGCGATCCGCGCATAACCGGCGAACGCGAAGAACAGCAGACCGGCCGCCTGCAGCATGCCGTGTACCCCTGAGCCGGGGAACGGCGTCAGATGCTCGGCCTCGGCCGCGCCGCCGGTCAGGCACGCCACGACGACGCTCGCCAGCGCCGCCAGGGTAATCGCCACGATGACTCTGGTCAGCCACGCGGCCTTGCGAATCCCGCGGTAGTTCACTGCGGTCAACGCGAGCACCGCCGCCGCCGCGATCCACCGTTCACCCCCGAGGTCGAGATACGTCGCGAACGTCAGCGCCATCGCTGCACAACTGGCGGTCTTGCCCACGACGAACGACCAACCGGCGGCATAACCCCAGAACGGGCCGAGTTGACGGGTGCCATAGACGTAGGTCCCACCGGCTTCGGGATGCACGGCGGCCAGTCGCGCGGTCGAGGTCGCATTGCAGTACGCGACCACGCCCGCGACCGCGAGACCGACCAGCAACCCGGACGCGGCGACGCCCGCCGCCGGAGCGAGAGCCGAGAAGATACCGGCCCCGATCATCGACCCCAGCCCGAGCACCACCGCGTCGCCGAGCCCGAGGCGGCGGCGCAGGACGACACGTGCGTCGGTCACGCAACGATCCTCACACCGCGTGCCGCTGTTGGGCACCAGCCGCTCCGGCGCGCGGTGCGGCTAGCGGTTGTACGCGTCGAGGAACCGGTCGCGGAACGCGTCCATCGGCCACACCGGCGCGTGCGGGCCCGGCCGCAGGCCGTCCTGCCAGCCCCACGAGGCGATCCGGCCCATCACGGCCGGATCGTGCGCGATGATCGAGATGGGAACGTCGTGGCTCGCGCCTGCGCCGCTGACGATCGTGGCCGGCTGGTGGTCGCCGAGCACGACGAGCACGAGGTTCTTGTCGCGGATAGGTCTGCACGAACGAGATCAGCGCGTTCAGCGAGTACTCGATCGACTGCCCGTACGCGGCCCGGACCTGCTCGCGTGCTGCCACACGACGCTCGGGCGACTGGCCCTGCGCGGGCATGCCGTCGAAGACCGAGCCGTCGCCGACCTCGTCCCAGTCGACCATCCGCGGCAGCGGCGCCCACGGCGTGTGCGAGGACACGAGATCGATCTCCGCCATCACCGGCGGGCGGTTCGGCTTCGCCAGCTCCAGGCGCTGGAAGGCCGACAGGATGTACTGGTCGGGCATGCGCGCGTAGCTGAACCTCGGGCCTGCGTAGCCGACGTTGTGCGCGTCGTAGAGCTGGTCGTAGTGGTAGAACGACGTGCCCTCTGGCCAGTCCGTGTGTTCGACGGCACGTCGCCGACGGTGCGCCAGCCGGCGCGCTTGAACGCGTCGCTGAGCGTGAACCGGTCGCTCGCGACGAGCTGGTTGTAGCGCTGCTGGTTGTCGATCCACAGCCCGGACTGCAGCGTGGAGTGGGCCAGCCAGCTGATCGCCGCCGAACGTCGGCGAGGTCAGGAACGCGCTGCGGGACGAGAACCCGGCGGCGCGCAGCGTGTCGGTGCCGGCGTCGAGCACGGCATCGACCTGCGGCGAGAAGGCCGAACCCTGGACCGCGACCCGGCCGTAGCTCTCGACGAACACCACGATCACGTCCTTGCCGCGCAGCCCGGTGAGCAGGTCCGCAGCACGCGTGCCGCGCTGGCTGTCGGACCCGGCGAGCGCACCGCGCCGAACGTCTGCTGGTCCGGATCGCGGCGCGGACCTGGCCGACCTGGTCGTAGGCCAGCCCGGCTGCGCTGGTGGACGCGACCGGTGCGCCCGGCGACGATCTGGACGCCGAAGACCGCACACAGCGACCCAGACCACACCGAGTGCCGTCACCGTCCGCGCCGAGACGCCGCGGTGCCGACTGGTGAGCCGGGTCAGGCGCAGCACCGACAGCGGCATGCACGATGATCGCAGCGAGCGCGAGAATTACCGCGCCGACCACCGCGACGGTCGCCCAGCTCGGGCCGACCGAGTCGCGCAGCACGCCGACGCCGGGCCGAAGTTAGCCCAGTCGGTGACCGGGTTGAACGGCCGGTCGAGCGTCGCGTAGAAGCCCATGTCGAGGATCTTCACGACGCGAGCAGCCCGAGCAGCACGCCGACGACCGACGGCCAGGATCCGCCGCGCCCACGACCGGCAGCGACGAGGCAGACGGCCAGGACGACCAGCGCCCTCGAGCGGGATGCGCAGGAACGCGCCGGGCGTGAGGCCGTTGAGCTGGTTCGGCGACGACGAGCGCGAACCAGACCAGCGCGAACGCGCACCGCGGTCAACAGTCCAGCCGGCGACAGTCCGCACCTGGGCGCCGAAGTCCGGCCACCGGAGCTCGCGTAGCGAGTCCGGGTTCGTCGCTCGGGCGCGGTCTGGACCGCGCGCCGACGCCACAGCCACCACACGTCGCGGCCGAACGACTCGGCGAGCAGCGCGAGAGCGACCCACGAGCGCGACGTCGACGACGCCAGCGGGCAGCACGCCCGCGACGCGGCGACGGTCAGCACGATGCCCTGGTCGCGGCGACGACCTTGCGCCAGTACCGCGGCGGCACCGGCTCGCGCAGCCACGGCAGCAGCCAGCCGGCCGCGACGTACACGTAGCGGGCCAGCGCCGATCGCCAGCACCCAGGCCCCGACCGACCGGGCGACGTACACGCTGAGCACGAAGATCAGGAACGCGTCGACCTCCATGTCGAAGCGCGCGCCGAGCGCCGACGACGTGCCGGTACGCCGGGCGACCCAGCCGTCGACCGCGTCGAGGACGAGCGCGACGACCGCTAGGACGACGACCAGCGACGAGCTGCAACGGTCGCCCGAACGAGTCGGCGACCAGCGCGGCGACGCCGCCGACGAGGGTCGCGCGGATCAGCGTCACCCGGTCGGCCGGGCCCAGCCCGATCGTGCCGGCTCGCGCGAGCGCGCGCGTCAGAGCCGCGTTCGTGATCACTGCGCAGGCGAGGCCGACGAGCCAGCCGGCGGCGCTCAGCCCACAGTCCCGGCGAGCACGGCGAGCAGCGCCACCTGGGCGATCAGCCCGACGACCGGGCCGGTTCGAACCATGCGCACCGTGCCTCCGTGTCGACTCCCGTGTCCATGGCATACATCGACTAGTACGACGAATTCGTGGGTAACGTTCACAACTTCGGGTCCAGAGGCGGATGAGGCCGGTGTCGCGTGACGCGCTCGCGTTCTGGCTGCGCGAGCCCGGCGTGGGCGAGATCCGGCCGGTCGCGCTGGCCGAGCCGGGCCGGACGACGTGCTGGTGCGCACGCTGCGCTCCGGCGTCAGCCGCGGCACCGAGACGCTGGTCTTCCGCGGCGGCGTCCCGCCGAGCCAGTACGCGACCATGCGCGCGCCGTTCCAGGAGGGCGACTTTCCCGGCGCCGGTCAAGTACGGCTACCTCAACGTCGGCGTCGTCGAGCAGGGGCCGCCCGACCTGCGCGGCCGGACCGTCTTCTGCCTCTATCCGCACCAGACCGCGCTACGTCGTGCCGGCGGCGCGGTCGTCGTCGTGCCGGACGACGTGCCGCCGGCGCGGGCCGTGCTCGCCGGCACCGTCGAGACCGCGGTCAACGCGCTGTGGGACTGCCGCACCGCTGGTCGGCGACCGGATCGCCGTCGTCGGCGCCGGCATGGTCGGCTGCTGCGTCGCGCGGCTGCTGGCCCGGATTCCCGGGCACGCAGGTCACCCTGGTCGACGTCGACCCGGCCGGGCCGACGTCGCCGCCGCGCTCGGCGTCGACTTCGCGTTGCCCGACCGACGCCGACGGGCGGCTGCGACCTCGTCGTCCACACGCAGCGCGACGTCGGCCGGGCTGCAGCGTCGCTCGACCTGCTCGGGCCCGAGGGCGACGGTGATCGAGCTCAGCTGGTACGGCGACGCGGACGTCACGCTCTCGCTCGGCGGCGCGTTCCACTCGCGGCGGCTCGGCATCCGGGCCAGCCAGGTCGGCCGGGTGGCACCGGCGCGCCGCGGCACGCCGGACGCCGTCCGACCGGCTCGCGCTCGCGCTCGACCTGCTGCGCGACCCGGCCTTCGACGCGCTGCTCACCGGGTCGTCGCGGTTCGACGAGCTGCCCGAGGTGATGGCGCGGCTCGCCGACGGGTCGCCTGCCCGCGCTGTGCCACACCATCACCTACCGCGAAGGATGATGTGGTGTTCAGCGTGACGGTCCGCGATCACATGATGATCGCCCACAGCTTCCGGGGACAGGTCTTCGGACCCGCGCAGCGCCTGCACGGCGCGACCTACGTCGTCGACGCGACGTTCCGGCGCGAGTCGCTCGACGCGGACAACATCGTGGTCGACATCGGGCGGGCCGCCGAGGAGCTGCACGCGGTCCTCGGCGAGCTGAGCTACCGCAACCTCGACGACGAGCCGGCGTTCGCCGGCGTGAACACCTCCACCGAGGCGCTGGCCCAGGTGATCGCCGACCGGCTGGCCGAGCGGATCCACGCCGGCGCGCTCGGCGAGAGGCGCGTGGGTGGCCGGGATCGCGGTCACCCTGCACGAGTCGCACGTCGCGTGGGCGAGCTACGAGCGGCCGCTGTGAACCGTGCACGTCGTCGTCCCGGACGGCATCGACGATCCGGCGCGGCCGAGCGGCGGCAACGCCTACGACCGGCGGGTCTGCGACGGGCTGCGGCGCTGCGGGTGGACCGTGCGCGAGCACGCCGTGGCCGGCTCGTGGCCGGCCCCGGACCCGGGGCGCGATGGACGCGCTGGCGCGGCGTGATCGCCGGCATTCCGGACGGCGCGACCGTGCTGGTCGACGGGCTGATCGCCTCGGCGGCGGGCTCGGTGCTGGTGCCCGCGGCGCGGCGGCTGCGGCTGGTGGTGCTCGTCCACATGCCGCTGGGAACCGCCGCCGGCCCCGGCCGGGCCAGCGAGGGCGCGGTGCTGTCCGCGGCCGGGCCGTGGTCACCACGAGTGCGTGGACCGCGCAAGCGTCTGGTGGAGCGGTATGCGCTGGACCCGGACGCCGTCCACGTCGCACGACCCGGAGTCGACACTGCGGCCCTCGCCCCCGGCACACCCGACGGCGGTCAGCTGCTCTGCGTCGCCGCGGTGACACCGCACAAGGGCCACGACGTGCTGCTCGCTGCGCTGGCGGACCTCGCCGACCTGCGGTGGCGGTGCGTCTGCGTCGGCGCCCTCGACCGCGATCCCAGCTTCGTCGCTCGGCTGCGCGCCCAAGCCGCGGGTGCCGGCATCAGCGAGCGGGTGCGCTTCACCGGGGCGCTGACCGGCGGCGACCTCGACCGTTCGTACGCCGCCGCGGACCTCCTGGTGCTCGCGTCCCGCGCGGAGACGTACGGCATGGTCGTCACCGAGGCGCTCGCGCGCGGGCTGCCGGTCGTGGCGGCCGAGGTCGGCGGCCTGCCCGAGGCGCTCGGCCGCACGCCGGACGGCCGGCTGCCCGGCCTGCTGGTCCCGGCGCATCGACCCCGGTGGCCTCGCGGCCGCGCTCGCGACCTGGCTGCGTGATCCGCAGCTGCGGCAGGAACTCCGCGGCGCCGCGTGCGACCGGCGCCGGACGCTGACCGGGTGGCAGGCGACCACGGCGCGGCTGATGCAGGTCCTCCACCGCGTTTCCGGTCCGCCCGGATGAACGCAACCCACCCCCACGTGCGTATCTGTCGACAGAGCGGTTCGCACCGGACGCCGGAGCTGGTGGCCGAGCCGTCGAAGGGGCCAGGGACGCAGATGAGCGCAGGACTGTGGTCGGTGGCGCGCCTGCCGGCGGCGTCGCGATCCTGGCCGTGCTCGTTTGGCGCCTGGGCACCGGCCCGTTCCTCGAGGGCATCGACCGGATCGACGGCTCCGTCGCTGGCGGCGCGGCCGCGGTCACGCTCGTCACCACGGTGTGCAGCGGCATGGCGATGGCGGCTGGTCGCCGCGCGGCCTGGGCGTCGGGCGTGTCGCTGACTGCGGCGACCGCGTCGTACTACCGCTCCCAGTTCCTCAACACCGCACTGCCCGGCGGCGTGCTGGGCGACGTGCACCGCGGCGTTCGACACGGCCGGGATGCCGGCGACGTGAGTCGGGGGCTGCGCGCGGTCGCGTGGGAGCGCATCGCCGGGCAGGTCGTGCAGATCACGCTCGCGCTGGTCGTGCTGCTCGCGCTCGCCGTCGCCGGTGCGCTCGTCGATGCCCGTCGTCGCCGCCGCCGTTGCGGCAGCCGTCCTCGCCGCGGTGGTCGCTGGCTCGGGCACTGCCGCCGTAGTCCGTGTCGATGGTCGCGGACCGTGCGCGCGCGACGTCCGCGACGGGCTGCTCGCCCGACAGGCATGGCCGGGCGTCGCCGTCGCGTCGATCGTGGTCGTCGCCGGCCACGCGGCGACGTTCCTGATCGCCGCGCGGACCGCCGGCACCACCGCGTCGCCGCTGCGGATGCTGCCGCTGGCGATGCTCGTGCTGCTGGCGATGGCCGTGCCGACGAACATCGGCGGGTGGGGCCCACGCGAGGGCGTGGCGGCGTGGCTGTTCGGTGCCGCCGGGCTCGGCGCCGACCAGGGCGTCGCCGCCGCGACCGTGTACGGCGTGATCGTGCTGGTCGCCTGCCTGCCCGGTGCCGCTCGTGCTGGTCGCGGACTGGTTGCGGCGCCGCGCGTCCACTCCACTGGTCAGCGCGATACCGGTGCTCGAAATGGGCACACCAGCGGGGAAGAGGTTCCCCGTGTGCGATTCGCGGGTGCCGACCATCGCGCGCTGGCGTCGGTGGGTGCCCGTTCGGAAGGTGCCGGCCATGGCTGACCGTCCGTACACGCTGCTCAGCTGCGGCATGTCCATCGACGGCTACCTCGACAGCGCGACCGTGAAGCGGCTGCCGTTGTCCAACGACGCCGACTTCGACCGGGTCGACGCCGTGCGCGCGACCTGCGACGCGATCCTCGTCGGCGCGGCCACCGTCCGCAACGACAACCCGCGGCTGCTCGTGCGCTCGCCGGCCCGACGCGCCGAGCGACGGGCGCGCGGCCAGTGCCCGTCGCCGATGAAGGTCACCGTGACCCGACGCGGCCAGCTCGACGCGTGCGCGGACTTCTTCGTCACGGGCGAGGCCGAGAAGCTCGTCTACTGCGCGAGCCTGACTGTGGAACGCGGCCCGTGACCGGCTCGGGTCGGTGGCGACCGTCGTCGACGGCGGTGAACCGGTCGACATGCAGCGGATCAGCGAGGACCTGGACGCGCGCGGCGTGCAGCGGCTGATGGTCGAGGGCGGCGGGACGCGTGCACACCCAGTTCCTGACCGCCGACCTCGCCGACGAGCTGCACCTCGTGGTCGCGCCGTTCTTCGTCGGCGACTCGCGGGCCCGCCGGTTCGTCAGCGACGGCCTGTTCCCGTGGAACCCGCGACCGGCGCGCGACGCTCGCCGAGGTGCGCCAGATCGGTGACGTCGTGCTGCTGCGTTACGCCCTCTCCTCGCGGTTCTGCGCGGAGTGAGGCCGATCATGGACGCAGCAGACCCGCTGCCGCGCGCGACGATCCGCACCCAGGTGCGGTGCCGCTCCGCTTCGCCGACGGGTACGCCACGTCCGCGCGCGTGTTCACGTTCAACGGGCTGGTCGACGGGCGCGAGCATCTGGCCTTCGGGCTCGGCGACCGCGTCGACCCGTCGGCCCCGCTCGACCGGCCGGCGGCGGTGCCGCTGGTCCGCCCGCACAGCGAGTGCCTCACCGGCGACGTGTTCGGCAGCCAGCGCTGCGACTGCGGCCCGCAGCTGCGCGAGGCGGTCGAGCGCATCGCCGACGCCGGGGGCTACCTGCTCTACCTGCGGCAGGAGGGACGCGGGATCGGCCTATACGCCAAGCTCGACGCGTACGCGCTGCAGGACGCCGGCCTGGACACCTACGAGGCGAACCTCGCGCTCGGCCACGGCGGCCGACGAGCGCGACTACACCGTCGCCGCGCAGATGCTGCACGCGCTGGGCGCCGACCCGGATCGCGCTGCTGAGCAACAACCCGGACAAGGCCGAGCAGCTGACCCGTCTCGGGATCACCGTGACCGAGCGGGTGTCGACGCTGGTGCACCTGTCCGCGGCGAACGAGGGCTATCTGGCGACGAAGGCGCGCCGCGGCGCCCACTCGCTCGACATGGCTCGCGCCGGTTAGCGTGGCGGCGCCCGCCTCCGCACCGCCGTGACCGAACTGCAGGAGCCACAATGCCGCAGCGCCGTAGTGCACTGATCACCGGCGGCAGCAGCGGGATCGGGTTCGCCACCGCCGTCGCCCTCAGCCGGGCAGGTCTCGACGTGACGATCGTCGGACGCCGGGCCGACGTCCTCGACGCCGCCGCGGAGCAGATCGCAACCGACCACGGCCGCCCGGTCGCAGTTCAGATCGCCGACCTCGGTGAACCGGACGCGCCCGCCGGCGTGGTCGAGGCTCATGTCGACCGCTTCGGGGCCATTGACGCCCTGGTCGCCTGCGCCGGGGCGTACGAGCTGGTCGGGGTCCGGGAGCTGACCGAGCAGACATGGGACGCGACGACGGACGTGCACGTACGCGGCGCTGTCCTGTGCGCCGCAGCCGCGGCGCGGCACATGGCCCGCGCCGCGCGCGGTCGGATCGTATTGATCTCGTCGGTGAACGGCGTGCATTCCGAGCCCTGCTCCGTCGCGTACAGCGCCGCGAAGGCGGCGATCATCAGCGTCGCGCGCTCGCTCGCGGTCGACCTCGCCGGCTGCGGAGTGACCGCCAATGCGGTCGCGCCCGGCTGGGTGCTGACGCCCATGACGGCCGCGCACCTCGCCGGCGCCACGGCCGAGCAGCTCGCCCGGGTTAACCCGCTGGGCCGGGCCGGCCGTCCGGACGAGATCGCCGACGTCATCCGCTACCTCGTGGTCGACGCTCCCGACTTCCTCACCGGATCCACTATCACCGTCGACGGCGGGCAGACCGCCATGGCACCGATGCCCTGATCGGCGCCACGCACTCGCGGGCGCGGGGCGAGCCCGCCATCGGACACCGGACTAACGTCTCGAGAGTGCTTCCCGCCGCCGATGTGTGGTTCCGTCGAGCGACCACGCGGTGGGACGACTGGGACGCGTCGCGGCTGCTGGCGCGCAAGGGTGCACAGCGCATCAGCGTCGTCGTCCCCGCGCGGGACGAGGACGCGACGATCGGGGGCATCGTCGCAGGCATCCGGCGCGATCTCGTGGAACGGGTGCCGCTCGTCGACGAGCTCGTGGTGATGGACTCGGACTCACGAGACCGGACCGCGCAGGTCGCGGCCGCGGCCGGGGCGACGGTGCACGCGGTACGCGAGATCCGGCCCGACCTCGGCGGCTTTCCGGGCAAGGGCGAGGCACTGTGGAAGTCGCTGTTCGTCACCCGCGGGGACGTGCTGGTCTTCGTCGACGCCGACCTCACGCACTGGGGCACGCACTTCGTCACCGGCCTGCTCGGCCCGCTGCTCACCGATCCGCGCGTCGGGCTCGTCAAGGGCTTCTACGACCGGCTCCTCGATGACGGCAGTGGCAGGCAGTCCGTTGCCGGTGGGCGTGTGACCGAGCTCGTCGCGCGGCCGCTGCTCAATCTGTATTGGCCGGAGCTGGCCGCGGTGGTGCAGCCGCTGGCCGGCGAGTGGGCGATCCGCCGGTCGATCTTCGAGTCGATCGAGGTGCCGGTGGGGTACGGCGTAGAGATCGCGGCCCTGCTGGACATGTACGCGAGCGCCGGGCTGGCCGGCATCGCGCAGGTGGACCTCGGTGCCCGCGCACACGTGCACCAGCAGGAACACGATCTCGGTGTGATGGCTGCGGAGATTCAGCTGACGGCGGCCCGCCGCGCCCACACCGACGCTGGCATCGCGACCGGACCGAGCCTGTGGCAGTTCAGCCGCGACGCCGATCCGCAGTGGCGCGAACGAAGGGTCCCGGTGGCCCAGCGCCCAGCTGCTGCCTCCGTCAAGGAGTACCGCCCGTGAGCGTCCTGCGCTGGGGCCCGCGCGAGTTCGGCCGGGACGAACGGGTCGTGATGGCGATCGTGAACCGCACCCCCGACTCGTTCTACGACCGCGGCGCGACGTTTGACCGGGAGCTCGCGATGCAGCGTGTGCACGACGTGGTCGCCGCGGGCGCCGACATGGTCGACGTGGGCGGCGTAAAGGCCGCCCCCGGCACCGAGGTCACTGCCGCTCAGGAGATCGATCGAGTCGTCGAATTCGTCGCGGCGGTACGCGCGGCCTATCCCCGGTTGGTGATCAGCGTGGACACCTGGCGCGCCGAAGTCGGCCGGGAGGTCTGCCGGGCGGGCGCGGACGTGCTCAACGATGCCTGGGGCGGCGTCGACCCAGGGCTCGCCGAGGTAGCCGCGCAGTTCGACGCGGGCATCGTCTGCACGCATGCCGGCGGCGTCGCGCCGCGGACCCGTCCGCACCGGATCCGCTACGACGACATCGACGAGCACATCCTCGCGACGGTGCTGGGGCTGGCAGATCGGGCGGTGGCGTGCGGCGTGGATCGTGACCGCGTCGTCATCGACCCCGGGCACGACTTCGGGAAGAACACCTGGCACTCGCTGGCCGCGACCCGTCTCGTCCCGCGGCTGGTCGACACCGGGTGGCCCGTGCTGATGTCCGTGTCGAACAAGGACTTCGTCGGCGAATCGCTGGACGTGCCGCTCGACGAGCGGCTGACCGCAACGTTGGCGGTCACCGCGCTGACGTCGGCCTGGGGGGCGCGGGTGTTCCGCGCGCACAATATCCGCGAGACCCGCGAGACGGTTGACATGATCTCCGTCGTGTTGGGACATCAATCACCGCGCCGCGCGATCCGCGGCCTCGCGTGACGCGGAGATCGAACCGGCCCTGCCCGGAGTCCGGGCAGGTGCGACGCGACACGTCGTTAGTCATCCGGGCCGGATGAAGGATTTCCCGTCGCACATGCGGTTGACTACCCGCGACGACCGGTGACTACCCGTCGCACACCAGCTCGCGCCGCTCCCGGTGTTCTCGATGCGACGCATGGCGAAAGCGGAAACGGCATGGACGCAGGAGCAGAGTCCGGTGACGCACTGGGTGCCGAGGGCGAACTGGCACAGCTACGGGCCCGCAACGCCGCACTCGAAGCCAAGCAGAATGCGTCATTCGGACGAAAGGCCGCGCACTTCGGTCGGGCTTTCGGATCGACGTTGCTCATCGTGCTCGGGGTCCTGTGCCTCGTCCTGAGCCCGGTCACGATCTGGGGCCGCAACCTCGTTCTCGACACCGATCGCTACGTCCAGACCCTCGAGCCGCTTGCGAGTGACTCGGGCGTGCAGCAGACGCTCGTCAACGTCGTCTCGACGCAGGTGTCGACGCGGGTGAATGTCGGGGACCTGCTGCAGCAGACGTCGCTTCCGCCGCGGGCGATCAAGGCGCTCGAGGGTCCGATTCAGGGCGCGGTCAACAGCCTCGTCACGAACGTGACGACGAAGTTCGTCGAGAGCAAGGCATTTCACAAGCTGTGGGTCACCCTGAATCGGGTCGCGCATACGCAGCTCGTCTACCTCCTGACCGGCGAACGGGCAAAGGACCTGTCCATCACCATCTCCGACAGCGGTGTCATGACGCTCAACCTCGCACCGGTGGTCGACGAGGTGAAGAAACGGCTCGTGGCCGCCGGGCTGACCGTTGCCAACAAGGTGCCGGCGGTCGGCGCTACGATCAAGATCGCTGACGTCAAGGGCCTCAAGAAGGCGCAGACCGCGACGAGGTACCTCGACGACCTCGCGAACTGGCTGCCGTGGATCGGCCTGGTTCTGTGTGCCGGTGGCATCGCGGCGGCCCGGCATCGCCGGCGCGCGGTGATCGTGTCTGCGCTCTCGCTAGGCGCAGGCATGATCGTCATCGGGGTCGGGCTGCTGATCGGTCGAAACCTTTATCTGGACGGCGTCACGTCGGCCAACCTGTCGCGGGCCACCGCGAGCTCGATCTTCGACACGCTCGTGCGGTTCCTGCGCTGGGGTATCCGGTTAGTGCTGCTGGTCGCGTTGCTCGTTGCATTCGGCACCTGGGTGTCAGGGGGTTCGAAGGGCGCCCGCTCCCTGCGCCGCAACACCGTGCGCGCGCCAAGGGCGCTCGGTGCGAAGCTGAACAGCGGGCCGGTCGGGCCGTTCGTGGAACGCCACGCGACGCCGCTGCGGGTCGGCATCGTCGTCCTGATGTTCATGATCTTGTTGCTGATCGATGCCCCGAGCATCGGGGACGTCATCTGGCTCGCCGTCATCGCCGTGTTGTTGTTGCTCGGTGTCGAGTTGCTCCGCTCGAGCGCCGGGCGCGCACGAACAGACCCGGCACTGCCGCAACCGACCCCCCTCTGAACTCGCTCGATCACGAGGTGCCACGCGTCACGACCAGGCGTTGCCTGTGCACGCGGCCCTGACCCGGCCTCTATGGTGTGGCCCACCCGATCGAAAGGACCTCGATGTCCGCCCTTCCCGTTGTTGCCGACAACGAATGGCACTACCCGCTGCTCAACGTGTTCTGGACGATGATGTGGCTGTTCCTCTGGGTTCTGTGGATCTTCCTGCTGATCCGCATCATCAGCGACATCTTCCGTAGCCATGATCTGAGCGGATGGGGCAAGGCCGGGTGGACGATCTTCTTGATCATCCTGCCGTTCCTCGCCGCATTGATCTATCTCATCGCACGCGGCGGGAGCATGCACGAGCGCGATCTCGCGGCCGCGAAACGAGCGGATGCCGAGATGCGCAGCTACGTCCAGTCCGCGGCAGGTGGGTCGGTGAGCACGGCAGACGAGTTGCACAAACTCACCGATCTGCGTGATCGCGGCGTGCTGACGCCACAGGAGTACGACGCACAGAAGGCCAAGCTGCTCGCCTGACCAGAGACTTGTCGTAGA
This sequence comes from uncultured Actinomycetota bacterium, assembly GCA_963713565.1. Classification (GTDB taxonomy): domain Bacteria; phylum Actinomycetota; class Actinomycetes; order Mycobacteriales; family Jatrophihabitantaceae; genus Jatrophihabitans. The sequence goes on along the minus strand of CAVQMF010000003.1, from coordinate 306,294 downwards.
CACGCGGCGTGGCGCGAGTTTCCCGCTCTGCCATTGTTGCGCAGTGACCATCTGCGCTGAGCTGGGCGAGGACGCGCCGGTCGGTCGCGAGGCGCGCTCCCGTCACCGATTCTTCGCAAGCCGCGCTGACGAGCCGCGCTCGCGCCGCGCCACCGACCTCATCGTGCTCAGCGGCGCGACGGTCGCGCTGGCCCTGCTCGGAGCCCTGGCTCAGCCCCAACCCGGGGTCGAGCGAAGCTTCATGCTGTTCGTGGCGAGCCTGCCGAGCGCGTTCGGCGGGCTGTGGCGGTTCCTGATCACCGTCCTCGCGATCTGGGCGCTGCTGCTGCTCGTCATCACTGCGGCCGCGCGGCGCTGGACCGTGCTGCGCGATCTCGCGCTCGCCGCACTGGTCGCGTTCACGTTGTCGATGCTGCTCGGCCGGCTCGTGTTGAGCGCGTGGCCGCAGGTGTGGGATTCCCTGCGCGCGCTCGGTCCGGCCCGGTACTTCCCGCCGATGAGCCTGGCGATCCCGGTCGCCATCGCCGTCACGGCATCCCCGCACCTCAGTGCGCCCGCCCGGCGGGTGGGTCGGTGGTTGATTCTCGGCGCGCTGCTCGGCGCCGTGTGCCATCAGACCGCTGCGCCGATCGGCGCGTTCGCCGCGATATTCGTGGGCGCCGCCGGTGCCGCAGCCGTCCACCTGGCGTTCGGCTCCTGCAGCGGGCGCCCCAGCCTGAGCGACGTTTCGGCTGCGCTGGCCGGTCTCGGCGTGCGTGCGCAGGGACTGGGTGTGGCGCAGCGTCAGACCGCCGGCCTGTTCGAGGTCAAGGCGGTCGACGAATCACGGCGGCCGCTCGTGATCAAGGTGTACGGGCGCGATGCGAACGACACCCAACTGCTCACCACGGTGTGGCGCACGATCTGGTATCGCGAGGCCGGGTCGCCGTCGTTCTTCGGCAGGCGCTCGCAGGTGGAACACGAGGCGTTGCTGTCGCTGCTGGCCGCCCAGGACGGCATCGTCACCTCGCCGGTCGTGGCGGCCGGCGCTACGGACAACGACGACGTCGTCCTCGTCCTGCGCGAGGTCGGCGTGCGCCTGCGCGAGCAGCCGGAGCTGTGGAGCGAGGCGCTGGCGGCGGCGTGCTGGGAGCAGCTCGCGCACCTGCACCGGATCGGCATCGTGCACGGGCAGCTCGACGACGAGAATCTGATCATCGACGACGGCCGGCTCGGCCTCATCGATTTCCGCGGTGGCTCCCTCACCCCGAGCCGCGAGCAGTTGCGCACCGATCAGGCGCAACTGCTCGTCACCACCGTCCTCGCGCTCGGGCCCGACGCCGCGCTGCCCACTGCGCTGGACGCGCTCGGGCCCGGGGAGCTGGCCGCGCTGCTGCCCTTCGTGCAGCCGACTGCGCTCACCGCGGCGCAGCGCAGCGCGATCAAGACGGCGCGCCTCGATCTCGACAAGCTGCGCACCCAGGCGGCCGAACTCGCAGGCACGACGGCGCCGCAGCTGCAACGGCTGCAGCGCGTCAGCGTCCGATCCCTCGTGCAGATCGTGCTGCTGCTCGGCGCATTCTTCGCGGTCGCCGCAGTTGTCGGGGAGCTCGACCTCGAGGCGTTGGCCGAGCAGATGCGCGACGCGACCGTTTGGCTGGTCGTCACCGGACTCATCATCGGCCAACTACCCCGGCTGACCTCTGCGGTGTCCGTACTCGGCGCCGCGCCCTCTCCACTGCCGCTCGGCCCGGTCTACGCACTGCAACTGGCGACGTCGTATCTCACGTTGGCTGTCCCAACCTCCGCGGCTCGATTCGCCGTGAACATCAGGTTCCTTCAGCGGCACGGGATGCGCGCTGACACCGCGCTCGTCGTCAGCGCGATCGACACGCTCAGCCAGTCGGCGGTGCAGTTCGCCATGCTGGGCATCCTGCTGCTGTTCACCTCCGCGTCCCTGCACCTGGAGTTCGGCGGCAACGTCTCCAGCGAGATGTGGGTGTTGATCGCCATCATCGCGGTGGTCGCGGTGCTGGCTGTCGTCGCAGTGTTCCTCGTGCCGAAATGGCGACGCGCGATCGTCGGCGCCCTACGCGGGCTGATCGAGGCGACCGGGCAGGCCCTGCGCAACCTGCGGTCACCGCGACGACTCGCGCTGCTGCTCAGCGCCAACATCGGCACCGAGATGCTCTTCGCCATCACCTTGCAGGTCTTCGCGCGTTCGTTCGGCTATCAGATCGGACTCGTCGAGATCCTCGTCATCACTATCAGCGTGCGCATCCTCACCGGGATCGTGCCCATCCCCGGTGGCATCGGCGTCGCGGAGAGCGGGCTGGCGTTCGGGCTCGTCCGGGCCGGGATGCCCGACGACGTCGCGTTTGCCGCGATGCTGCTCTACCGACTCGCCACCTTCTATTTGCCGCCCATCTGGGGCTTCTTCGCATTGCGCTGGCTCGAGCGCAACAAGCACCTGTAGCCCGGCGCGAACCCCGACGCCGCGAGATCGATCACCGATCGGCGACGGTGCCCCGGGCGAACCAGGCGCGCGCCTCGAGGGTGAACGGCCCTTCGGGCACCAGCGCCCGGCATTGCTCGCGGACACTGGTCTGCCCGGCCTCGTCCAGTGAGTGCAGGTACTGGCCGGCAGGTCCGATCCCGAAGGTGAACGGCTCCCAGAAGTCGTCGAATCCCGCGTAGTCAGCCCGTGCGGTCAACGCCCCGCCGGCCACCTCCTGCACACCGGCGCGCCGAAATCGGTCGGCGATATCACCCTCGCGGGTGCCGGCCAGGTCATGCTCGCCCCCGACCCCGGGATCGAACCGACGTGCGGCGCGCCAGAACACCTCCAGCATCGACATGCCGCCCGCGGTGGTGTCCCACATGCAACCGGCAACGACGCCGCCGGTCCGGGTCACGCGGACCATTTCGCGAATGCCGAGCGCCGGGTCGCGCATGAACCCGAGTACCAAGCAGCACAGGGCGGCGTCGAACTGCCCGTCCGCCCACGGCAGATGTTCGGCGACGCCCTCGCGGACATCCACACCGGGATTGCGGGCGCGACAAGCTGCGGCGAAGTGCAGCTCCGGGTCGATCGCTGCAACGTTGCTCGGCCCGACGCGCGACACCAGCTCCCGGGTCAGTCCGCCCGGCCCGCAACCCACATCGACGACCCGCATCCCGGCCGTGACTTCAGCGGCGTCCGCCAGTGCGAGCCCGAGTGTCGGACCGTAGCGGCCCATGTAACGGTCGTACGCCTGCGCCGGTGCCCCGAACAACACAAGAGGAGTCAAGCCGGACCGGATCAATTGCGTCAAGGACGAACGTTGTGCCGGCCGGCGGTTCGCAACGTTGGCAAACGGCGTGACGGCGAGCGGTCACCGTGATGTGAGCCGTTGAAGCACCCGCAGTTCGGCAGCGAGTCGAGGGTCGTCGGTCGCCGCATTGTCGATTGCCGATTGCAAGATCGTCGCGTGGCGTCGGTGTGCCGACCGTTGTCGGCACAGGCGCAGCCAATCGCTGACAGGTAACCGATGCATGTCTCTCCCGTCCTCATCGTGGCCGCCGAGCGGATCGATCTTGGATCTTTCCGCTCGGGCCGAGAAAGCAACTCCCTTCCTTGCTACGCCCGGTTTGTGAACTCCGGAGGAACAAGAGCCGCACTGGACAGCGAAGTGGGCAAGCGCACATGGGTCTGGACAAGCGACCCGCAGGGCAAGCCTGCGTCGCGGGGTGTGGTGGGCGATACTGGGATCGAACCATCCGCATCTCGGCATGATCGCACCACGTCGCACGGCTGCCGGGTCTCGACGTCCAGCCCAGGCGCGCTCCTCGGCAGTTCCGCTCGCGCACACAACGCGGCAAGTCCGCGCGCGCTGCACCACCGCTCGCCGCGGCCGGATACTGGCGCTGCACCCGCACGAAGCGCTGCTGCGGGCTGCCCGTCGCCACGCCGAGACCCCCGACTGTCAAGCGGCTTACCGCCAGCACCGGCTGATGTTCGAACGCTCCACCGCCTGGCTGACCCGCGGCAAACCGGCGCGTCCGCTACCGCGGCGTCGCCAAGAACGACCATTGGCTGCACCACCGCGCCGCAGGACTCAACCTGCGCCGCCTGATCACCCTCGGCATCACCTGCGACGCCAACGGGTGGGTGATGGCCTGAAACGGGGTCAAACACGAAAACCAGACCGCCGTGCCCCCTTTGCCGGGCCGCGAACTCACCACACTGACTCTCGACGCGCCGGGCAAGCTCGTCGCACAACCACCGGTTGAGACTCGCGGCCAGACCACCTTGAAAAGCCCGGCGCGTCAACACATCCACACCACCGAAACGAGCTTTCTTCAGAAGGTTCCTAGTCGTCTGCCTTCAATGCCAGCACATGCTCGCCTTGCGTCCCGGCAGTCCCGACGACCACCGGTGCGACGCCTGCGGGTGCGCGGACGCTGAATTGTGCGTCCACTCCGTGTGGGTTCCCGGGCTGATCGGGCCGCCGGCGGGTGGACCACGATCCTGGCCGCGAACGGCGTCGTGCTCGCCGCGGTGGACGGCAAGACCACCACGGCCCGCCTCGACATACCGGTCCCGAGGATCTCGCGCGACAATATCGAGACCTCGACCTGATCCGCCTGCACCACGGCCGCGGGTACGAGCACTGGTGCCTGAGCGACGTCGATGACCGTTGCTCTACCAACGCCTACGTACCCTTTTCGCCACCGGTATCGCCTTCGAGCCGGGCTTCGCCGATGACGAACAGGACGGTCCGGATCGGGCAGAGCAGATCCGATTACGAGTCAGGACAGGCCACTACGCCTGACGCCTCGTGACCCGTTAGGTCAGGTTCTAGGGAGCCTGCTCTTCTGGCACGGCGGCGCGACGGCTCCGGGTCGGGGTGGGTGGTGGGTCGGGGCGGGTGGTGGTTGGTGCGCAGCCGGCCATCGCGGTGTGCAGGAGGGCGTCGCGGTGGGTGGCGAGTTGGGCTGGGGTCAGCGTGCGCATCGGGCGCCATAGGGATCCGAGGGCCGCGGTGGCGCGTACGGTGGCCGCGGTGCCGTTGGCGGCTGTGGCGCGCGGTGATGGCCTGGCACATGCGCTCGGTGTTGTGGTGCAGCCGGGCGCCGATCTGGGGATGGTTGAGCACGGCTTTGTCGCTGTCGACCCAGGCCGCGACCTGGCTGTGTTCGGTCAGGGTGCCGAGGTAGTCGCTCGAGCAGGGCCCGCACCTGCTCGGGCCAGTGCGGTGTCGGTCGGGTGGCGGTCAACAAGCGCGTCCAGGCTGTCGAGCAGCGGGTCGGCTACCGCGTGCAGCAGGTCGTTCTTGGTGCGGAAGTGGTAGCTGACCGCGGCCTTGCTCATGCCGGTGGCGGCGGCCAGTTCGGCGACGCTGGTCGCGTCGTAGCCGCGGCGGGTGAAGGCTGTCCAGCGGCGGCGGTGAGCAGCGCGGCGCGTCGGTTGCGGGTACCGGGCATGGCGGGTCCTCGACTCGTGCACCAGATTACTGGACGGACGTCCACCCAGCAGCGTACGGTAGACAGTGTTGGCGCGCCGCAGCCGCAGGGCCACGGCGCGAACAATTCGATAGTCGCCAAGACGACTAACCCGCGCCCCCGGGTACGGTCGCCGGTCGCCAGCAGAAGGGTCTGCTGCCGGCTGGGACGCGCGGTGACACGACACACCACGCGCACCCCGGCCGGCGGCACAACGGTCTCCTCGCAGGCCTCCCTGCGGCCGAGGCAACCAAGTGAGGTGAGCAGCATGCTGGTACGCACCGATCCGTTCCGTGACTTCGACCGGCTCGCCCAACAGATCTGGGGTACCACGGCGCGGCCCGCGGCGATGCCGATGGATGCCTGGCGCGACGGCGAGCAGATGGTGGTGCAGTTCGACCTGCCGGGGGTGGACCCGGACTCGGTGGACCTGGACGTGGAGCGCAACGTGCTCACCGTGCGGGCCGAACGTCGCCCGTCCACCGGCGAGGACACCGAGATGATCGCCGCCGAACGCCCGCGCGGGGTATTCAGCCGGCAGCTGATTCTGGGCGACACGCTCGACACCGACCGGGTGCAGGCCAGCTACACCGCCGGTGTCCTGACGCTGCGCATCCCGGTCGCCGAAAAGGCCAAACCCCGCAAGATCACGGTCACTACCGCGGACGCCGACCGCAGCCAGCTCAGCGGCTAAGCGAGCGCCGATGGCCAGACACGTCGTGCACCGCCGCAACAGCCGACGATCCTGCACCGGCCGCTGAGACCCAACGACACAATCTCCGCGTCGGACCGGCCGGCACAATCCACCTCCGTCGGTTCACCGCTCTGAGGAACATGGCAAGCCCAACCCGGTCGCCACCAAAACGACCGGACAGCGCCCACAACGCCCAGCGCCAGCACCAGCAGCCCTCGGCGGCGCCGGAGGGGCCGAGCGCTGGGCACCGGCTGACCGATGATGGCAGCGAGGAGTCGCTCCGGCAGTAGCAAGTCGCCGGCTGGTGCGCGATGGGCCTCGAAGGAGTGACCGGGACATGCGCATCGGCACGCGGGCCTGGGAGGCAGCGGTTCGCTCATTCGGCATCGAGCCGACGCCTCGGATCCGGCCCAACGCGCTCCGCTGGCTTTGGTATGCCCTGTGGGGACCGCTGCCGGACCGGCATCGGTTCTGGGTGTTGTACGACGCGACATGTTCCACGTGGGTGTTGCGATATTTCGCTCGCATCCTCGTGATCGCGGCGCCGCCTGCCGCCGCGATCGCGGTCCTCTTGCCCGGACCGCCGGGTTTGAGTGTGCTCACCGCCTTCGCTGCCGGCGGTTTGGCCTTCTTCCTCACCGCGATATGGGTGAACGAGGCCACCGAGTACCGGCTGGTCCAGGCCGGTTGGCGATGGGACACCGGTCCTGCCCTCCGTGAGCGCCGGTCGGCCCAGGCGCGCCAGATGGCCGATGCCGGGCAACGGCAGCACGCGGTTATCCGCCGTCGCAGGTCGTGAGTAACGGCTGCACACGGCGCTCCACCGTGACGGCGACAGGGTGGCCTGACACCGGCGGCAGCTACCCAGGGTTCCGGCGTTCTTGATCTGGTCGTTATCTAACTCGTGTTGATCTTGGCTTGTTGCAGCAGCGTGAGTGCACGGCTGGGATGTCGGGACACACCGCGGGTCACGGCGGAATGGCATCTCGCCGACTCGACACCCCTTCACGGCGCGGCCCGGGTCGTCGTCATCGCCGACAAGGACAAGCCGGGCCGCAAGCACGCCGAGCAGGAGCATGAATCTCTGGTCGGGCACGTCCGGGAAGTGGGGATTGTCGAGGCGAAGGTCGGCAAGGACGCCGCCGACCATCTTGCCGCCGGCACGGGCTCGACGAATTCCTGCCGGTGACCAAGGACGACTGCTTGATTTCGTCGAACGCGGGCACAGCGCCGGGCGGATCGCTGGGACCGGACCCCCAGCGGGCCGGTCGGCTGGATAGCAGGCCCGTCGTCTTACCGATCATCACTTGGCGGACCTGGTGGCCGACGAGGTCCTCGACGGGAAGTACATATGGACCACGGCGGCGGGCTGGTGGGCCTACGACGGTCGCCGGTGGCAGGCATGCTCCAAGGAGGCCGCTATCGAGGCCGTGCGGCAGTACACGCTCGACCGCTACGCCGACGCGGCCTCGGGAATCCGCGATGGCTCGACCGCTGAATAGGGTCGTGGACGGGTGGCGTATCGGCCTACGAGAGGTGCGTTGAAGGCGGTCGTCGACTTGGCCGCTGGGATCGTCGAACGGGACCTGCGCAGCTTCGACGCTCATCCGGACTTGGTGAATGCGCCGAGTGGCGTCGCCGATCTGGCGACCAGGAAGGTCGTGCCGCATGACCCGGGCCTGCTGCTGACGATGATCACCAGGGGCGTCCTACGACCCGGACGCGGCCCATCCAGACCGGGACAAGGCGCTCCAAGCTGTGCCGAAGGACTGCCGGGATTGGCTGCAGCTACGGTGCGGGCAAGCTATCACCGGACACATCCCGGATGACGACGCGTTGATCGCGGTCGAGGATCCGGGAAGAACGGCAAGACCGCATCCTTTGGGGCGATCACGGCCGCGCTGGGAGAGTACTCGACTTCTGTCTCGGATCAGTTGCTGCTGACGCCGGGCACCGGTCGTCCCACTGAGCTGATGCAACTGCGCGGGGATCCGCCTGGCCTTCATCGAGGAAACGCCCCGAGCGCGCCAGCTCAACGTGGCACGCCTCAAGCGGACCGTCGGGACGCCGGAGATCACCGCTCGGTTGGTGCACCGCGGACAACGTGACCTTTACGGCAACGCACTCGCTGTTCATTTACACCAACTATCTGCCCATCATGGAGGACGTCGACCACCTCACCTGGCGGCGGCTGTTCCCGCTGCGTTTCCCGTACCGATTCCGTAAGCGGTACGAGACGATCGACGGCCCAGATGACCCGCGGCGAGCCATTCGGACCCCGAGTGGTCAGGTCGTTATGGATAACGCGTTATACGAATTCGTGATCGTAGGGTCGGCCCCGCACATCCTGATCAACGCGACCAGATCGCTCGAGTTCGAGCGAAGGAGAATACTGCTCACCGTCTGCAAGAAAGTGGCTTCCGCCAACTCCATTCATACGAGCACCTCTTGGCGCGTGGGCACACCACATCGATACATGGCCGTACAGGTTGCTGTACCGGGCGCGTACGGCCTGCGAACGCTTCTTGCCGTCAGCTCAACGTCGAACGACGCGGGATGATGGCCGCGCAGTAGGTGCTCGACTGACACCTTCGCAGCGCTAGCGCGTGAAGCCGAGGGAGCTACGGATCGACTCGAAGATGCGCCGATCCTCGGCATTGTCGTTGGCGGACTCCGACGCGAGGAAGATGATGTAGCCGCGCCCTTCGTGCAGGGCCGCGAGCAGGTTGACGTCGTACCCGTCGCTGCACGTGTGCGTCCAGGCCAGGGCCGGTTCGCCGCCGAGCGTCGTCTGCTCGCCCGGCGAGGGGTCTGAGCAGACGGCAGGTGTGCCGCGAACCATCGCGGCCTTCCACTCGGCCAGGTCCATCCCCTGTGGTACTGGTGCGGCGGCGGCCACGAAATAGCGGCTGAGGGCCGGGTCTGTGGTTTTGGCAAAGTTGGGCGACCCGAGGCCTTGCAGGGAGTTGCCGTCCCAATCGATCGTCGCGTCGGTTCCCGACCAGCCCTCTGGCAGGGTCACGCGGAAGCCGTACCGGTCCGACACGAACGTCCGCTCCGAGGCCGACGGGTCGAGCCCGCGCCCGGTAGTTGACGGCGAAATCACGGTGGTCGACCCCGTCGACCCCGTCGACCCCGACGACCCCGACGACCCCGACGACCCCGATGAGCGTTCGCCTGTGGTGTCCGAACAAGCCGCCACCGAGACCACGGCGACGGCTACGACAAGCAACCGCCAGATGAAAGGCATCTGCGTGCCCTCCAGCCAGCGCCGGTCGCTCGTTGGTGGATTCCGCAGAGTCCCCTCGCTGACTGCGCGTGAAGCTACACGCCCTGCACGTCGCCACACAACAGATCGCGGACGTCGTGGACCGGGCGAGCGCAAGACTGCCGTTCTGCTCGCCATCGTGGTGGCCCGCCGTGAGGCCGATCCCCGTACGCTACCGGAACTCAGGCGGAACACGGGTACCGAGACTTGTCTGGGCCGGGGATGCGGGTTCGCCCGCGTCGCCGAGGTCCTCAGCAAAGTGGGTCGGCGATGCGCCGGTCGGCGTCGCGGGTGGCGTGCTGGTAGATCGGCGCGGCGCGCATGCGGTCGTGCCCATCCGGTCCATCAGGTCACGCGTCGAGCGCACGGCGTGCCGGCCGCGAGCGTGTTGCCGGTGTGCCGTAGGTCTTGCGCGTGCAGCTCCGGCACGCCGGTGTCCCTGCGCGGTGACTACCGTCTTCGCCGGCACGACAGCCCCTCCTCGTGCGCGTCCGCCCCAGGCTTCATGTGCGGCGCCGTCGTACAGCGAACAAGATCGCACAACCGCCTAGGACGAGCCCCAGGCCCCACGCCAGTTGGTCCCCGATGAGACCGCTGCCGGTTGCGGCAAGAGGCTGGTCAGCTGGCTGGGCGATCTGTTCGGGCTGCGCGTTGTTGGCGGGCGGCGACACGTGGTGCTGTGGCGTCTGCACCCCCGCAGAGCACGTCGAGAGGTCCAACGTGTTCGCGAACGTCCACGAGCTGTTAGGCGCGAGAGTCACGAAGACGTTCGTCGATTCCCACGCCTCCCACTCCAGCCACGCAAAGATCGTCACCGACTGCCCGGGGGACAGATCGGTGCCGGAAACTTGATAGATCGCCGAGCCCTCGTTCGCGTAGAACACTCCCGGGGGATCATCAAACGGGGGCATGGGCCGCCTGGGCCGCACGCCCCGACCATCGTGCAAGACACTGGCACAAGGGCTGAGTCGCGGAGCACGCTCGCGGTGTCTCCGCGAGTCTGCGGAAGGACACCGTGACGCTTTGGAGTCCGGCGCCACGATGACCTCCAATCCGCCATTCCTCATTACGCTAGGCAAACAGGTGGCCGGTACGCGGGCAGCAGCTCGTCCAGGGTCGCGTCCAATCCGGGCAGCAGGTGCTCGCCGAGCGCGGTACCGATCAGCGTGGCGGTGATGCTCTTACCCGCGGACTGGATGTCCACCGGGGTGGACGAGGACCTGTGGTGATATCGCGCGACCACTTGTTTACGGCCGACCAACACCAGCACCGCGCGCCGATTTCGCCACACGTCGGCCGGGTCGTTGGCGAAGAAGTTGTCGATCAGCTGCGGCAGCCGGGCACTCGCCTGGTGCGCACCACTGCCGACACCGCCGGTGGCCCCGGACGTGAGCGTGCGTGCGGACGACCCGTCACACCCAACGCACGCCGACAATGCCACCGCAGCCGCCCCCACCACCGCCGACCGGCACAACACTCCGCGGCGCAATCCCGATACGGGCCAACATCGCCAAGTCTGCGCAGAGCCCGGTGGTTACAACCCGACCGGTAAGGCCCAGTCCGCACCGTCACCGGCTCTGTCGTCCTTGTCCTTGCAGCGCCGGGTGCACCGCGTGACCGTGTGCCGTCCTCGGTGAGCTGCTTGGCCCATGCGTGCTTGACGTTGTATCGGCACAGCAGTCGTGTGCTCTCCGGTCTGGTCATCCCTGCCTCCGCGTCTACGAGAACGCGACGCCGCACGGGTGGCGGCGCCCATCGAGTCCATCGGTCCGCTCTTTCATCGTTCGGCCGCCCGCACAGAGCCGGCACTCCCTGACGGTCTGTGCGCCGCAGTCGACGTTGTGATGCCGTCGACGACGGACATACCGCCGTGACTGCCCTGCTCGACCCGCTCGCCGACGTCCGACACCAGCCGGACCGACACCGCGCCAGATCGGCGCACCGACGACCGCAACCCTGCTCCCGATCGTGCAGATCCGCCACGACAGACCATGACGGGCTTGACAGATCTGATTCCACAGAACGGCCACCGTGCTTGACCTCTACTCGCGACGGCTGCTGGCCTGCCCGATCGGCGAGCACCCGGACAGATTCTTGTGCATGTACGCGATCAAGATCGCCGCCGCCAGCCGTGGCGGCCGCGACAAGATCGCCGGCGTCATCTTTCACACCGACTCCGCGGCTCGACCTACACTGCACACGATTTCGCTCGCGCCTCTGTAAGGAGAAATTCGGCATTCGGCAGTCCATGGGCCGCGGCGGGTCGTGCTTCGATAACGCCGCAGCGGAGTCTTTCTTCTCGACCCGGGAACACGAGGTCCTGTCCCGGCACACGTTCGCCACCAAGGCCCGGCCCCCGCCGTGGTGCTGGCCTGGTGCCACGAGTTCTACAACACCCGCCGACACAGCAGCGCGTCGTTCCTGTCCCAGCCGCTTTTTGAGAAGATCACCGCTGACGAACCGGCAGCGGCATAACGAAGTCCTTCACGATTTTGGGGAATCCCACTGCCGCCTCGCCAATGCGAAGAGCGGGGACACAGAAAGTCGCCAACGCCGCCCGGTAGCGGTGTCAGATCAGATCCAGCAGTCAGCGAATCGGTGGCGGCGGCACTAAGCAGGCCTGCACCGCCGTCGGTCTGATCGCCATGCGATGGCCCGGACCGGGCATTCGTGAGACCTTGTCCAGTAGATCTTGGGCAGCTCGGTCGCCGGTCCGGTGGGAGACAGCTGCCGGCGCTGCGGTCGGCCAGGCAGGGCGGTGTCACCAGTGGACCTCGACAATGACGCACCGGTCGGCGACGGCATCCGGTCAGTGCGCCAGGCCCGTGCTGTTGCCGGCCGCGTTGCGGCTTGCAGGAAACGTTGTGGTACCGCCGTGCTGCTGGTGTTCGTGCTCGCGGCGTGCGAGTCGCAGCACCCGGCCCAGTCGCAGCACCCGGCCCAGTCATCGCAACCTTCGGCTCCGGCGGCTGAGGTGTTGGTGATGAGCGGTAGCGCGGCGACGATCTTCACGGTGCATGCGGACGGGACGCACCGGACCGTGTTGACCCCGCGCGGGGTCACTCCGTCATGGACACCGGACGGGCGCATCATCTACGTGTCCGCGCCGCGGCCGCAGGTGTGGGTGATGGACGCCGACGGCAGCAACGCGCACCAGATCGGGGACCTGCACCTGCCCGGCGGCAACTCGATCGTCAAGCCGCAGATGGCCAAGGGCGGGCTGATCGCCTTCAGCGACATGCAGGGCAAGCCCTCCCAGACGGCGGACAACCCCGGCCCGCAGAACGGGACCTGGCTGATGCGCAACGACGGCTCCGGGTTACGGATGCTCGTGAAGCACTGCACCGCCGCGTCGCTGGCCCTGTCCGGCACCTGGGTGACGTGCACCAAAGAGATCAATCGACACCGGGAGATCTGGCGGATCAACACCGACGGCACCGGACTGCGCCAGCTCACCTTTCCCACCACCGACCCCGATTACCCGGACGGGAACGCGTCAAGCATCTCCCCCGACGAGCGCACGATCGCCTTCTTCTCCGGCAAGGAGTCCGACCTGGGCAGAGGCGGCTTAACCCAGTCCGTGCTCACCTGGGGGCATCGCAACGTCGCCGTCATCCCGGCCACCGGCGGAACCCGCCGCACCGTCACGAACTGCATGCCGGCGACCACCCAGGCGCAGGTCCAGAACATGGCACCGGGACAGTGCCTGGCCGCTGACAACCCGGCGTGGTCACCGGACGGCAAGCGGCTCATCTACGACCGTGGCGCCCCCCGCGGCCCCGACACCGGAACCTGGGAAATCGACCTGACCGGACAGCACAACCACCGCCTCTGGCCTGGTTTCCGCGGCGCAGGCAACGTCCCGATGAAATAACGCGGCGGGATCCCACAGCGACGTCTGGCTCACGGCGCAGCCGGCCACCACCGCCGCCGCGCGGCCATGCTGGCCTCCCGCGGCCGCTCCGCCGAAGCAGCGCACGAACGCCAGCACGCGGCCCTGCTGGCCTCCCACCTCCGCGAACAGGCACGCGAACGCTCCGAGCTCTTCGCGCGAGACTGTCGTGACTGCGAACCCCAGCCCGGACACCGCGGTCGACGTCACGATCTTTGACCGCGCCCACGAAGCGCACCGCATGCACGTGGCCGGCGCCGATTGGCGGACAATCGCCGACACCCTCGGCTACGCCAGTAGCAAAACCGCCTCAATGGCCGTGACCGCGTACCTGCAGAAGGCCGGGCTCGAACACAGCGTGGAAGACCGCACCGTCGCGCTGCAGCTCGAGATCGACCGGCTCGACGCCCTGCAGGCCGCCGTGTGGGACCGGGCGGTCGGAGGTGATCTCAAGGCCACGGCCTTCGTTGTCGGGTTGATCGAGCGGCGAGTCAAGCTGCTCGGACTCGATCGTGTAGGACGCGTCCGCGGGGTCATTCGCCCTCGTGCTCGAGTGACTAGCCATGCGGCTGCCGATGACCGTCCCGCGGGCTGGCAACGCCGACGTCACTGTGGGCGCCGGATCGCCCGTGGATAGCACGGCGGGTACATCTCGACCGAGTGAAACGCGTGCAGCCCAGCAAATCCAGGGCATCTTGGTGTGGGCGATACTGGGATCGAACCAGTGACCCCTGCCGTGTGAAGGCAGTGCTCTCCCGCTGAGCTAATCGCCCGGGACGTCGCTGGCGGGTCATCCGAGCCAGCGGCGTCGCTCAGACTACACGGCGGATTCGGGTGGGCGCCCGAGCCGATCGGTACATCCGGATCGCGCGTGGGTGAGTCGGGGCCACCGTGGGTTTGCTTCGAGGACACCCAGCCAGGCTTGAGGAAACGTTGACATTGCGCTGAGTGCGACCTGATCGCACATCGGCATCGTTGTCGCCATGACCGGACGATCCGCAGCCCGACTCCATACCCGCGCAGTGGTCGGCGGCACGGTGGTCGCCGCCGCGGCCGGGGCGCTGACGATCGGCCTGGCCTCGGCCGTAGCCAACTCGGCGAACGCGCAGAGCACGAGCACGACGACCAGTTCGACGGACACCGCAGCCACTTCCTCCGCGACGACCGCGTCGAGCGACGACACGACGGCGGCCCGGAACGAGTCCAGCAGCGTCGACAGCACCGGCCAGAGCGGTGACACGCAGGGCGGGAGTAACGGCTCATGACCGCCACATGGGTCGGCAGCGCATGGAGCTGCACTGTGCGCCTCGTCGTCACCGACGACCGTGCGCTGACCGCTGCTGCGGCCGACCTGCGCGGGTTGCTCGCCCGGGTCGACACCGCCGCGAGCCGGTTCCGCGAAGACTCGGCCCTGTCCCGGGCCAACGCCCTAGCGGGGCGCCCGACGCCGATCCCGAAGCTGCTCGTCGAGCTCGTCGGCGCCGCGCTCGACGCCGCCTCGCACACCAGCGGCGCGGTCGACCCGACCGTCGGGCTGGCGCTGCGCCGCATCGGCTACGACCGCGACATCGCCGCCATCCGCGGCCGCGATATCGCCGGTGCCGACGTCGGCCCCCCGTCGCGAGGGAGGGACTGGCGATCGGTGCGGCTGCATCGAGGCATCGGACTGCTCACCGTTCCGCTCGGCACGTCGCTCGACCTCGGCGCGACGGCCAAGGCGTGGACGGCCGACCACGCGGCTCGCACGCTGGCCGCCCGCCACCGCACCGGCGTGCTCGTCGAGCTCGGCGGCGACCTCGCGTCGGGCGGACAGGTGCCCGGCGGCTGGCGGATCCGCGTCGCCGAGCGGGCAGGCACCGACGGCCAGGTGATCCTCGTCCGCCGCGGTGGTGTCGCAACCTCGACGAGCACGGCGCGCACCTGGCGACGAGGATGCCACACCATGCACCACATCGTCGATCCCGCGACCGGACTACCGACTGCCGGTCCGTGGCGGACGGCGTCCGTGGCAGCGCGCTCGGCGCTGGTGGCGAACATGGCGAGTACCGCGGCTCTCATCCGTGCGGACGCGCTCGACTGGCTCACCGGCCACGGCTACGCGGCGCGGCTCGTCGCGCAAGACGGGTCCGTAACGCTCACGCCGGGTTGGCCCAGCCAGAACGACGGGCATCACGATCAGCCCTTCCTCCGGGACGGCTTGCCGGCCGCCGGGGCGACCGCAGCGCAGGCAGAGCTGATCGGGACGGGGGCCGGAGGATGAATCTCTGGTTCACCGCGCGCGGGGCCGGATTGTCCGCACTCGTGCTGCTCACCATCTCGACATCGCTCGGCGCGCTTGTCTCGCGCCGCGGAGTCGCAGGCAGACGCTACGTGATTCAGTACCTGCATCGGGTCGCCGCGAGTCTCGGCCTGGCCGTGCTGGCGCTCCATGTCGGCACGATCATCGCCGACACCTATTCGAACGTGGGATGGAGCGGCGCGCTGGTCCCATTCGCCTCCGGCTACGACGCGACCTGGGTCGCACTCGGCACGATCGCCGGCTACCTGTACGTGATCGTCGCGTTGCTCGGCTTCGCCCGAGGACGCATGGCGTCCTCGCCGCGTGGCGCACGGACCTGGCGGGTGCTGCACTGCCTGGCATACGCCGGCTGGGCCGGCGCGATTTGGCACGGCTTCAGCTCGGGCACGGACAGCTCAGTGCCATGGGTCCGCATGCTCTATGTCAGCTGCCTGGTCGCCGTGCTCGGCTCGGTCACCGCCCGACTGGTGGAGGTCCACCAGGCGAAGTCCCGTTTCGCACTCCTCCGATTCCAGGGCGTGGCCCGGTGACCGCCGTGCTCCGACGGCCGGTCGCGCCGCAACCACTCGACACCCAGGCATGGGTCATCGGCACCCCGCGCCTGCTCGCGGGCCTGCGACACGGCGATTCACTGGACCTGCGCGCGCACCTGGAGGCGCACGGTCCGCTGCCCGGCGGTGACAGCGAGCGCCTGCTCGCCCATCTGGACGCTATCGGTGGATTGGCCGGCCGGGGGGGCGCCGGCTTCTCGTTCGCGACGAAGCTGCGCACGCTCGCGGGCGGCAAGCGACGCGTCGTCGTCAACGGAGCAGAGAGCGAGCCGGCGAGTCAGAAGGACCGGGTGCTGCTACGTCGCGCCCCGCACCTCGTGCTCGACGGAGCGCTCGCGGTGGCGGCCGCGGTCGGCGCACGCACGGTCGTGGTTGCGGTCCACGCGGAAGCCACTGCCGCCCGGGTGCGCGCCGCCGTCGCGGAGCGACCCGACGCGCGCTACGTGTCAGTCCGCACGATCAGAGGTGGCTTCGTCTCCGGCGAGGCACGGGCGGTCGTGCGGGCGATCGACGGTGGACCCCCCGTTCCCCCTGGCCGCCGCACGCCGAGCACCGTCACGGGCACCTTGCTGTCCAACGCCGAGACGTTCGCCCAGGTTGCACTGCTGCTGCGGCTCGGCCCGCACCGCTTCGCCGAGACCGGCACCTCTGACGAGCCGGGTACGACCTTGGTGAGTGTGGGAGCTGCCGTCGAGCGCCCTGGCGTCGTCGAGATTCCGATCGGCACGCCCCTCGGGATCGTTCTCGCCGCAGCGGGCGCCCCCGGGCAACCGCAGGCCGTCGTGATCGGCGGCTATCACGGCGCGTGGCTAGCTCCGATGCCGCAGTTGCGTCTCTCACGCGCGGGACTGACGGCGGCGGGCGGCAGCTTCGGCGCCGGCGTCGTGCTCGTCCTCGACTCCGCGACGTGCCCACTCGGCGAACTCAGCCGGGTCGCCGGCTGGTTGGCGACACAGTCGGCCGGTCAATGTGGGCCATGCCGGTTCGGCCTGCCCGCCCTGGCCACGGACGTGGCAGCAATCGCGAGCGGCCGGCCGGCAGTCGGTCCCGCGATCGCCCACGCGCGAACCGTCACCGGTCGCGGGGCGTGCGCCCATCCGGACGGCGCAGCACGCTTCGTCACGTCCGGGCTGCAGGTGCTGCGCGAGGACGTCGAGCAGCACCTCTCGCGTGGCGGCTGCGGACGTCCGGTGCTCGGCCGGCTGCCGATCGGGACCGGTGCATGATGCAAACGCTGATCATCGACCGGACCCGCTGCGACGCGCACGGCCTGTGTCGCGAACTGCTCCCCCGGCGTATCGAACTGGACGAATGGGGCTTTCCGATCCTGCACGATTTCCGGGTAGGGGCCGCGGACTCCGGCGAGGTTCGCCGAGCAATCGCCGCCTGCCCGGCGCTTGCGCTGCACCTGAGCGGTCAGCGCAGCTGAGCCGTGTGTGCCCGGACGGCCGGGCACACACGGCTCACTCCATGTTCTGCACGCGAATGGTCCGGTGCATGACGCGGCGGCACGCGAGGTGGACAACCACATTCGCGGGTCGGACCGGAGGTGGGCAGTATGCGCGCGCGGATCTGTGTTACCGGCGTAACACGCTTTCCGGAATCGATACTGGTCCGGCAAGCAGAGTGCCGTTCGTCGGCTGGCAGATACGGTTCGCGGGACGGACCGGTCCGGGCGGTGCGGTGATCGAACGGAGACAGCGCATGTCTGGTGCCCTGGCAGGTATCCGGGTGATCGACCTGACTGCGACGGTCATGGGCCCCTCGACCACCCAACTGCTAGGCGACCACGGCGCGGACGTCATCAAGGTCGAGTCGGCGAGCGGCGATACGACTCGCCGCGTACCGCCCAACAAGAGCCCGGATATGGGCTGCGCGTTCCTGCAGTTGAACCGCAACAAGCGCAGCATCGTGCTGGACCTCAAGCAGTCGCCGCACCTTGCCGCGATGCAGGACCTGCTGCGCACGGCAGACGTGTTCATCTACAGCGTCCGGCCCGATGCGGTCGCACGCCTCGGGCTGGGTCCGGCTGTGCTGGCCGAGCTCAACCCGCGGCTGATCACCATCAGCCTGGTCGGATTCGGATCAGGCGGTCCGTACGCCGGCCGGCCGGTGTACGAGGACCTGGTCCAGGGGCTCACCGCTGTCCCGTCGCTGCTCATGCGTACGGGCTCGCCCGAACCGCACTATGTCCCAGTCGCCTTCAACGACCGCGCGGTCGGCCTGTACGCGGTGTTCGCCGTGATGACCGCGCTGTTCCATCGCGAACGGACCGGTGTGGCGCAGCACGTCGAGGTACCGATGTTCGAGTCGATGGCGCAGTTCGTCCTCGGCGATCATATGAGCGGGCGCTCGTTCGAGCCGCCGATCGGTCCACCCGGTTACGCCCGCACACTGACCCCGGAGCGGCGCCCGTACCGCACCGCGGACGGCTACATCTGCGCGATCGTCTACACCGATGCGCAGTGGCAGGCGTTCGGCACGCTGATCGGCAAGCCGGACCTGCTGAGCGATGAGCGCTTCTGCGATCTCGGCGCCCGCACGATTCACTCGGACGAGGTGTACGCGCTCGTCCGCAGCGTCATGCCCGAGCGCACGACCGACGACTGGCTGGCGATCCTCGGCGGTGTGGATGTCCCCGCCACGCCGCTGCACACCCTGGAGTCGATCTTCGACGACCCGCACCTGCGGGCCACCGGATTCTTCGAGCGGACCGAGCACCCGAGCGAGGGGACGCTGCTCACAGTCAAGGGGCCGGCGACCTGGTCGCGGACGCCGCCCGAACTACGCCGGCCGGCGCCGCGACTCGGTGAGCACACAGCCGAAGTGCTGCGGGAGGTCGGCTACAGCGACGCGGACGCCGACCGGATCGCCAACGGGCACTGACCGGTCAGGTGCGGGTGCTGCGGGGTGTGAACACTCAGCGCGGGTCCCGGACGCGGGTTCGTTCCAGTACCGCAGGTCGCGATACACCCGCTCTAGGTAGGCCGTGGCAAGTGCAGGATCTCGGTCGAGCACAACCGCGCCCACGTCAGGGATCCGTGGCGTCGATACGCAGCGCGGGCATCTCTGCGCCGGTGACCTGCCCCGGGCGCAGGTCGGCGCCCAACGGCGGGAACTGCGGCGTGCGCTTGTCCAGGAAGCTGTCGATCCCCTCGCGAAAGTCCGGGCCGGCGACCAGGTAGCCCATGGCCCGATACGCACGCCGCAGGCCCACGTCGTAGGGAGCGTCGAGGTCGGTGAGCACTTGGTGCTTGATCATCGCCATCGAGGCCGGTGAGCAGTGGGCGACGAGGTCGCGGGCGTATGCCCGGGCGGCGTCGAGCAGTTGGTCCGCTTCGAGGACATGGCTCACCAGACCCATCGCCTGCGCCTCGTCTGCGTCGAAGGTGCGCCCGGAGATCAGCAGGTCGAGCGCGCGTTCGACACCGATCATGCGCGGCAACAACCAGGTGATGCCGTATTCCCCCGCCAGCCCCCTTCGGGCGAACGCGGTCGAGAACTTCGTGCCGCGGGCGGCGAATCGGACGTCACACATGAGTGCCTGCACCAGGCCGATGCCGGCGCACGCGCCGTTGATCGCGGCGATCAGCGGCTTGCGGAAGGCGTAGGTGTAGGCGGGGGAGGTGCGGCCGGTGAGATCCATCGCCGAACCGGCGAGAGTGTCCAGCCGCTCGCTGTCGACCCCCGGACAGAACGAGCGCCCGGCGCCAGTGAGGATTACGGCGCGCACGGCCGGATCGGCGTCGGCCTGGTCGAGCAGCTCGTAGAAGCGACGCTCCAGGCCGGGTGTCCACCCGTTGCGGCGTTCCGGACGGTTGAGGGTGACGGTCGCCACCGCATCGTCCCCGACGTCGAGCAGGACAGTGTCGCGATGCTCCTGATCGGTCCCCTCACCCACGCATGGCCTGCCTTTCGACGCTGGCGTGTCAGATCAGCCGGGATCCGCCGTCGACGTACAGCACCTGCCCGGTGAGGTAGCCCGATTCTTCGGCAGCGAAGAACGCGACGACGTTCGCGACATCGGCCGGGACCCCGCTGCGACGTACCGGGACAACGCTCGCGGTCTGCTCGCGCATCTCTTCGATGGTCAGGCCCTGTCGCTCGGCCGTCGCCCTGGTCATCGCGGTCTCGACGAAGCCTGGCGCAACGGCGTTGGCGGTGATCCCGAACGGCCCGAGCTCGATCGCCACCGTCCGCGTCAGCCCCTGCAGCCCGGCCTTCGCGGTCGAGTAGTTCGACTGCCCGCGGTTGCCCAGCGCCGAGGTCGACGACAGGTACACGATGCGTCCGTATCGTGCCGCGACCATGTGCTTCTGAGCGATCTGGGTCGCGAGGAACGCGCCGCGCAGGTGTACCTCCATAACCATGGTCCAGTCGTCATCGGTCATCTTGAACAACAGGTTGTCGCGCAACACGCCGGCGTTGTTGACCAGAATGTGCAGGCCCCCGAATTGCTCGATGACGCGATCGACCGCGGCCTGAACCTGATCGCGCTGAGACACGTCCGCAGCCACGCCGATGGCGTTCGAGCCGATCTCGGCGGCCGTGGCAGTGACCGCCTGCTCATTGACGTCGAGCAGCGCCACCTTCGCGCCGCCGGCGGCAAGTCGCCTGGCGACGGCGGCACCGATGCCCTGTGCAGCACCGGTGACCAGTGCGATGCGATTCTCGACTCCAGCCACGTGTTCTCCACCATCCTGCTGTCTGAGGGGGTCGCCGCAATCTACCTCGGTACGCCGCCGAACGAGAGCACCGCGTCGCGGATCAACGCGGCAGCAGGAACTCCGCTTCGCCGGAGATCGCCAGTGCGCCGGTCTGCCGTTCGCACGTCAGCTCGACGCGCACTAGAGTGCCGCGCTCGGGATGCTCGACATCGTCGACGCCGACGACGGTGCCGCGGCAGGTCAGCACATCCCCGGGCCATACCTGATCGCTAAACCGGACGAGGAAGCGTCGCACGTTCTCGGCGCCGAGCCAATCCGTGGCGAAGGTTGCCAGCAGCGCAGCCTGGTGCATGCCTTGGCTGAACACCGACCGGTAGCCGGCATGGGTCGCGAACGCATGGTCGTAGTGGATCGGATTGAGATCGCCGGATGCGCCGGAATACCGCACGAACATCTGGGTCGTCATCGGGCCGAACTCACGTGCCGGCGCCTCGGTTCCGACATCGGCGACGTTCATGTATCCGCCTGAGCCGGCGGCGCGGCGCGTTCGATCAGCGTCGCACGGCCTTCGGCGACGAGCTGGCCCGCGTCGTTGCGGAACTCGGTGACGATGACCGCGAAGCGCATCGTGCCGCCGCGCCTGCCGTACTTCTCATACCGGTCGGCCAGGCGTTGCTGCGCGTGCAGCACCTGGCCCGCCTGCGGTAGCGGCCCGTGGAAGACGTACTCCTGCTCGCCCTGCAACAGCCGCGCTAGGTCGAAGCCGCACTCGACCCGCGCCCCGGGCGGCGCCCACTGCACGGCGGTCGCGAGAAAGGTGGGCGGAATGATCGCGTGCGGCCCTTGGTAGGCGGGGCTTTCGGACTGCATCGCCGCCGCGAACTCGCGGATCTTGCCGCGCTCCACATGCATGTCGAACGGCAAGACCTGCTGCTCGGTCATGTCAGGAGGACTTCGCGGCGGGTTTGGTCCAGAACATCCGCAGCTGGGCGGCAGCACCGACGACACCGAGTCCTGCGGTGAGCGCGGCGCGTGCCGGCCCGGAGCCGGCATTGTGCACGCCGAACAGCCGGTCGACGCTGTAGCGCCCCGAACCCAGCGCCGACAGCGCAACAGCGGCACAGCTGACGAACGCGACGTACTCCCAACCGTCGTTGACCACGAAGTATCCGTTGGGCAGGTGGACCGTGCGCGCCGCCACCGTCATCGTGCCGACGACGGCCGACGCGGCCACGGGCGTCGCCGCCCCGACCAGCAACGCCGTTCCGGACCCGACTTCGACCGCTGAACTCAGCTGTGCCTGCAATCTGGGCTGACTGAAGCCGATCGACCCGAACCACCGGGCCGTGCCATCGAGGGTTCGTCCGTGCCGGACACCGTGCGCGATCATCGTCGTGCCCAGTGCAGCACGCAACAGCGTCCGGGCGAGTTCGACCGACCCGCGGCGCCCGGAGTGCCGACCGCACAAGTCGTGCTTCGTTGCCTTCATGGCGTGGTCCATTCGCTCGCGGCCTCGATCGGCCACCGAAGAGTATGACCGGAAACAGTTTAGGTTCACTCGGGCATGGAGCCGGGTGCGCCGGCCCGCACCCGTCCGGGTCCGGCGACGAGTCGCTCAGCGCGCCGAGCGCCGGACCTTCGGCAACTCGGGAAGCCGCGACTTCGTCAGCCATTCGTCGAGCAGTGCGCGCGCACGCCTGCCACCGGCCGCGCAAGCGCGCTCGACGAACGCGTGCGTCGTGACGGATCCGTGCCGGTGCTCGAACACCCACCCTCGGAGCAGGTCGAAGAACGCGGCATCGCCGAGCTGGGCCCGCAACGCGTGCAAGGTGAGCGCGCCACGCTTGTAGAGCCGATCGTCGAACATCTGCTCGACCCCTGGATCGACCAGGACCAGGTTCTTCGCGGCGTCGCGCAGTCTGCGGTGATACCGCTCGGCACACGCCTGCGCGGACTGCCCGCCGGAGTGTTCGGACCACAGCCATTCGGCGTAGCAGGCGAACCCCTCGTTGAGCCAGATGTCACTCCATCGCGCGATCGTGAGGCTGTTACCGAACCACTGGTGCGCGAGTTCGTGTGCGACGAGGCGCTCGTGCGCTCCGCGGCCATTGAGGTGGTTCGCGCCGAAGATCGCCCCACCCTGCGCCTCGAGCGGAATCTCGAGCGGATCGTCGGTCACGACGACGGTGTATGCGCTGAACGGATAGGGCCCGAACAGGTCGATGAAGCAGTTCATCATGTCGTCCTGCCGGGCGAGATCGTGGCCCACCTGACGTGCAATCCGCGCCGGGCGCGCCACCCTCTGCGCAACCGCAGAACTCGGCAGGTCGCGGATCTCGTAGTGACCTATCTGCACGGTGGCGAGGTAGGTGGCCATCGGCTCGTCCTGCTCGTACACCCAGGTGGTCACGCCGGCCCGCCTGCGTTTGGCGGCGAGCTGACCGTTGGCTATCACGGTGAACGGCGAATCAGCTGTCACCGCGATCCGGTAGGTGGCCTTGTCGCTCGGCCGATCGTTGCAGGGGAACCACGACGGCGCGCCGTTCGGCTGGCCGGCGACGAGGGCACCCGCACGCAGCTCCTCCCAGCCCACGTCGCCCCAGGGCCCGCGCAACGGTTTCGGCGTCCCGTAGTAGTCGACGACCAACCGGAAGGTGTCCCCCGGCTGACGTGGCACACCGAGCGAGACGACGAGCTTGCGTTTCGCCAGACGCTGCGCGTAGTCCTTGGCCCGTTTGCCGTCGAGGCGCACGGTACGTACCCGCAGCGTGGCGAGATCGAGCGACACGCGGCTCACCGTCGTGAGTGCGGTGCAGTCGATCGTCGCGCGCGCATCCAACCGGTTCGGCTCGGGGCGGTAGGTGATCTCGAGGTCGTAGTGGTCGACCCCGAACCTGTCGTCCCCGTGCTGCGGGAGGTACGGGTCGGCAGGGCTCACGGCAGCGTCATGCCCGGCGAGTCACCACTCGTCTCGGCCGTGGCCCAGGGTCCGATCGGGTTACCGATCCAGCGGGTGCCGGCAGGTACCGCCTCGCCGCGCATCACCAGCGACGCCGGGCCGATGACGGTGCCGCGGCCGAGGGAAGCGGCGGGCAGGATGACGCAATGCGGGCCGAGCGTCGAGCCGTCCGCCAGCTCCACCCGGTCCATGCGCATGATCCGATCATGGAACAGGTGCGTCTGCACCACGCACCCGCGATTCACGCTGACGCCGTCGCCGAGCCGGACGAGGTCCGGCTCGGGCAGCCAGTACGTCTCGCACCACACGCCTCGCCCGATCTGCGCGCCCAGGGCACGCAGGAACGCGTTGAGCGCCGCCGTACCGCTCGCCGCGTGTGCGAACCACGGCGCGGCCACCATCTCGACGAATGCGTCGACCACTTCGTTGCGCCACACGAACGAACTCCACAGCGGGTGCTCGTCGACCCGCAACCGTCCGACGATCAGCCATTTCGCGGCGATGGTCACTATCGCGGCGCACACGCCGCCGGCGAGCAGGACCAGCCCACCCGTCAACGCCGCGATCCAGTAGCCGGCGCTGGCCACGACGGCCTCCATCGCCACTGCGGCGCCGACCGCCAGCACGCCGGTCAGGGCCAACGGCACGATCCGGCAGGCCTCGACCGCAGCGCGCGCCAGCCGGATGCGCCTGCGCGGCGCGAAGGTGCGTGCGACGTCTGCTGCATCGGCTGACCGGCGCAGCCGGGCAGGTGGGCTGCCGATCCATGACGAGCCCTTCTTCGCCTTCAACGGGGCTGCGGACAGCACCGCGACCAGGCCGTCCTTCGGCACCGTACGGCCCGGCCCGGCCATGCCGGAGTTGCCGAGGAACGCGCGATTCCCGACCCGCGACGGCTCGATGCGCAACCATCCGCCGTGCAGCTCGTACGAGCCGATCATCGTGTCGTCGGCGAGGAACGCGCCATCTCCGATCGTCGTCATCCG
Organism: uncultured Actinomycetota bacterium; assembly: GCA_963713565.1. GTDB lineage: Bacteria > Actinomycetota > Actinomycetes > Mycobacteriales > Jatrophihabitantaceae > Jatrophihabitans. The sequence continues at coordinate 281,515 of CAVQMF010000003.1, read as the reverse complement.
CGGCTGGAGCAATACCGTCGATGCCTCGACACCTCGACCCACCTGGGTGCCCAGGGCGCGCAGCCACCACGGCGTGAGCAGGCTGGAGTAGATCGGGAAGAGCAGGGTCCGCGCGGCGTCCATCAGCCGCTCGACCGCCCACACCTGCCAGCCGACGCGGCTGCGCACGGCATGCACTCCCGGGCGCACGCCGATGCCGAGGAGCCTGATCGACACCAGGAACAACAACGCGAGGCCGACGAACCACACGACCGCGACGAGCGGCGCGACGGCCAACGCGCGCGCCGCGAGCGCCGGCAGCGTCGGCGCATCCGCGGCAACGGCGTACAGCAGCGCGAGCGCCGGAAGGGCGGCGATGACCGGGAACAGCGAGAAGAGCAGCGACGTGACGCCGTAGACAGTCAGCCACCGCCGACCGCGAGGCGGGCTGGTCGTCGGCCATCCCTCGCCGGCCGCGCCGAGCGGCTCGGCCGGGGAGCCGACCCACAGCTGTCCGGCCGGTACCTCCCCCGAGACGAACGACCCGGCCTCCACCTGGGCGTTGCGCCCGATCCGGGCGCCCGGGCCAAGGGTCGAGCGGGCGCCCACACCGGCGCCCTTGTCCACCTCGATGCGACCCAGACGCAGCACGTCGCCGTCGAGCCAGTACCCGGACAGGTCGACCTCGGGTTCGATCACGCAGCCGGCGCCGAGCGACAGCAACCCGGTGATCGGCGGGACGGTGTGCAGGTCGACGCCGCGCCCGACCCGCGCGCCGAGCGCGCGCGCGTACAGCGCGATCCACGGCGCGCCGGCCAGGTTGACGGCGCCGACGGTGTCGGCGAAACGTTCCGCAGCCCAGAGCCGAAGGTGCACCTGCCCACCACGCGGATGATCTCCCGGCCCCACCCCGATCAGCAGCAGCCGGGCGACCAGCGCAGCCAGCACCATCCGGCCGAACGGCAGCAGCAGGACAAGCGTCGCGCCGAGCACGACCCACCAGGAGATCGGCGGGGCCCAGAACGGGGCATTGCCACGGTGCAGCAGATTGTTCGCAATCGCCAGGACGGTGAGCCACTGCAGCCCTTTCACTGTGGCGACGAGTGCGGTTACCACCAGCTGAAGCAGTTGCGAGACCCGCGACATCGGCCGCACCACGCGACGAATAGCCGTGACTCCGGCAGGCGTGGACCGCTCGAGGTGTGCGCCTAGGTCGGCGATCCGCGGGTGCTTGTACACGTCGCCGACGGTGATCTCCGGATACCGGGCCCGCACCAGCGAGACGAGCTGCGCTGCGGTCAAACTGCCGCCACCGTGGGCGAAGAAGTCGTCGTCCGGTCCCGTCACAGGCATGCCCAGGACGGACGTCCACACCTCGGCCAGCCATGCGGTGACTCCGCTCAGCCCGTGCTCGGGTGCGTCACCGAGGTCGACGGCGAACGGCCATGGCAGCGCATCGCGATCGACCTTTCCCGACGTCCGGGTCGGGATGTCGTCGACGACGGCAAGCGTCGGCACGAGCGCGGCCGGCAGCGCTCGCCGCAATTGCCGCAGTGCGCTGGTGCGGTCGAATCCGGCGGCGTCGGCGGGTACGACGTAGCCGACGAGCAGCGGCGCGCCGGCCGGGCTGGACCTTACGGCCGCGGCCGCCGCGACGACGCCGTCCAGCGCCAGCAACGCCGCATCGACCTCGCCGAGTTCGATGCGACGCCCGCCCACTTTGACCTGGTCGTCGACCCGACCGACGAAGGCCAAACCCTCGGGCTCGAGCCGAACGAGATCGCCGCTGCGATAGGCGCGATCCCACCCGAGCGACAGCAGTGGTGCGTACTTCTGCGCGTCCTTTTCCGGGTCGAGGTAGCGGGCCAGGCCGGCGCCACCGATGACCAACTGGCCCTCCCGGCCGGGCTTCACGGGCTGCTCGTCGGCGTCGACGACGACGAGCGCCCAGCCGTCGAGGGGCAGACCGATGCGCACCGGCTCACCCTCGCGCAGCGGTGCGGCGCACGCGACCACCGTCGCCTCGGTCGGACCGTAGGTGTTCCACACCTCACGGCCCTCGTCGGTCAGCCGGTCCGATAGCTCCTGCGGGCACGCCTCGCCGCCGAAGATCAGCAGCCGGACCGCGTCCAGGGACTCCTGCGGCCACAGGGCGGCGAGGGTCGGGACGGTGGACACCACGGTGATCCGCTGATCGACGAGCCAGGTGCCGAGGTCGACGCCGCTGCGCACGAGCGAGCGCGGCGCGGGGACCAGGCAGGCGCCGGACCGCCAGGCCAGCCACATCTCCTCGCACGACGCGTCGAAAGCCACCGACAGGCCGGCCAGGACGCGATCGCCCGGCCCGAGCGGCGCGTCCGCCAGGAACAATCGAGCTTCGGCGTCCACGAACGCCGCCGCATTGCGATGGCTGACCGCGACGCCTTTCGGCACGCCGGTCGAACCGGAGGTGAAGATCACCCACGCGTCGTCGGTGGGTGCCGGGCCCGGCACTACGCCATGCGCGCCCGAGGCCGCGGCAAGTACCTCGGCCTCGTCGTCCAGCACGATATGCACCTCGGCCTCACCGAAGACCAACTCCGCTCGTTGCGGCGGGTCGTCCGCGTCGACGGGCACGTAGGCCGCGCCGGCGAACAGCGCCGCGAGAATCGCGACGTAGAGGACGTGGGCGCCCGACGGCAGCCGGATGCCAACTCGGTCGCCGCGCCCGACCCCGCGTTCGGTGAGTGCGAGTGCCAGTGACTCGACGCAGGCGATCAGTTCGCGATACGTCAACACCTGCGTGCCGTCGTCGATCGCGGCGGCGTCCGGGTGCTGCTGTCCCGTCGCACGCAGCACGTCGACCAGCGTGCGCGGCGCCGATGCGAGATCCGCCGAGCCGAGTACCGGCGTCTTCCTGGTCGCCGCGGTTGCCGTCACTGTGGACCGTCGGCGATCGTCATGCCCACAACCTACGAAACTGGCGGCGTTCGGGGTGCACCGCCCTGCTGGCCGAGACTCGGCAACAGGAGCGACGCGATCGCGAGGCGGACTGGCTCGCCAGCAGGCAGCCGCGCAACGGATGGTCTGGGCACCCCGGCGGGATCTTCGCACAACGGCGCCGAGGACCACTGGATTCCGGACTGCATTACGCCCGTAATTCAGTCTGGAAGCACGTGGAGCCGGGTGATCGAGCAGCAGTCTCGCGTACGCGTCTGAATCGCGGGTCTTGTCGCTTTTCGGCTTGCGCCCTAAGGTCAGCCCCGGTGCCGACCCGAAAGGACTTCCATGAGACGCGCGCTGGTGTCGAGCTGGATTCTGACTCTCGTCGCTGCGATGTTCGGCATCGTGATCACTGCGGCACCGGCGTCTGCGGCGACGCTGACTGAAGTGACCAACTTCGGGTCGAATCCGGGCCAGCTTCGGATGTTCCAGTACGTACCGGCCGGCTTGCCGGCTAATTCAGCGCTGGTCGTCTTGATGCACGGCTGCGGCCAGACCGCGGCCGGCATCGACGACGAATCAGGCTGGACCGGCCTCGCGGATGTCTACAAGTTTCTCCTCGTGCTGCCGCAGTCCGACGACAACAACAAGTGTTTCGGCCCAGGGAACGCCGATACCACGCGCGGTGGCGGTGGCGACGCTGACTCGATCAAGCAGATGGTCGACTGGGAGAAGGCGCATCGCTCGGTCAACAATGCTCGGGTGTTCGCGACCGGGTTTTCCAGCGGCGCAATGATGACCAACGTCATGCTCGGTGCATACCCAGACGTGTTCTCCGCAGGCGGTGCGCTCGCTGGAATCCCATATCGGTGCGCCGTGGACCTCGTCTCGCAGACGACGTGTGGGTTCGGCCGCAATCTCACGCCGCAACAGTGGGGCGACCGAGCGCGCGCCGCAAATCCAGGACCGTGGGTCTGGCCGCGCATGGTCATCGTGCACGGGACGGCTGATCCGGCCGTCGATTACATGAACCTGACCGAAGAGATGGAGCAATGGACCAATCTCAACGGTATCGACCAGGTAGCCGACGTCTCCGATTACGTAAACGGCTATCCACACAAGGTCTATAAGAATGCGGCCGGACAGGCGCGGGTGGAGACCTACTCCATCACCGGCAGTGGGCATAACATCCTCGCTGATGCCGGCACTCGACCCGGCCAATGCGGAAAACCGAGCACGCTGAGCCTGGTGTTCGACGTGAATTTCTGCGCGGCGTATTGGATCGGCCGCTTCTTCGGCGTGGTTACCGGCGCGGTTCCGAGCAGGACGCTGGTCAACGACGCGGCCCTGGACGGCACGGTCAAGGCATGGGCAGGAAACATCAGCCCCACAGTCGCCACCGACGAGACCGGCGGATTGCAAGTCGGCCGCGCAAGCGACCTCAAGCTCAGCCGTGCAATTCTGTCCGTCGACACATCCGCTATCCCCGACAACGCCGTCATCGGTCGTGCCTGGTTGTTCATCACCAAGCAATCGACGCATGGCGACCCGTTCAACGACCCCGTCGGCAACGTCATTCAGATCGATGTAAGGACAGGGTGCCTGGGCGGATCCTGCGCCACTCAGACGAGCGATTGGAACGCTGCCTCCACCGCCGGTAGCGTCGCGTCGATCGCCAGGCCGGGTTCGTCGGTCGATTGGTCGACCGACTTCAGCGCCGCCGGTAGAGCAGCGATCAACAAGACCGGCATTACGCAACTGCGCCTGCGGTTCCGCTGGGACCAGTTCCTTGCCCAGAACATCTATGTCGGCAACGGCAGCAAAGCTCGCCTGGTTGTCGAGTACTGATCGCGTCGCCGGCGCGCCGCCCACCTGGTGGCGATTCGCCTTCCGCTCCTGCGTTGCGGCCGGTGCCACCGTCTCGACGGACCGGTGCTCGGTTGTCGCCTGCCCGTCGCGCGACAACCTCGACGCGACCGACGGCGGTTGGATTTCGTGAACCTTCCTACCCCGCCGTAATATAATTTACTAGTAACTCTAAACTTCTTCGTTGCGTTCGCTATCGCTCGTTCCGGACCTCGAGGAGGGTGGAGCACATTGGGCCTGCGCGAGGAGAAGAAGAAGGAGCTACGCCGGCAGATCCTGAACACTTCGGTGCGCCTGTTCGGTGAGCACGGCGTCACCGGCACCCGCGTCGCCGACATCGCGGCGCTGCTGCGGATCAGCGAGGCGACGTTCTTCAACTACTTCCCGAGCAAGCAGGCAATCTGCGAAGAAGCCGTCGCCGATGTGATCACCCGCGCGATCGAACATGCCGTGAGCGGCGACGCGCCGGTCCAGGAACAGCTCGCTGAGCTGACGGCTGCCCTGGTGGCCGAGTTCACCGCCGATCGTCCGCTCGTCGCCCTGCTGCGACGTCATCCCGAGATCATGGCCGCCGGGTGGATGCGGATCGAGCGGCCCCAGGCGACCTTGACGAACCGAATCGAGACTGCCCAGGCCGCGGGCAGTCTCCGGGCGGATACGTCGGCCGACGTGCTCGGCGAGATGTATCTCGACAGCGTCCTCATGACCTTCAGTCGTGCGCTGTCCGACCACAAATCAGACGAACAGCTCGAATCGACACTGACGCAGGTACTTGTCATCTGGACAGACGGCTGCGCATCGCGCAAGTCCGGGCGCCTGCGACGCGCGTCCCAGCGCCTCGGGCTGAGCACGTCGGCGGGTGAGGAAGCCTCGGCACCGGCGCAGCTGCGGCCCGAGGAAAGCCCCAGCGCTCCAGCGACTGAACGCTGATGCCTCAGGCCGGGATGCGCTCGACGACTGCAGCTATCCCCTGACCGCCGCCGATGCACAGCGTCTCGAGGCCGTAGCGCGCCTCCCGCCGGTCGAGTTCGTTGAGCAGGGTGGTGAGGATCCGGACACCGGTCGCGCCTACCGGATGCCCGAGGGAGATACCCGAGCCGTTCACGTTGAGACGCGTAAAGTCATCCTCGCCGAAACGCCACTCGTGCGTCACGGCCAGGACCTGCGCGGCGAACGCCTCGTTCAGCTCGATCAGGTCCAGGTCACCCATCGTCAGCCCAGCGCGCTTGAGCGCCAATTCCGTGGCCGGCACCGGGCCGATGCCCATCGTGCGCGGCGCGACACCTGCCACGGCCGACGAGACCAGCCGGGCCGTTGCGCGCAGGCCGAGCCGCTCGGCGTTCTCACGGGTCGTGACGATGCATGCTGCCGCACCGTCGTTCTGGCCGCTCGCGTTCCCCGCGGTGACCGTCGCATCCGGATCTTGGCCACCCAGGACGGGACGCAATTTGGCGAGCGACTCGACCGTCGTACCCGGGCGGGGATGTTCATCGACGGTCACCGTGCCGCCCTTGACCGCCACCGGCACGATCTCGGCATCGAACCAACCGGCCTCCTGGGCGGCAACCGCGCGCTCGTGCGAGCGGGCGGACAGCCTGTCCTGCGCCTCGCGCGAGATCCCGTACTCGCGGCGCAGGTTCTCCGCGGTCTCGATCATTCCGCCAGGCACGGGGTAGTTGCGGCCACCGGGCGTAGACCGGCCGCGGGTGAGGGCGTCATAGAACGGCACCTCGCCCGATCGGGCCCCCCACCGCATGCTGGTCGAGTAGTACGGCACCTGACTCATGCTCTCGGCGCCGCCCGCAATGACCGTTTCGGCCAGTCCCGACGCGACCTGACCCGCGGCGTAGATGACCGCCTGCAGGCCCGAGCCGCAGCGCCGGTCGATCTGGATGCCCGGCACGGTGACGGCGAGTCCGGCGTCGAGGGCGATGACGCGACCGATCGCCGGTGCCTCCGCGTTCGGATAACAGTGCCCGAAGATCACGTCGTCGATCTGGTCGGGCGCGAGACCGCTGCGCTTGACCAGTTCCTCGACGACGGTCGCGCCCAGCGTGTGCGCCGGCACGTCGCGCAACACCCCGCCGTACCTGCCCACGGCGGTCCGCATCGGCAGACAGATCACTGCTTCCGGCATGTCACACTCCCCCGGCTTCACGCAGCGCCTCGATGAGCGCCGGCTCCAGATCCAACTCCCCCAGAATGGCAGCGGTGTGCTCGCCCAAGCCAGGTACAGCCGCCAGCGGCAGCTCCCACGCGGCGCTGGTCGGCACCGGCAGCAGGGTGCTCAGCGCACCCACCGGCGAGTCGACATCGACCCACCGTCCGCGGGCGGCGAGTTGCGGATGCGCCAACACCTCGGTGATCGAGTTCAGGGTGGCGCACCCGATCTTCGCGGCGTCGGCCCGCGCGAGGATGTCGGCCAGCTCCAGTTCGACCGTCCAACCGGCGATGACCGCGTCGATCCGCGGGCGGGCCTCGACGCGCTGCTCGTTGGTAGCGAGGGCCGGCTCGTCGGCGAGATCCGCACGCCCGAGCAGCTGGCGAGCCAGCCGCTGCCACTCGGCGTCGTTGGTCGTGCCGAGCACCACGGTCGCGCCGTCCCGAGTCGGGTAGGCACCGTAGGGCGACACCATCGGCGAGCTCATGCCGTTTGGGGGCCGCTCCGATCCGGTGTACCGCGTGTAGTTCAAGGCGAAGCCCAGCAGGTCAGCAACCGCATCGAACATGCTGACCTCGACGGCCGCTCCCCGGCCGGTGCGCCCCCGGTCCACCAACGCGGTGAGAATGCCGATGACCGCGTACAGGCCGGCGCCGACGTCGGCGATCGGGATGCCCGGCTTCGCGGGCCGGCCCGGCTCGCCGGTGATGGCGCACGAACCCGTCTCGGCCTGCACGAGCAGGTCGTAGGCGCGCCGTGCGGCGAGGGGCCCGCCCCGCCCGTAGCCGGAGACGTCGACGGCCACGGCGCGCGGATTCGCCTTGACGACGCCGGCGGCGTCGATGCCGAGCCGCTCGGCCGCACCTGGCGCGAGGTTCTGCAAGACGATGTCGGCGCAGGCGATCAGCCGGTCGAGCACGGGCCGCGCCTCGGGCAGCTTGCAGTCGAGGGTCAGCGACTCCTTGTTGCGGTTGAGCCACGCGAAGTGGGCGGACAGGCCACGCACGGCCTGGTCGTAGTGCCGGGTGAAGTCACCGCCGGCGGGGACCTCTACCTTGATGACCCGGGCTCCGAGATCGCCCAACATCCGAGTGCAGAACGGCACGGACACGGCCTGCTCGAACGCAACGACGACCAGGCCCGCCAGCGGTGCGCGCCCCTGCGTCGAATCTGCGCCCACCCCGCGGCTCCTCGCCCGATCGTCGATACTCCCGACCGCAGCGCCTGGGCAACGGTCATCTGTCGGAACTCGCAAAATCAGCCTAACGCCACCAGGGCCGCGCACCGCGCGACGGTACGTGGGCTCAGCCGTCGACGGCCGAGCCGATCGCCTGGCGCGCGATGATCACTTGCTGAATCTGGCTGGTGCCCTCGTAGATGCGAAACAGCCGCGCGTCGCGGTAGAAACGCTCGACCGGAACGGAACGCATGTACCCGGCACCGCCGTGAACCTGCACGGCCCGGTCGGCCACCCGGCCGACCATCTCGCTACAGAAGTACTTGGCGACCGACGGCCCGAGGCGCTTGTCGCTGCCGTCGTCGAAGGCGCGGGCCGCATCCAGGACGAGGGCACGGCCGGCCGCCACATCAGTGACGGAGTCCGCGATGAGGCCCTGAACCAACTGGTGAGCGGCGATCGCCCGCCCGCCCTGCTTCCTGGTGCGGGCGTATTCGACCGATTCGTCGACGAGGCGATGCGCCATGCCGACACAAAGGGCGGCGATGTGCACGCGCCCCGCGGTCAGACAGCGCAGGGCGGTCAGGTACCCCGTCCCGACGCCCTCGGCGCCGCCGATGACGCTGTCCGGCCCGACCTGCACACCGTCGAGGTACACGTCGGCGGTCCACGCCCCGAACTGCCCCATCTTGTGGTCCCGCGGCCCCACGGTCAGGCCCGGCGTATCCCGCGGAACGAGGAAGACGGTGATGCCCGCGGCGGCCTTGGCCTCGGTCGAGGTGCGGGCGAAGACCATGAACACCTCCGCCGTGGGCGCGTTCGTGATGTATCGCTTACTGCCGTCGATCCGCCACCCGTCGTCCACGGGGCGGGCCACCGTCTGCAGGCCGGCCGGATCCGAGCCCGCGTCCGGTTCGGTCAGCGCGAACGAGGCGACGACTTCCCCCGATGCGAGCAGCGGCAACCACTGCGACCTTTGCTCCTCGGTGCCCCCCTCGAGCAGGACGTGGCCCGCGATGCCGTTGTTGGTACCGAACAGCGAGCGCAGCGCGGGCGTGGTGTAGCCGAGTTCGACGTTGAGCAGGGCGTCCTCGGTCATGTTCATGCCCAGGCCGCCGTACTCCTGGGGGATCGCGAAGCCGTAGAGGCCCATGTCCTTGGCGGCTGACCGGATCGATTCCGGGACTTCGTCCGCCTCGTCGATCTGCGCCTCCAGCGGCACGACCTCGGAACGGACGAATTCACGCACGGTCTTCAGGATCTGGTCGAGGTCCGCCTGGTCCAACGGTTCCTCCGCGCTTCGGCGAGAATTAGGTAGAGCAGAAATGCAATCGCCACTCACCCTACACAAGCGGGACGCCGCGCTCAGGCAGCGTAGCTACGCCCGCCGCAGACGGCCAGCACCTGACCGGTGACGTAGCTGGACTGTGCGGAAGCCAGCCACAGGGCCACGTCGGCGATCTCACCCGGTTGCCCCGGCCGGCCGAACGGGATGCGCGAGATGATCGACAGGCGGATCTCGTCGGGGATCGCATCCGTCATCTGGGTCGCGATGAAGGCGGGGGCGATCGCGTTCACGCGCACCCGCGGCGCCACCATCCGGGCCAGGCTGCGGGTGTAGCCGAGCAGACCGGCCTTGGACACCGCGTAGTTGAACTGCCCGACGTTGCCGCTGGCTGACTTCGAGCTGACATTCACGATGCTGGCGCCGTCGCCCATGAGCGGCAGCAGGTGCTCGACAAGGCGGATGGGGCCACCGAGGTTCACCTGGACGGCGGCCGAGAACTGGTCCGCAGTCATCTTCTTGATCATCGCGTCTCGGGTGATGCCGGCGTTGTTGACCAGCGCGCCGAGCTCGCCGCTCGTGCGGACCTCCTGCGCCACCGCCGCCGCGCCGTCCGGGTGCCCGAGGTCGGCCACCACCCCACGCACCGGTGCGCCGGTCTGCGCGGCCAGACGGCGGGCGGTGTCGTTTACGTCGCGGTCGACGTCGGCGAGCACCACACCCCATCCGTTCTCGGCGAAGCGCTCGGCGATCGCGGCACCGATGCCGCGCGCGGCACCGGTGATCACTGCTGTCCTGGTCATACCGGAGGCCTTCCGAGGTGTGTTGAACCACAGGTGATCGTCTGTCCGGTCAAGTCGCTGTCGAGCAGGAAGGCGACGCTGCGAGCCGCCCGCTGCACCTCGGCGTCGTCCGCCAGGGCCACCGCGTTCGCTGCGACACCGTAGCGAGCGAGTTCCACGGCCGCGCTGCGCATGCCACCTAACAGGGCTGTGGCCAGGCCGGAGCGCAGCGGAGACTCATGGCCCCACACGCTCGGCTCGTGGACGACGTACACGATCGGCTCGCCCTCGCGCGCCGCCTGCTGCGTGCGGCGAAAGACCTCGTCGAGTTCGGTGGCCACGTCGTCCCAGGTCGCCGGAATGCTGTCGCTCGCGTCGTAGACGAGGCCGCGGCGTCCGTCATCGTCCAGGAGTCCGAGGGCGCGCAGCGGGGCGTCGAGGCGGTGTCCGCCGGCCAGCACCAGGCCGCGTTCGGCATCATCGATTTCCATAGAACGAGAACATACCTACCGACTACCGACAGTGCGATCCCGCACGGTGAGCGGCGTGCCCCGGCACCCCGGGCGGCAGTTTCGTCAGAATGCGAGGCCGGTAGCGTGCGCGATCTCGGCGCGATGAACGTCCGGACTGCCGAACAGCAGTTCGTCGCTCTTGGCACGCTTCAGGTGCAGGTGGGCCGGGTGATCCCACGTCCCACCGACGGCACCGTGGATCTGGATGTTCACCTCGGCCGCCCGCACATACGTTTCGGAGCACTGGATCTTGGCAACGCTCGCGAGCTCCCGCATATCCGGTTCGTCGCGCTCCACCGCCACCGCGGCGTGCTCAGCGGCGACACGCGCCGACTCGATCGCGAGGTGGAGGTCGGCGCACTGACGCTTGATGCTCTGGAACGACCCGATCGGCCTGCCGAACTGCATCCGCGCCCCCGCGTGGTGCACCGCCTGGTCGAGAGCGGCCTGCGCCCCGCCGAGCTGACTGCACGCCACCGCGGTCGTGGCAATGGCGCGGACTCGGGCCACGGTCTCCGCGCCGGCGAACCAGCGCGCGGGTGCGGCGTCGAAGGTGACGTCAGCGAGCCGGCGGGTGCGGTCCAGGGGCGCTCGCCGCCGCAGCGTCACTCGAGGATCGCTCGGGTCGACAAGGTAGAGCGCGGCACCTGAACAGGTGTGGGCCTCGACAACGAGCCAGTCCGCGGTCGCGGCGTCGAGGACGTTCGTTGCCGTGCCGCCGAGCCGACCACCGACGGACCGCACTCGCGGACGCGGGCTCTCACACCGCGCAAAGGGCTCGAGCGCGATCGTCGCCCGCTGCGTGCCGGAACTCAACGCGGGAAGTGTCTCGTCGCTGTCCAGCGCGTCCCGAACGTGTGCGATCGCCCAGGTCGCGATCATCGATGACAGCAGCGGCGACGGGCACAGCGATCGGCCGAGCTCCTCGAGCACAATTGCTGCGGCCAGCATCCCCGCCCCTGCCCCGCCGTCCCTCTCCGGGACGAGCAGTCCGGGCAACGCGAGTTCACCGGACATGTCGTGCCACATCTGTGGGTCGAAACCTCCGGGGATGCCGATCGCCTGCGCAACGGCGGCTTGCGGTACTCGCGCGGTGAGGAAGTCGCGCACGGACGAGCGCAGGTCCTCCAAGGCGTCCAGGTCCTCCAGGGCGTCGCCGGACGCGCTACCCAGCGCGATCGTCTCCGTCGTCATGCGATTTCCTTCGGCCGGCCGAGCACCCGCTCGGCGATGATGCAGTCGCAGCACGGACGGACATCGGTGCGCTCAGCTCGGACGCGGCAGCCCGAGCACATGCTGGGCGATGATATTTCGCTGGATCTCACTGGTGCCCGCGTAGATCGTCGTGCCCTTGGCGTGGCGCACCATGTGCTCGAAGGTGCCGTGCTCCACTGCCGTCGGATCACCCCACGAACGCAGAGCATCGGCGCCCACCAACTGCAGTGTCTCGTCGGCCTGCCGCTGCAGGCCTTCGCTGCTGAACAGCTTCGACATCGATCCGAGGCCGACGAGGGACTGCTTGGTGGACTTGAGCCACGCGGCGCGGCGCAGCAGGAGCCGCGACACCTCGATCTCGGTGCGAGACCGGCCGATGCGCTCGCGCACCTCGGGGTCTTCCGACCGAGGCCTGCCGGCGGCGTCCGTGGCGTTGCGAGCCCACGCGATCAGCGCGTCGAGCAACCGGAACTGCTCGCCGGCGAAGGAGGCCGTGTGCTCGTTGGCCAGGGCGGTACCCATGACCTGCCAGCCACCGTCGACGTCGCCGATACGCCAGTCGTCGCTGACGTAGGCATCGTTGTAGAACGTGATGTTGGTGCGTTCACCGGACAGCGTGTGCACCGCGCGGATCTCGACTCCGGGCTGGTCGAGCGGCACGAGGAACGTCGTGAGTCCCTTGTGCTTCGGCGCGTCGGGATTGGTGCGCGCGAGCAGGAACACGTAGTCGGAGATGTGCGCGTTCGTGGTGAACATCTTCGAGCCGGTGATGCGCCACCCGTCGCCGTCGCGCACGGCCTTCGTGGTGGCCGCAGCCGCGTCGGATCCGTTCTCCGGCTCAGTGAAACCCAACGCGATCAGGACGTCAGCGTTCATCGCGCGAGGCAGGAGTTCCTGCTTCTGCTTTTCGGTGCCGAGCACGTTGACCACATAGCACACCATCATCGTGATACTGATGCCATAGATCGGGGCGTCCCAGCGCTTGGCTTCCTCGCTGTAGGCCAGCACCTCGAGTGGGTCGCGACCCTGTCCACCGTGCTCGACCGGCCAGTCGAGTGCGAGCCAGCCGCGGTCGCGCACCGCCTTCGCGAATTCGGCGTCGTGGAAGACGCCGCTACGGTGACAGGCATCGAGCATCTCGGCAGTGAGGACCTCGTCGAAGAAGTCCAATACCTCGGTGCGGAACAGGTCGCTCTTCTCGCCCAACCGGAAGTCCATCAGGATGTGCCCTCGGTCGCGGCGGCGGCGAGCTGCCGGTCGGCCACGCGCCGGTAGCTGTCCGCGGGGCTCTCCAGGACCGCGGCCCAACTGCGGGCGCGCCGGTAGTACTGCTGGATCGGATACTCGATCATGAAGCCGTATCCACCATGGAAGTGCAGGGCGTCGTGACTGGCAGCCGTCGCGGTTTCGGCGGAGAACCCCAACGCCATGGCCGCCAGCTCCGGAACTCGCTCAGGATCCCCCTCCGCCGCCCAGGCCGCCTCCCGGGTGAGCAGCTCGCACCCGTGGATCTCGGTGACCCGGTCGGCGAGACGGTGCGCAACCGCCTGGAACTGGCCGACCACCTTGCCGAACGCCTTGCGCTCCTTCACGTAGGCAACGCCGATCTCGAGTGCACGGGCCGCGAGGCCGGACAGTGCAGAAGCGGTCAGGATGCGCCACTCGTCGACCGCCGCGGCGAACAACTCCACCGCCTGCGGGCCCTCGGCGAGCACCGGCTCGTCTCCGGTGAGCCGCACGTCGGCCAGCGGCGACGAGCCCAGATTGGCGACCGGAGTCGCGCGCCCGGCCAGTGGTGCCAGGACGACGCGGTCCTCGACGAGGATGATCGCGTCGTCGGCTACGGCTCCGGCCGGGACGAGTTGGGCGACGCCGTCGCGAGCCGGCCGGACCGCAAGAGTCACCATCCGGCGTCCGTCTGCGAGTTCGGCGGGGTCGACGGTCGCGGCCAGGGCGCCGACGCGCGCGAGCAGCCGAGCTGCGACGCTCGCTTCGATCAGGGGCGCTGGTGCCACAAACCGGCCGTGTTGCTCGGCGACCAGGGCAAGGTCGAGCAGCGACGCGCCGTAGCCGCCGCGGTCGGCCGGGAGCGCCATCTCGATCGCTCCGGTCTCGATCAGCCGGCGCCATAGGGCGTTGTCGTGCCCAGTCGGCTCGGCCGCCTCCACAACGGCAGGAGTGGCATGGTCGGCATAGAGGTCAGCGAACGCCTCGACCAGTTGCTGCTGCTCTTGGGTTGGACGCAGATCCACGAGCTCTCCCGGGGCGGACGAGGTGGCCATAATGTGCTTCGTCAGCGAGAATGACGTTACCACCCGACCTGCTGGTCGGCTGCCGTGCCGGTCGTGGTAATGCGGTGGACGTCGCTATCAGGGTACGAGCTTGATCGCCTGTCGCGGACAGCGACGAACCGCCTCCTCGGCCGCGGTCTGCTCGCCGGGCGCGATCTCATCCCTGAGCAGGTAAAGGAAATCGTCGTCGCGGACCTCGAAGACCTCCGGCAGGACCTGCATGCAGATTGCATTGCTTTCGCATAGGTCGTAGTCGACCTGAACCTTCATGGCGCCTCGTCACTGTACGATAATCGACTTTAAGACTATGCCGCTGCCCCCCGGACATCGTCGACTCAGCCGGCGAACGCGTCCAGAACCAGGGCAGCACCCATTCCGCCAGCGGCGCACATGGTGGCCACCCCGGTCCCCCCGCCGCGGCGGCGCAGTTCGTTGACCAGGCTGACGACCATGCGGGCTCCGGTGGCCGCGATCGGATGGCCGAGACTGCAACCGCTACCGACCGGATTGATCCGCTCCGGGTCGATCCCGAGCACGCGGGACGTGGCGAGCGGCACCGAGGCGAAGGCCTCGTTGATCTCCCAGAGGTCCACGTCGGACACCGTCATACCGAGCCGTCCGAGCGCCTTCGCTATCGCGTCGCACGGCGCCATACCGGTGCGCTCGGGTGCCACGCCGACGCTCGCCCAGCCGCGCACGGACGCGAGCGGGGTCAGGCCGGCTGCAGCGGCGCGCTCGGCGGCCATGAGCACAACTCCGGCCGCCGCGTCGTTGAGGCCGGACGCATTGCCGGCGGTGATGCTGAACCCGTCGATCTCGGGGTGCAGCGGCGGGAGCGCCGCCAGCTTCTCGAGGGTGCTGGTGCGCCGCGGGTGCTCGTCGACGTCGAAGATCGCCGCTCCGTCGTCCCCCCGATCGATCTTGAGCGGCACGATCTCCTGGGCAAGGCGACCGTCATCGATGGCCGCCACCGCCTTGCGGTGCGACTCCAGGGCCCATGCGTCCATGTCGGTGCGGCTCAGGCCGGCCTCGATCGCCGTGTTCCACCCGACCGTGATGCTCATGTCCCGGGGGGCCGCCGGCGAATCCGGATGCGACGGCGACAGCCAGCGGTCGTCGACCTCGTTCGTGTGCGGATCGCGGAAGCTGACCCGCGGAGACGTGGACTGCGAGTACGTACCGCCCGCGATCACGACGTCCTGCATGCCGGACGCGATGCCCGCTGCTCCGGTCGACACGGCGGCAAGGCTGGAGGCACAGTGTCGGTTCAGCGCGAGTCCGGGCACGGTCCCGAGGCCGGCCGTAAGGGCCGCATATCGGGCGATCACCCCTCCGCCGTACATAGCTTCCCCGAACACGACGTCGTCGACCTCGCCGGCGGACAGCCCGGTCCTCGCCACGAGCTCGCTCACCACGGTGTGCGCCAGATCCATCGCACTCAGTCCGACGAGGGACCCCCTGTATGCCGTACCGATGGCGGTTCGGCATCCCGAGACGACGACGACATCCTTCACGGACTTCCCCTTTGCTGCATCAGCGTCGCCAACGCAATCGCGACCAAGGCGGGAGGCCTCCGAGCCGGATCGCTCGGACCCTAGAAACGGTGCCTAGTTGTTGCGTCAACACAGTCATTCGCAGGGTAATCCAATTCTCAGGGGTTGACCAGGGCGGCCAGCGACGATGTCGCGATCGCAGCCGCCGACGATCGAACGAACCCCGACCGCGTTCAGCACCGGACTGTGCTGCGCACTCGCGATGGCCACCAACGTGTGTCAGTGGCGGGCGCCACGGGGTCGCTGCGACGCGCGCTGTGCCGCTGGACTCATCAAGCCGACGCGGCAGAACTCCCACAGCGTCTCGGCTTGGACGCAACGATCGCCCGGTTCGTATACGCGCAGGACATTCATCATGGCTGCGCCGAGAACCGTTTGGACAACGATAATCGTGAGCTGGTCCGGCGGGATGTCCGACCGCAAGGCGCCTTCTTCGACGCCTTGCTTGACAAGGTCGCGAATCAGCCGCCCCACCGGCGCGTGTGCTCGGACGTAATCGTCCAGACGGGTACTGGCGAGCCCGATGTGATAGGCGGCCAGCGCCCGGCTGATGCGCATCGTCGGGTCTTCGCTCGCGCTGCCGTAGATTCTCGTGACTACGGTCTTCAGTGCGTCGACGGTGCTCTTGCCCTCGATCTCCTGCCGCCACTGCGCGACCGCGCCGGCCATCCGCTCTTCCAGGATGGCGAGCAACAGTTCGTCCTTGCCCGCAAAATACTGGTAGAACGAACGCAACGACGTGTGCGAGCGATCGACGAGTTCCTGCACCGTGAAATCGGTGCGGCCCGTCTCCTGCAAGATTTCCATCGCAGTCGCGATGAAACGATCGCTGCGGGAAATCGCCTTCTCCCGCGCCACCCGCAACGAGCGTTCCAACGCGCGATCACGCCAGGAGGCGTCGGAGATCGCGGCGTCCCTCTCGGGCCGAGTCGTATTGCCTCCACCCACCGGGCCTGTCGGCCGCCGATCAGACATATGAGATCCCGTCAGAACCGTCTTTGCCAGTATACGAAAGCCTTGGTCCTTGATCCGTGGTATGCAACAAGTCTCGACGAGAATGTCGCAATTCCGCGTGGTAGCTCGTGGCTTCTCGTGCCGGCGTCGGCGGGTGCGCCCGTCGGCCATCGCAGCAGCGACCCCGGGTCGACGGCGCCGTCCACGTCAGCAGCGTTGTCAGCCGTCCCCGGGTGGCGGCCAGGGCGGGCGCTGCGCCAGCCTGATGCGCTGTCGGATGAGCGCGGCCGGCGCGCCGAGCGCGAACGCCGCGTGCTGCTCGCCGTTCGAACCTGCGACGGCGACGAACTTGCCCGGCTCGTCGATGACGAACCGGATCTCGTCCGCCGGGTCCAGCCGACCCGCAACCTGGATCTTGACGCCGTGCTGGTCGGACCAGACGTAGGGTATGTCGGCGCTCACGGTGGGCGTGCCGGCGAGCGTCGCGGCCACCGCCTGGGCGTGCTCGGGCGCCGCGCTCCAGTGCTCGCAGCGGACGTGCCGGCCGTACAGCGGGTGGTACCACCGCGCCACGTCGCCCACGGCGTATACGCCCGGTGCCGCCGCAAGATACTCGTCGCAGACGATCCCGTCCTCGATCTGCAATCCCGAGCCGGCCAGCCAGTCCGTCGCAGGCGCCGCGCCGACTGCGATCACCACGAGATCCGCGGCCATGGTCGAGCCATCCGTCAGCCTGACGGCCTCGACCGCAGTCTGTCCCACGAGTTCGGTGACCGATGCACCGAGTCGGAGGCGGACACCGGCATCGCGGGCGAGTTCGGTCATCCGCGCCCCGATCAGGTCGCCGAGGACCCGCTGCATCAATACCGGCGCAAGCTCGACGATCGTGACCGCCAGACCCAGAGCGCGGGCGCAGGAAGCGACCTCGGCCCCGATGACGCCCCCGCCGATGACGACGACTCGCGGCCCGTCCTCGAGCTGCCGACGGATCGCCAGCGCATCCGCGAGGGTCCGCAATACGTGGACACCGCTCAGCTCGCCGAGATGGGCCGGCCGGCGCGATTTCGCCCCGGTAGCGATCACCAGATCGTCGAAGGTCAACGAGCCGTCCGCGAGCGTCAGGACGTGCTCCGTCACGTCCAGCCCGAGAGCCGGCGTGCCGAGGCGAAGCTCGACGTCGAGTGAGTCCAGATGGTCCGGCGACGCCAACCGGACGGCCGTGGCATCGACCTTACCGAGCAGGATGCCCTTGGACAGCGGTGGCCGGTCGTACGGCAGTTCCTGCTCGGCTCCGACCAGGGTGATCCGCGCCTCGACGCCCTGACGCCTAAGCGCCTCGACGGTGCGCAGTCCGCCCAGAGAGGCTCCGACCACAGCGATGTGCCGCATCGTACGGATTCACCTCGTCTGGTCACCTCATCCGTGGCCGGCAAGCCGGCTGACGCCTGCGTCCGCCTTCGGCACCCAAGTGCACCATGTGGTAATCCGATTCTCAAGGTGGGATGCGACACGAGGCAGCGGCTTGTTGTCGCATCAGTGACGCCGATAGCGTCGGGATTTCCGGGCACCGAGGCTCAGTTGGTCGCCGCCGAGTGGGACTGCACGCAGGAGTTGCGCCATCGCCAGACGCATCGAAGCCGGCCGACCCGGGACCCGACCGAAGCGGTCGTACCCGAGCGGCACGACGGCCGCGCCATGAGCAGCGCCTTGGGCGACACCGAGGGTTCGGCGCTGTTCGAGCGCGATGGGACGACCTACCTGCCCACTCCCCTCGCCCGCGGACCGTGGCGACCCGATGCGTTGCACGGCGGCGCGGTCGCGGCCTTGCTGGCCAGCGCGATCGACCTGCCCGGACGCACCGTGGCACGCGTCACGTTCGACCTGCTCGCGCCGGTACCCAACGCTGCGTTGCGCCTGGTCGCCGAGCCGTCCGAGGGCGGCCGGCGGGTCGCCCGTCAGTCGATTGCCCTCGTGGCCGGTGACGAGGTGGTCGCGCACGCGGCGTGTGTCGGGGTACGGCAGCGGGAACTCGACCTCCCCGTCGCTGCCGCGGAGCCGAATCCGTTGGCCGATGTTGACCTGCCCGATCTGACCCAGCGGCGTCCGAGCATCGCCGACCTGGTCGGCTGGACCTGCTTCGACAGTGCCGCGGTCTCGGTTCGCACGCTGCGCCTGCCGAGTGCGCCACCTCGCTCGGCCGGGGTGTTCGTGAATCTTCTCGTTCCCGTGGTGGCCGGCGAACGGACCTCACCGATAGCCCGGGCAGCGGCTGCCGCGGACTACGCGTCCAGCGCCACCGACGCGCACCTGCCGTTCGATCAGTGGAGCTTCATGAATGCCGAGCTGACGTTGCACATGTCGCGCCCGCCGGCATCGCCATGGATCGCCCTGCTGAGCACGGCCCTGATCCAGCCGATCGGATGCGGGGTGAGCACGGCCCTGCTGTTCGACGCTGATGGACGCGTGGGCCAGGCGGCACAGACGCTCGTCGTCGAGTCGCGGCGGCGGTCCGGCACGCACTGACGGATGTGTTCAGCCCGTCGTACTCACCGCGTCGGTCGTCGTAGTCGGTGGCCTGACGATGTCAGCGGTTCACCCGCGGACTCGGCGTGTACGCCACCCGCATCTGCTCAAGTCCACTGACGAAGTTGGCCGCGCGAAGTGGCAGCTGCGCACCCGGCACGAGATGGAGGTCGGGCAGCCGCCGAAGCAACGTCGCGAACATCTCGTTCAGCTCGAGGCGCGCGAGCTGGTTCCCCAGGCAGAAGTGGGTGCCGAGCCCGAACGCGAGGTGTGGATTCGGGTGGCGGTCGATGTCGAACACGTCGGCATCAGCGAACGTCTCCTCGTCGCGGTTCGCGGAGGGATACAACAGCAGCAGCTGGTCACCCTCCTGCAGCGATGCGCCGCCAAGCGTGACGTTCCTCGTCACGGTGCGAACCATGTTCTTCACCGGGCTGACCCAGCGCAGCATCTCCTCCACCGCACGTGGAAGCCGCGTCGGATCAGTCTGCACCGCCGTCAGCTGGTCGGGATTCTGCTGCAGTGCGAGCATCCCGCCACTGAGCACGTGGCGAGTGGTCTCGTCCCCACCGATGAGGATCAGCAGCGTCTCGAAGATGAGCTCCGGGTCGGTGAGGCGGTCGCCGTCGATCTCGGCGTTGGTCAGGATTCCGATGATGTCGTCGGTCCGGCCGGTCGCCCGGCGATCCTCGATGACCGACATGATGCAGCCCTGATATTCCAGGAACGCCGCCGTCGCCCTTTCGATCAACGCGGGGTCTGGCCGGGTCTGGGACTGCAACATGTCCTCGGACCACCGCAGGAGGTCTTCCCGGTCGTCGGCCGCGACGCCGAGCATGTCCGCGATCATGATCAATGGCAGCGGCGCGGCGATATCGTGCACGAAGTCGCAGCTGCCCTGCTCACTCACCTTGTCCACGATTTCGTCGCAGACGCGGCCCACGCGTTCGCGCATCGCAGCGACGCTTCGCGGCGTAAAGCCCGCACTGACCAGTTTGCGTCGGCGGGTATGCAGCGGCGGGTCGAGGTTGATCATCTGCGGCGTCGGGTTCATCCTGGGGCGGATGCCGGCGGCGTTCGAGTAGGTCGACGTGTCCGTGCTGCAGGTCCGGACGTCCTCGTACCGACTCACCCCCCACACTCCATTGGCCTCGTCGTGATAGACCGGCTCGTTACGACGCATCCACGCCCATGCCGCCCACGGGTCGCCGGCGTAGAACTGCCCGTCGATGATGTCGACCTGCAGCCGAGTGGCGGTGTTCGTCATGCACGCTCCTTCGTCGGATCCCGCGAGCGTCCGCGTTCCGGCGGTGTGGGTCATCGCAGGGTGACTCGATAGTTGACACATGTCAAGTGCGGGTGTCCACTCAGCACTACCATTGCGTTTCCCACACAGAACCGAGGCTCGTCTGGCACTGCGAGCCCGATGAAGGGACGTTCGATGACTGCGCGGCCGAGGGCGGCGGTGATTGAACCGGGGTCCGGGGCCGGACCCGCGGAGTCCAGCCGTGCTCGACCCGGTGCGGTCCATCAGGCCGCGGCCAACGCGCCGGTCGGCACCGCGCGGCCGCGCCTACGCGCGGACGCTGCCCGAAATCGGCAGGCCCTCGTGGACGCCGCGGAACGCATCTTCACCCAGCGGGGTCTGTGCGCGACTCTGGACGAGATCGCCGCTGACGCCGGCCTCGGCGTGGCAACTGCCTACCGCCATTTCCGAAACAAGCGCGAGCTGTTGTCCGCGTTCGTCGATCAGCGAATCGACCAAGCCGTCGGCATCGCCACCGAGGCGGCGGCGGTCGAAGATCCGTGGAAGGGACTGACGCAATTCCTTACCCGGACGCTCGACTTGCTGCTGTCCGATCGCGGCATCACCGACCTGTTCATGTCCACCCTTGGACAGGAGTGGCGCGGGCGCTTGCGCGATCGGATGAATCCGATCCTCGAGGATTTGCTCTGCCGGGCTCGGGTCGCGGGCGTGATCCGAGCCGATTTGGACGTCGACGATCTGCGCGTGCTGTTGCGCATGCTCGGCGCGGTGCGTGAGACACCCACGGTGGGCGCGGCTGACCACCTGCCGCGGATGATGTCCGTGGTGTTGACCGGCCTGCGGCCAACCGGCGACGCAATTGGGTGACCTCGCGCGAGACGCCGAAAGTTGCCCAGGGCACGAGAGTGGTCCGCAACGATAGGGCAATTATCCGGCAGGCAAGGCCTGTCGGCGGGAACCCGACTCGGGCAGCGCTGGCACGCACATCGCGCTGACCGCGACTTCTAGGCCGACGACTCGCCGTTCGGGGACTCGCCGTGGGCGACATCGCCGAGGTAGGCAGCTTCCAGCAACGCGGGGTCGGCTTGCAACTGAGCCGCGGTCCGGTCCAGAATCACCTCTCCGTGGATGAGCACCATCGCCCGATCGGCCACCTCAAGTGCGAGCGCGACATGCTGCTCGACGAGGACGACGACCGCATTGGTGTCGTCTGCGATGCGGCGCACCATGGGTAGGAGCTCTTCCACGATCACCGGGGCGAGACCCATGCTCATCTCGTCGATGAGCAGTACCCGCGGCTCCTGCATCAACGCGCGACCGACTGCCAGCATCTGCTGCTCGCCACCGGAAAGGTTCCCTGCTGCGACTTTGAGCCGTCTACCGAGCGCGGGAAATATGTCGACGACGGAATCGACCGTGGTCTTGCGCTTACCGCGCGCGGCCTTGAGATTCTCCTCGGTGCTCAACGTCGTGAACAGCGCACGGTCGTCAGGAACCAGCACGAGTCCTGCCCGCGACGCTGCCGCTGGGCGCCCGGTCTTCAGCACGTGCCCGGCCAGCGACACGGTACCGGCCTGCGCGGGAAGCAGGCCGGACAGCGTTGTGAGCAGCGTGGTCTTGCCAGCCCCGTTCGGGCCGAGCACGGCGACGACAGTTCCCGGATCGGCGGCGAGGCTGAAGTCGCGGACGATATTGACCTCTCCGTAGCCGGCCTTGATCTCGTGGCATTCGAACAAGGGCGCTCCGGAGGTTCCGGAATCAGCCGTATCGACCTGTGTGGCGCTCACGGTGTCACCTCTTGTTCTGCGTGCGCAGACCCGAGGTAGGCCGCAGCGACGGTCCGGTCGGCCCGGATCGCGGCCGGTGGGCCCTCCGCGATGATCTTGCCGAAGTTCAGTACATAGATGAAGTCACACAGATTGAGCACGAGGTGCATGTCGTGGTCGATCAACACAATCGTGACGCCGGTGTCGCGGATCGCGCGCAGGCGAAGCCCGAGCCATTGGCTTTCGCGGCTGTCGAGGCCGCCGGCCGGCTCGTCGAGCAGGAGTATGTCCGGGTTGCCGATCAATGCGCGGGCGATCGACACCAGTTGGCGGCGACCCTGGGACAGCTCACCAACGGGTCGGTCGGCAAACTCCAGAAGATCGAGCAGTTCGAGCGTTTCGCGTACGGTCATCGGCTCTCGGCCTTGCGCCGCGGCGGCGCCGACGACGATGTTCTCGGACACCGACAGGTCCTCGTAGAGCTCGGTGTGCTGGAAGGTCCGACCCAGTGACGCACGTACGCGCCGAAATGGCGGCACGCCGGACAGGTTCTGTCCGCACGCCACGACGTCCCCCGACGACGGCGCGAAGCCGCTGATCGCATCGAGCAGCGTCGTCTTGCCGGCGCCGTTCGGGCCGATCAGGCCGACGATGGTGCCCTTACGAGCTTCAATGGTCGCATCGTCGACGGCAACGACACCGCCGTAGCGGACCCGCATGTTCGTTGCCGACAGCACGACCTCGCCACCCTCTACCGGCTCGAGCGGCACGAGGTGTGCATCGTGCGGAACGGTCGCCGGGGCGTCCGGAACGGCCGATTTGCGCCGCTTCGCGATGAGTTCGTGGATGGGACCGACAACGCCCTCGGGGTTGGTGATGACGGTGGCGATCAGGCCGATGCCGCTCAGCACGGCGTACCACGAGCCAAGGTTGATCCACTTGTTGGTGGCGAACGCGGTGATGCCGCCGGCCACCAGCATTCCGGCGGCGATGCCACCGGAGACGCTCGTGATCCCGGCCAGGTACACCCCGGTGAACACGGCGAGACCGAGCAGCGCATCGTAAGTCGCCGATTGCACCCCGGTGGCGTTGTAGTAGGCCAACATCGCACCGCCGAGCCCCGCGATGAAGGCCGCCAGACCGAACGCGACCACCTTGACGCGGACGACGTCGATCCCGGCGCCGGCAGCGGAGCGCTCGTTGGCCCGAACGGCCAGCATCTGCGACCCGAGGGTGCTGTTGCGCAGCTTGGCGACCCCGACCGCGACGGCGACCAGCACGACCAGCACGAGCAGTCCGAACTGCCAGCGGGGGAAGTCTGTGCCGACCAGTGCCCGCATGTCGAGGCCGAACAGAGTAGGCCCGTCGACCACCACGCCGCCGGCAGGCACAATGTCGGAGTTGTCGAACCACGCCGCCTGAATCGCCGCGGCGGTGGCGAGCGTCACGACCGCGACCGGGAGTCCCCGGATACGCAGCGCAGGCAAACCGATGACAACCCCGACCACAGCGGCAATAAGCGCTGCTAGGAGTGGCGCGAGCGGGAAGGGCACGTCCCAATGGCTGTTGCGGCTCAGCGTGGCGAGCGAAAAGCCGGCGACACCGGCCAGCGTGAGCTGCGCGAGAGAGACCTGGCCGGCGAATCCGGTCACGACGACGAGTGACAACGAGACGATGGCGAGCATCAGGCTCTGGATCAGCGCACCTCGCCAGGTGCCCTGGAGAAGCACGACGGCGACGGCGCCGACGGCCGTGCCGACCAGTGTGCACAAGAGCACTCTGCGCGGCCGCGGCGCGCGGCCCAAGGCGCTCTTGATCATGACTCCACGACTCGGCAGCGGCTTCGCGCGCACGACGAGCACGATCAAGATCAACAGATAGCGAGGTGACCAGATATCGGGCATTCTGGCCAGTAGGCAGCCAGGAGTACTCACCTTGCAGGTAGTCGGTGTCGGACTGCAACATGCCGAGCAGGAGGCCGCCGAACACTGCAGGCAGCATGTACTGGAACTGGCCGAGCACGGCCGCCGCCAACGCAGGCACGATGAGCAGCGTGAACGTCGAGGCGGTCAGCGTGAAGATCGGCGTGATCAAGATCCCGGCCACAGCCCGCGACCATTGCGCTGATGATCCAGTTGATGGCCGCGATGCGGTCTGGCTGAATCCCGCTGACGAACGCCCCTTTCTCGGTTTCGGCCACGGCGCGGGTGAGCAGGCCGAACCGGGTGAACCGGTACACGGCCGCGAGCACGAAGGCGATTGCGACGATCGTGCCGGCAAACCAGAGGCGCTCGTCGGGGACCAAGCTCTGGCCGATATGAATCGGATTCTTGGTCGGCAGGATGCTGGTGTCGGCATCGGCTGAGACCGAATCGCAGCTGGAACAGGCCGTTGAGCACGACCATGACACCGACGGACGCGACCGCCTTGGCAACCGACGTCGCGCCGCGAAGCGGCCGGAAGACAGCGAGGTAGAGCAACAGGCCGACCAGGCCACAGATCACCAGCGTGATGATCGCGGCCGGCACGAAGTCGAGATTGCCGTGGATGCTCGACCGACTTCTTCAGGAATGGCAGCGGCACGAGCAGTACGCCGTTGCGCAGGCCCGCGTAGATGAACGCGCCCAGTGCGGCCAGGGCGCCGGTGGCGAAGTTCAGCACCCCGCTGCTGCGATAGGTGACGACGAGCGCCAGCGCGAGCGCGGCGTACAGGCCACCGTTGGCCAGGCCATCCAGAAGAAAGACGAGGTGGTGGGTCATGGCGCCCTAACGTCGATTCTGTTGACAACGAAACCTGCGTTCCGACCATGGGCCCAATTGGGCTGGGCCGCCGCCGGGGATGAAGGTCGCATCATACGCGGCGCTCATCCCCGGCGGACAGCCGAGTCAGACCACGTCAGCCGAAGAGCGCTTTCCCGTCGGCCAGTTTGTAGCTCGCGACGCTGCCGTCCTTCTCCAAGGTGGCTTGGAGGTACTGCGTCGTGCAGACGTTCGGCGTGATGGCAACCGGATGCGTGCCGCATTGGAACGTGATGCCACCGCCGAGGGGCAGGTTGACCGGCTTGGGCATGGTTTTCAGCGCGATGTTGACCGTCTTGGCGTTGACGGCGCTGGTCTGGCCCTGGAGCGCGTTCAACAAGCCCATCACCGAGACAAAGCCGACCTCGGGATTGAGCCCGGTCGCCGCGACCGAGTACTTCTCCCTGACGGCCGCGAGCAGCTTGACGTCCGGGTTGTTCGGGTCAGTGGTTTCCGCGACCACGGAGGACACGCCCGCCACGCCACCGGGCACGGCGGCCACATTCTCCTTCGACAGCGACAGGGTAAGAACGATCGGACCCTTGAACTGAAGCTGGTTGAGCGCCTTGAGCGTGGCCACGACGAAGGACTCCTGCCCGGTGACTGTGAATGCCCCCGTACCGCCGGCGATGGCCTTTTGCATCTGCGATGTCTGGTCCGCCACGGACGCCGCGATCGGGATGAAGTCCTGCTCGATGTCGGCCTTGGCGAACATCGGCTTGGTGATGGGTCCGACCGCGGCGGCCGCAGGCACGTCGATGATGACGATCCCGGCCTTCTTGATCCCCTTCGCCTCGGAGGTCTGCAGCAGCGCGGCCAACCCACTGAGTCCGTTCTCCAGCACATACCCGCCGGGAGAACCGGTGACGGCGCCATTCGCGCTGGACAGCGCGACGTACGGGATCCCTGCCTTGTTCACGGTCTGAAAGACGTATTGGTCCTCGGAGGATGCCGGGGCTACCACGGCAGCTACCTTGGCCGCGACCATCTGTACACCGCACGACGTCCCGCCGGAGGCGGTGTACTTCGTTTCGCAGTGGACGAGCTGGACGACGTGACCGTTGAGACCGTTCTTATAGTCGTTCGCGTACTTGGCGGCCGCCTTCGCCCACTCCCAGTGCCCCGTGGTGTCTCCCACCTCGCCCTGGCCGTCGTTGACGAAGCCGATCTTGATGGGCGAGCCGGTGGCCTTGTGCGGGGTACCGAGGATCGCGGTGTCCGCGCCGCTCTTCGGAGCGGAGGCGCTCGCCGAACCGCTGCCACCGCCGCCGCCACCGCTGCTGGTACAGCCAGCGGCCAGAAGCGAGAGGGCACCGAGTGCGGCGAGCGCGGCACCACTGCGGCGGCGGCGCGAACCAATACGAGGCATGCAGATCTCCAACAGGTCGACGATTCGAGCGAGGCTCGTGGCGGGCGTGACGCCCGTGACTCTAAACGCATCGCCGCCATCTGGCGAGAGTGGTGTTTCCGATTTCCGGAATCTGGTTGCCGAATTGTGATGCACTGCGCGGACGTGGTCTGCCGCTCATCGCCGGCCTGAACGACCGGGCAGACTGACCTCGTAGCGCTGCGCTCAGGTGGCGAAAAGCGGCTTCGCGTCGCCGAGCACGTAGCTCGTAGCGTTGCCGTCCTTGTCCAACGCGGCCTTGAGGTACTGCGTCGTGCAGACGTTCGGCGTGATGGCGACCGGATGCGTGCCGCACTGGAACGTGATGCCACCGCCGATCGCCAGCTTGACCGGCTTCGGCATCGTGTTCAGCGCGGTGTTGATCGACTTGGCGTCGACCGCGCTCGGTTGCCCCTGGAGTGCTCTTACGAAGGACAGCACCGAAATGAATCCGGTATCGGGACTGGTGCCGGTCACGTTGGTCGCGTACTTGGCCTTGGCGGCCGCGGCAACCTGCACGTCCGGGTCGTTGGTGTCACCGGTTTGCGAGACCACTGAGGTCACGCCCGCCACGCCACCGGGCACGGCGGCCACCATCGTCTTCGTGACCGGCTGGGAAGTCACGATCGGGCCCTTGAACTGAAGCTGCTTGAACGCCTTGAGCGACGCCACGACAAAGGTCTCCGTGCCGGTGACCGTGAAGGCCCCGGTTCCGCTGTTGATGGCCTGCTGCAGCCGCCCTGTCTGGTCGGCCGCAGACGCCGCGATCGGGATGAAGTCCTGCTCGATGCCGGCCTTGGCGAACATCGGCTTGGTGATGGGTCCGACCGCGGCGGCCGCCGGCACGTCGATGATGATGATTCCGGCTTTCTTGATCCCTTTCTCCTCGGAGATCTGCAGCAGGGCGGCCAACGCGGTGAGTCCGTTCGTCAGCACGAACCCGTAGGGAGCCCCGGTGACTCCGCCATCCGCGCTGGACAGCGCGATGAACGGGATCTTTGCCTTCTGGGTCGTCGCGAAGACGTACTTGTCCTCAGCAGAGGTAGGGACGATCGCGGCCGCGACCTTGTCGGTGACCATCTGCACACCGCACGACGTCCCGCCGGACGCCGTGTACTTCGTTTCGCAGTGGTCGAGCTGAATGACGTGACCGTTGATACCGTTGAGATAGTCGTTCGCGTACGAGGCTGCCGCCTTCGCCATTTCCCATTGCCCGCTGTTGTCGGTTTGCTCGCCCTGGCCGTCGTTGACGTAACCGATCTTGATCGGCGAGCCGGTGGCCTTGTGCGGGGTACCCAGGACCGACGTGCTCGCCGCCGAACCGCTCTTGCCACCGCTGGTCGACGAACCCGAGCCGCCACCGCTGCTCGTACAGCCGGCGGCCAGAAGCGACAGGGCACCGAGCCCGGCGAGCACGGCACCACTTCCGCGGCGCGAACCACTACGAGGCATCCAGGTCTCCATGAAGTCGACGATCCGAGCGGGGGCTCGCGGCGGGCGTGACGTCCGTGACTCTAAGCGCCTCGCCGCCGTCGGGCGAGAGCCGTGTTTCCGTTTGCCGGAATCTGATTGCTGAATTGTGATGTACTGCCCGGACGTGGCGCCCAGCGCCGCGAAGTAGCGCCGCAACTGCTCACGCAGCGGCGAACGGCGCGAGCAGGGGCCGCAGGACATCGACCCAGGCGCCATAGCCGGACCCATTGAGGTGCAGGTTGTCCGGCGTGAGTTCGCGCCGCAGCTCGTGGTCCGGTCCCGCGAGGGCGGGCCACAGGTCGACGAACGTCGCGCCGGCGTCGGCGGCGACCGATCGATAGTGCGCGTTGAGCGCCCGCACGCGCGGGGCGGCCCACGCCGTCCGAGGCATCACGCTGTTGATCAGCAAGGTCGCCTCCGGCGCTCGCTCGACGATCCTCCCCACCAGCTCGCGGAACTGCGGGGCGATGTCCTCGACCTTGCGTGAACGGCCGATCCCGGTCAGATCGTTCGTCCCGATCAGCAGCGAAATGGCCACCGGTGCATTGATCGCATCGTCGAGGCGGTCCAACACACCGGCGACCGTGTCGCCACTGATACCGCGGTTGAGGGTGGCGAGCCCGGGGAGCCACTCCTCCCACAGGCCTTCATGGGTGATGCTGTCGCCCAGGAACAACACCCGTCCCGGCGGCACCGGCAGGACCTCGAACTGAGAACGTCGCCTGCCCTTACCTGCGACCAAGAGCTTGCGGAGCAGCGGCGCAATCGTCATCGCGACACGGTCGGAGTTGACCATCTATCCCTCGTCTCGTTCAATTCGGAGCCAGGCGCGCGGTGCACACCCTTGAACCGACCAGTCGTCCGGGTCGCCGTGGATGACGCACCACGGTCGGGCAGTCGCCTCCAGATCCACCAACGTTCGGTGGGTGTCGGTCAACCGTTGGGGGTCGCGTACCTCGGGTGGAACGCCGGCCCCGATTGGGCCGTCGAAATTCTTTCTGATCTGGTCGGCGCGGTCCCCGTTGACCATCGCCGCCATTCGGGGCGCCAACCACGGCACGGCTGCGTATCGCGAGTCGTCCCAGAATGCGGCGTGCAGTTGCCTGGCGTCCGTGCCCGGTGTCAGCGCGAAGGCCGGGTTGCGCTCGATGCAAGTAGTGGGCTCGTCGTAGGCGGACCGGTGGCCAGCCACGGCCCACCGGCCACCCCCGCCAACTGGCAGATCCCGTGGTCGCGTATGTGGCATGGACATGTCTTCGCTGTGCTGCGTAGTTGCGTTAGCGCGAGACCACATCACTCGCACCGCCGAGCGCGCGCAGGCAGAAGGACCAGACACGTTCGCTGATCTCTTCGGCGCTCAGGTCAGATGGAGCGTGGTCGTAGTGATGAAAAAGCGTGGTGAGCAGTTGTGAGACGAGCCACGCGTCATACTCAGGATGGGGTGTACTGACCAAGCCCGCGTCCTTCGCTGCGGAGATTTCGGGGAGCAGCAGATCCACGAACGGACGCGTGGCCTCCGCGAGTTCTGCGGGATACAGCTGGTGCATCCGAAAGTGCTCGCCCGTGACGAACCCGGAGGGCACGCCGGCCTCGGCAGACCTACCGACAGTGCCGAGCACGGATGTGACGTAGAAGTGCAACCGTGCGAGGGGGTCCGACAACGCCGCACCGCGTACTGCGAGGTTTCGGCACGACTGGCTGATGAGATCACCGATGACGGCGAGCAGCACTTGGTCCTTGCCGCCGAAGTGCGTGTAGAAGGTCTGGATGGCGACCCCGGCTTCCCGGACCAACTCCTGGGTGGTGAAGTTGGTGCCCTGCTGCGCGATCAGGCGTCGCGCCGCCTGCAAGATCTGCTCACCACGCTCCACGCTGCGCACCCGAGCACGCTGCGCGGCAGGTGCGCGGTCCGCGGATCGCGCCGCCCAGGACGCGTCCGCGCCGAGGTCCTCGGGGCGCATGATCACGCCTCCGCGCTGTACACCACAGCACCGCCGAGATGCGGCGATGAATGACACGCGAGACCGACCCGCGCGCCGGCGCGCTGGCGTTCGCCCGCACGTCCCGCCAATTGGAGATAGCACTCGAGCATCTGCGGGATTCCGTGCATCCGCCCGTTTCCGAGCGCGCCGCCACCCGAGAGCACCGGCAACGCACCGGGCCGGTCGCTGTCGATTCCGCCGTCCTGGACGAACTTGTGCGCCTCCCCCACGGGACACAGTCCGAGCGCTTCCAGCCAGAAGTAGACGAACGGCGAGAAGCCGTCATAGAGCTGCGGCAGGTCGATTTCTCCCGGCCCGACACCGGCGCTGGACCACAACCGGCGTGCCGTGCCTGCCCCGACGCCCATGATGTCGTCGAGCGGCCAGTGCATCGGGAGCCGGGCAGTCCTCGGGGCCCCGCTGGCAATTCCGGAGACGTACACCGGCGGATGCGGCAGATCCCGTGCTCGCTCAACCGAGGTCAGCACGAATGCGGCGACGCCATCGACGGGGAGATCGCAGTCCAGGCGGCAGATGGGGTCGTTGATGGGCTGCTCACGGAGATACTGCTGCGCGGTCAGGGGCTTGCCGTACCAGTACGACCAGGGAATCCGCGCGCCGTTCTTGCGTGCCTCCACGAGCACCGCGGCCATCGCCTCCCGCGTCGCACCGAACCGTTGAAGGTACTCGTTGTACGGCAGAGCAATCATGGCAAGTGGGCCGAAGTAACCCTGGGGCGCCGTCCA
The DNA here is from genome assembly GCA_963713565.1 of uncultured Actinomycetota bacterium. GTDB lineage: Bacteria > Actinomycetota > Actinomycetes > Mycobacteriales > Jatrophihabitantaceae > Jatrophihabitans. The sequence continues at coordinate 250,875 of CAVQMF010000003.1, read as the reverse complement.
TTGCTGCGATCCCCGGGCCTTGCTCATCGGGTTGCCGTGATAGCGACCGCGCGGAGGGTTGTGCAGTGCGCGATGGAGCAGGACGTAGTCAGCCGCGCCGCTCACCAGTGCGTTGACCCCGAGTGCCACGGAACCGGGGATCTGGCCGAAGCCGGTGAAGTTCACGGCATAACGCGGATCGACTCCGAGATGCGCCGCCAGCCAATTCGCCGAGACGACGCTGACGCCTTCCTCGGCGGCGTGCGCGCCAGCCGTGGGAAACAGGCTTGACGTGACGAAGCCGTCGACCTGCTCGGTGGTGAGGCCGGCGTCCGAGATCGCCTGGCGCGCGGTGTCGACGGTGAGCGCGCCGAGAGAGCGTTCCGCGTGCCGAACGATCGGGCTGTGCGCGTAACCGACGATCGCGACTTTGTTCCGGGCATCGTTGCGCGCCATCACGTCACCCCCACCAGCGCGAACGCAGGTATCGAGACCTCTGGGGCGATGTCCTCGAACGCGACCTCGACGACGGAGCCGACCCTCAGTGGTGCGTCAACGCCGTCCAGGAGTCGGCCGATCAGGCGCAGCTCGGCCTGCTCGACCAGTTCGACGTCGACGAGGACGAACGGGATGTCGGAGTCGAAGCCCGGCAGGAACGACTGGTGCATCACCGTCCACGAGCGCACCGTGCCGCGACCGCTGACCGGCGTGAATACGAAGTTCGGCGAGGTGCTGCCGCAGTGTGGGCAGACCACGTCCGGGGGCAGGGTAGACCTGTCGCACACCGAACAGCGCGCGACGGTGAGGACATGGTCCGCGGCGGCCTGCCAGAAGGGAGCGGACTGCTCGTCCGGGACGGGTACGACCCGGGCGGGACGCGTCACGGAATGACTCCGGCGGCCTGCAGCTTGGTGATGTCGTCCCAGCCGTAGCCGAGTTCAGCCAGTACGAGCTCGGTGTGTTCGCCGAACTCCGGGGCACGGTGCAACGTCGCGCCCTGACCGTCGAACTGCACCGGCACGTTAGGTAGCCGGTAAGAGGCGCCGTCGTCAAGCTGGACCTCGGCCACGTAACCGTTCGCGGCCACCTGCGGGTCATCGAGCACCTCAGGCACGCTCTGCACGGCCGCCCATGGCGCATCGATGGTCCCGAGCAGCTCCTTCCACTCCTCGAGCGTCCGCTTCTCGAACTCGACATCCAGCTCCGCGACACATTCCGCGACGTTCTTGTGCCGAGCTCTGAGATCGACGAAGCGCGGATCATCGATGAGGTCGGGCCGTCCGATCACCCGGCACAGCGGAGCCCAGTAACGGTCGCTGTCGAGGAACACCAGCTGAATGTGCCGACCGTCCTTGGTCCGGTATGCGCCGACGACGGGGTTCGGCATCGCGCCGCGGCCCGGAACCGGCCCCGGTTCCTGCCCTCCGAGCGCGGCGAGCAGGTCCGAGGACAAGGTCCACATCGCGGTCGCGAGCAGTGAGACGTCAACGACCGACCCGGCGCCGGTACGCTCGCGACGCAGGAGTGCGGCGGCGACGCCGAACGCCAGCGCCATCGCGCCGTTGCGGTCGCCCATCGCGCCGCGCTGGCCGATCGGGTACTCCCGATCTGGCGGAGTTAGGATATGTGCCAGCCCTCCCCGGGCCCAGAACGCGGAGGAGTCATACCCTGCCTGGTCGGCATCCGGGCCTTGCGCGCCGTAGCCGTTGCCTCGCGCGCAGATCAGCCGCGGATACCGCTCAGTCAGTGTCTCGGGGTCGAGCCCCAGTCGCTGCAATCCCCCGGGCCGCACGTTGGTGAGGAACACGTCGGCCGACTCGAGCAGCTTGTGCAGTACCTCGATCCCCTGATCGTGGCGCACATCGAGTGCGAGCGAACGCTTGCCGCGATTCGCCAGCGCCATCGACAGGTTGACGCCCCCGCGGTCCGCCCCGATGCCCTGCGTCATCAGGCCCCGGTAGGGGTCACCCTGCAGGGGTTCGATGTGGACCACGTCGGCGCCCCAGTCGGCCAGCAACGCGCCGGCGACGGGGACGAAAACCCATTGCGCCAGTTCGACTACGCGCACGCCGTCGAACGGGCCAACCTGCTCAGCCACCTCGAGCCTCCACCAATCGACTCCGGTTGATCTTGGTCGCCTCGCTGCGCGGCAGCGCGTCGACGATCTCGATGGTCTTCGGCACCTTGTACGCCGCGAGCCGGCACTTGGCGTACTCGATGACCTCGGCGTCCGTCGGCGGTGCGGCCGGATCGGCCGGCTCGATGATCGCGTGCACGCGGCGCCCCCACTGCTCGTCCGTCAGCCCGACGACGACGATGTCGGCGATCTTCGGATGGTCGATCAGCGCCTGCTCGATCTCTGCCGGGAAGACGTTCGCGCCACCGGTGATGATCAGGTCTACGCGTCGGTCGACGACGTAGAGGTAGCCATCCTCGTCGAGGTATCCGACGTCGCCGACGGACCGGAAGCCGTCCGCGGTCGTCAGCAGCTGCGGCGCATCGCCCAGATAGCTGGATCCGCGGAACGAGCTGGACATCATGTATATGTCGCCGATCTGTCCCGGCCCCAGCTCGGCGCGATCAGGTCCGAGGACCTTCGTCTTGGTGCCGCGGTAGCCGGTGCCGACACTGCCCTCGTGCCGCATCCACTCGTCGCCGCGCAACGCCGTGATGCCCAGCGACTCCGTCATCCCGTACGACATGAAGATCCGCTCGGCGCCGATCAGCCCCACCCACCTGTGCACGAGAGACGGCGGCATCGGCGCGGCCCCCTGCTGGATGAAGACCAGGCTGGACAGGTCGGCCCGGTCCGCGAGCGGGCTGTCAGCCATCCGCTGCAGCATTGTCGGCGTCGCGGTGAAGGTGGTGACCCGGTAGCGCTCGATGAGCTCGAGGGCCCGCGTCGCATCAAATTTCTCCATGACCACGAGTCGGTCGCCGGCGAGGAGATTGTGCAGCGCGGTGAACGCGTTGACGTGATACATCGGCGCCAGCACGAGGACCGTCTGCGGCCGGGGGACCGGCATCCAGCTCTCGGCCAGCGGCGCGGCGAACGAAGGATGCAACGTGGCGGGCGCCGCGGAGACGATGACCTTGGGCGAGCCGGTCGAGCCGCTGCTGCAGATCCCCTGCAGGTGCGGCGACACGACCTCCGGCAGATCCGGCACGTCGCGTTCGGCGGTCGCCTCGATCCAGGGCAGGTCGCTCGCGCCGAGGTAGACGCGCGGTGCGATCACCTCGCGTACGCGCGACAGCTCCCAGTCCGGTAGGTCCCATCGCACCGGCACCGGGATCGCGCCGAGCTTCCACGCTGCGAAGGCACCGATGGCGACCTCGGGTGAGTTGCGCAGGCCGAGCGCGAGGCGATCACCGAGCCCCACGCCGCGCTGCGCCAGTGCCCCCGCCAACTGGCTCGAGCGCTGATCGAGCCAACCACCGGTGGCGACCCGTTCGGTGCCGTCGACGGCGACGTGGCGATAGACGCCCTCGCCTGCTCTTTCCTCGGCGAGCCGACGTATCGCCCGGACATGACTGATCGCCACGTCCGCCACCGTCATGTCACGTTCTCCACTGGGCTGAGCACCACCACGGGGATCGCCCGGTCCGTGCGCGACTGGTAGACGTCATAGTTGGGCCAGACGTCGGTCACGATCTTCCACAGGCGCGGCTTTTCCTCATCCGACGCCGTCCGCGCCGTCACGCGCAGTCGCTCGGCCCGAACTTGGATCTCGGCGTTCGGGTTGGCCTGCAGATTCCCGTACCAGGTCGGGTGACGCGGCGCACCACCCAGCGACGCGACGACGAGGTAGTCCTCGCCGTCGCGGGCGAAGATCAACGGAGTCGTCCGCTCCAGACCGGTCTGCCGGCCGATGGCCGTCAGCAGCAAGGTCGGCACACCGTTCCAGAGGTAGCCGACCCCGCCATCGGTTTCCCGGTACCGCTGCACATGCTTCTGGCCGAGAAGGGTGACATCCGGCTGCTGGTAATCGACGTTGGACAACGATGCTCCTACCCGAACAGGACTGGAATCGCGGTCGCACCGCGCTCGTAGAAACCGATGTAACGGGGCGGCTCTGCTTCCGGGTCGAGCCGCAGGTCCGGAAGGCGATCGAGCAGCGCGTTGATGCCGGTATGGATCTCCGCGCGGGCGACGTGCATACCGAGGCAGATGTGCGGCCCACCGCCGAAGGCCATCGAAGCCCGCGGCGGACGGGCGGGGTCGTACTCGTCCGGGTTTTCCCAGCGCAGTGGGTCGCGGTTCGCCGCACCGAGGGTGATGTGCATGACCGATCCCTCCGGAACGTGCACACCGTAGAAGTCGACGTCACGAGTGACCCACCGCGCGAACACCGGATCGGTCGGCATCCAACGCAGCGACTCCTCGACAGCCGGACGCAGCAGGGAGCGGTCCTCCCGTACCGCACGCAGCATCTCCGGCCGTTGCAGGAGTGCGGTGAGCGTGATGCCCATCTGCTTCCACGTTGTGCCGGAGCCGGCGGCGAGCAACAACAGGCTGAACGAGTAGATCTCCGCGTCAGAAAGGCGGTGACGGTTGCCGTCCTCGTCCTTGATCTCCGCCTCCACCAGGATGCTGATCAGATCGTCCTGCGGATGCTCCCGCCGCGCCGCCACGATCGGCTTCATGATCTCCACGACTTCCTCGGGCCGGGACATGACATCGCGCACGTCGAGCGCCTTGTCCACCGGGATGCCGAAGCTGCTCGTGATTGTCAGCACCGGAATCGCGGCGCAGAAATCGACGTTCAACTCCGCCCGACCGTCGTCGATGAATGCGTCAATGAGCAACTGGACCGTGCCCTTCATCCAGTTCTCGATCCACCATTTCGCCTTCGCCGGCACGAAGGACGGTTGCACCAGCGCGCGGTAACGCCGGTGCTGGGCACCACCCATCGACAGCAGGCTGTTTGTGACGCCGTAGCCGGCCTCGAGGTCCACCGCGTCCGCCGAGGAGGCGAACAGTTCACTGTCGCGGTACACGGTGTCGCAGGCCTCGAACGTGAATGCCGAGAAGTGCTGCCGATCCGGGTACGGCAGGCCATGGAAGTAGAGCGGCCCTTCTAGGCCGGCGATCTCGTGCGGCGCGCCCTTGTGCACCGGCGCCTGCTCCCGCAACGCTTTCCACGCCGGGTACGGATCACCTTCGAAGCCGCCTCCCATGGCCGCGGCGTAGCTGCTGCGCAGGTCGAACAGCTCGCGCACGCGCTCAACGTCGAGCAGCTTTCTCGTTTCGGTCATCGGGCGACATATCCTCCGTCGATGGGCAGCAACACACCCGTGATGTTTGCGGCGCGATCGGAGACGAGAAAGACCGCGGCCTCCGCGCAGTCCTCCGCGGTGATCGGCCGCCCGAGCGGATGCGATTCTCCTAGGGACTGCACGGTCTTCTCCGCCTGTGCTGGTGTCAGGCCAACACCCCCGGCGGCCATGAACTTCGTGTACGGCATGCCGGCAGGGCAGATCGCATTCGCGCGAATGCGAAACGGCGCTGCTTCGATCGCGACCGCGCGGGTGAGCTGATGTATCGCACCCTTGGTCGCGCCGTACACCGAACCGCCCCAGGCGACGAGCCCGGCCACCGACCCGGTGTTGAGGATGACACCGCCGTCACCCTGTTTCTTGAACTGCAGCACCGCGTGCTTGCAGCCCAGGAAAACACCGCGGAAGTTCACCGCGTTCAGCCGCTCGAAGTCCTCGACGGTGTGGTCCTCGATCTTCATACGCGGCCGCGGCGACGGCACGCCGACGTTGTTGAAGAGGATGTCGAGACGCCCGAAACTCTCGACCGCGATGGCGATCATCGCGGCGACGTCCTCCTCGCGGGCGACGTCGCACGCGACCGCCACTGCTGAACCGCCGCCCGCCTCGATGTCGCGGACCGTCTCCTTCACCGCATCGAGATCGATATCGGCACAAGCGACGCGAGCGCCCTCTTCGGCGAAGCGCAGTGCGGACACACGGCCGACACCGGAACCCGCTCCGGTGACGATCGCTGACTTACCTTCGAGCAGCACTGCTCACTCTCCTCGTTCTGTCGGGACCAGACTCAGCGCGGCCATCGGGCATGCTTCGATCGCTGTGCGGATCTTCTCGATCGAGTCGCCGGGTGGCTCCAGGACGACCGACTTCGTATCCGCGTCGTGGGCGAATGTCGCCGGCGCGTAGACGATGCACATGCCGGTACCCAGGCACAGTTCCCGGTCGACGACGATCGTCATGCCGTCAGGCAGGTCACCCACCAGTGGGGACCGGTGGCTCGGCCGGCGTGAAGCGGTACAGGCGCTCGGCGTTGCCGCGCAGGAGCTTGTACTGCGTCGCTGGGGCGAGGTGGCCGATCTGCTTCTTGACGGCCTCGATGCAGTTCGGCCAGGTGGAGTCGGAGTGCGGGTAGTCCGTCTCGCACATGATGTTGTTTTCGCCGATCTCGTCAATGCTGGCGATGCCGTGATGGTCCTCGATGAAGCAACCGAAGACGTGATCGCGGAACAGTGCGCGAATGTCGAGTGCATCCAGATCCACATCCTCGTTGGTGTGGCCCCCGAATGTGGCACCGCGCTGCACCCAGTACCGCTGCTTGTCCAGAACCTGCTCGGCGCGCTCCAGGAAGTACGGCATCCAGCCGATCTCGCCTTCTGACAGAGCGATCTTCAGGTTCGGAAAGCGCATGAAGATGCCGCTGAACAGCCAGGACAGCATCGCCCCGGACGTGCGCGTGGCACCCCAGGCAAGGTTCGCCAGGAATGGTGCGTCGGGCGCGATCTTCGGCACCGTCGAGGACGACCCGACGTGCATGGATGCGACCAGGCCGAGTTCGTCCGCGGCTGCCATCACCGGATCCCAGTACCGGTTCTTGTCGTGGATTGTCGGCAGACCCAGCGGCGCGGGGTTCTCCGAGAACGCGAATGCGGTTGCCCCCTTCGCCGCGCAACGCTCCATTTCCTTGACCGCGAGGGTGGGGTCCCACAACGGGATCAGGATGAGCGGGATGTAGCGGCCGGGAGCCGAGCCGGCCCACTCCTCGATGACCCAGTCGTTGTAGATCTTCAGGCAGGTGAAGCCGAAGTCCCGGTCGCTGGCCTCGTAGAACAGCTGCCCACAGAAGCGGGTGACCGACGGGAAGCACAGAGACGCGAGGATGCCGGCGCGGTCCATGTCCTCCAGGCGGGCCTTGGAGTCGTAGCAGCCGGGCCGCATCTCCGCGTAGGTCACCGGCTCTGGGCTGAACTCCTCCTTGGACTTGCCGGCGACGGCGCTCAGTCCGGAGGTCGGGATCTTCTTGCCTTCGTAGACCCAGAACTCGCGCTTGCCGTCGCGTTCGACGTGCGGCGCGCGGTCTCGGTCCTTGGCCGCGACCCGGTCCACCCAGAGATTCGGTGGCTCGAGGATGTGGTCGTCAACCGAAATGAGCCAGTCGAGATTCGGTGCTTCTGTCACGGTCACTCCTGCGGTGGCTTGGGGTTTCAACGAGCGATCTCGCCGATTGCGATGTGCTTGATTTCCTGGAACGCGCGGACGCCCTCGGTGCCACGCTCGCGGCCGAGCCCGCTCTGCTTGTAACCGCCACTGGGCGCGTACGCACTGAACATGGACCTGTTGACGTTGACCGCGCCGGCGCGCAGCCGCCGCGCTATTGCGGTGGCGGCTGCGACGTCCGCGCTATAGACCTGCGCAGACAGCCCGTACGGGCTGTCGTTGGCGATTCGCACTGCGTCGTCGACGTCGGCGTAGCCGATCACAGTCAGCACGGGGCCGAAGATCTCTTCCTGCGCCGCCGGATTGCCGTTGTCCGGCACGTCGAGGACGGTGGGTTCGAAGTAGTAGCCCCGCTCGAGATGCGCGGGTCGGCCGCCACCGACGACGACCTTGCCGCCGTGCTCCTCGGCGAGCGCGACAAAGCGTTCGCACCGCTCGCGCTGGGCTGCGCTGATGACCGGACCGAAGGTCGACGCCCGATCGGTCGGCGGCCCGACGACGAGTGACTTGTAGGCCGCCGACACCGCGTCCAGAACGTCGCTCTTGCTCTCCTCCGGCACCAGCATCCGGGTGGCTGCGACGCACGCCTGTCCCGCGGTCTGCGCAACTACCGCGACCGCGCCGGCAGCGACCTGGGGCAACGCATCGGGCAGGTAAATCTGCGCTGATTTCCCACCCAGCTCCAGCGCGACCCGCTTCACCGTCGGCGCCGCCTGCGCCAGGATCACGCGTCCGACCGCGGTAGATCCGGTGAACGACACCATGTCCACCGCCGGGTCGGAGGTCAGTACCTCCGCGCCCTCCGCGCCTTCTTCGACTACCACGCTGAGCACACCGGGCGGCAGGCCGGCCGCGTCGGCGGCCGCGCCGAGGACGAGCGAGGACAGCGGGGTCAACGGGCTCGGTCGCAGAACCACTGAGTTCCCCGCCATCAGCGCCGGGATGATCTTCTGCAGAGCCATCACGAATGCCCCGTTGTACGGCGTGATCGCTGTGACGACACCGACCGGCTCGTACCGTCGCACGCTGAGCGCGAGACGACCCCGAGTCAGGTCGTCGACGGGCATGGAGTTGACCTGTTCGTGCGACATCGACAGGTAGAGGTCAATCGTCGCCTCCGCTACCCGGAGGCCGTTGGAGACCTGACTGAGCTCTGCGAAGCGCAGGGGCTGACCGGCTTCGGCCACGAGGGTGCCCACCAGCCGTTCGCGCTCCGAGGCGATGTGCGCGAGGAAGTGCCGCAGTACCTCGGCGCGCTCATCGGGCTTGCGCTCCGCCCAGAGGCCCGCATCGAAAGTCTGCCGCGCCGCGGCGACCGCATGGCGCACCGCGTCAAGCGGCGTCACCCACAGCTCAGTGACGACCGACTCGTCGGCCGGATTCTCGACGGCGAACTCGCGGTCCCCGACCACCCACTGGCCCGCGACGTAAGATCGCCGCTCAGCGAGGATCTCGAGCATCAACATCATCCCATCACTAGAACGTCGTTCTAGTAAACGACGATATGGGCCTCACGTCAAGGCGCCCCTCGGGGTGGTGACCTCGGGGATATGAGGTCGGCCCGGTGCGTCCAGGGTCGTGACAGACTCTCACGTCGGCTCGACGCCCGCCGGGATGATCAGCATGGTGATCAGCCCATTGCACCGACCGAGCAGTTCCCCGCCCGAGGCTGACCAGCCCTTTCGATGGCACCGGCACGCTGTTAGCATCTCGCTCTAGCAACCGCCATATGTGCTTCTTAGGTGCGCCGTGACTGGTCCACCTGGGCCAGTCACGGCGCCACGGACGGTGCTGGCCAGCTGAGCGGACCCGAACGATTTCCCCGCACACCGGCGAGCCCGCCCATGGGGTATCGCTCGTCGGGCTCGGTGTCGGCGCGGCCGGATGAAAGGTGCACGTCTGTCGATGCCGGACTACATCCAGGCGCATGGTCAGCGCAGCTGTGCAGCAGTTCCACGTGCAGCCGGCCGGGTACCTACCCGTGGGAGCAGCGATGGATGACGTCCCCGACGACTGGGATCGCAACCTCTCGGCTCTCGACTACATCGAGTACTGCATGGAGGTACACAGCCAGGAACGAACGTCGCTGGTCATCATCGAAATCCTTGACGAGGCGCCGGAGTGGAGCCGCGTACGCGACGACGTGGAGCGGGCGACTCGGATCGTGCTGCGCATGCGCCAGCACGTGGTCACCCCAGTCCTCCCGGTCGCGCCGGCGCAATGGGTGACGGACCCGGATTTCGAACTGGATTACCACCTGCGACGGGTGAGCCTGCCGGCTCCGGGCTCACTTCGGCAGCTTCTCGACCTGGCCCAGACGCTGCAGGCCACTCCGCTGGACCTCAACCGGCCGTTGTGGGAAGCGACCGTCGTCGAGGGCCTGAAGGCCGAAGACGGTGCCGCCGCGATTGTCTGGAAGCTCAGCCAACCGGTCATCGACGGATTGTCAGGGATTCTCCTCGATCGCCTGATGCACTCGGATGTGCCAACCCCCGATCGCGGGCCCATGCCACCCATCCCCGTACCGGAGGATCTGTCGCCTGGTGATTTGACCCGTGGGGAGCTACGCCGACTGCCGATAACAGCCAGTCGCGGGCTGAACCGCCGTCTCGGAGACGCGATTCGGCTGATCGCCGGCGGTGTCCGAGATCCTGCCGGCGCCGTGCAGAGTCTGGGTCGACTCGCCGGCTCCGTGCAACGAGTGGGCGCAGCACCGGTCACTGACCCGTCCCCGTTGCTGCGCCGCCGCAGCTTGAACCGGCGCTTCGAGACGATGGACGTCGATCTTGCCGGACTGCGCGCCGCAGCAACGACTCACGGGTGCTCGGTGCACGATGCCTACCTGGCGGCGGTCTGCGGCGGTTTGCGCCTGTACCACGAACAGCTCGGCGTGCCCGTCGCCGCACTGCCGCTGGCGATGCCGATCGGTGTCCGCTCCGGCGACGACCCCGGCGGTGACCTCTGGACCGGGTTGCGCATGGCGGCGCCGATCGAGCAGATCGATCCCGTCGAGCGCATGCGACTGGTGCGCCATGCGGTGTTGACCGCACGAGCCGACCCGGCGTTCACGATGCTGCGCTCGGCCGCGCCGATCTTGTCCTGGCTGCCGGTCCAGATGCTCGGCGCACTGGGGCAGGCCGGCCGAGGCATCGACGTACACGTCAGCAGCGTGACGGGGCAGCCCGGCTCGGTTTACGTCGCCGCCAAGCGCGTGACCCGCCTGGTCCCGGTCGGCCCGCTGCTGGGTGGCGCGTTGACGATCGTGGCCTGCTCCATGGCGGGGCGCCATTACGTCGGTGTCAATCTTGATCCGGTCGCAGTCGCCGACCCTGAGTCATTCATGGATTGCTTGCGGCGCGGCTTCGACGAGGTGATCGCAATCGGCGCGACCGGGTCGCAACCCGTCCCGGCAGGGGCGAACTCGGCCGATGGCACTAGCGCGACACTGCGCGCGAGCGGGGCGCCGTCATGAACCCGCAGTTGCGACTGCCGGGGTCGCTCGCAGAGGTGAGCGCCAGCCCGGAAGGACCCGAGGTGGGCGCGTTCTTCGACATGGACGGCACGCTGATCCACGGTCAGACCGGCCGTTACATCATGCAGGAGCGCCGGCGCCGGGGCGAGTTCGGTAGCTCGGAACTGCTGCGCTCGTTGGCGCTGACCGCCACCAACGGGAACAACCCCGAGACGTTCGCCGCAATGCTCGACCTCGGCGGCGCCGCCTGGCGAGGTCGAGCACATGAAGACCTTGTCGAGATGGGCCTGAGGGTGTTCGAGCGAGACATCCGTCCCATGATGTACCCCGAGATGCGTGCCATCGTCGACGCGCACCACCGCCGAGGCCACACCGTCGTGCTCAGTTCCGCGGCATCGGACTATCAGGCCGATCCGGTCGCCAGGTATCTCGGCATCGAGAACGTGCTGTGCAACCACTACGTCGCCGAGGACGGCGTCCTGACAGGGGTGATTCAACGGCCTGTGCTCTACGGTCCGGGCAAGGCCAACGTGGTGCAGGCCTTTGCCGCGCAACGCGACGTCGATCTCAACCGGAGCTACTTCTACGCCGATGGCGACGAGGACGTCGCGCTCATGTACCTGGTCGGGCATCCGCGCCCGACCAATCCCGGCAAGCAGCTCGCGAAGGTGGCGCACAAGCGAGGGTGGCCAGTACTACGCTTCCCCAAGCCCGGCGAGCCTCGAAGCCTCATTCGCCTGGCCACAGCGGTGCCACGAGCCGGGCTGAGTGTCGTGCGCCGGGTGGCGACGCCGATCTGGTCGAACAACCGGTCCGAAGACGAATAGTTCAGCGCACCGACCCGCATACAAGGAGGGCACGTTCGTGCATCACTTCAAACCACTTCCGGTGCTGATCTCGGACCGGGCAGCGTCGATGCCGGACACCGTCGCCGTGGAGGCGATCACGACCGGCGAGTCGCTGACCTGGGCGGATCTCGACCGCAATTGTCGGCGGTGGGCGGCCGCGTACCGGCGCTTGCGGGTGGAGCCGGGCGAGTATGTCGTGACGCTGATGCCGAATACCCCGGACGCGATCTATGTGTGGCTCGGTGCCGCGTGGCTGCGAGCCGTCGAGGTTCCGATCAACACCGACTACCGCGGTGAGTGGCTGACCCACGCCATCAACACCGCGCAGGCACGGGTCATCATCACCTCACGCCAGCTGGCCCCCAAGTTGGCGCTGGTCGCCGAGAACCTGCCGCACGTCCACGTGGTGGTCATCTTCGACGCCGAGCCCGAGGACGAGGTCGACGCTCGGCTGACGGAGCGCTTCCACGTCGTCACCGGCGAGGAGTTGATGACCGACATCGAGCCCGCCGACGACTTGGTCGAACCGAACCAGTGGGACCCGCTGAGCGTCATCTACACCTCCGGCACGACAGGCCAGGCCAAGGGGGTGCTGGTCCCCTGGGGCATGCAGGAGAACGTGCGGCTGCTCTTCGAACCGCCGGAGTTCCACGACGGCGTCCATTACGGCTTCTGGCCACCGTTCCACATGCTCGGCAAGTCCACGATGTTCCTGCCGGCCGCCTATGGCGGCAAGCTCGTCACACGGGAGAAATTCAGCATCTCCGACTTCTGGAGTGACATTCGCAAGTACGAGTGCAGCACGACTTACACCGTCAGTGTCGTCGCCCATTTCCTGCAGAGCATGCCGGCGCGCGACGACGACGCCGACAACCCGCTGCAGGCCGTGCTGATGGGTCCGGTCATCCCCGAGGTCGAGGAGTTCAAACGCCGCTTCGGCGTCAAGGTGTACACCACCTTCGGCAGCACCGAGGTCGGCAGCGTGCTGTTCTCGTTCGGACGCGAGGTCGACGGGTCCAACTGGAAGAGCGTCGGGCGCGCGCTGGAAGCGTCGCCCACCGAGGTCGCCGTCGTCGACCCGCACGACTTCCCGGTCGGGCCCAACACCGTCGGTGAACTGATCGTCCGGCCGAAGATTCCGTGGACCCTGAACCAGGGCTACGCCAACATGCCTGAGGCCACGGTCCGCGCCTGGCGCAACGGCTGGTTCCATACCGGCGACGCCTTCGTCTACGACGAGGACGGTGAGTACTACTTCGTCGACCGCGCCAAGGACTACATCCGCCGCCGCGGCGAGAACATCTCCTCCTTCGAGGTAGAGCAGGCCGTCCAAGCGTTCCCGAACATCGCGCAGGCCGCCGCAGTCGCCGTTCCGTCCGAGGTCGGCGAGGACGAAGTGATGGTCTTCCTCGTTGCTACCCCGGGAGCAACGATCGACCCAGCCGCCCTGTGCGAGTTCCTCGCCGACCGGGTGCCGAAATTCGCCCTCCCCCGCTACATCGAGATCCTCGAATCGTTACCCAGCACCCAGGCCACCTTCCGGGTGCAGAAGAACAGCCTGCGCGAGCGCGGCGTCGGCGAGAACACCTACGACCGACTCAAGTCGGAGGACTGAGCCTCCGTGGCCGATCTGAAGAAGTGGCGGCAGCACCGCGCGGCGGTGAGCGCGCGAGCCGCCGCCAAGCAGGACATTCTCGCCGACGTCAGGTTCCGGAAGGGGATCGAGGCGCTCGCGGCCGAGCAAGACGCTGATCCCGAAGTCCTTCTCGCGACGGCGTCGCGCTATCTCAACGAAATGGTGACGACGAACGACGAGGCATTTCCCGATTTCAGCCTGGTCCTGAGCAGGATCTCCCACCGCCACAGCTTCGAAGGCGTGCTGGAGTACGACCATGAGGCCCTGGATCGGCTCAAGGCGCTCGACGGCGAGCAGACGCTGGTCATCACCACTGCGCACCGGTCGTATCTCGACTTCCTGGTGCGAGTTCCGTTTGCGCGCCGGGGTTTCGAACGCGAATACCGCTTCGCCGGCGCCAACATTCGGTTCTGGCCCATGGGCCCCGTCGGCCACAGCTTCGGCATCAGCTTCATCCGGCGTGGGATGCGAGATCCCCTGTACGCCTTCGTCCTGCGCCAGTTCGTCGGCTGGATGACCGAACAGCGGGCGGATTTCATGTGGGCTCTCGAAGGCGGGCGGACCCGCACCGGGAAGTTGCTGCGCCCGAAGGTCGGGCTGCTCGCGTATGTCGCCGATGCCTTCGTCGACGACCGCTCGTCAGGCGTGACGCTGGTGCCGACGACCATCGTCTATGAGTACCTCGATGAGGTGTTCGAGTATGCCAAGTACGGCCGAGGAGCCCAAAAGACCGGCGAGGGCCTGACGATGTTCCTCAACTTCGCCGTCCGGCAGCGGCGCGTCCCGCCGCAGGCAAAGATCTTCGTTGGCCTCGGCGAGCCGGTTTCCCTGGCCGACTTTCTCGAGCGCGACGGCGGGCGTAATCGCGAGGCATTCACCGACGGCATTGATCGAGCTGCGCTGGAAGTGTGCCGACGGGTCGACGCCGCCACGCCGATCACCGCCGTCGCCCTGGTGCTGCTTCCGCTACTCGAGAGCGACCACGTCGGCATGAGTGTCGACGAGGTGCTTCGGTATCTGGAGCCCACCCATCGCTACATCGCCCGCCGCGCGCTACCCGCACCCGGCGCCGCAGCCCGCGACACCCGCGATGTGCAGCGTGCCTTGGACCTCCTGCGAACCCAAGGTCTGGTGAGCGGCAGTGCGCACGAAGGGGGCACGCGATACACCGTCACGCCCGGCCGGCACATCGAGGCCGCGTATTACCGCAACAGCGTGGTTCATCATTTCCTGATCCCTTCGGCGATCGAGTTGAGCCTCGTCCGGTCCGCCGCAGCGCAGCCGAGCGAACGGGTCGCAGTCTTCCTGCACGAACTCGAGCGCCTGCGCGAGGTGCTGACGGACGAGTTCTTCTTTCCCGACGGCGACAACTTCGGGGCTGCGGTTGCGCAGGAGTTGGCATTTCACGACGTGGACTGGCGAAGCAGCCTTTCCTCTGCGGAGGGACCGCACGCCCTCTTGGACCGCATGCGACCGTTCTTCGCCCCGCAGGCACTGGCGCCGTTCCTCGAGGCGTACTGGATCATCGCAAAAGGTCTGCAGCAGTTGGGCTCGGCCGCGGTCATCGATGCGCGAAGCTTCCGGCTGAACTGCCTTGCCCGTGCGCAACTCGATCTTCGGGTCGGCCGGCTGAGTCGCCCGGATGCCGCGTCGCTGAACATGTTCGACAACCCGCTGGAATTCGCGCGCAGACGGGGTCTGCTCGACGAGTCCCAGGACGTCGGACGAGCCGCGTTCGCCAGCACGGTCCGGGACTTCATGGACGCGCTCGCGACCCTCGAGGCCCGAGTTCCGGCTGCTCCACTCGAGGACCCCACCGGTGCCTGAGCGGCGCCCGGTCAAGCGGCGACGAGGCGGCTTTCGCGCAGGATCTGCTCGAGCCGCGGCTCATAGCCGGCCGACCGGGCGACGGTGAGATGCCCCCGCGGATACCAGTCGATCTTCGGCCTGTCCCAGTGGCGCCACAGCAGCACCGCACCCGACGGCGTCGCAAGCCGATCACCCGAACCGGCGATGATGTACCTGCCTTCCTTGGGCACGCGGCACGGCTGCGCGAGCGGCGAGACGAGACCCTGCACGAGATCGGCCCGCCAATCGTGCAGGCTCGCGTGCGCGGACCGCAGTGTGGGCAAGCTGGGTACCGTGGCCTTCAGTGGCGCGCCGATATCGCCCGACGGGACGACCGCGATCACGCAGTTGAAATCGCCGTCGATGGTCGACAAGATGCTGGTTACGTAAGACCCGAGAGAAAAGCCATAAAGGCCGACACCGGTAGCCTGCTGATCCTCGCGCAGCCAACGGATGATCCGCCTGGTGTCCCAGATCGACTGCCCCAGGCCGAGGACGTTGTTGATGGGATAGACGGCCGATACGAACTGCTGGCCCGGCCGCAGCCCAGCCCGGCGTCGGCCGTGCAACGGAAGTGTCGGCAGCAGCAGGTTCACACCGAGCTCGTGGTGGATACGCCGGAGCCGGAACTGGTCGACGTCGCCCAACCTGCCCATGCCGCTGCCGTGCACGCAGACGAGCCAGGGACGGGGCTTGTCATCGTGACGCAGGACGGTCGCATACGCCGTCCGGTTGGCCTCGAAGGAAAGCCACCTGTCCCGACCCGGCTCGTCCGGCCGCGGAGCCCAGCCGCTGTCGAAGCTGACCACCTCGACCTCGCTCCGACGCCAGGCGACGTGCTCGCTGCGCACGTCCCGCGGTGCCGGGGGTACCGCGAAGTACCCGCCCGGATCATCGAGCCACCCGTTCGCGTCGTAGCAGCCAACCGCGTCGTCGAGTTCGGCCGACGATCGCTCGTAGTCGCGGGAGGACACGATCGACCCGAAGATGCCGGCGGGCATCATCGCCAACTCGTCGAGCGCCACGCCCGCAGCGAGCCCCGGCGTGGGCTCCGGCGTCGGAACGTCCGGATACATGGCCACGCCGCGCCGCCGCGCAAGCGCAGCCGCGGCCGCGAATCGCAAGCCGGTTCCTCCGGCTCGGGCGAGCGGTACGGCGACCACCAGCGCAAGCAGGCGTCGCAGCCGCGGGCCCGCCTTTGCAGGAACCCCGTCAGCTCGAAGGTGCCGAATCGTCCGAGTAGAGGCCACAGCGGCATAGTAGTGCCGCGTATCAGCAGGTCAGGTCACGTGGAGGCACGACCTTCATGACTGCGGACGTCAGCAGGGCGCGGCTGCGAGCAATTCCCACTGGAAACGGCCGTGCCCAATCGAGCGGATCGAGGCCGAGGCTCACCGACGGGACAACGGCGCCAGCGCTCGACGCGGGCTATACCGAGGTCGAGTACCTGTTCTCCGGCGTCGGCTGCATGTACTCGGGCGCGGCCACCGGTCCCGCGACGGTGGTGAGCGACGGTCATCGCTACGTCACTCGCCTCCTGGCCCGGTACCCGTCGAACCGCGACCGTTTCAGCGGCCGCGTCGTCGTCGAACCGTTCAACACCTCCAATGGCCCCGATACCGATGCGTTGTGGGCCAGGATCGCCCCCCTGCTCCAGTCCGAGGGTGATGGCTGGATCGGCGTGAGTGAGCGCGCCTCCTCGGTCAAGCATTTGCTCAGCTACGACGCCGTGAGATACGCCGATCTCGCCATCGCGACCAACGACCTCGCCTGGGACATGCTGCGCCAGGTGGGCATGTTCGTCAGGACGGCCGGTGACCGCGCTCCACTCGCCGGCCTGGCGGTCGAGTACCTGTACCTGGCCGGTTACTCCCAGAGCGCGGCCGACACCGCGACCTTCGCCATGTCGTTCCATGACGACACCAGGCTGCCGGACGGCCGCCCCGTGTTCGACGGCTACTTCCCGGCTGCGCACTCCGCCAGCCTCACCCCGCTGCAATCCGGTACCCGCGAACGGCCGAGCTTCGAGTACGCACCGATGCGCCCGCCGGCCGTCCCGGTCATCGATGTCGAGACGCAGACCGACGTCGAAGGATTCACGACGACCCTCAGCTCAGGGCGTGAGTACACGAGCCGTAGCGGCGCGTCCGTGCGGCGAGCCGACAGCGACGGCCCTGTCGACCGCTACCGGCTCTACGAAATCTCCGGTGCGCCACACCTTACGAGCATGCCCGGCTGCGACGGGAACGGCTCCAGCTTCCCGGCCGAAGCGTTCCTGCGCGCCGGAATGGCCCGGCTGTATCGCTGGGCCGAGCGCGGCATCGTTCCCCCGACCGCGCCGCGAATCACCTTGACCGTTCTGGACGACGTTGCCGTCGCTGCAGTGGACGAATGCGGCAATGCCCTCGACGGCGTGCGGTCCCCCCACCTCGACGTCCCGCTCAGCCGCTACGAGGTGCATGCGGCGCCGGGTCCGCGCTGTGCCCTGGCCGGACGGGAAACCCCGCTGTCGGCCCGCGAGCTGCTGGCCCGATACGGCGACGTCGAGTCCTACCTGAAACGGTTCACCGAGCGCCTGGATGCGTCGATACGGGATGGGTTCTTGCTCGGGCTCGACCAGCCCAGGATCGTCGCGGTCCAGACCGACAAGGCCCGCCAAGCGTTCGCTGCCAGGCAACACCGCTAGCCCTCGACGAACGTCGGGGCAGGTTCTGTGTTACACACGTCTCACAAATCGGCGAAAGGACACACGCATGAGGGTCACGGTTCTCGGGGCCGGATCGTTCGGTACGACCATCGCATCGCTTGTGTCCGGCCGCCACGAGACGCTGCTCTGGGCCCGCAATCCCGACACCGCGCAGGAAGTCAACACGCAGCGCTCCAACTCGGCCTACCTGCCCGGTGCCTTGCTGTCGCCCACATTGCGGGCGACAGCAGATCTCGAAGAGGCGACCGGGCCGGCCGAAGTGCTCGTGATGGGCGTACCTACCCATGCCTTTCGCGCCACACTCACCGACGCGATTCCCTATTTGCGTGCGTGGACACCTGTGGTCAGCCTGGCCAAGGGTCTCGAGCCGGGCACTCATCTGCGCATGACCCAAATCATCGAAGAGCTGCTGCCGGGCCACCCTGCGGCGGCGCTGACCGGCCCGAACATTGCCGCTGAGATCGTCGGCGGGCAGGCCGCGGCCAGCGTCATCGCCACGGAGGATCGGTCGGTGGGTGCCGAGCTGCAGCGGGTGCTGCGTCGCGGCCTGTTCCGCGTCTACTTCAACGATGATGTCGCGGGCTGCGAACTGGGTGGCGCCCTGAAGAACGTGATCGCGATCTCCGCTGGGATGTCGCAGGGTCTGGGCACGGGCGACAACACCCAGGCGGCCCTGTTCGCCCGTGGCCTGGCGGAGTTGACTCGCCTCGGCGTCGCCATGGGCGGCCAGCCGATGACCTTCGTCGGCCTCAGCGGCCTCGGTGACCTCATGGTTACGTGCTTGAGCCCTCGCAGCCGCAACCGGCATGTCGGCGAGCAGCTGGGCTTGGGCCGCAAGCCTGCGGACATTCTCGGCGAGATGACCATGGTGGCCGAAGGTGTGCGCACGGCGCCAACCGTCGTGGAGCTGGCGGACCGCTACGACGTCGAGATGCCGATCTGCTCGACGGTGCAGCGCGTCCTGACCGGAGAGCTGACCGCCCGCGAGGCGTTCAACGGTCTGCATCCGCAGGCCGGTCACGAACAGGACCCAGGGTGAGTCCAAGTACCCACTCCCCGCTGATCGGAGAGGATATCTGCGGGTCGGTGTCGCCGAAGGATTGCCGGGACGCAGTCACGGTTGCGGCACGAGCGCTGTTTCGAAGCCCGGGAGACTTTGCCGGACCTTGATACGGCTAGCTCGACGTCGGTTCGGTCCGGGTGGGAATCGCCACCCCGCCGTGCTCTCCGGCAAGGGTGAGCACTTCCTCGAAGCCCTCGCGCATGCAGTCCGTGAGCACGTCAGAATCCGGAATGGCCGCCGGATCGCTGTTGATGCCGAGACAGCAGATGCCCATGACGGAGATCAGACTAGCGATCATCGGGCAACCAGCGAGCGGCGCGAACCCGAACAGGCGCTCGATCCGCGCACCGGCCATGTACAACGGGATCGGGGGTCCCATGACATTGCTCGCGTTCATATCGCCACCGGCACCGCCGAATGCAGCGGTGAGCAACGACGTCGGCAGCATGCTCATCACTGGTGCGATGGAGTCGAATGCGGCGAGGGCCGGCTCCGCGCGCGCGGTGAGCACCTGCTCGTGGATTCGTTCGATTCGTTCGCGAGGGTCGGTGAGGCCGACCGGCGCCACGATCGACACGTCGGTGAAGCGGTTGCTCGTCAGCGGGTCGCTCTCGCGGCGGGTGCTGACCGTGAACCCGATTGTCATGGTCTCGATCGGCGTGTCATGGCGATCGTGATAGATCCGCATGCCGCCGAGGAGACCGGCGAGGAATGCGTCATTGATCGAGCCGCCCGCGCTCTTACCTGCCCGGCGCAAATCGTCGACGGAGATCTCCAGTACGTCGTAGTGATGCGAGAGGCTGCGTGCCTCGAACAACGGCGACTTCGGGGCTCGCATTGCCCCTAACACCCGCGTCAACGACGCCGCCATCTCCGTGGTGCTCGTCACCGTGCGCCAAGGATGCCGGATGGCATCGGCGGCGACGCCGACAACGCGCTCGACTCCGTGTATCCCGACGCGGGGCGCTTCCCGAAGTCGATCAGCAAAGTCGGCACGCAACATCGCAGTCGAGGAGATGGTGTCCGGCTCGGGTTCCGGTGGCATCGCAACCGCAGGCGCGTCGCGTTCCAGGTCGCAGATGACCTGCATCATGGCCATTCCACCCTGGCCGTCGATCATGGTGTGGTCGCCCTTTTGCAGCACCGCGGCCCGACCGCCCTCGAGGCCTTCGACGACGATGATCTCCCAGGCCGGCCGCGCCGGATCCGACGGTGACATCAGGACCGGGCGGGCCAGATCGAGAAGCTGCCTAAGCGTGCCTGGCTCCGGCACGCGGACCCTGCGCAGGTGGTAATGGAGATCGAAGTTTCCGTCCGAAATCCAGTACGGGACGCCGAGCCCGAGCGGCGGGTCGACGAGTCGCTGCCGCATCCGGGGAATGACGCGGGTGGCCCGGTCCCAGGCCTGCACCAACCGGTCCCAGTCCGGCTCACGGTCGAGAATCCACATCGACATACCCGCATTGCGTAGCCGCGGGTCCGCGGCCATCTTGCGCATCACGATCTCGAGCGGCCCCAGCCGCCTGTCGAGTTCCTCGGCCTCTTGGGCGGGAGTTGGGACCGCAGCCGGCTTCAACTTGTCTGACATTGGGGCCTAGCCTCGCATTCGGGATCGATCTTCTGGCAACGTGTGTCGCATCGGCGTGCCAATGCCTTTCGGTCTTACGCGATCGGCTGCAGATATTCGGTGGCCCGCGCACGAGACGACGAACTGACAGCCATCGCAGTCACAGCTCCGACGTCCCGTAGATGGTGCGCAACCACACCGTAACCAGGGCGTCGATGCGGTCCTCCACCGGCAAGGGGTCGCCGAGGGCGAGGCGTTCCACAGCCAGGTCGTTGACTTCGAGCAAGATCGTCGCCAGTGCTCGGCTGTCCGGGCCAACGGGTGCGCGCCCTGCCGCGCGCTCCGCGTCGATCATCGCGGCGACGGGCCCGGCCATCACCCGGCGGTTTTCGTCCCACCGTTCGCGCAACTTCGAATTGGTCTGTCGGGCGTCGAGTACCGCGCGGTGCAGGTGACGCAGCTGTTCCAAGGTCGCCACGAGCCCGCGGATCTGCGTCTCGAACCGCGCTCGCGGTGGCTCATCCACGTCGCACACGGCGGTGATCGCCTTGAGTGCGATCGTGGACATCTCTGCCCCGAGTGCGGCGGCCGCCGTGGCCTTGTTGTCGAAATAGAAGTAGAAGGCCGAACGGGTCACGCCGGCCCGTTCGGTGAGGTCGGCGATGTTGATGTCAGCCAGCGGGCGAGTGCGCAGCAGCTGATCAAGCGCGGCCAGGAGGCGGGCCCGCCGCTCGTCGCTGCGCTGCGGCGAACGACGATCGAACAGCGTCCGATGACGCGCCGGACCTTCTCGCTCATTCTGAAGAGCGGGTACCGTCACTGCGAGTCCCCTACTTCGCGCCTTGGTGCGTCGAGGGTAGAACCGCACCGTAGACGCGTCAACGGCTGTTGATAGGCGTCAAATCGGGGATGTGACACCGCGTCCGCCCGGCACTATACCGCGTTCTCCCTCTAGTAGAACCCTGTTCCACTAGCCCGTGAGATATGGCGGCGATGGCTGAGGCGTGAACGCGGGTATCCCGACCCGAGTCGGCGTCCCCGGAGTCCGCTGGCCTGAGCCGGGCACGGGTGCGCCGCCAACCACCCGCTCACAGCGCCTCTCGGATGGCCTCCACCGTCCCGAGGTCGGCACACGTTTCGGTCGCTCGGGCGATGCCCAGCATGCCCACTTCCACGGGCTGCCACTTGTTGCCCATCGCGGCCGTTGTGGTTGCCGTGACCCAGGCGTACAGGACCCCGCGTCGGTAGCGCGTCCACTGATCTTCGAAGCTGGGCGCGTCGACGCCGGCGTTGACCAGGATCTCGTGGTAGCCGCGCAGCCACCGTTCCTGTTCGCGTCGTCGCAGGTCGGTCGGGCAGGAGTTGCCGAGGTAGATGCAGACGTCGCGGATTCCCGGCGATCGGCTGATGACCGCCCAGTCGTACAGCCCCACCGTCGTACCGTCCACGAACTGATTTCCGGCATGCGTGTCGCCGTGGATCAGGGTGTGGTCGCCCTCGTCCCAGATTTCCCTGATGCGCGGAGTGTGCTCGACGAACAGGCGCGCGAGCTCGCTGAACACCGGTGGAAGTTCGGCACCGAACTTCTGACGGGCACTGTCGACAAGCTGCGCGCCGAGCGGACCCCGAAATGCCGGCTGCACCCAGGACAGCCCACTGTCGAAGCGCGGATCCTTCCAGAAATGCGCGTGCAACCGAGCGAGCGATTCGATGATCTGCTGGGCGTTCTCCTCGGCGTGCGGTTCCACACGGGACGTGAACGTGCACCCCGCCGCCAGGAGGTCCTCGAGCACCATGACGTACTGCGTCGGCTCGTCACCATGCGCACAGTAATAGGGCCGTGGGATCCGAATCGGTACCTCGGCGGCGATGCTCTCGTAGAAGCGGGCCTCCCGGCGACCCATGTCCGTCGTCGCGACAAGCTCACGCTGGGTTACGTCGAAGGGTGGCAGCTTGACGAACACCGTCTCGGGCCCGGTGGGACCCGGAGCGTATTCCAGACGCAGTCGCAACCGGCCGGTCGTCCCCGAGTGCTGGTCGAGAATGTCGACACGGGCGACCTGCACGCCCGGTAGCGACGAGGCGAGTGCTTCTGTCAGCCACTCGGCGGTGATGCTCTCAGGACGGTCCGGGATCGTCAACGAATCTTTCACTCGCCGAATCTCGCAGGACTCCCCAGCAAGGTCAAGGCCGGGGCGTGGCGACAGCGCGTGGGTCAAGTCGACGCGCAGCTGGGCTTCGCCGGCGGTATGGGGACGTGATGAGCGTAACGCGACTTCAAGTTTAGAGAGACTCTAAGTTCGGGTAACCTGTAGACGTGTTGATCTTGCAGCGTCGTTTCTGCCAGCCTCGCTCAGCCAGCGGCCGAATGGCCGTCCTGCTGCTCCTGGCTGGCGGCGCCGCGGACGCACAGGTGCAAAACCATAGTGGAAGGAAATGACAATGAGCCACATCTGTGAGCAAATCCAACGGCATCGTGACCAGCGTCGCCGCAGTCACGACATGCGCGCCCTGCGTCGAGCCATCGAGGAATCAATGGTTGACGACCCCCGGACAGCTGCGGACCTACGGGTGCTCGAACGCATCTCCCAGGGCTGATGGCAGAACTCCCCTGCCCCGGCACCCGGCCGGTAGCCGCCGACGGCTCGCATCCCGCGATCGTCGGCCCCGGCCGGTGCCGGGTCTGACCGTTGGGGTTCCGTCTTGTTGTTCACACCTGCGGGGCGCTCTGGCCGCCACGGATCAGTCGGCCGGGAAGTTCCCCGGTTGCCTTGCCGTCAACGTAGACCTCGACGCCGCTGACGATCGTGTGGAGATAACCCTCGGCTTCCTGCATGACTCGCCGGCCGCCGGCGGGAAGATCCGCGATGATGTGCGGCTTGCGGACGTTGAGATTTTCGAAATCGATGACGTTGACGTCGGCCTTGTAGCCGCAGGGGGTCGGCAAAGTCGTGATCTTGGGCGTGTTGTCGGGTGACACGCCGGTGATGGTGTAGCAGCGGGGCGGGCACGGCGCCGCTGGTGATCATGAAGGTTCTCTACGCCATCAACGAGGACCGGAGCGTGTGCCGTGCCCGCATCTGCATTGTCCCTGATCAGCGCCGCCGTTGTGCGTGAGGCAGACACGCCGGTCACGGCTGGTGAGGTTCCCGAGGAGCTGCTCGTGGCGTTGCGGGCGATCACCGATCCGCGGTGTCGCGGCGGGGTGCGGCATCAACTCGTGGCGGTGCTCGGCGTGGCGGTGTGCGCGGTGCTGGCCGGCGCCCGTTCCTATGTCGCGATCGCCGAGTGGGCCCAGGACCTGCCCGGGGCTGTGCGCCAGCGCTTGGGGATCGAACGTGTCCCGCCGAGTGAGACCGCGATCCGCCGGGTGTTGCAGGCGATCGATCCGCACCTGCTGGACCGCACCGTTTCTGGCTGGCTCACTGCCCGGGTCGGAGCGGCGCGCCGCTGGCCGGCGATCGCGGTGGACGGCAAGACCGCCCGCGGTGCCCGCGCAGCCGACGGTCGCGCGGTGCACCTGCTGGCCGCGCTGGATCATGAGGACGGGGTCGTGCTCGGGCAGCGGGTCGTGGACGGAAAGTCCAATGAAATAACAGCTTTCGCGCCGCTGCTCGACGGAATCGACATCGCTGGCGCGGTCGTGACAGCCGACGCGATGCATACCCAGCGCGAGCATGCCGAGTACCTCACCAGCCGCGGGGCGCACTACTTGTTGACGGTCAAGGCGAATCAGCCGACGCTGCATCGCCAACTCAGGACGCTGCCCTGGCGCGACATCCCTGCGGCCGACCTCACCCGGGACAAGGGCCACGGGCGGGTCGAGTCGCGCACCGTGAAGATCACCGCCGTGTCCACCGGGATCGTGTTCCCGCACGCCCGCGGCGCCGTCCAGGTGACGCGACGGCGTCGCTCGCTCCGCAGCGGCAGGTGGCACACCGAGACCGTTTACGCGATCACCGACCTGGACCAGCTCCAGATCCACCCCGTCGAGATCGCCGACATCCTGCGCGGCCACTGGCACATCGAGAACAAGCTGCACTGGGTTCGAGACGTGACCTTCGGCGAAGACCTGTCCCAGATCCGCACCCGTCACGGCCCGGCCGTCATGGCCACCCTGCGCAACCTCGCCATCAGCGTGCACCGCCGCCACGGCGCAACCAACATCGCCGCCGCGACCCGCCGGGTATCTCGACATCCGGGCCGAGTCCTCCGCTCCTGCTACAAGCCAAGATCAACACGAGTTAGATAACGAGCAGATCAACTTTGCCGAGGCCCTGCTTGTACCGGCGCGAGCAGACCACGGTCGTTGAGTCCCATGAGTTCGGCCGTGCCCCGGCACTGGCCATGCACGATCCACGGCAGATCGAACTTCGGCCCCCGGGTGCGATCGCGCCCCCAGTGCTCTACTTGTGCTTTTGGCTTTGGGTGGCCGATGATGTGTTATGGCCGTCGACGCGTTGCGGCGTGATCAGCTTTCCCGTCGCTTCGGCGTGCTGCTGCCGTACCTGGATGAACGGCAGAAGCGGTTGGCGCTGGGAACGGAGGCCCGGCTGATCGGCCACGGGGGCGTTCGCGCGGTGGCGCTGGCGGCGTCGGTGAGTGAGGCGACGGTGCGTGCAGGGGTCGGTGAGCTTGAAGCGGCGGATTCGTCGTTGCCGGTCGGCAGGTCACGCCGTCCTGGTGGGGGCCGCAAGCCGGCGTCGCAACACGATCCGGACCTGGCTGCGGCGCTGCTGCGTCTGGTGGAGCCCGACGAGCGAGGCGACCCGATGTCGCCGTTGCGGTGGACGACGAAGTCGCTGCGGCACTTGGCCGACGAGCTGTCCCGGTCCGGGCATCCGGTCTCGGCCCCGACGGTCGGCCGGCTGTTAAAGACCAACGGGTTCAGTCTGCAGTCGACGTCGAAGACCCTCGAGGGCGCGCAGCACCCGGATCGGGACGCCCAGTTCCAATACATCAACCAGCAGGTCAAGTCTCACCAGGCCGACGGCCAGCCGGTGGTCAGCGTGGACGCGAAGAAGAAGGAGCAACTGGGGCAGCTACCCGCGGCGGGCCGGGAATGGCGGCCGAAGGGTGACCCGGTCACGGTCGAAGACCACAGTTTCTTCGCTTCCGGCCCGGACGTGCCCCTCGCGGTGCCCTACGGCATCTACGACATCGCCACCGATGCCGGGTGGGTCAACGTTGGAGTCGACCACGATACGTCGGCGTTCGCCGTGGAGTCGATCCGCCGCTGGTGGCATCAGGCGGGAAGCCTGGAGTATCCGGGCGCCAACCGGCTGCTGATCACCGCCGACGCGGGCGGGTCCAACAGCTATCGCTACCGGTTGTGGAAGGCGGAGCTCGCCGCGTTTGCCACGGAAGCGAGGCTGCAGGTCACCGTCTGTCACTTTCCGCCCGGAACCAGCAAATGGAACAAGATCGAGCACCGGCTGTTCTCGGCGATCACCCTGAACTGGCGGGGACGACCGTTGACCAGCCACGAGGTAGTCCTCGCCACGATCAACACCACCCGCACCCGGCGTGGGCTGAGCGTGCACGCCGAACTGGACGAGAACACCTACCCGCTGGGGATCGCGGTCTCCAAGAAGGAACTGCAGCAGCTACCGATCCAACCGCACGACCATCACGGGGAATGGAACTACACGATCGCACCCACCGGCCCCAAGACGGCGCCGGTCACGGCCGACGACCGAGCACGCAACCGGACCGAGGCACTTCGCCTGCTGGCAGACGAGCGGATTACCGGCATGAACGGCTCCGAGTTCGCCGCACTCGCCGAGAAACTCGCACCCGCGCAGCAAGCTCAAGGCGCCCAACGCCGCTTCGAACAGCGCGGCGGGCCGCGCCGCCGAGCCCGCGGCGCCGGCAGTAAACGCATCCTCACCCCCGCCGACGCAGTGCTGATCACTCTCATCTACCAGCGGCAGGTGTGCTCCCAGAAGGTGCTGGGCGAACTACTCGGCATCAGCGACATGACCATCGGGTTGCTCATCTCGGAAACGCGGCAACTGCTGGGCGAGAACGACATCCAGATCGCCCCCACAACGCTGCGGTTCAAAACCGCTGCGGAACTGCGCGACTACGCCGACAGCGACCGACCCCTACCCGAACGATCCCGAATCCCACAGCTGCTCGCCCACCCCGCACTGACCGGCATGCCCCCCGCCGACCTCGCCGCCATGACCGCCCGCGTCTGCACAGTGCTCGAAGCCCGCGGCGAGCGACACCGTCACCGCCGCCGCGGAGGCGAGGCCCTCCCCGGCGCCCGCGGCGGCGTGTTCACACAGAAGATCACCCCCGACGAACGGATCCTGGCCGCAGTCCTCTACCAGCGCGGACTATGCAGCCAAGACACGCTCGCCGAACTGTTCACCGTCAGCCGGCGGACCATCGGCAACGTCATCCGCGAAGTCGGCCCCGCTCTCACCCAGGACGGCTACACGCCGACACCCGCCGAACAGCGATTGCCCGACGCCGAGGCGGTCATCGACGCTGCAACACGCCAAAGTTAATTCCTTACGCTCCCATGCGCAAGCATCGTCGTCGGGAAGCTCCCGTCGCAGATCGTTCCCACGTGAGCGCCGCCGTCGCCGAGGCTGAAATGGGTGTAGGGATGCGCGAGCATCTCGCGCACCGGCTCCAGGTCGCCGCTGTAGTAGTTGAAAAAGGTCGTATAGACCGGACCCTCCAACAGCAGGTCGTAGAGCAGGTCCCACGGTGAGCGACCTTCGCGCTTCGCCCGCGCGGCGATCGAATCGCTCGCCTCCGGTTCGTAGTTCGGGATCTCGTCGAATTCCCAGGTTCGCTCCAGCCAACGCACGAAGGGCTCACCGTCGCTCGCCTCCACCTCGGCGAGGATGCGCTGTTTGACCGCCGGATCCTTCAGGTCGGCCCCCGAGCGGAACGTGGGCGAGAGCGTCAACGGGTTCACCGTGCCGTCGAGCGCCATCAGGATGCCGATCGCCCGAGCCCCGACACCGGCGCTCATCTGCAGACCCTGCTCGCGCGCCGTGGTCAGCGCAGCCAGCGTGCGGCGGTAGTCGGTGTCGGCCTCGAACTGCAGAAGCGAGATCGACAACGGCCGCTGCGCGGCCCGCATCATCTCGTAGAGGTTCTCGACCTCGTCGTCGAAGTCGGTGAAGTCGGAGATGACCTGCAGCAGGCCTTTGCCGGTAGCGCCAACGGCGGCCGCGATGCCCACCAGCTCCTCTCGGGCGGCGCCCAAGTCCGGCGTGTAGTCGCCGGTAGCTGACTTGTGCAGCATCGTCCGTGAGGTGGTGAAGCCCAACGCACCCGCTCGAATGCCCTCGGCGGTCAGCCGGCCCATCTGCGCAATCTCGGCGGCGGTGGCGGTCTCGCGGTTCGCGCCCCGCTCGCCCATCACGTACAGCCGCACCGCACCGTGCACGACCTGCGCGGCAAAGTCGATGTCGTGGGGTGTGTCGAGGGCGTCGAGGTACTCCTCGAAGGTCTCCCAGGTCCACGGGAGCCCCTCGTGCAGGGCCGTACCAGGAATGTCTTCGACGCCTTCCATCAGCTCGATGAGCTTGTCCCTGTCCGACGGCCGAGCGGGCGCGAATCCGATACCGCAGTTGCCCATGACCACGGTCGTGACGCCGTGCAGGGACGACGGCTGCAACCGCTGATCCCAGGTGGCCTGGCCGTCGTAATGCGTGTGGACGTCGACAAAGCCGGGGGTGACGAGTGCGCCATCGGCATCGATCTCCCGCCGGCCCTTCTCCTCGACGCCACCGACTTCGACGATGACGCCGTCGGTGATGGCGACATCAGCCGTGCATTCGGGACCGCCGGTACCGTCGACCACCCTGCCGCCGCGGATGACGAGATCATGCGTCATTGTTGGTCCTCCAGAACTGGTCCCGACGATCAGCCCGCCGTCGATGACGCCTTCCGCACCCGGGCCGAACCGCAGCGGCTGATACCGCAAGGATGCCACTTCGGCGATATCGGACGAAAGGCCGCGGGGCTTGGCGAGTCGCAACGACCTCACCGACTCCTCGTCCGATCACCGCATGACCCTTGACGACGACGCATGAGAATTGGTGTTAACGTTCGCCCACACAGCCTTGTCGTGAATGTCAACAGTCGCCCGGGTGTCGCCGACCTTGGCGGCACGTACTGAGGTGGATTCCGTGGATCTGTCACGAGCCCTGGTGATCGGTGTCGATTTCGGCACCTTGTCTGGGCGTGCACTCGTTGTTCGCGTTGCCGACGGTGCCGAGCTGGGCACTTCGGTCGCGGCGTACCCACACGCGGTCGTCACCGAGACGCTGCCCGGCTTCGCTGAGAAATTGCCGCCGGATTGGGCCCTCCAGGTGCCGGCCGACTACGTACACGTCCTCAAGACGGCGATCCCTGCGGCGTTGGCGGCGGCACAGGCAGACCCGCGCGATGTCATCGGCGTCGCGACCGACTTCACGGCCTGCACCATGGTGCCGACACTTGCCGACGGCACGCCGTTGTGCGAACTTGCTGAATTCGAGTCGCGGCCACACGCGTACGTGAAGCTCTGGAGGCATCACGCGGCACAGGGCCAGGCGGACCGGATCAACGCCCTGGCCGCGGATCGGGGAGAAAAGTGGCTGGCCCGCTACGGCGGGTTCATCTCCTCGGAGTGGGAGTTCGCCAAGGGCCTGCAGTTGCTGGAGGAGGACCCCGAGCTCTACGCGGTGACGGACCGTTGGGTGGAAGCCGCGGACTGGATCGTCTGGCAGTTGTGCGGAGGCTACGTCCGCAACGCGTGCAGCGCCGGTTACAAGGGCATTCTCCAGGACGGCGCCTACCCCAGCCGGGATTTCCTCGCCGCGCTCAACCCCGACTTCGCCGGATTCGTCGAGGACAAACTGATCCAGCCGATCGGAGAGCTAGGGGGGCTAGCCGGGCGGTTGACGGCCGAGGCCGCGGCCTGGACCGGGCTGCCCGAGGGCATCGCGGTGGCCGTCGGGAACGTCGACGCGCATGTGACTTCCGCGGCCGCGAACGCCCTCGCCCCAGGGCAACTGGTCGCGATCATGGGCACGTCCACCTGCCATGTCATGAACGGCGCCGAACTGCGTGAGGTGCCGGGCATGTGCGGGGTGGTGCTCGGTGGCATCTCCGCCGGCGCATACGGCTATGAGGCCGGGCAATCCGGCGTCGGGGACATCTTCGGCCACTACGTCGGGATGCTGGGCGGCGCGACGCACGAGCAGCTCACCGAGCAGGCGGCGCGGCAGGCGGTCGGGGAGCACGGGCTGCTCGCGCTGGACTGGCACTCCGGGAACCGCTCGGTGCTGGTGGACCACGAACTGTCCGGGGTACTCGTCGGCGAGACCCTCGCCACCACCGCGGCCGACGTGTACCGGGCGCTCGTCGAGGCGACCGCGTTCGGCGCCCGCACGATCGTCGAGACGTTCAACAACGCCGGCGTCCCGGTCACCGAGTTCGTGGTTGCCGGCGGACTGCAGCGCAACCGGATGCTGATGCAGATCTACGCCGACGTGCTCGGCATGCCACTGTCCGTCATCGGCTCCGAGCAGGGCCCGGCGCTGGGCTCGGCGATCCACGCCGCCGTCGCCGCCGGCGCCTACCCCGACGTCCCAGCCGCTGCGGCCGCGATGGGCCGGCTGAATCGCGGCGTCTACGAGCCGATCGCGGCGAACCACGCCGCCTACGACGACCTGTTCGTCGAATACACCCACCTGCACGACTACTTCGGCCGCGGCGGTAACGACGTCATGCGGCGCCTGCGTGCGATCCGACGCGCGGCCAACGCCCGGAAGGCAACCCCATGACCCTCACGACCGCGCTGGTGAAGACGGTGCAGACCATTCGGGCCGAAGTCGCCGCGCTGCACGCCGAACTGCCGCGCAACAGCCTCGTCGTCTGGACGGCCGGCAATGTGTCCGCCCGCGTCCCCGAGGCCGACCTGCTCGTCATCAAGCCGTCCGGTGTGTCCTACGACGCGATCACCGCGGACGCCATGGTGGTCTGTGACCTGGACGGGACTCTGGTCGACGGCGAGCTCTCGCCGTCCAGCGACACGGCGGCACACGCCTACGTCTACAAGCACATGCCGGACGTCAACGGTGTGGTGCACACCCACTCCACCTATGCCACTGCGTGGTGTGCCCGTGCCGAGCCGGTCCCGTGTGTGCTGACGATGATCGCCGACGAGTTCGGTGGCGAGATCCCGGTCGGTCCATTCGCGTTGATCGGTGATGATTCGATCGGCCGGGGCATCGTCGACACGCTACGCGGTTCGCGCTCGCCGGCGGTGCTGATGCGCAATCATGGAGTCTTCACCATCGGCCGGACCGCGAAAGCAGCGGTCAAGGCCGCGGTGATGTGCGAGGACGTGGCCCGAACCGTGCATATCGCGCGACAGCTGGGCGCGGTGTTGCCCATCGACGAGCCGGACATCGATTCCCTTTATGCCCGGTACCAGAACGTGTACGGGCAGAGCTGACGGGACTACTCATGAGCAAGGCACAAGTGTGGTTCCTGACCGGCAGCCAGCATCTGTACGGACCGGAGACGCTCGCTGAGGTGGCGGATCAGTCGCGCCAGATCCAGCATCTGCTGCAGGAGTCCGGCGACATCAGCGCCACGTTGGTGTGGAAACCGGTCCTGGTCGACGCCGCGTCGATCCGGCGGGTGATGCTCGAGGCGAACTCCGCGCCGGACTGTATCGGGGTGATCGCCTGGATGCACACGTTCTCCCCCGCGAAGATGTGGATCACCGGCCTGGATGCGCTGCGCAAGCCGCTGCTGCATCTGCACACGCAGCTGAACGAGGCGCTGCCTTGGCAGTCCATCGACATGGACTTCATGAACCTCAACCAGGCCGCTCACGGGGACCGCGAGTTCGCCTACATCCAGACCCGCATCGGTGTCGCGCGCAAGACCGTCGCCGGGCATGCCGTGGATCCGGTCGTGCGCCGTCGCATCGACGCGTGGGTGCGCGCGGCCCGCGGCACGGCGCATCTGCGCGGTATGCGGGTTGCCCGGTTCGGCGACAACATGCGCGACGTCGCGGTGACAGAGGGTGACAAGGTGGAGGCCGAACTCCGCCTCGGCGTCTCGGTCAACACCTATGGCGTGAACGACCTCGTCGCCGTCGTCGACGCCGTCGCTGAGGACACCGTCGACGCGCTCGTCGCGGTCTATGCGGACCTCTACCGGCTGAGCCCGGAACTGGCCCGCGGTGGCGACCGGCACGAGTCGCTGCGCTACGCGGCGCGCATCGAGGCCGGCCTGCGTGAATTCCTCGACGAGGGCCGATTCGGGGCGTTCACCACCAACTTCCAGGACCTCGGCGGGCTGCGCCAGCTGCCCGGCCTGGCCGTGCAGCGGCTGATGGCCGATGGTTACGGGTTCGGCGGCGAAGGCGACTGGAAGACCGCGATCCTGCTTGCCGGTATCAAGTCGATGGGCGCCGGCGGTGAGCTGGGCACCTCGTTCATGGAGGACTACACCTACCACTTCGGGCCGGGCGAACCGAAGATCCTCGGAGCCCACATGCTCGAGGTCTGCCCGTCGATCGCCGCCGCGCAGCCCTCGTGCGAGATCCACCCGTTGAGCATCGGAGACCGGGAAGACCCGGTGCGACTTGTCTTCGACGCGACGCCCGGGCCCGGTGTCGTGATCGGGATGTCGGACCTGGGTGATCGGTTCCGGTTGATCGCGAACGTCATCGACGTCGTCACGCCGGACGAGCCGTTGGCCAGGCTGCCGGTCGCCCGAGCGGTGTGGAAGCCACGGCCGTCGCTGTCCACCTCGGCCGAGTGTTGGCTGTCCGCCGGCGGACCCCACCACACCGTGCTGACGCAAGCGGTGGGCGCGGAAGCCCTCACCGACTTCGCGCAGATGGTGCACACCGAACTCGTCGTCATCGACGAGGACACCACACCGGGATCATTCGCCGACCGGATCCGCTGGAACCAGGCCTACTACCGCCTGGCACAAGGTCTGCCCGGCCGCGGCTGATGTCCGTAGGCCCGGGGGTCGACAGTGTCGTCCTGGGAACGCCGCCCGGCCCGGTGCTGCATCTGCTCGAGCTCGGCGCGACCGTGCACCGGTTGGAGGTGACCTGCGGTGACGGCGTGCGCCGCAACGTGGTCCTCAATCACGGATCCACGGCCGAGTACCTCGACTCCGGCGACTACCTGGGCAGCACCATCGGCCGGTACGCCAACCGCATCGCGGCAGGGCGTTTCACGCTGGACGGCGAGCAGGTACGCGTCGGGACGCACGAGCGCGGCAACCACCTGCACGGCGGACCGGACGGGTTCGACCGCCGAGTCTGGAGCATCGAGGAGCGCGGGACCCACCACGCCGTGCTGTCGCTGGTCAGCCCCGACGGCGACCAGGGATTCCCCGGCACCGTGAGGGCGACGGCCCGGTTCACCACCACCGAAACCACGGTGCGCATTGACCTCGAGGCCAGGACGGACCGGGTCACCGTCGTGAACCTCACCAACCACGCGTACTTCAACCTCGACGGCAGCGCCAGCGGCACGACCGACGAGCACACACTCGTCGTCTCGGCGGACCAATTCACGCCCGTCGACCCGTCCGGGATCCCTACCGGGGGTCACCAGGACGTGTCCGGCACCCCCTTCGACTTCCGTGCCGCGACCCGCTTGGGCGACGCGGCGCGCAGCGACCACGAGCAGGTACGCGCCGTCCGCGGTATCGATCACAACTTCGTCCTCACGCCACGGGCCGGCCGGCCGGCGGCGGTGCTCGCCTCGGCGCGCACGGCCACGACCCTGCGGCTGTACACCGACCAGCCGGGACTGCAGGTCTATACCGGCAACTCTCTCGACGGCAGCGCCCGCTCGCAGACGGGTCGGTTGCTCCGGCAGGGTGACGGCGTCGCGCTGGAACCGCAGCTGTTCCCGGACACGCCGAACCGGCCGGAGTTCCCACCCGCGCGGCTCGCGCCGGGCGAAATTTACCGCTCGACGATCCGATGGCAGTTCGGCGCGCTGTCGGACGCGACCTGACACACCGATGACCGAGCGCGTGACCCGGCATCGCGGCCGCCACCCCTGGATCCGACCAATCGAGCGCGCAATTGGCCGAACCGGTGGTTTCTCGCAGGAAGGTCGGCCGCCGTTGGCAGCGCCTCGGTGCCGCCGATGCGGGCCGGAATCGGGCGTCGGTCTTGTGGTTCGCTGCCGCCCGGTGCCGATCACTAGCCGTCACGATCACCGAAATTTGATCTCGGCCGGGTAAATAGCGTAGAACGTCAATTGCATCTAGGAACTAGGTAAGTAATGACACCGACGTCGATATTGGTTTACAGTGCATTCCGGTCGCAATCTGACGGCCTCCACATTCCGTCGAAGGAGAACTGTCCGTGAACAAGATCAAGATGCTCGCAGCATTGCCGGTCGCGGCCGCCGCCGTTACTGTCGCCCTGCTCGGTGCCTCGCCTGCGTCCGCCGCAGCGGCGTCGGCCAGCGTCTCGCCCGCCACCGGGGCCACGGTCGGCTCGTCGGTCACGGTTACCGGCTCGGGCTGGCCGGCGTCAGGTGCCTTCCTCGTCCAGTGCAAGGGCAACGCCGCGGACGGGTCCCAGTGTGACAAGACCGTCTTCAAGCCTGCGACCGTCACCGCCGCGGGAACGTTCACGTTCTCGTGGAAGGTGACCTCGTATTGCACCTCGACGTGCTACATCCTTGTCACCACCGCGACCCAGAGTCCCACGGTCTTCGCGCCGTT
Source organism: uncultured Actinomycetota bacterium (assembly GCA_963713565.1). Taxonomy (GTDB): domain Bacteria; phylum Actinomycetota; class Actinomycetes; order Mycobacteriales; family Jatrophihabitantaceae; genus Jatrophihabitans. The sequence continues at coordinate 216,527 of CAVQMF010000003.1, read as the reverse complement.
CACTGTCGGTGGCGGTGCCGCCAGTTCGTCCAGCGCCGCCCCGACCAGCGCGGCGACGTCATCGGCAGCCGCGGCCGGCACCGGCTCGGAGCCGACCGCCGTCAATGCCGGCAGCGGCGGGCACGCTGGTGAGCAGGGCATTCCCACTGGTGTCGTGCTCCTCGCCGGCGCAGGTGTCATCGGCCTCGGCCTCGGCGCCAGGCGCTTCGCGCGTCGCTGACGCTGCTCCACCCCACGGCTGCGGCCGGCCTCGTGCCGGCCGCAGCCTTCTGATCGAGAAGACCAGCCATGCGATTGCACCGCCCGACACATGCTCGCTCGGCCACCGCAGCCGAGCCTCAGAGCGCGGCCCAGCGACGGCGCCATGCGTTGATTCCTGCCGTCGTCGGCGCGGTCCTCCTGCTCTGCGCTGGATTGCTCTATCTGCACTACCGCGGCGCCCGCGTGATGCCGACGAACGCGGGCATCGTTCCGAGCGGCTCGGTGCCACCGTCGCAGTCGCTTCTCGCGAACGAGGCGCCGACGTCGACGTCGGCGGCCACGTCCCGGGCCACGACGCGCGCTGCTTCGTCCACGTCAAGGGCGAAAAGGACAACGGCGGCGCGGCCGTCACGCACGAAGCACTCGTCGGCCACCAAGTGGCCACGGCACGTACGGCCGGCAACGCCGATCCGGGTGCGCATCGACGACCTGAACATCGACGCCGCGGTGATCCCGGTCGGGATAGTCAACGGCGGACTCGACGTGCCAGAAAATCCGGGCACGCTCGGCTGGTGGTCTGGCAGCGTCAAACCCGGCGCGCGAGCCGGTTCGGTGGTGATCGACGGACATGTCGACAGCGCCCAGCTCGGACTGGGCGCCTTCTTCCACCTCAGCACGCTGCGTATCGGCGCGGTGGTGAAGGTGACGACGACCGCGCACACTCTCGACTACACCGTCGTCGGGCGCCGGGTCTACCACAAGCAGACGCTGCCCTCCGAGGTCTTCACGCGTGGCGGAACCCCCCGGCTCGTACTCATCACCTGCGGCGGGCCGTTCGACTCCTCAACCCTGCAGTATCTGGATAACGTGGTCGTGTACGCCGTGCCGGCGACCTAACTGCCGTGACCGGCCACCACCTTCGCGAGAATCGGCGGTTGCGGGTACACGTTGGCGCAGCTGCCCGAGCTGGCCGGACGAGCCACCCTGCGCGGTCGATACGCACGGGTTATGCCTCAGCCTGCGCCGGCCCTGCTCATCTCGCCCGGCGACGACGCCGCGCGCCGACTGTGGGCGCTCACGCGTGACCGCAGCAGTGCCCGGGGGGCTGCGCAACTGGGCCGGCAATGTGCGGTTCTCGACCGAGACAGTGGCGCGCCCGACATCGGTCACGCAGCTTCAGGAGATCGTGCGGCGTGCCCCTCGGGTGCACGCGCTGGGCACCGGACATTCGTTCAATCGAATCGCCGATACGACCGGCCTGCTCGTCTCGATTGCCGAACTCGATCAGGCGATCGAGTTCGACGAGTCGACCCGGACGGCGTTGGTGCCGGCGGGAGCCCGCTACGGTGCCGTCGCGGCCTTGCTGGACTCGCGCGGTTGGGCCCTGCACAACCTCGGCTCGTTACCGCACATCTCGGTGGCCGGCGCATGCGCCACCGGCACGCACGGCTCCGGCGACGGCAATCGCTGCCTGGCGGCGGCGGTGCTGGCGATCGAGTTCATCCGTGCCGACGGTGAGCTGGTCACCCGATCGACCGCCGATGCCGATTTCGGCGGGAGCGTGCTGGCCCTCGGGGCACTGGGCATCGCGACCCGCCTGCGGCTCGCGATCGAGCCGAGCTACCGGATACGGCAGGACGTCTGGCTGGATTTGCCGACCGACGTCTTCATCGCACGGTTCGAGGAGGTCATGTCGGCCGGCTACAGCGTCAGCGTGTTCACCGACTGGTCACGCTCAGACGTGCTGGACAGTGTGTGGATCAAGGCCCGCGTCGGCGAGCTCCCGGTGGACGGTCGGCGGTGGTCGGCCCGGGCCGCGACCGGCGCGCAGCACCCGATCCGCGGACACGACGTCGACCCGGCCACCGAGCAACTCGGCCGCCCCGGCGCCTGGCATGAGCGCCTGCCGCATTTTCGTGCGGAGTTCACGCCCAGCAGCGGCGCGGAGCAGCAGTCGGAATACCTCTTGCCGCGCCGGCATGCGGCGGCGGCCGTCGAGGCGCTGCGCACGCTGCAGCGCCCAGCCGGGCTGCAGGTTTGCGAGATCCGCACCGTCGCCGCCGACGATCTGTGGCTCAGTCCCTGTAGCGGGCGAGAGACCGTTGCGATCCATTTCACCTGGATCGACGACGACGAGTCGGTACCGCGCGCCGTCGCCGCGATAGAAGACACCCTCGCGGATTTCGACCCGCGACCGCACTGGGCCAAGGTCTTCGGCGCCCGGGCCGGCGCAGACCTGAAGCGTCACTACCCGCGGCTGACCGACTTCCGAGGATTGATCCACGAGCACGACCCGAACCACAAGTTCGGCAACGACTTTCTCGATCGGTACGTCTATTGAGGGTTCACACGCGGCGCCTGACGAGTGACGGCGCCGTCCGCGGGCGCTGCGTGCCGCCTCAGGCCCACGCCTCCCATTCGATCATGCTGCGGAGCGGCCCGGCGAACAACGGCCGAACAGCACCTGATGCCCAGCGCTGTTCGACAAGGGGCCTCAGCGACTTCGTCACCGCGAGTGGGTCGTCGTCGAGGTAGACCACGGTCGTGTACTGCGGGTCGCCGTCGCACCTGGACGGCACGCGCCACGTCCCCGTGGAGCCGTACATCCAGGCGCCCACGGTGCCCGGGCTGTTCAGCAGCGCCGGGTAGTGCTCGGTGTGCAGCCACCGTAGCCACTGATCGACCTCACCGGCCGGCTCCTCCACGATGACGAGCACACCGCGATGCGGACGAAACGGCACGACCTCCGGCGAGATCAAGGCGTGTGGCGCCGCATACCATCGCAGCAGAGCCGGCATCCGCAGCTGTAGCGACGGACGTGTCTCTGGAAACCGTCCGACCTCGGCCAACCGCCGACCCAGCTGCATGAAATCGTCGATCGTCTCCTGCACCGGATCCCCGACGAGATAATTGACGACGTTGCCCACCTGCGCGAGATCGCCGTTGCCGGCAAGGCGGCTGCCCAGATATTCACCGTCCGCGCGCCACCGGGTCGCGTAGACGACACCCGGCAGCTGATACTGCTCCGGCATGTGATCGAGCAGGTGCCAGCGCAGATAGCCGCTGTCCTCGCCGGGCGAGGCCACCGGGCTGAGGCTGAAGATTCCGCACTTGACTCTGATCACGAAGTCGCACCTCCGGTTGTCGGCCGGCGCTCGACACAACCAACAAACGTGCGACGCCTCGCTCATCGATAGGCCCAGCCTAGGGGCCGTCACAATGCTGAGCGGCCGCGATCCGCAGCCGCCGAACGGCGGTGTCTGCCGATTCGGCGAGCAGGATATGTTCTGTCCTATGAGTATTGCCGTCTTCGGTCGGGCCGGGTCGGGCGAGCGGCACATGTCGGCTCGTTGCCGCGCGCATACCGGGTTCGCGGGCACGGCGGCCGTGCTTCGATCAACGGGCGCGCTGGTCTCGTACGCCGAGCCGCGATCACAGGGAGTTTCGCGATGAATGCGGCGACCAGCAGCGACCTCGAAGCCCGAGTTCTCCGGATCGAGGACGAGCTCGCGATTCACCGCCTGGTGATGTCCTACGGCCCGGCGGCCGACGCCGGGCTCACGAAACTGGCGGCGTCCGTGTGGCTCGAGGACGGCCGGTACGACTGGGACGCAGGACGTGAGCCACTACCCGGCAGCGCCGCCGTCGCAGGCATGCTCGAAGGCGAGCACCACCAAGAGTTGATCTCCACCGGCGTAGCGCACTTCGCCGGGCCGCTGCTGATCGAGATCGACGGCGACCAGGCGACGGCCGTGAACTACTCGCTCATCATGCGCAGACGAGACGACGCCTTCTATCTGTGGCGCGTCAGCGCCGTGCGCTGGGATGTGGAGCGCGCGGGTTCGTCGTGGCGGGTCCGGCGCCGGACGAACCGATTGCTGGACGAAACGGGAGGTGGGCGTCGCCTGTTCGGTGAGACGCTGCGGGAGCTGTTCGACGACGGCGCCGCATGAGCGGGCGGCTGGCCGGCAAGGTCGCCATCATCACCGGTGCGAGCACCGGGCTCGGCCCGGTCATGGCTGCGACGTTCGTTCGCGAGGGTGCTCGCGTGCTGCTTGCGGCGCGCCGTGCGGAGCTCGTGCGCGAGGCGGCGGCGGCGCTGGGCGACAACGCGGTCGCCCTGCGCACCGATGTGACCGACGAAGCCGACGTGAGCGCGATGGTGGCGCATGCGGTGTCGCGGTTCGGCCAGGTCGATGTCCTGTGCAACAACGCGGCCGCGCCCGGAACCGACAAGTGGGTCTGGGAGCAGACGCTGGAGAACTGGAATGCCACGATCGCCGTCGACGTCACAGCCGCAATGCTGTGCACGAGGGAGGTCCTCAACCAGTCCATGCTCGAGCGCAAGTCCGGAGTGATCCTCAACTTCTCCTCGGTCGCCGCGTTCCGTGGCATGCCGCGCAAGACGCATTACGTCACGGCGAAGGCAGCGCTACGCGCCTTCACGCAGACGGTGGCCAACGAGGTGGGGCCGCACGGCATCCGCTGCAACTGCATCGTCCCCGGCGGCATCGACACCGAACTGTGGCAGAATTGGGTCCGGCGCACGGCTGACAGAAAAGGGCGTCGACTACGACGCCCACCGTGCCGACCTGCTGTCCCACACTGCTTTGCGCGACATCTCCAGCGCCCAGGACGTCGCCAACCTCGCACTCTTTCTGGCCAGCGACGAGAGTCGCACGATCACCGGGCAGAGCGTCCTGTGCGATGCCGGCTCCTACATGCTCGGGTGACTGCCATGAAGTTGTCGATCGCGACTCCCATCGTCACCGTGCTGCCGGGTTCGCACGCGCGGTGGGAGGAGGACGGCACGGTCGAGGACCTCGTCCGGATCGCCGAGACCGCCGACCGGCTCGGCTACGACCACCTGACCTGCAGCGAGCACGTCGGCATCCCGGCTGCCGACGCGCCACGGCGCGGGGCCCGCTACTACGACCCGCTCGCCACCTTCGGTTACCTGGCCGCGCGTACGCGGCAGATCCGCCTGGCCACGTTCGTGCTCGTGCTCGGCTATCACCACCCGCTGGAGATCGCGAAGCGCTACGGCACCCTGGACCGCCTCAGCGGTGGGCGCGTGATCCTCGGCGTCGGCGTCGGCACACTGAAAGAGGAGTTCGAGCTGATCGGCGCGCCCTACGAAGGGCGCGGCGCGCGCGCCGATGACGCGCTCAAGGCGCTGCGTGCCTCGCTGTCACAATCTGAGCCCGCATACGCCGGCGAGTTCTATGACTTCGGCGGCCTGGTCGTCGACCCGTGTGCCGTCCAAGAACGTGTACCGATCTGGGTCGGCGGTCGTACCCACCGCTCGCTGCGCCGGGCCGCCGCGCTCGCCGACGGCTGGTGCCCGTTCAACGTCACCCCCGAACAGGCTCAGGCCTGGCTTCAGGAGACCGAGCTCCCGGCAGGCTTCGACGTCGTCCTGGGCGCATCGCGGCCGCTCGACCCCCTCGCCGATCCCGCTGCTACCGAGAAGGCCCTCGCCGCCATGGCCGCGCACGGCACCACCATCCTGTCCGCCCGGGTCGTTCACCACTCCCTCGCCCATTACCTCGAACAGCTCGAGGCACTCAGCACCCAACACCAGGCCGGCGGTTGGCGCTAGCGAAAGTCGCGCTCGATCACACGTTCCCGGTGCCGTAGATCGCGCGTAGCCAGCTGCTCACCAGCACATCGATGCGGTCCTACTGCCCCATCTCAGCCGAGCGCTGCGACGCCGGCCGCCACCCGCTCGAGCACCCTGGCCGACGGTGACGGGGGTACGAATTGCAAGACGACGTGGTCGGCGCCCGCGGCATGCTGCTCCGTGACGCGCGCCCGCAGCGCCAGCGGATCGTCGGGCACCACGAGGGCGTCGACGAGACGATCGGACACGGAGTCCAGATCGTTCGCGGTCAGCCCGTGCCGGACGAGGTTGCGACGGTAGTTGCCCATGCCCAGACACAGCCGTAGGTAAGGGCGCACGGCCTCGCGCCAGGACGTTGTCGATGTCTCGATCGCGACCATCTGTGACGGCCCGAGCCACGCGGCCGGGCCGAGCAGCGAGCGCGCCCCCGCCGTGTGCGCGACGGGGGCGAAATAGGTGTGCGCGCCGTCGACGGCGCGTCCGGCGAGTTCCATCATGCGCGGACCGAGGGCGCCGAGGACCCGCGGCGGCAGGTGGCGTTCCCCGACGGCTGACTGCATCGCCGCCAGGTAATCACGCATGGTGGCCAGCGGCGCGCGGTACTCGTGCCCCCGCGCCGCGGCCAGGTGCCCGTGGCTCGCGCCCATGCCGAGCAGGAACCGACCCGGGAAGGCCTCCTCCAGCGTCGCCGCGGCCGCCACCATGGCCTCGGGATCGCGGGCGTGAATCGTCGCCACGCCCAAAGCCACCGTCATCCGCTGCGTCGCGCCGAGATACAGGGCAGCCCGCACGAAGGGGTCCACTCCGCTGTACTCCGGCAGCCACACGGTCTCGGTCCCGGCCGCTTCCACATCGCGGACCACTGCCATCGCCTCCGCGGCCGGCAACCGGTCCAGGAAGCCGGCCCAGAGCCCGATGCCGCGCGGCAGCCGAGAGCGTGCCGGGGATCCCCCGCGGTCCACGCCGCGATCAGCCGGACGTGGCGTCGTCGATCCCGAGAACTCGGGCCGCGTTGCCGCGCAGGAACTTCGGCCAGACCCCGTCCTTGAACGGGAGGTCGTCGAGCTCGGTGAAGATGCGGTCCAGTTCGATGCCGAACGGGTAGTAGCCACCATAGATGATCTTGTCGGCGCCGCGGGTGTTCGCGTAGTCGATGATTGCTTTGGGATAGTGCCTCGGTGCGAAGGCAGTGGTCGAGTAGTGGAGGTTGGGCCACTTCAGCATCAGCTTCACCGCGAGATCGACCCACGGTTCGGCGCCGTGCCGCATGACGAACACCAACTCGGGAAAGTCGAAGCACACCTGGTCGATCAGCTCGACCTTTTGCGGCGCCAGAGGCACCCGTGGCCCCGGTACGCCGACCGTGGCGAAGACGGGCAGGCCGAGCTCGACACAGGTGGCATAGACGGGATACCAGTGACGGTCGTCGATGGGCAGCTGCGGGGAAACACCGGCGGGGAACATCGTCACCGCCCGGATACCGAAGTCGTCGACGGCCCGCCGGATGGCGCGCACCGCCTTCATGATGTCGTTGCCGTCGACGCCGAGGGCGGCCACGAAGCGCTCGGGATGCTCCCGTACGGCCAGCTCGGCGGCGCCGCTGCCGAGGCCGACGAGTCCGACCTCGATGTTGTGCGCGTCCATCTGCGCCAGCGTGTCCGCGACGGCTTCGTCGTCAGAGACGCCCTGCTCACGATCGGCCGGGACGTTCTTGAACATGTAGCCGATGGGGTGCTTGCCGGCCTCGCGGTCAGGCAGCGCGGCAAGTTTCGGGATGTTCGTCACCGACCGGAAGCCGATGAGCGTGTCGATCGCCCGGACGTCACGCGGCCGCGTCATCGCGCGACCTCGACGAGGCCGGCCGGGTCATCGGACACCGCATGATCGTCGCCGGGCAGCGTGAACCGGGCTCGGTCGGGCGGCAAGGTGTCGAACACCGGCGCCCGACCCTCCCGCCAGCTGCGAACACCTTCGGCAAAGTCCGACGACGCCAGCGCCCCCACCATGTGCCGATCGGCGCGGCGGACCGCTTCGGTCAGCTGCGAGGTCAGGTCGAGATACGTCTGTCGCTTGATCACTGCCATCGCCGCCGGCGAGCCCGTCGCCGCCAGCTGCGCGGCATAGCGCGTGGCCTCGCCGAGCAACTCGTCATCAGCGACGACGCGGTTGACCAGGCGAAGGTGCTCGGCCTCCGCGGCCCGGACGAGGCGTCCCGAGAGCAACAGGTCGTTCGCGGTCCCGAGTCCGACGATCCGCGGCAGCAGCCAGGTCATGCCGAGTTCGCCGATCAGCCCGCGCCGGACGAATGCGGTCGAGAATTTCGCCGACAGCCCGGCGAAACGAACGTCGCAGTACAGCGCGAGCTGCATCCCGAAGCCGAAGCACGCCCCGTTGACCGCGGCAATAATGGGTTTCCCGATTGTCACCGGCATCGAATACTGCGGGCGAGCGGGGTCCGGCGTGTAGGAACCGGCCTCGGCAAGCTGGTCGAGGCGGTTCGCGTCGCCGCCCACGCAGAAGTCCGGCCCGGCCCCGGTGATCACGACGGCGCGCACCGAGGGATCGTCGGCGAGTTCGTCGAGCCGGGCGTAGAAGATGCGCCCCAGCGCCGGGGTCCACCCGTTGCCCGGAGGACGTGCCAGGGTGAGCGTGGCCACGCCGTCACCGCGGTGATCGACCGTGACATCGCCGTCGGCCGCCCACGGCGATGTCGCGTCGCTCCCCATGCAGGACCTTTCGCCGCTCAGCACCGCGCCGGTCAGAGACCGAGCAACTCCGCCATGTTGGAGCGCATGATCTTGGCGCGGGTCTCGTCGTCGAGGAAGGCGATCTCCTTCTCGTAGTGCACCGGCTCGACCAGGCCCTCGGCGTGTGGCCAGTCGGAACCGAACAGCACCTTGTCGGTGCCGATGAGTTCGATCAGGTCGGCGATGTCGTCCTCGTAGTACGGCGCGACCCACACCTGCTGCGTGAATTGCTCCACGGGGTCACCTGAGAAGGACTCGGGTGCCTGGTTGAGGCTCTTCTTCAGAATGCGCAGCAATGGACGGACCCAGTTCGAGCCGTTCTCGATGCTGATGATGCGCAGGTTGGGGTGGCGCGCCAGCACACCGTCGACAAGGAGGCTGGCCATCGCGTCGAAGATCGCGCGGTCCGCCGTGAGGATCTTGGCGAATACGTTCGGCTTGAACGATTCGAGCGCAGTGGGTACGCCCCACTCGGCCGCCATCCGGTTGTAGCCGCTGTCACTCGCGTGGAAGGTGATCGGGATGTTCGCCTCTTCCAGCCGCGCCCAGACCTTGTCGTGCGACGGGTGCCCGAGCGAGCGCGGGCCGCTGCGCCCCGGCACCGGGGCCGGCCGCAGCAGGACGATCCGGGCGCCGCAGTCGATGACCCGGTTGACCTCGTCCAGCGCGGCGTCGGGGTCGGCCAGGGAGATCATCGGCACGGCGAAGAGCCGGTTCTGGTAGGCGTAGCCCCAGTCGTCCTCGAGCCAGCGGTTGAACGCGTGCAGCGATGCCATGATCGCGGGGATGTCCGCGCGCAACGCCTCCTCAACGCCCACACCGACAGTCGGATACAGCACGGCCGCGTCCAGCCCCTGCTCGTCGAGCCGCGTGATCCGCGCATCGTGATCCATGTACTCGGGCGCGTTGGCGAGCGGCTCGACCTGCATCAGGCTCGCGCGGCTCTGCCCCTCCGGGATCTCGCCCCGGAAGTAGAGGTCCAGGCAGCCCGGCTTCGCGATCGGGTCGAACGTCGGATTCGGGATGAAGCGGTTGACCCGGTCGCCCATCACCAGTTCGGTGCGCTTTCCCCACTTCACCGCCCGGACACCCCGGACTCCGAAGGCAGGGTCGAGGTGACGAGTGAACGCGTCGATCGCCTCGTAGTAATGGTTGTCGGCGTCGATCGGGCGCAAATCGTCCATCAGGGTGTCCTTTCGAATCAGGGAGCGGCGAGAAGGTCGTCGAAGGTGGGGGTGCGGCCCGCCCGCTGAGCTTGCAGGGTGTGCAGGGAATCGTCCGGGTGATACATGCCAGCCTGCCACAGCGCAATCTGTTCCAGGCCGTCGTCCACCGTGTGCTCGCGCGCGAACCCGAGGGCGTGCTTCGCCCCCCAGACGGCCAGGGGGCTGTTGGCGGTGATCTCCGTCGCGATGGCGGACACGGCCGCCAGCACGCTGTCGTGGTCATCGAACACGGCATTGACGAAGCCGAGCGATTCGGCCCGCGCTGCGCTCAGCCGCGTTCCCCGGTAGGTCATCTCGCGCACGACTGCGTCGGGCAGCAGCCTCGGCAGCCGCTGCAACTGCCCGACATCCGGCGTGATGCCGAGGCCGACCTCGGGCAACAGGAAGAACGCGTCGGCGGCGGCGTAGCGGAGGTCGCAGGCGGCGGCGAGCGCAACTGCGGCCCCCACGCAACCGCCCTGGATCGCGGCGATCACCGGAACGCGCGCTCGTTCGATCGCGGTGAAGGTCTCCTGCAACGATCGGATGCCCTGATAGAGCAGCGCCCGCTTGCGGCCGGGTTCCGTGCTGACTGAACCGGCGCGGAACATGCCGTCGCCTTCGATGACGGACAGGTCGAGACCGGCGCTGAAGTGCGGCCCGGTGGAGGAGATGACGATCGCGCGGGCACGACTGCCGGCGTCGAGGTCCTGCACGATCGTGCGCAGTTGCGTCCAGAACGCCGGGACCAGCGCGTTGCGCTTGTCCGGTCGCACGAGGCGAAGATGTGCGACGGCGCCGTCGTAGGCGACATCGAAGCATTCTTCGCTCACGCGGCGCACCCCTTGACCTGGGCGATAACCGGGGCCCACGCGTCGGGGTCGTCGACGAAAGGGACGTTGAGCCGCAGGCCGGAGACCAGCGCCGCGAAGCGCTCGCGCAGTACCGTGGCGAGCTCGCCGGCGTCGGCTACGACGGCCAGTGTGTGCAGGACCGAGTCGTCGACGAGCGGGGTCATCTCGCTCCACCGCTGTGCCCGCGACAAGGTGTGCAGCTCCTCGTGCAGGTCGCCCCATCCGTGATGGTCGAGGACGCCGCGGTACGCCGGGGTCGACCCGTAGAAGGCCAGTTGGCTGCGCACCCGCTCGACCTCGGGTTCGAGGTCGGCGCCGGCCGGACCCGTGGCGAGGAAGACCGACGTGCTCACGTCCACGTCGTCACTGGACCGCCCTGCGGCGGCAAGGCCGCGCCGCAGCGCCGGCAGGGTGACCTCCTGCAGGTAGGACGGACTCGTGAACGCGTGACAGAGCAGCCCGTCGCCGACCTCGCCGGCGACCTCCGTCATCCGCGGGCCGACGGCGGCGACGAACACCCGCGGCAGCCCGCAGTGGGTGGGACCTGGGTCGAACATCGGCGCGGAGAGGGTGTGCCGGTAGAACTGCCCGTCGAACGCAAGCCGCGTGCGGCGTTCCCAGCTGTCCCAGATGGCACGGACCGCGAGGACGAATTCGCGCATGCGAGCCACCGGGCGCGACCAGGGCATCGAGAATCGGCGGGTGATGTGGGCCTTGACCTGCGAGCCGAGGCCGAGCACGAAGCGACCGCCGGTCAGGACGTGCAGGTCGCGCGCCGTCGACGCCGTCGTCATCGGATTACGCGCAAAGGCCACGGCGACATTCGTGCCCAGATCGACGTCGGCCGCCCCGGCGGCGAGCGCCACGGGCAAGAACGGATCATGGGCGATTTCGGCGGCGAACAAGCGGTCGTAACCGACGGCCGCGGCGAGGCGGGCGTAGCGAGGCGCCGAGGCGCGATCGTCCGGCGCATATGTCAGGCCGCCGTCGACCTTCATACGGACGCCTCTCCGGGAACAATTTCGACTTCGATGTCAACGTTATATCCTAATAGTCGCCACCACAATGTGAGGAGCGGGACTTGGAGACGGTGCATCAGAGGCTCCTCGAGGGTTCGCCGGCCGCCCCTTCCGACCTGGCGCCCGACACCAGCACACCGCTACTCGACACGACCGTGGGCGGACGTTTGCGCGCGCAGGCTGAGCGCGTGCCTGACGCGGTGGCGCTGATGTGGGACGCCGGGCACGAGGACCAGTCGCTGACGACGCTGACCTACGCCCAACTGTTGGCGGTGGCCGAGGCCTGCGCCGCTGACATCGTCGCCCAGGCCGGCCCGGGCGAGCGGGTCGCCGTCTGGGCGACCAACCTGCCCGAATGGGTGATCCTGGAATGCGCGAGCGCGTTGGCCGGCACCGTGCTCACCCCGTTCAACACCGCGTGGACCGATGAGGAGGTGCGGCACGCCCTGCGCCTGACGGCACCGCGACTGCTCTACGTCGGACCCGACAACCGCGGCGTCGACCTGCGCAACCGGGCCGCTGCGCTGGCCGGCGAAGTGCCGGGATGCCTGCCGCTCGACCTCTCGAGGATCGCGACCGATCCCCGAACGATCGCGGCCGCGTCGGCGGCACCCCTGCCACAGGTGTCTGCGGAGGATCCGTTCCTCATCCAGTTCACGTCCGGCACCACGGGTCGCGCCAAGGGCGCAACACTCAGTCACCGCGCCGCCCTCAACGCCGGGTGGATCCGGGCGCTCACGTTCTCGGCCGACGAGTCCGACATCTGGCTCAATCCGGTTCCGCTGCACCACATCGGCGGTTCGTGCATCATCCTGCTCGCCGCGCTGAGCTCGGGTGGCTGCTACATCGTCCAGCCCCGCTTCGATCCCCCGACCATGGTCGCCCTGCTCGGCACGAGCAAGGCGACGCGCATCGGCGGAGTGCCGACGATGCTCTACGCACTGCTCGACGTGCCCGGCGCCGACGAGGCGCTGGCCACCGTGCGGACCGTCGGACTCGGCGGCACCAGTGTGCCGCCGTCACTGGTGGAACGGGTTCAACACCAGTACGGCGCGACCGCGTCGGTCGCGTACGCCCAGTCGGAGTGCCCGATGATCACCAGCACGCTCCCGGACTCGGACGCTGCCACCGTCGCCACCACGGTCGGTGTCCCGGTTCCGCACACCGGGCTGCGCATCGTCACCGAAGACGGGCAGCTCGCCGGGCGCGGCGAGATCGGCGAGGTCTGTGTCCGCTCTCCCATCACCATGACCGGCTACTGGGACATGCCCGAGGCGACGGCCGAGGTCTTCGACGCCGACGGCTTTCTGCACACCGGCGACCTCGGCTCGATCGACGACGCCGGGGTGGTCCGCATTCACGGGCGGGCCCGCGAAGTGATCATCCGTGGCGGCGAGAACATCTATCCGATCGAGGTGGAGGACGTGTTGCTGCGGCACCCGGCCGTCGCCTCGGTCGCCGTCCTGGCCACGCCGAGCGTGCGGTGGGGCGAGGAGGTCGGCGCGGTCGTCAAGCTCGTCTCTCCGGCCGCGGCGAGCGCTGCGGACCTGGAGGAACACACGGCCCGCTCGCTGGCCCACTTCAAGGTCCCCCGGCACTGGCGTTTCGTGTCGGAGTTCCCACTCACCGCATCCGGGAAGATCCGCAAGGTGGAGCTCGGCGCCCTGTTCACCGAGGGAGTCGGGTCATGACCACGCCCGAGGGCGTCGCGCTCGTCGACCGCCAGGGGTCGATGACCTGGGCCGAGCTGGGCCGCCGGGTGGCCCGGCTGGCGGCCGGCCTGCAGGCCCGTGGCGTGCGGACAGGCGACGCCGTCCTGATCGTGACCGCCAACGAGCGCGAGTCCGTTGCCGCCTACCACGCCGTGGTGCAGCGCGGTGCGACCGCCGTGCTGACCCAGGTTTCAGCCGGCGCCAGCGAGTTGCGGGCCGCCTTGACAGCAACGACTCCGGTTCTCGCGGTGCTCTCGCCGGCGGCGGAGCATCTCGGGGACGAGCTGGTGGGCAGCGTGCCGGTCGTGCTGGCGCCGGAGCTCGACGGCGAGCCGTGCCCATCGACGGTGGATGTCGACCCGGACGCACCGCGCACGATCATCTTCACCTCCGGCACCACGTCGGTGCCCAAGGGCGTCGTGCACACGGCCCGGTCGCTGCGGGGGGCCGTGGCGTGCTTCGACGCGATGACGTCGATCCGCCCGGAGGATCGCTTCTTCCTCGTCAGCCCCATCGCGTCGATCACCGGGGTCACGCAAGCGCTGGAGATGGCACCGGTGGTCGGTGCGGCCGTGGTGCTGGAATCGGCGTTCGACGACGAGCGCTCCCTCGACCTGCTCATCGAGACCGGCGGCACGTTCTACGGCGGTCCCGACCTCGTGCTCGACCGGCTGCTCACCGCGGCAGCGCGGCGCGGCGTCGGCGTGCCGCTCCGGCTGGCTGCCCTCGGCGGCACCATGCTGCGGCGCGAGCTGATCGACACCGCCGAACGGTGCGGGATCCGGGTGGTGCGGGTCTACGGCTCCTCCGAGGTGCCCTGGTCGACGGGCACGCGCCCGGACGAGCCTGCCGAACTGCGGCTCACCAACGAGGGGGTAGCCGGGCCGGGGGTCGAGCTCCGGCTCTCCGCTGACGGCACCCACGAGCTGCTCATCCGCGGCCCCCACCTGTTCGCCGGGTACCTCGACAAGGAACAGACCGACCTGGCGGTCACCGACGGGTGGTTCCGCACCGGCGACGAGGCCGAGCTCCGGGACGGCCGGTTGCACATCGTCGGCCGGCTGAAGGATGTCGCCAGCCGCAACGGCAAGAAGATCTCCCTGGCCGAGGTGGACGAGGCGTTCACCTCGGCGTCCGGCATCGTCGAGTGCGCCGCGTTCACCACCGCTGACAGTTCGACCGGCGAGCGCGTCGCCGTCGCCGTCCGCCTGCCCGAAGGCGTACCGCTCGACGTTCCCGCGGTGCTCGCCGCCATGGAGGCAGCGGGCCTGGCCCGCTTCAAGCTGCCGGAGTCGGTCATCCGCTGGGATGGACCGCTGCCCGTCACGCCGACGGGCAAGGTGCAGCGACGACGGCTCACCGAGGACGGTGATGTTCTCTGGCGCGCTGGGCGGCTCGAGCGCCAGGTCTGACGCCGCTGGGCCGCTCCCAAAGTTGATCAATGCCTCGGACGGTCGAGGAGAAGTGTGAGGACTCCGTTGCCACTTTCTGACCGTGCCACTGCGCAGCCGACGCCGACCCCACGCTCGCGCAAGGGTGTGCTGACCCGAGCCCGTCTCCTGAAGGCCGCGAAGTCGGTGTTCGAGGATGCCGGGTTTCTCGAGGCGCGCATCTCCGACATCGCCGAGCGCGCCGGCCTGAGCCACGGCTCCTTCTATCACTACTTCGAGTCGAAGGAGCAGATCTTCCGCGAGGTCGCCGAGGAGCAGGAGGCGCTGCTCACTGCCCCCGCCGACGAGGTCGACGACCATGCGTCCACCGAACTCGAGCGCATCCGTTCGGCCAACCGCCGCTACCTGGAGCGCTACCGCGACAACGGCCGGATCATGGGCGTGATCGAGGAAGTATCCAGGTACGACACCTTCGTCAACGACGCTCGCGCCCGGCGACAGAAGCATTTCGCCGAGCGGGCGGAGAGCAGCATCACGCGGCTTCAGCGCATCGGTGCGGCTGATCCCGACCTCGACCCGGAGATCGCCGCCGTCGCGCTGGGCTCGATGGTGGCGCGCTTCGCCGAACTGTGGCTCATCGAGAACTGGGCGAACTTCGGCTTCGACGAGGCCGTCGAACAGCTCACCAGGCTCTGGGCCAACGCCATCGGCCTGCGCAAGCCGACGAAACGACCGAAACAACACGGCCCGAAACCAGTTGTCACCGCAGTGCAGCCCATGAGAGGTGTCTCGTGACCGCCCTGGCGCGCAGCGTGAGTCCCTACCGTGCCCGGGCATCGTACGGCGCAGCGGTCGTCGCTGAATCGGACGCCGCGATCCGCGTCGACCACACCGATGCACCACCGGAGCTGTTCTTCCCACGGACGTCGGTCCGGGCCGATCTGATCGACGACGCCGAAGGACTGGTCCGGCCGGGTGACGGCGACCTCGCCGACCACCTGACCTTCGCGCCGGACCGGGTCACGGTGGAGTTGGTGGACTCCCGGCCGGGCGACGCGGAACGCGACGTGACGATCAAACGGTTCCCCAACTGGGGCGACGCAGCCGACCTGATCGACGTGCTGGACGTCAAACTCGACGGCGAGGGCCGCTACACCGGCGCGGCCCGTGCCGACTGGCGCCGGGGCGTGGTCGAAGGCAGCCAGTTGCTCGGCCAGGCAGTCGTCGCTGCGGGCCGGCACGCGCCGGGGCGCCGAACGGTGTTGGCCTCATTGGCGTTCCCCCGAGCCGGCGACCCGCGCTCACCTGTCTCGATCGAACTCGACGAGATCTCCGGTGGACGCACGTTCACGACGCTGGTGCTCCGCGGGGTGCAGGCGGGCCGCACGTGCGCGGTCGGCACGCTGCTCCTGGACAGCACCGCGCCGGACATCATCAGGCACTCGGTTGCGGCGCCGGAGGTGCCCGGCCCGTACGAATCCACGCCGTACGACATGTCCGTCACCGGCCGTGATCTGCGGGTCGTCGACAACGCCTACACCGGCGACCCGGACGCCCCCCTCGGTCCGCCGATCCTCGACGCGTGGGTGCGATTCCGCGAGGTGCCGGCCGATCCGTACCTGCACGCCGGGCTGCTCGCGCAGTTCAGCGGGCACATGTCGATCGCGGCGGCACTCCGGCCACATGCCGGCATCGGGCAGCACCAGGCCCATCGGAGCATCTCGACCGGGATCAACGCGATCACGTTGGCGATCCACGCCGACGTGCGCGCCGATCGTTGGCTGCTGTACCGCCACCACTCGACCTTCGCCGGTGACGGCATGACGCACTCGGAATGCCGCGTCCATGACGAGGACGGCGCGCTTGTCGCGTCCTTCACGGTCGAGGCGATGGTCCGCGCCTTCGCCAACCCGCAGGCAACGGTGGACGACAAGACGACGTTGTGAGTGCCGCTAGCGGTCGAGCAGCCGCGCCAGGTTCGCCTGGAACGCCGGCTCGTCGAAGGACGCGGTCTCGGTGGCGATCGCGCCGGCCAACGTCGACTCGACCGCCGACCTGAGCGCGCGGTTGAGCAGGGCCTTCGTCTCGCGCACCGACTGCGGCGGCAATGCGGCGAGCCGGGCGGCCAGCTCGACCGCGGCCGTCCTTGCCTGACCGCGCGCGACGACGCGGTTCGCGACCCCGAGTGCCACCGCCTGCTCCGCAGCCAGGCGTTCGCCGAGCAGGATGTACTCCTTCGCGCGAAGGAGGCTGGTCAGCAGTGGCCAGGTCAACGCGCCACCGTCGGCAGCGACGAGCCCGAGGGCGACATGCGGATCGGCGAAGTAGGCGTGCTCCTCGATGAGCACGATGTCGCTCATCGCGGCCAGGCTGCAGCCGAGACCGACGGCCGGACCGTTCACCGCGGCCACGATGGGCACGCGTACCGACGTCATGGCGCGCACGATCTCCGCCGCCTCGGCCATGATCGCGGCCCGCAACGCCGGGTCCCGGACCATTGCGTCGAGCAGGTTCACGTCGCCGCCGGCCGAGAACGCCTCGCCGGCGCCGGTGAGCACGATCGCGCGGACTGCGGGGTCGTCGTCGAGTTCGCGCCATACGTGGGCGAGCCTGGAGTGCAGTGCCGGATCGGCAGCGTTGAGGGCCTCGGGGCGATTCAGCACGACGATCCGTACCGGGCCTTCCGCCTCGATCAACAGCTCGGACGCGGACGCCTCGGACAAGGTGATCACGGCTCCGGGAAGGTTGGTTTCGATTTCGACGTCAACTATGATAACTGTTGACCGTGATCTGACCCGAGTCGGCCGGTCGCCGGGAACACCGAGCTCGCCACACGGAAAGGGGCCGGACATGCACGTGCCCATCTTCGACGCGGACAACCACTTCTACGAGACGCGAGACGCGCTGACGAAGTTCCTCCCTGACCGCTACAAGAATCTGGTCAGGTACGTCGAGATCGACGGCCGCACCAAGATCATGGTCAAGGACCGGGTGAGCAACTACATCCCGAACCCGACCTTCGAATACGTCGCCCGCCCCGGCGCGTGGGAGGAGTACTACCGCCACGGCAACCCCGACGGCTTGAGCATCAAGGAGTACTCCGGCAGGTCGGTCCAGTCACCGCCTGGGTTCCGCGAGCCCGCACCTCGGCTGGAGCTGATGGACGAGCTGGGCATCGACCGAACGCTCATGTTCCCGACGCTGGCCAGCCTCATCGAGGAGCGTCTGCGCGACGACCCGGAAGCCATGCACGTCGTGATCCACTCGCTCAACCAGTGGATCTACGAGACCTGGCAGTTCAACTACAAGGACCGCATCTTCAGCACCCCGGTCATCACCTTGCCGATCGTCGAGAAGGCGATCGAGGAGCTCGAGTGGGTCGTCGAGCGCGGCGCTCGCGCGGTCCTCATCCGGCCGGCTCCGGTGCCGGGCTACCGGGGGATGCGGTCGTTCGCGCTGCCGGAGTTCGACCCGTTCTGGGCGAAGGTCGTCGAGCATGACGTCCTCGTGACCCTGCACTCCTCCGACAGCGGTTATGACCGGTACGTCAACGACTGGACCGGCGGCGACACCGAGTTCCTCCCGTTCCAGCCGATGGCCTTCCGCATGCTGCAGATGTGGCGCCCGATCGAGGACAGCGTCGCCTCACTGATCGCGCACGGCGCGCTGTCCCGCTTCCCGGCGCTGAAGGTCGCCGTCATCGAGAACGGCAGCACCTGGGTGCGTCCGCTCATGGACAGCCTCAAGAGCGCGTACAAGAAGAAGCCGCAGGAATTCGCCGAGGACCCGGTCGAGGTACTCAAGCGCAACGTCCACATCAGCGCGTTCTGGGAGGAAGATCTCGGCTCGCTCGCCGACCTCATCGGCGCCGACCGGGTGCTGTTCGGCTCGGACTACCCGCACCCCGAAGGTTTGGCCGAGCCGCGTAAGTTCATCGACGAACTCGGCCATCTCCCCGAGGACCTCGTCCGGAAGATCATGGGTGGCAACCTCGCCCGGCTGATGAACGTCGCGGTCGACGCCGCTGTCTGATCAGGTAGCAACGGGCCTGCGGTGATACCGCAGGCCCGTCCCATGCCGCCTGCGCCGGCGAGCCGCAGCGACTTGTCAACTCGTCAGGATCGACACCCCGGCCGTTCCGGGAGCTCCGTACAGCTGTGCATATCCCACCTTCGGCGAGCCGGGCACCTGGCGGTCGCCGGCAAGACCACGTAGCTGCAGCGTGAGCTCGTACACCTGCCGCAAGCCAGAGGCGCCGATGGGCTCACCGTTGGCCAGCAGGCCGCCGTCGGTGTTGATCGGCATGCGTCCACCGATCTCGGTGGCGCCGTCGGCGATGAGTTTCTCCTGCTCGCCGTCCGCGCAGAAGCCGTTCTCGGCCATGTGGATGATCTCGGCCCCGGCGTCGGTGTCCTGCAACTGAATGACATCGACGTCCTGCGGACCGATGCCGGCCGCGTCGTACGCCGCTCGCGAGGCGTAGACGGTCGGGGCCGCGTCGGTGTCGACGGCCGCCCAGGAGCTGTGCACCTCGTGCGCGCCGTAGCGGCGGGTCCGCAGGGTCGAGGCCCGCAGGTAGAGGGGTTTGCTCGTGTAGCGGTGGGCGATGTCGGCGCGACAGAGCACGACGGCGGCAGCACCTTCGTCCGGCGAGCAGAACATGAACTGCCGCAGCGGGTAGTTGAGCATCCGCGAAGCCAGGATCTCCTCCTCCGAGACCGGGGTGCGGCGGAACGCGTTCGGGTTCAGGGCACCGTTGCGCAACGCCTTGGCTGGGACCCGCGCGAGCGTCGCGTGGGAGATGCCGTAGTCATGCATGTATCGGTTGATCTTCATGGCGAAGAACTTCGTGGTCAGGAACAAGCCCTGCTCGCCGTACCATGGCGGCGCCCCGTAATGGACCGGGTCGGCGGTGAACGCGCCGGGCAGGTGCTTGTCCATGCCGACCGCGACGCCGATGTCGTACTTCCCGGAGCGGATCGTCTCGGCGGCCAGCTGCAAGGCGGTCGCCGCCGTCGCGCAGCCGTTGTAGACGTCCATGAACTGGATCCCGGTCAACCCGAGCAGTCCGACGACGGCGTCCGGATTGTCCACCTCAGCGCTGCCGCCGAAGGCGAATTGGACGTCGCGCCAGGCGACGCCCGCGTCCGTGCAGGCAGCGCGCACGGCCTCTGCCCCCATCTGGATCGCCGATTTCGCGCCGAAGCGGCCGAACGGGTGCAGCCCCACGCCGATGATCGCGACGTCGTCCATGTCAGCAACCTCCGGCAGCTGCGCGGTCGCCACGGGGGCGGGAAGATGTGGGTGCGGGGCGTCCGGTAAGCCGGTAGGCCTGTGATGCCGTGTGAGCTCGAATGTCAGCTTGGCGACGGGGGTCTGTTCGGGGACTACGGTTTGCGTCCAGGTGACCGATGGTCGCCGCCAGAGCGCGTGTGTCAGTTTCTTTTCCTTCCCTGATCCCTCCGGACGGCCCGTGGTCGTTGTCGGTTTGAGGGAAAGGGCGGACGGAATGAGCAAACGCGTGGTGCATGACGAGGTCCTCTACGTGCGATCGGCCGGGTTGGACCTGGGCAAGCGGTTCCTGGTGGCCTGCATCCGGACGCCGAACCCGAAACGCGCCGGCACGTGGTCGCTGCAGACGGAACGGTTCGACACGACGATGCCTGAGCTGCGCAGGCTGCTGGACTGGCTGCTTGAGGCCCGCGTCGAGGTAGTGGTGCTCGAGGCGACCTCGGATTACTGGCGCTCGGTGTACTACCTGCTGCAGCCGCGGCTGAACATGATGCTGGTCAATCCTTCGCATCTGCGCGGCATCCGGGGCCGCAAGACCGACCCGTCCGACGCGGCGTTCCTGGCCCGCGCGGGCTCCTCGGGCATGGTCATGGGCTCGTTCGTGCCGCCCCGCGAGATCCGGGAACTGCGCGACGTGACCCGCCGCCGCACCGAACTCGCTGCCGACCGGGGCCGAGAGATCCAACGGCTGGAGAAGGAACTCGAAGACACCGGCCTGAAGCTGACCAGCGTGCTGTCCGACGTGACCGGCGTCAGCTCCCGCCGGATCCTGGAGGCGCTGATCGCCGGTGAACGCGACCCGCACGTGTTGGCTGAACTCACCGTCGCCGGTGCCCGCCGAAAGATCTCCGAACTGGTCACCGCTCTGGACGGCGAGTTCACCGCACATCACAGTTGGATGTGCCGGCACCTGCTGGACCAGATCGACCACCTGGCCCAACTCGTCATCGTGCTGGACGCCAGGGTCGCCGGCATCGTCACCGAGCTGGCCAGCGATCAGGACCTGGACCACCTCGACACCATCCCCGGCATCGGCCGATCGGCCGCCGAGATCGTGATCGCCGAGACCGGTGGTGACATGGACTTCTTCGCCAGCGCCGGGCACTTGGCCTCCTGGATCGGGGTGTGCCCGGGCATGAACGAATCGGCCGGCGTCAACAAGTCCGGCCACACCCGCCACGGCAACGCCAACCTCAAACGAGTCCTCGGCACCGCGGCCATGTCCGCGATCAGAGGCAAGGACTCCTACTACGCCGTCTACTACCGTCGCGTCGCCGCCCGCCGTGGCGCACAACGGGCCTTGGTCGCCGTCATGCACAAGATCGTCATCGCGATCTGGCACGTCCTGCACAACCACGTCCCGTTCCACGACCTCGGCGCCGACTACTTCACCAAACGCGATCCACAACGAGCCATCCGACGGATGACCAAAGAAGCCAACAGCCTCGGCCTGACCATCCGATTCGACCCGATCGGCGCATAACAACACCGAAACCTCACTCGCTTCTACGGCTTGGGTGCGGCTCATCTTCGTGTCAGTCCCTCGCCCTCAGGCCGGCTCGAACGCGTAAGTCATGATCTCGGTCCCGTCCGGATCGGTGCGGAACGGGACGACGGCCAGCCGGACGTCCATCCCGATGCGCAGCTTGCCGGGATCGCTTTCGGTGAGCCGTCCCTCGACCCGGACCTCGCCGCCGAGCTGCACCAGACCGACACCGTACGGCTTGAAGGTCTCGGGGGTCTCACCACTCGCGTAGGGCTCCTTCGGCAGGAAGTCCTGCGTGGTGAAGGTGTACAGCGTTCCGCGGCGTGGCAGCAGGTGCGTCTCGATCATCGTCGATCCGCAGCGCGAGCAGGAGGCTCCGCGTGGAAACGCCACCGCCGCGCACTCGCCGCAGCGGCCACCGATCAGCTGTGGATCCTGCGCCGGCCAGGTGAAGACGTCCGGCGCGAAGGCGACCTGGGTCAACACTGCCTCCTCATGGCGCCGACCCGGGCCGACAGCCGTGACCGGAGCGTCGATGCTCGGCAAGTCGACGCACGCCCCATTGCGCCACTCTGCCCTATGTTTCTATATTGACGTCAATGTCAGCGCAAGTGCGAGGCGGTCAGTGCGGCACTGCGTCGATCCCGAGGAGCGGCTGCCTGTGACGCCGACGTCGTTGCACCAGGAGCCGGCGAGCGCCGATCCGCTGCTCGACGTGCAGGAGTACAGCGACCGGCTCGGCTCGTGGCTGGGCGCGAACCCGGCCACACTGGCTGCGGTCACCGTCGCGATGCGCGCGCAGCGCGACCGGATCGCGGCGATGCGGGCGCTGATGGGGGTGCTGTATGACGCCGGCTGGTCGCGCTACGGGTGGCCGGCCGCAGTCGGCGGGCTGGGCGGCACGATCGCTCATCGCGCCGCTATGTGGGACCTGCTCGCCCGCCACAGGGTCCCGGGCATGGAACTGTTCGAGCATCTCGAGGTCCTGATGCCGACGCTGGTCGAACTCGGGCGAGCGGAATTCGTATCGCACGCGTTGCCCGCGTTCCTGGCCGGCGACGAACTCTGGGCGCAGGGCTTTTCCGAGCCAGAGGCCGGGTCGGACCTGGCCACCGTACGGACCACCGCGAGGCCGGTCGACGGCGGATTCGCCGTCAACGGCCGCAAGATCTGGACCAGCTGGGCGACGCACGCAACGTGGTGCCTCGTGCTCGCCCGCACGGGCACGCCCGAATCACGTCATCGCGGCCTGACCGCCTTCGCAGTCGATCTTCGCGATCCCGGTGTCGAGGTGCGGGCGATCGAGCAGGCGAACGGCAACAACGAACTCACCGAGGTCACGTTCGACGATGTGCCGGTTCCGGCCGGTCGGATCGTCGGCGAGGTCGACGGAGGCTGGGCCGTCGCCATGCACATCCTCAGCCACGAGCGAGGCACGTTCGCCTGGTTCCGGCAGTGCTTCCTGTACGAGTACCTGCAGGCAGGTCTGCCACTGGGCGCCGCGGCCGACGACACCGCGCTCGGCAACGCCCTGCTCGACACGGTCGCGGTCAGCGCGGCGGCGCACGCCGCCGTCGAGGCGCACGCCGCCCACCGCCCCCTCGGCCCGAAGGCGACTTTCACCAAGCTGCTGTTGTGCGCGGCCGAGCAGTCGATCAACGACTGGATCCTGTGCACGGAACCCGAGCTGACCATCGACCTGGACGACGACGAGGTCGCCGTCCGACGCCAGGAGTACCTGTTCTCCCGCATCGTCACCGTGTACGGCGGCTCGCAGCAGATGCAGCTGGAGACGATCGCCAAGCAGATCCTGCGGCTGCCATGACGGTGCTCCATCGGGCCGCCTCCGGCTCCCGGCGCCGCCCCCCGGTGGGCCCGCACCGCCTATCGAGGGACGGCTTGTCGTGACCTCACCGATCGACGACTCCGCCGACGAATTCGTCGCCGTCGCGCGGCAGGCGATGCGCTCCGGCGGCGGCGCCGCGGCCATCGATGCGCTCGACTGGTGGGACCTGTTGAGCCAGCTCGACGACCGTGCCACCCGCTTTGCGGTGTTCGCGCTGCTGCGGGCCCAAGGACACGAGCTCGCCAGCTCCCCCGCGCTCGGCGCGCTGCTCGCCCAGCCGTACCTTGATGCGCTCGGCGCCGCGCCGGGCAGCGTCGTCGTCGCGGTGCTGAGCGCGTCGCGTCGGCGGGACACGTCGGCCATCGTGTTCGACGACACCTCCGGGAGGTCGGTGCTCGTCGACCGGCCGGGGCACGGCCTGACGCTGTTCGACGGCGATGAGATCCGCCTTGACCGTCTCGATGTCCCCGGCCGCCTGGTGATCTCCCGGATCGACCTGGACAGCCCGGCGACGAAGGTCGACATCAACGACGTCGACGCGGTACGGGCACGCCGGCGCAGCGCCGGGCTCGGCCGCATCGCGCTGGCGGCCGAGATTCTCGGTGCCGCCGAAGGCGCGGTCGACCTGGCTGTCGACTACGCCAAGACCCGCGAACAGTTCGGCGAGCCGATCGGGCGGTTCCAGGCCGTGCGGCACCTGCTCGCCCTCGCCCGCACCGACTGTGTGGCGCTTGCCGCCGTGTTGCGTCAGGCCCTGTGGCTCGACGACGAGGCGCCCGAGCGCTACGACGAGATCGTCAAGGCACTGGCCGGCCGCAACGGCCGCCGGGCCTGCGAGCGTTCGCTTCAGGTGCTCGGCGGCATCGGCTTCACCGCCGAGCACGATCACCACCATCACCACAGTCGCGTGCTGCTGCTCGACGGGCTGCTCGGCTCGTCGGCAGAACTCACCCACGATCTCGGCTCATGGCTGCGGGAAGGCGGCAGCGCCCCGCGGATCACCACCGCCGCAATGGCCGCCGGCACGTGGTGACGCCGGCTTCAGCCGGGGGGTGGCGCGACCATCGGTGTGACGTCGCGGCGCTCGATCTGCCAGGTTCCGTCGACGTGCACGACTTCGTCGCGATAGCGACCGGCCAGGCGAGGCGTTGGCCGACCGTCGACCAACACCAGGAACACCCAGTCCGAACTCACCACGGCGCGATCCCCCCGGAGTTGCACG
The DNA here is from genome assembly GCA_963713565.1 of uncultured Actinomycetota bacterium. Classification (GTDB taxonomy): domain Bacteria; phylum Actinomycetota; class Actinomycetes; order Mycobacteriales; family Jatrophihabitantaceae; genus Jatrophihabitans. Next base: position 191,929 of record CAVQMF010000003.1, on the reverse strand, counting down.
ATCGCGTTGGTCGTGAGGTGCTTGCCGCGCCGACTGGGCGCCTGCACCTGCTCGAAATACTCGCGCAGCGCGTCTCGACCGCTCACGACGCGACCGCCGTAGGCAAAGGAACCGTCCGGCGCGAACAGCCCGATCAGAGCGTCGAAGTCGCCGTCGTCGCAGTGCTGGCAATACCGCGCCAGCACACCACGAATCGCCAGCTCGTCGGCCACCGCACCCCTCATGAACCCACTGTATCGACGTCGACATCGCGTTCGGAGGTGCCCTCCCAGGTGGCTGAACAGCTCGCTGCACCGTGGTGACCGACTGGCCGGTGCTGACCGACGGACCGGTCGACCCGGTCGCCCTGCACGCTGCCCTGGCCGAGGCTGCAGCCAGCGCCGGCGAGCACATCGCGGTGCGGGCGGGCGAGCGGGCATGGTCGTTCGCCGATCTCCACCGTCGGGTCGGGTCGTTTGCCGCTCAGCTGGCCGAGCTGGGGGTCGGCCGTGGCGACCGGGTGGCTGTCATGATGACCAACCGGGTCGACTTCGCCGTCGCGGTACACGCGATCAGCACGCGTGGCGCGGTAGCAGTGCTGCTCAGCCCGGCCTGGCGGACGACCGAGGTACGTCACGCGCTCCGGCTCACCACGCCGCGGCACGCCGTGACGGACGGGCCGGCGACGGCACTGCTCGCCGGCGAACTCGGGCAGCACGCCGTCATCGACGTCGATGCTCTCGGTGAGCTGCCGGATCCGATTGCGCCGGCGCGCGTCGACCCCACCGCGGACGCCGTGTACGTGTTCAGCTCCGGCACCACCGGCATGCCCAAGGTCGTGCGCCATACGCACCGGTCGATCGGTGCCGCGACAGCCGACTGGGTCGCCGCCCTCGGCCTCACGAACGAGGACCGCTTCCAGATCGCGACCCCGCCGTCACACATCCTCGGGCTCCTCAATCTGCTCGCCGCCGTCCGGGCCGGGTCCACCGTGCGCCTGCACCCGCGGTTCGACCTGGACGAGCAACTGCGGTGCATCGAGTCCGAGCGCATGACATTGGAGATGGCGGTCGCACCGATCGCGCTGGCGATGGCCAACCATCCTTCGCTCGAGGATTACGACCTCTCGTCGTTGCGCTACATCATGTGGTGCGCAACGCCGGTCACCGAGAGCGTGGCCCGGCGCGTCACCGCGCGGACCGGCGTGCGGTTCCTCACGGCGTACGGCGCAAGCGAGGTGCCGCTGCTCACGGCCAATCCGGTGCACGACCCCTCGGCGTGGCGCCTGGACTCGGTGGGCCTGCCCGCGAGGGACGTCGAGATCCGGGTCGTGGACCTCGAGACCGGCCGACCGGTCGCACCGGACGCCACAGGTGAGCTCGAGGTGCGCAGCCCGTCGGTCATGGCGGGCTACCTGCCCCCGGACGCCGACCGCGACGCATTCCACGACGGCTGGTACCGCACCGGTGACGTCGGCCGGCAGGACCAGGCGGGCTGGGTCTACCTCACCGACCGATCGAAGGAACTGATCAAGGTCAACGGTTTCCAGGTGGCACCCGCCGAGCTGGAGGGCGTGGTCCTCACGCATCCGGGCGTGCTCGACTGCGCGGTCTTCGGCGTGCCGGACGAGCGGGCCGGCGAAGTGCCCGTCGCCGCGGTGCAACTCGACCCCGCCCACGAAGTCGACCCGGCCGATCTGCGCGCGCTCGTCGCCGACGCTCTGGCGTCCTACAAGCAGCTGCGCGAAGTCGTGGTCGTCGACTCCGTGCCGCGGCTGCCGTCGGGCAAGGTGCTGCGCCGCGAACTGCGCGCACGGTGGCTCGCCGACCGACCGCCCGCTGGAGCCGGACTGTAGGGCCGGTTACTCCTCGGCCCGCACCTGGTCCTTGACTGCCGGAACGACCGGTGGCGCACTGCGCCAGTTCACGACGCCGTCCTCCTCGGCCGCAATCGGCCAGCGGTTGTCGTGGATCTGCGCCCAGTGCGAATGGTTCAGTTCGTGCAGGGTGAAACATGCGTTCAGCGCGTTGTGGAACCCCATGTTGTCGACGGTCTGGTTCACCGATTCCTTGATCAGCAGCGCGGTCATGGTCGGGACCGCGGCGATCCGCCGGGCGAATTCCACGGTCTTCTCGGCGAGGTCGTCACGGGGAAACACCTTCGACACCATGCCGAGTGCGTAGGCCTCGTCGACCGACAGCGAGTCGCCGGTGAGCATCAGTTCCTTCGTCTTGCGCGGCCCCAATTCCCACGGGTGAGCGAAGTACTCCACCCCGCACATGCCCAATCGGGTCCCGACGACGTCGGCGAAGGTCGCATCGTCCGCCGCGACAATCAGATCGCAGGCCCACATGAGCATGAGGCCGGCGGCGTACACGCTCCCCTGCACCTGCGCGATCGTGATCTTGCGGAGGTTCCGCCACCGCCTGGTGTTGTCGAAGTAGTGATGCCATTCCTGCAGCATCAGCCGCTCGGCACCCTTGCGCGTACCGCCGTTCACCTGCCAGGACGGGTGCGTCTGCACCTCCTCCATCGACACCTTCGACCCGACGTCGTGGCCGGAGGTGAACATCGGACCGACACCGCCGAGAATCACCACGCGCACCGCATCGTCGGCTTCGGCGCGCAGGAAGGCCTCGTGCAGTTCGACGAGCATCCCCCTGTTCTGCGCGTTGCGGGCCTCGGGACGGTTGAGCATGATGCGGGCGATGCGCCCGTCGTCGAGCGTCTCGTAGGTGACGAATCGGTACGCGGCCAACGCTGGCTCCTTGTCGATGAGCACTTACGACTGCGCCGGCGTGAGCACGCCGGTGCGCACCTGCTCGCGCAGGCGGAACTTCTGTACCTTGCCGGACGGGGTGCGTGGAAACTCTGCCACGACATAGATCGACTCCGGCCACTTCTGCCGGGCGAGGCCGAGGCGCGCGAGGTGCTCGCGAACGTCGGCCAGGGTCGGCAGCTGCTCGCCGGCGTACAGGCGGAACACCGCGGCAGCGTGTTCGCCGAGGCGGGCGTCGGGCGCACTGACGACGCTGACCTCGGCGACCCCCGGCAGCCGCAGGAGCAGATCCTCGACCTCCGGCGCGCTGATGTTCTCGCCACCGCGGATGATGACGTCGGACACCCGGTCCGTGATCGTGAGGTAGTCGTCCTCGTCGAGAACACCGACGTCGCCCGTGCGGTACCAGCCGTCGTCGTCGATCGATGCTGCGCTGAGTTCTCGGTCGGTGTAGCCCAGGAAACGGTCCGGTCCCCGGGTGAGGATCTGCCCGTCGGCCTCCAGTCGGAGCTCGACGCCGAGCAGGGCGTGCCCATCCGTGCGCAGGCGCTTGGCCGCCGGTTCAGACGAGAACGAGCCGGTCACCGACGGGTGCTCCGTGCTGCCGTACGACCGGTGCACCCGGATGCCCAGCGCCTCGGCCCGCTCGGCCACCGCCTCCGGCACCGGCGAACCGCCCAGCCCCATGGAGGGCATCCAGGCGAGGTGCTCCTTCCGGAAGTCCGGATGGTCCAGCAGGCTGGTGAGGAAATAGGTGGCGCCGCCACCGGCGCACAGCCCCTCTGCGAGCATCGTCTTGAGCACCTCGCCCGGATCCCACACGTCGATCAGGTGTACCGGCCTGGGACTGACGATCGGCAGGAGGAAGGCGTTGAGCATGCCCATCATGTGGCCCACCGGTGTCCCGGTGATCACCGGCTGCGGGTTAGCCAGCAGCGTGAGCTGGCGAGCCTCGAACGCAATGGTGCGGTGTGAGTGGACGACACCCTTCGGATCGCGCGTCGTGCCCGACGTGAATCCGATCAAAGCCGGCGAGTCAGGGTCGATACCGCCCTGGACGTCGATCGGGTCGCCCACGCACCACGCCGCGAAGTCCGTGGCCCGGGCCGGCAACGGCCGTGATGACGATCGAACGACCAACCAGTCGGCCGGACGCCCGGCGAGCAGGCTGTCGTACATACCGAGGAAGTCCGAACGGCCGAACTGGTCGGCGGTCACGATGACGGCGGGCTGCGTCACGTCGAGGATGTACTCGACCTCTTTCGGGCCGTAGAACTGAACGACAGGAACAACCACCGCGCCGAGATACGCTGCTGCCCAGAACGTGATCCCGGCTTCGACCCAGTTCGGAAGTTGGGCGACGACGACGTCACCGACGCCCACGCCGCGGGCGCGAAGTGATCGGGCCAGGGCCCGCGCGGCCCGGTCGACGTCCGCGAGAGTCCCGGTCCACGGGTGGACAGCGGAATAGACCGTGAAGCGCCGCCCGGCGGCTGCCCGCAGGCCCGCTGCCACGACGTCACCGAGACTGTCGTCGGTCCAGAAGCCCCGTGCTCGGTACCCCGCCGCGATCTCGGCGGGTACGGGCCGCAACGACGACATGTCGACAGGCATTGGGCGGCTCCCGGACCGAGGACTGGAAAGTTGATCTTGGCAGCGGCGCCGTGCTCGTGTTCTGGACGCTCGACACCCGTGCATGACATTATCGACTCCGACGCCGAAATCGAAAAGAGCCAGCACTGAGCGCTCCTACGTCCGACGACACCCAGCAATTGCGCGAGGCGCTGCGGGGTGCGCTGCGCATACCCAAACAGGATGCACCTCCGGTGCTCGACGCGCAGTGGCGTAGCAGCTGGTCGGCGCTGGCCGACCTCGGCCTCGTCGGCTTGTGCGTACCGGAGCACCGCGGCGGGTTCGGGTTTCGTGTCGATGCGGCGGTCGGCGCCGCCATCGAACTCGGCGGGGCTCTGCACGGGGCCCCATACGCGGGCATCAGCGCCAGCGCGTACGCGCTGGCCCACGCCGACGATCCGGCAGCCGCAGAGGTGCTGACCGGACTTCTCGCCGGCGAGCGTGTCTGCGCGTTCGGCCGGCTCGACGTCCGGAGTGGCATTACGCGCACCGTCGACGGCGCGGCGGAGGCCGACGCGCTCGTGGTGCTCGACAGCGACGGCGCACTGCGCCTGCTGACCGATCCGTCGACCTGGTCGATCCGCTCATCGCGACCGGCCTTCGACGTCACCCGGTCGTGCGGGGACATCACTGTCGATCTCGGCACCGTCCGCCGCCTCAGCCTGCCGGTCGACCCCGCTGCGCTGTTTCGGCTGTTACTGGCCGCCGACGCACTGGGCGGGCTGCAGCGCTCGCTCGATCGTGCCGTCGCCTACAGCGCGCAGCGGCAGGCGTTCGGGCGGGTGATCGGCGGGTTCCAGGCGGTGCAGCACCGCTTGGTCGACCACACGGTCCGGGTCCGGGGCCTGGCCCTCGTGGTGACCGAGGCGGCGCGGTTGCTGCAGGACGGAGCACCCGACGCGGACCGGCACGTCACGCTCGCCGAGCTGTCCGTCAGCTCGCGTTCGGTGTATATCCTGCACGACCTCGTGCAGCTCACCGGCGGCATCGGCTTCACCTGGGAGCACGGTCTGCACCTGTATGAACGCCGCGCCCAGCACGACGCCGTCCTGGGTGCCAATCCGCGCCGGGCCATGGCGGCATTGGCCCGGTCGGAGGGGTGGGCCAGTGAGCGCTGACCTCGACACCTATCGCGCACAGGTGCGGGCCTTCATCGCACAGGGCGCCCCGCCCCTGCGCCAGGAAGGCGTCCGGGTGCCACTCGACAAGGCCGAGGAGGTGCGGATCCGCCGGTGGTTGCGTTCGCTGTACGAAGCCGGGTACCTCGGCGCCGGCTGGCCGGTCGAGTGGGGCGGGCGGCCCGACCACCAGGCGATGCACGACCTCATCCTGATGGAGGAGCTCATCCGCGCCCGGGCCTACCGCCCCCTGGACCAGGTCATGTTGGCCAGCCACGCGGTCCTCGGTTTCGGCAGCCCCGCGCAGAAGGCACAGCTGCTGCCGCGTATCCGCCGCGGCGAGCACATCTGGTGCCAGCTGTTCAGCGAGCCGGACGCGGGCAGCGACCTGGCGTCGCTGCGCACCCGGGCGGATCGCGACGGCGACGACTTCCTGGTCACCGGCCAGAAGGTCTGGAGCACGGACGCGCAGTGGGCGGACATGGGTCTGCTCCTGGCCCGCACCGACCCGACGGTCGACCGGCACGCCGGCCTCACCGCGTTTGTCGTGCCGATGGACCTGCCGGGGCTCGACGTACGCCCGATCCGGGAGATGACCGGGTATGCGGAGTTCTGTGAGGTGTTTCTCGACGGCGTGCGGCTCGGACCCGAGCAGGTGCTCGGCGCGGTCGACGGCGGCTGGCAGGTCGTCACCTCGGGCCTCGCTTCGGAACGGGCGTTCGTCGGAGCGAACTCGGTGCTGCTCGAGATGCTGTTCGCCGACCTCGTCGCCCTGGCCCGGGCGGCCCGCTTGCCCGACGGGTCCGCGGCGATCGACCATGAGGACATCCACCATCAACTCGCGACGGCGCTGGCCGAGGTGGAGCAGGCCAAGCTGATCGTGCGCGACACGGTCGAGCGGATCCTCATCGACGCCGAGCACCCGAGCGACGGACCGCTGGCCAAGCTGGCCTACACCGAAGTGCAGGTGGCGCTGTGCGAGTCGGCCCTCGAGTTGCTCGCCTCCGCCGCGTCGATTGACGACGCCGGTCTGGAGGTCGCCGAGCGCTGGTACCAGAATTTCCTCTGGAGTCGCGCGCTGACCATCTCGGGCGGCGCGTCGGAGATCCTGCGCGGGCTGATCGGCCGCCAACTCCTCGGTCTTCCCCGGGCGTGACCGTGGTGCCCTCACCAGTCGACGACGACGTCGCGATCCGCGACCTGCTCGCCCGCTACTGCCTGTACCTCGACCGGGACGACGTCGAGAGCTGGGTCGTCCTGTTCACTGCCGACGCGACCTACTCCGTCTACGGCCGTATCTTCAGCGGCCACGACGGGCTACGTCGGATGCTCTCCGGTGCACCGCGGGGGTTGCACCTCGGCGGTCCCCCGGTCATCGAGGTCGACGGTGATCGCGCACGCACCCAGCAGAACCTGCTGTTTGTCGACAGCGCGAACGGCGAGTCCCGGGGCGCTGTCTACGATGACGAACTGGTGCGGACGGCGCACGGCTGGCGTATCGCCTCCCGACGCTGCCGGTTCATCACCGCCGACGGCCTGCGCGACCGTCCGAGCTGAATCTGCACACCGTGCGCGACGAAGGGACAGCCACGTGACCCAACTGAACGAACTGGGGTTCTACACACTGGCCGGCGCGCCGAAGTCACCGGCCGAACTGCTCGACGAGATCCCGACCGCCGAGGCCCTCGGCTTCGGCAGCGCCTTCATCTCAGAACGGTTCAACGTCAAGGAGGCCGTCACCCTCTCCGGCGCGGCGGCGGCGACGTCGCGCTCGATGGGCATCGCAACGGCGGCGACGAACCACAACACCCGTCACCCGGTCGTCACCGGGTCCTACGCCACGACGATGCACCGGCTCACCGGTGGCCGATTCACCCTCGGCCTCGGGCGAGGCATCGACAGGCAGTTCGACGCCTTCGGCGTCCGGCGGATCACCACGGCGCAGGTGGAGGACTTCGTCGGGCTGATGCGTCGACTGTTCCGCGGCGAAACGGTGATCGGTCATGACGGGCCGGCGGGCAAGTACCCCGCGCTGTATCTGGATTCCTCCTTCGACGAGGACATCCCGATCGGCTTCACCGCGTTCGGCCCGAACTCGCTGGCCCTGTGCGGCCGCGTAATGGACATGGTCGTGCTGCACACGTTCTTCACCGACGAGACGGTCCGACGGTGCGTCGATACCGTCCGTTCGGCAGCCGAACGAGCCGGCCGAGACCCGCAGTCCGTACGCATCTGGTCGTGCTACGCGACCGTGCACGACGGGCTGCCGGAAGACGTTCGGCTCAAGAAGACCGTCGGCCGCCTCGGCTCCTACCTGCAGGGCTACGGCGACCTCATGGTCAAGACCAACGGTTGGGACCCGCAGGCGCTCCAACGGTTCCGCAGCGATCCGATCGTCGCGAATGTCAAGGGCTCCATCGACCAGGTAGCCGACACCGCGACGCTGCAGCACATCGCCTCGGTGTTGCCCGACGAATGGCTCGAGCCGGCCGCTGTCGGATCGCCCGAGCACTGCGCGGCGCGGGTGCTGCGCCAGTTCGACCTCGGGGTCGACGGCGTGATCATGCACGGGGCAACCCCCAACGATCTGACCCCGGTCGTCAAGGCATACCACGCGATCCGACCAGCCGGCCGCTTCGACGATGCCGAGCCGAACCCCGGCCGATGAGGACTGGATCGATGCTCGCCGAGACAATCGCGGACATTACCCCGGAATGGCTGTCGGCCGCCCTGTCGCAACCCGGCCATGAGGTGAAAGTCATCGACGTCAGTGCCCAGCGCATCGGCACCGGCCAGATCGGCACCACCTACCGCCTGACCATCGACTACGCCGACGGTGCCGCCGGACCCGATCGGCTGGTCGCCAAGCTCGCTGCCGAGGACCCATCAGCACGCGTCAGCGTGGTCCACGGCTACGAGAAGGAGGTCGGCTTCTACCAGCACATCGCGCCGACGGTCTCCGTGCGTGCGCCGACCTGCTGGAACGCGGCGATCAGTGACGACCGGACCATCTTCGCGCTCCTGCTCGAGGATCTCACGCCGGCCGTGCCCGGCGTTCAGGCCAACGGCTGCACAGTCGAGCAGGCGACGACCGCCGTTCGCAACGTCGCGCGCCTGCACGCCCCTCGCTGGAACGATCCGACGCTCCTCGAGCACCGTTTCCTGAGACAGGTCGACGCGAAGCATGCGGCGATGATCGCCGCGACGCAGGTCGCTGCCACGGAGAAGTTCGTCACCCACATGGGCAACCGACTCGACGCCGACGTCGCAACGGTTCTGCGCGCAGCGGCCGCGGCCACGCAGACCTGGCTGAGCGCCGCCACCGCCCCGTTCACCGTGGTGCACGGCGACTACCGACTCGACAACCTCATGTTCCACCCCGACGGCCAGGTCATCGCCCTCGACTGGCAGACCCTCGCGGTCGGGCCGGGCGCTCGTGATGTCGCGTATCTGCTGGGCACCAGCCTCGAGATCGAGGTCCGCCGGGCCAGCGAGCAGGCAATCGTCGACATCTACCACGCCGACCTCGTCACTCAGGGCGTCACCGGCTATGCCGCCGATCAGTGCTTCGAGGACTACCGCCTCGGCCAGCTGCAGGGTCCAATGATCACGACATTGGGCTCCGCCTACGCGACAACCGGGGAACGCAGCGCCGCCATCGATGCGATGTTCCTCGCCATGGCCACCCGATCGTGCACCGCCATCCGCGACCTGGGGTCTCTCGAGATGCTTTCGTAGCGACCTCCGGGCACGGACCTCCGGGCGCGTCGCATACTCCGGTACGGTAACGGCGTTCTCTATTTCTGCACTGGGGAGTCGGATGGAACTCGCAGGAGCAAGCGCGCTGGTGACCGGAGGCGCTGGCGGCCTCGGCGGCGCGACCGTCCGCCGCCTGGCTGCCGCCGGGGCGGCAGTGGTGATCGCCGACGTGTCGGACGAGAAGGGTGCCGCGCTGGCCGAGGAACTCGGTGATGGGGTCGTCTACCGCCGCACCGACATCGGCTCCAGCGACGAACTCGCTGCGGCTGCGGCCGCGGCCGCAGCTCTTGCCCCGCTCCGGGTGGCCGTCGCTGCTCACGGCGGGCCGGTCCTCGCCGGACGCCTGGTCAACCGCGACGGCGAGCCGCTCCCGCTAGCCGGGTTCGAGGCGACCATCGCCTCCTACCTCACCGGCACCTACAACGTCCTGCGTATCGCCGCCGCCCAGATGGCCAAGCATGGCGTGGTCGGCGGCAGCGGTCGCGGGGTCATCGTCACCACCGCCAGTATCGCCGCGTTCGAGGGCCAGATCGGACAGGTGCCGTACGCCGCCGCAAAGGGCGGAGTCGTCGGCATGACCATCGTCGCCGCCCGCGATCTTTCCACGCTGGGCATCCGCGTGGTCACGATCGCCCCCGGCACCTTCTTCACCCCGGCCTTCCGGATGACCGAGGAACAGGCCACCGAGCGTTATGGCAAGGGCATCCCGTTCCCCGGTCGGATGGGCCGGCCCGACGAGTACGCCGCGCTCGTCGAGTCGATCGTGGCCAACGACTACCTCAACGGCGAGACGATCCGCATCGACGGAGCCCTCCGGTTCGCTCCCAAGTGAGCACCCAGCGCCGGTCCCGGTACCGACGAGACGGCGCCACCGCGGACCGGCCTGGCCGGCCGCGCTCAAGACCCGGACGCCGCCGCCTCGCCGGGTGAGTCCACCAGGCTGGCACGGCAGAAATCCCACAGGATTTCAGCCTGCGCAGCCGGCTCGAACGTTTGGGCAGCGCTGACGACGTTCATCACGGCCGCGCCGAGAACGGCCTGGATGACCATGACGGTCAGCCGATCCGAGGGAAGGTCGGACCGCAAGGCGCGCTCTTCGACGCCTTGCTCGACGAGGTCCGCGATCAAGCGGCCAACTGGTGCCAGCGCCCGCGAGAAGTCGGCGAAGTGGGTGGTGACCAGTCCCAGGTGGTAGGTCGCGAGTGCGCGACTGGTGCGCAGTGTCGGGTCTTCGGCCGCGTCGCCATAGATCCTGGTGATCACGATCCGCAACGCCGTCAGGACGTCCTGATTCGCGATCTCTAATCGCCACTGCGCGACCTCATCGGCCATCCGCTCTTCCAGGATGGCCAGCAGGAGCTCGTCCTTACCCGCAAAATACTGGTAGAACGAACGCAACGACGTGTGCGAGCGATCGACGAGTTCCTGCACCGTGAAATCGGTGCGGCCCGTCTCCTGCAAGATCTCCATCGCAGTCGCCATGAAACGATCACTGCGGGAAATCGCCTTCTCCCGCGCCACCCGCAACGAGCGTTCCAACGCGCGATCACGCCAGGAAGCTGCCGAGGTCTCGGTCGCCTCGGACGCAGCGGCCTCGGGGTCATCGCCAGGTCGAACCATGTCGCCTCCCTGAACCGTGGTCCCGAGCGGGTTGTCCGTGCCTCACCAGCCCGCGGCGCGACCCACGATCAGAGTTGTCGTACGTCAGATCGTCATCGACCCTGAATGGTGAACGACCCGCTCACGCAGTTCGCGCTTGAACAGCTTGCCCGTGTCAGACCGCGGGAGCGCGTCGGTGAAGTACATGCGCCGCGGGCACTTGTAGCGCGCGAGCCGGGATGTGCACCACGTGGTGAGTTCCGCGGCGAACTCGGGGGTCGCCTCGGACGGATCGACGGGTTGGACGACGGCGATCGTGATCTCGCCGAGGTCGTCGTCCGGAACTCCCAGAACCGCAGCGTCGTAGACGCGGGGATGCTCGATCAGGACGTTCTCCGACTCCTGCGGGTAGATGTTCACGCCGCCCGAGATGATGGTGAAACTTGCCCGGTCGGTGAGGTACAGGTAGCCGTCCTCGTCCATCCGGCCGATGTCGCCGACCGTGCGCCAACCCTGCGGACTGGTCGTCTCGGCGTTCTTCTCGGGATCGTTGAGATACGTGAACGTCGCGCCCTCCGCCCAGATGGTGCCGGACTCGCCGATGGGTAGTTCATCGCCGTCCGGATCGCAGATGTGCAGCGCGCCGATCAGCGGGCGACCGACCGAGCCGGGATGCTCGAGCCACTCCTGCGAGGACAGGAACGTGAAGCCTGCACCCTCCGAGGACGACCAGTACTCGTAGACGATCGGCCCCCACCAGTCGATCATCGCCCGCTTGACCTCCACCGGGCACGGGGCTGCCGCGTGCACGACACCACGCAGGCTGGAGACGTCGAACGCCTCGCGCTCCTGGGCAGGCATCTTGAGCATGCGCGTGAACATGGTGGGCACGAACTGCCCGTGTGTGACGTGATGCTGCTGGATGAGGGACAGTGCCCGGCCGGGGTCGAATGCCTGCATCAACACGACCGTCGCGCCGGTACGCAGCACGGCCATGGTCCAGATGTTCGGGGCGGAGTGGTAGAGGGGCGCCGTGCACAGGTACACCGAGTCGGTATCGACGCCGATCAGACCGACGATGAAGGTCTGCCTGTCCTCGGCCGCCGAGGTCGGCGCTGGACGCAGCGGGCGTTTGATGCCCTTCGGGCGTCCCGTGGTGCCCGACGAGTACTGCAGCAGATCGCCCTCGACGTCGGTGTCGCCGGCCAATGGAGCTGCGGACGCCACCGCCGTGTCGTAGTCCTCCCAGTCCGGATGCGATCCGTGACGAAGCAACCGGTACCGGACCCGAGGCATGAGATCCGGCGTCAGTTGGGCCACGTCCAGCACCGACGTCGAGGCGAGCACCGCGCTCGCCCCTGAGTCGTTGACGATGAACGCGATCTCCGTCGCGCCGAGATGGGTGTTCACTGTGGCGTAGTACAACCCTGCCATCCGGCACGCCCACAGCATCTCGAAGTACGCAGCAGTGTTTTCCACGACCACTGCCACCACATCGCCGGGCTGCAAACCGCGATTGCGTAGCGCGCCGGCGAGTCGGGCCGCACGCTCGGCAAGCTGGCCGTAGGTGAGCGAGTCCCCCGACTCACACACCACTGCGAGACGGTCCGGATCGGTCGCGGCCATCGGCAACGCGCGCAACGCCACCGCAGGCAGTGACTGCGTGTGTGCCGGCACCCTCGTCACCGCGTCACCCCAATCGCACTGGGAGGTGGTCGATGCCCGAGATGAACGTGGATTGCGTCCACTCGACGTCACCGTCGATCTTCAGACGCGGATAGCGGACGAGCAATTCGTTCAGGATCGCCGACAGCTGCAGCCGGGCCACCCGGGTGCCGAGACAGAAGTGCGGGCCGATGCCGAAGGCCAGGTGGGGGTTCGGGTCTCGGGACAGGTCGAGGCGGTGCGGTTCGGCGAACACGGCCGGATCCCGGTTCGCCGAGGAGTAATAAATGACAACCTTGTCCCCGGCCCGGACCGACTGCCCGCCGAGCGTGACGTCGGTTGTGGCCGTACGGCGGAACTGGATCACCGGGGTGACATAGCGGATCAGCTCCTCGACCGCCGTCGGGCTGATCGGTTCGGCCTGCGTAGCGAGACGCCCCCAAGCGTCTTCTGTCTGCAGGGCGAGCACCGATCCCGAAATCGAGTTCCTGGTGGTCTCGTTGCCCGCAATGACGAGCAGGATCCAGAAGAAGCAGAATTCCTCGTCGGTGAGCCGCTCACCCTCGACCACGGCATTCGCGATCTGTGAGGCGAGGTCGTCGGTCGGATTCGCGCGCTTCGCCGCCAGCACGCGGCGGCCGTATTCGAACAATTCCATCCGCATCGCGAAGGTGGTCTCGATATCGCCGGTCTGTTCGGCCTTTTCGAACCCGATCAGTGCGTCGGACCACTTGATGATCAGGTAGCGGTCCTCTAAAGGCATGCCGAGAATCCTCGCGAGCACGCGCGCGGTCAGCTCCTTCGACACCGCTTCGACAAGATCGACCGTGCCGCTGCCGGCAAGACCGGCGGCGAGCTCGCGGGCGGACTCCACGACATACTCACGCAATGCCCCGACCGAGCGCGGGCTGAACGTCGGAGTGACGATCTTGCGCAACCGCAGATGGTGAGGCGCGTCCATGTTCAGCATGTTCAGCCGCAAGCCGGCGAGGCTCATCTGGTCCGTGGTGCGCAACTGGGTGCCGCCAAGGGCCGAGGAGAACACCGCGGAATTCCTCGACACCTCATCCACCAGCGCGTGGCTCGTGACGGCGAAGTAGCCGGGTGAGTAGGGAGCGGCCTGGCCGGAGTTGAGCTGACTCGCTCGCCGCGCAGCCTGCTTCTCGTCCTGCCAGGCGACCGGCGCCGCGGCGCGCAGCGTGTCGAGGGCGTCGTGCGGCACCCCGTTGGCCCAGGTCGCGGTGTCCACGAGGTCGAGCCCGCACACGTCACCGACGCGCGGAACCCCGTCAGGAGCAGTCTGCGGTTGCGGCACTTCGATCATCGGAATACTCCATCCTGTCGCTCGACGCGAGATCCGGATGCTTCGAGGTAGTCGGCTCGCCGTGGCAGGCCGGTCGGCACCCGACGACCATGATGCGGTTCGTCGTCGCTGCCCCGCCTCCGCGGTCGAGCCGGTCGGGCCTTCGGTGAGCTGCCGCGCTGCCCTAAGCGGTAATCCCGTTCTTCGCAATGAGCTACGACCTTACACCTCCAACCATTCTGACCCCTCCCGCCGAAGAGTCCGATTACCGCGACGAATCGCGACTCGCGGCACGGCGCAGTGTGGTGTTGCGGCCGCGGTGTCAGGCGTCGAGCAAACAGCATTCGACAGCCGCGCCGTCCGGTTGCGCCGCACGGACATCGGCATCTGCAGACGGAGTCACCGGCAAGATCAACGACGCCTGATGGTAGTCGCGCGCCGGCGATCGGCGCTCACGCAGTGCTGTCGGCCTGGTGTCGTTCGGCTGCGGTGAGCAGCCGATCCCACTTCGCCTCGCTGGTCTCGGTGATCGTCATGCCGAACCGGCTGGAGGCGCGGAATTCGATGACCTTCGCCCCGTCCGGGCCGGCCTCGTACGCGTATCGCGTGTTGGCCGGGACGAAGAAGCCGGCGCCGCTGGCCAGCGTCCGGGAACCGATGCGAATCTCGCCTTCGACGACGTAGTACAGGCAGTCGAGGTCATGATGGTGCGTCGGCAGGACGGCGCCCCCGCGCGCCTCGAGCTGGACGAGAGAAAACCCGTCAGTTCCGGAGCTGAACAGAACTGTTGTGGTGAGGACTGCGGCCAGGCTCGGCAGCCGACTGCCGACCTTTTCCAGGACTCCCGGCTCGTACACCGCCGGTGACATCAGTTCCCCGAGCCCGGCGGCCGGACTGCCGTCAAAGAACGTGATTCGCTTTCGATCGGAACCCGGATCGTTGTGCGTCATCACCCGACAATAGCCGCACGACAAGCAGGCGAGACCGACCCAGCCGGCCTGGGCCGACCTGGGCCGACCGGGACGTCAGGTGAGTTCGAGGGTGACCTCGATGTTGCCGCGAGTGGCGTTGGAGTACGGACAAACCTGATGTGCCTGCTCGACCAGCGCCGCGGCTGTCTCCCGGTCAAGGGCCGGCAAGCTGATCTCCAGGTGTGCGGCGAGGCCGAGGCCGATGCCGGTGGGGAGCATGGCGAGCGCCACCTCCGCCACTACCTCCGAGTCGGTGGTGTCGGCCTTGGCCTGGCGGGCGACGAGCTTGAGTGCGGAGTGGAAGCAGGCGGCGTACCCGGCGGCGAACAGCTGTTCCGGGTTGGTGGCGCCGCCATCGCCGCCGAGTTCCTTGGGCGTGCGAACGGGGACGTCGAGCAGGGCGTCCACAGTCTGGACACGTCCGTCGCGGCCATCGCCGAAGGAAGTTGCCGACGTTGCGTAGAGAGTCTTCATGGCACAACT
Organism: uncultured Actinomycetota bacterium; assembly: GCA_963713565.1. Lineage (GTDB taxonomy): Bacteria > Actinomycetota > Actinomycetes > Mycobacteriales > Jatrophihabitantaceae > Jatrophihabitans. The sequence goes on along the minus strand of CAVQMF010000003.1, from coordinate 176,641 downwards.
ATATGGTGCACGATCTAATTGTGGAATGTATGCTGTGTCACGTGACTTCCGGCTATCCGCAGTTCGACCTGGACCTGCAGCTGTGCCTGCCGCTCTACGCCACCAGCCGGGCCGTCACTCGTCGCTACGCCGAACTGCTCGCCGATGTCGGGCTGACCTACCCGCAGTACCTCACCATGCTGGCGCTCTGGGGCGCCGCGCCGCTCACCGTCGGCGAGATCGGTCAGCGGCTCAGGCTCGATTCCGGGACGCTGACGCCGCTGCTCAAACGGCTCGAGTCGGCCGGGTTGGTAGTACGCCGGCGCGACGCCACCGACGAGCGTCGAGTCATCGTCGAACCGACCACGGCCGGATGGAACCTGCGGGACAAGGTGGCCCAGGTGCCGATGGACCTCGCGCAGTCCATGAACATGTCCACTGCCGAGGCAGCTCAGCTGCGCCGCCTGCTCACCAAGGCGCTCCAGAACCTCGACTCGCCGATCGAGCGGACCACTGGGTGACCCCGCATCGGGCTCGGGTCGATCCGCGCGGCGCACCCCATCGGCGGGGCCAGCGCCGGCTGCCGCATCTGTTCGCGTGCCCTTTGGGTCCGCGGAACGCGCGACCCCGTCGGGGTCGCGGCGACACGCCTTAGCGGTCGGCCAGGCGTACCCGAAGCGGTACACCGGTTCGGTGTGTCGAACGGGACGTCCGGACGGTTGGCGACCACGGCCTCCATGGAGGACGGGATGTCGAAGGGCAACCGGCCCTTCGGCGCGGCTTCCCCGAACAGCACCTGCAGGACCGCCTCGTCGCTGGCGCCGAAGTTCACCAGCAGCGACGGGATGAACTCGGCAAGTTCGGTGAGGATGGCCGGCCGGTCGAGGTAGACGTCGACGACGGTCGGTACCGTCGCGGCGATGGCGCGGATGCGCTCGATCTCCTCGGACGGGAAGGCCAGCGATCCGGCGTGGAAGTAGCTCTCGAACGAGCCGGGCTCTCCGCGCTGCTCCCACGGCGCCTCCAGCCGGAGGATGGCGACGTCGGCGTCCGCAGGACTGTCGACGATGGTCGCGCGGCCGGTCAGTGAGTCGGGCTTGAAGTTCTCGACGTAGACCTTGATCCCGGTGCTCAGCGGTAGCCGGGCGGGACCGTCCTCGGCGTTCTTGAGCACGGTGTGCGCGGCTGCCTGAGCGGCGACGCCTTCGGCCCGCGCGATCGATCCGCCGACGAGTTCGTCGGCCCGGTCAGCGTCCACGAAGGGGTTGTCGAACAGGCCTAGGCGGAACTTTTCCCGCAGCAGCCGCCGGGCCGAGCTGTCGATCCGGTCCTCGGTGACCTTGCCTGCGGCGTGCTCATGTCGAAGCTGCTTCGTTTCGTCGGTTGCTCGCTGCGTACATCGTCGCGGCAGATCGTCCTTTGTCCAGAGCAGGGCGTATCGCAAGAAGGTCTACGGCGGAACTTACGTTGGTTACCGCGAGAATGGAGCAAGTTGGGGGCGCAGCACATCGACCCACGCCCGGTAGCCCGCACCGTTGAGGTGGATGTTGTCCTGGGTGAACTGCGTCCGAAGTTCGTCACCGGACCCGGCAAGCGCGGGCCAGAGATCGATGAACGTGGCGCCGGCGTCGGCGGCGATCGACCGGTAGTGCGCGTTGAGTGCCTTGATACGGGGCGCCAACCAGGCCGTGCGCGGCATCACGCTGTTGACCAACAACGTGGCACCCGGCGCTTGCCGCACGATGTTCTCCACCAGTTCGCGGAATTGCGGCGCGATGTCGTCGACCTTTCGTGACTGACCGTTGCCTGTCAGGTCATTCGTACCGATGAGCAGCGAGATGGCCGACGGTGTGTTGACCGCCTGGTCGAGACGGCGCAGCACGCCGGTCACCGTGTCTCCGCTGATGCCGCGATTGAGGGTTGCCAGCTCGGGGAACAACTCGTCCCACGCGCCTTCCTGCGTGATGCTGTCGCCCAGGAATAGCACCCGTCCGGGTGGAACCTGCAGGGCCTCGAACTGCGATCGCCTGCGCTGCACGACCTTCGCGGTGACATTGCGGAACAACGGCGCAATCGCCAGCGCGATTCGATCTGTGTTGACCATGACTAACTCCTGCTTGCCGCTAGACCCGTGTATTTGTGGAACACGCTGACCATGAACCAGACAACTGCCGTGCAGGTCGTGGAACCCGACCGACCGAGGCATCATCTCGGGTATCGGACATGGGTCGGAGGGCAGGGTCCGCCATCCAGCCGTGCCTGATCGCCGGCGATGCGAAACTCGTCGACGGCAAGGGTCGTCGGTGATCCGACCGAGGGTGCGCTGCCCGCTCTCAATGTCAGGGCCAGAGCGGCGACCTGCTCGGTGGCGTCGCGGACCCGCAGATCACCAGTCTCGTGGGCGCGTCCGCTGACTGGTCGGCACCCACGGCCGCCGGCCGCGATATCGGTACAGACCAACGCATCACCGTCGACGTCCGCAGGGTGTTCGACAATGTCGCTGCCCTCGGTCGAGGGATGCTGCCTGACACCGTGACTGATCGCAGGCACAGCCGTCGGAAATAGTGCACGAGACCGCCCGCGCGTTCGCACCTGAGGCAATCGGTGACGGCCGCTGCTGATCACTGTTTCGCATCGCGCGGCCGAGCCCCGGACCGGCCCGGCCGATCCCGCCACACTGCGCCGGCCGCCGCGCCCACAATGATCACCACACCGATAGCGATGAGCCAGGTCAAGATGGTGAACACCGCACCGATCGCACCGAACGTCCGTGTGTCGGTGATGATCGAAGCGGAGAAGTACAACTCGGACAAGATACCGAGAACGGCGAAGAGCAATCCGGTGGCGATCGCGGCGGGGAACAGCGGGCGCCACTTGACACGACCGCCCAGCAGGAAGTGCATCGACCACCAGAAGAATGGCGTGAAGATCGCGAAGGTGACGACGTCCACCAGCCCCCGACCACCCGCAACGTTCCGAGCCGGCCGACCCACGACGCTCTCGAACGCCACGACACCGCACAGCACACTCACCCATACCAACAACCGCGGAACATCTCGCAGTCCGCGATGACGTTGCAGGAAGACCTTCTCGTAGATCTGCTGCAGCGAACTGGCCACGGCCAGTGTGCCGGCCAGAACGACAACCAGGCTGGTGGCGGTGGCAACGGTGAGCGAGGCGTTGGCCGACCGGAACAAGCGGGTAACAATGCCCGCGGCACGGTGATCCAGGCCCAAGCGCAGGGAGATGTCATCGTCGACCCGTTCGTTCGCGAACGCGCTGAGCAGGATCAGGAACGGCAGCAGCGACGCCAACAAGCCGGCACCGAGCAAGGTCGCCTGATTCGTGAAATCGAGGTCACGCAATTGCCTGAGCAACGCGCGGGCCATCCATACGCCTCGCTGAATGCCCCTGAGCGTTGTGTCCCGGTCGGGATCCGGCCGTGCCGGCCGCATCGTGCCCCCTGACATCGGCGCTCAGCTGTGGCAGCCGTCGGCGCTCACACGCGGCGCGGACGAGGCGCGCGCCGGCGCCGCTGCGCTTGCCCCGACGCCGGCGCGGTCCAGCATGCGGCCAGAACGACGACCCCGGTGACGGCGACCCGAGTGTGTGCGGCATCCGTCGCGAGCAGCCCGAACACGATCAGGCCGGCACCGCAGCGCAATCCGACTATCCGCGCGACGAGGGTCATCCGATGCCCAGACCGAAGCCTGCGGTGCCAAGCGCTCGGCCAACCCGAGATCATCACGGAGAAATGCCGGGTCGATCTGGGCAAGAGCCCGGTGCCGCAGGTCGGAAGGCACACGGCGTCTCCTCGTTCGGCGACGAGCTGCTCGTCGCGGAGCGCGGTTCGACGCGGCAATACCCGGCCGTGGGTGGCCGGTGCGACACGCCCGGCGATCTCGCCAGCGCTCGGGTGGCTGCCCGCCAATACCGGCCCGGGTTGGACATCACCGGATGTGTTGCGAAGTCCAACCACCGTGACCACTGACGGAACGTAGCACCGGCTGACGGCGTAGCCGGAGTGGGCAGACCGTCACCGGGCGCAGCAGGCAACGTCGCCGACGCCGTGGTCAGGAAGGCCACCCGGGCAGCCTGGTCCGGTTCGAGTTGACCCGCAGGTACAGCCCGACGACTTCGGCCCCGGCTCGGTCCCGGGTGTCGGCAACGGTCGGCGCCGCACCTGGGCGGAGGTCGTCGGGCGGCAGGAAGTGCGATTTCCCGATCGTGAATCAGTGCCGACTGCGGTATAAGGTCCGCGCATGTTGGTACTCGGCCGGCTCGGCATCGTGGTGGTGTTGACTCTCCTGGCGACGGTTGCGTGCTCGTCCGATTCGTCGCCCACGAAGCAGTCGAGTCCGACGGTGGTCGGCAAATACACGCTGGTCGGTGACGTCGGCGGAACCAAGGTCAAGTCCGGCGCGTCCGTGACCCTGACCTTGAAGGCCGACGGCACGCTGACCGTGGTCGCCGAGCAGCCTGGCCAGAAGCTCACCGATACCGGCACCTGGAGCCTGGCCGACAAGACGATCACGATCGCGTTCAAGGACCAGCAGATCAAGGGCACCGGGGTCTACGAATTCGACGGAACGACGCTGAAGCTGCCCGTTCTCGTCTTCGGTGAGGGCAAGGGCGTTTCCGAGTGGACGCGGGTGGGCGCCTCCTCCCCCTCCGGCACCTCCTCAAGCACGCCGTCGAGCAGTTCCCCGCCCGCGCAGCAGGGTTTCAAGGACGACCAGTGGGACCTTGAGCACGACGCCGCAGCGGCCGGCACCAAGGTCTATTCCGACGCAGTTGCGAAGGGCGTCGAGCGCAAGCAAGCCGTGCAGCAGGCCGCCGCCAAGGCCAGGTCGATGCCGGAGGTCAGTAGCGCGGAAATATCGTCCAACGGGCTCAACGTCGCCGTGACCTATAGCGACGGGCAGGTCGAGAACATCGTCACCGAACGGCTGCAGCCGCCGTCGGTCAAGGGCTCGGATTTTCGCAACCAGACTGCTGCCTCAGCACCGGGCTGCGAGACACTGATCGGGCAGTCGCCGAACCCGCAGGAGCCTGGCCGTGAGGGCGTGAACCCCGGTGGCGGTTACGGCGTCTCGCTGTACAACCAGACGCTGCAGCCCAAGTCGGTGAGTTCGGCCGACACGCCCGCGAGCAAGCGAGCCCTGTTGATCTCGCCGCAATACGACATCAAGCACCCGCTGCACAAGGTGCCGACGAGCATCCGGGATGTCTCCGGCGACAACATCGAGTGCCTGGAGGCCAGCCTGAAGAAGGTCGGCTACACGGTCGACACGATTCTCGGCAAATCGGTCAACGGGAAGAACGTGAACGCCGGCGACGAGGCGATCCAGCAGCTGATCGACAAGCTCACGACCCAAAAATACGGCGTCGTCTACTTCCTCGGCCACGGGTACCTCGAGCGGACCGGTAATTCCTTCGCCGGGATGTGGCTGGGTGCGGTCGATCTCAACCGTCCGGAGATCAAGGCCGTCCTGAACGGCAAGAAAATCGACCGGGTGCTGGCCGTGAAGGTCAAACAGGCGTACGCCAAGCTGTTCGGTCTCACCTGGGTCCCGGCGGATCCGGTGTTCGACATGGCCCCGGACGACGACGGCACGGCGTCGATCGTCGTCAAGCCGGCCTTCTTCACCCAGCTGCGCGCCAAGGGCGCGGACTTCAGCCAGACGTTCATGATGATCAACGCATGCTCGTCAGCCGCTACCCCGAACATGGCCCAGGCGGTCGGGGCAAAGGCGTACATCGGATGGAAGAGCGAGATGGACGGCGCCTTCCTGGGCAACGCCAGCGAGGCAATCCTCGACATGCTCACCGACAAGGCCCGCACCGTTCGGGCCGCGTCGCAGCTGTGGCAGATCCACGAGAAGTGGAAGGCGACCGGGCCCGCGCTCGACCCGGCCGAGGACTGGCAGAGCATGTCGGTGGTCGGCCAGAACCAGCAGCCGTACTCGCCCATCGACGCTCAGACCTACATCCTGATCTTCCGGCTGCGCCATGGCCCGAGCTCGGCAACGTCGAACATCACGAAGTCAGCTGCCGTGATCAAGGCCTGCTACGAGCAGGTCTGGAAGAAGCACTTGGGCGCCCTGGCGTCACCGGCGTGCCACGCGCTCGACTACGGAAACTCGCAGCCGACCGAAGGACAGGTCGTGGACTCGTTCTTCGACGTGGGCGTCCAGAAGGTCGGCGGCGGCCCCGGACGATGGACACTGGCCGACTGAGCGACCACGTTGGCGGCCAGCCACCAGCGACGCCACTACATTGTTGCGAGGTCGGTGGATCACCGACCAGCCGCAACTGCGGCTGCCTCCTGACCTCGACAGGCGCGGGTACGCAGACCAACTCAACGAGCCCGTTTCGGATCTTGTGTCCAAGATCGTCCTCAAGCTCCACACCCGACAGAAACGGGGGCTGTAGCTGTGTAGCCCCGAGCGGATTCGAACCGCCGCTACCGCCTTGAGAGGCTAGTGTCGCGCTAGGTGATCCTGATCGGCCGCCCGTTCCTGCGCGAGGCACCAGAGCGGCGGCTGATCATCTACACCGCCTCGCCCGAGGAGTACCTGCCCTTCGCCGTGCACCATTACGTGGCCGGGCACTCGCCCAGGGCCGGCGGGCACCTAGCTGGGTTGGACGAAGAACCGGCCGCATCCGCTCGCGGTGCTGCCGCGCGCCCGTGGTCTCGGGATCGCTAGGTTGCTCATCGACCGGTCGCCCCGTGGTGAAGACCGTCGTCGGCACTGCGTAGGGATGGCCGGCCTTCGGCCCGCACACCGCACCGTAAGTTCTAGAGCACCGCGAGCGCGTCCTGCGGCGCGACCTGGGGCTTCTTGCGGCGCATCGACATGGCGAGCACCAGCAAGGACACGGCGGCGAAGTCGGTGGCCAGGCCGAGCGGGGTCTGGGTCGCGGTGTGGATCCAGAAGCCGAGGCGCGAGGGTGCCGCCACCACATGCCCGATCACCCGCGAAGGCGGTACTGGGTAGACGTCGGCGCTCGGGTTGGCGTCGCCCTTGGTGATCAATGTTCCGTCGGCGTTACGGCCGATCAGGCGGTGCGTGACGACCCCGGCGGGGCTGCGGAAGGAGATGACCTCGCCGATCTGCACGTGCCCTTCGCGCACGACTACGAGGCTGCCTGCGGGGATGTGTGGTGTCATCGACCCGGTGCGGATTTCGTAGGCGTGGTAGTGGGTGGCCGCCAGCCCGCCGACGGCGGCTAGGGCGACCAGGACAGTGGCGACCCAGAACAGTGGTTTGCGGAGCATTGGCGGGTTCCTTGGGGTAGGGAAAACGGGACGCGGCCCGACCGGGACAGGCCCGGCGGTCGGGCCGCGTCGATGAAGCGGGACTACGCGCCGGGGTTGATGCCCGGCTGGGTGGCGACGAACTGATACGGCAGGCCCGCGCCGGTGCCGTCGGCAGCGTTGGTGTGCACCTGGCCAGCGGCCGGGTAGCTGTTCCAGTTACCGGCGGCAGCGCCGCCGTGCAGCTTGCTCGCGTAGTTGAAGCTGAACGAGAACGTGCCGGAGTCACCCGGCGCCAGCTTCGAGGCGACCTTGTAGGAGGACATCAGCGCGGTGCACGCGACCGGGTGCTCGACGCTGGTCGACCCGGGCGGGCAGGTGCTCGTGTTGTCGTTGAGGTTGGCCGAGGCGAAGACCTCGCCGTCGATCTTGCTGGAGGTGATGTGCGCCTCCCCGTAGGTGCCGAGGTTGTTCAGCGCCGAGAGCGCGGTGGCGTTCGGGAAGGACACGTATACGTCCTCGGCCACCGAGCCTGTGTTGGTGAAGTTGGCGTGGACCGTCTGCGACTCGCCCGGCAGCATGTTGGCGAAGGCGATGTCGCCGGTGCCGTTGGCGACGTTGACGACGGCGGTGGTGCCGCTGATGCCCTTCGAGGGCGTGTGCGCCTCGAAGTAGGCCCCGCTGGTGCTGGCGGCCAGCCCGGCGAGCCCTGCGACACACACTGCGGCGGCGGGGATTAGCAGGAGAGTCTTGCGCATTGCGGTAGTGCTCCGTTCGTAAGGAGGTGGCGGCAGTCGGGTAACTGACCGTCACCATTTGCCCGTTGGTGTGTGACCAGTGTGAGCCGCGAGCCTGTTGCGCGTCTCGACCGCAAGCGACAGACTTTTACCTTCTTGCGACAAGATGAGGAGCGGGTTGCGGCGGCGGGCGGCCGTTCGCTTCTTCGGCGGCTCCCGCTGCCCCCCGACGTGGCGCGGCCCATCGGACGCAGCGCGTCGTCGTCGGCGGTGAACCTGATCGACATCGCCTTGCGGCTGACGAGCAGCAGGTCGTCGGTGGCCGAGATGAGTGATGCGTCGATCAGCTCGTCGTCAGGCGTCTCACGCCACGGGAGGCGATCTTGCTCGACAGCGGGGCGCCCGGGCGGGTTGAGTGCGCTCAGGCGGTGGCGGGAGTGCTCGGGCGCGTTGTGAGGCTGTCGCGGAGGGATCGGGGTGTGGTGTGGAACCAGCGTTGGACGCTTCTGCCGAGAGCTGATTGCTCGCGGTAGTCGAGTAGCGCGGTGACCTGGGTCAGGGAGACATCGCGGTGGGAGAGGTAGCGCTGCGCGAGGTCGCGGCGGGTCTCGTCTTTGATTTCTTCGAACGTGGTGCCCTCCTCCCGCAGTCGCCGTTGCAGGGTGCGTGGGTGCATGTGCAACGTGTCGGCGACCTGTTGGCAGCTGCAGGTACCGGTGCCGAGCAGTTGTTCGATGCGCTGGCGGACCTGGGCTCGGCAACTGGTCTGCTGCGGGCGGGTGTGGGTGTCGAGGTAGCGGGCGGCGGCGTCGTGGAGTTCGCTGTCCTGGCCGCTGATCGGCAGGTCGAGATCGCTCGCGTCGATGGCGAGGGCGGTCCGCTCGGCGTCGAAGGTCAGCGGGGCGTCGAAGCGGGACCGGTAGGCCGCCGCTGATCCGACGGCCGGGTGCGGGAACCAGACCCCGCGCAGCGGGCATCGTCGCTCGCTCAGCATGTTCACCGTGCGCCAGCACAACCCGAGGCCGTGTTCGGCGGTCTGCGCCCAGGGCCGGGCGTGCTCGTCAAGGACGCGCAAGTCCAGCCGGACCTGGCCCAGTTGGTCACCGGCGTTGATCGTGAATCCGATCGCCGGGTTGTAATTATCGAGGTGCTTGGAGGCGCAGCGCAGGGCCTCGCCGACGGTTGTCGAGTAGCGCATCGCCACGGCCAGGGTGCCGAAGACTCCGAGGTCTTGCCGGTCGGCCAGCCGCAGCCCGAAATCGGGACAACCGAGCTCGGCCGCCGAGGACTCCAGCAGGTCGATCATCGCCTCGAAGCTGATCAGCCCGGTGAGCTGGTCCAGGGCCGACACCCGGATCCCCGCTCGGCGCAACAGACGGGTCGAATCACCGCCCAGGTCGACGACGAGCTGGCGGTAGCCGCGCAGCGCTTGTCCAAGCACCATCGCCGCCGCCATCAACCAGCTCCTGATCTTGTCGCGTGAGGATAAGAGTCTGTCGCTCACGGTCGAGACGCGCAACCTGCTCGCAGCTGACACTGGTCGCACACCGGCGTGGCAGGACCACGCCTGGCTCAGCTGGGTAGGGCCGGTCCTTCCCGGCAAGCAGGGGGTGAGCCAGGCGTCGTCGGAGGGGTGGGGGTCACGGGGGTCCCCCAGCCCTCCTGGCGTATCAGCCTTGTGATCGAGGTGCCTCAGGGCATGGTGGAAGTCGCGTACGTCAAGCATCGCCGCGCCGCTACGGAACTCATCGAGGTACTCCGTATTGGCTGGACTTGACCACGCAGTACGACGCCGGTCGCCGCGGAACACATCGCGACGATCGAGCGCGGGGGCACATCAGCGTGACAGTTGATCCGGAAGGTCTAGGTTCTCGGCTACATCCTGCCGGGTCCGAACGACCTCCCGGCGATCACGCGGATCCGCGTGTCGACCGATCCTTCCTACCGCTCACCTTGCACGGTCGACGTCATCCACGATCCGCACCCGTGTTCCGGACAGCCGAAGTCGGCTGCAGAGGATTCCAGCAACTCGATCATGGCCTCGAACCCGATCAGCGCGCTGAGCGGGTCCCGGACTGACAACCCGGATCCCGGCTCGGCGCACCAAGCGGGTGGGGTCGCCACCCAGGTCGACGAGACCATCGCAGCCGCCATCAACCAGTTCCTGATCTTGTCGCGTGAAGGTAAAAGTCTGTCGCTCACGGTCGAGACACGCAACGTCCTCGCAGCTCACACTCGGGTAGTACCCAACCTATGCCAACCTCGGAGGTACACCGTGGGACGCGCACGCACCAAGATCGCCGCCGGAGTTGTCGGCATCGTGGCCATAACCCTTGGTCTCAGCGCCTCGTCCGGCGCGGCCACACCCTCGACGACCTACACCGCGTGCCTGCGAGCTGGTCAGCTCACGAACATCGCCGTCGGATCCAAGCCGCGCGCGACATGCCCGGCTGGCTCGGCGACCATCCACTGGAACCAGACTGGACCCGAAGGCCCGCGAGGCGCGACTGGTCTACGCGGCCTCACCGGCGCGGCGGGCGCCACCGGCTCCCGCGGCCCGGCGGGCGCAACTGGTCCGCAGGGCGTGGCGGGCGTGAACGGCCTCAACGGTGCTGCAGGCTCGGCTGGGGAAAAGGGTGCGACTGGTTCACAAGGGGCAACCGGCCCGCAGGGTTCGACTGGTGCGACCGGGCCACAAGGCTCCAAAGGTGACCCCGGGTTACAGGGTCCGATGCGTGATCCAGGAGCACAAGGACCTGCCGGCGAGACGGGTCCCCAAGGAGTGCCCGGCGAAGTCGGACTTCAAGGTCCTAAGGGAGATACGGGTCCACAGGGACCACAAGGTGACGCAGGGCCGCAAGGACCCAAGGGCGAGACAGGTCCACAGGGTCCAGCAGGGCCACAGGGAGCGCCTGGTGCGTCGATGACACTCACGGACAAGGACGGCAATGCCTACCCGGTGTTTCCGGTACCGACGATTGGAACGTCAACCAGCAGTGGAACGTCAACCAGCATCACCAACACCGCCATCCTCATCGCAGGTCGTGTCTGGGCGCTGACTGACAACAGTAACGGCACCAGCAATGACCTCATTGTGTCTCCGCTGATGCAGCACCCCAACCACATCTACTACAGCGGCAACCAGTGCAACGGAACGCCGTACCTGCAACCCAAATATCAGAACGGGACCTACCAGATAATGGTCGGATACTTCGACGGTTCAGGCAACGGTTCAACCCCCATCGTCGCTCCAACGGGTCCGGCTGTTGCCACGACGATTCACAGTATGTCCACCTACTACGGTTCGGGTTATACGTGCGGTGATTCACCCGCGACGGCAGACGTGACGCCGGTCGAGACTCTATCGGTTCCGACGTTGCATGGCCCGTTCACCTATGGGATGGGTGGGTAACAGCCATGTCCCACCAGGCCAGCTATCGGCACCGCTGAGAGACTCGACGACTTCGGATCCCGGTGGTTTGTTGACCGGCGCTCAAGTCGAGGACGACGGCGTCGTTGATCGTGAGCACGTATTGGTGGCATGAGGAAGCCCCGCCGACGGTGTCGGCGGGGCTTCGTGTTCGGGGTGTCGTCTTGGTGTTCAGGTTGTCGTTGTGGTGCTCATTCTGCTGTGACCTCGGTGACTCCGGCTCGGGCACTGGATTCGTCGACGATCGTTTTGTTGCTCGCGTAGGCGGCGACGAGGGCTTGCATGGCGAGGTTGTTCACCGCCCGCGGGAGGCCGCGTGAGACTTGGTGGATCAAGGCGAGGGCGTCGTCGCTGAACAGGGTGTCGGACCGGCCGGCCAGCGCGAGGTGGTATGCACGTAGCTGGCGGTCTCCTTGTCGGTCATGCCGTTCATCGCGTAGCGCAAGGCGATGCGCTGGTCGAGCGCGGCGAAGGTGCCGAGCTTGATCCGCCTTCGCAAGGTGGGTTGTCCGACGAGCAGGCATGCGAAGGGCGAGTGGCTGTCGAGCTCGCTGTTGCTCAATAGGCGGAGCTCTTCGAGTTGGTCGGCCGAGAGCAGGTTCCCTCGTCAAGGACGAGGACGACGACGCGTCCGCGTTCGTGTTCCTCGGCGGCGAGCAGGTCCATCGTCTGTGGTATCAGCGCGGCTTTGTGGAAGCGGGGCACACCGCCGAGGGCGGAGACGATGCCGCCGTAGAGGCCGCGGCCGCCGACGGCAGGATTGCCGAGGTAGACGACCGTAGCCGGCTGGTGTCGAGGTTGGCCAGGGCTGCGCGGACGGCTACGGTCTTGCCCGCGCCGACCTCGCCGGTGATCACGCCCAGAGCGCGTTCGCTGACGCACAAGTCGATGCGGGCGACGGCTTCGGCAGGGGCGTCGTGGCGGTGCAGCATCTGCGGCGCAAGCGCCTTGCCGAAAGGAGTTTTCGTGAATCCGTAGTGGGATTTCAGCTTCGCGATCATGCCGACACCTCGCTGTTGTCGGTGTTCTCGTCGTTGTTGTTGTTCTCAGTGCTGTCGCCGCTGGTGCCGGGTCTCGGGGTCGACGCCGGCCACCCACGCCTCATAACCGTCACCGCTGAGCGCCGATATCGGGAGCACACCGGTCTCCGGTGAGGCGGCGTAACGCTGCGCGATGCCGGTGCCTTCCGCGAGGTAATAGTCGTCGGCCCGAGCGCGGCCGGCCTCGACATAGTGGCGGGCGGCAGCGGCAGAGCCCCGATACGTCTTCATGCCGCCATGCACCAGATTGACACCAATCAGTAACAACCAACAATGTCCCGCTTAACGCATTTCGCGTCACCCGGAGAAGGGTGACGCGCCTACCAATATTGGTAGCGTAGGTGCCGCTATTCGGTAAAGACTGGTATATCGTGAGTTGGCGGCGGGAATTGTTGACGGCGTTTATCGACAGTGGTTTCGGGTTAGTTTCGGCGCAGAAAGGTCTCGGTTCCGGACTGCGGAAGGGCGTCGGCGTCGATGAGCGCGGCCAGTGCGGACACGATCGCGCCGACGAAGGACCGATCCTGCGCGAAGGTCCGGTTCGTCACGTAGACCAGGCCGGCGTGACCCCGGCCGGCCGTACGCCAATCAGTGGCGATCGCAGCGAAATCGGCAACGTTCACGGTGACCAGAACACGCTGCACAACGGCGGCGTGAGCGAGCAGGTCCTCATCTGCCGTCCCGACCAGCGCCGGGTCTTCGACGACCGTGACGGAATCAATGCCCCGAGCGCGCAGTTGCTCGGCGATCGCACCGCTGAGCATCTCATCGAGCAGCAACGCCCTCACTGAGCGGGCCGTCACCGCGCGAGCAGTTCCTGCTGCCGCTCCCACGCAGCCAGTGCCTCGGCCTCGAGCGCGTCGGCGTCGGCGATCCACGCGTCGATCTCGTCCGGGTAGCTCGACCAGTACCGCACCGCAACGTCGACCAGCCGCGCCGGCACACCCGTGTTCGCCTCGACAAGCGCGACCACCCCCGCCGCGTCGAGACCGGGCTCGGCCCGGCGCGAGGACATCAGCGCACGCATCACCGCACGCACGTCCGGGCCGCCGATGAGCACCGCCCGCCGCCCGGTCCGGCCGTCACGGAACACCACACCAGGATGCTCGTCCATGCGCAGCGCCTCATCCACAAACCGGTTCGCCACCGACGAACCCGACGAGCCCGGATGCCGCGTGACGTACGCCGACAAGCGGGCATTCACCCGCGCGTCGAACCGAACAGACCGCGGCGTCGAACTACCCATGACTACAATGTAGCCGTACCGATGCCCTCGACCCAATGCCATCGCAGAACCCCCACCGGCACGGCCACGCGCACCCCGAGGTCCGCGGAACACCGCCAACCCTTCCCGCTGCGCGGAATATCCGGTTGTTTGTGGCGCGGCGGAGCTACGCATAATTTTGCGGTCTGGACGGCAGATCGACGGTCGGTCTTGACACGCGGTATCCGTCGTTCGGCGCGATGGACGCTCCGCCCGGCCCTGCCCATATGAACGCGTATGGCGTGGGGCTTCGATGATCAGGCTGGGTGTCAGACCGAGGTCGCTCACCCCGGCTACACCGTTCTCGGCTGGCGTGTCTCTGACATCAGCGAGAGCGTCGCCCAACTTGAATCCGCGGGGGTCGTCTTCACCCGCTACGAAGGCATGGATCAGGACGACGACGGCGTGTGGACGACGCCGAACGGCGACCGCATCGCATGGTTTCGCGACCCCGACGAGAACGTGCTGTCCCTCACCGAGTTCACCTGACGGCGCGCCTGCCCGCTTCTCATGCCGTGCGACTGACCGCCGGTCAACGCAGTCGCGGACCAGGCTCTCCAAGAGGGGGCACAAATCGAGCATCCGAGGCTGGATCGTGTTCGCTGACGCGCGGGAGGTCCTCGGTCGCGCACGCGTCTCGTCGTAGCGCCTGACGCGCAGGTGAGTCCGTAGGTGCGCGGGTAACCACGACGGGGTCAGACCTTCCGTCCCGGCGGACCTGAAGTGGTCGCAGACAGCCGGTCCCGAGCACTCCGGCAGGCGCGCCGGGGGGCGGTGCCATGGCCGGCGATTCCGGTGGACCAGTGACCGTGGCGGGCGACACATGAATCGACCCGTGGCCGTCAAGCCGGGGTGACACCAAATTTTCGTGGTGCGGCGTGGCAGCGGATTCGGGTCGTTTGGTCCGTTGTGTGAGCGTGGCGAGTGCTGCGACGATGGGCCGGTCGCCGGCAAGGAGGCTGCTGTGAAGTCGACCCGATGGACCGCCGTTGCGGTGCTAGCCGCCGCGTTCGTCGCGTCCGCCGGCGCGCCGGCGGACGCTTCGGGCACCGGGCATCACCGACTCGTGCCGGCGTCCGGGCGGCTGGCCGGGTTCACCGGCGGGCAACTGCTGGGCCAGCAGTTCCGACAGCTGCTCTCGCTGCCGGTCGCGGACAACCCGTTGGCCGGCGCGGGTGGCTCCTGCTTTCCCGGTGGCGACGGGAAGGTCCTGATCGTCTGGACCCGGCCCACCGCGCCGACGTGCACGGCCAGACCGGGCACGCCGATCTTCTTGTCCACCGTGTTCGCCGAGTGCAGCAAGGCCGAACCGCCTCCGTACTTCGGCGCCACCGAGGCCGCGCAGCGGCAGTGCGCGGTCGAGCAACTACAAGCTTTCGCGGCCAGCACCTTCACCGCGATGCTCGTCTCGATCGACGGTGGCAGGCCGACCGACGTCTACGCGCACCGATACCTCGCGATATCGCCGCAGAAGCGGGTTGCGCTGCCCGCTCCGAACATCCTCGGTGTCAGCGCTAGGTCGACGAGCTTCGTCGCCGCGGCGTGGGTGGCCCTGATCGGGCCGTTGTCGCCAGGCACACACACGATCAATGTCCAACTGCCGCACCTCGACGGGACCGCGGACGCCAGTCAAATCAAGGTCGACGTATCCGCAGCACATCGGTAGCCGCGCCGCAATTGAAGGTCGTCGCCACTCAGTAGCCGACACGGCTGGTGAGAGTCTCATGATCAGATGCTGCTTCGCGATCACAGTGTTCTCGCTGGAGGCCTCGGCCAGGCCGTGCGGATCGACGCCGACGCCGCCGATGCGAACCACGCATAGATGCTCACCGAAGTGCACGCCGTCGACCAGCAACGCCACCAGATCCAGCCCGCCCGCGGCGCGGCCAGCAGTTCGGCCGGCGCGTGCCGCTGTCGCGGCGACGAACCGCCGCGAGACCGCCGACTTGCTCGTCGAACATGCCGACGTCTCGACCCGCTGAGCGACCTGCTCGAGACCGACCGGCTAACGGCGCGGCGACAACCCGGCCAGCAGCGGGAGGACGCTGCGGCTCGTGTGTGGCGGCGACAGCCGGTCGGTGAGTCTGGGTGGCTTTAGGTGTCGATGAGCGCGCGTGGCGTCGCCGCGGTCTGCGCAGTTGGTAGTGGCGGCCCGGCGCACCGCACCCAGTCATCTACACCATCACTGAGATCGGAAACCTGCTCGCCGTCTGCGGCCCCCGCACTCTGCATCGGCGTCGCCGCAGTCATCCTCGCCGCCTGCACGGTACGCAGCCCCGCTGGCTGCGTGCGTTCTCAGTCGTGGCCGGCATCTGCGGCATCCTGGCGCCGTTCCACTTCACCCACTTCGTGTTCCTGCTCTGGACACTCCTCGCCGCAACCGGCATCGCGGCTCGCCGCACCGGCATCGCGGCTCGCCGCAACCGGCATCGCGGCTCGCCGCAACCGGCATCGCGGCTCGCGTCGTCACTGGTCTAACGCTCCACAAGTGCCCAAGGTGTGCCGGTGCCGTCGCACACCGGCACACCCCCTTAAGGTGCAATCTCCGGTCCGCCACGCCCGAGTAGTGGTTCAGACCACCGAGGGTGTGTCACATGCGGAAGGTCAGCTCCGGTGCCAGTTCCCGCACCTATGATCAATTGCCATGGAAGGGGCCTCCGCCGTGTCCGTACGCCCGTCCGGCCGCGCGCTGATCGGCATCCCGTGCATCCTCGCGCTCGCAGCCGCAGCCCTAGCCGGTTCCGCGAGCGCTCCGGCGGCACCGACGACCGCGTCGTTCCCGAGCCCCAGCCTGACGACACCCGTTTCCGCCAGGTTCGATCTGGAGGGTCACCGGGGGGCCCGCGGGCTGCGTCCGGAGGACACCCTCCCGGCGTTCGCCAAGGCGCTCGACATCGGCGTGCGTACGCTCGAGCTGGACACCGGGGTGAGCAAGGATGGTGTCGTGGTGATCAGCCACGACTCGTACATCAACCCGCTCGTGTGCAGCGATACTCGCCCGGCCAGCATCGGCGACCCGGGCTACCCGTACGTCGGCAAGTACATCCACGACCTGACCTTCGTGCAGCTTGAGACCCTCGACTGCGGTACCCGGCATCCCACCAACCAGGCCACCGACCCGTTTTACAACTCGCAACTGCCGGTGCCGGGCACCCGGATACCCACCCTCGACCAGGTGTTCGCGCTGGTCGAGGCGCGGCACGCGGACGAAGTACAACTCAACATCGAGACCAAGATCGACCCCACTGCGCCGGAGACCACCGTCGGGCCGGCGGAATTCGTCGCCAAGGACATCGCCATCATCCGAGCACACCGCGACGGGATCGCCCGCAGCCTGCTGCAGAGCTTCGACTGGCGCACACTGGCCCTCGCCCGACAACAGGCGCCAGCGCTGCGTCGCGTCGCGTTGGTCGACGCCTCCACCGCCCAGGTCGGTCAGCTCGGCGCCTCGCCATGGCTCGGGGGGATTGACGTCGACGCCCCGCCATACCTCGGTGACATCCCATACGCCGCGACGTCGGTCCGCGCCGCGATGGTCTCGCCAGACCAGTCCCTCATCACGAGCGGGTTCGTCGCATCGGCGCACCGGCACCGGGAGCTGGTCGTGCCGTACACCGTCGACTCCGTACGCGCCATGCAGTCGCTGATCACCACCGGCGTCGACGGCATCATCACCGACTTCCCGGACTGGCTGCGCGACGTGCTGCAAACGACCCGATACCGGCTTCCACGGCGCTACCCCGCCCACTGATCTCAGGGATCCGAGGCGATCTTGATGCCTTGAGCGAGCTCTCAGCAAGTGCGATCAGCCCGCACAGCGTATCAAGATGGGTGCCCGCCCGCAGTCCACGCAAAGGATCGACTCGCGGCCAGCTCTTGTTCAGCTCCTCGGCGACCATCAGGAGGATGCCGCTGGGGCCGGGACATAGGTGAGCTTGTAGACGTCTCCGTAGGTCGCCATGCCGCCGATTTTGGAACTTCCGCAGTGTCGATCACCGAAATTCCCTAGGGCGGTGGATCTTCGGTGGTCGTGGTGAGGCTATCGGTTGGGCAGGGTGGTCACCTCCTGGTCGATTAGATCGGCGAGCGCGACAGGCTGATCGCAGTGCGGGCAGGGCCCGCCGATGCCGACGCGGCGGGCGAAGATGCCGCAGTCGGGACAGCGTTGTTCGCCGAGCAGTCGTTCGCCGCAGTCGGGGCATTCGTAGACGGTGTGGTCGCGTCGCGGCCGGGCGGCAGGGACGTTGAGCGGGAGGGGTCGCTGCTCGTGTCGGCGGCGGAACGCGGTCTTGCGGCAGGGTTCGCAGCAGTACCGTTGCCGGCCGACCGGGGTGAAGTGGCGTTGGCAGACGGGGCAGGTCATCGTCGCCCGGTCGTCCCGCGACGGGGATCCGGTCATGGTGTGCCCGCCCCGGTTCCGGCGCGGAGTTTGTCGGCGCGGGCGCGGTGCGCGCGCATCCGGTAGGACTCTCCGGTGATGTTGAAAACGACCGACCGGTGCAGCAAACGATCCAACATCGCCGCGGCGATCATCGGGTCGTCGGCGAAGATCTTTCCCCACGACGGCACGCCGAGGTTCGTGGTCAGCACGATCGAGCCCTTGAAATGCCGCTGCGTGATCACCTGGAACAACGCCGCGGCGCCCTCGGCGGGCATGCTCAGGTAGCCGACCTCGTCGATGATCAACAATCGGGGGCCGGCGAAGAACCGCATCGTGGTCGCCCACCGGCCCTCCAGAGCGGCGCGGTGACAGCGGGCGACCAGGTCCGCCGCGGTCGTGTAGTAGGTGCGGTAGCCGGCCGCGACCGCGGCATGCCCGAGCCCGACCGCGAGCATGGTCTTCCCGACCCCCGGCGGGCCGATCAGAAGGACGTTGGTCGCGTCCTCCAGGAACCGCAGCGTGCCGAGCTCGGCGACGAGCTGACGGTCCACCGAGGGCTGGGCATCGAAGTCATAGTCGGACAGCCGCCACGGCGCCGGCAGGCACGCGAACCGGGCCAGGCTGGCCTGGCGGCGGGTCTCGGTGGCGGCGACCTCGATCGCGAGCAGCCGTTCCAGGAACGCGGTGTGGCCGAGTTTCTCGGCCGCGGCGCGGTCCAGCTCGGCGGGCAACGCCTCCGCCGCCGCCGACAGCCGCAGCGTCGCGAGGTGCCCGCGCAGCTGCTGGTAGACCGAGTTCTGCTGCGTCGTGGATTCACTCATCGGGCCGTGTCCGTCCCGGTCGCCGGAGCGCCTGTCTCGTGGGTCGGCGGGGTGCCGGCGGCGAGTTCGGCGTAGTAGGCCAGGTCCACCACGACCTCGGGGCCGAGGCCGGCGAGCAGCTTGCCCGCCTCGGCCCGGGCGGTCGCGCCCGGCGGCTTGTTCGCCTTCCGTTCGCACGGCCGGTCGGTGGTGAACGCCGACAGCACGACGCGTTCCAGCTCGGCGTGGTGCGCGGCGGTGCGGACCAGCGCCCCGGCGCCGACCGGCGCCAGGCGGTGCGAGACGAGCAGCGCACCGGACGGGCCGTGGACCTCCACGGTCGTGCTGCCCAGGCGGTGCCGCAGCTGCACCTCGGCGCCGCGCAGCCCGGGCGGGACCGAGTAGGCGTTGCCGCGGAACGCGACCGCGGCGTTGTCCGCGACCAGCCGGGTCACGGTCACGGTCGCCGGATACGGGGCGCCCGGCAACGGCAGCAGCGGCTCGGCGTCGGCCAACGCGGCGACCGTGACCGGCCCCGACCCGGTGCGGCGGGTCCGGGCGTCGCCCGGGCCGGCGCAGAACAAGTCCAGCGACAGCTGCGCCGCCGTGATCGTGGTCGCGGTCATCGTGCGCCACCACCGCCCGCACACGTACCGCACGCTCGATTCGACCGCGCCTTTGCGGTTGCCGCGCCGCGGCGGGCACGGCTCCACGATGGCGCCGTAATGCTTGGCCACCGGGGCGAAGGACGGCTGCACGTCCCGGGAGCCGGGCACGATCACCGTCGCGAGCCGGTCAGTGCGCCACACCCGCGGGGTGCCGCCGTGGCGGCGCAGCACCGCGTCCATCGCCTCGATCAGATGCGGCTGGTCCAGCGACTCGGCCAGCACGCCACGGACCCGGCTCGAGTGCGGCAACGTCCCCAGCAGCACATACGCGGTGCCGCCCCACGGCGCCTTGCGCCGCTCGGCCCAGTCCCACTGAATTTCCTCGCCGGCCGGGTGCGGGATCTCGATCGTGTCCCGGCCCGACACCCCGGCGCACGCCTCGCAGTGCGGCCGTAGCCCGGCCAGGCGCACCTGCCGGGCGAAGCTGACGTAACTGCCGACGTAACCCAGCGGCACGACCTCGTCGAACAACGCCGTCGCCCACAGATGCGGGTCATCGACGAACCGGGCCGACACGTACGCCGGCGAACGGGGCCAGAGGATCCGGGCGGGACCGAGCCCGCTCACCGGGCCGACGCTCGCCGTTAAGGTAAGCCCGGACCGTCTTCGGATCCCGGTTCACATGCCGGGCAATGGCCGAGATCGACCACCCCCGCTGACGCAATGCGTGTACTTCCACGTCTTCTCCCTGTGTGAGCATGAGCCCGGGGCTCCCTTGATCGACGGCCGCAACACCGTCAGCTCAGGGGAGCCCCGCCCATTCCTGGCGGACCTTGGACACGACCCGCCGAGGGCCACTGGCTAGGGAGATTCAGTGATCGAGACTCGCCGCGCAGCGGGTGGCAGCCATGCCTCGCGGCGATCTCGAGGGCCCTATCGAGTCGTCGACCGAGAAGGCGACGCGGTACATGCCGATTCGTTGGGCCGGGTGGGCTTCGTCTCGATCGCGTCGGGGTGGATGTACTCGAAGAGCTCGACGAGGCGACCGTCTGCCGTCTGCCGTCTGCCGTCTGCCGTCTGGCGATGTTGGCGTGGTGTTGACGAGCACTGCGTGCGCCACGAGGCGCTGGTGTTTCGGATGGAGGTGAATGACCACCATCGCTTCGCTGTCGTAGCAGCGGGGTGACGCTGACCGCAGCCTGGGCACCGGACCACCGGCACGCGCATATCACCACCGGATCTTGGCAGAGCTGCCGCGCATAGTCGGCGATCGCGCGCCCGCGGTCCCGTCGTTCTCGCGCACACTCCTCAGTTGACCGACGAGCGCAGATTGATTTTTCTTGAATGGCGCAAAGGCCCAACTTTCGTTGATTGAGAACGCTGTTGTCGCCAGACCAGCGGGTAGGCATCGAGCCGGACCAAGGTTTGGTGTCCGTCTTTGTGGTGGCAACCCTGACGTGATTCTTGGCGGCCGGCCCGGAAGGGTGTGGCTTCCGGGTCGGCCGCTTTGGTCAGGAGGCGGGCACTGTCACCCGCGCTGTGTAAATGTCCTGGTCGTTGGCGACTTGGCCGTTGGGCTCGACGGCGGAACACAGGGCGGGTGGGGATCCGGGTCCGGTGGCGGTGTCTGGGCAGATGAACACGTCCTTGCTGCGGGTGTCCATCCATGCTGGGTAGGCGTCGGTCACGGCGGTCAGGCCGGTGTAGTCGCCGTAGAACTGGCCGCCGTTCGTGCCGAAGAACTGGGTCGGCGCCGGCATAGACGAGGTGGTCACGCGGACCGAACCGAAGTGCGTGAGGTCGATCGAACCTGACAGGCTGATGTCCGAGGATCCGTTGAATTCGTCCTTGCCGTACTGGCGGTCGTAGTAGCTGACCGCCAGGCGGCCCTTTTGGGTGAAGGCACTCCACTGCCAGAACTGGTCGGTCGTGGCTTGACCGGCGCCCTGGGTGACTGAGGTCAGTTGCCGCGGATCGGTCGAGGTGCCGGTGAAGCGGCCCCCTGCGTTGTTCGACACGCTCAGCAATATGTCGTTATTACAGGCGCCGGGGGTCTTCACGCCGATGTACAGGTTGATACCGGTGTCGGCGCTCACGCCGGTCGGAGTGCACCCGTTCGATTCGTTGGAGTGGCTGTTGATGTAGGAACCGAAGGTGACGACCACCTGCTTGGGGTTGGTCGGGTTCACCGTGCCGGACGGGTAGTTAGTTGCCCGGAACACTGACTTCGTCGATGAACCCTTCTCCGGCACGCACGCCCTGAACGCGTCGTCGCCCTGATAGGTGGCGCAGTCGGGCAGGTCGTAGTAGTCGCTGACCTTTACCGGGTGGGTGAAGCTGGCGCCGCCGTCGGTGGACTTGTCGAGCAGGAACTGGTTGCGGTTGTCCTGTCCGCTGACGGCGTTGTTGAAGTTGTTGTAGACGACGTACAACGCGCCGTCGGAACCGACGAACGGGTCGGAGAATTGGTTCTCGTTGCATTTACCGTGCGGTGTGCCGGCACCGAAGGTCTCGACGCACAGGGGGCTGGTCCGGCTCACGAGAACCCGCGGGCTGAAGGTCTGCCCGTAGTCACTCGAGTGGACCTCATAGATGTACGCGCTGCCGTCAGCGGCGAACTCGGTCCAGGTGACGTAGATCCGATCCCGATAGGGGCTCGATACGTTGTTGTCCACGGTGAGTAGCGCCTTGTCCTGTAGCACCCCGCTGGTGCCGGCCGGATCGAACGTCACGGTCGTGTACCGGCCGGGGAAGTTCCACGATGCGCCGAAGTTGCCGGTGGAACGCAGAACCAGGAAGCCGCTGGATTCGTCCGGATCAGCCGATGCCGCGGTGCCGCGGTTGAACACCTGGCAGCTGAGATAGGCGTTGCCGCGGGTGTCCCAGGCGACGGACGTGTCGCCGCCGGCCTGCCAGTACTGCCGGGCGTTCCCGCCCGTGCCGCGGGTGAAGATGTCGGGCACGGTGGAGTCGGTCCAGCTGCGGCCGCGGTCGGTGGAATAGGAGGTGCCGCAGTTGCCGTCGCCGCGCACGTAGTCGTTGTCGCTGGCGATCAGCCGGCTCGGGTGCAGGGGGTCCTGCGCGATCGAGGTCTCGTTGTTGGCCTGTCCCCGGCCCTGCAGGTCTGCGTCGCTGACGTTCAGGCAGTTCTGATTGACCTTCACGTTGGTGCCGCGGGCGAGCGTGCAGGCCGCGCCGTGGGTGGGGACGTAATTGCCGCCCAGTGTGGCCGAGCCGGCCGCGGCATATCCGCTCGGCGGCGTGTCCGGCAAGCCGTCCGGCCCGTCACCCTCGTCGTCGTTACCGCCCGGAACGGTGTTCGGAGAGACCGCGCCGCCGGCGAGGGCGTAGGACAACGTGCCGGACAGAATCCGCTTCTGAATCTTGTTCAAGTGTTTGTAGGTCAGCGGGGCGGCGCCGGCAGAACTGTTGACCGTCACGTTGGCGAGCACCCCGGCGGCAAGCACCGCCGCGGCAGCCGCTGTCCAGACCAGACGTCTCTTGCGCATTCGGATTCCTCCCTGCATGCGGGTGGAGCGGCGGGATCCCGGCGCCCCGATGGCATAGCCCAGGTCTCGCCTCAGGACAGCGCGACCTCGAAGACGCGGGTTCCCCAATTGCGTTCGCGGGTGCTGGTCTGGCTGGCTTTGGGTGGGATGTATTCCGTCGCCAGCCAGACGGCATCGGCGCCGGGGGCGAGGACGGCCCACGAGTAGTCACCCCACCGGGTGGCATTCGGGTCGTAGGGGCCGGTGCCGGGCCCGGCGATGTTGATCGGGCCGAAGCTCGTACCGGACGCGGGCAGCACGGCGTAGGCGGCGCTCGGGTAGAGATTGGCGCCGGTGACCGTGAACACCATCGCGGCCCGGCCGGCGGCGTCGGCCTGCAAGGCCGGGTAGATCACGTACCGACTGGACGCGACAACGTAGCCCTGCCGGGTAACCGACGCAGCGGCGAGGCGACCATTGGTCAGGGAGGGGCGCACCGCGAACCACGCTGCCCCGGCGCGCTGCTCGGGGTCGCCCGGGATGGTCACGCCGGTGGTCAGTTCGCCCCAGATCTGACCATTGATGAACTGGGTCTGCTGCATCCGGTCATCGCCGCTGTCCAGCAGACTGGTCGAGCCCTTCTGCTCCGAGCCGGGGGGCACTCCGTACGGTTCGGAGGTGATGACCGTCGAGGTCAACGTGGGCATGCCGCCGGTGGCCACTCGCTCGCCGTGACTGAGCGCCCACACGCCGAGGCGGTTGTCGAAGGTGCCGTTCGGGTCGAAGGAATTCAGGAAGTACTCCGCGGGCGGAGTTCCGGACGACAGCGCGGGCTGCGGGGCCGTCGGCTGCGTGCCACCGAGGGTCAGACCGGTGTAGTGCACGAAGTGAGCGGACGCCGTTCCCGCGACCAGATCCTTCTTGGCGATGGCATAGATCTCGGCACCGTTGAACTCCGGGCCATTGATCGAGAACTCATCGGTCGTGACGTAGAGGTTGTGCTGGTCGATACCCAGGCGGGGCTGGTCGCCGAAGCACGGACACCCGTTACCGCCGAGCTCGGAGGTGTCGAACCGGTACTGCTGCCACAAGCCCGTCGGGTCCCCTGACGTGTTGACCGCGACATCCAGACGCCCGCGGGTGAACGAGGCATTCAGGAACAGGATCGTCGCGAACCACGTGTTGGTGCTGGCGTCGTAATAGCAGCGAGGGTCAGACGTGAACTCCGCCGCGCCCTCGTTGAACAGGTCATTGACGTTGAACGGGCCGCGCAGCAGCCGTCCCGTTGTCGTGTAGATCGAGTAGGCCGAGTTGACCGGCTCCAGGACGAATCCGTTACCCACGCACAAGCCTTGATCCGGCGGCTCGAACCGCAGGTTGAAGTTGGTCACCTCGCTGTCGCGGCTGCTCACCCCGTTGAAGTTCGCCAGCAACCGGCCCGTCGCTGCCGCGGACGCGGCGTCCGACACCACGGCCCCCTTTGTGGCTCCGCCGCGGGCCACGGGTAGCCGCCGAGCACCCTTTAGCTGGCTGGCGGTGCCCCGCGCAGCGGTGCTTGGGCTGAGGCTGGGATGGACCTTGACAACCAAACCGGCCTGCGCGGACCGGTAGGGCAGCGGCGAGGGTGTCGCCGCCTCACTCCACGCTGCGGAACAGATGCCGGTGACGACAACGATCACCATGGACGCAATGAGAGTGTGCGGAAATCTCATCACGATTGCCCCCTGCCGCGACCCTGCTCAGCACATGCATACTCGTCGCATAGGAGCCGGTCAATGATCGCATTGCGGCGACCGAGCCGCTCACGACGAGCGCCGAGGAGTTGACCCTGGCCACCGTCACCAAGGGGTCCAATCCAAGATCCCAGAGTTGTCCCACGAACCACGACTCCGGTCGCGGCACAATCCTGAAAAGAGACAAGTCCCCGGCGTACTTGCTCGGCGAGCGTCAACGGCTACCTAGTGCACATATCGGCGCGTCGCGAACCCATGGCTGCCGTGACTCACGCGCACAGAATCGGCGATTAATCGCATGATCATTCTTGTTGCGTCGGTCTCGGGAGGGAGAAAGATGCGCCGCGGTGCATGAATGTCCGCCCCCGCCAACGTCCGCAGATCGGCAGAACCGGTAGGTTCGATGAGGTGGTCGAGGACCTGGACGCAGGTGGCGGTCCGGGGCGACGGTCGGGGTACGACTGCTCGACGAACTTCGAGATCCTGCCGCCGGCGCACATTGACCCGGTCAGGTTGGCCGCCGCCGCCTATTGGGCCCGGTTCAAGGGCCGAACCCGCGTCCAACCGAATCCGACCTGCGCTGCTTTCTCTGCTGGTGCGCCGAGCGCGGTCTCGACGCGTTGTCCGCGACCCGACCCCACCTCGAGCTCTACGTGCGGCGGATGCAGGAACAACGCCGCTTCGCCGCCAGCACGGTGTCGCGCCGACTATCCGTCGTCGTGGGTTTCTACCGGACCTGCGTCATCAACGGGTCCTCGAGCATGCGCCTGCCGACTATGGCCTAGACCGACGGTCTCACCCCAGTCGCCACTCTGGGACTGACGCACTTGCAGTTCGAGGCGATGCTGACCGCGGCACGCGACTCCGCCAACACCAACGACTTCGCGCTGGTATGTCTGCTGGGTCTGCTCGCACTCCGGATCTTTGAGACCACCAGCCTGGACATCAGCGACCTCGGCGAAGAACACGGACACCGCGTCGTGCGGGTCGTCGGCACAGGCCACAAGATCGTCCTCGTTCCGATGCCGCCAGCAGTGGCTCGAGCTGTCGACCGTGCCGTCGCCGGTCGTGACGTCGGCCCGATCCTGCTCAATCGCGACGGCAGCCGTATGGACCGACACGCAGCAACCCGGCGGCTCGCCGGCTCCAGGCTGCCTCGGGAGTCAAGATCGCCCGTATGCACCCGCACATGCTCAGGCACCGTTACTCACCACCATGCGCGCGACGCCGGGGTCGATCTTCGCGACACCCAGATCGCGGCGCGACATGCCGATCCCAGGACCACGATGCGCTACGACCGTGCCCGCACCAACCTCGACCGACACCCGAACTACATCCTCGCTGCCTACATGTCCTTCGGCACCTGACTGACTACCGGTTCTGCCGATGTCCGGTAGTTCTTGATGATCTTCATTGCCTGTCCGAGGCCGATTGCGTGTCATGACGGGTCGGCCGGATCAGTCAGCTCTGGTGAGGGCACTTCTAAGACGAAATTGCCGGTGCCTTCCGATCGGGACAGGCGAGCCCGGACGAACGGGTCCTCGTCGAATAGGCCCGCCGCGCGAAATGTTGGCGCGTACTGCGCGGTGGCGGTCGTGGGAAGCCTCCCGACGCGTCGCTGGCCGAGATGGGCGACGATGTGGTCGCTGTCCAGGGTGAACCAGACATCGACCATCGCGAACATGCCGATGTGCTCAGGCGCCGCGTCGTAGGCTCGCTGGAGCAAGTCGAATGCGGTGCGGTCGATCTGCACGCCCGTGTAGCGCCGGCTCCCGATCATCGGGTAGCAGGCTCGATCGGGTGGGCGCAGCCACGCCGGGTCCTCCTCGGCTGGGTGCCGGAGCAGGTGCACCAGGTCGCCGCCAGCGTCTTTGAGCATGCGCAACGCCTTGATCGAGTTGCGGATCCGGCCGAAGGGCTGCCGTTCGGCGCGCAGCATCTCGACACCCAGTTCGATCGCCGACGGCGCGATGTCGATGCCGCGCTTTGCGTACTCGGATGCGATCAAAGCCCTGAGCTCGTCGACACTCTTGCCGGCCGATTGCGCCCGCACCGCATCGAGGGCCGCCTTGTTGGCGCCGGACTTTGCCTTCACATCCGACCACGAGGATCTTCGCGGTAGGGCGCGGCGGGGCAGCAGTTGCAAAGTCTCCTCGACTGGCGGCGGCGTCGGGCAGCCGGCATCCAACCAGCGGGTGAGCTGGCGGATGAAGCGCCGGTCATCGCTGTCGACTGATCCTGCGAACTGGTCGACTGGGTAGCGGCCGAGCAGCGCACGCGCCGCCTCTCGCTGACCAGTGGCCGCGAGCAGGACCAGTCGCAGCCGGGTGTCGAAGTCGATCTCGGCCGCATCGTCATCGGCCGCGTCGTCGTCGGAAATATCGTCGTCGGGGTGGTCGCCGGCGCGCGAGCGTGCGGCGTCGATCTGGAGCTGCAACCGGGCGTCGATCGCGGCGGCGTCGGGGAAATCTCGACCGATCGACGCCGTGCGGTTCCGGACGAGTCGCGCGATCCGTGCCGCGGCCTGCTCGACCGCGCCGGGCCCGGTCACATCGACTATCACTCGGTCGGCACGATCGACTTCCGGGTCTTGGATCAATATCGGTCGCGGATCGAGTGTGAGAAGCGGCATCAGGTCCAGGGCCGGCTCGAAGCCGACACCGAAGGACACCTCGACCTCGACCGGCCAGTAGTCGGGGTAGCTGGAGGAGGTGCGGGCGAGCGCGACCACAGCGATGACACCGTTTTGTAGCTGCCGGGTCGCCGTCGCGATCTCGTCCCGGTCCAGTGACCTACTCATCCATCCGTCATGACTGAGTCGATCACCGACAGCCGACCCGAGAACACGCAGCGTCGCGTCGATCTCGTCGCCGTCACCGCGCATCAGCGAATCATCCCCCTGGCGCCCGGACCCGCCGGACCTACGCTCATGCCGCTGTCGCGGCTACGCGACCATGCCGCTTCGCGAACTGACCTGCCGATGTGCGCATCGGACGATCGCGGCCCCCATCGAATTGGCGTCCCGGCATGCCATGCTCGGAGTATGGGAGAGTTCGCCACTCACAAAGTCGAACGATGGGAGTACGACCTGGGCGGCGAACTGATCGCCGCGATCTGGTCGGATGATCGAGACGCGTTCGACGCTCGGTTAGCCGCAAGCGACGGTGACCGGATGGAGATCCATGCTGACCTGATCGGCCTCGCCTTGCGCGTCGCCGAGGTCGCTCGCCACCCACATGTGCTGATTCGGATTCGCCCATCCCGTGCTGCGCGCGAAGCCGTCGTGCAAACCCTCGCGTCAAGTACCTTCGCCGACCTCATCGACACGGACATGGCCGCGATGCTGCGTGACGGCCTGTATCAGCGGCCTTCAGGGAGCCGGTGTCGGTCTCGCCTGACTTGGTGTCTATGACGACCTGGGCCGTTGACGCTCAGTAGTCGCCAGTGAACACCCGAAATCCGACTGCCGGCGTTCCTGGCGTTGAGCCGATCCCCGTTGTTGCCTAAGGAGCAGGTGACGAGGGTGCAAGCAGCAAAGATCACCGCACCCTGCAAGGTTCTGCGCCCCACCGAACCCTCCTACGACGTCATATCGCGCGGCACGGCGTCGGCTGGAGAGATCACCCGCTCAGTATGCGCATGACCTCGGGACGCGCGCTCATGCCGCGCAGCGGCTGACCGCTCATGCCGCTGGTCGCTCGGCATCGCGTGACCGCTCATGCCGCAGTCCGCGCCGGACGGCAAGTGATGCCCGACAGCTGCGATTGGTTCGGTCGCACTCCGGGACGAGGGTCGTGCTGGGTCTGGCGTTCGGCACCGGTGTCGAAGTACGTGCCCAGGTATCCGGATGGGCAAAGATTGCTGCTGCGCATAAGCGAGAACACCTCGGCCCCGGCCGCGCCCCGGCCGCGAGATCGTCGGCCATCGTGTACGCCTGAGCCAGCCCGAGGTAGTCGGCGTCGATGTCGTTGGCGTACTCGAGCGCCTCAGCCTCGGCCAACCTGATGGCTTCCTCAGCGTCGACCGCGCGCCATACCGTCACTCGCTCCTCGTAGACGAGCCGCCCCTCGTCCATGACCATCTTGAAGTCGCAGCGCACCCCGAACCAGCCGGACGTCTCCACGCCACGAGTCTCCTATGGCCGAGCCGCAGACGCACATGCCGTCGATCCGCGCGCTCGTGCCGCAAACAGCGCGCGATCTGCCGATGTGCGGACAGGTACAGCTGATTGGCGCTACGGCTGGTGTCCGTTTTCGGCTCGCGTTAACGAGTGCTTGCGGGGTGCTCCCGCTCCCCGACGGAACCTGCTCGCCACATCGCCGCGTCCGCCACCCACCTCACGGGCGGCGGACGGTGTGCGAAGACAGGTCAGACCAGGGTTGCGCACTGACCGATGGCGTGGCCGCCGACAGTGTTGACCTGGCCGGGAATGAAGCCGCCGGCCGCGCGCGGGGAGAGGCCGAAGCAGATGAGGTTCCCTCCGATCGTGTTGACAACGATCTCGACGGCGGGGTCCGGGTCGGTATCGGTCTCGGTGATGCCGACCAACGTCACGTTGCCACCGATCGTGTTGCGGAGCACGACCATGAACTCACTAGTGACCCCGATTATCGTGAGGTTGCCCTTGATCGTGTCGTTCTTGACCGACCAGGGATTCGCGCCGCCGCCTCCGACCAACGTGACGTTCTTATTGACCGTGATGCCGTTGAGCAGAACGGTGTCGGCGCCGAGGGCGGTGATGTTCCCCTTGACGGTGATCGTGGAGTGCCCAGTCGGGTCAACGGTGCACGGGTGGTGAGCGAAGGTGGTGTCCGGCTGGCAGCCCAAGCCGAGGAGCGAGCCGGTGACCGCGGTGACACTGCCTCCGATGGAGATCGTCGACGGCGCGCTTTGCGCATCGAGCACCGCATGTCTGCTCAGGTACACATCACGGGCGACGCTGATCACAGCATTATCCGGTACGTCGCACACGCCGGTGATCGTCAGACTGGCGTAGCTACCGGACGGAATATCACCACCGGTGCACGTGTACGCGACAGGACCTGTCCTCGTCGCGGACGCGACGGCCGTGCCGGACAACACCAGTGCTACCGCGCCCGCGGACACCGCGAGTAGCTGCAGAGCTTTACGCATCTGTACGTCCTTCCCCCGATACTTAGGTGTTACATCATTGAGTGGTTCTTGGTGGACGTTAACGCAAGGCGAGCATGCAGGGTAGTGGGGCTTTCGCCGCAATTTCGATAAGTCGGACATCACTTCCCTCCCTGTCAGGAGTTGTTTGGGCTACTGAATGCGAGGCCGGGATCAAGCACAGCGAGCCGAGCTCCATGAGCCATGACCCGGCGCACCCTCGTGCCGCGGGTCGCTCGGGCACCGCGTGACCGCTCCTGCCGCTGTGAGGCGCGTGCGAGTGGCGCATGCCGCTATCTGCGTACCGCGCGGATGTGCCGCCGGCCCGCGGGTGCTGGCGCGGCGGTCCGGACCCGCGATGTGGCACGAGGGCGTGATGGCCGGACGCGATCTTTGTCGTCGTGATCGACACGGCGGGTCAGAACTGCGGTCGGCCCGCTCGGTGGAAGCGCACGGGCATGCCGGCGATCTGTTCGAGGCGGGCCCGGGCGTCGTCATCGGGCAGGCGTTGGCTGTCGTCTGGGTAGCCGCCGCTGATCCGCACCCCAGCAAACTTCCCGTCGAATCCCCCCACCGAGTAGATCTCGAAGCCGTCCTCGAGCTGCGCGGATCCGAGATCGCTGCCGCACGCGTCGATCACCCGCCGTGTGGCCGCGGACAGTTCGTCCATTGAGTACGGCCAGGAGCGCAGCGTGACGCTCACGTCCCTGATTGCGCCTTGCGCGTGCACGAGGGCGCGAACCCGTTCCGGGTGCCGGAACAGCAGCGTGACACCACGCCGCTCGGCGTCCACGACAGCGTGCCGGAACTCCGCGCCCGAACGCTGGACGTCCGGCGATCGGCGGACGAACGTGATCAGCTCGCGGATCGCCTCACCGTTTGGCGTCGCGGCGGGTGTAGATCAACCCGTCATCAGCGTTGTGGCCCGCGTCCCGGGCCAGCTTCTGCTCGATCGTCATCACCGGCGTGGGGGTCAACTCCCGCCCCGCGGTCCCGGTCGGCAGCGCGCCGATGCCGCCGAGCTCGTGTGGTCCGTGCGGGCAGCTCCAGCGCTGCGCCCGGGCATCGACGTGCGCGTCCGAGTGCTGCGGGCACACCGGCCACAGCACGTGCCGGTCGTACAGCAGCCAGTGCGTGGCATGCGCGACCGCATCGAGCGCATCCCCGCGGAAGGTGCCCTCGCGTCGGTCCGGATCCAGCGAACCCGCCTCGAGATGGGCGACCTCCAGCCACGCCACGATGCTGGCCATGTTCCCGGTGCCCTGCCCGTCGCGCTCGGCGACGACGCCCAGACTCGAGCGCAGCGCCAGCATCCACAGCGGCCCGAGCGAGGCCTGCAGATCACGCTCCACCTCACCCAACGCCCACAAAAGCAGGCGCGGGTCCCGCCTGACCACAGTGCGGCGAGCCCAGACGTCGAAACCATCCCGGACGCGCATGGTCGCCACGTCCGCCGGGATCTCGACCTCGTCCACCGACCCAGCCTTCCACCGGTGACAGACGATCCGGGCACGGGGCACCGGGATGACGATCATCCGATCGTGCCGAGGAGCGGACGTGAGGATTTGGAACCTGTCACGCGCCAGGGTCCTGTACGGTCCCTCACAGCCTAGGGGGGTGCGCCGTTGTCAGAGCCGCCATCAGGCGTGCGAGCGTGGGACGACCCAAAGACCAGGCGCGCGACGAGGAAGTACGGGCTGAGGGCGTTGGGGTTAACCGCCCTATGTCTGCCATTCCTCCTTGTGGGCAGCCTCTTCCTGAACGACAACGGTGATTCGAAGCGCAACATCCCGGACTTCGTCCCAGGTGCATTCATCGTTGCCGCCCTCTTGGCCCTGTTGGTTGGAACAGGGAGCTTGTACAACTGGTCTCGCATCCGCTGGCCCTCAGCCGCTGGCCATGGCGCAACATGGAATCGCACTTCGAAGAGATCGGGGGCTTTGGCTCGCCCAACGGACAGCCAGTACTCACGCTCGACGCGGAGGGCCAGCACCAGGTCTTGACGCTAGCCGCGCCCACGTGGCGCTGGCGACGCTTTGAGCAGCCCGAACTACTTGTGTGTGGCCACCCACGGCGTGGTGCGGTTGTCGCAACCACCGACAGAAGCTCCATCGGCTGGGCGGGCCGCTCTCCAGTCACCGCCTTCACTCGGCGGAGGCGCCGGAAAGGGCACGGGCGTGACCACGGTCCGCGGCAGGCCAACTGAGACACCTGGATCTGCCCCGGGTAACGACTGGATCTGCCGCGAAGCGGCACGTCGATGTGTTGATCTTGTCAGTCCACAGATGTCCAACTCGGCGTCGGGCGACGAGATGAGCGCCTGACTGGTCGATCCGGCCAACGGTTCCGCACGCGAGCCGGCTCAGTTGGGCGACGGAACTGCAGGACGGCGCGTGTGTCACAGTGTTCTTCGCACTCCGGAGGGACGATGGCCAGCATCGCAAGGCGTGCGGATGGCCGGTGGCGCGGCCGCTACCGAGACGCCGCCGGCAGGGAACACTCGCGCCACTTCATGCGGAAGGTCGACGCACAAGCTTGGCTGGACACAGTAACGACGTCGGTGCACACCCGCACTTATGCCGACCCGAAACGGGGGCGGGTCACCGTCGGCGACTGGTCACCCCGATGGCTCACCGGGCAGGCGCACCTCAAGCCCTCGACCTACGAGCGTTATGCCGGCATTCTTCGTGAGCACGTACTGCCCACCTGGTCGACCGTCCAGCTGATCGACATCTCCCACGCCGACGTGCAAGCGTGGATCACCCGACTGACTGCGACGCGTTCTCCGGCCACGGTTCGGTAGGTCCATCGAGTCTTCTCGTTGATATTGAAGACAGCAGTGAAGGACGGTCGGCTCGGGCGCAGTCCGGCGGACGACATCAATCTGCCACGCGTGGCAACATCCGAGCGCCGCTATTCACGCACGACCAGGTCCGCGTGCTCGCCGACGCGTGCGGGCCACACCGCCTCGTCGTGCTGTTCCTCGCCTGCCGGCCTGCGGTTCGGCGAGATGGCGGCCTGCGGTTCGGCGAGATGGCGGCACTGCGAGTCGCTCGCCTCGACCTCCTTCGCCGCCGGACGATCGTCGCCGAGTCGGTAACCCTCGTCCGTGGCGCCCAGCATTGGGGCACGCCGAAGGGCCACGAGCGCCGGGAGGTGCCGCTGCCACGGTTCCTCGTCGACGAGCTGGCCGGCCATGTCGCCGGCAAGGCGCGAGACGAGTTGGTGTTCATGACTCTTGATCTCTACGGGCACCTGTATGCCGACCAGCTCGACGAGCTCGGCGACCGGCTGCACGAGGCCGCGATGACCGCGGCGGAGCGCTCCCGCGGACTTTCTGCGGACTTTTTGCGGACTCAACCCGTTTCGACCTTGTTATCAAGATCGACTGGAAGCCCTCAACCCCAGCAAATACGGGGGGTGTAGCTGTGTAGCCCCGAGCGGATTCGAACCGCCGCTACCGCCTTGAGAGGGCGGCGTCCTGGGCCACTAGACGACGGGGCCCCAGAAACTTCCTGTCCTGCGCTGGGGTACCAGGACTCGAACCTAGACTAACTGAACCAGAATCAGTTGGGCTGCCAATTACCCCATACCCCACTTGCCGACCCGTCGCGCTCGCACGGTTCGGGCCGACGTCAAACCTTACCGGACACCCGCGAGCCACTCCACCGGCCAAGCGGCCTCTCAGCCGTGCATCGACCTGCGCAGTCGAGCGAGCGTGAGTTCCCGGCCCAGAATCTCGAGGGATTCGAACAGCGGCGGCGACACCGTGCTGCCGGTCACCGCCACCCGGACCGGCCCGTACGCGTTGCGTGGCTTGAGCCCTAGCCCGTCCACGAGCGTGCTGCGCAACACGGCCTCGATTTCGCCCGCAGTCCACTGCGCAACCGGGTCCAGCGCCGGCACTGCGGCCGCCAGCACCTGTTGACCACGCTCGCCCAGCTGGTTGGCGGCGGCCACCTCGTCCACGGAGAACTCAGTTTCGGGGACGAGCAGGAAGCGCAGCATGTTCGCCCCCTGACCGAGGGTCTGGACGCGCTCCTGTACGAGCGGGGCCGCAGCTGACATCACCCGCGGGTCGGCGGCCAGCCCGCCGCCCAGCACCTGCGCGGTGAGCCGCGCGGCGAAGTCGTCGGGTGCCAGTCGGCGGAGGTGCGCGGCATTGATCGCCTCGCACTTCCTGGCGTCGAAGCGCGCCGGGTTGGCGTTCACATCGGCGATGTCGAACGCGCGCACCATCTCCGCGATCGTGAACACGTCGTGGTCATCGGCGATCGACCAGCCGAGCAAGGCGAGGTAGTTGAGCAGGCCTTCCGGGATGAAGCCGGCATCACGATAGGCGTTGAGCGAGGACTGCGGGTCGCGCTTGGACAGCTTCTTGTTACCCTCCCCCGTCACGTACGGCAGATGGCCGAACTGCGGTATGAAGTCGGTGACGCCGATGTCGATCAACGCCCGGTACAGCGCGATCTGACGCGGCGTCGAGGGCAGCAGGTCCTCACCGCGCAGCACGTGGGTGATCCGCATCAGCGCGTCGTCGACCGGGTTTACCAGCGTGTACAGCGGGTCTCCATTGGCCCGCACCACGACGAAGTCCGGCACGGAACCGGCCGCGAAACTGACCTCGCCACGGACGACGTCCGGCCAGGACAGCGCTTCGTCGGGCATCCGGAGCCGTAGTACGGGCGTGCGGCCCTCGTCGCGGTAGCCGGCGCGATCGGCCTCGGTGAGGTGCCGGTCGACGTTGTCATAGCCGAGCTTGGGGTCGCGACCGGCTGCGCGGTGGCGCGCCTCGGTCTCCTCGTTGGTCGTGAAGGACTCGTACAGGTGCCCGGCTTCGCGCAGGCGAGTGACCACATCGCGGTAGATCTCGCGACGGGCGCTTTGCCGGTAGGGCGCGTAGGGCCCACCGACCTCCGGTCCCTCGTCCCAGTCCATCCCGAGCCAGCGCAGTGCTGCCAGCAACTGCTGGTACGACTCTTCCGAGTCACGGGCGGCGTCGGTGTCCTCGACGCGGAAGACGAACGCGCCGCCGACGTGTCGGGCGTAGGCCCAGTTGAACAGGCAGGTGCGGATCAGGCCGACGTGCGGGTTGCCCGTGGGCGACGGGCAGAACCGGACCCGCACCGAAGTCATGATCCGATCACCGGGTTCGTCAGCGTGCCGATGCCCTCGACCTGGACGCTGACCGTGTCGCCAGCAACGATCGGGCCGACGCCGGCGGGTGTGCCGGTGAGCAGCACGTCGCCGGGCAGCAGTGTCATGATCGCCGACACGAAGGAGATCTGCGCACGGATGTCGTGGACCATCTGGCTGGTCCGCCCGTCCTGGCGCAACTCGCCGTTGACCCGGGTCACGATCTGCAGGTCGGCCGGATCCAGCACCGTCTCGACCCAGGGTCCGAGCGGACAGAACGAGTCGTAGCTCTTGGCCCTGGTGAACTGGACGTCGGCGCGCTGCTGGTCGCGGGCAGTCACGTCGTTGGCTGCCGCATAGCCGAACACATGCGTCAGCGCGTCTTCGGCGGCGACGTTGCGGGCGGGTGTGCCGATCACGACCGCGAGCTCACCCTCGTAGTCGACCTGCTCGGACGACGCCGGCAATCGGATCGCGTCGCCGTCACCGATCACCGATGTGGAGGGCTTGAGGAAGATCAGTGGCGTCTCGGGCGCTTCATGGCCCATCTCACGCGCGTGCTCGGTGTAATTGCGGCCGATCGCCACGACCTTGCTCGGCAGGAACGGGGACAGCAGCCGGACGTCGGAAAGCGCCCACCTGTCACCGGTGAAGGACAGCGGGCCGAACGGGTGCCCGTCGATTGCCGCTACCGTCAGCGCCTCGACCGTCGCGCCGGCCGGGCCTTCGACGGTTCCCCAGGCGACACCGCGGCGGGCGGAGGCAGAACCGGGATGGACGAACCGGGCGATGCGCACGATCCTCGAGGCTACCGGCTCCGCCACGCTCGCCCACGTCGGCCATAATCGAGCGCGTGAGCGCCGCACTGTCGAGCATCCCCGCCCGCAAGCGACAGCAGTTGGCCGGGATGCTGGCTGGATTCGCAGCGCTGTTCGTGGCGATCGGGCTGGTCGCCGCGACGAATGCGTCGTCGGCCGCGTTGAAGATCATCGTGGTGATCGCGTTCGTCATCGGGGTATTGCTCGGCCTTCTCGCCTGGGGCGTCGTCGCCTCCGTGCGGCACGATCGCGGGGAGCAGCGGATCTCTGCCGCACTGGACGCCGCCCTGGCCGCGAGCGGGAAGTCGCTGCGTGATCTCACCTGCGGATGCGGGCACGAGCACGATCCCGACGAGTTGCACGTCGTCGACGAGGACGGCTCGCCGGCATGCGCCCACGACGGCGCTGGTACGGACTGCGCCCACACCTGCGAGACCTGTGTCGTCGCACAGTTGCGCCCCCTGCCCACGGCGACGCGTGCCGAACGCAGCACAACCGGCTGACGGTCGCCCCCAACGGGATAAGGGGAGCAGTTCTGTCGCATATCGACGAACCGCTGTCTTGATCAAGACCACCGCCGGCGGCGTTGGCCGCTACAAGGGCCGCGTCGCGCCCAACAACCCGAAACGCACGGCGTCGTGCAGCGCCAGCCAGGATGCCTCGACGACGTTGCCGTGCACGCCCACGGTGGTCCATTCCCGTTCCCGATCCGAAGTTTCGATCAGCACCCGGGTGACCGCGTCGGTGCCGTGCCGTCCGGCCATGATGCGCACCTTGTAGTCGGTGAGCTCCATCTTCGCCAGCTGCGGGTACACCCGCTCGAGGGCCTTGCGCAGCGCCCGGTCGAGGGCGTTGACCGGGCCGTTGCCCTCCTCGGTGGAGATGACTCGTCGCCCGCCCGCCTCGAGCTTGACCGTGGCCTCGCTGACAAGTGCGCCGTCCTCGCGCCGGTCGATGATGACCCGATAGGACTCCAGCATGAAAGGCTGCGCTCGTCTCGCCGAGTTCGTCGCGCATCAGCAGCTCGAACGAGGCGTCGGCGGCCTCGTAGGACCAGCCGTCCGCTTCCCGCTCCTTGATCCGCTCGACGACCCGCCCGACAACCTCCGGTCGCCCGTCGACATCGACGCCGAGTTCCTTGCTCTTCAGCTCGATCGACGCTCGGCCGGCCATCTCGGTGACCAGGATCCGCTGGTCGTTGCCGACGACGGTCGGGTCGAGATGGTTGTAGAGCTCCGGGTCGATCTTGATCGCCGACGCGTGCAGGCCCGCCTTGTGGGCGAAGGCGGCCGCACCGACGTACGGCGCGTGCGTGTCAGGGGCGAGGTTGGCGATCTCGGCGATCGCGTGCGACACCCGCACCAACTCGGTCAAGCAGCCGTCGGGCAGCACGTCGCGGCCCATCTTGGTCACCAGGCCGCCCACGACGCTGAAGATGTCGGCGTTGCCGGCCCGCTCGCCATAGCCGTTGGCGGTGCCTTGAACATGTGTCGCGCCGGCATCCACAGCGGCCAGGGTGTTGGCCACCGCGCAACCGGTGTCGTCCTGGGTGTGGATGCCGAGCCGGATGCCGGCGCGACCGATCACGTCGGACACGACGTCGTGCACGCGCATGGGGAGCATGCCGCCGTTCGTGTCGCACATGACGCCGACGTCGGCGCCTGCGCTCGGCAGCTGCGTCGAGCGACCCGCACGCCGTAGTCGCGATCGTGCTGGTAGCCGTCGAAGAAGTGCTCGCAGTCGACGAACACCCGACGGCCTTCGGCGCGCAGGAACGCCACGGTGTCCCGGACCATCGCCAGGTTCTCCTCCCGCGTGGTGCGCAGCGCCCGCTCGACGTGCCAGACGTCGGACTTGGCGACGAGGGTGACGACCGGCGCGCGGGAGTCGAGCAGGGCCTGGACC
Source organism: uncultured Actinomycetota bacterium (assembly GCA_963713565.1). GTDB lineage: Bacteria > Actinomycetota > Actinomycetes > Mycobacteriales > Jatrophihabitantaceae > Jatrophihabitans. Next base: position 138,931 of record CAVQMF010000003.1, on the reverse strand, counting down.
TGTGGGTCGTCCTCGACCTTCACGCCGGCCTTGCGGGTGGCGCCGAAGGCGACCATCACCGCGTGCTCGAGCGTGAGTTCTCCGGCGGCGGCGCGGGCGAAGAACTCGGTGTCCTTGGGCATCGCGCCCGGCCAGCCGCCCTCGATGAACCCGACGCCGATCTGGTCGAGCAGCCGCGCGACGGCGAGCTTGTCGGCAACCGAGTAGGTGATGCCCTCGCGCTGGGCGCCGTCGCGCAGCGTGGTGTCGAAGACGTGGAACTCGTCGGTCTGCATCAGGTCGTCCTTCGGATCCGGTACTGGGGCAACAAAAAACCCTTCGCCGGATGGGCGAAGGGTGTGCGCGTCGGTGTCGAGCTGAGTACCGACGCGCTAGGTGATGATGAGCGAGCTGAACTGCACGCGCCGAGTCTGCCACACGCCGGACCGGATTGACCACAACGAACAGCCGCGACCTCAGCCAGCGGCGGCCTTGGCCAGACGCTCGCCGATCTCTGACGTCGCGCCGGGGTTGGCGGCGTCGCGGGTGGCCAGATCAGCGGCGACCGCCGCCTCGACCCGCTGCGCCGCGTCCGGCTCGCCGACGTGCGCCAGCAGCATCGACACCGAGAGGATCGCCGCTGTGGGGTCGGCCCGGTCCTGTCCGGCGATGTCCGGCGCCGACCCGTGCACCGGCTCGAACATGGACGGGTGCGCGTGGCTGACGTCCAGGTTGCCGCTGGCTGCGAGCCCGATGCCACCGGCGATCGCGGCAGCCAGATCGGTGATGATGTCGCCGAACAGATTGTCGGTGACGATCACGTCGTACCGGCCCGGGTCGGTGACGAGGTAGATCGTGGCCGCGTCGATGTGGTTGTACGCGACGGTCACGTCCGGGTAGTCGGCCCCGACCCGCGCGACGGTCCGGAACCACAGATCGCCGGCGTTGATCAGCACGTTGTTCTTGTGGACGAGCGTCAGGTGCTTGCGCGGCCGGGACTGCGCACGGCCGAACGCATCGCGCACCACCCGCTCGACACCGAAGTAGCCGTGTTGATCGCTGACCTCGGTGGCGATCTCGTGTGGCGTGCCCTTGCGCAGCACTCCGCCGTTGCCGGCGTACGGGCCCTCGGTGCCCTCGCGCACCACGACGAAGTCGATCGCCGGTGCGCCCGCCAGCGGACCGTCACGCCCGGGTACAGCCTGGCCGGGCGCAGGTTCACATGGTGATCGAGCTCGAAGCGCAGCTTGAGCAGCAGCCCCCGTTCGAGTACGCCGGACGGTACGGTCGGATCACCGACGGCACCGAGCAGGATCGCGTCGTGGCTCGCGGATCTCGTCGAGCACCGAGTCGGGCAGCACTTCGCCGGTGCGGTGCCAGCGGGCCGCGCCGAGGTCGTAGGTCGTGGCGTCGATGTCGGGATGCACTGCCGCCAGGACGCGCAACGCCTGCTCGGTGACCTCGATGCCGATGCCGTCGCCGGGGATGACCGCCAACCTCATGGCATCGACCCTAGCCGCACACCGAGTGGTCCCTGCGCGCCATGTGAGAGGGCCGTCGATCACGTCGGTCAGCGCGCTGCGGTGCCCTCCGTGTAGTCGTCCTGCGAGCGGACCCACGACATCAGGCCACGCAGCCTTCGGCCGGTCTCCTCGATCGGGTGCTTCTCGCCCTTCTCACGCAACGCCGTGAACTCCGGCGCGCCGGCGTCCTGATCGGCGATGAACCGCGCGGCGAACGCGCCGCTCTGGACGTCGGCGAGCACCGCCTGCATGTTCTGCTTCACGTGCGCGTCGATGACCCGCGGGCCAGAGACGTAGTCGCCGTATTCCGCGGTGTCGGACACCGACCAACGCTGCTTGGCGATACCGCCTTCGTACATCAGATCGACGATGAGCTTCAGCTCGTGCAGGCATTCGAAGTACGCGATCTCCGGCGCGTAGCCGGCTTCGGTGAGCACCTCGAAGCCGTACATCACCAGCTGCGACGCACCACCGCAGAGCACTGCCTGCTCGCCGAACAGGTCTGTCTCGGTCTCTTCGGTGAACGTGGTCCTGATCGCGCCGGCGCGGGTGCCGCCGATCGCCTTGGCGTAGGACAGCGCGAGCTCGAACGCTTTGCCCGACGCGTCCTGCTCGACGGCGACCAGTACCGGGACGCCCTTGCCGTCGATGAACTGCCGGCGCACGAGGTGTCCCGGTCCCTTTGGTGCGACCATCGCGACGTCGACGTTCGCCGGCGGCTCGATGTAGCCGAAGCGGATGTTGAAGCCGTGGCCGAAGAAGATGGCGTCGCCGTCCTTGAGGTTCGGCTCGATCGACTCTCGGTACAGCGAACGCTGGGCCGGGTCCGGCGCGAGCACCATGATCAGGTCGGCCTCGGCCGCGGCGTCGGCCGGCGCGAGTACGCGCAGGCCCTCGTCCTGGGCCTTGGCCCGGCTGCGCGAGCCCTCAGGCAGTCCGACCCGGACGTCCACGCCGGAGTCGCGCAGCGACAGCGCGTGCGCGTGCCCCTGGCTGCCGTACCCCAGCACGGCCACCTTGCGGCCCTGGACGATCGACAGGTCGGCGTCGTCGTCGTAGTAGATCTGCACTGCCATAACTGTTGCGTCCTCTGCTTGTCATGCGCTGCGATCGACGGATCGCAGCGCGGCCTGAGTCATGGAACGGGAGCCGCGGCCGAGGGCGACCATGCCGGACTGCACCATCTCACGGATGCCGAACGGCTCGAGCATCTTCAGCATCGAATCCAGCTTGTCGGGGCGACCGGTGAGCTCGATTGTCAGCGCGTCGGGACCGACGTCGGCGACCTTTGCCTTGAACAGCTCGACGAGTTGGAGCACGTCACGCCGGGTCGTCTCGTCGGCGCGCACCTTGACGAGCAGCAGCTCACGCTGCACCGCCTGCTTCTCCTCCAGCTCGACGATCTTGAGGACGTTGACGAGCTTGTTGAGCTGCTTGGTGACCTGCTCCAGAACGCTGCCCTCGACGCTGACCACAATTGTGATGCGCGAGATGTTCGGATGCTCGGTCGGCCCGACCGCCAGCGACTCGATGTTGAAGCCCCGGCGGGCGAACAGACCGGCCACCCGGGACAGGACACCGGGCTTGTTCTCCACCAATACCGACAACGTATGCGTGGACATGCGCGTCACACTCCCGCGTCGAAGCTCGGCCGGATGTCCCGGGCAGCCTGGATCTCGTCGTTGCTCGCGCCGGCCGCGACCATCGGCCACACCATCGCGTCCTTGCCGACGGTGAAGTCGACGACCACCGGCTGATCGTCGATCGCCATCGCCTTGTCGATGGTTGCGTCGACCTCAGCTTTGGTCTCGCACCGCAAACCGACGCAGCCGAGCGCGTCGGCGAGCTTCACGAAATCGGGGATGCGGTGTTTGGCCGCGAGTTGCGCCGACGCGGGGCGCCCATGCGTGCCGAGCTCGGTCTGGCTGTACCGCTCGTCGTAGAACAGCGTCTGCCACTGCCGCACCATGCCCAGGTTCCCGTTGTTGATGATCGCAACCTTGATCGGGATGTTCTCGATGGCGCAGGTGGCAAGTTCCTGGTTGGTCATCTGGAAGCAGCCGTCCCCGTCGATCGTCCACACGAGCTTGTCCGGGCAGGCCACCTTCGCGCCCATCGCGGCCGGCACCGCGTAACCCATCGTCCCGGCCCCGCCGGAGTTCAGCCAGGTGTACGGGTGCTCGTAGCCGATGAATTGCGCCGCCCACATCTGGTGCTGGCCCACGCCGGCCGCGAAGATCGTGTCCGGCCCGGCGATCTGACCCAGCCGCTCGATGACGTACTGCGGCGCGAGGGAGCCGTCCGGCGGCTCGTCGTAGCCCAGTGGGTAGGTCTCTCGCCACTGGTCGACCTGGCGCCACCAACCGGTCAGATCCGCGCGGTGATCCGCCGCGTATTCGGCCTCGAGCGCGGGGATCAGCTCCACCAGGACCTCGCGCACATCACCCACGATCGGGACGTCGGCAACCCGGTTCTTGCCGATCTCGGCCGGGTCGATGTCGGCGTGGATGATCGCTGCGTGCGGCGCGAAGGTGTCGAGCCGCCCCGTCACCCGGTCGTCGAAGCGGGTACCGAGCGCGATGAGCAGATCGGCCTTCTGCAGCGCGGTCACCGCGGACACCGAGCCGTGCATACCGGGCATGCCGAGATGCTGGCGGTGGCTGTCGGGGAACGCGCCACGCGCCATCAGCGTCGTGACGAGCGGGATGCCGGTCAGCTCGGCCAGGCGGCGCAGCTCCGCCGACGCCCTTGCCTTGATCACGCCGCCGCCCACGTAGAGCACGGGACGCTGTGCCGAGGCGATCAGCCGCGCGGCCTCGCGGATCTGCTTGCCGTGCGGCCTGATCACCGGACGGTAACCGGGCAGGTCCATCCGCGGTGGCCAGCTGAACGTCGTGCGTTCCTGCAGGACGTCCTTGGGCAGGTCGACGAGCACGGGTCCGGGACGGCCGGTGCTGGCCAGGTGGAACGCCTCGGCGATCGCCTGCGCAATGTCGTCGGCCGACTGGACCAGGAAGTTGTGCTTGGTGATCGGCAGCGTGATCCCGGAGATGTCGGCTTCCTGGAACGCGTCGGTGCCGATCATCGGCCGACCGACCTGCCCGGTGATCGCGACGATCGGCACCGAATCCATATAGGCATCCGCAATCGGCGTCACCAGGTTGGTCGCCCCCGGCCCGGACGTCGCCATGCACACGCCGACCTTGCCCGAGGCCTGCGCGTAGCCCTCCGCCGCGTGCCCTGCGCCCTGCTCGTGCCGCACCAGGATGTGCCGGACCTTCGTGGAATCGTAGAGCGGGTCGTAGGCGGGCAGGATCGCGCCGCCCGGGATGCCGAACACGACATCCGCGCCCACCTGTTCCAGCGAGCGGACGAGAGATTGCGCTCCGGTGACGGTCGAGTCGCTGGTCATGACCTTGCTCTTCCTAGGCTTCTGGGCAACAAAAAAGCCCCCGTGCAGGGACTGCACGAAGGGCTAGCGCGCCGCGGTGGTGACGATCTGACCTACGCGGCGCGCTTGATAACGAGTACGAGCTGACGCACGCAGGCAACAGTACACGCGGCCTTGCGTCCGGCTCAACCGGGCCGGCGGACGGCTGGGGCCTTGCCCATTGCCATTAACTCGGCACAATCAGCGGAAAGAAGACAATGCACGCAACCTGAGAGGGTCAGTGATGAAGCTGCGGAGCCTGCGACCTCGACCACCCCACCGAGTTCTGCGAGCACCGCTGTGCGCTGCGCTGATCGCGGTTGCGGCGACGACGTTCGCCGCCGCGCCGGTGGCGGCGGTCTCGGCCGGCTCGTCGCACCCGCGCACGAGCTATGAGAGCTACGTGGCGACGTCCGTACGCAACCAGCTCAACGCCGAGCGCCGTGCACACGGACTGGCGCCGGTGTACGCGAGCTCCCAATTGATGTTGTCGGCCCGCCGGCACAACATCACGATGGCCGCGCGCAACACGTTGTCCCACCAATTGCCCGGCGAGGCGTCGTTCACCGGGCGCATCTCGGCGACCGGCTACCGGTGGACGTGGGCCGGGGAGAACGTCGCGTACACGACGTCGATGCACGCGACGTCGGTGGTCGCACTCCAGGTCATGATGTACAACGAACGACCCCCGAACGACGGGCATCGCCACAACATCCTCAACAGCCACTTCCACGACGTCGGTGTTGACGTCTATGTCGACTTCGCGCACCACAAGATCTGGTTGACGACCGATTTCGGTCATCGATGACGGCTCTCCTGCTTTGATCAGTCGCAGACCGCGCCGATCGCGGCCGAGCCGACCAGCTTGGCGTACTTGCGCAGGACGCCGAAGTCGAACTGGCGCTCGACCGGCTGCCAATCCGCCTTGCGGCGCGCAAGCTCGTCCTCGTCGACGAGCAGGTCCAGCGTGCGCGCGGCCATGTCGAGCCGGATCGTGTCGCCGTCCTGCACGAACGCGATCGGGCCGCCGGTTGCCGCCTCGGGAGCGATGTGCCCGATACACAGCCCGGTCGTGCCGCCGGAGAATCGGCCGTCGGTGAGCAGCAGCACGTCCTTGCCCAGGCCGGCGCCCTTGATCGCGCCGGTGATGGCGAGCATCTCGCGCATGCCGGGGCCCCCCTTGGGCCCCTCCCACCGGATCACCACGACGTCGCCGGAGCGGAGCCCACCGGCCGACAGCGCCGCCATGGCGGCCTGCTCGCGGTCGAACACCCGCGCCCGGCCCTCGAACACGTCGGCGTCCAAGCCCGCGGTCTTGACCACCGCGCCGTCGGGAGCGAGCGAGCCGCGCAGGATCGCTATACCGCCGGTGCGGTGGATCGGATCACTCATCGCGTGGATGATCTTGCCGTCCGGGTCGGGCGGAGCGATGTCGGCGAGGTTCTCGGCCACCGTCTTGCCGGTGACGGTCAGCGCGCCGCCGTGCAGCAGGCCGGCGTCCAGCAGCGCTTTCATCACGACCGGCACGCCCCCGATCCGGTCGACGTCGGTCATGACGTACTCGCCGAACGGCTTGACGTCGGCGAGGTGCGGCACCTTGTCGCCGATGCGGTTGAAGTCGTCCAGGCTGAGCTCGACTTTGGCCTCGTGGGCGATCGCGAGCAGGTGCAGCACGGCGTTGGTCGAGCCGCCGAGGGCCATCACGACCGTGATCGCGTTCTCGAACGCCTCCTTGGTCAGGATCGTGCGCGCCGTGATGCCAGCATCGACGAGGTGCACCGCAGCCTCGCCGGAACGCTCGGCGTAGGCGTCGCGGCGCGCGTCCGGAGCCGGCGGCGCGGCGCTGCCGGGTAGCGACATGCCCATCGCCTCTGCCGCCGAGGCCATCGTGTTGGCGGTGTACATGCCGCCGCACGCACCCTCACCCGGGCAGATCGCCTTCTCGATCTCGGTGACCTCGTCGCGGCTCATCCGACCGGCCAGGCACGCGCCGATCGCCTCGAACGCATCGATGATCGTCACCGTGCGCTCGCCGACCTTGCCGGGCAGCGTGGAGCCTGCGTACAGGAAGACGGCGGACACGTCGAGGCGGGCGGCGGCCATCAGCATTCCGGGCAGCGACTTGTCGCAACCGGCGAGCAGCACCCCGCCGTCGAGCTGCTCGGCTCGGAACACGGTCTCGACCGAGTCGGCGATCACCTCCCGCGACACCAGCGAATAGTGCATCCCGCTGTGGCCCATCGAGATCCCGTCCGAGACGGAGATGGTGCCGAACTCGAGGGGGAAGCCGTCCGCTCCTCGCACGCCGACCTTCGCCTGCTTGGCGAGCCGATCGAGCGAGAGGTTGCATGGCGTGATCTCGTTCCACGACGACGCGACGCCGATCTGCGGCTTGCGCCAGTCGTCGTCGCCCATCCCGACCGCGCGGAGCATGCCGCGGGCCGCGGCACGTTCGAGTCCGTCGGTGACGATGGTGCTGTTCGGCTTGCGGTGCTGACGCGGCGCTGCGCCGGCCGCGGGCTGCTCGCTGGTCACGCAGAAAACCTTACGGCGTAGGTTCGGCGCATGCCCGAGGATCGCCCCCGCGTGGTCTTCCGAGTGCCGCGGCTGGCCTACCTGCTGGTGCTCTTCCTGTTCTTGGGCACCGTGCCGATAGCGTTCACGGCGTCCGGGTTCACCTTCGACTCGAAGGGGAACACGCAGGGCGCACCGGTCTACCTCGGCTGGCAGTTGACCTTCCTGATCATCCCCGCGGTGGCGGCGATGGTGATCGCCCGGACGGCCACGATCGTCAGCCCCGACGGCATCACCGTGCGGGCGGCGTTCGGCAGCCGGACGCTGCCGTGGGACGACGTGCGCGGCTTGTCCGTCACCGGGCGCAGTGTGTACGCGGTGCTCGGGGACGGATCGATGCGACTGCCCTGTGTGGGGGTGCCAAACCTGGCGGCCATGGCGCGGGCCAGCGGTGGGCGGCTGCCCGGGATCGTCGACCCGAAGCCGAAATACGCGCCGACGCGCCGACCCCACCGCTGAGTCCCGCAGCGTCGCCGGTGGCGGGCGACTCGCCTGTCGCGCAACCCGCTCAGTATCCGTGCTCGACGCGATTGACGAGCGGCTCACCGGCGCGCAACCGCAGGACCTGCTCCCGCACGAGCCGGTACGCCCGACGCTGCCACCCGCTGGCACCTCCGCCGACGTGCGGCGTCACCAACACGTTCGGGGCCCGCCACAGCGGATGGCCCGCAGGTAACGGCTCCGGCTCGGTGACGTCGAGGAACGCGTGCAGTCGCCCGGACTCCAGCTCGGCCAAGAGCGCTTCGGTGTCGACGACGGCGCCACGCGCGACGTTGACGACGAGCGCCCCATCTGGCAGCGCGCCCAGGAACGCAGCGTCGACGAGCCGTTCGGTGTCCGGCGTGCGCGGCACCGCGATCGCCACGACGTCGTGGCGCGGCACGAGCGAACGCAGCTCGTCGATGCCATGCACGCCCGCGCGCGCAGAGCGGGCGACCAGGGTGGCGTCCGCGTCGAACAGCCGGACTGCCTCGGCGATGCGCCGGCCGATGTCGCCGGCACCGAGCACGAGCACCCGCCGGCCGCTGAGCCCGTCGCCACGTCGCGACGCCCACCGACCGGCACGTTGCGCGTCGTAGAACGACGGCAGGTCGCGCAGCACGGCGAGCATGCCCGCGACGGCTAGCTCTGCGGTCGACGTGCCGTGCACGCCGCGCCCGTTGCACAGCAGGACACGCTCGGGTACGCGGCCGAGCCACGGCTCGACGCCGGCCGAGACGAGCTGGATGACCTGCAGGTCGGGTAGGCCGTCGAACACGGCGCGGGGCGGCGGTGGCGCGTCGTAACGGCCGGTGAAGAACCGGATCCGTTCGGCGCCCTCCGGCGGCGGGCCGGAACCGTCCCAGACGAGAGTCTCGATGTCATCGGGCACCGCCCCAAGGAAGTGCACCGCGTCGTCGGTGGGCAAGCTGATCGTCAGCACCGAGCCGACGTTAGCGCTGCCGGGGTGCGACGGGTGGGCAACTGCACAGGTTGGCCGGGCAAACTTGACCGATGGCACGGGTCCGGCAGGCACTCTTGGCCGGTGCGGCGCTCCTGCTCCTGGCCGGCTGCACCACGGCGGCCAACGCGAGCTATCCGAGCTGGGTGCCCAGCCCGAATTTCGGCACGAACGGCGAGGGTCCGGGCGTCGACCTGAGCCCGATCATCCCGGTGCCGCAGCCGTCGTCGGGCAGCGGCACCGGTCCCTCGGGGCCGTCCGGGCAGAGCCAGCCGAACGATCCGTCGGGCAGCCCCAGGGCGTCGAGCAGCCCTGGCAGCGGTGATCCGCTCGTCGTGGCAACGCACTTGAACGCGCCCACCGGGGTAACCCTGCTGCCCGACGGCACCGCGCTCGTCGGTGAGCGCACGAGCGGGCGCATCGTGCGAGTACAGCCGCGGCCGAATCAGCCGGTGCTGACGGTGCGCACGCTGACCGGCATCGACCTGTCCGGTGACGGTGGCCTGCTCGACCTGGCGCTGTCGCCGACCTACGACGAAGACAGCCTCATCTACGCCTACATCACGACGAAGACCGACAACCGGGTCGTCGATTTCACGCTCACCGGGCCGGTGACGCCGGTGCTGACCGGAATTCCCCGCGGTACCAGCGGGAACACCGGCCGCATCGCGTTCGGCGCGACGGGCGAGCTGTACATCGGTACCGGCGACGCCGGGCATCCGTCGCTGGCGAGCAACCCGAACAGCCTGGCCGGGAAGGTGCTGCGGGTCACCGACATCGGCACGATCCCGTCGGACAATCCGTCGAGGACCCCGGTGTGGACCAGTGGGCACCGCGTCGTGAACGGGCTGTGCACCGCGGCGAAGACCGCGACGATGTTCGAGGTCGAGCCCGGGGCAGCCGGCGCAGGTGACGAGGTGAATCTGCTCGCCGCAGGCGCGGATTACGGGTGGCCGCGCACCACGGCGACCACCCGGGAGCCGGTGACGCGCCTGCCGTCGGCGTACCCCACCCCGGGCGGATGCGCCCTGCAGTCCGGCAGCCTGTGGGTCACCTCGCTGGACGGCGAGGCGTTGCTGTCGGCCCGGGTGGTCGGCGCCGAACCGCGCGTGTCGGTCGGCGCTTTCACCCCGGTGCTGAAGAACAAGTACGGCCGGCTGCGGACCGTGGTCGCCGCCCCAGATGGCGCGCTGTGGATCACCACGTCGAACAAGGACGGGAAGGGCAAGCCGGTCGCCGACGACGAGCGGGTCATCCGCTACCTGCCCTCCGGTGGTGGTGGCGGCGGGTCACGGGCCTGAGCGGGCGTGCATGCCGAGGCTGCCGGGTCGGGTCATTCGTCCCGGGCGCGGACAGCCTGCTTGATCTGACCGATGTTGTCGCGCAGCATGTCGGAGACGAGTTCGTCCGTGCGCGGGTCGGCGAGCACTTCGAGGATCATCCGCAGGATCGCCTCGCTCACCTCCGCGATCAGCCGGTCGTGGAACGGGATCAGGTTGATCCGGCCCGCGGTCGGGTCGTCCTTGATCTTCTCGGCGACCATCTCCTTGATCTCGTCACGGTTCTCCTGCAGTGCGGAGGCGATGTTGCGGGTGTAGTGCCCGTACCGCAGCACCGCCGCGACCTCGTCCAGCACCGCGATCGTGATCGGCCGTTTGACCGTGTCGATCACCCGATCCGAGGTGCGGTTGATGGCCCGGACGATGAGCGGCTCGCGCTTGCCACGCTTGATGAGGTACCGGCCGACGAGAGCGGCGATGATCGCCAGGACGACCGCGATGCCGACGATCCAGAGAGTCAGCGACAGCGTACTGCTGCCCGCAGCGAGAGACATGGCGCTGATCCTGCACCGTCCCGGCCGATACGTCAGCGACTCGGCCGACCCCGCAGCTGCAGAATCCACCAGGCGAGGCTGCCGGTGAGCAGCAACGTGACGATGACGATTCCGGGCAACCAACTCCCACTCCTACCGCCAGACCCGTCGGACGACGAGCCTCCCGACGGTGGCGAGCTCCCCGCAGCGGAGGTGCTCGGGCGCTCCGATCCGGTGGCTGCGGACGCACTCTGGCCGGCGGTGAGGGGCGGCACGAGCACCGCGATGATCGCCTGGTCGGCGCCCTCGGAATCGAGGATCACCTCGTCGCCGTCGATGGCTATGCCTTCGCCCTGTTGCTGCCCCGGCAGAGCGAGTCGCGTCGGGATCTCGCGCAGGGCAGCAGCGACATCGGCGCGCTGCACGGGCCACAGGTAGGCATCGTCATAGGTGCGAACGGCCAGCAGCGACCCGTCGCGCGAGATGGCGGCACCGGTGGCCAGCAGTGCTCCGGCCGGACCGAACCGGCCGCCGCTGCCCGTGGGCGTGAACGAGATCGATCCCACCGGCTGCCACACCTGGACGCGCGACGCGTCCGGTCGCGCCGGCAGGCGGTACACGGCGGATTCGCCGAGGAGGGACTTGGTGACGACGTAGCCGACGCCCTGCGGGGTCACCGCGAAGGATTCGGCATTGACCGGGCCACCCGGATAGCGCAGTCGCCACACGTCGGCGCGTTCGGTGCTCAGATCCGCACCGCGATCCACGGCCGCGAGGCGTGGCTCATCGACTCGGTACACCTGCACCTCGCGGCGTGCGGCGCGATTGTCACCGATGTCGGCCAGCCACACCGATGGCGTGCCCGTGGCGTCGCGGCCCACGGCCAGGTCCTCCCAGTCGACGTTGCGAGCGCCGGTCACCGTGATCGTGGCGACGGTGTCGCAGCCGGCGGAATCGAGGGCGAAGAACCGATTCGTGTCGCCGCTGTCGTTGTGCACGTAGAACACCCGCGGTGACGCGATACCGCGGGCGATGCCGCTCGCCTCGCGGATACGCGCATCATCGACGTGGCAGATGATCCGCGCCTGTGCAGCGGCCGCGGCCGGCTGGGATGCGACGCCGGCGAATCCGCCGGCCACCAGCAGCGCTGCGGCCACACGTCGCCAGCGCATCCCGGCGGCGCGCCGGGCGCCGCCGGGCACGCGGCCCGGCGATGCGGGCGGCGAGACCGGGGGCCGGCCGGCATCGGCGGCTACTGCGCACCGAGCCGGGTCAGCAGGATCTCCTTGACCACCGCGGCATCTGCCTGTCCGCGGGTCGCCTTCATGACCGCGCCGACGAGCGCACCTACCGCGGCGACCTTGCCGCCACGAACCTTGTCCGCTACGTCCGGGTTGGCAGCGATTGCGTCCTCGGCCGCTTGTTCGAGCGCCCCGGCGTCCGACACGCGTGTGAGTCCGCGTTCGGCGACGATCGCGTCGACGTCGGAGCCGGTCTCGAGTACGCCGTCCACGGCCTGCCGAGCCAGCGCGACCGACAGCGAGCCGTCGGCGACGAGGACGATGACGCGTGCGACCTGGGCAGCGGAGATCGGCAGGTCGGCAGCCGTGATCCCCTGCTCGTTTGCCTGCTGGGCCAGGTAGCCCAACCACCAGTTGCGGGCCTCGGCGACCGGCGCCCCGGCATCGACGGTGGCACCGACGGCGTCCACGACCCCGGCGTTGCTCATCTGGACCATGTCCTCGGCGCTGACCTGCAGGCGCTCGCGCAGCCGATCTCGGCGGGCAGCCGGCAACTCGGGAAGCGCAGCACGTAAGGACTCCACCCAGGCGGCGTCCGGCGCGATCGGCACGAGATCCGGCTCGGGGAAGTACCGGTAGTCGGTGGCTTCCTCCTTGCTGCGCCCGCGCCGGGTGTCCCCCGTCTGCTCTTCGAAGTGCCGGGTCTCCTGGGTGACGACTCCCCGACCGTCGAGCACCTCGGCCTGACGCAGCATCTCCGATCGCACCGCACGCTCCACCGAACGCAGCGAGTTGACGTTCTTGGTCTCGGTGCGCGTGCCCCATTCCGAGCCCGGCGTGCTCATCGAGGTGTTCACGTCGCATCGCAGCGAGCCCTGCTCCATGCGCACGTCACTGACGTCGAGCGTGCGCAGGATGTTTCGCAACTCGCTCACGTAGGTCCGCGCGACCTCGGGCGCGAGTGCTCCGGTGCCCGGCACCGGCTTGGTGACGATCTCGACGAGCGGGATGCCGGCGCGGTTGTAGTCGACGAGCGAGTAATCCGCGCCGTGGATCCGGCCCGAGGTGCCCACGTGCGTGTTCTTGCCGGTGTCCTCCTCAAGATGCACCCGCTCGATGCCGATGCGGTACGTCTCGCCGGCGACCTGGACGTCCAGATAGCCGTCGACGCACAGCGGCTCGTCGTACTGGGAGGTCTGGAAGTTCTTCGGCATGTCCGGGTAGAAGTAGTTCTTGCGGGCGAAGCGGCACCATGCCGCGATCGAGCAGTTGAGCGCGAGGCCGATCCGGATCGTCGACTCGATCGCCTTCTCGTTGGCGACGGGCAGCGCGCCGGGAAGGCCCAGGCAGACCGGACAGGTGTGCGTGTTGGGGTCGGCGCCGAACTCGGTGGAGCAGCCGCAGAACATCTTCGACACGGTGCCGAGTTCGACGTGCGTCTCGAGCCCGATCACCGGTTCGTACTTGGCGATGACCTCGTCGTAGCTCATCGTCACCGCTCTCCCTCCCTGTCGACCTTGATCAAGAGAGCGATTCGGTCGACTATCGACGGAATCGGTCTCTCGATCATGGGGCGACAAGTCGGCCGGCGGCTCATGAGCTGAGCGCCGGCAGCCAGGCCAGGACGGGATCCGTGGCAGCTTCGAAGGCGGCAGCGACCCGGAAGCACCGGTCGTCGGCCAGCGCCGGGGCCATGATCTGCAACCCGACGGGCAACCCTTCGGACAAGCCGCACGGCACCGAGATCGCAGGCGTTCCGGACAGCGAGGCCGGCAGTGTGCACAGGTCGTTGACATACATCGCCATCGGGTCGGCCACTCGCTCGCCGATCCCGAACGCGACGAACGGGCTGGTGGGCGACACGAGGACGTCGGCGCGTTCGAAGGCCGCGGCGAAGTCCCGGGTGATGAGCGTGCGCACTTTCTGCGCCTGTCCGTAGTACGCGTCGTAGTAGCCCGAGGACAACGCATACGTGCCGATCATGATGCGCCGCTTGACCTCCGGCCCGAAGCCGGCTTCGCGGGTCAGCGACATCACCTCCTCGAGCGAGTTGGCGCCGTCGTCGCCTACTCGTAGCCCGTACCGGACTCCGTCGAAGCGCGCAAGGTTGGACGAGCACTCGCTCGGCGCTATCAGGTAGTACGCGGCCAACGCGTAGTCGAAATGGGGGCAGCCGACTTCGACGACATCGGCCCCCAGGCCGCGCAGGGTCTCGACGGCCACCTCGAACGCGGCCAGGACACCTGGCTGGTAGCCCTCCCCGCCGAGTTCGCGCACGACACCCACCCGTACCCCGGCCAGGCTTGCCGTGGCGGCTCCCTCACGAGCGGCCGCGACCACGCCGCGCGGGGGCGCGTTGATCGACGTCGAGTCGCACGGGTCGTACCCGGCCATCACCTCGAACAGCAGCGCCGCGTCGAGAACCGTCCGACCGAACGGCCCTGCCTGGTCCAGCGAGGAGGAGAACGCGATCAGCCCGTGTCGCGACACCGCACCGTAGGTCGGTTTGTGCCCGACCACGCCGGTCACGGCAGCCGGCTGACGGATGGATCCACCGGTGTCGGTACCGATCGCCAGCGGGGCCTCGAACGCAGCGACGGCCGCTGACGAACCGCCGGACGAGCCGCCCGGGATCAAGCGGAGGTCCCACGGGTTGTGCGTCGGTCCGTAGGCCGAGTTCTCCGTCGAGGAACCCATCGCGAACTCGTCCATGTTCGTCTTGCCGAGCATGACGACGCCCGCGTCCTTGATCCGCTTGGTGATCGTCGCGTCATAGGGCGGCACCCAGCCCTCGAGAATCTTCGAGCCTGCGGTGGTCGGGACGTCCTTGGTGACGACGATGTCCTTCATCGCCAGCGGCACGCCGGCGAGTGGCCCGAGCAGGTCACCGGCCGCGCGAGCGGCGTCGACCGCCTTGGCCGCGTCGAGAGCGCCGGCTGTGTCCACATGCAGGAACGCGTGCACGGACTGGTCGACGGAGGCGATCCGATCCAGGTGCGCCTGCGCCACCTCGACGGCGGCGACCTCGCCGCCGGCCACCAACGCGGCCAGCTCGCTCGCCGACAATACGGTGAGCTCGCGGTCACCGCCTGGCTCGTCAAGGCGGCGCTCACCGCCCGTTCGTCGCGTCCCTCGGTGCTCGCGCGCCTGCGGCGTTCGCTCGCTCATCACACCTCCTCGGCGAGGATGCGCGGCACCCGGAACTTGTCGTCCTCGACGGCCGGCGCACAGGCGAGGACATCCTTGCGGGGCAACGACGGGCGCACCACGTCGGGCCGGTACACGTTGGTCATCGGCACCGCGTGCGAGGTCGGCGCGATGTCGGCGGCGGCGACCTCACTGACCCGGGCGACCGCACCGAGGATGACGTCGAGCTGGCCGGCAAACACGTCCAGCTCGTCATCGGTCACGGCGAGGCGCGCGAGTCTGGCGAGGTAGGCCACATCGGATCGGCTGATCCGGCCGGGAGGAGCGCCGGGGGCGGCGGCCGCGGCGCCGACTGTGACGTGATCCTCGGCCGGGGCAAGTGGATCGGACACGAGCGTGAAGTCTACGGACGCCCGGACTCGAGCTGTAACGCATTGCTCGTCGCCACCGCATCGCGGCACCGAGGCGTAACCGCGGCGACACGTCGGTGCGGCACGCTGATCTGCGTGTCCTATCTCCTGCGGCTGGTGCTGCCCGATCGGCCGGGTGCGCTCGGCGCGGTGGCTTCGGCGCTCGGCGCCGTCGGTGCGGACATCCTCAGCGTCGACGTCATCGAGCGCTCGCCCGGCAGCGCAATCGACGACTTCGTGGTCGAGATGCCGAGCGGCACGCTGGCGGACAGCCTCGTCACGGCGGCTGCCACGGTCGATGGCGTGCACGTCGAGTCGATCCGTCCCTATGCGGGGCAGATCGACCCACACCGTGAACTCGAGTTGCTCGATGCGCTCGGCAATAACCCGCACGAGTCGCTGTCGCTTCTCGCCAACGGGGTCGCGCGGGTGTTTCGAGCCGGGTGGGCACTCGTGCTCGATGTGCCGGTGGACGGGCGCGGACGCGTTCTCGCGCACGGGGGTGCCGCGCCGGAACTGGCCGCGCTCGCGATGCCGTGGTGGCCGGCACGACCGGCGCGCCCGCTCGACGCGCTCGGCGACTGGGCGCCGGCGGACTGGGGACGACTGGGCACCGAACTCGCGGTCGCACCGCTCGGTGACGCGGCGCTCCTCGTCGGTCGACCCGCGTTGCGCTGGTTGCCCTCGGAACTCGTCCGGCTCCAGCACCTCGCGGCGATCGCGGCGAGCGTCACGCCCGTACAGGCCGACGTCGCCCACTGAGCGCGGCCCGTTCGAGCCCTAGAGTCGGGTCATGGTATCGAGCTGGAGCACGGGCGACATCCCGGATCAGACCGGTCGGACGATCGTCGTCACCGGTGCCAACAGCGGGCTCGGCGAGGCCACGGCGGGCGAACTCGCCGCGCACGGCGCGAGGGTGGTACTCGCCTGCCGCAACGTCACGAAGGGCGAGCAGGCCGCCGCCCGGATGACCGGTGACGTCGCCGTGCGGCCGCTGGACGTCGCGAATCTGGCGTCGGTGCGGGCGTTCGCCACCGCGACCGGCGACATCGACGTATTGGTCAACAACGCCGGGGTGATGGCGGTCCCGGAGGGTCGGACTGCAGACGGTTTCGAGTTGCAGCTCGGCACGAACTTCCTCGGCCCGTTCGCGCTGACCGTGTCCCTGCTGCCCAGGATCGCCGACCGGGTCGTGATGGTGTCGAGCTTCGCGCACCGCACCGGCCGCATCCAGCTCGACGACCTGAACTGGCACCGCCGGCGGTATCAGCGATGGGCCGCCTACGGGCAGTCCAAACTGGCCGATCTGATGTTTGCCTACGAACTGGACCGCCGGCTGCGAGCAGCGGGATCAACCGTGCGCGCGGTCGCCGCGCACCCCGGCTATGCGGCGACCGAGCTGCAGACGCACACCGAATCGATCCAGGACAAGCTCATGGCGTTGACCAACCGGGTGGCCGCGCAGAGTGCTGCCGACGGCGCGCTGCCGCTGCTGTACGCGGCGACCGCGCCCGAGGTCGTCGGCGGGGGCTTCTACGGCCCGGACGGCCCCGGTGGGATACGGGGTCGCCCTCAGCAGGTGGACTCGTCGCGAGCGTCCAAGGACGCCGCGGTGGCTGCGAAGCTGTGGGAGCGAGCCGCCGAGTTGACCGGCGTCGACCTCCCCGGCTGACGCGTGTGCGGGGTCGCGGGCGGTCGCGCGCCGGCCGACGGGGGCAGGTGTGACCGCGCCGCGGTGGGTGCAGCAGCCGGGGCGCTGCGCGACGTTCGGCCGGCCGGCATGGCGACCGTTGCGCTGACCGGCCGCCGCGCAGCCAACCGAGCGAGTCGAGCCGCTCGGGCCACGAGGGCATCGAACCAGCGCTGCGCGGTCGGCAGCACACTCGGCAGCACGAGGAGCACCAGGCCCCCGGCCAGCCAACCGCCGACGACGTCGCTGAACCAGTGCGTGTCGAGGTAGATCGTGGCCGCGCCGACGATCAGGCACAGCGCGATCGCCCCGGCGAGCGCGGACCTGCGGTACTTCAGGGCGATCCAGGCGACCAGGCCGTACAGCACGACTGCGTTGGAGACGTGCCCCGACGGAAAGATGTCCCCGCCGACGAAGATGTCGTGGACGTTGGGGGTCTGCCGGGGCCCCAGCCGACCGGTGATGACCTTGACGATCCCGACGCTCACGTTCAGCAGGACGAGCGCGGCGCCGAGCATGACGAGCGGACGGGTCGATCGGGTGCGCCACGCCACCCAGCCGAAGTACGGGAGGAACACCAGCGTCGCGGGCCCCCGCTGGCCGAACATGACCGCGGCACCGACCCAGGGATTCCAGCCGGGATGATCGCGACGCAGGTGCAGGTCGAACAGGAGTTGGTCGAGGGTCAGAACGGGCGAGCGGACGATGATGGCGACGGTCAGCAACACGTACGCGATCAGGATCGCGGCCACAGCCGCCCATCGCCACGACGGCAGCGCCCGCGCACCGAGGCGTGCCCGGGCGACCGGTAGGGACGGATCCATCTCTGCGTTCTTCCACAACTTCCTGTGAGCTGTCTCGATGTCGATCCTGCCGGGCGGAGCGCGTGAGCGGAAACGCCTCTCGCGGATCTATAAGGCCGCCGGACCGGCTTCCAGCAGAGATCGGAAACCCTCTTCGTCGAGGGTCGGCACGCCCAGCTGCTCGGCCTTGTCGGCTTTGCTGCCTGCATTGTCGCCTACGACGACGAAGTCCGTCTTCTTGGATACCGAACTCGCCGCCTTGCCGCCACGTGTCAGGATCGCCTCCTTCGCCTCGTCGCGGGAAAATCCGTCGAGCGAGCCGGTGACGACGATCGTCAGCCCGGCCAGCGTGCGCAGGCGCGATTCGTCTACGTCGTCGGCCATCCGAACTCCGGCAGCCGCCCAGCGCGCCACGATCGCGGCATGCCAGTCGACGGCGAACCACTCGACCAGCGCCTCAGCGATGACCGCTCCCACGCCCTCGGCGTCGGCAAGCTCCTCGACCGAAGCCGCCCGCAGGTTGTCGATGTTCCCGAACTGCGCGGCGAGCGCACGCGCGGCCGTGGGCCCGACATGCCGGATGGACAGGGCGACGAGGATTCGCCACAGCGGCCGGGACTTCGCCTGCGCGAGGTTCGAGATCAGCTTCTCGCCATTGGCCGACAGCACCCGGCCGTCGCGGACCGCCTCGGGCGGATCGGTCTTCCTGGCCGCGCGAGTGTAAAGGGCGACGCCGGCCAGCCGGGACCGGGCGGCCGTGTCGTCGCCGCTTGCATCCGGCGCCAGGTCGAACAAATCTCCCTCGTCGGCGATGACACCGGCGTCGAGCAGGGCCACCGCCCCCTCGTAGCCGAGCGCCTCGATGTCGAGCGCGGATCGCGACGCGAGGCTGAACAGGCGCTCGCGGAGCTGGGCCGGACAGGTGCGCGAGTTCGGGCAGCGGATGTCCTTGTCGCCCTCCTTCTCCGGCGCCAGCGGCGTGCCGCAGGCCGGGCACTCGGTGGGCATCACGAACGGGCGTTGCGACCCGTCGCGCAGCGCTTCGACGGGTGCCACGATCTCCGGGATCACGTCGCCGGCCTTGCGCAGCACGACGGTGTCTCCGATCAGCACGCCCTTGCGTTCGACCTCGTACTGGTTGTGCAGGGTGGCCTGAACGACGGTGGAACCGGCCACCTTGACCGGTTCCATCACGCCGTAGGGAGTGACGCGGCCGGTGCGGCCGACGTTCACCCGGATGTCGAGCAGCTTGGTGTTGACCTCCTCAGGCGGGTACTTGAACGCGATCGCCCATCGCGGTGCCCTGCTCGTGGAGCCCAATCGCCGCTGCAGCGCCAGGTCGTCGACCTTCACCACCACGCCGTCGATCTCGTGCTCCACCTCGTGACGGTGTTCGCGGTAATGCTCGATGAACGCCTCCACTCCGCCCAGGCCGGCGAGGACTCGCGCCTGCGGTGAGGTGGGCAGCCCCCAGCCGGCCAGGAGCTCGTACCAGCCGGACTGCGTGCCGACCGTCGGGCCGCCCTCGACCCGGCCGACGCCGTGCAGGACCAGGGACAGCTGCCGGCTCGCCGTGACCCGCGGATCCTTCTGCCGTAGGGAGCCGGCCGCGGTGTTGCGTGGGTTGGCGAACGGTGCCTTGCCGGCCTCGACGAGCGAGGCGTTGAGTTCCTCGAACCGCGCGACGGGGAAGAAGACCTCGCCGCGGACCTCCAGCCGAAGCGGGTGCTCGGAGCCGGCGAGCCGGCCGGGCACGTTGGCGATGGTGCGGATGTTGGGTGTGACATCCTCGCCGGTGCGCCCGTCGCCGCGGGTGGCGCCGCGCACCAGGCGGCCGCCCTCGTAGAGCAGGCTGACGGCCAACCCGTCGACCTTCAGCTCACACAGGTAGTCCGGGACGGTGCCCACGTCGCGCTCGACCCGATGTGCCCAGGCGGCCATCTCCTCGGCCGAGAACGCGTTGTCGAGGCTGAGCATTCGTTCGAGATGATCGACAGGTGTGAACAGCGTCGAGTAGGTGCCGGCCACGCGCTGCGTCGGCGAGGACGGGGTACGCAGCTGCGGGTACTGCTGTTCGAGCTGATCCAGGCGGCGCATCAATGCGTCGTACTCGGCGTCGCTGGCAGTCGGCGCGTCCAGGACGTAGTAGCGGTAGCTGTGCTCGTCGGCCTCCCGCGCGAGCCGCGCGTGCTCCTCGAGCGCCTGCGCGCTCGCCCCGCTCACCTCGGTCACAATCTCAACCTAGCGAGCGGCTCCGACACTCAGGCAGCATCGTCCAGCAGCGCCGTTCCGACGTCTCTTAACACCGCTAACACGCGACGGACGTATTCCGGGGTCGCGCCGGCGAGCCCGCACGTCGGGGTGGGCACGACGTGGGTGGCGAGCTGTTGCTCGGCGAAGCCGAGTTCGTGCCAGATGCGCTGCACGGTGGTGTGGGCGGTGTCGAAGCTGATCGACGCGTCGACGGCCGGCAGGACACCGAGCCACACGCTCATCCCGGTGTCGATCGCGTCGCCGAGGGGGTCGTAGTTCGCGGCGCTGAGATGCCCGGCGTCCAGTGAGATCGCGTTCGCACCGGCGGCGCGAAGCAGGGCTATCGGCACGTCGCGGGCGCAGCAGTGCACGACCCGCCGGCCGTCCCGCGCTGCGCTGAGAACCGCGCGCAGCACCTCCTCTGCGACGACGGCTTCGACCGCGTGGACCGTGCCGAATCCGGACGGCGTCGGCACCCTGCCGCCGAGCACGGCCGGCAGGGACGGTTCGTCGAGTTGCAGGACCGCGTCGGCGGCCGGCACTCGGGCGCCGAGAGCGCTGAGATGCGCGGCCAGTCCCTCGGTCAGCGACGCGGTGAGGTCGCGCACCGCGCCGCGGTCGCTGACGACCTTGTGCCCGTTCGGCAGTTCCAGGGCCGCGGCGAGGGTCCACGGGCCGGCCGCCTGGGCCTTGAGCGTGCCTGCGTAGTCCGCCGCGTGCGTCTCCAGCGCATCCAGGTCCCGGGCGAGCAGGTCCTGAGCGCGTCGCAGGTCGCGGCCGGGGTGCGCGCACAGGCGCCAGCCGGACGGGACGAGTTCGACGGCCAGGTCCACGAGCAGCCCGGCCGTGCGGCCGATCAGGTCCGCGCCTGGGCCGCGTGCGGGCAATTCGGGCAGCTGCGGCAGGTCGGGCAGCTCGCCGAAGACGAGCGCGACCGCCTCGACCGGGTCGGTGCCGGGCAGCGAGCCGAGGCCGGTTACGGTGCCGGGCGGCCAGGGATGGCTCATCCGGCACCGATCGGCGAGTTCTGGGTACGGTGCGCGGCGGTGATCCGCGCCGAGCCGAGGACGGTGTCACCGTCGTACATGACCAGCGCCTGGCCGGCCGCGACGCCGGCCTGCGGCGTCTGCAGCGTCGCGGTGATCGAGGTGGATGTGAGCGCGACGGTTGCGCCGCTCGTCATGCCGTGTGCGCGCAGCTGAACCGAGCATTCGAATGCCGTCCGGGGCGGGTGACCGGAAGTCCACACCGGGTCGACGGCCTGTACGACGTCCATCTCGAGCAGTTCTCGGGGGCCGACGACCACGGTGTTGTCGACCGGCCGGATCGACAGCACGTAGCGCCGTTCGCCGTCGGCGGCGGGCTGGTGCAGGTTGAGCCCACGGCGCTGCCCGACCGTGAAGCCGTGGGACCCCAGATGGGTGCCGAGCACCGCTCCGGTCTGGGCGTCGACGATGGGGCCGGCCTGCGCACCGAGGGCGGCCGACAGGAACTTGCGCGTGTCGCCGTCGGCGATGAAGCAGATGTCGTGCGAGTCGGGTTTGTCGGCCACCGCGAGGCCGCGCGCGGCCGCCTCGGCACGGACCTGCGTCTTGGTCGAATCGCCGAGGGGGAACACGGCGTGCGCGAGTTGGACAGCGGTGCAGACGGCCAGGACGTAGGACTGGTCCTTCGCGTCGTCGACCGAGCGCATGAGCCGGCCGTCGACCAGGCGGGCGTGGTGACCGGTGACGACCGCCTCGAAGCCGAGCGCCAGCGCGCGGTCGAGCACCGCCGAGAACTTGATCTTCTCGTTGCACCGCAAGCACGGATTGGGAGTCCGGCCCGCCGCGTACTCGTTGACGAAGTCGTCGATGACATCGGCCCGGAAGCGCTCGGCGAGATCCCAGATGTAGAACGGGATACCGAGCACGTCCGCGGCGCGGCGCGCGTCGTGCGAATCCTCGATCGTGCAGCAGCCGCGCGCGCCGTGGCGCAGTGTCGCTGGCGCCGCGGACAGCGCAAGATGCACACCGGTGACGTCGTGGCCGGCATCGACGGCCCGCGCCGCCGCGACCGCCGAGTCGACACCGCCGCTCATCGCGGCCAACACCTTCATGCGGCGAGTCTCACGAGGCCACCGAGGTCAATCCCGCACGACGAGCGCGCTCGACTGCCGGCACGAGCGCCTCGAGCGCGGCCGCGACGTCAGCTGCCGTGGAGTCGTGGCCCAGCGAGAAGCGCAGCGAGCCGCGCGCCCGGGCCGCGTCGGCGCCCATCGCCGACAGCACGTGCGAGGGCTGGGCCACGCCTGCCGAGCACGCAGATCCGGTCGAGCACTCCACGCCGCGCGCGTCGAGCAGCATGAGCAACGCATCGCCCTCGCACCCGGCGAACGACAGGTTGGCAATACCCGGCAGGCGCGACGTCGCATGCTCGTTGACCCGCACGTCGGCGATGGCGTCGAAGATGCCGTCCACCAATGCGGCACGCAGGGCGGCAACTCGGGCGCTCGTCGCAGGCCGCCGCTGCGCGCTCAGTGTGGTGGCGACCGCGAGCCCGATCGCGCCCGGCACGTCAACGGTGCCCGATCGCACGTCGCGCTCCTGCCCGCCGCCGTGCAGGAGCGGCACGCAGGCGACGTCGCGGCGCAGCAGCAGCGCACCGGCTGCGGGCGGGCCGCCGAGCTTGTGTGCCGTCATCGTCATCGCGGCGAGTCCGGAGGTGCCGAAATCCACCCCCACGCCGCTGACGGCCTGCACGGCATCGCTGTGCATGGGCACGTCGTACTCGCGCGCGACCGCAGCGAGCTCGGTCATCGGTTGAATCGTCCCGACCTCGTTGTTGGCCCACATGACGCTGACGAGCGCTACCGCCCGGGGGTCGTCGGCGAGCGCGGCGCGCAGCGCGAGCGGCGACACGGTGGCCGTCTCGTCCACCGGCAGCACGGTGATCTGGGCACCCTCATGCACGGCGAGCCACTCGGCCGCGTCGAAGACCGCGTGGTGCTCCACGGCGCTGATGATGATCCGACGGCGGTGCGGGTCAGCGGCATGCCGGGCCCAGTAGATGCCCTTGATCGCGAGGTTGTCCGACTCCGTGCCACCGGCGGTGAAGATCACCTCAGAAGGCCGCGCGCCGAGCGCCGCAGCGAGGCTCTCCCGGGATTCCTCGACCCGACGGCGTGCGGCGCGGCCCGCACCGTGTAGGGACGAGGGGTTGCCGACGATGCCCAGCGCCTCGGTGACCGCCGTGATCGCCTCGGGCAACATGGGTGTCGTTGCAGCGTGATCCAGGTATGGCATTGCGACCGAGCTTACGGTCCGCGGCGCTCCCGGGCATCGCCGATTCGGTCGGCTCAGGCCGGACGCGCGCGACCTGACACAGCGATGCCCACCCCGGCGACGGCCGCCATCGCGAGGTCGAGGATGACGAAAGCCGCGGTGAACCCGATCGTCGCGCGCGCCGCCGCCGCGACCAGCACACCGGCGAGGCCCGTCGTGATCGCACTCGCGGTCGCGTCCGACAGCTGCAGTGCCGCGGAATCCGCGCCGCGTTCGGAGTCGGTGGTGAAGTTCAGCAGCAGCACGCTGACGCTGGACATGGTCAGCCCGGCGCCGAGCCCGGCGAGCACCCAGGACGGGAAAGCGAGCCAGCCGGTCGGCGCGGGCAGCACGGCGACCGACATGACCAGCGCGGCGGCGAACATGAACACGAAGCCGGTTCGGATGAGCGCGGCCCGCACCTGCGGTCCGCGACTGTCGTCGGCACGTCCCTGCCACCACGACCCGGCCGCCCAGCTGAAGCCGGCGACCGTGAGTGGGAGAGCCGCCGCGGTCGCGTCGTAGCCATGCTGGATGGACAGGGCCAGCGGCAGCGTCGCTTCGATGCCGAAGAACGCACCGGCCAGCAGCCCACGCATCGCGACCGGTGCGGCGACGCCGGGTCGGACGCGGAACGTGCCGGGCGGCACCAGCCGGCACAGCCCCCAGCCGAGGACGACCAGTCCGACGGCTCCGACGACGAGTGTTGTCGCAGACGGGTCCTGCCCGGCGTGCTCCAACGCGACGATGCCCGCCGCCACCGCAACCGCGCGGACGAGGCGGTCCTGACGGGCGAGCCCCGCGCTCCGGGTCGGCGCTCGCAGCGAGCGCAGGACGGGGGTCATCAGGACACCTCCGATCACCGTGAACGGCACCAGCCCGAGGAAGACCCAGCGCCAGCTGGCGTGCTGGGCGAGCAAGCCGGCCATGGTCGGGCCGACCAGAGACGGCACGACCCAGGCCGAGGCGGTCGCCGCGAACACCGGCGGCCGCAGTCGCTCCGGGTACGCCGCACCGATGACCACGTACACCGCGGTGACCATCAGGCCGCCACCCGCGCCCTGGACGACCCGACCGGCGACAAGCTGCCACATGGTGCTTGCGGTACCGGACAGCAACAATCCGGCGACGAAGAAGACCAGCCCGGCGATCAGCGGGCCGCGCGGGCCGCGGCGGTCACTCACCTGACCCGACACGACCATCGCGACGATGTTCGCCGCGAGGAAGCCGGTGAACGCCCAGCCGTAGGAGCTGATCCCGTGCACGTCGCGCACAGCCGTGGGCAGTGCCGCAGACACCGCCATCGCCTCGAAAGCGATCAAGGTGATGAGGATGAGCAGGCCTGCGCTCGTCCTGCGGAGGGGTCCGGAAAAGATCGAGGTGGGCGCGTCCTCAACGCGTCCGTCCACCGTCACCGCAACAGCTTGCAACTTCGAGCGCACTTCAGGTCAACCGGAATCCGCGGCGCGATCTTCCGGCCCGCCGCCCGCTGCGCGGAGGCGGCGAATCAGGATCTGCGCTTGGTGATCTCGTCGGTCAGCTGCGGCGCGACCTGGAACAGGTCGCCGACGACGCCGAAGTCGGCGAGTTCGAAGATCGGCGCCTCGGCGTCCTTGTTGATCGCGACGATCGTCTTGGAGGTCTGCATCCCGGCGCGGTGCTGGATGGCCCCGGAGATCCCGACCGCGATGTAAAGCTGCGGCGAGACTGTGACGCCGGTCTGTCCCACCTGCATCGTGTGCGGCACCCAGCCGGCGTCGACTACCGCGCGCGACGCGCCGACCGCCGCGCCGAGCGAGTCGGCGAGCTTCTCGATGATCTCGAAGTTGTCGGCCTTGCCGATCCCACGGCCGCCGGACACAACGACTGACGCGTCGGACAGTTGCGGGCGCGAACCCTTCTCCTCGACCACCGAGTCGGTGATCTTTGCACCCTTACCCGAGTCGGACACGGTCACCGGCACCGCAACCTCTTCCGCGGCGCCGGTCGACGGCTCCGGGGCGAAGGAGTTCGGCCGCAAGGTGACGACGGGTGCGCCCTTCGTCGATTTCGACTGCACCGTCACCGCCGCGCCGAAGATCGACTGGGTGACCGTGCCATCCGCGCCGATGTCCACCCCGTCGTACAGCAGCCCGGAACCGATCTTGAGCGCGAGCCGGGCGGCGACCTCCTTGTTCTCCACGGTCGAGGACAGCAGGATCGCTGCCGGTGACGCCTGCTCGGCGACCGCGGCCAGCGCCTCAGCCTTCGGCGCGACCGAGTAGGCGGCGATGTCGTCGTTCTCGGCGACATAGACCTTCGCCGCGCCGTACTCCGCGAGTTGGCCGTTCAGTGGCGCGGCGGTGCCCGGCGCGCCGACGACGACGGCGCTCGGCTCGCCGAGCTGGCGGGCGGCGGTCAGCAGTTCGAGGGTCGCCTTCTTGACGGTGCCGTCGTGCGAGTCGACCAGGACGAGGACTTCAGCCATTGCAATCTCCTGTTTCTCAGACCGTTCCGCAGCCAGCGCGGGTCAGAACAGCGTGGGTCAGATCAGCTTCTTCGACGCGAGATAGTCGGCGATCCTGGTGCCGCCGTCACCCTCGTCCTTGACGACCTGCCCGGCCTGCCGTGGCGGGGCATTCTCGAAGGACGCGACCTCGCTCCAGGAGTTCGCCAGGCCGACATCGCCGGCGGCGAGGCCGATATCGGTCAATGAGTGGACGGCGATCGGCTTGCTCTTGGCCGCCATGATCCCCTTGAACGACGGGTAGCGCGGGTCGTTGATCTTCTCGACGACGCTGATCACGGCCGGTGTCGACGCCTCGACCTTCTCATACCCCGTGTCCGTGACCCGCTCGATCGTGACCGTCGACCCGTCGACCGTGACCTTGCGGGCCTGGGTGAGCTGCGGGGCGCCCAGCACCTCGGCCAGCAGGGCCGGAACGACGGAGCCACGGGCGTCGGTTGCCTCCGAGCCGGCGATCGCGACGTCCCACTCGACGGTACCGAGCGCCTGTGCGATCACCTTCGCCGTGACGATGGCGTCCGAACCGTGCAACGCGTCGTCAAGGACGTGCACCGCCTTGTCCGCCCCCATCGACAACGCCTTGCGGATGGACTCGGTCGCCCGCTCCGGGCCGACGGTCAGGATCGTCACCTCACCGCCGTGCGCCTCCTTGAGCAACAGGCCCTCTTCGATCGCGAACTCGTCGATGTAGTTGATGACCGGGTCCACGGCCGCGCGGTCGACGGTGTTGTCGGACGGGTTGAGCTTGCGGTCGCCCTCGGTGTCGGGCACCTGCTTCATCAGCACGACGATGTTCATTCGGCTCGTTGACCTCTCAGTCGCTGAATCCCGCCGGCTTGCGCGGCGGGCGCTGCGAATTGCTCCGACGAATCGGCCGAACCGATCGTCACGACACGCTCCTGTAACACCTTGCCCACGTTACCGACGAGTAGCACTATGAGCCTGCTCTCGGTCGTCCGGAATGCGACGACGCCGGTAATCAGCTAACCGATTTTAGCCGACGATCCGGCACGCTCAGAACGCCGCTGCGGCCGGGATCACCTGCTCGCCCATGATCTTGATCGAGTTCTCGTCCGCAACGTTGTGCAGGGAGCCCTGCACCTGCGCGATGCCGAGACCGGCCAGGCGCTGCAACGAGGCCAGCAGGTCGTCGACCTTCTCCCCTTCCGCGCCCGGGTCGAAGCCCAGCATGACGGTCTTCTCGATCTCGTCATAGTCGCGGCCGACGTCGGCGCAATGCTCGCGTAGGACGTCGAGCTTGTGCTCGAGATCGGGCGTGGGGAACAGGTTGCAGGCCTGTGCATACCGCGCGACGAGGCGCAGGGTCTTCTTCTCGCCGCCGCCACCGATCAGGATCGGCGGATGGGGGCGCTGTGGCGTCTGCGGCACGTTCAGCGTGCGTGCGAGCCGGTAGTGCTTGCCCTCGTAGGGCCCTTCGTCGTCGCTGCACATCTGCAGGTAGATCTGCAGCGCCTCTTCGAGGCGCTCGAATCGCTCCGAGGTGCCGGGAAAGTGCAGACCGAGACCGACGGACTCCTCCTCGTTCCACGCCGCGCCGATGCCCAGCATGGCGCGGCCACCGGACAACACGTCGAGCGTCGACACGCACTTGGCGAGCAGGCCCGGCGCTCGATAGACGGCCGCTGTCACCCAGGCCAGCAGCTGCACCTTCTCCGTCCGGGCGGCGAGGTAACCGAGCACGGTGTAGGCCTCGAGCATGTCCGTTTCGATCGGCCCGACCCCCCGGATCTGCCACACGTGGTCCATCACGCTCAGCCGGGTGAAGCCGGCGTCCTCGGCGTCACGGGCGATGCGAGTCAGGTCCGAGGCAAGAGCGCCCGGCCCACTCGGGTAGGTGAAGTTGGACAGATGCAGACCGAGCTTCATAGCCGCTCCCGGCGGTTGTGGGTTCGATCTCGACGCTAGTCCGAACCCGGTAAGCGTCGCGCCGGTGTCCGGCTCGCCTTATGGTCGGCTCATGCCGGAGCGTCTGCACCTTCCCGGCCGGGCCGGCCTGAGCCGGCTGCGGCGACCGGACCAGCCCGCTCAGCGCACCGCACCGCACCCGGTGGGGGTGCCGCTGAGCAAGTCGCGTGTGGTCGATTCGGCCGTCTACTGCGGTGGCACGCGACAGCCCGGTGACCACTCTCTCGAGGACACCTTCGACGTCCTGCACAACCATCCGGACGGGATGGCCTGGATCGGCCTGTACCGACCGGATCCGGACGAACTCGCGCCGCTGGCGCACGAGTTCGACCTGCACGAGCTCGCGATCGAGGACGCGATCAACGCCCATCAGCGGCCCAAGCTCGAACGCTACGGGCCGACGCTGTTCGTCGTGTTACGCGCGGCTCGCTATCTGGACGACGTCGAGGAGGTGGAGTTCGGCGAGCTGCACGTGTTCCTCGGCAAGAACTTCGTCATCACGGTGCGGCACGCAGAGAGCCCCGACCTGTCGGTCGTGCGGCGGCGGCTGGAGAACGAGCCACAGCTGCTCGCGCTCGGTACCGAAGCGGTGCTGTACGCGATCATGGACGCGGTGGTTGACGGATATCGACCCGTCGTGGCCGGTCTCGAGAACGACATCGACGAGATCGAGACGCAGGTCTTCGGCGGCGACCCGGCAGTGTCGCGACGCATCTACGAGCTGTCCCAGGAGGTACTCGACTTCCAGCGAGCGACGGTGCCGCTCGTACAGATCCTCACCGGTCTCGCCGCCGGTTTCGACAAGTACGACGTGGACGAGGAGTTGCGCCGCTCCTTGCGCGATGTCGAGGACCACGTCACCCAGGTGAACGAACGCGTGGAGCAGTTCCGGATGCAGTTGCGCGACATCCTCACGGTGAACTCGATCCTGGTCGCGCAGCGGCAGAACGAGGAGATGACGCTGCTCAGCCGGACGAGCAACGCGCAGAACGACGAGGTCAAGAAGATCTCGGCGTGGGCGGCGATCCTGTTCGCGCCCACCCTCGTCGGCACCGTCTACGGGATGAACTTCACGCACATGCCCGAACTGAACTGGGTCTTCGGATACCCGTTCGCCGTCTTGCTCATGCTCATGGTCAGCGTGGTGCTCTACTTCGTGTTCAAGCGTCGAGGCTGGATCTGAGCGCGTCGTTGACGTCCGCCTCGTCCGCACGAGGTGCCGCCACGCCGGCGCGGATGCCGCTGAGCACCAGCGGCACGGCAATCATGAGCGCGGCCGTGCCGATCACGAGCAGCCAGCCGGACGGGTCGGATTCGACGTTGTCGACATACACCTCGTCCAAGCCGGGGCAGGTGATGTGCACGGCCGCGGTGACCGGTGCCCGGAACGAACCGATCAGGTTGATCATCTTTGTGCCCTGACGTTCGGCATTGACCTGCAGCGCGGTCTCCGGACCGTCGCGCTGCACGGCGGTGCACTGCACCACCCGCGGCGGCAGCCCGAGCGACTGCTCGTGCGCGACGCCGTCCGGCACGCCGAGCCAGTATGTCCGGCCGGCGACCAGATCGACGTAGCGCGGCGGCGGCTGGCCGTCGGTGAAGGAGTGGCGCTCGTACCCGGCGGCCAGGTGCTGCCCCACGAGCAGCACGGCACCGAGCACGGCCAACCCGACGCCGGCGAGCAGCACAACCGCCGCACCTCGCCGCCGCGCCCGCATCGGTGCAGCGTAATCTGCGCGCGATGCCGGCGATGAGGCCACGATCAGCTGCTGCGCGGTGCGACGAGGCGGAGCGCGCCGGGCAGCTGCGTGGCGGAGTAGCAGATCGGGGTGGCTCCCGCACGATCGAGCTCCCCCGGTGTCGCGTAGCCCCAACCCGCACCGATGCACCGGATGCCGTGCGCGCGGGCGCCGATCACGTCGTGCGCGCGGTCGCCGATCATGACGACCGTCTCGATCGGCGGCTGGTCCAGTCGCGCGAGAACCTTCTCGATCACGAGCGCCTTGGTCGGCAGTGAGCCGTCGGCATCGTCGCCGCCGACAGTCTCGAAAAACTGCGACAGCCCCAGGTGATCGACGATCGGCACCGCGAAGTACTCCGGCTTGCTCGTGGCGACTGCCAGCCGCTGCCCTGCCTCGCGGGCGGCGCTCAGCGTGTCGCGGATGCCGGCATACACCGACGTGTCGTACATTCCGCCGTTTCCGTAGTGCTCGCGGTAGGCGGCGATGACCGCGGGCAGCCGGTCCTCGCCGCCGATCAGCGGCGGCAGGGATTCGTAGAACGGCGGCCCGAGCAGGTTGCGCTCGGTCACCGCGTCCAGCGGTGGTAGACCGTTGATCGCGAACGCGTGTCGCAGCGCGGCGAGGATGCCGGGCGCGGAGTCGGACAGCGTCCCGTCCAGATCGAAGAGCACGACCCCGGGACGCTGCTCGCTCATCTGAAGACGGCCTTGCCCGGGCCGTGCTCGATGAAGGACTGCATGCCGATCATGCGGTCGTCGGTGGCGAACAGGGACGCGAACAGCTGCGATTCCAGGCGCAGCCCGGTCGCGAGGTCGGCGTCCAGACCGCCGTCGATGGCGGCCTTGGCCGCGGCAAGCGCCAGCGCCGGTCCGCGGGCAAATTTCGCGGCCATCGCGAGCGCTGTCGGGTAGACGTCCTGCGTCGGCACGACGGCGTCGACGAGCCCGATCTCCAGCGCCTCGTCTGCGTCGACAAACCGTCCGGTGAAGATCAGGTCCTTGGCACGGGACGGACCGATCAGGCGCGGCAGGCGCTGGGTGCCACCGGCGCCGGGGATGATCCCGAGCAGCATCTCCGGCTGGCCCCATTTCGCGTTGTCCGCGCTGACCCGGAAATCTGCGGTGAGCGCGAGTTCACAACCGCCGCCGAGGGCGTACCCGGTCACTGCCGCGATCACCGGCTTCGGGATGCGAGCCAGCGCGTCGAGCGAGGACGTCAGCCGAGTGGCGTCGCGCAGCATGTAGGCGTGGTCCTGCCCGGCGAACTCCTTGACATCGGCGCCGGCCGCGAACACCTTCTCGCCCCCGTAGAGCACGACGGCGCGGACGGCGTCGTCGGCCGTGACCTGCGTGGCCGCAGCCCGCAACTGCTCCTGCAGCTCGGTGTTCAGTGCATTCATGGGCGGACGGTCGATCCGGATCGTCGCGACGGCCGCGGGCGAAGCGTCCGACCCGTCGCCGACCTCGACGGTCACCAAACTCGCCATCGCCTCCGCCTTCCGTCCGCCGGCTGTGCCCGACCGGGAGCCTACGGGGCGGCGGTGATCGCCCGTGCGTACCAGCGCCCGTCGCGGCGCTCCACGTCGAGCGGCAGGCCGAACGTCGTGGACAGGGGTTCGGCGGCGAGTACGTCACGCGCCAGCCCGGAGGCCACGACCGCGCCGTCGCGCAGCAGCAGGACGTGCGAGATCCCCGGGGGTAGTTCCTCGACGTGATGGGTGACGAGCACGGACGCGGGAGTGTGCGGGTCCTCGGCGAAGCGGGTCAGGCGGCGAAGCAGGTCTTCACGCCCACCGAGATCCATCCCGGCCGCGGGTTCGTCGAGCAGCAGCAGCTCAGGGTCCGTCATCAACGCCCGCGCGATCTGCACCCGGGCCCGCTCCCCCTGGCTCAGCGTGCCGAAGGTGCGCTCGGCCAGCCCCCCCACGCCCATCAGGGTGAGTAGTCGCTGCGCGCGGCGGGTATCGCCGTGGCCGTAGGACTCGCGCCAGCGCCCGATCACCGAGTACCCCGCGCTCACGACGATGTCGGTGACGAGTTCGGTCGGCGGGATGCGATCGGCCAGCGCCGCGCTCGCGAGACCGATCCGTGCTCGCAACTCGAAGACGTCCACCGCGCCCAAGCGCTCGCCGAGTACGTGCGCGGTCCCCGCCGACGGGTGCATCCGGGCAGCGGCGATCTGCAGCAGCGTCGTCTTGCCGGCGCCGTTCGGTCCGAGCACAGCCCAGCGCTCGTCCTCCTCGACCGTCCAATCGACGGCGTCGAGCAGGATGCTCCGCCCCCGCCGGACGGTGACCTTGTCGAACTGCAGGACCGCGTCCTGGTTGACCTCGACCACTCTGTCATCCAAGCGCACCAACGCCGCGGCGAACCTCATCGGCTCGCCGCGGCGTGGTGCCGGGGGGTCAGTCGGCCGGGCCGGCCACCAGCGTGACGGTCGCGGTGTGCGTCTCACCGTTCGCGTCGGTCCAGGTCACCTTCACCGACGAGTTCGCGTGCCCGCTCAACGCCGTCTTCAGCGCCTCTGCGGAGTCGGTCTTCTTGCCGTTGATCGCGGTGATCACCGAACCGGCGGCGATGCCCGCCTTGTCGGCGGGGCCGTCGGGCAGCACCGACGTGATCGCCACGCCCGAACCGTTGTTGTCGGCAACGCCCACGCCGAGGAAACCGGGCAGGCCGATGTGGATGGTCGAGGTTTCCTTGCCGGATTCGATCTGGCTCGCGATGTCGAGCGCGTGGTCGATCGGGATCGCGTAGGCCGACGCGCTGCCGGTTACGGACTGCCCACTCTCGGACGCGGCGGTGTTCATCCCGATGATGTCGCCGCCCGAGTCGTACATCGGGCCACCTGAGTCACCGGAGATGATCGGCGCGTCCACGCCGATGAGCCCGTCGAGGCGCTCAGCGTTCTGACCTGACTCATCCGTGGCGGTGATCGTCTGATCCAGCGCGGTGACCGACCCGCTGGAAGCGCGCAGGACGCCGGTCCCGCCGGCATTGCCGACCCCGACGATCGAGTCGCCGACGGCGACATCGGCGGAATCGCCGACCTTCGCAGTCGCCAGACCCGAGGCGT
Organism: uncultured Actinomycetota bacterium; assembly: GCA_963713565.1. Taxonomy (GTDB): domain Bacteria; phylum Actinomycetota; class Actinomycetes; order Mycobacteriales; family Jatrophihabitantaceae; genus Jatrophihabitans. The sequence continues at coordinate 106,076 of CAVQMF010000003.1, read as the reverse complement.
TGCGCAGCCGAACCACCGCGACGTCATCGGTCGGGTCGGTGCCCACGACATCCGCGCGGTAGGACTTGCCCGTCGAGACCACGGTGACGGTGATGCTCGTCGCGCCGTCGACCACGTGGTTGTTGGTGAGGATCTCGCCGTTCGACGTGAGGACCATGCCCGTGCCGGCGCCCTCGGCGTTCTGGTAGCCGAGCACCGACACGATCGTCACGATGCCGGTCTTCTGCTTGTCGGTGGCGAGGGCGATGCTCGTCGAGGTTCCTCCCGGCATGGTGCCCCCGCTACCCGAGTTGCCGCTACCCGAGTTGCCGGTACCCGAGTTGCCGCTACCCGAGTTGCCGCTACCGGAGTTGCCGCTACCGGGGTTCGCTCCCTGGCTCGGAGTCGTCGGCAGCAGGCCGGTAATCGACCCGGAGCCGAGGATGCTCCCGCTGGACCCGTTCGCCACGGCGACAGTGCCGATAACGAGGGCGGCGGCCACCGCCCCGCCGCCGACCGCGTACGCCCAGCGGCCACGGGGCTTGGCGGCACTCGCCGGCGGCGGCGGTTGCATCGGGATGTGGTACTGCTGCGGGTACTGCTCCGGCTGATACTGCGGGTCGCTCCATGTCATGGTGCTCAGACAACCGGCAACGGCGATACATGAGATGAGTGATAACCATGGCTAAGCTGTGAAAGATACGAGCTAGACCAACACCACATCATTGGCCGGCACGCAGCGCCTGCTCGGCGCTCATCCGATGCGTCCCGGTCGCAAACCCGATCGGCCGGCCGATGTCGGGCAGGTCGAGGACTTCGAAGGGCGCGGGCCCGGTCTGCAGCAATGCATCGCACGAGTCGACGATACGTCGAGCACCGCGAAGCAGCTGGTGCTTCGGGCGTAGTCCGGTGACGTGCTCGTCCCGTTCAGGTGCAGGCGCCCGCCACCGAGGGATCATCTACATTCGTTCGGTGCAGCCCGAGCAACTGACCGTGGCGCTCGCCGCCCGTCTCGACCGGGCCTGGCCGGGCCGCCCGTTCCCGCTCGGCGGTCACTGGGACGGCGACGGTACGAACTTCGCCCTGTGGTCCACCACCGCGCGCGACGTGTCGGTGTGCCTGTTCAGCGGCACGCACGAGACCCGCATCCCGCTCGACGAGACGACTTACCACGTGTGGCACGGCTACCTGCCGGGCATCGGCCCCGGACAGCGCTACGGCTTTCGCGTCGACGGCCCCTACGACCCGTCGCGCGGGCTCTTCCACAACCGCAACAAGCTGCTCGTCGACCCCTATGCCCGCGCGATGGAGGGGCGTTTCGTCGACCATCCTGCGGTGTACCCGGACAACAACCTCGACTCCGCGCCCTACGTGCCGCGCTCGGTGATCATTCACGACGCATTCCCATGGGGCGGCGATCGGCCACCGCGAGTGCCGTGGGCCGAGACGGTGATCTTCGAGCTGCACGTCAAGGGTTTCACCGTGCAGCATCCGAGGATCCCGCCGGAATTGCGCGGTACCTACGCCGGGCTCGCGCATCCCGCCGCGATCGAGCATCTGACGTCTCTGGGTGTCACGGCGGTCGAGCTGATGCCGATCCAGCATTTCGTCACCGAGGCCGGTCTGCAGCGCCGCGGTGCGATCAACTACTGGGGCTACAACACCCTCGGCTTCTTCTCCCCCCACGAGGCCTACGCCTCGCGGCACGGCAATCAGGTACGCGAGTTCAAGTCGATGGTGCGGGCGCTGCACGAGGCCGGCATCGAGGTGATTCTCGACGTCGTGTACAACCACACCGCCGAGGGTGGCCCGGAAGGGCCGATGCTCGCGTTTCGCGGTATCGACAACGGCTCGTACTACCGGCTGGCCGACGACCCGTCGCGCTACGTCGACTACACCGGCTGTGGCAATACCTTCGACGCTCGCGGCGCGTTCCCGCTGCAGCTGATCACCGACTCGCTGCGCTACTGGATAACCGAGATGCACGTCGACGGGTTCCGCTTCGACCTCGCGTCGGCGCTGGCCAGATCGCTGCACGACGTGGACAAGTTGTCCTCGTTCTTCGACACGATCCACCAGGACCCGGTGATCTCGCAGGTCAAGCTGATCGCCGAGCCGTGGGATGTCGGCGCCGGCGGCTACCAGGTGGGCGAGTTCCCCCCGCTGTGGACGGAGTGGAACGGCAAGTTCCGCGACACCGTCCGATCGTTCTGGGCACACGGTGCCGACGGCGTGCGTGATCTCGCGTACCGGCTGTCCGGGTCCTCGGACCTGTACGCCGACGACGGCCGCGCGCCGATCGCATCGATCAACTTCATCACCGCCCACGACGGTTTCACGATGCGTGATCTCGCGTCCTACCAGCGCAAGCACAACGAGGCCAACGGCGAGGACAACCGCGACGGCACGGACGACAACCGCTCGTTCAACTGCGGCGCCGAGGGCGAACCGGCGCCGCCCGATGTCGAGCTGCTGCGCCGGCGCCAGGTCCGCAACCTGCTGGCGACCCTGCTGCTGTCCACCGGCGCGCCGATGCTCGTCGCCGGGGACGAGATGTGGCGTACCCAGGGTGGCAACAACAACGCCTACTGCCAGGACAACCTGGTGTCGTGGGTCGACTGGACCGGCAGCGAGCAGGCCGACGACATGCTGACGCTCGTCCGCCGCCTGCTCACCTTGCGCAAGCGGCACCCGGTGTTGCGGCAGATTGCGTTCTTCGAAGGTCAGCCGGTCGAGGGTGGGGACGGCTGCAAGGACCTCGCGTGGTTCCATCCGGCAGGTCGGGAACTGTCGCCCGGCGACTGGTTCGACACCGGCCTGCGCACGATCGGCATGTATCTCGACGGCCGGCGGCTGCGGCATCGCAACGTGCGCGGCGAAACGATCATCGACGACTCTTTCCTGCTGCTACTGCACTCGGGCGACAACGACGTCGAGTTCCAGCTCCCGGCACGGCCGTGGGCGGTGCGCTACGAGCAGATGGTGGACACCAGCACGGTCGGCGGGCGGCCGGCGAAGCAGATCGTGCGCGGCGGCACCGCGCTGGCGCTGCTCCCGCGCTCGGTGCTGCTGCTGCGGGTACGTCGCTCCTGACCGACTCCGGACGGGCCCGCGGACTGCCCGCGGATTGGCTGGCCGCCAAACCCCGTCAGACCTTCCGCCTACGCTGGTTCTTGATCGACCGACGAAGGGGGTTGCCAGGTGGCAGACGTCATCCGGGCGCAGGGCCTGGTCAAGACCTACGGCAAGCTGCGGGCGCTCGACGGGCTGGACCTCGCGGTGCCCGAAGGCACGGTGCTGGCGTTGCTGGGGCCGAACGGGGCCGGTAAGACCACCGCCGTCCGCATCCTGGCCACGCTGCTCAAGGCAGACGGCGGCACGGCGGAAGTGGCGGGCCTGGACGTGCGGCGCAAAGCCGGCGCGGTCCGGTCCAAGATTGGCCTGTCCGGTCAGTACGCCGCTGTCGACGAGTACCTGACCGGGTTCGAGAACCTCGACATGATCGCCCGCCTGTACGGCCTGCGTCGACGCGATGCACGGGACCGCGCGCACGAACTCCTGGAGCGATTCGGCCTGACCGATGCGAGCAACCGTCCGGTGAAGACCTACTCCGGCGGCATGCGCCGCCGGCTCGACCTGGCCGGCGCCCTCGTCGCCTCGCCGCTCATCCTGTTCCTCGACGAGCCGACGACCGGTCTCGACCCGCGCAGCCGCATCGAGATGTGGGACGTCATCGTCGAGTTGGTGCGCGGCGGGACGACGTTGCTGCTCACCACCCAGTACCTCGAGGAGGCCGACCGGCTCGCCAACGACATCGTGGTCATCGACCACGGCCGGGCGATAGCGCACGGCACCGCCGACGAGCTCAAGGCACAGGTCGGCGGGGAGCGGGTGGAGATCGTCGCCGCCTCCGCAGCCGATGTGCCCATGGCGCGTGATGTCCTGGCCCAGCTCGCCGAGGGAGGCGCGGTGGAGGTCGATGAACGCACCCGCAGGCTGACCGCGCCCGTCACCGGCGGGGCGGCGGTGCTCACCGAGGCGCTGCGTCGGCTGGACGCCGCCGGAGTGGGCCTGCACGACGTCGCGCTGCGTCGCCCGACGCTTGACGACGTGTTCCTGACGCTCACCGGCCGGCACACCGAGGTACCCGAAGCCGACAACGAGCCTGAGTTCGCGGAGGCCACCAGATGACCACCACGTCGATCGAGCATGCGATCTTCATCCCGTCGCGGTCCCGGCTCGCCAAGGCGCTCAACGACGGCTGGGTGATTGCGAAGCGCAACACGATCAAGATCAAGCGCGTGCCGGATCTGCTGGTCTTCTCGACGATGTCGCCGATCATGTTCATCCTGCTGTTCGGCTACGTCTTCGGCAGCGCGATCACCGTCCCCGGCCTGAGCTATCGAGAATTCCTGATGCCGGGCATCTTCGCGCAGACGGTGATCTTCGGTGCCACTTGGACCGGAGCCAGCCTGGCCGACGACATGCAGAAGGGGATCATCGACCGGTTCCGGTCGCTGCCGATGTCCCGCTCGGCTGTGCTCGTGGGCCGGACGACCGCTGACGTGCTGATCAACGTCATCACGATCGTGATCATGACCCTCACCGGACTACTCGTCGGGTGGCGGATCTATACCTCGTTCTTCGAGGCGCTGGCAGGCTTCTTGCTGCTGCTGGCTTTTGCCTACGCGATCTCCTGGGTCATGGCGATGGTGGGGCTGATCGTCCCGACGCCGGAGGTCGTGAACAACGCGTCCTTCATGGTGATCTTCCCGCTGACCTTCGTGGCGAACACCTTCGTGCCCACCGACAAGTTCCCCCCGGTCCTTCGGACGATCGCGAACTGGAACCCGGTGTCCACCGTCACCGAGGCGGCCCGCGAACTCTTCGGCAACACGAGCTCGCTATACCCGCCGCCGGACACCTGGTCGATGCAGAATCCGATCCTGTACACCCTCTTGTGGATCGTCGGGATCCTGGTGATCTTCGTTCCGCTGTCGGTGCGCCAGTACAAGCGGGCAGCCGGCCGCTGACCGTCACCCGACCGCAGGCACGACCACCCGCAGCGCGCCGGGCAGCGCGCGGAACTCGGCCGGCGGGCCGCCGCCGACCTCGCCGTCGACGGCGATCCGCTGGTCGCCGTCAACGGTGATCGCAAGCGAACGCACGCGCATCGTGTGCACCCGGTGCACCGGGCGATGCTCCCCGACGATCGAATCGGCCACGGCGATGAGCAGCCGGGTCATCGAGAGCCGCTCCACGATCAGCACGTCGAGCAATCCGTCGGTCATGCTCGCCCCGGGCGCGCGCATGCCCAGGACGCCACCGAAAACGGGCGCATTGCCGATCGACAGGTGCACCGCCTGGAAGGACTGTGTCGCGCCGTCATGCTCGACGGTGCAGCGGAACGGCTGGTAGCGACGGACCGCCGCCGCGGCGGCTACCGGGTAGGTGACTGCGCCGAACCGCTCGCGCATCGAGCCCGTGGTCGCGAGGTCGGCGAAGGCCGCGTTCAGCCCGAGCGTGGCCGCGTGCAGAAACACCGCAGGCGGTTCGTCGGCGCGCGCCACCTGCGCGGCGTCCACGGCACAGACTCGGCCCTGGGTGATCGCCCGCGCAGCGTCGACCGGATCCATCGGCATGCCCAGCGAGCGGGCCACGTCGTTCGAGGTGCCGAGCGGCAACACCGCGAACAGCGCCTTGCCGTTGACCGCGGCGCCGGCCGCGGCACTTACGGTGCCGTCACCGCCGGCTGCGACGAGCAGTATCGCCGATTCGGCATCGCGCACGATCGTGTCGAGCCGATCGGCGTGCTGAACCGCAACTTCGTCGACGATACGGATCCCGCCAGACTCCAGGGCCTCACGTGCGGCGTCGAGTGCATCGGCCGAGCCGGCGTCGGAACTGGTGAGCAGAACGGCACTGCGCGGTAGCGCGACATCGAGGCTCGGCGCGTCGATGCCGTGGGCCGATGCCTGGCGGTGCCTGATCACCGCGGCCGCCGCGAGGCCGGACGCGACGCCCACTGCCGACCCGATCAGTACGTCGCTCGGGTAGTGGACGCCGGTGTGCACCCGCGAATATGCGACGGTTGCCGCCGCCGGCAGCACCGCCGGACCAGCCAGCGGGAACGTGCGCGTGACTCCGGTCGCGAACGCGAACGCTGAGGCGGAATGCCCTGACGGGAAGGAAAACGTGCGCGGCAGCGGCAGCAGCGGGGCCAACGGCCCGAACGCGTCGCCCGTTGGGCGCTCACGTCGCCAGATGAACTTCAGCGGCCCGTTCGCCAGCGTCGCCGCAATGCCGATGCCGAGCAGACCGCTCGCCGCTGCGGCGCGTGCCCGGCGCCTCCCGGTCAGCGCGAGCACGCCCGCGACGCCGGCCCACAGCAGCGAGCGGTTCGCGAGCGTGGACGCGGTGGTCATAACTCGATTGCCTGCCGGCGACCGTTGCCGCGCCGCGGCGTTGAGCAGCCGCCGATCGAGGCGCCCGAGACGACTCCGCCGTCGGGTGCCCGCGCGGGTGATCTGGGTGTCGGCGCTCACCGCGACTCCTTCGTGAGCTGGCCCGTCCCGCCGTCCGGGAGCGCAACGAACGCGTCCATCGCATCCGGATTCTGCAGCGCATCGCGGCTGACGGCCTGCTCGAGCGGTACACCGGCAAGTACCCGCTTGACCGGCACCTCGCACTTCTTGCCGTTCAGCGTCCTCGGCACCTCGGCGATCGCGACGATCTCGTCCGGCACGTGCCGCGGAGACAGGTTGCGGCCGATACCGGCCCGCACATCGGCGCGGACGTCCTCGAGGGCGACGCCGTCGGCCAGCACGACGTAGAGGATCAGCCTGCCGTCCGCGCCGGGTCCCGAGGTGTCGATGACGAGGGAGTCGACGATGCCCGGTAGGTCCTCGACGACGCGGTAGAACTCCGCGGTACCCATACGTACCCCACCACGATTGAGCGTCGAGTCCGACCGTCCGTAGATGACACACGAGCCCGACCGTCGGATCTTGATCCAGTCGCCGTGCCGCCAGACGCCCGGGTAGACGTCGAAGTAGGCGTCGTGCAGGCGTGATCCGCCTGCGTCGTTCCAGAAACCCACCGGCATCGACGGCATCGGTGCGGTGATCACTAGCTCACCGACCTCGTCCACGAGCGAGCGCCCGGCCGGGTCGAACGAGTCGACCGCGCAGCCGAGCAGCCGGGCCGCGATCTCGCCGGCGCGGACCGGCAACGTGGGGACCCCGCCGACGAACGCGGTGCAGACATCTGTGCCGCCGGACAGCGAGGACACCAGCACGTCGCGTTTTACCGCGTCGTACACCCAGGCGAATCCTTCGGGCGAGAGCGGTGCACCGGTAGAGCCGACGCTGCGCAGCGCCGAGAGGTCGAGCTCAGCCGGGCGCACCCCGGCCTTCATGCATGCCTGCAGATACGGCGCGGACACCCCGAAGCAGGACAGACCGTGTCGCGCCGCCAGCTGCCACAGGGCGTCGGGCGCCGGGTACCTGGGATTGCCGTCGAACAGGACGACCGCCGCCCCGACCGTCAGGCCGGAGACCAGCAGGTTCCACATCATCCAGCCGGTCGTGCTGAACCAGAAGAACCGGTCACCGGGCCCGAGATCCAGGTGCAGGCCGAGTTGCTTGAGGTGTTCGAGCAGGATGCCGCCGTGCCCGTGCACGATCGGCTTGGGCAGCCCGGTCGTCCCGGACGAGTAGAGGATCCACATCGGCGCGTCGAAGGGCATCGGCTCGAAGGCGAGCTCGCCCGGTTCGGCCAGCGCATCGGGCCACCGTCGCGCATGAGGCAGGCGCGCATCCGGGTCGAGGTATGGGACGAGCAGGGTCGCCCGCAGCGACGGCAGGTCGGCACGCAGTGCCTCGACCGTGGCGCGGATGTCGAATGCCTTGCCGCCGTAGCGGTAGCCGTCGACCGCCACCAGGACAACCGGCTCGATCTGAGTGAATCGGTCGGCGATGGCGCGAGCACCGAAGTCCGGCGAGCACGAGGACCAGATCGCGCCGAGCGAGGCGGCCGCGAGCATGGCGACCAGCGCCTCCGGCGCGTTGGGCACCAGCGCGGCGACCCGGTCGCCGACGCCGACGCCGGCGTTGCGCAGCGCGGCACGAATTGCGGCCACCTCGGCGCGTAGTTGCGTCCAGGTCAAGGTCGTGTGCTGCCGGTCCTCCCGCACGAAGATCACCGCGAGGTCGTCGTCCGCGACGCCGGGGGGAAACAGCGCACGCTCGGCATAGTTCAGCGTCCCGCCGGGAAACCAGACCGCACCGGGCATGACCGTGGCGGCCAGGGCCGTCGCCGGCCGGTCATGCCAGGGCACGCCGAACCACGCTGCGACCGCCGACCACAGGCCGTCGAGGTCGCCCACCGACCAGCGCCACAGCTCGTCGTAGGAGGAGCATTGCACGCCTCGCTCGGCCGCAAGCCAGCCGGCGAAGCTGGTGAGGCGGGCCGATGCGGTTCGCTCGGCGGACGGCGTCCACAGCAACTCGCCTTCGGCGGTCATGGTCGGCAACGTACCCAAGTCGCCCATCGGTCGACAGTGCGGCGGGTCGGCACACTCGCTGCGAACCGTCACCCGGACCGACCTGAGCCACCGCGGCCGGCCTGCTCACCTGGTGAAACTCGGGGGCCTTTGCCGGCCGGGGCGCGGTCCGCATCCGCGCATTCCTACCATCGGGTCTGTCACGCGGTGGACACCGTCTCGGTGTCGCGACCTGAACGCAGCACGGACCCCGGCAGGGCGCCCGTGGGCTCGCCTCCCAGGATTGTCTCGGTGCCGTTGACAAGGACGAGTTCGACGCCGGTGGAGGCCGCGGTCAGCCGCAGGCTGTCGCCCGGGTAGGTCGTAGACGCGACGGGTCGGCCCACTGTCGACCGAGGCCGGATCGAAGACGACGACGTCTGCACAGGCCCCCTCCACGAGCCGTCCGCGGTCCTTCAGGCCATAGAGCCGCGCGGGGCTGTCGGTCATCAGCTGCACCGCACGCTCCACCGAGACGAGCTTCCGACCGCGGAGGGTGTCGGCGAGGAAGCGCGTCGGATAGGGCGAGCCCAACATGCGGTCGAGGTGGGCCCCGGCATCGGAACCCCCGAGCACGACGTCGGCCCGGTTCCACAGCTCGCGGCGGATCTCCCAGTCCTTCTGCTCGTCAGCCGCCGGCCGCGGCCACAACACCGTCCGGTACTCGTCGGCGACCTCGATGTCGACGAGCGCGTCCCAGACGTCCACTCCTCGCTCGCGCGCGATCTCCGTGACCAGCCTGCCTTCGTACTGCTTGTTCTCAGCGGCGATCGTGTCCCCGATGCGATAGTTCCCGAAGTCCGCCAGACGCTCGAACCCCGTGCCCTCCGCCCCGCGGACCATGGCAGCGCGGACCTCGGGATCCCGGAGCTTCGCTCCCTTCTCCGGAAGCGGCAAGGTCATGATCTCCTTCCATCCCGGGATCAACCACAGAGCGCAATACGTCGCGAGGCTCATGTTCATGTCGGCCTGGATCGGCATGGTCAGCGCGACGACGCGACCGCCGATCTCCCGCGCCCGGACCGATGGACGCAGCTGGTGCTCCAGGTGCTCCCACTCGGTGTCGGCGTCCGCACCGGTCACGGTGAGCACGTTCCAGTTAAGGGGTCGTCCGGCCTGCGCACTCATCTGCGCCAACAGATCGATCTCGTGGTCCGAGAACCGGGAGACGCAGCCGGAGACGATCGCTTCCAAGGTCGTGCCCTCGTGCTCGCCCACCGCCCGGCACAAGGTGAGCAGCTCTTCCTCGGAGGCCCGCCGGCTGGGTACCGGGCGACCCGTGTGGTCGGGGTGGGTGGTGGAGCGGGTGGTCGAGAATCCGAGCCCTCCGGCGCTCAGCGACTCGCGCAGGAGGCTGACCATGGCCTGTACCTCACCCTCGGTCGACTCCCGGTCCAGGGACTCCTCGCCGAGGACGTAGCGGCGCAGCGCACAGTGGCCGACGAGGAAGCCGGCGTTCACCGCGACCCGGCCTTCGAACGCAGTCGAGGTATTCCCCGAAGGTCTCCCACGACCACTCGGCGCCGGACTCGAGGGCGGCAAGGGGCATCCCCTCGACCTGGGCCATCATCCGGCGCGTGTAGTCGGCGTCCCGGGACCTCAGCGGAGCGATGGCGAATCCGCAGTTGCCACCGACGACCGTGGTCACCCCGTGCAGGGACGAGGGAGTGGCATAGCCGTCCCAGGTCAGCTGGGCGTCGTAATGGGTGTGCAGATCGATGAACCCCGGGGTGACCACGAGCCCGGTGGCATCGAACCTGTCTGCCGTGCGGTCCCCGCTGAGATCACCGATGGCAGCGACACGCTTGCCTCGGATACCGACATCGGCGCGCCGCCCCGGCGATCCGGTGCCGTCCACGAGCAGGCCGCCGCTGATGACAAGGTCCCACATGACTTCCTCCTGCTCCGGACGAACCGGGTGTCGTGACGGATCGCGGGCCGATGGTGACCGGGAGCCTTGGCACTGCTGGCAGCAGCCGGGCGAGGACCGGATCCGCAGACGCCTGCCGGGCCAGGCTCAGGTCGAGCAGCCACAGATGCGCGACCGCTCCCATGCCGGCCTCGACCGGCACCCCTACTCCGTGATACCGAAGCGGCTCAGCCCGAAGGCGTTGATGGCGTTGCCTCGGGCAAGCTTGTAGGTCTCGGCCGCCGTAAGGCCGGCCTTGGCGCACATCCGTTCGAGGTGGCTGCGGCTCTGCGGCCAGGTCGACTGCGAGTGCGGGAAGTCGGTCTCGAAGCAGATCTGATCCATCCCGATCGCGTCACGGTTCCGCAACCCGGTCTCGTCGTCGAAGATGCAACCGAAGACTCGACCGCGGGTGTACGTCGACGGGGGGTTGGTGAGCATGTTGCCGAAGTCCTCGCCCTGATACTCAGCCCACACCTTGTCGATCCGCTCGAGCAGGTACGGCATCCACCCGACCTGTCCTTCGGAGTACGCCAGCCTGATGTTCGGAAAGCGTTCCAGGGTCCCGGTGAGCAGGTAGTCGGTCAGCGACCCGACCGCGTTCTGCCAGTCGAGGATCATTCCGACGACCATCGGTGCGTCCGGCGCCGTCCTGGGCATCTTGGACGACGACCCCACATGCATACAGATGATCGTCTCGGTCTCGTCACACGCCTGGAAGAAGGGGTCCCAGAAGCGGTCCTTGTCGTAGAGCGACGGCAGCCCGAGGGGCACCGGCGTCTCGGTGAAGGACACGGCATGACTGCCCTTGGCCGCACAGCGGCGGATCTCCGCAGCCGCGAGCTCGGCGTCCCACAGCGGAACGATCGTCAGCGGGATGAGACGCCCGCGAGCATCGCCTGCCGTCCACTCGTCAATCATCCAGTCGTTGTAGGCACGCACGCACAGGAGCGCCAGCTCCTTGTCCTGCCGTTCGTGGAATGCCTGCCCGCAGAACCGCGGCAGCGTGTTGGGAAAGCACACCGCGGCCTCGACATTGTCGACGTCCATGTCGGCCAGCCGTTCCTTCGGCTTCCAGGCCCCGGGACGCACCTTGTCGAACGTCGTCAGCTCGGTAGTGAGCTTCTCGAAGCCGGCCGCGGCCTGCAACATCATCAGCGGCGACACGAGTTCGTCGTACAGCCAGACGTCCGACCACTCCGCGTCCGGATCTTCCACCCACCCTTGTGTGTGTCCGCCATATCGCATCTTCATCCGGGCAACCCGGGGCCCGCGGTCCCGGTACCTGGCCGGGAGCCGGGACTGCCACAGGTCCGGTGGTTCGAGCACGTGGTCATCGACCGAAATAATCTTGGGAAAAGGTTCCACCGCGGGCACTCCAATTCGGTGACCGGCTGCACGGGTGGAACCAGCCACGGACTGAGGGGGCTGCCAAGTGTGATTCAGGCTACATCGATGCGCGGTCCGCGCGACTGCGGGTCTGGTGCGCGAGGTTCCTGAGGCGGACCAGCACCACGCCCGCACCGAAGGACCGAGCCCGCCACCGCGAACAGCGGTCATACCGTGCCCGGCTGTTGCTGGGGCAGACTGGGGGCGCTATCGCGACGACGCCGTCCGTTGCCGCGCGCCGAAAGGGGACCAAATGATCTTCATCACGGCCAGGTTCCGGGTCCGGCCAGACGACGCGGACCGCTGGACCGAACTCACCCGCGAGTTCACCGAGGCGACCCGCAACGAGCCGGGCTGCCTCTGGTTCGACTGGTCGCGCAGCGTGGACGACCCGACCGAGTACGTCCTCGTGGAGGCCTTCCGCGACGGCGCAGCCGGAGGCGCACACGTCCAGTCAGAGCACTTCAAGACCGCGCAGCAGAGCTTGCCGGGCCACCTCGTCGAGACGCCGCGGATCATCAACGTCGAGGTGCCGCAAGACGACTGGTCCGAGCTGGGCGAGCTGGCTGTCCCGCAGTAGCAGCGTCAGGCGAGGGCTATCACGCCGAGTTCGGCCGGGGTCACCAGCAGTTCGCTGCGGGGTAGCACCCGCACCGTGTAGCCGAAGCCGCCAGTGCGCTGCAACGGCACCTCGCCTTCGTAGCGACTCGTGCCGTCCGCAGTCCCGATCGGACGCAGTTGGACGGTGTCCACCTCGGCGAGGCGATCCTCCTGATCCACCGCGCCGTACACCGCCTCCACCGTGATGTCGTCGGGGGAGATGCCGGCCAGAGCCACCTCGGCGCGCAGCGTCAACGAGTCACCGACCTGGGGGTCACCGGCGCTGGACAGCTGCGAATCGACGTGGAGCACCGCGACCTCCGGCCACCGCCGAACCAGTTGGTCGCTCCATGCGGCTAGCGACTTCGCCGCAGCGAAGTCGTCGGCCCACATCCGTGCCGCCGATGCCGCAGCGGGGACGTAGAGCCGACGTACGTACTCGGCGACCATCCGTGATGCGAGCACCTTCGGTCCGAGTGTCTTGAGCGTGTGCCGCACCATCTGCACCCAGCGGGTGGGGACGTCCTGGGAGTTCCGGTCGTAGAACCGGGTGGCGACGTTCTTCTCGACGAGGTCGTAGAGGGCACTGGCTTCGAGATCGTCGCGCCGATCGGGATCCACCACGCCGTCAGCGGACGGGATCGCCCACCCGTTGTCGCCGTCGAACCATTCGTCCCACCAGCCGTCCATGATCGACAGGTTGAGCGCGCCGTTCAGCGCCGCTTTCATCCCGGAGGTGCCACATGCCTCCAGCGGTCGCAACGGGTTGTTCAGCCAGACGTCGACGCCCCAGTACAGGTAGCGGGCCATGCCGATGTCGTAGTCGGGCAGGAAGGTGATCCGGTGCCGCACCGCGGGGTCGTCAGCGAAGCGCACCATCTGCGCGATGAGCTGCTTGCCGCCGTCGTCGGCCGGATGACTCTTTCCGGCGATGACGATCTGCACCGGCTGGTCGGGGTTCAGCAGCAGGGCACGCAGGCGGTCCGGGTCGCGCAGCATCAGGGTGAGCCGCTTGTACGAAGGGACCCGCCGGGCGAAGCCGATCGTCAGCACTCCCGGGTCGAAGGTGCTCGCCGTCCAGCCCAGCTCGCCCGGCGCCATGCCCCGCACCAAGGAGGACTCGTGCACCCGGCGGCGGATCTCCTCGACCAGCCTCGCGCGCAGGGTGTTGCGCACCCCCCACAGCTCAGCGTCGCTGACCTTGTCGATGGCGTCCCAGCCGCCGCCGCTCTGCAGGGCGTCGGCACCCACCTGGCGTTCGGCCAGCTCGATGAGGTCGCGCGACATCCACGTCGGCGCGTGGACCCCGTTGGTGACTGACGTGATGGGCACTTCGCTCACGTCGAAATCCGGCCACAGCCCGGCGAACATCTCCCGGCTGACCTCGCCGTGCAGCAGGGACACCCCATTGGCCCGCTGACCCAGGCGCAGGCCCATGTGCGCCATGTTGAACGTTGCCGGGTCGGCCTCCGCGCCCAGCGCGAGGATCCGCTGCGCGGGCAGCGAGCCCATCCCGGTCAGGTGCGCGGCGATCAGATCGCGTTCGAAGCGGTCGATCCCGGCCGGCACGGGAGTGTGCGTCGTGAACACTGTGCCGGCGCGAACGGCGCGCAGTGCCTCGTCGAAGCTGAGCCCGTCGCCCTCGACGAGCTCGCGGATCCGCTCGACACCGAGGAAACCGGCGTGTCCTTCGTTCATGTGGAACACCGACGGTTCGGGCACCCCGGTGACCGCGCAGTACGCACGGATGGCCCGCACACCGCCCACCCCGAGCAGCAACTCTTGCTCCAGCCGGTGTTCCTTTCCACCGCCGTAGAGCCGGTCGGTGACCTGGCGGGCGTCGGCGTCGTTGTCCTCGATGTCGCTGTCGAGCAGCAGCAGCGGCACGCGACCCACCTGCGCCACCCAGATCTGGGCGTGCAGCGTGCGCGAGCCGGGCAGCGCGATGGCGACGCGCGCGGGGTTCCCGGTCGGATCAGCGAGCGCGGTGATCGGCAGGCCCTGGGGATCGAGGGACGGGTAGTGCTCGAGTTGCCAGCCGTCGCGCGAGAGCGACTGCCGGAAGTAGCCGGCACCGTAGAGCAGCCCGACGCCGATGATCGGCACCCCGAGATCGCTGGCCGCCTTGAGGTGGTCCCCCGCGAGGATGCCGAGACCACCGGAGTACTGCGGCAGCACCTCGGTGATGCCGAACTCCGGCGAGAAGTAGCCGATGCTGCGCGGCCAGGGGCTGCCCTCGGCGGCTGAGCGCTCGGCCTGGTGCTGGTACCAACGCGGCTGTGTCAGGTAGTCGGTCAGCTCGTCGTGGATGTCGTCGAGGCGTCGAACGAACTTGCGGTCCTTCGCGAGCTGGGCGAATCGCTGTGCACTGACCTCGCCGAGCATCCGGCCCGGGTCATGCCCGCATGCCTGCCACAGCTGGGGGTCGACAGATTCGAACAGGTCCAGCGATTCGGGATGCCAGGACCAACGTAGATTCGCGCCGATGTCGCCGAGCTTGACCAGCTGCTTCGGGTATGCCGCACGGACTGTGAGCCGTCGAAGTGCCTTCACGTGCCGGACGCTAGCAGTTTCGAGAGGGGCTCCCGGTCGCGCATCCACGGCAGGCCGTGTCTCGCGCACCGCGCCGGGCAGGGGCAGGAAAGGTTTTCGGTGAGCCCGTGACTTGGGTAACGTCCGTCACGTGGTTGGACGCTTCGGACTCACGAACATCACCCCCGTCGTCGGTTCGACGAGCTCGCGCGAATTCCCTGCGCGCGCCGCTGTCGACGAGCCGATCGAAGTGTCGGCGACGGTATTCCGCGAGGGCCACGACGCCATCGCTGCCACTGCGGTCGTGCGGGACGCCAACGGCAAGACGGTGCAGAGCCTGCGGATGCGGCCGGGCGCGCCCGGGCTGGATCGCTGGCACGCCGACGTCGTGCTCGACGAAGCAGGCGAGTACTCATTCGCCATCGAGGCGTGGAGCGACCCCCACGCCACGTGGCATCACGCGGTCACCGTCAAGATCGAGGCGGGGCAGGGCAGCGACGACCTCGCGAACGACTTCGAGATCGGTGCACGAATCTTCGATCAGCTGGGCAAGATTCTCCCGAAGCCCGAGCGCCCGCGGGCGCGGGCCGCCGCTCGCGCACTGCGCGATCCGACACTCGACGTGGCCCATCGGGTCGCCCCGGCACTCGATGACCACCTGCACCAGCTCGCCGAGGAGTACCCGGTCCGCGAGATGGTCACCACCTCGCCGCGCTATCCGCTGTGGATCGACCGTCGACGGGCGCTGTTCGGTTCCTGGTACGAGTTCTTCCCGCGTTCGATCGGCGCGCAGCTCGCCCGTGACCCGATCTACCCGGCGAAACCGTCGCGGCACGGCACCTTCAAGGACGCAGCCGATCATCTGAACTACGTGGCCGACCTCGGCTTCGACGTGGTCTACCTGCCGCCGATCCACCCGATCGGCGAGGTCAACCGCAAGGGCCCGAACAACACGCTCGTGGCGGCCACCTGGGACGTCGGCTCGCCGTGGGCGATCGGCTCGAAGGACGGCGGCCACGATGCAGTGCATCGCGAGCTGGGCACGCTCGAGGACTTCACGGCATTCGTGGCACGCGCCAACGAACTCGGCATGGAGGTCGCGCTCGACTTCGCCCTGCAGTGCGCGCCCGATCACCCCTGGGTTACCGCGCATCCGGAGTGGTTCACCACGAAACCCGACGGCACGATCGCCTACGCCGAGAACCCGCCGAAGAAGTACCAGGACATCTACCCGCTGAACTTCGACAACGATCCCGAGGGTCTGTACGCGGCGTGCCTACGTGTCGTGCGGCACTGGATCTCGGCCGGCGTACGGATCTTTCGCGTCGACAACCCGCACACGAAGCCGTTGAACTTCTGGCAGTGGCTGATCGCCGAGGTGCGCAAGAGCGATCCGGACGTGCTGTTCCTCGCCGAGGCATTCACCCGTCCGGCGATGATGCACGAACTCGGAAAGGTCGGCTTCCACCAGAGCTACACGTACTACACCTGGCGCAACAGCAAGCAGGAGCTGCAGGATTACGTGCTCGAGCTCGCCGAGGCCGGCCACTACATGCGGCCGAACTTCTTCACCAATACACCGGACATCCTGCACGAGTACCTGCAGCGTGGTGGCCCGGCGGCGTTCGCCATCCGTGCCGTGCTCGCCGCGACGCTCGTGCCCACGTGGGGTGTCTACGCCGGCTTCGAGCTCTACGAGCACCTGCCCCTGCGGCCCGGCAGCGAGGAGTACCTGGATTCCGAGAAGTACCAGCTACGCCCGCGCGACTATGCCGGCGCGCTCGCCGACGGACGTTCGTTGGCGCCGTTGCTGAAGCGGTTGAACGAGATCCGGCGTGCGCATCCCGCGCTGCAGCAACTGCGCAACGTGCACTTCCACACGGTCGACAATCCTGACCTGATCGCGTTCAGCAAGCGCGACGAGGCCAGCGGCGACACGATCCTCGTGGTCGCCACCACGAATCCGCACGAATGGCGCGAAGCCACGTTGACGGTGGACCTGCCGGCAATCGGGCTCGACTGGGGCGACAGCTTCACCGTGCAGGATCTGCTGAGCAGCGACGAGTACGGATGGAGCGAGTACAACTATGTCCGCCTCGACCCGCACCTGCGCGCGGCACACATCTTCGCGGTGCATACGCCGACCTGGACCACCACGTGAGGTGCAACCCGGTCGCGCGGTATGACCCGCGCGCCCATGTCACACCGTTGGCAGGAAGAACCAGTGACGACTCCCGCCGTTGCTCCTGACGAATCAGCCGGCGCCTTCGCCTCCGGGTCGGTCGCACCGATGGTGCACCACGACCCGCAGTGGTTCAAACGCGCGGTGTTCTACGAGGTCCTGGTGCGCGGCTTCGCCGACTCCAACGGCGACGGCACGGGAGACCTGCGGGGTCTGCAGGACCGGCTGGACTACCTGCAGTGGCTCGGCGTCGACTGCCTCTGGCTGCCGCCGTTCTACTCGTCCCCGCTGCGCGACGGCGGGTACGACGTCAGCGACTTCACCGGCGTGCTGCCCGAGTTCGGGACGATCGAGGATTTCAAGCACTTCCTCGACGCAGCGCACGAGCGCGGGATCCGGGTCATCGTCGACTTCGTCATGAATCACACCTCTGACCAGCACCCGTGGTTCCAGGCCAGCCGCAACGATCCGGCGGGCCAGTACGGCGACTTCTACGTGTGGAACGACGACGACACCCGCTATCCCGAGGCGCGCATCATCTTCGTCGACACCGAGCCGTCGAACTGGACGTTCGACCCGGTGCGCAAGCAGTACTACTGGCACCGGTTCTTCAGCCACCAGCCCGACCTGAACTTCGACTCCTCGGGCGTGCAGCAGGCAGTCATCGAGGCACTGCGGTTCTGGCTCGACCTCGGCATCGACGGGTTCCGCCTCGACGCCGTCCCGTACCTCTACGTCCGCGACGGGACGAACGGCGAGAACCTGCCGGAGACCCACGAGTTCCTCCGGCGGGTTCGCAAGGAGGTCGACCGCGACTACCCCGACCGGGTCCTGCTCTGCGAGGCCAACCAGTGGCCGGCCGACGTCGTGGAGTACTTCGGCGACCCCTCCGTCGGCGGCGACGAATGCCACATGGCCTTTCATTTCCCGGTGATGCCGCGCATCTTCATGGCGGTGCGCCGGGAGAGCCGCTACCCGATCTCGGAGATCATGAGCCAGACGCCGCAGATCCCGGCCAACTGCCAGTGGGGCATCTTCCTGCGCAACCACGACGAGCTGACGCTCGAGATGGTCACCGACGAAGAGCGCGACTACATGTGGTCGGAATACGCGCGGGATCCGCGGATGAAGGCCAACATCGGGATCCGCCGCCGGCTCGCCCCCCTGCTCGAGAACGACATCAACCAGATCGAACTGTTCACCGCGCTCCTGCTCGCGCTACCCGGTTCACCCGTCCTCTATTACGGGGATGAGATCGGTATGGGCGACAACATCTGGCTCGGTGACCGTGACGGAGTTCGGACCCCGATGCAATGGACGCCGGACCGCAATGCCGGATTCTCCAACTGCGATCCGGGTCGGCTGTACCTTCCGGTGAACATGGACTCGCTCTACGGCTACCAGGTCACCAACGTCGAATCGCAGACGCGAAACACCTCCTCGCTGCTGAACTGGACGCGCCGCATGATCGAGGTCCGCAAGGCCAACCCCGCGTTCGGGCTCGGGACCTTCGCCGATCTGGGCGGCAGCAATCCGTCGGTGCTCAGCTTCGTGCGCGAGTTCGGTGACGACATCGTGCTGTGTGTCAACAACCTGTCCCGGTTCCCGCAGGCGGCCGAGCTCGACCTGCGCCGGTGGCGCGGCGCGCAGCCCATCGAGCTGATGGGCGGAGCGCACTTCCCGACGATCGGCGAGTTGCCGTACCTGCTCACCATCGCCGGGCACGGCTTCTACTGGTTGCGCATTCCTCGGTTGCGACAGCCGACCGGTGAGCCCGCTGCCGAAGGCGGTTGGCACCCCACCGGCGAGAGCGGCCAGCGATGAACCATGACGATCAGATCGCCCCACTGGTGCAGGCTTGGTTGCCGCACCAACGATGGTTCGCGGGCAAAGGTCGCGACGCGCAGCTTTCGGTGCACGAGCTCGCCGAGCTCGCCGGGCAGCCGGTGGTGACGATCTGGACCGTGCGGGTCGACTACGCCGATGGCGACCGAGAGATGTATCAAGTGCCGCTGGTGTTGCGTGCGGAGCCGGAGCACCGGCTCGAGCACGTGTTGCTGGGCACGGTCGGCACCGACGGGGGCACCCGATGGCTCTACGACGCCCTGCACGACAAGGACACGACCCACGCCTGGCTCGATGGCATCCGGGCCCAAGCCGACAACGGTCCGATCCGGTTCGTCCGCCACACCCGCATCGCCGACGACATTCCCGTCGGCCTGGAGAGTCTGGTGTTGTCCGGGGAGCAGTCCAACACGTCGATGGTCTTCGGCGACGTCGCGATCCTGAAGGTGTTCCGCCGCCTGCAGCCGGGCGTCAACCCGGACATCGAGGTACAGGGGTCGCTGTCGGGGCTGGGCGCAAAGCACATCGCCCGACTGCTCGGCTCCGTGCAGGCCGACATCGACGGGACGCCGTACTCGCTGGCCATGCTGCAGGAGTTCCTCACCACCGCCACGGACGGCTGGGTCCTGGCTACGGCGAGCGTGCGCAACCTGATGGCCGAAGGCGACCTGCACGCCGAGGAGGCCGGCGGCGACTTCGCGGCCGAGGCGCAGCGGCTGGGCGCCGCGGTCGCCGACGTGCACGCCGACCTGGTGACCGCGTTCGGGACCCGCGAGGCTTCCCCGGACGAGATGCGCAGCCGCGCGGAAGGCATGCGGGGGCGACTGACCAGGGCATTGGAGATCGTCCCGCAACTCGGCGATGTCGCCGAGGGGTTGGCCGATACGTACCACGACGTGGCCGAGTTGAGCGACTCGGTCAACGTCCAGCGCATCCACGGTGATCTGCATCTCGGCCAGGCGCTGCGCAGTGTGTCGCGCTGGGTACTGATCGACTTCGAGGGCGAGCCGATGGCCGAGATCGAGGCGCGCCGCGAGTTCGACTCTCCCCTGCGCGATGTGGCCGGCATGTTGCGCTCCTTCGACTACGCCGGGCACCACACCGTCACCGAGGGCGCCGCCGCGCCGCAACGCGCCTACCGGGCCAACGAGTGGTCGGCCCGCAACCGCGACGCGTTCTGCGCCGGCTACACCGAGGCCGCCGGCGCTGACCCCCGAGACTCCGACATCCTCCTTCGCGCATTCGAAGCCGACAAGGCGGTTTACGAGGCCGTGTACGAGGCACGTAACCGTCCGGGCTGGTTGCCCATCCCGCTCGCATCACTCACCCGCCTCGCGACCCCGAAGAAGGCATCGTGAATCCAGAGTTCGACCGGCTCGTCGGCGGCGCGTCACACAATCCACATGCCGTGCTCGGCGCTCATCCGACCGGCACCGGCAAGACCCTGGTACGCACCCTGCGGCCGGACGCGGACAGCGTGACCCTCGTCGTGATCGGCGGCGAACGCCACCCGATGACACGCGTCCACGACGGCGGCATCTTCGAGGTCACCGTCGACGGCACGATGGGCGACTACCGCCTCGATGTCGAGTATCACGGGACGACGTACCCGGTGGACGACCCGTACCGCTGGCTGCCCACGCTCGGCGAGATCGACCAGCACCTGATCGCCGAAGGCCGGCACGAGAAGTTGTGGACCGTGCTGGGTGCGCACGTACGCACCTACGACACACCGGGCGGCGAGGTCAGCGGCACCTCGTTCGCGGTCTGGGCGCCGAGTGCGCAGGGCGTCCGGGTGGCCGGCGACTTCGACTGGTCCGGAAAGGCGCTGCCGATGCGCTCGCTCGGGTCGAGCGGCGTGTGGGAGCTGTTCATTCCCGGCATCGGCGACGGCACGAAGTACAAGTTCCAGATCCTCGGCGCCGACGGCAGGTGGCGGACCAAGGCAGACCCCATGGCGTTCGCCTGCGAGTCACCGCCGGCCACCGCATCGGTGGTCAGTACGCCGCGGTATCCGTGGAGTGACGACGAATGGCTGGCCCGGCGTGCGACCACACCGTGGCACAAGGCACCGATGTCCATCTACGAGGTGCACATCGGCTCCTGGCGCCAAGGTCTGCTGTATTCGCAGCTGGCCGAGGAACTGGTCGGCTACCTGAAGGACAATGGGTTCACCCACGTCGAGTTCCTGCCCGTGGCAGAGCACCCGTTCGGCGGGTCGTGGGGCTACCAGGTCACGTCCTACTACGCGCCGTCGGCGCGCTTCGGCAGCCCGGACGACTTTCGCTACCTCGTCGACACCCTGCACAACGCCGGCATCGGCGTGATCGTCGACTGGGTGCCGGCGCACTTCCCGAAGGACGCGTTCGCCCTGGCCCGTTTCGACGGCACGGCGTTGTACGAGCATGCGGACCCGCGCCGCGGCGAACAGCCCGACTGGGGCACCTACGTCTTCGACTTCGGCCGCAAGGAGGTGCGCAACTTCCTGGTCGCAAACGCCTTGTTCTGGCTGCAGGAGTATCACGTGGACGGCCTGCGGGTGGACGCCGTCGCCTCGATGCTCTACCTCGACTACTCCCGCGAGGAAGGCGAGTGGGTGCCCAACATCCACGGCGGCCGGGAGAACCTCGAAGCCGTCGCCTTCCTGCAGGAGATGAATGCGACGGTGTACAAGCACGTGCCCGGTGCGGTGACGATCGCAGAGGAATCGACGTCGTGGCCCGGTGTCACCCGGCCCACGCACCTCGGCGGCCTGGGCTTCGGCTTCAAATGGGACATGGGCTGGATGCATGACACGCTCAGCTACATCTCGCACGCGCCGATCCATCGCCAGTATCACCACCAAGAGCTGACGTTCTCGATGATGTACGCGTACACGGAGAACTTCGTCCTGCCGCTCTCGCATGACGAGGTGGTGCACGGCAAGGGATCGCTGCTCAACAAGATCCCGGGCGATCGCTGGCAGCAGTTCGCGACACTTCGCGCGCTCTACGCGTACATGTGGGCACATCCGGGCAAGCAGCTGCTGTTCATGGGACAGGAGTTCGGCCAGGGCGGCGAGTGGGCCGAGTCCCGATCGCTGGACTGGTGGCTGCTCGACGACCCCGGTCACCGCGGCATTGCGCGTTTGATCCGCGACCTCAACCACACCTATCGCGAGATCCCTGCGCTGTGGTCGCGCGATACCACCGCGGACGGGTTCCACTGGATCGACGCGAACGACGCGTCCGGGAACGTCTTCTCGTTCCTGCGCTTCGGTGACGACGGTTCGGTGATCGCGTGCATCGCGAACTTCTCACCCGTGCCGCGCGACAACTACGCCGTCGGGTTGCCCTATGCGGGTCGGTGGGACGAGGTGGTCAACACCGACGCCGAAACCTACTTCGGCTCCGGCGTCGGCAATTTCGGCCACGTCGAAGCCTTCGAGGACATGCACCACGGGCAGCCGGCCTCCGCGCGGCTGCGGGTGCCGCCGCTGGGTGTGATCTGGCTGCGCCACCGCCGCTGACCCAGCGGCGTGTCAGAACAGCGCGCGGGCCAGTTCGCGCCGCGCGGGAGGCACGCGCGGGTCCTCGGGCCCCAGTAGATCGAAGAACTCGAGCAGTCGCTCACGTACCCGATCCCGGTCCTCGCCGGCGTACCGCCCGATGGCATTGAGCAGGCGGTCGAGCGCGCCGGGCACGTCGTTGCTCGCCAGCGCGAGGTCAGCGGCCGCGAGTTGCGCGTCGACGTCGTCCGGACTGAGATCCGCGCGCTGTCCGGCCGTCGGGTCGAGCGTGTCCAGCCGCTGAAGCAGCCGCACCTGACCCAGCGCGAGCATGGCGTCCTCGTTGGCCGGCTCCTGCGCGAGGATCGCCTGGTAGCGCTCGGTGGCCACTGCGTAGTCACCGGCTTCGAGGGCGGCCTCAGCAGCGGCGAAGCGCGGGTCCTGTGGCCCCTCGGGGGTGGGCGCCTCGTCGGCCTCGACGTGCGGCGGCGAGGGAGCCGGGGCGCCGGTGAGGCCGGCCTGCCCGGCCGCCTGCAGCACAGCGTCGACAAACTCGCGCACCTGCGCCTCGGGCAGCGCGCCCTGGAATCCTGGCACGAGCTGACCGCCGATGACCGCGAACACGGACGGGATGCTCTGCACCTGCAACGCTTGCGAGATGCGCGGGTTGGCGTCGACATCGACTTTCGCCAACACCCACGACCCGTTCGCAGCTTGGGCCAGCCGCTCCAATACCGGCGAGAGTTGCTTGCAGGGCTGGCACCAATCGGCCCAGAGGTCCAGCAGCACCGGCACCTGGAACGAGCGGTCCAACACCTCGGCCTGGAAGCTGTCTTCCGTGACGTCGATGACGTACTGCCCGGCTGCCGGCGCGGGCGCCTCGGCTGCGCGCGCGGCCGCGTCGGAGCGCGCCTTGACCGCCGCAAGGTCGACGGCGCCCGACATCGCGGCGACCGTGGCAGGATTGGGTTTCGCTTGCGCACGTCGTGGTGCACCTGGACGCATACCCCAGCTTTCCAGACGTCTGCGGCGTGGTGGCGCCCGGTGGGGCCCCGCCCGGCACCGCGCGGTGCTAGTGCCCGATGAGCCGGTTCTTGAGCACGGCGACAGCGGTCGCGACCGCCACGACCCCCAGCGCGAACAGTGCCGCCCGAAGTCGGCTACGCGAGGCGTTGCGCGCGACCCCGTAGCCGACAGCGCCGATCAGGCCGCTGAGCGTGTAGCGAGCGGCGTCCAGCTCGACATCGGTCGGCACCACGACGATGACGACACTGACCAGGACGGCCACCGCGGCCGCCCCGGCCAGCTGCGCGGCCGAGGCGGCTCGGATCTCGGTGCTCCACTGCCCCTGTTCGATCACGCGACCCGCGATCCGGAACGCAAACAGGTGCGCCAAGGCCAGACCCAGCGTCGTGCCCCAGACGAGTACGAACACGTTGCCGCGGACGACCGGCACGCCGTCGAGGGTGGCCAGCGCGGCGAGCAGACAGATCGCCACGTACAGCGCCATGGTCAACGCCTCGTGCGCGAGATGACTGCGCTCGGAGTGGTCGCGTTGTGTACCGTCACGCGCCGCATCGGGTGTCGCTGCGGAAGTCATGCGGCGATCCTGACAGAGGCGCGCGACGGCGGGACCGGGTCGGGTCGAGCACCCGAAAGCGGAACTAGAAGCGGGCGGGCTCGCGGTATTCGCCCCAGACCGGCTTGAACGCGTTGCAGATCTCGCCGAGGGTCGCCTCCACGCGGGCCGCGTCGAGCATCGCGGGCAGCGTGTTGCGGCCGGCCTTCGCGTCCTCGACCATTCGCGCGAGCGCGGTGTCGACGGCTGCCTGATCCCTTGCCGCGCGACGCGCCGCGACGATCGCCCGCTGCTCGAGTTCGACCTCGTGCGAGACACGCAGAATCTCCAGGGCATCGCCCACGTCACCGGTCAGGGTGTTGACGCCGACGACTCTCTTGTCGCCCTTCTCCAGGGCCACCTGATACGCAAACGCGGCATCGGCGATCTCGGTGATGAACCAGCCGTCCTCGATACCGCGCAGTAGGCCGGAGGTGATCGTCGTGTCGCCGCCGAGCTCCTTGATCCGGTCGAAGATCGCTTCGGCCTGCGCCTCGATCCGATCGGTCATCTCCTCGACGTACCAGGAGCCGCCGAGCGGATCGACGACGTTGAGGACGCCGGTCTCCTCGGCGATCACCTGTTGGGTGCGCAGCGCGATCTGCGCGGCGTGGGCCGACGGGAGCGCGAGCACCTCGTCGAGCGCATTGGTGTGCAGCGAGTTCGTCCCGGCGAGCACCGCGGCGAGCGCCTCGACGGCCGTGCGGACGATGTTGTTGTCCGGCTGCTGCGCGGTGAGCGAGACGCCCGCAGTCTGGGTATGGAATCGCAGCCACTGCGCGCGGTCGCTCTTCGCGCCGTAGACGTCGCGCATCCAACGCGCCCAGATCCGGCGGGCCGCCCGCATCTTCGCGATCTCCTCGAAGAAGTCGATGTGCGCATCGAAGAAGAACGACAGTCCGGGTGCGAACCGCTCGATGTCCAGGCCGCGCGACAATCCGAGTTCGACGTAGCCGAACCCGTCGGCGAGGGTGAAGGCCAGCTCCTGCGCAGCCGTCGAGCCGGCCTCGCGGATGTGGTAGCCGGAGACCGACAGCGGTTTGTACGCAGGAACCTCGGCGTCCACGTACTCCATCAGGTCGCCGATCAGCTTGAGGTGTCCTTCGGGTGGATAGATCCACTCCTTCTGCGCGATGTACTCCTTGAAGATGTCGGTCTGCAGCGTGCCGTTGAGCTTCGAGGTGTCGGCGCCCTGTCGTTCGGCTGCGACGACGTACATGCAGAACAGCGGGACTGCGGGGCCGGAGATCGTCATCGAGGTCGTCGTCGCGGCAAGATCGATGCCGTCGAACAGCACGTCCATGTCGGCGGCCGAGTCGATCGCGACGCCGCAGTGCCCGACCTCGCCGAGCGAGCGCGGGTCGTCCGAGTCACGGCCCATCAGGGTGGGCATGTCGAAGGCGACGGACAGTCCACCGCCACCTTCGGCGAGGATCATCTTGTAGCGCTCGTTGGTCTGCTCCGCGCTGCCGAAGCCGGCGAACTGGCGGATGGTCCAGGGCTTGCCGCGGTATCCGGTGGCGTGGATGCCGCGGGTGAACGGGTATTCCCCCGGCCAGCCGATGCGCTCCATCCGGTCATCGGCGCCGGTCGGGCCGTAGACCGGATCGACCTGCTCGCCGGACAGAGTGGTGAAGTCACGCTCGGCCTTTTGTGCGGTGTCGTAGCGCTGTTGCCAGCGATCGCGGCCGGTGGCGATGTCTTCGGGGTCCATGCCCGCAATTTACTAGGACGTCCAACTAAATGCCAGGACGTGTGGCGAGCGCCTCCTCGATCCGGGACAGCTGGGCACAAAGGCGGTCCAAGTCGGCTTTCGTGGCGCCCTGCTCGGACTTGCGCAGCGTGAGCAGCAGGTGGCCGCTCGGCTCCATCGTGCCGGTCTGCACCTGCTCGATATCGTCGCCGTTCTGCAGCCGCACCGCATGGTCGAGGTCGGCATCGCGCAGCCCGAGCCTACGGACGGCGTCGGCCTGCACCTTCCCGTGCTCGATCACCGTGGTCTCGGTGCCGTCGAAGATCTTCGCGAAGGTCGGGCTGCGCAGCGCCGCCCGGTTGAGCAGCGCGTTGACGGCCACCAGCGTGACGGCGCCGATGGCGGCGCCGGTGAACGTGAGGTCGTCACCGATGATCGCGTTCTGCACGACGTTGGACAGCAGAATCATGACCACGATGTCGAGGCTGTTCAGTCCGGCCAGGCCGCGCTTGCCGGTCGCCCGGATGAGCACCGCCACCAAGGCGTAGACGAGCACCGTGCGCAGCACCTTCTCCGCGACCGGGATCTGCTCGACGAACATGTCATGCCACATCACGCACACTCCGCTCTCGACACCGCAACCAGGTTGCCGACCATGTTGCTCGCGACCAACGAGCGGTCCAACGTCCGCTGACGCCGGGCGGGCCGGTGGCCTCAGCTCGAGTCGATGAAATCGCCCGCCGCGACCCGGACAGTGCGCAGCACCGTGAACAGCTGGCGAAGATCTTCCTCCGGCAGCACGCCCAGGGCGAACCGCGCCGCGTTGAAGTCAGCCGTCGCCTTCTCGGCGACGGCGCGTCCGTCGTCGGTGATCACTGCGAGCGTGCCGCGGCCGTCACGCGGATTCGGCTCGCGGCGGACCAAACCGGCCGCCTCGAGCCGGTCGATCACGTTCGTGACCGATGTGGCGTGTACCTGCAGCCGCTCACCGATCTTGGACAGCGGGAGCGCGCCGTGCTCCGAGTGAACGAGCAACACGAGCGCCTCGTACCTGCTGAAGGTGATGCCGTGCGGTCGCAACATCGCGTCGAGTTCGGCCAGCAGGATCTGCTGCGCGCGCATGATCGAGGTGACCGCGCGCATCGCCGCGTAGACCTCGGACGGTTCGTGTGGCCAGTTGCGCGTCCAGAGCTCACCGGCCCGGTCGATCGGGTCGAACCCGAGCGGTTGCGGCATGTGCGAAAGGGTAGTGGTAACCCGCGGGCGTAGCGTTTCTGCGCATGAGTGACGCACTGGACCGGCTGGACCTGCTGGACCTCGACGACGACCTGGACGTCGATGACCGCCTGGTGCGCGACACCGTCCGTAAGTACGCCGACGACCGGCTGCGTCCGCACATCCGCGATTGGTTCGAGAACGGCGAACTTCCGGCCCGTGAACTGGCTGCCGAACTGGGCGAGTTGGGCGTGCTCGGCATGCATCTGGACGGCTACGGCTGTCAGGGGGCGACCGCCACCCAGTACGGACTGGTCTGCGCGGAGATCGAAGCCGTGGATTCCGGGCTGCGCTCGCTGGTGAGCGTGCAGGGCTCGCTCGCGATGTACGCGATCCACGCCTACGGCTCCGAAGAGCACAAGCAGCATTGGCTGCCGGGCATGGCAGCCGGACAGCTGCTCGGCTGCTTCGGACTGACCGAGCCGGATTCCGGCTCCGACCCGGGCTCCATGCGCACTCGCGCCCGCCGCGAGGGTAGCGATTGGATCCTGTCCGGCACCAAGATGTGGATCACCAACGGGTCATTGGCCGATGTGGCCGTCGTGTGGGCGCGTACCGACGACGGCGTGCGCGGCTTCCTCGTCGAGAAGGGCATGCGCGGGTTCAGCGCACCGGACGTGCACCACAAGATCTCCCTGCGCGCGTCCGTGACCAGCGAGCTCGTCCTCGACGACGTCCGGGTACCCGACTCGGCCATGCTGCCGGGCGTGCGCGGGCTGAAGGGTCCGCTCGGGTGCCTGACCGAGGCGCGCTACGGCATCGTGTGGGGCGTCACCGGTGCGGCGCGCGACGCGCTCGCCGCGACGCTGGACTACGCCGCGACCCGGGCGCAGTTCGGCAGGCCAATCGCGGGGTTCCAACTGACGCAGAAGAAACTTGCCGACATGGCCGTGTCGTTACAGCTGATGCAGCTCACCGCACGGCGGATCGGCGAGCTCAAGGACTCCGGACGAGCCGAGCCGCACCACATCAGCTTCGGCAAGTTCGCCAACGTCAGCGGCGCACTCGCGATCTGTCGCGAGGCCCGCTCGATCCTCGGCGGCAGCGGGATCACCACCGAGTACCCGGTGCTGCGACACGCCGTGAATCTGGAGACCGTATACACGTACGAGGGCACGCACGAGGTGCACACGCTCGTCCTCGGTTCCCGGCTGACCGGCATCGACGCTTTCCGCTGACCGGTCATCGCCTCCGCCAACCGGCGACGGCGGTGGCAGCGATTTCGTCGTCGGTCGCGATGTGCGTGTGCAGGCCCGCGCGAGCGATCAACCGCGCCGACTCGTCGGCTTGCCCGCTGCTTGTCTCGACGATCAGCCGGCCACCCGGAGACAACCACGCCGCGGCATCCTTCGCCACCCGACGCTGGACGTCGAGCCCGTCGGCGCCGCCGTCGTACGCCGCGCGGGGTTCGTACAACCGGGCCTCTGGTGGCATGAACGCGATCGCGTCGGTCGGGACGTAAGGCGCGTTGACGAGCAGCACGTCGACGCGGCCGCGCAACCCCCCCGGCAGCGCCGCGTAGAGATCGCCGCGATGGACCTGCCCGCCGCAGTCGGCGAGATTGATCGCCGCGCAGCGCACCGCCGCCGCATCGACGTCGGCCGCATGGATCTCGACCCCGGGGACGGCAGCTGCGACGGCGGAACCGATCGCCCCCGAGCCGCAACACAGATCGACCACGACGCCGCCGGGCCGGATCAGCGCGACGGCCAGATCGACGAGAAGCCCGGTGCGCCGTCGAGGCACGAAAACGCCTGGCAGCACAGCGATGCGACGATCGCGGAACAGCGCCCAACCGAGGATGTACTCCAGTGGCTCACCGTCGACCCGACGCTGCACCGCTGCCGCGAGCTGCGGCGCGTCGCGGGCGTGGTCGATCAGCAGGCCGGCCTCGTCCTCGGCAAAGACGCAACCCGCCGCGCGCAGCCGCGCAACGACGGCTTCATGGGCCGGGCAGCCGACCGACGGCGGCGTCCTGCGGATCACGGGTCGAGTGTGGCAAGGCGATCCAGCAGGAAGCGTCGTTCGACCACATTCTCGGTCAGCAGCAGGGCCTCCTCGTAGGCTGCTCTGGCCTCGGCGGGCCGGTCGAGTCGGCGCAGGAAATCTGCTCGGGACGCCGCGAGATATCCGTAGGCGGCCAGCTGCGGCTCGGTGGCGAGCTGGTCGAGCGCGGCCAGTCCGTCGGCCGGCCCGCGGGCGAAACCGACGGCCACAGCGCGATTGAGTGCCACGACCGGCGATGGCCAGGTCTGGCGCAGCAGCTCGTACAGTCCGACGATCTCGTCCCAGTCGGTGGCCGACCAACTCGGCGCCTCGGCATGCACTGCGGCGATCGCCGCTTGCAGCGCGTACCGACCCGGTGGCCGGCGGTGCAGCGCCTCGCGAACGAGGGCGACGCCCTCGGCGATCTCGGCGCGGTCCCAATGCGTGCGGTCCTGGTCGGCGAGCAGGACGAGCGCACCGCTGCGGTCGACCCGCGTGGCGCGACGTGCGTCGGTCAGCAGGATCAGCGCGAGGAGTCCGGCCACGTCGGCATTGCCCGGCAGCAGGGTCCGCAGGATCCGCGTCACGTCCAGTGACCGCTCGACCAGGTCGTGCCGCCGCAGCCCCTCCCCGGTCGGTGCCGTGTGCCCGGTGGTGAACAGCAGGTGCACGACGTCGAGCACTTCGCCGATCCGGCTCGGCAGTTCAGCGGCGCTCGGCACCCGATACGGGATGCCGGCCGCCGCGATCTTCTTCTTCGCGCGGGTGATGCGCGCCGCCATCGTCGGCTCGCTGACGAGGAACGAATGCGCCACCTCGGCCGTCGTCAGGCCGCACACGAGGCGCAGGGTGAGGGCCACGCGCGACTCGGCAGCGAGTGCGGGGTGGCAACAGGTACAGATCAGCCGCAGCCGGTCGTCGGGTATCTCCCCGTCGTCGGGCAGGTCAGCGGCGTCCACGACATCGTCCTCGACGATCATCGGCAACACTCGTCGCCAGGTGGATTCGCGGCGCAGCAGATCGAGTGCTCGGTTGCGCGCAGTGGTCGTCAGCCAGGCACCGGGGCGCGCCGGGACGCCTTGTCTGGTCCACACTTGGAGCGCCCGGGCGTACGCGTCCTGCACGCACTCCTCGGCCAGGTCGATGTCGCGCGTGACGCGCACCGTCGCAGCGAGGACGAAGCTCCACTCGCGACGGTGCGCGTCCGCGACAGCGGCCGCGACCTCGGAGGCGTCACTCAGTCGAACACCACCACCGGCCGGACCTCAACCGCACCGGCGATCAGCGGGATCTGCTTGGCCAGGTCGAGGGCGGCGTCGAGGTCGGCGGCCTCGACAAGGTAGTACCCGCCGAGGGCTTCCTTGGTCTCCGCGAACGGGCCGTCGGTGACCGAGAAGCCGTCGGCGCCGTCCGGGCTGACCGTCGTCGCGGTCGACGCGGGCTGCAAGGCGTTGCCGCCGCGAATGGCCGCGCCGTTCTTCTCGCCGAACGCCAGGTGGCCCTGCATGATGCGCTGCGCCTGCTCGTCGGTGCGCTGCTCGTACGACGTGCCGTCGTAGATCAGGATCAGGTATTCGGACATCGGTGACGCCTCCTCGGGTGCCGGGCCCGCCGATCGGACCATCACCACTACGACGTACGGCATCCTGCCGGATCGACAGCCCGAACGGAGCGCTACTTGGACTGACCGATGACCCACCGGCGTTGGGCGAGTGCTACACCGCAGTTTTGGGCATGATTGCCGGGTGCCGGACAATGATCTGCTGCCGCTGCTGCGGGAACGGCTGCTCGGCATTTACTCACCGCTACTGGCCGATCGCACTGCGACACTACTGTTCACCGCAGGTGGGATGGCGAACTGGACGGTCGATCTCGAAAACGGCCGGGCGAGTGCCCGCCGCGGCGGGCCGGCGCATCCCACGACAACCGTGCGAGCGGCCCTTCCGGTCCTGACCGACGTCGTATCCGGGCACCGATCCGGCGTGCAGGCGTTCCTCGACGGCGACCTGACAGTCCGCGGCAACCTCGCGTTGGCCCTGCAGCTGGACGGCATGTTTGCCGGTGCGGAGCCGGACGACTCGCGCACCCACACCCGCTCGGTGCGGGCCGGTGGCCTCGAGACGTTCTACCTCGAGGCGGGTCCCGTCGACGCGCAGCCGGTGGTGCTGGTGCACGGGCTGAGCGCGACGAACGCGTCGATGCTGCCGCTGATCCCGGCGCTGTCTCAGCAGTTCCGGGTACTCGCCCCTGACCTGCCGGGACACGGCGGCACCCAGGCCACTGGTGACTCCCATGCGGCGCGGTACCTCGGCGACTGGCTTCTGGCCTTCCTGCGCGAGACGTGCGACCGCCCGGCAGTGCTGATCGGCAACAGCCTCGGCGGCCGCACCTCGCTGGAGGCGGCGCTGACGTCCCCGTACGAGGTGCGCGGACTCGTGCTGCTGTGTCCGGCCGTTGCCTACCGGCGGCTGCGCCAACTCGTGCCGTTCGTGCGCCTGGTGCCCAACGAGATTGCCGCGCTGCCGGTGCGCATCCCGCGGCGGATGGCGATGCGCGGGCTGCGCAACCTGTTCGCGGAACCGTCGCGACTGCCAGCGGCGTGGTACGAGGCAGCCATGGACGAGTTCATCAGGGTCGTGACGATCCGGGCGAACCGGCTCGCGATGTTCTCGGCGCTGCGCAACATCTACCTCGACGAGCCCTTCGGCGAAACCGGGTTCTGGGACCGGCTGCCGAACCTGAAACCGCCGGCACTGTTCGTCTGGGGTGATCGGGACGTGCTCGTGCCGGCGGGGTTCGCCAAGTTCGTGGCCGAGGCACTTCCCTCGGCCACCTCCGTCGTGCTCGACGACTGCGGGCACGTGCCCCAGTTCGAGCATCCGGAGCGCACGGCCGTGCTCACCCGCGAATTCCTCGAGCGCCTGATCGCCTAGCCCGCGCCGCCTCCCTCCCCCACTTGAGTGGGGGACGTCAAGCACCTACAGGCGGGCGATGAGTGCCTCGGCAGCCGTGTAAGGATCGGTGTCTCCGGCGACCACCTGGGCAGCCGCCTCGTCCAGTGACGCCGAACCGTGCAGCGTCACGAGGCGCAGACGCACAGTGCCGAGTGCGATCGCCTCGATCTCGGCGGCAGCCCGTGCCTGCCGGCGCAGCTCGAGTTCGCCGTGCGAGGTCAACCAGCCGCGGTGCTTGTCGACCGCCGCGATCAGCGTGTCGATCCCTTCGTCGCGCGCGGCGATCGTGGTGAGAATCGGCGGCCGCCACGAGCCGGCGCCCGAGTGCCGGCCACCGAGCGACTGCATGTGCCGCAGATCGCGCACCACCTGATCGGCACCGTCGCGATCGGCCTTGTTGACGACGAACACGTCCGCTATCTCGATGACCCCCGCCTTCGCTGCCTGGATGCCGTCGCCGAACCCAGGGGCAAGGATGAGCAGTGTCGTGTCCGCGAGGGACGCGATCTCGACCTCGGCCTGCCCGACACCGACCGTCTCGACGAGGACGATGTCACAGCGAGCGGCGTCGAGAACGCGCAGTGCCTGCGGAACAGCGGCGGACAGGCCACCGAGCCGCCCGCGCGAGGCCATCGAGCGGATGAAGACGCCGCGGTCGGTGGCGTGCTCCTGCATCCGGACCCGGTCACCGAGCAGCGCACCACCGGAGAACGGCGACGAGGGATCCACGGCCAGCACGCCGACGCGCTGACCGGTGGCGCGCAGTGCTGTCACCAAGGCGGACGTCGTGGTCGACTTGCCGACGCCGGGCGCGCCGGTGAGCCCGACGACCTGGGCGTGCCCACCGTAGGGCGCGAGCGCCGATGCGACCTCGCGCAGGACCGGGGAGTCGTTCTCGACGAGCGAGATCAACCGGGCCACTGCCCGCGGCTCGCCGGACCGGGCGCGTGCGACCAGGTCTGTGACGTCGACGTCCCGACGGCGGGGCGCCACCAAGCTATGCGGACGCAGGGACGTGCAAGATCAACGCGTCACCCTGGCCGCCGCCGCCGCACAATGCGGCCGCGCCGGTGCCGCCACCACGGCGCCTGAGTTCCAGCGCAAGGGTCAATGCCAGCCGGGCGCCGGACATGCCGACCGGATGCCCGAGCGCGATCGCGCCACCGTTTACGTTCACGATGTCCGCAGAGACGTCAAGGTCCGTCATCGACTGCAGGCCGACCGAGGCGAACGCCTCGTTGATCTCGATGAGGTCGAGGTCGGCGATGTCGAGGCGCTCCTTGCGCAGTGCATCCCTGATGGCATTGGCCGGCTGCGAGTGCAGCGAGTTGTCCGGGCCCGCGACATTTCCGTGCGCGCCGATCTCGGCGAGCCACGGCAGGCCCAGTTCCTCGGCCTTGGCCTTGCTCATGACCACGACCGCCGCGGCCCCGTCCGAAATCTGGGACGCCGATCCGGCCGTGATCGTTCCGTCCTTCGTGAACGAAGGGCGCAACCTCGCGAGACCCTCGACGGTGGTGTCGGCGCGGATGCCTTCGTCCTCGCGGAACTCGATCGGGTCGCCGCCGGCCTTGGCACCGCGCTGCGGGAGGAGCACGGGTACGATCTCGTCGTCGAACAGCCCGTTCTTCTGCGCCAGCGCCGCCCGCTGGTGCGAGCGTGCGGAGAACTCGTCCTGATCCTCGCGCTTGAGCTTCAGCTTCCTGTTGACGTTGTCCGTCGACTCACCCATCGGGATGTGGTCGAAGATGTCGGTGAGCCCGTCGTAGGCCATCGCGTCGAGCACCTCGATGGAGCCGTACTTGTATCCGGCACGCGACTTGGGCAGCAGGTGCGGCGCGTTGGTCATCGACTCCTGCCCGCCGGCCACGATGATGTCGAACTCGCCGGCGCGGATCAACTGGTCGGCGAGCGCGATCGCATCGAGGCCGGACAGGCACACCTTGTTGATCGTGATGGCCGGGACGTTGAGCGGGATCCCCGCCTTGTGGGCGGCCTGCCGTGCCGGGAGCTGCCCGGCACCGGCCAGCAGAACCTGCCCCATGATCACGTACTGCACCTGTTCGGGCGACACGCCAGAGCGCTGGAGGGCCGCCTTGATCGCAACGGCCCCGAGGTCGGCGCCCGAGAAGTCCTTCAGCGAGCCCATCAGCCGGCCCATCGGGGTCCGCGCTCCGTTGACGATGACCGATCCAGCCACTGCTGTCCTCCTCGCGACCTGGGCCCGACGGACGGCGGCGCACATCGTGGCGCGACCTATGCCTTTCGGCGGGTGGTGGAATCGGCTTCACTGTAGTCATCAGCAGGGCGGCGACGATGTGAAGTCCGGCACGACGTGCGCCTGTAAACGGTTGCAATGGTCACCATGACGAGATGACCGTGCCCGCTGCGCCTTCGGCGATCACCACGCTGTTCAGCAAGGTCGACCACGTGGGTATCGCAGTTCCCGATCTCGACGTGGCCATCGCCTTCTATCGAGACACGTTCGGCATCGTCAGCGTGCACGAGGAGGTGAACGAGGCGCAGGGCGTACGCGAGGCCATGCTGGCCGTCGGCGACGGCAGCACGCGCATCCAGCTGCTCGCGCCCATCGATGACTCGTCGACCATCGCGAAGTTCCTCGACCGCAACGGCCCGGGCCTACAGCAAGTCGCGTACACCGTCGACGACCTCGACACCGTGTCGGCCACGCTGCGCGAGCGGGGCCTGCGCCTGCTCTACGACGAGGCGCGGCGTGGTACCGCGGACAGCCGGATCAACTTCGTCCACCCCAAGGACGCCGGTGGCGTGCTAGTCGAACTGGTCGAGCCTGCTACCGACCAGTAACATTCGGCCATTCCTCGCCGGACGCACCGATCCAGCACGAGAGGCCGGTTCACCGTGGACGACATCCGCAACGCAATCCTGAACGACGACCTGGCCGGGGTGCGCGAGCTGCCCGTCCCGGACAGCTATCAGGCAGTGGTGGTTCGCGCGGATGAGGCGGACATGTTCGCCGGCATGACGAGCCGGGAGAAGGATCCGCGCAAGAGCCTGCACCTTCAGGAGGTGCCGACCCCGGAACTCGGGCCGGGCGAGGCGCTCGTCGCGGTGCTCGCAAGCGCCATCAACTACAACACGGTGTGGACGTCGATATTCGAGCCGGTCTCGACCTTTCAATTCCTCAAACGGTACGGCAGCTCGTCCCCCCTGGCGGCCAAGCACGATCAGCCGTACCACGTGGTCGGCTCGGATCTCGCCGGGGTGGTGCTGCGCGTCGGTCCGGGCGTGACGAGGTGGCAGGCCGGCGACGAGGTCGTCGCGCACTGTCTGTCCGTCGAGCTCGAAGACCCACAGGGTCACGACGACACGATGATGGACCCGCAGCAGCGCATCTGGGGTTTCGAGACGAACTTCGGTGGGCTGGCCCAGCTCGCGCTGGTGAAGTCGAACCAGTTGATGCCCAAGGCAGCGCACCTGACGTGGGAGGAGGCCGCCGCGCCCGGCCTGGTGAATTCGACGGCCTACCGCCAGCTCGTGTCGCACCACGGCGCGGCGATGAAGCAGGGTGACACGGTCCTCGTCTGGGGCGCCTCGGGAGGGCTGGGCGGGTACGCCACCCAGTACGCGCTCAACGGCGGAGCCACGCCCGTGTGCGTCGTGTCCTCGCCGGAAAAGGCGGAGATCTGCCGGTCGATGGGCGCCGAACTCGTCATCGACCGCACTGCCGAGGGGTACGAGTTCTGGCAGGACGGCACCCAGCAGCCCCGCGAGTGGAAGCGCCTCGGCGCGCGGATCCGGGAGCTTACCGGCGGCGACGATCCGGACATCGTGT
Source organism: uncultured Actinomycetota bacterium (assembly GCA_963713565.1). Lineage (GTDB taxonomy): Bacteria > Actinomycetota > Actinomycetes > Mycobacteriales > Jatrophihabitantaceae > Jatrophihabitans. The sequence continues at coordinate 70,271 of CAVQMF010000003.1, read as the reverse complement.
TCGAGCACCCGGGTCGCGAGACCTTCGGCGCGTCCGTCTTCGTCACCAAACGCGGGGGCACGATCGTCACGTGCGCGTCGACATCGGGCTACTGGCACGAGTACGACAACCGGTACCTGTGGATGACGCTGAAGCGGATCGTCGGCTCGCACTTCGCGAATTATCGGGAGTCGTGGGCGGCCAATCGGCTGGTGACCAAGGGCGCGATTCACCCGACGGTGTCCAAGGTGTACGCGCTCGCGGACACCGGGCAGGCCGCGTACGACGTGCACCGCAATCTGCATCAGGGCAAGGTAGCTGTGTTGTGTCTGGCCCCCCGGGAAGGCCTCGGCGTGCGCGACCACGAGCTCCGGGAGCGCCACCTGGACGAGATCAACAGGTTCCGCAACCACTGAGGGGATTGGGAGTATTCGCCCTCGGGTGTCACGATAGGACCAGGACGTCGCAGGCGATCCGTTGCCCACGAGAGGAGCCGCGATGACGACCGATCACAGCGCCGAACTCCTGCCGATGTACGAGACGAGCCGGGGATTCGACTCCGCGATGCGCGGCTACGACCGCACCCAGGTCGACCGGGAGTTCACCCGGCTGGACGACGATCTGCGGGCCACGACAGCCGAACGCGACGCCGCGGCCGCCCGCAGCGCCGACCTGGCGGCCCAATTGGCCAGTGCGCACGCGCAGGCCGAGTCGCTGCGACGCCAGCTGCGCGCGGCGTCCGAGACCGTGACGCCCGATAACGTCGACGACCGCGTCAGGCACCTGCTCGACGCCGCCAAGACCACGGCGGCCAAGTTGCGCCAGGACGCGGAGGTCCAGGCCGAACAGACTCGCAACGGCGCCGCCGACAGCGCCGCGCGCACCCGCGCGGCGGCGAAGTCCGAGGCAACACGGCTCGTCGACGAGGCAACCACACGCCTGGCCGAGGCCGACGACACGATCCGCAAGCGAACCGCCGAGGCCGAGGCGAAACGGCTCGCGGTCGAGGCGGCCCTGGCCGAGGCCGAAGCGCGCACCCGTACCGAGCAGGACCGGCTCTCGACGCAGGCCGAGGCGTTACGCACGCGGCTGAACGAAGAGTCGGCTGCCGAGCGGCTGCGCCTCGACACCGAGTCGGCCGCCGAGCGGCTGCGCCTCGACACGGACTCGGCTGCCGAACGGAGCCGGCTCGACGCCGAATCCTCGGCCGAGCGCGAGCGGCTGGACGCCGAGTCCACCGCGGCCCGTACCCTCGCCAACGATGACTTCGAGATCACCCAGCGACTGCGCCGCACGGCCGCCGCGAAGGAGCAGGCGGAGCAGAAGGCTGCGGCCGACGCGGCCGCAGCCGCAACTGTCGCAGACGCGCAGGCCTATGCGCGGCAGCTCATTGCCGATGCGACACACGAAGTGCGCCGCCTGCACAGCGCTCGCGACGAGGCACATGCCGCGCTCGGCAGGCTGCACGGACAACTGCGCGGCGCGCTGGACGAGTCGCTGTCCGCAACGCCCGACGAGCCGGACCTACCGCCGGCCGGCAGCCTGGGGACGCTGGACGCGTCTGGCGCCACGGCAGCCGGGCAGTAGCCGGTCCGCGGCTGGGCGGCCCTCCTGCTGGCAGGTGCGCCCTCAGGCAGTGCGGTGACCCGGCCCTGGGCTCGGGCGCGACCCGACGCGCTGCATCGTTGGCGCCGGCAACGCGAGGCCGTCGGCGTCGCGCGGGTACGGCAGCGGGCGCCGCGGCGTGTCGGCCTTCGAAATGGCGCCATTGGTCACGCCGACGAAGGCGTCCTCCGGCTTGCGCCGCTTGGGCAGGATGCCAAGCACCCGACGATTGTTGTCCACGTTGTTCCCCCGTGACGCGACGAACCCGGCTGTAAGATTCGTGTTAGGTGAACTAAACACTACCGGCGCGATTTGCTCAACTTCGCGGCCGCACCAGCGTCAGCCGTACTCGCGAAATCCCTTGCCCGTTTTTCGGCCGAGTCGGCCCGCGGTGACCAGATGCTCGAGCAGCGGGGCGGGCGCGAAGCCGGGTTCGCGGAACTCGGCGAACAGTTCGCGCTCGATGGCCAGCGCGACGTCGTTGCCGACGACGTCCAGCAGCTCGAACGGCCCCATCGGATAGCCGCAACCCACCTTCATCGCCGAATCGATGTCGTCGGCGCTCGCGTAGTGCGCCTCGAGCATCTTGATCGCATCGTTGAGGTACGGGAACAGCAGCGCGTTCACGATGAACCCGGCCCGGTCGCCGCAGCGCACCGGCTGCTTGCCGACGGTGCCGGCGACGTGCACCGCGGTGGCCTCGACGTCGGCCGCCGTCGTCACGGTGGTCACGATCTCGACGAGGCGCATCACCGAGGCAGGGTTGAAGAAGTGCATACCGATCACCTCGGACGGCCGTGACGTCGCCATCGCGCACTCGATCACCGGCAGGGACGACGTCGTCGTTGCCAGCACCGTTGCGGGCGCGCAGATGTCGTCCAGATTCGCGAACAGCGTCTGCTTGACCGTGAGGTCCTCGACCACGGCCTCCACAGCGAGGTGCACCGCGCTGAGATCGTCCAGCGCCGTGCTGCCGACGATCCGTCCCAGGGCGGCGTCACGGTCGATCTGGGTGAGTTTGCCGCGCCCGACCGCCTTGTCCAGCGAGCGGGTGACCGCCGCGACGACGGCAGCGACCTTGTCCGGCGACCGCGCGACGAACGTGACGTGATAGCCGGCCTTGGCGAAGACCTCGACGATGCCGGTCGCCATCGTGCCCGAGCCGACGACGCCGACCTGCGACACCGGGCGCGCACGCTCGACGTCGGCGTCCGCCAAGGATGTGAGGGCGTCAGGGACGACGGCCGAGGAGTCCACTCCCGCATAGGTGTAGAACCCCCGACCGGACTTCCGACCGAGCAGGCCGGCGGTCATCATCTGTTTGAAAACGGGCTGTGGCGCGTGCAACCGATCTCGCGACTGCCCGTACATCGTGACCAGGATCTCGTATGCAGTGTCGATGCCGATCAGGTCGAGCAGCGCGAGCGGGCCCATCGGCAGGCCGCAGCCGAGCTTCATCGCCGCGTCGATGTCCTCACGGCTCGCGTAGCGCGATTCGTAGAGGGCCACTGCGTGATTGAGGTAGCCGAACAGCAGCGCGTTCGCGATGAACCCAGCGCGGTCGCCGATCGTGACGTCGGTCTTGCCAAGCCGCTGGGCGAAGGCCTCGACATCCTCGACGACGTCCGGCTCGGTGACGACCGTGCGCACCACCTCGACGAGCTTCATCACCGTGGCCGGGTTGAAGAAGTGCAGGCCGACGACCTTTCCGGGACGTCCGGTGGCGACCGCGATCTCGGTGATCGACAGCGACGACGTGTTGCTCGCCAGGATCGTGTCCGGCTTGCAGATGTCGTCCAGCTCGCCGAAGATCGCGCGCTTGAGGGCTAGCTGCTCCGGGACCGCCTCGATGACGAGATCCGCCTCGGCCAACGCCGACAGGTCGGTGCCGAACGAGATCCGCCCGAGCAGGTCACGCTGCGCCGGCTCGCTCAGCTTGCCGCGGTCGACCGCGCGGCTGGTGGACCCTTCGATGTGCTCTCGACCCCGGGCCAGCGCCGCCGCGTCCTTGTCGACCGCTAGCAGGGTGAGCCCGTTGCGGGCACAGACCTCGACAATTCCGGCACCCATCGTGCCGAGTCCGACAACGCCGATCGTGCGGAAGTCGCGTGCCATGAGCTGGGACCCTAGTCGGCGGGTCTGCGTGGCCGGCGACCAGTGCGCAGCAACTCACCTGGGCGAATTCGTCGACATGCCCGAGCGGCCGACGGGCCGAGCCCGGCGCATCTCGTACAATTCGGCACGAGTCCTACGGCGCCCCGCGACGTAGCCGATCTGACGCCACCCCGCGGCGTCACCGAATCGAGAGGTTGGGGGGCAGGTTCGAGCGTGAAAATCCGCGTGGCCGAACGAATGGCGACCCGGCGGCGCGGTGGTCGTTCGCGCTCGGGCGTATCGGCGTCCACGCCGATGACGTTGTTGGCGATCGGGTTCGTAGTGATCGCCGCGCTCGCGGCCGTCCGCGTCCACGGCCGGACGACACTCGCCGAACACCGGCCGCCGGCGACCCTCCCCACCACCGTGTCCGTCACCGCGCCCACCACCTCGTCCGCCAGCACTCCCACCCGGACCAGCAGCGCGTCGCCGGTGGCGCGCACCACGCCGGGGACCGATCGGGCCAGGCCGACGCCGGCGCGGACGAAGGCGCCCGCACCCCGCTCCTGCTTCGGCGTGGCGGCACTCGTCGCGCCGGCGAGCCAGTGCCCGCTCGAGATCACCGGCAAGTTGACGCCGACGGCGGCGAAGGCGCCCAGCGACGTATCGCAGGCCTACCGCGGTGACGGCAAGCACCACTACTGCTTCTCCTCGGCGCCAGCCTTTACGCTGATCGCCTGCTCGTTCGGGGCACCCGCCGCGACGTTCCGGGTGGCGCTCGTCGGCAACTCCCACGCGGGCCAGTGGCTTCCGCCGCTGCAGAAGATCGCCGCGACCAAGTCGTGGCACATCACCACCTATCTCGCGTCGCAGTGCGCCGATGTCGGACACGAGCCAGGTATTCCCGACGTGGCAGGGAACGCGGGGCTGCCGTGCCTGGGTGCACAGTGTCACCCGACGCGTTGTTACCGGGCATTATGATCTGGTCGTCCTCACCAACCGGGTCTCGGTGCGAGCCGTGGGGGCGACCACCAAAGCGGCCAGCCAGCCGGCCTACGAGGCGGGCTACGCCAGGGTTCTCCGGGCGTTCGCCGCAGCCGGGCTGCGGGTGGTGGTCATCCGGGACACGCCCGCGAGCGGGTACCAGGTCGCCCAGTGTATTGCCGCTCATCCGCGCAACTACGCGGCGTGCGACGGGACCCGGGCAGGCTGGCTGCCGGGCGACCCATCCATTGCCGCAGTGAAGACGGTGGACAACCCCCGCATCACCAGCACCGACCTGACCGATTACCTCTGCCGGAAGGTGGTCTGTCCGGTCACCGTCGGCGGAGTGATCATCTACCGCGATCATTCGCATCTGACGGCGACCTACGCGGCCACCCTCGAGCCCTACCTGCGCGTCGCCATCGACAAGGCACTGCGCGCCTGACTGGGTCTCAGAACAGCCGAAGCGACGGGTCGTCAGCCCCGCGCAGCGCGTCGTAGTCGAGCACCATGCAGCCGATCCCGCGATCCTGCGCGAGTGTTCGGGCCTGCGGCTTGATCTCCTGGGCGGCGAAGACGCCGCGCACCGGGGCAAGCAACGGATCGCGGTTGAGCAGCTCGAGGTAGCGGCTGAGCTGCTCGACGCCGTCGATCTCGCCGCGCCGCTTGATCTCGACCGCCACCGCCATCCCGCCAGGATCGCGAGCGAGGATGTCCACCGGACCGATGGGGGTCGGGTACTCGCGCCGGACCAGGCGGTACCCCTCGCCGAGTATCGAGATCTGCTCGGCGAGCAACCGCTGCAGGTGCGCCTCGACGCCGTCCTTGACGAGGCCCGGATCGACGCCCAGGTCGTGGGCCGAATCGTGCTCGATCGAGTCGATCGCGATGATCAGCGACTCGCCCGCCTTGTTCGTCACCGTCCAGGTCGACTCGGTCTCCACAAGCGAGCACGGCGGGCTCATCCAGTTCAGCGGCTTGTACGACCCGCCGTCGGAGTGCACCAACACCGAGCCGTCTGCCTTGACGAGCAGCAGCCGGGTCGCGAGAGCCAGGTGCGCGGTCAGCCGCCCGACGTAATCGACGCTGCAGCGGGCGATGACCAGGCGCACAGGTTGCGACGCTACCGGTCGCGGAGCTAGGGCCACCGCCGCCGACCGGATCAGACGCGGGCGGCTTCGATCGCGTCCACAATCTGGTCGAGGACCTCGGTGATCGCGAAGTCCTTCGGCGTGAACACTCGTGCCACCCCCGCTGCACGCAAGCGGGGCACGTCTGCGTCGGGGATGATGCCGCCGACGATCACCACGACGTCGTCCAGGCCCGCGGCGTGGAGGCCGGCGAGCACGTCCGGCACGACGGACAGGTGCGAACCGGACAGCACCGACAGTCCCACCACGTCGACGTCCTCCTCGACCGCCGCGGCGACGATCTGCGCCGGGGTCAGCCGGATGCCGGAGTAGACGACCTCGAAGCCGGCGTCGCGTGCCCGCACCGCGATCTGCTCGGCGCCGTTGGAGTGCCCGTCCAGGCCCGGTTTGCCGACGAGCAACTTCAGCGGACGTCCGAGCGCCTTGCCGAGTGCCTGCACACGGGCGCGCACGCCATCCAGCGACGCGTGATGGCCCCCGCCACTGGCAGCCGCAAGACCGGTCGGTGGGCGGTACTCGCCGAACACCTGACGCAGCTCGCCGGCCCACTCCCCCACCGTCACGCCGGCGCGAGCGCAGCGCAGCGATGCCGCCATCAGGTTCGCCTCGGTCTTGGCCGCGTCCCGCAACTCGGTAAGCGCCTCGTGCACCGCGGCCGCGTCGCGCCCGGCCCGCCAGGCGAGCACGGCCGCGCGCGCGGACTGCTCCACCGCCGCTTCGACGGTCAGGATTCCTCCGTCGCTGCCCCCGACGAGGGGGTTCGGCTCGCTCTCGGTGTACCGATTCACCCCGACGACGACGTCCTCACCGGACTCGATGCGCCGACGCCGCAGCGCGAGTGAGGACACCAGCGCCGACTTCAGGTAGCCGGATTCGACTGCCTCGACCGCACCACCCATCTCCAGGATCCGATCCAGCTCGGCGGCCGCGCCGGCCTTGAGCTGTGCCACCTTCGCCTCGACGACCCGCGAGCCGTCGAACAGGTCCTCGTACTCCAGCAGATCTGATTCGTAGGCGAGCACCTGCTGCATGCGCAGCGACCACTGCTGGTCCCACGGTCGCGGCAGGCCCAGTGCCTCGTTCCAGGCCGGCAGCTGGACCGCCCTGGCCCGCACATCGCGCGAGACGGTGACCGCCAGCATCTCGAGCAGAATCCGGTAGACGTTGTTCTCCGGCTGCGCCTCGGTCAACCCGAGGGAGTTCACCTGTACGCCGTACCGGAAGCGGCGCTGCCTGGGATCGGTGACCCCGTAGCGCTCGAGGGTGATCTCGTCCCACAGCTGGCCGAACGCCCGCAGCTTGCACATCTCCTCGACGAAGCGCACGCCCGCGTTCACGAAGAACGAGATCCGCGCGACGACCTGGCCGAAGCGTTCCGAGGGCACCTGACCGCTGTCGCGCACCGAGTCCAGCACCGCGATCGCGGTCGACAGGGCGAACGCGACCTCCTGGACCGGTGTCGCGCCGGCCTCCTGCAGGTGATAGCTGCAGACGTTGATCGGATTCCATTTCGGCACGTGCGCAACCGTGTAGGCGATCAGGTCGGTGATCAGTCGGAGCGACGGACCCGGCGGGAACACGTAGGTGCCGCGGGACAGATACTCCTTGATGATGTCGTTCTGCGTCGTGCCGGTCAGCTTCGCCGGATCGGCGCCTTGCTCCTCGGCCACCGTCAGATACAGCGCGAGCAGGTACATCGCCGGCGCGTTGATCGTCATCGAGGTGTTCATCTGCTCGAGCGGGATGCCGTCGAACAGGGTCCGCAGGTCACCGAGATGGGTGACCGGCACCCCGACCTTGCCCACTTCGCCGCGCGCCAGCTCGGCGTCCGGGTCGTAGCCGGTCTGCGTCGGCAAGTCGAACGCGACGGAGAGCCCCGTCTGCCCCTTGGCCAGATTCCGCCGGTACAACGCGTTGGACTCCGTCGCCGACGAATGACCCGCGTAGGTCCGCATCAACCAGGGACGATCATGCTCAGCGTCACTCGGAAAGGGCATGGCGGGCACCTCCGTCAGCTCGCCGACCGCGGGACGGGCCTGCGCGGAGTGTAGGCCGCAAGCCGCCGCGCGGACCCGCTCTGCACCGGGCGCTGTGGCCGACCTCGCAGTCTGGCACGCTGGAGGGGTGGCCGCTGTCCTGTCGACCGATCGCGAGATCTCGACGTGGGACATGTGCGGCGCGGCCACCCTGAGTTGGCGACCGCGATCCACCCCGCCCCGAACCCCGATGAGTAGATGAGCAACTACACCTTCCGGAGCGAGTGGCGGCTGGCAGCGCAGCCCGACGACGTGTTCGGCATTCTCTGCGACGTCGAGAACTACCCGCGATGGTGGCCGCAGATCCGCGACGCGCGGCGCATCGACGACGCGTCGGGCACCCTCACCTGTCGAAGCCTGCTGCCCTACGACGTCGTGTTCGTCATGCACCGCGAGGTTGAGGACCGGGCGGCCGGTGTGCTGAAGGCCTCGCTCAGCGGGGATCTCGTCGGTACGAGCCAGTGGACCGTCCAGCCCGAGGGTGACGGCACGCTGGCCGTTTTCGACGAGGACGTCAGCGTCGGCAAGGGGATGATCCGCGCAGCGGGGTTTCTCGTGCGTCCGGTGCTACGCCTGAACCACGACCACATGATGCGGTCCGGCGAGAAGGGCCTGCGGGCGCAGCTCAGCTAGCCCATGGCGCAGAATGGGGGGGTGGGCAACGACCCGACGGCCGGCATCGTTGCGATCCTCGTGATCCTCGCGTTGGGGTTCGTGCTGCGGTGGGTTTTCCGGCCGTCCCGACCTCGGCAGAGCGCCCGTCCGCCCGATGCCACCGACGCCGCTGACCTGGGCCTGCTGACCGTGATCGTCTCGCGGTTGCCGCGGCAGGAGGCGATGCGACGGCGCGCGGTGCTCGGGGAGGCGGCCATCCGCTCGTCCATGTCGCGGCGGCACGACGGCACATTCGACGTCTTGGTGTTTCACGGCGACGCGGAAAAGGCGCGAATACTGCTCGGACCGTAGCCCGCGCTTCGGCTTTGCCGCCTCCACGACAGCGCTTAGGTTTGACGCGTGACTTCGCCGTTTCGCCGGTCCAGCGCGGAGTTCACCCCTGCGCAGGTCCGTAGCGCGTGGTTGCTGCATGGGTTCACCACGCTCGGCATCGTCGCGGCGATGCTGGCGCTACGCGATGTGCTGGTCGGCAAGCCGGATCGGGCGATCATCTGGCTGCTGCTGACCCTGCTCATCGACGGCATCGACGGGCCGATCGCCCGCGCGCTGGAGGTGGAACGGCGGGTACCGCTGATCGACGGCTTCCTGCTCGACCTGATCATCGACTACGTCACCTGCGTGCTCGTCCCGGCTTGCTTCATGTACGAGTTCGAGGTCGTGCCGCAGAACAACTTCGGCGTGTTCGTGCTCTGCGTCATGGTGTTCACGTCCGCGATCTGGTTCGCCCGCAAGGACATGATGACCGACGACAACTGGTTCCGCGGCTTTCCCGCAGCGTGGAACATCGTCGGCCCGTTGCTGTTCCTGCTCGAGGTGCGTCCCTGGGTAGGCGCGGTGATCACCCTCTTCCTGTCCGTCCTGTGCCTGACGAATGTGCCGTACCCGCACATCGCCCGGGCCAGGTTCATGCGACCGTTCACCATCGTCGGGGCCACGATCTGGTTCGGCGGCATCGTGGCCGGGACATTCGCGTATCCGGGCCATCCCCAGTACGTGCGCGTCATGCTCTACATCGGCAGCGCCTACTTCGTCGCCTTGTCGGCCATCCGCTGGCTGTACGTCCGCCGGCTGCACAAAGCGCAGATCGAGGCCGCGACGGGCGACTCGTCAGCCGCCGAAGCTCGCTGACTCCACGCGCTGCACGTCCGCACCCAGCGCCCGCAGCTGCTCCTCGAAGCGGACGTAGCCACGGTCGATGTGATGGATCTCGGCGATCTCGGTGATGCCCTCGGCGACAAGTCCGGCGATCACCAGGCCGACGCCGGCCCGGATGTCGGTCGCCCGCACCGGAGCCCCCGAGAGCCGCTCACGGCCGCGCACGACCGCGTGGTGACCGTCGGTGCGGACGTCGGCGCCCATCCGCGCTATCTCGTCGCAGAACATGAACCGCGCCTCGAACAGGTTCTCGGTGATCATCGCGGTGCCGTCGGCCACCGACAGCGTGGCGATCGCCTGTGGCTGCAGATCGGTGGCCAGGCCCGGGTAGGGCAAGGTCACGACGTCGAAGCTCTTGGGGCGGCGGTCCATCGCCACCCGGAAGCCGTCGGCCAGCACCTCCACGTCCCCCCCGGCACGCGCCACCTTGTCCAGCGCGATCTCGAGGTGGTACGCATTCGCGCCACGGACCGTGACGTCCCCCCGGGTAGCCACGGCGGCCATCGCCCAGGTGCCCGCGACGATGCGATCGGCGACCGCGTCATGGCTCGTCGGGTACAGCCCCTCGACGCCGGTGATCTCGAGGGTGGACGAGCCGATCCCGCCGATGTGCGCACCCATCCCGACGAGCATGCGGCACAGGTCGACGATCTCCGGCTCGCGCGCGGCGTTGTCGATGACGGTCGTGCCCTTGGCGAGCACCGCGGCGGTCATGATGTTCTCCGTCGCGCCGACGCTCGGGAAGTCGAGCCAGATGCTCGCACCGCGCAGTTCGGACGCCTCTGCGACGATGTAGCCGTGCTCGATGCGGATCTCCGCTCCCATCCGCTCCAGGCCCGACATGTGCATGTCCAGCGGCCGGGAGCCGATCGCGTCCCCGCCAGGGAGGGCGACCTTCGCCTGGCCGGTACGCGCGAGGAGCGGTCCCAGCACGCAGATGGAGCCACGGATCTTGCGTACCAGCTCATAGGGCGCCTCGGGATTGACGACGTCCGGGGTGCTGACCACGACCCGATCGATCGCCCCGTCGGCGGTCTCGGTGACAGCACAGCCGAGCCGTTCCAGCAGCGCTCGCATGATCCGGACGTCCGAGATGGCCGGCAGATTGCCGAGCGTGGTGTCGCCGGGAGCCAACAAGGCTGCGGCCATCAGCTTGAGCACACTGTTCTTGGCTCCGACGACCTCGACCGAGCCGTCGAGGCGAGCACCGCCGGCAACACGCAGAACCTGCACCCGGACAGGCTAGTCGCGCGGGGGGCCGGAGACAGCCAGCCTCTAAGGTCGGGCTATGGCCGTGCACCTCACCCGCATCTACACCAAGACCGGCGACGACGGGACGACTGCGCTCGGCGACATGTCACGGGTGCCCAAGACGCACCCGCGGGTGGCGGCCTACGCCGACTGTGACGAGACGAACGCGGCGATCGGCGTGGCGTTGGCCCTCGGTCAGCTGCCACGGCGGCTGACCGACGTCCTGCAGAGGATTCAGAACGACCTGTTCGACCTGGGGGCCGACCTGTGCACGCCGGTCGTACCGGAGCCGACCTACGCGCCGCTGCGCGTCGAGACGTCCTACGTCGAGCGGCTGGAGGGCTGGTGTGACGAGTTCAACGCGTCGCTGCCGAAGCTCGACAGCTTCATCCTGCCGGGCGGGACACCCGGCGCCGCCCTGCTGCACACGGCACGCACGCTCGCCCGGCGCGCCGAACGCAGCGCGTGGACGCTGTTCGAGACCGATCCCCAACACACGAACCGGACCGCGCTGCTGTACCTGAACCGGCTCTCGGACCTGCTCTTCATCCTCAGCCGCGTCGCGAACCCGAGCGGAGACGTGCTGTGGCGTCCCGGCGGTGACCGGTGACCCTGGCTGATGCTCCGGCGCTTGCGCGCTCACCGTGCCCGCGTGGGGTGGGCGGTCAGAGCGGGGCCGATGACTCCAGCCAGGACACGAAGCCGGTGTAGGCGCTCTCGCTGAACGCGAGCGTGAGCGGCTGACCCTCGGTGCGGCAGGCAATGATCACGGCTGTCGATGGCAATGAACCTCGCTCGGACTCCGTCGGCGAACGCCGGTCGAGTACCTCGATCTGGCCGCGGCGCAGCACCCGCGACGGTCGGGTGCCGATGCCGAGCGCGCGGTACCACCGCAGCTCGCCGTCGATGAAGCGCCCGATGCCGTACAGCCAGCGATGCCCGCGTTGCACGGCCATGGGCAATGCGCCGGTCGCGCGCAGCATGTAGCGCTGTCGGGCGACGATCGCGATGCCGACGAGGAACAGCACGACGACCACACACACCAGCGCAACGTCGAGGGTGTGCACGGCCCTGTCCGCAATCGGCTAGGCGCTAGACATCTTCACCGGCAGCGCGTAAGCGCGCCAGTGCGCGGTTGCGCGCCGCCTGCTCGTCCGTCGAACCGTCGGCGCTGTTGCGACTCAGTGCCTCCCGCGCCCGGGCAACGTCGATGTCGCCGGCCACCTCGGCCTGTTCGGCCAGCACCGACACGCCGCTCTTGTGCACCGAGAGGAACCCACCGTGCACCGCCACACGCAGCGATTCGCCGCCCTCCTGGTCGATGCGCACGATGTGGCCCGGTTCGAGGGCGCCGAGCAGCGGTATGTGTCCCGGCAGGACGCCGAGCTGGCCGACAACCGTCCGCGCGAATACCGCCGTCGCCTCGCCCGACCAGATCGGCGCCTCGATCGACACCAATTCGACGTGCATCGTCGCCATGGTTTGCGTCCCCTACTCCGCTGCCACCCGGCTCACGCGTTCTTGAGCTCGTTCGCCTTGCGCTCGAGATCCTCGAGCCCACCACACATGAAGAACGCCTGCTCCGGGTAACTGTCGAAGTCGCCGGCGGTCAGCCGCTTGAACGCGTCTATCGTCTCCTCGAGCGGCACGAACGACCCCGGGATTCCGGTGAACTGCTCGGCCACGAACGTGTTCTGCGACAGGAACCGCTCGATGCGCCGCGCCCGGCCGACGATCACCTTGTCCTCCTCGGACAACTCGTCGATACCGAGGATGGCGATGATGTCCTGCAGCTCCTTGTACCGCTGCAGGATCTGCTTCGTCCGGTTCGCGACGTCGTAGTGCTCCTGTCCGATGTACTGCGCGTTGAGGATGCGCGAGGTGGAGTCGAGCGGATCTACCGCAGGGTAGATGCCCTTCTCGGACACCGGCCGCGACAGCGTCGTCGTCGCATCGAGGTGCGCGAAGGTCGTGTGCGGCGCCGGGTCGGTGATGTCGTCGGCGGGCACGTAGATCGCCTGCATCGAGGTGATCGAGTGGCCGCGCGTCGAGGTGATCCGCTCCTGCAGCTGCCCCATCTCATCGGCGAGAGTGGGCTGGTATCCCACCGCCGACGGCATCCGGCCGAGCAGCGTGGACACCTCCGAGCCGGCTTGGGTGAACCGGAAGATGTTGTCGATGAACAGCAGCACGTCCTGCTTCTGGACGTCGCGGAAGTACTCGGCCATCGTGAGCGCGGACAGCGCCACCCGCAGCCGGGTGCCCGGCGGCTCGTCCATCTGCCCGAAGACGAGAGCAGTCTTCTCGATGACACCGGACTCGGTCATCTCTGCGATGAGGTCGTTGCCCTCACGAGTGCGCTCTCCGACGCCGGCGAACACCGAGACACCGCCGAAGTTCTCTGCGACGCGGTAGATCATCTCCTGGATGAGGACGGTCTTGCCGACACCTGCGCCGCCGAACAGGCCGATCTTGCCGCCGACGACGTAGGGGGTGAGCAGGTCGATGACCTTGATGCCGGTGGTGAACATCTCGGTCTTGGATTCGAGCTCGCTGAACGGCGGTGGCTCACGATGGATGGACCACCGCTCCTTGATGTCGAGGTCCTCCTCCTTCACATCCAATGGCAGCCCGAGCGTGTTGAACACGTGACCGAGCGTGCCGTTGCCGACCGGAACAGTGATCGGCGAACCGGTGTCGCTGACCTCGGCGCCTCGCACGAGGCCGTCCGTCGGCTGCAGGGCGATCGCGCGCACCATGTCATCGCCGATGTGCTGCGCCACCTCGAGGGTCAGCGTCTTGGACAATTCGCCGAGCTCGATCTGGGTTGTGAGCGCCTGATTGAGCGGCGGCATGCTGGTGCGGCCGAACTCGACGTCGACGACCGGGCCGATGACCCGGACGACCCGCCCGACGCTCGTGGCACCGTCCGTGGTGGCGTCGGCCTGTTCCTCGACAGCGGTCATTCTTCGCTCCCTGCTGATGCGAGGGCGTCGGCGCCGCCGACGATCTCGCTGATTTCCTGGGTGATCTCTGCTTGACGGGCCTGGTTCGCCAGTCGGGTGTACGTGCGGATGAGCTCGGTGGCGTTGTCGCTAGCGGACTTCATGGCACGTCGCCGAGCCGCCGACTCCGAGGCCGCCGACTCGAGCAGCGCGGAGAAGATGCGCGAACTGATGTAGCGCGGCAACAGCGCTGCGATCAGCTCGGCCGGCTCGGGTTCGAAATCGTAGGAGACGTTCGCGTCGTCGGCCTGCTCGGCCGGGGCGTCGGTCTTCTTCGGGCCGGCGTCACCGGAGTCGTCAGCGCCCTTCACCGGCGACACACGCACCGCCGTAGCCGTCTGGGTCACACTGTTGATGAATCGCGTGTAGACGAGCCACAGCTCGTCGATGCCCGGCTGCCCATCGCGCTCGCCGCCTTCCACCTGGCCCTCCGACGTCGCCTTCAGAGCCTCGACGACGGCTTCGGACGCGCCGCGGGCGTCGACGAAGTTCGGCTGCTCGGAGAAGCCGGTCCAGACCCCGGCCAGGTCGATGCGCCGGAACCGGAAGAACGCCGCGCCCTTGCGACCGATGACGTAGCGCTCGACGTCTTTGCCCTCGTTGCCCAGCCGTTGCGCCAGTTCGTTGGCTGCGCGGAGCGCGTTCGCGTTGTAGCCACCGGCCAGCCCGCGGTCGCTGGTGATGACCAGGATGCCAGCCCGGCGTGGATTCTCGACGCCAGTGAGCATGGGGTGCTCGAGCGTGCGGTCACGACTCAGTTGCGCCAGCGCGTGTTGGATCTCGTTCGAGTACGGTCGCGCGCTGTTCATCCGCGCCTGCGCGCGCACGATGCGCGAGGCCGCGATGAGTTCCATCGCCTTAGTGATCTTCTTTGTCGACTGCACCGTGCGAATTCGGCGCCGATAAACGCGAAGCTGCGCTCCCACTATTTCTCCCGGCTCTTCGCGCGAGCGAGCATCGCAACGATCGCTGCGCGCCCGCGATGCTCGCTCATTCGTGCTCCTGGCTGTTCGCGTGAGTGCTCATCGCAACGATCGCCGCGCGGCTCGCTCACCGGTTCACCTTGAGTTGTCCGGCTACGAACCGGACGGTTGGAACTGCTTCTTGAACTCGCTCACCAGCGACCCGAGGTCGGCGGCCATGTCGTCGTCGAACTTCTTCGCGTCGGCCAGAATGCCGTAGATCTCCGGCTTGGTGTGCTGGATGTAGTCGAGCAGCTCGCGCTCGAATCGGCGCACGTCCACAACGTCGATGTCGTCGAGGTTGCCACTCGTCCCGACCCAGATCGACGCAATCTCGCGGCCCACCGGGAACGGCGACGCGGCCGGCTGCTTCAGCAACTCCACCAGGCGACTGCCACGGGCCAGCTGCTGCTGGCTCGCCTTGTCCAGGTCGGAGCCGAAGGCGGCGAACGCCTCGAGCTCGCGGTACTGCGCGAGGTCGACCCGGAGCCGGCCGGCCACGTCACGCATCGCCTTGGGCTGAGCCGAACCACCGACGCGCGACACCGAGATGCCGACGTTGATCGCCGGCCGCACGCCGGCGTTGAACAGGTCGGTCTCCAGGAAGCACTGGCCGTCGGTGATCGAGATGACGTTGGTCGGAATGTAGGCCGACACGTCGTTGCCCTTGGTCTCGATGACGGGCAGGCCAGTCATCGAACCGCCGCCGAGGTTGTCGGACAGCTTCGCGCAACGCTCGAGGAGCCGGCTGTGCAGATAGAAGACATCGCCCGGGTAGGCCTCACGCCCCGGCGGGCGCCGCAGCAACAACGACACCGCGCGGTAGGCCTCGGCCTGCTTGGTGAGGTCATCGAAGATGATCAGAACGTGCAGGCCCTGATACATCCAGTGCTGTCCGATGGCCGAGCCGGTGTAGGGGGCGAGATACTTGAACCCGGCCGAGTCCGACGCCGGGGCCGCGACGATCGTCGTGTACTCCATCGCATCAGCCTCATCGAGGGTGTTGCGCGCCGCCGCGATCGTGGAGCCCTTCTGCCCGATCGCAACGTAGATGCAGCGGACCTGCTTGGCCGGGTCGCCGCTCTTCCAGTTGTCCCGCTGGTTGATGATCGCGTCGAGGCACACCGTCGTCTTGCCGGTCTGCCGGTCACCGATGATCAACTGGCGCTGGCCACGACCGATTGCGGTCATGGCGTCGATGGCCTTGATGCCGGTGAGCAACGGCTCACGCACCTCTTGCCGCTGAACCACGGACGGCGCCTGCAGTTCGAGGGCGCGGCGCTCGGTGGACTCGATCTCACCCTGTGCGTCGATCGGCTGGCCGAGCGGGTTGACCACCCGTCCCAGATAGGCGTCGCCGACCGGGACGGACAGGATCTCACCGGTCCGCTTGACCTGCTGCCCCTCCTCGATCCGGCTCGCATCACCGAGGATGACGACGCCGATATCGCGTACATCGAGGTCCAGGGCGATGCCGAGCGTGCCGCCCTCGAACTCGAGCAGCTCGTTGGCCATCGCACTCGGCAGTCCCTCGACGCGGGCGATGCCGTCGCCGGTCTCGGCAACGGTGCCGACCTCCTCGCGGGAGGCCTCGGGCGAGTACGACGAGACGTAGCTCTCGATAGCCCCACGGATCTCATCTGCGGAGATCGTCAGTTCTGCCATGAACGTGTCCTCAATCTCGGATCAGGGTGCTGATGATTCGGCTGGTGCTATCCGGCGATGGCGTTGCGCGCATTCACCAAGCGGGTGGCGATGCTGCCGTCGATGACTTCGTCCCCGACGTGCACCACGAGCCCGCCGCGAACTTCCGGATCTATCGCGATCCGCAAGCTGATCGGCCGTCCGTACATACCGCTCAACGTCGCTACGAGGCGTTCCTGCTGCGCATCCGTCAGCGGGACGGCGCAGATCACGCGGGCGACGGATCGTGCCTGCCGGGCGGCCGCCTTGTCCAGGAGGTCGTCGATGGCCAACACGATGGTCCGCTTGCGCTCGCTGGCCACCGCGTGTCGGAGCAACGACAGGGTCACCGAAGACACCTTGCCCTCGACGAGCGCGTCGAGCAGCGCGATGCGCCGCGGGGAATTGACCGAGAGGTCGTCGAGCAGGCCGACGACGTCGCCCTGACTGTCGAGAATTCGCTCGAAGCGGAACAATTCGTCCTCTACGTTGCCGAGCGAGCCGTCCGCTTCGGCGGCCGCGAACAGCGCGTCGTCACCGGCGCCCTCCACTGCGTCGGTCAGATCCCAGGGCGAGGACCAGCGCTGCCGTACAGCGGCCTGGGCGAGCGCGAGTGCCTGGGTGCCGACCTTGCCCGACAGCAAGCGCTCGGCGAGTTCGGCTCGTGCCTCAGGCGACGTCGACGGATCACCGATCGTGCGGCGCAAGCGCGGCTGCCCGACGAGCAGGTCCGCGATCGCGTACAACTCGTCGGACACGATGGTCAGCGTCGCCGCCGACATGTGGCCGGCGAAGGCCGACTGCTCCTGCTCCTGCAGGGCTGCCAGAGCCTGTCGGCTCGCCGACCGCATCATGCGCCCGCTCCTCCGCCGGAGCTGTCGCGCGATTGCCGATCGCTCGATTCGAGTCCGGCGAGAAACGCGTCGACCGTCGCCGACACCTGACGCTCGTCGGCCAGTCGCTGATCGACGATCTTCTCCGAGAGCTCGACCGCCAACGTGCCGATCTCGGCCCGCAAGTCACGCACGATTGCCGAGCGCTGGCTGGACAACTGCTCCTCGCCGCGCGCGACGATACGCGCCGACTCGGCCTGGGCCTGCACCTTGAGATCCTCCAAGGTGCGCTGCGCCTCGGCCCGGGCATTCTCGCGAATCTGCGCAGCCTCGGTCCGCGACTCGGTCAGCGCGTTCTGATATGCCCGCTCGGCTTCGGCGAGCCGACGCTTGGCATCCTCGGCGTCCTCGACCTGCTTCGTGATCATCGCCTGCCGGGCGCGCATCGCCTTTTGGAGCGGCGGCAGGACGTACTTCGTGATGATCCAGAAAATGATCACGAACGCAACCAATTCAGCGATGAACGTCGCGTTGGGAATGAGAAAGTTGTTCGCCGCGACGCTGTCGTGTGCAGCCATCGGCGCTACTTGCCCAGAACGAATACGAACAGCACGGCGAAGGCGAGGTTGATGAAGTACGCCGCCTCCACCAGGCCGACGGTCAGGAAGAACAGCGTCTGCAACTGGCTCTGTGCCTCTGGCTGCCGCGCGACGCCCTGGATCAGCGAAGCGCCGGCGAGGCCGTCACCGATTGCCGCGCCGATCGCGCCGCCGCCGAGCGCCAGGCCGCCACCTACGAGGCCGCCGAGAACCGTGACATTGCCTTCCAGTGCCATGTCTGTACCTCTTCAATCTGTGTCTGCGGTTGAGTCTGTCTGGTGTACATGGTCGTGCTGCGGCAGCCAAGCGCGATCGGCGCGCGAGCGGTGGCGGCCCGGGCGTGCGCTGTCGTCAGTGTGCGCCCTCCGTTTGCTCGTGCGGCACGAACGAGGACATGTAGAGGACGGTCAGCAGCGCGAAGATGAATGCCTGGATCAGTCCGATGAAGGCGTCGAACAGCTTCCACAGCACCTCGGGCGCCCACAGGATGAAAGCCGGCATCGCGGCGATCAGCGCGAGCATGATCACACCGGCGAAGATGTTGCCGAACAGACGAAGTGCGAGCGTGAACGGCTTGATGATCTCTTCCAGGAGCCGCAACGGAGCCAGCACCCGAGGCTTCTCCCAGATGTGCTGGTAGTACTTGCGCGCGCCATTCTTCTTGACCCCGACGACGTGCATCGTGACGATCACGAAGAACGCGAGCGCGTAGGTCAGGTTCGGGTCCGAAGCCGGCGGCGGGACGTACTCCTTCGTCGGGATCAGCGCCAGCCAGTTCGCGATCAGGATGAACAGGAACAACGAGAAGCCTAAGGGGACGACGAATGGCGCCACCTCCAAGCCCATTGCTGAGTCGACTTCCTTTTCAGCCTGTTCGGTGACGGCCTCGTAAGCCAGTTGCGCCCTGTTCGGCCGCTCCACGCTGACCGTGAAACGGATGTAGAGGCCGAGCCCGATCACGATGGCGCCGGCGATGACGGTCGCAATGATCGTGTCGCCGTGGAAGGTGAGCCCACCCACGTGCCACACGATCTGGTGATGGCCGGGTTGGATCTCGATGGCCATGGACGGGGTCGTCATCGGCTTGCTCCTCCCGCTGCGATCGCGATCGACACGCTCATGTGGTCGGCCGCAGACTACGCATGACCGGAACGGCCGCGCCGACCAGCATCAGGACCTGGAACACAGCGAGCCCGACGAACACACCCAACCCGTCGGGGCGCGCCAACACGGCGATGCCGATCGCAATACCGGTCACGGCGCCGAGCCGGGCGATGACACCGCGCCGGAACCTCGTCTTCTGGAAGTTCTGCGAGCTCGCGAAGCGGATGACCGACTTCTGCAGCATCCGGTTGTTGACCGCGCCGAGCGCCAGGCCGGCGCAGCAGAAGACACCGAACAGCACATGGCCGGCCAACGAAGCGACCACGATCGCGATGATGCCCAGGATCGCGCCCAAGATCACGGATCTGCGCAGGTTGACCGCGGCAGAGACCGGGGTGTACACGACCGGTTCCACGAGCTGTTCTGCTCCCCTCAACGTTTCAGATACTTACGGAATTCGACGCAGGTATAGCCGACTGCGCCGACGATGCCAAGACCCAGGCCGACGAGCAAGAGCGCCGGACCGGTCCCTGCCACCGAATCGAGCACCCAGCCGAGCCCGAGGCCGACGAGGAGCACGGCCGCGATCACCGCGCCCATACCCAGCAGCCCCGACCAACCCAGCGGCTCCTCGGGCACGGCGCGGGGCCTAGCCGATGCTCCGCGTTCGTCTACACGTATCGCTCACGGGCTGCTCCTCGACGATGAGATGGGCTGACCATGATCGTCGCCGCCGGCCGCGAGCGCTCCGACGGCCGCGCGGGCCGGCGTCGAGTCCACGTGCGCCAAAGGCGATGGCGACACACTACCGGTGGCTGGGGACAGCTCCTGACCGGGGTCGTCGCGATGCTAAACGGATTCAGACAGACGCTCCGCTGTCGCGCCGGCCGCGTGCACGCATGCCGGGAACGACCGATACGAGGATGCCGACGCCCGCCAGGACGCACAGCACGGTGACGACGAAGACCTGACCGTCCTCGAAGGACAGGCCGACGCCGCCGAAGGCGACGAGCGCGGACCAGAAATACAGCAGCAGCACAGCCCGTCGATGGGTGTGACCGAGTTGCAGCAAGCGGTGATGCAGGTGCTGCTTGTCCGGGGCGAACGGCGAGCGCCCCCTGCCAACGCGACGTACGACGGCCAGCAGCAGATCGACGAACGGCAGGGCAAGGACTGTGGCGGGTATCAGCAAGGGCAGCAGGAGCGGCAGCGAACCGGCGGTCCGCTCGTAGACCTGCGGGTCGGTCGACGTCGTCGCCGTTATCGTCGCGGCCGACAACAGAAGTCCGAGAACCATCGAGCCGGAGTCGCCCATGAAGATGCGGGCCGGATAGAAATTGTGCGGCAGGAAGCCGATGCAGGCCCCGGCGAGGACCGCCGCGAGCAGAGTCGCGGACGAGACGATATCGGTCAGTCCGCTCTTGCCCAAATGGTAGGAGTACACGAAGAAGGCGCTGGCCGCGATCACCGTCATCCCGGCGGCCAGGCCGTCGAGGCCGTCGATGAAGTTCAGCGCGTTGATGGTCAGCAGACTGAACAGGATGGTCACGGGTATCGCGAGGTCCTGGCCGAGGATGAACGTGGTGTTGCTCCACGGCAGCCCGATCTGGCCGATCTGCACGCCGCCGAGGGTGACCATGAGTCCGGTCGCGAGTACCTGGCCGGCCAGTTTGGTCAGCGAGTCGAGTTCGTACTTGTCGTCGAGGATGCCCACTGCGCAGATCACCGCGGCCGCGACCACGACCCAGGCGAACTCCGGGCCGTTCTCGAACGATTCTTGCAACGTGGGCAGCCGGGCGGCGACGAACATCGCCAGCGCGAACCCGGCAAAGATCGCCACGCCGCCCATCCGCGGCGTGGCCACCGCGTGCACATCGCGATCGCGCGGCTTCGCGACGGCGCGCCAGCGGATCGCCGCCCGCCGCGCGAGCGGCGTCACCAGGCAGGTGACCGCGGCAGCAACGCACGCCACGAGCAGGTACTCGAGGCTCGGATGCCTCACGCCGAGTCGCCATCCTCGATGTCCGGGTCGGCGATGTCGGCGACCACCTGACGCAATGTCGGCGCGTCGATCGCACCCAGGCGCAGGATGCGCGGCCGGGCACCGGTGACGTCGACGATCGTCGACGCGACGCCGCCACTGACGTGTCCGTCCTCGAGGTAG
Source organism: uncultured Actinomycetota bacterium (assembly GCA_963713565.1). Classification (GTDB taxonomy): domain Bacteria; phylum Actinomycetota; class Actinomycetes; order Mycobacteriales; family Jatrophihabitantaceae; genus Jatrophihabitans. Next base: position 48,991 of record CAVQMF010000003.1, on the reverse strand, counting down.
ACGGCGACGTCCTCGCCGAGTTGGCCGCGTGCCTCCAATGCGGTCTGCGCGGGCGGTTGTCCGTGCCGGTTCGCACTCGAGACCGCCATCGGACCGGTCCGCTCGAGCAACTCGATCGCGACGGGATGCAACGGCATGCGCACGGCGACGGTGCCGCGAGCGTCACCGAGATCCCACGTCAGCGACCGCGCGTGCGTGACGACGAGGGTCAGACCGCCGGGCCAGAACGCCTCGACGAGCTGGCGCGTGCGCTCGTCCACGAGGCTGACGAGACCGTCAAGGGTCTGCCACGAGCCGACCAGGACGGGAACGGGGCTGTTTCGGCCGCGGCCCTTGGTGTGCAGCAGCTGGGCGACCGCTTGCGCATCGAAGGCGTCCGCGCCGAGTCCGTAGACGGTGTCGGTGGGCAGGACGACGAGCTCGCCGCTGCCGATGCTGTGCGCTGCCGTTTCGATGGCATCCGCGCGGGCGTCCGGATCGCCGCAGTCGAAGAACAGGGCCACGGCGGCCATCCTGCCTTAACGACGCAGGGCCACCGCGTACCGCGGACGCCCGGACAGATCGCGATGATCGACGATGCCGGCGAACCGACCGTCGGCGCCGAGCAACCCGGGGACTGCGCTGGCATGCGTGTCGTCGTGCTCCAGGGCCAGCACGCCGCCCGGGCGCAAGAGCTCGGCGGCACGCGCGATGACGGCCGGCATGAGTGCCAATCCGTCAGGGCCGGCGAACACCGCGCGGTGCGGATCGTGGCGCACTTCGGCTGCGACGTCGGTGGCGGCCGGCACGTACGGCGGGTTCGCGACGACGGCGTCCGTCCGGCCGGTGAACTCGGCCAGCACTCCCCCGGCGCCTGTCAGCCCTTGGTCAGCGACGTCGGCCACGACGACGTGGACGCCGGCGCCGGCCGCGTTGCGGGCCAGCCACTCTGCCGCGGGCTGGGCCGCCTCGACGGCGACCACCGCGGCCGAAGGCACTTCGTCGGCGATCGCCAACGCCAGCGCGCCGCTGCCGGCACACAGGTCGACGGCAACCGGCCGGGCGGCAGAGCGCAGGTGTGCGAGCACGGCGTCGACGAGCAGTTCGGTCTCCGGACGAGGGATGAAGACGCCGGCCCCGACGCGGAGCTCCAGGTGGCGGAAGGCGACGGTGCCGACGATGTACTGCAGCGGTTCGCGTGACCTGCGCCGCTCGACGAGCGCGTCGTAATCGCCGCCCGTTGCCGCCGGGATGTCCGGCTGGGTCAGCAGGTGGCTTCGCGGACAGCCGAGCAGATGCGCGAGGAGCAGCTCGGCATCGACCCGCGGACTCGGCACGCCGGCGTCGGCAAGTTGCCGCGTCGCGGCCACGAGCACGGCAGCCGCGTTCACGTCAGCGAGGGGCCGGCCAGCAGCGCCTCGGTGTCCGCGTGCTGCAGGGCGGCAATGACATCGTCCAGCGCGCCGTCGAGCACCTGGTCGAGGTTGTATGCCTTGAAGCCCACGCGGTGGTCGCTGATCCGGTTCTCCGGGTAGTTGTAGGTCCGCACCCGCTCGGAGCGATCGACCGTGCGCACCTGCGAGCGGCGGGCATCCGACGCCGCGGCAGCGGCGACGTCCTGCGCGGCCGCAAGCAGCCGCGCGCGCAGGACCCGCAGGCCGGCCTCGCGGTTCTGCAGCTGGCTCTTCTCGTTCTGCATGCTGACCACGGTTCCGGTGGGTATGTGGGTGATGCGCACCGCCGAGTCGGTGGTGTTTACGCTCTGCCCGCCCGGTCCGGACGACCGGTAGACGTCGATACGCAGGTCGTTCGGGTCGATGTCGACCTCGACGTCTTCGGCCTCGGGCAGGACGAGGACGCCGGCCGCCGAGGTGTGGATGCGGCCCTGCGACTCGGTGGCCGGCACCCGCTGCACCCGGTGGACGCCACCTTCGTACTTCAGCTGGGCCCACACCGGACGGTCGCGCTTGCGTGCGCGAACCGCGATCGTCGTCGACTTCTTGCCGCCGAGGTCGGTCGGCTCGTCGTCAAGTACCTCCGTCGTCCAGCCCTGCCGCTCGGCATAGCGCAGGTACATGCGCAGCAGGTCGCCGGCGAACAGGGCGGACTCCTCGCCACCCTCCCCTGCCTTGATCTCGAGGATGACGTCCTTGGCGTCGTCGGGATCCTTCGGGACCAGCAGCTCGCGCAGCCGTGCCTCGAGCTCGCCGATCCGTAGTTGCAGCGCGTCGGCCTCGTCGCCGAAGGATGCGTCCTCGTGGGACAGTTCGAGCGCCGCGGTGAGGTCGCCTCGGACGGTGGCCAACTCGCCGGCCGCAGCCACGAGCGGCGCGAGTTCGGCGAAGCGGCGCCCCAAGGTGCGCGCGCGGCTCGCGTCGGCGTGCACGGCCGGGTCGGCAAGCGACTGCTCGATGAGGGCATACTCGGCGAGCAGCTGCGGCAGTCGCCCGCGCTGATCAGTCATCTGACGCTCCTCCTCCTCCGGTTGCTCGGCGCATGGAAACGGCGCCTGCCCGGATGACCGGGACAGGCGCCGCGTGGGAGCTAGGAGTTGCGGACCCGCTTGCCGTAGCGCTTCTCGAACTTGTCGACCCGGCCGCCAACGTCCATGATCTTCTGCTTGCCGGTGTAGAACGGGTGGCAGGCCGAGCACACGTCGGCGTGCAGCTTGCCAGTCTTCGACGTGCTGCGGGTGGTGAAGGTGTTGCCGCAGGAACAGCTCACCTCGGTGACCACGTACTCCGGGTGGATGCCTTGCTTCATGTGCTGGATCCCTTCGCTTCGGCGCGTCTCGAGACTCGCCGAAGGTTCGTGGCCGCCGGGTCGCCCGCGATCTCTCGAGACGTGAACCGGAGCCGGGTGGTGGGTGTGACGCGTGCCCGCGCCAGCCGTCCAGTCTGCCAGCCGCGAGGCCGACCAACCAAACTGACAGCGTAACGCCGGGCGGCCGCGCGATGTTCCTGGCAGGCGGCGGCCGGCGCGGGAACCTGCACTGTTGTGGCCGTGCGGGTGGCAGGCCAAAATCATGCGGTGCCACTGCCCGATCCGGTCGCTGCCGAGGTGTCGGAGCTGTCCTCCGATCGACGCCAATCCTTCGAGATCCGGATCGAGCGCTGGCTGCCGGATCTGCGCGCCGGGCTCGCCGCGTTGTACTCCGCCGGCGAGGTCGACGACCTGATCGGGCGGTTGCTGCGCAGCGCCGCCCGGACGTATGCCGAGCGTCCTGCGGATCTGTACCGGCTCGACCTGGCCCGCACGCTCGCCCCGGACTGGTTCCAGCGCCCCGACATGCTCGGCTACGCGGCCTATGCCGACCGATTCGGCCGCGGCACCGACGGGTTGGCCGGGGTGTGCGCCCAGATTCCGTACCTGAACGAACTCGGCGTCACCTATCTGCACCTCATGCCGCTGCTACGCCCGCGCGAGGGCGACAGTGACGGCGGGTACGCGGTGGCCGACTACCGCGGCATCCGTGCCGACCTCGGTAGCGTGGACGACCTCGTCGAATTGGGACGGAGGCTGCGCGCCGAGGGCATCAGCCTGGTCCTGGATCTGGTACTCAACCACGTCGCGCGCGAGCATGCCTGGGCACAGGCCGCGCGAGCCGGCGACGAGCGCTACCGCAACTACTTCTACGTCTATCCCGATCGCGTCGAGCCGGACGCCTACGAGCGCACCCTGCCCGAGGTCTTTCCCGACTTCGCACCCGGCAACTTCAGTTGGGACGACGACCTCGGCGCCTGGGTCTGGACGACGTTCAACTCCTTCCAGTGGGACATGAACTGGACCAACCCGGACGTGTTCGCCGAGTACGCGGACATCGTGCTGTGGTTGGCGAACACAGGCGTCGAGGTGGTGCGCCTGGATGCCATCGCGTTCCTGTGGAAGCGGCTCGGGACCAACTGCCAGAACCAGCCCGAAGTCCACTCGATCGCGCAAGCACTGCGGGCACTGATCCGCATCGCCTGCCCCGCGGTGCTGCTCAAGGCCGAGGCCATCGTCGCCCCGGACGACCTCGTCCACTACCTGGGCCGCGGTCAGCACCACGGCAAGGTGAGTGACCTCGCCTACCACAACACGTTGATGGTTCAGGTCTGGTCGATGCTCGCCACGCGCGACGTGCGGCTGTCCGTGCGGGCCCTGCAGGACCTGCCGCGGGTCCCTGCGACCACGGCCTGGATCTGCTACTTGCGCTGCCACGACGACATCGGCTGGGCGATCGACGACGGCGACGCCGCGGCCGTGGGACTCAACGGCTGGGCACACCGCCGATTTCTGGCCGACTTCTACACCGGCGAGTTCCCGGGCAGCTTCGCCCGTGGCCTGGTTTTCCAGGCGAACGAGCAGACCGGTGATCGACGGGTCAGCGGCATGACCTCGGCGCTGGCCGGCCTGGATCTGGCGCGTGAGCACGGCGATCGCGATGCGATCGAGCTGGCGATCCGGCGCGTCCTGCTGGCACACGCGATCATCCTCGGCTGGGGCGGCATTCCCGTGCTGTGGATGGGTGACGAGATCGCCGCACCGTCCGATCCGCACTGGGCCGACGAGCCGGGGCACGAGACGGACAACCGCTGGGCGCACCGGCCCCGCATGGACGCCGGACGACAGGCCGAGCGGCACGAGCACGGCACCGTGACCAGCGAGGTGTTCGCAGGTCTACGGCGCCTGATCGGCGCGCGGGCGGCACTGCCGTTCCTGCACGCTGCCACCCAGTCCGAGGTGCTCGAGCCGTCCGACCCCGGGGTTCTGCCGGTGCTGCGCCGGCACCCCGAGGGCGAGCTGCTCGAGCTGTTCAACGTCACCGATGGCTGGCGCCCTTTTCCTGCGTATCGCCTCGAAGGGCTCGGCCTCGCGAGATCGATGGACGTGCTCAGCGCAGCACCGATCCGGCCGGAACCGGACGGCAACCTGTGGCTCGAGCCGTACCGCGCGATGTGGCTCACGGCACGCAGCTGATCGGTGCGTCGACCTCTCGAGAACCGCCCTCAGCGCGCCTCGAGGTGCATGAGCAGAATCGTTTCGGGTCGGCGGCGAGGCAGCCAGACGCCATGCTGAGCGAGTACCGCGCCGCGCAGTGAACGGCCGAGCGTCGGGCCGGCCGGGTCGAGCGCCGGCGACTGCGACATCTGGCCGGTGTCCACCGGGGCCGCCCACCGGATGTCGTAGCGCGCCTGTTCGATCAGGTGCGGCACCCGCATGAGCACGCCGCGATTGCTGGCCGACTCGTCGAGTTGCACATGGGCGAGCAGGGCGCTTCGCCCGTCGGCCGCGACGACACCATGCAGCCACACGGCCGGGTCACTCGAATCCATGCGCACGGTGCGACCCCCGTGCAGCAGACGTCGATGGCGCTTGTACCGCGCGACCCAGTCGCTCAGGTCTGCCAGCTCGTCCTCGTCGGCGTCCGTCAGATCCCACTCGATACCGAACGAGCCGAACAGGGCGGTCGCGGCCCGGAAGTCGAGGCTCATCGTCCGACCGGTCTGGTGTGACCGCGTCGCCGAGACGTGGGCACCGAGATACTCGGGGGCCACGAACTGCACCGTCCAGCGCTGTATCTGCTGACGGGCGCGCGCATCGGTCATGTCGGAGGTCCACACCCGCTGCACGCGTTCGAGGACACCGAGGTCGATCCGGCCGCCGCCGGCCGCGCACGACTCCCACGCCACCTGTGGATGGCGACGACTCAGCTCGTCGAGCAAGGCGTAGTAGGCCAGCGCCTGGCGATGCGCGACCGGCGTGCCGAACGGCGGACTGCCCGCCTCCAGCAGGTCGCGGTTGTGATCCCACTTGACGTAGTCGATCGCATACTCGCCGAGCAGGGAATCCATCCGCTCCAGCAGGAATTGCCAGGCGTGGGGGTTGGTCAGGTCGACGACGAGCTGATTGCGCGACAGGTGCGGCAGGCGGCCACCGGATCCGAGCACCCAGTCCGGATGTCGGCGGAACAGCTCAGAGTTCGGGTTGACCATCTCCGGCTCGAACCAGAGGCCGAACTGCATGCCCAGGCTGCGGACATGTTCGACCAGGGGATGCAGGCCCTTCGGCCACACCGTCTCGTCGACCCACCAGTCGCCGAGGCCAGCGACATCGTCGCGTCGCCCGAGAAACCAGCCGTCGTCGAGGACGAACCGCTCGACCCCGACGCGGGCGGCCCGATCGGCCAGCGCGGACAGCCGGTCGAGATCGTGATCGAAATACACCGCCTCCCACACATTCAAGACGACCGGTTGCTCGTCCGGGTGGGCCGGCACCGAGCGCAGCCAGGTATGCAGCGCCGCAGCGACGGAGTCCAGGCCGTCCACCGCAGCGACGACGAACACCCACGGGGTCTCATACGACTCACCGTGCGCGAGCGCAACCTCACCCGGTAGCAGGAACTCACCGCCGCCGATCGTGGGAAATCCACTCGGATCGCGTTCGGCCCACAGGACGCTGTTACCGCTGAACGCGACGTGCACACCGAGCACGTCGCCGTGTCCGAAGCCGAAGCCGGGCGAGCCCGCGATCAGCATGCTCGCCGACTCGAGTCCGGTGCGCCCGCGCCGGTTCTCCCGCAACCACTGCCCGTCGCGCAAGAGGTGACGCTGAGGCGAGCGCTCGTGCTCGTGCCGTCCGGTGAAGTCGAGTAACTCGACCGCGCGATCGGACAGCGGCACGCTGACGTCGAGCCCGTCCACGACGAACGGCTCGCCTCCGGTGTTCGTCACCTCGTGCCGGATGCGCAGCGCCCCGCCGGCGACCGACTCGACCTCGGTGCGCAGAGCAAGCCCCGCCGCCTCGTCGCGCGCATCGATGACAAGCCGCGCGTCGTCGACGGAAACCGCGGTCATGACGAACGCGGTCGACCAGTCGCGGCCCGCCACTGGGCCGTCGTTCGAGCCGGCCAGCCGGTAACCGCGCAGGCCGGGCCGGCGGTAGTTGCTGCGCGCGTGCTCGACCAGCAGCGGCGTGCCGAGGCGCGCGCCGTTGCTGGCTGCGACGTCGGACGCGAACTCAGCTCCCGGTGATCGGCCGCCGGGCAGTGGCTCGTCGAGGACACCAAGCCATTGGACGACGGGCAGCCGGTCCTCGTCGGGCAGCAGGACGAGGCTGGTCGCCCCGTTCCGAGGCCGCGGCGGGAACAACAGCGGCGTCTCGAGCGGCGCTGATTCGGCCAACTGATGCACCTCCAGGCAGACGCCAGCGGCTGGCGGACAGGTGGGGTGGCGCGGCCAGTCTCGCATGATCGCCGGAGCGGACGAACACCTGGTCCGAGCGGCTAGGCTGCACCTCGGCCAGCTGTCGTCGCAGGATAAATCGCATTAGGCAGCATGTTTCACCGGCTCCGCGAGGACTGAGATGCTGCGGCTTCCCGACGCCTGGATCTGGGATTTCTGGTTCGCCGACACCGGCGCCGAGTACCACGTGTTCTTCCTGCGGGCCTCGCGTGCGCTGCTCGACCCGTTCCGGAGGCACCTGCGGGCCAGTGTCGGGCATGCGGTGTCGACGGATCTGCGCTCCTGGACTGTCCTGCCGGACGCTCTCGTTGCGAGTGACGGCCCGGCGTGGGACGACCGCGCGATCTGGACCGGTTCGATCGTCACCGGCCCGGACGGCCTCTGGCGAATGTTCTACACCGGCATCGCGCACGCCTCTGCGGTGCAGCGCATCGGCGTCGCCACGTCCACCGACCTCGTCGTCTGGACCAACGCCGCACGACCGTCGCTCGTGGCCGATCCCCGCTGGTACGAGACGCTGTCGACCGGCGAGCACCCCGACGAGTTCTGGCGCGACCCCTGGGTCTTCGCGGATCCGGGCGGGGACGGGTGGCACATGCTCATCACCGCGCGCGGGAAACACGGCGCTCTCGAGGATCGCGGCGTGGTGGGCCACGCGTGGTCGCCCGACCTGCGCGATTGGGAAGTACGGCCGCCACTCAGCGAGGGCGGCAACGGCTTCAGTCAACTCGAGGTCATGCAAACGGCGGTGGTCGACGGACAGCCCGTACTCGTGTTCTCCTGCCTCGGGCCGGAGACGAGCGAGCTGTGGCGGGTGACCGCGCCGCACGGCGGGGTCTGGGCGCTCGCCTGCGACTCGCTGACCGGCCCGTTCGACGTCTCCCGGGCACACCTGCTGCTTGACGATCAGCACTACGTCGGCCGGCTGATTCAAGATCGCGAGGGCCGCTGGCAGCTGCTCGCCTTCCACAATCGGGAAAGCGACGGCACGTTCGACGGCCGGCTCAGCGACCCGATGCCGCTGCGATGGGCGAAGCCCGGCGTGCTCGCGGTCGACTGACACTTCTACCTGCGACTGCGCGCCGGCGGTGCGACGGATTCCCGGCCCACGAGTGCGCATTCGAGCAGGGTGCGTGACGGCAGTGCGTCGATCGTGCCTTCCAGCAGATGGTGCGCTGCGCGCCCGCCCATTTCGAAGAAGGGCAGCTTCAGGGTCGACAGTGCCGGACGCATGCTGTCGGCCAGTTCCTCCTGATCGTCGTAGCCGACCACGGACACGTCGTCGGGTATGCGCAACCCCAGCTCGGCCAGTGCGAAGTACGCACCGAGGGCCATCCGGTCGTTGCCGAGGAACAGGGCCGTCGGCGGATCGCGGCGCTGCATGATCTCGCCGCACAGTCGATAGCCGGATTCGGCGCGGTAGTCACCGAACTGCACCGCAACCGAGCGCGCGTCGACGCCGGCTTCGGTGAGCTCCGCGCGAAAGCCCCTCACCCGCCGCCTGGTCGCCCATGCCTTCGAATCGCCCGCCAGGTAGGCGATTCGGCGATGCCCGGCGTCGAGCAACAACCGGGCGGCAGTTCGCCCACCACCCTCTTCGTCCGGGACGATGCTCGGGATCCGACTCCCGGCGACCATGCAGTTGACCAGAACTGTGGGCACGCGGCCGATCTCGGTCGGCAACTGGATCGTCCTGGTGCCCTCGGCGGCGACCATGATGCCGTCGACCTGGCGTGCGTGTAGCTCGGCCACGCTGTCGGCCAGCTCGTCGGGCTCCTCGGCGTCGAGGATGAGCAACACGCTGCGGCGTTCACGCACCACAGAATGGGCGCCGGAGATGATGCGGCCGGCGAACGGCGTGCCGAGGCGTTCCGCGACCACACCGACGGTCTGCGTGCTACGCCGCGCCAGCGCGCGGGCCTGGTAGTTGGGCCGGTAGCCGAGCTCATCGACCGCCGCCCGTACCCGCTCCTGCGTCTCGGCACGCAGTCCGGTGCCGGGGCGGTTGTTGATGACGAACGACACCGTGGTGACGGAGACGCCCGCGCGACGCGCCACGTCGGCCATCGTCGGAATTCGCGGCGATGTCGCAGCCACGCCAGGACGCGAGCGCCGAGCGGTGGCCCCTGCGACGTGGTCGCGATGTGCTCGGTCCCGATCCACCTGTCATCAGCCTCCCGGCTCACCCCCGGGATGATCGGTCAGCCCTTGACGGCTCCGGCGGTCAGGCCGCGGACGAAGTAGCGCTGCAAGGACAGGAACACGATGATCGGCACGATCATCATGATCACGCCGCCGGCCGTGAGCAGCTGCCAGCCCTGGCCCTGCTGACCGAGCAGCGAGTTGATCGCGAGCGGCAGCGGCTGGTTGGGGCCGGACCCGATGAACACCAGCGCGACGAGCAGGTCGTTCCACACCCAGAGGAACTGGAAGATCGCGAACGAGGCGAGCGCCGGCACGGACATCGGAAGCACCAGCCGCCAGAACGTCTGGAAGTGGCTGGCGCCGTCGATCTTCGCCGACTCGATCACTTCTTGGGCAGCGTCGCCATGTAGTTGCGGAAGATGTAGATCGCCAGCGACATGCGCAAAACCGATGTGGGCGAGCCAGACCGCCGGGAACGTGCCGTTGAGGCCCGAGGCTGCTGTAGATCTTGAGCAGCGGCAGGAACGCCACGTAGTTCGGCACGACGAGCATGCTTACGATGACCACGAACAGGAACGTCGCGGCCCGGGAACTCCATGAAGGTGAACGCGTAGGCGCGCGAACGCCGCGATCAGGATCGGGATGAACGTCGCCGGCAGCGCGATCGCGAAGCTGTTGACGAACGCCTGGCCGAGGTTGGCGTGCCGTGCAGCGCCTGGTCGTAGTTGTCGAGCGTCAGGCGCGTGAGCGAGCCGGGATCGGTGAAGACCGTCCACCAGCCGCTGTTGTTCGCGTCGTCGATCGAGCGGAACGACGTGATGATCGACGCCGATGGTCGGGACGATCCACAGCAGGCAGATGATGCGTGATGACGATGCGCACCGGCCAGCCGGCCCGCTTCTGCCCGGCTGCGGTTCGGACGGGCCTGCACCACGGCGCCGCCCGCGGCGCTCCGGTGGCTCGGCGGTCTCGACGTGACCTCAGGGACTGACGACGGTGCGGTCATCGCGTTCGCCTCCTGCGCCCGGAAGTGCCTAACCTGGTAGCACATGACCGGGAGACTGCGATCAGCAGGATCACCACGATGGCCGCCGCCTCGCCGTTGTCCTGGAACGTGTTGATCTGGTTGCAGAACTCCACGCCGATCACGTTGGTGTTGAAGTTGCCGTCGGTCATCACGTAGACGATGTCGAAGATCTTCATGACGCTGATCAGCACGGTGATGAACACGGTGATGATGGTGCCCTTGATCTGCGGCACCACGACCCGGAAGAAGATCTGCACCTCGTTCGCGCCGTCGATGCGGGCCGCCTCGATGGTGTCGACCGGGACGCCCTTGATCGCCGCCGACAGCAGCACCATCGAGAAGCCGACCTGGCCCCACAGCAACACGACGATCAGCCAGAAGGTGTTGATGTGCAGCGTCTGCTTGCTGCAGCCAGGCGACCGGATCGTTGCCGAGACTCGTCCACAAGCGCGTTCTGGATGCCGATCTGCGGCTGACTGGGCCGGCGCGTACGCGTAGACGAACCTCCAGACCGTGGCGGCACCGATCGGCGCCGATCGCCATCGGCAGGAAGATCATCGTCTTGGTCGACCTTCTCGCCGCCGGCCCTGAGCCGGTCGGCCAGCGTCGCGACCAGCAGCCCCAGGATGATGCGACAGATCGGGGCGATGATGATCCACAGCAGGGTGTTGAACAGCGTCTGCTGGAATCGCCGCTGGTGAGCAGGTCGGTGTAGTTCTGGAGACCCGACGAGCTGCCGTGCTGTCCGCGTTGGCGAAGCTGTAGATGATCGTCAGCACCGTCGGGTAGATGAGGTAGAGCGCGACGCGGCGATCGCCGGGCCGATGTAGAAGTACGGCTTGATCCGCTCCTCCCACTTGCCCGGCGAGGCGCTCGGCGATCTTGTTGAGCACGAAGTAGAGCAGGTAGCGCGGCACCGACGCCGACGACCACGGTGATCAGGGCCGCAGGAACTTACCAACAGGACGTCGCCTCCTTTCGACTCGCGCCAACGACAGTGGCCGAGAACGCGGGGGCGCGTGGCGTCGTCGGCACGTGGCCCCGCGCGCTCGGTTGCTAGCTCGTGCCGGCCAGCTCGCGTCGATCGCCTTCAGCGCGGAGTCGAGATTCGTGCTGCCACTGATCCAGGCAGTCATCTGCTTCCAGAACGAGCCGGTGCCGACCGCGCCCGGCATCTGGTCCGACGCGTCGAAGGCGAACGCGGTCGCGTGGTAGGCGATGGCGGCCATTGCGCGAGTCAGATCGTTCGGGTAACTGGCCTTCGGGTAGTCTTGAACGGCGAGATGTAGGCAAACATCTTGGCGCAGGCCGGCAGTGGCGCAGAACTGGTTACTGAGCATATATTTCATCAGCTTGATGGCGTTCTGGTTCTTGCCGCTGAACAGCGCGGCGACGTCGCCTCCACCCTCGACGGGTGGTCACTGGCCGTCTCGCCCGGGAAGAAGAACGCGCCGACGTTCGCGTCGAGGTTGTTGACGATCGGCGAGGGGAAGAAGCCGGCCCCGGTGATGAAGTTGCCCTGCTTGTACATCCAGCAGCCGGGCTTGGACTCGGTGTTGTTCACGGCGAACATCGGGTTGCCCGCAGTGCCGAAGTTGGTGCCGGCGATCGCGGACCGGCCGCCGTAGACGTAGCCGCTCGTGGCGAAGATCTTCTCGAGTACTGGCCGGCCTGCTTGACCTGGTCGGAGTCGAACTTGACCTTGTGGGTTATCCAGTCGTTGTACACGCTGGGTGCCGCTACATGTTCAGGACGAGCTGCTCCATCCAGTCGGTGGCCGGCCAGCCGGTGGCCGGTGCCGGCTCTCGATGCCCATGCACCACGGCGTCTTGCCCTCGCTCTTGAGCTTGTCGGTGAACGTGAGCAGCTCGGCGAGCGTCTTCGGCGGCGGTGTAGCCCGCCGCCGCCCAGGCCTTCTTCGGGTAGAACACCAGGCTCTTGACGTTGATGGACGGCGGCAGCGCGTAGACCTTGCCGTTGACGGTGCCTACCGCGGAGATGACCGGCGACCATGTCCTTCGTGATCGAGCAGACATCCATGACCGTTGCCGACAGCCCCGAGTCCGCCACCTTTCCCTCCGGGCCATCTTGCGCCATGATTCCCGGCTGGGGGAACAAGCGCAATGTCGGGCATATTGCCCGGCGTTGACCTTGTTCACGATGTCGGCATTGAAGTTGGAGTCGTACGCGATTACCTCAGGTCGTTGCCCTGCGACTTCGCATAGGGCTTGATCGCCGCCTTGAACTGCTGGCGCTGCTGGGCACCGAACGCGACGGTCATGTTGATGGTCTTGCCGGTGTTCTTGTTCGCGCCCAAGTCGCCGGTGGTCTTGCTGTTGCTGGCCAGACAGCTCGACAGCAGCATCGCCGCGGCCGCGGCGACCGCGGTGATCTTCGTGGTCTTGCTGAGTTGCATCGTGACTCCGTCTCAGGAGGTCTCGCGGTGGCTGCACGGGCAACAGACCGCAGGTTACGAAAGCCCTTACGGGTTGGAACTATGTAACATGCGTCACCAGAAATCAACGGCCAAAACCGTTTTAGTATTGCGTTTTGGTAACTACGGCGTTGCCACTGCCGCCGGGGCCGACCACGACAATCTGAGCAACGACAAACGGGCAGCGCCCGCCCGGACGCGGTCGCTGCCCGTCAGCGCGTGTCGGTTCAGCCGAGCCGCTCTCCGGTCTCGGGGTGGAACGCGTGCTCCTCGCCGGGGTGCACGTCGACGGACACCGTGTCGCCGATGCGCGGCGGCACCCGGCCGTCGAAGCGCACGACGTAGTTCTTGTCGGTCTCCGCGTCGTCCTCAAGTGTGCCGTAGACGTAGGCGTCGGCACCGAGCTCCTCGACGAGCTTGACGTAGACCTGCAAGCCTGTTCCAGGACCCGAAGAGTCCGGGCGGGTCGCACGGAACGACTCAGGGCGAACGCCGAGCGTGATCTCGGACAGGCTTGCCGCCTTGGCCGCCGAAAACACCTCAAGTGTCAGCGGCAGCTCGATATTGCCCAGGCGTGCCCCGACTTCGGTAAGTTTCGCCGTCCGCAGATTCATGGCCGGCGAGCCGATGAACCCTGCGACGAAGGCGTTGTCCGGCCGGTCGTAGAGGTTGCGCGGCGTGTCCACCTGCTGCAAGAAGCCCCCCTCCTTCAGGATGGCGACCCGGTGGCCCATCGTCATCGCCTCGACCTGGTCGTGGGTGACGTAGAGAGTCGTCGTGCCGAGGCGCGACTGCAGCTGCGGCGATATTCGAGCGCGTCTCCACGCGCAACTTGGCATCCAGATTGGACAGTGGCTCGTCCATGAGGAACACCGCGGGCGAGCGGACGATGGCGCGACCCATCGCCACCCGCTGGCGCTGACCGCCGGACAGGGCGCGCGGCTTGCGCTCGAGGTACTCCTCGAGGTTGAGCAACCGCGCCGCCTCCTTGACCTTCTTCTCCCGCTCGGCCTTCGACACACCGGCCAGCTTGAGCGCGAAACCCATGTTCTCCGCGACGCTCATGTGCGGGTACAGCGCGTAGGACTGGAACACCATCGCGATGTCGCGGTCCTTCGGCGGCTTGCGCGACACGTCGACCCCGTCGATCAGGATCTGGCCGGACGAGACGTCCTCGAGCCCCGCGAGCATGCGCAACGCAGTCGACTTGCCCGAGCCGGACGGGCCGACGAGAACCATGAACTCGCCGTCCTTGATCTCGAGATCGAGCGCGTTGACCGACGGGAGCGGGTTGCCCGGGTAGTGGCAGGTGGCCTTGATGTACTGGACTTCAGCCATGGGGTGATCCCCTTTTCAGACCGGTGTGGTGGGACCGCGCCGGTTACGGACGGACGATCGAGCCTGGCGAGAACTCAGTCGTGCCGTCTCACGGATTTCTGGCCCAGGGCGGTCGATCTACTCCACCGGTCGTGCAAGCAGCACCCTCGGACAGCATTGCGGTCGGACGGTGACATAGAACACGCTCGCGACCGCGCACGTCAACGACGGTGCGCGTTCGACGTCCAATCGTCACCCGGGTGGGCGCCCGGGGTGCTAGTCCGAGCCGGGCGAGGTCTTCGCGATCTGCATGAGGAACTCGATGTTGGTGCGGGACTTGCGCAGCCGGTCGAGCAGCAGTTCGATCGCCTGCTGCGGTTCGAGCGCATGCAGTACCCGGCGCAGCTTGATGGTGACGGCGAGCTCGTCCGGCGAGAGCAGGATCTCTTCCTTACGAGTGGAGGACTGATCGACGTCGACCGCGGGGAAGACCCGCTTGTCGGCGATCTTGCGATCGAGGCGCAGCTCGGCGTTACCGGTGCCCTTGAACTCCTCGAAGATGACCGTGTCCCCGGCTGAACCGGTCTCGACGAGGGCGGTGGCGAGGATCGTCAAGGATCCACCGTGCTCGATGTTGCGCGCCGCGCCCAGGAAGCGCTTGGGCGGGTACAGGGCGGTCGAGTCGACGCCACCGGACAGGATGCGCCCGCTCGCCGGGGCGGCGAGATTGTAGGCGCGGCCCAGCCGGGTGATGGAGTCAAGCAGCACGACGACGTCGTGACCCATCTCGACGAGACGCTTGGCGCGTTCGATGGACAGCTCGGCGACCGTGGTGTGGTCGACAGGCTTGCGGTCGAAGGTCGAAGCGATCACTTCGCCCTTCACCGAACGCTGCATGTCGGTGACCTCCTCCGGGCGCTCGTCCACGAGCACGACCATGAGGTGGCATTCGGGGTTGTTCGTCGCGATCGCGTTGGCGATGGACTGCAGCACCATCGTCTTGCCGGCCTTGGGGGGCGAGACGATCAGCGCGCGCTGGCCCTTACCGATGGGCATCACGAGGTCGATGACGCGGGTGGTCAGGATGTGCGACTCGGTTTCCAGCCGCAACCGCTCCTGCGGGTAGAGCGGGGTCAGCTTGGTGAACTCGACCCGGTTCTTGAGCTGATCGGGATCGAGGCCGTTGATCGTGTCCAGGCGCACCAGCGGGTTGTACTTCTCCCGACGCTCACCGTCGCGCAGCTGCCGGACAGCGCCGGTGACGGTGTCTCCACGGCGCAGGTTGAACCGGCGTACGAAGGAGTTTGCGACGTACACGTCGTCTGGGCTCGCGTAGAAGCCTTCGACCCGGATGAACCAGGTGTTCTTCTCCTCGATGCAGTCGAGGACGCCCGCGACCGGAACGAGCACGTCGTCGTCGTTCACGGTCGGCTCGACGTCGGAGCCCGCCTGTTGCCCACCGCCGGTGACCGGCCGTTCGCGATTGCGGCCGCGGCGATCGCGGTAACGCCGGCCGCGACGACGACCGCCGTCGTAATCATCGTCGTCAACATTCTGCCGGCTGCCGCCCTGCTGGGTGCCGCCCTGCTGGGTGCCGCCCTGTCCCCCTCTGGGTGCCGCCCTGCTGGGTGCCGCCCTGCTGGGTGCGGCTGCGCTCGTGCTGCTGCCGGTCGGCCGGCCGCTGGCCCTCGCCGCGCACGGCGTCACGGTCAGTACCCGAATCGTCACCGTGCGGCGCGGAAGGGGCGTCGGTGAGCTGTGTCTCGGCAACCGGGCGACGCGGTTCAGTCGACGCATCCGAAGTGTCTCCGGCCGGGTTTGCGGCCTCGCTGCCGGCTGACGGATCGGCGCTGCGCACCCGGGTGCGTCGCTCGGAGCGGCCGTTGACCGGCTGCGGCGCGTCAGCGCCGGCCGGCGAGGCGGACACGTCCGCCGGGCCTTCGGCGGTGCCGCGCGGAGGGCGAGCCGAGCGCGGCCGATCGGTCGCGGGCGTCTGCGCTCCGTTCGAGCCGGCCCGAGCATCCTGGATCGCCGCGACGAGGTCGCTCTTTTTCATCTTGCTGGTGGCGATACTCGCGATCGAGGTACGTGTAGCCGATCATGCCCTGGCGGAACCGATTGATGAGCGTGCGGCTCTCCTCGATCGTCATCAGCTTCTTGCGCAGCGCCTGCTCGACGTTGTTGCGCATGCGGCCGAGCAGGTCGCTCGGCGAGTAGTCGACGTACTGCAGCACCTCGGTGACGGTGTCGCCGGCGACGACGTGCTTGATCTCGTAGCCGCCGTCGGCGCGAGAGCGGGACGTGCACGGTGTTGGTGTCGCCGAACAGGTTGTGCAGGTCGCCGAGGATCTCCTGGTAGGCGCCGACCAGGAAGATGCCGAGGTAGTAGTCCTGGCCGTCGACTCGGGTGCAGCTCGAGCACGTGCTTGACGTCGCGCAGGTCGATGAACGAGTCGATCTTGCCGTCGGAGTCGCAGGTGATGTCGGCGAGCACCGCGCGCCGCGTCGGCTCCTCGTTGAGGCGGTGGATCGGCAGATCGGGAACAGCTGATCGATCGCCCAGGCGTCGGGCAGCGACTGGAACATCGAGAAGTTGCAGAAGTAGGTGTCGGTGAGCGCCTTCTCGAGGCCCTCGAGCTCCTCGGGCACGTGCGCACTGGCGCGCACGAGCATCAGCACCTTCTCGCAGATCGCCCAGAAGAGGTCCTCGCACAGCACGCGGTGCTCGAGCGACAGGTGGCCGAGGTTGAACAGCTGGAGGACCTCGTCCTTGTACTCGAGGGCGTCGTGGTAGCCCTCGAGCACGTTCTTCTGCGAGACGCCCTGGTAGGTCTCCCACAGGTTCGTGACCAGCGGCGGCGCCGGCTGCGGCGAGCTGCTGCGGGCACGTTGCGTGTTGAACTCGGTCACGCCGAGGACGTCGACGACCAGCACCGAGTGGTGCGCCACCATCGCGCGGCCCGACTCGGTGACGATGTTCGGGTGCGGCACCTCGTCGGCGTCGCAGATCTCCTTGATCGCGAAGACGATGTCGTTCGCGTACTCCTGCATCGTGTAGTTCATCGACGACGCGAAGTTGGTCTGCGAGCCGTCGTAGTCGACGCCGAGGCCGCCGCCGACGTCGAGGTACTTCAGGCCCGTCGCGCCCAGCTTGTAGCAGCTCGACGAAGAGCCGGCCGGCCTCGCGCAGCGCGTTCTTGACGCGCGGATGGCGGAGATCTGCGAGCCGAGGTGGAAGTGCAGCAGCTCGAGCGTGTCGGCCTCGCCCCAGCCTTGAGCTTGCTCGACCGCCTCGACCATCTCGGCGCGCCGACAGGCCGAACTTCGAGCAGTCGCCGCCCGACTGCTCCCAGCGGCCGGCGCCGCGCGACGACAGCCTCGCGCGGATGCCGAGCGTGCGGCTTGATCTTCACGCGCTCGCTGACGCGATGGATGTGCTCGAGCTCGGACGGCTTCTCGACGACGAGGATGACCGTCTTGCCCAGCTTCGACGCGAGCAGCGCGGTCTCGATGTACTCCTCGTCCTTGTAGCCGTTGCAGATGATCAGCGCCTCGTCGTCCTCGAGCATCGCCATGACGGCGAGCAGCTCGGGCTTGCAGCCGGCCTCGAGGCCGTAGTGGTACGGCCGGCCGAACTCGACGATCTCCTCGACCACGTTGCGGTTCTGGTTGACCTTGATCGGGTAGACGCCGCGGTACTGGCCGCCGTAGCCGTACTCGCGGATCGCGCCGTTGAACGACGCCGCAGAGCAGCTCGATGCGCGCGCTTCAGGATGTCGGTGAAGCGGAGCAGGAGCGGCAGCTGGATGCCGCGCGCGACGAGCTCGTCGACCAGCTCCTTCATGTCGATCGCGCCCTGCGCCTTCGCCGCCGCGGCGTGACGATCAGGTTGCCCTGCTCGTTGACGCCGAAGTAGCCGCAGCCCCAGCGCGGGATGTTGTACGTGTCGTTCGCGTCGGCGGCGGTCCACCGGCGCAGCGGATCGTGGGCGAGCAAGAGCTTGGCGCGGGCCATCGTTTGACACGTTGGTACGGCCAATCGCCCGCCACGCAATGAGGATCTTGCAGCGATCTACGCGCGCAGCGAAGATCGCCGGCACCGAGCGGCGACCGCGCGTCGGCTGTCGTCGACGACGTCGCTGCCTGTGCCAGCGCGATCGGCGCGGTCGCGTGATGATGACAGTCGGCTGGTCGGCGCTCGACGCAGCGACGCGACCGGCGTCGGTCGTGCTCGCTCGACGATCGCCGAGTCGGTGACCGTCGACGGTGGCTCGGCGAACGGGTCGGCATCGCCGTACAGCTCGTGCATCAGCGCGGCGATGGCGCGGTCGCCGAGCGCCCAGCCCTCGCGCTGCGCGAGCCGCTCGAGCGCCTCGATCAGCGCGGCCGCCGAGGCGTAGCGCTGGTCGGGTCGAGCGCGAGCGCGGTCGCGATCACGCGCTCGAGCGCCGGCGGATAGCCGGGCACGAACGCGTCGGCGCGATGTACTCGCCGCGGACGACCGCGAGCATGCGCTCGAAGTCGCTCGTGCCGGAGAAGCAGCGGCGGCCGGTCGTCAGCTCGTAGAGCACGACGCCGAGCGCGAACACGTCGGTGCGCAGGTCGACCGCGTCGCCGAGCGCCTGCTCGGGCGACATGTAGCTCGCCTTGCCGCGCACGACGCCGGGGTTCGTGTGGTGCACCGAGACGCGTCGCGCGCGCGATGCCGAAGTCGATCGACCTTCACGCTGCCGTCGTGCGCGACCATGATGTTCGACAGCGAGACGTCGCGGTGGACGAGGCGGAGCGGCTTGCCGTCCGGGCTGCAGCGGCGATGCGCGTGATCGAGGCCGGCCGCGGCGGCCGCGACGATCGCGACGGCGGTCTCGTACGGCATCGCAGCGTCGGCGCGCTCGCGGCCGCGAGCAGCTCGCGGAGGTCGGCGCCGTGGACGAACTCCATCGCGAGGTAGTAGCAGTGGCCTTCCTTCGCGTCGACCTCGTAGACGCTGGCGAGGTTCGCGTGGTCGAGCATGCCGAGCACGCGCGCCTCGTCCAGGAACAGCGTGCACGCCTCGGGGTCGCCGGAGCGCTCGGGTTCAGCACCTTGACCGCGACGCAGCCGGTCGGTCGCGTCGTGCGCGCCAGGTAGATGTCGGCCATGCCGCCCTGCGCGAGCAGCCGGACCAGCTCGTAGCTGCCCAGGCGCGTATGCGCGGGAGCGGCGGGCAGCTCTGTCATCGCACATCCTACGTTCCAGCGTCGAGCGGATTCCTCGGATGTTCCGGATTGGCGTAGGCATCGCATGTCTTCGGTACGAGGCAGGATTCGGATGCGTGTCGCGGAGCAGCTTTCGGCGCTGCCGACGAGGATCAGGCACTTGCGCGTGACGCGATCGGTCACTAGATTCGCCCGTCCACCCATGGGCAACGAGGTCGCCAAAGGCAGCGACGCCGCGAAGGTCATCGCGGAAGAGGAGCGCCTGTACGGCCAGGTCCAGGCGCGCGTCGCGATGGGCGAAGAAGACGACGAGCGCCCGCAGCTCGGCGCGTCGCGACCTCGACAGCGATCTGCTCTCGCTGCGCGATCAGATCGCGGAAGCGCGCGCCGAGGATCTGCCGCCGCTGGTCGAGCAGATGACGCGGCTCGCGGCGCTGAAGGCGCGGCTCGGCGGCGGCCGCTCGCTGCCGGTCGACATCACGTCGCCGTACTTCGCGCACATGCGGCTGCGCGAGAGCGGCAAGATCGCGCGACGTGCTGGTCGGCAAGCGCGGCTTCATCGATCGCTCGTCGAACGTGCAGATCGTCGACTGGCGCAACGCGCCGGTGTCGCGGATCTACTACCGCTACGAAGAAGGCGACGACTACGAGGAGGAGATCGCCGGCCGGCGCGTCGAGGGCGTGGTCGAGGCGCGCCGCAACGTCTCGATCGCGCGCGGCAACCTGCGCCGCATCGGCACGCCGCAGGGCACGTACCTCAAAGACGCGCGCGGCGCGTGGGTGCAGGCGGTCGGTCAGATCGACGCCGGTGCTCCACGGCGGCATGGGCAAGGCGGCGCGCCCGGTCGCGCGCGCCCGGCGCAGAAGGGCATGCTCGGCGTCCATCACGGCGTCGCGCGCGCCGACAAGGCGCTGCCCGAGATCGCGGCGCTGATCGACAAGGAGCAGTTCGAGCTGATCACGCAGCCGGGCAGCGGCATCGTCGTGATCCAGGGCGGCGCCGGCTCGGGCAAGACGACGGTCGCGCTGCACCGCGTCGCGTACCTCAACTTCCAGGACGGCCGGCGGTTCAAGCCGCAGAACATGCTGTTCGTCGTGCCGTCGCAGGCGCTCGTGCGCTACGTCGGCGGCGTGTTGCCGGCGCTCGGCGTCGGCGGCGTGCCGGTCGTGACGTACACCGGCTGGGCGCGCACGACGCGCATGCGCTGCCTGCCCGGACGCGCCGACCAAGTACAACGCCGAGCCGCCGGATCAGGTGTCGCGCGTGAAGAAGCACCCGGCGCTGCTCGCAGATGCTCGAGCGATGCGGTCGCGCACGCAGGCCGCAGCGATCGGCGCGCGAGCTCGCGCGAGATCTCGCGCGGCCGCGCTCGCGCGAGTGGAACCGGCTGGTCGGCGCGCGCTGGTGCCGCGGCTGTCGGGCTCGCGAGCTGGCTGAAGAAGCAGCCGAGCTCGAGCCGCAACGTGCGCGTCGCGCTCGAAGGCTTCGTCAAGCGCTGCGAAGAAGCGCGCCGACGACTGCGTGCTCGACTGGGCCGAGCTGTTCACCGATCCGGTCGCGCTCGACGGAGGGCTTCGCCGGCACCGACGTCACCGCGCGGACATCGAGCGCCTCGTCGCGTGGGTGCAAGCGCCAGCTCGCGAAGCCGCAGGCGCGCGCCGGTCGACGAGGAAGGCAACCCGATGCTCGATGCCGAGGGCTAGCCGGTCGGCCCCGACGAGGACGATCCGGCCGGCCGGTTCGACGACGAGGACGATCCGATCCTGCTGCGCCTCGTCCAGCTCAAGCGCGGCGGGCTGATGCCGACCGGCGGCGACGAGATCGTGTACGAGCACGTCGCGATCGACGAGGCGCAGGATCGCTCGCGCGCTCGAGGTCAAGGTGCTCGTCGAGGCGGTGCGCGCGCCCGACGACGATCCGACGCAAGCGCTCGGTCACGATCGCCGGCGACACCGCGCAGCGCCTCGTGTTCGACAACAACTTCACGGGCTGGGACGAGCTGCTCGGCTACATCAGACGGCGGGCCAGCCGGCGATCGTGCGGCCGCTCAAGCTGTCGTATCGCTCGACCGCCGAGGTCATGCTGCTCGCGCGCGAGATCCTCGGCCCCGAGCTCGCGCCCGACGAGCCGCTCGCGGCGCGCCCCGGCGAGCCGGTCGAGCTCCACGAGTTCGGCGATCTCGGCGAGGCGGTCGCGTTCCTCGGCGATGCGCTGCGCACGCTGATGGCGCGCGAGCCGACCGCGTCGTGCGCGGTGATCTCGCGCCACGCCGAGCAGGCCGACGCGTACTTCGACGGCCTGCGCCGCGCCGAGGTGCCCGCGCTGCGCCGCGATGCGCCGCGACGAGTTCAACTTCCAGCCCGGCGTCGACGTCACCGACGTCGCGCAGGTGAAGGGCCTCGAGTTCGACTACGTCGTGATGGTCGACGTCAACGACACCGAGCTACCCGAACGTCAACTGGGCGCGCCACCTGCTGCACATCGGCGTGACGCGCGCCGCGCACCAGCTGTGGCTGGTCTCGACCGGCGAGCCGAGCCCGCTCGTGCCCGCGGCGCTGCGCGACGGCGGCCGCATGGGCGTCGAGTCGACGCCATGACGTTTCGGTTGCGGATCGCGACCGAGGCCGATATCGCCGCGAGCTCGTGCCGCGCTCGTGCGGCGTTGCAGCGCCACGAGAACATCGAGTCACGGATGCCGAGCTCGAGCGCGCGCTGCGCGAGTTCCTCGCCGACCCGACGCTCGGCGGCGTGTTCATGATCGAGGACGACAGCGTCGTCGTCGGCTACACGTTCCTGTCGTACTCCTCGATCTCGAGTTCGCGGGCCGCGAAGCGTGGCTCACCGAGATCTTCATCGACGAAGCCGCGCGTGGTCGCGGCGGCGGCAGCCACACGCTCGAGCTCCTCGAGCCCGAGCTCCGCGCGCGCGGCGTCCGCGCCTATCACCTGCAAGTCCGCGCCGACAATCCCGCGAAGCGGCTCTACGAGCGCGCCGGCATGACCGTCGTGCCGCGCTTGATCATGTCCAAGCGGCTGTAGACTTCAGACCGTCCAGGATCGCCTGTTCCGGATCCGGAAAGCCGAAGGCCGAAAGCCGGTGGTGGCGCTGTGAATCGTGTGGGCGGGCGCGCCAGCCAGTACTGGAGTGAATCCTCGCGGCCGTCCAAGTCGCGGTGGGAACCGCCGCCCGACGGTTCGCGTTCGCGGAGCCCGAGCGGTTGTCCACGGCGACGTCACGATTCACAGCCACGTGCGCTTGTTGACGCGAGGCGCGGCGTTGTTGGTCGGGAGCCGGCAGGGCGTCCGGCAAGTCGGACGAGGCGCGTCTACTCGACGCCACCGCCGGGCACCTCGTACGCGCTGATGAGCCCCCACGCTTCCATCCTTCGCGCAACAGCCACAGCGTCGGCTGCCACACGACGAAGCCGAGGTATCCAGGCGGCGCGCGATACGTGTAGCCCTTGTCATCGCGCTCCTTCCAGCCCGTGAACGACGACAGCCGCTCGCGAACGGATCGATCACCCAATCCTTCGCGATCGTCGAGCTTGTCCTCGCCATGGTGGCGCCAGTTGTTGAGCACGTACGCGATCGTGTTGCGGACCTGACGCGGCGTCTTGAGGATCCGCGCGTGGTAGCGGTCCGCGAACACCTCGCCCGCTCCGCTTCTCGCCGGTGCGTTCGCCGATCTCGCGGTTGATATTACGCGCAGCGGAGATCCCGAACGCCTGCATGCCGGTCGCGAGCGCGACGCGGTTCTCGGCCTCGACGATCAGATGAATATGCGTGCGCTGCACGCTGATGTGCACGATCCGGAACCGCGCCTCGTGGCGCGTCACGATGACCGTCGCCTCGTGGATCGCGCGCATGATGCTGCGCTTGCGTAGCGATCCGACGTCGGGGCAGGCGCGCATGATCACGTGAACCGGATCACCGCGCTTGAACACCGCGCGGGTCTTGTGCCGTTCGCTGGAGCGCGGCCCTTTGGTCGGGCCGACCGGCGTTGGGGCGCTTGCCGCCGCGGCGCTGCCCGTTCTTGTCGAGCTTGGGAAGCTCGAGTTGAACATGACGCTTTCGCTGGCGCGGCACGAGTATAGGCTAGTCACCGACGAGGACATGTCAATATTTGATTTCGTCGATTTATATGCATTTGCCATTGTCTCAGAACCACGCCCTGCCGGCTCCCGACCAACTCCGCCGCGCTTCACGTCAACAAGCGCCCGTGGCTGTGAATCGTGCCGTCCTTGTGGAGAACCGCGCGGTCGCACGCGCGACCGCCAACCTTCGGACGGCGGTTCCCCACAACGACTTGACCGGCCGCGAGAAATCCACGCCGATCGCTGGCTGGCGCGCCCGCTCACACGATTCACAGCGTCACCGCCGGCCTTTGGCCTTCAGCCTTCCGGAGGCGGAACCGGAGAGCGCCTACCCTGCTCGTAACCGAACCCGCATGTGGGGCGGCGTAGCGTTCGGTGTGGAGGCGGCATGAGGGCTCTGATCTTGGGACTCGCGATGGTGGCGGTGACGGCAACGGGCGCCTGGGCTGGGCATCGCGGTGGCGGTGGCGGGCACTCCTCGAATGGGCGCTCGCACACGGCTTCGAGCGGCACGGGCTCGTCGCACTCGAGTCACGCGGTGAAGGGCTACACGACGAAGCGCGGGACGTCTGTCGCGCCGCATCGCCAGAGCAATGGCGACGGGACGCAGCGCAACAATTGGTCGACGAAGGGCAACACGAATCCCTCGACCGGCCGCGCGGGAACGAAGACCGCACATCGTTAGAGCTGCGCGATCGGTCACAGCGAGCGCTCGACACGCCGGCATCGCCATGTGATGAGAGTCGGTTCTTGATAGGGTGATGGCGTGTGGCGGGTAAGCCTGTTGTTCTTCGGCGCTTGCTCGTTCGCGTTCATGCCGCCGCCGAGCGCAGTGACGCCGGCGTGCGACGACAGCTACCAGGCACCGATGCCCGACACGATCATCGGCGGTGCGCTCGTCGCCACGGCGGTTGCCGTCGGTGCTTTCGCGAAGCCCGACAGCAACGGACCGGAGACGAAGGCGGCGTACTGGTTGGGGCTCGTTCCGCTCGCGCTCGTGGTGTCCGGATCGGCCGTCTATGGCTACATGTCTCGCAGTCGCTGCGCTCGGGTCCGCGCTGCAGCGACCATCGCACGCACGGGAGCTCGTTGAAATGTGGCGAGTGAGTCTCCTGTTCGTCGGTGGTTGTTCGTTCGCGTTCATGTCGAC
Organism: uncultured Actinomycetota bacterium; assembly: GCA_963713565.1. Taxonomy (GTDB): domain Bacteria; phylum Actinomycetota; class Actinomycetes; order Mycobacteriales; family Jatrophihabitantaceae; genus Jatrophihabitans. Next base: position 24,425 of record CAVQMF010000003.1, on the reverse strand, counting down.
GCCAAGTCCGGTGATGCAGCCCACCTGCAACGCCGGCTACGAGGCACCGATCGTCGATACGGTCATAGGCGGAGCGGCGTTCGGCCTCTCGTCCGTGATCGCAGGCGCCTTCGCACTCGAGACCGTCGACGAGAGGGTCGTGGCTCCGCTGTTCTTGCTGGTGCCGATGGCCCTGGGCTACGGCAGCTCCGCAGTCTATGGCTACCTCTCGCGCTCGCGCTGCGAGCATGCTCGGAACGCGCGCTAGAACAACTTCTGCCAGAACCCGACGTCCCACCAGCGATCGAACTTCTTGCCGGCGTGCTTCACGACGCCGACCGACGCGAACCCGAGCCACTCGTGCAGGCGAACGCTCGCGTCGTTCGGCAGCGTGATGCCGGCGACCGCGGAGTGGAAGCCGCGCGCGCACACATTCGCCGAGCAGCGACGTGTACAGCGCGCGGCCGAGGCCCTGCCCGCGCACGGCCGTCGGCGACGTAGATCCTGGTCTCGACGGTCCACTGGTACGCGGCGCGCTCGCGCCACGTGCCGGCCTTCGCGTAGCCGAGCACCGTACGCTCGCCGCCGTCGTCGACGAGCCACGGGAATCTCGGCTTGCGCTGCCACAGTGCGCGCAGCTCGTCCGCCGCGACCGGCTCGTAGCCGAAGTGGATCGCGGTGGTCGCGATGTAGTGGTTCGTGATCGCGGCGATCGCGTCGAAGTCGCGCCACGCGCGGTCGCTCGGATCGCCACGCCGCGAGATATGCCCGTGGTACAACCGCGCGTCATGAACGACGCGATCGTCGCATGTCCCCGATCCGCATCAACGAGCCGGTCCTCGGCTACGCGCCGGGCAGCCCCGAGCAGCGCGCGGCTCAAGGCGGCGCTCGCGCGACGTCGAGCGCGAGGTCGTCGAGATCCCGTGCGTGGTCGGCGGCCAGCACGTGCGCACCGGCAAGATCCGCGAGGTCGCGATGCCGCACCGCCACCGCCACGTGGTCGCGCGGTTCCACGCCGCCGACGAGGACGTCGCCGAGCGCGCGATCCGCGCGGCGCTCGAGGCGCGGCGCGAGTGGAGCGGCGATGCGCGTGGGAGGCGCGCGCCGCCGTGCTGCTGCGCGCCGCCGAGCTGCTCGCCGGGCCGTGGCGCATGCGCGATGAACGCCGCGACGATGCACGGCCAGTCGAAGACGTGCCACCAGGCCGAGATCGACTCGGCGTGCGAGCTGATCGACTTCTGGCGGTTCAACGCGGCGTTCGCGCAGCAGCTCTACCGCGATGCAGCCGAAGCAGCGCGCCCGGCATGTGGAACATGAGCGAGCTGCGCCCGCTCGAGGGCTTCGTCTTCGCGCTGACGCCGTTCAACTTCACCGCGATCGGCGGCAACCTGCCGACCGCGCCCGCGCTGATGGGCAACACGGTCGTGTGGAAGCCGGCCGAGACGCCAGCTGCTCGCCGCGTGGCGGACGTACGCAGATCCTCGAGGAGGCCGGGCTTCCCGCCGGGCGTCATCAACTTCATCCCGGGCCTGCCGCACGACCAGACGAACGTCGCTGCTCGATCATCCCGATCTCGCCGGCATCCACTTCACCGGCTCGACCGACGTGTTCCACTCGATCTGGAAGCGCGGTCGCCGACAACATCGATCGCTACAAGACGCTACCCGCGCCTCGTCGGCGAGACCGGCGGCAAGGACTTCGTCCTCGCGCACCCGTCGGCGGATCCGAAGGCGCTCGCGACCGCGATCGTCCGCGGCGGCTACGAGTACCAGGGCCAGAAGTGCTCGGCGGCGTCGCGCGTGTACGTCGCCGCAGAGCGTGTGGGAGGCGATGAAGGACGAGCTCGTGCGACACGATCGACGGCGCTGCGCGTCGGCGACGTCTCGCGACTTCTCGAACTTCTGCGGCGCGGTGATCAAGAAGGGCGCGTTCGACAAGCACGCGACCGCGATCGCCGAGGCGCGCGAGACCGCGCGGCATGAAGGTCGTCGCCGGCGGCGGCACCGACGACCGCGAGGGCTACTTCGTGCAGCCCGACGCTGATCACGACCGAGGATCCGATGGTGCGCCACATGCAGGACGAGTTCTTCGGCCCGATCGTGACGCTGCACGTCTATCCCGATCAGCGCGTGGGACGACACGCTGCGCCTCGTCGACCGACGTCGCCGTACGCGCTGACCGGCGCGGTGTTCGCGCGCGACCGCGCGGCGATCGTCGAGGCGCACGACCGCGCTGCGCGACGCGGCCGGCAACTTCTACATCAACGACAAGCCGACCGGCGCGGTCGTCGGCCAGCAGCCGTTCGGCGGCGCGCGCGCGTCGGGCACCGACGACAAGGCCGGCTCGCCGCTGAACCTGATGCGCTGGACCGCCGCGCGGACGATCAAGGAGACGTTCGTGCCGCCGACCGACTACCGCTACCCGTTCCTCGACGAAGCGTAGCTGTCGCAGATCGGGGAATCAGGGTCCCGCGGATAAGAGCGGAAGAAAATGACGTCGCAGCGGGTGTCGCGGCGATGTCGCATCTTTCCAGCCCGATCGGCGAGCCTTAGCGTTGCGGCGAATGAACAGCAAACGCCTCGGTGGGGTGCTAGCGCTCGTCGCAGTTGGGCTCGCAGCCTGGATGTTCTTCCGCCACCGCGGCGATCACGCGGCCGGCAAAGGCACGGCCGATCGCGCGAGCAACAAGGTGCCGTCGCTCGCGACGCAGCACGCGGTGCAGTCCCAGGCGCCGACGTCGCGCAGCTGCCGCATGGGACCTCGATCTCGATCCCGAGGGCCCGCTCCAGCTCGAAGGCCAGGTCGTCGACGCCGACGGTCACGGCGTCGGCGGCGCCGAAGTCTGGCTCGGCTCGGTGCCGCCGCGCACCGCGAAGACCGAAGGCGACGGCACGTTCACGTTCGACAAGCTCGTCGGCCGCACGTACCGGTTGACCGCGCGCAGCGGCAACGAGGTCGGTGGCCCGATCGCGTACAAGCTGACCGACAAGAGCGACCCGGCGATCCTCCAGCTCGCCGGCGGCTGCGAAGGTGATCGTCAGCGTCCACGACGATCAGCACAAGCCGATCGCGAACGCCGAGGTCAAGGTCGACGAGGAAGACGGCGTCACCGCGAAGACCGGCGCCGACGGCAACGCGACGTCGGCCCGGTCCATCCCGGCTGGGTCGGCGTTCACGCGACCGCGGAAGGCTTCGCGCCGAACGCGCGGGTTCACGAGCGTCGGCTCCGCGAACTCGACCGGCCGGATCGACCTCGTGCTCCACGCCGGCATCGCCGTCACCGGCCACGTCCTCGACGAGGCCGGCAAGCCCGTCGGCAAGGCGCGGGTCTCGACCGCCGGGCTGTGGAACCTCGGCAGCTCGATCGAGCCGGTGACGACCGCCGCCGATGGTGCGTTCTCGCTCGTGCTCGCGGCCGGCACGCACACGCTCGTCGCCGTCGACGCCGAGCACGCGCCGTCGCGCTCGACCCCGGTCGTCGTCGACGTCCAAGCCCGTCGACGGCGTCGTGATCACGATGAAGACCGGTGGCCTCGCTCGCCGGCCGCGTCGTCGATGCGAAGCATCAACCCGTCGCGTTCGCGACCGTGCGGACCGCCGGCAAGGGCACGGACATGTGGAGCGTGCCGCGCCGCCAGACCACGTCGAACAAGGACGGCACGTTCGAGCTGCGCGGCCTCGCGCGCACGAAGCTCGATCTTCGCGCGGAATCCGACACCACTGCATCGAAGATCGTCTCGGTCGATCTCACCGCGACCGCCGACAAGAAAGACGTCGAGCTCGTCCTCGATGTCGCCGGCACGATCGCCGGCGTCGTCGTCGACGACAAGGGCCAGCCCGTACCCGAGGTCCAGGTCAGCTCGACGCCCGACGTGTGGGGCGGCGGCGACGCCGAGTCGATGTCGCTCGCCGGATTCTCGACCGCGACGACCGACGGCGCCGGCGCGTTCACGATCCACGGCCTGCCCGACGGGCCGTACAAGCTGCACGCGGCGCGGCACTCGAGCCAGGGTCGCGAGGCCTTCACCGACGGCACGAGCGCGAAGACCGGCGACACGAACATCAAGATCACGCTCGCCTCGCCGGGCTCGATCAAAGGCATGATCGCGAAGTCCGACGGCACGCCGCCGGCGATCGCCTCGGTCCGCGCAGGCTTTCGCGCCGGCACGCCCGCGGATGCAGGCGGCAAGTTCGAGATGGATGACCTCGAGCCCGGCTCGTACGACCTCACGATCCACGGGCCCGAGTTCTCCGACGTGATCAAGCGCGACGTCAAAGTCGAGGCCGGCAAGGCGACCGACCTCGGCACGCTCACGGTCGCGCGCGGCCGCGTGCTCACCGGCAAGGTGATCGACAGCACCGGCGCACCGGTCTCGGGCGCGCGCGTGAAGGTCGGCCAGATGCTCATGCAGTTCCAGGGCGCCGAAGATCAGATGTCGACGTTCGAGGACGCCGCCGGCACGCGCAGCGGCTACACCGATCAGGACGGCGCGTTCACCGTCATCGGCATCCCGAAGAAGCAGACGAACGCGATGGCCGAAGCGACGACCGGGCCGCTCCGACGCGATCGAGATCGCCGCCGGCGACGACGACCCGCCGGCCGTCACGCTCCAGCTCCGCGGGTTCGGCACGATCGTCGGCAAGGTCACCGTCAAAGGTCAACCTGCGACCGGCGTCGCGATCACCGACACGCCGAAGTCCGGCGGCGCGCAGATCCAGATCGTCCAGGCCGACGACACCGGATCGTTCACGGTGCAGAAGGCGGCCGGCATCGCTGATCTGCTCGTTGCCAGATGGCGCCATCCGAGGTGGAGGGAAGTTGGCGGGGATGGCGCTGAGCAGCCTGAACGCGTCGGGCGGTGGGGGGTGGCTGCGTTGCGCCGCCTGCACGGTGGCTCCGCGACCCACGCGCAGTGGCTGGCGGTGAGCAGCGCGGGGTGTGGGCGGCCGGGGCGTCTCGTCCCATGGTCTCTGTCACTGACAGGCGCGCCATCATGCCCCTCGGTCTCGTGCCATGTACGCCGAGCCATCAGCGTGCGGAAGACGTGCTCCCCGAACTCCGGCCAGTGGGCGACCATGTCGCGCAGCGTGCGCCGGTCGAAGACGATCACGTCGGTCTGCTCGACGGCGACGCACGCGCTGATCGTCGGCTCGCCGGTGAACACGGCAATGTCGCCGATGAACGTGTGACTGTCGGCCTCCGCGATGTAGACGTCCTTGCCGGGTTTCCGGTCGATGAACTCGACGCGGCCGCTCTCGAGGATGTAGAACGGCGCATCGCGGGCGCCGTGCTCGTAGAGCACCTCACCGGGCTGGAAACTGCGCCGCTCACCTCGCTTCCCGAGCCACTCCAGCTTCGCGTCGGAGAGCCGCGGGAACAGGGTCCTCGTCATCGAGGTCCTGTTCCCGCGGCTCTCCGACGCGAAGCTGGATGGCTCGGGAAGCGAGGTGAGCGGCGCAGTTTTCCAGCCCGGTGAGGTGCTCTACGAGCACGGCGCCCGCGATGCGCCGTTCTACATCCTCGAGAGCGGCCGCGTCCCGTTCATCGACCGGAAACCCGGCAAGGACGTCTACATCGCGGAGGCAGGCAGTCACGCGTTCATCGGCCAAATTGATGGGTCCACCGGCAAGCAAGCCGATCAGCGCGTGCGTCGCCGTCGAGCAGACCAACATGATCCTTTCGACCGGCGCACGCTGCGCGACATGGTCCCCGCCTGGCCGGAGTTCGGGGAGCGCGTCTTCCGCACGCTGATGGGCTCGGCGTCCATGGCACGAGACCGAGGGGCGTGGATGGCGCGCCTGTCAGTGACAGAGACCATGGGACGTAGAGCGCCCGGCCGCCACATGCCTGGCGCTGCTCACCGCCGCCAACTCACTGCCGTGGCGTCGGGAGCGCACGGTCCAGCGGCGGAACGCAGCCGACCCCCATCGGCCCGACGTGTTCAGGCTTTGTCCCAGCGCATCCCCGCCAACTTCCGCCGACCACCTCGGACGGCGCCTGCAACGAGCAGATCAGCGACGACGTCACGGTGCCGTTGTCACGCGGAACGGCTCCCGCACATGCGGCCCTGGCATTCGCGCGCCACGCCGCTGGTCGACCAACCACTACCTCGACCTCATGGCAAGACGCCCTGGCGTCAGCGATCACGGCCACGCCAGCGCCTTGACCTGCACGGCCTCACCGAACGAGCCAAGCAACTCGCCGCCGGCCTAGCGCTCTCCGGCGCGCAGCTGCAAAGCGGCGGCCGACGCATTGTAGCTAGGCCTGGCCGACGTGGCGAGCTATCGCTCACCGCTATCGACACTGTCAGCACCGGCATCCCCGAGGCGCCCGGCCCCACTCCGTGGCCGCTGAATCCGGGGACCTGGTCCTGCGGATCGGGACGGCTCGCCTACCACAACCAGCACTGGACGCCAGCCCGCGCCCATGCCAGCCGAGACATCCAGTCGACCTCGACGCCGAGGCGGCGCGGGGTCAGGTGAAAGGTCTTCCCCCCGGCCGTGAACGCGACCGGGACTGTGGCGAGCTTTGCCGCCCGGGCCTCGAGCAGCCGCTGCGCGGCCGCCGGAGTGAGCCCGCCGACATCGACCCCCGCAACGCGCGTGCCCTTCGCGAGCTTGTCGGCGGAACCGGCGAAGACGAGCCCGAGACCGATCGCGACCAGCGCCGCGAGCACGCCGAACAGGCCGAGCCGCATCCAGAGACGCGAGCGCGCCGAGGAGCGGCGGCGGGTGCGGAGAGCCGTCGAAGACGCTGCCACTGCCCGAGGCATGGTAGCCGGAGGGCGGGCCGGCTCTAGAAGACGAACAGCTCGACGCCGCCGGAGACGTTCAGCCCGACTCCGGTGACGTAGGCGGCGAGGTCGGAGCAGAGCAACGCGATCGCATTCGCGATGTCCTGAGGCTCGCCCGGCCGCTTGAAGACCGTGCGGTTCGCGATCCGCTCGTTCATCGCCGGGTTCGCCATGTGGAACGCCTCGGTGCCGATGATCCCCGGGACGACCACGTTCGCGGTGATGCCGTGGCGCCCGCCTTCGAGTGCGAGTGTCTTCGTCAGGCCGATCACGCCCGCCTTCGTAGTCGAGTACGACGCCTGACCGAACCCGCCGAGGGTGCCCGCGACCGACGCCATGTTGACGATGCGACCCCACTTCCGCTCCTTCATCAGCGGCCACACGGCCTGCGCACAGTTGAAGGCTCCGCTCAGGTTGACTCGGAGATCTCGCTCCCAGAGCGCCGGCTCTGGTCGCCGAACTGGCCGACGTGGTCGAGGGTGCCCGCGTTGTTGATGAGGATGTCGACCGAGCCGAGCTCCTCGACCGCCTTCGCGACCGCCGCTCCCACCTGCTCGCGGTCGGTGACGTCGCAGCGCACGGCGAGCGCGTTCCGTCCCATCGCGCGGATCTCCTCGACGGCAGACTCCGTGCAGACCAGGCCTTGTGTGCGCGCGACCTGGGCGAGCGGCCCGTAGGCGTCAGTCTCCTCGGAGAGCTCGGATTCGAGCAGCAGGTCGGCGATCACGACATCGGCTCCGGCGCGCGCGAGGGTCAGCGCGTCGGCGCGTCCGAGCCCGCGTGACCCGCCGGTGACGAGCGCGACGCGCCCGCTCAGATCGATCTCGATGCCCATCGGCGCGAGCCTACCCCTACCCCCGCGGCATGAAGATCTCCTTGCGCGATGACGAGCCGCTGGATCTGCGAGGTGCCCTCGTAGATCTGGAACATCTTCGCGTCGCGCATCAGCTTCTCGACGGGGTACTCCTTCATGTAGCCGTAGCCGCCGAAGACCTGCACCGCGTCGGTCGTCACCTGCATCGCCGTGTCGGCGGCGAACCGCTTCGCGAACGACGAGTAGAGCGTCGCCGCGCTCGCCCTGGTCGAGCATCCACGCCGCCTGCCAGGTGAGCAGACGCGCCGCCTCGATCTCCGTCGCCATGTCGGCGATCATGAAGTTGACGCCCTGGTGCATCGCGATCGGCTGCGTCGAAGGTGACGCGCTCCTTCGCGTACTCGACCGCCAGCTCGAAGGCCGCCTGCGCGACGCCGACGGCTCCGATCGCCGTTCCCGGCCGTGTGAAGTCGAGCGTCTGCATCGCGATCTTGAAACCGTCGCCCTCCTCGCCGAGCCGGTTGGCCGCGGGGACGACGACGTCCGTGCATCGCGAACGCAGAGGTGTCGGTCGCGCGCTGCCCCATCTTGTCGAGGTGCTGCTCGATCGTCACGCCCGGCGCGCCCATGGGGACGATGAACGCCGACATGCCGCGGTGGCCCTTCGACGCGTCGGTCTTCGCGAAGACGACCGTCCACGTCGGCGTAACCGGCGTTCGTGATGAACGTCTTCGAGCCGTTCAGGACGTACTCGTCGCCGCGACGCTCGGCGGTCGTCTTCATGCGCGCGACGTCGGAGCCGGCGTCCGGCTCGGAGAGGCCGAACGAGCAGAGGATCGGCTCCTCGATCAGCGGCGGCAGCCACGTGCGCCTTCTGCTCCTCGGTGCCGGCGACGAGCACCGGGCCGGCCCCGAGCGCGTTGCGCCGAGCGAGGTGCCGATGCCGGAGCAGCCCCAGTTCAGCTCCTCGCCGACGAGCATGCCCTCGAACGACGCGAGGCCGAGGCCGCCGTACTCGGCCGGGACGTGGAGGTTCATCAGGCCGACCGCGTGCGCCTTGGCGATCACGTCGGCCGGATGGGTCATGTGCGACGTCGTACTCGGCCGCCTTCGGCCGGATCTCCTTCTCGGCGAACTCGCGCGCGAGGGCGCGCAGCTCCTCTGCTCGTCGGTCAGTGCGAACGAGACGCCGCCCGACGGACTGCTCCACGGTTGCCATGCCGGGCTCCTAGGCCTTGATTGACCAGTCAGTCAAGAATGGTAACCGAGCCGAGCGCCGTCGTTTCGGCTATCCATCGGTGGATGGGAAAGCTCTACGAGACGATCGACGCGAAGCTCGCGAGCTGGATCGAGCGGCAGCGGCTGTTCTTCGTCGCGACCGCTCCGAGTGACGGCGGGCACGTCAACGTCTCCCCGAAGGGGCCGATCGGGACGCTCCGGATCGTCGACGACCGCACGGTCGAGTACGTCGACCACGTCGGCAGCGGCGCCGAGACGGTCGCCCACCTGCGCGAGAACGGCCGGATCTGCCTGATGCTCTGCGCGTTCGAAGGCCCGCCGCGAATCGTCCGCCTGCATGGGCGCGGCGAGGCGCTCGTCGCCGACGACCCGGCCGACGGCGTCCGCGGCGTGATCCGCGTGCACGTCGATCGGATCTCGGACTCGTGCGGCTACGGCGTCCCGTTGATGGACTTCGTCGACGAGCGCCCGCAGCGCGCCCTCTGGCTGGAGCGAAAGACAGACGACGAAGTCCGCGACTACGTCCGCGAGAAGAACGCCGAGTCGATCGACGGCCTGCCGGCGCTCACGGACTGACGGACGGGCCACGAAACAGCGGGAAGTAGTCGCCTCCGGACCACGGGTAGTCGCCGGCCTGGTCGCAGATCCGGCTGCGAACGGGATTCTCGAAGACGTAGGCGCAGAGGTCGAAGAAGTAGGCCTCGTCCTCGACGGCCTTCGCCCCGAAACGTCCTTGAAACAGATGTCCGATTCGCAGGTGGCGGTCGTTGAAGGTCTGGGCGTACCGGAAGCCGAGCAGGTGCATGCCGTCGGAGAGCCGATCGAGTTTGGTCGTGACGACGAGGTGGAAGTGGTTCGTCATCATCGTGTAGGCGTCGACGCTCCAGCGAAACCGCCGTGTCGAGAGCCGGAGCAGGGAGAGAAACGACCGGCGGTCGATGTCGTCGAGGTAGATGTCGCGCTGCTCGACTCCGCGATTCGTCACGTGGTAAGTGCCCTGCGGAGGGAGTGAAGAGCGGGGTTGGCGGGCCACGGGACGACGCTAGCGCGACAGCTGAGATCGCGCATCGGCGGGCTCGGCCACGTCCCGACGCGGCACGTCTGGGGACAGACCCCTGGCCGTGGCGCAACAGGCGATGGCCGATGAGCCCACGGCCGGGGCCTGTCCCCAGACGTGGGCGAAGTGACGTGGTCCGGCACGGACACGGCTAGGGGCCTGTCCCCCGTCATGTCCACTGTGGACACGACGGGGGACAGGCCCTGGAACTCGCTTCGCTCCTACGCCGGGCTGGGGCTGAAGACGCGGGTCACGCCCTGAGCCCGTCGTGGGTGACGCCGACCACGGTCACGACCGCCCGATCGACGTCCTCCTCCTCGCCCGGCAGCTCGAGCACCCAGCCCGTCAGGATCTCCTCGATCGCGCCGTAGAAGATCACGCTCGCGAGCCGCGGGTCGAGGTCCTGCGCGGAACTCTCCACCCTCCTGGCCCGCTCCGTTGATCTCACCGAACGCGTCGAGACGTCGTGTCTCTCCGACGCGACGGCCGAGCTCGGCGCTCCGCGCCACCTCGAGGACGAGCACGCGGACGAGGTCGGCGTCGCGCCGCCAGGAGCGGAGCAGGATCGCCGCGACCCGCCGGAGCTGCTCTCGAGCGGCGCGCCCGAGCCTCGATCGCGCACGGTCGTCGAGGAGCTCGTCCAGGTCTCACGGAAGATGGTCTCGAGCACCTCTTCCTTCGAGCTGAAGTAGTGGTAGAGCAGGCCGTGCGCGACACCGGCCTCCTCGGCGATGTCGCCGACTCTCGAGGCATGGTAGCCATGTCGCCGCGAACGACGCGCACGGCGGCGTCGAGGAGGACTCGCCTCTTGTCGATCCTGTCGTCGCTCGGACATGGCACGGGCAGCGTAATTAGTTCGCGCGGTGCAGCCCCTCGCCGGCTTGACCGTTGTCGATCTGACGCGCTACCTCCCCGGGCCGTTCGCGAGCCGCGAGCTGCTGCGTCTGGGCGCGCGGGTCGTCAAGATCGAGCCGCCCGACGGCGACCCGATGCGCCCGCGCGCCCGCTGGTACGAGGCGCTGAACGCCGGCAAGGAAATCGGTCTTCTGGGACCGCAGCCGAGCCCGAGCTCGCACGGCGCTTGCGCACGCCGACTCGTGCTCGAAGGCTTCCGGCCCGGCGTCTCCGAACGGCTCGGCGTCGGGCCCGACGACGCCCGGCGGGTCGTCTACTGCTCGCTCACCGGCTTCGGCGCGGGCGGCCCGCACGCCCCGCAGGCGGGCCACGACCTCAACTACCTCGGCTGGGCGGGCGTCCTGGCCGATACGGCGCCGGCCTGCCGCCGATCCAGGTGGCCGATCTGGCGGCGGAGCGCTCAGCCGCCGTCACCGAGGTCCTCGCTGCGCTGCTCGAGCGTGAAAGGACCGGCCGGGGCGCCCGCATCGTCGTCTCGATGACGCACGGCTCGCACCGGCTCGTCGCGCACCGCCTCGGTGGCGAGCCCGTCCCGCGCATGCTCACCGGCGGTGCCGCCTGCTACCGCATCTACGCGACTGCCGATGGGCGGTGCCTGACGGTCGGCGCGCTCGAGCCGAAGTTCTGGCGCGCGCCTCTGCGAGCTCGTCGGCCGGCCTGACCTCGCCGACGGCGCGCTCGACCCGCGAGCGTGCGCCGAGCTCGCCGCGCGCTTTCGCGACGCGGCCGCTCGCCGACTGGCTCCCCCTCCTCGAGCACGAGGACGTGTGCGTCGGGCCGGTCCTGACGATCGAGGAAGCGGCACGCGAGCTTGGGTAGCGTCGCGCCGATCGCGTTCGCGCTGCTCGGCATTCACATCGGCCCGCAGCAGGTGCTGCCGGTTGGTTACGCCCCGTCCTGGAGCCCGAGCTCGGAGCGCATCGCCTACGTGATGCGCGGCAACCTCTGGGTGGCCGACCGCGACGGGACGCATCGCACCCTGCTCGTCCACATCGCCGACCAGCCGGCCTGGGGACCGAACGGGCGCCGGATCGCGTTCGTGCGCGCGGGCTGGGTCTGGACCGTGCGAGCCGACGGCCTCGACGAGCGGCGGCTCGCACGAGGGTCGCACCCGGACTGGTCGCCCGACGGCGAACGCCTCGCGTTCGACCGCGACGGCGAGACCTACACGGCCCGCTGGTGGTACGGCGGCGCGCAGAAAGACGCCGGCGCCGGGACCGACCCCGCCTACGCCCCGGACGGCCGACTCGCCGTCGTGCGCGACGATCAGATCGTGGTCGGCGGCAATGCCGTGGCGACGGGCACCGAACCGGACTGGTCGCCCGACGGACGGCTCGCCTGGGTCCGTGACGGCGTCATCTACATCGCGGGGAAGCGCTATCACCGAGGCTCGCAGCCGGCCTGGCGGGCGCGGCTCAAGGTGCGCGAGCTGCTGCCGGACTTCGACCAGCGCGCGCCGAGCGGCCTTGTGATCGCCGGCGCACCGGGTGCGTGGCAGCTCGGCTTCACCTCCCTGGTCGACAACCTCGGCCCGGGCAGCTCGGTGCTGGTCGGAGTCCGCCCGCCGGGCTCGAAGCGGATGATCGGCACGCAGCGCGTCCGGCTCGCGAACAGGAGGACGCGGACGTACAGCCGCGTCGCAGAGTTTCGGTATACGAACTCGCCGCCGCATCACCACTGGCACCTGATGCGATTCGACTCGTTCGAGCTAAGAACGCTCGCCGGACGCACGCTCGTACGCGACCGGAAGAGCGGCTTCTGCCTGGCCGACCACTGGGGCACGGCTCCCGGCTTGTACCCTGGGCGGCACCCGGTCTTTCTCGGCGACTGCGAGCAGTTCCATCCCGAGGCGAGGCGGGTGACGATGGGAACATCGCCCGGGTACACCGACCGCTATCCGGCCTTCTTCCACGGCCAGAACGTCGACGTCACCAACGTTCCCGGTGGCGTCTACGACCTCTCACACCGCGTCAACGCCTCGATGCGGCTGCACGAGCTTCGCTACGACAACGACGCGGCCTCGGTGCGGATCCGGCTGACGTGGCGTGCGGGCGTGCCGTCGGTGCGGGTCCTCCGCACCTGCCAGTCGTCGCCTACCTGCTGAAGCGCGAGGGCACGAACCGCGCCTGGGCGTGCCACGCTGCGAGGGCGAGCACGCACGTCGCGCCGGCGGCGATCACCAGCGCCTGAGCGGCAATTCCGAAGGCGATCGCATCCTCGCTCCGCATGCCAGCAGCGACGAGGATCGCGGCGCCCGCACCAGCCTGCACGGCAGCTCCGGCGGGTGCGACCGGCAAGACGGCTGACGCCGCCGAGGCGCAGACGAACGCGAGCGCGAGGGCGAAGTCGGTACCGAGCCCGAGCGCGGCCAGCAAGACGAAGGTGGCCAGCGAGCGAAGCACCCAGGACGTCGCGACGGCGCCCCACGCCCACATCGCCTCGCGCGGTGACGTGGCGTTGTCGCGCATATAGCCAGCGATGCGGAAGCGGGCGATCCACCGAAGGTTGGTCAGGCGCGGCAGCATCAGCACGACAGCCGCGGCGGCGACGCCGGCGACGACGACCACGGCCAGGCCGGCCTGGAACCAGCCGCCGACATGCTCGATCGAGAGCGCGACCGCCGCAAGCGGCGACATCGCTGCGCTGTCGATCAGCCCGAGCAGGAAGATGGAGAGAGCGACGGCTCCGAAACTCGCAGTCCGTCTGCGGCAACGCCGGACGACGGCGACGCGGATCACCTCGTCACACCGGCCGGGCAGCGCGATCCCGCCCACGGAGGCGGCGCCGCCCGCCGCGGCGAGCGTCAGCACGGCCGGCCGCTGCTCCGTCCGGAACAGCCGCTGCCAGCCCCAAGCCTTGGCCGCATACGCGCCCAGGAAGATGACGGCGGCGAGCGAGACCAGCCAGAGGTTGGCACGGTGCAAAGGCCACCCGCTATGCGCGAAGTGGCGCGCCACGAGTGCCGTCACCGCGAGAGCGACCAGCACGAAGCCGGAGTTGAGGAGGCGCTTGAGGGTCAAGAGGTACAGCCGCTATCGGCAGCCGGGCTGCCGAACCGCATCCCTCACTTTGTAGCGTCTTTGTCCTCCCCTTGCGGCAGGAGCCGCTCCCTGATCCCCCCGAGCGCGGACGTCAGCTCGCTCGGGATCACCCACACCTTGTTGGCGTCCCCCTGCGCGATCTGCGGCAGCACCTGCAGGTACTGGTAGGCGAGGAGCTGCGGGTCCGGGTTGCCGTCGTGGATCGCCTTGAAGACGGTGCCGATCGCCTCCGCCTGTCCCTGGGCTGCGAGGATCGCGGACTGCTTCTGGCCCTCGGCCTTGCAGGATCGCCGACTGCTTCTCGCCCTCGGCGGTGAGGATCTGCGCCTGCTTGATGCCCTCGGCCTGCAGGATCGCCGCGCGCTTCTCGCGGTCGGCCCGCATCTGCTTCTCCATCGTGTCCTGGATCGACGGCGGCGGGTCGATCGCACTTCAGCTCGACCCGGTTGACCCGGATGCCCCACTTGCCGGTCGCCTCGTCGAGCACGCCGCGCAGCTGGTCGTTGATCGTCGTCGCGCGAGGTGAGCGTCTTCTCGAGCGTCATGCCGCCGATCACGTTGCGCAGCGTCGTGACCGTCAGCTGCTCGATCGCGTTGACGTAGTTCGCGATCTCGTAGGTCGCCGCCTTCGGGTCGGTGACCTGGAAGTAGATGACCGTGTCGATCCAGACGACGAGGTTGTCCTCGGTGATCACGGGCTGCGGCTCGAACGACACGACCTGCTCGCGCAGGTCGATCAGCGGCTCGACCCGGTCGATGAACGGGACGACGATCGTCAGGCCCGGCGTCAGCGTGCGCGAGTAGCGGCCGAGCCGCTCGACGACGCCGGCGCGCGCCTGCGGGATGATCCGGACCGTCTGCGCCAGCACGAGCAGGATGAAGAGCAGCGACCACTCCGAGCACGATCAGCGCGAGCCATCGAGCTCCTCCTATTCGTAGACGAGCGCGGTCGCGCCCTCGATCTGGATGACCTCGACCGTGCGACCCCGGCTCGAGCACCTGGTCGTCGATGATATGCGCGCGCGCTACCACTCCTCGCCGCCGATCTTGACGCGGCCGCCGTTGCAGTCGACCCGCTCGATGACAACGCCCTTGCGCGCCGACAGCGCGGCGGTGCCGGTGCGCGACAGCGCGGGCATGCCGGAGGTGGCTGCGCGCGATCGGCCGGAGGATCCCGAGCGAGGCGACGGAGCCGACGATGAAGACGATCAGGAGCCGAGCGTGCCGCGCCGAGCAGCGGCGCCGACCGCGGCCGCTCCGGCGGCGAGCGCGACGGGCCCGAGGAAGAACAGCCCCGGCGTGAGCATCTCGCCGACCGCCAGCGCGACCGCTATCAGCACCCAGAGGAGCCAACCCACGAATTGAGCTTAGATGAGGCCGAGTGCGACCGGCAGTGCGCGAAGGTCCGTCAACCGGTCGCTGACGCCGGGGTGGCGATCGTCGCGGTCGATCAGGACGGCGCGCATGCCGACCGCGACGGCGCCTTCGATGTCGTCCTCCGGGGAATCGCCGACCATCACAGCCTCGTCCGCCGCGACGTCCAACTGGTCGAGCATGTGCTTGAAGATCGCGGCGTGCGGCTTCGTCTTGCCGTGGACGCGCGAGGTCAGGACAGCGTCGACGTCGAGTGAATGGTGGGCGACGAACTGCTCCAGGTCGCGCGCCGTGTTCGAAAGCAGCCCGAGCCGCAGGCCCCTCGCGCGAAGGTCGGCGAGCGTCGGCAAGGCGTCGGCGTACAGCTCGAAGTGATCCGCGTGCTCCCAGGCCCGCGTCATCTCGGCAGCGCAGCCGTAGGTGTCACCACGGCCGCCCATCCCTTCGACGATCCGCTGCGTGAAGAGGATCCAGGTCTCCTCGTCGTGCTCGAGCTCCGGGTCCCGCTCGAGGGTCTCGAATGCGGCGAGCCGAGCCGCGTCGTAGCGGGCCGGGTCGAGCTCGAGCCCGTAGCGCGCGCCGAGCGACCGGTACCCCTCGGCACCGAGGCTCGGCCCCGGCTGGGCGAGCGTGAAGTCGACGTCGAAGACGACTGCGCGGATCACCCGGGCGACGATAGCCCGAGCCTGGCCCGGCAGTCCGCCGAACCAGGCTCGTGCGTTTGTCGTATCGGGGTGCGGAGATTCGAACTCCGGACCTCTCCGACCCGAACGGAGCGCGCTACCAGGCTGCGCCACACCCCGAGAACGGCACAGGTTACCCGAGGAATTCGAGCGCAGCCCTCGCGCAGGCGTCGGGGCGCTCGGAGATCAGCAGGTGCCCGCAGTCGGCGATCACGCGCACGGGCGCACGCAAACGGCGCGCATACTCGAAGCCGTCCTCGAGCGGCACCTGCCGGTCACGGCCGCCCCAGAGGACGAGCACCGGGCAGCGAACCCGGTCGAGGTCTCGGCGGGGGTCGTCGGCCGACAGCGCGCGACCCGCTCCCAGCGCATCGGTGTGCATCGCCGGGCCGCGCAACAGGCCGTGCACCGACCGCTCGGTGAGCAGCGCCGGGTTCGAGACCTCGAACCCGCCGAAAACGAGCCGGCGGAGCCGCGGCGAGCGCGCGATCCGGTCGACTCGCCTGCCCGCGATCCGCGCCGGCTGGATCAGCCCGATGAGCGTGATCGTCAGCTCCGAGAGCCGCGTCGCGCTCGTGATCCCGGCGGCTGCGGCCAGCACCATCCGCCGCACGCGGTCGGGCCTGCGCTCGGCGAGGCGGAGCGCGACCGCCCCGCCCAGCGAATGGCCGAACACGTCAACGGGCTCCTCGGGTAAGCAGGCGGCAACCGCGTCTGCGTAGGCGGCCATCGTCGGTGAGGCCGGCAGAGGGCCGGAGCCCGCATGGCCGGGCAGATCGGGGATCAGGAGCCGCCGGCCGGGCAGGAGCGGCGCCAGCTCGCTGAAGTTCCAGGCCGCGCCGCCGTAACCGTGGATCAGGAGGAGCGGCGGGCCGTCACCGCCGGTGAAGACCCGCATCCGGATGCCGCGGTGCTCGACGAAGGTCTCGTCGAGACCCGGCAGAAGGCTGCTCGCATCCGTCATCGCGTTCGATTATTGTGTGTCGACTATGAGCTTGTGGGCGACAGGGCGAAGCGATTGAAGCTTCCCGTCCTGCGCCAAGAGGACTTGATGACCAGCCCGCCTGCGCCTTGTGCGCGGCGGGCTTTTTCGTGCTTCGAGCGACGACCGATGGGGAAGGAGCGAGATGGCAAATCACCTGACGCCGGACGAGCTGTCGAAGGAGACCGGCATGGATCGTGAGGACGTGATCCGCATTTGCCTCGAGGAGACGTGCCGATCTACCAAGGGAAGATCGACAAGACGCTGTTCTCAGCCCAGTTGCAGGCGATCGGGGCGCAGCCGGCCCGAGCACTAGCTGCGCGCGTTACTTACGGGCCGCGGCGGTCTCCTTGCGAGAGACGCCGCGGCCTTTTCTTCGCGGCGGGCTTCTTCGACGCTGCGGCGACCGAGGCGCGCAGCGCCTCCATCAGATCGACGACCGGCGCTCGGCTCGCAGGCTCCGGGCGACCGCGATCTCCTGGCCGGCGAGCTTCGCCTCGAGCAGCGCCCGGAGCGTCGCGCGGTACTCGCTGTGCAGCTCGGCGGGGTCGAACGGCGCCGCGAGCGACGCGATGATCTGCTTGCGCCAGGTCGAGCTCGGGCTTCTTCACCTCCGCGTCCGCGACGGCCTCATCGATCTCGGCCGCGAGCTTCACGTCCTCGCCGACGAACAGCGTCTCGAGCGCGAGCGCGTCGCCCATCGGCCGGATCAGGCAGAGCTTCTCCTTGCCGGCAAGCACGAACCGGCCGAGCGCCGCCACCTCCGGCCTCCTTCATCGCCTCGAGCAGCAGCACGTACGGCCGGCGCGCGCCGCGGCGCCCGCGGGAACGAGGAAGTAGGTGCGGTCGAAGAAGACCGGGTCGACCTCCTCGATGCGGACGAAGCGGCTGATCTCGATCGAGCGCGAGTGTCGCGCTGCTCGATCGCCTCGAGGTCGGCGTCCTCGACGATCACGAACTGGCCCTTCGCGACCTCCCAGCCCTTGACGATCTCGTCGGACCCGACGTCGCGCTCGTGCACCGGGCACCAGCGCTTCTGCTTGATCGGCGTGCCGCACTCGCGGTGCAGCATCCGGAACGAGACGTCCGACTGGCGCGCGGCGGGTTTCGTCGCCGGCGCGAGGCCCGACGGGGATGTTGACGAGGCCGAAGCTGACTGAGCCGTTCCAGGTTGTACGCATCTGCAGGGGAAAGTGTAGAGGGACGAGGCGGATTCGTGCTCGCTTCGACGGTTCCTCCGAGCTAGATCTGCGGCTCGTGGCGGATCAGCGGACGATCGCGAATCTCTGGCGCGACGCCGCCGCCGCCGGAGCGCCCGGATCCGGCCTACCTGCACGAGGGCGACGGCGAGTGGCAGCCCGGTCTCGTGGGCCGAGGCAGCCGAGGCGTCGACGAGCTCGCGAACGGCCTGCTCGCGCTCGGCATCCCAAGGGCGACGCGTTCGCGCTCCTGGGGCGAACGAGCCTCGAGTGGGCGCTCTTCGACTTCGCGCTCGCGCTCGTCGGCGCCGTCGGCGCGCCGATCTACGCCAACGAGCTCGCCGCGGGACGTGCCGTACGTCCTCGAGCACTCGGACGCGGTCGGCGTGCTCGTCGAGGACGACGAGCAGCGGGCCAAGGTCGAGGGGCGCGACGCGTCGCGCACGTGCTCTCCTTCGCCGACCTCGACGACCTGCGCGCCCGCGGACGCGCGTACGCAGCCGAGCACCCGACGCGCTGCGCGAGCGCGGCGAGCGGATCGACGAGGACGACCTCTTCACGTTCATCTACACGTCGGGAACGACCGGGCCGCCGAAGGCCTGCATGATCCGCCACCGCAACTACTACGCGATGGTCGAGAAGGCTGACGAGATGGACGAGCGCCTGACGCAGCCCGGCGACGTGATGCTGCTCTACCTGCCGCTCGCGCACAACTTCGGGCGCCTGCTGCATCTCTCGGCGGCGTACATCGGCTTCACGATCGCGTTCCTGCCCGATCCGCTGCGGGCGGCCGCGGAGCTGCCGCGCGTGCGGCCGACGCTCTTCCCGAGCGTGCCGCGCGTCTACGAGAAGATCTACACGGCCGTCGTCGCGCGAGTTCGACGCCGAGACGGGCGTGCAAGCGCCAGCTGATCGACTGGGCGCTCGCGTCGGCAGCGACGTGTCGGAGCTGCGCCAGGCGAAGCAGCCCGTGCCCGCGACGGCTCGCGCGGCAGCATCGCCTCGCCGACAGGCTCGTCTACTCGAAGGTGAAGGAGCGGCTCGGCGGCCGGCTGCGGCTCGCGATCGCCGGCGGCGCGCCGCTCTCGCGCGAGATCGCCGAGTTCTTCCACGCGATCGACATCCTGATCCTCGAGGGCTACGGCCTGACCGAGTGACGACGGCCGCGACGACGTCAACCGGCCGGACGACTTCAAGTTCGGCACGGTCGGCAAGCCGCTGCCGGGCGTCGAGCTAAGATCGCCGAGGACGGCGAGATCCTGATCCGGCTCGAACACGGTCTTCGCCGGGCTACTACAAGCGACCCGGAGGCGACGGCCGAGGTGCTCGACGACGAGGGGTTCGTCCACACCGGCGACGTCGGCCACCTCGACGCGGACGGATTCCTCGTGATCACCGACCGGAAGAAGGACATCATCGTCACCGCCGGCGGCAAGAACGTCGCGCCGCAGAACCTCGAGAACGAGCTGAAGACCCACGACGATCGTCTCGCAGGCGCTCGTGGTCGGCGACCGCAGGCCCTACCTCGCGGCGCTGATCACGCTCGACCCCGACGCCGCGCCACCGAGCGAGCCGACGAGGCGCACGCCGTCGGCCAGAGCGCCGTCGACGCCGTCAACGCCGAGCCGCTCGCGGTTCGAGCAGATCAAGCGCTTCCGCGATCCTGCCGCGCGACTTCTCGCTCGAGCACGACGAGCTGACGCCGACGCTGAAGCTCCGACGCAAGGTGATCCTCGAGCACTTCGCCGAGCGACGTCGAAGCGCTCTACGCGCGACTAGCGGCTAGAGGATCCGCCGCGCGCCGACGTAGGTCGACGCGTACCAGCCGTCGTCGAGGCTGGAGATCTTCACCACGTCGCCGGTGTGCGGCGCGTGCACGAACTGGCCGCCGCCGATGTAGATGCCGACGTGGCCGAGACCGTCGAAGAAGACGAGGTCGCCGGGCTGCGAGCTGATCCTGCGAGACCGGCGCGCCCATGCTGTACTGCGCGTAGCGTCGAGTGCGGCAGCGACACGCCGACCTGCGCGTAGGCCTACATCGACGAGCCCGGAGCAGTCGAAGCCCCGGGCCGGCGGCCGCCCAGACGTACGGCTTGCCGAGCTGCCGACATCGCGACGCCCGACGACACCGCCGTAGCGTCGACGGCGGAGCGACGACGGTCAACGCGTCCGGCGCCTGACGCGGTGATGCCGACGACCGTGTCGGCCGTTCGGCTGGAGGGCCGCGATGGGCGGCGAGCGACGCGCGCCTGGGCGGCCTGCGGCCATCTGGAGCTGGCGGGCCTGCTCGGCGGCGACCATCGACGCGATCTGCCCTTGATCGAGAGAGCAGCGACTGTTGCTGGGCGAGCTTCGACTCGATCGCCTGCTTGGCGGCGGCGCGCTCGGCGACCACCCGCACGCTGGGCTGCCTGCGCGGTCGTCAAGCGCCGCGCCGTTCCGCTGGACGGCGGTACGGAAGCTCTTGACCTGGCCGAGGACGTTCGCATCCGAGGTCGGTGACGCTCTTCGCGTTGTCGAGCCGGTTGATCATGTCGTCCAGGCTGCGGGCGCCGAGGATCACCTCGAGGGTCGAGGCCTGCTCCGACGTGTAGAGCGAGACGAGCCGGGCCGCGATCGCGGCCTGGCTCGTCTTCAGATTGTGCCGGGCGACACGCAGTTCCCGCCGGTTCTCGCGCAGGTCGCGCTGAATCCTCGCGCAGCTGCGCCGTTCGACGCGTCGTACTGCGAGCGGGCGCGCTCGAGCGAGTCGGACAGGCTTGCAGCTGCCCCATCACCTGTTGCGCCTCGGCACGCTTCGCCGCGACCGAGGGGTCGGCGAATGCGGGGACTGCCGCCACGAGGGCGATGCAGATCCCTGCGAGAACGTATGGCGCCTGCCCCAGCCTACGTATGACAAACCCCGGACAGGGGCCGGGACGGGCGCACCGGGAGGGGCCGGTACGTCACGAGTGCACGAGGCTAGCAGGCTTTTCGGACAAGCGTCAACCGAGATCTGCCGAAATCGTGGCAAAACACACCCAATTCTCCGTCGGGAGGTGTGTTCCTTCCCGGAACCTGGTACGGTCCCGCTCCGTGCTTGGGCAGGCACACACGCCGCGGCGGCGCTGCTTTGCCGTTCGCCGCCATCGCCCTGGTCGTCCTGGCGGCGCCCGCACTCGGCTTGGCGCGGGTCCGTCGCACTCTGCGCCGTCGCTGCAAGCCCAAAACGACCGCTGGCGCTCGCGCTCGCGCTCGGCTGTCCTGCAGCTGTATTCGCTCGACCAGCGGCTCGTCGCCGCCGCGGACGCGACTCGCCTCGCTCGACCGCAGCCGCGAGCTCGCTGCGGGCCGAGCGCGCCGACCTGACCGCACGCAGCTCGAGATCGCGCGCCGCGGCAATCGCGATCGCCCAGCGGCAGCTCGCAGCCCGCCTCCGGCTGCTGTACGAGCAGGGCGACGTCGAGCCGCTCGAGATCATCTTCGGCTCGAAGAGCCTCGACGAGGCGCTCTCGAGCCTCGACAACCTGAGCCGGATGACGGCGCAGAGCGAGGACGTCGTCCACGCAGATCGAAGTCGCGCCGCGGGCCTCGCTGACGGCTGCGCGCCGGGCGTCTTGCCGCGACGCCAGGCCGCGACTCGCGGCAGCGCAGCCGCAGGCGCGAGGCGACCGCCGACTCGCTCGCGCAGACGCGGGCCGCCCGACAGTCGCTACCTCGCTGCGCTCGCCGCGCAGCGGCAGCTGAACGACCAGCAGATCTCCTCGCTCGAGCGCAGAGCGCAAGCCGCCCAGGTGCGGAGCGACGCGCTCGCCGCGGCCGCGACGGCGACGCACCGGTAGCCACGCGCCGACGACGGCGGCGCCGACCGCGCCGCGAGCGCCGGGCGGACGCTGACCGTGACCGCGACCGGCTACTCGCTGCCGGGCGCACACGGCGAGCGGCCTGCCGCGTCGGCTGGGGCGTCGTCGCTGTCGATCCGTCGGTGATCCCGCTCGGGACGCACATGACGATCCCGGGCTACGGCGAGGCCGTCGCCGCCGACACCGGCGGCGCCGTCATCGGCGCGACGATCGACCTCTGGTTCCCGACGCTCGCGCAGGCGAACGCCTGGGGCCGGCGCACCGTCACGATCGACGCTCCACTAGACTCGTCTACGCTGCCGGGCCCAGCGCCCAGGTAGGCCCGACGCTGAGCGAGACCGCAGCGAGCACCGACCCGAGACCCGCCGATCCCCGCGCGTGCTGCTCGTCGACGACCACGACCTGTTCCGCACGGGGCTGCGCAACCTGCTCGAGGAGCAGGGCGTCGACGTCGTCGGCGAGGCCGACACCGGCACCGAGGCGCTCAGCGCTGATCCGCGAGCTCGCCCCGACGTCGTCGTCATGGACCTGAACATGCCGGGGATCAGCGGTGTCGAGGCGACGCGCCAGATCACGATGATCGCGCCGCTCACGCGCGTGCTCGTGCTGACGATCTCCGACCAGGACGCCGACGTGATGGACGCGATCCTCGCCGGCGCCTGCGGCTACCTGCTCAAGGACGCCTCGATCCAGGAGCTGATGGCCGGGCATCCGCGCGGCGGCCGTCGGCGAGTCGCTGATCTCGCCGACGATCGCGTCGAAGGTGCTGCAGCGGGTCCGCGCGACGAGCGCGTCGCAGCGCGACGCCGAGACGATCCGGTCGGAGCTCTCCGACCGCGAGATCCAGGTGCTGAAGCTGATCGCGAACGGCAAGGACAACGCCCAGATCGCCGCCGAGCTGCACATCAGCCCGAAGACGGTCAAGAACCACATCTCGAACATCCTGATGAAGCTCCAGATCGAGAACCGGATCCAGGCCGCGGTCTACGCGGTGCGGCGGGCTCGTCTGAGGCGCGCAGCCGGCGGGAGCTCGCTGAGCCGGCCCCGCAGGTCGCCGAGCTCGCCGGTGTAGCCGTCGAGCCGACGGGCGATCTCCGACAACTCGATCACCCGCTCCGCCGGGTCGCCCGGCTGCAAGCTCTGCGCCGCCTCGCTCAGGCGCCGTTCAAGTTGCAACCGTTCGGCCTCGAGCGCCAGGTGCGCGCGTACCCGTCGGTCAAGGTGCGGTCGATCCCGACCAGGTCCCGTCGGGCGCGGCGATCAGCTCGGAGATCCGGTCGTAGAGATCGCCCATCGACCGTCGAATTCGGCGGCCGCGGGTTGCCGGGCAAGGGCCGCACGGCCCATCTTCGGCGCGGTGAAGGCCCAACCGGAGGCGGCGGCACAATGGACGCGTGCGCCGGGGTCTCGTCGTCGTCGTCGTCTTCCTGTGTCTCGTGCCGGCGCCGTTCGCGCACGCCGCCGCGCCGCTGACCGACCCGGCTTGCCCACGCCCTCGCCGTGCCGGGCAGCAACCCGGCAACCTCCGCGGCGATCGCGATCGATCTGTCGAACGGGCGGCCCTGTGTTCGAGCCGGAACGCCGACAGCTCGCTCGCGCCCGCTTCGAACGAGAAGCTGATGGTCACCTACGCGGCGCTCGTCTCCCTGGGCGTCGGCTATCGCTTCCGCACCGAGGTTCGTCTCCCCCGGCTTCCAGGACGGGCGACGTGGCACGGCAACGTGTACCTGAAGGGGCTCGGCGACCCGACCTTGACTTCACTCGGCCTCAAGCGGCTCGCGGCGCAACTGAAGCGCGCCGGGATCGAGCGCATCGACGGCCGGGTTGTCGGCGACGAGTCCTGGTTCGACCAGCGGCGCACCGCACCCGGGTGGAAGTCGTCGTTCTTCCTCTTCGAGTCTCCGCCGCTCTCCGCCCTCGTGGTCGACCACGGCGTCTACCACGGCCGCCTTTCGCTGCAACCGGCCCTCGCGGCTGCGGGGCGCTTCAGCTGCTCCGGGCCCGCGGCATCCTTGCGGGTCGCGCCAGCGTCGGGTGGGCGCCGACCGGCGCGTACGCGCTCGCTCACGTCGAGTCGGCGGCGCTGCCCAAGGTCTTGCAGGAGATGGACCGAGACAGCGACAACCTCACCGCCGAGCTGATGTTGAAGCAGCTTGGCGCCGAGCTGGGCGGCGGCGGAACGACAGCCGCCGGCGCCGCGGTTGCGCTTCACGACCTCGCGGCCGCCGGCGTGCCGTTGGCAGGGGTGCGAATAGCGGACCGGTCCGGCCTGTCGCTCGACGACCGCCTGACGGCGCGGGCGCTCGTGTCGCTGCTCGTCGCCGCCTGGAACAACACCGAGCTTCGGGCCGTCTTCTGGCACTCGCTGGCGGTCGCGGGTGAGAACGGCACCGAGAACCGCATGGAGCGAGCGCCGGCGCGCGGCGTCGTCCGTGCGAAGACGGGGACGACGAATCAGGCTTCGGCGCTCTCCGGGTACGCCGGGACCCGCTACGCCTTCGTGATC